>NZ_JBMHMD010000001.1:0-2652500 GCF_049179115.1 Solwaraspora sp. WMMB762
GGCCATCGCCGAGCCGTGCAGGTCACCGATCCAGTCAGCGAACGGCAGCACCGACAGGTCCTGCTTCGCGACGGACCGCACCGACTCCACCGCCGGCACGAACTGCGAGATGGCGTCGACTCTTCCTTCGGCGAGCAGCGCCGCGTGCTGGGCCGGCACCGGGTTGCTCACCCATTGAACGCCCGAGGGGTCGAAACCGGCCAGCTGCGCGTACGTCGGGAACAGCACGTGGTTGATGCCGCCCGGCAGGTACGACAACCGCCGGCCCGCCAGATCACCTGGCGTGCGGATGCCCGACGACGCCAACGCGACGAAACACGCCAGGTTCCGCTGGTGCAGCACCGACGTCAGCCGGAAGTCCCTGATACCGCCGGGCGTGCTGGCCTCGATCATCGCGGCGTTCACGTCCAGCGTCGCCACGTCGACCCGCCCGGCCGCCAGCAGCTTCAGATTCTCGCCCGACCCCTTGCCCGGCAGCACCTCCACGGCCAGACCCACGTCACGGAACCAGCCCTGAGCCCGCGCCACCAGCAGCGGAGCCTCCCGCCCCTGGAACCCGGCACCCGTCAACACCTTGACCGTCTGCACAGCGGCGGGGCCGGCAGCGGGCAACCGACCGCAAGCCGAGGCAGCTACCCCGGCCGCGACAGCGGCCCCACCGGCGAGTAGCCGGCGGCGGGTCATCGTACGCACCATCAGAACCTCGCTTACTTAGCAATACATGTTGGGATGCGCTCGCGCACGGAAGGGCGCGGGCGCCAGGAAGCCGCAGCGGGCAGAGCGGGATGGCCTGCCCTCCCGTCCTCGACGACGGGGGACGCCCAGGCATAGGAGGGCAGGCCGCGGTCGAGGTATCCCGCCTCAGCCCCTACGCGAGGACGGCACCTCAACCAGACCGAAAACCTAGATTGCTAAGTAAGCCAAGTCAACACGTGACACTTGACTTACTTGCCAACACAGGTCAGGCGTGATGCGATGGCTCCACCTACGCGAGGAGCCCGCCGTGCCGACCCCCTCCCAGCCCGCAGAGCCGGTCTTCCGCCGGATCATGCGCGACATCGAGTCCGCCATCGCCACCGGCGACCTCAAACCCGGCGACAAGATCCCATCCACAACGGAACTCCGCGAACAGTACGAATGCTCAGCACCCACCGTCCGCCAAGCCCTCGCGCGCCTCCAGGAACGCGGCGTCCTTCAAGGCCACCAAGGCCGAGGCGTCTACGTCACCACAGCACCGAGCTGACCAGGGGCCTGGTGCCCACGTTTGCGAAGCTCCACTTCCGCACCCCGCGAGGGGACCGGTCCAGTGACGGTGGGACCGAGATGGCAGCTGCCCCCGGGCGCGCGCCGCTGGCCGGACATCGCCGGGACGGTTTACACCGGACCGATGTAGTGAGCCTTTTCCAAGCTGATCTTGCAGCTCGGGGCGGGTGCAGCGAGCCCGGAGAGCGATGAGGGCGAGGCTCCAGGTAAGACAGCAGTCGACCAAGATCCGATGCCCCGACCGGGAGCCTCGCCTGTGCTGTCTTACCCCTCCACGATCCCGCTGTCCAGCCGCACCCTCAACCACCTCACCGACCTCATCCGAGCCCACCGCAACCAGCATCGATCCCGATGGCGGCACCTCGACCCGGGCCGCCAGGCGCTACTCGCCCTGGCTCACCTGCGTAACGGCGACACCTACACCCGGCTCGCCGCCGGGTTCGCCGTCGGTGTCGCCACCGCCTGGCGGTACGTCCAGGAAGCGATCGCGCTACTCGCCGCGGTCGCCGAGGACCTGGCCACGGCGATGCGCCGCATCCGACACCTGGCGTACGCGATCCTGGACGGCACGCTGATCCCGATCGACCGCGTGGCGGACCAGAAGCCGTACTACTCCGGCAAACACCGGCGCCATGGCGTGAACGTGCAGGTCATCGCCGACGCCGCCGGCCGGCTCGTCTGGGCCTCCCGGGCACTGCCGGGCTCGGCGCACGACCTCACCGCCGCCCGTGTCCACGGCATCACCCACGCGCTGACCAGCGCTGAGGTGATGACCTTCGCCGACAAGGGCTACCAGGGCGCCCGGGGAAGCGTTCGCACCCCGTTCAAGCGCCACCGCTTCCGGCCGAGGCTGTCACGCCGACAGAAGACGATCAACCGGGGGCACGCGAAAATCCGAGCACGCGGCGAACGGGCCATTGCCACGCTCAAGACCTGGAAGATCCTGACCAAGCTGCGCTGCAGCCCGCACCGCGCCACCGCGATCGTGCAGGCCATCCTCGTCCTGCACCACGTCGAAGCCAATCGCTACACAGGATGAAAACGGCTCAGTGCAGGTCAAGGCCGGACTTATGAACGGAACGCGTGGGGTCCTGCTACCTCAGGCACAGCAGCACAGGCATCCGCGCGAAGCCAGCGAAGTAAGGGCCCGGCTACGGCGGGGTCATCCAACTCGGCCTTCTCCTGAACAGCGGTAAGGTCGGTGGTAAGAAGACCGCGCTCGACCATCTGCGAGAGCGCAGTACTGACCGACTCAAGGACCTGCTGCCATCGCGCCGTCGTGTCCCTGGTCTGGCGAGTGTCCACGGTGATGATCCGCTCGGGTTCCGCTGCCGCCTGCGCGTACTGGTCGATCGCGGCCCGGTCCGAAGCGAGCCTATCGAACGTGAACTCGGATGTCGGCCGTTCCAGCCACTGACGTAGCAGGCCGTCGTCCTCTCGAAGCCAGACGAAGACGACGTTCTCAGGCCACCGCCCGGACATCGGCATGAACGGCGACCGCAGCGAGCCAGGAAGCGGCGTGTGGTGACTGAGTACCCGGCACTCTGGCGGCCGTTGCAGCTTCGCGTCGTATGCAGCTAGGCGATGCTCGGCGCGCGTCATGCCGGAGTGTAGGCCGTATGCCTCCATCGCTAGATCTCGGGTCGTCGTCAACCCGTATCCGAGCGCTGTTCCGATTAGGGATGCGACGTCGTTCACCCACGACTCAATCGTTAGAGCCAGGCAGACAACGCTAATGACTGCGGAATGTGGGAATCGGATCAGCGGACTGCGAGGTGAGCCCACATGGCTGATCGCCCAGTGAGACACGCTGTCCTCCCCAGACCAGCGGGGTCTCCGTCCAACGGCCGGCACCGCATATGCGGCGCGTAGAGCGCTACGCAACGTGGGGTCTTGCCAGACATCATGATGGGTGACCGGCCGTCCGTCGACAGGGCGAATGTCGAGTCGATCGGCGACGTGCAGCCGACATCTGGGCGGCCCTTCGACTGCCGGCCATACAGCGACAGCCCACTCTCCACTCCTCACTGCTGCGCGTACGACAGCACTCGCGCCTTCCCGCCGACCAAGGGCACCTGCCCGTTCCATCGCCTCGGAAAGTCTCTGCTCGAGTTTCTGTAGCCGGTATGCCGCATCGATCAGCTGTTCATCAGGCGGCTTGGGCGGGAGCAGCCCCATACGCCGATGTAGGTACAGTGGATCACGATCACCCGTTTCTCCAGAAACACCCATCTTCAGAAACTCAGCGATCGTCGGCAGCATCGCAAGGGTAGGGTGCGAGCGGCCTTTGCGCCAGTTCCGAACCGTCTCTTCCTCGACTCCAAGGTGGGCGGCAACGGCAGCAGAGGTGGTTTCGCCGAGGTGTGCAAGAAACTCCTCGTAGAATATCGTCCAGCCAGGATCCCGGAACGGCATGACCCTAGGGTAGCTTCCTACCCGCCAGCGGGTCCATAACTCCCTCGCCAGGGCCGTCTCTAGCCCGTAACCTGTAGGCGACAGATCATCATGGCCAGGACGCGGGGCCGAGACTCAACCGGTCTCGCCCGGAGCGTCCTGGACACATAGCTCTGCGCGACGCTCTCCTATGTCGATCTTGCTCGGAGAGTGGACCGTTCCACGCGACACCAAGGAGAAGTAAAGTGAGGGTCATCAACTTCGCCGTCGCAGCACTGGCGCTGACCGGCATGATCGCCCTGCCCGTTCCCTCGGCTGCAGCCACAGACAACAGTTATCCGACTAGCCAGATCCAGTCGCCGGAGAGCGGCGGCGCGAACCTACGTGCCTGTCCTTCCCTGCCGAGTCACGGCACCAGCACCAACGCATGCGGAGTGATCGACTGGCTGCCGAACGGCACGCCCGTGAGGATGGTGTGCTCGACCGACGGCAACGCTCCCATCGAGGGTCTGTCTCCGCGCTGGTTTTGGGTTACCCTGCTCGATGGACTCTACAATGGTTACTCTGGATACGTCTGGTCAGAACTGGTCGCAGGCCAAACCCGAACGAATCAGTGCGACGGCCATCGGTACGACTACGCTCCGGCTGGCCCGAAACTCAGAGTGGAGCCTGGGCAGTCCGCCCCGTCCGGCTTCCGATACGCAATCACGCTGACTGGCTACCCGGCCCACAAGAACATCATCGTCACCTGCCACGACTCCGCAGACCCAGCCGGCTTCTGGACCTTTACCATCACCACCGATGCAGCCGGATCGGCGTACACCGACCGGCAGTGCTGGTCCGGTGCCGGTCCCAACTACTGGGTCACAGCTGACGGCGTCGCCTCATCCGCGATCACTTGGTAACGATGGGCCGCCACAGCTTCAACCCGCTGCCGCCGCGCGTCGCGGTCTACGAGGTTATCACGACCTTCGTGGCCGCGACCGCGGTCGGCCTCGCCGCCCAGTTCAATGGCGACCTGACCGCCCCTGGATGGCTCCTCTACACCATGCTTCTAGCCGCGCCATTGCTGTTCAGCGGCTCGGTCGTCTGGCTAGCCTGCGCCTACAAGCGACACTCCCTCATTGAGGCTGGCCGAGCCGTGAGCAACGGTCGATACAACGTTGAATCACCGCTCTGGCGGTGGCTTGGCATAACCGCGACTCTGGCCTTGATCGCCGTGACCGTGACCGCGACTGCCCTCGCAGTCCGCTCGGATCCAGAATTTAGCTCCGCCTACGATGGTAGAGACCCCGAGGAGTCTGGTTGTGTCGATTCGGCGGTCACAAGTCCGATCGGCAAAGACGGACCCCGAATTCTCGATTCGAACGAACGTGACATCGGCCGACTCGAGATGAGAGCCTCGCCGCTATGCGGAACCGTCTGGGCACGTGCTGAGCTGAACCCGGATGTTGCCCCTGAACTGCGCGGCGGGCAGATAATCCTAGCCGTCTACCGTCCCGCTGACGACGTTCGCAAGAAATACCCGCTGCGACTAAACGGCGGCTCCTACGGATATTCCAACATGATAAGCGCAATCGATACGTGCGTGATCGCGGAGGCGATGTACACCAATGCCGGAAAAGATGGACCCCTAACCCGAACCACCTGCGTCGAAGATCCCTGGTGACCACCGAAGGGTGCGAAGCACCGTGGTGATGCCATGCGGAGCGTGGTGAACTCGGGGCCGCTGCGTAGTCGGTGAGAGCCACCAAAACGGTCAAAGTTTAGGTCATGGCCGTTTCAAGATCATTGTGACCGTGGGTGACGGTTGGTGTGTCGGCGTGTCGAGTAGGGACGAAGCTCCGTTAGGACGAGGTCTTCTCAAGGATCTTGTCCACCCGGAGCTTCGTCATGCCGCATTCTGTCACCCCTACCGTCGATCCGGTGTCCACGCCGGTCGTCGGTGACGTCGCGTCGTCGTGTCACGACCTGCTGGAGCTGTTGATCGCGGTGTCCGACGGCCGGTCGGCACAGGGGCGCGACCATCCGGTCGCGGTCGTCCTGACGCTGGTGGCGGCCGCGACCGTGGCCGGAGCGACCGGCTACACGGCGATCGCGGGCTGGGTCGCCGACGTGCCGTGCGAGATCGTGGACAGCCTCTACGAACGGGTCGCGGCCCGCCCGGCCGGACGGCCGTCCCGGTCGACGATCTGGCGGGTCTGCACCGACGCCGACGCCGACGTGCTCGACGCCGTCATCGCCGAATGGACAACGACACGCCCACGTCAGAGCCGGCGCGCCGACCCAGTTACGCCTGGACGGCAAGACCGTCGGCGGCGCCGTCGACGACGACGGGAACCAGTTGCACCTGCTGTCCGCTCTCGCCGGGGACCCGCGACCGGGAACGGTGGGCGTCGTGCTCGCCCAGGCGCCGACCGACGGCGCCAAGACCACGGAACCGGCCACCGCCCGCGCCCTGCTGCAGACCCTCGACCTGCCAGGCATGACCGTCACCGCGGACGCGTTGCACACCGCCAGGGCGACCGCCGAACTGATCCACCACCGTGGCGGCCAGTTCATGTTCCCGGTCAAGGAGAACCGCCGGACCCTGTTCGACGCCCTCAACACACTGCCCTGGGCCGACACCCCGCCCGACCTGGAAAGCGTCGACATCGGACACGGCCGCCGGACCCGCCGCACGATCCGTGTCCTGCCCGCCCCGCCCGATCTGCCGTTCCCGCACGTCAACCAGGTCTGGCTGATCGAACGCTACGTCACGCACACCGCCACCGGGAAACAGTCCGCCGCCGCGCAGCTCGGCGTCGCCAGCCACACTCCCGACCAGGCCGGCCCCGCCGAACTGGCCGCCTACAACCGCAGTCACTGGGCCATCGAATCGTTGCACTGGATCAGAGACACCTGCTACCGGGAGGACCGGTCGACCACGCGTACCCGGTCCGGGCCCCGGATCCTGGCCTCGCTACGTAACCTCGCGATCAACGCCCTACGCCTGGCCGGCCGAACCGACGTCACGGAAGCCACCAGATGGGCCGCCCGCAACATGACCAGGCCATTCACCATCCTCGACCTCACCAGATGATCTTGAAACGGCCGTGAAGTTTAGGTCGGCGTGCCAGGAGCGGACGGCAACGGCCCCATTATCTCCGGGGTGGGGTTGGTTTGGGGTTGGTGCGGGGTTTGGAACCCCTGACACCGATGAGCAACTGGCCGAGTTGACCGGTCACATCGGCGAGGTCAACGCGGTCGCGGTGCTACCAAAATCAGACAGCCGGCAGCGTATCGTTTCCGGCGGCAGCGACCGTGCGGTATTGGTCTTCGCGCCGAGCACCGCGCAATCCGTGACTTGAGGGGATCAACTGCTGCCAGTAGCAGTAGCCGGCACGGTGGCGTGCCGGCTACTGGGATCGATGCGTTGACGCTGTCAGCCGCCCTCTGCGGACAGGGCCAACCGAGACGGCAGGGTGGCTGCGGCGTACTGGCTTGTTAGGCGGTGAAGCGTTCGCGGCTCGCTTCGCGTACGAAGGACTGCCAGTCCTGGGGGTTGATGCTCAGGACGCCTGCTGTCGGGTTCTTGCTGTCGCGGACGAGGACCCGCCCGGTCGTCGGGAGGAGGTTGGTGGCCACCTCCACGCAGTTGTTGCCGTTGCCGCTGCGGCTGGACTTACGCCACTGGGCACCGGTCTGGTCAGGCTTCACGGAGTGCCTCCAATGCAGAAGTGATCATGATCCTCGAGGACTTCCCGAAACTATTACCGGGCTTTCTCAACGTAATCCGTAAACGCGAAAGATCTCCAACTTCATTACCGTACGTAATGTGGCAGGAAAGTGTTCCAACGATCTGCGGAACCCGGTCTTGAGAACCTTCCAACACTTCAGATGGGCGATCGCGCGTTCGACGGCGGCGCGGAGCCGGTTGAGTGCGGTGTTGCACGCGCGTCGGACCCCGGTCAACTCCCGACCCCGAGGCTTCTTGTACGGACTCACGATGCCGGCACCCTGGTACCCCTTGTCACCGATCATCCCGGGCCCGCCGGGGGCGTAGTGGCCGGCCCACCCGGCGGCGATCCCGGACACGTCGAACGCCTTCCGGTCGTGCATGCCACCCGGACACGGGTCACCCACATCGACCACCCGCCCGGCGAGATTGGCCACCACCTGCACGTTCTGCCCACAGAAGCCCTTCTTCTCGGAGAACAGCCCGTCGACGTCGTCGCGTTCCCCGACCGGCGCGACCAGACCATCGACCAGGACCGCGTCCCGGCGGGCCTGGTCACGGACCTGCTCGTACAGCGGGGTCAACACCACGTCCACCAGCGGCTCCAGCTCCTCCTGATACCGCTCCACGGTCGTCGAACCGCAGCCGAAAACCTCACCGATCACGTCCGGCGCCAGATTGTGCCGCAGCCCGAACAACACCAGCACCAACGCCGTGTACAGCGGCAACGCCCGAGGGCGCCCCACCGGCAGGTCCCAGTCGACCAGCGCGTCCACCTGCTCGTACAGCCAGTCCAGTTGATCGGAGTCCAGTCCGGTCATACGCTCACAGCGCGGCGGCCGGCCGTCGATCGTTTGAGTCCACACAACCCAGATGATCCAGACGTCGCCGGCCGCCGTTTCCACAAACGACACGCCCACCTTGGTCACACCACAGGCCGTCACCCCACGTAATATCGACGAACCTCGGTGCCAATCGGCTCGAAGCCTATTGGGAAGTCCTCCTCGACTCGTCCTCGTTGAGTGAGCGGCGGTCGATGTCTTCCCAGACGAGCTGGTAGGTGCCGGACTCGCCGGGCTTGTTCAGGTAGAGCGCTCCGGTCAGGGTGTCGACGTAGGCGAGTGGCGGTTCGAGCGGCTCACCACTCTGCGGGTCCGCAGGGAAGGTCAGCAGCGCGAACGGGGTGGACGCTGCCATGCCGCCGTGGACTCCGGCGGTGAACGGCAGTACCCGGATGCTGATGTTGCCGCGCCGGGTCAGTTCGAGCAGGTGCTCGAGCTGCTCGATCATCACCTCGCGCCCGCCGATGTGCCGGTGCAGTACGGCCTCGTTGAGGATGACGCTGAGGTGTGGTGCGCGAGGGCGGGTGAGCAGCGACTGCCGCTCCATCCGGACCTCGACGCGTCGCTGTTTCTCGCCGTCATCGATGTAGCCGGTCGGCACTCCGTGAACTTCTTCGGCGTACCGCCGGGTTTGAAGCAAGCCTGGGATCAGCTCGACCTCGTACTGCCTGATCGTCTCGGCGGAGTCCTCCAGCGAGACGTAGAGCGCAAAGAAAGCGGGCAACTCAGTCTCGGTACGGTCGTGCCACCAGGACTTCCGCCGCCCGTTGCGGGTCTCGGCAGTGAGCGCGAGGAGGATCCTCCCGTCCTCAGGCTCCGCGCCGTAGAGCTCCAGCATGGCCTTGACGTCGATGTCCCGGAAGCGTACGGCCTCGTGCCCGTCCTCCATGCGGGCGATCGTCGCGCGTCCCTTCTGGAGTGCGTCGGCCGCCTGCTCCTGGGTCAGGCCGGCGCGTCGTCGCAGTGCTTCGAGTCGCCGGCCGACGTACCGACGCAACAGTGCAGAACCCACCATATCCGACACCTGTCGACCACCTCCCGCTCGTTTTGGGCGTGTGTCTCGCCCAAATGATACAACCGATCTGCCATTACATACATTGGCCCCGCCTAAATGGGCTGGACAATTACCGATGATCTCACGTCGGCTCGATTAATGGAAAGCCGATCTCCCTGAGGTGTTGATTTTTGGACACACTCAAAGTGTAATGAGGTGGTCGCAGGTTCTCCGCCGACCGTTCTGGCGCTGGCCAGGCTATCGATTGGAGCAAGAGCGTGATTCTCGTGCTGGTAGCCGCGATATGCCTGTTCGCCGGAGTCTTCGTGGGGTTCTGCTTCGGTAAGGAAGTCAGCGGCTGGTGCGTGGAGTGCGGGGATCGAGTGCATCCACCCGATCTCCACCTTGCTGGCGGCCAGACCCGCACTCGAAGACCTTGGTCCTGATCAGGCGGACGCGTGACTGACCGACGTGCGCGGCCGACGGCGGCTCGCGGAGCTTCGGCACCCCTGCACCACGCCACCCAGGCCGGGACCCGGCTCAACACCTATTACATAGCAACTCAAGGAAGGAGGCGTGATGCCACCACCCACCCCTGCCACCGACCCGCACCAGCGCCGCCCCGACGACATCGCCGACGCGGCCACCTACCGCCCGTCCGACCGCGTGTGGGTATGGCCCCCACACACCGGCCAGTGGCGACCCGGCGTCGTGGAAGCCGGGTCGTCCGTTGCGGTGCTGGTGACCTACCAGCGTCCCGGCGGTGGGACCAGCGTCGACTCGCTGCTCCCGCACAACGTCATGGCCCGTACCGAGCCCGACGCCGACCTCGACGGCACCGAGCCCCTTCCGATCCGGCTGCGCGACATCCGCTCCGTCGTCGCCGGAGCCACCGCTTCAGCCTGACCAGCCGACTCTCGACGTGAAAGGGCTACGTGTGGACAGCGAGCTCCCAGCACCATCCGACATCCTCGACCACCCGGACTGGTGTGATCTCAACGAGTGCACCGCCGCCGGCCCCAGTGAGTTCCACCCCGAGTCGTCGCCGCCCGCGCACTGGGGCGACCGGCATCCCTGCAACCCCCAGCCGGGGCGGTACCCGACCGAGGTAGCGGTCCAGCTCGTCCGGTTCGTCGACGACCCGCCGAAGACCGACTTCATCCGGGTGGAGCTGGGCAGCTACGAGGAGCGGCGCTCACACTACGTGCGCCTCGCCCAGGGCGCGGCGATGCGCGACGTACTGAACGTGCTCCTCGCGCAGGCGCAGACGGGTCGCGACGTGGCCCGCGAGTCGGGGGCGTGATCCGATGCCCTCCGGCTCTGTCGACGTGGAGGCTGCGGAGCGTGCCGCCCAGCAGTTCCTGACGGAGCTGGGTATCACCTTGGACACCGACTCCAGGTCGCGCAGCGCGGCGCGGATGGTGGCGGCCTACCGGGAGTTGCTGGCCGGCCCGCAGTTCGTGCCGACGACCTTCGCGAACGACGCAGGGCACCGGGATCTGGTGCTGGCACGCGCGGTGCCGTTCGTGTCGCTGTGCGAGCACCACTTCTTGCCGTTCACCGGGGTCGCGCACGTTGGCTACCTCCCCGACGGCCGCATCCTCGGCCTGTCGAAGCTCGCTCGACTGGTGGAGATGTTCGCCCGGCGTCCGCAGGTCCAGGAGAGCCTCACCCAACAGATCGTGGGCTGGCTGTTCGAGGAGTTGAGCGCACGCGGTGCCGGGGCTGTCGTCGTCGCCGAACACACCTGCATGACCCGCCGAGGTATCAGAGCGCACGGTGCGACAACCGTCAGCGTGGGATGGCGCGGCACCCTCGCCGACGATCCGTCCGCGAGGGCAGAGTTCCTGACCCTTGCCGGAGTCGCGCTACTCGCGGGCGGCGCGCTGTGACCAACGGTCCCGCTCGCGAATCGCGACGTGATACGGAAGCGCCGCAGCTGATCAGCGCAATCGGTTGGTACGGGACGACATCGCGGCGGATATCGAGGCGGTCAAGCCGCCTATCGAATCCCACTGCAGTTGTAGCGGGAGGACTTCCCAATAGGCTTCGAGCCGATTGGCACCGAGGTTCGTCGATATTACGTGGGGTGACGGCCTGTGGTGTGACCAAGGTGGGCGTGTCGTTTGTGGAAACGGCGGCCGGCGACGTCTGGATCATCTGGGTTGTGTGGACTCAAACGATCGACGGCCGGCCGCCGCGCTGTGAGCGTATGACCGGACTGGACTCCGATCAACTGGACTGGCTGTACGAGCAGGTGGACGCGCTGGTCGACTGGGACCTGCCGGTGGGGCGCCCTCGGGCGTTGCCGCTGTACACGGCGTTGGTGCTGGTGTTGTTCGGGCTGCGGCACAATCTGGCGCCGGACGTGATCGGTGAGGTTTTCGGCTGCGGTTCGACGACCGTGGAGCGGTATCAGGAGGAGCTGGAGCCGCTGGTGGACGTGGTGTTGACCCCGCTGTACGAGCAGGTCCGTGACCAGGCCCGCCGGGACGCGGTCCTGGTCGATGGTCTGGTCGCGCCGGTCGGGGAACGCGACGACGTCGACGGGCTGTTCTCCGAGAAGAAGGGCTTCTGTGGGCAGAACGTGCAGGTGGTGGCCAATCTCGCCGGGCGGGTGGTCGATGTGGGTGACCCGTGTCCGGGTGGCATGCACGACCGGAAGGCGTTCGACGTGTCCGGGATCGCCGCCGGGTGGGCCGGCCACTACGCCCCCGGCGGGCCCGGGATGATCGGTGACAAGGGGTACCAGGGTGCCGGCATCGTGAGTCCGTACAAGAAGCCTCGGGGTCGGGAGTTGACCGGGGTCCGACGCGCGTGCAACACCGCACTCAACCGGCTCCGCGCCGCCGTCGAACGCGCGATCGCCCATCTGAAGTGTTGGAAGGTTCTCAAGACCGGGTTCCGCAGATCGTTGGAACACTTTCCTGCCACATTACGTACGGTAATGAAGTTGGAGATCTTTCGCGTTTACGGATTACGTTGAGAAAGCCCGGTAATAGTTTCGGGAAGTCCTCCGGGTTCCGCACCTACAAGAGCTCACGAACGTACGGCAGACCTCACGCACGTTTCAGGTGACGCCAGGAGGGGCGATGAGAAACGGACCTAGCGGGGCGAACGCGGAATCGCCAAGGAAAGTGGTACTGGTGCTTTCCGGCGGGTTGGACAGCACCGTACTCGCCCATCGCCTGCGGGCCGAGGGCTGCGACCTGACGATGCTGTCGTTCAACTATGGGCAGTCGCATCGCCGGGAGCTGGAGTTCGCCTACCGGACAGCCGCAAGCCTCGGAGGTGCCCACCGGGTCGTCCAGCTCGGCGCGATCGCTGAGCTGCTCGCTGGGTCGTCGCTGACCGACCCAGCGGTGGCGATGCCCGACGGGCACTATTCCGACTCTTCGATGAGGGCGACGGTCGTGTCGAACCGCAACGCGATCATGCTTGACGTGGCGGTGGCGCACGCGGTTGCCATCGGAGCCAACGCGGTGGCGTTCGGCGCTCACGCTGGCGATCATCCGATCTACCCGGACTGCCGGCCGAGCTTCGTCGCCGCCTACGAGCAGATGGTACGGGTGGCGAACGAGGGTTTCATCGATTCGGACTTCGTGGTCCTCGCGCCGTTCATCAACGCCAGCAAATCGCAGATCGTGGCCGAAGGTGCCCGACTGGGGGTGCCGTTCGTGGACACCTGGTCGTGCTACCGGGGCGGCGCACGGCATTGCGGCAGGTGCGGGACCTGCGTCGAGCGCCGCGAGGCCTTCTTCGTCGCGAACGTGGCGGACCCGACCGAGTACGAGGTGCCGTAGGTGTTCACGATCAGGAAGTCGTTCCGGTTCGAGGCCGCCCATCGAATCTCCGGCCTTCCCGCCGATCACAAGTGCGGGCGGCTGCACGGGCACAGCTACACCGTCGAGGTCGTTGTCAGCAGCCCCGACCTCGTGCCGCCGGGATTCGTGGTGGACTTCGCCGACCTGGCGCCGCTCGGTGAGTACCTGGCCGCCACGTTCGACCATCGGGACCTGACAGAGGTGCTCGACGTCGCGCCGACGAGCGAGAACCTGGCGTGGTTTCTCTACGAGTGGTGTCAGGAAAACCTGTCCCTGCCCGTGACGGTCCAGCTGAGGGCCGTCCGCGTCGGTGAGACCACGTCGACGTATGCGGAGTACGCCCCGGCGGACGGCCGGTCATGAGCGGGTCAGCCGGCGGGCTGCTGGTGGCGGAGATGTTCGCGACGGTGCAGGGCGAGGGGCCGAGCTGCGGCCAGCAGGCGTTGTTCGTCCGGCTGTCGCGGTGCAACCTGTCCTGCCCGTCGTGCGACACCCCGTACACCTGGGATTGGAGCCGGTTCGACCCGGCGCGTGAAGCGACCCGGCGTTCGACGGACGCCGTACTGCGGTGGGTGCTGGACCAGCCGACTCGGCTGGTGGTGGTCACCGGCGGTGAGCCGCTGCTCCAGCAGGCCGCGTTGGTGCCGCTGCTCGCCGAGCTGGCTGCTGCCGGCCGGCACGTTGAGGTGGAGACCAACGGCACGGTGGTGCCCGACCCGGCGGTAGCGGACCTGGTGGACTGGAACGTCTCGCCGAAGCTGGCGAGCTTCAGCGCCCCACGTGACCAGCTGCGCCGGACAGTCGGTGAGGCACTGGAAGCGTTCGCGCGCACCGGCCGGGCGCGGTTCAAGTTCGTCGCGTCCGGCCCGGCGGACCTTGACGAGATCGCCGACCTGCAGCAGCGATTCGGCCTGGAACCGGTTTGGGTGATGCCGGAAGGCACCGCAGCGGATCAAGTGCTGACCGGGTTACAGGGCTTGGCCGACGAGGTGGTGCGGCGGGGATGGAACCTGACCTCGCGGCTGCACGTGCTGGCGTGGGGTGACGTCCGTGGCCGGTAACTTGATCCATCACGAGGGCGAAGGGCCTGGACGGGGCCGTCGTTCCCGGCCCCATCGGCCGCGCGTGTCGGGTAGCGGCTCGGGTGACGCTGTGGGGGGCGGGATCGTTCCTGCCGTCCAGGCTGGATCGAGCGTACCGGATTCGGCCCTCGCGGCGCACTCCCTGATGCCGTACCTCGTCGATCCGGTCCATCTGGTCGCGGCGGCCCGCGCCTGTATGCGGCGGGCATCGGCACCCGGTGTCGACGGGATGACCTGGGCGGCGTACCGCGTGGGTCTACGGGACCGGCTCGCGGAGCTCGCTGAGCGCCTCCGCGCCGGCTCATGGCAGCCGGCTCCGCTGCGGCAGGTGTGGATTCCAAGCTACACCGGCAAGACCTTCCCGGCGGCGATCCCGACAGTGGAGGACCGGATCGTGCACCGCGCGATGCGCGACGCCCTCACTCCGATCATGGAGGCGAGGGTGCTTGCCGGCTGGGTGTCGGGATACCGCGCCGGCCGCAACCGGATCACCTCGGTACGGCAGGCCGACCAGCACCGGCGTGCGGGTAGGCGATGGGTCGCGGACGTTGACGTTGCCGGTGCGTCACAGGGCGGCACCGTCGACGAGCTGGTCGGCTGGCTCGCCGTACACGTGAAAGACGGTGCGTTCCTGTCGCGATTCCGCCGCGCCTTGGATGCCCTGCCTACCCCGATGATGCCCGGCAGCGGCCTGTGGCCGGTGGTGTTCCACCTGCGTCTGGCGCAGGCAGATGCGCAGCTCGACGGCCTGTCAGTGGTGCGCTTCGCGGACAACTACGCCGCGCTCGCACCTGACCGCCGAGGCGCTGCCATCGCCTACGAGCGGATCGGCTGTGCGCTCGCGGCGGTAGGGCTCGCCCCGAACGTGCGCAAGAGCCGAATCCGGCCACCGCACCTGGCGCATCCCGAAGACCTGTTCCTGATCGATGGATGACGGGAGAGACATGCACAGCACCGATACGACGCGGACCGCCAACGCGGACGATAAGGCTGGGTGGGCGTCGCCACTGCGGTGGCTACCCGTTCCCGGCGGCATCGGCCGGTTCGGGGACGCGGCCCGGGAACGTACGGTGATCGACCTGCTCGTGGCGGCCACACCGTTGACGTACCGGCACCTGAACCGGGCCGGCGAGCCGCCGGACCCGGACCTGCCGGTCGTCGAGGTCGACCATGCTCAGGCCGTCCGGCTCGCCGCCGACGTGGGCGGACGGCTGCCCACCTCAACGGAGTGGGAATGGATCGCCGGCGGCCGGCAGCGACGGACCTGGCCGTGGGGAGACGACTCCTGGCGGCCGGACCTCGCCCGACTCCGCGGCACGGAGGTCGAACACACCCGCTGCGGGCCGGTCGGCGCCCACCCGGCCGGGGCGACCCCGGAGGGCCTGCTCGACGTGGCCGGCAACTGCTGGGAGTGGACGTCCACACCAACCAAGGGGCACGGGTACATGATCAGAGGCGGCTCCTACGCATCACCGCCGTTGTACGCCCGCTGCACCTTCCTCAACGCCGTACACGCCGAGTGCCGCAGCGCGGGAATCGGCGTACGCCCGGTGAGGCCAGCATGAACCACAAACTCGCGCTGCCGGTCAGCGACGGACTTGTCCTCGTCGGCTGCTCGAAGGAGAAGTCAGCAACGCGCCGTGCGCTGGCCGCGTTCGACCTCTACGACGGCGGCTGCATCCCACCGTTGCGCGATCGGCTCGGCTACCGGCCGCACCGCGACCGGGTCCGCTTCCTCAGTGCCGAACACGGACTCGTGCACGCCGACACCCCGTTGCACACCTATGACCGGCCGCTGGATCCGCACCGCGCTGTCGAGCTGCGACCCCAGGTTGCGGCGGCACTGACCTCTGAGTTCGACGCCACCGGCGTGCCGGACGAGATCCTCGTCGTCGCCGAACCGCTGTACCTGGTCCTGCTCGCCGACCTGCTCGCCCACCCGGCACGTCCCCGCATCCACTGGATTCCTGACCACGCGTCCGGGTGGCCCGACGCCGCCCGTGTCCTCGACACCTGGGGATGGTGACCATGCCGACCCTGGCCCAGATGCTGGCCGCCAGCGACAACGACCACACCGACCTGACCGCAGCGTTCACCGCCCGTACCGGGCTGGGCTGGCACGACCCGACACCAGCCGCGATGGCAGCGGGGACCGTGCTGTCGGTGGTGATCCCCGCACACAACAACGCCTACAGCCTGCCCGTCGTGCTCGACGCGCTCGCGAAGCAGGACACCTCCGGGACGGTCCAGGTCATCGTGATCGACGACGCCTCCACCGACGACACCCCGGCCATCATCCGACTGCACCCCGCCGTCGACACCGCCTACCGGCTGCCCGCACAGGTGGGTGGCGCCACCGCCCGCAACGTCGGCACCCACCTCGCCGACGCCGACACCATCGTCCACCTCGACGCCGACATGGTGTTGACCGCCCACGCCCTCGCCGACGTCGCCGTACGGGCCCACCCCAGCCTCGTCCAGGTCGGATTCCGGCACAACATCGCCTACCAGCCCGGCCGGTACCTGCGGGCCGAGGTCCCCGACGGGGAACCGGACCTGCACGCTGACCACCGCGTCCGGTGGAGCCCGCCAGTCGGCAAACCCATGTTCTACACCGGCGACGTCTACCACCAGCCGATGGACCTGCGCCCGCTCGACGACACCCACGACTTCGTCGATCTCGGCCACGGCGCCCGCTACTTCGACTGGGACCTGCCGAGGATGGTCGTCACCGCCCTGGTCGCCATGCCCCGCGCAGCCGTCACCCACGTCGGCGGATTCGACCCCGGATGGACCGCCGCCGGCTGGGGAGCCGAGGACACCCACCTCGGCGCGACGCTGATCGCCGCCGGCTGCAAGATCACACCACTGCGTCAGCTCCGCGCCTGGCACATCGACGCACCCGACGCCGCAATCCAATGGCGCGCCAAGCTGGCCAGTGCCCCAGCGCGCATCGCCTACTACCGGCACCTCCTCGGCGAGCCCGCCCCCGCCCAGCGGGAAGCCGACCTCGCCTCCCGGGCACAGGCCCTGCTCGCGCAGGCGGAGGTGCTGCGGTGACATCTCGTGTTTATGGTGCCGATGGGAACCTCGCCCACGACCCGGCGACCGGACTGACCCACCACGCCCCACACCCGCTACCCGCCGGCAGATGGAGCGGAGACCCCGCTGAGGTCAGCCGGTGGCCGGTCGTCGCCCCCGACGAGCACGCCCGATCCCAACCCGCCAGCATCTGCTGGTCACCGATCGTCCGCTGCAACCTGCACTGCCCACACTGCCTCGACGACACCAGCGTCCGCGAACTCGGCCCCGCCGACCGCAACCGCATCGCCCAGATCCTCGCCGGCAGCGACATCCTCGGCGTGGACATCAGCGGCGGCGAACCACTGCTCCTCAAAGACCTACCGGACCTGGCCCGCACCGTCACCGCCGGTGGACGCGCCGCAGTGTCGATCACCACCAACGGCACCCACCTGCAACGCCGCGTCCCGCACCTCGCAGACGTCGTCGATGCCATCCGGGTCTCCCTCGACGGAGCGACCGAGACCACCCACGACCGGCTACGCGGCACCGGCAGCTTCACCCACGCCATCGACGGGATCCGCGCCGCCGTCCAGGCCGGCGTCTGCGTCCAGATCCAGACCGTGCTGATGGCCACCAACCAGCCCGAAACCCAACGGATGATCGACCTTGCCCACGACCTCGGCGTCAACGGCCTGACCCTGCTCCAGATGCTGCCCATCGGCGCTGGCCTGCACCAACAGAACCAGATGCTCACCGACGTCGCCGCACTCGACCACGTGCACCGCCTGCACATTCCGGACACCCTGCGCGTACGGCTGCGCACCCGCGAACTCGCGGGCGGATTCACCGTCGTCCGAGCCGACGGACGCATCTGGCGCAACGACCAGCGCGGCCTCACCATCGCCGGACTGAAGCCGCTGACCACGCCCGCCGACCTCACCCTCACCGCGAAGGACGGATCCGCATGACCAGCCGCACCGCCCAGCGGACCTTCACCCACCGCCGCGTCCTACGGCTCACCGCCGACGCCTACGAGAAGGCGGTCAACCTCCTCGCCCGCGAGGTGACCAACCGGATCGGACCCATCGAGGCGATCGTCGGCATCGCCAACGGCGGCGTACCCCTGTCCCACAGCCTCGCCGCCCGCCTCGACGCCCGGGTCCTGCGGGTCGATGCCCGGCACAACCCCACCGACACGATCTACACCCAGGCCACCGGCCACGTCACCCTCGACCTGCGGCCACTCACCACCGTGCTGGGCGACACCCGCCTGCTCGGCAACGTCCTGCTCGTCGACGACATCTGCGGCACCGGCGCGACCATTGAGGCGCTCTACCCGAGACTGTTCCCGTACCTCTGGGCGGGATCGGTCGTCCACACCGCCGTCCTGTGCCGCAACACCGGGGCCGACTACAACCCCCACCTGTGGATCTGGGACACCGACGACTGGGTGCATTTCCCCTGGGAAGCGCCCCTCCCGGGCACCACGCCCGTCGAAGACCTCGCCGTCCCCGACACCGCGCAACACCGATGACAACCGTCGCCTTCATCCTCGCCTCCTGGCGACCCGACGCCCCCGCCGGCATGGAACGCGCCGTAGCCGGCACCGTCACCGGGCTGGCCGCCAGCGGCCACCGCGCCGTCATCATCACCGCCGACCGCACCGCGCCACCCAGCTACGCCGCCGCACCCGTCGTCACCCTCGACAGCCTGCGCATCCCGCACCCCTGCGACGACAACAGCCTGCGCGACGCCATTACCGCCGCAGAAACGACGATCCGCGCCGAGCTGACCAGCGCTTTCGTCGCGTACCAGGTCGAGATCGCCGTGTACGTCGACAGCCTCTGGGGACTCGGCCGGGTCATGCCCACCACCGACACGCCCCGCCGAATCCTCGGCATGCACGTCGTCGGCCACCACACCGACCTGGCCGCCGCCCTGCCCCGAGCCCACACCGTCATCGCCCCCTCCAACACCGTCCTGGAACGCGCTGCCGCCTCCGGCTACGACACCTCCCGCTGGCGGGTCGTCCCGAACCCTCTGCTCACCGACCACCCGCCAACACTGGAGTCCGAACGTCGCCGACTACGCCGGGAAGGTCCGATCCGCGTCGTTGCACGCCTGGGCCCGGAGAAGGGCGTCACGCAGTTGCTCGCTCTTGCGGGCGATCGCCCGTCCGGGTACGCCGTCGAGATCGCCCTGGCCGCGGCCGGGTTCGAGACCTCCACCGGGGGCCAAGATCAGCTACTTGGTGAAGCGCGGCGTCTCGCCGCCGGAGCCGGAGTGCAGCTCCGGGCAGGTCTGCGATGGGCCGAGGTGCCCGCCTGGCTCGCCGCCGCCAGCGTCTGCGTCGTGCCTTCCCTGGCCGAGACGTTCGGCCTGGTCGCACTCGAAGCAATGTCCGTCGGCACCCCCGTCATCGCCCTCGGCGTCGACCATCTCCCGACGCTCATCGGCGACGGCGGCATCATCGTCGAGCAGGCAAGCGGCCACGCCGGGCTGTGGCGCGCCGCCGACCAGCTCCTGAACGACCCGGTACGCTACGAACGCATCTCCAGGGTCGGCTACTACCGCGCGCGGGACTATCGACCCGCCCACATCGCTGGCCAACTCCTGAAGGTGGTGAGCTGATGGGCGGTCGCCCCATGCAGCCAACGCTCCCGATCCCCGCCGACACCACAGCCGTCCCGCCGCTGCTGCTCGTCGACGGACACAACCTCCTGTGGGGAGCCACCTTCGGCTTCCCCGCCCCGATCTACTCCCGCGACAAGACCCGCCTGCTCACCGGACTGTTCGCCTTCTTCGCCCTGCTACGGGTCGCGATCCGCAACGAGATCCCCGGCGGCAGCCCCGAAGTCATCGTCGTCTGGGACGGCGAACACGGCTCGCGGGCACGCCAGCAGGAACACGACGGGTACAAGGCCAGCCGACCCACCGACGACGACGCCCTGCTACCGCTGCGGTTCCTGCCCGACGTCAAGCGGGGCCTCGACAGCTGTGGCATAGCTTGGATCGAGCTGGACCAGGCCGAAGCCGACGACGTTATCGCCACGCTCGTCCATGCCACGCCTTCCCCGCGATCCGTGATCGTCATGTCCCGCGACCGGGACTACTACCAACTCGTCACCGACCGCGTACACGTCCTCAACACCCGCTTCCGCGCCGGCCACCGGCTCGTCACCCCCGACGAGGTGTACGCCCGCCACCAGGTCACCCCCGACCAGTGGACCGACTTCCGAGCCCTGGCCGGCGACCCCGCCGACGAGATACCCGGCGTCCACGGCATCGGTGCCAAAACCGCCGCGCGACTCCTCGACGGCGGACTTCACCTGGAAGACCTCCCCGCCTCCGGCCGGCTCGCCACCGGCCGCGGCCGAACCGTCGCCGAGCAGTACGACCTCGCCCTCAAGTGGCGTGACATCATCCGGCTCACGACCACCCTCGACCTGCCCCACCACCCGACCGGTACCCCCAGCCCTGCACTACCCCGACCAGCCGACATCGTTGAGGAACTCGGACTGTGGTAGCCACCCCCACCGGCGGAATCCTCACCGTCATGGCCCACCCCGACGACGCCGAACTCTGGGCCGGCGGAACCCTCGCCGTACACGCCGCCACCGGCGTACCCGTCACCATCGCGGCCCCCGGTCTCAACCCGACCCGGCGTCGGGAAGCCGTCGCCGGTGCCCGAATCCTCGGCGCGACACCGCACCTACTCGACGGCATCACCGTAGACGCGGTGCGGGAACTTCTCATCGGCGTTCAGCCCGGGGTCGTCATCACCCACAACCCCGACGACATCCACCCCGACCACCAACATGCGGCGCAGACGCTGCTCACCGCGCTACCCGACGTCGTCATCAGCACCGGCAGACCCCACGCCGTCTACACATGCGACAGCTACCACAACCTCGACCGCCACGGACACCCGCTAAATCTGCCCACGATCATCGACATCACTTCGGTCTGGCGGACCAAGACCACCGCGCTCGCCGTCCACCAGTCCCAACCCATCACCGAACACTTCGGCCCCATGGCCGTCACCCTGGCCCGCCTCCACGGCGGACGAGCCGGTGTCCGGTACGCCGAAGCCTTCGCACCCGTACCCGTCCTTGGCCGACTCCCCACCACCCCACTCTCCCTATCGGGGCATTAGGTGGAGTACGCACGAATTGCCGCAATACTCACTGGACGTAGATTCGCTAAGTGGACAAAGTTGATATTCCGAGTGAATGCGGGCCGCTCTGACTAGTCGCGTAGCAGTTTGCGCGACGAAACTTGCAAGACCCAAATAAACTGCATGGGAATTCCATGTACTACGGGAGGACTTCCCAATAGGCTTCGAGCCGATTGGCACCGAGGTTCGTCGATATTACGTGGGGTGACGGCCTGTGGTGTGACCAAGGTGGGCGTGTCGTTTGTGGAAACGGCGGCCGGCGACGTCTGGATCATCTGGGTTGTGTGGACTCAAACGATCGACGGCCGGCCGCCGCGCTGTGAGCGTATGACCGGACTGGACTCCGATCAACTGGACTGGCTGTACGAGCAGGTGGACGCGCTGGTCGACTGGGACCTGCCGGTGGGGCGCCCTCGGGCGTTGCCGCTGTACACGGCGTTGGTGCTGGTGTTGTTCGGGCTGCGGCACAATCTGGCGCCGGACGTGATCGGTGAGGTTTTCGGCTGCGGTTCGACGACCGTGGAGCGGTATCAGGAGGAGCTGGAGCCGCTGGTGGACGTGGTGTTGACCCCGCTGTACGAGCAGGTCCGTGACCAGGCCCGCCGGGACGCGGTCCTGGTCGATGGTCTGGTCGCGCCGGTCGGGGAACGCGACGACGTCGACGGGCTGTTCTCCGAGAAGAAGGGCTTCTGTGGGCAGAACGTGCAGGTGGTGGCCAATCTCGCCGGGCGGGTGGTCGATGTGGGTGACCCGTGTCCGGGTGGCATGCACGACCGGAAGGCGTTCGACGTGTCCGGGATCGCCGCCGGGTGGGCCGGCCACTACGCCCCCGGCGGGCCCGGGATGATCGGTGACAAGGGGTACCAGGGTGCCGGCATCGTGAGTCCGTACAAGAAGCCTCGGGGTCGGGAGTTGACCGGGGTCCGACGCGCGTGCAACACCGCACTCAACCGGCTCCGCGCCGCCGTCGAACGCGCGATCGCCCATCTGAAGTGTTGGAAGGTTCTCAAGACCGGGTTCCGCAGATCGTTGGAACACTTTCCTGCCACATTACGTACGGTAATGAAGTTGGAGATCTTTCGCGTTTACGGATTACGTTGAGAAAGCCCGGTAATAGTTTCGGGAAGTCCTCCGGGTGCGGTGATCGATGCTGAGTGCTGGCCGTGACCCCTGAAGTGGCCAGCGCCGCGTGGGTCAGTCCTCCATAGCCGCGACGAGCCGTCGTAGGCCGGCGCGTTCCCGGCGGTTCTCGTGGGTGATCCACTCCTTGCCTTCGGCGGCGATGCCTTCCAGCACATGCAGGGTGCGATCGAGACCCGAGGCGTCGAGGGAGACCTGGGAGGCGATGCGGTCGTCGTCGCCGAGCTCCGGCATGCCTGGCCACTCACCATTGATCGTCAGCTCGTCCCGGGGGTTGTTCGTCAGGGTCAGGGAGAGCTTTTTCTCGCCGTTGCGGGCATCGACGACGTGCGCCGCAACGACCGAGTTGTACTGGTATGTGAGGCGCTGCTGATCGCCGAATCCCGTGGTCTCGAAGTCGAGGGTGACCGTCACCTGGCGGACGCCGTCCTTGGTGAGCAGGAAGAGGAGAAGTTTGTATCGCGAGTAGCGCCATGGTCCTTTGCTGACTCGGGCCCGCTTGCACCCGGGCACGGGCGCCTCGATGAAGGCGTGCGCTATCACGTCCTGCGCGGCCAAGCGGTAGTGCCGCAGCGTGTCCTGGACCAGGATCTTGCGATCGCAGTCGAGCCAGTGCGCCATCTCCGCGTCGGTTGGCTTCGATTCCAACTTGCGTACCCACCTGTCGTACGCCGCGCACCGGTCCTCGTAGTCGTGCCGGACCCGGACCAAGTCGTCCCGGTAGCGGTGGCGCTCGAGAAGGAGCGCATGCCAGCCCTGGATGGCGAGGCGAGCCCCGGCCACGACGCCGACCGTCGCGATCGCCGTCGTGAACGGTGCTTCGACGAGGGCCTGCCACAGGAGCAGCGGCCCGGCAACCACCAGGGCGAACACGGCGGCGCCGAAGGCGGCCCACGTCGAGGATGGCACTCGCGAGTTCTCGGGATCCGCTGTGAGTTCACCGCTGAGCCACAGCCGCTTGACGTCGCTGGCGAGGAATCTCACTAGCCAGGCGACCCGCTTGGCGTCGACCGATTGCTCCCGGTACAGCTCGACCAGCTCGTTGCGCAGGGACTGCCGGATGCCCGCCGTCTCCGCCAGCCACGTCTCCCGGGCCAGGCCCTGCGGCAGGTAACGTCCGAAGTAGCGGTCGAACAGGGAGTCCATCGCTGAGGCGAACCGGTCGGACTGTGCGGGTACACGCTGAGGTGTGAAGGTGAGACGTTGGCGGGCCATCCGCCGTCGATGCTGAGCCAGTCGGATCGTGAATCCCGCCCGGACCGTCACGACGGCGGCTCCAAGAGCCATCATCAGGTAGCCGGCCGAGCGGGGCCACGAGTGCGCCAAGGCGTAGTTGATCACCAATAGGCCCGTGACGAGGAGCAGCGCCGAGCCGCCGATGGCGCGCAGGACGTCCGCCGCGTCGGTGCGGAGCGGGGGTGGCGGAACCGGCCGAGGACGTACCGGCTTGGGCTGGAAGAACTTCCAGACGCGCTGCGCCCGGTCCTTGGCCGTCCTGTCGCGCCGCGCGGCCGCGAACGTCTTCTCCCAGGTCCAGTCCTGATGCGGGCCGGCCAGGAAGACCTCGAGATGGTTGAGGATGCTTTCCTGTAGGGACGGGTCGAGCGACTCGAACTCCTTGACCACCGCACCGATCTCGGCCGGGTCGGGAGTCTCCGCCGTGGTCTGCGGCAGCGAGTCCAGCAGCGAGCCGACGACATTGATGCCCCGAGCCCAGGGATCTTCGGAGCGTTGTGTCGCCCAACGGCGCACCTGTGCCAACTGTGCGAGTTCCTGGTCCGTCAGGCTCTGCACGGTACGGCCGCTCAGCAGTGCGAGCGCCAGGTAGAAATAGGCGCGGGAGTACTTGTAGCCCCGGGCGACCGCTTTCATGATCAGCTCCCTCGCCTTGGACGGCGCGCTAATCTCCAGGTAGTGGAGGCCGACCTCGAACTGCCGCTCAGGCGGGTCGTCCTCGCTGACGTGGTACCCGCCTTCGATGTGGACCCATTGGGCCTGGAACCCGACCCGGGCATCGCCGTCCGCGACGTTGATGAACGCTTTCTCCTGCGGTCCGGCACTCATGACAGGGCCCGCAGAGCCGCTATGATCCCCGCGACCCGCGTGGCGAGATCCGTCCAGTCCAGCAGCAGGCCGCGCAGCTTCCGCAGGGCGGTGGTCGCACGACTGCGTGCCTCGTCGTCGGCCGGAGGAACCTCTGCGGCGGCGGCATCCATCTCCTGCTCCGCAGCGCGGTACGTGACCGTGTCCACGTCACCCGCCTCATGGCACTTACGGAGCGCGGCGCGCAAGTCTGCGAGCTGGTCGTGGAATGTCTCCCTGCCGGGGCCGCCCGGCGCGCCGTAGACGGTCGCGTGGTGAACGGTATGTGCTTGAAATCCGACGTGGGCGTTGCCCTTGGCGACGTTTCTGACAGAGCCGGACATCGACGCATCACCTGCTTCTTTCCGAGGACGGCGAGGGGAAGAGCCATACTGCGCCCCGAGCTCCTGAGCGAGCGCGAGGGCGAAGGCCGCGGCGTTGGCGGCGGCACGCGGCTGCCAGTTCTCGCCGTCGGTGTGGACCTTGGTCCCGTCGGCACGGTCGCTGATACCGCGGACGACGACGGCCGGCAGAGAGCGGTTCAGGTGGGCGGCCTGGGCGACCCCGGCGGACTCCATCTCCACCGCCAACGCATCGTTGTAGTGATCACGGATAAGCGTCGCCTCGGGCGAGGACGCCGAATCGAGGACGACCTCTCCAGCGGCGATCGGGCCGAACCGCACCTGGGGCACTCCTCCGGCGAGGCCCCGTGCCCAGCGCCGCTCCCGCTCAAGGTGCCGGGCGAGCTGATCACAGACATGGGGGATTTCCCACACGCGAGGTCGGGTGCGGAACGCGTCGCTCTCGCTGGTGCCACCGTGATAGGCGTACACGTGGGTGGCCACGACGACGTCGCCGAGGCCGACGGAGGGCCAGAGCGCCCCGGCCACACCGGCGAAGATGACCGCTTCCGGATCGAACTCGGTCATGGCGCGCTCGGCGATGACGGCGGAGGGGTGGTTGCCCTTGCCGACAAGGCCGAGAATGATCTCACAGGAGCCTCCGGTCACTGTGCCACGTTCGAATCGCGTGCCCATCGGATGTACGTGGGGTTCGACTTTCGTGAGACGTTCGCGGACTGCGTTGTACTCGAGGTCCAGTGCGGTGAGCACGACCACGGGTCTGGTCATCTCTCATTTCCTCCGGGTGTGACGGCCGAAGCTGTGCGGATCATGGGTGGGTAGAGGTTCTGGCACGGACCAGCGCGGTAGACGCGGGCCGGGCGACCGGTGCCCGTGGCGCGCGGCGGACCGGCGGGGACCACGAAGCCCTTCGTGCCCTGGACCTTGCGGTAGAAGTTGCGGGGGTCGAGCGGCGTGCCCCAGACGGCCTCGTAGACCTGCTGCAGCTCCGTGAGGGTGAAGACCTCGGGGCAGAAAGCGGTCGCGAGCCCTGTGTGCTCCAACTTGGAACGGGCACGCTCCACCCCGTCGACGACGATGCGTAGGTGGTCGAAGGCAAGCGGTACCCGCGCGGCAAGTACGTCATCGGCGGGCGTCCACTCGGCGGCTGCGGCGTCGGTTCCGGCGATGGGTTCGGGAAGGCGCGGCACGACGGCGAGGTGGGCGACGGAGACTACGCGTCCACGAGGGTCACGGTCGGGGTCGCCGTATGTACCGAGCTGCTCCAGGTGCGGGATGTCGGTGAGCCCCGCCTCCTCCCGCAGCTCCCGGCGGGCGGCACTGAGGATGTCCTCGCG
The DNA here is from genome assembly GCF_049179115.1 of Solwaraspora sp. WMMB762. Taxonomy (NCBI): domain Bacteria; kingdom Bacillati; phylum Actinomycetota; class Actinomycetes; order Micromonosporales; family Micromonosporaceae; genus Solwaraspora; species Solwaraspora sp. WMMB762. Next base: position 26,240 of record NZ_JBMHMD010000001.1, read on the forward strand.
CTCATCGGCGAGGAATCCACCAGGCAGCGCCGCCTGCCCAGCGAACGGCTCGACGCCGCGCCGCACGAGAAGCAGGTGTAGACGGCCATCGCGCAGGGTGAGGATCACGAGATCGACGGTGAGCAGGATCCGGGGTGGTTCCCATATGTCATCGGGCACCACTCGACCATAGCTTTTTGTCGACATGACAAGAAGTCATTTGAGCTGTCGCGTCGCCGACACTCGAAGTAGCGGCTTGATCATCAAGAAGTGAGTCCGACAGATGGCAACGCCGCCTGAATCAGTGCGTCGTCGACACGTGGTGGCGGTGTGAGTGCTCCCGCCGGTCGAGGTGTTTGCACTGGTCAGGTGTGGTGATTCGCCTGGGTGGGGGAGCGTTCCGCGATGTTTGTCGGGGTGATCGGGAAGTCGCGGGTGCGGTGCTCCCGGCTGCCCTGCCTGGCGGGTTGGATCATGGGGTGCGGCGGCCGGGCGTGAACGGCGTCGAACGGATGTCAACGGCGCTCAAGGGACTCGCCGTGACCTGCCCAAACCGCGTTTGGGCAGGTCACGGCCGCTGTCCGGGCAATGTTGACACGGAAGAGGTCACTGGTTCAAACCCAGTATCGCCCACCAGATATACATGCACGTCACGCGGCCCGTTGCCGGACATCCGGTAACGGGCCTGCTGCTGTGGTGGCCCTCACCTGGGGATCGGGGCCGCGCCCCAGGGGTAACAGCTTCCGTCGACCGGTTGTCCTGCTCCACGGGGCTTGGCTTGGGCGACCTCGGGGAGAGGCGGGTCAGGTGGGGCGGCGCGGTCGACTCGTGCGAAAGATTGACATGAAGATGGGCCGCACCGCCCCGGGTCGTCGCGCGCCTAGACCCGGAAAAGGGCGTTACGTAGCTGCTCGCCGCCGCCGATGGTCGCCCGTCCGGGTACGCCGTCGAGGTCGCCCTGGCTGCGGCCGGGTACGAGACCTCCACCGGAGGCCAATCTCAGCTACAGCTTCCGGGATGTCTGTTCGCCGTTGAGGTGCGGCACCCTGGGCGTCGGGCCGGGCGCGGCTGTCTGCAGCCGCTGGCGACGGTGCGACTCTACGGCGTGACGCCGCCGGTGCTGGTCCCGGAATGCGTTGGGCCGTCCGGTGGGCGTGCCATAGACTGCGCCGGTGCTGGATGTGGCGGGGGACTTCGAGATCCACATTACGGTTCACGCCCATCAGGCCGAGAAGTTGTCCGCGTTCGCTGCGCAGCATGGCCTGAAGTTCGTCCACATCGTACTCGACCGTGGCAGGTTCACGTCTCAACCGATGATCACCCTGACCGGGCAAGGGACCCTGGTCGAACAGCGTGCGTCGGTGCAGCGTTGGCAGCGCGATCTGCGTGAGGCGGGCGTGTACCCGTGCCGTTCGAAGATTGAGGCGGCGCCGTGGTGCGTCGGCGTACCGCAGTCGGATGAACAGGCGGTGGCCGAGCCGCCGGGCCGGTACTTTGAGCATCACGTCAAACTGCTGCTGACCAGGACGACGGTGGCGGATCTGGCGGCTATCACTGACCTTGTCGTGCCGTACGGGGCGCGGCTGTCACGTAACGCTCGTCGGGAGACGGCGGACGGTGCCCAGGAGCGGTTCGTCAACCAGCGGTGCCACGGCGTCGGGCTCGTCACGGCCAAGCAGCGGTTGGATGAGCTGCTCCAGGCGTTGAACGCTGCCGGACACGAGATTGTCAGGGTGGAGCAGGAGTACGTGGTGTTCGACAGCGACCTCCACCACGACCAGGGCTGGCTGGACCTGCCGAAGCGGACTGTGAGCGGTTGGGTCCAGGCGCGTGAGGCCGAGATGCGATCTGCTCCGGCGGGTTCCCCGGGTTTCCCACCGACGTACCTGCCCGTACCGGCCAGTTCGACTGTCCGTCAGAGGGCGGTGTTCGACCCGGCACTCAAGCAGTACCCGAACGCCTACCGCACCGCTGAACCGGACTTCGCGGTGGACAGTGTCGGTCGGCGGTGGGCTGATGCCCGGCGTGCTGCGATGAACCACGTCCTGGCGGCTATCGCGACAACGTCAGCGGGTGGCTGTCTGGTTCTGCGGGGTAGCGTCACCATGGCCGCCTGGTTCGGTGATGATGCCCGTGAGCCTCGCGATCTCGACTTCGTCGTCACCCCGCACACCATCACCAGCGACAGTGCCGATGCCCGCGTCCTGCTCGACGACATCCGGAGCGTTCTCCGAGCAGACCCGGGTCCGGGGCTGCGACCAGAGCGGATCGCCGAGTCGGAGATCTGGACCTACGAACGCGCCGACGGCCGCCGCCTCGTCGTTCCGTTCGTCGCGCCGGGGTTACCAGATGGCGAGGTGCAGATCGACGTCGTCTTTGGTGAGCAACTGCCCTGCCCGCCGGAAGCGGTGGCGCTACCCGGGGTGGACAAGCCTATCCTGGCCGCGTCCGCCTCCTTGTCGCTGGCGTGGAAGCTACTCTGGTTGGCTACCGACATGTGGCCCCAGGGCAAGGACCTGTACGACGCGGTCCTGCTCGCCGAACACACCACCGTCGACCAGCATCTGGTCCGGCGGCTCATGAGGCCGGAGCTTGGCGTCGAAGCGGACACCTTCACGGCCGAGACGGTGCTGTCCTGGCAAGTCGACTGGACCAACTTCACCGATGAGTACCCCGCGATCACCGGCACCGCCGAGCAATGGACCAGGCGACTGGCTCTGGCACTCGAACAAGCCTGGACCTGATCCAGCAGCATGAAGCCTCGGAGGACGTACCACCGGATCCATGATCCCCGCCGGCCGAGGTGTTTGCGCTGTTCAGGTGCGGTGATCCGGGCGTGCAGCTGTTGGATCCGATGCTCGGGCGACCATGGCTCGGTCAGCGGATCGCCCTGCCGGAGACCGCGTTCCAGATCTGTGGTGCGGTGTCCTCGAAGCCGTATCCGGCGACGACCGGTTCCCCAGCGACGACCGCCGCCGCGAGGGAGTACAGCCGCACCTCGGCGATGGGGTTCGGCGGGATCGCCGCACCGGTGCGGGGATCCCATCCCCGCAGGGTGCCGGCGCAGGAGCTGAAGACGACGGGCTGCCCCCGGTGCACCGACGAGGTAACCGCGTCCGCGTACTGCGAGTCGCCGCACTTGTGGTCGCGGAACGTCGCGCCGATCCGCTCGCCGGTGGCGAGGTCACGCACCTGGAGACCGCGCTCCGGTTCCTCTGCCTCATCGTCGGGATCGGAGTAGATGTCCTCGGTGAACACCGCTGCGGCTCGACCGTCCACCAAGGTCACCGCGAAGGCGGGGTGATCCTCCGCCAGGTACCCGTGGGTCGGCCCGACCCGCCGGCGGGTTTCGACGTCCCACGCCCACACGCCGCAGTCGCCCGGGGTGTCGACCACGGCCGCCCCGATCAACGTCGCGGCGACGAACCTTCCGTCGACCACCGTCAGCTCCTGACGAACCAGATGCCAGTACCTGGCGAGCCGCTGCGTCTCGCCGTACGGTTCGCCGGTGCCGAGATCCCAGCAGCGGAACACGGTGAGGGGATTGGCGCTGTCGAAGAATTCGCTGTCGAATTCAACCTCGGACGAGATGCCGAAGGCGTCCTCGTCCTGGTCCTCCTCGACGCCAACGCCGATGTCGTCGCGGTGGTCCTCGTCGCTGCCTCCGGCCAGGACGAGGACGCGTCCGTCGTGCCCGGCCACGGACAGTTCATGGACGGGTCCGACGAACCGGCCCAGCGGCTGCAGCCGTTCACCGCTGGCGGCGTCCCAGCGCAGGATGTCGCCGCTCTTGTCGCCGGCCACGACGACGCTGCGGCCGCCGACCTCGGCCAGGGCCACACAGGTGATCGGAGCGGGCTGCGGGGTGCCTGCGGTGAGCGGCTCGCCGGTGAGCTGCCCCGTGGCCGCGTCCCACCGCAGCAGGCTCCCGTCCAGGCTGCCGGTGACGAAGACGGCCCGGCCGGCGACCGTTCCGGCGGCGATGCACGTGATCTCCAGGCGGTGTCCGGCCGGGGCCGGCGGGTCGTTGAGGAACCACAGCACCGGCCCGTCCGTGGCGTGTTGCCGTACCGCCCGGGCCGCCAGCGCCGGCCGTCCGTCCCAGTCGGTGACCACCACGGCGTTGACCGCGTACCTACCGGCGTTGAATATCTCCTCACCCCATCGACCGGTCTGCGGGTCGTGGACCCAGTTGGGGTTGTGTCTGACCACGTACGGCTCGCCCAGCGGCGCTCCGCTCGCCAGGTCCCAGACCCGGGCGGTGCCGTCATGACCGCCGGTGGCGCAGACGGCGCGGGCGCCGACCCGGCCGATGCCGACGGCGGACACCGGTCCCGGATGGCCGGTGACAATGCACAGGTCGTCGCCGGTGGCTGCGTCCCACACCCGCACGCCCCGGCCCTCCTCGGCGGTCGCCACGACCGTCCGCCCGGCGACCATTCCCACCGTGAGCGCGGTGACCTGGGTCCGATGCCGATCCTCATGGACCTCACCACTGGCCGGATCCCAGCGGATCAGGGGCTCATCGGAGCTGGGGGCGAGCAGCACCAGCAGGCTATCGCCGACGGCGACGCACGTCAGGTGCCCGTAGGTTCCGGCGACGGTCAGCGGCATGCCGATCGGTGCCCAGGCGGCGAGGTCCCACAGCCGGACCCGCTGGTAGTAGGTGTCGCCCCTCCAGAATGCGTCACCGACGACCACCACTGTGCGGCCCGACCACTGGGCGGCCGCCAGGTGCGTCACGTTCTCGGTGTCGGGTAGGGGCCTGCGCGCCAGCGGTGTGCCGCTCACCGCGTCCCAGAGCCAGACCAGCCCGTCGGAGCCACCGCCGACCAGCGCCGGCCGCGAGTCGACCTCGGTCACGACCATCGGCCCGCTGGTGTCGCAGCCGTGGTAGAGGCTGGGGGACTGCACTCCCGTCGTGAGGTCGAACTGGCGCACGCCACCGTCGACGGCACCGGTGACCACGGTCGGCCGGCCGGCGGCGGCGGCGAGGACAACGTGGCTGGCGTTCGACCCGAACCGGCCGACCAGTTCCGGCGCACCCCCGCCGGACGGAACGGTCCACACCAGTACGGACGCGGAGTACGAGTCGTTGTTGTCCTTTGACACGACCGTGGTGCGTCCGTCGAGCTCCGCCACGACCATCGACGCCACGTGGAGCCCGTCGACCACCGCAACCGGCGCCGGTTCGCCAGTGTCCGGGGTGAAAGCCCGCACGCTCCCTGAGCGGGTCTGGGCGAACACGGTCAGCCGGCCCGCCACCGGCCCCAACCACACCTCGCAGAAGGGGTCGTCGGTCGGCGGCTCCAGAGGCGGTCCGACCGGCTCCCCGGTGCGGGCGGACCACACCCGCACACGTCCCTTCTTCAACGTCGCCACCAGGAGCCGGCCGTCGACGGTCGTCGCCGCTATCCGCAACGGCTCGTCATCGCCGAACACCGGCCCGACCGGTCACCGGGTCGAGGAGCTGTCGGCCCTCGACCAGGTCAAGTCGACCGTCCCGGCCGGTCAGCAACTCGACCCAGCCGTGCGCGAAGGTGCGATGCGGCCCCGTTCGCGGATGTCCATCCACCGGGATTCCTCGACCACCGACATCGCCTCCTGTTCTCGGGTTCGATGATCAACCTACGGCTGCCAAATGCCTGGCACCATCGCGGACCCAGAGGGCGAATGTTCTTGCCAGGCACGGCAACGAACGCCTGCCGGATGACCGGTCCTCACCCGTCGTCGGTCGAAGGTGCGAGCACGGTGGTCAACGGCGACGGGGTGCGCCGAAGCCCGGTGAGGCGTGCGAGCCCGGTCAGCTGACCGGTGCCTGCGGCACCGGCTTGATCAGCCGCGCTGCGGTGGCCTTGCGGACCGCGTCGACCCGCGACACCGCGTCCAGCTTGGCGTAGATGTTCGTCAGGTGCCGTTTGACGGTGGCCTCTGTGATACACAGCCGACTGGCGATCTGGGCGTTGCCATCCGAGTCGAAGCCCCGTCCGTCGTCGGAGACCACAGCGCGCACCACCCGGTCTCCTGGCCGGACGGGAGTACTTCGCTGTGGCGGTTGGACGGGGCGTTCACCGCCGGTCCGGTCCGGGTCCACGACTACCGGATGGTGCCGAGCCGGGGATGAGCGACCACCGGGGACAGCTCGACATCCTGTCGGTGAGCTGAGCACCAAGCTATCCATCTACATCGATTGACAGATTTCCGTTCGACGGAGACACTTTGTGTAACATAACCCCTCGTACCTGGGGTTCGGTCGCCGTTCCCGGGAGGACCAGATGAGGCTCGCTCATCGTCGGCACCTGATCGCGGGGGCGATCTCCGCTGTTCTCGCCGTCGCCGTCGGCGGCATCGCCACGTCGGCGCACGCCGCCACGGGTTGCCGGGTGACCTACACCGTCTCCAGCCAGTGGCCCGGTGGTTTCGGCGCAAACGTGGCCGTCACCAACCTGGGTGATCCGATCAGCAGCTGGCGGCTGACCTGGTCGTTCGCCGCCGGACAACAGATCACTCAGCTCTGGAACGGATCCGCCAGTCAGACCGGCACCCAGGTCGCCGTTGCCAACGCCGCTTGGAACGGCTCCCTCGCCACCGGGTCGAGCGCGTCGTTCGGATTCAACGGGACGTGGAACGACGCCACCAATCCGGCCCCGACCGACTTCGTGCTCAACGGCGCCCCCTGCACCGGTAGTACGATTCCGTCCGGATCACCGTCCGCGCCGAACCCGCCGACGCCGAGTGCCACACCCACACCCACCCCGAGTACGACGCCGAGCGTCACGCCCTCGGTGCCGAACCCGCCGACGCCGAGTACGACGCCGGGCGACCTGGAGCCGACGATCGTGCCCGACCCGTCCTGGACGTGCAACATGCCCACTGGCATCGTGCCACCGACCCGAGGCCGGCTCGTGCTGCGTGTCGCGGCCCAGCTCGGTGCCATCCGCGAGGTCGGCGCGACCCAGTACGGCCATCGTCGCCTGCTCGACGTGACGGGCGGCTCGTTCGTCGGAGAGCGGCTCAGCGGCACCGTCCTGACCGGCGGACTGGACCTGGAGCTCACCCTCACCAACGGAGCCGTCGAGGTCGAGCAGATCAACGTCCTGCGCGCGGCTGACGGCACCCTCATCTACCTGCGTAGCTGCGGTGTCGCCCCCTCCGGCGACGCCGCCGTCCGGATCGTGCCCGACTTCGAGGCGCCGAGCTCCAGCCCGTACGCCTGGCTGAACACCGGCACGTTCGTCGGCGCCCGGGTGCTCGACACCGCGACGAACACCGTCGAACTCACCGTCTACGACGTCTCCGGCGTGTCCCCGACCGAGCCTCGGATCCAGCTCACGGACCCCGCCGGCCTGCCCCACCAGTCATGGAACTGCGCCACCGGCGGCGGTACGAGGGGTGCCAGCGTTTTCACCGCATCCGTCACGCTCGGCTCCAGCCTCGCCGTCGGTGCCAGCAAGCGTGGCACCCGGACGATCATCCCCATCACCGGCGGGACGATCAGTGGTCGGGTGGCCGGATCGATCCTCGCCGGCGGTGCGGACTACCAGTTGAGTGGCTCGACCACGACGCTGGACGCCCGGTACACCTTGTCGACCAGCGACGGTGAGTTGATCCTGGTCCGCAACTGCGGGGCGTTCGGTCGGCTGGTGCCGACCTTCGAGGCCCGGGCGGCCGGCCCGTACGCCTTCCTCAACGCGAACACCTGGTTGAGCTCCGACCCCGGCTTCGCACCGGGCGGAGTGAGCATCACCTTCTACGAACGCCGGTAGGGGAGGGCGGCGGTGTCACCGGGGCACCTGAGGCGCCGGAGCGCACCGCCCCGTCGGGGCACTGTCCACCGTGACATGGGACCATCCGCTGCTCTGGTAACCCTCGGTCGCCATGATCATGTAGCCCATGGTGGTGCCGAGGTGCATGCCGGCGCGGGCCCACGCGTCGAAGTGGTCGCCGGTGTCGATGGTCCCGCTGGAGCGCTTCTGCTGGCGGACGCTGTAGTACCGGTAGTACGGCGTGCTGCCGACGCCGAGCTGGACTCGGTAGATGTCGTAGGCGCCGCCCTGGCTGACGACGGTGCCCATCGGCGTACCGGTCGGCCGGTAGGTGCCCCAGTTCTCCACCACGTAGTACTCGGTGAGGGGGTTGGTCGTGTACCCGTACAGCGCCAGGTAGGAGTTGCCGCCCGGGTGGAAGGTGCCGCAGTAGTTGACGGTCCGCCGGCCGCCGGTCGCCCAGCCCTTGCCGCCGAACCAGTTGTTGATGCCGGTCCACCGGGCGCCGTACTGACCCTGCGGGCCCAGGACCATGGTGCTGTCGCCCATGTCCTTCCAATATGCGTAGAAGTAGCCGTCGTGGGTGCCGGTCTGGTTGGTGGTGACCACCGGGCGGGAATGGGCTTCGTCGGCGTGGGCGGCGCTGGCCGGCACGGTCGCGGTGACCGCCAGCAGCGCGGCGCAGGCGGCGCTGGCCAGCAGTCTGATCCGCCTGCTCGTCGAGCCGGCACCAAGCGTCTCGCTCATTGATCGACCTCTTCTGCCGCTCGATCGGCACCGGCGTCGGCCGGCGTTGGTGGGATCCGTCGAGAAGTGATTGATAAACATCAACCAGTGGTTGAAGTGTCGGCCGGACTTCGGCGGTATGTCAACAGGTGACGGAGATGGGCTACCACGAGCCGTCGAACTGCTCAGCGGCCCGGGACGGCGACCCGGGCAGCGAGCATGCGCGCCTGCCGGGCGGCCGCGCGGGCCTCCTGGTGGAAGTCGGGTGCGGCGCAGGCGAACAGCGTCCGACGGTCGGCGCCGCCGAGGGCGCAGGCGTAGACGGCCGAGCCCGGGGTGAGCTCATCGGTGATCCTCCCGCCCTCGACCACCCGGACCAGCCGGTCGCCGGTGGCGTCGGCGATCCACAGTCCACCAGCCGCGTCCAGGCAGGCGCCGTCGCCAGCGACGCGCAGTTGGGTGAGTGCCGCTTCGACCTGGCGGTCGGTCGGCAGCGGCCCGAATTCGGCCCACACCCGCCGGTCGGTGAGTGCCCCGTCGTCGCTAACGGTGAAGGCGGTGACCCGGTTGCCGAACGTCTCCACCACCAGCAGGACGCCGTCGTTGGTGAGTACGCTTCCATTGGGGAACCACAGGTCGTCCGCTACCTGGGTGACGGTGCCATCGGGATCCACCCGGTGCAGTGCGGTCGGTCTCAGCGGCTCGCCGGCCATCAGGTCGAAGCCGAAGTTGCCCACGTAGGCCCGCCCACGGTCGTCCACCGCCATGTCGTTGGCGTGCCCGGTGGCGTGCCGGCTCAGATCGGCGTGCACGGACAGCGTCCCGTCGGGCTCCCGACGCAGCACCTTACGGTCGCGCATCGAGACGACCAGCAGCCGACCGTCGGGCAGCCAGCCGAGCCCGGAGGGCTGGTGTGGCACCTGCGCCTCCTGGCGCAGTTGCGAGCCGTCCTCGGTCATCGACAGGACCTGGTGTCCGTAGAAGTCGACGAACCAGAGTCGTCCGTCGCGCCACCGCGGTGCCTCCAAGAAGTGGAACCCGTCGGCTACGGTGCTGAACCTCGTTGCCATGTCCGTCCTCTCCTTTCCAGGGTTGCTAGAGCGATAGCCCGCCGTCGACGGGCAACACGACGCCGGTGATGTAGGACGCCTCGTCAGAGGCGAGGAACGCGGTCGCGGCGGCCATCTCGGTGGCGTCGGCGAACCGGCCCATCGGGATCGTCGCGGTGAGCTGGGCCAGCTTCTCCGGGGGAATCGCGGAGATCATCCGGGTCTGCGCGTTCGGTGAGATCGCGTTGACCGTTACCCCGAACCGGGCGAGCTCCTTCGCGGCGGTCTTCGTGAAGCCGATGATCCCGGCCTTGGCCATGGCGTAGTTCGACTGGCCGGGATTGCCGTGCAGCCCGGTGTAGGAGGTGACGTTGACGACCCGTCCCGCGCCCTGCCTGCGGAAATGGGGGACCGCCGCCCGGGTCATCCGGAACGTCCCACCGGCGTGCACTGCCATTACCGATTCGTAGTCGTCGTCGTCGAGTTTCCACAGCATCCCGTCCCGGAGGATCCCGGCGTTGTTGACCAGGACGTCGAGTCGGCCGGTCTCCGCGACGACCCGGTGCACCACCTCGGTGACCTGGCCGGTGTCGGCGACGTCGGCGGCCAGCCCGGTCGCGCCGATTTCCTTGGCGGTGTCGGTCACTGCCCGCGCGTCGAGGTCGACCAGGTAGACCGCCGCCCCTGCCTGATGGAAGCGCTCGCCGATGGCCCGCCCCACTCCGCGTGCCGCCCCGGTGACCAGGACCGTCCGGCCGGTGAAGTCGAACGTGAGGTTGGACATCAGGACAGCCTCTCCAGGATCATCGCCATACCTTGGCCGCCGCCGACGCACATCGTCTCCAGCCCGACGGTGGAGTCCGTGGCACGCAGCCCGTTGAGCAGTGTCGTGGTGATCCGGGCCCCCGTCATGCCGTACGGGTGCCCGATCGCGATCGCCCCGCCGTGCACGTTCAACTTGTCGCCGAACGGGTCGACGCCCAGGTCCCGGGCCGACGGGATCACCTGCGCCGCGAACGCCTCGTTGATCTCGACCAGGTCGACGTCGTCGATCGTCATGCCGGCCCGCCGCAGCGCCTGCTGGGACGCGCCGACCGGCCCGAGACCCATGATCTCCGGGGACAGGCCGGTGACGCCGGTGGCGACGATCCGGGCCAGCGGGGTGATCCCCAGGTCGCGGGCCCGCCGGTCGGACATGACCACCAGTGCCGCGGCACCGTCGTTCAGCGGGCAGCAGTTGCCCGCCGTCACCAGGCCGTTGGGCCGGAACGCGGGCCGCAACCCGGCCACGGCCTCGTAGGTGACGCCGGGGCGGGGGCCGTCATCGGCCCGTACCACCGAACCGTCCGGCAGCGTCACGGGCGTGATCTCCCGGGCGTAGAAGCCGGCACCGATCGCCTGTTCGGCGAGGTTCTGCGAGCGGACGGCGAACCGGTCCATCTCCTCGCGGCCGACGCCCCTGGACCGGGCCAGGTTCTCGGCCGTCTGCCCCATCGCGATGTAGACGTCCGGGAGCCGATCCTGTTCACGCGGGTCGGTCCACCGGGTGGCACCGGACTCGGCGGTGGCCCGGGTCCGATGCTCGGCCGCCGCGAAGGCCGGGTTGTGCGTGTCCGGCCATGAGTCGGAGGTGCCCCGGTCGTGGCGGGACACCGTCTCCACCCCGGCCGAGACGAACACGTCGCCTTCACCTGCCCGGATCGCGTGCAGCGCCATCCGGGTCGTCTGCAGCGACGAGGCGCAGTACCGGGTGACGGTCGTGCCGGGGACGCTGTCCAGCCCGAGCAGTACCGACACCACCCGGGCCATGTTGTCGCCCTGCTCGCCGCCGGGCAGCCCACAACCGAGCAGCAGGTCGTCGACTTCGACGGGGTCGAGCGCCGGCACCTGGCCGAGCGCGGCGCGTACCAGCTGCGCGGTCAGGTCGTCCGGGCGTATCCCGGCCAGTGATCCCTTGCGGGCACGGCCGATCGGCGAGCGGGCCGCCGCGACGATCACGGCTTCGGGCATGAGAGCTCCTCGGTTCGAATGGGGTGGTTGGTGCTCGCGTCCGCCCGGTGGGCCCGGGCCCGGGCCACCCCCCGGTGCAGGCCGGGGCTTTCGACGGCGACGATGACAGCGAGCAGCGCCGCGTAGAGCAGCTGGGTGGAGAAGTCCGGCAGCGCCGTGGTCGCCACGATCTGGGCCAGCACCGCGATCGACAGCGCACCGGCCAGCAGCCCGAGCGGGGTCCCGCGTCCGCCGGCCAGGGACACCCCACCGAGCAGTGCGGCGACCGCGGCCAGGATCAGCGGCTGCAGCCCCGGGTCCGGGTTCGCCGAGGCGAAGCTGTAGCCGAGCAGGGCGCCACCGAGCGCCGCGAGCGTCCCGGAGACGGTGAAGGTCGCGACGACCCGCCGGTCGACACGGACACCGGCGACCCGGCTGGCCCGCCGGTCACCGCCGATCGCCCGCAGCTCCCTACCGAGCCTGGTGCAGCCGAGCACGACGGCGGCGACCACGAACGCGGCCAGCGTCAGCAGGCTGCGCGGCGAGAAGACCCCGGCGATGGTCTGGTCGACCCACAACGTCGCCGCGCTGTTGGGGTACGTCCGGCTCAGCCCGCCGGACAGTACGTGGGTGAGCCCGAGCAGCGCGATGTAGGTGGCCAGGGTGACCGGCATGGACGGTACGCGCAACCAGGCGATGAGTCCGCCCTGCGCCGCGCCGACCGCCGCGCCGACGGCCACGGCGGCCAGCACACCGAGGACGGGGGAGGTGACTCCCGCCCCGACGGCGACCATCCCGCCGAGGGCGTACGTCCCGACCACCGACAGGTCGAACTCGCCAGCGATCATGGTGATCCCGATCGCCAGCGCCAGCAGGCCCAGCTGTGCGAAGCCCTGCAGGGCGTTGTACCCGTCGAACAGCCGTAACGGCCGGCCGCTGAGCAGCGGCGCACAGGCGAAGGCGGACAGTGCGACCAGCAGCGAGACCGCCGGCAGCAGCCGGTCGGTGCGGGACAACTGGCGGCGGATCACCGTGTCCCCCGGGTGCTGCGCAGATGCACGATGATGACGACGGCGAGCACGAGGGCTCCCTTCACGAGGATCTGCACGCCGGTGGAGTAGCCACGCAGCAGCAGCACGTCGGAGATGACGGAGATCAGGACCGCGCCGCCGAGGGTGTGCAGCGCCGAGCCGCGGCCGCCGGCGATCGCGGTGCCGCCGACGAGCACGGCCGCGATGGCGTCCAGCGTGAGGGTGCCGCCGAGGTTCACCGTGGCCGAGGTGTTGAACGACGCCAGGAACATCCCGGTCAGGCCGGTGCAGGCACCGAAGAAGGCCCAGGCGATCACGGTCACCCGGCCGACCGGCAGGCCGGCGGCGCGGGCGGCGGCCCGGTTCTCCCCGATCAGGTACATCTGCCGGCCGGCTGTCGTACGGCGCAGCGTCCACTGGGCGAGCACCGTCACCACCAGCAGCACGTACACGGCGAGCGGCAGGCCCAGCGGGGTGGCGTTGAGCAGTTCGAACGCGCGGTTCGCGGGATACACCGGAGTGCCGCCGCTGAACCAGGTCGCCGCGCCGCCGATGGCGAACCCGGCGGCGATGGTCAGCACGATCGGGTTGGCCTGCCCGAAGCCGATCGCGGCCCCCTGGGCGGCGCTGAGCGCCACGCCGCAGGCGATCGCGATCAGCACCGCGGTGGCCAGCCCGAGTTGTTGAGTGGCCAGGAAAACCATCGCCACCACGGTCGCGGTCTGCGAGGTGGCCAGCGAAACCGCCGATCCGGCGATCATCACCAGCGTCGCTCCGATGGCCGTGATGCCCACGAACGCAGCAGAGGCGAGAATGGCCCGGGCGTTGTCCACCGTCAGGAACCGGTCGGTCGTCACGGCGACGACGACGAGCAGCGGCATCGCGACGGCGAGCAGCCCGGTCAGTGGCCCCGGTCGCGTCGGACGCGTCGCGGCACCGGTCCGGCCGCCGGCGGTGTCGGTGGCGGTGTCGGCATCCGTCATGTCTCGTCCTCCGCCCCATGGGTCATGTCCCGGACCAGCAGTGCCCCGTCGACGTCGCCGTCGTAGCGGTTCACGATCCGACCGTCGCGCATCGTCACGATCACGTCGCCCAGTTCGAGCAGCTCTTCGATCTCGGTCGACGCGAAGATCACCACGAGGCCGGACTCGGCGGCCTGGCGCAGCAGCCGGTGGATCGCCGCGCGGCCGCCGATGTCCACCCCTCGGGTAGGTTCGTCGAGCAGCAGCGCGTACCCGTCGTCGTGGGCCAGGCACCGGCCGACGAAGACCTTCTGCTGGTTTCCGCCGCTGAGCGCCACCGCCCGTTCCGCCAGCCGTTGCGGCGGCAGTCCCGAGCGTTGCGCCAGGGAACGGGCGGCGCGGCGCTCCCGTCCCGGCTGCAGGACGCCGCCGCGCCCCAGGCCCGGCAGGCGGGTCGCGACGAGGTTCCAGGCGATCGACTTGTCCAGGAACAGGCCCTCCGACTTGCGGTCGTTGGACGCGAACGCGACACCGTGGCGGGCCGATCTCACCGGATCCCGGATGGGGACGGGCCGGCCGTGCAGCTCGACCACTCCGGTCGCCGCCGGGTGCAGCCCGGCGACGGCGCGCAGCACGTCCGAGGCGCCGCTGCCGAGCTGGCCGGCCAGGGCGTAGACCCGCCCCGCCCGGGCGGTGAGCGTGAAGTCCGCCACCCGGCCCGGCACCCGCAGCCGGTCGATCCGCAGCGCGTGCCCGGGATCGTCGTCGGGCGTGCGGGTGGTGGCGAGCCGGCGAGGTGCCTCGCCGAGCATCTGCACGATCAGTTCGTCGACGGTCAGCTCCGCCGCCGGGGTGGTGGCGACGGTGTCGCCGCCGCGCAGGACGGTGACCGTGTCGCAGAGCTGGAGCACCTCCGACAACCGGTGGGAGACGAAGACGACTCCGCAGCCCGAGGCCGCCACCCGCCGGATCGCCGCGAACACCGGCGCGCTCTCCGCGTCGCTCAGGGTGGCCGTCGGCTCGTCGAGGATCACCAGCCGGGCGTTCTGGCTCAGCGCCCGGGCGATCTCGATCAGTTGCCGTTCGCCGATGCTCAGTGCGGAGAGCAACTGGTCCGGCTCGATGTGCGCCAGGCCCATGTCGTCGAGGATCCGCCGGCAGCGGGCCACCGCCGACCGCCGCCGGTTGATGAACGGCACGTCGATGTCGCCCAGCAGGACGTTCTCCAGCACGGTCAACGTGGGAACGACGCTCAGCTCCTGGTCGACCAGGGCCACACCCAGCCGCTGCGCGGCCTGCCTGCTGCGCAGCTCGACCGGCGTGTCGTCGACGACGATCCGACCGTTGTCCGGGGCCAACTGTCCGGAGATCATCTTTACCACGGTGCTCTTGCCGGCCCCGTTGTGGCCGCACAGGCCGAGGATCTCGCCGGGCCCGACGGCGAACGAGGCGTCCCGGACCGCGGGTACGCCGTTGAAGGACCGGGCCAGGCCCTCGACGCGCAGCCGGCTGGCGCCGAGGGCCCGGTCGGTGGGCGACCCGCTCATACGTGGCTGCACTGCTCGGCGAACTCGTCCACGTTCTCGGCGGTGATGCGCTCCTCCTGGACGATCTCGCTCTGTGGCGGGTTCTGGCCGGTCAGGTACCGCACTACGTAGTCGGCGGTCTGCACGGCGATGGTGCCCGGATCCTCGGTGGCCGTGCCGTAGAGCTCGCCGGCCCGGATGGACTCGATGCCGGCCCGGAAGCAGTTGCTGCCGGTGACAATCAGCCCGTCCTCGCCGCCGACCGGGATCCCGGCCTGCTTGGCGGCCTGGATGATCGGCAGGGCCATGTAGTCCGCCATGCCGTAAGCGGCCTGGACGCCGTCGCGGCCGTACTTGGCCAGCAGTTGCTGGGCGATCGTGCCGGAGAGCTGGGGGTCCCAGTTGGCGTCCTGCTCGTCGATGACCTCGTACTGCGGTGCGCTCGCCAGCACCCGGTTGAAGCCGCGCATCCGGTGCTGGGTGACGAGCATGGACTTGGTACCGGTCAGCACGATGATCTTGCCGGAGTCGCGTCCCTGGGCCTGGAGGCCTTCGATGATGTTCTCCGCGGCGTACTCGCCGAGTTTCTCGTTGTCCGACAGCACCGACAGCACGTCGTCGGCCACCGACGGATCGGGTGGTCCGTCGAAGGCGAGCACCGGCACGCCGGCGGACTTGGCCTTCTGGATCGGCACCACCATCGCCTGGGTGTCGAGGATCGACACGACGATGAGGTCCGGTTGCTGGGCGACGGCCTGGTTGAACTTTTGGACCTGGGTGCCCGGGTCCATCGTCGTCATGTCGGTGATCTCGACGCCGGTGGACGCCAGCTCGTCGGCGAAGACGTCGTTGAAGTAAGCGCCCCAGGGGTTGCTGTCGCCGTAGCCGAGCAGCGCGACCGTCTTGCCGGCGAGCGGTGCCGACCCGTCGGGGTCGGACGACGTAGCGGCTTCGCCGCCGCAGGCGGCGATCAGCAGAGCCGAGCCGAGAGCGGCGGCGGCGAGGCTGGTGTGCCGTGCTCTGGTGCGCAGGGTGTTCGCGCGGGATGTCCTGGTGCGCAGTGTTCTGGTGCGGAACATGCGTTCTCCTTCGGGATACGGGGGGCGAAGGAACTGAAGGAAGGTGTTTCTCGGCGGTTTCCGGTGGATTTCTGATTCGGTCCAGCGGGTTACTAAGCGCATAGTCACCGAGTAGAGTGGCTGGTGTCAAGGCTCACACCTGGCACGAAGGAGGCGACGGTCACGCATGGCGAAACGGCAGGCCCGGTTTACGGCCCAGGACCTGGCGGATGATCCCCGGTTGCAGGACGACTCCCCGCAGCTGTGGAGCGGCGGGCTCGGCGAGGTGCCCCGTCGACTGTTGACGTCGGCGGTGCGTTGCTTCGCGTCGAACGGGTTCCACGCGACCACCACGCGGGACATCAGCGAGGGTGTCGGGCTCAGCCCGGCCGCCCTCTACGTCCACTTCCCGTCGAAGGAGCTGGTCCTGTTCGAGATCATCCGCACCGGGCACGAGCGGGTGCTCGCGTACATCCAGGAACCGGGTGTGCTCGCCGTGGAACCCTCCGCTGAGCGGTTGCGGGCGATCATCGCGCGCTACACCGCGTGGCACGCCCGCTACCATGTGGCTGCCCGGGTCAGCCAGTACGAGCTCGCCGGACTCACCGCCGAGCACTACGCCGAGGTGCTCGAACTGCGCCACCAGACCAACGAGTTCTTCCGCGACGCCGTCGCTCGCGGGGTCACCGACGGATCGTTCGCTCAGGTCGACGTCAAACGGGTCACCCGCGCGATGCTGTCGCTGAGCATCGACCTGGTCCGGTGGTACCGGCTCGAAGGCTCCGACTCGCCCGAGCAGCTCGGCGACTTCTACGCCGACCTCGCGCTGAAACTGGTCGCCCCCGGCGGTCCGAACCCACCCCGTACGCAGACCGTCCCGGCCCTCGATGGTGCCGACGGCGGTCGCGGATAGCGCTGGAGGTCCCGATGCGCGCTCTGATGCAGGACCGACCACTCGACATCTCGTCGCTGTCGCGCCGGGTCGAGCAGCTGTTCGCCCACAAGCGGATCGTCACCGCCACCGTCGACGGCGAGGTCGCGGCCACCTGGCGCGACGTGGTCGACCGGTCCCGGCGGCTGGCCGCCGCCCTGGACGAGATCGAGGTGCCCCGCCACGCCCGGGTCGGCACCTTCGGATGGAACTCGCAACGGCACGTCGAGCTGTACCTGGCCGTACCGGGCAGTGGTCGGATCCTGCACACCCTGAACCACCGCCTGTTCGCCGACGAGCTGGCGTACATCGTCACCGACGCCGCCGACGACGTCCTGTTCGTGGACCGGTCCCTGATCCCGGCGGTCTGGCCGCTGATGGACCGGCTCCGGACCGTGCGCCACGTCGTGGTGATGGACGACGGTGGCCGGGCACCGCTGCCTGATGATCCCCGGATCCTGGACTACGAGACGTTGATCGACCGGCGTGTCGACGGCGTGTCGACGGTCGCCGTCGACGAGACCGACGCGGCGAGCCTGTGCTACACCTCCGGCACCACCGGCCGCCCCAAAGGGGTGCTGTACAGCCACCGGTCGATCGTCCTGCACGCGCTGCTGCTGCTCGGCGTGGACAACTTCGCCATCAGCGAGCGGGACGTCGTGCTGCCCATCGTGCCGATGTTCCACGTCAACGCCTGGGGGCTGCCGTACGCCGCGATGCTCGCCGGTTCCGACCTGGTGCTGCCCGGCCCGGCGATGAGTCCGCAGGCCCTCGCCGGCCAGCTGGCCCGGCACCGGGTGACCTTCGCCGCCGGCGTACCGGCGATCTGGCGTGGTCTGCTGCCGCTGGTCGACCGGGCGGATCTCGCCGCCCTGCGGATGGTGGTGTCCGGCGGTAGCCCGGTCCCGGACACCCTCGCCCGGTCCTGGTACGAGCGCACCGGCGTGCCGATCACCAGCTCCTGGGGGATGACCGAGACCAGCCCGCTGGTCGCCTGCTCGCGGATCGCGACCGTGCACGACGGGCTCGACCCCGACGCCGAGGTGGCGCTGCTCGGTACGCCGGGACCGCCCGTGCCGTTGACCGAACTGCGGCTGGTCGACGAGGCGGGTGAGCGGGTCGGGCACGACGCGACGACCCCCGGCGAGCTGCAGGTGTCCGGGCCCACCGTCGCGTCCGGGTACTTCGGTGCCGGGGCGGGCACCGACGCGTTCACCGACGACGGCTGGTTGCGTACCGGCGACGTCGCGACGATCGACCGGTACGGCTACGTCCGGATCGTCGACCGGACCAAGGACCTGGTGAAGTCCGGCGGCGAGTGGATCTCGTCGGTGTTGCTGGAGAACGAGATCATGGCGCACCCCGAGGTGGTCGAGGCGGCGGTGATCGGTGTCCCCGACGACCGGTGGGGCGAACGCCCGCTGGCCTGCGTGGTGACCACCGGCGGGGCCCGGGTCGACGCGGCCGACCTACGGGCGCATCTGGCCGGACGGGTCGCCTCCTGGTGGATTCCCGATCAGGTCTGGCAGTTGCCGGCCATTCCCAAGACGGCGACCGGGAAGTTCGCCAAGTCCGTCCTGCGTGACCAGTTCGCGCAACGCGGGCAATCTGATTGATACATTGACATGCATCGCTCAATTTTGAGAGGTGTGTGCCATGAAGCTCAGAACCGTGCTGGGGGCCGTACTCGCCGCCGGCCTCGCCGCGACAGGTGTCGGCGTCGCCGCGGCGGCCGGCGCCGCTCCGGCCGCCGGTGACCGGGCGGCCGACCCGATCGGCACGAACGCCCTCGGCGACTTCGACTTCTCCCGCCCCGCGGTGGCCGCGACCGGACTCCAGGTGCCGTGGGGGATGGACTTCCTGCCTGACGGCAGCGCGCTGGTGGCCCAGCGCGGCACCGGCCAGGTGGTCCGGGTCCGGCCCGGGCAGCAGCCGCAACCGGTGGTCACGATCCCCGACGCGACCCCGGTCAGTGAGGGCGGTCTGCTCGGACTCGCGGTCTCGCCGACGTTCGCGCAGGACGACTACGTCTACGTCTACTACACCACCGCGACCGACAACCGGATCGTCCGGTTCCGGCTCACCGCACCGCAGAACCGGCAGCCGATCCTCACCGGCCTGGCCCGGTCGGCCATCCACAACGGCGGCCGGATCGCGTTCGGCCCCGACGGCATGCTCTACGCCGGTGTCGGCGACGCCGGGCAGACCTCCCGTGTCCAGGACCAGCAGAGCCGCAACGGCAAGATCCTGCGGATGCGCCCGGACGGCGGCGCTCCGGCCGACAACCCCTTCCCGGGGTCGCTCGTCTACAGCCTCGGCCACCGGCACGTCCAAGGGCTGGCCTGGGACGCACAGGGCCGGCTCTACGCCACCGAGTTCGGACAGAACGCCTGGGACGAGATCAACCTGATCGTCGCCGGTGGCAACTACGGCTGGCCGATCGTCGAGGGTCGGGCCAACGATCCCCGGTTCCGCGACCCGCTGCTGGTCTGGACCCCCGCCGAGGCCTCGCCGAGCGGCGCCGCGATCGTCGGGAACCGGCTGTACGTCGCCACGCTGCGCGGCAACCGGCTGTGGAACGTGCCGCTCGACGGGTCCGGCGGCGTCGGCACCCCGAGCGCCGAACTGCTCGGCAGTTACGGGCGGCTACGTACCGTCGAGTACGGACCGGACGGCTGGCTCTGGGTGACCACCAGCAACCGGGACGGTCGGGGGCAGCCGGCCGCCGACGACGACCGGATCCTGCGCTTCCCGCCCCTCGACGCCGTGACCCCGCCACCCACCACGGCCCCTCCGACGACCGCACCCCCGACCACCGCACCCCCGACCACGCCACCGCCGCCGACCACGGCCCCGCCGAGCGGTAGCTGCCAGGTCTCCTACCAGGTCAACCAGTGGGGGAGTGGGTTCACTGCGGACGTCCGGATCACCAACAGCGGCGCGCCACTGAACGGCTGGACACTGACCTGGACCTTCACCGGCAACCAACGGATCACCAACGGATGGAACAGCCAGATCAGCCAGTCCGGTCAGGCGGTGACCGCGCGCAACGCCGCCTGGAACGCCAACCTGCCGACCAACGGTACGGTCAGCTTCGGCTTCCAGGCGACGTACAGCGGCAGCAACCCCGGCCCGACCGACTTCCGACTCGACGGGACCGCGTGTCAGACCGGCTGAGCCAGCCAGTTGAGCGTCCGGATGCGCCGGCCGCGGCGGGATGGTCAGCCGCGGCCCGGCGTTCGGTCAGGGCAGTCGACATTGCGACGGCCACATGAAAGGAAGCTGCCATGTCCACGTTTCCCGCACCCCCGGCGTGTCTGCTGCCGGCCACGCCACGGCCACGTCACGCGCCCTTCCGGCGCAGGCAAGCCTCGCTCATCGCCGTCGGGCTGACCGTCGGCGTCCTCCTGGCCGGCGGCGCGATCGCCGCCGCGCCGCCCGCCGCCTCCGCCGCCACCGTCGACACCACCGCCTGGTACGTGCTCGTCGCCCGGCACAGCGGCAAAGTTCTCGACGTGCGCGACTCGTCGACGGCCGACGGCGCGGACGTCGTCCAGTGGAGCGACGTCGACCGGGCCAGCCAGCAGTAGCAGCTGGTCCGGGTCGACGCCCCCGGCACACCTACCCCCACCCCCGGCATTCCGCCCGGCTCCTATCCCGACCCGATGCGGGTCACCGGGGACACCGGGGTGCACGACCCGAGCATGATCCGCCGGCCGACCGGCGGCTATCTGATGGCGCACACCGGCAACGACGTGGCGCTGAAGACGTCCACCGACCGGGTCAGCTTCCGCAACGCCGGGTCGGTCTTCCCCGGCGGCGCGCCGTGGACCACCCCGTACACCGGCGGCAGCCGCAACCTTTGGGCGCCGGACCTGTCGTTCCACGACAACCGGTACTACCTGTACTACTCGGCGTCGACGTTCGGGTCGAACCGGTCCGCCATCTTTCTGGCCACCAGCTCCACCGGCGCCTTCGGAAGCTGGACCAACCAGGGGTTGGTCGTCGAGTCACAGAGCTCGGACACCTTCAACGCCATCGACCCGAACCTGATCGTCGACGACCAGGGCCGCTGGTGGCTGAGCTTCGGATCGTTCTGGTCCGGTATCAAGATGATCGCCATCGACCCCGGCACCGGCCGGCGGTCCGGTTCGGCGATGCACAGCCTCGCCGGCCGTGGCGGCGGAGCGATCGAGGCACCGACCCTGGTCAGGCGCGGCGGCTACTACTACCTGTACGTCTCCTTCGACCGGTGCTGTCAGGGCGCGGCCAGCACGTACCGGGTAATGGTCGGCCGGTCGACCAGCGTCACCGGTCCGTTCACCGACCGGTCCGGCAACCTGCTCACCGCTGGCGGTGGCACCCAGATCCTGGCTGGCCACGGCGGCGTCAACGGACCCGGTCATCAGGCGGTGCTCGCCGACGCCGACGGCGACTACCTCGTCTACCACTACTACGCGAACAACGGTGCCGCGCTGCTCGGCATCAACCGGATCGGCTACGACGCGGCCGGCTGGCCCTACCTGTACTGACCGCCCGGTCCACGAGTGTCGGGTCGGCTCGGTCAGTCGGTCACCGACAGATCGATGGTGTGCGCGGCGTGATTCGCCTTGGCGGCCAGGTAGCGGACGTTCGCGGCGGAGACGTGCACACCGGTGGGGACCTGCTCGGTCACCGTGACGCCGAGCCGGGTGAGCTGCGCCGCCTTGTCCGGATTGTTGCTGAGCAGGGCCACCCGGTGCACGCCGAGCGCGAGCAGCATCTGCGCCGCGACCGTGTAGTCGCGTTCGTCCTCGCCCCGGCCCAGCGCCACGTTCGCCTCGAACGTGTCCAGGCCGGCGTCCTGCAGCGCGTAGGCGTCGAGCTTGGCGTACAGCCCGATGCCCCGCCCTTCCTGCCGCAGGTAGAGCAGGAAGCCGCCGTGGGCGGCGATCCGCTCCACCGCCTCCCGCAGTTGCGGGCCGCAGTCACACCGCTGACTGCCGAACACGTCGCCGGTCAGGCACTCGCTGTGCGGGCGTACCAGCGGCGGGTCGCCGCCGTCGGCGGCCCGGTCCAACGCCCGGTCCCAGTCGCCCAGGCCCAGCGCCACGTGCTCGCGTCGGTCGGTCAGACCGTCGAAGGTGAAGACCCGGGCGCTGGCGGTGTAGCCGTCGGCGAACCGCAGCGGCACCGTCACCTGCCGGCGGACCGTCGCCGTCGGCGCGGGACCCGTCCCGTTGGTGGCGGCGCGCTTACCGTTGACCGGAGCATGGGGCGGCGGTTCAAGCATCGTACGTCCTATCGGTGATGTGCTGCGCAGAGCGTCGGCACCGGTCCGGCCGGCACCGACACATGAGCCGTACGGGAGAATGTGTGCCGGCCTCGCATGCAGGCTATCTTTCGGTCGTCGAGGAGGTGCCATCAGTGGTTGAGCGACCCTACGTCCTGCTCAGCTGCGGCATGTCGATCGACGGATATCTGGACAACGCGAGCGGGCGGCGCCTGCTGCTGTCCAACGACGCCGACTTCGACCGGGTCGACGCGGTACGCGCCGACTGCGACGCGATCCTGGTCGGGGCCGGCACGGTGCGCCGCGACGACCCTCGGTTGCTGGTCCGGTCGGCTGACCGCCGGCGTCGGCGGGTGGCCGCCGGCCACCCACCCACCCCGATGAAGGTCACCGTCACCGGCAGCGCCGACCTCGACCCACAGGCGCGGTTCTTCACCGTCGGCGACGTCGACAAGGTCGTGTACTGCGCCACGGCGAGCCTGGGCAGCGCCCGCAGCCGACTCGCCGGACTCGCCACCGTCGTCGACTGCGGTGACCCGGTCGACCTGCGACGGGTCGTCGGCGACCTGCATGTCCGGGGCGTCGGCCGGCTGATGGTCGAAGGCGGCGGACGGGTGCACACCCAGTTCCTCACCGCCGGCCTGGCCGACGAACTGCACCTGGTGGTCGCCCCGATCTTCGTCGGCGACTCCCGGGCACCCCGGTTCGTCGGCGACGGCAGCTTCCCGTGGCACGCCGACCGGCGGGCGACGCTGGTCGAGGTCCGCCAGATCGGCGACGTGGCCCTGCTGCGCTACGCCCTGTCGTCCCGGTTCGGCGAGCAGTAGCCGACCAGCCCGTCCCGCCGTCACGTTGCTGGCCGTCACGTCGCCGGACGTGGTCGCAGGCGCAGCCGCAGCCGCAACGGCGGCCGCTGCCGGACCGCCGGCAGCCGACGCACCCAGCGGACCGCCAGCACACCGGCACCCGGCAGGCTCGCCGTCAACGCCAGCAGGCCGTACACCACCGCGACGGTCAACCCGAGGCCCGCGCCGAGCCCGGCCGCACCGAACGCCCACGCGGTCACCCCTTCCCGCGGTCCCCAGCCGCCGACATTCAACGGCACCGCCATCGCCAACAACGCCAGCACCATCAACGGTGCCAGCTGGTGTAGCGGCGCCGTCGACCCGGCGGCGCGGGCCGCGACCAGGAAGGTGGCGAGGTGACCGGCCAGCGCGGCGACCGACAGCAACGCCACCCCCGGCCAGGTCCGTCGGGCCAGCAGACCGCTGTGCAGGTCGGCGACGGTCCGCCCGACCGCGCGGGTCCACCAGGACCCGCCGGACCCGGCGGCTGCCGTTCGACGGACCCGTGGCCGGCGGCGGCGTACCGCCACGAACAGCGCCACCATCAGCGCGGCCGCCGCGACCACGGCCGCCGCGACCTGAGCCGCGGTGACCAGCCGCGCCGGTGCCGGCACCGGCAGCGTCAGCAGCACACCCGCAGCGACCGCGAACAGCACCAGCTGACCGGCGGTTCGCTCCAGCACCACCGCGCGTACCCCCCGGCCCACGTCGGCCACCTCTCGGCCGTGCCGGACCGCGCGGTGCACGTCACCCAGCACCCCACCGGGCAGCGCGGCGTTGAGGAAAATCGCCCGGTAGTAGTCGGCGACCGCCCCGGCCAGCGGCAGCGCCAGCCCCATCCCCCGGGCGACCAGGCACCACCGCCAAGCGCTGCAGACCGTGGTCAGCAGCCCGATCCCGACCGCCAGCAGCAGCACCCGCGCGTCGATCACCCGCATCCCGTCCAGGAACGCGTTGGTGCCGAGCCGCCAGGCCAGCAGCCCCAGGATGGTCACCCCACCGGTCAGTCGTAGCCAGGCCCAGACCTTGCCCTTCACTGTGCGTCACGGCCGGTGCCGGCCGTGCGCAGCGGGCTCTTCGCCCTGTGCATTACGTGCCCCCCTCAATGAGCCTCCGCCGACAGATACGCGGCGGTGTCGCCTCCGGTTCACCTGCCCGGCACCGGAAGTACGCTGTGCAGACCTCAGCCCGGCACGACCAACATGTCCCGGTGTTCCACGGTGACCCCCAGCTCACCGGCGGCGGCAGCGGCGAGCCGGCGGCGCCGGTAGACCCCCGGCCGGGCGGCCAGCTCCGGCCGCTGTTCGTACGCCGCCGCGATCCAGCCGTCCAGCCACCGTTCGGTCAGCTCCGCCTGCTCCGGGCCGAGCCGCCACGGGCTGGGCCGCACCAGCACGGTTGCCCCGTGCCGGGTGAACGCCTCGGTCGCGGCTTCCACCGCCGACGGGCCGAGTAGCGGCCGACCCGCGCTGTGCCGCCGCTGATGGTCGTTGAACGCGGCCGTCAGCTCCCCGTCGAGCGGGTCGGCGGGATCGAACCGTACGTCACCGACCACGGTGAGGGTCAGCAACGCCGGACAGGCGACCGCCCGGACGGTCGCCGCCAGCCGGTCCACCTCGTCGGCGGTGAGCAGGTCCAACAGGGCCGACGCGGTGACCAGGTCGGCGCCGGCGAGGTCGTCGACGGTGAGCGCGGTGACGTCGTCGCGGCGTACCGTCGCGGTGACCGGTGCGCCGTCGGACGCCGCCGGGGCCATCCGGGCCTTGGCATGGCGCAGCAGTTCGCGGTCGCGGTCGTGCAGCACCCAGTGCTGGGCACCGGGCAGCTGCGGGGCCAGCCACCGGCCCATCGAACCGGTGCCGCAGCCGAGGTCGTGTATTTCGGTGCGGGCGGCGCCGGTCAGCAGCCGGCGTACCTCGGCGACCAGTTCCGCCGAGCGCGCCTGCGCATCCGCGGGCTCCCGCAGCCCCAACCACGCCGGGCTGTACCCGGCCGACTCGATCGTCTCCATGAAGTCTCCCTCCGCTGGGGCGGGGCGCCGCCGTCAGCGCCGACCCAGTTCGTGCAGTACCGCGCCGACCCTGGAGGCCGTGTCCGCCCAGTCGGGCAGCCCGGCCCGACGCGCGACGGCAGCCGCCCGTAACCGCTCCCGCTCGTCGCCGTCGGTCAGCCAGCGGCGTACCGCCGCACCGAGCGCCGCCGGGTCGTCGGGCGGCACCAGCCGGCCGGGGCGCTCACCCGTGTCGGTGCGACCCACCGCCTGCGGCACCCCGCCGACATCGCTGGCCAGTACCGGGATGCCGCAGGCCAGCGCCTCGGTGATCACCATGCCGTACGTCTCGGCGTGCGACGGCAGGATCAGCAGATCGGCGTCGGCGTACGTGCCGGCCAACGTCGCCGCCGCGCGGGGCCCGGCCAGCGTGACGCGGTCCCCGAGCCGGTGGTACGCGATCCGCTGCCGGACCCGGTCGACGTACGCGGCGGCGGTCAGCGCTCCTACGCAGAGACATTCCCAGTCCAGGTCGGTGACGGTGGCGAGCGCCTCGACGAGCACGTCGTGGCCCTTACGGGGGGTGACCGACGCGACGCAGAGCAGCCGTCGGCCGGCCGGGTCCCGGTTCGCCAGGGGCGCCGGTGCGACGCCCGGCACCGCCACCCGGATCCGGTCGGCGGCCAGACCGTGGCGGGCGGCGAGTTGGCGGGCCGTCGCGTCGCTGGTGGCGATCACCGCCGCCGCCGAGCCGAGCGCCGCGCGTTCGGCCAGGTCCAGCTCGGCAGCCTCAGCCGGGTCCAGCCCGGTCTCGTCGGCGAGCGGCAGGTGGACCAGCACGGCCAGCCGCAGCCGGTCGGCGTGCGGTCCGATCACCTCGGGCACCCCACAGGCGACCAGACCGTCGATCAGCACGACCGTGCCGTCGGCCAGGGTGGCGAGGAGGTCGGCGAGCGCGGCCCGGCTGGTCCGGTCCGGGCGCGGCCAGTCACCGGGGAGAGCGATCTCGCGCACCGGCCATCCGGCCGCAGCCAGACCTGTGCAGACCTGCCGGTCGTAGACGTTGCCGCCGCTGGGGGCGGTCGGATCGTCCACGTTGCCGGGCAGCACCACGACGACCATCGACGTCAGAGCGCCCGCTCGTAGCTCGCCCAGGCGATGTGCGACTCGTGCAGGGTGACGCCGATTCCGGTCAAACCACGGGCACCGCCACCGAGATCGCCCGCGTGCACCCGGTCGGCCAGCCGGTCGGCGATCAACTTGGCCAGCCATTCGGTGGAGGTGTTGATCCCCGCGAACGCCGGCTCGTCGTCGAGGTTGCGGTAGTTCAACTCCGCCAGTACGGCCTTGAGCTGCTCGGTGGCCAGGCCGATGTCGACGACGATGTTGTCGCTGTCGAGGTCGGTGCGCTTGAACGTGGCGTCGACGACGAAGGTGGCACCGTGCAGCCGTTGCGCCGGCCCGAACACGTCACCGGTGAAGCTGTGGGCGACCATGATGTGGTCACGTACGGTGACGCTGAACATTTCTCATCCTCCAGTCGGATAACGGATCACGTGGCACAACGCCGGCAACTCGCCGGCCGCGAGCCGGGGCAGCACCTGCGGCAGGTCGGCGAAGTCGCTCTCGCCGGTCAGTAGGGCGTCGAACCTCTCGTCGGCGAGCAGGTCCAGGGCGAGGGCGAGCCGTCCGGCGTACCCGTGCCGCTCGCGCCGGGTCGGGGCGACCCGGCCGACCTGGCTGCTGCGCACGGTCAACCGGCGGGAGTGGAAGTGCTCGCCGAGCGGCACGGTCACCGGGCGGTCGCCGTACCAGCTGAGGTCGACCACCGTGCCCTCGACGGCGAGCAACTCCAGCGATCGGGCCAACCCGGCCGACGTGGCGCTGGCGTGGAACACCAGATCGCACCCGCCGGCGGCGGCGTCCGGGTGGGCGAAGTCGACACCGAGCGCGGCGGCGGTCGCGGCCCGTGCGGGGTCGACGTCGACCAGTTCGACCCGTACGCCGGGGAACCGGGCGGCCAGCGCGGCGACGGTGGCGCCGACCATGCCGGCGCCGACCACGGCGATCCGGTCGCCGAGCAGGGGGGAGGCGTCCCACAGGGCGTTGACCGCGGTCTCCACCGTGCCGGCGAGCACCGCGCGGCGGGCCGGCACGGCGTCCGGGACCACGGTGACCGCGTCGGTCGGCACGACGTAGCGGGTCTGGTGCGGGTAGAGACAGAAAACGGTACGCCCGACGAGCTCGGCCGGGCCCTGCTCGACCTGCCCGACGTTGAGGTAGCCGTACTTGACCGGGGCGGGGAAGTCGCCGTCCTGGTGGGGGGCGCGCATCGTGGCGTACTGGCTGGGCGGCACCTCGCCCCGGAAGACCAGCGTCTCGGTGCCCCGGCTGAGCCCGGTGAACCGGGTCCGCACCAGGACCTCGCCGGGGCCGGGCGGGCCGACCTCGACCGGGCGGATCTCGCCGGTGCCCGGGGTAGGCAGCCAGAACGCGTGAGCACGCGGCGTCATCGGCTGTCTCCCCGTCTGTCAATCGCGCCTCGTCCCGGCGGCCCTGATAACCATAGCCGGGCACGGAGGGTGATTCTTGGTGCTCACCAGCGCAATTTGCAGATAAGCGCAACAAGGTTGACAGATCGATATGTGGCGATCGATGGTGGGTGCTGTCGGCGGTTGTTTCCAAGATCCGGGGGATACCCATGCGACGTTGCATCACGGCGGCGATCGCCTGCCTGCTGACGGTCGCTGGCGGGTCGCTCGGGCTCGTGTCGCGGCCCGCCCAGGCAGCGTTCTCCTGCACGGTCGACTACCAGGTGGTCAGGGAATGGTCGACCGGGTTCGTCGCCCGGATGACACTGACTAACCTGGGTCCGCCGGTCTCCACCTGGCGACTCACCTTCACCCCGGGCGCCCAACAGACCATCAATTCCGCCTACCGGCAGGTGCCGCCCGGTCTCGTCCTGAGCCCGCTCGCCTGGCCGTACGAGCTGCGCTCCGACGCCGGGGCCTACCATCTGGACACCGGCGACTCGGTGCAGGTGCAGTTCAGCGGCAGCTACTCGGTGGCGAACCCGCCACCGACGAGGTACCACCTCAACGGCCAGACCTGCAACGTGGACCCCGACCTGCCGCCGAGCCCGAGCGTCCCGCCCAGCCCGAGCGTCCCGCCGGCCGATCCGTTCCCGCCGGTCGTCGCGCTGCGCAGCCCGCAGATGAACCAGATCTTCGCCACGACCGGGCCCATCCCGGTGGCGGTCGACGTCACCGCCGCCGCCGGACGTCGGATCACCCGGGTCGAGTTCCGCTCCGCCGGCACCCTGCTGCACACCGACACCACCGCCCCGTACACCTTCACCTGGCACGGTGCCCAGCCGACCAACGGGACGCGGATCGCGGCGACCGCCCACGACGACGCCGGCGCCCACGCCACCGCCGAGGTCCGCGGCGTCCGGGTGGTGAGCCCCGCGCCGCCCGGTCACGCCCCGGTGCTGACCGTGGCCGGCAACCAACTGGTCACCGTCGACCAGCAGCCCAGGCCGTATCAGCTGCGCGGCGTGGTCCGCGCCGGCGCCGAGTCACTGTGCCGCGACGGCTCCGGGATCTTCCACGGCCCGGTCGACGACGCCTCGGTGCGAGCGATGCGGCGGTGGCGGATCAACGCCGTGCGGATCCTGCTCGACCCCGAATGCTGGCTGGGTCGCGACCCGGTCCCGCCGGACTTCCGGGGGGCCGTCTATCGCGACGCGATCAGCGGGTACGCGCAGCGGCTCGTCCGGCACGGGATCACCCCGATCCTGGCCTGGCACGGCCCGGCGACCGCCCTGCAACGGACGTTCTGGGTGGACGTCGCCGCCCACTTCGACGACGACAACAGCATCCTGTTCGACCTGCACGGCGACGCGTACCCGGCGATCGGCGAGCTACCGCCCGACACAGCCTGGCAGGCGTGGCGTGACGGCCGGCCGTCGGCCGGCCTGCCGCCCGACTGGCCGGAGTTCGGAGCGGACACCCTGATCTACAACATTCGGCACTTCGCCGGCAGCCACAACGCCCTGCTGGTCGGCGGCCTCGACGGCGGCAACGACCTGTCCGGCTGGCTGGCCTACCCGCCCGACGACCGGTACGCCGGCGGCAACCTCGTCGCATCCTGGCACGTCGATGACGACGCGGTGTGCGCCACACCGGACTGCTGGCAGCAGCAGGTCACGCCGGTCGCGGCCGAGGTGCCGGTGGTCGCCGCCGAGGTCAGTGCGGACACCGGTGGGCACCGGTTCGTCGCCGAGGTGATCGACTGGCTCGACGACCGTGACCTCGGCTTCCTCGGATCGGTGTGGCACACCGACGGATACGGCGACGTTCCGCCGTTGATCCGTGGCTACGATGGCCGGCCGACGCCGTACGGCGCCGGGGTGAAGGCCCAGCTGCGCCGGTGACCGTCCACCCAGGTCACCGGAAAGCACCACCTCCGCGCCCGGGACAACACGACGCGCTGTTCTGCGGTAACCTGCCCAGTCGTCGTCCAGGCCCGACGGTCCGGGCGATGACCCACCCTCACCTCGGCCCACCCTACGACGGGGCCGAGCGTCTGATTCGGAAGGAAACCGATGTCGCAGACCATGGCAGGACCGGCCACCGAGCAGAAGTCCTGGCTCGTCGCGCTGCTGCTCAGCTTCTTCCTCGGCGGGTTCGGAGCGCACCGGTTCTACGTTGGCAAGATCGGGACCGGCGTTCTGATGCTGGTCACCTTCGGCGGACTGGGCCTCTGGGCGCTGATCGACTTCATCGTCATCCTGATCGGCAAGTTCACCGACAAGCAGGGCCAGCCGCTGGCCAAGTGATCGGCGAGGCCCGCAGGCTGGGGCGCTACCCGTACGGGTAGCGCCCCAGCCGCGTCATGAGACGTCGACGACGACCGCTCCGCCGCCGAGCGCGGTGGTGTCGGCGTTGATCCGGCTGTCGTAGACGACGGTCCCGGTGTCCGCCTCCCGGATCCGGATCCAGAACCGGTCCCTGCCGCCGTCGCCCGGTACCGGCTCCCGCAGCGCCTCGTCGTTCAACCCGACCAGGTACTCGTAGTCGCCGGCACCGTTGACCGTGCCCCGGCCGTTGAACCGCACCTGTGGACCGTCGACGACGTACCCACGGTGGCTGGTGGCGGCGAACTCCCACTCGCCGAGGCGCAGCCGCAGCGCCGCCGGTCCCGGCCCGGTCGTTTCCGGCCCGGTGGCCGCGACGAACCCGAACTCGGCCCGCCCGGCCTGCTCCTCGTCGGCGACGTACGCCCCGGCCGGTGAGATGACCCAGCCGGAGCCGGCGACGTACCCGCCGCCGGCCCGGTGTACCGCCAGATAGCCACCGGTCAGGGTGTGCGCGGCAGCCCGGTCGTCGATCACCGTGACCGTCGGTCGGTACACCCCCGGTTCGGCGTAGGTGTGCGCCGCGACGCAGGCGGACCCGTCGATCGTGCCGGCGTCCACGGTGTCGTCGCCCCAGACCACCACGCAGCGGTGCGTGTCGTCCGTGCCGGAGTCGGTGAAGGTCGCGGTGACGCCGACCTCGGTGCCGGCCGCGACCGGACCGGCCGGACCGGTGACCGCGATCACCACCGGAGCGGTGTTGACCGGCCGGATCGGCGCGACGCTTTCCAAGGTCGGCACCACCGGGACGATGGAGCCGTCGTCGGCGAATTCCAGTCGGTCGATGGTCGTCTCCCGGTGGGTGCCGTCGCCGTCCGGGATGGCGAACCGGTGGTACGCCACGTACCAGTCGTCGGTGCCGGGGACACGCACAACCGAGTGGTGGCCGGTGCCCTTGATTCCCAACGACAGGTCCTTACGCAGGATGGTGCCGCGCCGCTCGCTCCACGGCCCGAGCGGCGAGTCACCGACGGCGTACGCCACCTGGTAGTCCTCGCTGCGGGTGTCGTTCTCCGACCACATGAAGTAGTAGCGACCGTCGCGCTTGATGACAAAGGCACCCTCGTTGTACCCGGCCGGCCGGTGCGAGGTCACCTTCGTCGGGTCGAACGACACCATGTCGTCGTTGAGTTCGACCTGGTAGGCGTAGCCGTTGCCCCAGTACAGGTAGGAGCGGCCGTCGTCGTCGGTGAAGACCGCCGGGTCGATCATCTGACCGGGGTAGGTGCCCGCCGGCACCAGCGGCTCGCCGAGCGCGTCGCGGAACGGCCCGGTCGGTGAGTCGGCGACGGCGACCCCGAGGTGCTTACCGGTGTCGCCGGTGGCCCTGCCGCCGCTGAAGTAGAAGTACCACTTGCCGTCGCGTTCGGCGATGGTCGGCGCCCAGGCGCTGTTGTCCGCCCAGGAGATGTCGGTCGCCAGGTCCAGGATGACCCCGTGGTCGGTCCAGTTCACCAGGTCCACCGAGGAGAACACCGAGAACTTCGTGCCGCTCCAGCCGGCGAAGCCGTCGGTGGTGGCGTAGAGGTAGAACCGGTCGCCGAAGACCGCGATGTTCGGGTCGGCGTACAGGCCGGGCAGCACCGGGGAGCGCATCAGCCCGGCCTCGACGGTCCAGGTCGCGGTGGAGCCGTCGGCTCCGGTGACCGTGTACGCCACCGGTGCGCTCAGGTCCCGGACGGTGCCCGACGCCGGTGCGACGCTGGCGCCGGGGGCCAGGGTGAACTCCGGGGCCAGGGCGGTCAGGTCGGTGTCCGGCCGGACCGGCAGGATCACCCGGCGGTCGTCGGCGTCGACGATCGCGTCCACCTTCAGCTGCGGCAGGGTCGCGTCGGTGATCGCCGCCGGGTCGCCGCCGAGGGCGTACACCTCGTCGGCGGTCAACGCCCGGCCGTAGATCCGGAAGTCGTCGACCTCACCGGCGAAGTACGGGTCCTCCCCGTACCGCGACCGTCCGATGTAGCCGGCGTTGCTGCCGGCGGCGTCGTGCAGGTCCGCCGGGCGTACGGCCACGTCGGTGGCCCGGGCGATCGCGACGCCGTCGAGATACATCACGGCGGTACGGGTGGCCGAGTCGACGGTCACCGCGAGGTGCTTCCACTTGCCGCCGGGCAACGCCGACGACGCCCGCAGCTGCTTCTCGGCCTGCCAGCTGCCGGTGGTGATCGCCGAGAACAGCACCCCGCCGGTGTTCGGGCCGCTGAACAGGTAACGGTTCCTGTCCGGCCCCAACCCGTAGATCCACTGGTTGGCGGTGCTGGAGGCGTCCCACTTGACCCAGGTCGCCACGGTGGTGCTGGTGACCCCGGCGAACACGCCGTTGGGGATCGTGACGTACGGCGCGGTGGTGGAGGTGCTGGCGCCGCCGCTCATCTTGAACGAGCCGCCGTGCACCCCGGTGCCGAACGCGGGAGTCCGCTCGTAGCGGCCGTGCCGGCCCTGCCCGGAGGCGTCGGTGGCGACGCTGCCGCCGGTCTCGTCGAACTCGTAGTGCAGCAGCAGCCCGTCGGTCGGCTCCGGCCCGGGGTCCGGTCCGTACGCGGCGAGCAGCGCGTCGTATTCGGCCTGGGTGACCGGCAGCACGGTGCCGTGCCGGGGGCTGGTCGGCAGCGCGTAGTCAGTCGACGGCGTCCACACCCCGGAGGCGAGGTCGGCGGTCTCGAACGGGAGGTAGCCGCGCCCGCCGAACTCGTCGATGAACAGGTACCACTTCTCCTCGGTGTTCGACTTGAAGATGGTGGGCCCTTCACCCTGGGACATCACGCCCTGGCCGATGCAGTCGGCCAGGAAGTCCCAGCTGGTGTCGCGCAGTGACGTCGATGTCTCGGCGAGGATGAACTTGCTGCACGGCGTCGACGACGAGTTGTTGCGTTCGTCCTTGGTGAACCGGTAGTAGACGCCGTCGTGGTCGATCACCGTCGAGTCGATGACCGAGTAGCCGGGGTCGACCCACACCTGCGGTTCGGAGAAGGTGTGGAAGTCGCGGGTGGTGGCGTACAACATCTTGTTGTAGGTGTTCCCGGTGTGGTCCGGGTCGTCGGCCGGGTAGAGCTTCGAGGCCCAGAAGACGACGTACGCGCCGATCGTCGGGTCGTAGTAGGTCTCCGGCGCCCAGGTGTTGCCGGCGGTGTCCGGGGAGACCTGGACGAGGCGCTGGTCGGTCCAGTTGACCAGGTCGGTGGACTCCCACACCATGATCGACTTGCTGCCGTGGCGCTGCGCGCCGTCCCAGTCGCCGTTGCCGTGGATCCGCAGGTCGGTGGCGATCTGGTAGAACTTGTCGCCGTCCGGGGAGCGGATGATGAACGGGTCCCGCAGGCCCTGCTCGCCCAGCGTGGAGGTGAGCACCGGCCGGCCGTCGTTGAGCTGCTGCCAGCGCAGCGGGTCGTTGCCCTGGCTGAGGGCGAAGTAGACCTGCTCGCCGTCGGCGGTGCCCTCGCCGGTGAAGTAGCTGAACAGGTAGCCGGTGCGGTCGGCCGGTGCCGGCAGTTCGGGGACGCTGGCGGTGAACTCGCGGGTGGCGCTGGCCGCGTTGCGGGTGACGGTGGCGGTCAGCGTGACGGTGGTGCCGCCGGCTCCGGGCGCGGGCCGGTGCACCACTCCGTCGGTGCCGACCACCGTCGGGTCGTCCGATGCCCAGGTCACGGCGGTGCCGTCGGCGCCCGTCGTGGGCAGGGTCAGGTTTCCGCGTACGTCGTCGACGTCGTGCACGGTCAGCGCTGCGGCGGCGTCGGCGACGATCCGCGCGTCGTCGAATTCAGCCAGTACGGTCACCTCGAAGCTCCTGGTGTCGGTGACGGTGCCCCGGCGCAGGGTGGCGGTGAGCGTGGCCTGGGCGTCTGGTTCGCCGACGGCCGGTCGGGTCACCGTACCGTCGGTGGCGACCACCGTCGGGTCGCTGGAGGTCCAGTCGATGCCCGAGCCGCCGGGCCCGGTGGCCGGCAGGGTGAGGTCGGCGGTGATCCGGCTGGTGTCGCCGAGGTCCAGCGCGGCCGCGTCGTGGGCGACGACCGCGGCGGCTGCGCGTTCCCCGAGCTGGGCGGCCTCGTCGGCGGTGACCGCCCGGTCGTAGATGCGGAAGTCACGCACCCGGCCGGCGAGGTGGCGGTCGCCGGTGTAGACCGAGCGTCCGATGTAGTTGGCGGTGGTGGCGCCGCCACCGATCGACGCCGGGGTGATGGTGACCGCGGTGTTGCGGCCGACCTCGACGCCGTCCTCGTAGAGCACTGCGGTGTTGCCGGTCTGGGTGTAGGTGAGGTGTTTCCAGACGCCCCGGGCGAGGTTGCGGGACGGGTTCGGTCGGGTGTTCTGCTCGGTGGACCAGTTGCCGCTGGCGATGGCGGCGCGGAACTGGTCACCGGTGGCGAACAGGTATCCGTCGCCGGTGCCGCCGCTGGTGTTGCCCATTCCGAAGATGAAATATGGGGTGACCTGGGCCGGGTCGATGAACACGTCCATCGCCACGGTGACCGAGTCGAGGTCGCGCAGCACGTCGTCGGGCAGGTCCACGTACGTGTCACTGCCGTTGAGGCCCAGGCCGTCGGCACCGGACCAGTCGGCGGCACCGTGCACGGTGCCGTGCCGGTCGTTGCCGGACGCGTCGGTGGCGACGGTTCCGGCGGTGGCGTCCAGCTCGTACCACAGGACGAGGCCGTCGGTGGGTCCGGCCGCGGTGGCGGTGGTCGGCCCGGCGGCCAGCAGACCGGTGGTGAGAGCGAGTGCGGCGAGCGACGCCAGGGCTGTTCGTCGTGGTCCGGTGGTACGCGGTCGAGCCCGCTGCGGCATGACTGTCTCCTCCTGGGAGGCGTCCGGTTTGCTGGGTTGACACTTGATATGAGCCGATGTTAGCGCTAACAATGTGCGTCGGGCGACACCCCGGTCAGCGTTCGCCCGATTCGTCGCCGTGACACGGCAGTTGCGAGAGTGTTAACCGGGGCGTACCTCGTCGTCAAGGGTCTGCCAGCCCCGGTCGTGCGTCGGTCGGCCGTAGCGGACGGTAGGGTCGCGCGGCATGAGGACGGTCTACACGTCAGCCGAACCCGACACCTTCCACCCCGCCCGGGAACGGCTGGTCGGCCAGGTCGGCAAGTGGGCGCGTCGGCAGCGGCGCACCGGGCTCGACCCGTTCGTGATCGAGACACTGCTGGAGCACCGGTGGAGTCACGGTGACGGTCTGCTCGGACGGTGGCACCCTGACGATCTCACCGCCGCTCTGCTCGACTGGTTTCCCCGACAGGTCACCATGCACCCGGACGACTGGGACGCCGTCGTGCCGAGCGTACGGGGATTCGTCGACTTCCTGTTCGACGAAGGGCTCGCCGACCGGCACTGCGCCGACCGGGACCTGCTGCACAAGACGCTCGACGAGCTGACCGGACCGGTCGCCGAGGCACTGGCCGACGAGCGGCGCTACGGTCCGGCGAAGTACTGGGCCACCCGGATGATGCGCGACGGCGTCGACCCGACCGACAACGCGGCCGCCCAGGCGTTCATCGCCGAGGTGCACGCCGGCCGGATCCCCGTCGACCGGGACCTGCTCAACCAGATCATGGCCAACCACCTGGCGGCGTCGGACCGCGCCCAACGCCCACCGACCCTGCCACTGGTGGTCGTCCCGGACGACGCCGAGCTGCGCCCGGCGGCCGAAGCGTCGACGATCCTGCACCGGGTCCGGCAGTTCGTGGCCTGGGTGGGCCAGGGCCGTACCCTGACCCCGAACGGCAACTTGCGGCTGGCCGACGCCCGGGAACTGATCCCGCTGCTCGGCACCGCAGACGTGATCGATCCGGCCATCGGTGACCGGGTGTTCAAGACCCGCAGCAGCGAGGAGCTGTACGGGCTCTCGGTCGTCGTCGCCTGGGCCCGGGCCGCTCGGGTGGTCCGGCCGGTCAAGGGCCGGCTCGTTCCGGTCAAGAGCGCGGCGAAGCTGCTGACCGACCCGCTCGCCCTGGCCAGGCGGCTGTACGCTGCGCTGCCCGAGATCGGGGCGGCGGTGTGCGGCAGCGGCTGGAGCGAATCGTTGATGCGGTGGCGGTTCGACGACGCCGTCGTCATCGCGGCGCTCACCCTCTACTCGTCCGCCGAACCGCTGCCGGTCCCGGCTCTGCGTGATCTGCTGCACCAGGCGCTGGAGGAGTCGATGCTGGTGCCGTATGGCGGCACCGAGGAGCAGCAGCAGGCCTGGCGCCAGTTCGCCCACAACGACGCCGACCGGCTGTTCGCGCAGCTGGCCGACCTCGGCGCGGTCCGGCTCACCGACGACGAGATCAGCCTGACGCCGCTCGGTGCCGCGTTGGTCAGGCACCACCTGCGCGAACAGGGCGTGGTGGTGCCGACCGTCGCGGACCTGCTGGACGAGACCGCCGAGGTGGTGGTGGCGGTCGCCGCCGACAGCGATCCGGACAGCGCCGACCGGCTGCTGACCGCCTGGTGCGCCAACCAGCCGCAGAGCGGTACCGCCGAGCTGCGGACGCTCGCCCGGCGTACCGACGACCGGACACACCGGCGTCTCGCCCGGTCCCATGCGGGGTAGCCGTCTGCCCGTCCGGCAGGTGGCGGGCGGCCTCTAGCATCCGGATCATGAGCTACCAACCGCCGGGGCCACCACCACCACCACCACCGTCACCCGCCGGGCCGAGCCGTGGTCGGCGGACGACCGTGATCATCGTCGCTGTCGTGCTCGCCGTCGTCCTGCTCTGCTGCGTCGGCGTCGCCGGGGGTGGCTTCTTGCTGTACCGGACCGTGTCGGCGGCCACCGAGCCGGCCCGCGACGCCACCACCGCCCACTTCGACGCGCTGTCCGCCGGCGACTACGCCGGCGCCTACCAGCGACTGTGCCAGGACCGCCGGGACACCCTGTCCGAGACGGAGTACGTCCGGCAGGAGTCCGCCGCCGGACAGATCGCCGGGTACGACATCGTCGGCGTCAACGTGTCGACCACCAACGGGCGGACATCCGGCACTGTCACCGTCGAAGTCACCTACGACGGTGGCGCGCAGCGGCAGGAGGCCGTCAGACTGGTCGAGGAGAACGGCGAATGGCGGGTCTGCCAGTGACACCCGACCACCTGCCACGACGGTGACGGAGGGCGGAGCGGGATGATCGAGGCACTGTTGCCAACCACGGCGGTCGCCCGCGAGGCGTTCGACGACAGCGTCCCGGTCACCCTGTTCCCCGAGGAGTCGGCGGTGCTCGGCAACGCGGTGGACAAGCGCCGCCGCGAGTTCGGCACCGCCCGCCGCTGTGCCCACGAAGCCCTCGCCGAGCTGGGTTTCCCCGGCGTACCGGTGCCGTCCGGCGCACGCCGCGAACCCCGCTGGCCGGCCGGGGTGGTCGGCAGCATCACCCACTGCGCCGGCTACCGCGCCGCAGTGGTGGCCCGGTCGGTCGACCTGACCACGGTCGGCATCGACGCCGAACCACACGAGCCGCTGCCCGCTGGAGTGCTGAACAGCATCACCGTTCCCGACGAACTCACCTGGCTGACCGCCCGCCGGGACACCCACCCGCAGGTGCACTGGGACCGGCTACTGTTCTGCGCCAAGGAAGCCGTCTACAAGGCGTGGTATCCGCTGGCGGAACGCTGGCTCGGCTTCGAGCAGGCGTACGTCGAGGCGACCCCCGGCTCCGGTGGCGCCGCCACCTCCGGCTCCGGCGCCGCCACCGACGGGGACTTCACCGCCCGGCTGCTGGTGCCCGGACCGGCGCTGCCCGACGGCACGCCGCTGACCGGGTTCACCGGCCGGTGGCTGACCCGTAACGGCCTGATCGTCGCCGCGATCAGCGTCCCGGCCGGCCCCGACGTCTGACCGTCACACCGCCCCAGAACGCCAACCCGTTGATGTGGATCCTCGGCCCGCCTGGGCTGCCCAGCCCGGCGGCCCGCTGACCGAAGTCGCCCATCAGGCCGACACCGGAGATCGACACCTCGGCGTCGTCCGGCACCACGATCTCGATCCCGCCCATGATCGCCCAGGCCCGGATCCGGATCGCGTTCGCATCGAGCCGCGCCTCCCGCAGATCGATCCGGCCGCCGCCCCAGAAGGCGAAAGCCCGCAGAATGCCCGGTGCCACCCACCGGCCACGCCGGTCGAAACCGCTCATCACCGCGATCGCCCACTGCGACGGCCGCGACGGCGCCAGACCGTGCTCGCCGCGCCGGGCCACCGCGTCGGACACCGCCCGGGGGATGTCCCGGGTCAGCGGCTCCAACTCCGCGTACGTCCGGGCGGCGTACACCCGGACCAGCCGTTCGTCCAACTCGGGCAGATCGATCCGGCCCTCGGCGGCCGCGGCCCGCAGCACCTCCGCCACCTGCTCGCGGTCGGCGTCGGAGGCCCGCAGCCCGTCAGGAGGCAGGTGGTCAGGTGGCAGCCGGTCAGGAAGGTCGCTCACGCCCACAGAGTACCGAGCGGCGCCGGGTCCGTCGGATCGGTCAGATAGCGCGTCAGCACCTCGGTGTGCAACGGGAACGCGAGCGTGACCGGCTCGGTCACCACCAGCCACTCGGTGGCCTCCTCGGTCGCCACCGACGCCGGCAACGTCTGCGCCGGACGGGGCGGCAGCACACCGAAGACCAGCAGACTGGCGCCGCTCGGCACGCTGCGTACCGCGTACAGCCGCACCTGGTCGGCCCGCCCGGTCAGGCCGGTCTCCTCGCGCAGCTCGCGGACCACCGCGTCACGCCAGTCCTCGCCGTACTCGATGAACCCGCCCGGCAGAGCCAGTTCGCCGCGCGCCGGTTCGATGTCGCGTCGCTGCACCACCACGCCGATCCCCTGTGGAGTCGTCACCGGCACCACGGCGACCGCCACCGGCGTCGGGTTGCGCCAGACCTGCTGCCCACAGTGGCCACAGGACCGGGGCCAGCCGGCGTCGGCCGGGTAGCGGGTACCGCAGGACGAGCAGAACGAGTAGGGCACGGCAGTCACAGCGCCCGACGATACGCCGGTCACCGGGCCCCGACCGCTGTCGCCTATCCGACCGCCGCCGGGCACCCGGCGCCGTCCCCGGTCGGGGATCCTGACGGCAGCAAACCGTACGGGGAGGTGTGCCGATGCTGTTCAGCGCGGCGTGCCCGGTCCGGGAGACCGAGCGGGACTGGATCGACGAGTCACTGTCCTGGCTGATCCGCGAGTTCGGCGAGCCGGCGCTGCGCGGACCGGTGGTGCTGCCCACCGACGAGTTCTTCCCCGGCGCCTACCACGGCAGCGAGGCAGACGTGGCGGCCGTGCTGCACCGCGTCGCATGGCACATGGCCGTCGACCCCGACCGGGTCGAGCTGGTCTTCGAGCCGGCCGACGACTCCGAAGCCGCGCTACTGGCCAGCCTGCCGGCGTACGCGCAGGCCGCTTCCGGCGCGGCCGGGCACTACGTACGTCGGGGCGGCCGGGGCGTGATCACCATCGCCGGGGCGCAGGCCTGCCAGCCGACGGCGCTGGTCGCCACCATCGCGCACGAGCTGGCCCACGAACGCCTGATCGGCGAGGGCCGGCACCGCCCCGACGCCGCCGACCACGAGCCGCTCACCGACCTCACCACTGTCTTCTTCGGACTCGGCATCTTCACCGCCAACGCCGCCTTCGACTTCCGGGGCCGGGCCGGCGGCTGGCAGTCGAGCCGGCTCGGCTATCTCACCGAGCCGATGTACGGCTACGCGCTGGGCCGGTACGCCTGGCTGCGCGACGACCTGCCGCCCCGCTGGGCCCGGCATCTGGACACCAACCCGCGCAGCTACCTGCGCCGGTCGCTGCGCTACCTGGACCGGCGGCGGTAGCTGCGTCACGTGGACCGGCGGCGGTAGCTGCGTCACGTGGACCGGCGGCGCTAGCTGCGTCACCTGGACCGGCGGCGGTAACCTGCGGCGATGCGGCACACCCTGGAGCCGAACACCCGGACCCTGCACGGCTACTTCTCACCCGGCTATCCGCCGGTGCTCACCATCGACCCCGGCGACACGGTCATCTTCCGTACCCTGGACTGCTGGTGGTCGGCCGGGCCGTACGCCGGCGGGCCGCACGACCAGCGGCCCCGGGTGCCGGCGTACCGGCCGGGGTTCGGCCATGCGCTGGTCGGGCCGGTCGCGGTGCGCGGTGCCCGGCCCGGGACGACCCTGTCGGTACGGGTCGACGAGGTACTGCCGGCCGAGTGGGGCACCACCCTCGCCGGCAGCGCGTTGACCCCGCACAGCGAGCGGTACGGGATCGCCGGCACCGAGACGGTGCACACCTGGCAGCTGGACCCGGTCGCCAACACCGGGCGCAACCAGCTCGGCCACACCGTGACGTTGCGGCCGTTCCTCGGGGTGCTCGGCATGCCGCCGGCGCAGCCCGGCGAGCATTCGACGATCCCGCCCCGGCGCTGCGGCGGCAACCTGGACTGCAAGGACCTGGTCGCCGGCAGCACCCTGCTGCTGCCGGTCACCGTCGACGGCGCGCTGTTCTCCGTCGGCGACGGCCACGCCGCCCAGGGCGACGGCGAGATCTGCGGTACGGCGATCGAATGCCCGATGGACCGGGTCCAGCTCACCTTCGATCTGGTCGACGACCGGCCGCTGACCGGCCCGGTGGCCCGGGTCGACGGTGCCTGGCTGACCCTCGGCCTGGGCGACACCCTCGACGCCGCCACCGCCGACGCGCTCGACGCGATGATCACCCTGATGTCCCGCCGGCACGGGCTGTCCCGGGGCGACGCGGTCGCCCTGGCCAGCGTCGTCGTCGACGTACGGGTGACGCAGATCGTCAACGGCGTGGTCGGCGTGCACGCCCGGCTCGCCGACGACGCCCTCCGCTGAGTGCCGCACCGGGTTGCTAGTAGCCGACGGTGAGCCAGGAGCGGTGCGTCGTGGGAGCCTCGATCTCGTCGGCGAACGCACAGGCGTAGTCCTCGACGCCGATCGCCGAACGGCCGTTCGCGTCGGACACCAGCGCGGTCCGGCTCGTCCGGTACGTGCCTCGGCGGGTGCCGGGCGCATGCGGGCCGAACTCGGCGGCGGGCACCAGCACGAACCAGTCGATCTCGCCGGGGGACGCCTCCAGCGTGTCGAGTGCCTGCTGGTGGGCGGTGACGCGGGGCCGCAGCGCGTCGGGGAACGAGTCGGTGTCGCCGAGGCGAGGCCCTCCCGTCCGCAGCGGCAGGACGGCCGAGCCACCCACGATGCCCAGCCGGACGCGACGGTGGACAGCGGGAAGCAGCGCCCGGACGCTGGCGACGATCCCACCCTCGGCACTGAGCGCCGGCAGGGCCACGGCGAGGACGTCGGCGTCGCTGGTCATCCGCGCCGCGAAGGAGGGGTCGTACACGGTGCCGGTGACACAGGAGACACCCGCCGGCCAGGTGCCCGCTGCGCTGCGCGAGACGGCGACGACGTCGTGGCCGCGCGCCGCGAACTCCCGGACGAGGGCGGAGCCGGCGAAGCCGGTGCCCACAACGACGATTCTCATCTGACGGTCTCCTGGTGGTGATCAGCTGGGGCGGGTGCTGCTGTGCAGGTGCGCGACACCCACTGTCGGCGTCGGGACCGCCGTTGCCAAACACAGCGTTAGCCGCTTACCATTTGTTAGTGACGGCATCTCATGACAGCCGGGTCAGCGAAAAGGCGTGCGGAGAGTTCCGTCGGGTGGCCGAGTTCGCGGGCCGCAAGTGGAACGCCGCGATCCTGATGAGCCTGCATCGCGGCCATCAACGCTTCTCGGAACTGCGCGCCAACGTCGACGGCATCTCGGACCGGCTCCTCTCCGCGCGGCTGCAGGAACTGACCCGGGAAGGGCTCGTCCGCAAGGAGGTGACCCCCACATATCCGGTGCAGGTGCGGTACTCCCTCAGCGACGCCGGCCGGGAGCTGATCCAGGTGCTGCATCCACTGGTCAGCTGGGCACACCGCTGGGGTTGGGGGGCAGCCGCCGCAGCACCAGCAGGCCGCCGACGCCGGGCAGCAGACTGAGCAGCCGGGTCGATCGCGGCGCGGCCGGCTGCTGCGCGGTGGCGACGACCACCAGCAGGTACGCCGCCCCGTGGGCCGGGCCGAGCAGCGACGACACCGCCGACCAGTGCACTGTCACCAGGTTGGCCAGCATCACGATCAGGGTTGCGAGTTCGACTCCGGCGGCGATGCGCAACAGCCGCAGACTGCCCGACACCCTCACACCCCCGTGGTCGAGCCGGGACGGACGATCATCAGCACCGTGACGGTCGCCCAGAGCAGGTTGAACACCCCGGTGTACGCCGCCAGCCGCCCCGGGGCCGCCCCGGCTTTCGTCGCGTCGACTCCGGTCAGCAGCGTCGCCTGGCGGGGCAGGACCCGCAGCACCAGCAGCGCGGCGGCGATCGCGGTGAGCGCGATCGACACCAGCAGCCAGGCGTCGGTGAGCACCCCGAGGCTGGTGGCGGTGGCCAGGCCGAAGACCGGCACGACGATCCCGACGGCGGCGTACACCCGGCAGATCCGGTGCAGCGTCCGCAGCGTCGTGCGGGCGGCGGCGTCGTGCGGGTCGGCGATCGCCCGCCGGGCGGCGGCCGGGAACATGCTGGCCGCGACGGTCACTGGGCCGATCGCCACGATCGCCGCTAGCACATGTACGGAGAGCAGAAATTTCGTCACGACGCGACGGTATGGGTGGTTTCGTGACGCGAGGAGTGGCAGGAAGGACACAGGTCAACGGATTCTCGCCACGGCCGGCGTACCGTCCTCGGCATGCACCGGATCGCGATCCTCGCCCTCGACGGGGTGATCCCGTTCGACCTGTCCACCCCGATCGAGGTGTTCAGCCGGCTGCGGCTGCCCGACGGCCGGGCCGCCTACCAGGTGGTGGTCTGCGCGGCCACCGCCGAGGTGGACGCCGG
Source organism: Solwaraspora sp. WMMB762 (assembly GCF_049179115.1). NCBI lineage: Bacteria > Bacillati > Actinomycetota > Actinomycetes > Micromonosporales > Micromonosporaceae > Solwaraspora > Solwaraspora sp. WMMB762. Next base: position 69,123 of record NZ_JBMHMD010000001.1, read on the forward strand.
CGCGTTCACTCTGCGGCCGGCCGCCGACCTGACCGCGCTGGCCGCCGCCGACACGGTGATCGTCCCCGGCTGCGCCGACCTGTCGGCCCCGGTGCCGCAGCCGGTACTGGCCGCGCTACGGGCCGCCGCCGACGCCGGCACCCGGATCGCCTCGATCTGCTCCGGCGCGTTCGTCCTGGCCGACGCCGGCCTGCTCGACGGCCGACCGGCCACCACCCACTGGCGGGCCGCCGCCGACCTGGCCGCCCGCTACCCGGCCGTCCGGGTCGACCCGGACGTGCTCTACGTCGACGATGGGCAGATCCTCACCTCCGCCGGGGCCGCCGCCGGCCTCGACCTATGCCTGCACCTGGTCCGCCGCGACCACGGCTCGGCGGCGGCGGCCGACGCCGCCCGGCTGTCGGTGATGCCGCTGGAACGCAGCGGCGGGCAGGCCCAGTTCATCCCCGCCCAGTCACCACCGGCACCGCCCGAGCCGGCGATCGAGCCGCTGCTGAGCTGGCTGCGTGAACAGGCGGCCGAACCGTTGACGCTGGCCCGGATCGCCGACCGGGCCGGAATGAGCTCCCGGACCCTGAACCGACGCTTCCGCGAACACACCGGCGTCCCGCCGCTGCGCTGGCTGCAGGAGGCCCGGATCCGGCAGGCCCAGCACCTGCTGGAAGCCACCGACGACGGGGTCGAGCAGATCAGCCGCCGGGTCGGCTTCGGTTCACCGACCGCGTTCCGGGACAGCTTCAAACGGATCGTCGGCACCAGCCCGTACGCCTACCGGGGCGCCTTTCGTCAGCCTCAGCAACTTATGGTCCGTGGTATGTCGTCAAGAGTCGGGCCGGCCGTAGGATCGGGCTGAGGAGGTGCGGCAATGGCGAGGGCAGAAGGTGCGCCGGTTGGTTCGCGGTACGCCGACCAGCGGCACTACGTCATCCCCGCGCGCCTGGCCGATCTGCGGGGGCCGGTGACCGGGGTGGTGACTCTTGATCGCTGGTTGGACTGGTCCGGTGACAGTGACTACGACCTCGACGACGCCGGTGATCTCCAGCTGATGTATCAGACGGTGCTGAACCAGGCTGCCAGTGTTGCTGATTTGAACCGGTGGCTCGACGCGGACACGTTACGTCAAGTGTGGCCACGCTTGTGGCTGCCAGCGCGGCTGCGCGCGCTGTGGCAGGCGCGGTTCCCTGAACTGGCCGCCCCGCCGCGGACGCTGGCTGGCTGATCATGGAAGAGGTCCACCTCCGGCTGGCGGAGATCGGGCTCCGGGTCGCTGGTCATTATGGTTTCGCCCTAGCGGGCGGTTATGCCGTGCAGGCGCACGGGATCCTCGACCGACCGAGTGAGGACATCGACCTGTTCACCGCCTGGGAACGGCGCGACGACTTCGAGGTCGCGGTCGACGCGGTTGTCACGGCCTACCGTTCGGGCGGCTACGCCGTCGAGATCACCCAGCAGTTCGAGACCTTCGCCCGGCTGGCGGTTACCGAACCTGTTGAACCTGACCGGCCGTACAAGGTCGAACTCGCCGCGAACTGGCGTGCGTTGCCGCCGGTGACCATGGACATCGGTCCGGTCCTGCACATCGACGATGTCGTCGCAGGAAAAATGTCTGCCCTGTTCACCCGCGCCGAACCGAGAGATTTCCTCGACGTCGATGCTGCCGTGCAGACTGGTCGGTACTCCCGTGAGCGAATCCTCGAACTTGCCGAGCAGGCCGATGCTGGGTTCGACCGACGGATTCTCGCCGATCTGTTCGACATGCTGCCGCGCTACCCGGACCGCCGCTTTGCGGCCTACGGCACTGTTCCACAGGACATCGCAGCGATGCGCGGGCGATTCGCGGACTGGCGCGAGCAACTCCTCGGCGAGCCGCAGGAGCCCACGTAGCAGGAGTCGAGGGAGTTGCCAGTCAGTCGACCGATGAACGGCGTCAATTGGGCGGCAGTAACGACGGGCGGCGGCGGGCGGCCAGGTCCTCGACCCAGCCGAGGGCCAGCACCACGCCGATCAGCAGCACGGTGCCGACGCCGAGGATGGCCGCCTTGCCGGTGTCGAGGCCGGTCAGAGTGAGCAGCCCACTGGCGGCGTACAGCACCGGCAGATGCCAGACGTAGATGGTCACCGCGCGGGCGTTGATCATGCGGATCAGCCGGGCCAGCCACGGCACCTGCGCCAGCCAGTCCAGCCGGGGCCGGGCCCGCATCAGCAGCAGCACCACTGCCCAGCCCCACACCAGCGCGCCGAGCCGGTCGTCCTCGCCCCGCTCGGCCAGCCACATCATGGCGCCGAGCGCCAGCGCGCCGACGCCGAGCGCGTACCACCTCAGCGGGACCCGGTCCAGCAGCCCGGTGTGCCGGGCGTAGCCGATCAGCCAGCAGGTGCCGTACGCGGCCATCGACCAGACCACGTCGGTGACCGGGTTGACCGACAGGTCGACCAGCGGGGAGGAGAGCAGTACCGCGAGTGCGGGCAGGGTGAGCAGCGCGCCGACCGGCCAGCGGCGGAACGCCCACCACAGCGGCGGGGAGAGCAGCACCAGCCACAGGTAGGCGCGGATGTACCAGAGTCCGAGGGAGAACGGCCCGCCCCACTCGCTGTTCGGCGGGTTCCTCAGCGGCACCACCCACCAGGTCACGTCCAGCAGGCTGGGCCGCCAGCCGACCAGGACCATCAGCGGTACGGCGACCGCGGCGAGCGCCCACAGCGGTGGCAGCAGCCGGCGCAGCCGCGAGCCGACGACCCGCAGCGGCGCTCCCCGGTCCAGTGACACGGCAGTCAGGTAGCCGGCCAGCGCGAACATCACCGGCATCGCCGGGAACGCCAGCGGCAGCCAGGTCAGCCAGAGGGTGTGCAGCAGGTAGACCCGCAGGATCGCCAACGCCCGCAGCGCGTCGATGTACGGGCTGCGCTCGCGTGTCGGGCGCGGCGAGGCCACCTGGGTAGGCGCCTCCTGCTCGCTGTCGTGCAGGGGCGGACTGACACGCATGGCGGCCGAAACTATCCGGGGTAGCTGGGTGTTTCCGCAACGTACGGTTGCGGTGCAGCAACAAGCCGGTTAATGGCCGGCTGCGTCTCGTGCCGTACCGACGACCGGCGGTGCGGGGGTATCCGCTCGGACACCCCCGCACCAGCTACTCCGGACGACTCACCGGGTACGACCTACCGCTGCCGCACCGTCAACTCCACCGGCACCGTCGGCACCGGGTACGGGGTCAGTGCCCGCAGCGCCAACGTGGCGGTGTAGCGGCCGGGCCCGTCGACCCCGGTCGCGGCGTCAGCGGTGAACCGCAACGTGACGGCCTTCGACGCGCCCGGCGCCAACGTGAAGCTGGCCGGGCGTACCCGCAGCCAGGGCACCTCGGCCTGCGGCGCGCAGCCGTCCGCCCCGGACCACCGGGAGATCGACGGCAGGGCCGCCCACTGCGGCGACATGCCGCCGATCGCCAAACCGCCGCAGGCCCCGGCACCCCGGGACGCGGCCTGCCCGGTCGGGGCAAGCTCCTGCCAGGCGTCGGCCACCGGGTCGTACCCGATGGTCTGATCGGTGATCTCCCCGGCGGAGAGCATGCCGCCGGCCAGCACCAGGCGGCCGGCGGCCACCGAGTACGCCGCGCCGGTCACGTGCTCCGGCATGGCCGCGCGAGCCGACCAGCGGTCGGTGTCCGGGTCGTAGGCGAGGGTGTCTGCGTATTCGCCGTCGTGGCTGTACCCGCCCGCGCAGTAGATCCGCAGGTCGATCGCCCCGCAGGCATGCCACGCCACCTCGTGCGGGTAGTCGGCGCGGGCCCGGAACGTGCCGGTCACCGGGTCGAACGCCAGCACGTCGGCCGACGCCCGGCACAGGTCGTCCCGGCAGCCGCCGACCAGGTAGATCAGCCCTTCGACGACCACCGCCGCGGCCGCTGCCCGGGGCGCCGGGTTGGTCACCCCGGCGAGGGTCTGCCACTCCCCGGTCGCCGGGTCGAACACCTCGACCGCCGACTGTGGCCGGAACTCGGTGTCCCAGCCGCCGAACACGTACACCTTGCCGTTGACCGCCGCCACCGCCGGCTTGCCCCGGTCGCGGGGCAGGTCCGGCAGCCGCTGCCAGGAGTCGGCGGCCAGGTCGTAGGCCCACGCCTGCCGGGTGGTGCCCAGGTGGGTGCCGCCGCCGATCGAGTAGACGATGCCGTCGAGCACCACGGCGGCGTTGTCGGACAGCCCGTCCGGCGCGTCGGCCAACCGCTGCCACGGCGGCTGCCCCGACAGCGGCGGCGTGGCCGACGCAGCCGGCCGCTCCAGCACCGTCACCGTCACCGGGGCGGTCCCGGTGTTGCGGACGGTGAACTCGCCGCTGCCGCTGCCGCCGTCCGGCAGCTCCGCCCCGACCGGCGCGCCGCTGACCGCCAACTGCCCGCTGCGCAGGTCGAAGTCGACCCGCCGGGTGCCGCCGGCGATCACCGACGCGGTCCGCTTCCGCTGCTGGTACGGCGCCGCCTCGGCGACGAACGACCGCTGCTGCCCGGCCCCGCTGGCGAAGAACCAGTAGAACCCGTCCGGCACCGTCTCGTCGGCGGGGGTGGCCGTCGACGTGCCGTACTCGTCCGGCCGCTGCGGGTCGGCGACCCGCGCCCCGACCACCGGCGCCCCGGTGTTCGCGTCGCTGGTGAATCCGGCGATCAGCCCGCCGTCGACCGGCGTGCAGGTGCGGTCGACGATCGCCACGTCGTCGACCTGCCACCACCAGCTGTACCCGCCCCGGTAGCGGAACCGGACCTGCACCTGGTCGGCACCGGCCACCGGTGCCAGCGGAATCTCCACCAACTGCGGCCCGCGTACGCTCTCGGTCACCTGGCTGACGTTGACCCATTCGGTGCCGTCGGTGGAGACGTCGATCGCGGCGACGTCGCCGTTGCCGGCGATTCGCGCGTCGGTGCGGAACCGCAGCACCGGTGCCGCGGTCTGGGGCGGCGCCTATCTGGGCGACCGGGCCGCGCTGCACGCCACGGTGAAGCGACTGCGGCGCAAGCTCGCGGCGCTGCCGAACGGGCCACGGGTACGCACCGTCCGAGGCGTCGGCTACCACCTGGTGCCCGGGTAACCGGCTTCTGGAGTCAGCGCGCGCGTCCGCCGGCCGGTAGCTTGCAGAGCGGTTCGCCGGAGGCGATGTCGTCGAGCGCGTCGTGCAGTTCGGCGATGCGGCGCTCCGCCTCGGCGACGAGCGCCCGGGTGAGCCCCTGCCAGTCGGCCTCGGTCGGGCTGGCCGGCAGGGCGGCGAACAGCGCGACGATCTCCTGCACGCTGAGCCCGACCCGTTGGGCCACCCGGCAGATCCGCACCACGCACGGGGCGAACTCGTCGTAGCGGCGCTGGTTGCCGCTGGTGCGGACCGAGGTCAGCAGCCCCTGACGTTCGTAGAACCGGACGGCCGAGGTCGCCACGCCGCTGGCTGCCGCGACCTCACCCACGCTCAGGGTCGCCGGGGAGACGGTCGCGTTGGCCATGGGACACATCGTCGCTTGACTTCAACCATTGTTCAAGTTTTAGCGTTGACGGCATGGAAACGGACAACGTCACCGTCCCGAGCGGACCGCTGCGGGTCGGCGTGATCGCCGGCAGCACCCGCCCCACCCGGCGGTCACCCGCCATCGCCCAATGGGTGGCAACGGACATCAGCCAGCCGGAGCTCCGCCTGGAGGTGGTCGACCTGGCCAGCTTCGACCTGCCGATGCTCGGCGAACCCCGCGCCGCCGTCTTCGGCACCTACGAGCACGAGACCACCCGCCGTTGGGCTGCCGCGATCGCCAGCTACCAGGCGTACGTCATGGTCGTCCCCGAGTACAACGCCTCCTTCCCGGGCGTGCTGAAAAACGCCCTCGATCACCTGTACGCCGAGTGGACCGACAAGCCGGTGGCCTTCGTCGGCTACGGCATCACCGGCGGCGGCCGAGCCGTGGCGCAGCTACGTCAGGTGGCCGAGGAGCTGCGGATGCGGCCAGTGGGAACGTCGCTGCACCTCTCGCCGCAGCAGGTTGCCGACGGCCGGTACGCGGCCAGGGCTGGCGACGTCGAGACCCACGCCCGGATGCTGGCCGAGTTGGCCGGGGGACTCAGCGTCGGGCCTGCCCCTGCCGCTGAGGGAAGCATCCGATGAGCGCCGTGGCACCGACTGAGGTCGTCGACTGGCTGTCCACGCACGCGCGACCGATGCGGCCGTACGGCGACACTCCGTGGTGGGACGTCGTGACCGGCATCGCCGACGACCTGCTGCCGCGCCGGGCAGACCGCGAGGCGGCCGATACGCCGACGGTCATCGGGCTCGCGCCGACGACCAGGGAGAGCGCCGAGGTCAGCGAGCTGCAGGTCGACCTGCTCCAGGCGTTGGTGACCCGAGGCGTGCGTACCGTCGTCCTGCAGGACACCACCGAGATCGGTGCACGACTCGATCACTGGGCCAGGGCCGGAGACCGGTCGACGAACGGTCCCGAGGCGATACTCGCCGACGCCTGGGGGCCGTGGCGCACCGAGTCGCTGCGCCGCGCGCTGATCTGGTTACGTGCCCACAACGCCACCCACCCGGCGGACCAGGTGGAGATCCGCGGGATCACCCGCCCCACGGCGGAGCCCGCCGACTACGACCGGGTCCTCGCCCTGACGGCGGGCACCCGCGACCACGAGCGGATATCGGCGCTGCTGGCGACGATCCGGGTCGCGCACGACGGTGGCGAACACGTCGAACGCGCCCACGGCAGGTGGACCGGCGAGCCCTTCGTCGACCTGGCCCGGCAGGCCCGTAGCGTGACGGCGGCCGTGCTCGACCCCGGCTCCGACGCCGCGACCCGTGCGCTCGCGGCGCTCGACCGCATCGTACGGTTCCACGCCGCCTCACTCAGCCGGGGCCGCAGCGGCGACGACGAGACGACTGCGGCAGACCAGTTGGTCGAACACCTGCGGACCAGCGGCCGGCGAGCCGTCGTCTGGGACGGGATCGGTCACCTGTCCGCCCGGGGGACCGGCTTCGGTTCCCGACTCCGCCAGCACCTCGGGACGGGCTACCGCTGCCTGCTGACCACCTTCGGCTCCGGCCGCATCCGGGGCTTCCACCTGCCGACACCCCGTCCCGGCAGCCTGGACCAGACCCTCGATCACGTCGCGACCAGGCTGGGCGCGGGTTACGCGGTCGACCTGACCGCAGCGCCGAAACCCGACGCGGTACGGCGGTGGCTGGCCGGTCGGCACGCCGTACGCCTCATCTCCGGCATGTACCGCCCCGACGAGGACGAGCGACACTACTCCGCGCTCGACGACCTCGGTCGATCCGTGGACGTCCTTCTGCTCCTGCCGCAGATCAGCCCGGTCAGGTACATCGAGGATCCAAAGCCGTATGCCTGATCCGGGTCAGATCACCCGCGTGGCGATCATTCGGGCACAGTCCAGCGACTCCAGGTGGCTGGTGTCCACCTCGATGTCGTACTCGACTCCCTGATGGACTATCTCGGCCTGCAAGGCTGCCATCCCGACCACCCGGTCACCACGGGCGATCTCTCGCGCCGCCGAGATGTCCGCAGCACACCGCACCCCGACCCACAGTACGGTCAGGCCGTCCAGATATCGACGCGCCTGCTCCTGGGAAACGCTGCCGCCGAGGAAGACCTCGTCGATGATGACGTGTGCCCCGGCTTTCGCCATCGCCGCGACGCCCACCCGCCAGGCGTGCTGCATCTCGTCGAAGCCGTCGCCGAGGATGATCTCACCCTGCGCGCCGAACGTCACCATGGTCGGCGGTAGCCGCTCGATCAGGTCGTCGATGCCGAAGCTGATCCACGGGCCGGGCAGCAGGTGCTTAAGGCACCGGACGATCCCGGACTTGCCGGAGCTGGATCCGCCGTTGAGCACGATGACCTGCGTCGCCATGTGATCGGTCACCTTCTCCGTGGGTGCGGGTACCGCGTTCGACTCTATCGAGGGTCCGACCAGCCGGCCCGGCATGGGTGCATACGGTGTGCCAACCTGAAGGCGTTGCTCGACGAAGCAGGGGGAGTCAGCGTGCTGCTACGAGACGTACGGCCCGATGATGTCCACGCGTACGTCCGGATGCGCTGCGACCCGGTGATGATGGCCGACCTCGGCGGGCCACTGCCGGTCGACGGCATCGCGGCCAAGGTCGAGCGGGACGTCCAGTCGGCGGCCGCCGACACCCAGTGGATCAAGATGATCGTGCCGGACGCGGCCGACCCGACCACGGTCGCCGGTTCGGTGGCTCTGTGGACCCATGACCTCGACGACGGGCCGGTGTCCGAGATCGGGTGGATGGTGCTGCCCGAGTTCCAGGGCCGAGGGCTTGCCAGGTGGGCGGCCGGTACGCTGCTGCGCCGGGCTGCCGCCGACGGCCGTTGGGGCAGCGTGCACGCGTACCCGGCGGTGACCAACGTCGCGTCGAACGGTGTCTGCCGAAGCCTCGGATTCACGTTGCTTGGCGAGACCAGCGTGCCGTTCGCCGACCGCGTCATCCGGTCGCACCATTGGGTGATCGACCCCCGCGCTGACCTGGTTGACTGAGTCGCCACCTTGGCGCCGTCGATCTTTCCAGGTCCGGCAGGAAGCACCGAAGGGTCAGCCTTCCTGCGGTCCGGGTAGGAGGTATCTGGCCTTGTGCCGGTGGGCGGCTTTGATCATCTCGGTCACTTCGATGGGTTCGCCGTCGGTGGTGTAGATGATGCGGAACTGGCGCAGCACGGGCATGTCGTCGGGCATCTGTAGGGCGATGAACTCGTCGATGGTGGGCATGGTGGCTTCGACGTCGTCGACGGCTGGTCCGGCGTGCTTGCCGAGTTCGGCGAGCACCCAAAGGGATCCGCCTTTGATCAGGCGGTGCTCGGCGAGCGAGGTGCCATGCGCGAGGTCGGTGCGGTAGTAGTTGGTAACCAGTTCGGCCGGGGTGTCGTCGAGCAGGAGTAGCAGCCGCCGACGGATGACGCGGGCGTCGGGTTCGAGGTCGTACGCCGCAGCGACCGCGACCGGCGGTGTCACCTCGTCGACGGAGAGCAGGCGGCTGGTCTTGCGGCGGCCGTGACTTGCGATCTCACTGATCCACGGGTACGGATTGGCGCTGCTGGTCTGGCCCGGGTAGTGGTTCGCTTCGACCACGATCGGCTGGTTGGCAGTGACGAACACGCCGACCCCGGACTCGCCACGGACGAATCCTTGCTTCTTGAGGATGGCGAGTGCGCGTTGGGTGGTGAGGTTGGAGACGCCGTACCGCTCGCAGAGCTGGGCCGTGGAGGGCACCTTGTCGCCGGGCTTGAACTCGCCGGTGAGGATCTGTCGGCGGAGATCGGCCGCGATCTGGCGCTGGCGGTCGCGTACGTCATTGGCGGCGGCGGGGTCGGGTTCGTTGGTCATGCGGGTGGGACCTGCATCTGGTAGGTGTGGCCGGTGGAGCGGCTGGTCACGGTGCGCATGACGGCGTACTCGACGGGTTGGCCGGTGGCGGCGCGGCTGATGCGGGTGAGGACGAGGAGTGGTTCGTCGGCGGCGATGTCGAGGAGTTCCTGTTCGTGGTCGGTCGGCCGTCGGGCGGTGACGTGTTCGGTGACCTGGTGGGGTGCGAGGTTGAGGTCGGCGAGGACCCGTACCGCGCCGCCTTTGATCTTGCGGTTGTCGGCGAGTGGGGTGCCGGCGACGATGGGCTCCGGGTAGAAGGAGTCGGCGAGTTCGACGGGCCGATCGTCTTCCAGGATGAGGCGGCGGCGGACGACGGCTCGTTCGCCGGCGGCGAGTCCGAGTGCGCGTCTGACCTGTGTGTCCGCGTCGACGGTCTCGACGCCGAGTAGCTGTTGGGTGCCGACGCGTCCCCGGCCGGCGGCCTCGGCGGACCACGCGTCGTCCTGCTGCGCGACGAGGTACGGGTCTGAGCTGCTGGTCCAGCCTTGGTCTGTCATGGTTGCCTCCGGTTGCTGCCTCCGATCATGGTGCCGGATGCGTGGCGGCTTGGCTCACTGACCGTACTTGGGTGGGGAACCTTGTTGGCCAACGCCACTTGCATCCTTATCACAATCATTATAAGCTCTGCTTACTTGAGGTTCCTGCGCTGGTCAGTCGGCCAAGGATCCCGGCCCCCACGGATCACGGATGTTGAATCGAGGGCACTGGTGACCCCAGTGCTCTTGCCCGCTGTGCCTGAATTCGGCCCTGTACCTGCTGCGGACCTCTCAACAGTCCTCCCTGCGAAGGAGAAGCTCTTGAGTCCGACGAACTGGCGAGACGTCAAAGCCAAGGCGCGGGCGGCCGACCCTGAGTGGGACAGCCCTGACCGCGTTGCCCAACGCGCCGCGATGCGTCAGCAGATGCTGGCTTCCGTGAGCGGTGCCCAGCTCGCCGAGATTCGAAAGCAGCTGGGCCTCACCCAGGTACAGCTGGCCGAGGCTGCGGGTCTGTCGCAAGCGCGCATCAGCCAGATCGAGAACGGTGAGGCCACGAACCTCGAGTCACTGAGAGCCTACGTCACGGGCCTTGGCGGGCACCTCGACATAGTTGCGCGAATCGGGAACGTCCGCTTGGACGTCGCGTAGTCCAGAAACCCGGGTGGCACCACCACCCTGCCTCGACGGAGGACGCCTACGGGATCGACGGCCGGGCCGATGGCGGTCGCCACCGGCCCGTTCACCGCATCGATGTGCGCCTGCGTTCTCGTCGATTCCGCAGAGAGCAGGTGCTCAGGCACCGCCGGGGTTGAGGGTAACGGTCAGCGGGGTGAAGTCGGCCCCGGTGACGTCGATGCCGTCCGCCTCCGCCGCTTCGAGCGCCTGGGTGATGTAGTCGTTGGTGTAGGCCAGCCCCTCCGGCTCGGCGGTCAGCACCGTCTGGCCGTCCTGGTTCTTCGTGGCCAACGACAACTCGACCGTACGGGCCCAGTCGGCCTCGTCGATCAGCCCGATCCCGCCGGTCGACGGCCAGATCAGCTTGTTGACCTCGTTGACCTGCCACAGTTGGTGGCTCGCGCCCAGCGTCGACCCGGCCGCCACCGACAGATCCCGGCACTCCTCCGGATTGTCCCGGCAGTACGCCCAGCCCTTGATCGTGCCGGTGAGGAACTTGACCGTCTGCTCCTGGTACGCCGGGTCGTCGAGTTTGGTGGTGTCGGCCCAGATGGCGTCCTGCAGCATCGCCGTGCCGACGGAGTTCCAGTCGAGCACGGTGAAGTCCTCCGGCGTGTACAGCTCACCGGTGTCCGGGTTCTCCGCCTCCAGCAGTTGCGCGTACTCGTTGTAGCTCATCGCCTGGGCGGCGTCGATGTCGCCGCGCAGCAGCGCCTGCATGTCGAACTGCTGCTGCACCAGGGTCACATCCGACCCCGGGTCCAGCCCGGCCTGGGTCATCGCGGCGAACAGTTCGAACTCGTTGCCGAAGCCCCAGTTGCCGACCTTCTTGCCGCGCAGGTCCGCCGGCCCGCTGATGCCGGAGTCGGCGAACGCCACCTGGTAGGTGCCGGAGCGGGCGAAGATCTGCCCGACGTCGGTGATCTGCGCCCCCTGCTCCCGGGAGGCGAGTGCCTTCGGCACCCAGGCGATGGCGTAGTCGGCCTGGCCCTGGGCGAGCACCGTCTGCGGGACGATGTCCACCCCGCCTTCGAGCAGCTCGACGTCGAGCCCTTCCTCTTCGTAGAAGCCTTTCTCGACGGCGGCGATGTAGCCGGCGAACTGGGCCTGGAAGAACCACTGCAACTGGACCTTCACCGTGGTGGTGCCGTCGGTGGCACCGCCACCGGCGTCCGGTTCCTCGTCCGCCGTACCGCAGGCGCTGATCAGCAGCGCGGCGCCCGTCAATGCCGCCGCGGCGGCCAACCGTCTTCTCATCTTCGTGTTCCTCCTGGTCGCGATGATGGAGCGGGGGACTGCGGCGCGCGGACGGGAGCGCCAGGGGAAGCAGAGGTCACGGGGTCTGGCCGGTGCGCCACGGCATCGCGAGGCGTTCCAGAGCCAGGGTCGCCAGGTAGAAGACCAGGCCGAGCAGACAGGCGCCGACCACGAAGGCCCAGGCCCGGGGGTACGCGGTGAGCGACGCCGCCGAGGTGATCCGCGCCCCCAGCCCGTCCTGCAGCCCGCCGAAGTACTCGGCGACCACGGCCGCGATTACCGCCAGCGACGACGCCTGCCGCAGCCCGGTGAAGACGAACGGCAGCGCACCGGGCAGCCGGACCAGCCGGGCGAAGGTCCAGCCGCCGGCGGCGTAGCTGGCCATCAGTTCGCGGTGGATCGGCTGCACCTGACGCAGCCCGCGCAGCGTGTTGACGAAGACCGGGAAGAACGCGACCAGCCCGACCACGATCCGCCGGGGCACACTGCTCGCCGCGTCGAACATGTTGTTGAGCACCGGGGCGAGCGCGATGATCGGCAGCGCGTTGACCAGCGCCGCCAGCGGCACCGACACCTCGCTGAGCAGCCGCAGCCGGCTGACCGCCAACGCCACCAGCACCCCGAGTGCCGCCCCGGCGAGCAGTCCGATCAGCGCGTTGGTGCCGCTGGCCAGCCCGGCGGACAGCACCACCGTACGGCTGGCCCAGAACTGTTCGGCGATCGCCGACGGCGACGGCAGCACGTACGAGGCGACCCGGCCCAGCCGTACCGTCGCTTCCCACAGCGCCAGCCCGACGAGCCCGACGGCGACCGGCGGCCCGGCCGCCCGCAGCGACCTCACGTCGCTGCCGGCTCGGTGGCCGCAGCGCCGCTGCCGCGCAGTGCCCGGCGGACCTCGGTGACGGCGGCGAAGAACTCCGCCGACTGCCGGGTCTGCTCGGTGCGCGCACCGAGGTCGACGTCGACGATGGCGGTGATCCGCCCCGGCCGGGCCGACATCACCACCACCCGGTCGGACAGGTACACCGCCTCGGAGATCGAGTGGGTGACGAAGACGGTGCTGGTCGCGGTGCGCGCGCAGATGCCGAGCAGCTCGTCCTGCAGGCGTTCGCGGGTCATTTCGTCGAGCGCACCGAACGGTTCGTCCATCAACAGCAACGGCGGGTGTACGGCGAGCGCCCGCGCGATCGCCACCCGCTGCTGCATGCCGCCGGAGAGCTGAGCCGGGTAGTGGCCGGCGAAGTCGGCGAGCCCGACGAGGGCCAGCATCTCGTCGACCCGGGTCCGGCGCTGTGCCCGCCGCACCCCGCGCAGCTCCAGCGGCAGCTCCACGTTGCGCCGCATCGTCCGCCAGTCGAACAGACCGGCCTGCTGGAAGGCGATGCCGTACTCCTGGTCGAGTCTGGCCTGTCGGGCGGCCTTGCCGTTGACGGTGACCGTGCCGGCGGTCGGGGTGATCAGGTCGGCGATCAGCCGTAGCAGGGTGCTCTTGCCGCAGCCGGACGGCCCGATCAGCGACACGAACTCGCCCCGGCCGATGGTCAGCTCCACCCCGGTCAGCGCGGTGACCGCGTCGGCCCGGCCGGCGTTGAAGACCTTGTCGACCCCGGTGATCTCGACGGCGAATGCACTGCTCATCCGGTCACCGCCACCCGCCGCTGGTGCCGGGTCAGCCCCAGCTCCAGCAGGGTCACCGTGGCGGCGACGACCAGGCCGAGGGCGGCGGCGCCGAGGATCGCCGCGTACACCTTCGCCGGGGCGCTGGTGGCCTGCCGGGAATATTCCAGGATCAGCCGGCCGATGCCGCCCCGGGTGCCGGTGGAGATCTCCCCGACGACCGCGCCGACCACGGCGGCGGCCCCGGCCAGCCGCAGCGCCGGGAACAGGTACGGCAGCGCGGCCGGAGCGCGCAGCTTCCACAGGGTGCGCCACCAGCCGGCGGCGTAGCTGCGCATCAGCTCGACCCCGGCGGCCGGCGGCGACTGCAGGCCGCGCAGCATGCCGACGGCGACCGGGAAGAATGCCAGGTACGCGGCGATCACCGCCACCGACATCCACGGCTGCCACGGGTAGGCGCCGATGGACAGCCGCCCGCCCCAGCCGGCGATCACCGGGGCGAGGGCGACCAGCGGCACGGTCTGCGACAGCACCACGTACGGCAGAAGTCCCCGTTCGACGATCCGCAGCCGCTGCATCGCCACCGCCAGGACCAGCCCGACCAGGGTGCCGGCGGCGAACCCGACGCCGGTCACCCCGAGGGTGAACAGGCAGGCGTCGACGACCACCCGCCAGACCGGCTGCCCGGCGGCGACGTCGACGGCGCCGAGGCCGGCGACGACGTCGGCCAGGTGCGGCATGGCGGCGTCGTCGGCGCGCGGCAGCAGCGGTACGCCGAACAGGTCCGTACCGTCCGGGTCGCCGACCAGTTTGTAGCCTTCCCAGGCTGCGGCGGCGAGGGCGAGCGCGGCCAGCGCGGCCCCGGCGACGCTGGCCCGGCGCGCCCAGCCGCTGGTCGAGCCGCTGGTCGAGCCGCTGGTCAAGACGCGACCACCTGGCGGTACGCGGGGATGATCTGCTCACCGTACGCGGCCAGGGTTTCCTGCTTGGCGTCGTGTTGCAGGTAGACGGCGAACTGGTCGACGCCGAGGTCACGCAGCTCGGCGAGGCGGCGCAGATGTTCGTCGACCGGCCCGAGCAGGCAGAACCGGTCGACGATCTCGTCGGGCACGAAGTCGGCGTGGGTGTTGCCGGCCCGGCCGTGTTCGGCGTAGTCGTAACCCTGGCGGCCGGCGATGTAGTCGGTGAGCACCGTCGGCACCGCGCTGCCGTCGCCGCCGTAGCGGGCGACGATGTCGGCTATGTGGTTGCCGACCATGCCGCCGAACCAGCGGGTCTGTTCCCGCTGATGGGCCAGGTCGTCGCCGACGTAGGCGGGGGCGGCGACGCAGAAGGTGACCGCGTCCGGGTCGCGGCCGGCGCGTTCCGCCGCCGTGCGGACCGCGCCGATCATCCAGGCCGCGATGTCCGGGTCGGCGAGCTGCAGGATGTAGCCGTCGCCGACCTCACCGGCCAGGGCGAGCGCTTTCGGCCCGTACGCGGCGACCCACACCTCCGGTGCCCCGTCACTGACCCACGGCAGGGTGATGTCGCGGTCGCGGTAGCGCACGGTCCGCCCGGCGGCCAGGTCGCGGATGACGGTGACGCATTCGCGCAGCTCGGCGAGGGTGGTGGGGCGGGCGCCGAGGACCCGGACCGCCGAGTCGCCCCGGCCGATGCCGCAGACCGTACGGTTGCCGTACATCTCGTTGAGGGTGGCGAACGTCGACGCGGTGACGGTCCAGTCCCGGGTGCTCGGGTTGGTCACCATCGGCCCGACCATCACCGACGAGGTGGCGGCGAGGATCTGGCTGTAGATGACGAACGGCTCCTGCCACAGTACGTGCGAGTCGAACGTCCACACATGGCTGAAGCCGGCCTGCTCGGCCTGCTGGGCCAGCGACACCAGCTCCCGGCCAGGCGGGTCACACTGGAACACGACGCCGAAGTCCATGCTCGCCTCCTTTACAGCAGGTAGTCCGACAGGCCGCGGCGCAGGTAGCGGCCGTGGCCGGCGCGCCCGTGGTACGCCCCGTCGCCGCTGACCAGGACGGTGCCGCGCGACAGTACGGTGTCGACCTTGCCGGTGATCTCAAACCCTTCGTACGCCGAGTGGTCCATGTTCATGTGGTGGGTGGCCGCCGAGATGGTGGTCCGCCCGGCCGGGTCGTAGACGACGATGTCGGCGTCGGAGCCGGGGGCGATGACGCCCTTGCGGGGGTAGAGGCCGAACATCCGGGCCGGGGTGGTGGCGATCGTCTCCACCCAGCGGGCCAGGGACAGTTTGCCGTCGACGACGCCCTGGTAGACCAGGTCGACGCGGTGTTCGACGCCGCCGATCCCGTTGGGGATCTTGGAGAAGTCGCCGAGGCCGAGTTCCTTCTGGTCCTTGAAGCAGAACGGGCAGTGGTCGGTGGAGACCACCGCCAGGTCGTTGGTGCGTAGGCCACGCCACAGGTCGGCGCGGTGGGGTTCGTGCTTGCTGCGCAGCGGGGTCGAGCAGACCCATTTGGCGCCTTCGAAACCGGGCGCGCCGAGCTGGTCCTCCAGGGTCAGGTAGAGGTACTGCGGGCAGGTCTCGGCGAAGACGTTGCGGCCGGCGTCGCGGGCGGTCGCGACGGCGGCGAGGGCTTCGCTGGCGGACAGGTGCACGATGTAGAGCGGGCAGTCGACGGCGACCCCGGCCAGGGCGATGGCCCGGCTGGTCGCCTCGGCCTCCAACGCGGCCGGTCGGGTCAACCCGTGGTGGATCGGGTCGGTCTCACCGCGGGCCAGGGTCTGGCCGATGAGGACGTCGATCGCGATGCCGTTCTCGGCGTGCATCATGATCATCGCGCCGTTGTCGCGGGCCTTCTGCATCGCCCGCAGGATCTGGCCGTCGTCGCTGTAGAACACCCCCGGGTACGCCATGAACAGCTTGAAGCTGGTGATCCCCTCGGTGGCGACCAGGGAATCCATCGCCTTGAGCGACTCGTCGTCCACCCCGCCGATGATCATGTGGAAGCCGTAGTCGACGTGGCAGTTGCCCTCGGCCTTGGCGTGCCAGGCGGCCAGCCCGTCGCCGACCACCTCACCGGCGCGCTGCACCGCGAAGTCGACGATCGTGGTGGTGCCGCCGAAGGCGGCGGCCTTCGTACCGGTGTCGAAGGTGTCACTGGCGAACGTGCCGCCGAACGGCAGCTCCATGTGGGTGTGCACGTCGACGCCGCCGGGGATGACGTACTTGCCACTGGCGTCGAGGACGTCGACGCCGTCGGCGGGCCCGGTGCCGGGGGCGAAGATCGCGGCGATCGTCTCGCCGTCGACGAGCACGTCGGCGGCGTACGGTCCGGTCGGTCCGACGACGGTGCCGCCGGTGATCAGCAGACTCATGGCTTCCTCCGCCGGGTCAGGGTTGAACCAGGTCGCCGTAGGCGTCCGGGCGGCGGTCGCGGTAGAAGGCCCAGCGGTTGCGGACCGTCTCGATCAGGTCGAGGTCGAGGTCGCGGACGATCAGCTCCGGCTGGTACGGGTCCCCGGTGTCGCCGACGAACTTGCCTTCCGGGTCGACGAAGTAGGAGGTGCCGTAGAAGTCGTTGTCGCCGTAGTCGGCTTCGACGCCGACCCGGTTGATCGCGGCGATGAAGTACTCGTTGGCCACGGCCGCCGCCGGCTGCTCCAGCTTCCACAGATATGACGACAGGCTGCGGCTGGTCGCCGACGGGTTGAACACGATCTGCGCGCCGGCCAGGCCCAGCGCCCGCCAGCCTTCGGGGAAGTGCCGGTCGTAGCAGATGTAGACGCCGATCCGCCCGACGGCGGTGTCGAAGACCGGGTAGCCGAGGTTGCCGGGGCGGAAGTAGAACTTCTCCCAGAAGCCTTTGACGTTGGGGATGTGGGTCTTGCGGAACTTACCCAGGTAGCTGCCGTCGGCGTCGATCACAGCGGCGGTGTTGTAGAGGAGCCCGGCCTGCTCGCGTTCGTACATCGGCAGCACCATCACCATGTTGTGCTCGGCGGCGAGGGCGGCGAACCGTTCGGTGGTCGGCCCGGGGATCGACTCGGCGTAGGCGTAGTACTCGCTCTCCTGCACCTGGCAGAAGTACGGCCCGTAGAACAACTCCTGGAAGCAGATCACCTTCGCGCCCTGGGCGGCGGCCTGCCGGACGTACTCCTCGTGCGCTTTGATCATGGATTCCTTGTCGCCTGTCCACGTGGTCTGGACGATGGCGGCGCGGACGACTCCTGGCATGGCTGATCCTCCCTGCGCTACCGGCTTCCGGCGCGGTCGGGTCCACTCCGGAGCACATGGCTGGTCCGGATGACCGGCGGTGACCTGGTGCTTCCCGGCCTCGGGAAGCTACGACTGTATCGACGCCGACGGTCGCAGACAATCATGCCCGTGTTACCTACTGTTTCCAACGTGTAATGTGGTCAACCTCCCTCGACCGATGTCGATCTTGCTGGAAATGCGACGGCGGCGGTGCGGTGTCGCGGATCCGCGACACCGCACCGCCGCCGTCAGTTTGACCGTCAGGGTCAGGTCGTCAGGTCAGGAGGCCGTGCAGGCCACCGAGGGGGTGCCGCCGGCGGTCGAGCCGATGAAGCCGAAGTTGGTGCTGGCTCCGGCGGCGAGGCTGCCGTTGTAGCTGACGTTGCGGGCGGTCACCGTCGAGCCGCTGGCCGAGACGGTGGCGTTCCACGCCTGCTGCACGGTCTGCCCACTGGGGTAGTTCAGCGTCACCGTCCAGCCACTGATCGCCGACGAGCCGGCGGTCACCCGTACGTCGCCCTGGAAGCCACCGGACCAGGTCGAGGCGACGCTGTAGGTGGCGGTGCAGCCGGCCGAACTGGGCGGCGGCGTGGTCGGCGGTGGGGTCGTCGGCGGAGCGGTGGTCGGTGGCGGCGTGGTCGGTGGGGCGGTGGTCGGCGGCGGGTTGCTGCCGCCGAAGTTCACGTCGCTGCAGAAGTAGTAGGACTGGTCGAAGTGACTGGCCTGCCAGATGGTGTAGACCATGTGCCGGCCGGAGCGTCCGGGGGCGGTCGCCGGGATGTCGATCTGCACCCCGTCGGGGGCGCTCTGCCACTGCGACGCTGGCGTGTTGCCAATCTGGGCGACGAGCTCCAGGTCGCCCCAGCCCAGTGCCTGGGTGATCGGGTTGAAGCCCTGCCGGGTCACGTACACCCGGATGTAGTCGGCACCGTGGCTGGCCCCGTCGAACAGTCGGACGTTGAACGAGTTGTTGATTGACGTGGCCTGCCAGTTGCCGATGGTGTCCATCGCGTTGTAGCGGCCGTTCTGGGTGCGTCCGGCGCTGCAGAGCTGACCGTCCGGAATGGCGCCCTGGTGGTTGCCGCCGACGCCTTCGCGGAAGAGGCCGTTCCAGTTCCACATGGCTTGGGGGTCTGCTTGCCAGGCCTGGTAACACATCGGGTCCTCGGTGGCCATTTCCGGCGCCATGTGGCGGTCGCCCCAGCGCTCGAAGCAGCCGTACGTGCGGGACGCGGGGCTGACGACCGAACCGTGCGCCGAGGCGACGTTGGCCAGCGCCGTGGTCAGTAGCAACCCGGCGGTGACGGCGACGACCAGGGCGTACAGCCCCAGCGGTCGGCGACCGGCGGTGGTGAGAGTGGGCATTACGGACTCCAACATCGGTTGGTGCGCGCCGGAGCGGCGCGTTAGGAAAGCACGGATGATTGCCCGCAAGGGGCGCGTGGCCGTCGCTACTCAGTACGGTCCTGCGGAGAGTTGCCCTGCTCCCCGCCGTAGCTGTCGGCTCCCGAAGTCGTCCCACCCGAGGATCACATCGAAACTGATCTTTGTCAATGGGGCTTCGTGGAGCCCTGCCGGTTGCTGGCGGCAGGGACGGTCGGTGGTGCGGACCGCCCGTCCCTGCCGCCGATTCGAATCAGAGGCCGATCTTGCCGGTGCCGGCGCCGTTGGTGACGACGGACTTGACCTGACTCGCGGTGGTCAGCGTGTAGCCGTACGGGATGCCCGCCGTGCTGCCTGCCGACTGCGGGCTACCGGAGTTGACGAAGTGGTTGTTGCGCTGCACGAGGTCGCCGGGGTCCGAGGCGGCGTAGCCGACCAGGGTCGGGTCGTCGACGTTCTCGAAGTAGTTGCCCTCGACGAGGACACCGGCATCCATAGTGGAGGCCACGCCGTACTCGTTGTTGTAGTAGTAGTTGTTGAACACGTGCACGGGGTTGCCGAACCGGACCCGCGGATGACGGGTGCCGGAGCCGTCGAACCAGTTGTGGTGGTAGGTGACGCGCAGGTGGCCGACGTCCTGGCCGGCGTTGCTGTCGGAGTGGCCGAGGAGCATGGACTTGTCGTGGCCGAAGACGCGGTTCCAGGAGACGGTGATGAAGTCGGAGCCGCGTTTGATGTCGACGGCGCCGTCGTAGCCGTTGGTGAAGTTGTTGTGGTCGATCCAGATGTTGGTGGCGGATTCCTGGACGTTGATGGCGTCGTCGTTCCAGTTGCGGAAGTTGATGTTGCGGATGATGACGTTGCGGTCGCCGTTGATGTTGAGGCCGCAGCCGGAGATGGTGGCGGAGTTGCCGGCGCCGAGGATGGTTTTGTTGGAGCGGACGCGGAGCATGCCGGAGCAGTTGATGGTGCCGGAGACGCGGATGACGGCGGCGGTGGAGGAGCCGACGGCTGATTCGAGGGCGGCGGCGGTGGTGACGGTGGTGGTGCCGGCGTTGCCGCCGCCGGTGGTGCCGCCGTTGTGGGTGGCCCAGCCGACGATGCCGGTCGGGGTCGGACCCGGCGGTGGCGTGGTCGGGTCGGGGTTGCCGCCGCCGACGGTGTTCAGCTGCCACTGCTGGTTCCAGCCGTTGAGGTCGCTGTACCCGGCGAGGTAGCCGCCGTCGGCGGTGGACCACTCCCAGACGTCGATCACCTTGTTGCTGTGCCGGTTGACGAAGCGGACGTATCCGCTGTCGGAGTCGGCGAGGCGGAAGTGCTGGCGGGTGGTGCCGTTGTCGGAGTTCTGCACCAGCCGGGTGCCGTCGTTGGCGTCGGGTAGTTCGAGGTACTTGCCACTGTGCACGGAGCGGATCTTGTAGTAGCCGCTGCCAGCGTCGACGAACCGCCACTGCTGGACGGCCTGGTCGTTGCGGGCCCACTGGCGGATCTCGGCGCCATCGTTGGTAGCCCAGTTGTAGACGTCCATCGCCTTGTTGCTGTGCCGGTTGACGAACACGTAGGTGGCGTTGGTGTCGACGGTGGCGGCCGACGCGGTGGTGACGCCGATCGCGCCGATGGCGGCGGCGGTGATCGCGGCGGTGGCGCCGGCGAGGATCGCCATCCGTCGGCGTTGGCGGGTGCCGCCGGGGGCGGCGGTGCTTCTGGTCATCTTGTGCGATACCTCCGGGGACGGACCACGGCAGGTCTGCCATGGCAGGAGAAAGCGCTTTCCTCGCAGGGTATTGACATGCACCGATCAAGTCAACACGTCCGCCGGCCGGGTGATTCTCGGCGCAACCGCCTGCACCCCGGCGGCCCAGCCGGGAAGCTCGCTTCGTAGCGGACGACGGAGGTGGCGGATTGTCAGCGACCACGGAGGCCTTCTTCGCCGGTCTCGACGAACGCGCTCCCCGGATACCGCCGACGATCGACGGCACGGTGCGGTTCGACGTGCGGTACCGCGACCACACCGAGCAGTGGCTGCTGCGCTTCGCAGCCGGCGGCGTACAGGCCGAACGGGCCGGTGCCGACGCGGACTGCGTCGCCGTCATCGACGGCCCGCTGTTCGAGCGGTTGCTGCGCGGCGAGGACCGGCTGCCCGCGGCGTTCGTCCGGTACGCGATCACCATCGAAGGCGACTTCACCAAGGTGCCGGCGTTCGAGTGGCTGCTGCCCGACACCGTCGGTGCCCGTCACCCCCGGCAGCTGGCCGAGGGCTGGGGGAGGTCCCGGTGAGGAACCTGAACTACACCAGCATCCTCGACGGCATGATGTTCATGATCAGCGACGGTCGAGGGGACATCCTGCCGTCTGCTGAACTGCCGACCGGACTCTTCGCGTTCGACATGCGGGTGCTCTCCACCTGGGACCTCACCGTCAACGGCGAACGGCTCACCGCCCTGTCCGTCGACGACCTGCAGTACTTCGAGTCGCGGTACTTCCTGGTGCCCGGCGAACCGACCCACTACGTGGACGCGAATCTCTCGGTGATCCGGCAGCGGTCGGTCGGCGGCGGCCTGTTCCTGGAGCAGCTCACCGTCCTCAACCACCAGGAAGTGCCGGTCGACCTCCGGATTCGTCTCGACATCGGCACCGACTTCGCGGACATCACCGAAATCGCCGACGTACAGAAGAAGGGCAAGCTCTCGGTCGCCGTCGAGGACGGCACGCTGCACCTGCTCTACCAGCGGGACAACCAGCGACGTGAGGTGGTGGTCTGCAGCAGCGCCGACGCCGCCATCGACGACCACGGCATGACCTTCGAGATCCAGGTCGGTCCGCACGACGCCTGGAACACCACATTCCAGGTGGTGCTCTGGAGCCGGGGAGCCGAAGGGCGGGACATCCGGGAGGCGGTGCCCACCTACGACACCCCTGCCAAGGTGGAGATGGGCAAGGCGCTCGACGAATGGCTGGCCGACGCGCCGACCCTCACCTGCGACTCGGCGAGCCTCGACCAGGCGTACCGCCGCAGCCTCACCGACCTGGCCGCACTGCGGTTCCGGGGAAACACCCGGGGCGAGATGATCTTCGCCGCCGGGCTGCCCTGGCTGATGGGCAACTTCGGCCGGGACGGGCTCATCACCTGTCTGCAGGCACTGCCGTTCGCCCCGCAGCTCACCCCCGGTGTGCTGCACACCCTCGCCGACGCGCAGGGCAGCCGGCTCGACGACTTCGCCGAGGAGGAACCGGGCAAGATCCTGCAGGAGTTCCGGTACGGCGAACGCGCCGGCTACGAGGAAATCGCCGCCTGCCCCTACTACGGCGGCGCCGACACCACCCCGCTGTTCGTCGTCCTGCTCGACGAGTACGAACGGTGGACCGGCGACGCGGACCTGGTCCGGGAACTCGAGTTCCATGCCCGGCTCGCCCTGGACTGGATCGACGCGTACGGCGACATCATGGGCGACGGATACATCTGGTACGCCTGCCGCAACGAACGCCTCGGGGTGCGCAACCAGGGGTGGAAGGACTCCGCCGACGCCATCTCCTACAGCGACGGCCGGCTGCCGGTCGGCCCCCGGGCAACCTGCGAACTGCAGGGCTACGCCTACGACGCGAAACGGCGCGGCGCCCGGCTGGCCCGCCGCTTCTGGGGCGACGCGGCGTACGCCGACCGACTGGAACGCGAGGCGGCCGAGCTCAAGCGTCGGTTCAACCAGGAATTCTGGATCCCCGACGGCAGGTACTACGCGCTCGGCATGGACGCCGACGGCAACCTGATCGACGCCTGCGCCTCCAACATGGGGCACCTGCTGTGGAGCGGCATCGCCGATCGGGACAAGGCCCGGCACGTCGTCGACCACCTGATGAGCCGGCGATTGTTCTCCGGTTGGGGCATCCGTACCCTCGCCGAGGGCGACGGGCGGTACAGCCCGGTCGGCTACCACAACGGCACGATCTGGCCGTTCGACAACTCGCTCATCGCCCTCGGAATGCGTCGCTACGGCTTCGACGAGGAGGCGGCCAAGGTCGCCGGAGCGATGATCGAGGCCGCGCAGTTCTTCGACGGCCGGCTGCCCGGCGCGTTCACCGGATACGACCGGGCGTTGACCAAGTACCCGGTGCAGTTTCCAGCTGCCTGCAGCCCGCACGCCTGGTCGGCCGGGGCGGTACTGATGTTCCTGCGCTCCATGCTCGGCCTGAACCCTAAGGGTGAACACCTGATCGTCCGCCCGCACCTACCGCGCGACATCGGCCGGATCGAGCTGCTGGACATTCCCGGCCGCTGGGGCCTGGTCGACGCGTTCGGCCGCGGGCACTGACCCGCGCGGGCACTGACCCATCGGTCACTCACGGTCGCCGGCGGCGCGGCGGGGGAGTAGCCGAGCCGGCGACCGGGTACCGCGAAGTCACGACGTGACCGACCCGTACGACGAAGGGAAGGACCAACGGTGACTTCGACCATGACCCATACCGCCCTTGCCGACCTGGCCACCGCCCCCGGCCCGTTCGTGTCGCTCTACCTGGACACCAGCGGCCGGGCCCCAGACACCCCCGAGCAGGTCCAACTGCGCTGGCGGGCGGCCCGTCGGCGGTTGGCCGACGCAGGCGCGCCCGACCACCTGCTCGACGTGATCGGTGGGCTGACCGGGCGGGCCCATCCCGACGGCGACACCCTGGTGGTGGTCGCCGACGCCGACCGGGTGCGGCTGGTACGCCAACTGCCGGAACCACCGGAGCGGGAGATCGCCAGCTACGGTCCGGCCGCGCACCTGCTGCCGCTGCTGCGCTGGGAGCAGCGGCAGCTGCCCGTGCTGGTGGTGGCGACCGACCGGGTCGGCGCCGAGATCGTCGCCCTGCAGCCGGACGGTGTGGAGGTGACCGAGACGGTCGCCGGGGAGACGTTGCACATCACCCGGTCGCATCCGGGTGGCTGGTCCCAGCGGCGGTACCAGCAGCGGGCCGAGGACCGGTGGGAGGCCAACGCGACGCTGGTGGCCGAGCGGCTCACCGAACTGGTCGACGAGGTCCGCCCCCGGGCGGTCGTGGTCACCGGGGACGTCCGGGCGGTGCAGTTCCTGCGGGACAAGTCACCGACCCGGGTCGCCGAACTGCTGCACGAGGTGCAGGGCGCCTACGACACCACCGACGCGGCGGTCGAACAGGCCGTCGACG
Organism: Solwaraspora sp. WMMB762; assembly: GCF_049179115.1. Classification (NCBI taxonomy): domain Bacteria; kingdom Bacillati; phylum Actinomycetota; class Actinomycetes; order Micromonosporales; family Micromonosporaceae; genus Solwaraspora; species Solwaraspora sp. WMMB762. Next base: position 93,345 of record NZ_JBMHMD010000001.1, read on the forward strand.
TGGTGGAAGACATTGCCGACGCGGACGTGGCCGCCGCCGTGGCGGCGTACCGGCGGGAGATCGGCCAGGCCGACCGGGCCGCCGGTGGGGCGTCGGACACCCTCGCGACGCTGGCCCGCCGCCAGGTCGACACCCTGCTGCTGGTCGACGGTCCGCAGCTGACGACCCGTTCGGCGTACGCAGGTCCGCAGCCCGACCAGGTCGGTGCCACGACCGGCGCGGTAGCCGTCTTCGGAGTGACGGACCCCGTCGAGGTGCCGCTGGGTGACGCCGCCGTGCGGGCCGCCCTCGCCGGCGGCGCCCGGCTGGTCGTGGTGCCGGACAAGCTCGCCGACCAGGTGCCCGACGGCATCGGTGCGATCCTGCGTTACACCGTCTGACCGGGCGGCCGGGACCCGGGTGGCCGGGACGTCCGACCCGGCTGGCGGGCCGGTCAGCGGTGCGAATGCGGGCGGGCCACCAGCACCGGGCAGTGCGCGTGGTGCACCAGCGTCTGGCTGACCGAGCCGAGCAGCAGCCCGGTGAAGCCACCCCGACCGCGGGAACCGACCACCACCAGACCTGCCTTGCGGCTCGCCTCGACCATCACTGCGTCCGCCTCGACCCCTTCCAACGGCCGCTGCTCGATGGGCAGGTCCGGATGGCGTCGCCGGACGGCGGCGACCGCGGCGTCGAGCAGTTCGTCGGCCTCCCGGCGGGCACTGTCGGCCGGCGCCGCGACTTCGGTGCTGTCCCGCATCGGGCTCGGCCACCAGACATGGAGTACGGCCAGCCCGACCCGGCGCGCGGCGGCCTCGTCGGCCGCCACGTGCAGGGCCTGTTCCGCGTGCGCCGACCCGTCGACGCCGACCAGCACCGGGCCGTCCGCCTCGACCGGCGCGTCCGGTGGTCGGACCACCAGCACCGGGCAGTGCGCGTGCCCGGCCACCTGTGAACTGACCGAGCCGAGCAGCAGCCCGGCGAAACCGCCGAGACCCCGACTGCCGACCACCACGAGCTCCGCGTGCCGGGACTCCTCGATCAGCGTCGGTGCCCCACCGGCCGCCACCTGCCGGGTCTGCACCGTGATGCCGGGCCGCTCGGCGCGCAGCTGCGCGGCGGTCTCGGCGAGCATCCGCTCACCTTCCTCGTTCGGCCCGGGCAGTTCACCGTCGTACGGATTGATCGGGATCCCGTACCCGAAGGCGTGCAGATAGCCGTGGACCAGCACCAACGGCGCGCCGTTCCGGACCGCGGCCTCGGCGGCGTGTCGGGCGGCGCACAGGCTGGCCGGTGATCCGTCCACCCCTGCGACGATCGGGTCACTCATCGTTCCTCCCGGACCGTGTCGATCACGTCGGCCGGATCCCGACGTGGCGTCGGTCGGCCGGGCTGACCGTATCCGATCCTGATGACCATTTGTGGTGTTCCGAACCGTCCGAGCGCCAGCCGGAGCTGCTCGCGGGCCTGAGCGACCTCGATCGGCTGGGACAGCATCGACGCCGCCAGGCTAGCGTCGGTGGCCGTCAACAGCACCCGCTGCAGCGCCTGCCCGGCGGTGAGCTGGTCGCTCGGCGTGTTGCCGGTCGCGCCGAGCACCGCCACCAGCGGTTCGGACTCGAAATCGCGTCCCGGGGCGCGGCGGGTGCTACCGAACGGTCGTCGGGGAAGTAGGTCGTGCGGCTCCGCGACCGGTCCACCGGCGGCCGCCGGCACCCCGTCCGGTGCCGGGAAGTGCCGGGTCCACCGGGCCACTTCCGCCCGGTACCCGGGATCCCGGTCGAGCACCCGGTTGGCGCTGGTGGCGATCTCCGCTACGGCGGTGACGGCGGTTGAGCCGACCACCAGCTCCAGCCAGCCGCCCTCGGCCCGGGCCGCCTCGATCAGCCGCCGCCGCTCCGGCGGCGGCACCGGGTCCGGCCGCAACGGCAGCCGGTTGCTGTGCCGGCGTGGCACCGCGGCGTACAGCCGGGACTCGGCCGGCGTGGCCGGCCGCGGCGGTCCGGGCACCAGCCGGGCCAGCAGCCACGGGTCGGCCGGCTCGGGGCGAAGCCGGACCTCGGCCGGTGTGCCGGCGGCGACCAGGGCGAGCCGTAGATTGAACAGGGCGGCCCCGCAGCCGATCCGGGCGGCCCAGCCGGTCGGATCGCAGGCGGTGAGCAGCCGGTCCGGGTCGAGCCGGAGCTCGATCGCGCCGTCGACCAGCCGGAACCGCCACGGCTGGCTGTTGTGCAGCGACGGAGCGCGGACCGCCGCGGTCACCGCGGTACGCAGCTGGGCCATGGTGAACGTGGTGGTCAGCATGACTACACGGTGCCCGGTCCGGGGCGGCACCGGCAGGGTCGTACGTCCCGGATTCTCCCGGGCCACCGGGCCCGTCCGTCTCGTCTGCCGCACCCCACCGTCGCCTGCCGCACCCCACCGTCACCGGCACCCGGTCCTGGCCGGCCCTGGCACCCGGGACTTTGGTCCCTGGCCGCGGCGCCCCGCGACAGGGTAGAAACAGGGGATGATCCGCGTCTTCCTGCTCGACGACCATGAGGTCGTCCGCCGTGGCCTTGCCGACCTGCTGCAGAGCAGCGGTGACATCGAGGTGATCGGCGAGTCCGGGTCCGCGCAGGAGGCGGCCCGGCGCATTCCGGCCCTGCGTCCGGACGTGGCGATCCTCGACGCCCGACTGCCGGACGGCAACGGCATCGACGTCTGCCGGGACGTGCGGGCCGTCGACTCGTCGATCAACGGGCTCATCCTCACCTCGTACGAGGACGACGAAGCGCTCTTCGCGGCGATCATGGCCGGTGCCGCCGGCTACGTGCTCAAGCAGATCCGGGGCACCGACCTGGTGGACGCGGTGCGCCGGGTCGCGGCCGGCCAGTCGCTGCTCGACCCGGCGGTGACCCGCCGGGTGCTGGAGCGGATCCGCAGCGGGGTCGAGGAGCCGCACGAGCTGAAGTCGCTCACCGAGCAGGAACGCCGAATCCTGGAGTACGTCGCCGAAGGGCTGACCAACCGGGAGATCGCCGGCAAGATGTTCCTTGCCGAGAAGACCGTGAAGAACTATGTCTCCAGCCTGCTCGCCAAGCTCGGCCTGGAGCGGCGGACCCAGGCGGCGGTGCTCGCCACCCGGCTGCTGGGCCCGCGGCACTGACCCTGGGCCAGCGGCATTCTGCCGGGTGAGATCAGTCCCGTAACGGGACCTTCCAGGTCAGGATGGTGCCGCGGGGATCCCCGGCGGCCACCGAGAAGGCCCCGCCGCGCTGTTCGGCACGTTCCCGCATGTTGACCAGCCCGCCCCGGGCGGTGGCTGGGTCCACCCCGACACCGTCATCGGTCACCGTCAGCGCGAGTTCACCTTCGAGTGCCGACACCCGTACCGCCACCTGACTCGCCCGAGCATGCCGTACCACATTGGACAGCGCCTCCCGCAGCACCGCCAGCAGGTCCGGACGGATCTGGTCCGGCACGGCGCTGTCCACCGGCCCGTCCAGCTGCAGGGCGGGCCGGAAGCCCAACCCGTCGGCGGCCAGGTCGACCGCCTCGCGCAACTCGGTGCGCAGCGCCGCGCTCATCGGCGTACGCAGCTCGAAGATCGCCCGGCGGATGTCCCGGATGGTGGAGTCCAGATCGTCGACAGCGGTGTTGATCCGTTTTCCGATCTCCGGCCGGCCATTGCACAGCGGCATCGCGCTCTGCAACTGCAGCCCGGTGGCGAACAGCCGCTGGATCACCACGTCGTGCAGGTCGCGGGCGATCCGTTCCCGGTCCTCCAGCACCACCAGCAGCTCGCGTTCCTCCTGCGCCCGGGCCCGCTCGATGGCCAGCGCCGCCTGACCGGCGAAGCTGGCCAGCAGCGGCGCGTCCCCGTCGGTCGGCCCGGCGGCATCTGCCCGGTGCGCCACCACCAGCACGCCGTGCAGCGTCTCCGCGACCGTCAGGGGAGAGATCACCGCCGGTCCGGCGGTGACCGGAACCGGCCACGGCGCGGCCTTAGCCAGGCTTTCCACCATGATCGGCTCACCGCTGGTGATCGCGCCGGCGAAGCTGGTTTCACCGGCCGGTAGCACCGCGCCGACCAGCCCGGAGGTCGACCCCTGTGGTACGTCCACCACCTCGACCGTAAACTGGGCCGCCTCGTCGTCGTTGACCAGGACCAGGACCATCTCTGCCTCGGCCACCTCGCGCGCCCGCCGGGCCACCAGGGTCAGCGCGTCGGTGCGCCGCACCGTGCCGAGCAGCACCCCGGTGATCTCTGCGGTGGCGGCCAGCCAACGTTCGCGCCGGTTGGCCAACTCGTACAGCCGGGCGTTCTCGATCGCCACGCCGGCGGCGGCGGCCAGCGCCGTCACGATCTCCTCGTCGTCCTCGGTGAACTCGGCCGCACCCTGCTTCTCGGCCAGGTACAGGTTGCCGAACACCTGGTCGCGGATGCGCAGCGGCACCCCGAGGAAGCTGTGCATCGGCGGGTGGTGCGGCGGGAACCCGTACGACCGGGGGTGCCGGGTGATGTCCGGCATTCGCACCGGTGCCGGATCGTCGATGAGCAGGCCGAGAACGCCGCGACCGTGCGGCAGGTCACCGATCGCGGCGTGCGTTTGCGGGTCGATGCCGTGGGTGACGAAATCGACCAGCTGCCGGTCCGGGCCGATCACCCCGAGGGCGCCGTACCGGGCTCCGGCCAGCCCGCACGCTGCCTCGATGATGCGCCGCAGGGTGCTGTGCAGCTCCAGGTCGGTGCCGATGCCGACCACCGCGTCGAGCAACGCACGGAGCCGTTCCCGACTGGTGACGACCTCGCCGACCCGGTCGAGCATCTCCTGCAGCAGCTGGTCCAGTCGGACCCGGGACAGCGGGGTCAGCCCGAGCGACGGCACGTCGCGGTGCTCGTCCGGCGGGGGGATCGCGGCGCTCACAGCGACGATGCTAACCGGCCCGCCGCCGGACACGCCCGGCTCGGGGTGCCTGCCGGTCCGGGCCGGTTCCGCTCAGTGCCGGTCCGACCTGATCACGACCAGCGGGCACTGACTGCGGTACAGCAGGGCGTTGCTCACCGAGCCGAGCAGCAGACCGGTGAAGCCGCCCCGCCCGCGGGCGCCGACCACCAGCAGTTGCCCCCGGGCCGACTCCTCGGTCAGCACCTTCGTCGCCCGACCCTGAACCGACAACTGCCGTACCGTCAGATCGGGGTGCTGCTGGTGGACCCCGGCGACCGACTCGGCGAGCAGCGCCTCCTCCTCCTTCTGCAGCGCCGCCGCGTCGTAGACCAGCGGCTGCATGTCACCCGGGCCGATCGACGGCGGGTGGGTCCAGGTGTGGACCGCGAGCAGCTCCGTACCGCGCAGGTCGGCCGCCTCGGCGGCGAACTCGACGGCCTGGGCGGACAGCTCGGAGCCGTCCACTCCGACGATCACCGGACCGCTGCGATCACAGTCGCCCCGGGCCACCAGCACCGGACCGTCGGCGTGGGTCGCCACCTGGGAGGCGACCGAGCCGATCAGCGCACCGGAGATCGGTCCGAACCCGTGGTCGCCGAGGACGACCAGTGCGGCGGAGCGGGCCTCGGCGAGCAGGACCACAGCGGCAGCCCCGTCGACCACCTGGGTGGCGATCTCGATCTGCGGCGCCTCGTCGGCCGCCGCCCGGGCCGCCTCGTCGACGATCTCCCGGGTGTACCGCTCGACCTCGCCCTCCGGGGGCACCGCCGGTGCCAAGGCCATCGGCGCCTGCACCGCCGGCCAGAGGAAGGCGTGCACGATCCGCAGCGGGCGCCGCCGCATCGCTGCCTCCCGGGCGGCCAGCCGGGCGGCCTGCACCGCGGCCTCGGAACCGTCGACACCGACCAGCACGGGTCCCTCGGGATTCATTGGCCCTCCTCAGGGTTCGTGGTGTGCACCTCACTGGTGTCCACCAGCTGCGTCGCTGGCATCCTCGGCGGATGCGGCGGGCCGGCGTGGTCCGGGCTGGCGATGCCGAGCCGCAGCACCAGGTACGGGTAGCCGAGCCCGGCGAGGATGTGCCGCAACGTCTGTCGGGTGGCGGCCACCTCGACCGCCCCGCTCAGCGGCACCACCGAGATGCCCAGTTCGGTCGCGGTCAGCCAGGCCGACGAGAGCGCCTCACCAGCGGCCAGCCACGACGCCGGTTCGTCGTCGTCGCCGAAGAGCAGGGCGTAGACGGCGGTCCGGTCGTGCCCGCCGCCGACCGGCAGGGTACCGGCCCGGCCGAAGTCACGTCCGGGCACCGTGGTCTGCGCGGCCCGCTCCGGCAGGACCTCCTCGGGCAGTCCGGTGCCGGGCGGGGTGCCCAGCCCGGTCCAGTAGTCGAGTTCGCCGCGGATCTGCGGGTCCTCCGACTCGGCCTCCTCCGCCCGGCTGGCTGCCGCCGCGAGCAGCATCACCTGGTCGGAGGAGAGGATCTGCAGCTGGACGCCGGCTCCGGCGGCGGCGGTGATCGCGGTGACCGCCGCGACCGGCAGCGGTTCGTCGCTGACCGGTCGGCGGTCGGTGTGCCGCACCTGCATCGCCTGGAACATCCGGATGGTGTCGGGCTGAACCTGGATCCGTTCGGTGGGCCGCAGCACCGCCAGCAGGTCCTCCTCGGCCGGCTCCGGCAGCCGTTGCACCTGCGCCGTCCAGCCCTGGGCGGCGAGCGCGATCCTCGCGTGGTGCAGCGCGGCACCGCAGCTGAGAATCAGCAACCGGCGGTCCGGATCGGTGGCCGGCAACTGCCGGTCCCGGGCTGCGCGCAGCTCCAGACTGTCCGGCCGGACCCGCCATTGCCACGGCTGGGTGTTGTGCACCGACGGCGCGTAGCCGGCCGCCGCGGCGGCCTCGGCCAGCACGGCGGCCAACGGCCGGTCGGCGGTCGCGGGGTCGACGCCGGGCACCGCCGTGTCGGCGGTGGTCCCGGTTCCGATCCCGATCCCGGTCCCGGTCCCGGTGCTGGTCCCCTTGGCGGTCGCCTCGTCCATCTGCTGCCTCCTGGTCAGGGTCTGCTCCGCCGCCGGCGCGTGGCCGACGGGACGCGGGGAATCCGGACCCGAACCACGTCCGTTCCCGCTCCGGGACAGATGTAACACCAGTGCGGGCAGCGCCGCGACAGCGGCACAGGCCGCCAACTCGGTCAGGGCCAGCGGCTCGGTGCCCAGCAGCGTGCGCAGCGGGCCGAGGTAGACCCCGGCGAGCTGCAGCAGACCTGCCCCGGCCACCGCGAGAACCAACGCCGGGTTCGCCATCCGCCGCCGGTCGCCGGCCGCCGCCGTACCCCGTCGGAGGCCTTCCGTCGCCGTGCCCCGGCGGGCCCGGACCGCGAGCGCGACGCCCAACTGGGCCAGCCCGAGGGTGACGAACACCATCGTCTGCCAGGGCCGGCCCGCGTGGTACGCGGCGACACCGGCCGCCAGGGTGACCGCTGTGATCAACGCGCCGGTGGTGAGCACCCCGGTGAGCAGGCCGGCGCCGAGCACCGACTCGGTGGGCGGTCTGGGTGGTCGACGCAGCACGTCCGGCTCGGCCGGTTCGGCGCCCAGCGCCACGCCGGGCACGCCATGGGTGAGCAGATTGATCCAGAGAATCTGACCGGGCAGCAGCGGCAGCGCCAGCCCGAACAGCGGGCCGAGCAGCATGACCGCGAGCTCGGCCACCCCACCGGCCAGCGCGTACCGCAGGAACCGCCGGACGTTGTCGTAGATTCGCCGCCCTTCACCGACGGCGGCCGCCACCGTACCGAGGTGGTCGTCGACCAGGACCAGGTCGGCCGCCTGCCGGGCGACGTCGGTACCGCCGCCCATCGCCACCCCGACGTCGGCCCGGCGCAGCGCCGGGCCGTCGTTGACCCCGTCCCCGGTCATCGCCACCACATGTCCCTGGGCCTGCAGCGCGGCGACCACGTCGAGCTTCTGCTCCGGCTGGATGCGGGCGAACACCCGCGCCTGCTCCGGAGCGGCCGGGTCGGTGGCGACCGGGTCACCGGCGGACCAGATCCCCAACCGGCCGCCGACGGCGGCGGCGGTTCCCGGGTGGTCTCCGGTGACCAGCAGCAGCCGGATCCCGGCGGCGGCGAAGGTCCGGGCCACGTCGGGGGCATCGGCCCGTATCGGGTCACCGATCCCGAGCAGCCCCAGCGGCCGCAACCCGCCGGGGTGGGCCAGATCGGGCAAGGTCGTAACGACCGCCGCCGCGACCGCCAGGGTCCGCAGCCCGGCGTCGGCGAGGCGCCGGGCCTGGTCGAGCAGTACGGTGAGCTGCCCGGGATCGGCGTCGGTGACCTCAGCGGTCAGCACCGTCTCCGGAGCGCCTTTGCAGACGAGCAGGTACCGGCCGTCACAGGTGCGGTGCGCCGTGGTCATCCGCCGGTGGGTCTGGTCGAACGGGTGCTCGGCGACCCGGGGCCAGGCCCGGCGGATCTCGTCGGCGTCCAGGCCGGTCCGGCCGGCGAAGGCGACCAGCGCGGCCTCCAACGGATCTCCGACGGCCCGCCAGTCCGGGGTACCGCCGTTCGCCGTGCCGCCGTGCTGCGCGTCGCGGTCTGCGGCGTCGCCGTCCCGGTCCGGCGCGGTCAGCTCCGCGTCGTTGCACAGCAGCCCGGCCCGGGCCAGCTGCCGAAGGTCGTCCGGGGCGACACCGACCGGTACGCCGGCGGTGCCGTCGGCGCTGCGGCGGACGATCCGCCCGGTCGGCCGGTAGCCGAAGCCGTCCACGGTGTACTCGGCGACCGGGGTGACAACCCGCTGCACGGCCATCCGTCCCTCGGTGACGGTGCCGGTCTTGTCAGCGGCGACGACGGTCACCGAGCCGAGCGCCTCGACCGCCGGTAGCCGCCGTGGCACCGCACGGGCCCGGGCCATCCGGTGCGCGCCGAGCGCCAGAGCGAGGGTGACGACCGCCGGCAACGACTCCGGCACCGCCGCGACGACCAGGCTCACCGCGGTGACCGCCAGCTCGGCGACCGGCTGCCCACCGCCCAGGCCGATCAGGAACACCAGACCGGACAGCAGCACGGCGGTCGCCCCGAGCACCCGGCTCAGCCGGGTCAGCCGCAGCTGCAGCGGCGTCGGCCCGGGGCGGGTACGCCGCATCAACGCCGCGATCCGCCCCAACGAGCTGTCGGCGCCGGTCCGGGTGACGGTGCCGGTCGCCCGGCCGGCGACGACGACGGTGCCGGCGTGGGCCACGTCACCGTCGTCGCGCCGCACCGGCACCGACTCACCGGTCAACGTCGACTCGTCGCAGCGCAGCCGGGTCGCGGCGGTGAGGAGCAGATCGGCGGGGACGATGTCGCCTGCGGTGATCTTGACCAGGTCGCCCGGGACCAGTTCGGCCGCCGGCACGACCCGGTCGACTCCGTCGCGCAGCACCCGGGCCACCGGTGCCGCCAGCCGGTCCAGGGCAGCGATCGCCCGGTCCGCCCGGACCTCCTGCACCACCCCGATGCCGGTGTTCACCACCACGACGAGCAGGATCACCACCGTGTTCGGGTAGTCGGCGAGTGCCGTGGTGACCACCCCGGCGGCGAGCAGCAGCACGACCAGCGGGTCGCTCAGTTGGCGAACCACCCGCCGGATCAGCCCGGCGCGGCCGGGCCCGCCCGGCACGACGTTCGGCCCGTACTCGATAACCCGCCGGGCGACCTCGGCGGCGTCCAGCCCACCCGGGTCGACCGTTGGCCCGGGATCGACGGCAGGTACGCCCGGATCGACGATCGGTCGCGTGTCAACTGGCACCGGCCACCCCCACCGCGTCGACCGCCTGGGCCGGCGCGGGTTCGAGCAACTCGGCGAGCGGCCGGCGGGGCACCGGTGGGCTCAGCGGTCCGTAGCCGATCCGGATGATCGCCTGCGCCCGCCGTCCGTCCTGCTGGCAGCCGAGCAGGTCACGCAGTTCGGGAAACTCCAGCGGCTGGGTCAGCAGCGTGGTGGCCAGGCCGCGTACCGTCGCGGTGAGCAGCACCCGCTGCAGCGCCTGCCCGGCCCGCAACCAGTCCCGCGGGCTGTCGCCGACGGTGTACAGCACGGCGAGGACCGGGTCCTCCTCGAACGCGGCGACCCGCCGCCGTGGGGCCGGCCAGACCAGTCCGAAGTCGCGCACCGGCACGGTGCGGGGGACCGGCCAGGGCCCGAAGGCCTGCGGCGGTACGCCGTCGAGCCGGCCCGGTCGGTCCCGGGTCCACCGTTCCAGCTCCGCCCAGTACGCCGGGTCGACCCGGCGGCGGTCCTCGGCGGTGCCGATCAGCGCCAGAACCGACGAGCGCATCATCGGGTCGACGACGGCCAGCCAGCCGTGCTCGGTCCGGGCGGCGGCGACGAGTTCGTCGAGCACCTCGCCGGGCACCGCCAGGTCGGCGAACGGGCGTCGGTTGGTGCGCCGGTGCGCTACCGCCCGGGCGAGCAGCCGCACCGTCTCGTCCGTCTCGATCGGCGGTCCGACCGCGATCCGGGCCAGCAGGTCCGGATCGTCGGGTTCGGGCAGCAGCCGCATCACCGGTATCCGACCGTGGGCCAGCATCGCCACCCGCAGATTGAACACGGCGGCGCCGACGCTGATGGTCAACTCCCGGCCGGCCGGGTCAACCAGGTCGACCTGTCGGCGCCGGTCGGCGAGCACCTCGATGCCGGTCGGGTGCGGTCGGAACCGCCACGGCTGGCTGTTGTGCACCGACGGCGCGGCGGCGGCGGCCTCCAGACAGGCCGCCATCAGCGGACCGGGCCGCCCGTTCCTGATCCATCCGGCGTTCATCGCCGCCCACCACCCTTTCCGCACGTCACGCCTCGCTCGGTTCCACTCTCACCCGGTTCCACTCTCGTCCGGATCGGTCCGTCGGGGCAGGGGCATTGCGCCGCTTACCTACGGGCACTGCGTCCCGCCCGGGCGGGACCTCCGGCCCTGTCGCCCAGGGCGGACCGTCGGCTGCGATGGATGTCCGTGGTACGTGTCCGTGAGCGGACGGAGGAGCGATGATCCGGACCATCGATCTGCTCGACGCCCACCCGTTCCTGGCCGACCTACCCCGGCCCTGGCTGGAGCGGCTGTCGTACCAGGCGCGCCCCGGGGTCCGGCACAGCGGGCAGCAGATCTTCCAGCAGGGGCGGACGGCGGACCGGTTCTGGCTGCTGCGGACCGGGCAGGTGGTATTGAACTTCCAGGTGCCGGGCCGTGGCGAGATCGACATTGAGACGGTTGCGGCCGGGAGCGTGCTGGGCTGGTCGTGGCTGTTTCCGCCGTACCGCTGGGAGTTCGGGGCGGTGGCGGTGGACCAGACCCTGACGATCGAGTTCGACGCGGCCGGTACCCGTCGGTTGATCAGCCAGGACGACGCCCTGGGCCGGGAGCTGACCACCCGATTCATGCGGGTCGTGGTCGACCGGTTGCACGCCGCCCGGACCCGGCTCACCGAGCTGTACGCCTATCCGCCGGCCATCGACGAGGATCCGTCCCGACCGGCCGCTGACGTGGATCCGGCCGGCCGCCGGCCCGGTCGCGACGGGTGATGGCCGCGACGGGTGATGGCCGCGACGAAGTGACCGGTCGGTAATCGGACCCGGTGTGCGAACGCCTGCGGTGGGGTGGTCGTTGGAAGCGTGTCCGCCTAGCCGGAGCTCAGGGCGCGGTACAGCATGATGCGTTGTCTCGACAGGCATCGATTCAGCTGATGGGGTGACGGGCCGGCTCACGGACGTCCCCGCTGCGTGCTGCCGTCTCGGCTGGCCGCCACCACGTCGAGAGGAGACAGATGAGCATCGAGTACGCCGCCCGGCAACTGCCCGTGGTCGTGATCGGCGCCGGCCCGGTGGGACTGGCCGCCGCCGCCCACCTCGCCGGGCACCGGGTCCCGTCGCTGGTGCTGGAAGCGGGTGCCGCCGCCGGTGCCGCGATCCGCAACTGGCAGCATGTACGGCTGTTCAGCAGCTGGCGGGACAACATCGACCCGGTTGCCGGCCGACTGCTCGACGCCGCCGGCTGGTCGGTACCCGAACCCGGGCACCACCCGACCGGGGCCGAACTGATCGAGGAGTACCTGCTGCCGCTGGCGAAGCTGCCAGTGCTGGCCGACCGGATCCGCTACGGCACCCGGGTCACCGGGATCACCCGGCTCGGCGTCGACCGGCTGCGCGGCCCCGGACGCGTCGACGCGCCGTTCGTGGCCCGCCTGGCCGACGGCACCGAACAGCTGGCCCGCGCCGTCGTCGACGCGTCGGGGACCTGGGACACCCCCAACCACCTGGGTGGCGAGGGCCTGCCGGCGCTCGGCGAGCCGGCCGCAGCCGCCCATCTCGACTTCGCCCTGCCCGATGTGCTCGGTGCCGACCGGGCGGCACATGCCGGCCGGCACACCATCGTGGTGGGCGCCGGACACTCGGCCGCCAACACCTTGCTCGACCTGATCGAGCTGGCCGACCAGCAGCCTGGCACCCGGATCACCTGGGCGGTCCGTCGGGTCACCGCCGATCCGATCTTCGCCCCGGGTGCCGCCGACGCGTTGCCGGCACGCGGGGCGATCGGCACCCGGCTGCGCCAACTGGTCGACGTCGGTCGGATCGCCCTGGAGACCGGATTCGTCACGCACCGGGTGGAGCAGCTGTCCGACCTTGGCCCGGTCCGGCTGTCCAGCCGCGACGGACGGACCGTCGTCGCCGACCGGGTGGTGGTCGCCACCGGGTTCCGTGCCGACCACCGGCTCGCCGGCGAGCTTCGCCTCGACCTGGACCCGGTGCTCGGTACCAGCCGTGGCCTGGCCACCCTGCTCGACCCCGGGCCGGCCCGGGGTTGGTCGGCGCCGGCACCCGGAGTCGACGAGCTGCGCCATCCCGAGCCGGGCTACTTCGTCGTCGGCATCAAGAGCTACGGCCGGGCGTCGGCCTTCCTGATGGCCACCGGCTACCGCCAGGTCCGGCAGATCGCCGCCGAACTGGCCGCCGCACCAGTCAGGTCGGCGGCCGGCGGCGGCTGGCGTGGCGGCACCCACCGGTTCCGCTGGTCACCGGCGTGGCGGGCCGACCGCCCGGTCGCCGCGGCCTACGGCGACCAGGTCGGTAGCCGGTGAGCCCGGTGGTCGGGTAGTGCCGGTGGGGCTGGTGGTCGGGTAGTGCCGGTGGGCCGGTCAGTAGCCGGTAGGTCTCAGCGGCCGGTAAGTCTCAGTAGACGGTGAGCCCGTGGTCGCGGAACTGCCCCCGGACCCGCTCCAGCAGCGCGTCGTCCGGCGGTGCCGTCGCCGCCAGCGGAAACTCCAGACCCAGCTCGGCGTACTTGTGCGCGCCCAGCCGGTGGAACGGCAGCACGTCGACCCGCTGCACCGTCGGCAGACCGGCCGCGACCTCGGCCACCCCGGCCACGTTCGACTCGGCGTCGGTGAGCCCCGGCACCAGCACGAACCGGACCCAGATCGGGGTGCCGCGGTCGGCCAGCCGCCGGGCGAACCGCAGCGTCGGGTCGAGCCGCCCGGTGCGGGTCACCCGGCGGTAGGTCAGCGGATCGGACGACTTGATGTCCAGCAGCACCAGGTCGGTGGCGTCCAGCAGCGCGTCGTCAGCGCGGGCGCCGAGGAACCCGGAGGTGTCCAGCGCGGTGTGCAGCCCGGCGTCGTGGCACCGGCGCAGCACCGCGCGGACGAAGTCCGGCTGCATCAGCGGCTCCCCGCCGCTGAGCGTCACCCCGCCACCGGCGACCGAGATGAACCGCTGGTAGCGCAGTACCTGCGCGACCAGCGCGTCGTCGGTGGTCGGGGTGCCGGCCCGCCGGAACCAGGTGTCCGGGCTGTGGCAGAACTGGCAGCGCAGCGGACAGCCGGCGAGGAACGCGACGAACCGCGTACCGGGGCCGTCCACCCCGATCGACACGTCGTACGAGTGGACCGCCCCGGTGGTCACCTCACAGCCCTCCGTGGAACGTCCGGGAGATGACGTCGCGCTGCTGCTCGGCGGTGAGCCGCACGAAGTTCACCGCGTACCCGCTGACCCGGATGGTCAGCTGCGGGTACCGCTCCGGGTGCGCCATCGCGTCCTCCAGCGTGGCCCGGTCCAACACGTTGACGTTGAGGTGGAAGCCGCCAGCGTCGGTGTAGCCGTCCAGCACGCCGACCAGGTTCGCCACCCGTTCCGCCGGGGTGCGCCCCAGGCCCGCCGGGGTCACCGTGGTGGTCAGCGAGATGCCGTCGCGGGCGCAGTCGTACGGCAGCTTCGCCACCGACATCGCCGCGGCCACCAGCCCGTGCCGGTCCCGGCCGTTCATCGGGTTGGCGCCCGGGGCGAACGGTTCGCCGGCCCGCCGGCCGTCCGGGGTGTGCCCGGTGTGCTTGCCGTACACCACGTTCGAGGTGATGGTCAGCACCGACAGGCTGTGCTCGGCCTCGCGGTAGGCCGGCTGCCGGCGCAGCTTCGCCATGAACGTCTCAACCAGCCAGACCGCGATCTCGTCCACCCGGTCGTCGTTGTTGCCGAAGGCCGGGTAGTCGCCGTCGACCACGTAGTCGACCACCAGTCCGGTTTCGTCACGTAGTACCTTGACCCGGGCGTACCGGATCGCCGACAGGCTGTCGGCGGCCACCGACAGGCCGGCGATCCCGCAGGCCAGGAACCGGTGCACCGGGTAGTCGTGCAGCGCCATCTGCAACCGTTCGTACGCGTACCGGTCGTGCATGTGGTGGATGACGTTGAGCGCGGTGACGTAGGTGGCGGCCAGCCAGTCCAACGTCCGGTCGAAGGCCGCGAGGACCTCGTCGTAGTCGAGGATCTCCCCGCCGACCGGCTGACTCACCGGGGCGATCTGCTCGCCGGTGACCTCGTCGCGGCCGCCGTTGATCGCGTACAGCAGGGCCTTGGCCAGGTTCGCCCTGGCCCCGAAGAACTGCATGTCCCGGCCGAGGCGCATCGCCGACACGCAGCAGGCGATCGCGGTGTCGTCGTCGTACCAGGACCGCAGCGTGTCGTCGTTCTCGTACTGGATGGCGCTGGTGTCCAGCGACACCTGGGCGCAGAAGTTCTTGAATCCCTCGGGCAGCGCGGGCGACCAGAGTACGGTCAGGTTCGGCTCCGGCGCCGGTCCCAGGTTGTAGAGCGTCTGCAGGTAGCGGAATGTGGTCCGGGTGACCAGGGTCCGTCCGTCGGTGCCGGTCCCGCCGAGGGATTCGGTAACCCAGGTGGGGTCGCCGGAGAAGAGCTCGTCGTACTCGGGGGTGCGCAGGAAGCGGATGATCCGCAACTTGATCACAAAGTCGTCGACCAGCTCCTGCGCGGCCAGCTCGGTCAGCTGCCCGGAGTCGATGTCGCGCTGCAGGTAGACGTCGAGGAACGTGGCGGTCCGGCCGAGTGACATCGCCGCGCCGTTCTGTTCCTTGCAGGCGGCCAGGTAGGCGAAGTACAGCCACTGGACGGCCTCCCGGGCGTTTGCGGCGGGCCGGGTCACGTCGTGGCCGTACGCGGCCGCCATCTCGACCAGCTCACCGAGTGCCCGGATCTGCTCGGCCAGCTCCGCCCGGTCGCGGATCACGTCGTCGGTGGACGGGACCAGGTCCAGCGCCTCGCGCTGCGCCCGGCGGTCGGCGATCAACCGGTCCACCCCGTACAGGGCGACCCGCCGATAGTCACCGATGATCCGCCCCCGCCCGTAGGCGTCCGGCAGCCCGGTGACGATGTGTGAGCGGCGGGCCCGCAGCACGTCGGCCGGGTAGGCGTCGAAGACGGCGTCGTTGTGGGTCTTGCGGTACGTGGTGAAGATCCGGTGCACCTGTGGGTCGGCCGGATAGCCGTACGCCGCGAGGGCGTTCTCCACCATCCGCAGCCCGCCGTGCGGCATGATCGCCCGACGCAGCGGCGCGTCGGTCTGCAGGCCGACGATCAGCTCGCGGTCCTTGTCGATGTAGCCGGGAGCATGCGCGGTGATAGTGGACGGCGTCGTGGCGTCGATGTCGTAGACGCCCCGACGGCGTTCCTCGACGAACATGTCCCGTAGCCGGTCCCAGACCGCCCGGGTCCGGTCGGTCGGGCCGGTCAGGAACCCGGCGTCGCCGGTGTACGGCGTGTAGTTGGCCTGGACGAAGGCGGCCACGTCGATCGTGTCCCGCCACCGTCGTCCCTGGAAGGTCCGCCACGGATCGTGGATCTGCTCGGCGAACACGTCAGCCTCCATTGGCTGGAAGGCCCGGCGGGTCGGGGACGGCCCGCCGGGCGGGTGGTCGTCGGCGCGGTAGGCGTCGGCGGGGGTGGTCGTCGGCGCGCCAGCTCAGGGCACGTCGGCCGGGATGGTGTCGCGGATCACCGCGACCGGGCTGTGACTGTGGTGCAGCAGCTGCTGCGACACCGAGCCGAGCAGCAGGCCGGTGAAGCCGCCCCGGCCGCGCGAGCCGACCACCACCAGGCTGGCGGTACGCGACGCGTCGACCAGGACCCGGCCCGGGTTGTCGCCGACCGCCTCGGCGGTCATCGTGACCTCGGGGTACTTCTCCCGCCACCCGGTCAGCTCGTCGTCGAGCAGGGCGCGCTCGGCGGCGACGATCTCCCGGGGGTCGAAGGCCGGTGGCTGCCACCGCTGTGCCGGTGGGTGCCAGGCACGCAGCACCCGCAGCGGCACCAGCCGGCTGGCCGCCTGCTCGACGGCGAAGCGCAGCGCGGCCAGCGACGGCTCGGAGCCGTCCACGCCGACCACCACCGGGGCGGTGGGGTGTGCCGCACCGCGAACCACCACCACCGGGCAGTGTGCGTGCGCGGAGACGGCCACGCTGGTCGACCCGAGCAGCAGGTCCGCGAAGCCGCCGTGCCCCCGGTTGCCGACCACCAGCAGCGCCGCGTCCCGGGACTTCTCGCGCAGCCGCAGGGCAGCGGGTCCGTCGAGGACGACGGTGCTGATGTCGGCGTCCGGGTGCGTCTCGGCGGCCTCGGCGGCGGCGACCCGCAGCATCGTCTCCGCGTCGCGCCGGGAGGCCGCGTCCGGCCAGCTGGTCGCCACGGGGGCCAGCGGACCGGTCCCGGTCGGCCACTCGAACGCGAACGCGAGGACCACCGGGGTGGCGGTCCGGACGGCTTCGGCGACCGCCCAGCTGACTGCGGCGTCGGCGCTGGACGAGCCGTCGTACCCGACGACGATCGGTCTGATCACGGCGATCACCTCCGGCTCAGCTAGTGGGGTCGGCGGCCGAGGAGACCAGCGCGGGAACGGGGATCACCACGACCGGGCAGGTGGCCTTGCGGATGCACTCCTCGCTGACCGAGCCGAGCACGGTGTGCTGCAGGCGGCCGTGTCCGTGGCTGCCCAGGACCAGCAGGTCCGCGCCGCGGGCGGCGGTGGTCAGCACGTCGGCGGCGCGGCCCTCGACCACCTCGCCGACGACCGGCGACGCCGATCCGACCCGGGCGGTCAGCGCGGTGATCTCCTGGTCCAGCAGTTCGCTGGCGCGTTGCCGCTCCTCGATGGGGCTGACCGTGGTTCCACCGTCCCACCGCCAGGCGACGACGGCGCGTAGCGCGCCGCCCCGCTCGGCGGCTTCCCGGGCGGCCCAGTCGAGAGCCCGGCGGCTGCCCTCGGAGCCGTCGACACCGACGACGATCAGGTGACTGGCGCTCATTGTCCTCACTCCTTCAGTTGCACCTGACTACAGTCCACCTCCGTCGACGGCTGGGGGACAGGTGCGAAGGACCCGCCGTTGCGGGACTGGGGTCCCGTCGGTCGACCGGCCGGCGTCGGCGGCCCGGCCGGGGTTGGATGTGGATTGGCCGGCGGCGATACGGTCGGCGTCGGCGTCGGCGTCGGCGTCGGCGGCCCGGCCGATGCCGGCTGGCCGCCGGTGAACAGCGCGAGCAGTTCGCCGACCAGGTGGTCGCATTCGGCCGGATGTCGGAACGGCACGTGCGGATTGACCGTGTACTCGTTGCGCCGGCCGACCCGGTGCCGGGCGAGGTATCCGGCTTCCTCCAGATCGGCGACGATGGTGTGCGCCGCGCGTTCGGTTATCCCGACCCGCGCCGCCACGTCCCGCAGCCGGGCCCGTGGGTCGCGGGAGATGGCGAGCAGGACGTGTCCGTGGTTGCTGAGCAGGGTCCAGGGCGGAAGGCGCCACGTGTCGGGGGTTGTCACAGCGTAATCATATGAGTACCAATACGTGAACATCGTCCACATGGCTGCTGTGTCCCGACCGTGCCGGACTGCCGTGTCCCGACCGGGCGGGCCGGCTCACCGACTCAACCGTCGGGCCCCCAGCAGCCGGGCCCACCAGGGCCGACGGCTGTCGGCGACGACCCGTGGCGCCGGACCGGGCAACCCTTTGAAACTGACCCAACCGCCTGGTCCCATGGTGACCGTACCGACGGCGGAGGGACGGCGGCGAGCCACCGCCGCGACCGCTGCCGCGCTCACCGTCGCGACCACCACCGCTGCGGCCGCCGCAGCGACCCGGTCGGCGGCGACCACCGGCCGGTAGCGGACCCGGCCGGCGGTGCACACGAACGCGCCGAGCGGCCGGCCGCCGCTGCTCACCGGGATGAGCACGGCCGGGTCGGGACCTCCGGTGCCGATCACGGGGCCGAACGGACCGGACTGTGGACCGGCGACGACGGCCCCCGGACCGGGCGGGGGAGCTGACCGGGTACGGCCGACCGGGGCTGTGATCATCGTGGACCTCCTCGACGGTGCCCGGTGGGCCGGAACGCGCTCCGGCCCACCGAGCGGTTGATCAACGGGTGTCGGACCGGTGGGCCAGGCGCACGGCCGCACGTCCGGCCTCCAGCCGGGCCAGCGGCACCCGGTACGGCGAGCAGGAGACGTAGTCGAACCCGGCGTCGTGGAAGAACCGCACCGAGTCCGGGTCGCCGCCGTGCTCGCCGCAGACGCCGATTTCCAGGTCCGGCCGGGTGGCCCGGGCGTCCGCGACCGCGATCTGGACCAGCCGTCCGATACCGGCGGTGTCGATCGACTCGAACGGCGACACCGGGAAGATGCCGAGCTCCAGGTAGCGGCCGAAGAACACCCCTTCGACGTCGTCGCGGGAGAAGCCCCAACCCAGCTGGGTGAGGTCGTTGGTGCCGAACGAGAAGAAGTCCGCCACCTCGGCGATCGCGCTGGCCGTCAGGGCCGCTCGCGGCACCTCGATCATGGTGCCGACCGGGATCGGCGGCAGACCGTCGAAGTCGGCGAGCAGCGCCTCGGCCTGGTCCCGTACCGCCTCCAGCTCCTGCACCGCGCCGACCAGCGGCACCATGATCTGCGGGCGGGGGTCGCCGCCGGCCCGTAGCCGGGCGACGGTCGCCTCCGCGATCGCCCGCACCTGGGTGGCGAAAAGACCCGGCACCATCAGTCCGAGCCGGACACCGCGTAGGCCGAGCATCGGGTTGGCCTCATGCATCCGGCGGACCGCCGCGAGCAGCTGCCCGTCGTGCCCCGGGTCCTCACCGAGCGCCTCGGCACGGGCTACCCGGGCGGTCAGCTCGTCGAGGGCGGGCAGGAACTCGTGCAGCGGCGGATCCAGCAACCGGATGGTGACCGGCTGGCCGTCGGTCTCGGCCAGCAACGCCTCGAAGTCCTGCCGCTGCAGCGGGCGCAGTGCGGCCAGCGCCGCCTCGCGGTCGGCGTCGGTCTCGGCGAGGATCAGCCGTTCGACCAGTTCCCGCCGGTCGCCGAGGAACATGTGCTCGGTCCGGCACAGGCCGATGCCGGCAGCCCCGAACGCCCGGGCCCGGTGGGCGTCGGCGGCGGTGTCCGCGTTGGCCCGCACCGCGAGCCGGCGCACCACGTCCGCGTGGCCCAGCAACCGGTGCACCGCCGACACCAGCGGATCCGCCTCCGGTGCCAGCTCGCCCTCGATGTAGCGCAACACCGGTGACGGGTGGACCGGGACGGCGCCGGCGTACACGGCGCCGGTCGCCCCGTCGATCGAGATCAGGTCCCCGGCGTGCAGCACGGTCGGTGCCGCCCCGGTACCGTCGGCGACGGTGAGCTGGCCGGCCGCCGTGTCGACGGTCAACGCCTCGGCGCCGCAGACGCAGGTACGGCCCATGCCCCGCGCCACCACGGCGGCGTGCGAGGTCTTGCCACCCCGGCTGGTCAGAATCCCGGCGGCGGCGATCATCCCGGGCAGGTCGTCCGGGTTGGTTTCCCGACGCACCAGGATGACCCGCTCGCCCCGACCGGCGGCGGCGACCGCCGCCTCGGAGTCGAACACCACCCGGCCGACGGCCGCGCCCGGAGCGGCCGGTACGCCGACCGCCAACGGCGTGGGCGCGCTGGCCGGGTCGAACCGGGGGAACATCAGCTGACCGAGCTGGGCCCCGGTGACCCGGTCGAGTGCCTCGTCGAGATCGATGACGCCCTCGTCGACCAGTTGCGCGGCGATGACGAAGGCGGCCTCGGCGGTCCGCTTGCCGACCCGCGTCTGCAGCATCCACAGGGTGCCGCGTTCGATGGTGAACTCGACGTCACACAGGTCGCGGTAGTGGTGCTCCAGGGTGTCCATGATCGTCATCAGCCGGTGGAAGCTGCGCGGGTCGATCCGCTCCAGTTCCTGCAACGGGACCGTGTTGCGGACCCCGGACACGACGTCCTCGCCCTGGGCGTTGGCCAGGTAGTCGCCGTACACGCCGCGCGCACCGGTCGCCGGGTCGCGGGTGAACGCCACCCCGGTGCCGGAGTCCGGGCCCCGGTTGCCGAACACCATCGCCATCACGTTGACCGCGGTGCCCAGCTCGGCCGGGATCCGTTCCTGTCGGCGGTAGAGCACCGCGCGTTCGGCGTTCCACGACTCGAAGACCGCCCGGATCGCCAGGTCGAGCTGTTCGTGCGGCGACTGCGGGAAGTCCCGGCCGGTGTGCTGGTGGAAGACCTTCTGGTAAGCCTCGACCAGGGCGCGCAGGTCGTCGGCGTCGAGCGCCGAGTCGGCGGTGACCCCGGCGGTCCGTTTGACCGTCTCCAACTCGGCGGTGAACAGCTCGTCGGGCACGCCGAACACGGTCCGGCCGAACATCTGCACCAGCCGGCGGTAGGAGTCCCAGGCGAAACGATCGTCGCCGCTCTGCGCGGCGAGGCCGTGCACGGTGGTGTCGGTGAGCCCGATGTCCAGGACGGTCTCCATCATGCCCGGCATGGAGTAGCGGGCGCCGGACCGTACGGCGAGCAGCAGCGGGTCGTGCCGGTCGCCGAGCCGCTTGCCCAGTCGTGCCTCGATGCCCCGGAGGTGGCGGTTGACCTCGTCGAACATCCCGGCCGGCGGTGCGCCGGCGGCGAGGTAGGCGCGGCAGGCGACGGTGGTGACGGTAAAGCCGGGCGGCACCGGCAGGCCGAGCCGGGTCATCTCCGCCAGGTTGGCGCCCTTGCCGCCGAGCAGGTCGGTGAGTTCGCGGTTACCTTCGATGAAGTCGTAGACGAATTTCGGCATGGCGCCCGCCTCCTGCACTGGTCGGCGAATCCTTCTCCTTCCGTGGTAGCAGCGGCGGGTACAGGCGGGGCAGGGCCGGTCGGGCCACCTCCCGGGGCATAGGTCCCGGGAGGTGGCCTGGACATCGGATCAGTCACCGGTCGACGGTGACCCGCACGCCGGTCAGTCGCCGGCGGGCGGCCGGGGGCCACCTTCGCGGACGATCGCCGTCGCGCACCTGGCATGGTGCAGCACCGCCTGGCTGACCGCGCCGAGCGGAACCCGCAGCGGATGGTCGCCACGGGCTCCGACGACCACCAGCCCGGCCTGGGTGGAACGCTCGATCAGCACCCGGGCCGGCGGGCCGTTCACCACCTGCTGGCGGACCGCGACGTCGGGATGCTTCTCCTGCCACGGGGTCACCGCCGCGGCGAGTTCGTCGGCGGTCGCCGCCGAGGCGTCGGCCCAACTCGACTCGCTCTCCCAACTGCGCACGACGATCAGGTCGCTGCCCCGTTGCGCGGCGGCGTCGAAGGCGAAGCCGAGCGCCCGCTCCGAGCCGGCCGAGCCGTCCACGCCGACCAGCACCGGCGCGGCCGGTTCGGGGGCCGACTCGGATCCGGCCCGGGCGACCAGCACCGAGCAGTCGGCGCGGGCGGCGATCTGCACGGCGAGTGCGTCCAACGGCAGGCAGGTCCATCGGGCCAGGTCCCCGTCGCCGATCACGACCAACGACGCCATCCGGGACTCCCGGAGCAGCGCGGTGGCCGGGGCGTTTTCGGACACCTCGGTGGTGACGTCGATTCCGGGGGCCGTCCGGGTGGCGATCTCCACAGCGCGTTCGACGAACTGGTAGGCGTCCGGCTGGGGTTCGTCGCCGCCGGACAGGTCGTCCGGGATCCAGTTGAGGGCGTGCACCAGCCGCAGCGGCCGGTGCGCGGTGGCGGCTTCCCGGGCGGCCAGGGCGACGGCGGCCCAGCTGGATGCCGAGTCGTGGACGCCGGCCACGATCCGGTCGCGGGCCGGTGCGGCGTGCTCCGACATCGCAACTCCTTTCACCGCTTCTGTCCGGTGCATGGGCCGCTGCAGCGACCCGGCCCGGATCGAGAAAGGGGAGCTCACCTGCGAGGATAGCGCTCAGTGACCCCGCTCCGGGTCGATTCCGGTCGACCGGGCAGGATGGGGTCATGATCTCGGCGGTGGTGTTCGACATGGACGGCGTACTCGTCGACACCGAGCCGGTCTGGGAGCAGGTCCGGCGCGACTACGTGGCCGGGGCCGGTGGTCGGTGGCTGCCGGACGCCCAGCAGCGGTTGATGGGGATGAGTACCCCGGAGTGGGCCGGCTACCTGGACGCGGACCTCGGCGTCGGGCGCGGCGCCGACCGGGTCGCCGACGAGGTGATCGACGCCATGGCGGCGCGGTACCGGGCCGAGCTGCCGCTGATCCCGGGCGCAATCGAGGTGGTCCGCGACCTCGCCGGGCGGTTCCCGCTCGCGCTGGCCAGCTCCTCCCCCCGCCGCCTGATCGAACAGGTGCTGGCCACGGCGGGGCTCACCGAGGCGTTCCGGGCGACCGTGTCGACCGAGGAGTGCGCGGCCGGCAAGCCGGACCCCGAGGTCTACCAGGTGGCGGCACGGCTGCTCGGCGTACCGCCGGGGCGGTGCCTGGCGGTGGAGGATTCGAGCAACGGGCTGCGGTCCGCGGTGGCCGCCGGTCTGGTGGTGGTCGCGGTGCCGCACCCCGCGTATCCGCCGGCGGCCGACGCCCTGGCCGGCGCGACGCTCGTCGTCGACCGCCTCGACGAGCTGACGGTCGACCGGGTGCTCGCCCTCGCCGTCGACAGGGGATAGAGTGGCCGATCCCGCCGTCGACAGGGGATAGACATGCCACCGGCGGTTCCAGCCCGGCGCGGGTGAGCCGGGTCCGCCGGGGGAGTCCCCAGGCGCCGGGCCGGATCCTCTAGACTGCGCCTGGCAGCGCTCCCAGCCGACCACGAGATCCTGGTCGGCCGCACCCCCGGAGGTCTCCGCCGTGAGCATTGAGGAACGAGCCCCGGTCGGGGTGGACACCACCCGCCCCAGCGTCGCCCGCGTGTACGACTACATGCTCGGCGGCAAGGACAACTTCGCGGTCGATCGCCAGGCCGGCGAGATGGCGCTGCAGGTCACCCCCGACGGTCCGCTGGCCGCCCGGGCCAACCGCGGCTTCCTGCGCCGCGCGGTGCGGCACCTGGTCGCCGAGGCCGGCGTGCGGCAGTTCCTCGACATCGGCTCGGGCCTGCCGACCCAGGGCAACGTGCACGAGATCGCCCACCAGGTCGACCCGCAGGTGCGCGTGGTGTACGTGGACAGTGATCCGATGGTGCTGGCACACGGTCGGGCGCTGCTCGACAGCTCTCCGATGACCACCGTCGTCCAGGCGGACACCCGCGACCCGGAGCAGATCCTGGCCAACCCCGACGTACAGTCGATGATCGACCTGGATCAGCCGGTCGGTCTGCTGATGCTCGGCATCCTGCACCATCTCGGTGACGACGAGGATCCAGCCGGGGTGGCGACGGTCTACCGGGACGCGGTCCCGAGCGGGAGCTACCTGGCCCTGTCCCACTTCCACAACCCGGGTGACAGCCAACCGGAGGCCGCCCGCAAGGCGGTCGTGGTCGAGAAGATCTTCAACCAGACGTTGGGTACCGGTCGGTGGCGCCAGCGCGACGAGATCCTTGGGTACTTCGGCGACTTCGAGATGCTCGAACCGGGCCTGGTGCCCCTTGCGGAGTGGCGTCCGGACCCTGACGACGAGCCGTCGGAGCAGACCGACACCTACTACACCTTCGTCGGCGGCGTCGCCCGCAAACCCTGACCCGCCGCGCCCGTCCCGTACGCTGTCGTAGCCGCCGCACCCTTGCCGTAGCCGGATCTGCTGGCAGACAGGGCCACGCCGCGCGTGTTAGCGTCCGACAGCCTGGGGCGCCTGCGGGTGACCGTCGATGCCCGTGGCCGGTCGCCTACGACCGCACCCGTGCACCTGCTGCGGAGGTACGCCCCGATGACGATGGTCGACCCGGCAGTGCCCCGCCCGGTGACGGTGCACATCGACCCGGCGTTCGTGGTCGCACCGGTCCGGCGCCGTACCTTCGGATCCTTCGTCGAACACATGGGCCGGTGCGTGTACACCGGGCTCTACGAGCCCGACCATCCGACCGCCGACGAGCGTGGACTGCGCCGTGACGTGCTCGACCTGGTCCGGGAACAGGGCGTTTCGGTGGTCCGCTACCCCGGGGGCAACTTCGTCTCGGGCTACCGCTGGGAGGACGGGGTGGGGCCCAGGGACCAGCGTCCCACCCGGCTCGACCCGGCCTGGCACAGCATCGAGACCAACGCTTTCGGGCTGGACGAGTTCGTCAGTTGGGCGCGGTCCGCCGGTGTCGAGCCGATGTTGGCGGTCAACCTGGGCACCCGGGGTCCCCGCGAGGCGATGGACCTGCTGGAGTACGCCAACCATCCGGGCGGCACCCAGCTGTCCGATCTGCGCCGGGCGCACGGCCGGCAGGCCCCGTACGACATCCGGATGTGGTGTCTCGGCAACGAGATGGACGGGCCGTGGCAGCTGGGCCATCAGACCGCCGACGAGTACGGGCGACGGGCCGCCGAGACGGCCCGGGGGATGCGGATGATCGACCCCGATCTGGAGCTGGTCGTCTGTGGCAGCTCCGGTCCCGCCATGCCGACTTTCGCGGCCTGGGAGGCGACCGTCCTGGAACACACCTACGACCAGGTCGACTACGTCTCCGCCCACCTCTACTTCGAGGAGCAGGACGGGGACCTGACCAGTTTCCTGGCGTCGTCGGTGGAGATGGACCGATTCATCGGGGACATCGTGGCCACCTGTGACCACGTCCGGGCCAAGACCCGGAGCGGCAAGCGGATGCAGATCTCGTTCGACGAGTGGAACGTCTGGTACATGCGCCGGTTCCTTGCCGAGGGGGTGCCGACCGAGTGGGTGCGGGCGCCGTCGCTCAGCGAGGACGACTACACCGTCGCCGACGCCGTGGTGGTGGGCTCCTCGTTGATCACCCTGTTGCGCAACAGCGACCGGGTGACCGCCGCCTGCCAGGCCCAACTGGTCAACACGATCGCGGCGATTCGCGCGGAACCGCTCGGTCCGGCCTGGCGGCAGACGATCTTCTACCCCTTCGCGTACACCGCCCGCCACGCCCGAGGGACGGTGCTGCGGGTCGAGTGTGGCAGCGGGCCGGTCGTGGAGACTGCGCGGTACGGCGAGGTGCCGCTACTGGATGTCGTGGCCACCCACGACGACGACGCGGATCAGCTGGTGATCTTCGCTGTCAACCGTGGGCAGCGGGAGTCCCTCGTGCTCGACATCGACCTGCGGGCATTCCCCGGCTACCGGGTCGTTGAGCAGTGCGTGCTGACCGACCCGGACGTGCGGGCCGCCAACACGTCGGCGCAGCCGGACCGGGTCCGTCCCCAGACCCTTCCCGGCCCGGCGGTCGACCAGGGGCGGCTGTCGGTGATGCTGCCGTCCGTCTCCTGGACCATGGTGCGGCTGGCGACGTCAGGCTGAGCCGCCTGCCGGGTCCGGCTGACACCTCTCTGTGGTGGGGAGTACGCCCGTGACGCCCCGGCGCGGCATCCGTCGGACCGTCACGGGCACCGTCCCGCAACTGCTAACGTCGGCTCCGCAGCCCCCCGTGAGCGGGGGGTGCTGTGCTGAGCGACTGGCTGCAGCGGTTGCTGTCGATGGACAGTGCGTTGATCTACCTGCTGGTCGGGCTGTTGGTCTTCGCCGAGGACGCGCTGTTCGTCGGCTTCGTGTTTCCCGGCGAGACTGCCGCGGTGCTCGGCGGCGTCGCCGCCAGCCTCGGCACCATCTCGCTGCCCGGAATCACCGTGGTCGTGGTCAGCGCGGCCGTGGCCGGCGACACCACCAGCTACCTGATCGGCCGGGCCCTGGGGCCGCGGCTGCTGCGGATGCGCTTCCTGCGCAAGCGGCAGGCCTGGGTGCGGCGGGCGCAGCACCAGTTGGCGGTACGGGGCGGCACCGCGGTCTTCGTCGGCCGGTTCGTGACCTTCTTCCACGCGGTGATGCCCGCCCTGGCCGGCGCGGCACACATGCCGTACCGGCGGTTCTTTCTCTACAACGTCGCGGGCGCGTTGGTCTGGGGGATCGGCACGGTGCTGATCGGCTACCTGGCCGGCAGTTCGTACGCCGCGATCGAGGAGGTCGCCGGCCGGGCGGCCGCCGTCGTGGTCGCGGTGCTGGCGCTCGGGGCGCTCGTCGTCTGGCGGCTACGGGCCGCCCGCCGCGAATGTGCACCCGACGCGGCGGCCGGCCAGCCGAGATCCGGTCGTCACCGGCCCGGCCGAGGCCGTGACGGCTGCGACCGGTCCGGTGACCACGCCTGACGACCAACCAGCCACGCCCGGTGACGAACTCCTACGCAGGCACCGGTAGCAGCTCCGCCATCCGCAGCCCGTCCGCGGTCGGCGGCGACAGCGGCAGCCGGTCGATCTCGTCGATCGGCACCCACCGGATGGCGTCCGCACTGCCGCCGACCTCGGTGACCACCGGCTCGCCCGGCCCGACCCGCGCACTGTGCAGCAGCCCGACCACGTGCCAGTCGGTACCGTTGCGGTGCGCCAGGTACGACCGCACGTCCAGCAACCGCGACGACATCACCTCCAGCCCGGCCTCTTCCTGCAACTCTCGGGTAAGCGCCTCGCCGGGCTGTTCGCCCGGATCGAGACCACCTCCCGGCAGATGCCAGGCACCCGGCTCGAACACCGGGGACGCCTCGGACAACCGGCTCAGCAGCACCGCCGAGTCCCGGACGATCACCGCGTACGCACCCACCCGTAGACGAGGACCTTCGCTCACCGTAAACCTCCAGCTCGTAGCGACTTGCCAGTGCCCACACCAGCCGCCAGCCGTCTCAGGTGAGTGCGCCGGGTGTGCCGGTGGCCGGACGGTTACCCGCCCGGCCACCGGTCACACCTGCTGGGGTGGCGGCGGCGGCTACCGCGCGGCGCAGGACAGCGTCGGCACCGGGTTGCTGCCGCTCCAACTGCCGATGAAGCCGAAGGTCGTGCTCTGTCCGGCACCGAGGTTGCCGTTGTAGCTGACGTTGGTCGCCGAGACACTCGCCCCGTTGCCGGTGACGGTGGCGTTCCATGCCTGGTTGACCGACTGACCGCTGGCGAACGTCCAGCTCACCCGCCAGCCGCTGAGTGCCGAACCGCCGGCGGTCACCCGGACCTCACCCTGGAAACCACCCTGCCACTGACCGACCACCGCGTACGTCGCGGTGCACGCCCCGGCCGGCGGCTGGGTGGTCGGGGGTGCCGTGGTCGGGGGCGCGGTGGTGGGCGGCGCGGTGGTCGGGGGCGCGGTGGTCGGCGGTGGCGTCCCGCCGCTGTAGACGGTCGCCTCCCGAGCGGTCTCCCGAATCCCGTTGGTGCCGTTGAACAGCCGCTGGCCCCACGAGGTGAGGCTGTTGACGTTGAAGTTGTTCACCATGTCGAGGTATTCGACGCCGCCGCTGTTGCCGCTCCACGACCAACCGAGCCAGCCGATGCCGTGCTGCCGGGTGTAGGACAGGATGCTGTCCTCGTCCGGGTTGCCGTCGGAGTGGTCGTGTCCGAACTCGCCGACCGCGATCGGTAGCCCGGCCGAGCGGAACCGCCCGAGGTAGTCGCTAATCTCGGCGGCGGTGTCGAACACGCCGTACATGTGGATCGAAAAGATCAGGTTGCGGGCCGGGTCGGCGTTCCACACCGACTGTGCGTTGTCGCGCATCGTGAAGGTCCAGTCCTGCCCCCAGTTCGGCGCGTCGACCATGATCGCGTGCTCGAAACCGGCGGCACGCAGCCGCTGTACGGCGCTCGTGGTGTGACTGGCCCAGTTCTGGTAGCCGCTGTTGCCGAACGGCTCGTTGCCGATGTTGATGATGACGTAGTTCTCCTGGCCGCGCAGCACGCTGGCCAGACTGATCCAGTAGTCGGCGGCGGACGCCAGGGTCGCGGCGGCCCCCTCCTCGCCGTACCCGGTGGTGTCGTGCACCTCCAGGACGCAGATCAGCCGGTTGGCCTTGCACAGCGAAATGACGTTGGCGACGTCGCTGGCATCGTTGCGGGTCCACCGATGGCCGTTGCTGAGCACCACCCGGACGGCGTTCGCGCCCAGCGATTTGATGTTGGCGAAGGAACTGGTCTGGCTGGGGTACCAGGTGTGTGCGTGGTTGACACCGCGCAGGACGAACGGGGTGCCGTTCGCCTCGACCAGCCGGCCGTCGCTGACGTGCAGACCGACGGCGGCGTGTGCGGGCTGGACCAGCACCACGACGGAAGTGACCAGGGCGAGCAGCGTCGCGGCCGCGACGCTCAGACGTGTCTTCATGACCTACCTCGGGTAGCTGCCCGTGGGTGGCCCACGGGGACGAGAGACACCGGCTGACGTGGTCAGCCCGATGTCGGCGACTACCCGGCCCCTTCGCGCAGGCATCAGAGTAGACCGGCGCGTTCCCGCTACGCAACCGGTTAAGTTGAGCCGGCCCTGATATCGGTCGACGCCTCTGCCTGATCGGGCCCCGTAACGCCGCTACCGGCGTCGACTCCCGAAATCCGGGGTCGACGCCGGTAGTGGACCGGTCAAGTCAGCGGGTCTCGTTCGCCACCTCGTACAGCCGCTCCGGCGTCACCGCGCCGGCGAACAGCCGGCCGTCGTCGGCGATCAACACGGTGAACAGCGCACTGGAGAACAGCCGGCCGCTGCCCCACGGCCCGTCGACCGCCGGCAGGTCACCCAGAATCTGCATGACCTGGGCGCCCTCCGCGGAGTCACCGGCGTGCTCCTCGGCCGCAGCCGCCGCCTCGGCCGGTGGCGTGACCGCCAGGACAGTGCCCCAGCCGCTGCCGACCGTACGGACCGTGTCCTCGCTGTCCGCCCAGCCCTGCGTCAGCTCGTCCAGCATGCCGTCCAGCTCGGTGTCGCCCGGCAGCTGGCCCGGACCTCGGCTACCGTCACCCGGCGTCGCGACATCGTCCTCGCCCGCCTCGATCACCTCGGTGCCCGGCGGCGGGTTGAAGACGAACTGCTCCTCATCCGGCGTGTCGAAGCTGACCTGGGTGAACGCCGTCTCGATGGCGGCCCGGTCGGCGCCGACCGGATAGACCGCGAACCGCAGCGGCACGTACTCGACCGAGTCGATCGCGATCCGGATCTCCTCGACCAGCGAGTCCTCGTCGCGCGGAGTGAGCACCAGCTCGTACGCGGTCCGCCCGGCGAGCTCCGCCGAGCGGCCCACCGACACCTCGGTGCTCGGGTCGATCGCCTTCAGCACCTCGTCGGCCGCCGCCTGCGGGGTGACGGGCAGCTCCGGCGCCGGATCGGCCCCGGCCCGCTCGTCCGCCGCGCCGTCGGCCTCGGCCGGCAACTCGAAGTGGGTGGCCTGCTGCTGCTGGCTGGACCAGATCCAGACGTCCCGTCCGTTGCGGATGACGTCGGTCTCGCCCAGCGTGCGGACCATCGCCAGGCGGGCCTGATCCGGACCGGCGTACCAGACGCGCAGGGTCTGCGTACCGTCGATCAGCGAGCCGAGCCCGTTGCCGGCGCCGATCTGGCCGGCCAGATTGAGCGCCGCCGGCAGACCCAGCTCGGCGCGGTGGACGACCGTCCCGGACATGCCGTCGACCTCGGCGGTCTGCAGGTCGACCAGCAACTGCTCGGCGCTGCGCGGCGGCAGGACCGGGTCAGCGGACGCGGCGAGCGCACCGACGGCCACACCGCCGCCGACGAGCACCGCCGCCGACGCGGTGGGGACCAGCCAGCGCATCGCCGGCCGTGATGTGAATACCGACATCTTCGTACCTCCTGCCACCCATCGTGCGTCGGGTGTACTGAGACGTTGCTGAGAGCGGCTGACCAAGCTGAGAACACGCTCAGCGACGACGGTCACGGGCACCCCCGTCGCCCGCCCATGATGGCACCCTTGACCGGTGCGGGTGCTGGTGGTGGAGGACGAGGTCCGGTTGGCCGACGCCCTGCGGCGCGGCCTGCAGGAGGAAGGCTTCGTCGTGGACGTCGCCGCGAGCGGGCCGGCCGGGCTGGAGCTGGCCCGGCACGGCGGGTACGACGCGATGATCCTCGACGTGATGCTGCCCGGGCTGTCCGGCTACCGGGTGGTGCGCCAGCTGCGGGCCGAGCGGAACTGGCTGCCGGTGCTGATCCTGTCCGCCAAGGACGGCGAGTACGACCAGGCGGACGGCCTCGACTGCGGTGCCGACGACTACCTGACCAAGCCCTTCTCGTACGTCGTGCTGCTGGCCCGGCTGCGCGCGCTGCTACGGCGCGGCGCGCCGCAGCGGCCGGCCGTGCTCACCGCCGGTGATCTGAGCCTCGACCCGGCCCGGCGGCGGGTCACCCGGGCCGATGCCGAGGTGGCGCTCACCGCCCGTGAGTACGCCCTGCTGGAGTACCTGATGCGGCGCGCAGGCGAGGTGGTCTCCAAGATCGAACTGCTCGACCACGTCTGGGACGCCAGTGTCGACACCGCGCCGAACGCCGTCGAGGTGTACATCGGGTACCTGCGCCGCAAGGTCGGCCGGGATCGGCTGGAGACCGTCCGGGGTGCCGGCTACCGGCTGGTCCCATGACAGGCCGACGGCTTTCGGTGGCGCATCCCGGTCGGTGGCGGGCGTACCTGCGGGTCCGGCTCAGCCTGCGCACCCGGCTGACCGCGATCAGCGTGCTGGGTCTCACCGCCGGCCTGGCCGCTGGGGCGATCGGGCTCACCGTCGTCCTTGCGCTGGCGTTGGAACGCAGCGCCGACGCCGACGCCCGGACCACCGCCGACGCGATCGCCCAGCTGGTGGCCGCCGACGCGGTGCCTGACCCGTTGCCGGTGGCCGGCAACGACGTACGGGTGCAGATCGTCGACGAGCGGGGACGGATACGCGCCGCGTCCATTGGCGCCGACCGACTCGTCCCGATGCTCTACGCGGGCGAGCGGGAACAGCTCGCCGCCGAACCGACCGGGGCGGTCACCGTGCCGGGTGCCCGGCTCGGTCTGCGCGGCCCGGTTCGGGTGATCGCCCAACCGGCCGGCGGGTCGGCGCAGCCGCGTACCGTGCTGGTCGCCCGGTCGATGGCCGACATCAACCGCAGCCTCGCCCTGGTCCGGGTGATTCTGCTGATGACGTTCCCACTGTTGGTGGCAGCGGTCACGGTCATCGTCTGGCGGGCCGTCGGGGCGACGCTGCGGCCGGTGGAGAAACTGCGGGCCGGCGCGGCCGAGATCACCGGTGGCGACCAGGCCGGCCACCTGCCGGTGCCGGGTGGTGGCGACGAGATTCACCGGCTGGCGGTCACCCTCAACGACATGCTCGACCGGTTGGAGGCCGCGCGGGCCCGGCAACGCGCGTTCGTCGCCGACGCCGCCCACGAGCTGCGCAGTCCGCTGACCAGTCTGCGTACGCAGCTTGAGGTGGCGCAGCGACTCGGTAGCCGCACGGACTGGTTGGCGGTCGCCGACGACCTGCTGGCGGACAGTCAACGGCTCAGTCGACTGGTCGACGACCTGCTGCTGCTGGCCCGCGCCGACCAGCAGGCCGGCCAGTCCGGTGTGGTGCTCGGCCCGGTCGGTCCGGTGGAACTGGGCGAGCTGGCCGCCACGGTGGCCGCCCGGTATCCACGGCCGCCGGTGCGGGTGGTGCCGCCGGACCGGCCGCTGTGGATCGCCGGCGACCCGGACGCGCTGGTCCGGGTGCTGGCCAACCTGCTGGACAACGCGGTCCGACACGCCCGCTCCGAGGTGCTGGTGACCGCCCGACCGGACGGGCCGGACTGGCATGAGCTGCTGGTCACCGATGACGGTCCGGGTGTCCCACCGGCCGACCGGCAACGGGTCTTCGACCGGTTCACCCGGCTCGACGACGCGCGGGCCCACGACGCCGGTGGCGCCGGGCTCGGACTGGCCATCGTCGCGCAGTTGGTCCGCCGACACGGCGGCACTGTCGAGCTGGCCGATGCCGGGCGGGCGGACGATGCGGCGGGACATGACGGTGATGCGGCAGGGCCCGACGGTGCCGGTACCGGACTTCAGGTTCGGGTCCGGCTTCCGGCAGACCCGGTGGACGACGAGCCCGGCCCGGCATAGACCGGGTCGGTCACCGGGCGTTCGCTGCCCGGTCCGTGCAGACCGGGTCAGCCTGCCCGATCACGTCGGCCGAGTAGACCACGGCGACCGTGAAGCAGTAGTCGATCGACTCGTCCAGCCCGTACGCGACGAAGCTGTCCGCACCCGCCGGCAACGTCATGAAGGCCCGGGGCTGCTGATCGCTGCTTCCCCCGGAGATCAGCACCTGTCCCTCGGCACCCGCCGGATAGGTCCAGGTCAACGTCACGCTGTCCCGGTTGTCGCGCAGACCCACGCCGCCCGGCGCGGTACCCGGTGCGGCCGGCGGCGCAGCGCTGGTCGGCGTACCGGTCGGGGGGGTGGCCTCGGCTGGTGCCCCGGTCGGCCCGGAGGGCGTCTCGTTGACCAGGCTGACGCCGGCCACCACCGCCGCAGCGCCGAGCAGAACCACCACCACGCCGGTGAACACCAGCATCGGTCCGCGCGGGCGGGCAGCAGTCGTCACCGGCTTGGGTACCGGGACCAACTGTCCTCGCTGCCGTCGGACCGGAAGATTCCTGCGACGGTCGGGTATCCGGCTGAGTTCGCGCCGTGGCAGTCGGGACAGCGTCCCGGTGCTCCGGCCCGTGCCGGTGGTGCCGGTTCCGATGGTCGCGCCGGCTCCACCGGCTGCGACGCTCGCGGCCGGTCCGTCCGTGGCTCCGGTGCCCGGCCCGTCCGTGACCTCGGCGTGGCGGACCGCGGAGTCGGCATCGACCGAGGCGTCCGGGCCCGCGAAACCTTCGTCGGTCACCGGTGGTGCCGGCTCCGGTCGAGTGCCTGCCCTGTCGGGCACCCGTGGGTTGGGTACGAAGGCAGGGGTCTCGGGCGGCACCGGCTCGCCGGGCACGGCCGCAGGGTCGCTCATAGAACTGCCGGCCGTGGGAGTGTCGGCCGCTGACGGGCCGGTCGCCTGCCGGAACCGGACCGGCCCGAACGGGCTGACCGGGCCGGCGGCGTCTGGTGCGTCCGGGCGCTCTGGTCCGTCCAGGTGATCTGGTCCATCCGGGCGATCCGCAGCGGCCGGATCGGAGCCGTCGCCGGCACCGGACTGCTCGGGCGGCCACCACGGTTCGTCGAAGAGCCAGATGCCAGGTGACCCGTCATGGTTGGTGGAGCCGGTCGGCGGCAGATCGACCGGCACCCGGGGCGGTGGGATGCTCGCCGGCCGGCCGTCGGTCGGCTCGGGTTCGTCCGGTTGGTGCTGGTCGCCTTGCTGCTCCTGCCCGGTCGTGATCCGCCGGGCAGGGGAGGGGTCGTCGGTCAGCCAACCACTGGGCGACCAGAGCGGGTCGTCGGCGTCGCCGTCCGCCGGTTCCCGTTCGATCCAGCCGTGCTGGGTCCACGGCCGGCCGCTGTCCAGCTCAGCCGCCGGGTCGGGCACCGATTGGTCCACCGGCTGGTCCAGCGGGTCGAGCCAGGGCGGGTCGGCCCGGTGCCGTCCGTCCCGATGGCCGTCCGTCTCGTCGTCGCTTGACCGGTCGGTGGTCGGCGTCGCGGACGGCGCGCTCGGTTCCGTCCAGAACGCCGCCGACCAGCGGGGGTCGGCCACCTCAGTGACCGGTGGTTCCGGCTCGATCCAGCCGGGCTCGGCCCAGGCCGGACCGGTGAGCCGGTCGCGCCCGGCGGGATCGGCCGCCGGAGCCGCTGGCCCACTGGCCGGCCTGGTGCCGGGCGGCCAGCCGCTTTGGTCCAGGCCGCCGTCGTGGCCTGGGCCGCCGTTGTCGTCCGGTTGAAGGCTCGGGCCTGGGCCGCCGTTGTCGTCCGGCCGGAGGATCGGGCCCGGGTCGCCGTTGTCGTCCGGACTGCGGTCGGGATCCGGGCCGCCGGTGTCGTCCGGCCCGTCGTCGACCGGCCCCTGCCCGCCACAGCGGTGCGCCGGATCCGCTGACGCCTCGGCCAGCGCGGCGACCTGCCCGACCAGCGGATGGTCGGCCGGCAGGCGGGTGCGGCACAGGTCGATGGCGAGCGACAGGCTGACGTCGGACTCGGCGAGCCGGCCGCAGTCGCGCTGCATCGCGCCGAGCCGGGCCAGCATCTTGATCCCGGCCGGATGCCCCTCGCCGTACACCTCGCGGTGCAGTTCCCAGGCATCCTCCAGACGGTCCCGGGCGATGTCGCACTCGCCGCGAGCGAACTCGACGGTGGCGAGGTCCGCGTGGGCGGCCAGGACCCGGAGCGACTCGGGGCCGTCGATGGCGCAGAGTTCGTCGATCACCTCGCGGTACAGGTGCGCGGCGCGGGCGTCGCTGCCCACCCGGTGCAGTACGGCGGCGAGGGTGGCGGCGGCCCCGATGGTCCGTTCGTCCGCCGTTCCATGCAGCCGCTGGTTCGCCGAGTACGCGTACGCCGCCCACGCCCGAGCCGCCGGTGCCTCGCCGAGCGCGACTGTCACCCGGGCGAGTAGCCCGGCGGCCTCCGCCTGCTCGGTGCTGGCATGTGCGGGACGCGGGTCGGTGTCGGCCAACGCCGTGGCCAGCAAGTCGCGCGCGCCCGGCAGGTCGCCGACGCTGATCAGGCCGTGCGCCTGCGTGGTGATTTCGCCCAGGCCGAGAGACACGTCCCATCGTGCGTGTCCGACGACGGTCTGTACAAGGGTCTGATGTGGGACAGTTCGCTCATGATGGCGGATTGTTACCGGCCAGATGCTTGACTAACGCTTCGCTGATGATCCGCAGTTGATCGACCTGTTCCGGGGTCAACTGGTCGAACAGGTGTCGCCGAACCGCGTCGACGTGGCCGGGCGCGGCGGCGGTGAGGGCAGTGAAGCCGGGTTCGGTGAGCACCGCGAACTGACCGCGCCGGTCGGTCGGACACTCCTCGCGGCGGACCCAGCCGATCTGTTCCAGCCGGGACACGGCGTGCGACAACCGACTACGGGAGGAGTCGGTGGCGTCGGCGAGCTCGCTCATTCGCAGGGTGCGCTGGGGCGCCTCGGAGAGCCGGACCAGGATCTCGTAGTACGCGTGCGGTATTCCCGCGCTGGCCTGCAGTTCGCGGTCCAGGGTCGCGGCCAGCGTCCTGGTGGCGTAGAGGTACGCGCGCCAGGTGCGCTGTTCGTCGTCGTCGAGCCAGCGGGTCATGACCGCCATCATACCGGCAGTTGTTGAGCGTTAAACTAACTCGCGCTAACCTTCACGACATGGGAATCCACCGTCTCAACCACGCCGTGCTGTACATCTCGAGCCTCGACCGGAGCCTGGCCTTCTACCGGGACGTGCTCGGGTTCTCCCTCGTGCCGATGACCCCCGACGGCTTCTCCGGCGCGGCCTTCCTGCAGGCACCCGGCTCCACCAACGATCACGACCTCGGCCTGTTCGAGATCGGTGGGCACGCCGCGCCGTCCGGCGCCGGTCGCGGCACCGTCGGCCTCTACCACCTGGCCTGGGAGGTGGACACGCTCGACGAGCTCGAGGTGCTCGCCACCCGGCTCGCTGCCGCTGGCGCCCTGGTCGGCACCTCCGACCACGGGACCACCAAGAGCCTGTACGGCCGGGATCCGGACGGGCTGGAGTTCGAGGTCGTCTGGCTGGTCCCCGCCGACCGCCTCGACGAGCAGACGCTCGTCGCCCGCAAGCGGATCCGGCCGCTCGACCTGGCCCGGGAGAAGCAGCGGTACGGCGCCCGGACCCGCGGGGGCGTCGGCGTCTCGGTGCCGGGCTGACTCCGTGGACCGCCGGGCCGACAGCGGCCCGCCAACGGGTCGGTCGGCCCCGCCCGTGCGGGCCGTGACCCGGGCCGGTAGAACGGACGGCATGTCAGCCGAGCCGGCGGGCCGGGTCGCGTGCGACCTGTTGCTCCGCCATCTGAGCACCTGGGTTCCCGCCGCGCTGCGCGAGGCCCGTCGCGCCACCTTCGTTCAGGCGTACCAGGGTCCGCCGGGCGCGACCGCGGACGCCGCGCTGCGCGCCGTCGCCGACCACTCGGAGCTGGTCACCGGCCGGCACCTGACGGTTGTCACCGTCACCTCCTCCGGTGCCGAGGCGGACCCGACCGGACTGCCGGCGGCGGTGACGGCCCACCTGCTGCCCGGTGGTCCGGAGCTGCTCCCGGTAGCCGTGAACGCCGCCGCGGCCGCCAACGCGCCGCTGTTGTGCCACCTCGACCTGGCCGGTGGCCCGCTGCCCGAACCCGCCGTGTGGCGTGCGTCGACGGCCGGCCGCCCGGCCGAGCTGCTGGTGGTCGGAGCGGCCTCATCAGCTGAGCTGCGCCCGGCGTTGGCCGCAGCCGGCTTTCCGCTGGTCAGCGTCGTGGAGCTGGTGTCGGCCGGGGTAGCCGGGCAGGTCGACGGAGGTACGCCGTACCCGGTCGCCTTCGCCACCGGGTCCGGCAAACGTATCGAGGCGTTCAAGGAGGCGCTCTGGGAGGTCGGTCCGGCGGGTTGGGGGCTGCGTGCCGCCGACGATCCGCAGACGACGGCCGTCGCCGGGCCGGAGCCGGGCACGGCCGTCCCCGGGCCGGAGCCGGACCACGGGCTCGCGACGTTGCGCGACCGGTTGCTCGCCCATCTCGTCGAGTGCGGTTCTCGGACCGTCGCCGAGCTGCGCAGCTTCACGGTGACCGGGACGGTCCACCGGGCCGCCGACGCCAACCGGGCGCTGGCCGGTCTGCTCGCCGCCGACCAGGTGCGGCGCCGGCCGGCGGACGGACGCCTGGCCGGCGACGTGGAGATCACCCCGACCGCCCCGGCTGCTGGCGGGCGTACTCCGTCCACCGCCTGACCAGCAGCGACGCGCCGGTGGCGAGCACTCCGACGCTGAACACCATCTGGACGCAGACCGCCGCGCGGGCAAGTTGGCCCTCGGCGTGCACGTCGCCGTACCCGACGGTGGTGAGCGTGCCGATCGCGAAATAGAGCGCGTCGGTCTTCGTCGTCATGTTGACGAACTGATCCGGGTCGCTGAACGAGATGACCAGGTCGGCCAGCGCGAACACGACCACTCCGCCGACCAGCGCGATCGCCAGCCGGGTGAGGCGTACGTCGGACGGATCGGCGGTGATCTGGTCGCGGATCTGCTGTAGCACCAGCGCGGCCACCAGCGCCACGCCGACGACGGTGACCACGGCGCGGACCGCGAGATGCATCCCCGTCACCCCCGGCTCCACCGGGACCAGGTAGTAGAGCAGGACCATCAGCAGGCAGATGGCAGTGGTACGCCGTACCTCGGCCCGGCGGGGACTCCGGGTACGGGACAGGGCGTCATCTCCAGCTATATCGGACATAAAGTCATTATTCCTACAGAGCGAAGGCCCGGCGGGGTGATCCCGCCGAGCCTTTGACCGTTGTCCTGCGCCGCTCAGCTACGCGACTTGTCCTGCTTCCACGAGAACGGGCCAGGCAGGTCGTACCGGTGCCTCCTGGCTCGCGAGTTCCACGACCATCGGCCGATCCGGATGGTCCAGGACGAGAACCCGTTCTCGGTAAAGTTCAACTGGAGCGGGCCGAACCGCTTCCGCTTGCGGAACATGACGCCCATCGCTTGCGCTCCCTCCATCGGCCGTCAGCAGGTGGGCTGGTCAGTTCCCTGCCGTATCGATCGGCAAACCCCACCGTCCACATGCCTGACTAGCGGGACTCCCAGGCATCCGGCTTCAGCGTCAATTTGCGTACGTGCGCCGGCATCCGGCCGGTGAGTACCTCGGCGAGGCTGACCTCGTCGACCACCTCGCGCAACGCGGCGCGTACCGCGATCCAGAGCCGGGGCAGGTTCTCCGCGGCACCGGCGTACCGGGTCTCCTCCGGACGCAGCCCGCGCACCCCGGCCAGCGGCCCGTCCACCGCCCGCAGGATCATGCCGATGGTGACGTCCCCGGGCGGCTGGCTCAGCGTGTAGCCACCCTCAGCGCCGCGCTGCGCCCGGACCACCCCGCCCCGGCGCAGGTCGGCCAGCACCGCCTCGAGGAATTTGCGCGGCATGTCCTGCTCGGCGGCGATCGCCTGGGTGGACATCAGCGTCGGGTACGCGGCAGCCAGGATCAGCGCTGCTCGTACCGCGTAGTCGCCGCGCGCGGAGATCTGCACGCCACCATCATGCCGGTTGCCGCGACCCGGTCGGTCACCGGTGGGCGTTCCCGCAGGTCGGCGCGGAAGCTACCCGGGCTGCACCCCACCTCGCGCTGAAAGAAACGGCCGAAGTTCGTCGGCTCGGGGAAGCCGAGCCGCGCACCGATCTGGGCCACCGGCAGGTCGGTCGCCGCGAGCAACCGCTTGGCCTGCAGGGCCACCCGGTCGTCGATCACCTGTTTGGCGGTCCGCCCGGCCACGGTCAGACTGGCCCGGGTGAGGGTCCGGACCGCGCAGGACAGCCGTTCGGCGTACTCCTCGACCCGTCGGCTGCGCGCGTGGTCGCGCTCCACCTCGGCCCGGAACCGCCGGAAGGTGTCCCACCTCGACGAGCCGGCCCCGGCGGCCCCGTCCGCCCAGGTGGGATCGTCACCGGGACGGTCATCTGCGGTGGCGGCATCGAGCGCCGGCGGGGAGTCGTACGGCAGCAGGGCGATCCGCAGCAGCAGGACCCGCAGCTCATGGCGGAGGAGTTCGTCGACGAGCGTCGTCCGCCGGGGTCGCTGGCTGTCCACGACGAGTTGGCTGACCTCGTTGATGATGGCGTCGGCGTCCTCGCCGGTGAGCTGCCAGTGGGCGCGGGCGGTGGGCCGGTCCGGCATGCCTGGTGCCGCGGTCCAGCGCACCAGGATCGCGTCCAGACCGTGCTGTCCGCCGGCCCGGACCACCTGCCCGGCATGGGCCCACAGCAAGGTGCCGGGTCGGCACGGGTACGCGACGAAGTCGATCTCGTGGCTGCCGTGACCGGCGGTGACCAGTAGCAGCTCGTCGTGGGGGAGTAGCCGTGGTCGGGATGGCGCGTCAGCAGTCAGACTGTCACTGAGAGTAGTCGCGCTGATCGCTGGCCCGAGGGGATCCGGGTCGGACATCCGGCGGGCGAGCTGATCGGGCTGAACCATCGTTCTCGACGGTAACCGCAGTACGCCGCAACCGCATCCCGACCACCGGGCGGATCGTCGCGTCGTCCCAGCGCGGAGGTGCCGGGGCGCACCGGCGGCGGCACCAGCGGCGGGAGTACGGCGCATCGCCGTACTCCCGTCACGCGAAACAGCCGCAATCCCCGCCGGGTCGGGCGGAGTCGGGCCGTTCCGATCAGCGCCCGGCCAGCAGCCGGTTCACCGCGGTGTCCACGTCCAGGTGGTCGGACTCGCGGCCTCGGGGCACCACCACGTAGGTGCGGCGCAGAAAGCGGACCAGGACGCTGCGCGGCACCTCGAACAGCGCGTTGCCGTCCGGGGAGCTCAGCGCGAGCGCCACGAAATCGCCCCGGGGAGTCGCCCAGGGCCAGACCCGGACGTCGCCGATCCCGGCCGGTTCGTCGAGACCGGTCACCAGAAGCTCTCGGGCGAACGACCAGCTGACCGCTTCACCGCCGGCCGACTCCGCGTGGAAGAGCACGTGGACCGCGTACGGATCACTCGGTTCGTAACGCAGGCTGGCTCGTACCGGCAGCGCGGTAGCGTCAGGCGCGATGAGCCGTAGTGACGTCTCGACCTCGACGGTCGTTGGTCGGATGACACTCATGGACGTTCTCCCCCCGGCACCGCTGCGGGACGCCCGCCCCGCTTTCCCCATACTCCGGCCTTGCATTTGACTACGCTCCGTCTATCGCTGATCTCACCCAGTAGAGGGAAGCGGTTCCGGGATGCACTAAAAAAGTCCTTTTTAGGTGGCTTGTCCGGCTCTGCTTGGGTACTGGGACGTGCCCGGCGTCGGGTGGTTCAGACGTCGACTCACTCCGGTAACGTCCAGTGGTGCCCTGTGGTGACGGGGCAGGCGACAATGAGGGGCAAAATGGCCATAAAACCCTCCTCCGCCAAGCGGATGACCGAGAATTCAACACCGGGTCATGCGCCGTACGACCCGGCGGATGAGACTGTCGGACACGCCGAGTCGGGGGGAGACCAGGTGGGCAGTGACCCGATCGGACGTCAGGATGGGAGCGGCGCTCCGGTCGCCGTCACCGATCGTCCCGAACCGGAGGCACCGCGTACGTTGTCCGGGCTGCGCCAACGGATCCGGGTGACCCTCGCCCTGATCCGCTCAAATCCCACCGGCCGGATCGCCCTGAAGGTCGGCGTCGGCCTGCTCGGTGCCCTGATCGTGGTCCTCGGCCTGGTGCTGATCCCGCTACCCGGGCCGGGCTGGCTGATCGTCTTCGGCGGACTGGCGGTCTGGGGCGTGGAGTTCCACTGGGCCAAGCGGCTGCTCGCCTTCGCCCGCCGCCACGTCCAGGGGTGGACCCGGTGGGCGACCCGGCAGAGCTGGCCGGTGCGGCTCGGCATCGCCGGGGTGGGCCTCGTCTTCGTCGCGGCCGTGGTGATCGTCTCGCTGAAGGTCGG
Organism: Solwaraspora sp. WMMB762; assembly: GCF_049179115.1. Lineage (NCBI taxonomy): Bacteria > Bacillati > Actinomycetota > Actinomycetes > Micromonosporales > Micromonosporaceae > Solwaraspora > Solwaraspora sp. WMMB762. Next base: position 134,248 of record NZ_JBMHMD010000001.1, read on the forward strand.
GCTCGGCATCGACGTGATCGCCAGCTTCCTGCGCTACCTTGCCACCACCTGAGCCGACCGCCACCCGGATGTGCGCCCAGGCAGGACGATCGGGTACAGTCATGCGCGCTGAGGGCGATTAGCTCAGCGGGAGAGCGCTTCGTTCACACCGAAGAGGTCACTGGTTCGATCCCAGTATCGCCCACCATCTATAAAGCCAGTAGAGGCACCCCGGAGCGGGGTGCCTCTACTGCTGACTGGCCTACCAGGTTGGTCTGGGGCGGTGTTCAACCGCTATCGGTAGATGTTCGTGCGGTGGTCGATCCGGACGACGTTGACGACCCTGTGCTCCTCGTCAACGGAAAGGACGACACGGTACCCGCCCCGACGTGCTCCTCGGAAACCGTCCAGTTCGTCTCGCAGCGGCTTGGACATACGCCACGGGTCCTCCCGTAGCGGCCCGTCAAGGAGCCCATGCACAGCGAAGGCAGTGGTCTCCGGGAGACCCCGAGGTGGTCCAATCCTCAACGGGCGGGACGCCCCTGGTGACAGCCGTACGTCATAGCGATTGGTCACAACTCGTCAGCCTCGTCGCGGCGCCGAGCCTCAAGCGCCCCCCGAGCATCGGCGAGCGTGTGGTACCGACCCTCCTTGATATCCCTCGCACCTTCCCTGATGTCCTCGAGCGCGCCAGGTGTCGCGAGGATCTCGCGGGTCATCTGGAGAGACTCGAACTCGTCTACGGAGATCACCATGACGTGGGGCTTGCCGTTCCGGGTCACCACGACTCGATCGTAAGTGACCGCGACCTCGTCGGCGATCGCGGAGAACCGGGTCTTGACCTCCTTGAGCGGAAAAATCGTCATGACCTGAATTCTGGTTGACCAGAATATTGACCACAACGCTCCCGGCGCTGCGTTCCCGGTGCCGGAACCCGCCGCCCGGGCGCTGCGGCAGGTGAGGTGCGGCCGGCCCGTCCGGGCCGGCCGCACCGATGATCATCAGTGGTCGTCGGTTCAGGTGGCGCAGATCGCGTACGCGCGGGTGTACCAGTTGCCGGGGATGCCGGTCGGGTCCTCCAGCGAGATGTCGACGGCGCTGGTCAGCGCGGCGTCCGGGTAAACGCCGGCGTGGATCGCCTGACCCACCCCGCCGGTGATCTCGGCACCCAACCCGTGCAGCCGCTTGCCGGCCGGGCACGAGGCACCGACCACCTTGTCGGTGGAGTTGGCCGCCGAGGTCGCGGTGACCAGTTGGAGTCCGGGCAGCGGGTTGGCGCAGACGCCGTACGACCAGAGGCTCCAACTGCCGGCGTAGCCGGCCTCGTCCTCGTAGCCGGTGACCGTGGCGCTGGTCAGCGCCGCGTTCGGCCGCAGGTCGTCGATCACCACGTTGCCGGCACCGTTCAGGGTGCGGGCACCGACGCTGATCAACTGCTTTCCGGCAGGGCAGGTCGCCGTCGCGGCCTTGTAGCCGTCGGAGTTGCTGGCCGTCTGGAAGCTGACGTACTGCAGCCCGGCCGGGGCCTGCCCGCAGATGCCGTACGCGTGCACCCGCCAGTTGCCGGCGTAGGCGCCGTTCTCCGCGGCACCGGCGGCGAACCGGTCGCTGCTGCCGAGTGCCTGCAGTCGGGTGAACCCGACCTGCCGGCCGCCGCCGCTGATGTAGCCACCGCCGCCGAGGATCCGGGTACCGGCCGGGCAGGCCGCGAGGGCTTCCTTGCTGCTGGTCGAGTCGAGCGCGCTGACGCCGCTGACGAAGACCAGGCCGGGCACCGCCGACGCCGGAGCGGCCACCGCCACCCCGACCAGGGTGCTTCCCACCGCCACCAGCGCGGCCATCGCCAGGCGTACCAGTCGATTGTTCACTGTGCTCTCCCTACTCGTGGGATCTGACACAGCTGTGAGCACGGCGCTGCCCGGCCACCAACAACTTCCTGCAAGATCCTTTGTGGGTGGCCGAGAACCTGTCGCTGCGACTTTGACTACCAGATCAGTATACTGAGTATCATACTCGGTATGAGCATTCGACACGCGCTGTTGGCCCTGCTCAGCGAGGGTCCGAAGTACGGTCTTCAGTTGAGGCAGGAGTTCGAGTCCAGGACCGGTGAGGTGTGGCCGCTCAACGTCGGGCAGGTCTACACCACCCTCCAGCGCCTGGAGCGCGACGGCCTGGTCGAGTCGGAGGACGCCGCCGGCGCGGGTCCCCAGAACGTATTCACGATCACGTCGAACGGCTCCGACGAACTGGACAAGTGGCTGCGCATGCCACCGGACGTCGTTCCGCCGCCGCGCGACGAGCTCGTGATCAAGGTTCTGGTGGCGATGCGGGTACCGGGGGTGGACTTACCCGAACTCCTCCAGGCGCACCGCCGGCACCTGGTGCAGGTGATGCAGGAGTACACCCGTCTGAAGAGCGAGATCACCGAGGGCGAGGTTGAGGTGTCGCTCGTCGTGGATGCGGAGCTGTTCCGGATAGAAGCGATCGTCCGGTGGCTGGACACCACGGACGCCCGGCTCAAGCGTCTGCCGGCGCGCACTGCCGGTACGACCCCCGCAGGTACGGCCCCGATGTCCGCGCCGCGCGTGGGCCGCAGGATCGCCGGGGTACGGCGATGAGTGCGGCGGTCGAACTGCGCCAGGTGTCCAAGGTCTACGGATCAAATAGCACAGAAGTACACGCGTTGCGCGAGGTCGACCTGTCCGTTCGCACCGGCGAGCTGGTGGCGGTGATGGGCCCGAGCGGTTCGGGCAAGAGCACGCTGCTCACGATCGCCGGGACGTTGGAGGAGCCGACCGGCGGCGACATCCTCGTCGCTGGTCAGGAGTTGGCGCGCCTGTCCCGCCAAGACCGGGCGCGGCTGCGGCGGCGGTCCATCGGTTATGTCTTCCAGAACTACAATCTGCTCGCCGGGCTGACCGCTGTCGAGAACGTCGCACTTCCGCTGGAGCTGGACGGGGTGAAGGCCAGGGTCGCCCGGGCGGCCGCGATGGAGGTACTCGCGAATCTCGACCTGACCGAGCGGGCCACCCGCTACCCGGACGAGTTGTCCGGCGGGGAGAGCCAACGGGTGGCGATCGCGCGGGCTGTCGTCGGCGAACGGCGGTTGCTGCTGGCCGACGAACCCACCGGCGCGCTCGACTCGTTGAGCGGTGAGACGGTGATGCGCATGCTCCGCCTGGCCAGCAGCGATGGCGTGGCCTGCGTCGTGGTGACCCACGACGCTCAGATGGCCTCCTGGGCCGACCGCGTGGTGTTTCTACGCGACGGCCGGGTGGTCGACCAGACGCTACCGGGCCCCGGCCCGGACTCCCTCCTGATGCCAGGAGCGAACGCATGAGCCGCAACGGAGGCATGCCTGCCCGGCGGGCAATGGTCCGTTGGGCCTGGCGGCTCCTCCGCCGCGAGTGGCGTCAGCAGATCATGGTGCTGACGCTGCTGAGCGTCGCCGTCACAGCGGCCGTCGTGGGGGTGTCCGCCGGCTACCATTCGACGCCGCCGGGCATCGCCCGGTTCGGCGACGCCAGCCAGTGGTTCACGTTGTACGCCGAAGACGACCGACCGCTGGAACCACGGATCGCCCAGGCACGCGAGTGGTTCGGCACGATCGACGTGGTCGGGCACTGGTACCTGCCGGTCCCGTCCTCGGCGGAGACCATCGAGCTGCGGGCGCAGGATCCACACGGTCCGTACGGCGGGCCGATGCTGCGGCTGCTGGCGGGCCGCTACCCGGCGCCCGGTGAAATGGCGGTCACCGACGAGGTGGCGGCTGACCTGCGGGTAGGAGTCGGCGACGGGTTGACGCTCGGCGACCGTACCTGGACTGTTGTCGGACTGGTCGAGAACCCCGGTGATCTCCGCGCGGAGTTCGCACTCGTCGCGGCGGTACAGCCCGAACCACCGGAGGCGGTCACTGTGCTCACTGCCGCCGACCCGGCCCGGTTCGCCCAGTACCGCGCACGCTACGGCCAGCCGGCGTACGAACTGCGCCCCTCATACGAGTGGGTCGAGGCGGCTGCCGGCGTGTTCAGCGTCTTCGCGGTGAGCATGCTGCTCGTCTGCCTCATCGCGGCCGCCGGATTCGCCGTCATCGCGCACCGCCGGCTGCGTCAGCTCGGTCTGCTCGCTGCGGTCGGGGCGACTGAACGACACCTCCGTCTGGTGCTGCTGGCCCACGGCGCCGCGGTCGGTGTCGCGGCGTCGGCGGTCGGTGCGGTCGCAGGTGTCCTGGTGTGGTTCGCCCTGATCCCCCGGTTCGAGACGGCGGCGGGGCACCGTATCGACCGGCTGGATCTGCCGTGGTGGCAGATCGCCGCCGCCTTGCTGCTGACTGTTCTGGCGTCGACCGCCGCGGCGTGGCGGCCGGCGCGTGCGGCTGCGCGGGTGCCGATAACGCTTGCCCTGTCCTCGCGCCCGCCACGGCCGAAGCGGGCGCGTCGGTCGGCTACGGCTGCGGCCGTGCTCGTCGTACTGGGCGTCGTGGCGCTGCGGCTCGGGCAACACGGCGCGGCGGCTGGTGGCGACGAGTTGGAGCTCGCCGACGTGGCGCTGGTCGTCGGTGGCACGTTGGCGATCGGGTCCGCTCTGCTGTTCGTCGGCCCGCTGGCGATCCGGGTGCTTGCCGCCGTCGGCGCCCGGCTTCCAGTCGCTCCCCGGCTGGCCCTGCGTGACCTCGCCCGCCATCAGGCACGGTCGAGCGCCGCGTTGGCCGCAATCAGCGTGGCACTCGCGATTCCGACCGCGACCGTGGTCGCGGCGAGGGTGCTGGAGCAGACCGCCGACGAGGGAAACCTCTCCGACCGCCAACTTCTCATCTGGATAGATCCCCCAGGCTTGCGCGTTCCCGACCGGACACCGGCCCAGTTCGAGGCGATCGAGGCCCGGCTCCGGCAGTACGCGGCCAGGCTGGCCGACCCGACCGTCATCCCACTCGCGATCGCGATAGATCCAGCCGAGACACCGCGTGCGGATGCCGACGGCGTTCGGGCCGGACGGGTCCCGATCGGTGTCGGCCAGCAGACCGGACCGGGCTCGTTCACCGATCCCCGGACCGTACCGGTCGCCACGCCCGAACTGCTGGGTTACTACGGCGTCGATCCCGCCGACATCGACCAGACAACGGACGTGCTGACCACCCGGCCCGGCTCCGACCTACTGCTGATCGCCGGCTCCGGCGAGGCCGCGCGGTCCTTCCCGCCGTCGACCACCGAGTGGCTGCCGGACCAGCAGTTCGACTCGCTTCCGACGACGGTTCTCACTCCGGCCGCGCTGGAGCGGAACAACTGGGAAGCGGCGCGGACCGGCTGGTTGGTGGAATCCGCCCAGCCGCTGACCGACGAACAACTCACCGGAGCGCGGGAATTCGCGCTCGACGCGGGGCTGGTAGTCGAGGACCGCGACCGGCGCGACGGGCTGCTCACCCTCCGCGTTACCGCGACGGCGGGTGGTGCCCTCCTCGCGCTGGCGATTCTCGCGATGACCGTCGGGCTGATCCGAGCCGAGGCGGCGGGCGATCTGCGCACGTTGACCGCGGTCGGCGCATCGGGTCGTATCCGCCGTACGCTCACGTCGGCAACAGCTGGTGGACTCGCACTGCTGGGCGGGATTCTGGGCATCGGCGCCACGTACACCGTCATCCTGGCCGGCTCGTCCCGCGACCAGTTGACCGAGCTGGCGCGCGTGCCGGTCGTTGATCTCCTGGTGATCGCTGTCGGCGTCCCGTTGGTCGCGGCAGCTCTCGGCTGGCTGCTTTCCGGGCGGGAGCCGCAATCCCTGGTCCGCCTACGGCTGGAGTAGACGGACAACTGCACCGAGCCGGCGGGCGGACCGGCCCGCCGGCTCGGATCGCCCGGTACCGTGCACCGACAGGGCGTCATGACAAGGGCCGGTAGACCTTCTCGGTGGCAGCTGGCCACAGTGGCCACAGCATCTCGCTATGCTGTTCTCCCTGTCACGACCGTGCCACCCTCGGGAGTCTCTTAGTGGATAGGCGAGCCGAAAGTTCCAACGTCGACGAGGTCCAGCACTCAGAGTCCGGGCCCCCGATCGGGGTGGATATGACGGTCCCGAGCGTGGCCCGGGTCTACGACGCGCTGCTGGGCGGCAAGGACAACTTCGCTGTCGACCGGGCCGTCCGCGACAAGCTGATGGAGATCACCCCCGGTGGTGCCGACGTGCCGCTCTACAACCGGGCCGTGCTGGGCAGGGGCGTTCGGTACCTGGCCAGCCAGGGCATCGATCAGTTCATCGACCTCGGCGCCGGCCTGCCGACGGTACAGAACACCCACGAGGTCGCGCAGAGCGTGAATCCGCAGGCCCGGGTCGTCTATGTCGACATCGATCCGATGGTTCTGGCCCACGGCCGCGCGTTGCTGGCCGAGAACCAGAACACTACGGTGATCACAGCCGATTTCTGCGACCCCGACTCGGTGCTGAACCATCCCGATCTGCGGGCCGTGATCGATCTCGACCGACCGGTCGGACTGCTCATGGTGGCCGTGCTCCACCACCTCGATGACTCACAGCACCCCGGCCAGCTGGTCGCGCGTTACCGGGACGCCGTCGTGTCGGGCAGCTACCTGTTCATCACCCATTTCATTGACGGCGGCGATGAGACCGCCGAGATCGAACAGGTGATGCTCACTGACCTGGGAAGCGGACGATTCCGCAGCTTCGACGAGGTCTGCGGCTTCTTCACCGGCATGGAGCTGGTGGAGCCGGGCGTTGTCTACAACCCGCTCTGGCGTCCGGACCCGACCAGCGTCGTGCCGGACCCGATGACCCTCGCCGGGAAGATCATCGGGGCCGGGTTGGGACGTAAGCCTTGACCCAGGACAGATGGCCGGTAGGCGCATCGTCCACGTGACCCCCGGGCGATCGCCCCGGACCCGGTCGACCCGCTGTGGTTGCACTCGCCCGGCGGCTGATCTAGGGTCTCGCGGAAAGCGCTTGCCGATCCCGCCAGGAGGGCACGTGACAGCCACCGACCAGGTGCTTCACAGTGGCATGTGCTCGGTGACCCTCCGGCGGGAACCGGCGCTCACCGTGCTGGACGTCGCCGCACGGGCCGGCCTGCGTCGCGTCGAATGGGGCGGCGACGTGCACGTGCCGCCCGGCGACACCCGGGCCGCCGCCCTGGTCCGCGCGGCCAGCCGGGACCGCGGCGTCGAAGTCGCCTCGTACGGCTCCTACTACCGGGCCGGCTCCGACCCGGCCGACGACTTTCCGGCCGTACTAGCCAGCGCGGTCGCGCTCGGCGCACCCCGGATCCGGATCTGGGCCGGCACCCTCGGCTCGGCGCAGGCCAGCGCCGACCAGCGTCGGGCGGTGGTCCGGGCCACCCGGGCCGCCGCCAAGCGGGCCGCCGATGCCGGCGTCACCCTCGCCTTCGAATACCACTCCGACACGTTGACCGACACCGCCGATTCGGCACTGCGGCTGCTCGCCGACGTCGACCATCCGGCGGTACGCACGTACTGGCAGCCGCCGCTCGACCTGCCCGACGCCGCCGCCGTCGACGACCTGCGCCAAATGCTGCCCTGGGCCGACGCGGTGCATGTCTTCTCCTGGTGGCCACGCTACGAGCGGCTGCCGTTGACCGCCCGCGACCGGCTCTGGCGCGACGTCTTCGCCGAACTGCGCGGTACCGGCCGCGACTTTGACGCCCTGTTGGAGTTCGTGATCGACGACGACCCCGCCCGGGTCGCCACCGAAGCGGCTTCGCTGGCCCAGCTGATCACTGCAGGATCAGCATGACGGCTGCGTTCGGGCCGCCGGCGACGGCCGGGCCCGGGCCGCTCGCCCGCCGGTGGGCGGCACTGGACCCGCACCAGCGGACGGCGGCGCTCGGCCGGGCACGGCAGGCGATCGGGGCCATGACCGGCACCGGTGGGGAGGCCTGGCCGCACGTCGACGATGTCACCGAGCGGGCCATCGTGGCCGCCGCCGAGGCCGACCGGGGTACCGACTGGCCCCGACTGCTGCTGTCCGACTACGCCCGCTACTGGCGCGACGGGGTCCGGACCGCGTACGAGCAGCCCGCCGGTGAGTTGCGGCGGCGTACCGCCACTGCGGCGCTGGCCGCCGCGCTGCACGGCCAGCCCTACCTCGACGAGGCCGCCGACGGGCTGCTGCTGCTCTGCGAGCAGACCACCTGGTGCTGGGCCGCGCACGAGCAGTTCGCCGCCGAGGCCGGTCGGGTAGTGCCCGACGTCGACCGGCCGTTCCTGGACCTCGGGGCCGCCGAGACGGTCGCCGTGCTGGCCTGGGCCGACCTGATCCTCGGTACGGCGCTCGACGAGCGCACTCCGGGGCTGCGCCAACGGATCCGCCGGGAGACCCGCGCCCGGGTGATCGAGCCGTTCCTGGGCAGCCGCGACTGGCACTGGCTCGGCCTGGACGGGCACCTGCACAACTGGAACCCGTGGATCCACGGCCACCTGCTGGCCGCCGCGTTGTTCCTGGTCGAGGACGCGGACGTCCGGACCCGAACGGTCAATCTCGTCGTCGACGGACTCGACCGCTACCTCGGCTCGCTGCCCGCCGACGGCGGCTGCGACGAAGGGTACGCGTACTGGTGGAACGGGCCGGCCCGGCTGGCCGAAGCGCTCGACCTGCTCGACCGGGTCCTCGGCGGCCGGCTGGACCCGTGGCGGTGGCCGCCGCTGCCGCAACTGGCCCGCTACCCGCACCGGATGGCCCTCGGCGACGGCTGGTACGTCAACGTCGGTGACGGGCCGGCCCGGCCGAGCGCCGCGCAGGCCTGGCAGGTGCTGCACCGGTGGGGCCGGGCCACCGGTGACCGGCAGGTGATCGACTTCGCGGCCAGTCACCGTACCCCGGGCGAACCGGCCGTGACGGTCGCCGCCGGGCTGGGCCGGGCGGTGCTCGGGCTGACCGATCCACAGTGGCTCACCCAACCACCGACCGCGCCGCCGTTGCCGGCCACCACCTGGCTGCCCGACCTGCAACTGCTGGTCAGCCGGGAGCGGGCCGGCAGCCCACGCGGGCTGACCGTGGCGGTCAAGGGCGGCCACAACGACGAGAACCACAACCACAACGACGTCGGCTCGTACCTCGTCGCCCTGGACGGGTGCCCGGTGCTGATCGACCTCGGCCAGCCCACCTACACCGCGATCTCGTTCACCGACCGCCGCTACGAGCAGTGGGTGACCCGCAGCGAATGGCACAACCTGCCGGTCGTCGGCGGCCACGGTCAGGCCGCTGGCCGCGACTTCCGGGCGTCGGCAGTCGCCGTCGACACCGACACCGACACCGACGCGCTGCGCCTCGACCTGGCCGGCGCGTACCCGCCGGAGGCCGGCTGCCGGTCGTGGCTGCGGCAGGTGCGGCTGGACCGCCGCCGGTCGACGGTCACCGTCACCGAGCGGTGGCAGGTCGACGACCCGGCCGACCTGCGGCTGCACCACACCCTCGCCGGTGAACCGCTGACCCACACCGCCGGGCGGCTCGCCGTCCGGACCCTGGCCGGCAGGACCGCCGTGCTGGCCTGGGATCCGCGGCTCGGGGCCGGCCGGCTGGACCGGCAGCCGGTCGACGACCCGCTGCTGCGCGACGTCTGGGGTCCAGCCGTGCACCGGCTCGTGCTCACCCTGCCGGCCCAGCGGACCGGTTCCGTCACCGTGACCGTCAACGGAGGCACCGAATGATCGCCGATGAAGAGGTCGCCGAGGACCGGCGGCTGTCGCCGTACACCGGCTACACCCGCGCGCACTGGGCGGCGGCCGCCGACCGGATGCTGCTGGCGCTGCGCCGGTACGCCTCGCCTGACCATGCCCGCATCGACCTGCCCGGCCGGTCGAGCGCCTACGGGCCGGACAGCGACTCGCTGGAGGCGTTCGCCCGGTCGTTTCTGCTGGCGGCGGTCCGGCTGCGCGGCGAAGCCGGCGCCGACCCGCACGGCCTCACCGACTGGTACGCCGCCGGGCTGCGCGCCGGCACCGACCCGGCCTCGCCGACGGCCTGGCCCCGCCCGGACCGGCTGGACCAGGCCAAGGTCGAAGCCTGCTCGATCGCGCTCGGGCTGCACCTGACCCGGCCCTGGCTGTGGGACCGGCTCGACGAGGCGACCCGGCAGCGGACCGTCGACTGGCTCGCCACCGTCGTCGGGCAGGCGTATCCGCCGATCAACTGGGTGTGGTTCCAGATCGTCGTGGAGACGTTCCTGCGCTCGGTCGGCGGGCCGTGGTCGACTGAGGACATCGAGTCCGGGCTGCGGGTGCACGAGTCGCTGTACCGGGCCGACGGCTGGTACTCCGACGGCCCGGAACGCGCCTACGACCACTACGTCGGCTGGGCGTTGCACGTCTACCCGCTGCTCTGGGCCGATCAGGCCGGTGACCTGTGCCCCGACAGACTGCGTCAGGCGTGGCGTCAGCGGCTGGCGGCGTTCCTCGACGATGCGGTCCGGCTGATCGGGGCCGACGGGTCGCCGCTGATGCAGGGCCGCAGCCTGGCGTACCGGTTCGCAGCGGCCGCACCGCTGTGGGTCGGGGCGATGACCGGTGCGACCGACGTGGCGCCGGGGGTGCTGCGCCGGGCGGCCAGCGGGATGCTGCGCCACTTCCACGACCATGGGGCGCCGGACCGGCGTGGCCTGCTGCCCATCGGCTGGCACCACGAGTGGCCGGCGATGGCCCAGTCGTACTCGGGGCCCGGGTCGCCGTACTGGGCGGCGAAGGGGATGCTGGGGCTGGCCCTGCCGGCCGATCATCCGGTGTGGACGGCGACCGAACAGCCGTTGCCGGTCGAGCGGGCGGACCTGCTGGCCGCGCTGCCGACACCGGGCTGGCTGGTCACCGGCACCCGGCGTGACGGCGTGGTCCGGGTGGTCAACCACGGCACCGACCATTCGGTGCCCGGCGACGAGCGCGCCGACTCGCCGCTGTACGCCCGGCTCGGCTACTCGACGGCGACGATGCCGCCGCTGACCGGGGCCACCGTCGGCGACCCGTCGGACAATTCGGTCACCGTCGTTGACGGCGCGGGCCGGCGCAGTCACCGCAACGGGTTCGTGACGGTCGACTGCCGGCTGGTCGACGGGGTCGGCTGGGCGGTGTCGCGGGCCGACACCCACTGGGTCGACACCGCCGACGACACCGGCCCGGACCACGGGTCCGGCCGGCGGGGCCGGCTGCGCCGCGGCCCGGTGGTCACCATGGCCTCGGCGGTGCGCGGCCCGACCGAGGTACGGCTGGCCCGGGTCGACTCCGCCGACGGTCTCGACGGCGGCACCGTGCTGGAGTTCAGCGGCTGGCCGGTCGCCGGTGACGTACCGCCGTCGGCGCGTACCGTCGGCGACCCGCCGGTGTCCGTCGTGGCCGGCGCCGCGGTCACCTCCCGGCTGGTCGGCCTGGCCGGCTTCGAGCATGCGCTGGTACGCCGGGAGCGGGGTACCTCGCCGCTGGGTGATCAAGTGGCGGTGCCGGTGCTGCGGACCGCCGCCGCGCCGGTGCCCGGCCGGGTGCACGTCGCGGCCGTGACACTGACCGGCACCGGATCCGACCAGGCCGGCGCCGGGGGAGACTCGGCCGGCGCCGGGGGAGACCCGGCGGATGCCGCCGCGCCGGTGGTTGCGGTGACGCCCGGCGGTGCGGGCGACACGATCGACATCCGCTGGCCGGACGGTCACACCTCGACGATGCCGCTGCCGGCCGCGCCGGGGTGAGGTCAGCGCGGCGGCCGGGGGGTGGACGAGTCGCGGATCACCAGTTCGGGGGTGATCAGCACCCGTTGCACGGGGCGGCGTCGGCCCTCGACCAGCCGGGCCACCATCAGCTCGACCGCCACCCGGCCCACCTGGTTCTTCGGCGGGCGGACGGAACTGAGCGCCGGCTCGGCCAGGTGCGCCACCTCGTCGTCGTAGGAGACCAGGGCGAGCTGGTCGGGGATCGGCACACCCTGCTCGGCGCAGTACTGCGCGACCGACATGGCGTCCGGGTCGCCGTGCACGATCAGCGCGGTGACGCCTTCGCGGCGGCACCGCCGCAGCACGTCGCCGATGATTTCCCGGTGCCCCGGGGCGTCCAACGCGACCGCCTCCCGGATGACCAGGTCGGCGGGCAGGCCGAGGTCCGCGCAGGCCAGCGCCCAGCCCTGGGCGAGGTGGGCGGAGGTGGGACTGCCCTTGGACAGCACCAGGCCGATCCGACGGTGACCGTGCTCGTGCAGGTGCCGTACGGCCATCTCCAGGCCGAGGGCGTGGTCGCTGCGGACCCATTCGAGCTGGCGCAGGGTCGGGGTCCACCGGGGGGCCTGCCGTTCCACCAGGATCGTCGGCACCGGCAGGTTGCCGATCCAGGCGATCATGTCGGCGGCGCCGTCGGTGTCCAGGCTGGGTGCCAGCAGCAGACCCTGCACCTGCTGCGCGTCGATCAGCCGGGTGATCTGCCGGCGGTCCTCGGTCGGGTCGTAGCTCGACCCGCGCAGCTGGATGTGCACGCCGAGCGAGGCGGCGGCGCTGCGGGCGCCGGTGACGATCTGCGGCCAGTAGTAGTCCAGTGACGGCACCACCATGCCGATGGTGAACCGGGTCGGCGCCACCCGGGGTCGGCGCGGCGCCGGCCCCAGCTGGGTGGGCAGGGTGGCGCCACCGTGCACCCTGGTCAGCAGGTTGCTCTCGGCCAGGGCGGCGATGTCGCGGCGTACGGTCAGCTCGCTGACCCCGAGCAGCGGGGCGAGGTCGGCCACCCGTACCGATCCGTGCCGGCGTAGCTCCTCCAGCAGCCGCTCCCGGCGTTGCAGGTTGAACATCCGGTCCGCCGGCATGGGCACTCCCGTCCATGTTCGTTCGCGAACGTTTCCGACCGAATGAGATCGGCTGGTAGCGAGCATGTTCACCGTAGGTTAACCATGTCACATCGGCGAATCCAGCAGGTCCCCACGACGTCGGACGTCGGCCGGAGATTCGCCACCGAGGAGACACGTTGACGGTGCACACCCCGCCGCAGGCGCTCGTCGTGATGGACCGGGACTCCTACCGGGCCCACTTCGACGAGCCACGGCTGGAGCGCCTCGGCCGCCTCGTCGCCCTGGCCGACCCGGTCTGGGCCGACGAAATCGACTCGCCGGCAGTACGCGCCCGGCTGGCCACGGTCGAGGTGCTGGTGACGTCCTGGGGGGCACCCCCGCTGACCCGGCAACGCCTCGACACCGCGCCCGCCCTGCGCGCCGTCTTCCACGCCGCCGGCAGCGTCCGGTCACTGGTGACCGAGGAGGTATGGCGGCGCGGCATCCAGGTCAGCACCGCCGCCGACGCCAACGCCGTGCCGGTCGCCGAGTACACCCTCGCCGCGATCATCTTCGCCGGCAAGAAGGTGCCGTTCATCGCCGCCGACCCCGACCGGGCGTACCGAGGATGGAGCCACCACCACGGGCACGGCGACCTGTCCAACTACCGCCGCACCATCGGCGTCGTCGGCTTCTCCCGGATCGGTCGCCGGGTGGTCGACCTGATCGGCTGCCTCGACTCGGCCCGCTGCCTGGTAGCCGACCCGTACGCCGATCCGGCCGAGGTCACCCTGGCCGGCGGCACCCTGGTCGAGCTGGCCGAGCTGCTGCCGCACAGCGACATCCTCACCCTGCACGCGCCGGAGCTGCCCAGCACGTACCGCATGATCGGCGCGGCCGAACTCGCGCTGCTGCCCGACCACGCGACCGTGATCAACACGGCCCGGGGCAGTCTGGTCGACCCGGCGGCGCTCGCCGCCGAGTGCCGCTCCGGCCGGCTGTACGCGATCCTCGACGTCACCGACCCCGAACCGCTACCCGTCGACGCTGCCCTGCGTGGCAGCCCGAACGTCATGGTCAGCCCGCACCTGGCCGGCTCCCTCGGCACCGAGATCCACCGGCTGACCGACCACACCCTCGACGAACTGGCCCGCTGGACCGGCGGGGAACCACTGCACGCCGAAGTCACCCCGGACGCGTTCACGCTGCACGCCTGACCGGCCGGGCTCCGCACCACTACGAAACCCCGCACCCTCCGCAAAAGGAGTCACCTGATGAACCGACACACCGGCAGGATGAACCGACACATCGGCAGGGCGGTGGCCACCGCGACCGCAGTGGTTCTCGTCACCGCCGGCTGCGGTGGTGGCGACGAGCCGGCCGTCGGCGACGACGGTCGCGAGATCCTCACCATCGCCCTGTGGAACTACGACAGCACCCCCGAGTTCGCGGCCCTGATCGACGGGTTCGAGGCCGCCCACCCGGACATCGACGTGCAGCCGGTGGACATCCTCGCCGACGACTATGCCGAGAAGGTCACCACCATGCTGGCCGGTGGCGACCAGACCGACGTGCTGACCATGAAGAACGTCACCGACTACTCCCGGTACGCGCTGCGCGGCCAGTTGGCGTCGGTGGCCGACGAGGCCGCCGACCTCGATCAGAGCAAGTACCTCAGCCTGGAGCCGTTCAACCTCGACGGGGACTACTTCGCGTTGCCGTACCGGCAGGACTTCTGGGTCCTGTACTACAACAAGGCCATGCTCGCCGACACCGGCGCCGACCTGACCAGCCTCACCTGGGCCGAGTACGCCGACTTGGCCAAGCAGCTGACCAGCGGCAGCGGCCAGGACACCGTCTACGGCACCTACCACCACACCTGGCGATCCATCATCCACTCGACGGCGGCGGCGCAGAGCGGCGGTGACCTGATCGGCGGCGAGTACGGCTTCCTCAAGGATCGCTACGAGATGGTCCTCGACCTGCAGGACGCCGGCGCCACTCTGCCGTGGGCCACCGCGTCGACGCAGAAGGTCCAGTACCACACGATGTTCTCCACCGAGCAGGCCGCGATGCTGCCGATGGGCACCTGGTACGCGGCCCGGCTGATCGAGGAGAAGAAGGCCGGCAGCATCGACGTCGACTGGGGCATCGCGCCGCTGCCGCAGGTCACCGAGGGCGGCCCGGTCACCACCTTCGGCTCGCCGACCGCGTTCGCGGTCAACAACAAGGCCCGCAACTCCGAGGCCGCCCGGACCTTCGTCGCCTGGGCCGCCGGCCCCGAGGGCGCGGCGGCGATCGCCAGCATCGGCGTCTACCCGGCCTACTCCGACGAGACGATCACCGAGACCTACTTTGGCGTCGACGGCATGACCAACGACGAGGTCGCCCAGGCGGCGTTCCAGCCGGACGAGGTGGTGCTGGAGATGCCGGTCAGCGAGAAGTCCTCCGACGTGGACGTCATCCTCACCGAGGAGCACGAGCTGATCATGATCGGCGAGCGGTCCGTCGACGACGGGATCGCCGAGATGGGCAAGCGGGTCACCTCCGAGGTCGACTGACCCTCACCATGGCGATCCACACCCCGATCGACACCGTACGCACACCGGTACCCGGCGGTCCGCCGCCGGGTGCCGGTGCGGCACGTCGGCTGCGCCGACGCAACACCCTGGCCGGCTGGAGCTTCATCCTGCCGAACTTCGTCGGCTTCGCCGCGCTCACCCTGGTGCCCGTGGTCGCCGCGCTGGCGCTGGCCTTCATGGAGTGGAACTCCTACAGCACCCCGGAATGGGTCGGGCTGGACAACTTCCGCCGCATGGTGGGCAGTGAAACCTTCTGGACCGCGCTGTACAACACCACCTACTACGCGCTCGGCCACATCCCGTTGACCCTGGTCGCCGCGCTCGGCTTCGCCGTACTGCTCAACCGGGCGCTGCGCGGCGTACGGTTCTTCCGTACCGCGTTGTTCTTCCCCTACATCACCGCGCTGGTCGCGGTGGCCGTGGTGTGGAACATGCTGTTCAACCCGGACGCCGGGCCGGTCAACCAGCTGCTGCGGGCGATCGGTGTCGACAACCCGCCGGGCTGGACCACCTCGACGACCTGGGCGATGCCGGCGGTGATCATCACCAGTGTCTGGCGGGACATGGGCTACTACATGGTGCTCTACCTGGCCGGGCTGCAGACCATCCCGGCCGAGCTGTACGAGGCGGCCCGCACCGACGGGGCGTCGGCCTGGCAGCGGTTCCGGCACATCACCGTGCCGTCGCTGCGGCCCACCACCTTCTTCGTGCTGATCATGCTGACCATCTCCAGCTTCAAGGTGTTCGACCTGATCCAGGTGATGACCGAGGGCGGTCCGGGCCGCGCCACGCTGGTGCTGTCGCAGCTGATCTTCCGGGAGGGGATCACCCAGGGCCGGTTCGGCTACTCGTCGGCGATCGCCATGGTGCTGTTCGTGGTCGTCCTGGTGATCACGGTGGTCCAGTTCCAGCTGCAACGGAGGGGGGAACGATGAGCCTCGCCGTGCTGCGCCGGGCCGTCCTGCAGGTGCTGCTCACCGTCCTCGGCCTGGCCGTGCTGGTGCCGTTCGCCTGGATGCTGGTCTCCTCGGTCAAGCTGGACTCGCAGGTGCTCACCGTGCCGATCCAGTGGATCCCGCAGGAGTTCCACTTCGACAACTACGTCCGCATCTGGGACCGGATCCCGCTCGGCACCTACCTGTACAACTCGATGTTCCTCAGCGTCACCATCACGTTCCTGCAGGTGCTCACCGGCAGCTTCGCCGCGTACGGCTTCGCGAAGATCAGTTTTCCGGGCCGCGACCTGCTGTTCCTCGCCTACATCGCCACGATCGCCGTGCCCTGGCAGGCGTACATGGTGCCGCAGTACATCATCATGGAGCGGCTCGGCCTGGTGAACACCCACCTGTCGCTGATCCTGCTGCAGGCGTTCGGCGCGTTCGGGGTGTTCCTGATGCGGCAGTACTACCTGACCATCCCCGACGAGCTGACCGAGGCCGCCCGCATCGACGGCCTCAACGAGTACGGCATCTGGGCGCGGATCGTGCTCCCGTTGTCCAAGCCGGCGCTGGCCAGCCTGGCGCTGCTCACCTTCGTCAACACCTGGAACGACTACATGGGACCGTTCATCTACCTGACCAGCAACGACCTCTGGACCGTACAGATCGGGCTGCGGACCTTCATCGGGCTCTACGAGGCCGAGTACGCCATGATCATGACCGGTTCGGTGCTGTCGATCCTGCCGATCCTGGTCGTCTTCCTGTTCGGCCAGCGCTACTTCGTGCAGGGCATCGCCACGAGTGGGTTGAAATGACGGCGGCCGGCATGCGTCAACCGGCCCGGCAGCCACTGCGGCCGTCGCTGACCGCGCGGGTCAACGTCGGCGCGGACACCTGGTCGACGATCTGGTCACTGGTGCACCGGGTGCTGGTGGTCAACCTCGGGCTGGCCGTGGCCAACCTGCCGCTGCTGGTCGCGCTCGCCGTCGTCGCCCAGCCGTGGCGCTACCCGGTCTTCTTCGGGCTGCTGTCGGTCAGCGTCGGGCCGGCGGTCGCCGCCGCGTTCGGTCACCTGCGGCAGGCCGAGGACGACGACCGGGCACCGGTACGCGAGTACTTCCGCGCGTACCGGCGGAACTTCGCCGCAGCGACGCGGCGCTGGGCGGCGGCGACAGCGCTGATCGCGGTCCTGGTGACCGACATCGTCTGGCTGCACGACGCCGGCTGGCCGGCGGTGCTCGTACCACTGCTGGTCGTCACCGCCGTCGTGGTCCTGGCCACGACGGTGCTGCTGCTGGCCCTGGTCGAGCTGGCCCCGGGCCTGGGCGTGCGCGCGGCGGTCCGGGCCGCGGCCTGGTCGGCGGTACGCCGGGCGCCGCTGAGCCTGCTCAGCCTGGTCGTGCTGCTGGCCGCCCTGCTGTCGGTCAACCAGGCCCCGCTGCTGGCGTTGGCGACGCTGCCCGGCTGCGCGCTGCTGGTCGTCTGGGTTAACAGCCGCGTCGCACTGTCCCCCGCCCTGCCCTTTGAACCGCCTCGCGGGTAATAGCGTCGAGGGCGTGCGGAGTAACGATGAGAGCTACGAGTCGCTGACGGTGGCGGGGCTGGGCGCGCTGCTCGTCGGCGCTGACGAGCAGCGACGGTGGCGGTTGGTGGCGGAGTTCCTTGAGGAGTACCGGTCGGAGCCAGCGGAGAATCGGACTGCTCTGCTGGAGCAGGAGCCGGCTGTCACCGGCGATGAGCGCTGGGACGTGTTCCTGGCCGCGTTGACGGAACACCTGGCGACCAAGGATGGTCGCGGGGCACCGGCATGGGCCGAGGCACGATCACTGCGCCGGTTCTGGTTCCCGTTCAACACCCGGGCCGCGCGGGTCGACGCGGTGGTGCACGCCCCGGCGGCGTTCCGCCGTCGCGGAGTCTACGTATCGCCGCAAGAATTGAACGTCGCGTGAGCGCCGATGATCCGCTGCTGGACCGCGTGGCGATCGAGGACGCCTTCCGCCGGCTCGGAGATCGCCTGCACTGACGACAGCACCTGTTTGGTCATACAGGTGCTCCCGGCAAGTGCATGACGAGTCACATGTCTCCTCGTCACTGCCGAGTTTCGCTACGGGCGAGCACGATGCTGGTCCGGCTCGACGGCGAGCCGAAACGCCTTCCTCCACGGAAACGCGGCTTGCCGGTCGGTGCCGGTGCCTGGTGGGTGTGGTGTCCAGTCGTCGTTCGGGCCGGAGATGACCCGGACGCCTTCGGCCCGCAGGTCGGCGATGGAGCGTTGGTACGGGGCACGGGCGGCCAGCGCGGCGTTGACGAACGGCACGACGACGGTGGGGACACCGCGTCCGATCAGTTCGGCGGTTGAGGTGAGCGGGTAGGTGTCGGCGACGCCGCAGGCGAGCTTGTTGACTGTGTTGTACGTCGCGGGTGCGATGATCACCGCGTCCACCGGTGGCAAGGTCCGCCGACCGCCGACGTCTGAAGTCTGGTATGAGCTGCGTACGGGGTTGCCGGTCAGCCCGGTGACGGCGGAGGCGTCGATGAAGTCGAGTGCACTGGTGGTTGCGACGACCGTCGTCGCCCACGACTGCTCCTGTGCCGCTTCAACGAGTCGGAGAACATCGGCGGCGGGCCCAGCACCGCACACAACAATCCGGAGGTGCCCTGAGGTCACAGCCGAATCCCTGCATTGGCGGCGAACTCGGTGACGTGGCTTCGTAGGTGCCCGCGTGACAGAGCGGCGAGGTTCTCGACGATGCGGTGCACCGCCGGGCGGGCACAGATCTCCTCCGGCGCGATCCCGAAGGCGGTCCGTAGCGCTGACAGTCCCTGCTCATGACGTCCCCACTGGGCGTACGCCTGTGCGACGTCGACGAACAAGGCTGCTTTGCGTTCCTTGAGGATGATCTTGTCGATCTGTACCTGGCGAGCGTAGGTGATGGCGGTGCCGGCGTCGCCGAGGGCGAGGGCAACGTTGACCCGGTGCTGCAGCACGTTGGTAGGGCCGAAGCCGGTCCACCGGTCGTTGCCGTCGTGCCCCAGCCGGTTGGCGGCCTGAGTCGCCTCGTCCAGCATGGTGGCGGCAACGTCGCGGTCTTCGATCCTTGCAGCGGCGATCGAGCCACGGAGCAGGAGCGCGCCGTAGACGGCGAGGGCGTGTTTGGAGCCGAGCCCGGTGACGTCACTGACGGTAGTGGCGGATATCTGCGCGAAGGTGACAGCTTGTCGGGTGTGGCCGTTGCTCATCAGCGCGTGGGTCATTATCCGTGCACTGGTGCCGATAGCGAGAGGATCGCCGCTGTCGAGTCCGTATCGGGTGCTGCGCTCGGCTGCCACAAGCGCCATCGAGGTGTCGCCGTGCTTCAGCAGCACGCTACCGACGACGTGGTAGAGGTCGGCGGCGAGTGCATCGAGTACGGAACGCTCGCTGGCCTGCTGCGATCTCGCTGCGGTGAAGGCTGGGAGGAGGGTTACGAGCCGGTCGAGGGTGCGCCCGTAGCGGCATGCCTGGTAGTCACCCTTGACCTGAGCGACCTGGGCGGCGAGGTCCTGCACGGAGATGGGCGAACCAGGTCCGGCAGCATCACGGCCGGGAGACAACAGCACGTCGAGCAGGTGCGCCACGGTCGGGATCGCGGCGGCGCCTTTGACAGCCGTATCGGTCAGAAAATCTCTGCGCCGCACGTTCTCATCCTGGTCAAGATCGGGATTGCCTCCGCCGTCAGTATGAGCCAGACAACCGGCGTGGAGTGCGACGAGGGCAGCTGACTGACCCGTGGGTGCACCGCTGGTGCTCGCATCGCAGAGCTGTGCGAAACGCTGACGAGCCTCCGCCGACGCTTGGGCCAGGACGGTGTCCAGCGCCGCCTGCATCTCGGCACGCAACTGGATGTCACGGCCTCGACTGCTCCACTTCGCCACGGTACGTCGCGCTGCCCCGAGATGCTCGGCGAAGTCGGTCACACTCATTCGTAGTGCCTTGCGTAGCGCGTTCGCTTCCCAACCGGTCCAGGCACTCACGGTCGTCATCTGCACGTCCTTTCGACGGGCAAAGCTCAGGTGCGTGCCGCTGATCGTAACCGTACGTAGGTTCACGGACGTGCACCGTCAGTGCACCGTGCGGACATTTCCGCTGAGGGTTCAACCGGCCAACCTGGACATGTGGCCCCGCCGCCGTGCACGCCTTTGAGCTGCGGCGGCGGGTGCCGGGCGGCGGCCCGGGGTTGACGTGGAGAGCCACCTCGGGTCGCCGCCCTTCCAACACTCGTTGAGGGGGGACCGTGTTCGGGAAGTGGTTTCAGCGTGCGGATGTACCGGTGGATGTGGTGTATCCGGTGCCGGGGCGGCGGCGGTTCGTCGATCGGACGGTGCCGCCGCCGGATCGTCGGCCTGCGACGCGGACGGATCGTGCGGAGCGACGGGGTGGTAACGCCGGCCGGCATTACCTGCGGTGAAGAAGCCCCGGGCCGGCGGTGGGCCGGTGCATGAGCCGGTGCGTCCGTCGTGGTGTTGTGCGGTCTGTCCGGAGGGTACGCCGTGGCCGTGTCCGCCGGGCCGGACGCAGTTGGCGGAGGCGTACGTCGGTGAGCCGCTGGCGCTGTCGATCGACGTCGGCGACCTGCTGACGACCGCCGCCGAGGAGGCCGGGATCACCGACCCGGCCGAGTTGTACGAACGCTTCGTGTCGTGGACCTGGATCGACGCGGGTGGCAGGCGATGAGCGTGGCCGTCGGGCGTCGGATCGCGCTGTGGCGGGTACGGCGGCGGATGACCCAGCAGGTGCTCGCCGACCGGGTCGGTCGGTCGAAGAGCTGGGTGGAGAAGGTGGAGCGTGGTGTCCGGACGTTGGACCGGTTTTCGCTGATCCGGCAGGTCGCCGAGGTGCTGCGGGTCGACCCGGCGGAGTTGGTCGGCCCGGACCGGCCAGCGGAGGCCGGTGGGGCGGTCGACGGGGTGGCGGCGGTCCGAGCGGCGCTGGCCAGCTACGAGGTGTTCACCGCCGTCGACAGCGGACCGGCAGGGGAACACGAGGTCACGCAGCGGGTGGAGCATGCCTGGTCGACGTACCAGCATGGGGATTATCCCCGGCTGCTGCGGACGGTGCCGGAGTTGCTGGACGCCGCTCGGCGGCTGCACGCCACCCGTCCTGGGCCTGGGGCGGAGTTGTTGGTGCGGGCGTACCGGATTATCGCGCTCGTGCTGGTCAAGGTGGGTGAGCCGGAGTTGGCCTGGTTGGCGGCCGATCGGGCGCTTGCCGTGGCTGGCGGTGATCCGGTGCTGGCCGGGTCGGCGGCGGTGCCGCTCGGGCAGGCGCTGCGTGGGTTGGGCCAGGACCGGTTGGCGATGACGACGACGGTCGCCGCCGCCGACCGCATCGCGGCGGCGTCTGTCGAGCGCGGCACGGTGTACGGGACGTTGCTGCTGCAGGCCGGGTTGGCCGCTGCCGGCTGCGGCGAGACCCACAGCGTCGACGAGCTGCTCGGCCGGGCCGCTGACGTCGCTGGCCGCATCGGCGACGGGCTGGACTATCGTACGGCGAGCTTCGGCCCGGCGGCCGTCGAGCTGGCGCACGTCGTGGCGGCCGTGGAGTCGGGCGACGCCCGGCAGGCGGTACGCCGACACGAGGCAGCCGCCGGGCGGCAGACGTGGCGCGGGCTGCCGGCGGAGCATCGGGCGGCGTACCTGATAGACGCCGCGCGGGCACACCTCGACGTCGGCGACTTCCCAGCGGCGGGACGGTGGCTCGTCGAGGCGGACCGCGTCGCACCGGCTGAGATCCGCTGCCGGCCCTCCGCCCGTACGGTCGTGGCGGAGATCGCCCGGTGCGGGCCGGACATGGCCGGCGTCGCCCGGCTGGCGACGGCGCTCGGGCTGACGACCGGCGTTTCGTGACGAGGGAACCTGTATGACCCTCAACCCGCCAGTTTTACGACAATGCAGGTTCCCTCGTCGGCGCCGGCCGGGCAGTGTCACCGCGTTCCTCGGTGAGGTGGAAGGCGCTGATCCATGCCTCGGTACGCGCGCGTTCCGTCGCCAGCGCGGCGTCGTCCCCGTCGTGTAGTTCGCTGCGGACGTCGTCCCAGTCGTGGAACTCGGTCATTACCTCTCCTGTCAGCTGGGTCGAGGGGTAGGCAATCTCGGGCCGGCAAGGTGTAAGTATAGTTATAGTAACTACGCTTACACTAGCGTGGCGGGGTGGTGCGGGTGGAGAAGCCGGCGGAGATTTTCGACCGTGACGTCGAGTGGGACGAGTTGGTCCGGTTCGCGCGACTGCCGCAGGGCGGGGCGACGCTGGGAGTGGTCTCCGGTCGTCGCCGTCAGGGCAAGACGTTCCTGCTCGACGCGCTGGTACGGGTAGCTGGCGGGTTCATGTTCACCGCCACGGAGTCGTCCGAGGCTGACGCGTTGCGCCAGTACGGTGAGGCGCTCGGCGGCTATCTGGGTGAGGCGACGCCGCTGCGGTTTGCGAACTGGGACGAGGCAGTCACCCGGACGATGACACTCGCCCCTGCCAGACCACTGCCGGTGGTGATCGACGAGTTTCCGTTCCTGGCCCGCGTCAGTCCGGCACTTCCCTCGATCATCCAGCGGGCGCTCGACCCGGCGGGACAGCGGTCGAACACCCAGGTGCGGCTGCTGTTGTGCGGTTCGGCGCTGTCGTTCATGGGCGGCCTGCTGGCCGGCACCGCGCCGCTGCGCGGACGGGCCGGCCTGGAGTTGGTGGTCCGCACGCTCGACTACCGGGCAGCGGCCCGGTTCTGGGGGATCGCCGACCCACGCACCGCCCTGCTGGTCAACGCGATCGTCGGCGGCACCCCCGCCTACCGGCACGAGTTCACGCAGGACGACTCACCGGCCGGGCCGGACGATTTCGACGACTGGGTGGTGCGGGCCGTGTTGAACCCGGCCCGCCCGCTGTTCCGGGAGGCCCGCTACCTGTTGGCGGAGGAGCCGGACATCCGCGACCCCGCTTTGTACCACTCGGTGCTGGCGGCGATCGCGGACGGTCGTACCCGGCGTGGGGAGATCGCCAACTTCCTGGGTCGGCAGACGTCCGACCTGGCCCATCCGCTGGGTGTGCTGGAGGACGTCGGTCTGGTCGTGCGGGAGGAGGATGCGTTCAAGAGCAACCGGGGCGTCTACCGGATCGCTGAGCCACTGCTCGTCTTCTACCACGCCGTGATGCGCCCGGCCTGGGGCGATCTGGAGCGTGTGGGTCGGTCGCGGCAGGTCTGGCCTCGGCTGCAGCGCACGTTCCTGAGCAAGGTCGTCGGCCCGCACTTCGAAACGATCTGCCGCGAATGGACCCGCTGGGAAGCCGATCCGGACGTTCTCGGCGGCTTTCCGACCCGGGTCGCGGCCGGTGTCGTCAACGACCCCGCCGCCCGCACTCAGCGCGAGGTGGACGTGGCGGTCTTCGGTCGCGACGAGCAGGGCAGCGAGGAGCTCCTCGCGATCGGCGAGGCCAAGTGGCAGGAGACCGTCGGCACCGGCCACCTGCAACGCCTGGCGCACATCCGTAGCCTGTTGCGTGGCCGCGACAGCGTCCGGGCCGACCGGTGCCGGCTGCTGCTGTTCAGCGGCGGCTTCGCCGACGACCTTCGCACCGTGGCGGCCACGGACCCCGGCGTCCAGCTCGTCGACCTGGACCGCTTGTACGCGGCGGACCTATCCTGAGCGAACGACGTCAGCTCGACCGGCCGGCCTGACGCAGCACCCGGAGCAGGTCCTCGACCAGGTCCTCGGCGCTGGCCCGGCCCTTTCCGTCGGCCGCCAGGTGGCCGGTGATGGACAGGTCGGCGGCGCCGTGCGCCAGCGCGCGGACCAGCGCGGCGGCCCGTTGCGGGTCGCCGGCGGGCAGGGCCCCGGCTGCCTGGGCTTCGGCGGTCAGCTCGACGAGTCGCCGCCAGGTGGCACCGGCCCGCTCGTGCAGGTCTGCGGAGGCGTTCATCGACCACCCGTAGACCAGCGCGAACCGACGCGGGTGCCGCTGCGCCCAGCGTACGTAGTCGAGCATGACGCGCCGCAGCAGCGCGGCGGCCTCGGCCCGTGGCGTCGGTGTCGCTGTCATGACCCGTTCGAGCCGGTCGAACTCCTGGATGGCGACGGCCTCCAACAGGGCCTGCTTGTCGGTGAAGTGCTTGTACGGCGCGTTGTGCGACACACCGGCACGACGGCCGACCTCCCGCAGGGTGACCCGCTCCGGGCCGCCCTCGTCGAGCAGTGCGGTCGCCGCTGCGACCAGGTCGTCCCGGGTGCTCATTGCCCGATCCTAGATCAGGTTGACGTTGTCAACCTGGACGACGTAGAGTCAGGTTGACAACGTCAACCTGTCGAAGGGTGCACACCGATGAGAACCGTCGTCATCACCGGGGCCACCACCGGCCTCGGGCTGCGCGTCGCCGCGCGGCTCGCCGCCCAGGGCTGGCACGTCGTGCTCGGCCACCGGTCAGAGAGCCGGGGAGAGGCAGCGGCCCGGCAGATCCGTCGCCGGACACCCGCAGCGAGCCTCGAACTGCTCCGGATCGACCTGGCCGACCTGAAATCGGTGGCCGACGCGGCCGGAGCACTGCGCCAGCCCGGGCAGCGTCCGCCGCTGCACGCCATCGTCGGCAACGCCGGCATCCAGGTCATCGACGGGGTACGCCGGTCCGCCGACGGCTACGAGCTGACCTTCGCCACCAACCACCTCGGTCACCACCTGCTCGTCACCGGGCTGCTGGACGACCTGCCCGCCGGGGCCCGGATCGCGATCGTCAGCAGCGGCACCCACTGGCGGGAGAAGGGCATGGGCTTTCCGGAGCCGCGCTGGACGAGCGCCCGCGAGCTCGCCGACCCGCCGCCGGATGCCGACCCGACCTCGACGGCGGGTCGGGTCCGCTACTCCACCTCGAAGCTGGCGAACATCTACTTCGTCTACGAGCTCGCCCGCCGACTGGACGGACGGCCGATCAGCGTCAACGCGTACGACCCGGGGCTGATGCCCGACACCAGCCTGTCCCGCGACTACCCGGCGCTCGCCCGGGCCGGCTACCGGATGGCCGCACCACTGATCAGCGCGCTGCTGCCCGGCGCGCGCAGCTCCCGGGCCTCCGCCCGGCACCTGGCCGACCTGGTCAGCGACGCCCGGTTCGACGGCACCACCGGCGCCTACCTGGAGGGTCCGAAGATCGCCCCGTCCTCACCCGAGTCGTACGACGTCGCTCGGGCCCAGCAGCTCTGGGTCGACAGCGAGCAACTGATCGACCAGGCGCTCGCCCGCCGCTGAGCTGAGTGGGGCCGCTGCGGATCGCGTCACCAGCAGCCGTGTTACCGTTGACGTTCGGGAAGTCCTGAACGTTCGTGATACTGGCGTTCTTCGATGGTGGCGTTCCTCATGGTGGGGCGTTTTCGGCGGCGAAGGAGATGTGCGTGGACCCGGACGCCGGGCGGCGGTACGCCGAAGAGGTCGGTGTCGCCCTCGCTCAGATGGGCACCACCCCGGCGTTCGGCAAGCTGCTCGGCTGGCTGCTGATCTGCGACCCGCCGGGCCAGACCACCGCGCAACTGTGCCAGGCGGTCGGGCTGTCCAAGGCCTCCGTCTCGGCCGGGATGCGGGCGCTGGAGCAGTCCGGCATGGTGCGTCGGGTGCCGACCAGCGGCCGGGGCCACGCGTACGAGATGCACCCGGACGCCTTCGCCCGGGCGATCGACCCCACCGACAAGATGCGCACCTTCATCGACCTGATGCAGCGCGGCATCGATCTCGTCGGCGACGCGGACGCTCCGGAGGCGGACCGGCTCCGGCACACCCGCGACTTCTACACGTTCATGATCGAACGGACGCCCGCGCTGATGGAGGAGTTCCGGCGGCAGACCAAACGGGACGTGTGACGGTGCGGGTCCTGGTGGTCACCGTCGGGTCTCGCGGCGACGTCCAGCCGTACCTGGCGCTCGGCACCGGGCTGCGGGCGGCCGGCCACGACGTCACCCTGGCCACCTGCGCCAGGTTCCGGTCCTTCGTCACCGACCACGGACTGACGTACGGCCACCTCGGCGACGAGATCCTGCAACTGCTCGACTCGGCGGCGGGCCGCGCCGCGATGGAGGACACCACCGGGCTTCTCGGCTCGATCAGGACCAACATCAGGCTGGCCCGGCAGGCGAACCCGATCAACCGGGGGCTGCTGGCCGACGTCTGGCAGGCGGCCCGCCAGGCCGACCCGGACGTGATCGTCTACCACCCCAAGGCGCTGGCCGGCCCGCACGTCGCCGAGAAACTCGGCGTGCCGGCAGTGCAGGCGGTGCCCGTACCGATGTCCGTGGCGACCGGCGACTTCCCGATGATCGGCATGCCCGCGTTGCCGCTCGGCCGCCCGTACAACCGGCTCACCTACCGTCTCGCCGGTGCCGGCTACCGGATGTACGACGGCATGGTCAACACCTTCCGGCAGGAGACGTTGGGGCTGGCCAGGACCAGCGGCGCGGCCCTGGCAACCCGGCTGCCCGACGGGCGGCCGATCCCGGTGCTGCACGCGATCAGCGGCCACGTCCTGCCCCGCCCCGCCGACTGGCCCGGCCACGCCCAGCTCACCGGATACTGGTTCCTCGACGGCGCCACCGGTTGGCAGCCGCCGGCCGAGCTGGTCGACTTCCTCGACGCCCGCGAACCGCCCGTGTACGTCGGCTTCGGCAGCATGGCCGGGCGCGACCCGCAGCGCCTCACCCGCGCCGTCGGCGAAGCGTTGCGCCTGGCCGGCGTACGCGGCATCGTCGCCACCGGCTGGGGCGGACTGGACGCGGCGGACCTGCCGGACACCGTCCTGCCCATCACCCAGGCGCCGCACGACTGGTTGTTTCCCCGGGTGTCCGCCGTGGTGCACCACGGCGGGGCCGGCACCACCGCCGCGGCGCTGCGCGCCGGCCGACCGTCGGTGATCTGCCCGTTCATCCTGGACCAGTTCTTCTGGGGTCGGCGGGTCGCCGCGCTCGGCGCGGGTAGCGCCCCGGTGCCGCAGTCCACACTCACCGCACAGCGGCTCGCCGCCGCGATCCGCCAGGTCACCACCGACGCCGACGTCCGGGACGCGGCGGCCGGGTTGGGGCGGCGCATCACGGCCGAGGACGGCGTCGCGAGCGCGGTCGCGCGGATCGAAGCGGCCGTGGCGTGACCGCTCTCAGGTCGCCGACGTTCATGGTCCCGAGTCGGGCTTGGGGCGCACGATGAACCAGATCGCGTGCACGTCCCGGTCGCTGCGGTTCTCCAGCAGGTGCGGGCGGGACGAGTCGAACACCATGCTGTCCCCGGTGCCGAGCACGACCTCCTGGAAGCCGACCTGGCAGGTCAGCTCACCGGCCATGATGTAGGCATGCTCGTGGCCGGTGTGCCGCTGGAACCGGCCGGACACACTGGACTTCGCACCGGGCGGGTAGGTGACCCGCAGAAACTCGGTGCCGGACCCGGTCGCCGGGCCGAGCTGCTCCCAGACGACGCCGCTGTCCATCTCGATCCGTCGACCCTGGTCGCGACGCACGATTGCCACCTCGGTGTCCAGCCGGGCCTCGATGGTGGCGGCGGGGACCGGTGCGGAGCCGTTCGGCGACGGCGGGGTGTCGAACAGGTCGACCATCGACATGTCGAGGGCTTCGACGATCGCGTACAGCGTGCTCACCGAGGAGCGGGACCGGCCGGTCTCCACCAGTGAGAGCATGCTCGCGGAGACGCCGACCTTCTTGGCCAGCGCCCGCAGCGACATACCGCGTGCCTGGCGGGCGGCGCGGATCCGCCCACCCAGGTCTTCCGCCTCAGACAATGTCAAGCCACCCCAAACAGCCCAATCAGTCGATCTCTGTGAATCTACCCGATCACGCCCGGTGTCGGCTAGCTGATGCCGGGTTTCGGTGAGTGTTGTTGAACGAAGTGTTGACTGAGGCTTGACACCGGCGTGGTGTGCGTCTCATCCTGGGCAGACACATTTCCTGGACGAGTCACCTGAGTTTCAAGACGTTCACATGGTTCGACGAAGGGACGGCACCGATGACAGGCAACGTCCTGCTCGCGGGAGGAATAGTTGTCACGTGCGCCGGGTCAGACGAGGTGCTCTGGCCGGCGGACGTACTGATCGACAACGGCGTGATCACAGCGATCGGCCGTGACCTGCCCGCCGGTGACGCGCAGCGGGTGGACGTGTCCGGGCGCATCGTCATGCCCGGTCTGGTCGACACCCACCGGCACACCTGGCAGGCGGTGGTCCGCAACATCGCCTCGGACTGGACCCTGGACCAGTACCTGGTCGGCCTGCACGTCGGGCTGAGCCGCTACTTCCGGCCCGAGGACACCTACGCCGGAACGCTGATCGGCGCGCTGGAAGCGCTCGACGCCGGCATCACCACCCTGCTCGACTGGTCACACAACCTGTTCACCCCCGACCACGCCGACGCCGCCGTCGACGCCCTCACCGACGCCGGACTCCGCGCGGTGTTCGCCCACGGCGGGGGCGCGCAGCAGTGGGGCGGGGAGATGCCCTCACCGGTGCCGCACCCCGAGGCCGACGTACGTCGGCTGCGCGCCGGCCGGTTCGCCGACAACACCGGCCTGGTCACCATGGGGCTGGCGCTGCGCGGACCGCAGTTCAGCACCCTGGAGGTCACCAAGGGCGACTTCCAGCTCGCCCGCGAACTCGACCTGCGGGTGTCGGTGCACGTCGGTGACGGACACTGGGGCAAGATCAAGCCGATTCACCAGATGAACGGCGAGGGCCTGCTCAGCGACCAGGTCACCTACGTGCACTGCAACACGCTCGCCGACGACGAGCTGCGGCTGATCGCCGACACCGGCGGCACCGCGTCGATCGCCCCCGACGTGGAGATGCAGATGGGGCACGGCTGGCCGGCCACCGGACGGCTACTCGACCTCGGCGTACGGCCGTCGCTGTCGGTCGACGTGTGCAGCTCCATCGGCGGCGACATGTTCACCACCATGCGTACCGCCCTCGCCGTGCAGCGGGCCACCGACAACAGCGCGGCGGTCGCGGCCGGCGAGGCCCCCGAGCGGGTCCGGCTGTCCTGCGCCGACGTGCTGCGCTTCGCCACCATCGAGGGCGCGCGGGCCAACGGGCTGGACGCGGTCACCGGCTCGCTGGAGGTCGGCAAGGCGGCGGACATCGTCATCCTGGCCGGCGACTCACTCGCCACGATGCCGATGAACAACCCGGTCGCCTCCATCGTCTACGCCGCCCACCCCGGAATGGTCCGCGACGTGCTGGTGGCCGGCCGGTTCGTCAAGCGCGACGGCAAGCTCGTCGGGGTGGACCTAGACCGGCTGCGGGACCTCGCCGAAGCCTCCCGCGACCACGTCATCTCCTCGCTCGACGGCGCGGCGATCGGCGGCGGCTGGCAGCCAGACCCGAAGCTGCTGCTGGCATGAGCACCCAGACCGTGGCGGGCGCACCGCCGACACCGACGACACCGGCCGTGCGGCTGGCCGACCCGCTGCGGGTGCAACTCGCCGGCTGGCCCGCCAGCCGCGCCCTGGCCGCGGTCGTGGTGCTCTTCGCCGCCAGCGCGATCATCTCGCCGGCCAGTGTCGGCAGCACGGCGCTGCTGGCCATGCTGCCGTTCGCCGCGCTGACCATGGTGGTCTCGCTCGGCCAGACCCTGGTCGTGCAGCAGGCCGGCCTTGACCTGTCGGTGGCCGGTGGCATCGCCCTCGGCGCGCTCGTCGTCGCCCGCTACGGCGGCGCGGACGCTCTCGGGCTCGCGCCGGCGATCGGGCTGGCGCTGCTCGTCGCGGCGGTCGCCGGACTGGCCAGCGGGCTTGTGGTGACCTACCTGGGGCTGCCCGCCCTGGTCGTCACCCTCGCGATGAACGCGGTACTGCTCGGCTTCGTGCAGTACCTGTCCGGCGGCTACAGCGCCCAGGTCACCGAGTCGTTCGCCGGCTTCGCGGTGGGCCGTACCCTCGGCCTGCCCAACCTGCTCTACCTGGCGGTGGCGCTGGTCGTCGTCGCCCAACTCGTCCTCAAGACCACCGTGGTCGGCCGCCGGTTCGAGCTGGTCGGCGCGAACCGGCGGGCCGCACACGCGGCCGGCATCAACACCCGGCGCTACACGGTCGCCGCCTACCTGCTGTCCGGGCTGCTCGCCGGGGCCACCGGGGTGCTGCTCGCCGGCTTCCTGCGCACCACCACGCTCAGCGCGGGGGACAGCTACCTGCTGCCGTCGGTGGCCGCCGTCGTGCTCGGCGGCACCGCACTCACCGGCGGCCGGGGCAGCCTCGTCGGCACCGCCCTGGGCGCACTGTTCCTCGGCCAGCTCAACCAGCTGGTGCAGACGTACAGCCAGACCGCCGCGATCCAGAACATCGTCCAGGCCGTGATCATCGGCGTGGGCGTGGTGGTTCAACTCAGCCTCGCGGCGCGACTGCGCCAACGGGCGATCAGACGTACCAGCGGATAGCCAGACCGGACCAACGGACAGCACGCCCGGACCGGAGAACGCGACCGGACCAACGGACAAGACCAGCCCTTGACGAACCGACCCCGTCGGCGGAGACCTCCGCCGGCTGGCCCACTGCGGCCATATTCAGATGAATTTTCACTCTATTTCATGATCCTGATCCATCACCAAGTCAGGAGAATCCGATGACCCGAACAACCAACCTGCGCCGCCACCGGCGGTCCGCAGCCGTCACCCTGTTCGCCACCGCCTGCCTCACCGTCACCGCCTGCTCATCGACCGCCGCCCCGAACGAGGACACCGGCACCGACGGCGGCGCCGTCGCCATCGGCAACACCGGCCCGCTGTCCGACCTGATCGACATGAGCGAGGTCTGCGGCGACGAACCGGTCACCGTCGGCCTGGTCGACGGCTTCGGCACCAACTCGTGGTCGCGGATCCTGCGCGCCGAGGTCGAGGACGAGGCACAGAAGTGCCCGGCGATCGAGGGCGTCGAGTACGCCGCCGGCCGCGGCGACCTGCAGGCCACCCTGTCGGCGATCACCGGCATGACCGCCAAGGGCGTCGACATCCTGCTCGTCGTCCCGTCCGCCGGACCGGGCGCGTCGCATCTGCCGGCGATCCAGGCCGCCCACGCCGCCGGTGTGGTCGTCGTCCCGATCGCCGCCGACCCCACCGGTACGCCCGGCACCGACTACTTCGACTACGTCGACTGGGACACCCGGCACGACGGCGTGCTGTGGGCACAGTGGATGGTCGACCGGCTCGGCGCCGAGGGCGGCAACGTCGTCCTGCTCGGCGGCCCGGCCGGCAACGCGGTCAGCCAGCAGGAACTCGAAGGCATCAACGAGGTCTTCGCCACCGCCCCGCAGATCAACGTACTGACCCCGGAACCGGTCACCACCAACTGGGACCCGGCCATGACCCAGCAGGCGATGGCCGGGCTGCTCGCCAGGTACCCGCAGATCGACGGCGTGATCAGCGACTACGGCACCGCCACGATGGGCGCCATCCGGGCGTTCCAGAGCGCCGGCCGGCCGCTGGTGCCGATCGCCACCACCGACGACAACGAACTGAGCTGCCTGTTCGACGACGCCAAGGCCGACAACCCGGCCTTCGAACTGGCCACCGTGTCGGCCCGTACCTGGATCGGCCGGGTCGGGCTGCGCAAGGCGCTCGCGCAGATCAACGGCCTGGACAACCCGGAGCCGTCGCTGATCCAGCTCAGCCTCTACGAGGACTCCACCGGAGCCGCCGACGGCGCGGTCACCCCCGCCGACGCCTGCCAGCCGGCGCTGCCGCCGGGCGCCTCACCCTCGTCGCAGCTGTCCGCCGACGACCTCGCCGCGTTGTTCGAGGGCTGACCGCGATGACGACGTCGGTCCGCCACGACACCGTGTTGACCCTGCGCGGGATCGTCAAGACCTATCCGGGCGTCCGCGCCCTCGACGGGGTCGACCTGACCGTGCGGGCCGGCGAGGTGCACGCCGTCCTCGGTGAGAACGGGGCCGGAAAGTCCACCCTGGTCGGGGTCGCCGCCGGCGCGGTGGCC
The DNA here is from genome assembly GCF_049179115.1 of Solwaraspora sp. WMMB762. Lineage (NCBI taxonomy): Bacteria > Bacillati > Actinomycetota > Actinomycetes > Micromonosporales > Micromonosporaceae > Solwaraspora > Solwaraspora sp. WMMB762. Next base: position 166,476 of record NZ_JBMHMD010000001.1, read on the forward strand.
CCCGACTCGGGCACCATCACCCTGCTCGGGCGGGAGCACCGGCGGCTGACCCCGGCGCTGGCCCGTGCCGACGGCCTGGCGCTGGTCTACCAGACGCCGGTGCTCGTCGGCAGCCTCACCGTCGCCGAGTCGATGCTGATGCTGCTGCCCGAGCGGGTCCGGCCCGGCGTCGACCAGGTGGCCGCCTGGACCCGCCGCCACCTCGACGAACTCGGTCTGCCCATCGACGCCGCCACCCTGGTCGCCGACCTCACCCCACGCCAGGCGCACCTGGTCGAGATCGCCGCCGCGCTCGGCAGCGAACCGCAGGTGCTCGTCCTCGACGAGCCCACCGAGGCGCTCGGGCCGGACGAGACCGAGTGGCTGTTCGAACAGGTCCGCCGGCTGGTCGCGGCCGGCGGGGCGGTCGTCTACATCACCCACCGGATCCCGGAGATCCGCCAGATCGCGCAGCGGCTGACCGTGCTGCGCGACGGCCGGGTGGTCGACAGCGGCGACGTCGGGACGCAGACCGACGAGGAGATCGTCGAGCTGATCGTCGGGCGCTCGTTGGAGACCACCTTCCCACCAAAGGCCGATCTGCCCACAGCCGCGCCGACCACAGCCGGGCGGGCCGCCGCCGACCTGCCTGCAGCCGGGCAGGCCGACCCCGGCCTGCCGCTGCTGACCTTCGACGGGCTCACCGGCACCGGGTTCCGGGGCGTCGACGGCGGAGTACGCCGTGGCGAGATCCTCGGCCTCGCCGGGGTGGAAGGCAACGGGCAGCGGCAGTTCCTGCGGGCGCTCGCCGGCCTGGTGCCGGCTAGCGGCCGGGTGGCGGTCGACAGCCGGCCGGTACGGCTGACCGGGCCGGCCGCCGCCGCCCGCCACGGCATCGTCTTCCTCTCCGGGGAACGGCTCGCCGAAGCGATGTTCGGCCAGCTCAGCGTCCGGGAGAACGTGGCCGCCACGCACCTGCCGACGGTGTCGATCGGCAAGGTGCTGCCCCGGCGGGGCGCGGAGCGGCAGACCGTGGCCGCCGCGGTGACGTCGCTGCGGGTCAAGACGGCCACCCTGGACAGCCCGGTCGGCGCGCTGTCCGGCGGCAACCAGCAGAAGGCGCTGCTGGCCCGGGCGGCGCTCGGCGAGCCCGCCGTACTGCTGGTCGAGGACCCCACCCAGGGTGTCGACGCCGGCGCCCGGGTGGAGATCTACCGGGTACTGCGCGAGCTGGCCGCACGCGGCACCGCCGTGGTGGTGCTGTCCACCGACGCGGTCGAGCTGGAAGGGCTCTGCGACCGGGTGCTGGTCTTCTCCCGGGGTCGGGTGCAGGCCGAACTGGCCGCCGACACGCTTTCCGAACGGCACGTCACCGGCGCCGCCGTACTCGCCACCGAAGCGGCGGTCGAGCACGGTGCCAACCCGACCCGTACGCCCCGGCGGCGGCTGTTCGGCGGCGAGACACAGACCCTGGCGGTGCTGGCGATGACCGTCGTGGGCGGCGCGGTCACCGCCGCGTCGTCGCCGGCCTTCCTGAGCCTGATCAGCCTGCAGCAGCTGCTGGTCGCCGCGGCGTCGCTGGCCCTGGTCGGCCTGGCTCAACTGGTCGTCGTCCTCACCGGCGGGATCGACCTGTCGGTCGGTTCGACGGTGGCGGTCGCGGTGGTCGTCGTGTCGTTCTTCGCCGACGGCGCACCCGCCGCCTTCGCCGTCGGGATCGTCGCGGCTGTCGGCGCCGGCATCCTGGTCGGCCTGATAAACGGGACCCTGGTGACCGCCGTGGGGCTGCCCCCGGTGGTGGCCACACTGATCACCGGGATCGGCGTACTCGGGGTGGCGCAGCTGCTGCGGCCACTGCCCGGCGGGGCGGCCAGCGGCGCGCTGCGGACCCTGCTCGGCACCACGATCGCCGGCGTACCGCTGACGTTCCTGGTCGCGGTCGCCGCCGGCGTCGCCGGGCACCTGCTGCTGCGCCGCTCGCGCCTCGGCCGGGCGCTGCGGGCCACCGGCTCCGACCCGGTGCGGGCCGCGCGGATGGGCGTCGACACCACCCGGACCAAACTCACCGGGTACGCCATCGCCGGCGCGCTGGCCGCGCTCGGCGGAGTGGTGCTGTACGCACAGACCGGGGTCGGCAACGCCGCCGTCGGCCAGGCGCTCACCCTCGCCTCCGTGGCGGCGGTGGTGCTCGGCGGGGCGAGCATCTTCGGCGGCTCCGGGTCGGCGCTGGCCACCGTCGCCGCCGCCCTGTTCCTGCAGACCGTCACCAGCGCGATCAGTTTCCTGTCGTTCAGCCTCGCCTGGCAGTTCTGGATCCAGGGCGTCCTGGTGGTGGCCGCCGCGTCGTTGCCGCTGCTGCGCAACCGGCGGCGTCGGCGGGCCGTCGTCGCACTCGCCGCCGACTGAGGCCGGCCGGCCCGACCGGGGCCGGCAGGCCCGCGTACGAAGAAGGGGGATCAGCACATGTACGGGGATCAGCACTTGTACCACGTGACCCGGATGGACGACGAGCGGGCGGTCACGCCGCCCGGGTACGCCGAGCACAGCACCGGCTTCCGACGCCAGGACCTGATCGGTCGGGAAACCGGCTCGCACCACATGACCATGAGCACCGGCATCCTCGACCCGGGCGGCGCCGTCGCGGCCACCGTCCACTCGTACGAGAAGAGTCTGTGGATCTGGTCCGGTGAACTGACCCTGACCATGCTCGGCCAGCGGCTGACCCTGCGGGCCGACGACTGCGCGTTGGTGCCGGTGGCGGTGGCGCACCAGCTCACCGCCGGGCGCGCCGGTGCCCGGTGGTTGGAGACGTCCGCGCCGGTGCGGCTGCTGCCCGGCGACCACCGCCGCGACACCTTCTTCGTCCCCGGTGAGCTCACCGGCGGCGGCGATCTCGGCGGGGTCGACCTGCGCGATCCCCGCAACCGGTACTTCTTCCGCTTCGACAGCGGCTCGATGGACCTGCGCCGGCTGGCCCGGGGCAGTGACCCGAACGCCCCGGAGGTGTCCGCCAGCATGGCCACCGCGCTGCTCGCGTACAGCGGCATCGGCATCCGGATGCTCGCCGACCAACGGGTCGGCGCGCAGCTGCACACCATGTTCATGGTCGAGTACCAGCCGACCGCAGTCGCCCACCCGCACGACCACCCGTTCGAGGAGGCGTACGTGTTCACCGAGGGGCGCACCGAGGCGGTGGTGGCCGGCGGCGTCGAAGTCAGCCTCGAACCCGGCGACGTGCTGTGGACCGGCTCCGGCTGCGACCACGCCTTCTACAACCGCACCGACAGGCGGACCCGGTGGATCGAGACCCAGTCCCCGCAGCCGCCCGCCCAGCACTCCTACCGGTTCAACCGAGACTGGGAGTACCTCGACCGGAAACTCTGCGCCGGAGTCCGGGTCGACCCGCGGTCGGCCGGGGCCGGACCGGACGACACCGGGACGGCACCGCGATGAAGGTCGGCCAACTGGGCACCGGGCGGATGGGTACCGCGATCGCGCGGCGGCTGATCGACGCCGGCCACCAGGTCACCGTCTGGAACCGCACCGTGGCCAAGGCCGGCCCGCTCGTCGAGCAGGGAGCGGTACGCGTGGCGACGCTCGCCGACCTGGCCGCCTGCCCGGTGGTGTTCGTGTCGGTCTCCTCCTCCGAGGACCTGCTCGCCGTGCTCGACCCCGGCGACGGGTTGCTGTCCGCAGCCGACACAGGACTGCGGACCGTGGTGGACTGCTCCACCGTCGCGGTCGACGCCTCCGCCGCCGCCCGCGAACTCTGCGCGCGGGCCGGCGTGGCGTTCCTCGCCGCGCCGATCAGCGGCAACCCGGAGGTGGTCGGCTCCGGCCGGGCCTGTCTGGTCGCCTCCGGGCCGGCGGACACCTTCACCGATGTCGAGCCGCTGCTGCGGGCCGTCGGCCGGATCGTCGTGCACGCCGGGGAGCAGGAGCAGGCCCGGCTGGTGAAGCTGGCCCACAACCTCTACCTGGGCGCGCTCGCGCAGGCGCTGGTGGAGGTCACCACCCTGGTCGAGAAGGCCGGCACCGACCGTCGGGCGTTCCTCGACTTCCTCGGCAACGCCGTCGTCGGCTCCGAATGGGTGCGCCAGCGTACCCCCGATCTGGCCGACCGGGACTGGACGCCCACCTTCACCGGCGTACTGCTGCGCAAGGACCTCGACCTGGGCCTGGCCGCCGCCCGCGACCACGAGGTGCCGATGCCGGTGGTGTCCATGGTGCACCAGCTGGTGCAGCAGGCCGTCGGCCACGGCTACGGCGCGCAGGACCTGCTCGCCCTCTACGAGATCCAGGCCGCCGCCGCCGGCCTGACCGACCACCAGACGCAGGAAAGGAGTGCCCGATGAGCACCGCCACCTTCGGGTTGAACGTCGTCGACTGGGAGGCCCGGGTCGACCCGGCCCGGCTGCGCCGCGAGCGGCTGGCGCGGCTGCGCCGCCAACTCGACGCGTCGTCGGTCGGGGCACTGCTGACCTTCGACTTCCACAACATCCGCTACATGACCGCCACCCACATCGGCACCTGGGCGATGGACAAGCTGATCCGGTTCGCGCTGCTGCCGCGCGGCGGGGAACCCGTGCTGTGGGACTTCGGCTCCGCCGCCCGCCACCACGAGCTGTACGCGCCGTGGCTGGACTACCGGGGCGCGACCGACGGCGAGGGCCGGCCGATCGCCGCCGCCGCGCAGGGCACCAGCGGCTCCCGGGCCGGCATCTCGGTGCTGCGCGGCGCCTTCCACCCCGACGCAGGCGTCGCCGAGGCGGTCGCGGACAAGATCTACGCCGAACTCGACCGGTACGGGTTGACCGACGCCCCGCTCGGCGTCGACATGCTCGAACTGCCCATCCTCACCGCGTTGCGGGCCAGAGGCATCGAGGTCGTCGACGGCCAGCAGGTCTTCCTGGAAGCCCGGCGGATCAAGACCCCCGACGAGATCGCGCTGCTGACCACGGCCGCGTCGATGGTCGACGCCGCCTACGACGACCTGTACGCGTTCCTGCGCCCCGGCGTACGGGAGAACGAAACCGTCGGGCTGGTCGCCAAGAAGCTCTACGACCTCGGCTCCGAACACGTCGAAGGAGTCAACGCGATCTCCGGGGAACGCTGCTCGCCGCACCCGCACGTGTTCAGCGACCGGCTCATCCGCCCCGGCGACCCGGCGTTCTTCGACATCCTGCACAGCTTCATGGGCTACCGCACCTGCTACTACCGCACCTTCGCGGTGGGCAGTGCCTCCCGGGCGCAGGTCGACGCCTACCAGCGCTGCCGTGACTACATGGACCAGGCGATCGAGCTGGTCAAGCCGGGCGCGACCACCGCCGACATCGTCTCGGTGTGGCCGACCGCGCAGGAGTTCGGCTTCGCCGACGAGGAGGCCGCGTTCGGCCTGCAGTACGGCCACGGTGTCGGACTGTCCATCTGGGAGAAGCCGATCTTCAGTCGGCTCGTCTCACTGGAGCACCCGGAGTTGATCGAGGAGGGCATGGTCTTCGCGCTGGAGACCTACTGGCCGGCCGCCGACGGCTGGGGCGCCGCCCGGATCGAGGAGGAGCTGGTCGTCACCGCCGACGGAGCCGAGGTGATCACCAAGTTCCCGGCCGAGCAACTGCTCGTCGCCGGTCAGCGCTACTTCACCACCGGCGGCGCGCTGCCGCTGCAGCGGCACAGCCAGTCGCACATCAACAACCGGCCCGGTGCGGACGGAGTGGACCGATGACCCTGCCGCTGCAACACCACCCGTACGGCGAGCACGACGCCGTTCTGCCGCCGGGCGACGTGACCCGGCACGACAGCGCGCCGATCGACCTGGACACCCGGCTGCACCTGTACCGGCGTCAGCAGGAGATGCGCCAGTTCGAGAAGCGGGCGTACGACCTGTTCATGCAGCAGCTGGTGAAGGGCACCAGCCACCTGTCGCTGGGGATGGAGGCGATCGCCGCCGGGTTCGGTGTGGCGATGCGCGCCGACGACTACAGCTTCGCCACCTACCGGGGTCACGCGCACACCCTGGCCCGGGGTGTCGGGATGACCCCGGTGCTGGCCGAACTGCTCGGCCGGGCCAACGGCCTGCTCGGCGGCAAGGGCGGCTCGATGCACCTGACCAGCGTCGAGCACGGCATGCTGGGCTCGTACGCGATCATCGGCGCGCATCTGACGATCGCCAACGGCGCGGCCTGGTCCGCCCAGTACCGGGGCTCCGGACAGGTCGCGGTCTGCTTCTTCGGCGACGGCACCACCAACATCGGGGCGTTCCACGAGGCGCTCAACTACGCCGCCGTCTACCGGCTGCCGGTGGTGTTCGTCTGCGAGAACAACCTGTACATGGAGTACACGGTGACCAGCGACATCACCGCGGTGCGCCGGCCGGCCGCCGACCGGGCGGCGGCGTACGGGATGACACCGATCGAGATCGACGGCAACGACGCCGACGAGGTCTACCAGACGGCCGTGGCCGCCCTGGCCCGGGCCCGGTCCGGTGCGGGACCGTCGCTGGTGGAGGCGGTCACCTACCGCCACGGCGGGCACTCCCGCGCCGACCCGGGCAAGTACCGGCCGGCGGCCGAGGTAGCGGCCTGGCAGGCGTACGACCCGGTGGCGATCTACCGGGGCCGACTGCGACGTCTCGGCGTCGACCCGGCGCAGCTGGACCGGATCGACAAGGAGGTGGCCGACGCGGTCGACGAGGCGACCGAGCAGGCCAGCGCCGGTGCGCTGCCCCCACCGGGCAGCGCGATGACCGAGCTGTGGGCGGATGGAGGATCGTCATGGCGCAACTGAGCTACCGCGAGGCGGTCGCCCGGGGCATCGCCCAGGAGATGGACCGCGACGAGCGGGTGGTGCTGGTCGGCGAGGACGTTGCCGGTGCCGGCGGGGTGTTCAAGACGACCGCCGGGCTGCTCGACCGGTTCGGGCCGCGCCGGGTCGTCGACACCCCGATCTCCGAGCAGGCCATCCTCGGCGCGGCGATGGGTGCGGCGATGACCGGGCTGCGTCCGGTCGCCGAGATCATGTTCTCCGACTTCTTCGCGGTCTGCTGGGACATCGTGGTCAACCAGATCGCCAAGACCCGGTACATGACCAACGGCCAGGTCAGCCTGCCGCTCGTGATCAAGTCCGGCAACGGCGGCAGCCTGCGGTTCGGCGCCCAGCATTCGCAGTCGGTGGAGAACTGGGCGATGGCCGTACCCGGTCTGAAGGTGGTCAGCCCGTCCACCCCGACCGACGTGGTCGGCCTGATGGCCGCCGCCGTCCGCAGCGACGACCCGGTGCTGTTCTTCGAACACAAGGGACTGTACGCGGGGCGGGCCGAGGTGCCCGACGGGGAGATCGTCGACACCCTCGGCACCGCGAAGATCTGCCGACCGGGCCGGGACGCCACCGTCGTCGCCCTCGGCCTGATGGTCCCCCGGGCGCTGCAGGCCGCCGACGAACTCGCCGGGCGGGGCATCGACGTCGAGGTCATCGACGTGCGGTCGCTGGTGCCGCTGGACGTGACCACCATCCTGGACTCGGTGCACCGCACCGGGCGGCTGTTCACCGTCGAGGAGAACCCGCGGCTGCTCGGCTGGGGCGCGGAGATCGCCTCGATCGCCGCCGACGAGGCGTTCTGGGACCTGGACGGGCCGGTCCAGCGGATCACCACCCCGCACATTCCGCTGCCGTCCGCCGATTCGCTGGAGGACCTGGTCATCCCGTCGGTGGAGAGCATCGGGCAGACCATCGAGAAGGCGCTGCAGTCGTGACCCGCCAGCAGCACAGCCCCCGGGTGCGACGGCTCGCCGGCGAACACGGTGTCGACCTGGCCGGTCTGCGCGGGAGCGGCCCGGCCGGTCGGGTACGCCCCGCCGACGTGCTCGCCGCCGCCGGCGGCCGGCCGGTCACCCCGTCGGCAGCTGCGGCCGCCGCCGTACCGGCCGCCGCCGTACCGGCCGCCGCCGTACCGGCCGCCGCCGTACCGGCCGCTGCCGTCGTGCCGCCGGCCGGCTCCGGCCGTACGGTGGCAGCCGCGCTGGTCGAAGCCCAGCTCGGAGCCGTCGACGATCGTCCGGTCGGGCCGCTCGCCGCCGTCGCGCTGCTGCGGGCGCTGCGGCGCACCCCGCTGGCCGTCGCCGACGGGCGGCACCTGGCGGTGCTCGTCGACGGCGCGGACGGCACCCGTGGCGTACGGGTGCTGCGCGACGCCGGGGACCTCAACCCGGCGGCCGTCGCCCGCCGCCTCGCCGACCCGGACGGCCTCGCCGAGGAAGCGTCCGCCGCCGGCGACGGACCGGCGTCCGCTGTCGCGCTGTGCGACAGCGCCGCCGCCGGCCTGCTGCACGAGGTCCCGCAGCTGCCGGCCGGGCTGGCGGCGGTGGTCAGCGTCGGAGCACCCGTCGAGCGACCCACCGTGGTACGCCACGACGGTCAACCGATGCTGGCCATCGGCGCGGTGAGCACCGTCGGCATCGTCCACGACCCGGCGCGGATCACCCCGGCCGCCGCCCACGCGCTGCTCGGTGCCGTACGCGCCGAACTGGAAACCCTCCGCTCGACGACGAACCCGACGACGAACAGGAACCGTTGACCATGCCCATCGCCACCGTGAACCCGGCCACCGGCGAGACCGTACGCACGTACCCGTCGATGAGCGGCGACGAGATCGAGCAGGCCCTCGCGGCGGCGGCGGCCGCCCGGCCACCGATGCGGGCCGCCAGCTTCGCCCAGCGGGCGTCCTGGCTGCGGGCCGCCGCCGACCTGCTCGACGCCGACGCCGCCGACCTGGCCGCCACCATGACCCTGGAGATGGGCAAACCCATCGGCGCGGCGCTGGCCGAGGTGCGCAAGTCGGCGGCCGGCTGCCGGTTCTACGCCGACCAGGCCGAACGGATGCTCGCCGACGAGCCGGTCGACTCGGCGGCGGTCGGCGCGCGCAGCGCGTACGTGCGTTACGAACCGCTCGGCGTGGTGCTGGCCGTGATGCCGTGGAACTTCCCGCTCTGGCAGGCGCTGCGGTTCGCCGCACCGGCGTTGATGGCCGGCAACGTCGGCCTGCTCAAGCATGCCTCCAACGTGCCGCAGACCGCGATCTACCTGGGGGATCTGTTCACCCGGGCCGGGTTCCCGGCCGGGGCGTTCCAGAGCCTGCTGATCGGCGCGTCGGCAGTGGACCGGGTGATCCGCGACCCCCGGGTGGCGGCGGTGACCCTCACCGGTAGTGAGGCGGCCGGGCGGGCGGTGGCCGCCGCCGCCGGGCAGGCGCTGAAGAAGACGGTGCTTGAGCTGGGCGGCTCGGACCCGTTCGTCGTGCTGCCGTCGGCGGACGTGACTCAGGCGGCGGCGGTCGCCGCGCGGGCCCGCTGCCAGAACAACGGGCAGTCGTGCATCGCGGCGAAACGGTTCATCGTGCACCGGGCGGTGCTCGACGAGTTCACCGGCGAGTTCGTGGCCCGGATGGCCGCGCTGGTGGTCGGTGACCCGGCCGATCCGGCGACCGAGGTCGGGCCGCTGGCCACCGCGCAGACCCGGCAGGACGTGGCCGACCTGGTCGACGACGCGGTGGCCCGGGGAGCGACGGTGCTGACCGGCGCGAAACTGCCGGACGGGCCGGGCTGGTTCTACCCGCCGACGGTGCTCACCGGCGTCGACCCGACCATGCGGCTGTACGCCGAGGAGGCGTTCGGCCCGGTCGCGGTGATCTACCCGGTCGACTCACTCGACGAGGCGATCGAGGTGGCCAACGGCACCGCGTTCGGGCTCGGCTCGGTCGTGTGGACCGACGACCCGGCCGAGCAGCGCCGCTGCGTCGACGAGCTGGCGGCCGGCAGCGTCACGGTCAACGGGATGACGGTGTCCTACCCGGAGCTGCCGTTCGGCGGCATCAAGACCAGCGGGTACGGCCGGGAGCTGTCGGTGCACGGCATCCGCGAGTTCTGCAACGTCAAGGCCGTCTGGCAGGGCTGACTCCACCGCGCCAGCGGTGTCGTGTTCGTCGTCAACTGCTCAACCTTCTCAGGCGCATCTGCGTGGCGAGCTGAAACGCCTTCCTCCACGGGAACACGGTTCGTCGGCCGGTGCCGGTGCCGGTGCCGGTGCCTGGCGGGTGTGGTGTCCAGTCGTCGTCCGGGCCGGAGATGACCCGGACGCCTTCGGCCCGCAGTCCGGCGATGGAGCGTTGGTACGGGGCACGGGCGGCCAGTGCGGCATTGACGAACGGCACGACGACGGTGGGGACGCCGCGTCCGATCAGTTCGGCGGTCGAGGTGAGCGGGTAGGTGTCGGCGACGCCGCTGGCGAGACGGCAGGGGCGGCGATGAGTCGAGTGCGCTGGCGGTGGCGGCGAACTCGGTGACGGTCCGTAGTGCCGACAGTCCTTGCTCGCGTCGTCCCCACTGGACGTAGGCCGGTGCGACGTCGACGAACAGGGCTGCTTTGCGTTCGGTCAGGGTGATCTTGCCGATCCATACTTGGCGGGCGTAGGTGATGGCGGTGCCGGCGTCGCCTCGTCCAGCATGGTGGTGGCAGCGTCGCGGTCATAGCGTCGCGGTCATCGAGCCGGGCGGCGGCGGATGCCTGCGCGAGGGTGACGGCTTGTCGGGTGTGGCCGTTGCTGATCGGTGCGTGGGTCATGATCCGTGCGTTGGTGCCGACCGCGAGGGGGTCGCCGCTGTCCGTATCGGGTGTCACCGACCAAAGGCATCTCGACGCTACCGCCGTTCGCCTGACCGACGTCGGTCGGCGTCTCGGATGGCGTGTCGGACAGCAAGGCGGATGACCCAGTAGAGGGCGACGAACCCGACCGCGTAGACGACGAGGGCACCAACGGGGACGGCGAGGGAGCCGATCTGCAGGATGTCGGACACGGCACCGACGATAGGACCTAGGCGCGAACGTCGATGCCCGCCCTGTTGACGCAGCCGCAGGTACGCGCGTGGCTCTGAACTGGGGTGGGACGGACGAGTCGACCTGTACGCCGGATTCTGTCCCGTACGCGCCGGTTGCCCGGTCGCGCAGCGGGGGCGGCCATCCATCTAGGCCTACCGTCGCCGGCAGGCTCCAGCGGCCTACCCGCAGGCTCGGGCGGGCAGCCCTCGAACGCCTGCGCAGGTCGGCGTCTCGCGACACCGGCCCTCTTGGCCTTGCTCCGGGTGGGGTTTACCGAGCCATCCCGGTCACCCGGGATGCTGGTGGGCTCTTACCCCACCGTTTCACCCTTACCGGGCGTTTCACCGCCCGGCGGTCTGTTTTCTGTGGCACTGTCCCGCGGGTCGCCCCGGGTTGCCGTTAGCAACCACCCTGCCCTGTGGAGTCCGGACGTTCCTCGCCAACAGGGGATATATCCCCCCGCTGACGCGGCCGCCCGGTCGACTCATCCGTCCGAGCATCAATCGTACGCAGCCCGCGATCATTCCCCGCCCGCAGGCCCGGCAGGCCACCACGACCAGCCCAGAACAGTGATCTAGAAGGATTATGGTCGATATACCGGCCAAATCCTTCTAGATCCACCGCATGACCTACGCCCACAGCCAGGCAACAGCCAGGCGGCTCAGGTCAGCAACTCCACCGGCGGCTGGCCTCGCTCGCCCGGCGGCAGATGGCCGATCTCGTTGAAGATGGCCAGGGTCGGCGGAGCGTCGCTGCGCCACTGCACGATCGTCACCCGCAGTTGAACTGGTTCAACCCGAGCCACCGACAGTACGGCGCATCCAGCGCGTGCCGAACCGCCCAGCCGATCACGAAGTCGTGCGTCACCACCAGTTCGTGCCGGTCGACGTCGCCGGCCCGCCCCCAGCGGTTCGCCGCTGCCTGTGCCCGTACCGCGCCGGCCGCGAACCGACACTCGTGCACCGCGACCCGGGCAGGAAGGCGACGATCTCCTCGGCGGTCTGCACGGCCCGCGTCGCCGGACGTGGTGTGGTGGACGGCATTCCGGCCGCCGTCGCCGTCAGCGGGCTCTGGGCGCACGAGTTGGTGCACGAGTTGAAGGTCAGCGACCTCGCAAGCGGCAGATAGGGTATCTGGCCTTCAACTCGAGCGCGGAGGCCAACCCCAGCGTGGATGGAACCGGCAGGACGGCGGTCGGCGCAGGGCGCGGGTCAGCGCAGGGCGCGGACCAGCAGCAGGTCGCCGGTACCGACGCCGAGGAGGCCGATGTCGACGCCAGCGGAGCATCGGGCGGCGTACCTGGTGGACGCGGTGCGGGCACACCTCGACGTCGGTGACTTCAAAGCGGCGGGTCGGTGGGCGGTCGAGGCGGACCGCTGAGATCCGCGCTCGGGCTGACGACCGGTGTCTGACGACGAGGGAACCGGTATGACCCTTAAACCGGCGGGTTGAGGGCCATAGCGGTTCCCTCGGTGGCGTCGGCCGGGCCGAGTACGCGGATCTGGTCGCCGGGCCGGATGACGCCACCGACCACGACACGGGCGTAGAGGCCACGCAGCCGGGCCTGGCGACCCTGCTCACTCCAGACCAGCTTGTGCGCGTCCCGCCCGTAGCGGTTGGCGAACTTCGCACACCCGTTGTGCGGCTCGGCCGTCACCTCGATGACCGCCTCGTCGCCGACCGCCAGCCGGGTGCCGGCGGGCAGTGCGTCGGTGTGCAGGTCGAGATCGGCGAAGAGCTGGTCGCCGGCCAGCCCCCAGTGCTGCGGGTCGTCACCGGCGACCAGCCGGACGAACCGGGAGTTCATCACGGTGAGCTGCCGGTCCGGGTGCGCCGAACCGTCGCCGGTGGCCGAGCTGCCGCGCTGCGCCCAGCCGTCGCCGACCAGCCCGTCGGTGATGTCGAGCGTCCCTTCGGCGAGCAGTTCCCGTTCGTCGACGGCCGGCCGGCGGACGATGAGGTCCAACGTGCCGGAGCCGCGTGGGGAGCGGGCCACCTCGGTGAGCCCGGCGGTGAGCTCGGCGGTGGGCAGGTGACGCGGCGCCGTGGTGTTCATCGGGGGGTGGTCCATGTCCGGAGTGTGGCAGAGCGTACGTGTGCAGTCGATAGGATTCACCGCACGCCGGTGCCGCATCGCGGGATCGAACACGTCAGGTCAGCCCGGCCTCCTTGACGAGGATCGCGGCCTGCACCCGCGAGGCGCAACCGAGCTTGGCCAGCACCCGCGAGACGTGGGTCTTCGCGGTCGCCTCGGTGATCGCCAACGATGCCGCGATGTCGGCGTTGGACAGCCCGCGGCCGAGCGCGGCGAGCACGTCGCGTTCCCGGCTGGTGAGCGCGTCGAACGAGGGACGCGTCGATGACACCTCAGGTACGGCGGCGGAGACGAAGGCAGTGAGGAGCCGACGGGTCACCTCGGGCGCAATCACCCCGTCGCCAGCCGCGACCCGGCGGACCGCGTCCACCAGAGCCACGGGCTCGACCGACTTCAGCAGGAAACCGGCCGCTCCCGCCCGGAGTGCTCCGAACAGGTACTCGTCGATGTCGAAGGAGGTCAGGACGAGCACGTCGGCCACTCCCGCCGAGGTGATCGCCCGCGTCGCGGCGATGCCGTCGGTGCCGGGCATCCGGATGTCCATGACCACGACGTCGGGGCGCAGCGCGCCCGCCTGCCGGATCGCCACTGTACCGTCGGCGGCCTCGCCGACGACGGCGATATCGGCGGCCTGCTCCAGCATCAGCCGTAGTCCGGCGCGGATCGCGGCGTGGTCGTCGGCGAGGACGACGCGGATCCGGGCCGCCGTCACCGTAGCCCTCCGGCCGGCCGCGCCACCGGCACCTCGACCGTCGGGTGCCGGGGCAGTGTCGCCCGGACCCGCCAGTGGTCGCCGTCACGGCCCGCGCTCAGGGCACCGCCCAGCAGGGCGGCGCGCTCACGCATCGACGCCAGACCGGTGCCGGAGCTCAGCGTGGGATGGCCGAGGTCGACGGCCCGGATCAGGGTGTTGGTGACCGTCACGGTGACATGATCCGCCGCCTCGGCCACCTCGACCCGTACCTGGGATCCCGGCGCGTGTTTGCCAGCGTTCGTCAACGCCTCACGAACGATCCGGTAGGCGGCGTGCCCCACCAGCGCGGGGACCTGCGGTACGGCGGCCATGCTCAGGTCGACCCGCAGGCCGCCCGCCTCAGCCGCATCCGCCAGCTCCGGCAGGCGGTCCAGGCCGCCGGGTGCGGTGGCGTCGGCGGCCGGGAAACCGTCCGCCCGCAGTAGGAAGATCATCGACCGCATCTCCTCCAGCGCGGTGAGGCTGCTGGTGCGCACCGCCCGCAGCGCCGCCCGATCGTGTTCGGCGTCCGGCGGTCGCGCGAGTGCCGCTCCGGAGTGGATCGCCGTTGTGGACAGGTGGGCGGCGATGACGTCGTGCAGGTCCCGGGCCACCGCGGCACGTTCGGCGAGCACTGCCTCCCGGGCGGTCCGCTCGGCGGTGAGTACGCCCAGCATGCGCTGCTGGCGGAGGTTCGCCGACCACCACAACGGCACGAACAGCAGTGTGGTCAGCTGCAGACCGATGAAGACCGCGGCCCGGAACTCGCCGATGGCCAGGCCGCCGACGACGCTCGCCGTGCCGATCAGCACGAACACGACGGTCGTCACCGCGGCACGGGCGCGGGCGGACGCGAACTGCCCTGCCGAGAAGAGCAGGTCGAACAGGACCAGAACGATCGCGATACTGCCGCCGAGGATGGCATCGGCGGCGACCACGCCGGCACCGACGCCCAACGCACGCATCGGACGCCGGCGTTTGCCCAGCATCGCGAGGCAGCCGACGGCCAGCAGGACCGACTGCCACCACCCCTGCGTCGGACCGGCAAGGTGCCCGTCCAGCACGTCGAGGTCGTGCCAGACGTCGGTCAGCCCGACCAGGTTCAGCACCACACCGACGGCGAAGGTGGTCACGGCGGTGAGGTTGTCCTGCAGCTGGGTGCTGCCCCGCCAGCGTTCGGCCAGCCGTTGCCGCAGTCCTGCCTCCGTCACGCGGTCCATCCCATCACGGCCGGTGCGATGCCGCGTCCGTCGAAGGATGTACGCGGGCCGGGGCCGGACAACTTTCGGCCGACGCGCCGACCTGACCGCAGCCGGCACCGTACGGCAATGGACTTTGCGCTTCTGGGGTCACTGGTCGTTCTCGCGTTGATCGACTCCACCAGTTTCGGCACGCTGCTCATCCCGATCTGGCTGCTGCTGCACCCGGGGCGGATCCGTGCCGGTCGGATCCTGGTCTTCCTCGGCACCGTCGCAGCCTTCTACTTCCTGATCGGCGTCGCCGTCGCCTCGGGCGCCGAAGCGTTCCTGCCGCAGGTCAGCCGCCTACTCGACGCCCGGCCGGTGAGGTGGACGCAACTGGTCGTCGGCGTCGCGCTGTTCTTCTGGAGCTTCCGGCTGGACCGCAAGAACAAGCCAGCTGCTCGGGTAGGCCGATTGCAGCGCTGGCGGCAGCGGGCGCTGACCGCCGGCGTGTCCGGGCTGGTCGGCTTGGCGCTCGCCGCCGCAGCGGTCGAGGTGACCACGATGCTGCCGTATCTGGCCGCCATCGGGCTGCTGACCACGGCGGGGCTCCCGCCGGGACAGTTGGCGCTGGTGATGGCCGGCTACTGCCTGCTGATGATCATTCCGGCGGTGGGGCTGCTGGTGCTGCGTGCCGCCGGTGGCCGCCGCCTGACACCACTGCTGGGCCGGATCAGTGACTGGATGGCCAGCAACAACGCCCTATCGTGGATCGTCGGGATCGTCGGGTTCCTGCTTGCCCGCGACGCGCTGGTCCGTCTCGACGTTCTCGACTGAGCGCCGACCGGGCACCGGGACCGGTCACGCCGGGAGCGTCTCACCGACCGAGCGCCGCGTCGAGGTCGTCGAGGTGACGGGCGACCGGGCCGACGGTGAGCATGCCGCTGCCGGCCCCGGCCAGCTCGCCGACGGCCGGTGCGAGTGCGGTTCGGGCGCGGCGCATCGCTGTACGGTCGTCGAGGGCGATCGCGGCCCGCGCGGTGAGGCACCACAGCGCCTCGGTCAGCAGGTCGCGCGGTGGGTCCGGGGTCTGCCGCAGCGCCGTCGCGGCCTCGGCCGGCCGGTCCCGCACCAGCAGCAGGAGCGGGCGCGCCCAGTGCCGGTAGGGACCCCAGTCGGTGTCGTCGTCGAAGCGGATCGCCTCGCCGTGCCAGACCCGCAGGCACAGCAGCGCCAGCGGGAGCAGGCCCTGCTCGACGCCGGGCATGCCGGCGGTGGCGAGCCGCGCCGCCGCGTCGCGGTAGGCGGCCTCGGCGGCGGCCGACGGCGACCCGGTCGCGGCCAGCCGCAGCGCCCGGTACCACCCGGTGAACACCCCGACCAGCGGTCTGTCGTGCCGCTGCCCGAGCCGGTCCGCGGCGGCGGCGTGCCGGTCGGCGGCGGCGAAGTCGGCAAGCCCGCTGCGGGCCTGCAACCGGACGAGATGACCGAGGATCTCGTACGTCGCCAGACCGTGCCGGGAGCAGAGCGCGACCAGTTCGGCGCCGATCTCGTCCCGCTCGGCGGCCAGACCGGTCCGGTGGAAGGTCTGCATGAACACGCCGTTGAGCGCGAAGGCCAGCAGGGTCGGGTCGCCCAGCCGGCGCGCGATCCGCTCCGCCTCCCGGGCCGCCTCGGGTCCGCGTGCCGCATGCGTGCCGCGTGACTCCACCGCGACCGTGGCCAGCAGCCGGGCCCGGGTGGCGTCAGACAGGCCGGGACCAGCGGCGGCCAGGGCCCGTTCGGCGGCCGCGACGATCTGCGCCGCCTGCGCCGGGTCGTCGGGCCGGGTCCAGATCGCGGGTACGTCGTACCCGCCGATCACCCGGGCGGCGAGCTCGGGGTCGGCCAACTGCTCGGCCACGGTGATGGCCGTGATCCGCTGTTCCCGTGCCGCTTCGAGACCGCTCGCCCCGGTCACGGCGAGACTGCGCAGCAGACCGACCGTCGACTCCAGCCGGGCTTTGGAAGCGGACGGCACGCTCCGGTCGTACGCCGCCGTGGCCTCCGCCCAGAGCCGTTCCGGCGCGGCCGGCCCCGGACCGTTGTCGAGCCGTTCGGTCTGGCGCAGGATGTCGGCCTCCAGGTGCCGCAGTCGCGGGCCCGGATCGATGCCCAGCTCGTCGAGCAGCAGCCGGCGGGCCCGGCGCAGGACGGCGAGCGCATCGCCTTGGCGGCCGGCCCGGTACAGCGCGAGTGCCAGCAGCCGCCACGCCTCCTCCCGCCACGGATGCCCGGCCACGTGGGCGTCGAGATCCGGTACGGCGTCGGCGGCCCGCCCGAGGCCCAGCAGCGCCTCGGCCCGCTGCTCGACGGCGTTGAGCCGGAGCTGATCGAGACGGGAACGCTCGACCTGCGCCCACGGCTCGTCGTCGAATCCGGCGTACGCGGGCCCGCGCCACCAGCTCAGCGCACGATCGAGCTGGTCGAGCGCCGGGTGTGGGGCAGCCGAGGGCGTGGCAGCGACCGTGTCCTCGAACCGCCAGGCGTCGACCGTCTCCGGCGCCGGCCGCAGCGCGTACCCCGGGCCCTCGGTGACCAGCAACCGGGCCGCCGATCGCGGCGGACGCTGCGGCTCCAGCGCGCGCCGCAACGCCGCGACGAAGGTTCGTACGGCGCTCACCGCGCCCGGGGCGGGCTCCGGCCACAGGTCTTCGACGAGACGGTCGACCGGGACGACCCGGCCCCGGGCGACGACGAGCCGGGCGAGCACCGCCCGGTGCTTCGGCCCTTTCAGGTCGATCGGCGCGCCGACGTCGTCCCAGGCGACGACCGGGCCGAGGACACCGAAGCTGACCTGCACTGACCGGACCGCCCTTCTGCGCCTGCGCTCAACGTATCGCGCTCATCGGTTGCTCATCCGGGCCCGGCACGCTGGATTCCGGCACCGACCAGAAGAAAGGGTACGATCATGACATTTGCCATCCCCGGCTTCGACTACCGGCGGGTCGCGGTCGACGGCGACGTGGCACTGAACGTGGCGGTCAGCGGTACGGGCCGCCCGATCGTGCTGCTGCACGGCTTTCCGCAGACCCACGCCATGTGGCGGCACGTCGCCGCTGACCTGGCCGCCGACCACACGGTGATCGTGCCGGACCTGCGCGGCTACGGCGCGAGTGACAAACCCGAGGCGGTCGACCGGGACACGTACTCGAAGCGGACCATGGCCGCCGACATCGTCGCGCTCGCCGGCGAGCTCGGCCACGAACGCTTCGCCCTGGCCGGCCACGACCGCGGCGCCCTGGTCGCCATCCGCGCCGGCCTGGACCATCCCACCCGGATCAGCCACCTGGCCTCGCTCGACGTGCTGCCGACCCTGGACATGTGGGATGTCCTGCACGGCGCCACCGCCGCGGTCGCGTTCCACCTGTACCTGATGGCCCAGCCACCCGGCCTGCCCGAGCAGATGATCGGTGCCAGCGCGGACGCCTTCTTCGGTTACTTCCTCGACCTGTGGACCCGCGACCCGCAGGCCATCCCCGCCGACGTACGGGCGGAGTACCTGCGCGCCTCGCGCGAGGCGGTCACCTCGATCGTCGCCGACTACCGGGCCTCGGCCGACATCGACATCGAACACGACCGGGCCGACCGGGCGGCCGGTAACCGGCTGGTCATGCCGGTCACCGTGGTGCAGCAGGACTGGGGTGCCGCACTCGGGTTCGACGCCGCCGCGCTGTGGCGTACCTGGGCCGATGACCTGGAGCACCGCACCACCTCGGCCGGACACTTCATGGCCGAGGAGGCACCGGAGGAGATCATCAAGGTGCTGCGTTCGCTGCTTGACCGCTAGCGCCGCTCATGCGCCGGCGGACGGACCGCTGGCCCGGCCCCGGGACGGGTCGGGGCCGGGCCAGCGGTGGTTCAGTTCGCGGTGCAGGTGGGGGTCATGCCGGTTCCGCTGCCGTTGCCCTGGAAGCCGAATTCGGTGACCTGGCCGGGGTTGAGCCGGCCGTTGTAACTGACGTTGGTGAACCGGACGGTGCCGGTGCTCCCGCTGGCGCTGGCGTTCCAGGTGTTGGTGACGCTGGCCCCGCCGGGCAGGGTCATGGTGACGGTCCACCCGTTGGTGCCGGCGGAGCCGGCGGTGATGCGGATGGTGGCGACAAAGCCGCCGGTCCAGGAGTTCAGCGAGACGGTCGCGGTGCAGCCACCGTTGCCCGGCGGCGGCGTGGTCGGGCCCGGCGGGGGAGTGGTGGGGCCGGGCGGCGGCGTGGTCGGGCCGGGCGGCGGCGTGGTCGGGTTCGGTTGGCCGCCCTGGAACTGGGAGAAGAACTGCCAGATCTCGCCCTTGGTCCAGGTGTTGACGCCGCTCTCGGTGTAGGTGCCGTCGACCGGGCCGGGGGTGTGCCCGTTGTCGTACGCGGCCCACTGCACCGGGTATCCGGAGCGGCAGCCCTGGTAGGCGGTGGTGATGTGTGCCCGGCTGCCCTGCGCGGGCTCCCGGGGGCTCTGCTGCGTGCAGCCGTTGTTGCGGACGAACGTGTCGCGCAGTGACCGTCCCATGGAGATCGGCAGGACGTTGTCAGTGATGCCGTGCAGTCCGAAGTACGCGACCGGCTGGGTGCCACCGCTGCACCCGCTGATCAGCCCGCCGGAGATGACCGCCACGGCCCGGATCTCGTTCGGCCGGGCGCAGGCGAGCGCATAGCTCATCCCGCCGCCCCAGCTGAAGCCGAGGGCGAAGCGCTGGGTGGTGTCCACGCAGAGGTCGCTCTCGATCCGCCGGATCATGTCGTCGAAGAAGGTGACGTCCTGGCCACCGGGGTTCGCCCAGCCGTTGTCGATCCCCTGCGGAGCGACCAGGATCGCGCTGTTGTTCGACAGTTGCTGCTGGCCGTAGTAGGCCCAGGCGGCGCCGCTGCTGCCACCTGAGTTGACGTCGTTGGCGGTGCCGCCGCGCCAGTGGTACGCGATGATCAGCCGGTACTGACGGGTGTTGTCGTAGTTGGCGGGCAGTCGCAGGATGAAGCTGCGGCTGCGGCCGCTGCTCTGGACCGTGTGGGTGCCGTTACCCAGTGTCGGTGTCCGGCCGCATCCGGCGCTCGCCGCGGCAGCGCCGACGTCCGTGGCGGACACCGCGCCGGCGCCCACTGTCGTGCTGGTGCTGTCGAGATCTGCGCTGTCGAAGCCGCGGCCGAGTGTCGTGCCGGCCGCAGCCACCGCGACAAACGCCGCGAGCAGGAGAGGTCCGGGAAAGAATCGAGTTCCTGACATTGCCACTTCCTTGGATTCATGGCACAGGTGGGATGCGCACGCTGGCACATGCGATCGACGTATCGGTTGGTCGTCTCCGCCGGCTCGGGCGTTGGCCGGATCCCGGCTCGGCGCTCGGCATGCCCTGGGCGGACGACCCGATCTGGGGGTTCGACCAGCGGCCCGCCCGGTGAGTCGCAGGTGTCACCCAAGGCATCGATTGTGATCGATAACAAGGTGGTCGTCAAGTCGTGTCGGCCGAGATCGGCCCAAGAGGGTCGGGAGCTCGCCGGCCGTCCGCCCGATCGGGTCGGTCCGTCGAGCGGGGGCGTTGTGAGCGGTAACAGCGACCGCCCCGGGCGCAGCGCCGTGGCAAACTGCCTAGAGTTCTAGAACAGGTCGTGATAGTTATAGAGCTGCCGAGGATGACTCGGACGGCTGACAGACGGAGAGGTGTGGCATCGTGACCGACGTACTGCAGAGGTCCAGGACTGCCGGGATGGGTGACCCCGGTCCGACCGGACGGTTCGGCCACTACGGCGGCGGGTACGTGCCGGAGTCGCTGGTCGAGACCTGCCGGCAGGTGGCGGAGGCGTTCCGGCAGGCATGGTCGGACCCGGAGTTCCGGGACAGCCTCACCGGCCTGCTGGCGGTGCACGTCGGCCGTCCGACGCCGCTCACGCCGGCGCTACGCCTGTCAGCGGAACTCGGCGTCCACCTGATGCTCAAGCGGGAGGACCTGACCCACACCGGTTCCCACAAGATCAACAACGTGCTCGGCCAGGCACTGCTCGCCCGCCGGATGGGCCGGTCGCACCTGATCGCCGAGACCGGCGCCGGGCAGCACGGCGTCGCCACCGCCACCGCAGCGGCGCTGCTGGGCCTGCGCGCCACCGTCTTCATGGGCGAGCGGGACATTGAACGGCAGGCGCTCAACGTGTTCCGGATGCAACTGCTCGGTGCCGAGGTGGTCCCGGTCGGCGCCGGCAGCCGCACTCTCTCCGACGCCACCAGCGAGGCCATGCGCCACTGGGTCGGGCGTACCGACGAGGCGCACTACTGCGCCGGCTCGGTGATCGGTCCGCACCCGTATCCGTGGATGGTGCGGACCTTCCAACGGGTCATCGGCGACGAGGCACGCGGCCAGTGCGCCCGCGAGTTGGCCACTGCGGTGCCGGACTACGTCGTGGCCTGCGTCGGCGGCGGCTCCAACGCCGCCGGCACCTTCGCCGGTTTCGTCGACACGTCCGCCCGGCTGGTCGGGGTGGAGGCGGCCGGTGGCGCCGGTGCGACGCTCGGTCGGGTCGGCGTCCTGCATGGATGCCGCTCCCGGTTCCTGCAGGACGACGCCGGGCAGATCGTCGAGGCGCACTCCATCGCCGCCGGACTCGACTACCCGGGCGTCGGGCCCGAGCACGCCCACCTGCGTGACCTTGGTCGGGCCCGGTACGAGACGGTGACCGACGACGAAGCGGCCGCCGCCGTGGTCCGGTTGGCCCGTACTGAGGGAATCGTCCCGGCTCTGGAATCGGCGCACGCGCTCGCCTGGGTGGTCCGCGCGGCCGGCGCCGGTGAACTGCCGCCCGGCGCGACCGTCCTGCTCACCCTCTCCGGGCGCGGCGACAAGGACGTCTCGACGCTCAAGGACGTCTCGACCAGCAAGGGCACGCCGACCCCCGGTGACCCGGCATGACGCTCGAAGACCGGCTGCGGCGGCGCCGGGCAGCCGGGCGCAAACTGCTGATGCCGTACGTCACCGGTGGGATCACCACGACCTGGCTCGACCAGCTGCGGGCCTTCGTCGAGGCCGGAGCCGACCTGGTCGAGGTCGGTCTGCCGTTCTCCGACCCCACCCTGGACGGTGCCACCATCCAGGAGGCGACCCACCGGGCGCTGGCGCGCGGGGCGACGACCCGGGGCATCCTCGACGACCTCGCCGGTGCCGCGACCGACGTGCCGCTGGTTGCCAGCACCTACTACAACCTGATCCTGCACGCCGGCCCTCAGCGGTTCTGTGCCGCGCTGCGCGAGGCCGGAGTCAGCGGCCTGATCGTGCCGGACCTGCCGCTCGGCGAGGCCGACGAGTTGGCTGGCTCGGCCGCCTCCGCCGGCATTGACCTGGTCCTGCTGGCCGCCCCGACGACCCCGCCGCCCCGGCTGGCACAGATCGCCGAGCGCAGCCGGGGCTTCGTCTACGCCGTGTCGGTGATGGGCACCACCGGTGAGCGGACCACGGTCGCCGCCTCCGCCGGGGCACTTGTCGACCGGCTACGGCCCACCACGGACCGGCCGGTCCTGGTGGGATTCGGCATCTCCACTCCGGAGCAGGCCGCGCACGTCGCCCGCACCGCCGACGGTGTCGTCGTGGGAGCCGCGCTGATGCGTCGGGTGCTGGACGGAGCCAGCCCGTACGATGTCGGCAGCTACCTCGCCCGGATGCGCCGTGCCCTCGACCAGGACCTGCCTCCGGGCGGTGGGCAGTGGACCAGAGCGTGACCGAGCAGGAGCGAGACGACCGTGACCGCGAGCCCTGGACCCGCCCCGAGGTACCAGGCCATCGCCGCCGACCTCGCGGCGAAGATCCGGGGCGGCGAGTACACCGCCGGCGATGCGCTGCCCCCACAACGTGAGCTGAGCGCGGCCTACGGCGTCACCCTGATGACCCTGCGCCAGGCCCTGCGCCGGCTCAGCGACGACGGGCTGATCGTGCAACAGCCCGGCCGGGGCACCTTCGTCGCCCCGCCGCACCTGGCGTACGAACTCGGCTCGCTGCACAGTTTCGCCGACGACCTGGTCAGACAGGGCCACGCGGTACGCACGACCGTGCTCGCCCGGTCGGTGCGGCGCGCGTCGGCTCGCGCCGCCACCCAGTTGCGGATCGCGCCGGGTGAGCACGCGCTGCGGCTGGAGCGACTGCGTGAGTTCGCCGGCCGCCCCGCGATCCACCAGGTCTCCTGGGTACGCCAACCGCACGCCGACCGGCTTCGCGGCCGGGACTTCACCGCCGAGTCGCTGTACGGCGCTCTCGCCGACATCGGCATCTCGGTCGCCAGGGCGACCGAGACAGTTCACCCCGGTCTGCTCGACTCCGTCGTCGCGCCCCTGCTGAAGGAACCGGCCGGCAGCGCCGTGTTCGTCAGCGACCGGATCACCTACGCCGTCGACACGACCGCCGTCGTCGTCGACCGGGCCACCATCCTCGGCAGCATGATGGAGATCCGTACCGAGCGGGCGGTCACCGGTCTGTCGCTGCGCTGGGGCGCGACCGGTTGAGTCGACCTCGGCTAAGGTCGATGGTCGTCGCGGCGGGCGAGGGCGAGGCACCGTAGTCGCTCGGCCGCCCCGGTGGCCCGGGTGAGCGCGGTCCTGACCTCGGCCGCCCCACGCCCACACTTGATCATGTAGAAGAGGAAGAGGTTGATCGACGCCACGGACAGGGCGTACACGTACACGTCCTGCAGCGCGCCCTGGTAGACCGCGAGGCCGATCGTCCAGACGATCCCCGCGTAGAACAGCGAGGTCGGCGTCCACTCCGCGAACGACGCGAGCCCGGTGACCTTCGCGTCGCTCGACGGCACGGTGCTCAACCCCCGTCGACGCGCATCCGTGAGGGCACGCCGGGCGAACAGGAGCGTCGCGCTGTTCGTGAACAGTGACAGGCTCTGGCCGATGGCGCTGTTGATCGGCCAGAGCCGAGGGTCGTAGAGCACGATCGGCAGCACCAGCGCGGCACCGGTGACCGTCTGTATCCGGATGGCGAACTGGGCGAGGGCGGCTCGGATGGTGAGTCCGCCGGCCAGCCAGCCGGCGGCCAGCGGATTCATGCCGGCGAAGATGTTGTGGTAGTACTTCGCGGACACCATCGCATACGTCAGACCGACCAGCAGGGCGGGCGCGTTCGCCTCGATGTCCGGCATCGAGTATCCGGGAGCGCGCAGCGAGTCGAGGACCGGGAAACGGTCCTCCGAGCCACCGACCATCTGTTGCAGCGCCTCCACCAACCGGTTGCCCCAGGACCAGTCGAGCTGCCGGACGATCCAGATCAGGGTGATGGAGAACGTCACCGCCCAGGCCACCGAGGAGAGCCAGGACCAGGCCAGCAACCGGGCCGCCGCGAGGGCTGACGAGCGACTGGCGGCACCCGGCTCACCCCGGCGGGTCCGGTAGATGCGGCGCAACTGGCCGGGGGCTCCGGCGAGCGGCCGGAACAGTCCGAGGGTCAGCCGGGTCTGGAACAGCTCCCAGGTGCCACGGACCAGGTGGCCGTCCGTCGGCGGCGTCCGGGCCGCCTCGGCGTCGAGTTCGGCGGTGAAGGCGGCGTGGAGTCGGGCGTACCGGGAGATCTCCGGTGCCGGTCGCCGTTCCTGGTCGCTTGCGGCGTGCTGCCCGGTGGGTGCGGCGTCCGGAGAGAACAGCAGCAGCCGGTGGTCCGGGTGGGTGTCGATGAGGTCCTCGATGAACCGGGCCAGCAGCGGCGCGTGGGCGTAGAACTCGTCCGGAACGACATCGCCCGGTTCCCCGCCACCGAACATGGTCAGCAACTTGCCCAGCGAGTAGACGTCGGACTTGTCACCGGCCGTCCCATCGGCCTTGACCTCGGGAGCGACGAACTGTCCGTCCGGGCCTTCGAGCGCGCCGAAGGCGTACGTGTACAGGTAGTTCGCGCCGATGTCGATCAACCGGAAAACGGGCCGGCCGTCCCGGTAGGTCACCATGATGTTCGATGGAGCGAGGTCGCCGTGCCCCCGCCGGGTCGGCTCGGCGGGGTGGTTGTCGGCGTTGAGGAACCGGTCGAGCTCCGCGAGCGCCAGGAAGGCAGCCGTGCCGTAGTCCCGCAGGTCCGCCAGGAGCACGAACCGGTCGACCGAGGCTTCACCGAGGCCCTGATCGTCGCCGGGAGTCGCCCGCCGTCCGGGCCGCACGCGTCGAGCGGTACGGCGTCGCGCGGTGCGCTCCCGCCACACCTCGTGCAGCCCACGCCCGGCGACGAAGTCCATCAGGATCCAGCTGTGCGAGCTGGCCCAGACCGCGACCAGGTGTTCCGCCTGGACACCGGCGAGATCGTAGAGCCCGGCGTATGCCCTGGTCGTGCTCGCGATGCGCGGGATCCGCAGGTACGGGTAGAGGATCAACTTGAGAGCGAACGGTCGACGCAGCCCGCCCCGTCGGGTGCCGGACCCGCGCAGGATCATCGAGGTGGTGCCGTGTTCGTGGAACTCGAGGGTGTCGAAGTCGATCCCGTCGGCCCACTCGGACTCTGCGATGGCGTCCTGACCGCCCTCGTCCGGCAGCGGTCCGGCGACCGGTCGGTACAGTTCGCGGATCGTCTCCCGTACCGGCCGCTGTCGGACGAGGCGCCCGCACACGCCGGGACAGTCGTGACCGGGCGGGGGCGCGTCGCCGTCGACGGCACCCGCCCGGGCCGGTGCGGTGGCGGTCCGGCGGTCACTCGACTCGGCCAGGCCGGTCAGGGTGATCAGCAGCAGGGCCAGAAATCCGACCGTCTGCCGACGCGGTACCGGAAGGTCGGCGGCACCGTCGGCGAGCCGGTCGCAGTGCCGCGCCAGACCGTCGAGGACTGCGGTCCAGCTGCCCGGGCGGAACCGGTCGTCGAAGGACCGCCGGTCGAACGGAACGTCCCGCAGCAGAGCCCGCCAGGAGGCCAGGTCGTCGGCCGTGGGTCGGTTCGTCGCAGTCGTCCGCCGTGCGCCCGCCGTCTCTCCGGCGGCCGTCGCACCGCTGGCCGGCAGCAGCAGCTTCGCCAACCGGTCGAGGTCCGGCCCAGCCGGGCCGGGCGGTCGGGAGAGCTCCTCGACCAACTGATCGAGGGTCGGCCGGGCGGCCATCAGCGCTGGTCCACGACCATCAGGCGGGGCACCGCGTGCAGCCGCCCCGACCGGAGCAGATCCGCCGGCCGTCCCTCGACCGCGCAGTACATCAGGGAGTACGCCCGGCGCGCCGCGCTGATCAGCAGGTGCGAGCGCAGTTCGTGCCGCTTGACCTCGGTGTCCTCCGGCAACGGGGCGAGGTCGAGGACGTACGGCGCCAGGCGGCTCGCGACGTCGCGCCGGGCGGTGAGGTCGACCTGGTCGCGGAGCCGTTGCCGGACCGACGCCAGGTAGGCGGTGCCCAGCCCTTTCTTGATCTTCTCCAGGTAGCGGTGGGTGTACCGGTGCTGCAGGCCGAGCCCGCCGTTTCCGCTGCGCATGGGACGGGTGCTCAGGGAGAGTACGTGGGTGCATCCGTCGCGCAGCGCAAGCCGGAACGGTAGGGCGGTGACCACGCCACCGTCGAGGGCCCGCCAGCCCCGGAACTGCGCCGTTCCCCGTACGGCGATCGGCAGCCAGGCGGAGGCGAGCAGCGCGGCCTTGAGGTCGGTGCGGTCGGTGAAGTCGGATATCAACCGGGTACGAATGGCATCGACATCGGTAATAGCCACATGAAGTGGGGTATCGGCCGCCAGAACACGATCATAGGCGAGCGGCTTGATGATCTCCACGACCTCGCCGAACGCGTAGTCGAGATCGAGGACGTTCCCGCCACGGAGGCCGCGGGCGAAGTCGATGAATCGGCGGCTGGTCAGATCGTCGTAGTAGATCGAGACGGGGTACCAGGTCCCGCCGGCGAGGAAATAGGCGCTGTTCACCGCGCCGGACGAGCATCCGTACACCGCGTCGAACGCGTCGCTGAAACCCTGGTCCTCCAGTGCCGCGAGCATCGAGGCGGAGACGACTCCCCGCATCCCGCCACCCTCGACGGCGAGGCCGACCTTCGCCGTGTCACCGTGATCGCGGGCACCGGGCCGGCTGCCGGAGGCGCGCCGCTTCCGGATGATCTCCAGTACCGGGTGTTCGGCGTCCCAGGGCTGGGTGGCGATGGCGTCCGGCGACCCGCCCATCTCTCAGCCGACCTTCTCGGCGAGACGTGGACCGGCGGGTTCGGCGAAACGGAGACCGGCGGGCGACACCATCGACGATGGACTCACTCTATCGATGTTGCCAGTAGGTGGATCTGTTCGGCAAACGCGAATATTCGCAGATACCGGAGACGAGGTGAGGCCGCCCTGGAATTGATCTTCGAATTCGGCGTCCCCTTCGTGAAGAATACTCTGATGATCCGCCGACGGGGACCTGATGCCACAGGTGCATGCTGATGCACCTGTGGCATCAAGCTCGACAGGTACCCCGATCCGGTGAGGTGATGCCCGCGTCCCGGTTGGCCTCTGCCGGCCGTAGCTAGGACGTTGCGGCCTGACCGGAACGGTTCGGCGTCGTGGCAGGCTGAACGTACTCGATCAGCTCAGCGAAGACGTCGGGGTGCACGATCCGGGTGCCGAGCCGCCGGGCGGCCGCCGACTTGTTGGTCGACGGAGCCGAACCGTCGGTGACCAGGATCGCGGTTCTGCCCGACACGGATCCGGTGACCCGCAGGCCGACCGCTCTCGCCCGGCCTTCGAGGCGGGCGCGGACCAGATCGTCGCAACCAGTGAAGGCGACGCCGTCACCGAGGCGTAGCGGCTCGCCGTGCGGCCAGTTCGTCGGGAGCGGGCGGCAGAGCTGCCCCCGCTGTTCGTCGAGGGCGGCCCGGGCGTCGTCCAGCACGGTCTTCACGATCTTCTCCGGCAGCCCGAGGTGCCCGGCGGTAGCGAGCAGTTCCTGCCGTTCGTCGCGGGTGACCGTACCGTCGGCGACCGCCCGGTGCGCCAGCGCGAGCAGGAACCCCCGGTGTGCGGCCTCGACCTGGGGCCGGGTGAGCGAGTAGGCGCCGGCGAGGTCGGCCAGGGCGGCGGCCTCGTCCTCGGTGAGCACGCCGTCCTCCAGCACCTGGGCGAGCAGTTCCAGGTACGCGGTCGTACTCGTGGCGACACCTGGCTCGACGGCCGACGACATCGGCAGATCGTCGAGCAGGGCGGCGAGCGCGCCGGGTGGGGCCGGCACGGCGGCAGGGCCGGTCGCACGCCGGTGGGCCACCTCGACCGGCAGTCGTGGAATCTGCGGCCACTCGACGTGAACGGCACTGGCGGGCACCCGGATGTGGCCAGGCCGCCCGGAGTGGCCGGCGTCGCTGGCAAGGTACGACCGCAGCAGCGCGGCGCTTGCCCGGGCATCCGCCAGCGCGCAGTGTGCGTCGGTGAGCGGTACGCCGATCTGCTCGCAGCAGTCGGCCAGCCTGCGACGGTGCAACTCGGGGAGGTAGGCCCAGCTCGTTTCCAGAGTGCACAGATGTGGGCAGGCGGGTATCGTCCAACCTGCCCTTTCGTACTCGCTGGCGAGGAAGGCAAGGTCGAACCGCGCGTTGTGGGCAACCAGGGCGCGGCCTGCGAACCGGGCGTTCAGTTCCCCGATGATCTCGCCGAACCGTGGCGCTCGCCTGACCTCCGCAGCGGTGATGCCGTGAATCCGGGTGGCGCCGACCGGTCCCTGCGGGTCGACCAGCGTCGTCCACTCGTCGACGATCTGCCCGGACAGGTCAGTGGCGACGACGGCCACCTCGACCACCCGGTCCCGCGACGTGGACAGGCCGGTCGTCTCGACATCGACCACCGCGAAACCGACAGCGGACGGCGCGGAGCGCGGCCGGGGAACCAGAGCGGTCGCGTTGGGCCCGAGTCGACGTCCGTCCGGCGCCGGGTCGTTCCCGCTGACACGTCGCCAGATCTTGTTCAGTACCTCCACTGCGGCTCCTTCCGGTCGGAGAAGGGCCGCATGTTTCCGGCGAACTCGAGGTGACCGCAACGCGACGCGCGGGGGGTCGGTGCGATTCCCGACGAACGGGGTGACCGGGCCACCCGTCCGCCTACCTCGGGCCGGCGGACGGGTGGCCGATGAGGACAGAAGTCCACCGGCAGCCGGTACGGGCGCGCCGTTGAGCCCGTACCAGCTGCCGGTCCGCCGCCGGGACCCGGCGGCGCGTCGGTGACCCGCGACGACTGCGGGGGTGGCGTCAGCGCCGGTCCACCGCGCCGGCGGGGGAGAGGTGCCGGGCGTACGCCTCGGTGGTGAAGAACGCCGGCAGGTCCTCGCCGAGCGCCGTCTCCTCGACGATCCGGGCCGCCCCCTCGGCGCGGTCGCGGTCCGGACCGTCCCGCCCGTCGACCAGGTCGGCCAGCTCCTCGGCGAGCAGCGACCGGACCAGGTCCTCGGTCACGCACCCGCCGTCGGCCAACGGGGTGCCGTGGTGCAGCCACTGCCAGACCTGACAGCGGGCGATTTCGGCGGTCGCCGCGTCCTCCATCAGGTTCCACAGCGCCACCGCACCGGCACCGCCCAGCCAGGCGTCGACGTACCGCAACGCCACCGCGACGTTCGCGCGCACCCCGGCCACCGTCACCTGGCCGGGCGTCTTGTCCACCGCCAGCAGCTCGGTCGCGGTCACCGCCACCTCCTCGCGCAACCGGTCGACCTGGTGCGGACGCTCGCCGAGCACCGCGTCGAAGACCTCCCGGCAGGTCGGCACCAGGCCCGGGTGGGCCACCCAGGAACCGTCGAAGCCGTCGCCGGCCTCGCGTTGCTTGTCCGCCCGCACCTTGCCCAGCGCGGCCTCGTTGACCTGCGGGTCCCGGCTGGGGATGAAGGCCGCCATCCCGCCGATGGCGTGCGCGCCGCGTCGGTGGCAGGTCCGCACCAGCAGTTCGGTGTACGCCCGCATGAACGGCACCGTCATGGTCACCTCGGCACGGTCCGGCAGCACGAAGTCCGGCCATTGCCCGAAGTTCTTGATCACGCTGAAGATGTAGTCCCACCGGCCGGCGTTCAACCCGGCCGAGTGCTCCCGCAGCTCGTACAGGATCTCCTCCATCTCGAACGCGGCGGTGATCGTCTCGATCAGCGTGGTCGCCCGGATGGTGCCCTGTGGCAGGCCGAGCCGGCGCTGGGCGAGGACGAACACGTCGTTCCACAGCCGCGCCTCGCGGTGGCTCTCCAACTTCGGCAGGTAGAAGTACGGCCCGGCACCGGCGTCGAGCTGTCGGCGGGCGCAGTGGAAGAAGTACAGCCCGAAGTCGACCAGGCTGGCCGAGATCGGCCGACCGTCCACCACGATGCCCTTCTCCACCAGGTGCCAGCCGCGCGGACGGACCACGATCGTCGCGAGGTCGTCGCCCAGCGCGTACCGCTTGCCGCGCTCGTCGGTGAAGTCGATCCGCCGGTCCAGGGCGTCCATCAGGTTCAGCTGCCCGCCGATCACATTGCGCCAGGTCGGGCTGGTGGCGTCCTCGAAGTCGGCCAGCCACACCTTGGCGCCCGAGTTCAGCGCGTTGACGGTCATCTTCCGGTCGGTCGGTCCGGTGATCTCCACCCGCCGGTCGAGCAGCCCGGGTGCGGGCGGGGCGACCCGCCATGTCGGGTCGGTGCGGATGTGTTCGGTCTCCGGCAGGAAGTCGGGCAGCTGGCCGGAGGCGTACCGGGCCCGCCGGGCGCGGCGGGTGTCCAGCAGCGCCACCCGCCGGGCGGCGAACTCGCCGTCCAGGGCGATCAGGAACTCCAGCGCCTCGGCGGTGAGCACCTCGTCGAACCGGTCGGCCATCGGACCGAGAATCTCGTACCTCACGCGAACTGCTCCTCCTCGGTCGAGCCGCGCAGCGCGGTGGTCTCGCCGGCCGGGTTGAGCACCGTCGAGATCAGGTCGAAGTAGCCGGTACCCACTTCCCGCTGGTGTTTCACCGCCGTGTAGCCGGCGGGTTCGGCGGCGAACTCGCGCTCCTGCAGCGACACGTAGGCGCTCATCCCGTCACTGGCGTAGCCGCGGGCCAGGTCGAACATCGAGTAGTTCAGCGCGTGGAAGCCGGCCAGGGTGATGAACTGGAACTTGTACCCCATGTGGCCCAGCTCCCGCTGGAACTTGCCGATGGTCGCGTCGTCGAGGTGCTTGCGCCAGTTGAACGACGGCGAGCAGTTGTACGCCAGCAGCTGGTCCGGGTACTCGCGCTTGATCGCCTCCGCGTACCGGCGGGCGATCTCCAGGTCCGGGGTGCTGGTCTCCATCCACAGCAGGTCGGCGTGCGGCGCGTAGGCCAGGCCCCGGGCGATGCACGGCTCAATGCCGTTGCGCACCCGGTAGAAGCCCTCGGCGGTGCGCTCACCGGTGACGAACGGCCGGTCCCGTTCGTCGATGTCGGTGGTGAGCAGGGTGGCGGCCTGCGCGTCGGTGCGGGCGATGACCACGCTCGGCACGCCGGCCACGTCGGCGGCCAGCCGGGCGGCTTCGAGGGTACGGATGTGCGCGCCGGTCGGGACCAGCACCTTGCCGCCGAGGTGGCCGCACTTCTTCTCGGCGGCCAGCTGGTCCTCCCAGTGCACCCCGGCCGCGCCGGCCGCGATCATCGCGGTCATCAGCTCGTACGCGTTGAGCACGCCGCCGAAGCCGGCCTCGGCGTCGGCCACGATCGGGGCCAGCCAGTCGGTGGCCGGGCCGCCCGCGCCGCCCGGCCCGGCGCTGTCGGGTCCGGCGCCGTCCGCGCCGCTCTCGGCGGTGCTGATCTGCGCGGCCCGCAGCAGCGCGTTGTTGATCCGGCGGACCACCGCCGGCACCGAGTTCGCCGGGTAGAGGCTCTGGTCGGGGTAGGTGTGCCCGGCAAGGTTGGCGTCGGCGGCCACCTGCCAGCCGGACAGGTAGATCGCCTTCAGCCCGGCCCGGACCATCTGCACCGCCTGGTTGCCGGTGAGCGCGCCGAGGGCGTGGACGTAGTCCTCGCTGTGCAGCAGCTGCCACAGCCGCCGGGCCCCGTGCCGGGCCAGGGTGTGTTCCTCGGTGATGGCGCCGCGCAGCCGCACCACGTCGGCGGGGCGGTAGCTGCGCCGCACCCCGTGCCAGCGCGGGTCGGTGTCCCATTCGTGTCGCAACTGATCCACTGCGCCCGGCACGGTCTCCACTGCGGTGTGCATCGTCGTCTCCTTCGGGTGGCGTGCGACCAACGGTCACATGCCGTCGTCGACTGGTCGAGAGACGGAAGAAGCCAATTATTGAAAAGTCGTCGGCCCATTTTGCCAACTTGCGAAAGCACCTCTTCGCAGCCCTGCTAATGCTGGCCTGGTGCGTGTTAACGTGGGCGGATCGCAGCGGAGACGAGCGTGGAGGTGAGGGCGATCGCCAAGACCTTCGCCGGTGCCAGACTGCGCCGGATGCGCGAGGACCGGGGAATCAGTCAGACCGAGTTGGCCCGGCAGCTCAACATATCAGCGAGCTATCTCAACCAGATCGAACACGATTCCCGGCCGTTGACCGTCGCGGTGCTGATGCGGATCACCGAGGTCTTCGGTGTCGACCCGACCAGCTTCGCCCCACACGACACCCCGCGACTCGTCGCCGGGCTGCGTGAGGCGCTCGGCTCCCGCACCGGCATCGGCGACCTGACCGAGTTCGCTTCCCGGCTGCCCGAGGTGGCCGAGGCCGTGCTCGACCTGCACCGCCGCTACCAGCAGGCCGACGAGCAGCTCTCCGAGCTCGTCGGCGACCGGGAGCGGATCGGCCACAGCCCACACGACCAGGTGACCGAGTTCTTCTACCGGCGGCAGAACTACGTCCCGGCGGTCGACGAGGCCGCCGAGCGGCTGTCCGACCAGATCGGCATCCGCCGGGGCGAGGCGCGGGCGGCGCTGCAGGACCGGCTGGCGCAACGGCACGGCGTACGGATCTCCCGCGACGACGCCGACTCCCTCGGCGGCGAGCTGCACCGCTACCGGCCGCAGACCCGCACCCTGCACCTGTCCACCTCGCTGCGACCCGGGCAGGAGGCGATCCGGATGGCCGCGCAGATCGCCCTGCTGGAGTACGCCGACGTGATCGACGAGATCATCGAGGAGGAAGGGTTCGGCGACATCCAGACGCAGATCCTCACCCGGGTCGGCCTGGCGAACTACTTCGCCGCCGCGCTGATCCTGCCGTACGAGCGGTTCCTCACCGCCGCCGAGACCCGCCGCTACGACATCGACCTGCTCACCGAGCACTTCGCGATGGGCTGGGAGACGGTCTGCCACCGGTTGAGCACCCTGCAGCGGCCCCGCTCGCGCGGGGTGCCGTTCTCGTTCGTCCGGGTCGACCGGGCCGGCAACATGTCCAAGCGTCAGTCGGCGACCGGGTTCCCGTTCTCCCGTACCGGCGGCACCTGCCCGCTGTGGAACGTCTACGAGGCGTTCGGCTCGCCGGGCCGGGTGGTCACCCAGGTCGCCGCGATGCCGGACGGCCAGCGCTACCTGTGGATCGCCCGGACCGTCATCCGCCACCACGGTGGCTACGGTCAACCCGGCAAGGTGTACGCGATCGGCCTGGGCTGCGAGACCCGCCACGCCGGTCGGCTGGTCTACTCGGCCGGGATGGACCTGCAGGCCGCCGACGCCGCCACCCCGATCGGCCCCGGCTGCAAGACCTGCGAACGGATGACCTGCCCGCAGCGGGCCGCGCCACCGATCAGCCGGCGGCTCGACGTCGACGAGAACCGCAGCACCTTCATCCCGTACCCGCTGCGGGACTGATTCCGGTCCCGCAGCGGACACGGCGCAGACTCAGGAGACCCCGACCCGCTGCCACTGCTGGTTGCCGCCGGTGCCGCAGGTGTACTGGATCACCCGGGCGCTGTCGGCGGTGGAGTACCCGGCGACGTCGAGGCACTTGCCGCTGTGCCGGGCCACGATCCGCTGGTAGCCGGAGCCGGCGTCGACCAGTTGCCACTGCTGGTCGGTGCGGCCTGCCTGGCAGGCGTACTGGGCGACGGCGGTGTGGTCGGCGGTGGCGCCGTTCGACACGGTCAGGCAGCGGTCGCTGTGCCGGGCCACCAGCTGGTGGTAGCCGGTGCCCAGGTCACGCAGTTGCCAGTGCTGGTTGCCGCCGTTGTGGCAGCCGTACTGGGCGACGCCGGCACCGTCCGTAGTAGACTCGTTGAGCACGTCGAGGCACTTGCCGCTGTGCCGGGCCCGCAGCGTCTCGTAGGCGTACCCGCCGCCGATGCCGGTGACCTGCCCGGTGGCGGTGTCGACGCTGACCTGCGGATGCCAGCTCATGCTCAGCGACGTGTTCGACGGAAAGGTCAGCGGCAGCCAGACGTAACGGGACTCGTTGACCCGGCCACCCCAGGCGCTGGCCCAGCGGTCACCGAGGTACAGGTACGAGGTCGTGGCGGTGCCCTGCACCGGCAGTACGTAGGCCGGCTGGGAGCCATAGGTGATGCTGTCGCCGAACGCGGTCGGCGCGGTCCAGGTGCCGGTGACGCTGGCAGCGGTGGCGTACCGGGCCTGGTTCGGCTGCCAGCCGGTGGCGCCGGAGGTGACCAGGAAGTAGACCCCGTTGCGTTTGAACATGGCCGGCGCCTCCCGGTAGTTGCCGGGCCACAGGGTCTGCACCAGGGCGACGACGCCGGTGTAGTCGGCGGTCAGCCGGTAGATGTTCAGGTCCGCGTTGACCCGGGTCGAGGAGATCAGGTACGCGGTGCCGTCGTCATCGCGGAACACGGTCATGTCCCGTGAGTCGTAGCCGAGCGGCCGGAAACTGCCCAGGTACGTGTAGTTGCCGTCGACGGTGTCTGAGGTGGCCACCGCCACCCGGGCCTGGCCGTAGTCGACGCCGTTCTCCCAGTGCATCCAAAGCACGTACTTGCCGGTGGCCGGGTTGTAGAGGATCTTGGGTCGTTCGATGTTGGCGACGGCGAGCTCCGGGCTGCTGGACTGCCGCAGCACGTGGTTGCGCAACTCCCAGGTGCGCAGGTCGGTTGACCGGTAGACGGAGACGTACCGAAAGGTGTGGTCGTCGTGGCGGTTTTCACCGAACCAGTAGTAGTACCCGCCCACCTTGATCATGCCGCCGCCGTGGGCGTGGACGCCGGCGCCGGTGGTGTCGGTGAACTGGGTGGCATTGGTGACGGTGACCGGTGCGGCGGCGGCCGGTGGGGCGGCCAGCGCGAGCGCGGCGACCAGCATGAGCGGGACGGACAGGGCGGCGCAGGCGGTGCGGACCAGGCGCCGCCGCCAACGGCGGGGGTGTTCCCCGGGGCGGGGTGCGGCAGGCATCGGCTGCCTCCTTCGGGGTGGCTGGGTGTGGCGTCGCGGACGTACGGCACCACGTGTGTCGATCCAGACTAGGCGTAAAAGCGACATGAATCGATGCAATGGTTCGCCGGTCACCTGTGGATCGTCGTACGGTCGTACCGACCGCCGACCGCCGACCGCCGACCGCCGACCGCCGACCGCCGACCGCCGACCGCCGATCCTCGACACTTGACTCTCGACCTCGACCTCGACCTCGATCCTGACAGGAGCACCTGGTGTCCGACGCCCCGAAGACCGCGACCACGGCCGAGCCACTGCACCCGCTACTCGCCGACCGGTGGAGCCCGCGCGCCTTCGACCCCGAGCACCGGCTCACCGACCGGCAGCTGACCGCGCTGCTGGAAGCCGCCCGCTGGGCACCCAGCTGCGGAAACAGTCAACCCTGGCGGTTCGGCGTGGTCCGCCGTGGCGACGCCGCCCACGCCAGCCTGCTCGCCGCTCTCGACCCGGGGAACCGGGTCTGGGCGCACGCCGCCGCCGCGTTGATCGTGGTGGCCGCGCAGACCGTCGCCGACAGTGGCGCGAGCCGCCCGTGGGCCGCCTACGACACCGGACAGGCGGTCGCGCACCTGTCGATCCAGGCCCAGCACGAAGGGCTCGCCGTGCACCAGCTCGCCGGCTTCGACGCCGACCGGGTCGCCGCGCTGCTGCCCACGGCGGCGCTCACCCCGCTGGTCGTCGTCGCAGTCGGCCGCCGGGCGGTCACCATCGAGCTCGACGAGCCGCTCGCCACGAGAGAACGCGCCGCCCGGCACCGGCTGCCCGTCGCCGACCTGCTGCTGTCGGTGCGCCCGGCGTCGGTGCCCGACCCGGCGTAGCCGTCACCCCGGTTGACCTGGGTGGCTAGCATTTCGCGGGACCGGTGCGCCGAGCTGGCCGAGCCGGGCGCCGACTGAGATCTGCGGAAGGGGAACCGTGTCACGGGTCCAACAAGGTATACGCAACGCCGCCTACGCGATAGCTGAAGGTAACGATCCTCGCCAGATGGCCATGGCCGAACTGCGCCGCCGTGGCGGTGCCGTGACCGGTGGGGCTGGCGGGGCGGGCGGAGGTCAGCCGGCCGAGGACGGGATGGATCCGGTCGACTTCCCGGCGGCCCGCGACCTCGGTGGCAGCATCGACACCGTGATGGAGCAGCGCCGGGTGCCGCTGGACGACGCGGGCGAGGTGCTCAACCGCAGTGAGCAGCGGCGCGGCGAGGGAGGGGCGGCGCACGTCATCTGCCCGATGGTGATCCCGCGCGGTCGTTCACTGGTCACCATGCTGCCGGTGTCGCTGCTGCTGGTGCTCGGCGTGCTCGGCTCCGCGGTCGTCTCGGTCGCCGGCGGCAACGTGCTGCTCAACCCGCTGTTCGGCATCCACTACTGGTTGCTGTCGCTGTTCGCCGTCGGTTTCGTCTGGTGGCGCCAGGGCATGGTGATGGTGCCGGACGGCTGCGCCGCGCTGATCACCCGGTTCGGCAAACTGGAGCAGGTCGTCGGCCCCGGCCGGGTGATCCTGCTGAACCCGTGGAAGCGGGTGTCGTACATCGTCAACACCACCCGCGAATACCCGTTCAACGCCCCGGTGCGCGAGGCCCCGACCAAGGGCGGGGTGAAAGCGTCCATCGACCTGTTCATCCAGTTCCGGATCAGCGACCCGGTGGAGTTCGTCTACACCCTCGGCGCGGTCCGCGGCTTCGAGGAGAAGCTCAGCAACGCGGTCAGCGAGACCATCCGCAGCCTGATCTACGAACAGCAGGCCGCCGACATCTACAACATGGTCGGCGAGGACACCGGCCGCCTGCTGGA
This sequence comes from Solwaraspora sp. WMMB762, assembly GCF_049179115.1. Lineage (NCBI taxonomy): Bacteria > Bacillati > Actinomycetota > Actinomycetes > Micromonosporales > Micromonosporaceae > Solwaraspora > Solwaraspora sp. WMMB762. The sequence continues at coordinate 203,390 of NZ_JBMHMD010000001.1, forward strand.
ACAGCTGAACCAGCAGTTCCTCCCGGCGGTCGAGCTGACCAACGCCAACATCACCCACGCCGAGCCGTCCGACCGGGAGTACCGGATGGACCTCGCCGCGCCCGAGATGGTGCGCGTCGCCAAGGACGCCTACACCCACCAGTACGCGCTGCAGCTGCGCAAGGAGCAGGACGAGGGCGACCTGACCAAGGAGCTGGCCACCCTGCACGAGACCCTGTCCGGCATCCAGGCCGAGATCGCCCAGTACCAGGCGCAGATGGACACCGCGGTGGAGCGGGAGACCAACCGCGCCGAGGCGCTGGCCCGCCAACGGTACGTGCTGGCCGAGTCCGAGGCACGGGCCAACGCCGCCCTGCTGGAGGCGCAGGCCCTGGACATCCGGGCGGTCACCGCCGCCGAAGCGCCGGAGATCCTCGACTACCGCTACCAGCGGGAGGTGCTGGACACCCTGGAGGAGGTCGCCGACCACCTGCCCCGGCTGGTGCGCATCGGCGGCTCCACCGACCCGAACGGCGCGGTCGGGGTGGACCTGCTGAAGCTGGCCCGTGAGCTGGTCGGTGAGCGGGGTGCCGACCTGTTCAGCGAGACCGACATGGCCGCGATGCGCACCCGGCTGGCCGAGGTCGCCGCCCGGATCGCCGAACGTGAGCCGGAGATCGCCGCGCTCCGTGCGGCCGACCAGCCGACCGTGCCGGGCACCGACGCCGGCATTTCCCCGGCCCCCGGTGCGCCGGAGCCGACCGACGACGACCCGGAGGCACAGCGGTGATGAGCAAACTCAGCGGCGGCAGGTCGGTCATCTCCGAGGCGGTGGCGCCGTGGAGCGAACTCGCCCAGCTGCTGCGCGGCGGTGACGCGGGCAGCCTCGTACCGGTGGTGATCCCCAAGCACCGGCGGCGGCTGGGGTGGATGGTGCCGCTCTGGCTCGGTCTGCTCGCCCTGTTGTCCGGCGTGATGTTCACCCTGAACGGTGCCGACGGGCTGATCGGCGCCGCGTACGGTGCCCTCGCCACGGCCAGCTACCTCGCCGGCGTCGTGCTGCTGCTGCTCGGCGCGCTCTGGTGGTGGCGGTCATCCATTGTGGAGATCGAACAGGGCACTCACGGGGTGCTGACCCGCTACGGGGCGGTCGTGCGCACCCTGGAACCGGGCCGGCACTACCTGTGGCATCCGTGGTCACGGGTCGACTTCGTCGTCGACGTGGCCACCGAAATCCCGTACTCGGCGCCGGTGATGGCCTGCCCGACCCGGGAGAACGTGCCGCTGCGCTCCATTGAGTTCTTCATGAAGCTGCGGATCACCGACGCGGTGCTGTTCGTCCGGACCATCGGCGCCGGCAACTTCGACCTGGTGCTGTCCAGCGCCGTACAGGACGCCATCCGGCAGCGGGCCCGCCAGGTGCAGACCGAACGGGCGTACGACCTGCGCGGCTCCGACGTCGCCGACATGCAGGAACTGCTCAACCGGCAGCTGTCCCGCTACGGCGTGCGGATCACCGGCTGCAACATCCCCGACGTGCAGCTGCCCACCCAGTACCAGCAGCACCTGGCCACCCGGGAGCGGGTCGCCAAGGAGCACGCCGCGTACGAGCAGGAGTGGGGGCTGACCCGTAAACGGCGTATCGACAGCCTGCAGATGGACATCGAGCGGGCCAAGAAGGTGCGCGACGCCCGGTTCGTCGAGGTCAAGGCGGCCCTGAACAAGGCCCGCGAGCAGGTCGCGCAGCTGCTGGAGGAGCAGGAGACCAACGCGCAGCGGGTCCGGTTCGAGATCGAGACCCGGGGCCGCAGCGGGCTGATCGCCGCCGAGAACGAGGCCAAGGCACAGCGCCGGCTGGCCCAGGCGTACCGGGACAACCGGGCGGTGCTGCAGTACGAGCTGGCGTTGCGCCGGCTCGAAGTGGGCGCCGCGCTCGCCGGCAAGGCCCCCCAGCCGGTGGTGGTCCGCACCGACGGCGCTGGCGGCGGTGACACCTCGGCACTGTCCACCCTGCTCACCGCGCAGTTGCTGCCGCGTACCGTGGCGCTGCCGGCCCGCGGTGCCACCGCGAGCGGGGACGACGACGGCTGACCCGGCCCGGGTCCGACCCCGGTCCGGGTACGGTGCATCCACCGCACACCGGACCGGGGAGGCCGACATGACAGTGGACGGATGGATCGACGGCGGGTTCACCAACCCGGTGCTGCCCGGCTTCCATCCGGACCCGAGTGTCTGCCGGGTCGGCGACGACTACTACCTCGCCTGCTCCAGCTTCGAGTACTTCCCCGGCGTACCGATCTTCCACAGCCGCGACCTGGTCAACTGGGCCCAGATCGGCAACGTGCTGGACCGTCCCGGGCAGCTGGCGATCCCCGCGTCGACCCTGTCGTCCGGCGGGGTGTACGCACCCACCCTGCGCCACCACGACGGCCGGTTCTGGCTGATCACCACCAACGTGGCCGACGGCGGCGGCAACCTGCTGGTCACCGCCGTCGACCCGGCCGGGCCGTGGTCCGACCCGGTGCCGCTGGCCGGCGTGGCCGGCATCGACCCCGACCTGGCCTGGGACGACGACGGCAACTGCTGGTGCACGACCGCCGGCGTCGGGCAGGTACGCATCGACCCGCGGACCGGTGCCACGCTCGGGCCGACCCGCCGGTTGTGGACCGGCACCCCCGGCGCCCAGGCGCCGGAGGCCCCGCACCTGTACCGGATCGGTGCCTACTGGTACCTGCTGATCGCCGAGGGCGGCACCGAACGCGGCCACGGCATCTCCGTCGCCCGGGGCCCGGCGCCGGGTGGCCCGTTCGAGCCGTGCCCGGCCAACCCGATCCTCACCCACCGCAGCACCGACCGGCCGATCCAGAACACCGGCCACGGCGACCTGGTCCAGGCACCGGACGGCTCCTGGTGGCTGGTGCTGCTCGGGGTCCGGCCACGCGGCGGCACCCCCGGCTGGCACGTGCTCGGCCGGGAGACGTTCCTCGCCCCGGTCGACTGGGTCGACGACTGGCCGGTCGTCGGCGCGCTCACCGAGCGGATGACCGCGCCGGGCTGGCCGGCGGTGCCGGTGACGCCACTACCCACGCGGGACGACTTCGACGCGGAGCGGCTGCACCCACGGTGGCTGTCGGTGCGGTCCCGGCCTGACGACGTGTGGTCAACGACCCGGCCGCCGGGCTGGCTGACCCTGCAGGCGCGCGGCCTGTCGCTCGACGCCGCCGACGTCACCTTCGTCGGCCGCCGCCAGCAGCACCTGTCCTGCCAGGTACGGGCCCTGATCGACCCCGGTGACGGCCGGGGCGGGCTGGCGGTACGGATGGACGAGACCCACCACTACGCGGTCGAGGTCGGCGGCGGCGAGGTGTACGCCTCGGCCCGGATCGGCCCGCTGCGGCCGGTACTGGAGCGCCGGCCGGTGCCGCCCGGGCCGGTGGTGCTGCGGGCCGACGTCGTCGCGGTGCCGACCGGGCATCCCCGGCAGGGGCCGGACGTGGTTCGGCTCGGCTTCGAAGACGCCGACGGCGGGTTCACCGTACTGGCCGAGCTCGACGGCCGTTACCTGTCGACCGAGGTCGCCGGAGGCTTCACCGGCCGGGTGATCGGCATGTACGCCGCCGCCGGTACAGTCCGCTTCGACTGGTTCGACTACCTCCCGGACCAGGGCTGCCAGGTGTGACGGCTACCGCCATCGTCGCTGGTGACAGCCGGGGCGGCAGGTGTGACCGGCGTCCTTGGTGCCGATGATCACCGGTGGCTAGCGTGGCCGGATGGTCTCACCCGGCACGGTCCCCGTCGACAGGCCGGCCGGGGTCCCGCGGCCGCAGATCCCGCTGCTGCTCGGGGCGGTCTTCCTGGTCTTCCTCGGCCAGATGTCGATGAACCCGATCATCGCCCCGTTGGCCCGCGAGATCGGCCTCGCCGAGTGGCAGGTCGGGGTGACCATCAGCATCTCCGCGTTGATGGTGGTGGTCACCAGTCAACTGTGGGGCCGCCGGTCCCAGTCGTGGGGCCGCAAGCCGGTGCTGATCGCCGCGTTCGCCCTGGCCACCCTGACGATGGCGCTGTTCGCCCTGCTCGCCGACCTCGGCATGCGGGGCGTCGTCACCGGCACCACGCTGTTCCTGCTGTTCGTGGTGTTCCGGGGCGTCGGGTTCGGCGCCGCGATGGCCGCTGTGCCACCGACCGCGCAGGCGTACATCGCCGATGTCACGGTCGACCAGTCCGCCCGGGTCAGAGGGATGGCCGGGATCGGGGCCGTGCAGGGCGGGGCGATGGTCGCCGGTGCGCTGGTCGGCGGGCTGCTCGCCGGTTTCGGGCTGATGGCTCCGCTGGTGGTGGTGCCGGTGCTGCTCGCGGTCGGCCTGGCCGTCGTCGCGGTGCGGCTGCGCCGGGAGAGCCGTACCGAGCTGATCGAGAAGCCGGTCCGGGTCAGCCCGTTCGACGCCCGGGTGTGGCCGTACCTGCTCGCCGGGTTCGGCATGTTCACCGCGCTCGGCTTCGTCCAGGTGGTCAGCGGGTTCCTGGTCCAGGACCGGTTCGGCCTGGACGCGGAGGCCACCGGTCTGATCACCGGTGCGGCGCTGCTCGCCGCCGGTGTCGGGATGGCGTTCGCGCAGACCGTCGTGGTGCCGCGCAGCGGCTGGCGGCCGGCGACGCTGCTGCGAGTCGGCGGGGCCGTCGGGCTGGTCGGGTTCGTTCTGCTGGTGCCCGACACCTACGTCGGGTTCCTGGTCGCCGCGATGGCCATGATCGGGCTGGGTCTCGGCATCGCGATGCCCGGCTACGTCGCCGGTCCGACGTTGGCGGTACGCCGCGACGAGCAGGGCGGGCTGGCCGGGGTGATCGGTGCCACCAACGGGCTCACCTTCGTGCTCGCGCCGACCGCCAGCACAGCGCTGTACGCCGTCTGGGCCCCGCTGCCGGTACTGATCGGCGCCGCGGTGATGGCGTCGGTCACGGCCTTCGTCCTGGCCCATCCCACGTTCCGTCGGCGCGTCCGAGGCGGCGGTGGACGAGGGTACGCCGCCGCCGGCCGGGCCGGGTGACCCTACGGCGCGAGCATCGACGCGCCGATGTCGGTGTCGCTGGTGAGAAACGTCGTCTCCGGTAGCCGTCCGTCGGGCCGGCGCGGGCCCTGGGCACTGGCCGGGTCGATGGACCGGAACGACTCCACCGACCAGGATCCGCCGTCCCAGGTGTTGCCCTGCGACCGGCCGCCGCTCAGCTGCACGTCGCCGTTGTCGCCGTCCGTGCCGTTGCCGACGGCGGCGTTGTCGACCAGGGTCGCCTGCGGGACCGGCAGGTGGAATCCGGCGCCGCCGTTGCGGAACGCCGTGTTGCCGGTCAGGTCGAGGGCGCCGGCGTTGCCGCCGTCGGCGAACCCGTGACCGGTGTTGTCCCAGGCGGCGTTGTCCCGCAACAGGTGCCCGGCGGCCGGTGCCGGGCTGCCGCCACCGAGCCGGAAACCGTCGGCCGCGCCGTGCCAGTCGGCCACCGCCCAGCGGTTGACTCCGTTGCCGTACGCCCAGTTGGCCTCCAGCAGCACCGGGTCGGCGAAGTGGCCGACGTCGAAGCCGTCGCTGGCGTTGCCGAACGCGCGGCAGCCGCGAACGACGTTGCCGGTGCCGTCGCCGAACTTGACCGCCAGCCCGACGCCGGCGCCGCCGGCCTCCGCCGGGTCGTAGTTGGTGTGGAAGTCGCTGTCCAGCACCTGGTTCCCGGTGGTGCCCTCGTCACGCAGGGTCAGTCCGGACCGGGCGTTGTGGTGCATCGACAGTCGCCGAAAGATGTTGTCGCGGCAGGAGACACAGACGTACGCGTGGCTGCCCGAGTTCATCACCTCCAGCCCCTGCACGGTCCAGAAACTGCCCCGGTGGGTGACCATCCACTTGTCCGCCGGGACCCCGCTCGCGTCGATGACCGGCCACTCCCCGGCGTAGTTACTGAGCGTGATCCGGCGTTCCGGTGCACCGTTGACGTCGATCACCACGGGATCGCTCGGACGGTACGTACCCCCGCGCAGCGCGATGGTCTGGCCCGGCTCGACGACCGACACCGCCTTGTCGAGGGTGGCGTACGGCCGCTGCCGGCTGCCGTCGCCGTCGTCCGAGCCGTCCGGCGCGACGTACACGTCGGCGCTGGTCACCCCGTCGGCCGGGGACACGGCCGGTGGCGACGTCGGTACCGCCGTAGCGGATGCCGGCGGTGAGCTCGCCACCGGCGCCGGGACGGCCGGGACCGCCGCCCGGCGGGCTGCGGTCGGGCTGGCGACCGCGCTCGCGTCACCGCCGCCGGGCAGCGGCTTCTCCTGCACGGCGTAGACGAACCCGCCGCCGGCGGCGACGGCCACGGCCGTGGCCACCGCCGCCGCCTTCTGCTGGAACAACCCGTTCAGCTGGGTCAGGACCAGTTGCCCGATCGACTGCCCGCCGGCCGCAGCCGGTGTCAGCGTCGCTGGTGCGGCGGCTTCACAGGCGATCCGTACGCCTTCCAGCAGCGCCAGCGGCAACGGCAGGGGCGCGACGCTGGGCAGTAGCTCCTCGGGCGCGACCAGGCCGACTCGGTGGATGCCGCACCGGTCGCAGGTCCGGCAGTGCCGGATCAGTCGTTTCCGCCAACGACCGTCGGTGCTGCCGTCCCAGCCGTGCAGCAGGTCGCGCAGCCCGGTGCAGCGGGGGGCGGCCCGCAGTACGCGGACCACCGTCCGGGTGGCGTCGAGCCGGTCGCGCAGGCGTTGCAGCCGTACCGCGGCGTGTGGCGGTGGGACGCCGAGCGCGGCGGCCAGTTCACTGCGGGTCAACTCGCCGCTGACCTCCTGCCACCAGAGGGCGAGCAGCCGGCGGTCGTCTGGTTCGAGCCATCGAACCGCTTCCGCGAGTTCGCGTCGTTGCCCGGTCAGCATCAGTTCACCGACGGTGCGTTCGGCGACGTCGTCGGGGTCGGCCAGCTCGGCGGGGGTGGCGTCGTCCCGGACGCGGAGCAGCGCACGCTTGCGCTCCCGCAGGTACTGCTGGATCTGCCGGTAGGTCACCGACACCGCCCAGGCGCGGAACCGGCCCGGCTCCCGCAGCGACGGTAGCCCGCGGATCAGCCTGAGCGCGGTCTCCTGCACGAGATCGTCCACATCGGCGTGTCCGTGCAGAGCCCGACCGACGATGTTGTAGATCAACGGCAGGTGTCCGGCGATGAGCTCGTTGAGTGCCTGTTGGTCGCCGGCCTGGGCGTCGAGCACCAGGGCGGGCAGTCCCAACTCAGCCTCGGCGCTACTGTGCGTCATCCGTGCACCGTTGCCTCGCTGGTCGACATCTTACCTGAACCGATCGTTGCATAGCGATGCCTGTCTGTAAAGAAGGTCAACTTGCGCTACAAACTCCCTGCTGGTGGTGGATGTATCGAAGTTCTTCGCCGGTTTCTGTTATCCCCGAGTTAGTTGTGACGTCTACCTAAAAGCCGCACCCGTCCAGGGCGGCATGTGCGTTGCGTGACCGCCTGCTGCTTCGTCCGGCAGCTCGCGCGGCCCGCGTCGAGGAGGAAGGAAGACCGTGCAGAGACTCAGGAACCGAGGTGGGCCCGCCCGTCGGTGGGCTGCCGTGGCGGTGGTCGCGGTGGCGTTGCCGGTGGCGGTGGTGTCGACGGTGGCGGTGTCGGTGTCGCCGTCGTACGCGGCGACGATCGACACGGGTGCGTACTACGTGTTGACGTCGCGGCACAGTGGTAAGGCGGTGGATCTGTTCGAGTGGGCGACGCATGATGGTGCGCCGATCGTGCAGTGGGCGCGTAATGATCTCGCGGTGCAGCAGTGGCAGTTCGTGCCGGTGGGTAACGGCTACTACCAGGTGCGGTCGCGGCATTCGGGCAAGGTGTTGCAGGTGGCGAATGCGCAGGATGGTGCGGAGTTGACGCAGCAGGTTGCGGGTTCGGACACGCGGCAGCATTTCGGTGTGGTGGATTCGGACAGTGGTTTTGTGCGGTTGATCAATCGGCACAGTGGTAAGGCGTTGGATGTGTGGGAGTGGTCTACTGCGGATGGTGGGCGGATCTCGCAGTACACGGACACCAACGGCTGGAACCAGCAGTGGCAACTGCACAAGATCGGATCCGACGTGCCGCCGGGTGCCATCGTCGTCGCCGCCGACGGCAGCGGCCAGCACACCACCGTCCAGGCGGCGGTGAACGCCGCGCCGAGCAACAGCGGGGCCCAGGTCACCATCGCGATCAGGCCAGGCAGCTACCGGGGGGTGGTGTCGATACCGTCGAACAAGACCAATCTGCACCTGCAGGGGCTCGGTACCGGGCCGTCCGAGGTGGTCATCGTCGAGAACCACTCGGCCGGGACGACCCGGCCGGACGGCGGTACCTACGGCACCGTCGGCAGCGCCACGATGACCGTGGCCGGCAGCGGGTTCACCGCGACGAACCTGACCATCGCCAACGACTTCGACGAGGCGGCCAACGCCAGTCAGCCGGGTCATCAGGCCGTCGCGCTGCATCTCAACGCGGACCGGTCCGTGCTTCGCGACGTCCGGCTTCTCGGCGACCAGGACACCTTCCTGGTCGGCGGCAACGCACGGTCGTACGTGCGCAACTCCTACGTCGAGGGCACCGTCGACTTCATCTTCGGCGACGGTGTCGCCGTGATGCACAGTTCGCAGATCCACGAGAAGCGGGCCACGGGTGGCCCGATTACCGCGGCGCGTACGCCCGCGTCGCGACAGTACGGATTCCTGTTCTACCGCTGCAACCTGACGAGCTCGGCGGCGGCCGGATCGAGCAGTCTGGGCCGGCCGTGGGGTCCGGACGCACAGGTGCTCTACCGGGAGTCGACCCTCGGGGCTCATATCGACACTGGTCAGCCGTGGACGAACATGTCCAGCAACACCTGGCAGAACGCCCGGTTCCGGGAGTACCGCAACAACGGGCCGGGATCGGGTTCCGGCGGCAACCGTCCGCAGCTCACCGACGCCCAGGCCGCCGACTACACGCCGCAGCGCTACCTGGCTGGCACCGACGGCTGGAATCCGGTCGGCTGAATTGTCCTCGTCCGTTTCGTAGAAAGGGTCCTTCCATGTTGGGAACTCTCAGCCGTCGTACGCGTCGGTGGGCGGCCGTGGCGGTGGTCGCGGTGGCGTTGCCGGTGGCGGTGGTGTCGACGGTGGTGGTGTCGGTGTCGCCGTCGTACGCGGCGACGATCGACACGGGTGCGTACTACGTGTTGACGTCGCGGCACAGTGGTAAGGCGGTGGATCTGTTCGAGTGGGCGACGCATGATGGTGCGCCGATCGTGCAGTGGGCGCGTAATGATCTCGCGGTGCAGCAGTGGCAGTTCGTGCCGGTGGGTAACGGCTACTACCAGGTGCGGTCGCGGCATTCGGGCAAGGTGTTGCAGGTGGCGAATGCGCAGGATGGTGCGGAGTTGACGCAGCAGGTTGCGGGTTCGGACACGCGGCAGCATTTCGGTGTGGTGGATTCGGACAGTGGTTTTGTGCGGTTGATCAATCGGCACAGTGGTAAGGCGTTGGATGTGTGGGAGTGGTCTACTGCGGATGGTGGGCGGATCTCGCAGTACACGGACACCAACGGCTGGAACCAGCAGTGGCAACTGCACAAGATCGGCGGCGGGGACCCGGGGGCGCCGTACGGCAACACCCCGGACGGGTTCGCCCAGGGCACGACCGGCGGTGCCAGCGGTCAGACCGTCACCGTCACCAACCAGGCCGACCTCAACCGGTACGTGACGGCCAGCGAGCCGTACGTCATCCGGGTCGCCGGGGCGATCACCATCAGCCCGCGGGGCACCGAGCTGCGGGTGGCGTCGAACAAGACGATCGTCGGGGTGGGCACCGGCGGCGAGATCGTCAGCGGCGGCTTCTTCATCGGTACGGGCGTGAGCAACGTGATCATCCGGAACCTGACCATCCGGGACACTCTGATGCCGGACGACGACCCGGGTGACGACGCCTACGACTACGACGCCATCCAGATCGACACCGCCTCGAACATCTGGATCGACCACAACCGGCTCACCCGGATGAACGACGGTCTGTTGGACAGCCGCAAGGACGCGACGAACATCACCGTGTCGTGGAACCAGTTCCTCGACAACAACAAGACGTTCGGCATCGGCTGGACCGACAACGTGACCGCCCGGATGACCATCCACCACAACTGGTTCCGGGGCACCAACTCGCGGAACCCGAGTGCGGACAACCTGGCGTACCTGCACATGTACAACAACTACCTGCAGAACGTCACCGGGTACGGCAACTATGTGCGCGGCTACACCAAGGCGGTCATCGAGAACAGCTACTACGACAACGTCCGCGACCCGTACTACGTCGAGGCGGGCGAGCTCGTCCAGCGGGGCAACATCACCGTGAACAGCAGTTGGCGCAGTGGTCGGGTGACGTCGCGGGGCAGCGCGTTCAACCCGGGCAGCTTCTACTCCTACACGCTGCACCCGGCGTCGGACGTGCCGAGCCTGGTGTCGACCTACTCCGGCCCGCAGGCCGCCATCGGCGGCTGACCGGCGTCGCCGGGTCGCCCGGTCGGCTCGACCCGGCCGGACGACCCCCGACCGGACATTGACGGAATTGAAACCTATCAATACGATGTCTGGAAAGCGCTTTCATGCACGTGGACGCGGGGCCACGTGACCCGTCCCAGGAGGTAACGCACCATGAGTCAACCCGTGGATGCCGGCGTCGGCGGCCGCCGACGCCGGCATCGCATGGCGATCCTGGCCGGCGCCACCGCCGCCATCGCCACCGCCGCCATCGGCGCGATCGGCGTCACCACCGCATCCGCCGCCACCGTCGACACCAACGCCACCTACGTCTTCGTCAACCGCCACAGCAACAAAGCCATGGACCTCTACAACTGGGCCACCAACGACGGCGCACCCATCGTCCAGTGGACCCGCAACGACCTCGCCGTCCAGCAGTGGCGCTTCGTCGACGCTGGCAGCGGCTACTACAAGATCCGCTCCGTGCACAGTGGCAAGTACCTCGAACTACCCGACGCCAACGACGGCACCGCACTGGTCCAGAACGCCGACAACGGCACCACCCGCCAGCACTTCCGCCTCGCCGACTCCGACAGCGGATACGTCCGCTTCGTCAACCGGCACAGCAACAAGGTGATCGACGTCTGGGGGTGGTCCACCGCCGACGGCGGCACCCTCGCCGGGTACAGCGACCTCAACGGCTGGAACCAGCAGTGGCAACTGAACACCGTCGGCGGCGGCAACCCCACCCCACCGCCGAGCACCTCCTGGCCGACCCCGACCGGGCAGGTCAACGTCAACGGCACGATCCAGGTCTCCGGGACGCTCGACGGTGGCATGCGTCGCTACTGCTGCATTGGTGACGGCGGCCAGGAGGAGAGCCAGGACCCGGTGTTCCAGCTCGCGGCCGGAGCCACCCTGCAGAACGTCATCATCGGCGCGCCGGCCGGCGACGGCGTGCACTGCTCGGGACCGTGCACGCTGCGCAACGTGTGGTGGGAGGACGTCGGCGAGGACGCCGCGACCTTCCGTGGCAGCGGCAACCCGAGCTTCCTGGTCGACGGTGGTGGCGCCCGGGCCGCCAGTGACAAGGTCTTCCAGCACAACGGTCCGGGCACGCTGACCATCCAGAACTTCCAGGCCAGCAACTTCGGCACCTTCTACCGCTCCTGTGGGAACTGCTCCACCCAGCATCAGCGCGACGTGGTGATCCGCAACGTGACGTTGACCCGGCCGGGCGGCACCGTCGCCGGCATCAACGTCAACTACGGAGACACCGCCCGGTTCAGCGGGGTCACCATCGTCAACGACTCCAGTCGGTCGATGGTGATCTGCCGCAAGTACAACGGCAACAGCAGCGGCGACGAGCCGAGCCAGGTCGGTACCGGCCCGGACAGCACGAACTGTCTCTACTCATCGTCGGACCTCACCTACCGCTGATCCCGGTTCACGGTGGGCGCGCCCGACACGTGCGCGCCCACCGGCGAACGTCGGTCGACTGATCAGGAGCTTCCATGTCTCGATACCCGCGTCGGGCGGCGTGGCCGGTGGTGGCTCTGGTCACCGCGGCTGCCACCGCCGGGATGACCGTGGTGACCACGCTGTCGGCCAGCGCCGCGAGCGGCTGCCAGGTCACCTACACCATCGGTGCGCAGTGGCCGGGTGGCTTCGGCGCCAACCTCGCCATCACCAACTACGGCGAGCCGATCGACGGATGGACGCTGAGCTGGACATTCGCCGCCGGCCAGACGATCACCCAGTCGTGGGGGTTCACCGCGGATCCGGCCAGCGGCACCGTCGTGGCCCGCAACGCCAGCTACACCGGGTCGATCCTGACCGGCGCCACCGTCGGCGGCGGCTTCAACGGTACGTGGAACGACTCGTCGAACCCGGTTCCGTCGACGTTCACTCTCAACGGCACGGTCTGCACCGGTCCCGGCCCGACGAGCCCGCCCGTGACCACGGCTCCGCCGACCCCGCCGACCACGGCTCCGCCGACCACGGCTCCGCCGACCACGGCGCCCCCACCGACGGACACACTGTTCGTGGCGACCAACGGCAACGACGCCAACCCCGGTACGGTGGGTGCCCCGCTGGCGACGTTGGCGCGTGCCGTGGCGCTGGCGACCCCGGGCACTACGATCACGCTACGCGGGGGCACCTACCAGTTCGGCACCAATGTGCGGATCATGAAGGACGGCACTGCGGCCAACCCTTACACGATCACCAGCTACGACGGTGAACGGGTGGTGCTCGACGGGGAGAATCTGCCGCATACGCCGGCTCCGGTCGGCGGCAGCATCCCGAACCTCGAACGCGGCGTGCTGCATATCGAGGCCGACTACTGGCGGGTGCGTGACCTGGAGATCGCGCACGGACCGTACGCGATCTTCTGCCGCGACTGCAGCAACAACGTCTTCGAACGGCTGGTAACCCGCGACAACTACGAGTCCGGCCTGCAGATCCAGGGCGCGGCCAGCAACAACCAGGTGATCGACCTCGACTCGTACGGCAACCGGGATCCGCGCAAGAACGGCGAGAGCGCCGACGGCCTGGCCATCAAGGAGGGTTCCGGCAGCGGCAACGTGGTGCGCGGTGCCCGGTTGTGGAACAACTCCGACGACGGTTTCGACGCCTGGCTGTTCACCTCGCCGATTCTGATCGAGGACTCGGCGGCCTGGGGCAACGGCTTCAACCGGTGGGACCTGCCGGGCTACTCCGGTGACGGCAACGGGTTCAAGATGGGTGGCGGCGATCCCGACCCGCCGGCGAACCACACCATTCGCAACAGCTTCGCGTTCGACAACGCGGTCGGCGGTTTCATCGACAACGGCAACCCGGGCACCATCACCGTCGAGCGCAACAGCGCCTGGCGCAACGGTGACGGTGGCTTCAAGTTCGCCAACTCCACGTCCCGGCTGACCGGCAACCTGGCGATCGGCAACGGTGCGGGGGTGTCGCTGGGCAACTCGACGGCGACCGGCAACTCGTGGAACATCAAGAGTTCCTGGAGCGCCGCCGATCTCGTCAGCACGGACCCGTCGCTGCTGATCGGGCCACGCGACGCCGATGGCGGCATCCGGAGCTCTGCCTTCCTGCGGCCGCACAGCTACCCGAACCTTGGTGCCCGCAGCTGACCACGAAAGCGACAATCAGCAGTTAATTATATGAAAAGCGACTGTACCCCCAGCGCCTGGCGGGCCCTGCGCCCGCCAGGCGCACTCGTGTTGTCGTCGACGGGTTGGCGATATATCGTCAGAGTATCGGCAAGACATCGTAGGAGGCAGACATGAGGTTCCACCACCGATTCCACGGCGGACCGCAGGCCTGGATGCGGGGCGGATTCGGCTTCCCGCCGTTCGGCCCCGGTCCCGGCCCCGGCTTTGGTCCCGGCTTCGGTCCCGGCTTCGGTCCCGGCTTCGGCGCCGGGCCGGGCGGCGGCGGCCCGCAGCGGGGCCGGGGCGGCGGACGCGGCCGGCGCCGGCCGAACGTGCGCGCCGCCGTACTCGCCCTGCTCGTCGAAGGACCGATGCACGGGTACGAGATGATCCGGGAACTCGACTCCCGTACCGGCGGTGCCTGGCGACCGAGCCCGGGATCGATCTACCCCACCCTGCAACTGCTCGAGGACGAAGGGCTGATCGTCGGGACCGTGGACGCGGCCGGCGGCAGCCGCCGGCAGTACGCGTTGACCGACGCCGGCCGCCCCGAGGCCGAGCAGGCCGCCGAGCAGGCGCCGTGGACGCAGTTCGCCCCGGAAACCGTGGAGAGCTGGCACGACGTACGCGAATCCGGTATGCAGACGTTGCACGCGCTGCGGCACGTGATGATGAACGGTACCGCCGAGCAGCGGGAGCGGGCCCTGGCCGTACTCGACGAGACCCGCCGCAAGCTGTACGCCATCCTGGCCGACTCCGAGTAGGTCGCCGGTCACGGCAGGATTCGCCGGATCAGCTGTCGATCCGGCGGCCCGCCGATCGTCGTCAAGGCGTACGGCAACGCCACTACCTGCGAGGAGCCCGACATGAAGTACATGCTGTTGTTCGTCAGCCCGCCGACCGACAGCCCGGACCAGCCCGGGGCGCAGTGCACCGTCGAGGACTGGATGGCCTACGACAAGCAGATGAAGGACGCCGGCATCTGGGTCAGCGGCAACGCCCTGGCCGACCTGACCACCTGCACCTCGGTCAAGGTCGACGCCGACGGACAACGGATCGTCACCGACGGTCCGTTCGCCGAGAGCCGTGAGGTGCTCGGCGGGTACGACGTCATCGACGTACCAAACCTGGACGTCGCGCTGGACTGGGCGGCCCGCTCGCCCGGCGCCCGGGACGGAGGATCGGTGCAGGTGCGTCCGATCGCCGAGTTCGGGCTCTGACACCGGATGGTCGGCGGCGAGCCGCAGAACCAGCCGGCCGCCCGGGGCCCGGAAACGGACCCGACGGCGGTGCGCGCGTCGGTGGCGGCCGTGTTCCGCGAGGAACACGGCCGGCTGCTCGCCACCCTGGTACGCCGCTTCGGTGACCTGCATTTGGCCGAGGAGTCCGCCGCCGAGGCCATCGAGGCGGCGCTGACGCACTGGCCGATCTCCGGGGTGCCGACCCGCCCCGGCGCGTGGCTGCTGACCACGGCTCGCCGCCGGGCCGTCGACCGGATCCGCCGCGACCGGACGTTGGCCCTGCGGATCGCGGTGCTGCAGGCCGAGGCGGACCGGGCCGACCCGGCTCCGGCGGCGGACGTCGACCGGGACCTGCCCGACGACCGGCTCGCCCTGTTCTTCACCTGCGCCCACCCGGCGCTGACCGAGGAGGACCGGGTGGCGCTGACCCTGCGCTGCCTCGGCGGGTTGACCACCGCCGAGGTGGCCCGGGCCTTCCTGGTGCCGGAGGCGACCATGGCCCAGCGGATCGTCCGGGCGAAACGCAAGATCCGCGACGCGCGGATCCCGTTCCGGGTGCCCGGTGCCGACGAGTTGCCGCAGCGGCTACCCGGTGTTCTACAGGCGGTGTACTCGATCTTCACCGAGGGGTACGCGGCCAGCTCCGGTCCCCGCCTGCAACGCCTGGACCTGGCCGAGGAGGCCATCCGGCTGGCCCGCATCCTGCACCGGCTGCTGCCCGCGCAACGGGAGACCGCCGGACTGCTCGGCCTGCTGCTGCTGGTGCACGCCCGCCGACATACCCGGACCGGCCCGGACGGGGTGCCGGTGCTCCTCGACGAGCAGGACCGGCGTCGGTGGGACCGACCAATGATCGGGGAAGGCTGTGCGTTGGCCCGCACGGCGTTGACCGGCGGCCCGCCCGGCCCGTACGGGCTGCAGGCCGCCATCGCCGCGCTGCACGACGAGGCGCCCGACGTCGCCGGCACCGACTGGCCGCAGATCGTCGCCCTCTACGACGTACTGCTGCGGGTCGCACCGTCGCCGGTGGTGGCGTTGAACCGGGCGGTGGCGGTGGCCATGCGCGACGGCCCGGCAGCCGGGCTGGCCCTGCTCGACGAGCTGGCCGCCGATCCGCGCCTGCGGTCGTACCACCCGTTGCCGGCCGCCCGGGCCGATCTGCTGCACCGGCTCGGCCGGCACGCCGACGCGGCCGACGCCTACCGGCAGGCGGTGGACCTGGCCGGCACCGAACCGGACCGGGAACATCTGCGGCGTCGGCTGGCCGAGGCCGAGGCCGCGACCCGCGTCGACTGAGCCGGTACCGGGCCGTCCGGCACCCCGCCCGACACCCACCGATCCAGGTGCTGCTCAGCCGGTGCCGTCGTCCGACAGGTGGCAGGCGGCCAGGTGGCCGTCGCCGCGTGCGGTCAGCACCGGATCGTCGACGGCGCACCGGTCGAACGCCGCCGGGCAGCGGGTCCGGAAGTTGCAGCCACTCGGCGGGTCGGCGGGAGACGGCACGGCACCCCGCAGGATGATCCGTTCCCGGGCCCGCTCGGCGACAGGGTCGGGCAGCGGCACCGCGGACAGCAACGCCCGGGTGTAGGGATGCGCCGGCCGGGCGAACAGCGTCGCCCGGTCGGCCACCTCCACGATACGGCCGAGATACATCACCGCGATCCGGTCACTGAGGTGCCCGACCGCGGCCAGGTCGTGGGCGATGAACAGGTACGCCAACCCGAGCTCGTCGCGCAGGTCCTCCAGCAGGTTGATGATCTGCGCCTGGATCGACACGTCGAGCGCGGCGATCGGCTCGTCGGCGACGATCAGATCGGGCTCGCAGGCCAGCGCGCGGGCGATGCCCACCCGCTGGCGCTGCCCGCCGGAGAACTCGTGCGGGTGCCGGTGCGCGTGGTCCGGGTCGAGGCCGACGAGTTCCAGCAGCTCACCGACGCGGTGCCGGCGGGCCCGCGACCCCCGGTGCAGACCGTGCACCGCCAACGGCTCGGCGACGACCGAACCGATCGTCATCCGGGGGTCCAGCGACGCGTACGGATCCTGGAAAATCATCGTGAGGTGCCGGCGCATCGCCCGCAGGTCCCGCCGGCGCAGCGCGGTGACCTCGGTGCCCCGCACGCTGACCCGCCCACCGGTGGGTTCGACCAGTCGCAGCAGGCCCAGCCCGGTGGTGCTCTTGCCGCACCCCGACTCGCCGACCAGCCCCAACGTCTCGCCGGCCGCCACGGTGAAGCTCACCCCGTCGACCGCCCGGACCACCGCATTCTGCCGGCGGCGTAGCCCGCCACCGGCGATCGGGAAGTGCACCCGCAGGTCGGTCACGCTCAACAGCGGCTGCTCAGCCATCTCCACCGTCCGTACCGGTGGCGGTGCCACCGACGACGTCGTAGAAGCAGGCCACGCGGTGGTCCGGGCCGACCGTGCGCAGCGGCGGCACCTCGGTGGCCGCCCGTGGGTCGTGCCGGTAGCCGCAACGTGGATGGAACGCGCAGCCCGGCGGCAGCGCCGTCGGATCCGGCGGCTGGCCGGGGATCGTCGTCAGCCGGCGCGGCCGGTCGGCGCCGACCCGGGGCACCGCCGCCAGCAGCCCCATCGTGTACGGGTGCCGGGGCGCGGCGTACAGCTCGTCCACCGGTGCCTGCTCCAGGATCCGGCCGGCGTACATGACCGCGACCCGGTCGGCGATCCCGGCCACCACCCCCAGATCATGGGTGATCCAGACGACCGCGAGGCCCAGCCGTCGCTGCAGCCCGGCGACCACCTCGAGGATCTGCGCCTGGGTGGTGACATCCAGCGCGGTGGTCGCCTCGTCGGCGAGCAGCACCTTCGGCTCACAGGCCAGCGCCATCGCGATCATGACCCGCTGGCGCATCCCGCCGGAGAACCGGTGCGGGTAGTCGCCGAGCCGGTCCCGGGCGTCCGGCAGCCCGACCTGTTCGAGCAGCTCCACCGCCCGGTCGCGGGCCGCCGCGCCGGTGGCCACGCCGTGCAGCTCAATCGGCTCGACCAGCTGCGACCCGATCGTCTTCACCGGGTTGAGGGAGGTCATCGGGTCCTGGAAGACCATCGCGATCTCGTTGCCACGGATCCGCCGCAGCTGTCGCTCACCGGCGGCCAGCAGGTCCACACCGTCCAGCAGCACCTGCCCGGTGGCGGTGGCCGCCTCGTCGAGCAGGCCGAGGACCGCCAGCGCGCCGACGGACTTGCCGGACCCCGACTCGCCGACGATGGCCAGCGTCTCACCCGGGTGCACGTCGTAGCTGACCCCGTTGACCACCCTCGCCACACCCCGCCGGGTGCCGATGCGCACCGTCAGGTCCCGTACCGACAGCACCGGGTCGCCGGCCATCAGCCCTGCCCCCTCGACTCGATGACCGACCGTTGCCGTGGGTCGAGCGCGTCGCGCAGCCCGTCGCCGACGACGTTGAACGCCAGCACGGTCGCGAAGATGGCCAGGCCGGGGAAGATGCCCATCCATGGTGCCTGACTGACGAAGTCGCGGCCCTCGGCGAGCATCCGTCCCCAGGCCGGATCGGGTCGCTGCACGCCCAGACCCAGGAACGACAGCGCCGCCTCGGCCAGGATCGCGAACGCCAGGCTCAGCGACGTCTGCACGATCACCGGCGCGGCGATGTTCGGCAGCACGTGGCGGAGCAGGATCCGCAGGTCGCCGGCGCCGACGGCACGGGCCGCCCGGACGTACAACTGGGCCGAGACGACGAGCGTCGCGGCCCGCACGATCCGGGCGAAGATCGGCGTGTAGACGATGCCGATGGCGATCATCGCGTTGGTGATGCCCGGCCCGAGGATGGCCAGCACCGCGATCGCCAGCAGGATCGCCGGGAACGCGAACAGCACGTCCATGGTGCGCATCAGCAGCGCGTCCGCCGCGCCGGAGTAGAAGCCGGCGACCAGCCCGATCAGCAGCCCGGCGGTCAGCGAGATGCCCACCGCGACGAACCCGACCTGGAGCGACACCCGGGCTCCGACCAGCACCCGGCTGAGCACGTCGCGGCCGAGATTGTCGGTGCCGAACGGGTGCGCCCACGACGGGCCCGCGAGCCGGCCGGGCACGTCGACCGCGTTCGGGTCGTACGGGGCCAGCCACGGCCCGACCACGGCGACCGCTGCCAGCACGGCCAGCACCAGCAGCCCGGCCAGGGCCAGCCGGTTGCCCAGCAGCAGGAACAGTCGGCGGGTCATCGGCGCCGTACCCGCGGGTCGAGGTAGCCGTACAGCAGGTCCACCAGGAAATTGACCACCAGGAACATCAGCGCGATGGCCAGCACCGCGCCCTGCAGCAGGCTGTAGTCACGCCGGACGACCGCGTCGTACGCCAACCGGCCCAGGCCCGGCCACTCGAAGATCACCTCGACGATCACCACTCCGCCGAGCAGGAAACCGAGCTGCAGGCCGACGGCGGTCACGATGGAGATCCAGGCGTTGGGCAGCACGTGCCGGCGGACCGTCTGCCAGCGGGACAGCCCCTTGGCCCGGGCGGTACGGGCGTAGTCCTGGTGCAGCGCCTCCAGCACCGCCGAGCGGACGAACCGGGTCAGCACCGAACCGGAGATCAGCCCCACGGTCATCGCCGGCAGCACCAGGTGGTGGGCCGCCCGGACCGGGTCGTCCAACGGCGACACGTAACCGGAGGCCGGCAGCCAACCCAGCAGCAGCGCGAAGAGCAGGATGTACATGATCCCGCTCCAGAAGTCCGGCACCGAGATCCACAGCTGGCTGAACCCGGTGGCGATCCGGTCCACCAGTGACCCGGAGCGCACCGCGGAGACGATGCCCAACGGCAGCGCGATCGCCAGCGCGACGGCGAGCGCCGCGCCGGCGAGCAGGCTGGTCGGGCCGAGCCGGGCCAGCAGCAGCCGGGTGACCGGCTCACCGCTGCGGAAGCTGACCCCCAGGTCACCGGTGACCGCGCGGGCCAGCCAGCCGCCGTACTGGGTCAACAGCGGCTGGTCCAGCCCGGCGCGGGCCCGCATCGCCTGGTACAGCTCCTCGTCGAAGCGGGTGCCCAGGGCCAGCCGGATCGGGTCGCCGGGCACCAGCTGGACGATCAGGAAGACCGCGACGCTGACCCCGAGCATCGCGACGACCGTCTGCAGCGCCCGCCACAGTAGGAAACGCGCCATCGCGCCGGCTCAGTCGGTCAACCGTACGGTCCGCAGCCGGGTCTTGCCGTCCGGGTGCATCTCCACGCCGGACACCTGCGGCGCCCAGGCCAGCGTGGCCTGCGGGCTGTACAGGTAGCCGTAGCTGACCTCGTCGATGATCAGCCTGGCCGCCTGGTGGTAGAGGTCGCGCCGTTCGGTGTCCTCGACGCTGGCCCGAGCCTGGTCGAGGTACTGGTCGACCTGCGGGTTGGCGTAGCCGTGGAAGTTGAACGAGCCGGCGGAGTGGTGCTGGGCGTAGTAGGCGTACTCGCCGTCGAGGTTGTTCAGCCAGCCGAGGACGTAGCAGTCGTAGCTGCCGTTGCCCTGCTCGTCGAGCCAGCTGGCGAAGTCGAGGGTACGGATCTCGGCGTTGACGCCGACGTCGCCCCACTGGCTGGCGATCACCTCGGCGGCGGCCAGGGTGTGCGGGTACTCGTTGGTCAGCATCAGGTCGACGGTGAGGTCGGTGACGCCGGCGTCGGCGAGCAGCTCGCGGGCCTGGTCCGGATCGTGGCTGAACGGGGCGTAGTCGGTGGCCCAGAAGTTGCCCGGCGGCATCGCCGACTGCACCGGCGTCGCGGCGTCGAAGAAGGCGGCCTGGGCCACCTGTTCGCGGTCGATGGCGAACGACAGCGCCCGGCGTACGTCGATGTCGTCGAACGGCGGCCGGTCGAAGTTGCAGGTGAAGTACCAGTAGTCGTTGCTGGCCTGCTGGCCGAGCTCGACGTCGGGGTCGTCGCGCAGGGTGGCGATCTCCTGGGCCGGCACGTTGTTGGTCAGGTGCACCGCCCCGGTGCGCAGGTTGGTCAGCGCGGTGGTCGGTTCGGAGACGAACCGGAACTCGACCCGGTCGACGTACGGACCGTCGCCCCAGTAGTCCGGGTTGGCCTCCAGCACGATCCGGTCACCGGGGGTGTAGCTGACGAACCGGAACGGCCCGGTGCCGATCGCGTCGGTGGTCAGCCCGTCGCCGTCGATCAGCTCGGGGGCGACGATCGCCATCCCCTTGAACCCGCCGATGTTGGCCAGCAGGTTGGGGGTCGGCTGGTTGAGGACGAACTCCACCGTACGGTCGTCGACCTCGCGTACCTCGTCGACGGTCTCGAACCGCCAGGCGTTCGCGGCGGTCTCCGCGTCGGTGATCCGTTCGAAGCTGGCGACCACGTCGCTGGCGGTGAACTCCCGCCCGTTGTGCCAGGTGACGCCGTCGCGTAGCTGGAAGGTCCAGGTGAGCAGGTCCTCGCTGACCTCCCACTCGGTGGCCAGCGCGGGTTGGAAGCTCAGGTCGGGGGCCGGCTCCACCAGGGTGTCGTAGACGTTCTCCATTACCAGGAAGGTGGGCGACGCGGTGGAGACGTGCACGTCCAGGCTGTCCGGCTCGCTGGAGATGGCCACCACCAGGGTGCCGTCGGAGCTGGCCGGCCCGTCGTCGGTCTCCAGGGACTCGCCGGCCGAGCAGCCGGCCAGCGCGAGCGCCGCGACGGCGGCGAGGCTCGTCGCGCGTCCGGCCGACCGGGTGGTACGCGCGGATCGCCGCCGGTGCGGGAACGCTGGGGAGGGATTCACCGTCTGTCTCCTACCTCGTTGTCGCCGTTACGGGCTTGACGGGCCGGGTTGCGTCGACGGGATGGTGCACGTCGGGGCTGGTGCACATCGCCAACTGCGTGGTGCCGCCGGATGATGCCGCGACTGGCTGCGGATCGGTGCACCGACCCTAGTCGATCGCCGCAGGGGTCACAACTCGATGACCTCAGGTGACCGTGGTCCGCGACGAGTCGGTCCGCGGTCCGAATGGAACGGTTCAGGCTGTGACAGCTTGCCTTGACACACCAGTGGAGGTATCCATAGCCTTCAGTGGCTTGTATCGTTTCATTGAACCTGTCACGGGTGCCTGAAACCGGCACCGGGCCGGCCGGTCGGCCAGAGCCGCGCCGCCCGTCGACCGAGGAGATTCCGGTATGAACCGTCGTACCCGACGTCGCCGTCCGCACCGTCCAGCCACCGCCGTGGCGTTGCTCGCCACCGTCTGCGCGCTGACCCTCGGCGTACCGGCCGGCGCCGCGCCCGGAGGCGGCCACCCTGACGCCGTCCAACTCGAACATCTCGACCGCGGCCTGGTCGCCGCCGCCACCGACCAGGGCGTCTTCCTCAGCTGGCGACTGCTCGGCCACGAGGTGACCGGCCACGGTGCCACCGGCATGACCGGTGCCGACTTCCACGTCTACCGGGACGGCCGGCGGCTGGCCACCGTCACCGACAGCACCAACTACCTGGACACCGACCCCGCGACCGGCACCAGCTACCAGGTCGCCGCCGTGGTCGACGGCGTCGAGGTCGACCGCAGCGACCCGGTGCACCCGTGGTCGCAGGCCTACCACGACCTGCCGCTGCGTCGGCCCGCCGACGGGGTCACCCCGGCCGGTGAGGCGTACACCTACTCCGCCAACGACATGAGCGTCGGCGACGTCGACGGCGACGGGCGGTACGAGTTCGTCGTCAAGTGGGACCCGTCCAACTCCAAGGACGTCTCCCAGGTCGGCTACACCGGACCGGTCTACCTCGACACGTACCGGCTGGACGGCACCCTGCTGCACCGCATCGACCTCGGGGTCAACATCCGGGCCGGTGCCCACTACACCCAGTTCCTGGTCTACGACTTCGACGGCGACGGCCGCTCGGAGATGATGCTCAAGACCGCCCCCGGCACCAGGACGATCAGCTACCGCCCGGACGGCCGGGTCGCCGACGAACGCTACGTCACCATGCCGGAGTCCGACCGGCGGGCCGGCTACTCGCACCGCGACGACTACCGGATGTCCGCCGCCGACTACCACGACCACCTGGTCGACATGTTCCAGGGCTGGCACGCCCACCCGGAGGTGGTCGCCGGCAACTGGCCGGCCACCCTGGAGGCGGCGTTCGGCATCGACCCGGCGTACGAGTATCCGCTGTCCCGGGCCGACGCGCAGGCCCTCGCCGACCACTTCATCGACGTCTACGCCCCGGCCCGCAGCACTCGCAACAACCTGCGTGCCTTCGAAGGCTTCATCGTCGACGGCCCCGAGTACCTCACCGTGTTCGACGGCGCCACCGGGCGGGAACTGCAGACGATCCGGTACAAGCCCGGCCGGCACGACGACGGCCTGATGTGGGGCGACTACGCGATGTCGCGCATCGAGCCGGGCAACCGGGTCGACCGGTTCCTCGCCGCGGTGGCCTACCTGGACGGCCGCCGGCCGTCGGCGGTCTTCGCCCGCGGCTACTACACCCGCTCCACCCTGGTCGCTTACGGGTGGGACGGGCGCAAGCTCACCGAGCAGTGGTACGTCGACAGCGGCTGGACGCCGATGACCAACCCGTTCGACGACTCGCCGCACGGCCGCGACGGCACCGACGGCGAGTTCGCCACCATCACCACCCAGGGGCAGCACTCGATCAGCGCGGCCGACGTCGACGGCGACGGCCGGCACGAGATCGTCTACGGCGCGGCCACCATCGACGACGACGGCAGCCTGCTGTACAGCGCGTTCGCGCCGCTGCCACCCGACAGCGCGGCACCGGGCACCATGGCCCGGCTCGGCCACGGCGACGCCATGCACGTCACCGACATCGACCCGCGCCGCCCCGGCCTGGAGGCGTACCTGGTCTTCGAGGGCGGGCGGTGGGCGCCGTACGGGCACGGCCTGCTCGACGCCGCTACCGGTGAAGTGATCTTCGGCGGGTACTCCGGAGTGGACACCGGCCGGGGCATGATCGGCGACATCGATCCGCAGCACCCCGGCCACGAGGTGTGGGCGGTCAGCGGACTCGGCCTGCACACCGCCGCCGGCGAGCCGCTCGGCTCGCAGATCCCCGGCACCAACATGAGCATCCGGTGGGCGGCCGACGGCACCACCCAGATCGTCGACGGCGCGATCGACCAGACCCCGACCATCGACGACTGGCGTCGGGGTCGGCTGCTCACCGCCGAGGGCACCCGGACCAACAACTACACCAAGGGAAACCCGGGCCTGGTCGCGGACGTCTTCGGCGACTGGCGGGAGGAACTGCTGCTGCGGACGGTCGACAGCACCGCGATCCGGATCCACCTGAGCACCGAGGTGACCGACCGCAAGATGTACACCCTGATGCACGACCCGCAGTACCGCGCCGAGGTGGCCCGCCAGCAGACCACCTACAACCAGCCGTCGTACCCCGGCTTCTACCTGGCAGCCGACACCGACTTCAGCCAGGTCCCGGTGCCGGACCTCTGGACACCGGGCAGCCTGCCCGCGCTGCGGACCGCGTACGACGGATTCCGGCGCGACGGCGCGATCTCCGGACCGGTCACCCACCGGCTGTCCGCCGCGCTGCACCAGGCGCAGTGGCACCTCGACCGGGGCCGCGCCGACCAGGCGACGCAGGCCGTGCGACGCTTCGTGCACCATCTGGCGCATCCGCACCGGCGCGACCGGGTCGACCCGGCCGCCGCAGCCGCACTGACCCACCAGGCCCGGACCGTCATCGGCATGCTTGGCTGACCACGATCCGACAGACCGGGAGCTGACCTGCGGTGCGCGGCGGGTCGAGCCCGTCGCGCACCGCCGCGGGCGCCTACCGATAGGGTCGTCGGTCGTGGGAAAACTGTGGCAGGGCGTGACCGCGACCGTCGGCCGGCTGGCCGGTCAACGCGTACCGGCGCAACGGCGCCCGACACCGGCCAAGCTGGCCCGGCGCCGGCAGGTGGCCGCGTTGCAGCGGCGGCAACTGTCGTACGCACCCGAGCTGGACGGGCACGCCGATCCCGGCGAGATCGTCTGGACCTGGGTGTCGTACGAGGACGACCCCCGGCAGGGCAAGGACCGTCCGGTCCTGGTGGTGGGCCGGCGCAGCCGCACCCTGTTCGGGCTGATGCTGTCCAGCCAGTCCGACCGCGACGGGCAGCGGCACTGGCTGTCGCTGGGCACCTGGGGCGACGACGGCCGGCCGAGCTGGATCCGGCTCGACCGGGTGCTCACCATGCGGGAGGACAGCATCCGGCGTGAGGGTGCCATCCTCGACCGGGGCCGGTTCGACCGGGTGTGCCAGGCGTTGCGGGCCGGTTACGGCTGGTCCTGACCGGGCCGTCGCCCGCCGGTGCCCGACGACGACGAAGATAGCCGTCGGGCACAGTTCGCCGACACGTCACGGTCGTGTGCCCTGCCCGCCGCCCGGCGGTTGCGATGCTGGCCGGATGGTGACGGCATCATGAGGATCGTTCGGCTGGCGAATTTCATCACCGGCAGCTCCGGTGGGTTACGGACCGCGCTGCGGGAACTCGGCACCGGCTATCTGGCCGCCGGCCATGAGCCGGTGCTGGTGGTGCCGGGGGCGGCCGACGCGGATGAGGACACCGCACAGGGGCGGGTGATCACCATCGCCGGGCCGGCGGTGCCCGGCACCGGCGGCTACCGGGTGCTGCTTGGCCGTTCCCGGGTACGCCGCCTGCTCACCGAGCTCGCCCCGGACCGGCTGGAGGTCTCCGACCGCACCACGCTGCGGTGGACCGGGCAGTGGGCGCGGCGGCACGGCGTACCCGCGTTGATGGTCTCCCACGAGACGCTCGACGGCCTGTTGCGGTTGCCGTTCGGTGTCCGATCCGCCGGCCCGGCGAAGCTGACCGACCGGATCACCGAGCGGATCGCCGACCGGCTCAACGCGGCGACCGCCGCCGGATACGACCGGGTGGTGTGCACCACCGAGTGGGCCGCGCGCGAGTTCACCCGGATCGGGGCGGACAACCTGGCCCGGGTGCCGCTCGGCGTGGATCTCGACCAGTTCCACCCCCGCCGGCACGACGAGGCGGTACGCGAGCAGTACGCGCCCAACGGTGAGCTGCTGGTGCTGCACTGCGCCCGGCTGTCCGCCGAGAAGTGCCCCGAGCGGGTCCTCGCGGCGCTGGCCGCGCTGCGCGATCGGGGCGTACCCGCCGTCGGGGTGATCGTCGGCACCGGCCCTCGTCAGGCGGGTCTGCGCGCACACGCTGTCGAGGCCGGGCTGACCGTGCACTTCGCCAACTACGTCGGCGACCGCGACGAGGTCGCCCGGCTGCTGGCCGGCGCCGACGTGGTGATCGCACCCGGGCCGGTGGAGACCTTTGGGCTGGCTGCCCTGGAAGCCCTGGCCAGCGGCACCCCGGTGGTGGTCGCCGCGGAGAGCGCGCTGCCGGAGGTGATCGGAGACGCCGGGCTGGCGGTGGCCGGCGGCGGGCAGGAGTACGCGGACGCGATCTGCGAACTTGCCGGCCGACCGGTGGCGGCGCGACGCGCGGCGGCCCGCCGCCGGGCGGAGGGCTTTCCCTGGTCGACGGCGGTCGACGGCTTTCTCCGTGCCCACCGGGTCGACGCTGGCGCTGACCAGTTCGCTGACGCTGACCGGATTGCCCGTGCTGCTCGCTCCGGGTCCGAGTCCGGTTCCGCGTACGACAGCGCCGGGCGTGGGCATCGATCTGCCCGCGCCCGGCGTTGACTGGCGGATCAGGTGGTCAGCACCTGACCCAGTCCAGGTTGAACAGTGTGTCGACGTTGCCTTCGGTCGTGGTCATCGACATGCTGGCCTGGCCGCTGGAGGTACCGGCGTCCACTCGCAGTTCGGTGTTGATGTTCAGCACCCGCTGCTGCCCACAGGGGACGTACACCAGCACTGGTGCGTGGTCAGCAGTGGCCCAGAAGCCGTTGTACGGTCCGCCGAACGTGGCGTCGGTACGGCTGTTGTCGGACGAGCCCTGCCAGTAGTAGTTCGTTCGTTGCCGGCCGGTCGCTCCACTGGGAATCCGGGCCCGACCCCGGTAGTCCGCGGTGGCGACCGCGAAGGTCCAGCCCGCCGGCACCTTGACGAGCACACCGAGTTGGCAGTTCTTCCGGCTGTCCGTCGGGTCGGCCCCGTCACCGACGGTGGCGAGGAAGTCGTAGTAGCGGATCCGGAAGCCGGTGTTGTCGGGGTTGGCAACGACCCTGGCCGTGCCGGGCGCGCAGCCTGAACCACTGGCGGCCACCACCTCCACGGTGATGTCGCTGTCCGGCACGGCGCTCGACGTCGCCGGGGAGGCATGGACCGGAGCGGTCAGAGTCAGCGCGAGAACTGTGCCGAGTGCGGCGGACATTCCGTGTCTCGCGCCGGTGAGGCTTCTTTTCATTCCGTTCCCCTCGGGGCTCAGGTTATGACGGCTGGGGCACACACGACTTTGCGGAACAACCGCGCCGTGGATCTTTGTCTGCTGGGCCCTTTGGATCATGGGAGATTGGGTCCAGAGTGTTTCGGCGGGGCGTCCTGCGAAAGGATGATAGCGACGAACATCGATTCATGCAAGTATCTGCCAGGGTCGATATGTTGATATTGATTCTGCCCAGGTCGTATGTCGTGTGCCCGTTTCGGCGGGATCAACTAGCTGGTCATTGGAGGCAATTGGGTCAACCTCTTGTCATGGTATAGGCGATTTGCGCGGTTGGTGCGGCCGCCGTCTGCTCTGCCGGCTGGGTTGGGATGGTCGGCGGCGAGGTGGCGTGTGATCAATTTACAAAACCCCTGTGGCAATTAAATTTACGTTGACAAGCATCAATGTCTGTACGTAGATTGTTGCGCACGCATCGTCGCATCACACATCGGAGGAGGTTTCATGCGCAAACTGCTGACGCGTGGCGGCGTGGTGCTTGCGTTGCTCGCCTCATCGTTGATCTCGGGCGCATCCGCGTCTGCCAAGGGGATCCTGGATGACCCACCGGATGACCAGGTTGTGATCGATCTGGTCGCGATGGCGGGTTCTGGTTGTCGGCCAGGTACGGCCGACGTCGCCGTCTCGCCGGACAACACCGCCTTCACCACCATCTACAGCGACTACCTGGTGCAGGCGGGTCCGGGTATCTCAGTCACCGAAGGTCGCCGGAACTGTCAGCTCAACGTGCTGGTGCACGCGCCGGCGGGCTACACCTTCGCGATCGTGAAGGTGGACTACCGCGGCTACGGGCTGCTCAGCCCGGGTGCCATCGCCACGCAACGGGCCAACTACTACTTCCAGGGAATGACTCAGGGCACCTTCAGCAGCCATCCGATTCCGGCTCCGCTGGACGACAACTGGATGGTGAGCGACGAGGTGCCGATCGCCTCCGTGGTCTGGCATCCGTGTGGCGAGATCCGCAACCTCAACATCAACACCGAGTTGCGCCTGAGCAAGGGATCGTCGACGGACGTTAGCTTTCTGACCATGGACTCGACGGACGGCAGCATCGAGACGATGTACCACCTGGCCTGGCAGCCCTGCCCGTGAACTGACTGACCCCCGTACCCGATGACAGAGGGTGGCCGGTGCGACCGGCCACCCTCGACCGGTTACGCCGGCGGGCGCCTACCCGGCGACGACCGCCGGTGTCCGGCGCGCAACGTGGACACCGGGTCCCAGCCGGGCGGCGACCCGGGCCAGGGCCCGGTCACCGGGCCGGGCGGCTACGTGGAAGTGCGAGGCCGTCGCCGGCGACAGGTCACCGCCCCAGACCAGGGTGCCTTCGCAGTCGGCGAGTATGTCCCGTACGACTGCCTCCTGGTGCGGCCACAGCGACTCACTACCGCCCAGCGGATAGGCGGTCGGGTGCAGGGCGATCGCGGTGCCGGAGAGGTAGTTGGAGTCGACGGCGGTGCGCACCACGCGGTCGGCAGCGTAGCCGGCGACGCCGCCGCCTTCGCCGGTGTCGACCGGGCCGATCTCGTAGTGCCAGCGGCGGGCGACGTGCAGCAGCACCCCCGCGGCGGGACCTCGGCGCAGCGCTACCGAGACGGTGGAACCCTCGATCCGGTGGACAGCGATGGCGGCCGGATCGATCCGCCAGCCGTTTGCGGACACCTCGTGGATTTCGTTCCGCGCCTCGGCAACCTCGGCCGCGTGGGCGGCGTCAGCGGGCGTCAGGGCGAGCACGCCGGTGCCGACGGCGCCGCCGAGCAGGACACGTCTGCTGATCATCTCGGGCTCCTCACTCACTGGCCGGGAACGAGCGCGACTCACTGGCCGGAAACGAGCGCGGCGACCCCGGGATCGGCTCCGTCCCGCCATACGTCGTGGTCCAGTCCCCAGCCGGACGCGAACTCGTACTCCCGGATCTGGTTGAACGCCCAGTTCGCCGGCAGCGGGAAGCCGAGGTTGCCGGAGTAGCCCCAGGACATCCCGGAAACCAGCGACCACCGTGCGCCGACCTCCTGGGAGACACGGCTGCACACGTTGCGCGAGCCGTAGACTCCGAAGTGGTAGCGGTCGCCCATCTCGGCGAGCGCCGATTTCACCCCGTGGAAGTACGGCTTGATCCCGCCGTCGATGTCGACGTCCAGGGCGTCGAAGTCGACCGCGAAGTAGATGCAGGTACCGGCGGGGATCCGGTGCTCGACGGCCTTCTGATGGGCGATCCGGCCCTGGTCGTACCCTTTGGGGTAGGTGAAGTTGCCCAGCTGGGTGCCGTTGTACTGGAAGATCGGGAAGAATCGCAGCCCGGCGTCGAGGATGGTCTGCGGTTCACCGGGCTTGAGCGCCTTGTTTAGAAAGTACGGGTCCGACGGCGGCAGATGCTCGTCGAGGTAGCGCCCGACGATCCGGTAGCCGGCCGCGACGAGCTGCGCGCCACGGGCTGCGGTGATCTCGGTGATGCAGTCGCAGCCGGTGGCGGGCCGGCCGGTGTCGCCGCAGGAGACGAGCAGCTGGGCCCAGGTGGTGTAGTCGTTGGTGCCGCTCTCGGGGATCTGCGAGAAACGCTGGAAGGCGCGCAGCCACGCCAGGTGGGTGGCGGTCTCCACATCGGTGTCGATGTCCTGCGGGTGGTACGCCAGCGGCAGCTGTGGATCGCCCGGCAGCAAGGTCGGCGAGTTGACGTAGCACGCCGACCGAAACAGGTGCCGCAGATCGCCGGTGAGCCGGCCGGAGCCGACCCCACGCAGCCCGGCCTGGGTGCCCGGCCCGAAGTTGCCGTTGATCGAGCCCAGCGGGATGCCGACCTCGTACTGGATGGCCATCATCAGCCCTTGCTGCACGTCCCTGGAGTAGATCCCGTCGCAGGGCACCAGACTCATCGCGGGGATGCCGATGCCGGCCACGTAGCGCGAGTTCAACCGCTGCTGGATGCCCCGGACGGTGCTGTCACCCTGCGGCACCAGGCGGAACTGGTCCATCCGCAGCATCGCCCGCGCGACGTGCGGCCACATCGCCCGCCGGGCCGACAGATCGGCGTACGACAGCCCGGCGTCGACGTAGAGCTGACTGAACGAGTCCTCCGAGTCGGCGGTCCAGACTCCCTGATCAGTGGCGGCCCAGTAGCCCTTGCACCACAGCGCGGCGTTGTAGATGCGGACCAGGTTGGTGTTGGTCTCCTCGGCTGGCAGCCGGTTACGCGTGCGGACCGCGGCGAGGGTGCCAGGCCCGAAGTTCTGCACCGTCGGCGAGATGCCGAGCTCGTACTGCAGCCCCTGGGTCAGCGAGAGTACGGTCGGCCAGCCGGTGCGCCCGTCCTCCGGACAGCTGAGGTATCCCGGCGCACCGGCGTAGGTGGCGTTGACCCACTGCTGGGCCGCGAGTACGTGGCTGTCCGCCAGGCTGGTCCGTGGCAGGCCGGAATCGATCATTTCAGACATCCCCCGTGCTGTCGTCCGATGATGTGGACGATACGGCCCACCAGACCGGGTTGTAAATTGTCTGTCGTCGATCAACATTCTGGCCGGGGTCGGTCTTGACCTGGTCGATGGTGTGCCCAGCGGGTCCCGTCCGGACATGGCGAGGCCCGGAGAGCTGTCCTGTCTCCGGGCCTCTGGGCTGCCGCCCATTTGCTGTCGCCAGTACCTTTAAAAGGGACAGATCACTCTTTATGACGCCGGGTTTTGCCCTTAAACTACCGCGCCGCGGTGGAGGCGCGAGCTGGAATCGAACCAGCATCCAGCTGTCCCTGTCCGTCCCTCCTCGACCTGACGACCGGCGGCGAATGCTGAGCGTGGAGCGAGAGCCTGAGTGTGTGGCGGCTGCCTCTACCAGTTGGGCCACCCCGGTGTGGCTGGTACCGGGGGCGGGACTCGAACCCGCACTGGGACCGCTTCGTCAGATTCGTCGTCAGCTTCAGCTTGGTGCTCCTCCGCCGTCAGCCGGTGCGAACCCGGCTGACGGCCACCCCGGGGCTCAGTCCGGGGAGACTGTGATCGTATCCACCGGCAGGTGGTCTGCGACTACCCGAACAGGTAGCCGAAGACCGCGTCGCCGATGCGCTGGTCGGTGACCTCGACGCCGTTGGCCTCCTCGCGGGCGAACTTGACCGCGGTCTGCAGCGCCGCGATCCGGTCCAGCAACTCGTTTACCCGCCGGGCCGGCAGCGCACCGGAGAACTTCACCGTCGTCCAGTAGCCGACCGGTACGTCCTCGTAGTAGACCTCGACCTGCGCCGGGTGTTTGTCGGTCGCCTCGGCCTTGACATGGTTGCGGGGCACCTTCTTCGTCTTGACCGTACGCACCGGATCGGTACGCCAGGAGTCGGTCGACTCGTCGCGGCTCCACGACTCGGCCGCGTCCAGCACCGGCAGCTTCTTGACGAAGGTGTGCAGGTCGACCAGCTGCTTCTCCAGGAACAGCAGGTACGACACCGGTGCGGCGGTGACCAGGGTCCGGCCGTCGACCACGACATCGGCGGTGGCCCGGGTGTTCGCCCAGTCCTTGGTCGCGGTCACGTCGAACAGCCGGGTCAGCGTCTTCGCCACGTCCCGCAGCACCTGCTCGGCGTGCACCTGCACCCGGGTCGACTCGGGCGGGAGCTGCTCACCCTCCTCGTCCTTCGGCTGGTAGGTGCGGGAGATGCCGGACAGCAGCGGCTGCTTCTGCACCGCGTGGTGCGCCTCGGTCAACTCCGCGAAGGACTTGCTCTTGACGCCCTTCTCCACCGCGATGATCTGGTTCAGCTTGGTCACGGCGATCATGCTCGCAGACGACGTCAACCCGGCCGGACGGATTAACTCCGTCCGGGCCGGGCCGAACCGGTGATTGTATCGATCATTGTCGCGTGCCACAATTCGCCTCAGCCGCACCGGGAGCCAACGCGAGCGGCTCGTTTCAGACCGAGGGGACCGCCGGGGGTGACCACCATCCGGCGCCGGGCACTCCTCTCCCCAGCCCACCACGTCGACCGTCCTCGACCGTGCGCCCGCACCGTCCGAGGCAGATCCGGTCGCAAGCCGGTTCAGACCGACACTCCGGCCCGTGGTGGCAGCCCTGCGGATCTGTAGGAGAACGCGATGCCATCCGTCCCGAGACGCACCGTACGCCGTAATCTGCTGGCCGTCGGCGGCGCTACCGCACTGGTCGCCGCAGCCCTGATCGTCCCCACCACCGCCGCCCACGCCGCGGTGGTCTGCAACGTCACCTATCAGGCGAACACCTGGAACGAAGGCTCCGGCGCCGGCGGATTCACCGCCAACATCACCATCAACAATCGGCAGGATCCGGTCAACGGCTGGAGTCTGCGCTTCACCCTGCCGTCCGGTCAGACCCTGACCCAGGGCTGGTCGGCGAACTGGAGCGGCAGCTCCGGCGCGATCACCGCGACCAACGCCTCGTGGAACGGCAACCTGGGTACCGGGGCGTCCACCTCGATCGGCTTCAACGGGCGGTGGACCGGCAGCTACTCCAGCCCTACCGCGTTCACCTTGAACGGGGTGGCGTGCAACGGTGGCACCGGCCCGACGACTCCGCCGCCGGTCACCACCGTGCCGCCGCCGGTCACCACGGCACCTCCGCCGGTCACGACAGCGCCCCCACCGGTCACCACGCCACCACCGACGGGTGGGCCGCGGGTGGACAACCCGTACGTGGGTGCGGACGTGTACGTGAACCCGATCTGGAGTGCGAACGCGGCGGCTGAGCCGGGTGGTAGCCGGATCGCGGACGAGCCGACGGGTGTGTGGCTGGACCGTACGAGTGCGATCTACGGCAACAACAGCCCGACGACCGGTGACATGGGTCTGGCTGACCATCTGGACGAGGCGGTCCGGCAGGACGCGGCGAACGGTAGTCGTCCGTTGGTGTTCCAGGTGGTGATCTACAACCTGCCGGGTCGGGACTGCGCGGCGTTGGCGTCCAACGGTGAGTTGGGTCCGGACGAGATCGACGCGTACCGGGACGACTACATTGATCCGATCGCGGAGATCGTGGGTCGGGCGGAGTACCGGAATCTGCGGATCGTGGCGGTGATCGAGATCGACTCGCTGCCGAACCTGGTGACGAATGTGGGTTCGCGGGCGACGGCGACGCCTGAGTGTGACGTGATGTTGGCGAACGGCAACTACGTGACGGGTGTCGGTTACGCGAT
Organism: Solwaraspora sp. WMMB762; assembly: GCF_049179115.1. Lineage (NCBI taxonomy): Bacteria > Bacillati > Actinomycetota > Actinomycetes > Micromonosporales > Micromonosporaceae > Solwaraspora > Solwaraspora sp. WMMB762. Next base: position 236,768 of record NZ_JBMHMD010000001.1, read on the forward strand.
TTCGCAGTTGGCGGATGTGCCGAACGTGTACAACTACATCGACGCCGGGCACCACGGTTGGATCGGCTGGGAGGACAACTTCGGGCCGACGGCGCAGCTCATCGCGCAGGCGGCGAACGCGTCGGGTGCGTCGCCGTCGGATGTGCACGGGTTCATCACGAACACGGCGAACTACTCGGCGTTGGAGGAGCCGTACATCACGGTGGACTCGACGACGCGTCCGTCGACGTGGATCGACTGGAACAACTACAACGACGAGTTGTCGTTCGCGCAGGCGTTCCGGCAGCGGTTGGTGCAGGCCGGGTTCCCGTCGGGTGTGGGTATGTTGATCGACACGTCGCGTAACGGTTGGGGCGGTCCGGACCGTCCGACCGGTCCGAGCAGCGCCGGTGATGTGGACACCCGGGTGGACGAGTCGCGGATCGACCGGCGGTTCCAGAAGGGGAACTGGTGTAACCAGTCGGGTGCGGGTCTGGGTGAGCGTCCGACGGCGGCGCCCGCTTCGGGTATCGACGCGTACGTGTGGATCAAGCCGCCGGGTGAGTCGGACGGTTCGAGCTCGGAGATCCCGAACGACGAGGGTAAGGGTTTCGACCGGATGTGTGACCCGACGTACACGGGTAACCCGCGGAACAACAACAACATGAGTGGTGCCCTGCCGGACGCGCCGGTTTCCGGGCACTGGTTCTCGGCTCAGTTCCAGGAGCTGATGGCGAACGCGTACCCGCCGCTGTGACCTGACCTGACGCCCCGGGCGTCGGCCGCCGTCGTCCTGACGGCGGCCGACGCCCGGCCAGAGCGAAGGAGTTCCTTGATGCTGTACCGGATCGGTGCCCTGCTCGCCGCCTCGATCGTGACCGTCGCGGGCTGGGCCGGCCCGGCGCAGGCCGAGCCCTGGCCCGCGACCGTTTCCACCCCGACAGCGACCCCGGCGTGCCCGCCCGCACTGCCGCTGACGGGCTTGGTCGCCGGCGTGACCCAGACCAGTGTGACCGTGAGCTACCGGAATGCGGGCCAGTGCTCCGGCCTCCAGGCCCGGGGGTGAAGGCCCACGCTGGGAGGGCCGCCAGGGCCCGAGCAGTGCTCTAACCTGGCCGGTTTTCCTGCTCGATGTACTGCGTCACGATGCTTGGTGGCGCGCCGCCGACGGAGCCGGCGAAGTACGAGCCCGACCAGAGCTTGTTGGCCCGGTAGTAGTGGCGTGCGAGGTCGGGAAACTCCTGCCGCGGGCGGCGCGACGAGACGCCCTTGAGTGAGTTGACCAGGCGGGCCACGGCGACTTTGGGTGGGTGGTCGACCAGCAGGTAGACATGGTTGTGGCCGCCGTTGAACTCGACCAGCTCGGCCTCGAAGTCGCGGCACACGTCCCGCATGATCTGTTCCATGCGGGTCAGGTGCCGGGCGGCGAACACCGTGTGCCGGAACTTCGTCACGAAACCAAATGAACATGCATCGCGAAAACACAGTGCCTGCCGGTATGGATACCCTCAAATTCCGCCATAGACCAACATGATATTGTGTGGTTCGTGCAGCTCCGGTACCAGTTCCGGGTCTACCCGACACCCGGCCAGCAGATCGCGCTGGCCCGGGCGTTCGGATGCGCCCGGGTGGTGTTCAACGACGGGCTGCGCCTCCGGCAGACCGCCCACGAGCAGGGCCTGCCGTACATCTCGGACGCCGAACTGTCGAAGCGGGTCATCACGCGGGCCAAGACGACCCCGGAACGGGCGTGGCTGGGCGAGGTGTCGGCGGTGGTGTTGCAGCAGGCCCTCGCGGACCTCAACACCGCCTACCGCAACTTCTTCCACTCCGTGTCGGGCAGGCGTAAAGGCCGCCAGGTCGCACCGCCGAGGTTCCGGTCCCGCAAGGACAACCGGCAGGCCATCCGCTTCACCCGTAACTCCCGGTTCACGGTCCTGGACAACGGTCGTCTGCGGCTGCCGAAGATCGGCGACCTCACGGTCCGCTGGTCCCGGATACTGCCGTCGGACCCGTCGTCCGTGACGGTCATCCGGGACGCCGCCGGAAGGTATTTCGCCTCGTTCGTCGTGCGGGCCACGGACGAGCCGCTGCCCGAGGTGGACGCCGAGGTGGGGATCGATCTGGGGCTGACGCACTTCGCGGTCATGTCCGACGGCACGAAGGTCGCCGCACCCAGGTTCCTGCGCCGCGCGGCCCGCAAGCTCAAACGGCTGCAACAGGCCCTGTCCCGCAAACAGCGGGGCAGCAACCGCCGTAGGAAGGCCGTCGTGAAGGTCGCCAGGGCACACGCCCGGGTGGCCGACACCCGGCGGGACTGGCAGCACAAGCTGTCCACGACGATCATCCGCGAGAATCAAGCGGTGTACGTCGAGGACCTGTGTGTCGTCGGTCTCGGCCGCACGAGGCTCGCCAAGTCCGTCCACGACGCCGGATGGTCGTCGTTCGTCGCCATGCTGGAGTACAAGGCGGCGAGATACGGACGCACGTTCGCCCGGGTGGACCGGTGGCTCCCGTCCACCCGGATGTGCTCGGACTGCGGCCGGATCAACGAGAAGATGGCGTTGAACGTCCGGTCGTGGGTCTGTCCGTGCGGCAGTCACCACGACCGGGATGTCAACGCCGCGATCAACATCAAGGCCGCCGGGCAGGCGGACTTCAACGACCGTGGAGCGCGGGTAGGACCGGGACCCGTCCCGGCACCGCGCGGTGAAACGGTAACCCACCAGAACGCCGCGCGTGTCACGCGCGGCGTGGCTGGAATCGCCGCCGTTTAGGGCGGCGAGGATGTCAACTTCCGCCGGTCACGGTGACTCTGTTCGCCAGTCGGACGGACGCCCAGCAGTGGCGCGACCCGGTGGCGGCGAACGTGTCCGGGCCGGAACCCAACGGCGACATCACGATCGACGGGCTGACGCCGGACACCGAGTACTGGTTCCGGTTCACCGACGCCGACGGTCGGCGAGACACCTACGTGCTCGGTGGACCCGCCCGAACCCTGCCGGTGACGGGCTGCGTCGCGTCCAGCGTGGTGGATGCCAGCTGGGTCGGTGGGTTCATCGCCACGGTCACCGTTCGCAATATCGGCGCCGAGTCGATCGACAGCTGGCAGGTGTCCTGGCAGTGGCCGGGTGACGAGCGGATCCTGTCGATCTGGGGTGGACAGGCCGGCGGCGACGGGTCGGCCGTCGAGGTACGGAACGTCTCGTACAACGGCATGGTCGAACCGGACGGGACGACCACCTTCGGCCTGTTGGTGGCGACCAGTCGGGCTCCGGCGGCGATCAGCCCGGACTGCACCGCCTGACCGTATGGTGAACTCGTCCTAGGATGCTCTACAGGTGGTGCGCCGGTTCACCCGGCACGGCTCCGGCCCACCCGTCGGACGGACACCGGGAGAGCAACGGCGGTTCGCGAGCAGACCAGGAGCCGGGCGGCCCAGGCCGCCCGGCTCCTGGTCTGCTGTTACCTGCTGGTCAGGGCTGGCTACGCGGGCTGTCGGGGCCCAGCGTGTCGATGAACTCGTGCGGTCCGGTCACCTCGGACGCCGTCCGGGCCTGCTGCGCCCGGGCAGACATCTGCTCGGCCACGGTCCCCGCCGGCACTCCGGCGCGCCCGGCAGCGTCGACGACCTTCCCGTACGCCTGCTCGGCGAGGACCAGCGCGCGCCGGTAGTCGTGCCGGGCGAGCGCGTGCTCGGCCGCACCGATCAGCCGGTCGGCGGCCCGCAGGTCACGGTGGGCCCGGCCGGGGTGCGGACCGTCCAGCACCGACTCGGCGAGCCGGTTCGCCGCCTCGTTGTACGTGGCGGTGAGGAACCGGTCGCTGTTGTCCCGGTCGAACTGGCTGAAGTCCCAGTTCAGGTCGATGTAGCTCATCATCGAGTTGACCTGGTCGCCGGACCAGGCGAAGAAGAAGTCATCCTCCGGGCCGTAGTCGACGCCGGTCTCGCTGTCGTAGCCGTCGTGCGGATGACTCATGCCCAGGTGGTGTCCCACCTCGTGGATCAGCGTGGTGGTCAGCCCGTAGCCGCTGTCGACGATCTCCGGGGAGACGAACGCGAAGACGTACGACTGCGTACCGTCGGTGTAGTTGTCGTCGGCGAAGCCCAGCGCCGGCACCGGGGTGCCGGCCGGCAACGCATAGCTGAACACCGGCAGTTCGTAGTCGACCCGGTCCTGATCGTCGAGCACCCGGTCGAGTTCGAAACTGTTCTGCAGATAGAAGTTGGCGAACGGCGGGTAGCCCAGCTCCGGGTAGCAGGACTCGTCGTCGAGCAGCACGGCGTAGTAGCAGCGTTCGGCGTCACCTTCGAACGCGAGGTTCTGTCCGTCGTAGTCCAGCACGTTGCGCCACCGCAGTTCCCGCAACTCCAGCTGCAGTAGCTCCTCGTCGATGTAGCGGACCGAGGCGTCGACGCCGTCCCAGCCTTCGTAGACGTTGCTGTCGATGTTGATCGACTTCGGTGGTGCCGCACTCGGCAGCTCCGCCGGGTACAGCGGCGACGTGGTGAACAGCAGGTTGATCGCCACGTAGCGGGTGATCAGAGCGAGGTCGCCGGTGAGCGCGTCGGGGGAGCGGTAGCCGTCGGCGGCGTACTCCCAGACCGGCGGCATCCGGTAGTCCTCGACGCCGTTGCCGTCCAGATCGGGATCGTCGACGTTCCAGTTCTCGGTCCACGACTCCGGCCCGGCCGACAGGTCGTGGAACCACACCCGGCGGGTGGAACCGAGACCATTCTCCTCGTCGTCGGTGGTGGTGCCGCCCCACGCGGAGATCTTCCGGCTGTCCCGCTCGGCGCCGAAGTTGTGCCCGGTGTCCGGATCAGGTTCGTCGGTCTTGGTGTAGACGTGGAACTTGAAGTCCGACCGGCCGAACCAGTTGATGAAGAACACGGTGTTGCGTCGGGTGTCGACGCCGGCCGGTGGGTTGAGGGCCAGCCACCGCTCCACGCTCGGCGCGTCGATGTGGTGGTTGTCGGTGATCGTGGCGACGTTGCCCTGCTGCTCGTTGTAGAGCTCCTGATAGGCGGTGAGCGGTGCGGGTGTGGCCAGCCGCTGCAACTCGGCGAAGAACCGGTCCTCGTACCGCTTGTTCGCGTACCGGACGTGGTAGTCGTAGGTGTAGGTCAGGCCCAGCTTCTCGACCTGGTCGTACCACAGCCGGGAGCGGACCACCGGCTCGTAGCGCTGGGGCAGTTCGTCGAGGTACGCCGACCGGTCCACCTGCGTCCGGCTGTAGCCGAGGAAGACCACGTTGACCGGGACCTTCTCGGTGAGCGCCGGCGCACCGCCCGGATCGAGATGCGAGAAGTGCGGCGTCGCCGCCTGACTGGCGGGTGCCGCGGCGACGATCATCAGCAGCGCCGCCGCCGCCGCTATCAGGGTTGCCGCTGTGGACCTCGTCGTTGTCCTTGTCGACATCCAGTTTCCCTCCGTTGACGACAGGTGGTCGCCGGTCCGGCCAGCCACCCGTGGCAGGGGCGGTTGCCCTCCGCTGTGGACACGGTGTCATTGATCATCAGCGCTGTAAATCCGCCGCCGGTAAAACCTGACGAACCCGCCGGGGGTGTGTGCCCGGTCGGTTGAACCGGGCATCCGTCGGAGCCGTATCCCGGGTTGACGGCGGGCGGTCCGCCGGGTACGGCGATTCGGGAGGCCACGTGGGGGAGCGGGAGCTGGGGCTGCGGCGGGTCACGATGATCACCGGTGGGCTGGCCGTGGCGAGCATCGCCGGCGCGCTCGGCGTCGCCGTGGTGGCGCACGCCGATCACACGGCGGACCAGGACGCGAACACTCCGGCGGGCAGCGTGCCGGGCGAAACCGCGTCGCAGCCGGCCGGCGCCGACGGGCAACCCGCCCCGGGTGAGGCGGGTACCGATCCGGCGGCGACGGCCGGCGACGGACAACCTGCCCCGGACGGCGCGACCGAGCCGGACCAGCCGGTCGACCAGGCCCCGCCGACGGCGGAGTTTCCGCCGGTGACCGGCGGTGGTGGCGAACCCGGCCAGGCCACCTCCGGCGGGTCGTGAGGCGATGCCGCTGCTGGAGACCATCCCGGTCGGGCCAGACTGTGCACAGTGGCAGGTGTGGGGGACGCTGGCCCGGGTGGTGGTGAGCGACCCTGCGGCGGTGCCGGCGGCCCGGACGATCGTCGACGACGTGCTGGCCGCCGTCGACGCCGCCTGCAGCCGGTTCCGCGCCGACTCCGAACTGGTCCGGGCGTGCCGCAGCGGAGGAACGCCGGTGCGGATCAGCCCGCTGCTCGCCGGTCTGGTGTCGGTGGCGCTGCGGGCGGCCCGGGAGACCGACGGCGACGTCGACCCGACCGTCGGGTCGGCGCTGTGCCGACTGGGCTACGACGAGGATCTGCGCTGGGTGACTCTGCATGGCCGGCCCGCCGTGGCGCGGACCGTCCCGCCGACTGCGGATTGGCGTCAGGTCCGGCTCGACGGGACCGAGCTGACCGTACCGGACGGGGTGCAGCTGGACCTGGGCGCGACCGCAAAGGCCTGGGCGGCCGACCGCTGTGCCCGGGACGTCGCCCGCCGGTGCCGGGTCGGTGTGCTGGTCGCCCTCGGCGGCGACATCGCCACTGCGGGGCCGGCCCCGGACGAGCGTTGGCGGATCCGGGTGCAGGACCGTCCGTCGGATCCGGCGTGTGTGATCGGTCTGCCGGCCGGTGGCGCGGTGGCCACCTCGAGCACGGTGAGCCGGCAGTGGACCGCCGGAGACGCCACGATGCACCACATCGTCGACCCGCGCACCGGTACGCCGGCGGGCCGGGTGTGGCGCAGCGTCTCCGTGGCGGCGTACAGCTGCGTGCGGGCGAACACGCTGAGCACGGCGGCGCTGGTACGCGGTGCGGCCGCTGATCGGTGGCTCGCAGGTCTCGGGGCACCGGCCCGGCTGGTGGCCGGGGACGGCACGGTGCGGACCGTCGGAGGCTGGTCCGCGGAGGAGGAGACACAGTGACGGAGGCAGGGTGGTTCGTCGCGCGCGGCACCGGGGTGATGGCGCTCGTCCTGTTGTCGGTGGTCGTGGTGCTGGGGGTGGGCAGCCGGTCGGGCCGGCCGGTGTTCGGGCTGCCCCGGTTCGCGGTGAGCCTGGTCCACCGCAACGCGGCGCTGCTGGCGGTCGGGCTGCTGACGGTCCACGTGGTCACATTGCTCTTCGACCCGTACGCCAAGCTCCGGGTGTACGACCTGTTCGTGCCGTTCGGCGCCGAGTACCGTCCGCTGTACATGGGGCTGGGCACGCTCGCCAGTGACGTGATGCTGGTGCTGGTGGTGACCAGTCTGCTGCGTCGGCGGATCGGCGTGCGGCTGTGGCGGGCGCTGCACTGGCTGGCGTACGCCGCCTGGCCGGCCGCGCTCGGCCACTCGGTCGGAACCGGCACGGACAGCGGCCAGACCTGGATGGCGGCGGTCAACGCCGGATGTCTGGCGGCCGTGCTGGGCGCGCTCGGCTGGCGCCTGCTGCTGTGGGTGCGGCCCCGGTCGCGTCGGCCGGCCACCGACGACGCTCCTCGACCCGGGGGGCGGGCCCCCGGCGGATCGCACCGGCGGTCGGGACCCACAACCGACGAGGCAGCCGTCCGTCCGCCGACCGGGCCGATGTGGGACCGTCCGCCTGCGGCAGCAGGTCAGACAGTGCACCCGGTCGGCTCCTACGTCGGCGGCCGGGCCGCCGCCTCCGTACCGTCCAGCCTGCTGGACATGTACCGCAAGCCGGGATCGGTCTTCCAGCCGGCGGACCCGCCGAGCTGGCTGCCCGACGCTGGCGCCGACGGCGACTTCGTCGACCAGCGACCGCCCGAGGCCGGTGCCATTCCGCCGTACGGTGACTCCGACGGCTATCGAGTTGCGGGCCCAGCGTTCCGGCCCTCAGGGCGGGGGTGAGAGCCCGCGCTGGGCGGGCCGTCAGGCCCGAGTAGTGCCTTAACCGGGGCGGTTCTGCTGCTCGATGTACTGCCGCACGATGCTGCGCGGTGCACCGCCCACGGACCCGGCGAAGTACGAGCCCGACCAGAGTTTGTTGGCCCGGTAGTAGTGGCGTGCGAGGTCGGGGAATTCCTGCCGCAGGCGGCGCGAGGAGACGCCCTTGAGGCTGTTGACCAGCCGGGTCACGGCGACCTTGGGCGGGAAGTCGACCAGCAGATGGACATGGTTGTGTCCGCCGTTGAACTCGACCAGCTCCGTCTCGAAGTCGCGGCACACGTCCCGCATGATCGCCTCCATGCGGGCCAGGTGCCGATCGCCGAACACCTCATGCCGGAACTTCGTCACGAAGACCAAATGGGCATGCATCGCGAAAACGCAATGTCTGCCGGTACGGATGCCTTCGTGTTCAGTCATAGACCAACACGGTACAGTGTGTCTCGTGCAGCTCCGTCCTTCAGCTTCAGGGCGGAGAGGATGTCAGCGTGAAGAGGGTCCACACACGGGTCTTCACCGGGTGGCGCCGTTAGGAGTGACGACAGGTGAACGATCCGCACGGTGCACGGTTGCAGATCGACTGGGCTCGCTGTGACGGTCGGGGTCTCTGTATCGAGCTGCTACCTGAGCTGCTGACCCGTGACGACTGGGGCTTTCCGATCTCCCGGGACGGCAGCCGGGAGCCGGCGGTGCCTGCGGAGCTGCGCCGGCACGCCGACCGTGCCGTGGCGAACTGTCCGGAGCTCGCGTTGCGGTTGACCTCCGCCCAGCCGGCGCGTCGGCGACGCTGACCGCGTGCCGCTGTCGCCGCGCTGACCCACACGTACCGCCGCCGTCCACCCCTGGCCGACGGGCGTCTAGCATGGGCAGGCCTCGCCGGTCGCGGCGTGGCGAGGAAGCCAAGGACATGACCTTGACCAACGACAACGACGTCCGGGAGCCCTGGCTGCGCCCGGTTCTCAGCCTCGCGGAACACGCTGCGGGCGTTCGGCGCGGCGAGCTGTTCGACCGTGCCGGCTGTGTCATCGTGCCGGGCCGGCGGCTCGGGCAGCTGGTGGGTGGACGTCCGCCGGGCGTCACCACCCGGCAGTGGAGTGTGGCCACTCGGGCCCGGTTCGATTTCGTGGTCTGTGGCGCCGACGACTACCGTCCGGTCTTCGTGGCCGACTTCGTCGACCCCGCCGTACGGACCGTCGAGCAGCGCCGCGACGAACGAATGACCGACGCCGTGTGCGAGGCGGTGGGCCTGGCGGTGCTGCGGATCGAGTCGGCGGCGCTGACGGCGACCGGTCCGGGCCGGCGGGTGGTGGAGTACGTGCTCGACGCACGGACGTTCCAGCAGAGCGCGGCCGGGTTGCGGTCCGGCGAGATCGTCGGGGAGATCAGCTACCGGGACATCGTCGGCCGGTTGCCGGACGGTCGGACCGGCCAGGTCAACGATCTGGGCGCGGTGGCACGCGTCCGGGCAGTGGAGGCCTTCGTCAGCCGGCAGCTGTCCGATCCGCTCCTACGTGGCCTGCACGTCGAGTGGAAGGACGGCGGCGCGGAGGGCTGGGCCTGGCTGACTGCCGGTGAGGGCGGGCTGCTGTTCGAAAGGGTACGGATCTGGCCGCACCGGCTGCACTGCGGGATAGCGCCCGGCCGATTCGCTGAAGACCTGGCGGCGGCGGCCATTGGGGAGCGGTTGACGACACTGGAGCTCGGTGAGCCGCAGTTGCGTAAGCGTCACGAGCTGGCCGGCGAGCTGCGGGCCTTGCTGTCCCGCCGTGCCGAGATGAGTGGCGAGTTCGCGTTCGACCATGTGTCGTTCGACTGATCGCGTGCCTCCCGGCCATCCGGCCAAGGGGGCGGTGGCGCCGGCGGATGTCCGCCCTGCCGCTGGACAAAATCATCCGGCGGCGCCGCCGGCGCCGATAACCTAGCTGCCCGAGTGACGCGTGGGCACCTCTGCCGGGAATGTGCCCGACGGGTGGTCAGCCCTTGTGGTAGGCGGCGATCACGTTTGCCGGGATGCGGCCGCGTTCGGAGACCGGGTAGCCGTTCTTGGCCGCCCATTCGCGGATGGCGCGGTTCTGCTCGCGGTCGGAGCGGGCCGGCGCGGCCGAGTAGCTCCCGCGGCCGCCTCGACCGCCGGCGCTGCTGCGGCTCACCCGGGTGCCGGCGGCGATGTACGTGTCCAGGGCTTTGCGCAGCTTGCCGGCGTTCTTCTCGGACAGATCTATGGTGTAAGTGACACCGTCCAGCGAGAACTCGACCGTCCGGTCGGCCTCGCTGCCGTCGAGGTCGTCGGTCAGCAGAGTAATGACTTTCTTGGCCACAGATGCTCACTCCTCGGGATACGGCCGTGTTCGGAATTGAGTCTGACGCATTGGCCATCGATTCCGCAACACTTCGGCCATTGTCGGTGGTCAGGCGGTCGGCGTTCGCCGGCTCCGGATCTCGTTCCGGACACCATTTGGCGCTGGCCAGGGGGTGGTCGGTCGAGGAAAACCGGCATCCGGGCGCGGCGGTCAATGCTGCCCGGCGGGGTCACTGATCATCCGGTCCGCGGGCACTGGCCGCCCCCGCCACGTGGGATGGCCCACAATCCATTACCGAACCGACGGCGGCTCTCTAGGATAGAGGGGCAGTGACGATCGCCTGGTTCAGGCGACGACCGCAGGAGCGGTGAGCGTCCGGTTCGGATGCTCGGTAGCTGCCGTTTGATGGACGTGGGTGCCGGCTGCGGTGATCACCGCAGCCGGCGCTCATGTGCGTTCCCTGCCGTCGAATTGCGCGGACAGCGGTCGGCCCCGCTGAGTGAACTCAGCGGGGCCGTGACGGTCGACCGACCCGGGTGGGTCAGCGGAGCTAGCGGGGTCAGCGGAGCCAGGCGTTGCGCCGTACCAGCGGCAGGTTTCGCCACCAGCTGGCCAGACCGTACCGAAGGCCGGCGCCCGTCGCGGCCAGACCGAGCAGCACCAGGCCGTAGACCAGATGGTCGTCCAGGAACGGGTTGGTGGCGATCGGCAGCGACGCCAGCCACATCAGGGTCAGCAACAACGAGCCGGATACTGCGGCGACCCACATTCCGACGCCGAGGATCAACGCCACGCCGATGCCGAGCAGGCCGACCATGAACAACCAGTCGGCCCAGGCCTGACCGGCCATGCCGCTGAAGAATCCGCTGAACGGGCCCTCCACGTTGCTGAGGTACCCAGTGGTCGGGGATCCGCCATTGATCCAGGCGCGCTCACTGGGGGTCGACTTGCCAAGGCCGGCGAGTTTGTCGAGGAAAGCCCAGAGAAAGACGAATCCGAGGGCCAGTCTGGTCACTGCCCAGACGACCTCGCCGAACCGGGCCTCGGCTGGCGTGGCGGCGAATCCCCTGTCGGTGGTGGCTGGTGCCGGGTGTGTGGTGCGTGCCATCTCGATCCCTCCCCTGTCGTTGACCGGTGTCGGTGTCCGGCGCTCTCTCCGACACATCGATTGTCAGGGGATTTCCCGGCAGGGCGGCAGGGCCGGAAGTCCCGCCGGCCGGTGCCGGAGGTCGGCTGGGCCAGGGGCTGTCAGGGGCGGCTATCCGACTGCGGCCGACCGGCGCGAGTGATCCCGGGCGTGTTCCAGCAGCTTCACCAGGACCTCCTTGCCGGACTGCCGTTGCCGGGCGTCGCAGAGCACCACCGGCACGTCCGGATCGAGGTTCAGCGCCAACTGGACCTCGCCGAGCGCGTACTGCCGGGCACCGTCGAAGCAGTTGACCGCGACGATGAACGGGGTGCCCCGCTGCTCAAAGTAGTCGATGGACGGAAAGCAGTCGGCCAGCCGCCGGGTATCGGCGAGAACCACCGCACCGAGCGCGCCCATCGCGAGCTCGTCCCAGACGAAGAGGAAGCGCTCCTGGCCGGGGGTGCCGAACAGGTAGAGAACCAGGTCCTCGCTGATGGTGATTCGGCCGAAGTCCATCGCCACCGTGGTGGTGGACTTCTCCTCCACGCCGGAGACGTCGTCAACGGCGACCCCGACCTCGGTGAGCAGTTCCTCGGTGCGCAGTGGCCGGGTTTCGCTGACCGAACCGACCAGGGTCGTCTTGCCCACCCCGAAACCGCCGGCGATGAGCACCTTCACCGCGGTCGGCGCGATCGGCCTGGTGCCGGCCGGATCAGAGCGCTCGTAGTCCATTGATAACCGCCTCGAATACGCTGTCGTCAGTCGGGTTCGACGCCGAACGGGGTTCCTGTACCTCGACCAGTGCGTGTTCGAGCAGGTCGCCGAGGAGGACCCGGACGGTGCCGAGGGGCAGGTCCAGGTAGGCCGCGACCTCGGCCACCGACAGCGGCTCGCGGCAGCGGTCCAGGATCGCCAGGTGCTCCGGGCCGAGACCGGCTTCCCCCGGTGGGGTCCGTGGCCTGGCCAGCACCAACGAGATGAGGTCGAACCGGCCGCGGCGTGGCCGGGTGCGGCCGCCGGTCATCGCGTACGGCCGGACCACCGGCCCGGCGTGGTCGTCGATCCACCGGTCCTCACCGGATTCGTCGGACTGGCTCATCGTCGCCGGGTCACTTCTCTGTGTGGTTCTCGGCCGGGCGGCTGCGGGAGGCCAGGTACTTGCCGGCCCTGGTCACCAGCATCGCCATCTCGTAGGCGATCAGTCCCACGTCGGTCTCCTCGCTGGCCAGTACGGCGAGACAGGCGCCATGCCCGGCCGCCGTGACGAACAGGAACGAGGACTCCATCTCGATGATGGTCTGTCGTACCGGTCCACCGCGGAATCGTTTGCCGGCGCCGCGGGCGAGGCTCTGGATTCCGGCGGCCAGTGCTGCGAGGTGCTCGCCGTCGTCGCGTCCCAGGCCGGCCGAGGCGGCCATCAACAGGCCGTCCACGGAAAGCACGATCGCATGCTCGGCCTGCTTGACCCGACCGACCAGATCGTCGAGCAACCAGGTGAGGTCCGCGATCGAGGCGGTCTGCTGCATCAGTGGTTCTCCTGTTCGTGCCAGCCCTAGCGCTGAGGCTCACGCCGATGGTGGGTTCCGGTCGTCGCTGACCGGTGCGGTGGCCGGTGACTGTCGTTGCGGCGCCGCCGCAGAATCCTCGGGCGGCGGCGCGTCGGGCAGTCGCGCCGCGTCCGACCGACCTTGCCTCGTACCGCTCTGGTACGCGCTCATCATCCGCAGTACCTGCTCGGCCGGGCGGGCGGGGGGATCGGCCGGTTCGCCGTCCGGGTGCCTGTCCCGCTGCGACCTGTCGGGCCGGTTCGCACCCGGTCCACCGGCGGATCCGGCGGCTGCGGAGCGTACTCGGACCGGTAGCCCGGACGGGGTGTACGTCGAGGTGTGTGGCCCGGCTGGCGGGGCGGCCCGGACGCGGTCAGGCTCGGGCTCCACCGGCCCGGCCGGACGTCCCGCCGATGCGGCCGTCGCCGTTGTCGGTGCGGTTGGCGGTGTCGCCCCGGTCGCTGTCGCCGGTGTGTCGCCGTCCGGTGCCGGTACGGGCTCGGATCGGGCGGTGGCGGCCACCGGGGCGACCGCCCGCACGGTGGAACGCCGCTCGACGGCCCGACCCGGGCCGGCTGCGGCCGCCAGGGGCAGCGTCTCGACGGTGTCGGACGCAGCAGGCACCGCCGCTGCGAGCCGGCCGCTGGAGCGCAGATCCGGGTCGGTGGCTTCGTCGCCCGGCACCACCAGTTCCCGTGGGATCAGCACGACAGCGGTGGATCCGCCGTACGGCGACTCCTTCAAATGCACCCGGATGCCGGTGCGTTCGGTCAGCCGGCTGACCACGTACAGGCCGAGCCGGACGGTGCTGGACAACCGGAACTCCGGATGCTCGGTGATCCGTTCGTTTGCGGCGGCCCGCTCGTCGTCGCTCATGCCCAGCCCGCGGTCCTCGATCTCCACCACGTAGCCGTTGGCGACGAACTGTCCCTTGACCTGGACGGTGGTGTGCGGCGGGGAGAAAGACAACGCGTTCTCGATGAGTTCGGCGAGCAGGTGGATCACGTCGGCGACGGCCCGGCCGGCCAACGAGACCTGCCCGATCGGAGCGACGGTCACCCGGGTGTAGTCCTCGACCTCGGCGATGGCGCCCCGGACCACGTCCACCATCGGCACGTCGCGGCGCCAGGTCCGGCCGGGGGTCGAGCCGGAGAGCACGATCAGATTCTCCGCGTTGCGCCGCATCCGGGTGGCCAGGTGGTCGACCCGGAAGAGCTCCTCCAGCTTGTCCGCGTCCTCCTCCCGGCGTTCCATCGAGTCGAGCAGGGTGAGCTGCCGGTGGACCAGCGCCTGGGTCCGGCGGGCCAGGCTGAGGAACACGTCGCGTACGCTGCGCCGCAGCTCGGCCTGTTCCACGGCGGTGCGTACGGCGGTTTCCTGCACCCGGTTGAACGCGCGGCCGACCTGCCCGATCTCGTCGTTGCCGAACTCCAGCGGCGGTGCCTCGGCCGCCACGTCGACCTCCTCGCCCCGGCCGAGCCGGTCGACCACGCTCGGCAGCCGCTCCTCAGCCAGCCGGTGCGCCGCGTCCCGGAGCCGTTCGAGCTGGGCGACGATCGCCCGCGCGGTGGTGATCGACATGATGATCGACGCGACGACCGCGAGCATGCCGAGACCGGCCGCGAGCAGCAGCCGGAGCAGTACCAGCAGGGCCACCGGCACGGCCCGGTCGACGAGGTCGTCGCCGCCGGCCAGCACGATCGCGTGTAGATCGGACATGGTCGTGTCGGCCGCGGGCCGCCACTGCGCCTCGGTCAACGGTGCCGACGAGGAGGACGGCCCGCTCGCGACGATCCGCTGCTGCGCGTTCCGGAAACGTTCGTAGCTGTCGCTGTCGACCAGTTCCGCGTACCGGGCCCGGTCCGGTTCCGGCAGTTTCACCACGGTGGCGTCGACGAGGAATTCCTGTGCGCCGACCAACTGTACGAACCGGGTGTGCTCGGCCGCGGTGAACCGCTTCGCGACGATCACACCGGCGATCAGCGCATCCTGCTGGGCGACCAGTTCCTGGCTCCGGTTGAGATCGGTCAGGGTCGCCGTGTCGTCGGCGATGTCGCGTTCGTCGAGGTTGCCCAGTGCACCGAACAGTTGGAAGAACGCGGCGATCGTGTTGGTGTAGGCCTCGTGTGCGCTGCCCCGGTCGACTTCCCGTGCCTCGACGGCGTCGCGGGTGACGCGCAACTCGGTCAGCCACCGCACGGTGTCGGCGACCTGCTGTTCCAGCTCGGCGCCGGCCGCGAGGTCCGCCCACCAGTGCTGGGCGGATGCCTGGAATTCGTCCGCGAGCCGTTCGTTCGCCTCGCGCAGCTCGGCCAGTTCGCTGCGGCGTTCGTCGGTCGGCCCGGCCAGGTATTCCATCGCCAGGCGCCGCTCGGACTGCAGCCCGAGCAGCAGCGGCTCGCTCGGCTGGTAGATCTGGCTGTCGTAGGTCTGCACCCACAACAAATTCAGGCCGTCGCGCAGGGTCACCCATGCGGCGAATGCCCACAGTGCGCTGAGTGACAGTAGCAGCGCGACAATCTTGGTACGCAGGTGAAATCCGCGTGACACCATTACACCGTCCCCGGCCTGACCTGCGAATGTCTCGTCATCTGCCTGCTACTCCTGGCCGTACATACGCGGACTGCGCCGCGCCTGTTCATGAGCGCATGGGCACGGCGCACGCTAGCAGCGTCGCGGTCCGGTGCTCAAGCGTGCCTGTTGACGCCGGTGACGCGTGCCCGGTGAGCGAGTTTGCCGGCGGCCACGATCTCTGCCGCGACCACTGTGATCGGTTGGTAGAGGTCCTTGTCGTGCCAGAGGGCCGGCCCCTGGTCGGCGGTGGACGGTACGAGATGGGCGGCACCCCGGCGGGCGGCCCGTAGCATCCGGTCGCTGGGCGGGTCGGTGGTGGCGAGCAGGATCCGTACCGCGTACGCGGTCTCTTCGGCGGTGCCGTGCCAGCACCCCCAGGAGCCGTCTGGCCGTTGGGTACGCAGCACCCAGTCCACCGCGCGAAGCACGGCGGCTGCCGGCCGGGCCCCGGTGCCGGCGGCGGACAACGCCAACGCGCAGGCGGCGGTCGCGTAGTACGGCGAGGCGTGCCAGCGGTCCTGCCAGGAGCCGTCGGGTTGCTGCTGGTCGCACAGCCAGGTGCTGATCGACCGGCGGAGCACATCCAGGTCGGCGGCGCGCCGGCCACCCCCGACCGCCTGGAGGGTGTCGAGGGCGTGCGCGTTGGTGGTCACCGAGGCGCCGTCCTCACCCGGCCAGGTGGCGATGTGGTCGCCGGCCCGGAAGCCGAGCAGCACCGCCGGATCGGCTGGCTGTCCGAGCAGCGCGAGACAGTGCAGGACCACGGCGGTGGTGTCGGCGTCCGGCGGCAGGCCCGCCCCGGTCGCCGCTCCGGCCGGGGTGAGCGCCGCACGCAGGGATCCAGGTAGTTCGGGCGGCACCAGCATGGCGACGTCGGCGCGCAGCAGGGTGGTCAGGGCCCAGGCCCGCTCGAACACGGCGACGGGCGTGGCACACGGCACCGGACCGTGGTGTTCGCGTACCACCGTTTCCAGGTAGTGGCGCGCGGGCGCCGAGTCGACCTCGGTGCGGATCGGGTCGATGGTGGCGAGCCAGGCTGCGGTGGCGGCCGGCGAACCGCCGACCGTGCCGGCCCGTTGGCCCGTCCCGGACCCCGCGAGTGGGTGGGCCGGCACGGGCGCCACCGCTGGACGGCTCTGCGGCGCCGCCTGGTGGGCGAAGGTCTCGTACGCGTGCAGCAGCTTCGTCGGCACCGGCCGGCCACCGGCGGACAGCCGGCGTACCGCGTCGAGCCGGCCGGAGTCGAGTTCACCCCGCAGCCGTAGTAGGGCGTCGGGTGCCGGGTCGTTCGCGGGCGGGCCGGGGCGGTGCCGTAGCCGTTGGTTGATCCGGTCGACCAGCGCCGGCACGATCAGGTCGGCGGCGGGGGTGTCGGGCAGTGTTCCGCCGGTCGTCGCGGCGAGGATCCGGTGCGCGGCGGTCAGCCCTCGCATCGTCGCGTCGGGCAGCGGCGTGACGCCGAGCAGCGCCTCGACGGCGCTCAACGTCGGGACCAGCGCGTAGCCGCCCGGACCGCCCCAGCTGCCGTCCGGCTGCTGGCTGGCCAGCAGATGGCGCACCCGGGCCCGGTGCCCGGTCAGCCAGGGGGCGAGGCTGACCAGTCGGGCGGTCTCATAGACGGAGACGTCGGTGTGGCCCCAGGGCTGACCGGGCAGCCGGTCCACGATCTCCTGCGCGGCCCGGTCCCAGCTGTCCGTGACGGGGCCGACGTACCGTCGGGCACGACCCGGGACCGGGCCGGTCGTGGCGGGCCCGCCACTGGGCGCGGCCCGGCTTCCGGTGACCGTCACAGCTCGCCCCAGAAATCGGTGACCCGGTAGAAGCCGCTGGTGTACCCCAGCTGCCGGGACAGGTAGGCGGCCTGGTTGGGGCAGCGGATCTCCAACGGCCGCAGCAGGTCGCGACACCGGTCCACCAGATGTCCGATCTGGTCCTCCACGACACCCCGGTCGGCGGTCAGCAGCAGCGCGTTGAGGTCACCCCAGGTGGTGTCCCGCTTGATCGAGGCAAGGTCGTTGACCAGTCGGAGCACCCGCTGCACCTCCCGACTGACGGTGATCAGCTCGGTCAGGTGCGCGAGCGTCGGGCCGTCGCCCAGACGCAGCCAGTGCGTCACGTTGACGAAGGTCGACCCGAAGTTGTCGGCGTTGTCGAGGTAGTCGGCGAAGGTCGGGCCGGCTTCCGCCGGGGCGGCGCGGCGGGCCGCCCTCCACCGCCATTCCCGGTGCATGGCGGTGAGCGTCCGGTCCAGCTCGGCCCACCAGCGGTCCCGTCGGGCGGCGAAGGCGGGTGCCTGGTCGAGTTCGGCGACGATGTCGGCGAGGAACCGGCCGAGTTCGTCGTCGGGTCCGGTCGCGGCGCCGTGCGCCACCGCACGGCACCGGTCGACGAGGGCGACGATCTCGTCGTCGGTCGTGGCCCGGTAGTCGATCAACCAGTCGGCGGCGAACACCCACAGCGCGGCCCGGTTTGCCAGCCGTAGCTGCTCCGGGGTGCACCAGGGCGCGGCGAACGCGGTGGCCAGCGAGATCGCGGCGCTGACCGCCGGGTCGAACGGGCGGGCCGGGAACAGACCGGGGTAGGCCCGGGTGTGTTCAGCCAGGTCACGCTGACCGTGGATCGCGATCGCGCAGATCCGGCCGTTCTCGGCCGCGCTCTGCAGGTTCGCCGCGGCCGATGAGGACACCGTGTGCATCAGAGCGTCCGGGAGAGGGCGGCCGGTTCGATCCGGACCCGTACCGGGGCGTCGGTCCGTACCGACGCACCGGCCTGCGGCGTGGGCAGCCGTCCGTCCGTCACCCGCACCCGGAACCGGCTGAGGATCGTGGCGACGATCAGCGACGCCTCCAGGTAGAACAGGTACTGGCCGAGGCACTGGTGCGGCCCGCCGCCGAACGGGAAGTGGGCGTACCGCTGCCGGCGCCGTGCCGCCGCCGACGGACCGGTGCCGGGGTCTTCCGTACCGTCGGGGTCGAACCGGTCGGGGTCGAACCGCTCCGGGTCCGGCCAGACCGTGGGCAGCCGGTGGGTCAGGTACGGGCTCGCCACCAGTTGCGCGCCCGCCTCGATGCGGACCCCGTCGATCACGTCGGCGGCGAGCGCGGTACGTGGGATCAGCCAGGCGACCGGGTACAGCCGCAGCAGCTCGTCCAGCACCATCCGGGTGTAGCGCAGCCGGGGCAGGTGGTCGCGGCGGACCGGTCCGGCGCCGACCACCTCGTCGATCTCCCGCTGCAGCCGGTCGGCGACCGCCGGGAGGCGGTGCAGCAGCGGCCAGAGCCAGGTCAGTACGCCGTAGGTGGTTTCGGTGCTGGTGGCGAACATGGCCACCGTGTCGTTGCGGATCTGCGCCTCGTCGAAGGCTCGGCCGTCACGGTCGCGGGCCCGGACCAGGGTCCCGACGACGTCGTCGGTGTCGTCGCCGTCGGCCCGGGCCTGTCGTACCACCGGCAGCACGATGTCGTCGATGGTCCGTACGGCCTGACGGAACGCGCGGTCGCGGGGCAGCGGGACCGAGTTGGGCACGAACGGCAGGAGAAGCCTCGGCAGTACGGCGGTGGCGATGGTGTCCTGGGCCGCGGCGATCCGCAGCGCCTGGTCGGTGGTGAACCGGTCGGCGAACATGACCCGGACGATGGCGCGGCAGACCAGCCGGGCCAGTTCGGCGCCGATGTCGACGGTGTGTCCGTGCCGGGCCGCGTCGGCTAGCGGCCCGGTCGCGTCCGCGATCGCCGTGGCCAGGTCGTCGGTGAGGGCGTCCAGCCGTCGTGCGGTGAACAGCGGCTGCAGCGTACGGCGGCTGTCCGACCAGACCGGACCCTCGCTGAGGATGCCGTCGCCGAACAATCGCAGGATGGGCCGCCAGAGCAGGCCCCGGCCGTCGCGCAGGTAGTTGGTCGCGTTGTCCCGCAGCACGTGCGCCACCTGGGCGGGATCACTGACCAGGTAGAGCCGGGCCGGTCCGGCGGACAGCCGGACGATGCCGCCGTCGGCGTCGGTGGCGAGCCCGACGAGGGTCCGCAGCGGGTCGCGGACCAGACCGGGCAGGACGCGTAGCGCCGCGACCGGACGCATCGGGGCGGGAGAGACACCCGGTCGGGGCGTCGGACCCGTCATGCGATCACCCTGCACACGATCTCCGTTCCGCCACCTGACCGCAGGGTCCACCGGGTCGATTGGTGACTGATTGAAAGCAAAGGACGACGTTCGGCTGATCATGCCATGATGAACACGGCCAATCTAGGTTCATAGATGTTAAGTTCTCCTTTGGTACGCACACCTTTCCGCGCGCCAGCCGTACGGTCGACTGCGCCGGCATTCGACATGGCCTGATGTGGTATGAGTGCACGGTGACCCAGACGCAGCCCGGCGCCGGTGCCGACGACCCGAAGCCGGACCCCCGACGGGTGTCCGGCTGGTCCTACCTGGTGGAGTTGATCGCACTCTGCGGGCTCGTGGTGGCCCAGCCGCTGCTCGACGTGATCGGTCGCAGCCCGGATTTCTTCTTCTTTCACGGTGCCGGACCGGCCGCCGTTCTCACCCTGGTCGCGGTGATCGTGCTGGTTCCGCCGGTGCTGTTGTGGGGTCTCGGCTGGTTGACCGGGCTGGCTGGGTCGACGGCCCGGCGGTGGACCCATCTGGCCCAGCTCAGCGGTCTGACCGTGTTGTTCATCGTGCAGATCGGTAAGACGCTGATCGATGTGCGGGGCCCGCTGCTGGTGGTGCTCGCCGTCGTCGTCGCCACGGTGCTGCTCGCGGGGTTCGCCAGGTCGACGGTCGCCCGGCAGGTACTGCGGGTCGCCGCGGTCGGTCCGCTGGCGTTCGTGCTGCTGTTCGTCTTCGCCTCGCCGTCGTCGGCGGTGCTGCTCGGCCGGGGGGCGTCCGGCGCGCCGGTGCGCAGCATCGGTCCCCATCCGCCGATCGTCATGATCATCCTCGACGAGTTCCCGTTGATGTCGCTGCTCGACGAGCGGGGTGAGATCGACGCCGAGCTGGTGCCGAACTTCGCCCGGCTGGCGGCCGGCTCGACCTGGTACCGCAACGCCACCACGGTGAGCGGCAAGACTGTCAACGCCGTGCCGGCGATGCTGACCGGGCGGTACCCGACCGGGGCGTTGACCCCGCACTACTCGCAGCATCCGGATAACCTGTTCACCCTGCTCGGACCGGCCTACCAGATCGAGGCCTGGGAGAATGTCACCCAGCTGTGCCCGCCGCAGCACTGCCGGGGGCGTCCCGGACAGGACCGGGGCAGCCTGCCGGTGATGCTGCGGGAAACCGCGGCACTGTACGGCCAGTTGATCTCACCGGACGATTCGCTGGACGATCCGGCGGCGAGTTTCCGCGAGCCGACAGTGGCCGATGACATCCGGGCCAACGACAAGTCCCCGGACGTCGGCCCGGAGTTCCGGATGAGCCGGCTGAAGGAGAACCAGCCGGCCAGGTTCACCGAGTTCCTCGGTTCCCTGCAGCCCCGGGACACCCCGGCGCTGCACTTTCTGCACCTGCTGATGCCCCACTCGCCGTGGACCTATCTGCCGAGCGGAATGCGGTACGACGGTCCGGGCGGGCTGCCGTACGACGGACCCTGGTGGGCCCGGCTCACCCATCAGCGGCATCTGCAGCAGGTCGGCTACACGGATCTGCTGCTCGGCGAGGCGCTGCACACGTTGCGCGCGAACGGCCTCTACGACGACGCGCTGATCGTGGTGACCTCCGACCACGGCGGCAGCTTCAGCGAGGGGATCACCGGCCGGGAGATGGACGGCCAGTTCGCCGCCGCCGCCGAGCTCGCCTGGGTGCCGCTGTTCGTCAAGGAACCCGGCCAACAGGCCGGACGGATCGACGACCGCAACTGGGAGCAGGTCGACCTGCTGCCGACCGTCGCCGACCACGCCGGGGTGCAGGTGCCGTGGCGTACCGACGGCATCTCCGCACTGCGCGGCGAGCGGGAGAGCACCGACAAGCGGTTCGACCCGCGACCGGGCGAGCCGGTGACGATCGACGGTCCGGCCCACTTCGCCGCCGTACGGGCGGGTTCCAGCGCCCGGCCGGTGTTCCCGCCGCTGCCGGCGGCGGACCTGATCGGCGCGGCGGTCGACGATCTGACGGTGGTCGGCACCGGTCCGCCGGCGACCGTGACGAATCTGTCCGAGTACCAGGACGTCCGGGCGGAGCGCGGCAAGATCCCGGCGCTGGTGCATGGCACCCTGCCGGAGTCGGTGCCGGTCGGCGCCCCGGTCGCGGTCGCGCTGAACGGGCAGGTCGGCACCGTGGTCCAGGCGGCCCGCGACGGTGCTGGTCAGCTCCGGTTCGTCGGGCTGATCCCGGACGAGCGACTGTTCGTCGCCGGCGCCAACCGGTTGGAGCTGTTCCTGGTGGTCGATCCGGGCCCGGTCAGCGGCGATCCGCCTGGGGCCGCGCCGACCGTGCGCCGCCTGCCCATCACCGGCTGACCCGAGCTGCCAGCCGACCAGCTGTCGACCCCGCAGGGCAGATGCTCGGCGGTCCGGTTGACTATCAGGCCGTATTCCCGTCACGTCAAAGCGTGTTGGGTCGGATCATCCACCCGGGCGTCCTCATCATTCCATGAGAATTTCCTCAAGTTTCGGGCGAATCGGTTCCGTAGTCTGCTCCTGCCGTCGAGGGACGGGGCCGGGGCGTCGACCAACCGAGGAGGAGCCCGCCGTGCGAGGAATCACGGATCCGCCACCGACGTACGAGGCGCTGTCGGCGCAGCGGGCGGACGTCGTCGAGCAGACGACCGCGTTCGTCGACGAGGTGTGCAAGGACAATCCGCAGCTGGCGGGTTCGGTGATCCGGCTGCTGGTGGCCGACTACAAGAACGTCAGCATCCATCGGCTGCTTCCGTTGCCGGTCCTCGGAGCCATCACCGGCGACGCCCTTCCCGCGGTGCCGGTCTGCGTCCTGTCGCGGCTGTGGTGGACCGGTGCCGACATCTTCGACGACCTCAACGACGGTCATTTCGATGCCGAACGGGTCGGCATGTCTGCGAACGAAGCCATGATCGCGAGCATCGCCTGCCTGACCCTGCTGCCATCGGCGCTGATCGCGCGGCAGGACCTGACGGCGCAGGTGCGGATGGCGTGGATCGGTCACCTCACCGACGGCAACCTTGATGCTGCCAACGGCCAACTGGCCGATATCTCCTCGGTCATCGATGCGGACTCGCTCACCGACGTGCTGCGCAGCTATTCCGGCAAGTCCGGTTCCGCGTGTGGCCGGGACCTCGCGATGACCGCCCTCCTGGCTGGCGTCGACGCTGCGGCGGTGGCCGGCTGGCGGGAGTTCGGACGCCGGTACGGTGTACTGCGGCAGTTGGCCAACGACTGCAGGTCGGTGCGCAAAGACGTCTGCGACGACGAGGATCTCGCCAACGGCACCCGGACACTGCTGCTCGCCCACGCGCTCGTCGGCGCGCCGGCCGACCGCCAGGAACACATCCGCGGGCTGAGCGAGCGGGCCCGCCTCGACCTGGCCGCCCGCACCGAACTGCGGGGCGAGCTGACGCGTACGGCCGTAGCCGAACGGTACGACTCGCACGTCACCGATCTGGGCCGACAGGCGAACCGGATGCTGTTCGATCTGGCCGCGCCGTCACCGTTCCGGACGGCTCTCGAATGGATGGTCGACGTCTCTGTCGAGTCGGCCCTCATCGGTGGACTCGCCGACGGATGACCGGGCACAGCGGGATCCTCGACCGGCCCGGTCAGGCCGGTTCCTTCTCCGACACCGCCGGGCGTAGCTGGCGCGCTGCGGCCAGGCCACTGCGTACGGCGCCATCCAGGTAAGGTCCACCGAGGTAGTCGCCCGCGAACGCCAGGCCCGGCAGGGCCGGCTGCGCGTCGGTGAACTCCCGGGTGCGGCGGACGTGACCCACGTCGAAACGTGGCAGGGCGCGCTCCCACCGCTGCACGTTGCGCAGTTCGGCACCGCGCAGCCAGTCGACCGGGCCCAACGCCTCGCGGAGGCGGCCGACCACCGCCTCTGCCAGGATGTCGTCGGGCCGGCCGGCGTGCCGATCGAAACCCTCGCCCGACAGGTACACGTGCACGAGCCTCTCCTCATCCGCGCCGTCGGCCGGGGCCAGCCTGAGATAGGCGTTGACGGCCGCGATCTCGGGCGCCTCGGCGGCGGGGAACAGCACGGAACCATCGGGAAACGCCGCGCTGGCCGCCCTGACCGCGAACGTCAGTACGGCGGTGCGACCGTAGGAGATGGACCGGAGGTAGGCGAGGGCCGGCTCGGGCAGGTCCGGCAGGATCGTCGCCGCCTCGCCCGCCGTGGTGGCGCAGACGACCGCGGGCGCCCGGTACGTCGTGATCCCATCGCCGGTGTCGGCCTCGATGCTGAAGTCTCCCGAGGTCTCGCGCCTGATCCGCCGGACAGTGGTACCCGTTCGGACCTCCACCCCTGTGGCCAGTGCCTGCGGGAACCGGGCCAGGCCACCACGCATGCGACGGGAGGCACCGGCGGTCGCGTGGGCCTTGAGGATCGCCAGCAGGACCGGATAGCTCGTCGTCTCCGCGTCCCAGTAGAGCATGCCCCGCAGCAGCGGCCCGAACAGGTATTCGAGGTTCTCGCTGCCGGCCCGCCGACGTAGAAAGTCCGCGCAGGACATCATGTCCAGGTGGTCGGCGCGGGCCAGGTCGGCGATGTCGAGGGCACGCCACCGGGCCGCGAGCCCGCCCGCGAAGCGGCACAGCCGGAGCTTGGCCGACGCGCCGACGGCGCTGCCCGCCAGCAGCTTCGAGCCGGGGAGGATGGGGCGCAGCGTACCGTCGCGCACGACATAGGTGCCCTGGTTGTACTCGGACAGCCGCCCTGACACCCCGAGCTCATCCATCAGCCGCAGCGTCGATGCGTAAAAGGGTGTCACAAAGGCGGCCCCGGCCTCGACCACATGGCCGTTGACGGCCACGCTCCGGACCCGCCCGCCGATCTGCTCGCCACCCTCCAGAACCAGTACCCGCTGACCGGACCGACGGAGATCGTGTGCCGCAGTCAGGCCCGCGACCCCACCGCCGACCACCACGACGTCAGCGGATGTTCCGTGCACCACCAGATGTCTCCCGCGTGAGCCCGTGTCGATCAGAGTGCACTGCCCGGAACGTCGGACACCGCGGTGTCGCCCGGCGACCGGCCTCTGTCGATGTCCAACCTATCGCGTGGCCGGCTCACCTGGGCGTTCGGGCGCCTGCTCGGGTCCGGGCCAGGCTTAGCGGAGCGGGCCGCTGGGTATGTGTCTGCCGGGTGCCGACGCCGGACCGAAGGAGGCGACCATGGTCGGCAGGATGATCAAGCGCTGGGCGGTAGTCGCGGTCGCCGTGCCGCTGGCGGCGGCCGGGGCGCGCAAGCTCAGCTCGGTGGTGGAGTCCCGCAGGGGCCCGTCGTCGCGTACCTCGAAGCTGCTGCGGCAGGCCGGGGACGCGCTGCACCGGAACAAGCGGCGCCGCGCAAGGCGGTGAGCCGCGACAGGTTGCCCGGTCCGGAGCGCGGTCGGGGTCCGTTGCCACCGGACCGGGCAACCGCCTCTCAGGTCAGGACGGGCAGTCGCCGGCCGCGCGGCGTTCGGCGATCGCGTCGGCCGCGCCCGAGGCGTACTCGACCAGCACGCCGCCGCCCGGGTCGAACCGCCAGGCGTCCTGCTCCAACCGCAGTGAGCTGTTGCCCACGGTGTCGTCGCGGCGCCAGGTCAGGTCGACGGCCGTCTCGTTGACCGGCGTCACCTCCTGCAGCTGGAACTCGACGCCGTCCTGCACCGGGCACGTCTCGTTGGTCTCGACGAACACGTCCTCCGGCACCGACTGCTGGGCCTCGGCGGTCCACAGCTGCCAGGCGCCCGACCAGTCGCCGCTGGCGATCAGGTCGAACTCCTGCTGGGCGACGTCGAGCGCCTCGGCGACGTTGACCTGGATCGGTTCGCGGGTCTCCGTCGGCGTGTCGACCCCCGGGACGGACGGGGTACCGGGGGACCCCGTCGGGGGCGGGGTGCAGCCGGCGACGAGTGTCAGGGCGGCCACCCCGACGAGTACGCTCGCGGTAGAGCGGCGCATGACCGTTCCTCCTCTCGGTGCGCCTCCGGCAGGGGACGGCTTGGGAGCGCTACCAGAGGTCAATCTGGCAGCTTAGGCCCAGCATCAACTTTTGTCGATCACCTGCGGGTGGTCGGATCGGTGCTGTGTATCAGGTGTGTGAAACCTTGTGAACAAAGTTGCGCTGGTGGCCTCGGCCTTTTGGCTGCTCTGCCTCGCCACATGCCGAGATAGTCTCGGTGAACGGGTTTCACCTCTTGTTCACGAACGTTCAGCCTGATAGAACACGGGGGGTGGCGCGCCGCACTTCGCGGCCCGCTTCGTCGCCCGACCCGCTACCTGAACGCACAGCTACCTGAATGCAAGGTCACCCTCGCCGTTCACGACGGAGGACTTCTCCCATGGCTGGTACCTCTCCGCGGGGCGGATCCGCCTCGCCCGCCCTCTCCCGCCGGTCGGTGCTCCAGTTCGGGGGCATCGGCGCGTTCCTGTTCGCCACCGGCGCCTGTGCCTCCGGCTCGGGCACCGACGGCTCCGACGACGCCTCCCCGGGCACCTCCGCCGACACCCTGCGCATCGCCGTCTCCAGCTACCTGAGCAGCTGGGACCAGGACTTCGTCGGCTTCGACCCGATCGCGCTCATGCTGTACAAGAACGTCTTCCCGTACATGATCGACTACGGGGTCACCGAGGTCGACGGCTCCCGGATCCTCGACACCGAGAACATCGTGGCGACCTTCGCCGAGTCGTTCGAACCCAACGAGGACCAGACCGTCTGGACCCTCAAGCTGCGCCGGGGCGTCACCTTCGCCAGCGGCAACGAGATGACCGCCGCCGACGTCAAGTGGTCCAAGGACCGGGCGTTCGCCGCCCAGGCCAACGTCGCCGGCATCTACCGGACCATCGGCCTGACCGAGCCGGACCAGGTCACCGTCGTCGACGACTACACCGTGCAGTTCACCCAGGCGTTCCCCAGCGCGCTGACCCGGCAGATCCAGGCGATCTCGCTGTACGTCTTCGACTCCGAGGAAGCCAAGAAGCACGCCACCGACGCCGACCCGTGGGCCACCGAGTGGTTCGCCAACAACGCCCCGACCGGCGGCTACTTCAACGTCGAGCGGGCCGTGCAGGGCCAGGAGATCGTGCTCGCCGCCAACGAGGGCTACCCGGGCCCCGACCCGGCGCAGACCAAGACCATCCGGATCTCGGTGGTTCCGGCCGCCGCCAACCAGCGACTCCAGCTGGAGGCCGGCGACATCGACGTGGCGCTGGGCATCGGCCAACGCGACATCGCCGACCTGAAGAACACCGACGGCGTCAAGGTCATCTCCGCGGCCAGCAACGAGCAGGTCGCCATCCAGATGTCGGTGACCACCGCGCCGTTCGACAACGTCGACGTCCGCAAGGCCCTCGCCCACGCGGTGCCGTACGACCAGATCATCAACAACGTGTACGGCGGCGACGCCCGCCCGACGAAGAGCCTGGTGCCGCTGGACATGCCCGGCTACGACGAGCGCGGCTACCCGTACGGCTACGACCCGGACGCCGCCCGCGCCGCGCTCGCCGCCGCCGGGGTCGACCAGATCAGCTCCGAGCTGGTCTACGCCACCGACAACGACACCCAGCAGCAGATCGCGGTCCTGGTGCAGAGCGAGGCCCGCAAGGTCGGCATCGAGCTGGAACTGGTCTCGCTGGACCCGGCCACCCTGGCCGAGCGGCGGCAGCAGAAGAACATCCCGCTGCAGATCACCGCCGGCCAGCTGTGGGTCAACGACGTCGAGTACATGCTGGCCACCAGCTTCGTCGAGGGCGCCAACCTCAACTACTCCAACTACGTCAACCCGGAGCTGGAGGAGATTTACGAGCGGTCGCACACCGTCGTCGACCCGGCCGAGCGCAACGAACTCTGGCTGCGGGTGCAGGAGATCCTGGCCGCCGACGTGCCCTGGGCGATCCTCTGCCAGCCCAACTTCAACCTGCCGGTACGCGAGGAGGTCAGCGGCTGGGTCCAGCCGATGGACGGACTGGCCCGGCTGCGCTACCTCCGCGCCTCGGCCTGACCGACTCCGGCACCCACCCCTCATGCGCATCGCCCGCTTCGTCGCCCGCCGGCTGCTGCAGCTCGTACCGGTGCTGCTCGGCGTGGTCGTCGCGACCTTCGTCCTGGTCCGGGTGCTCCCCGGGGATCCGATCCGGACCATCCTCGGCCCGAACGCCACCGAGGTCGAGGCCGCCGCCGCCCGGGCCCGCTACGGACTGGACCAGCCACTGTGGAAGCAGTTCCTGGACTACCTGGGCGGGCTGCTCACCGGTGACCTCGGCACGTCGATCCAGAGCGGCAACGCGGTCGCCGGTGAGCTGGCCCTGCGGGTCGGCCCCACCCTGCAACTGGTGGTGCTGGCGGTCGCCGTGGCGGTGCTCATCGCCGTGGTCGGCGGCATCTGGTCGGCGCGCCGCGCCGACCGGGCCGCCGACCACGGCATCCGGGTGCTGGCCCTGATCGGCAACTCGGTGCCGGAGTTCTGGCTCGGCCTGGTGCTGGTCCTGGTCGGCTACAGCATGCTCGGGTGGTTCCCGGCACCCAGCGGCCGGGTCGACCCGGACACCGACCTCACCCCGATCACCGGCGCCGAGCTGATCGACGCCGCGCTGACCGCCAACGGGCCGGCGTTCACCTCCGCGCTGGCCCACCTGGCGCTGCCGGTGGCCACCCTGGCGATCGTGGTGGTCGCCCCGCTGCTGCGCAGCGTGCGCGCCTCCGCGCTGGAGGTGCTGCACTCCGAGGCGTACACCGCCGCCGCCGCGCACGGGCTGCGCGACCGGCTGCTGCGCCGCGGCTACCTGGTGCGCTCCGCGCTGGTCCGGCTGCCGTCGCTGGCCGCCCTGGTCTTCGGCACCGCGGTCGGGTCGACCGTGCTGATCGAGTACGTCTACTCGTGGCAGGGCTTCGGCCAGTGGGCGCTGCGCGGGCTGCTCTACCGCGACTTCCCGGTGGTGCAGGCCTCCGTGCTGCTCATCGCGGTCTGCTACGTCCTCGTCTTCCTGATCGCCGACGTGGTGCACGCGATCCTCGACCCGAGAGTGAAGATCTGATGGTTGACCTGCGCGCGGCCGGCGGACCGGCGGACAGCGCCGACGACGCCGCCCCGGTGGTGGCCGCCGGCACCGCCCGGGGCGGCCGGTTCGCCACCGTACTGATCTCCGTCGGCGCGACGATCCTCGCGGTGGTGGCACTGGCCGCGATCGCCGCACCGCTGCTGTCGTCCTGGGGTCCGCAGGAGATCGACCCGGCCGGCACCCTGCTGCCGCCCGGCGGCAGCCACCCACTCGGCACCGACATCAACGGGATGGACGTGTGGAGCCGGCTGCTGCACGCCGGCCGGCTCGACCTGGGCATCGCGGTCGCCGCGGTCGCCCTCGCCGTGCTCGCCGGCACCACCCTCGGCCTGGTCGCCGGCTACTTCGGCGGCTGGATCGACGACGTGCTGATGCGGCTGCTCGACATCTTCCAGGCGTTCCCCACCTTCATCCTGGCGCTCGCGGTGGCCGCCCTGCTCGGCGGCGGCACGGTCAACCTGATCCTGACCATCGCCCTGGTCAACGCCCCCGGCTATGCCCGGCTGGTGCGGGCCGAGGTCCGCTCGGTACGGGAACTGCCGTTCATCGACGCCGCGGTCACCTCAGGGGCGTCGCACCTCGGGGTGCTGTGGCGGCACGTGCTGCCGAACAGCCTCACCCCGGTGCGGGTGATCGCCCCGCTGGGCTGCGGCTGGGCGATGCTCACCCTGGCCGGGCTGTCCTTCCTCGGGCTGGGCATCTCGGTGCCGACCGCCGAATGGGGGTCGATGATCAGTCTCGGTTCGCCGGACGTGGTCGCCGGCCGCTGGTGGACCTCGGTGCCGCCCGGTCTGTTCCTGCTGATCAGCGTGTTCGGCTTCAGCCTGCTCGGCGAAGGGCTGCAGGAACGCGCGGAAGCGAAACGGCGGTGACCGCGATGGACCCGACGACGATCACCCGGGACCTGCTCGCCATCGAGAACCTGTCGGTGCTGATCCGCCGGCCCGGTCGGCAGGTCGCCGCGCTCAGCGGGGTCAGCCTGCACGTC
This sequence comes from Solwaraspora sp. WMMB762, assembly GCF_049179115.1. NCBI lineage: Bacteria > Bacillati > Actinomycetota > Actinomycetes > Micromonosporales > Micromonosporaceae > Solwaraspora > Solwaraspora sp. WMMB762. The sequence continues at coordinate 266,393 of NZ_JBMHMD010000001.1, forward strand.
GACCGCGGCGAGGTGGTCGGCCTGGTCGGCGAGAGCGGCGGCGGCAAGTCCATGGTGGCCCGCTCGATCGTCGGCCTGCTGCCCGGCGGCGCTCAGGCCACCGGCCGGGTCCGCTTCCACGGCGGCGACGCCACCGCCGACCCCGGCGGCGGGCCGGGTGACGGTGCCGCCGGTGACGGCGACACCGGCGGCCCGGTCGACGTGCTGCGGCTCGGCCCGGAGCAGCTGCGCCGCCACCGCGGCAACGGCGCGGCGATCTGCTTCCAGAACCCGCGCGGCGCGCTCAGCCCCACCCGTACCGTCGGTCGGCAGTTGACCGACCGGCTCACCACCCACCAGGGGATGACCCGGCAGCAGGCCCGTCAGGCGGCCGGGGAACTGTTCGCGGCGGTCGGTATCCGCAGCCCGCAGCGGCGACTCGACGCGTACCCGCACGAACTGTCCGGCGGGATGGCGCAGCGGGTGATGATCTCGCTGGCCACCGGCTGCGCGCCCGGCCTGCTGATCGCCGACGAACCCACCACCGGCCTGGACGTCACCCTGGCCCGGGAGATCCTGCGGCAGTTCCGCCAGGCCGCCGACGCCGACCGGCGTGGGGTGCTGCTCATCTCGCACGACCTGGCCTCGATCGCCGAGGTCTGCGACCGGGTGGTGGTGCTCTACGCCGGCACCGTCGTGGAGAGCGGGCCGGCGGCGCAGGTGCTGCGGGCCCCGGCCCACCCGTACACCCGGGCGCTGCTCGCCTCGGTGCCCGACGTGGACGGCCGCCCGGTGCGGGCCACCGCCGGCGGGATGCCGCTGCTGACCGCCCCGCCCGACGACTGCCCGTTCGTCTCCCGGTGCGCGCATGCCACCGACCGCTGCGCCGCGCAGCGTCCGCCGACCGGGGCGGTGCCCGGTGGCACGGCCGGTTGGACGCTGGCCTGCTTCCACCCGCAGACCGGGCCGTTGGTCACCGACCCGGCCGTCGTCGCATCGCCGGTGCGCACCGCGACGAGAGCCGACGCGACGAGGGCCGACGCCGAGCCGGTCGGCCCGGCCGAGCGGACCGTGCTGCGCATCGACGACGCGCACGTGGTCTACCGCAGCCGGTTCGGCCGCGGCGGGCACCACGCGCTGCGCGGCGTCGACCTGACCGTCGCCGCCGGCGAAACCCTCGGCGTGGTCGGGGAGAGCGGCTGCGGCAAGTCGACCCTGGCCAAGCTGATCCTCGGGCTGGTCGAGCCGGCCAGCGGCACCGTGGAGATCGGCGGCGCCCGGATGGCCGAGCTGCGCGGCCGGGCGCTGCGCACCCTGCGGACCCGCGCCCAGCTGGTGTTCCAGGATCCGTTCGGCGCGCTCAGCCCGCGCCGCACCGTCGCGGACGCCATCGCCGAACCGCTGCGCGCGCTCGGCGTACCGGCACCGCAGCGGGCCGAACGGGTCGGTGCCGCGCTGGACCGGATGGAGCTGGACCGGTCGATCCTCGGCCGCCGCCCGCACGAACTCTCCGGCGGGCAGGCGCAGCGGGTCGGCATCGCCCGCGCCCTGGTCGGCGACCCCGACCTGATCGTCTTCGACGAGCCGACGTCGGCGCTGGACGTCACCGTGCAGGCGCAGATCCTGGAGGTGATCCGCGACGTCGCCGCCGACCGCGACCGGGGCAGCGTGTTCATCTCCCACGACCTGGCCACGGTACGCGGCTTCGCTGACCGGGTGATCGTGCTCTACCTGGGCCGGATCGTCGAGGAAGGGCCGGTCGACGAGGTCTTCACCAGCCCGGCGCACCCGTACACCCGGGCGTTGCTGTCCAGCGCGCCCAGCCTCGGCGCCGGGTTCGGCGGTGGCCGGGTCGACCTGCTCAAGGACCTCGACGAGACCGACGCCGCCGCCGGCTGCCCGCTCGCCGCCCGCTGCCCGTTCGTCACCCCCCGGTGCCGCACCGAACAGCAGCAGCTGCGGCCGTACGGGCGCAGCCGGGCGGCCTGCTGGCGGGCCCCGGAGATCCCCGACCTGCTGACCGAATCCGAAAGGTGACCTGAGACGATGCCCGCACCGCACATCCGGCTCGCCGTCGACATCGGCGGCACCTTCGTCGACGCGATGGAGCTGGACACCCGCACCAACCAGGTCCGGTTCCGCAAGGCGTCCACCACCCCGGCCCGCCCCTGGGAAGGGGTGCTGGACGCGGTGACCGCGCTCGGCACCGACCTGTCCCAGGTGGAGCTGTTCATCCACGGCACCACGCTCGGGCTCAACGCCGTGCTGGAGCGCCGGGGCGGGGCCACCGGCATCATCACCAACGAGGGCTTCCGGGACGTCTTCCTGCTCGGCCGGGGCAACGTGCCCGCCGACCACATGTACGACTTCCAGTACGAACGGCCGGAGAGCCTGGTCAAACGGCGGTACACCGCCGGGGTCACCGGCCGGCTCGACTACCGGGGTCGGGTGGTGACCGAACTCGACCCGGACAGTGTCCGGGCCGCCGCCCGCACCCTGGTCGAGGAGCAGGGGGTCGGGTCGATCGCGGTCTGCTTCCTGCACTCGTTCGTCGACCCCAGCCACGAACGCGCCGCCGCCGCGCTCATCCGCGAGGCGTACCCGCAGGTCAGCGTCTCGGTGTCGACGGACATCGTGCGCGAGCACCGCGAGTACGAGCGGACCAGCACCACCGTGCTGGAGGCGTACATCCGGCCGATCTTCGAACGCTACGTCGACGAGCTGGAGTCCGGGCTGGCCGCCCGGGGCTTCGCCGGCCGGTTCCTGATCATGCGGTCCGGCGGCGGGTCGATGACCTCGACGACGGCCAAGAAGTCGCCGACACACACCGTGCTGTCCGGCCCGGCCGGCGGCATCGTCGGCGCCGCCTACCTGGCCGGCGCGCTAGGCCGGGACAACCTGCTCACCTTCGACATCGGCGGGACGTCGCTGGACGCCTGCGTGATCGAGGCCGGCAGCCCGGTCGCCGCGTACGAGGCGCAGCTGGAACACTTCCCGCTGCTGATCCCGACGTACGACATCCGCACCATCGGCGCCGGCGGTGGCTCCATCGCCTGGCTGGACCGGGGGCTGCTGAAGGTCGGTCCACAGAGCGCCGGCGCCGATCCGGGGCCGGTCTGCTACGGCCGGGGCGGGCAGCGGCCGACCGTCACCGACGCTTCGGTGGTGCTCGGCTACGTCGACCCGGACCGGTTCCTCGCCGGCACCATGGGTCTGCAGGCCAAGGCGGCGCAGGCGGCGCTCGACGAGCAGATCGCCACCCCGCTGGGGCTGAGCCCGACCGCCGCCGCAGCCGGTATCTACGACGTGCTGCTGGCCCGCACCGTCGGCGCGGTCCGGCAGATCACCGTGGAACGTGGCCACGACCCCCGGGTGTTCTCACTGCTCGCCTTCGGCGGCGCCGGCCCGCTGCTGGCCCCGCTGCTGGCCCGCGAGATGGGCATCCGGGAGGTGGTGGTGCCGTTCGCCCCGTCCGGCTTCTCCGCCTGGGGGATGCTGTCGGCCGACATCGTCGACGACTTCTCCCGGACCGTGCTGGCCACCCTGGACGCCGACGCCCCGGAGGGCAGCGTCGACCTGGCCGCGCTGGCGGCGATGTTCGTCGAGGTCGAGGCCGAGGCGGTGGGCTCCCTGGTGGAGCAGGGCGTGGACGCCGGCTCGGCGGTGCTGGAACGCCAGTTGGAGCTGCGCTACCTCGGTCAGGAACACACCCTGATCGTCACCGTCGGCGCCGAGCTGGACCGCGACGCGGTCCGGGCCGCGTTCGAGGAGTTGCACCGCACCCGGTACGGCCACGCGATGAGCAACCGGCTGCAGATCCTCAACCTGCGGGTGCGCGGCATCGGCCGGACCACCCGCCCGGAGCTGGTCCGCCCGCCGGCCGGCGACGGCGACCCGACCCGGGCGCTGCTCGGCCACCGCGACGCCTTCGACTTCGGCACCCGCGAGGTGGCGTCGTTCGCCGTCTACGACCGGGCGAAGCTGGCGCCGGGGGACCGGTTCGCCGGGCCGGCCCTGGTCGACGAGGGCACCTCCACGACGGTGGTGCCCAGCGGGCAGTACGTCGAGGTCGACCCGCACGGCTACCTGCTGGTGACCCTGGAGGAGGCGAAGTGAGCACGCTGGACGGAGCCACCGCCGAGGTGGTGCGCAGCTACCTGATCTCCGCCGCCGAGGAGATGCGGGCCACGTTGATCCGTACCTCGTTCAACCCGGTCATCTACGAGGTGCACGACTTCGGCATGTCGATGTACGACGCCGACCTGCGGCTGATCGCCGAGGCGACCGGGTTGACGTTCTTCCTCGGCGCCAACGACTTCTCGCTCGCCAAGGGGGTCGAGTACGTCGGCCGGGAGAACCTGCACCGCGGCGACATCGTGCTGCTGAACTACCCGTACTGGAACGCGGCGCACGCCTCGGACGCCACCCTGTTCGCCCCGGTGTTCATGCCGGACCCGGACGACGCCAATCCGGACGCCGACGGCGACCTGGTCGGGTTCCTGTGCGTGCGGGCGCACTGGATGGACCTGGGTGCCAAGGACCCGGGTTACGTGCTCGACTCCACCGACATGCACCAGGAAGGGCTGATCTTCCCCGGCACCAAGGTGGTGTCCCGGGGCGAGCCGGTGCACGAGATCCACGAGCTGATCCGGTTCAACTCGCGGATGCCGGCCGAGGTGCTCGGCGACCTGCACGCGCAGATCGCCGCGCTGCGCACCGGGGAGCGGCGCTTGCTGGAGATCCTGGCGAAGTTCGGCCGGCCCACGGTGGCCGCCGCCGTCGAGGCGATCATCGCCGACGGCGAGGCCCGCAGCCGGGCCGCCCTGGCCGCGCTGCCGCAGGGCTCGTGGACCGCGACCGACTGGGTCGACGACGACGGCATCACCGAGGAGCCGGTGAAGATGCAGGTCACCGTCACCATCGCGGACGGCACCTTCACCGTCGACTTCGCCGGCTCGTCGGCGGCGGTACCCGGCCCGATCAACATGCCGTACGGGGCGACCGAGGCGATCTGCAAGGTGATCCTGAAATCGTTGACCTCACCGGACCAGCCGTCGAACGCCGGCACCATCGCGCCGCTGCGGGTCAGGGCCGAGCCGGGCACCCTGTTCCACGCCGTCTACCCGCAGCCGACGTTCACCCTGTGGACCGGCATCGTCGCCGTCGAGCTGATCCTCAAGGCACTCGCCCAGGGCATGCCGGACCGGCTGCCGGCCTCATCCGGTGGGGACGTGCCCGGGTTCATGATGGTCGGCATCCACCCGGACACCGGCCAGCTCTTCGCGGTCAGCAACAATGACCCGGTCGGCTGGGGCGGCACCCGGGAACACGACGGGATGAACGCCGCCACCCACGTCTCCGGCAGCACCGGCCGGATGACCCCCATCGAAGTTCTGGAAGCCCGGACCGGGATGTTCTTCGAACGGTTCGAGATGCGCACCGACTCCGGCGGCGCCGGCCGGCACCGGGGCGGCGTGGGACTGCGGCGCGACATCCGGTTCATCACTCCGGGCGAGTTCCTGTCGGTGATCAAGAAGACGAAGTCGGCGCCCTGGGCGCTCGACGGCGGCGCGCAGCCGGACCCGAACCAGGTGATCGTGCACCCGGGCACCGACCGGGAACGGCGGGTCAGCACGAAACGGACACCGGTGGTGCCCGGTGACCGGGTCACCCTGCTCACCGCCGGTGGCGGCGGGCACGGCGACCCGCGCGACCGCGACCCCGAGGCGGTCCGCGCGGACGTCGCCGAGGGCTACGTGTCGCCGGCCGCCGCCCGCGAGGTGTACGGGGTCGACGTCGATGACTGATACTTCCAGGGTGGACGGTGCGGCGACCGAGGTGGTGCGCAGCTACCTGGTGGCCGCCGCCGAGGAGATGCGCTCCGCGCTGGTGCGCACCGCGTTCAACCCGGTCATCTACGAGGTGTACGACTTCGGCATCTCCATCTACGACGCCCGGCTGCGGCTGGTCGCCGAGTCCACCGGGCTGAGCCGGTTCCTGGGCGCCAACGACTACTCGATCCGCAAGGGCGTCGAGTACGTCGGTCGGGAAAACCTGCACCCCGGTGACGTGGTGCTGCTGAACTACCCGTACTGGAACGCGGCGCACGCCTACGACGCCACCCTGTTCGCCCCGGTCTTCCTGCCGGAGTCGGCCGGTGCCGGCGGTGACGGGCCGGCCGGGGACGGCACTCTCGTCGGGTTCCTGTGCGTGCGGGCGCACTGGATGGACCTCGGTGCCAAGGACCCGGGCTACGTGCTCGACTCCACCGACATGCACCAGGAAGGCGTTATCTTCCCCGGCACCAAGGTGTTCCGCCGGGGCGAGCCGGTGCCCGAGATCATCGAGCTGATCCGCTTCAACTCGCGGATGCCGGAACTGGTCATCGGCGACCTGCACGCCCAGGTCGCGGCGCTGCGCACCGGTGAGCGCCGGCTGATCGAGCTGGTCGAACGGTTCGGCCTGGCCACCGTGACCACGGTCGTCAACACCGCGATCGCCGCCGCGCAGGCGTCCGCCGCCGACGCGCTCGCCGCGCTGCCGCAGGGCTCCTGGACCGCCGTCGACTGGCTCGACGACGACGGCATCACCGACGAGCCGATCAAGATGCAGGTCACCGTCACCATCGCCGACGGCACCTGCACCGTCGACTTCACTGGGTCGTCACCGGCCGTCGCCGGACCGGTGAACCTGCCGTACGGGTCGACCATCGCCACCGCCCGGGTCGCGTTCAAGGCGCTCACCACGCCGACCGAGCAGACCAACGCCGGGCACTTCACCGCGCTGCGGGTGGTCGCCGAACCAGGCAGCCTGTTCCACGCCGTCTACCCGGCCGCCACGTTCACCCAGTGGACCGGCACGGTGGCGATGGAGCTGATCTACCGGGCGCTGGCCCAGGGCATGCCGGACCGGCTGGCCGCCTCGTCCGGTGGCGACGTGCCCGGGTTCATGATGGTCGGCACCCACCCCGACACCGGCCAGTTGTACGCGGTCAGCAACAACGACCCGGTCGGCTGGGGCGCCTCGCCCGACCACGACGGCATCGGCCCGGCCAACCACCTGTGCCAGACCCAGGCCCGCAACACCCCGGTCGAGGTGCTCGAAGCCCGGACCGGGATGTTCTTCGAACGGCTGGAGATCCGCACCGACTCCGGTGGTGCCGGCCGGCACCGGGGCGGACCCGGGCTGCGCCGCGACATCCGGTTCGCCACCGCCGGCGAGTTCCTGTCCGTGGTGAAGAAGACCAGGTCGGCGCCGTGGGCGTTGGCCGGCGGCGGGCGGCCCGACCCGATCCAGGTGATCGTGCACCCCGGCACCGACCGGGAACGGCGGGTCAGCACCAAACGCACGCCGGTCGCACCCGGCGACCGGGTCACCCTGCTCACCGCTGGTGGCGGCGGGCACGGCGACCCGCGCCGGCGCGACCCCGAAGCGGTCCGCGCCGACGTCGCCGAAGGCTACGTGTCACCGGCGGCAGCCCGCGACGTCTACGGCGTACCCGTCCCCGCACCCGCAGAAAGGCCCGCGATGACCACATCTGACGAGCGGAAGCCGGCATGAGCGCCGCCACCCACCCCGGGCCGGTCGACACCGTCCTGACCAACTGCACCGTCGTCGACGCCCGCATTCTTGACGGCGTCGGCCCGGTCGCCGACGCCGCCGTCTGGGTACGCGGCGACCGGATCGCCGCCGTCGGACCGGCCACCGAGGTGACCGCCGCCGCCCGCGCCGAGGCCGACGTCACCGAGGTCGACCTCGGCGGGGCGTACCTGACGCCGGGGCTGACCAACATGCACACCCACCTGTCGCTGTCGCTGCCCGGCACCGGTGGGCAGAGCGTCAAGGACATGACCCCGCACGAGCTGGCCCTCTACATGGCCGACGGGGCCCGGCGCACCCTGCTCTGCGGGGTGACCACGGTCCGCTGCGTCGCCGAGAAGGACCACGCCGACTTCGCGCTGCGCCGGGCGATCACCGCCGGCCGGGTCACCGGGCCACGGATCTTCACCGCCGGCCGGGCGCTGGTCTGCACCGGCGGGCACGGCCACGAGAGCACCGACACCCTGGAATGCGACGGGGCCGACGGGTTCCGGCGCGGCGTGCGCAGCCAGATCAGGGCCGGTGCCGACCTGATCAAGGTGATGATCTCCGGCGGGATCGCCGGCGAACACGAGTCGATCCACACCCGGCAGCTGTTCCCCGACGAGATGGCCGCCGTCATCGACACCGCGCACGCCTGGGGGCGCAAGGTCACCGCGCACGCCGGCCCGGCACCGGTCATCGGCGAGGCCGTCGAGCTGGGGCTGGACTGCGTCGAACACGGCTACCAGCTCACCGAGGAGGTGGCGGCGCGGATGGCGCGGCGCGGCACCGCGCTGGTGCCGACCCTGCTGGTCACCCGGTGCAAGGAGTTCTTCGACGAACTCGGCGTACCGCAGTGGATGCAGTGCCGTTCGCTCGGTGCCGGGCCCCGGCACCTGGAGAGCTACGCGATGGCGTTGGCCGCCGGGGTGGAGGTGCTGCTCGGCAGCGACATGCCGCCGTTCTGGCAGTTCGAGGGCACCAACGCCTCGGTGCGGGAGCTGGAGTACCTGTCGGAGAGCGGCATTGGCCCGGCCCGCGCCCTGTACGCCGGCACTCTCGGCCCGGTCCGCTGGCTCGGCGCCGAGGCCGACCTCGGCACCGTCGAGACCGGCAAGTACGCCGACCTGGTGGCGATGGACGCCGACCCGACCGCCGACACGTCGGCGTTCCGGGGGGTGCGCTGGGTGATGTCCGACGGCCGGGTGGTCCGCGACGACCGCACCGGCTGGACCGCCTGGTGAACGACGTGAGGAGCAGAATGTCCGAGCAGGAGACCGCCGAGATCGCGGCCGCGATCGGCGACATGTACGACGCGTTCCTCGCCGGCGACCGGGTCCGCTTCGACCGGCACCTGCACGCCGACGTGACCACCTGGGAGACCCACCTGCCCGGCCCGCTGCGCACCCGCGACCAGCTGGACGCCTACCGGTCCCAGCGCGACGCCGCCGGGGCCCGGCCGGTACTGGACCGGCTGGCGCCCGAGGACGTGCGGATCGACGTGTGGGGCGACGCCGCGGTGGCCCGCTACGTGCTGGTCGCGGTGCCAGCCGGCGGCGGGCCGGCCGAACACAGCCGGGTCACCGACGTACTGCGCCGCACCGGCGACGGCTGGCGGATCGTGCACCACCACTCCGAACTGGTCCGCCACCCGGCGGGACCGGCCCGCGAACCGGCGCTCGAACCGGCCCGCGGCCCGGCATGAGACGCCTCGTCGCCACCGGGTACGGCGAACCCGACCAGGTGCTCACCGTCGCCGACCTGCCCGACGACCCACCACCCGGCCCAGGCCAGATCCGGATCGCCGTCGCCACGGTCGGGCTGAACTTCCTCGACGTGATGCTCTGCCGGGGCGAGTACCCGGTCCGCCCGGCGCCGCCGTTCACCCCCGGCGTGGAACTGGCCGGCCGGGTCGTGGCCACCGGTGCCGATGCCGAGGCGCTCGCCGACACCGACGTGGTGGCCTGTCCGGCGCTGCCGCACGGCGCGCTCGGCGACACCGTCACCATCGACGCGGCGCTCGCCGTACCGCGTCCGGCGGGCATCGACCCGGTCGTGGCCGCCGCCGTCCCGGTCACCTACCAGACCGCCTGGTTCGCGCTGGACCGCGCCGCGGTCCGGCCCGGTGAGACGGTGCTGGTGCACGCCGGAGCCGGCGGCGTCGGCATCGCCGCCACCCAGCTGGCCGCCGCCCGGGGTGCCCGGGTGATCTGCACCGCCGGCGGGCCGGCGAAGACCGCGCTGTGCCGCGACAACGGCGCCGACGTCGCCGTCGACTACCTGGCCGGCGACTTCGTCGCGGCGGTCCGCGACGCTACCGGCGGCGCCGGCGCGGACGTCGTCGTCGACCCGGTCGGCGGTGACGTGTTCACCCGGTCGCTGGACTGCCTGGCGTTCGAGGGCCGGCTCGTCGCGGTCGGCGCCGCCGGTGGCAACCCGCCGCCTGTCGACCCGATGCGGCTGATCGCCGGCAACCACACTCTGATCGGGCTCTCCTGGGGCTCGACGTACCCGTGGACCCGGCCGGACGCGGTCGCTCAGGCGTACCGGCGGATCTTCGACCTGATCGCGGCCGGCACGGTCCGGCCCCCGGTGAACCGGGTCGTCGACCTGGCCGGCACCCCGGCCGCGCTCGCCGACCTGGCCGACCGGCGCACCACCGGAAAGATCATCGTCCGGATCGACCCGAGGGAGCAACGATGAGCGATCAGACTGCCGGCCCCGACGGCGGCGACATCACCGCCGGCGGTGACATGGAGGTCTACGACCTGCGGGTCAGTGTGGACCGGATCGCCGGCCGGTCGGTCTGCGGGATGGCCGTCGGCGACCACTTCGACCTCACCGACAGCGCACACCTGAAGATCCCGGAAGGGAAACACTTCTGCGTGTACGCGCTCGCGTCGGTGCTGCCGTTCCTGGCCGCCAAGCAGCGCGACATGCCGCCGGGGGACTGGCTGGAACGCGACACCCTGTTCGCCTGCCCGGACCCGGAGGAGGGCCTGGTCATGCGGGTCGAACGGACCTGCAAGCGGCGGATGAACTCGGCCGACCTGACCTGAATCATCGGAGGTTCGCGTGGCTGTGGAAATTGGACTCGGACTGCAGAGCGACAAACGCGCCGGCGACTACGCCCGGCTTGCCCGTGCCGCCGAGGCGTACGGCTTCGACGTACTGAGCGTCTTCGGTGACCTGATGTACCAGCCGCCGATCTTCCCGCTGCTGGAGATGGCCGCCGCCACCGAGCGGGTCCGGCTCGGCACCGCCTGCCTCAACCCGTACTCGATGGCGCCGTACGAGATCGCCGGCCAGCTCGCCGCCCTCGACCTGGCCTCGCGCGGACGGGCCTACCTGGGGCTGGCCCGCGGCACCTGGCTGGGCGCGGTCGGCATCGAGCAGCCGCGTCCGTTGACCGTGCTCGCCGAGGCCGCCGAGGTGATCCGTCGGTTGCTGCGCGGCGACACCGCCGGATTCGACGGCAAGGTGTTCCGGCTGGCGCCGGACACCGCCCTGCGGTACGCCGTGCACCGTCCGGACCCGCCGCTGCTGCTCGGCGCGTGGGGGCCACGCGGTGCCGCGCTCGCCGGCCGGATCGCCGACGAGATCAAGGTCGGTGGCAGCGCCAACCCGGACATGGTGCCGGTGATCCGCGACCGGCTGCGTCCCGGCGCCGACGCCGCCGGCCGCTCCGTCGACGACGTCGGCATCGTGTTCGGCGCGGTGACCGTGGTGGACACCGACGGCGCGGCGGCGCGGGCGAAGGCCCGCGCCGAGGTGGCGATGTACCTGGCGGTGGTCGCCGACCTGGATTCGACCGTCACCGTGCCGGACGAGCTGCTGGCGCAGGTCAAGTCGCTGGTGGCGGCCGGACGCGACGTCGACGCCGGCCAGCTGGTGCCCGACGATCTGCTGGACCGGTTCGCCTTCTCCGGCACCCCGGAGCAGGTGGCCGCCCAGGCGCAGGCGCTGATCGACGCCGGGGTGCGTCGGGTCGAGTTCGGCACTCCGCACGGGCTCACCGACGACCGTGGCGTGGAGCTGCTCGGCAGCGCGGTGCTGCCGCTGCTACGTAGGGAGGCTTCCCGATGACAGTCGACGGTGTACTCGTCGTCGCCGGCCCGGGGCTGGCCGTCGACCCGGAACTGCTGCGGGGCCTGGTCGTCGCCGAAGCGGCCGGCCTCGGCGTGGTCGGCGACTTCGTGGTCGCCGCCGACGCCGACGAGGTTCGCGGCCTGCTCGACGGGGTCGGCAGCGTCGGCGGACGCGCGGTGGTGCTGCTGCCCGGCCCGGACCCGGCGGTACGGGCGCTGCTGGCCGCCGACGGCCGCTGGGCGGGACGTACCGTCCACTACGACCCGCAGGTGACCGACCCGCAGGCGACCGACCCTGGATCGGTCCACCTGTCCGGCCGGGGAGTGTGGGGGCTGGCCTGGGCGATCCGGCACGCCGTGCACCGGCTGCGCCGCCCGGCGCGGCGGATCGCGTACGGCCCGGACCCGGAACAGTGGGGCGAGCTGCGGCTACCGGCCGATCCGTCTGAGGTGTCCGCCGGGCCGTTGCCGGTTGCGGTGCTACTGCACGGCGGCTTCTGGCGGTCGATCTGGGCGGCGGACCTGATGGACGCGCTCGCCGTCGACCTGGCCGACCGGGGTTACGCGGCGTGGAACCTGGAGTACCGCCGGCCGGACCGGCACGGCTGGCCGGCCACCACCGCCGACGTGGCGACCGGGCTGGCGGTGCTGGCCAACCTGCCGGAGCTGACCGGTGGCGCGGTGCCGGACGGTCTGCTCGACCTGGACCGGGTCGCGGTGTTCGGTCACTCGGCCGGCGGGCAGTTGGCGGTGCGGCTGGCCGCCGACGGCGGCCCGGTGCCGGTGGCGTTGGCGGTCTCCCTGGCAGGGGTGCTCGACCTGGCCGAAGGGGACCGGCGCCAGGTCGGCACCGGCGCGGTCGCCGCCGCGCTCGGCGGTGGCCACGACATCGTGCCGCAGGTGTACGCCGCCTCGGATCCGATGGCCCGGCTGCCGATCGGGGTGCCGCAGCTGATCGTCCAGGGTGCCGGCGACGACCTCGACCTGATCGACTTCAACCGCCGGTACGTGGCGGCGGCGCGGGCCGCCGGGGAAGACCCGGGCTGGCTGGAGCAGCCGGGCGACCACTTCTCGGTGATCGACCCGGCCGCGCCGATCTGGCAGGCGACGATGACGCAGGTGGACCGGGTCCTGGGCCGGTGACGGGCCGGATCCGGTCAGCCGTCCCGAAATTATTACGTGTCAGTGAACATGTTGCCCACTAGTGGGCAGTGCGGCGGTCAGAACAGCCGTGGGGTGACCACCGACACGACGGTGGTCACCTGGTCGGTGTCGTTGTACAACCGGTGCGGGGTGCTGGACCGCAGGTGCAGGCTGTCGCCCGGGTAGAGCCGGTGCTCCACCCCGTCGACCTCGTACAGCAGCTCGCCGCTGACCACGTAGGCGAACTCCTCGCCGAAGTGCCCGTACGCCTCCTCGCGACGCCCGCCCGGCGCGATGTGCACCAGCATCGGCTCCAGCACCAGGTTGGGGCCGCGGTCGGAGAGCATCCGGTAGGTCTGCTGACCGGAGACGTACTCGGTGGCACCGTTGTCGGCCCGGGTGAGGGTGAAGTGCACCGGCAGGCTGCCCTGCGGGTCCTCGGCGGTTTCGGTCGGCTCCGCGCTGAAGAACTCGGCGACCGGCCGGTCCAGGGCGGCGGCGACGCTGTTGAGCGCGGTCAGCCCGATCGACGAGACACCCCGCTCGACCTGGGACAGGAACCCGATCGACAGGTTGGCGCGGCTGGCCAGACCGCGCAGGGTCAGCCCCTGCTCCTTGCGGAACTGGCGCATCCGGGCGCCGACCAGATCCTGGCGTGCGTCGCCGTCGGCGACGACGCGATCAGACCTGCGCACCGGACCTCCCGTGACCCCCCGCGCGGACCGCCCGCCGGGCCGCGCCGATTCTTGTTCGATGGTATCGAACTAACTGCCCCAACCGGAACCCCGACCGGACGTCGTAGACGGCTAATGCGCACCCTGACGAGCGCACACCCGCCGACCGCGAGCTTGACTACACAGCGTGTCGATCGTCTTCCTTGACGTGAAATCCTGCGGAGAACGGGATTGACGGAAGCTGGTGTCCGGTGGCTAGGCTGCTCCAGCATTCACATTTACACATCGCGGGGGTGGACGTGCCGTACGGCAGGCGCCAGTTGACGTTCGACGCAGACCGGGTACTCAAGGGACTGTCGGGTTGGCCGCCGCGCCTCGCTGCTGGCGTGGCGACCCTGCTGGTGGTCACCCTGGTGCCGGCCGCACCAGCGGTCGCCGCAGCCAACCAGGCACCGGACCGCCCGACACAGCTCACCGTGCACGGCCGGGCCTGCGAGCCGGGCGCCGGCAGAGTCTGGACGCTCACGACGACACCGACATTCGCCGCCCGCGCCAGCGACGCGGACGCCGGTCAGCAGTCGCTCACCACCACGTTCTCCTGGCGGCGGGTCGGTCAGCCCCCGCACACCATGCAGCAGGTGCAGCAGAGCACCGGCAATCCGTCTTTCGCCTCCGCTACGGTGCCGACGGCAGCGGCGCTGGAGCACGGCGCGTCCTACCTGCTCCGCGCGCGCACCAGCGACGGCACGTCGACCGGGGGCTGGTCGAAGCCGTGCCGGTTCACCGTGGACGTCGTCGCACCACAGCCACCGTCGGTGGTCACCTCGGCCGACTATCCGCCGATGACCCCCAACCAGCCGCCGGTCGGCGGGGTCGGTATCCCGGGAATCTTCACGATCAGCCCGCCGGCCGACGCCACCGGCATCGTCGGCTACGCCTACACCCTCGACAGCGGCATCGGCCCCGGCTCCGCGCCGGTGGTGCCGGCCGCCGCCGACGGCTCTGCCACGCTCGAGCTCCAGCCGAGCAGAGACGGCTTCAACACCTTGCGGGTCTGGTCGAAGGACCAGGCAGGGCTGGTTTCCACCGTGGTGGAGTATGAGTTCCGGGTCGCCAGCGGCAACGCGCCGGCCGCGCACTGGGGCTTCGACGACGGTGGTGCCGTCGGCGACGACGACACCGGCAACGGCAACCCCCTCACCGTCGTCGGAGCCACCACCGCGCCAGGACGGAGCAGTCCCGCCCTGTCACTGACCTCAGCCGGCGACCACGCGGCCACCACCGGACCGGTCACCTGGCCGCACCCGACGACTGGAGCCGCGCTCACCCTGCGTACCGACCTGACCTTCACCTTGTCGGCGTGGGCCAAACTCGATGCGGCCGGCACCGCACAGACCGTCGTCACGGTCGACGGCAGCACCACCTCGGTCGCCTCCATCGGCTACGACGCGACCGCCGACCGGTGGCGCTTCACGATGGCCGACGGCGACTCCGCCGCCGCCACGCTGATCAGCATGGACTCCGACACCGCCGCTGTCCCCGGCCGGTGGACCCACCTCGCGGCGACCTACCACAACCCCTCTGGCGCGATGCAGCTGCACATCAACGGCGTTCGGCAGAACGCGACCGCCACTCTCGCCGGCAGCGTCGCCGCCACCGGGCCGGTGACCATCGGGCAGGCGCTCCGGGCCGGCGCGGCCACCGACCAGTTCTTCGGCCAGCTCGAGGACGTCCGCGTCTACCAGCGAGCGCTCTCCACATCGGAGATCGGCGAGCAGGCCCGCCCGTTCGCGCCCCAGGTCAGTCTGCCCGACGGAGCCAGTGTCGATCTGGGCACCTCCGTCCCGGTGACCTTCGACGCCGGCGGTGACACCAACGTGACCCAGTTCCGCTACAGCGTCGGCTCGGCCATTCTGAACCAGAACGCCGTGCCGGACGTGCCCGGGGGCTCGGTCACCGTGTCCGTCACTCCGACGGCACTCGGTGACGTGCCGGTATTCGTCGGCAGCCGGACCGCCGAAGGCCTCACCAGCCCGCTCACGAGCGTGACCCTGCAGGTGCTGCCCGCACCCGTGACGGTCACCGGCACCGTGTACGGAACGGACTTCATGCCGGTCGGTGCCGGCGTAACGGTCACCCTGGAGCCGGGCGGTCGGCAGACCTCAACCGGCGCCGACGGCGGTTTCAGCTTCGCGGACGTCGACCCGGGGCAGTATTCCGTGACCGCGAGCTCCGGCGGTGGTGACTGTGGAACCGTCGCCAGCACGGAGATCACCGTCCCCGATATCGCCGACGTCGTGCTGTTCCTGTCCCCGGTGGCCAGCCCGGACGGCAGCCTCTGCCAGGAACTGACCCAGCCGTTCACGCCGGTGTCCGGCACGGCGCTCGCCCTCACCGGTGACGACGAGGTCACCGAGACCGCCCTACCGTTCCCGGTCACCTTCTACGGCCAGACCTACGACTCGGCCTGGGTGGACACCAACGGCATCCTGACCTTCACCGACCCCGGCGGCTCGCATCCGACACCGGCCGGCATCCCCACCGTCGGCGGACCTGATGCGATGGTCGCCGCGTTCTGGGACGACCTGATCGTTGACGGGCAGGCCAGCGTGGTGACGGCGACGCGGGGCTTCGCGCCGTTCCGCGAGTTCGTCGTCGAATGGCGGGACGTACGCCGCGCCGTCGACCCCGACGAGCGGATGACGTTCCAGGTCGTGCTCGGTGAGCTGGGCGTGATCCAGGTCAACTACACCGGGATCGACCCGGCCAGCCCGGGTGAGCGCGGCGTCGGTGCCACCATCGGCGTCGAGAACGCCACCGGCACCGGCGGCCTGGAGTACTCGTCCAGCGCGCCGGTGCTCGTCGACGACCGTACGGTGGCCTTCATGCCGGGTGTCTGACCGTCGTGGTGTCAAGCTCCGGGTTGATGGAGAGTCGGCTAGCTGGTTTCCGACTTCAGTGCGTCGAGCGCGAGCTCCGTGTAGAGCGACGTCGAGACCGCTGGTGTTTCTCCCAGATTCTTGATGTCTCCAGGTAACCCGGTGCGGGACAGATCGATGGAGATGTCGGCCCACGGTTCGTGTCGGCCAGCTATCCGCCGGCCGACACGTCGAGCATCAGATCTACCGCTTCCTACATGCCGTAGCGGGAGTCGAGCAAGTCCAAGATCTGTGCCGCGGTACGGAGCTGACCAGTTCTGCCGGAGCGGCCCGCGATCGTGGTGAGAGCCGCCCAGGCTCGGGTGGGGTCGAGCGCGACGGTGTTCGCCGCAAACTCGGTCGGGGATCGAGGATGACGGTGTTCCACACCGGTCGGTACAGACCTTCGATCGCTAGGGACAGGAGGAAGCCCATTGTAGGCTCGGCCACAGCACGCAAGTGTCCAAAAGAGCGGCGAACATCGTCCTATTCTGATGGTCCGGTCCGTCGCCGTGCGACCGCCCGGCGTGCGGTCCGTAGTCGAGTGATTACGCTGTCCGGGTCCTCTTCGTCGTCGATGCTTACCGCAGTGGCTTCGAGGGCGGCGTACTGCTCGGCTCGGCGGCGTTCGCGGTAGGCGAGCAGGTGCGGTAGTCGGATACGGCGGTGGGTGCCCACCCGTTCGAACGGAATCTGGCCCTCGTCGAGCAGCTTGATCACCGTGGGGCGGCTGATGCCGAGTAGATCGGCCGTCTGTTGGGTGGTCAAGGTCAAGGTCTGTGGGGCAACAGTCACCGCGAAGCCTTGCTGCAAGGCGTCGACTACCTGTCGAAGCGCTGCGTAGATCTCGGCGGGCAGCTCCACCCGATCGCCCGGCGTGGCTCCGACGAGGAAGTATCGCGGCAGCGCTGACCCCCTGCCTGCCTGTTCGTGAGCCCGCAGGAAGTCATGGACCTGAGCGAGCTGCTCGTTGCGCTGGGGTAGATACGTCTCTTCCTTCAGTGCAGATGCCACCATGATCCCTGCCTCCTCGAAAGTGTCGTAACTACCTTCGTTTGTTTCGTCTACGGAAGATGCAAGGTTGTCTGGGGGCCGCACCGCTCGGCTATCTCGCCGGGCCGTTCTCATTCCGGGTCAAGAGCCGCTGGTGCCCCAAGTGCGGCCGAACTCACCACCGTCCCGCCGCCGCCTGCTGCGGACGGCCGACGAAGCCAGGGGAGGCTGAACGTATGAGTGGGAGTTGTGGGTAGAGTCCCTGCTCGACTCGCAGGCGGGCTGACGTCAGCGGGTGCGGGCGAGCAGGTCGGCGTAGCGGGTCAGGGCGTGGATCGGGTCGATCACCGGGACCGGCACTGCCGCGCGCAGCGGGTCGAGCTGCCCGGACCAGAAGGTGCAGGCCACGAAGATCGCCTGGGCCTCCTGGTCGAGGTACGCGCGGCGGGCCAACTCGGGGCCGTGCGTGCCGATCGCCTCGGCCATCCGCTGCCGTACCTCGGTGCCGACCGCCGCCGCCTCGGTGAGCGCGGCCTCGCCGGTCAGCCCCGGGGTAACCTCGCGGTGCGGGCGTTGCACCGGCACCGGTGCCGCGCCGGCGAGCAGGTCCAGGCAGCCGTACTCGCGGGCCAGCCGGCGCACCCAGTTGGCGTCCTGCGGCAGCTGCTCGTTGGGGCCGGAGACGACGCCGGGGTAGAGCACCGAGAACCGGCCGTACGCGGCGGCGATCCGGGTGGCCGCCTCGAACGGCCCGGTCACCGGTACGGGCACCAGCGCTTTCGCCTCGCGTACCGCTGGGTCGGAGGCGCATGCGACGGCGATTGCGTCGAAACCGTCGTCGGCGCCGGCGCGCACCGCGCCGAGCAGCGGGCTGTAGAGCAGGTCGTCGGCGGCGATGTACGCGCTCGGCGGCACCTCGCGTAGGTTGCGGACCACGATTTCGGTGTCCGGGCCGACCGCCTGCTGCGCCGTCTGCCGGTCGTGTTCGTTGTGCACGTCGATGCCGAGCGGGTTGATCACGAGGACGCGTGGCACGACCCGACTCTCCCTTCGGTCACGGTCGCGCCACGCTACCAGCGCCGGCCCCGTCGCCACCAGGTCCGCACCCGTGCTGAGCTGCGGAATTGGGTATCAAACAGCTTTGGTCACGGCCCGCGTGGTCGGGCGTTCCGCACCGGCGGTGACGCCGGCCCGGAACGCCCGGATCGATGTGGTCGACTGCGGTCGACGCTCAGCCGGTCAGCTCGGCGTCGACATCAGGATCGGCAGCACGGCCCGCGCCTCGGCATGACTGGTGTTGCGCATCGCGGTGGCGGTGGTCCCGGGGATGTCCCACGGGTTGCTCGTCGGCGGGTAGTACATCTTCTTGGTGGTGACCGCGACGACGTTGTTGTAGGCCACGCACCTGGTCTCCCACCGGTAGATCTTGCCGACCTGGGGGAAGCCGGTGAGCCCGAGCAGGTTGGTGGTGCAGTTCGGGGCGAGGGCGGACAGCACCGTGTTGTTGCTACCGATCGTCAGTTCGAGCAGCCCTCTGGTGCTCAACCCGGCGTGCGCCCGAGCGGTCAGGGCCAGCGGGCCGACCGTGTTGAGGGTGAAGCCGAGCTGATCGGCCGACGCTTCGTCAGTGACGACTTCGAGCAGGCTGTCGATCAGGGTGACGCAGGCGGTGGTGTCCCGGGCGTACGCTTGGAGGTTGTCCTGGGTGAAGGTCTTGATGTCGTCGAAGTCGATGATGGCGCTGCGCGCGCAGGCCTTGGCCTGTGCGGTGGCGATCCGGTCGATCTGGGCGAGGATCTCCACCTTGGCGCCGTTGATGGTGTTGATGATTTTGGTGGTCGACTGGTCGAGCGACGCCCCCTGCTTGTACTCCTTGTACAGCTCGTAGGCGCTCTTGGCGGCGGCGATGACCGACGAGATGTCGAACGCCTGCGCCGGTCGGGCCCCCAGCGGTACGGTGACCACGACCGCGGCGGCCGCAGCCAGCCAACGGCGGTAACGCATCTGTTTCAACAGGATCTCCTTCAACTGGCGGCCAGGGTGGCCAGCGGTGACCCCGCAGGTCAGCGGAGCGCGGCCAGTCTGGCGAGATCGTCTGGACCACGGTTGGACCACGACTGGATCACGGGACACGACCGAAGCGCGGCGCATGATCACGGATCACGGCGGACGATCGCGGCGGCTCCGCCGACAATCGGGCGCTGATCGCCGTCGCCTCCGGCGCACCCAGCTCGGTGAAGATCGCCAGCGCGCGACGCCAGTAGCCGTGCGCCTGCGCCCGCTGCCCGGCCGCGTGCGCCGCCGCACCGAGCCCGTCGAACGCCAGCGCCTCGACGCCACGCGACCCGGTGTCGGCGGCGATCGACCGGGCCAGGGCATGGCAGCGGGCCGCGGCACGGTGGGCGCCACGGCGGTTGTGCAACTGACCGGCGTAGTTCAGCAGCATCGCCTCGCCGACCCGATCGCCGGTGCGGCGGCACAACACCAGCCCTTCGCGCAGCTGCCCGGCGGCGTCGCCGAGCCGGCCCTCGACCGTGAACAGCTGACCCAGGCTGCCGAGCGCCCGGACCACACCGTGCTGCTCACCGAGCGTACGTAGCAGTGCCAGCGCCCGGCCGATGTAACAGATCGCCGAACGCCGGTCGCCCAGCTCACCCAGCACCACACCGAGGTTGCCCAGGGTCCGCGCCTCACCGGCCGGCTCGTCGACGTCACGGTAGAGCGTCAACGCCTGCCGGAGGTGCGCCACCGCCTGCTGGCGGCGCCCCTGATGGTCGTGCACGACGGCCAGGTTGGTCAGCAGGTTCGCCTCACCGGCCAGGTCGGCTGCCGCGCGGGCGGCGGCAATCCCGTGACCCTGCATGGTGATCGCGTCCGGATAGTGGCCGCCGCATTCCAGATGCCGGTAGAGCAGCGCGGTCAACCGTACGGCGTGCCGGGCCCAGCCGTGCCGCGCACCGTACGCGGTGACCGCCATCAGGTTGGCCCGCTCCACCTCCAACCAGACCCGCGCGGCCCCCGGGTCACCGTCCGGCGTGGTCAGCGGCGCGGCTCGCACCTCCGTTAGATCACCGTCCGGCCCGGTCGGCGGCACCGTCGGCCGCAGGTGACGCTCGGCCGGGTGCACCGCATTCATCGCCGTGGCGGCGGTACGCAGGTAGTAGTCGAACAGCCGGGTCACGGCAGCGTCGCGGACCTCCGGCGGATCGGTGAAGGTGACCAGCTCCGCCGCGTACGCCCGGAGTAGGTCGTGCATGCCGTACCGGTCCGGCCCGACCGGCTCCACCAGGTGCGCCCGGCACAGCCGGTCGACCAGCTGATCCGCAGTCAGCGGATCCGTCCCGGCCAGCGCGGCCACCGCCGCCGCGTCGACGTCCACCCCGGGATGCAGCCCGAGCAGCCGGAACGCGCGCGCCGCCTCGGCCGGCAGATACTGGTACGACCAGGACAGGATCGCCCGTACGCCGGTGCGCCGGTCGCCGCCGGCGTCCAGCATGTCGAGCCGTCGCCGCCGGTCGGTGAGCCCGTCGACCAGCCGGGTCAGGCTCAGCTCGGCGCGGGCGGTCGCCAGCTCGGCGGCGACCCGCAACGCCAACGGCAGCTGGGCGCACTGCGTTGCCAGCGTCACTGCGGCCTGCGGTTCGGCGTCGACTCGGTCGCCGACCAGCCGCCGCAGCAGCGCCACCGCGTCGTCGATCGGCAGGAGGCCGAGCCCACGCCGGCCGGCTCCCTCCCGGGCGACCAGCCCGGCCAGCGGATCTCGGCTGGTCACCAGCACCGGGCAGGAGGCGGCACCGGGCAGCAGCGGCCGTACCTGCTCGACCGCCGCCGCGTTGTCCAGCACCACCAGCATCCGGCGGCCGTCCATCAGGCTGCGGTAGTGGGCGGCGCGTTCGTCGACGTCCAACGCCATGTCGGCGTCCGCCACGCCGAGCGCCCGCAGGAACCGGGCCAGTGCTGCACCCGGCTCGACCGGCTGCTCCGGGTCGTATCCCCGCAGGTCGATGTAGAGCTGCCCGTCCGGGAACCGGTCGCGGGCCCGGTGCGCCCACCACACCACCAGCGCGGTCTTGCCCACTCCCGCAGTGCCGGACAGGACGCAGATCACCGCGCCCGGATCAGTGTCGTCGCGTCCGGCGGCCCCCATCGTCCGGTCGAGCCAGCCGAGCTCGGCGGCGCGGCCGGTGAACCCGGCGACGTCGGCCGGCAGCTGCGCCGGCACCGGCGCGGTCGCGTCCGGGTGGCGGCACCGGCGCGGCCAGACCTGTTCCCCGGCGGTACGCGCCCCGGCCGGCGCGTCGGCCCGCAGCAGATCGGTGTACGCGGCGACCAGCTCGGGGCCGGGATCGACACCGAGTTCGTCGGCGAGCCGGTCCCGGGTGTCGTGGAAGACGGTGAACGCCTCGGCCCGCTGCCCACTGGCCCGGTACGCGCGGATCAGCTGCGCCTGGCGGGCCTCGTCGAGCGGCTTCGCGGCGGCGGCCTGCGTCAGCCAGGGTAGTGCGGCGCTCGCCCGGCCACAGGCGATCATCAGGTCGCCGTACCGGGTCAACGCGGCCTGCAGCTCACCGTCGAGGGCCACCACCTTTGGGTGGCCGGCCAACGTGGGCACGTCGACCAGCGGCGGACCCTGCCACAACCGCAGCGCCTCGCCGAGTAGTTCGGCGTCGCGTTCCAGTGTGGCTGCGCCGGGCCACGCGGCGGCGACCAGGTGCCGAAACCGCAGCAGGTCGACCGAGACGGCCGAGGTCCGCAGCAGGTATCCGTCACCGATCTGGGGCAGCAGCAGGCTCGGGGCCCGGGACGGGCGGTCCGGTTCGAACAGCCGGCGTAGGTGTTTGACGTGGGTCTGGATGACGTTGGTCGACGTCGCCGGTGGCGGTTGATCCGGCCAGAGCGCGTCGACCAGCTCCGAGCGGGGCAGCGGCTGCCCGCCGGCGAGCGCGAGCAGACCGAGCACCGCCCGGCGGGCGGTCGGCCCGGGGTCGAGTGCCTGCTGCTCACGCCACACGCGTACTGGGCCCAGCACCTGCACCCGCAAGAAAACTTCACCTCGTGACCGCTGTGCCACTGCCCGGTATCGGACGGTGATCGATGTTCTGGTATATCGACGGAGCGGAGTATAGGTGCTGGTCAGCGTTCGTCAGTGTGCGGCGGCTGCGGGTGAGTACCGGCCTGAGCCGTGCCGCCCTGGCGATGGCCGGGGCGGCACGCTCCGTCACGGACGGCGGTCAGGCGGGGGTTGCCCGCAGGACCGGCAGTACGGCGGTGGCCTGGGCGTGGCTGGTGTGGCCCATCACGATGTTCGTGGTGCCGGGGACGTCGAACGGGTTGGTCGTCGGCGGGTACGCGATGCGTTTGCTGGTGCTGACTGTCTTGCCGTCGTAGGCGGTGCACCTGGTCTCCCAGGTGTAGACCGCGCCGTTCTGCGGGATGCCATTGAGCCCTTTGATGGCGGTCGAGCAGGTCGGCTTCAGCGTGCTAAGCACGGTGTTGTTGCTGTCGATGACCTGTCCGAGCAGTGACGAGGTGCTGAATCCGGCGTGCGCGCGAGCGGTCAGCGCCAGCGGTCCGACGGTGTTCAGGGTGAAGCCGAGCTGGTCGGCGGAGGCCTTCTCGGTGACGACTTCGAGCAGGCTGTCGATGAGGGTGACGCAGGCGGTGGTGTCCCGCGCGTACGCCTGCAGGGTCGTCTGGTTGAAGTTCTCGATGTCGTTGAAGTCGATGATCGCGCTGCGGGCGCAGGACTTGGCCTGCGCGGTCGCCAGCCGGTCGACCTGGGCCAGGATCGCGGTCTTCGCCTCGTTGATGGTGTCGATGATCTTGGTGGTCGCCTCGTCCAGTGAGTCGCCCTCCTTGTACTCCTTGTACAGTTCGTAGGCGGCTTTCGCCGCACCGATGATTGCGGTGAAGTCGAACGCCTGGACGGGTCGAGCACCCAGGGGCAGGGTGACCACGACTGCGGCCACAGCGGCGACGGTTCGGCGGAGCAGGACGCGTCTCATCAATCTCCCCTTCTCGCGGACAAGTCGTCCCGCACAAACCACCCACTGTGGTTGATGGGCCTGTCGGGACGCATGTTTTCCCGCAGGTCGCGGGTTTGGTCAGCTTCCCAACTATCACTGGATCATGATTGGACGCGGACTGTAGGCGCCGCCCGGTCGGGTCATCTGTTCGCCTCGCCGGCCCTCGCGGTGGTGAGGCGGGTCCGGTCCGGGTCAGTGGGTGGCGGTGACCGGATGGAGGACGGCGTCGAGCGCCTTGAGGTAGCCGTCGGTGTAGCCGGCGAGGTTCGGGTGGAACGCGTCGTCGATGGCGGTGATGCCGTTGAGCCACGGGTCGTCGTCGCAGACCCGGTGCTTGTTGAACAGATCGTCGACCGGGGCGAACGCGCCGTACGTCTTCGCCGTGTTCCCGATGGCCTCGTTGAGCTGCACCGCCGCGTGGTTGATCCACCCCCGTCGGTTCGCGTCCAGCGGCGCTTCGAAGCAGAACGA
Source organism: Solwaraspora sp. WMMB762 (assembly GCF_049179115.1). Lineage (NCBI taxonomy): Bacteria > Bacillati > Actinomycetota > Actinomycetes > Micromonosporales > Micromonosporaceae > Solwaraspora > Solwaraspora sp. WMMB762. Next base: position 290,266 of record NZ_JBMHMD010000001.1, read on the forward strand.
CGGGGCGAACAGCTGCGGGTAGCCGAGGACGATCAGCTTGGCGTTCGGGGCGGCGGCGAGAATGTCGCCGTACACCTGCTTCAGCTTGCCCGGCAACGTCGTCTTGATGTATGCGCGGGCCTTGTTCACAGCGTCCTCGCAGGTGCTGTCGAGCAGCGCTTCGATGCAGGTCTTCAAGGTTGTGGTGAAGCCGAGGTTGTCGCCGCCGACGGTGATGGTCACCAGCGTCGTGTCCGGCCCGAGGAAGCCGAGCTGGTGCGCGATCACGTCGTCGGTGGTGGCGCCGCTGCAGGCCGAGAAGCCGAACGACAGGCGCGGGTTGTTCCGGGCGAACTGGGCGGCGTACGAGTGGGTGCTCTGCTTGCAGTCGCCGTCGGTGTACGGCGGGGCGCCCACCCCGGACGAGTACGAGTCGCCCAACGCGACGTACTGCCGGTCGTCGGCGGCGGACGTGGCGTCGGTCGTGCCGGCGGCGCTTGCGGCGGTGGGCGCGGCGGCGATGGTGATCAGCAGCGTCGCCGCGACGGGCAACGCGAGGGCGGGACGGAGTTTTCGGGCACGGCTCAGCATGGTGGCGCCTCCTCGATGGTGAAGACGCTCCGGCCGGGGCGGCCGGCGTCTCCAAAGTGGAGACGAGCATGCGCCATCGATAGTCGATAATCAATCGAAGCGTCGGAAACCCTACTGTCGGCTGAGCCGCTGATCACCCCACCGACGGGCGTAGACCGAACCGGTCGGCGAGACCGGACAGGTCGTCCCGCTGCTCCGCCAGGGTGTCGGCGCCGCTGCCGACAACGATCCGGGTCACCCCCTGCGCCGCGTACGCCTCGACCCGTTGCGCCGAAAGCTCAGTCGACCCCCACCGGGTGTACTCCAGCGCGTCAGGGTCACGGCCGGCCTCCGCCGCGACCGACCGGGCCAGCTCCCACTGTGCCACCCGCTCGTCCGGGGTCAACATCCCACCGGGAAAGTAGCCGTCGCCACGTAGCCCGACCCGCCGGGCCGCCGCCCGGCTCGAACCACCCACATGGATCGGCAACGCGGTGGCACCGTGCGGCTTCGGAAAGCTGCACACCTGCTCGAAGTCGAAGAACTCGCCGTGGAACGACACGCCGTCGGCGTCACCGCCCCACAGCAGCCGCAGCACATCGATCGCCTCGTCGGCACGTCGGCCACGGGAACCGAAGTCGACCCCCACCGCCGTCGCCTCACCGGGCAGGCCGCCCAGTCCGACGGTCAGCAGCCGCATCCGGCCCTTCGACAGGACGTCGATCGTCGCCAGCCGCTTGGCGAGCACCACCGGATGGTGGTACGGCAGCAGCAGCACCCCGGTGCCGAGCAGCAGCCGGTCGGTTGCCGCCGCCACGAAGGCCAGCAGGTCCAACGGATCCGCGTACGGCAGCGACGGCGGCATCTCGACCGCCCCGACCGTCGCACCTGGATACAGCACCACGTGTTCCGGCACGTACAAGCCTTCGAACCCGCATGCCTCGGCGTGCTGGGCGTACCCGATGAGCCGGTCCGGGTCGGTGCCGTGCAGCGGGGTGCTGTAACTGACCGCGAACCTCACCGCCGCCGCCGATCCGCCCGCGCCCGGTCGAGCTGGCACCGCAGCTGTTCCCGGACACCTGCCAGCCGCGCCAGTCCGGCATCGACCTCGGCCAGCTTGCGCCGCAGCACCGAGATCGAGTCGGGGCAGATGTCGCCGGACGGATTGCCGGCCCGCAGGCAGGTCACGAACGGGCGGATGTCCTCCAGACCGAAACCGACGGCGAGCAACGACCGGATCTCGCCGACCACCCGCAGCTCCGTATCGTCGTAGTCGCGGTAGCCGTTGGCGCATCGCCGGGGCCGGACCAGCCCCTGCGCCTCGTAGTAGCGCAGCGTCCGGGCGCTTGTCCCGGCCTGCCGCGCCAGCTCACCGATCAACATGTGACCTCCCCGGCCAGCCTCGGACCCACCGTCACGCTAAACGTTGACGTCGGTGTCAGGGCAAACGAGCCGGCGGACCTGGCGACGGTCAGTCGAGGGCGGCAGCCATCCGGCGTACCGCCTCGGTGATCGTCTCCGGCGCGGCGGCCAGGTTGAACCGGGCGTGTCCGACCCCGCCCGCGCCGAAGTCCAGCCCGCCGCTCAGCGCCACCCGCCCCCGGTCGCGGAACACCGCCGCCGGGTCGTCGCCGAGCCCCAACGCCCGGCAGTCCAACCAGGCCAGGAAGGTCGCCTCACCGGGTGCGTACCCGATCTGCGGTAACCGGTCCGCGAGCAGATCGGCCAGCAGCCGCCGGTTCGCGTCGACCGCCGACCGTACGGTGTCCAGCCAGTCGCCGCCGTCGCGGAACGCCGCCGTGTGCGCGATCACCCCGAGATGGTTGACCCCGTGGCCGACCTCCTCCGGCAGCCGGGCCAGGTCGGCTGCGGCGGCCGGCCCGGCGACCGCGAGGGCGGCCTTCAAGCCGGCCAGGTTCCAGCCCTTCGAGCCGGAGATCAGCGTCAGGCCGTCGTCCGCGCCGGGCACCGACAGGTACGGCACGAACGTCACGCCCGAGGCGGTCATCGGGGCGTGGATCTCGTCGACCACCACCCGTACGTTGTGCCGGCTGGCCAGCTCGGCGACGGCGGCCAGCTCGTCGGCGGTGTGCACCGTCCCGGTCGGGTTGTGCGGACTGCACAGCAGGTACGCCGCCCGGCGGCCACCCGCGCGGGCGGCGGTGAACGCCTCGGCCAGCGCGTCAAGGTCCAGCCGGCCGTCCGACCCGAGCGGGGCCTCCCGCACCGGCCGGTCCAGGTTGCGCAGGAACCCGTAGAACGGCGGGTACACCGGCGGGTTGACCACGACCGTGTCGCCCGGCCCGGTCACCAGCTTCAGCATCTCGACCGCGCCGAGCATCACGTCCGGCACGATCGCCGTCCGCGCCGGGTCCAGACCGTCCCACCCCCACCGCGTCGCCGCGAACCCGGCGACCGCCTCGGCGTAGCCGGCCCCGGTGGCGTAGCCGATGTCCCCGGCTCGCACTGCCGCGTCGATCGCCGCGACGACCGGTCCGGCCGGGTCGACGTCCATCTCCGCCACCCACACCGGCAGCACGTCAGCCGGGTAGAGCCGCCACTTGATGCTGGTCCGCTGTCGGGCCCGGTCCAGCGGCACCCACGGCCCCTGCGGCGGTGAAGTCGTCACGATCGCCTCCGATCCTGGCATCGGTTAGTTGCCACCGGTCAGCCGATCAGTCCGAGTGCCTGGAGGATCTCGGTGCGGTCGACGTCGGGTAGCGCGCCGAACCGTCCGTGCAGGTAAGCCTTCTCCAGGTTCTGTGACCGGCGTACGCGTTCGCCGGCGAACTCGGCGAGGGCGCCGAGGCGGGTCGCGCCGTCAGCTGCCTTCTCGGTCAGCCAGACCTCGTCCCGGTTCAGGTGATTGAGCAGGCTGGTGTCGTGCGACGTGAAGATCAGCTGTGCTCCCGAGGGGTTCGTCGCGGGGTCGGTGAACAGCCGGATGAGCTGCATGGACAGTGTCGGGTGCAGGCTTGCGTCCAGTTCGTCGAACAGCAGCAGGGAACCAGCTTTCAGCGCGGTCAGCACCGGGCCGATAAGCTGAAACCAGGTACGAGTGCCCTCCGACTCGGCACCGAAATCCAAGGGGACCGCTTCGTCGCCCGTACGGTGCAGCAGCCGGATCCGCCGTCGCCGGGCCGAGGACCGCGGATCCTGGCCGGACACCGCCGCGCCGTCGTCGATCACCACGTCCTCGATGCCGAGGTCGGCCATCCGTAGCAGGGCCAACGCCTGAGCCCGGTCCGGACGCAGGTCCTCGAGCCCGGGCAGGGTTTCCTGCCGTGCCCCGGCGGCATCCTCGAACCAGTGTCGGGTCACCAGATGAGGAGTCTGCCGAACGTACGGGCGGCGACGCGGCCCTGGCTCCAACGTTTGTATGCTCAGCAACTCTTCGGCGGGGCCGGAGACGAGGGGCTCGCGGAACCGCCGGGCAGCTGACAAGGCGAGGGTACGGGCGGTCAGCAGCTCACGGGTGCCCGACAGGTGGCCGAGGCCCCGTTGCAGCGTCAGTTCGTCGCCTTCGCGTTCGAAGATCCGACGCCGCTTACGCTCCGGGTAGTGGAACAGCCCTTCGTAGCGGATCGCGTCGGTGTCGAGCTCGACGACGTACTCGAAGCGGACCCCGCCGAGGATCAGCTCGACGGTGAACTCCGACGGGCGTCGCGGACCGTCGCCGAACGCGAACGGCTCGACCGGGATCCCGTCGTCCCAGAACCGCAGCGAGTCGGCGACCGCGTCGCGTAGCCAGCTGAGCGCGGCGACCACGTTCGATTTGCCGGAGGCGTTGGGACCGTAGATTGCGGCGACCGGCAGCAGGCTCTCGTCGATGCTGTCGATCCGCTGCACCGCCGGCCGGTCCCGGTCGACGGCGACCATCGACAGCTCGACCGGTCCGAGGATCGAGCGGAAGTTCGCCGCCTCGAAACGGATCAGCACAGCACCTGCCTCCTAGCGCATGACCCCGCAACCATACCGCAGTATCCGGCGAAAATTGACAGAATCGGGGCTCTGTCGACGTCCAGTCGACTGACAAGCAGGGTCAGTCGGCGGCGGTGACCGGACGCCAGCCCAGCGGGGTGGAGAGCACCATCGTGCTGGACGGCTGACCGTACGGGGCGAGCCGGTCGATCACGTCCTCGAAGGCGTCCATCGACGCCGCCGCCACCTTCAACATCGAGCAGGCGTCCCCGGTGATCCGGTGGATCTCCAGGATCTCCGGCCAGGTCGGCACCTGCGGGTCGCGCAGGATGCAGTGCGACCCGTAGCAGGACATCCGGATCAGCGCGATCACCGTCCAGCCGGCCCGGGTCAGGTCGACGTGCGCGTGGTAGCCGCTGACCACCCCGGACTCCTCCAGCCGGCGTACCCGTTCGGCCACCGCCGGCGGCGACAGGTGCACCCGGCGGGACAGCTCGCTGAAGGAAAGTCGGGCATCGGCCTGCAACTCACGCAGCAGCGCCCAATCCATCTCGTCCACGGACACTTTCCCTTCGTTAACCGACCACCCAAATCTAGCCACGGACCTGCAGGTCGCGACCGCGTACCGCCGTTGATCCGGTATTCAGCCGCGGACCGCAAGTCGGCAATCATGGGCGACACAGCAAAGGGAGGGCAGCCGACGTGAACAGCACCGACGTGGCCAGCCCACCGGCCGTCCGGCCGGTGGACGCCGCCGAACGCGACGCCCGCGCCGCCGCCAACGCTGGCGAGCCGACCCTGGAGTTCGGCGACCGGGTGCCGTACGACGCCTACGTGCACGCCAGCACCCTGCACAGCCTGCAGCGCACCCTCAGTGACGACCCCGGCGAGATGTCGTTCCTGATGGTCAGCCAGATCATGGAGCTGTACTTCGGGCTGACCCGCCATGAGCTGCGCGACGCCCAACGGCTGATCCGCGCCGACCGGGTGTGGGAGGCGCTCGCCCCGCTGCGCCGCGCCGCCCTGCACCTGGAAGGCCTCAACGCCTCCTGGCAGACGCTGCGCTGGATGACCCCGGCCGACTTCAACCGGTTCCGCAACCTGCTCGGTGAGGGCTCCGGTTTCCAGTCGGCGATGTACCGGCAGCTGGAGTTCATCCTCGGTATCCGCACCCCGTCGCTGATCCGCCCGTTCCGCCGGCAACCCGAGGTGTACGCCGAGCTGGAGCAGGCCCTGCACACGCCGAGCCTGTGGGACGACGTGATCGCCCTGCTCGCCCGCGCCGGCCACGACATCCCGGCCGACCTGCTGGGCCGCGACGTCGCCGTCGAACACGAACCGCACCCGGCGGTCGAGGCCGCCTGGGTGGAGGTCTACCGGGTCAACGCTCCGGACAACCATCTGCGGCAGCTCGGCGAGGCGTTGACCGAGGTCGCCGAGCAGTTCGGCGACTGGCGGTACAAGCATCTCAAGGCGGTGCAGCGCACCATGGGCGCCAAGGTCGGCAGCGGCGGCTCCGCCGGACTGGCCTGGCTGCAACGCAGCATGAACCGGGTGGTGTTCCCCGAGATCTGGTCCGCCCGGACCAGCATGTGAGAGGCTGCCGCATGTTCACAGAGGACGACGCCCGTCGCCGTGACGCCGCCGACCCCGGGCACCGCGACCTGTTCCACATCCCGCCGGCCACCGGCGGCGACCACCCCGACGTCGCCTACTTCGCCGGCAACTCCCTCGGCCTGCAACCGAAGGCCACCCGCGCCGAGCTGCTCGACGACCTCGACGACTGGGCCCGGCTCGGCGTCGAAGGCCACCTCGAAGCCGGCCGGCCGTGGCTGCCGTACCACGAACTGCTCACCGACACCGCCGCGCGACTGGTCGGCGCCCTGCCCAGCGAGGCCGTGGTGATGAACTCGCTGACGGTCAACCTGCACCTGTTGATGGTGTCGTTCTACCGGCCGTCCGGCGACCGTACCCGGATCGTCATCGAGGACTCGGCGTTCCCGTCGGACAGCTACGCGGTGCGCAGCCAGGCCGCCTTCCACGGCCTTGACCCCGACCGTACGGTGGTCCGACTGCGGCCGCGCCCCGGCGAGGACACGCTGCGCACCGCCGACGTCGTCGACTACCTGCGCACTGACGGTGACCGGGTGGCGCTGGTGCTGCTCGGCGGGGTCAACTACCTCACCGGCGAGCTGCTGGACATCCCGACCATCACCGCCGCCGGCCGGGCCGCCGGCGCGATCGTCGGCTGGGACCTGGCGCACGCCGCCGGCAACGTGCCGCTGCGGCTGCACGACTGGGGCGTCGACTTCGCCGCCTGGTGCTCCTACAAGTACCTCAACTCCGGGCCTGGGGCGCTGGCCGGCGCGTACGTGCACGAACGCCACCACGGCGATCCGACCCTGGCCCGCTTCGAAGGCTGGTGGAGCACCGAGCCGGCCACCCGGTTCGAGATGACCCCGGTGTCGCGGCCACCGGCCAGCGTCGACGCCTGGCAGATCTCCAACCCGCCGATCTTCGCGATGGGTCCGGTCCGTACCTCGTTGCAGATCTTCGACAAGGTCGGCATGGCGGCGCTGCGCGAGCGCAGCGAACGGCTCACCGGCTACCTCGAACAGCTGCTCGACGAGACCCTGCCGGGCCGGCCGGTCAGCGTCGTCACCCCACGGGATCCGGCCCGACGCGGCTGTCAACTGTCGCTGCGCATCGGTGGCGGGTCGGGTGCCACCGGCGGCGGAGCACACGCGTTGACCGCCCGGCTGCGCCACGAACACGGGGTGATCGCCGACGCCCGCGAACCGGACATCGTCCGGCTCGCCCCGGTGCCGCTGTACTCCACGTACCACGACTGTTGGCGGGCCGCCCGGGCGCTCGCCGCGACCCTCCCAGCGAAAGGCGGCGACGATGTCTGAACGCGCACCCGTCGCGGTGGTCGGCGCCGGCCTGGCCGGCAGCCTGCTCGCCTGCTTCCTGGCCCGCCGGGGCCTGCCGGTCACCCTCTACGAGCGCCGACCCGACCCGCGACGCGGCACCGCCGAACGCGGCCGGTCGATCAACCTGGCGTTGTCCGAACGCGGCCTGGACGCGCTGCGCCGCATCGGCCTGGCCGACCAGGTGCTCGCCGACGCGCTGCCGATGCCCGGCCGGATGATCCACCCGGTCGACGGCGAACTCGACTTCCAGCCGTACAGCGCCGACGGGCAGCGGGCGATCAATTCGATCAGCCGGGGCGCGCTCAACAACGCCCTGCTCGACGCCGCCGAGGCCGCGCCCGGGGTCACCGTCGTGTTCGACCACCGGCTCGTCGGCCTCGACCCGGACACCGGCGAGCTGACCTTCGACACCCCGCAGGGCACGGTCCGCGCGGACGCGCAGGTCGTGCTCGGCGCCGACGGCGCCGGTTCGGCGGTACGCGGCCAACTGCTCGCCCACGGCCTGGTCGACGAGAGCCTCGACTTCCTCGACTACGGGTACAAGGAGCTGACCATCCCGGCGGTCGGCGGCGACTACGCCCTCGACCCCGGTGCGCTGCACATCTGGCCGCGCGGCACCTCGATGATGATCGCCCTGCCGAACCCGGACCGGTCGTTCACCTGCACACTGTTCTGGCCGACCGGCGGTACGTCGAGTTTCGCCTCGCTGAGCAGCCCGGCGGCGATCGAACGGCACTTCCGTACCCACTACCCGGACGTGCCGCCGCTGGCACCGGACCTGGTCGACGACTACCAGCACAACCCGGTCGGTCTGCTCGGCACGGTGCGCTGCGACCCGTGGCAGGTCGGCGGCCGGGTGGCGCTGCTCGGCGACGCCGCCCACGCGGTCGTGCCGTTCTACGGCCAGGGTGCCAACTGCGCCTTCGAGGACGTCGTCGAGCTGGACCGCTGCCTCGACGACACCGGCGGCGACTGGGCGGCGGCGCTGCCGCTGTACCAGTCCCGCCGCCAGGACAACGCCGAAGCGATCGCCCAGATGGCCCTGGCGAACTTCGTCGAGATGCGCGACAAGGTCGCCTCTCCGACGTTCCAGACCTTCCGCAAGGTCGAACACGCCCTGGAACGGGCGTTGCCGGGGCGCTACGTGTCCCGGTACGAAATGGTCTCCTTCACCACCATCCCGTACGCCGAGGTCAGGCGTCGGGTCCGCCGCCAGCACCAGGTGCTGGCGGCGGCGGTGGCCGGGACGGCGGCGCTGTTAGTAGGGGCACTCGGCGCCGCCGTCCACCGGCTCGTCCGGAAGGGACGCTCATGACCCTGTGGCACCCCGACCTGTACGTCGGCCGGCCGGCCGCTGACGGTCCCGGCCTGCTGCGCAGTTTCGTCGGCGGCCGGTTCGTCGACGCGGGGAAGCGGTTTGCGAAGGTGTCGCCGGTGTCCGGGGAGACGGTGTTTGAGGTGGCGGAGGCTGACTCCTCGACGGTTGACGCGGCGGTGGTGGCGGCGCGGTCGGCGTTGCGCGGTCCGTGGGGTGGGATGGGCGAGCGGGACCGGGCGGCGGTGTTGCGGGCGGTCGCCGACGAACTGGACCGCCGGTTCGACGACCTGGTCGCCGCCGAGGTGGCGGACACCGGCAAACCGGTCAGCCAGGCCCGAACCCTGGACATTCCGCGCGGGGCGGCGAACTTCCGGGCGTTCGCGGAGATCGCCGCGACCGCGCCGACGGAGTCGTTCACGACGGTGACGCCGTCGGGTGGTCGGGCGTTGAACTACGCGGTCCGTAAGCCGGTGGGCGTGGTGGCGGTGATCGTGCCGTGGAACCTGCCGCTGCTGCTGCTGACCTGGAAGGTCGCTCCGGCGTTGGCGTGCGGCAACGCGGTTGTGGTGAAGCCGAGTGAGGAGACTCCGGCGTCGGCGACGCTGCTGGCGGAGGTGATGGCGGCGGTCGGCGTGCCCGACGGGGTGTTCAATGTGGTGCACGGCTTCGGGCCGGGCGCGGCGGGGGAGTGGCTGACCACCCACCCGGGGGTGGATGCGATCACCTTCACCGGTGAGTCGGCGACCGGGTCGGCGATCATGCGGGCGGCCGCTGACGGGGTGAAGGCGGTCTCGTTCGAGCTCGGCGGCAAGAACGCCGGGCTGGTCTTCGCCGACGCCGACCTGGACGCCGCCGTCGCCGGCTCGGTGCGCTCATCGTTCACCAACGGCGGCCAGGTGTGTCTATGCACCGAGCGGCTGTACGTGCAGCGGCCGGTCTTCGACGAGTTCGTCGACCGGTTGGCGGCTGCCGCCCGCGACGCCCGGTGGGGTTGGCCCGCCGACGAGACGATCTCGACGATGCCGCTGATCTCCCACGGCCACCGAGACAAGGTGCTCGGCTACTACGATCTGGCCCGCGCCGAGGGCGCCGACGTACGAGCTGGTGGTGGTGTGCCGGCCTTCGGCGACGCCCGCGACGGGGGCGCGTACGTGCAGCCGACCGTGTTGACCGGGCTCGACTCGTCGGCGCGGCTGGTGCGGGAGGAGGTGTTCGGCCCGATCTGTCACATCGCCCCGTTCGACACCGAGGAGGAGGCGTTCGCGCTGGCCAACGACTCCGACTACGGGCTGGCCGCGACGGTGTGGACCCGCGACGTGGGGCGGGCGCACCGGGCCGGTGCCCGGCTGGACGCCGGCATCGTCTGGGTCAACACCTGGTTCCTGCGGGACCTGCGCACCCCGTTCGGCGGAGTGAAGGCCTCCGGGGTGGGCCGGGAGGGCGGCGTGCACTCGCTGGACTTCTACTCCGAGTTGACCAACGTCTGTGTGGACATGTCATGACTGTGGACATCGGGGCGGCTGTCGCGGCGCTGACCGGGGCAAACGACACCGGGGTGCCGTGTGCGCCGCTACGGGACCGGCTGCTGCCGGTCGGTGACGTGGCCGCCGCGTACGCGGTGCAGCGGGAGTTGGTGGCCGGCTGGACAGGCGCGGGCCGCCGCCGGGTCGGCGCGAAGATCGGCCTGACGTCGCCGGCGGTGCAGGCCGCGTTCGGCGTCTACCAGCCCGACTTCGGGGTGCTCTTCGCCGACATGGCGGTGCCCGACGGCGACGAGGTCGACCTGGGCGGGCTGATCCAACCTCGGGTGGAGGCGGAGGTGGCGTTCGTGCTCGGAGCCAACCTGCCGGACGGGCCGGCGACCGTGGTCGACGTGCTGCGGGCCACCGACTTCCTGCTACCGGCGATCGAGATCGTCGACTCCCGGATCACCGACTGGGACATCTCCATCGTGGACACGGTGGCGGACAACGCCTCGTCGGGGCTGTTCGTGCTCGGTGACCGGCCGGTGCCGCCCGCCTCGGCGGACCTGCGCGAGTGCGGCATGGTCCTTGAATCCGCCGGTGAGCCGGTGTCGGTCGGTGCCGGTGCCGCCTGCCTCGGCAACCCGGTGCACGCCGTCGCCTGGCTGGCCTCGACCATGGCCGCCGCCGGGGATCCGCTGCGGGCCGGCGACGTCGTGCTCTCCGGCGCGCTCGGCCCGATGGTGCCGGTCACCCCAGGAGCGGCGTACGAGGCACGCATCGCCGGGCTCGGCACGGTGCGGACCAGATTCAGCGCGAAACCGGCCGACCGGTCGGCCGACGGCGAGTCAGGGGAGGGGTCGTAGTGGGTGTCGGGGTGGCGGTGATCGGGTCGGGCAACATCGGTACCGACCTGATGATTAAGGTGCTGCGGTTGTCGGAGTCGCTGGACATGGTGGCGATGGTCGGCATCGACCCGGGATCCGACGGGCTGGCCCGCGCCCGCCGCCTCGGCGTGGCGACCACCGCCGACGGCGTCGACGGCCTGGTCGCGATGCCCGAGTTCGCCGACGTGCGACTCGTCTTCGACGCCACGTCGGCCGGCGCGCACCGGCGCAACAACGAGATCCTGCAGGCGCACGGCCGGACCGTGGTCGACCTGACGCCGGCCGCGGTCGGCCCGTACGTGGTGCCGCCGGTCAACCTGGACGCGCACCTGGCCGAGCCGAACGTCAACATGGTCACCTGCGGCGGGCAGGCCACCGTACCGGTCGTCGCCGCCGTCGCGGCGGTGGCCCCGGTGGCTTACGCGGAGATCGTCGCCTCGATCGCGTCCCGCTCGGCCGGCCCTGGGACGCGGGCGAACATCGACGAGTTCACCCAGACCACTGCCCGCGCCCTGGAGGTCGTCGGCGGTGCCGGCAAGGGCAAGGCGATCATCGTGCTGAACCCGGCGGATCCGCCGCTGCTGATGCGCGACACCGTCTACTGCCTGATCCCGGCCGGCGTCGACACCGGCCGGGTGGCCGACTCGGTGGACGCCATGGTGGCATCGGTCGCCGAGTACGTGCCCGGCTACCGGCTCAAACAGGCCGTGCAGTTCGATCCGGTCGACACCTTCGTGCCGGCCCTGGGCAGCCACTTCACCGGTGTCCAGGTGTCGGTGTTCCTCGAAGTGTCCGGTGCCGGGCACTACCTGCCCGCGTACGCCGGCAACCTCGACATCATGACCTCGGCGGCGCTGCGCACCGCCGAACGTCTGGTCGCCCTCCGGGAAGGGGTGCGGTGATGACCCGGCTGTACATCCAGGACGTCACGTTGCGCGACGGCATGCACGCCATCAGGCACCGGTACACCGTCGACGAGGTCCGGGCGATCGCCGCCGCGCTCGACGCCGCAGGGGTCGACGCGATCGAGGTCGCCCACGGCGACGGCCTGGCCGGCTCGTCCGTCACCTACGGCCACGGCGCGGCGTCGGACGCCGACTGGATCACCGCCGCCGCCGAGTCGATCAGCCGGGCGACGTTGACCACGTTGCTGCTGCCCGGCATCGGCACCATCGACGACCTGAAAGCGGCCCGCGACCTCGGCGTCACCAGTGTGCGGATCGCCACCCACTGCACCGAGGCCGACATCGCCGCCCAGCACATCGGCTGGGCCCGCGACAACGGCATGGACGTGGCCGGCTTCCTGATGATGTCGCACATGAACACCCCCGAAGGGCTCGCGCAGCAGGCCAAGCTGATGGAGTCGTACGGGGCGCACTGCGTCTACGTCACCGACTCCGGCGGCCGGCTGCTGATGACGGATGTCGCGCAGCGGGTCGACGCCTACCGGCAGGTGCTGGACCCGGGCACGCAGATCGGCATCCACGCCCACCACAACCTGTCCCTCGGCGTGGCGAACAGCGTCGTCGCCGTGCAGCACGGCACCACCCGGGTCGACGCCTCCCTCGCCGGCATGGGCGCCGGGGCCGGCAACGCCCCCCTCGAAGTCTTCACCGCCGTCGCCGACCTGCACGGCTGGAAGCACGGCTGCGACACGTTCGCGCTGATGGACGCCGCCGAGGACCTGGTCCGGCCGTTGCAGGACCGGCCGGTGCGGGTCGACCGGGAAACCCTGTCGCTCGGCTACGCCGGCGTCTACTCCAGCTTCCTGCGCCACGCCGAACGCGCCGCCGACCGCTACGGCCTCGACGTGCGGTCCATCCTGATCGAACTCGGCCGGCGACGGATGGTCGGCGGCCAGGAAGACATGATCACCGACGTCGCCCTCGACCTCGCCGACGCCGCGAACACCGCCCACGGAGGTGTGCAGTGACCAGCGTGAAGGTCGACGCCGCCGAGCTGGCCGCCCGGCTCGACGAGGCGGCCGTCACCGGCACTCCGATTCCGCAGCTCGCCGACGCCCACGGCGTTGACGTCGACGCCGCCTACGCGGTGCAGCAGGCGCTGATCGCCCGCCGCACCGGCCGGGGCGAACGCCTCGTCGGCGCCAAGATGGGCCTGACCAGCCGGGCGAAGATGGCCCAGGTCGGCGTCGACTCCCCGATCCTCGGCCAGCTCACCGACACCACGCAGGTGCCCGACGGCGGCAGCGTCGACATCTCCGGACTGATCCACCCCCGGGTCGAACCGGAGATCGCCTTCCTGCTGGACCGGCCACCCACCCCCGGGATGCCGTTCGCCGACGCGGTACGGGCCGTCGCCCCCGCGCTGGAGGTCATCGACTCCCGGTACCGCGACTTCACCTTCTCGCTGCCCGACGTGATCGCCGACAACACGTCCGCCGCCCTGTTCACCGTCGGACCGTGGCAGCCGGTCCCGGACGGCGTCGACAACCTCGGCGTACTCCTCGACATCGACGGACACACCGTGCAGACCGGATCCACCGCCGCGATCCTCGGCGACCCGCGCCGGGCCCTCGCCGCCGGCATCGCCCTCGCCGACCGGCACGGCCCGGCCCTGCGGGCCGGGTGGATCTTCCTGGCCGGCGCGGCCACCGCCGCCGTCCCCCTCCCACCCGGCGCCCACGTCCGGGCCACCGTCCAGGGGCTCGGCACCGCCGCCTTCACCACCACCGGAGGTACGCGATGACCGCGCACCTGGTCGCTGGCAAGGCCACCCCACGCGGGGCGTTCCCGCACGTCAAGGTCGCCGGTGGGTTCATTTTCGTCTCCGGTACGTCCAGCCGCCGCCCCGACAACACCATCGCCGGGGCCAGCGTGGACGAATACGGCACCACCACACTCGACATCCGGGAACAGACCCGCGCGGTGATCGCCAACATCGCCGACCTGCTCGCTGCCGCCGGTGCCGGCCTGACCGATCTGGTCTCGGTCACCACGTACCTGGTCAACATGAACGACTTCGGCGGCTACAACCAGGTCTGGGCCGAACACTTCGACCACACCGGACCCACCCGCACCACCGTCGCCGTGCACCAACTGCCCCACCCGCACCTGCTCATCGAGATCCAGGCTGTCGCCGTGGCACCGGCCGACGCCCCCACTCGGAAGGAGTGACACCCGTGAGCGACATCGCCGAACCGGTCAACTTCCCGCACTGGGTCAGTGAGAACGAGCATCTGCTCAAGCCGCCGGTGAACAACAAGCAGCTGTTCCCCACCGGCGACGATTTCATCGTGCAGGTCGTCGGCGGCCCCAACCAGCGCACCGACTTCCACGTCGACCCGTACGAGGAATTCTTCTACCAGGTCAAAGGCAACATGCACGTCAACCTGATGACCGACGACGGGCCGCAGACCGTGCACATCCGCGAAGGCCAGATGTGGGTGCTGCCCGGATTCGTACCGCACTCGCCGCAACGCCCGGAGGCCGGCTCGATCGGGGTCGTCATCGAACGGGTCCGCGAGGAGGGCACCCTGGAGAAGTTCCAGTGGTACTGCCTCGACTGCGGCAACCTGGTGCACGAGGTGGAGTTGCAGGTGCGCGACATCGTCGCCGACCTGCCGCCGGTCTTCACCGCCTTCTACGGTGACGAGTCCGCGCGTACCTGCGACAAGTGCGGCGCGCTGCATCCGGGCAAGGGCTGATCGTCGCCGTGACCGACGCCGGGCAGACCATCGACGTCCACACCCACCTGGTGCCCAAGGGCTGGCCGGATCTCGCTGCCACGTGTGGCGGGACCGGCTGGCCGTGGCTGCGGGTCGACTCCGAACGCGCCGCCATGATCATGGTGGGCCAGACGGAGTTCCGGCCGGTCGGCCCGCAGACCTGGGACCCGGCCACCCGGCTGGCCGACATGGACGTCGACGGGGTGGACGTGCAGGTGGTCTCCCCGACGCCGGTGTTCTTCGCCTACGATCGCCCGGCCGACCAGGCGGTCAAGGTGGCCCGGATCTTCAACGACCTGACCCTTGAGGTCACCGCCGCCGGTGGCGGTCGGCTGATCCCGTTCTGCCAGGTGCCGTTGCAGGACCCGGACGCCGCCTGCGCCGAGCTGGACCGCTGCCTGGCCGCCGGCCACGCCGGGGTGGAGATCGGCAACCACGTCGGCGACCGTGACCTCGACGACGCCGGCATCGTCGCCTTCCTGCGACACTGCGCCGACGTCGGCGCGCCGGTGTTCGTCCACCCGTGGGACATGCCGGACGGGCCACGGCTGGACCGGTGGATGGCGCGCTGGCTGTCCGGCATGCCCGCCGAGACCCACCTGTCGATCCTGGCGCTGATCCTCGGCGGCGGATTCGACCAACTGCCCCGGGCGCTGCGGATCTGCTTCGCGCACGGCGGCGGCAGCTTCCCGTTCTGGCTGGGCCGCGCCGACAACGCCTGGCACCGCCGGGGCGACGTGGTACGTGGCCGCTCGGCGCACCCGCCGAGCCACTACCTGGACCGGTTCTACGTCGACTCGGTGGTGTTCGACCCGGCGGCGCTGCGGCTGCTGGTCGACACGATGGGTGCCGACCGGGTGCTGCTGGGCAGCGACTACCCGTACCCATTGGGGGAGCGGCCGGTCGGCGCGGTGATCGACAAGGCGGGCTTCCTCACCGCCGACCAGCGGGCCGCCGTGCGCGGCGGCAACGCCCGCCGCTTCCTCGAGTCGGGGGCGGGCTGAGTAGTGCCTGCAGGATCGTGCCTGAGCCGAGGGCGGTTGTGGCCACGAGCGCGGCGCTGCCGCCGATCTCCACGTTGTAGACGATGTTGAGGTGCCATGGTACGAGTCCCGGTGTGCTGAATCCGGCGAGCACGATGAACGTACAGCTCAGGGCGAGAACCGTCGGCCCGATGCGGGCGATGGCCCACCAGAGGCCCAGCACTGTGCACCAGGTCGTGAAGAAGGCGACCATGTCGATGGACGGATGGACCAACGGGGAGGCGAGCCATGGGCTCAGCAGACCGACACCGGTGATGCCGACCACCCAGATCGCGTGTGCGGGCTGACTGCTGCGGGACCGGGTCGCCTCCAGATGCGGTGTCCGGGAGGTCAACGTGCCGGCGAGAACACCGGCTGGCAGGAGCAGGAGAATCACGGCGACCGTGTCCAACGCCGCGCTGCCCGGTGGGGCGAACTGCAGGCCGGTGGCCGAGACCGTGAACCGTGATGCGGCTGCGATGAACAGCCAGATCAGCATGTAGCCGACGAGCCCGCGGACGGTAACGCCCCGCGCCGTCGCAAACGCGCGGAGAGCGAACGCAGCTGAGGTTAGGTGCGGACGGCTCACCGGGCCGGAACGGCCGTGCAGGTCAGAACCGACTCGGTTGACTCGCTGAACCATTCCTGTCGTTCCTCCTCGACCAACCGGACGAAGCTGCCGGCGGTACGCGCCGCCTCCTCGTTCTCGATCAGGATCGAGTCGAGGCTCGGCTCGCCGGGAAAGTTCGTGCCGTCGGTCGGCAGACCGTGGCTGGTGAGCCACCAGTGGTAGAGCGCGGCAGCGGTGGTCAGCCCGACGTCGTCGGCTGCCGTCGGCCTCGCCATGCAGGGCGCAAGGAAAAGTGCGAACCCGACGTTGGCGGTGAGCGTCGCAGAGTCGATCTCGTGCGCGGGCGAGGTGTTGCGCTTCACGATGGGCACGATGACCCGCCGGGCGTCGGGACCGGACCCGGGAAGGTCCGCCCCCGGGGCGGCGAGGTGTTCGTCCATCACGACGACCATGGTGGACAGCTCCAGACCTTGCACCGGCTGTACGGATGTGACGATCTCCCGTTGATACTCGGGCAGAATGTGGTCGTGTGCCCGGTCGACGCAGACCCGTGGCTGTTCACCCGAGCAGGCGGCGGCGTACGCCGCCGGCACTTCGATCCGCGTACCGAGGGAGAGTAGCGCCACGGCGGCGGACAAGCTGGCTACGACGGCGCTGGCGTAGGCGAGGCGTAACGCGTGGAGCGACAAGCCGAGAAGAGCGACACCGAGCATCATCCAGAGCACCGCACGGGACACCAGAAGCTCAGCCGGAAGCCTGAGGTAGGTGCGATCCACCTGATCTGTCCATAAAAGATCCATGTACGCGATCTGGCCGCTGTACGCCTCGGCGTACACCACAGCCATGTAGATCAGGTACGGGGCGACGGCCGCCGCGACCGGAGCGATCCTCGGCGGAGCCAGCCGCCCGAAGAGGGCGCCGATTCCCACCGCCAGCGGCACCGACGCGGCAGTCGGGAGCAGTTCGATGATGTCGAGTCCACCGTGCGTCGCGCTCGTCGCGGTCGCTGCGGCAACGTATCCAGTCACCACGGCGTAGCCGGCCAAACTCCCGGCCGCCACCGTGACTAGGCCGGCGAGGTGGATCCGAGCCTGGGAGCGGGACGACGCACGCAGCAGGTCGTCGTACCCTCGGCTGCGGGGTGCCGCGAGGATCAGGGCGGTGGCTCCGGCAGCGATGCACGCGCCCCACACTCCTGCCCAGCCGATCACGACGCTGCTGTTCGCCCAATGGCCGGACCACCGTTGCGACTTCGACGCCACCGAGGCGATGCCCTGGATGATGGTGATCCCCGCGACGCCGAGGAAGAGGGCGATCCGTCCCGCTGCGAGACGGCGGGAGACGATCATGACACGGCCCGGTCGAGTACGATCTGGAACCCTTCGCGGAGCGCCGACAGGCCCTGCTGCTGCGACAGTCCGGCCAGATCGTCGATGGTGCCCGTCCACTGGACGCTACCCCGGTCGATGACGACGACCCGGTCAGCCAGCGCCTCCACGTCCTCCAGCAGGTGAGTAGCGATCACCACCACCCGCTCCGATCGAATGCGTCGGACCAGGCCGTGGAACGCGTCCCGCTGCTCGGGATCCAGGCCGGCTGTGGGCTCGTCGAGGACGAGAACCTCAGGCTCGGCGACGAGTGCCGCCGCCAGCCCGGCCCGACGTAGCTGCCCACCGGAGAGCGTCTGTAGAGGATTCCGTGCCTGGTCGCTGAGGCCCGTGGTCGCCAACGCGTCAGCCACCTGCCTGGTCAGCTGTCTGCCGGGTACCTCTTTCAGCCAGGCCGCGTACGCCACGAACTCTGCGGTGGCCATTCGGGGCGGGAATCCGAACGTCTGCGGGAGCCACCCGATGCGCCGCAGCACGGCGCGGGTTGCCCGGCTGTGGCTGCCCTGAGCTGAGCCGTTCAGCCGGACCTGCCCGCCGCTCGGGACGGCCGCACCGGCCAGGATTCGGATCAGGGTCGTCTTGCCAGCGCCGTTTCTGCCGAGGAGCACGGTCGCCCCCGGCTCGAAGGTCGCACTGACGCCCCTGAGCACTGGCTTGGAGCCGTACCGGAACCCGATCTGATCAACCTCGAGCATGCTGCCCCCGAATACTGGTGCTGGCCCGGATCTGTCTGAGCTGCGAAGAACCCTTCGGCGGCGGTGCAGCATCGCCTGCAGTAAACGCCACACGTCCGCCTGCCGAGAGGTCGCGGCAGGCGGACGCAACTTGGCCCGCAAGAATGCCATCTTAGCCGATCTGAGTGGCCAGCCGACACGAGCTCTGCCTGTCGGAGCGAACCGTGGAGTCATGGGCTACTGTTGACTCGGCGGGTGGTGTCTCGCCGTTGCTGGATCAGCCAGACTGAATCCGGTCAGGGCCTGATTGTCGTGGACCAAGAGCCGCATGTGTCCGGCAGGTTGTTGATGTCCCGGCAGACCCGTGCTTTCACGCCTTCGAAGCTGCAGGGCCACAGGCCGATGCTCGCGCTGATCGTGCCGCCTCGGGTCACAGCGGTCGTTGACGTGGTGTTGCTGGTGTAGCGGCCGTAGGTGGAGTCGCCGCAGTTGTTGATGGCCACTTGTCCCGAGTAGTAAACTGCGTTTCCCGAGGTCGATCGGAGGTTGCCGGTCAGGGTGGCACCGTCCGAATACCAGGTGCTGACGTTCTGTACGCCGGAACCGTCGTTCGATGAAACATTGACGGCCAGTGCAGTCGCAGGTGCGAACAGGGCAATGGCCGTCAAGCTGAGTACAGAGATGATCTTCCTCGTCAGTCGCATGTTCCCCGCCTTTCTCCGCGAATATTGACATCGGTCACACTGTCTGGTTTCCGGTTCTACGACAAGTCCGTAGAGAAGGTGCTCGCTGACTGTCATCTTGTTGATCGTCACGCTAACCAGTGATGTGGGTTAGGTCGTAGGTGTCATGTCTCGGCCAGGGTCAGGTTGCTGCCGGCGGGTGCCCGGCGGCGACCTGCTGGAGCAGGGTGGCGAGTTCGTGCAGCAGTTGTGGCGGGCAGTCGGCGAACGGGCTCGCCTCCAGCGTCGCCGCGATGATCTCCTGGCGTACCTGTCGGCCCTTGTCGGTGAGGGCGAGCACCCGGCCGCGTCGGTCGGTGGGGTCGACGCTGCGCTCGACCAGTCCGCGCTCGATCAGCTGGTTGGCGATGAAGCTGAGGTTGGGGGCGTTGCAGTACAAGCGCTCGGCGAGCGCCTTCATCGACGGTGCCGGCGCGGTCGGGTCGATCGCCCAGAGCGCCTGGGCGGTCGCGTTGGTCAGCCCGTGGGCGGCCAGGGCGGGTTCGAGTCGGTCGCTGGTCGTCATGAAGATCTCGTGGTTCGCGCGGATGGCGTCGACGAGGTCCGTGTGGTTCACCCGTCGACGGTACCACTTGCGCTTCGAGTCTCGAACTATTACGGTCTGAACCGCTTCGAGTCTCGAAGTATGACGTTGGCGCTGAGGAGTCACACCATGTCCCAACTGGCCGAACCGCTGGCACTGCGCAGCGGGCAGGTTCTGCCGAACCGGATCGCCAAGGCGGCGATGGAGGAGTTCCTGGCCGTCGACGGCCAGCTCCCTGGGCCCGAACTCGTCACGCTCTACCGGCGGTGGGGTGGTGGCGGAGCCGGGCTGCTGATCACCGGGCACGTCATGGTCGACGAGCGGGCCCTCGCCGACCCCTCCGACGTCGTACTCGTGGACCGTACCCCGCTGGAACCGTTTCGACGCTGGGCGGCGGCGGCCACCGCTGGCGGCGCCCGCGCCTGGATGCAGATCAACCACCCCGGCCGGGTCGTCTACGCGGACATGCCAGGGCTGGCCTGGTCGGCGTCGGACATACCGGTCAGCATCGGGCGGCTGTCCCGCTTCTTCGCCCAGCCCACCGCGATGACGCCGGAACAGATCGACGAAGTCGTCGCCCGGTTCGCCCGGACCGCGCAGCGAGCCGTCGAGGCCGGATTCGACGGGGTGGAGATCCACGCCGCCCACGGCTACCTGATCAGTCAGTTCCTCTCCCCGCTGACCAACCGGCGGACCGACCACTGGGGAGGTGAACTGCGCAACCGGGCCCGGCTGCTGATCGACGTGGTCACCGAGGTCCGGCGTCGACTGCCCGACGGCGCGGCGGTCGCGGTCAAGCTCAACACCGCCGACTTCCAGCGCGGCGGCTTTGACCCGGACGACGCCAGGCAGGTCGTCGGCATGCTCGCCGACACCGGCGTCGACCTGGTCGAACTCTCCGGAGGGTCGGTGGAGAGCCTGGCCACCAACGGCTACCCGGCGGACGGACACACCCTCGCCCGGGAGGCGTACTTCCTCGACGCCGCCGCGACGATCATCCCGCAGGCCCCGGTGCCGGTCATGCTGACCGGTGGCGTCCGCCGCCGCGCCGTCGCCGAGCGGGTACGCGCCCAGGGCACGGCGGTCGTCGGAGTGGCGACGGCGCTCGCTGTGGACCCGGAGCTGCCGCGGCGCTGGCTGCGCGGCGAGGAAGCAGCGGTCACGGCCCTGGGCCCGCGATGGAAGAACAAGCACCTGGTCTCGGCGGCCACCCAGGCCGTCGTGCACTGCCGGCTCCGCCAGGTCGGGCGAGGATCCGCCGACCCCGGCCGGGCGGACCCGGTCGTTTCCCTCATCCAGGAGCAGCTCCAGCGACGCCGGTCGCTGCGGCGCTACCGCCGGTGGTTGGCGGAGCCGGTCAGCGTACGGACGTGGTCTTGGCCAGGGTGACGAAGGCGGACCAGGCGGCGGGGGCGAAGGTCAGGGTACCGCCGTCGCGGTCCTTGGTGTCGCGGACGTAGACCCGGCCGGGAACGTTGTCGGCGACCTCGACACAGTCACCGCCAGCCGGGTTGCTGCGGGTCGACTTGCGCCAGCGAGGGGTGGTGCTCAGCTCCATGTCTGCACCGCTTTCAGGATCATGTCGTGGGACTCCTCGACAGGCAGAGCATAACTGCGGACACCCTCCCAGGACCGCTCCAATATCTGCACGTCGGCCGGGTTGCTGATCACGTCGCCGCCGAAGTGGGAATCGACGTAGCCGAACACGTGATCGTCCACGGTCGCCATCGCGAACGACCCGTTGAGCCCGTGGTAGGCGTCGGCGCTGCCCGGCACCACGTGCACCCAGATGTTGGGGCGCGCCGCCGCTTCGGCGAGACTGCGCAGCTGCTCGGCCATTTGCTCCGGCGTGCCGACCTGGCGGTGCAGCACGCTGCGGTCGATGACGGCGATGAACTCGGCCGGGTCGTCGGCGCGGGTGAGCACCTGCTGGCGGGTGAGCCGGTTCGCCAGCCGGGTCGGCACGTCGTCGACCGGGCCGACGCGCAGCAGTCGTTCGGCGTACTCCCGGGTCTGCAACAGGCCCGGGACGACCGCGAGCTGAAACGACCGCAGCAGGGTGGCCCGCTCCTCCAGCTCGGCCCACGGGCGCAGGAAACCGGCGAACGACATCCCGCGCGCCTCGGCGCTGGCGCGCTGCACCCGGTCGCCGCTGCCCAGCACGTCGTCGAGGATCTTCGCGTTCTGCTGCACCGGGACCAGACGGCCGTTCTCGTAACTGCCGATCGACGACGCGCTGAGCTGGATCAACGCGCCGAGCTGCTGCTGGGAAAGCCCGCGCTCGGTGCGCAGTGTGCGAATGATGCGGTGCACCTCGTGCATTGTCGGATCCCCGATCTGCTGATGGTGGGGCGGTGCGTCGAATGCCACCCCTACCTCTATCAGTACGACGGATCGGAGTCCATGATGGAGATCGGATAAATTCCGGATAGTTTGTGTGATCGATATCGGGTGCTGTCGGGTCTTGTGTCTTATCGGGTCGGCTGTGCGTCGAGCCGGGCGACCCGGCGGGGCCCGGCGGTACGCCGGTAGCTGGCGTCGAGCAGTTCGCCGATCTCCGCCCAGTCGGTGTCGTCGGCCAGGTCCACCCCGACCCACCCGGAGGCGGCCAGGTACGCCGGGGCGTAGCAGCGCGGCTCGGCCAGCAGCGCCGCCCGCTCGTCCGGGTCCACCAGCACCAGTACGGAGTGATCATGCTGCTGGTAGACGCCGTCGACCTTTACCGAGCCGCCGTAGTAGGCGAACACCTTGGTGGTGTAGAACGCCGGATGCCCATGCGAGATCTTCTCGGCGGCGTCGGGGAAGGTCAGCGCGAGCCGGCGTACCTCGGCGAGCAGCGGGTCGGCGTCGTCGAACATGATCGGATGCGGCATAGCGGTAGGTAATCACACCCGGCTGACACTTCGGCCCCGGTCACCGAGCCGGCCGGGCGTGCTGGTGCGGGAGGGTCGGCCGGTCCGGGCGGGCCGCGACCGGGATCTCCAGGACGGTGACAGCGGCACCGTCGCCGTCGACCAGATGGTCCTCCGTCGTGGGACCGGCGACCGTCAGGTACTGGCGGGGCAGCCAGGCGAACAGGTCGAGTCCGGCGCGGACCACGCCGGTCGTCGGCGGCACGACGGCCCGGACGACGGTACGCGCGGGCAGGTCGAGCCGCTCGCCGGGCCCGTCGGTCGTCACCGCCGCCCGGAAACCCGTCCCTGGTCGGCCACGGAGCCAGGTCAGCAGGACCGTCGGCGGCTGCTGTCGACACAGCGCCGCCAGCTCGGCGGGATCGGCGACCCGTACGTGCCGTACCCGCAGCCGGCGGGCACCGACCCGCGCGACCTGCGGCAGCACCGACGCCGTACCGGCGAGGTGGTCCTCGGCGGCGACCACCGTCGCCGTACGGGCGGCGATGTCGTCGCGGAGCGCTGCCACGGTCTCGACCAGGGCCTGCCGCAGCTGGGCGTCGGGGGCGTCCAGCAGGTCGGCGATCCGGCGCAGCGGCAGCCCGACCTTGTCGTAGTGCCGCAGGGTCCGCTCGGAGACCCCGACCATGCGCGCCACCTCACCGATCCGCCACACGCCGGTGTCCTCCTGCCCCCGCAGTCTTGACTCTGCCCCTGCGGCAGGGTTCTAGCGTGCCGCCATGAGTGCCGTTGAAGGCGATTCCGCCGCCCGGCTGACGGGCGTACTGCTGCTGGGATCGTTGCTTGCCATGCTCGCCGGTGTCGGCATTGTCGTGCCATCCGGGTTGACCCTGAACCCGGCCGACCCGGCCGCCGTGCTGACGGCGGTGCACGCCCGGGTCGAGCTGCACCTGATCGAGCTGGCCCTCGACGTGATCGGCTGGCTCGCCCTGCTCGCCGCCGGTCTGCTGCTGGCCGCGCGACCCGACCGTCCCCGCGCCCACCTGTCCGTGCTGGCCGGTGGGCTGCTGGCCGGGCTGCTCTGGGTCGCCGCGACCCTGGCGGCCGCGTCCGGCATCGCGTTGTCGACCGGGCTGCGCCGTGCCGGGGTGGCCGTCGCAGTGTCCGGTGCCGCCGCTGTGGTCCTGCCCTGGACCACCGGGACTGACGGCCCGTCGGCAGCTGCGGAACAGCTCGGCTATGCCCTGCATCTACCGGTGATGCTCTGGTGGGGCGCGCTCGGCTGGCGGCAATGTCGATGCCGGCGGGTGCGCCGTACGGCGACAATGCCGGTATGAACGACAAGGTATTGGTCAAATTGAGCAAACGGATGTCGCTGGCGCTGCGTCACGCGCCCGACCGGTTCGATCTCGAACTGGACCCGGCCGGCTGGGTCCGGGTGACGGACCTGCTCGACGCGCTACGGATCACCCGGCTGCAGCTGGACACCGTCGTCAAGCGGGACAGCAAGCAACGGTTCGCACTGCGCCGCGACCCCGACGGCACTGAGCAGATCCGGGCGAACCAGGGGCATTCGGTCCCGATCGACCTGGGGCTGGTCGCGCTGCCTCCGCCGGAGCGGCTCTACCACGGCACCAGCGCGGCCGCGCTCGACTCGATCCGGGCCACCGGGCTGCACCGGGCCCGCCGCCACCACGTACACCTGTCGGCGGACACCGACACGGCCCGCCGGGTCGGTGCCCGGCGGGCCGGTGGCGTCGTGGTCCTCACCGTCGACGCGGCGGCGATGGCCCGTGCCGGGCACCAGTTCTACCGCAGCGCGAACGGGGTGTGGCTCACCGACACGGTGCCGCCCGACTACTTGGATATCTGAGCGCCGACGCGGGCCTCGATGGTCGCCATCAGGTCGGCCGGCAGCACACCGGCGGACGCCGCGGCCAGGCATTCGCGCAGCTCGGTCCGGTTCTTCACGCCGAGGACCACAGTGTCGACGCCGGGCATCGACAGCGTGTACCGGTGGGCCAGTGACGCGGCGGATTCGCCCAGCTCGCGGGCGAGTTCGCGCAGCGGCGCGGCTCGCCGGAAGTCGACCATGGTCGGATGCTCCGGCGGTAGGTCCCGGTCGACGGCGTCGGTGAACGCCCCGGCCGCGACCGCACGGATGCCCATCACCCCGACGCCGTGCCGGCCGGCGGCCGACAGGATGTCGCGCGGCCGGGAGCCCTCGCCGCCGGGCATCAGCAGATCGCCGGGGGAGTCGAGCAGGTTCGTCACACACTGGGCGACCGCCGGGGACGGCTGATCGCCGAGCACCCGGATGATCACGTCCGGCTCCTCGACGGCGGTGATCCCCCACGCGCCGATCCGGCCACGGCGTACCAGGTCCTCGAACGCCGGCCGGACGGCTTCGGCGAACAGGCCGGCGGAGGTCACCCCGGTGGTGCCCGGCGCGGCCTGCGCCACGATCGGGTTGTGCAGCAGTAGTGCGTCGACGAACGACAGCCGCATCCGTTGCAGGCTGTCGTCGAGGGACTTCTCCAGCAGGGCCGCGACGTCACCGGCAGCCGGGTTGCCGAGCCCGCATTTGGTGACGACACGTACGCCGGCCGGCAGGCTGCCGTCGAAGGCGGCGCCGACCACCCGTTCCGCTTCGCCGTCGCCGTAGCCGGGAGCGACGTCGAGGAGGTCGATGCCGGCGTCGACCGCCTCCCGTACGGTCGCCACCGCCTCGTCCCGGTCGGTGACGCCCCAGACCTGGCCCAGCCCGCCCCCACCGAGGGTGAGGACGCTGACCGGTCCGACGCTGCCGAGAGGCCGCTGTTCCATCGTCATGTGCTCCTTCCGATGATCCTGTTGCGACTCAGGATTGCACCTGGAGCGCGCTCGAGGTCAACCGTGGACCGGCTCGGTCACCTATGAGGTGATCGGTGTGCCAGCCGTCGGCCAGGTTGCCGGGAGGGTTGGCCGAGACGAGTCATCTCCGTCTGTTCGAGATTCCCCAGACATTGACTAGTATCACAGAGATGGCGTCGTAGACATCGAGGCTAAGCAATGATTAACGGTCGGAAAGGGACAAACGCATGAATGGTTTCGACAGGCGAATGGGTGGACTGATCAGTCGGTCGCTCCGTCGGCTGACGGCTGTCGCTCTGGCTGTCACCGTGGGGCTCTTCGTGCTCCCGGCGACAGCGGCGCAGGCTGCCACGTGGCGGTCGGCGACATCCACCGGATGGGGGCCGAGCCCGGCCGCCGGCCAGCAGAACGCGGCGAACAACGCCCGCGCGGCGCTCACCTCGCTCGCCGCAAACCTCGGCGAGACCTGCAGCAATGTCACGGTCTCTACGCCGCGACACCTCTACACCGCGCCCGACGGCTCGGCGTACGTCTACGAGGCGACAGCCACCGGCTACTGCGTACCGGCCCCGCCGCCACCGTCGTACACCGTTGCCCGCTCGGCTACCCGGCAGGGCAGCGGTGCCACCTCGACCAGCGCGATCCAGAACGGGGCCCAGGCTGCTCGCGCTGACATTCTCGCCGTCGGCGTGGCCTGCGCGAACTGGGCGACGAATGCCAGCAATGTGTTCACCGCGCCGGACGGATCCTGGCACGTCTACAACGTCACGGTCAGCGCGCTCTGCACGAACTGACAAGCCCCGGCATTCGGCAGGCTCGGGTGCGACACAGCGCAACGCACTCGGACAGTCGTCAGCCCATCGCTGTCGACGTGACCGCCTGTCCGTAGATCAGCGCGCCCGCCCGTAGGATCCGGGGCTGTGGACCCGGCGCTCGGCACACTCACCGGGCAGCAGCGGTCGTTGTTGGACCGCTGGCTGCCCGGCGCGAGCGTGGAGCGGGACCACAGCTGGGGCCTGGTGGCGACCACCGTCCTGGAGGTGACGCATGCCGGGTCGCGGTTCATCGTCAAGGCCGGCGGTGACGGCGACCATCACCTCGCCCGCGAACTGCACGCCCACCGGCACTGGCTGCGCCCGTGGACCAGGATCGGCCGCGCGCCGGCGTTGGCGTACGGCAGTGCCGAGGCGAAGCTCCTGGTCACCCGGTTCCTGCCGGGTGAGCTGGCGCTGGGCAGCGGGCACGCCGACGACCCGGACGTCCACCGGCAGGCCGGCGAACTGCTGGCGATGCTGCACGCCCAGATTGCCGTCACCGACGATGACCACGAGCGGCGGGAGAACGACAAGTCGCTGTCCTGGCTTGCCGGCCCGCACCGGATCGACGACGACACGGTACGGCGGTTGCGCGCCGAGATCGCCAGTTGGCCGACGCCGTCGGCGACCCTGGTGCCCACCCACGGCGACTGGCATCCGCGCAACTGGCTCGTCGACGGTGGCGTGGTCAGTGTCATCGACTTCGGCCGCGCGGCGCTGCGCCCCGCGTACACCGACTTCGCCCGGCTGGCCGTCAACGACTTCCGTCGTACTCCGGCCCTCGAAACGGCGTTCCTCGACGGCTACGGCACCGACCCGCGTACGGCCGACGCATGGCACCGCACCCAGGTCCGGGAGGCGATCGGCACCGCCGCGTGGGCCTACCGGGTGGGCGACGACCGGTTCGAAGCCCAGGGCCACCGCATGATCGCCGACGCGCTGAGGGGCCGACCCGATCGTCGGGCATGACCGGAGCCGCCGTTTCAGGTACAAAATTGATCAAACGCATCAACGACCTCATCGTCGACGTGATGCGTAACGGGTATGAGTGCATCGGCAAACCGGAGCCCCTTCGTGGCGAGCTGTCCGGATTCTGGTCCCGCCGGATCGATCGCGAACACCGACTCGTGTACCGGCTCAGTCGGGGAGGTGGTCGGCCAGATCGCACAGGTAATCCAGGGCGGGCTCGATCGACGGCGCGGTGAGCCGGCGCTCCTGCCAGGTCACCAGCGCGTCACCGGTGAGGCGGACCGAGCGGTCCGGATGCTCCACCAGCCAACGCCCGATCTGCGGGTTGAGCAGCGCACGGGCGAACGCGACGTCGTCGGTGGTGACCCGGAACCAGGCGTCGATGTGCGAGTTGCCGGTCGCGAACTCGGTCGTGTCGGTCAGATCGTACCGATTGCTCTCCTGACCGGTCTTCGTCACCTGTACGGTCGGGCCGGACTGCCGCACGGCCACCGCGAAGACCCGCAGGCACGCCTGCACGTTGCCCCAGTCGTTGACTTCCCGCAGCTCGAAACACCAGAACGGCCGCCCCCGGTGGCGTCCGGTGATCGCGTCGCAGGTCGTCGGCGCCGAGATCGGGAAGCTGCCGAACCGGCTCAGCAACTCGCGGTCATGCTGCTGATAGCTCCAGCCACGCTCGTTGACCGAGGTGACCAGGGCCGCCGTGGCGCGCGTGCTCCGCCAGAGTCTGCGGGTGCGCTGGACGCTCAGCCAGATCCCGAGGACGAGCGGGCTGAGAATGAACAGCGACAGGAACAGTTCGAGGTTCATGGCGATCCTCCGGTGCCGAACGTCGCCAGGTGCGGCGGCCCGTGTCGTCGGACCCGCGACCGTCGTAGCGACCACGGTAGCCGGTGGGACGTGTTGCTTGACTTAGTCGGGAAGCTAAACAAAGCTGGAGGGGCGCTCCCATCGACGGTCCTTCCACGGCACCTGCGGTCACCGCTCGGGTGACCGGCAGGTCCAGTGTGACCCCGAAAGGAACGCAGACCATGCCACGAAGAGCTCTCCTGTGCTCGCTGTTCGCCGCCCTCGCCATGGCCCTGGGCCTGGCGGTGACGGCGGCGCCTGCGGCGTCGGCCGCCGACCCGGTCCGGATCATGCCGCTCGGTGATTCGATCACCGCCGGCCCCGGCTGCTGGCGGGCCCTCGTCTGGGACCAGTTGCGCAGCGCCGGGCACACCGACATCGACTTCGTCGGCAGCGCCTCCGACGGCGGTAGCTGCAACTACGGCTTCTCCTACGACCCCGACCACGAGGGCCACGGTGGCTTCTCGGCGGTCGGCATCGCCGACAACAACCAACTGCCGCCGTGGCTGAACGCGGCGGCACCGGACATCGTCGTGATGCACCTGGGGACCAACGACCTGTGGGGCGGCTGGCAGTCGATGGACACCATCATGGCCGCGTTCACCAAACTGGTCGGGCAGATGCGGGCGAACAACCCGGACATGAAGCTCCTGGTCGCGCAGATCATCCCGCATCACGGCTGCACGACCTGCCCGGCCGACACGGTGACGCTCAACAACCGGATCGCCACCTGGGCCACCGGCCTGACCACCGCCCGGTCACCGATCGCCGTGGTGGACCTGTGGACCGGATTCGACGCCGCGACGGACACCGGCGACGGCGTACACCCCAACGACGCCGGGTTCCGCAAGATGGCCGACCGGTTCGCGCCGGCGATCGCGCGACTCCTCGGCACCGTCACCCCGACGCCGACGGTCGCGCCGACCACTCCACCGGTCACCCCGACGCCGACGGTCGCGCCGACCACCCCACCGGCCGGCGGGGACTGCACCGCCACCTACCGGGTGGTCAGCCAGTGGAACGGCGGCTTCCAGGGTGAGGTGAGTGTGCGTAACGCCGGGTCGGCGGCGACGTCGGCGTGGACCACGACGCTCACCCTCGGCGGCGGCCAACAGGTCAACCAGGCATGGAACGCCAGCGTGACCCAGACCGGCTCGATGGTCACCGCCCGCAACGTGAGCTGGAACGGCAGCCTGCCCGCCGGCGGCTCGGCCAGCTTCGGGTTCCTTGCCTCCGGCGTCGGCGACGCTGCGGTGTCGGCGGCCTGCACGCTCAGCTGAGGCCCAGTCCGGGCGGGCCCGCACGGTTGACAGGATGGGCCCATGATCGAGCAACGTCGTCGGTCCGGCCCGTCGTCCACCTCGGGCGTCGGCCGGGCCCTGCGGGTGGTGGTCGCGGTACTGGTCGGGTCGGCGGCGGTGGTCGGTGCGGTGCGTCTGGTCGCACCGGCCACCGCCGGACCTGAGGCGGAACCGCCCGGCGTACGGCGTCAGCTGACCTTCCTGCGGGCGGCGCTGGACGACGGGGCCGGTGAACAGGCGCAGCAACTCTTCCCGGAGGGCTACTTCTTCAGCCACGCCCTGTACGGGCTGGCCTGGGTCGACCTCGGGCTGCGCGCCCCGGCCGGTGGGCGGACCGAGGCGCTGGCCGAGGCGCGGTGGGCGTTGACCAGACTTGAGTCACCGGCCGGCCGGGCACCGTTTTCCGCCGACCTGACCCCGGCGTACGGCGTGTTCTACCAGGGCTGGACGAACTGGCTGCGCGGCGGCGTGCTGAGCCTGCAACCACCGGACGGTCGGGACCCGGCCGAGTTGGCCCGGTTCACCGGGGCCGCGGCGGACCTCGGCACGGCCTTCGACACCACGTTGGACACGACCGGGTCGCCGTACCTGCCGGCGTACCACGGGCAGGCCTGGCCGGTGGACTCCACGGTGGCGGTGGCGTCGCTGCGGCTGCACGACAGTCTGTTGCCGGACCGCTTCGACGGTACGGTGGCGCGTTGGCTGGCCGGCGTACGGCAGCGTCTCGACCCGGCCACCGGCCTGCTGCCACACCGGGTCGATCCGGTGACCGGCGCGCCGGCCGAGGTGGCCCGGGGCACCTCGCAGAGCCTGATCCACCGGTTCCTGCCGGAGATCGACACGGCGTTCGCCCGCGAGCAGTATCTGACCTTCCGGGACGAGTTCGTGGCCTCACCGCTGCGGCTCGGCCCGGCGGTGCTGGAGTACCGGTCCGGCACCAGCGGCCCGGCCGACGTCGACTCGGGGCCGCTACCGCTGGGGGTGAGCCTGTCCGCCACCGTGGTCACCCTCGGCGCGGCCCAGGTGCACGGCGACGCGGCGTTGGCCGGCGCGCTGGCCAGCTACGGCGACTTCGCCGGCCTGCCGGTCGACACCCCGACCACCCGGCGGTACGCGTTCGGCCTGATGCCGATCGGTGATGCGTTCCTGGCCTGGTCGAAGACCGCGCGGCCGTGGGTCGCCGCCGCCGGTAAGCCGCCGCCGGCAAGTGTCTCCTGGACGTGGCGGCTGCCGCTGCTGGCGTTGCTGTGCGTCGTCGCCGTGCTGCCGTGGCTGCCCGCGCTGGTCCGCCGCCGGGCGGCGAGCAGGACAGCCGGTGAGCCGGTGAGCCGGTGAGCCGGCCGACAATGGCGTACGCCCCGAGGGGTCACCTCGGGGCGTACGCTCGGGGCGGCTCACCGTCGACGGGTCATCTACCGGTGAGCCGGGTCACGGGTCAGCTGGTCTCCAGCGCCCCCGCCGACCGGCCGCACACCTGGCGCAGCGCCCAGTCCTCGACCTGTACGTCACCGGCGGTGACCTGGGTCTGGCGGGTCTGCGGCATGTAGCCGTCCTTGGCCACGATCATCGTGACCGGGTTGTGCCGGTGGTCGAGCCAGTGGGCGTAGCCGCCGTCGGCGTCGGTGGTCAACGGCAGCTCCATCGTCCACGTGCTCAGTTGCACCGTCGCCCCGGTGATCGGGGTCCGGTCGCCGTCGCAGCCCACGGCGGAGACCGTACCGCTGATCTTGCCCCAGGTGTCCGGCGGGGTGACGGTCATCGTCACCGGCACCGTGTCCACCGCGTACGGCGTGTCCTCGAAGACGGTGACACCGGTGGTGTAGGTGCCCGGCTGGGCCACCTCGGCCGTCAGAGTCAGCGTCACCGTTAGGCTCTCGCCGGGGGCGATCGTGGCACTGCCCGGGTCCACCGTCAACCATTCGGTGTCCGTCATCGACCCGCACTGGTCGAAGCCGGGCAGCAGCTCCACTGTGTTGGTCGGCTGGAATCCGGAGATCGCCGATCCGCCGACCCGGTAGAGCCCGCAGGCGCTGCCCGGCCGGAAACCGGGGCTGTTCGCCGCCGGCAGGCTCGACCACGCGTCGGTCGCCGGGTCGTAGGCGTACCCCTCGTTGGTGATCGCCTGGGTGCCGGTGCCGCCACCGGAGATCAGCAGCTGGTTGTCGGCGGCCTGGTAGGCCGAGCCCCACAGGTTCACCGGCAGGTCCGCCACCTCCGTCCACGCGTCGCTGGCCGGGTCGTAGGAGTAGCTGGCGGTCACCGGCTGGCTGTTGGACAGTCCACCGGCGCAGACGATCCGCCCGGCGACCGCGCCGCAGGACTGCCAGGCGATCGGCATCGGGTAGTTGGCGACGGTCTCCCAGGCGTCGGCCCGTGGGTCGTAGCGGAACACCTGGTCGCTGTACGGAGCGCAGCTGGTCGTGGTGCAACCGCCGACCACGTACAGCTGACCGTCGAGCACCGCCGATCCGGCGGCGGCCGACGCGGCCGGCACGTCGGCGCCCGTGCTCCACCCGCCGGTGGCCGGGTCGAAGATCAGCGTGTCGGTGTTCAGCGTGCTCCACCCACTGACCAGGTAGACCTTGCCGCCGATGACGCCTTCGGCGGCCTGGCTGCGGGCACCGTACGGCATGTCGTCGAGCCGGGACCAGGCCTGGGCGGCCGGGTCGTAGACGTACACCTCCGCCAGCGACGACCCACTGGCCCCGCCGAACGAGTACAGCTTGCCGTCGACGGTGACCGCGCTGTTGTCCATCACCGTCCGGGGCAGCCCCGGCAGGCTGAGCCACGGCTCAGCCGCAGGGGTTGCCGCCGGTGCGGCACCCGGCCCGAACGCCGCCGTCGCCGGCGCGGCTCCGGCGAGCTGCTCGATCGGCGCGTCCAGCGGAATCCGGCGGACCGGTGCTCCCGGAGCCGCCGCGATCTGGCGCGACGCCGCCCGCGAACCGTCGGCGCGCTGGATCTCGAAGTCGCCGGCCCGTTCGCTGAGCTCCACCTCGGCCGGCGCGCCGCCGGTGTTGGTGACGGTGACCTCGGCGGTCGTGGTTGCGCCGAGCGGCACGGTCGCCTCGACCGGCGTACCGGTGACGGTCAGCTGCCCGGCGGCCAGCTTGTAGTTGTGCCGGGTGGTCCAGTCCTCGGTGACCTCGGCCCACCGGGTCAGCTCCGCGTACTGGTTCACCGAAGCGGTGATCCGGTGCCGGCCGGCGGGGGAGAACAGGGCGTAGAAGCCGTCGTCGAGGTCCGGGTCCTGCGGCGTCGCGACGGTACGGGTGCCGACGGAGCCGTCCACCGGCGTCACCTCGGCGTCGGCCAGCCCGGCGCCGGTGTTGGCGTCCCGGACGAAGCCGACGGCCAGCCCACCTTCGACCTTGACACACTCGAACTCGGTCTCGGCGATCCAGTCCACCGCGTTGCTGAAAACCCTCGCGCTGTCGTCGTGCCAGGTCTGCGGCCCGGTGTTGTAGCTGGCCGCGTGCATCGACAGCAGCACGTGCCGGTTGTTCGTCCGCTGCTGCACCCCGATGCCGACGCCTACCCTGCCGACCTCCGAGGTGACGGCGTTGGCGACCACCATCCGCCCCTCGCCGCCGTAGGCGTCGAAGAAGCCGTAGTACTTGGAGTAGTTGTCCGTCTCGTCGAAGGCGATCCGTCCGCCGAGCGGGAACCCTTCCACCACCGGGTGTTCCTGCATCACCTGGTACGACAGGTCGCCCTCGGTGTCGTAGACGATGCCGCTGCTGCGGGTCCCCGGGTTACCGGTGTACTGGTTGAGCATGTAGATGCCGTTACCACCCACGTTGGACCAGGTGTCCAGGAACAGCACACCCACGCCGGCCGCGTCGGTGTCGGCCAGGAACCGCAGGAACGTCTCCTCGCCGGGGTTGCTCGGCCGGTTGACGATGATCGCGTCGTAGCCGGACACGTCGGTGTCCCAGCCGACCTCGGTGGTCGGGACGCCCTGGTCGTCGAGGAAGGTGCCGATCTTTCCGGCTTCGTCGCCGAGGATCCCGATCCCGGCGGAGAAGGCGTAGCCGGGTGCGGAGGCACACCGCTGCACCGGCGCGGCCACGTCCATGGTCCGGTTGCCGCCGTGCACCTGCACCGGCTGCTCGACGGTGCCGTAGCCGTCGTACTGTGGCTCCACCACCAGGGTGTACGTCGCGTGGGCCGGCAGGACCAGCCGGTACCGGCCGTTGAACGGGTTGGTGAAGGTGCTGACCTCGGTGCCGGCCACGCTGACCTTGGCGTACAGCGGCCAGCCGTGCCCGGAGCCGTCCCGGACCAGCCCGCTGAGCGTCATCGTCGGCAGCGCGGTCAGCGCGACGTCCTCGATCGTCGTCCCGCCCAGGGTGATGGTCACCTCGGTGCTCTGCTCGGCGTAGCCGAACGCGGTGACCGTCACCGGGTATGTCCCGACGGTCAACCGGGCCGAGTAGGAGCCGTCCGCCGCGGTGACCCGCTCCCGGACCGTCTCGCCGCCGATGGTCACCGTCGCGCCCTCGACCGGCGCGCCGGTCGCCGCGTCCGTGACCACCCCGGACAGGGTGCCGGTATCACCGACCGGTGCCGCCTCCAGCAGCGCCAGCGCGTCGAGACGGCCCTCGCCGTACACGTTGTTGTCCGCGCCGGTGCCGCCGCACTGCGGGTCGGCGGTGTCGATCGCGGTCTGGTCCAGCAGCCGCTTCGTCGCGTCGGTGTCGCCGATAAGCGACGGCGCGGCCGACCACAGCAGCGCCACCGTGCCGGCGACGTGCGGGGCGGCCATCGAGGTCCCGTTCTCGCTGTAGTAGCTGTCGCCCGGTCCGGACGAGCGCACCGCGACCCCTGGCGCGGAGATGTTCGGCTTGAACTCGCCGTCCTGGCCCGGTCCACGGCCGGAGAAGTAGGCGATGTCGTTGTTGACGTCGTACGCGCCGACCGAGTAGTTGATCGTCCGGGTGCCCGGCGAGCCGCCGGACTGGCAGCCCAGCTCACCGCTGTTGCCGTTGGACCAGATGCCGAGGATGCCGGCGGCGTCCCAGGCCAGCATCACGTCCTCCATGAACGGATCCACCGACGGCTGGCGGCTGCCCCACGAGTTGTTGATCACGTGTGGCCGTTTGCCGGCGTCTGGGTTCTGCCCGTTCAGGTCGGTCGGCTCCAGCAGCCACTGGCCGGAGGCGACCAGCGCCGCGTCGCTCGGGCAGCAGCCGTTCGCCGCGATCCAGTTCGCCTCGGGCGCGACGCCGATCCGGTTGCCGGTGCCGCCGTCGCCGACCATCGTGCCCATCGTGTGGGTGCCGTGCGAGCCCCGGTCACACGGTGCCGCGCTGCACCTGCTGTCCGCGTCGAACCAGTTGTAGTTGTGGTCGAACGTGCCGTCGCCCAGGTTGCCCCGGTACTGGGCGACCAGCGCCGGGTGGTCGAACTGGACACCGGTGTCGAGGTTGGCGACGGTGATGCCGGCGCCCTTGGTGCCGAACTGCTCCCACACGTCGTCGGCGTTGATGTTGGCGATGCCCCACTCGACGTCCTCGGCCTGGGTCCCACGCTCACCCGCACCGTCGGCGTCGTCGCGGGCCGGCTCGTCCGGGGTCGGCTCGATCAGCTGGTACTCGACCGGCTGGTAGAGGCCTTCGACGTCGGGCCGGGCCGCCAGCTCCTGGGCCAGCATCGACGATCCGTCCCGTACGTAGATCGCGTTGCTGGCCCAGAACGCCTGGTAGGTCACGCCCTCGGTGTCGAGCAGGTGTCGGACGCTGGTCTGGCTGGTGGCAGCGGTGGTCCGCAGCGCCTCGGCGACCGCCTCGCCGCGCGCCGTCCAGTCGTCGATCTGCCGCGCCTGCGCCAGGTCGGCCCGCTCGGCGAACCGGATCCACAGGTCGGTGCTGCCGTCGGACTGCAGCGACCGCTCCAGCTCGGGCTGGATCTTGTCGGCGACGCCGCGCGCCGGGTCACCGCCCGGATCGGGGCCGGGCCGGGGTGCCGCCGCCGCCGGATTCGGTGCGGCCAACGCCACACCGGCCAGCAGCACCAGCGACAACGCTCGTGCGATGGGTCTCATTGGGGGTTCCTTCCGTGGGATCGGCCACGCGGGTGGGCACGCCGTGCCCTTCACAGGGGTTGGTACGGGTCACGGCGTTCCGCGCTGCAGGTCGCGCAGGTACCGGTGCCACCGTCGGGTGCCGCGTCCGCGCCCGCCTCGGGTCCGCCGGGTACGGGTCGGTCGGATTCGGGGTCGGATTCGGGCGCGGGTTCATCCGTTGACCGCCGTGGTGGCTCGTGCATGCAAGTCATGCTGCTGAGCCGGCGGATCGTTAGCTATCCAGCAGATACGTCAAAGAATCGACCGGTCGCGGTCGATGTGCCCGATCCGGTTTCGACCGGGTTGCCGGGCCGTTTCAGCCGTCCGCCGCTAGGACGCCCGCCTCCACGGCGGCGACCGCCAGCGCGGTACGGCTGGACACCCGCAGCTTGCGCATCGCCGACCGCAGCTGCTGATCCACTGTGGCCGACGACTTGGCGAGGATCCGGCCGATCTCCCGGTTGGTGTGCCCGGCCACCACCAACCGGACCACGTCCAGCTCGCGCGGGGACAGCCGGTCGCCGTACCCTTTGCGGCCGCCCCGCCACCGGCGCGGCACCTCCCCGCCGTGTTCGCGCAGCCGCCGCGCCACCCGGTCGGCGGCACCGCGCGCGCCGAGGTCGGTCAGCCCGTCGTACACCTCGCCCAGGATCGTCCGTCCCGGCTCGACCCGCCCGGCGGCCAGCAATGCCAGCGCCTGCCGTTCCCGGGCGAGCAGCGCGTCGTACGGGCGGGGCAGCGCCGCCCACGCGCGGGCGGCCCGGTTGAAGCCGGCCGCCGCCCGGTCGTGGTCACCAGCGGCGGCGGCGAGTCCCGCCTGGCATACCGCCAGCGCGGCCGCCGGGCCCGGCGCGGCCCGGCCGCGTAGCCCGCTGGCGAAGCGGCGCACCAGGTCGGCCGCCTCGTCCGGTCGTCCGGCGGCGAGCAGCGCCGCCACCCGCGCCGGCGCGATGTCGGTGGCCCACACCCAGACCCGCTTGGCGGCGACCGCCCCGATCGGACCATCGGTGACCCGCAACGCCCGGTCGGCCTGCCCGTCGTCGAGCCACAGCCGGGCCAGCATGGCGGCCGGCTCCACCGTGTCGTCGACCGCGCCGCGCCGGGCCGCCTCGTCCAGCACCACCTGGAACTGCTGCTCGGCGTGGCGTAGCTGACCGGTGGCCGCGGCCAGCCGTCCGGCCAGCCGCAGACTCGCCAGATAGACGCCCGGCCGGTCCCGGTCCGCCTCGGCCAGTTGGGCGGCCCGGTCGGCCAGGCCGTCCCACCGGCCGGTGAACCAGTCCAGGTTGGCCTGTTCCACCAGGACGTTGTAGCGCAGCCGGACCAGACCCTCGGCGTCGGCGAGAGCCAGCGCCACCGACAGGTGCCGACCGGTTTCGGCGTACCGGCCCCAGATCAGCGCCCCGGTGCCGACGTTGGCGTGGATCCGGGCGATGTCGCGCCGTTCGGCCGCCGACGCGCCGTCGGTAGGCAGCCCGGCCACCACCTCCCAGGCCTGCGGCTCGCCGAGCATCAGCAGCGCCGCCGCCCGGTTGCCGGCCAGCGACATCCGGTCGGCGGCGGACGGGATCCGCGGAATCAGCTCGGCGGCCCGGCGCAGCCACCGCAGATGGGTGGTGGCCGGCCACGGGCCGGCGTACGCCCAACCGAGGTAGGTCATCGCGCGGGCCGCCTCCACCGGGTCGGCGAGGTGCTCCACCGCCCGGCCGAGTTCGGTGAGCGCGGCCTGCGCCTCGCCGCCGATGATCAGCAGCCGGCCCAGCGGGTTGCGGATGTCGGCCTGCTGCCGCGCGGTCAGCTCGGTCGACTCCAGCACGGCACGCAGGGTGGCGACCACCCGGTGGTAGACGTCGTCGACCGGCTCGCGACGGCCGAGCGCGGCGACCGCGGCGGTACGGGCGATCCGGGCCCGGTCCGGTGCTGCCAGCTCCGCGACGGTCAGCAGTTCGTCGAGGGTGACCGCGGCGGTGGTGTGGTCGCCGGAGGCGATCATCCGATCGGCGGCGGCCTGCGCGTACCGGGCCCAGCGTGCCACGTCACCCGCCTCGCGGAAGTGTCGGGCCAGCTGGGCGACGGGCGGCGGATCCAGACCCTCGACCGCCTGTCCGGCCCGCAGATGCAGCGTACGCCGTTCGGGGTGCGCGATGGCCTCGTAGACGGCGGTGGCGGCGAGGGCGTGCCGGAACCGCCACCGACCGCCGCCGGGGTGGTCACGCTCGTCGCTGTCCAGCAGACCGGCGGTGGCCGCCTCGGTCAGCCCGGCCCGGCAGGCCCGGGTCAGCAGGCCGGCGGTGGCAGCCAGGGTGGCCTCGTCGGCGGGTTCGCCGAGTACGGCGGCGGCGCGCAGCACCCGCTGGGCGGCCTGGGTCAGCCGGCCGACCCGTTCCCGGGTCGAGTCCCGCACCGACGCCGGCACCTGCAGCTCACTCAGGCTCAACCGCACCCAGCGTCCGTCCCGGAACACCACGTCGGCCCGGTCACACAGCAGGCGTACCGACTCCTCGACCATCAGCGGCACGCCGCTCGTGCGCTGGTGCAGGAAGGTGGCGAACTCGGTCGACATGGGATTGCCGTCCAGCATCGACGACACCATCGCCGCCGTGTCGGCCACGTCCAGCGGCGCCAGGGTGATCCGCAGCCGGGCGCCGCCACCGGACGCCGGCCGGGACAGCCGCAGCAGCAGCGAGCGGTCGTCGACTTCCTCGGGGCGGTAGGTGACCAGCAGGCTCGGCCCACCGGGGGCCGGTCGGGCGGCGAGGAACACCAGGAACTCCTGGGTGACCTCGTCGGCCCAGTGCGCATCCTCGACGACGAGCAGGTCGACGTCGAGCGCACGGATCAGCTCGTCCAACGCCCGGAACAGCCGGTGCCGGGCCGCGGTGGCGTCGTCCACCGGGTCCAGTGGCGGTGGCAGCTCGGCCGACCATTCCGGCACGAGCGGGCGCAGTGCCCCGGCCAACGCGCTCAGCCGTACCCCGGCCAGCCGTGGCCGGACGTCGCGCAGCGCGTCCACGATGGGCGCGAGAGTGAGTGACTCGCGTAGCGGTGGGCAGACCGCCAGCAGGGTGCCGGGGCGTGGGCCGTCCGCCGTGGTCGACGTCTCCCGCACCAGCCGGCTCTTGCCGATCCCCGCCTCACCCTCCAGCAGGACCACCGCCGGGGGACGGGCGAGCGCCGTGGCCAGCGCCGCCATCTCACCGGACCGTCCCACCAGCCGTGGCGTGGCGATCGGCATCGCCGTGCCCGCCGCCGCAGCGTGCCCGCTCACCCGCATCGTCGGAGCGTATCCCGCACGTCGGATGCTGTAGCGGGCCGTCGATGCCGCCTCGGCCGGCCCGGGAATCCCGCCCTTGTCGTGATCCGGACCGTGGCGACCGTGGTGACCACGGTCGCCGTTCGACTATTGTCAAGGAGGATTCAGAATTCGCCCGACGTCCGGGTCGACCACTATTTGAATCCATCCGGTCTGTTCACTCCGCATCAACCCCCTTTGTTGATGCCCGTTGGGTGTTGTGGCTTCTCGTGGGCGGACCGGGTTGTCCACACCGATCGAGACAGGAGTTCGGCACATGATCAGCAATGCCATGCTGCAGCAGGCGGGCACCATTCTGGGGCAGGTCGCCAACGGCGTGAACATCGTCGTCGTCCCGCAGTCGATGTCCGTCGGCACGGCCGATAACCCGGCCATCTGTCTGAAGTCGGCGATTCAGGTGAACTGGGTGAAGAAGCAGATGGACGCGCCCGAGGTCCGCAAGTACGTCGAGGGCGACGTGGACTGGGACGGGATCATCGGCACCGTCGCGATCGACACGCTGGTGATCCAGGAAGGGGTCTTCGACGGTACGGTTGCCTACCGCTCAGCGGTGATCTGGCACGAGCACGGGCATGTCCTGCACGGCAAGACCGAAAACGGAAACGTCTACCTGTACGAGGTCACGAATCTCACCAACAACGTCGCCACGCTAGGCAATGCGGAGGTCCGGGACGTTTTGGAGAAGAGGTCCGGGGCGTACCGGGCGGCGGTGGATCCGGGCATCGCGGCGCTGCGCGCGTTTTTGCAGCAGAATTGGCAGATCACGCTGTAAGGGCCGCCGCGACGCGGGTGCCGTCCGCCGCGCGGCTCAGGCCCTTGCCGCCCGTACGGACCGCGACCCACGCGGAGCCGTGGGACCGGAGTCCGCCGCGTGGGCCGCGTGCCAGCAGGTGCGGTTCACTACCGGGGTCACTGCGACGTGCGGGTCAGTCCGACTCGGGTCGCAGTACGATCCGGGCGAGCAGGTCCTGGCCGTCGCGCAGCCCGTGTACGCCGACCTCGGCGTCGACGTCGAGACTGGACAGCTCCACCTCGTCGCCGTCGTCGATCACCCGGCACTCGTCGGTGCAGGTCCAGTCGAGCACGAAGCCGTCCGCCGACTCGACGCTGATCGTGGTGCCGTCGATGGAGCCGACCGTGCCGCGCTGCACGACGAGCGTCCGCAGTCCGTTGTCGGTCTGTACGGTCATCTCGCCGTGCAGACCGGCACCGCCCGCCCCGAGACCGCGCAGCCAGCCGGCACGTGGGCCGGGTCGCCCCCACGGGCCACGGCGGCCGTCCCACCAGCCGGGGCGGTCGTCGCCGGCGAGACCGAAGTCGCTGTAGTCGACGGTGTCGACCGCAGCGACCGGGAGCGGATCCGCAGCGGTGCGGGAGCCGTCGGACGAGCCGCCGAACCCG
Organism: Solwaraspora sp. WMMB762; assembly: GCF_049179115.1. Lineage (NCBI taxonomy): Bacteria > Bacillati > Actinomycetota > Actinomycetes > Micromonosporales > Micromonosporaceae > Solwaraspora > Solwaraspora sp. WMMB762. The sequence goes on from NZ_JBMHMD010000001.1 coordinate 330,366, forward strand.
CAGCCGGTGAGGGTCAGCAACGCGACCGCGCCGGCTGCAGCGCCGGTGAATGCCTTGGTGCCAACTGATTTTCTCATGTGGTCAGCATCGACCACCGACACGAAGCCACCGTCAGGTCGATGTTCGGATCAGGTAAGGCGTCCGGCGGCGCAGTCGGTCCGACGGAGGCAGCCGAGCTACCGGGCCGGTCGGCGCGGCAGCCGTACGGTGAAGACGGCGCCGCCGCCGGGGGAGTGGCCAGCGGCGATCCGTCCGCCGAGACGGTGGGTCAGCCCGGCGGCCAGGGCCAGCCCGATCCCGGTACCGACCGACCGTTCGCCCCGGTACCGGCGGTGCAGGGCACCGCGTTCGAAGATCACCGCGAGGTCGTCGTCGGTGAACCCCGGTCCGTCGTCGTGCACCTGCACCGCGACGGAGTCCGGCTGCACTGCGACGGAGTCCGGCTGGCCGGTGGCGGAGCCCGGTTGCCCGGCGGCCGGTTCCGGCGGTACGCCGAGCCGTACGGTGCCGCCGGCCGGCACTACCCGCAGCGCGTTGTCCAGCAGGATGTCGACGACCTGCCGGAGCCGTCCCGGGTCGGTGTGGACGGTCACCGGTGTCGCCGGTGGGGTCAGGACGACCGTCACCCCGTTGCCGGCGAACCGGGGGCGCCAGGCGTCGACGGCGTCGGTGAGCAGCGCGCCGAGGTCGACGTCGACCATTTCCAGGGCGAAATCGGAGGCTTCCAGCCGGGCAAGCGCCAGCAGGTCGCCGACCAGACGGTCCAGCCGCTGCGCCTCGCCGAGCATGATCCGTCCGGTACGCGCGGCACCGTCGGGATCCACGACGCCGTCGGCGATCGCCTCGGCGTACCCGCGCAGCGTGGTCAGCGGGGTACGCAGCTCGTGCGAGATGGACAGCAGGAAGTCCCGTTGCCGGGCCTCGCTGACGGCGAGCGCGGCGGCGAGGTCGTTGAGCGCGCGGGCCAACTGCTCGGCCTCGACAGGCGGATCCAGCGGTACCCGTACGGTGCGGTCCCCGGCGCGCAGCCGCTGCGCCGCGTGGGCGGCGGCCCGGATCGGCCGGGACAGCCGGGCGGCGAGCAGCACCCCGGCGATCAGGCCGGCGGTGAGCCCGGCGGCCAACGCCAGCCACAGGTTGCTCCAGACCAGGCGGCCGACTCCCGGGCGTACCGGCTGGAGCAGCACGACCGCCGTGCCGCTGCCGGTGGGCCGTCCTTCGATCAGGGTCGGCTGGCCGTCGACGCGGGCCGGCCGGCGGCTGGTCACCGGCGCACCGGCGGCGAGCCGGCGGACCACCTGGCCGGGCAGCTGCCGAGGCGCCGCCTCGCCGGGCCGGACGAGCAGCACCTCGATGCCCTGGTCGGTCAGTTCGCCGGTCAGCCGGCCGGCGAGAGCCGTCCGCGTGCCGGCCGGCGCGTCGGTGACGGCCGCCGCGACCAGGTCGGCCTTGGCGGCCAGCGAGGCGCGGGCGCCGCGTTCCGTGCCCCGGACCCCGAGTGGGATGGCGACCGCTGCGGTGACCAGCACCGACAGCAGGGCGACCGTGCAGGCGACCCCGACGGTACGGGCGGTGAGCGTGCCGGTGAGCCGCCGCCAGCCGGACCGCTGCCCGGGCCACGGCCGCTGCGGCTCAACCATCGGCGGTGTAGCCGACGCCGCGTACCGTGCGGATCACGGTGGCGGCGGTGCCGAGCTTGGCCCGCACCTGGGCGACGTGCACGTCGACGGTGCGGGTGCCGGCGTGGGCGGCGTACCCCCAGACGGAGGCGAGCAGCTCCTCGCGGGTGTAGACCCGTCCGGGGCGGCGCATCAGGTGGTCCAGCAGGTCGAACTCGGTGGAGGTGAGGGCGACCGGGTGGGAGTCGGCGGTGACGGTGCGCCGGGCCGGGTCGAGGGTGACGCCACCGACGGTACGGACCGGTTGACCGCCGGGCGTGCCGAGGCTGCGGCGGCGGATGGCCCGCACCCGGGCGACCAGTTCGCGAGGGCTGAACGGTTTGGTGACGTAGTCGTCGGCGCCCAGCTCCAGGCCGACGACCCGGTCGACCTCGTCGTCACGGGCGGTGAGGAAGATGACCGGGGTCCAGTCGTCGTCGGCGCGCAGCCGCCGGCAGATCTCGGTGCCGGAGATGCCGGGCAGCGCGATGTCCAGCACGGCCAGCACCGGGCGCAGCCGTCGGGCGGCGGCCAGCCCGCTGTCCCCGTCGGCGCAGACGTGTACGCCGAACCCGTCGCGGGTGAGGTACAGCCGGATCAGGTCGGCGATCGGCTGTTCGTCCTCGACGACGAGCACCAGTCCCCGGTCCGGCTGCGGTGCTGCGGTCACCCGCCCATCATGGCGGGACCGGAAAACGGCCGCATCAGTTTCCGGTACGGATCAGGTAAAAGTCGCTGCTGGCGGGTGATTCCCGGATTGCGAACCGGACCGGATGCCGCATCAAATCAGATCACGGTCAATAACTGTACGGGCACGTTGTGTATTCATTAGGCTGACTCCACATCGCTCCTCATGAATGGAGGTGGACCAGTGTCTGTCCGCACTGGATCCCACAACGGCCGCGGCTTCGTCCGCCGCGGCATCGCCCTGCTCGCCACCGCGCTGCTGACCGCCACCGCCGCCGTGGCCGGCACCGCCGCGCCGGCCCAGGCAGCCGTGCCCGACCGCTGGGGCTTCGCCTACCTGCAGACGCCCACCCCGGCACCCGGCACCGTCCTCGACGCCACCCGGCAGTGGGGCGGCTGGAAGGCCACCGCGCCCGCGCTCTGGGCGACCGTCGACCAGATCGGCCTCGGCCGCTACCGGGTGCGGTTCCCGTTGACCGCCTCGGCCAACGGCGTCGCCCACGTCACCGCGGTCGACAACGCACCGCGCTGGTGCCAGGTGTTCCAGAACTTCCCGTCCGGCACCGACCAGATCGTCGTCGTCCAGTGCTACCGGCCCGGCGGAGCGCCGGACAACTCCCGCTTCGTCGTCGACTACACCTCCGCCTCCGGGGTGCTGCCACCCGGGTCGGACGCGTTCGGCTACGTCAAGGCGAACCCGCTCGGCGCGCTGATGTCGTCGTACAACTCGGCCGGTGCCGGCAACGTGGTCACCCAACTCGGCACCGGCTTCTACGAGGTGAAACTGAACGGACTCGGCACCGCCCTGCTGGACGGCAACCTGCAGGCCACCGCCGAGCACCCGAACGTCGCCCGGCGGTGCAAGATCGCCCGGTGGACCTCCAGCGGCGGCACCATCCTGGCGTACGTGTTCTGCTTCGACGCCGCCGGATCGATGGCCGACACCTGGTTCAACCTGACCTACCATCGGCAGCGGCCGGTCTTCGGCTCGGTGCCGCCGACGCGGTTCGCCTACCTGTGGAGCCCGGGGCTGGGCGGGCCGACCGACTTCAACTCGGCCGGCGGGGTCAACACCATCATGGTCTCGGGCGTCGGGCAGTACCTGGTGACTCTGCCGTCGGTCGGTTTCCAGCGAACCACCGTGCAGGTCACCGCCTTCGGTACCACCCCGGACTACTGCAACCTGCAGACGCCGTGGATCCTCTCCGGCAACACGGTGTTCGTCCGCAACGTGATCTGCTTCAACGCCGCCGGCGCGCAGACACCGAACAATTTCTTCCTCACCTACTCGTCGAGCGTCTGACCGGCGAGGAGCCTGACCGGTGAGGGGTCGGGGCGGATACCGCCCCGACCCCTCACGTACGGGTCGGTCAGGCCAGACCAGCCCGGCGCAGCGCGTCGGCGAGCGCACCCTCGGGCTGGCCCCCGCCGCGCTGGCTGTCCCTGCCGCCTCTGCCGCCCCGGCCGTCCTTGCCGACCTGGCCGCTTCGGCCGCCTTTGCCGTCGCGGCCCTGCTGCCGGGGCTGCCCGCCCCGGCCGGGGCCGCCGCCCCGGCCGCCGTCCGCGCCGTCCCGCTGACCCGGGGCGCGGCCGGCACCCGGCTCGTCGTCCAGCCGCAGCGTCAACGAGATCCGTTTGCGGGCGACGTCCACGTCGAGCACCTTCACCCGGACGATGTCACCGGGCTTGGCCACGTCCCGGGGATCCTTGACGAACGTCTTCGACATCGCCGACACATGCACCAGACCGTCCTGGTGCACCCCGACGTCGACGAACGCACCGAACGCGGCCACGTTGGTCACCACGCCCTCCAGCACCATGCCGGGCCGCAGGTCGGCGAGGGTCTCCACGCCGTCGGCGAAGGTGGCGGTACGGAACGCCGGACGCGGGTCGCGGCCCGGCTTCTCCAACTCGGCGAGGATGTCGGTGACCGTCGGCAGACCGAACACGGCGTCGACGAACTTCTCCGGCCGGATCCGGCGCAACGTCTTCGTGTCGCCGATCAGCGTCCGCAGGTCACTGCCGGTGTCGGCGAGGATCCGACGGACCACCGGGTACGCCTCAGGGTGCACACTGGACGAGTCGAGCGGGTCGTCACCGTCGCGGATGCGCAGGAAGCCGGCGCACTGTTCGAACGCCTTCGGCCCCAGCCGGGCCACCGTCCGCAACGCCTCCCGGGACCGGAACGGCCCGTGCGTGTCGCGGTGCAGCACGATGTTCTCGGCCAGTCCGGCACCGATGCCGGAGACCCGGGTCAGCAGCGGTGCGGACGCGGTGTTCACGTCCACCCCGACCCCGTTGACGCAGTCCTCGACCACGGCGTCGAGCGACCGGGACAGCTTCGTCTCGGAGATGTCGTGCTGGTACTGCCCGACGCCGATCGACCGAGGGTCGATCTTGACCAGCTCGGCGAGCGGGTCCTGCAGCCGGCGGGCGATGGAGACCGCGCCGCGCAGCGACACGTCGAGGTCCGGCAGCTCCTGAGAGGCGTACGCCGAGGCCGAGTAGACCGACGCGCCGGCCTCGGAGACCATCACCTTGGTCAGCTGCAACTCGGGGTGCCGGGCCATCAGGTCGGCGACCAGCTTGTCGGTCTCCCGCGACGCGGTGCCGTTGCCGATCGCCACCAGGTCCACCCGGTGCGCGGCGGCCAACTTCGCCAGCGTGTCGATGGCAGCGTCCCACTGCCGGCGCGGCTCGTGCGGGTAGACCGTCTCGGTGGCTACCACCTTGCCGGTGGCGTCCACCACCGCCACCTTCACCCCGGTCCGGATACCCGGGTCCAGACCCATCGTGGCCCGGCTGCCGGCCGGCGCGGCCAGCAGCAGGTCCCGCAGGTTGGCGGCGAACACCCGGACCGCCTCGTCCTCGGCCGCCTGCCACAACCGCATCCGCAGGTCGGCGCCGAGGTGGATCAGGATCCGGGTACGCCACGCCCAGCGGACCGTGTCGGCCAGCCACTTGTCCGCCGGTCGACCCTGGTCGCTGATGCCGAACCGGCCGGCGATGATCGGCTCGTAGCTGCTCGGCCCGGCGACGGCGTCGGCCGGCACCTCCTCCGGCTCCATGGTCAGGTCGAGAACCTGTTCCTTCTCGCCCCGGAACATGGCCAGCACGCGGTGCGACGGCAGCCTGGTGAACGGTTCGGCGAAGTCGAAGTAGTCGGCGAACTTGGCCCCTTCGGTCTGGCGTCCCTCGCGTACCCGGGAGGTGAGCCGGCCGTGCGACCACATCCGCTCCCGCAGCCCACCGATCAGGTCGGCGTCCTCGGCGAAGCGTTCCACCAGGATCGCCCGCGCGCCGTCGAGCGCCGCCGCCGCGTCGGCCACACCCTTGTCGGCGTCGACGTAGCCGGCGGCCGCGGTCCGCGGGTCCTGACCCGGATCGCCGAGCAGCAGATCCGCGAGCGGCTCCAGGCCCGCCTCGCGGGCGATCTGCGCCTTGGTCCGCCGCTTCGGCTTGTACGGCAGGTAGATGTCCTCCAGCCGGGCCTTCGAATCGGCCGCCATGATCTGCGCGGTCAGCGCCTCGTCGAGCTTGCCCTGGCTGCGGATCGACTCCAGGATCGCGTCGCGGCGCTCGTCCAGCTCGCGCAGGTAACGCAGCCGCTCCTCCACGGTACGCAGCTGCGCGTCGTCGAGCATCCCGGTGGCTTCCTTGCGGTACCGGGCGATGAACGGCACCGTCGCGCCGCCGTCGAGCAGTTCGACGGCGGACGCCACCTGCCCGGCCCGTACTCCCAGTTCTTCGGCGATCCGCTGATCAATCGCTGTGGTCACGTCGCGTGCCCCGCTCCAACTCCCCGGCTGCCGGACGGGGGTGCTCCCGCCCGGCCCGATGCCTGTGGCCCGGCACCCGTCGTGCGGCCGGTGCCGGGGACCACGGTGGGTGGTCCGGGGAGCATTCTGCCGGCTACCGGCGGTCGGTGTCGCGCCACCACGCGACCCGGTCGACGGCGCAGGTCACCAGGCGATCGACGTGTCCCGCTGCGGCCACAGCCGCACCGCCAGCCGGGACCGTGGCACCGGGTGGTTGATCGCGTCGACCACCGCCGTCAGCTGCGGGTCGAGCCGGCTCGCGGTGGCCGTCAGTTGCCGCCGCACCGTCGCCCCGTACATGGTCACGAACCAGCCTTCGGTGCCGGTGGCGCGGACGATCTGGGCCAGCGCGGCGGTCCGGGCGTCCAGCGGGACGACCCGGCCGAGGGCGTGGCCGAGTCGGACCCGGGGGCCGACCGCACGGACCGGATCCATCGCCGGGAACCGGGTCGTCATTCGGCGGGTCACCGGATGGCGGACCTGTTCGGTGCGCAGCACGCCGAGCGTCTCCAGGTCCTCGGCGACCACCCCGGGCAGCCCTGGTCGCATCAGGGCGATCCAGTCCGGCACCGGTTGGCGTTGTTCCAGCCGCAGTTCGGCCAGCAGCGGGTCGGCGACCGGGTCACCGAGCGGCTGCCCGTCGACCGGCACCAGCAGGCCGTCGCGGACCTCGGCACGACCGGCGAGGATCAGCGTGGCGATCGCGGTGCCGGCGAGCCCGGCACCGAGCAGATCCCGGCCGACCATCGGTCGGCCGGTGCTGTCGTCGAGCGCAACCAGGAAGAACTCCTCGGTCAGCGTCAACTCCGTCGGAGTTCGAGCACGGCGCATCGAGTCGTCCCCTGCGGCGGTTTCTGGTGCGCGAGCCGAGCAGGGCCGCGGGAACGGCCCGGCAAGGATGGATGACCTTGCTGAAGCGGAACCTTACGACGCCGGACCAATCAGCTCAAGCCATTCCTTTGTTGGAAACCGGTGAATGTTCCTTCGACAGCGCCGAAATGCCACCCCGGACCAGGTATCGCACCGGCGCCGGGTTAGCGTCTGCTGGTGGACCCGGCACCAGCAGCAGTCCGGTCGGCCACCCCGCCGGCCGGGGACCTCCGCGCCCGCCGCCTGTCCGGCCGACGGGCCGCCGCCGCCAGCGATCTGGCGGCGAGTCCGTTCCGGGCCGACCGGGACCGGATCGTCTCCTCACCGTTCTTCGCCCGGCTCGGCGGCGTGACCCAGGTGATCAGCCCGGGCGGCTCCGGCCTGCTGGTGCACAACCGGCTCACCCACAGCCTCAAGGTGGCCCAGGTGGGCCGGGCTGTCGCCGAGCGGCTGACGGCCGACGAACGGCACCGGACCCTGCTCGACGAGCTCGGTGGCTGCGATCCGGACGTGGTCGAGGCGGCGGCGCTCGCCCACGACCTCGGCCACCCGCCGTTCGGGCACCTTGGGGAACGGGTGCTGGACCGGGTGGCCCGGCACCGGCTCGGTCTGCCGGACGGTTTCGAGGGAAACGCCCAGTCCTACCGGATCGTGACCAGCACCGAGATCCGGGGCGAGGCGGCCGTCGGTCTGGACCTGACCGCGGCGGTGCGGGCCGCCATGCTCAAGTACCCGTGGACCCGGCGCACCTATCCGCAGCCGCATCCGAGCCTGCTGCGCCCGGCGCCCCGTGGTGCCGCGGTCGCGCCCGACGATCCGGCGGTCGGGTCGGTCAAGTTCGGCGCCTACACCACCGAGGCGGCCGACCTGCGGCAGGCCCGGGCACCGTTCGCCGGGGTGATCGAGCCGTGGCAGCAGACCGTCGAAGCGTCGATAATGGACATCGCCGACGACATCGCGTACGCCATCCACGACGTGGAGGACTTCCACCGGGTCGGCGTACTGCAGCAGGGCCCGGTCGCCGGTGAACTCGTCACCTGGCAGCGGTCCGCCGCCGAGCTGCGGGAGCTCACCGACGCGGAGATCGCCGCCAGCGCGCACCGCCCCGGCCGGTCCATCGAGCGGCTCCGCCGCCAGCTGCACCGTAAGGACAGCTGGATCGCCTCCGACGAGGCGTTCGCCGCCGCCGTCGAACACGTCCGTCAGGAGCTGGTTGACGGCCTGCTGATGGTGCCGTTCGACGGGTCGATCGAAGCGGAGGAGAGCATCAGCACGTTCTCCGCGCGCTGGACCCGGCGGCTGGTCGGCGCGATCGGCGTCACCGCCGACCCGCCGGTACGCTCCGGCCACGTGCTGCTGGCCACCGCCCAGTGGCACGAGGTGCAGGTGCTCAAGTTCGTGCACCACCGGTTCGTCCTCGCCCGGCCGGACCTGGCGCTGCACCAGCGTGGTCAGGCCGATCTGCTGGCCACCCTGGTCGACGCGCTGCACGCCTGGGTGACCGACCCGGACGAGCAAGGGCGGCTGCCCCGCCGGCTGCACGACCTGGTCGAGTTGGCCGAGGCCGAGCTGGCCGCGACCGTCGGCAGCGACACCCCGTCCGGGGCGGGCGGTACCCCGCGCGACGGCCTGACCGGCGCCCCGGGCCGCGGTCGGGTGGACGGCCTGGCCGCCGCCGCTCAGGGCCGGGCGATCATCGACTACGTCGCCTCACTCACCGACGGCCAAGCGGTTGCGTTGCTGGGCGCGTTGACCGGCCGGTCCGGGCAGCTGTGGACCGACGCGTTCGTGCTGTGACCGAGCGTTCGTGCGGTGACCGGCCCGTCCCGGTGGTGAGTGCCGGTCCCGGCGGCGGTCAGTCCCGCCAGCCGTAGTCCAGGCCCACCAGGCTGGTGCCGACGGTGACCCGGGCCAGTACGCCGACCAGCGCCGACCGCCGCTGGTCGCGACTGACCACGTCGGCGGCGTCGGCGTTCAGCTGTACGTACCGCTGCCACACCTGCTGTTCGATCTCCTCGGCGTTGATCAGGGAACGGTCACATTCCGTGTCGGGGCAGGCGTAGTGGCGGGTGCCGTCGTCGGTGCTGGCCGGAATCAACAGGCGGTCGCCGCACCACAGCAGACCGCGCAGGATGTAGAGGTCGGAACCGGTCGTGTCACGGCGTGCAGGGTTGACCATGATGCCCATGTCTCATCGCCTCCTGCCAGTGTGTACGGGCCGGAGAGGTGTCCGGTTCGCCGGATCACCGCAGCGATGGGCGGGCTGTCGTGACTGGGCGGGCGGCGTCAGGAGCGACGGCCGCCTCCCGGCCGGAGGTTCTGCAGCCGCACCTGACCCCGGGCGATCAGCTGACCGTCACTGTCGGTGATCTGGACCTGCCACAGTTGCTGGCTGTAGCCGCGGTGGACCGGCGTGCCGACGGCGATCAGCTCTCCGCCGGAGGCCGCCTTCAGGAAGTCGGTCTGGTTGGCCACCCCCACCACCCGGCCCTCGTCACCGAGCCAGGTCGCCGCGCCGAGGCTCGCCGCGCTCTCCACCAGGGCGCAGTACACCCCGCCGTGCACGATTCCGAACAGCTGGTGCAGCGCCGGGGTCACCGGCAGCCGTAGCTCCACCCGCTGTGCGGACACCGCTACGGCACGTACGCCGAGCTGTGCGTCGAACCCACCCAATGGCCTGTCCATGGTGCCTCCCGTCGGCGGCGGGCGGTGCCGCCCCGTCGGCGAGCGTAGTCAACCCGTGAGAGCGTCCCGCCGGGGATCCGGCCCGGTCTGCTGCCGGTCCCGCTCCTGCGGTCTGGCCTGCGGTCCGGGCGGCGGAGAGGCCTGCGGTCCGGCCTGCGGTCCGGGCGGCGTTGCCGGCGAAGTCGGCCTGAGCCGACGCATCGCCGGTAGCTCGACCCACCGGTGCAGCGGCACCGCCAACAGGTAGGACCCGACCAGGAACGTCAGCGCCAACCCGACCGCCTGCCAGGCGGTCCACTCCCGGTCCCGGCCGACGAGGTGCATGACGGTCACGATCACCACCAGATGCAGCAGAAAGAACCCGTACGACACCTCGCCGAGATGGACCGCGACCCGGTGCCGCCACCAGGATCGCCGGCCGTGCAGATCGGCCAGTGCCGCTGCCGGGACCAGCAGGCCGATCGTCACGATCGTCGCCGCGGTGTCCCGGGCCTGCGCCGGCAGCCACTCGACGGCGAGATAGTTCGCCACCCACAGGGCGGTGGCGACCGGCAGTCCCGGCCCTCGCCAGGCGCCGCGCCGCACCAGCAGCGCGAGCACGATGCCGAGCAGGAACTCCAGCATCCGAACCGGCGGGAAGATGTAGACGAACCAGCGGCGGTGTTCCGCCGCGACCAGCAGGTCGGCCACCAGCGGCATCAACCAGACGGCGGTCGGCAGTGCGACGGCGCCGACCCGCAACGCCGTCGTGCCGAGCCGGCGCAGTCCCGCGTACAGCAGGGGGAACGCCAGGTAGAACGCCATCTCGCAGGAGAGCGACCAGGTGACCGGGTTGATGCCCAGGTAGTACACGTCCGACGGATGCCAGGCCTGGACCAGCGGCGCCGAGAAGGCGAGCAGCCGTGGCCAGATGTCCGGCAGCCGTGCCGTCAGCACCAAGCCGACGACGGCCGGCACCAGGGCGACCAGATGGGCCGGGTAGACCCGTGCCAGGCGTCCCCACCAGAACCGGCCCGGCCGGTAACCGGGGCGGACCGACCAGGTGAGGACGAAGCCGGACAGCACAAAGAAGAACGAGACGCCCAGGTCACCACCGTTGAACAGGATGCCGGCGATCCGACTGTCCTGCGGGTCGGCCAATGGGATGAACGAGTAGGCGTGCACGCCGAAGACCAGCAGCGCCGCAGCGAACCGCAGCCCGGTCAGCGACGGCAGCCGGCCCGGCGAGGGAGGGGTGGCAGGCACCGGGCCAACGATATCCACCGGCGTCGTACCTCAAACCAGCGATCTCCATCCGCGCCGTACCCCAAGCGGACGATTGGTCGGCGGTGTGGCAGCGATCATCAGCCGCGACCGATCGGCTCCGCCGTGGCGGGCCCGGCCTGACCAGGCTGACCGCCCCGTCGCCTTGGTATGGTGTCGGCCTGTTCGACGAATCAGCCGGTGAATGACATGTGCGCAGGGGCCATCGTGACGCGACCCGCGGCGCCGGGGACGGGACGGGCCTTGTCGTCGTCGTTGCCGGCACTGGTGTTCCTGGCGTTCGGTGTCGTCGCCGCCGCGCTCTACGCGGCGTTCGACACGCCGATGGTCGCCGGACCGGCCTTCACCGTTGCCGGGGTGGGGGGAGCGCTCGCCGTGACCCTGGGCCCCCGCTGGCACCGGGCCCAGCCTCGCTGGGCCTGGCGGATGCTCGCCGTCGCCTGTGTGTGCTTCCTCACCGGAGCGCTGGCCCGGCCGTGGGCGGTCGAGCAGGACGGGCCGTACGCGCTGACCGCCGACGCCGCCACCGTGCCGGGCTACCTGTTCATGCTGCTCGGCCTGGCCGGCCTGCTGCGCACCCGGGGCCGGCTGCCCTCGCACGCGGTGATCGACGGTCTGATCGTCTTCATCGGCGCGGCGCTGTGCTCCGTACTGCTGCTGGCGGTGCCGGCGGGCAGCATCGCCGACCGTCCGCCCCTGGTCTCCGCCCTGGCCGCGCTGTATCCGATCTTCGACGTGATCCTGATCCTGCTGCTGGTCAGCCTGGCCTTCACCACCGCCGTACGGCGGCCGAGCTACCTGCTGCTGGTCGCCTCCATGAGTCTGCTGGTGGTCGGCGACGTGCTCTACGCCATCATCGGAGTCTCCGGTCAGCTCACTGGATCCCGGCTGCTGGATCTGCCGTTCCTGCTCGGTTTTCTGCTGATCGGTGCCGCCGCCCTGCACCCCTCGGTGGTCGACCTCGGTCAGGCGGCCCGGTTACCGGTGCAGGCGTGGTCCTGGCAGCGGCTGCTGCTGATCGGCCCGGCGCTGGCCGCGCCGTTCCTGCTCACCGTCTTCGTCTCCGGCCGGTCGACAGCCGACCGGCTGGCACTCGGCGTGGGCGGTGCCGCCATGGTGGTGCTGCTGATGATGCGGGCGGTCTCTGCGGTCCAGGGGTACGCCGCCGCGCAACGGCGCTACGAACACCGCGCCACCCACGACCCGCTGACCGGACTGCCGAACCGGTTGATGCTCGCCGCCGAGGTGCGCCGGCTGCTCACCATCGGTCGGCCAGCGGACGCCGGGGTCTGGGTGTTCTTCCTCGACCTCGACGGCTTCAAGCTGGTCAACGACTCGTGGGGGCACCACGCTGGCGACCAGCTGATCGCGCAGGTGGCGGCCCGACTGCGGGCGGCGCTGCCGGCCGCGGCGACGGTCGCCCGGGTCGGCGGGGACGAGTTCGTCGTGGTTCAGTTGGGCAGCCGCGCGCAGGCCGTGGCGCTGGCCGACCGGATCATCGACTGTGTACACGAACCGCTGCGGATCAGGCAGGTCGAGGCGGTGATCACCGCCTCGGTCGGGATCGCCGGGACCCAGCTCGACGACGGTGGCGCCGGTGACGATCCGCCGGTGACCGCCGACGCGTTGCTGCGTGACGCCGACACGGCCATGTACCAGGCGAAGGCGGATGGTCGCGGCCGCTGGGTGATGTTCGACGCGTCGATGCACGAGCGGGTCCGCGAGCGGGTGGAGATCGAACAGGCCCTGCGGATCGCCCTCAGCGAGGACGATCTGCGGATCGCCTTTCAACCGATCGTCGACCTGGAAAGCGGCGGCCTGATCGGCGCCGAGGCGTTGCTGCGCTGGGAACATCCGGGCCGGGGCAACATCTCACCGGCGGTGTTCATCCCGATCGCCGAGGACACCGGGCTGATCGGCCCGATCGGACGCTGGGTGCTCGACCGGTCGGTGCGGCAGTTGGCGCAGTGGCGGGCGGTCGGCACGGTGACGGCGGATTTCTGGATGTCGGTGAACGTGTCGCCCCGCCAGTTGCGTGACCCGGGTCTGATCCGGGCGTTGGATGACGCGCTCGACCGGCACCGGGTGCCGGCCTCCGTCGTCGTCCTGGAGATCACCGAGTCGGTGATGATCGACCCGACCAGCGTCACCGGCCAGGTCCTGGCGGACCTGCGGCAGCGGGGGATCCGGATCGTCGTCGACGACTTCGGCACCGGGTTCTCCGCACTGGGCTATCTGCGCAAGCATCCGGTCACCGGGGTCAAGGTGGACCGGGCGTTCGTCGCTGGCCTCGGCCAGAGCGCCAAGGACGAGGAGATCGTCCGGGCGGTGGTGGCGATGAGCAGCGCCCTCCACCTGACCGTGGTCGCCGAGGGGGTGGAGACCCCGCTGCAGCAGGGCGTGCTGGCCGTCCTCGGCGTGCTGTTCGGGCAGGGCAGGCTGTGGGGAGAGCCGGTCGGCCCGGCTGAGTTCGCCCGACGGTGGGCGAGCCGACCCGCCGACCCGGTGGACGGGCCGGCGGTGCCGGCTGCCGGGCAGGTTCAGGGGCGCGGCGGCAACTCGTAGAGCCAGAACGTCTGCTCGTCCAGCCGGGTCGCCCGCGCTCCCTCGGTCAACGACTCCAAGGTCTGATGGATGGCCCTGCCCAGGCCGATCTGGTCGTTGCGGCGGCAGATGTCCAACGCCGCGACCCCGTCGCTGTCCTGCACCCGTTGCCACATGTCGGCGATCACCGACTCGAAGATGCCGCTGCCTCGGTACTGCGGATGGACGGCGAAGAAGCCGATGTACCAGATCCGGCGTTGCGCGTACAGATCCGGCCAGCGGTGGGCGAAGTAGTCCGGCGAGATCAGCGGCATCGACTCCAGCTCGTTGGTGAAGGTGGCGAGCGCGGTCAGCAGATCGGGGGACCGGGCATCCCGCCCCAGGTATTTCAGCACCCGGGGGTCGCCCAGTACCTGGTCGAATTCGGACCGGTCCATCACGTGCCGTTGGACCGCGGTGACCCGGAGTTCGTCGAACGCCGTCGTGTACAACTGCCAGGTCGCTTCGGACAGTTCGGGTGGGATGCTCGTTTCGATCTGAATGTGCATTACTGCCCTCCGGGCCCGCGCCGGTAGGCGGGGGTGGACGCGAGCCCTGCCAACGAGTATGAGCGACCGCTGAGCCCAAGGTCAGGCCGCGCCGGCGGCCGAACTTTTCGGCACCGGCACCGATCCGCGGAGCGTCCGGCTGCGTACTGCTGTACGGGCAACGGTGCGCCGTGCCCGCGAACGCCGAGGAGGGGCAGTCATGCAGCGACCGGCACAGGGGGGCGAACCAGCCGCGATCGAACTCGGCCCAGTGCAGCGGCCCGGTACGGTCTGGCCTGGTCCCGCTCCCGGCGAGCCACGCGAACCGGACGACGAGCAGCCGGAGCAGCTCGACCACACCGACCACACCGACCGTCTCGACCACGACGCCGGCACGGACCATCTCGGCCACGACGCCGGCACGGACCATCTCGGCCACGACGAGCCGGTGACCGCGCCGCCGCGCCTGTTGCCGCCGCCGCCGTGGCTGGCCCGGGAACTGGACCGACCGGAACCGGTCACCCCGGCGGTGCCGTTCTTCGACCCGGAACCCGACATGTCCGGGCCGACCGGTCGCAGTCCGCGCCGACTCGCGATGGTCGTCACCGGACTGGTGGCGCTGTTCCTGGTCGCCGCGCTGGTCGGGGCCGGCGTCGTCGACGCGCTGCGAACCACATCGGACACCACGGTCGCTGACTCCCCGCCGCCGGCCAACGATCCCGGTGTGGTCGACCCGGCCGCCGTCGACCCGGAACCCGCCACTGAACGCCTGGTGACCGGCCCGCTCGGCGAACTACAGCAGGCTGAATTCGACCTGGTCAGTGGTACCACGACGGTCAACATCCGGGCCGCCGATCTCGGCGGCGACCTGTACCGGGTCCGGACCCCGATCGACGCGGACGTGCAACCACGGGTGATCGCCGACGGCAACCGGATCAAGCTGCACCTGGTGCCGAACGACCAGTCCGGACCCGGTGTCGTCGACATCGAGCTGCACTCGTCGGTGCGCTGGCAGTTGCGGCTCACCGGCGGCGTCGCGGAACACTCGATCGACCTGACCGGTGCCGAGCTGAGCGGAGTGGACATCGTCGGCGGGGCGGCCCGCATCGAGCTGTCCCTGCCCGCGCCGGACGGCACCCTGCCGGTGCGGATGACCGGCGGCGCCAACCAGTTCCTGATCAACGCTCCGGATGGGCCGCCGGCCCAGGTCCGGTTCGGGTCCGGGGCGGCCAGCGCCACCATCGACACCCGCAGCCACGACGGCATCGCCCCCGGTGCGGTCTTCACCGGCCAGGGCTGGGCGGGCGCGACCGACCGGTACGACATCGACGCCGTCGCCGGGCTGTCCGTGCTCACCCTGCAACGGAACTGACCGACTCACTCGGCCTGCTCGGCCTCGTCCATCACCCGGTAGATGCGCTGCTCCGACACCGGGTACGGGGTACCCAACGCCTGGGCGAACACGATGACCCGCAGCTCCTCGATCATCCAGCGGATCCGCCGGGCGGCTTCGGTGTTGTGCCGGGCCGGCGGCAACCCGTCGAGCATCTGCTGGTACTCCCGGCGTACCGTGTCGATCCTGGCCTGCTGGTCGCGGTCCCGGCGCGGATTCTGCGGCAGCTTCTCCAACCGGCGTTCGATCGCGGTCAGATAGCGCGGCAGGTCCGCCAGCCGGGCGTACCCGGTGGCGGTCACGAACCCCGGGTAGACCAGGGCGGCGAGCTGCTCGCGGACGTCGCTGAGCGCGGCCACCAGCGCGAGATCGGTGGTACGGCCGAGCCGCTGCTGCACCGCGTACGCCGCCGCCAGCACCTGGCGTACCCGGGACACGATCTCGACCGTGACGTCGACCAGCCCGGCGCGGACCTGCTCGCGCAGCGCGGCGAAGCCGTCGGCGTCCCAGGCCGGGCCGCCCGCCTGCGTCATCAGCAGGTCCACGGCCGCCCCGGCGCAGTCGTCCAGCAGCTCGACGACGTTGCGGTACGGGTTGCGGCTCAACGCCAACTTGTCCTGGTTGGACAGCCGGCCGGAGACGAACTTCGCCGGGGACGGCAGGGTGAGCAGCAGCAGCCGCCGGCTGCCGGCCCACATCGACCGGTCCCGCACGGCGGCGCTGTCGAACACCCGGACCGCGACGCTGGCACCCTCGTCGACCAGACCCGGGTACGCGGTGACCCGGTAGCCGACCCGGTCCTGCTCGACGCTGCGCGGCAACGCGCCGATGGTCCACTCGCGCAGCCCGCGCCGCTCCACGTCCGGCGCGGCGGCCGCCACCACCTTGCGTACCTCGGTGGTCAGCTCACGGCGCAACGCGGCCAGGTCCTTCCCCTCGGCCAGCGGCTTGTCGTGCTCGTCGACCACCCGGAAGGTGACCCGCAGGTGCGGCGGCACCTTGGTCAGGTCCCAGGCGTCGTGCGGCACCACCACCCCGGTCAGCCGGCGCAGCTCCCGGCCCAGCGCGTCCAGCAGCGGTTCGGAGCCGGGCGTGATGGTGGCCAGCACCGCGCGGGCGAAGTCCGGCACCGGCACGAAGTTGCGGCGCAGCTGCTTCGGCAGCGACCGGATCAGGGCCACGACCAGCTCCTCCCGCACCCCGGGCACGTGCCAGTCGAAGCTGTCGTCGGACACCTGGTTGAGCATCGCCAGCGGCACGTCGACGGTCACCCCGTCGGTCCCGGCGCCGGGCTCGAACCGGTACGTCAACGGCAGGGCCATCCCGGCGGAGTGCCACTCGTCGGGGAAGTCCGCCGGGTCGATGCGGCCCTTGCCCTGGTTGACCAGCATGTCCCGGTCGAAGGTGAGCAGGTCGGGCCGGTCCCGGCGGGCCTTCTTCCACCAGGAGTCGAAGTGCCGGCCGGAGACCACCTCGGCGGGCAGCCGCTGGTCGTAGAACTCGAACAGGGTCTCGTCGTCGACCACGATGTCCCGGCGGCGGACCCGTTCCTCCAGCTCGCCGACCTCGTCGAGCAACGCCCGGTTGTCGTGGAAGAACCGGTGCGGGGTGTGCCAGTCGCCCTCGACCAGGGCGTGCCGGATGAACAGCTCCCGACTCAGCGCCGGATCGACCCGGCCGAAGGTCACCTTGCGGCCGGCGACCAGCGGTACGCCGTACAGGGTGACCTTCTCGTAGGCCATCACCGCCGCCTGTTTCTTCTCCCAGTGCGGCTCGCTGTACGAGCGTTTCACCAGGTGGCCGGCGAGCGCCTCGACCCACTCGGGTTCGATCCTGGCGACCGTACGGGCCCACAGCCGGGACGTCTCGACCAGTTCGGCGGCCATCACCCAGCGGGGCGGCTTGCGGGCCAGCGCCGAGCCGGGGAAGACCGCGAACTTGGCTCCCCGGGCGCCCAGGTACTCCGGCTTGGCCGGATCCTTCACCCCGACGTGCGACAGCAGACCGGCCAGCAGCGACTGGTGTACGGCGGTCGGCGCGGCCGGCTCACCGCCCCGGTCGACCGGTACGTTCATCGACCGCAGCACCTGCCGGATCTGGCTGTGGATGTCCTGCCACTCGCGGACCCGCAGGTAGTTGAGGAACTCGGCCCGGCACATCCGCCGGAACGCGCTGCCGGACCGTTCCCGCTGCTGCTCCCGCAGGTAGCGCCACAGGTTCAGCAGCGCGACGAAGTCGGATTCCGGATCGGCGAACCGGGCGTGTGCCTGGTCGGCCTGGGGTTTCTGCTCCGCCGGCCGCTCCCGGGGGTCCTGGATGGACAGCGCGGCGGCGATCACCGCGACCTCGTCGACGCAGCCGTTGCCCTCGGCCGCGAGGACCATCCGGCCCAGCCGGGGATCCACCGGCAGCTGCGCCAGCCGTCGGCCCACCTGGGTCAACCGGGGCGGCAGGCCCGGCGACGGTGGCTCGATCGCGCCCAGCTCGTGCAGCAGCGCGACGCCGTCGGTGATCTGCCGGCGGTCCGGCGGCTCGACGAACGGGAACGCGGCGATGTCGCCCAGCCCGATCGACGTCATCTGCAGGATCACCGAGGCCAGGTTGGTGCGCAGGATCTCCGGATCGGTGAACTCCGGCCTGGACTCGAAGTCGGCCTCGTCGTACAGCCGGATGCAGACACCGTCCGAGGTACGCCCGCAGCGGCCCTTACGCTGGTTGGCCGACGCCTGCGACACCGGCTCGATCGGCAGCCGCTGCACCTTGAGCCGGTTGCTGTAGCGGGAGATCCGCGCCGTACCCGGGTCGATGACGTACTTGATGCCCGGCACGGTCAGCGACGTCTCGGCGACGTTGGTCGCCAGCACCACCCGCCGGCCCGGATGCGACTGGAAGATCCGGTGCTGCTCGGCGGCGGACAACCGGGCGTACAGCGGCAGAATCTCGGTGTCGCGCAGCCGGGGCCGGTTGGCGACGAGCTTGCCCAACGCGTCGGCGGCGTCGCGGATCTCCCGCTCGCCGCTGAGGAAGACCAGGATGTCGCCGGGGCCTTCGCCGGCCAGCTCCTCGACGGCCGCGCCGATCCCGTCGACCTGGTCGAGCGTCACGGTGCCCGGGGTGGCGTCGGGGTCGTCCGGGTCGCCGGTCTCGCGCAGCAGCGGCCGGTAGCGCACCTCCACCGGATAGGTCCGCCCGGACACCTCGACCACCGGCACCGGTGGCCGGCCCGGCTCGCTGAAATGGTCGGCGAAGCGCTGCGGGTCGATCGTCGCCGACGTGATGACCACTTTCAGGTCGGGGCGGCGGGGCAGCAGCTGTTTGAGGTAGCCGAGGATGAAGTCGATGTTCAGGCTGCGCTCGTGCGCCTCGTCGATGATCAACGTGTCGTACTGGCGCAGCATCTTGTCGTGCTGCAACTCGGCCAGCAGAATGCCGTCGGTCATCAGCTTCACCAGGGTCTGGCCGCCGACCTGGTCGGTGAACCGGACCTTGTAGCCGACCACGTCACCGAGGGTGGTGCCGAGCTCGTCGGCAATCCGGTCGGCGACGGTACGGGCGGCCAGCCGACGCGGCTGAGTGTGCCCGATCAGCCCGCGCACCCCACGACCCAGCTCCAGGCAGATCTTCGGGATCTGGGTGGTCTTGCCCGAGCCGGTCTCGCCGGCCACGATCACCACCTGGTGGTCGCGGATCGCCGCCGCGATGTCGTCGGCGCGTTCGCTGACCGGCAGCCCGGCCGGGTAGCTGACCTGCGGCACCGCGTCCCGCCGCCGCTGCACCGCCTGCTGCGCCGACGCGATCGCGGTGGCGATTTCGTCCAGCGCCGCCTGCCGGGCCTGCGGATCGCGGACCTTGCGCACCCCGTCGAGGCGCCGGTGCAGCCGCCGTTCGTCACGAAGAGTCAGCTCGGGGAGGAGCTTCAGCAGTTCAGGGGCGGAGCGCGCGGCGGAGGGCGGGTTCATGGCGCTGACCACGATACCCGCCGCTGCGCGCCCGGTCGCCTGGGTTTCCAGCCACCTGCCCCTGGTTCCGGCCACCCCTGTCCCTGGTTCAGGCCACCGCGTTCAGCAGTTGCTCCAACGTCGCACGCGTCGGAAGCCGGGACAGCACGTGTCGCACACTGCGCTCGGCGTACCGCCGATCCTCGGGTTTCGGGTCGGCGGCGTCGCGGGCCGACGCCGCCTGCACCTGATCGAACACGTAGTTCGCGAGACTGGTCAGCGCGCCCCGGAAGCTTGCCAGCTCCAGCGCGGGCAGCCGGCCAGCCCGGTCCTGGTAGCCGGCAACCAGCGCCCGCGCGCCCGTGACGTTGATCCGACCGGCCGGGTCGACGGTCCAGTCCAGCAACGCGTTGGCCAACTCCCATGCCGGCGGCTGACCACCGGCATGCTCCCAACCGAGCACGACGAGTCGACCGTCGCGGTCGAGCCGGGTCTGTGCCGGTCCGAGCGTGTTGTGCGTCAGCACCGGCTCGGGCACTGGTTCGTCCCGGCCGATGCTGTCGAGGTCGACCAGGTCGGGCACCGCCGCCTGCAGTGCCGCAGGCCAACTGGTGTCACCGGCCTTGGCGTTGCTGGCGGTGGAGCTGTTGACCCTTGCCGCCAGGTCGGCCCAGCTGAGCTGGCTCAGTCGGGCGGCGTGCCACGGGCTGATCCGGTCCACCGGCAGTTCGAGCCCGTGGATCGCGGCCAGCACGCCGCCCACCGAGTGGGCGACGGCCGCGCTCACCGGTGGCGCGAGTGGCGGCCCGGCGGGCAGCTGCTCGTACGCCCGCCAACGGTGCCCACCGATCGACTCGATGATCTCACCGGTGCGGCTGCGTACCGGGGTCGGCAGCAGCACACCGGCCGCTGCGGCGGCCAGCTGCAGGGCGACGTCGGTGTCGGCGTCGACGATCGGCAGCCAGGTGTCCATCGTACGGACGGTGAAGCGTCCCCGGTCGGTGGTGATCGACCAGCGGCGGCCGATGTCGTCCGGGCGGGCCAGCGAGCGCATCGGGCCGACGACGGTGCCGAGGCCGAACCGGTCGGCGACCGCCCGGGCGAGGGACGGATCGGCCGTGTCGGCCCGCCCATGCATCCGGTCGACCTCGGCCTTGAGCTCCGGCCAGGTACGGAAGCCGTACTGACCGGCCAGCGTCGTCTGCGCGTCGGCCAGGGTCGCGGTCGGATCGACGTCACGCAGCCCGGCCAACAGTTCCTTGGCCTGCTGCCGCAGGTGGTGCAGGTGTGGGTTGTCGGGGAGCGTCTTCACGGGAACCTCGCTCTGCGACCCGGACTCGCACGGGCGGATTCAGAGCTGCGGTGTCCGTCGCTCGAACCTCGGACCTGGGGTGGCTTCGAACCTTCCGGCGAGTCTCGGCGCGATCCCCGACGCGCTGTCGGCCAGTGTAGCGGCCCACGCCAGCCGGTGCTGGGGAGCGTGGATCTGCCGGAGCGCAGGTAGCGTCGACGCCATGGCTTTTCCGGCCGTCCGCCTCACCGGCTGCTTTCCCGAGGCTCACGGGTTCGTGCTGCTCGACCCCGCACGCCTCGACCGGCACCTCGGTGCCGACAGTGCGGGCCGCGACCTGCTGGAGCTGCTCACCACCACAGATGCCGGTGACGCGGTCGTCCGGGCAGGCATCGCGATCCCGCTGATGGGTGTGGACGTCGGGTACTACACCGTACTGGTGCGGCACGTCGCGGATGCTGCGCCGTGGCCCGCACCTGCCCCCTCCTCGCCAGGCGGAGTCCTGGGTACGGAGACCGGCTCCCTGCTGCTCTGCGGCGTCGGTTACCTCACCCGCTGGACGCCGGGCCATCCGCGACACCGCCGCGTGAGCGTGCCACCGGGCTGGTACACCACCGACATCCGACGGTACGACCACGCGGAGGGCACCGACGACGCGGCGTACGAGTTCCTGCTGACTCCCACCCCGGCCTGACGGGTGTCACCGGGGTCCGCCACAGCGGATCCGGTGACACCCGTGTGCGTGCGCGGTCCGCTGCAGCCGCGTTCCAGCCAGCTGGACCGGGGGTCAGGTGACGAGCAGGCGAAGACCGAGCTCAGCGGCGTCGAGCGCGGCCAAATCACGGTTGCGGTCGGCCCACCGACCTGAGTCAAGGTCAGTACGCAGGTCGCGCACTGCCCGCTGCTCGACCTCGGGCCCGACCCTGCCCCAGACGGAGATCCCCCGACGGACCTGCTCGTCGAGGTATGCCTCGGGTCGGCGCCAGTAAGCCTCGAAGAAACCGTCGACACAGTCCCACGGAACGAGCACGGGTTCTGCGCGTGCCCCGATCGCGTCGGCCAGCTCGGTCATGGACGGCCGGCCGACGAGAGAGTCGGCGACCTCCGGCAGATAGTCGCGGGTCAGCCAGAAGCGATGCAGCCAGCCGGATTCGCTGGTGTCGTGGGTGAAGACCACCACCCGGCGGGCCACCCGTCGCATTTCACGCAGGCCGGCGATCGGGTCCGGCCAGTGATGGATGGTGGCGAACGCCATCGCCGCGTCGAAGGACTGGTCCGCGAACGGAAGGCGCTCGGCGGTTGCGGCCACGCAGGGTGCCGCACCTGCGGGACGCTGTGCCCGCATCAGCGCCGATGGCTCCACTGCGGTTACGGCCCGGTCGGTGGGCTCGTAGGAGCTGGTGCCGGCCCCGACGTTCAACACCGTCCGCGCTTCGCCGAGCGCAGCCCAGACTTGTGCGGCGATCCGTGGCTCGGTCCGCCGCGTAACGGTGTAACCGGCTCCGATGAAGTCGTACAGCTGCTTGCCGGACATACCAACGACCGTACCGCCGCGTGAACGCCCCGGGTATCCGTCTGGGACGCTTCAACAGCCGTCGTCATTGTCGTCGGCGTCGTCGTGTGGGTGGTCGGCCGGCATCAGGCCGGAGAGTTGCAGCACCGCCCGGACCCGTCGCGCCGAGCTCGGGTCCCACCGGTCCAGGATGGCGAGCGCCCGTAGCGACGGCCGGCACGGCGCGACCACCCCGCCGCACCGGTGGCACCCGCCGGTGGTCCGATTCGGAATATGCGTACGAGCCGTCTCGTTCGCCTGCCGGATCGCCGCCTCCAGCGCGGCGGAGCGTGGCTGAGCGCCGTTGAGCTGGAACGGCCAGTCGCGGTCCGGGTCGATCTGCCCAGGAGTCCGCTTCGGCAGCGGAGGCCGGTTCGGTGTCGGGTCGACATTGCGTGGCGTACCGATCGAGGTGTACCGGGCGAGTCGGGGTGTCCCGCCGATTCCGTCGTTCCTGGGCACTGTTCCTCCTACGTGGAGAGTGCGATTCGGGTGCCCCGGAGGGAACGCTTGCCGGTCATTCCCTCCGGGTCTGACTTCCACCCTGGACTATCCGTCGCCCGGCCAGGAAGATGTGTGGCGGTAATAGGGTCACTACTTCACCGGCGTGGGGGAACAGATGGCGAATGTGAATGAATTTCGGCATATCCTGCGGTTGCGGCGGACCGAGAAAGGACTGTCGCAGGACGCACTCGGCTCACAGGTGCACGTGACCGGATCGCAGATCGGCCACTACGAGACGGGGCGCTCACTGCCGCCCGACGACCTGGCGGTCAGCCTCGACCGGGTGCTCGGCACCGGCGACGAGCTGCGCCGGTTGGCCGAACAGGCACGCGGCGAGGCGGTCGCTCCGTGGATGCGCCCGTGGAAGCTGAACGAGTCCCGGGCGGTGCAGCTGCGCTGGTTCGAGCACTCGCTCATCCCGGGGCTGCTGCAGACCGAGGCGTACGCCCGGGAGGTCATCTCCGCCGGCACGCACACGGAGGTGCAGATCGAGGAGATGACCCGGGAGCGGCTGGAGCGGCAGACGGCGGCGCTGGAGCGGGCACACCCGCACCCGGTGCCGTTGACCGCGATCATCGGCGAGGCGGCGCTGCGGGTCGGTCCGTCGGCGCTGATGAAGGACCAGCTGGAGCATCTGGTCGACATCGGCCACCGGCAGACCGTGCACGTGCGCGTCCTGCCGTTCTCCGCCGGGCTGCATCCGGGACTGGCCGGGGCGTTCGTGTTGGCGACCCTGCCGGACGGCGCAACGGCGGCGTACATTGACGACCAGATGGCGGGGCGGGTCTGCGAGACCGCCGACAAGCTCCGGCATCTGGTGCTCGCCTGGGAGATGATCTGCGCGCGGGCACTGCCCTGTAACCAGTCCCGTGATCTGATCCTGAGAGTGATCGATGAGCATGAGCGAGCCGGTGTGGCGCACGTCCACCCGTAGCAGCAGCAACGGCGGTGCCTGTGTCGAGGTCGCCGACAACCTGCCCGGCCGGGTGCTGGTCCGGGACAGCAAGGACCGCGCCGGCGGGACGCTCACCTTCGCCCCGTCGGCCTGGTCCCGCTTCGTCGCCTCGACCAAGCATGCCGTTTAACTGATCTTGGCGGTGGTCGTGGCAGCGCGAGCCTGCGTCGAGTGGCCACGGTCGAGGGCACCCACATGGTTGTCTCCGGGCCGGTTTGACGACAATGACGGTTCCCTCGACTACGCGGATCAATGTCGCGAGGGTCGGGGCTGAGCCGGTCGACCCGAAAGGTCGTGACCTTGGGCCTGGTTGCCCGGGATCCCACCGGGAAAGGGTGGACGTGGGCGGGCCCGGGCGACCGGTCCGGGCCGCCGCCACAGGAGGTGGAACCCATGACCGAGCAGCGGTACGCGGGCAAGGTCGCGCTGGTCACCGGCGCCGGATCCGGCATCGGCCGGGCGGTGGCGCTGCGGCTGGCTGCAGAGGGAGCGACGGTGGTCGGCTGCGACGTCGACACCGATGGGCTGGACGGCACCGGCAAGCTGCTTGCCGCCGCCGGACACGCCGCCGACCTGGTCACCGCCGATGTGACCGTGCAGGCCGACATCGACGAACTGGTCACCCGGCTGCCCGGCGACCGGATCGACCTGCTCGCCAACGTCGCCGGCGTGATGGACTTCTTCCTGCCGGTGACCGAGCTCGACGACGCCACCTGGGACCGGGTGCTCGCGGTCAACCTGACCGGCCCGATGCGGCTGACCCGGGCCGTGCTTCCGCTGATGAAGGTGGCCGGCAAGGGGGCGATTGTCAACATCGCCTCGATCGGTGGGCTGACCGGTTCGGTCGCCGGGTCCGCGTACGTGGCGTCGAAGCACGGCCTGATCGGCCTGACCCGTTCGACGGCGTTCCTGTACGGCGCGGACGGCATCCGGACCAACGCTGTCTGCCCCGGCGGGGTGGAGACGAACATCGGCCGCAGCGCCCAACCGAAGGTCGAATGGGCGTACGAGCGACTGTCGAAGTCCTTCGCCGGTCACGTGACCCGGACCGCCGCACCGGACGAGATCGCGACCCTGGTCGCCTGGCTCGGCAGCGACGAGGCGGTCAACGTCAACGGCGCCGTCATCACCTCGGACGGCGGCTGGACCAGCTGACCCGCCACCGGAGAGGCAGCGCCCCACCGGACGGTTTCGCCGCAGCCGCCGGACGCGCTGCCGGGCCAGCGGGGCGCGGATGTCCGCCAGGTCAGCCGGACCCGCGCAACCGCTGGTACGCCCGGTCCAGCTCGGTCCGGGCGGGTGCGCCGCCGGACACCGGCTGCCAGAAGTCTGGGTCCGGCGGCGCTGTCACGTCGGCCCGCTTGCCGGCTGTGGTGTCGAAGCCGAGTCGCCAGGCGTGCAGATACGTGCGTACCCCGTTGGCGGCGGCGGCCCGGTCGAACAGCGGGTCACCGACGATCGGGTGGCCGATCCAGGCCAGGTGCACCCGGATCTGATGCCGCCGGCCGGTCAGCGGCGCGACGGCGAGCAGCCGGTGCGTGGCGTCGGCTGCCGCCGTACCGGATCCGGTGGTGCCCCCGTCGGACCCAGCGGTGACGGCGGTGATCCGGCTCTGCGACGGATAGCTCTTGACGTGGTCGAACTTGGCCCCGGCGGCGAGCGACCAGCGCGCGGTGGTGGCGTCGAAGCCGATGTCGGCTCGGTTGCCGGCGACCCGTACCCGGTTCTTGCGGCCCACGCTCAGCGGCAGGTCGACGACGCCGACGTCGGGCAGCGGCGCGCGAGCGGCATCGGCATCGGTGGCGGCGGCCGACACCACGGCCAGATAGACCTTCTCGACGGTACGGCGGTTGAACTGCCGGGTCAGGTCGCCGTGGTGGCGCAGCTGTTTGGCGAACAGGATCGCCCCGGAGGTGTTCTTGTCGATGCGGTGCACCGGGAAGACCGGCTCACCGGCCTCTTCGGCGAGGCGGGCCAGGTCGGTGCCGTGCCGTTCGCCCATCACCGACACACCGGGAGGTTTGTTCAGCACCAGGGCGGTGTCGTCCTCGAACAGGACGGCACCGGCGCGAAGTTCGGTCCACAGGTTCACCGGTGGCCGAGGATACGCCGCACGTGGCGGCGTACCCCCGGCGCACCCTGCGCTCGCATCAATAGGCGCTGCGCCGGACGGCTCAGCCGGCGGTGGACCAGATGGCGGTGAACGCGGCGGCCTCACCGGCCAGCCAGCGCTCCACCTGGTCGGGGCGGGAGGTGACGTCCGGGCGCCGGAAGGTGGTGCCGCGCCGCAGGTCGACCAGGACCGGCTCGGCGTGCGGCAGCACCTGGTCCATGTGTCGGGCCATCAGGTGCAGGGTCGCGGTGTACGCGTCGGGGCTGGGCGGCTGGTCGTCGAAGTGGATCCGGACCGCTTCGGCGTGCCCGTCGGCGTACCGCAGGCCGAAGTGTGGGTTGATCTTGACGGGGAGGTTGCCGACCATGCCGAGCGCGTCGTGGGTCTGCGCCAGCTCCACCTGGCTCAGGTCACCCAGCGACTCCAGGTAGCGCTGCGCGCCCGGGGTGAGGGTCGCGTACAGCGGCTGCCAGCGCTGGGCGACCTGCCCGACCACGGCGGCCAGGTGGCTGCCGCCGGTGCGGAACCGGATGTCGGCCTTGAGCGCCTTGACCAGCTGCCCGTGCGGGTTGAACCCGGAGCGGCTGACCCGCTGCCGGCGCAGCCCGCCGACGAAGGTCGCCTTGGCCGGCCCGGATTGCCCGACATAACGGGTGAAACCGAGCAGGGTCGCGTACGGGACGGGGGCGGGGTTGGTCGGTGCTGCGGTGGGGGTCGAAGCGGTGGCAGGAGGGGGTGCGATCACGGCGTTCCTTCCCAGGTCAGGAGCCGGATTAGTACACCCATTCTAATCGAGAAGTGACGCTGCGCCCAGTGTTTGATCACGCTGCGCCGACTGTCCTGCCCGTCGGTGGTCTGCTGGTCCGATCGACGGCGCCGAGGTCGTGTGCCGATCCGACGGCCGGGAACTGGCAACTCGATTGCGTGGTGCCGCCACGTGCGGAAGCATCGCCGGGCGACCTGAGGGGAGCGATCGTGGCACGGGTGTTCCTGCGACCTGACGACCTTCGTGACCTGGTGGCGGACCAGTTGGGCGCCGACCGCAGGCTTGTCGGCCTGGACCGACTGACCGGTGGCAGCAAGAAGGGCGTCTACCGGCTCCGGCTCGACGACCAGACGACAGCGATCCTCTACCTGTGGGCGGCCGGCGAGAACTACTGGCCCCCGGTGCCAGCCGTCCCAGACGATCCGTTCACCGACGCGTCGGGCGCCGAACTGTTCGCCGCCAACCACGCGGCCCTCACTGCCGTGGGCGTGCGAACACCACGGCTGCTGACGCTCGACCGCGACAGCCGTTATCTCCATGCTGACCTTGCGCTGGTCGAGGACCTCGGCGCGGTGACCCTCGAAGCTCTCATGGAACAGGACCCGGCCGTAGCCGCGACACCACTGTCCACACTTGGCGACGCCCTGCGTCGTATGCACACCACACTCGGCCCGCACTACGGCAAACTCTCTGCCATCGCCCGGGGCGAGGCACCGCAGGCCCGCAGCACCGAGGACATTGTCGCGGACCGAGCGCTGAGGCACCTCGACGCGGCAGCCGTCCGCGACACCCGGCTCGCTGACGCACGCGAACGGATCGCCGACCATGTCCGTCGCCTGCGTCAGGCGGTCACCGCGCGCGAGGAGTACGGGCTGGTACACGGCGAGCTCGGACCGGACCACGTGCTCGTCACACCCGCTGGCGAACCCGCCATGGTCGATATCGAGGGGTTGACGTACTTTGATGTGGAGTGGGAGCACGCATGGCTGCAGATGCGCTTCGGTGCGGCGTACCCGGCGTTGCGTCCAGTCGACCTCGACCTCCACCGGTTGGAGCTCTACCGGTATGCCCAGGTCCTGTCGCTGATCGAGGGACCGCTGCGGATCGCGGACACGGACTTCCCGAACCGCCAGTGGATGCTGGACCTGGCCGAGTGGAACATCACCAAGGCCCTCGCCGTGATCTGACAGCTGCCGCCGCCTCGCCCTTCGGTTGACAAGGTCGGCTAATGGTGTTAGCTTTTGGGCTATCTAAGCTAGCTTGCTGTCTGGAGGTTGCGATGACCGCGTACCTGTCCCTCGACGGCGGGCGCATCGCCTACGAGGTCACCGGCGACGGCCCACTCGTGGTCCTCGCGCCCGGCATGGGCGAGAGCCGCACGGCGTACCGGTTCGTCGTCCCGCAGCTGGTCGCGGCCGGCTACCGGGTCGCCGCCACCGACCTGCGGGGCACCGGCGAGTCCAGCATCGGCTGGCCGTCGTACTCCCGTACCGACATCGCCGGTGACCTGGTTGCGCTGATCCGGCACCTGGGCGGTCCGGCCGTGCTGGTCGGGCACTCGATCTCCGGCGGGGCGGCCACCATCGCCGCCGCCACCGCACCCGAGCTGATCACCGCCGTGGTCGAGCTCGCGCCGTTCACCCGCAAACAGTCGATCAGCCTCGGTGACCTGCGCGTCAAGCGGTACCGGCAGGGCATGAGCCGGCTGCTGGGCGCCGGCGTGTTCGGAAGCGTCAGGCAGTGGCTGCGCTACCTCGACGTCGCCTTTCCCGGGCAGCGGCCGGCCGACTGGGCCGAGCAGCTGGCTAGGACCGAGGCACGCCTGCGTGAGCCCGGCCGGATGAAGGTGCTGCAGAAGATGGGCCAGTCCAGCCCGGCCGACGCCGGTGCGCAACTGGGCAACGTCCGCTGCCGGGTACTGACCATCGAAGGGACGATCGACCCGGACTGGGCCGACCCGCGTGCCGAGGGCGAGGCGATCGTCGCGGCGCTGCCTGCCGGCCTGGGTACGGTGGCGATGATCGACGGAGCCGGCCACTACCCGCACACCCAGTTCCCCGACGAGGTGGTCGCACTGATGCTCCCGTTCCTGGCCGAGACGGCCGGTGCCGAGGGCCGGCCCTGACGGGTCTTCACCAGCCAGTGCCGGATGACAGTATCGACAGATGGACAGCTCGGCGACCCGGGGCAACATCCGTACCGTCGCCGGTCTCGCCGGTGTCGCGCTGGCGCTGGCTGTGGTCGTCAGCCTGGTGCCGCGCGACGAGCCGGAGCCGGCCGAGTCGTGGCGGCCACCCGCCGGTCACGTCATCGTGGACACCGTCGACCTTGGTGACGACCGCGCGTTGCGGCTCTGGGTGAAACCGGGCAGCTGGTACGTGCAGCGCCTGGCCGACGGCGAGCACGAGGCATTCATCGGCGCCGGGGGCGGGGGTGATCGGTTCACCGTCGCCGAGGTGTTCGAGGCGTACGTGGGGACGGTTCCCCTGCCGGACGCGCATGCGGTCCTGGTGCGGTCGTGGGGAGGCGTGGCCGTCCGCGCCGTGGTCCACGACGGGGTGTTCATCGTCGCGAATTCAGTGGCAGCGCCGGACGATCGGGAGTTGCTGGTGACCTCACTGGGCCCGGCCGACGCCGTTCTTGCCGCCGAGGCGTCCGTCCCGATCGCCGGGCGGGCCCGGTGAGGTCACCGTCATGATCACTTGACGTGCTGCAGGGCAGCTACCGGCGTGTCGGCCGAATTTTGCGCAAGTGATCACTCAGCTCTGGTCGCGGCGCGGCACGCCACGGCGCAGCACGGCTAACGTGTGTCCGTCCGGTCGGCCGTCGCCAGGTCGAGGAAGGCCGACCAGGCGGCCGGTGCGAAGGTCAGGGTGCCGCCGTCGCGGTCCTTGGTGTCCCGGACCAGCACCCGCCCGGGCAGGTTCTCGGCGACCTCCACGCAGCTTGTGCTGTCGCTGTGCGTGCTCTTGTGCCACCGGGGCGCGGTGCTTATGTCCATCTCTCAGCCGTCCTCATGATCAGATCTAGGCTCTGCGGGCCAGATAGAGCGTAGTCGCGGATGCTCTCCCAGGTGCGTTCAAGGCTGGTCGCGTCGTCCGGATTTTCGATCACCCGGCCCTGCAGGTACCCCTCCAGGTAGCCGACGGATCTGCCGTCCACGGTGGCGATGACGAACGGTCCGTCCAGCCCGGGGTACGCCCCGGCGTCGGCCGGCACCACCTGGACCCTGATGTTCGGCTGCTCGCAGGCGGCGACCACCGCCGTCAACTGTTCGTGCATCACGCACGGGTCGCCGACCCGCCGGTGCAGGACGCTCTCGTCAATGACCGCGACCAGCTGGCAGGAGTCGGGCTGCCGGTAGAGGATCTCCTTACGGCCGAGCCGGGTGGCCAACGCGACGTCCATCGCCTCGCCCCGCTCGCCGTACGCGAGCAGCACCGCCCGGGCGTACGCCTCGGTCTGCAGCAGTCCGGGCAGCGCGAGGGGCTGGAAGACCCGGATGAGCGTCGCCTTGCCCTCCTGCTCGATGAACGGCCGGTACCAGACCGGGGCGCGTTCACCGACGACGAATTCGCGATAGAATTTCACGAACGCGGTGCCGAATGCCCGGTCCACCGCGCCCAGATAGTCGGGCAGTGCGGGCCGTTCGCCGCGTTCTATCGAGCCGACGTGCGACGTCGAAAAGTGGATGCGCTCGCCCCACGCTTCCTGGGTGAGGCCGAGCATTTCGCGGACGCGCCGCAGCTCACCTACCAGATACTCGCTCCCGCTCACAATATCTTCACATCCCTCAATTTGCCGCGACTGGCCCATCTGATCTTGTGCCAGTCATCAGGCAGCTACGCTCGGTCGCCGACCATCTTCCGCTGGTCGGTCCGAACAGTCCAGGGTGGAAGCAAGTGAGGCCCGCTCAGGGCGACAATTCCACCCAGGAGGAACGGAAATGCGAAACGACGGCATCGGCGGAACGCCGCGCCTGGCCCGGTACACCTCGATCGGTACGCCGCCGCGCGGCCGACTGGCCGGGCCGAACCCGAACCGCTCGCCGTCGGTGCGCCGCAGCACGACCGAGTCGGTCGTGCTCCGGGCCCGCGACATCGTCACCACCCACCTGCCGAGCCGCGTCGGCGAATGCCGGGTGTGCGGCGCTGCGGCCATGTGCGAACCGTTCGCCAAGGCGATCGCGGTCCTGGACCGCTGGGATCCGGTCCGGGCCCGCCGGGTCAGGTCGGTGCTGGAGTACGCCGGCCTGTGGCCGGACACCCACCTGCCGGCGGCGGCGCGGGAAACCGACGACGACAGTCAGAGCTGACCGACGACGGACGGTCAGAGCTGACCGACGGCGGTGACGTGCAGCACCGCGCTGCCCGCCTCGTCCGAGGCGGCGAGGTCCACCTCGGCGCTGATCCCCCAGTCGTGGTCCTCGGCCGGGTCGGCGAAGATCTGCCGGACCAGCCAACGCTCCCGCTCCTGCGTGATCAGCAGCAGCGCCGGCCCCCGGGCGTCCGGCCCGGTGCCGATCTCGTCGTACTCGTCGAAGTACGGCTCCAGCGCGTCGGCCCAGGCGTCGGCGTCCCAGCCGGAGTCGGCGTCCAGCTCGCCGAGCTCGTCGTAGCGGCGCAACGCGGCCAGCTCCACCCGGCGGAACAGCGCGTTGCGGACCAGCACCCGGAACGCCCGCGGGTTGCCGGTGACCGCCGGTGGCCGGTCGTCGGCGACCACCGCGGCCTCGGGGTCGTCGGTCGGGTTGCGCAGCCGCTCCCATTCGTCGATCAGGCTGGAGTCGACCTGGCGGACCAGCTCACCCAGCCACTCGATGAGGTCGATCAGCTCCTCGGTCTTGGCGTCGTCGGGCACCGTCTGGCGCAGCGCCCGGTACGCGTCGGCCAGGTAACGCAGCACCAGACCTTCCGACCGGGACAGTCCGTAGAAGTTGACGTACTCGACGAAGGTCATCGCCCGCTCGTACAGGTCGCGGACCACCGACTTGGGCGCCAGCTCGTAGTCAGCCACCCACGGATGCCCCTGCCGGTACGTCTCGTACGCCATCTCCAGCAGCTCGGCCAGCGGCTTCGGGTGGGTGACCTCGTCGAGCAGTTCGAGGCGGGCCTCGTACTCGATGCCGTCGGCCTTCATCTGCGCGACCGCCTCGCCGCGCGCCTTGTGCTGCTGCGCGGAGAGGATCTGCCGGGGGTCGTCCAACGTCGCCTCGATGATCGACAGCACGTCGAGCGGGTAGGTCGGCGACTCCACGTCGAGCAGTTCGATCGCGGCCAGCGCGAACGGCGACAGCGGCTGGTTGAGCGCGAAGTCGAGCTGCAGGTCCACTGTGAGCCGGACCCGGCGACCCTCGGCGTCCGGCTCGGGCAACTGCTCGACCACCCCGCCGGCGCGCAGCGCCCGGTAGATGGCGATCGCCCGGCGGATGTGCCGGCGCTGCGCCGCCCGGTCCTCGTGGTTGTCGGTGAGCAGATGCCGCATCGCGGCGAACGCGTCGCCGGGTCGGCTGATCACGTTGAGCAGCATCGCGTGGCTGACCCGGAAGCTGGAGGTCAACGGCTCCGGCTCGGCCTCGACCAGCCGTTCGAAGGTCGGTTTGCCCCAGCCGATCGACCCCTCCGGCGGCTTCTTGCGGACCACCTTGCGCCGCTTCTTCGGGTCGTCGCCGGCCTTGGCGAGCGCCTTCTCGTTCTCGATGACGTGCTCCGGGGCCTGCACCACCACGGTGCCCAGGGTGTCGAACCCGGCCCGGCCGGCCCGCCCGGCGATCTGGTGGAACTCGCGGGCCTTGAGCAGCCGGGTGCGTACCCCGTCGTACTTGGACAGGCCGGTGAACAGCACCGTGCGGATCGGCACGTTGATCCCGACGCCGAGGGTGTCGGTGCCGCAGATGACCTTGAGCAGCCCGGCCTGGGCGAGGGTTTCCACCAGCCGACGGTACTTGGGCAGCATGCCGGCGTGGTGCACCCCGATGCCGTGGCGGACCAGCCGGGACAGGGTGCGCCCGAAGCCGGAGGAGAACCGGAAGTTGCCGATCGCCGCGGCGATCGCGTCCTTCTCCGCCCGGGTGCACACGTTGATGCTCATCAGCGCCTGGGCCCGTTCCAGCGCCGCCGCCTGGGTGAAGTGGACCACGTACACCGGGGCCTGGTGGGTGCTGAGCAGCTCTTCGAGGGTCTCGTGCAGCGGCGTCGTCGCGTAGGTGAACATCAGCGGCACCGGCCGCTGCGCCGAGGAGACCACGGCGGTGGCCCGCCCGGTCCGCCGGCTCAGGTCGTCGACGAACCGGGTCACGTCGCCGAGCGTCGCCGACATCAGCACGAACTGGGCCTGCGGCAGCTCGATCAGCGGCACCTGCCACGCCCAGCCCCGGTCCGGCTCGGCGTAGAAGTGGAACTCGTCCATCACCACCTGGCCGACGTCGGCGGCGGACCCGTCGCGCAACGCCAGGTTGGCCAGGATCTCGGCGGTGCAGCAGATGATCGGCGCGTCGGCGTTGACGCTGGCGTCACCGGTGAGCATCCCCACCTCGGACGCGCCGAAGATCTCGCAGAGCGCGAAGAACTTCTCCGACACCAGCGCCTTGATCGGCGCGGTGTAGAAGGTGACCCGGTCGTCGGCCAGGGCCGCGAAGTGCGCGCCGGTGGCGACCAGGCTCTTGCCGGAACCGGTCGGGGTGTTCAGGATGACGTTCGCCCCGGAGACGATCTCGATCAGCGCCTCGTCCTGGTGCGGGTACAGCTCCAGGCCCCGGCCGGCCGCCCAGCCGGCGAACGCCTCGTAGACGGCGTCCGGGTCCGCGCCGCGCGGCAGCAGGTCGGTCAGGGTCGGGGCGGTCTGTGTCATGTCTGTCCATCCTGCCTGTCGCCGCCGCCGGCCGCCAACGTGGGTGACCGTCGTCAGCCGACGGGCGTACCCATGACGCGTTCGAAGATCAGGTCCAGCGCCGGTCGTCCGGCGCGGACCCCGCGCCGTTCGAACTTCGTCTCCGGCCGGTACGCCGGCCGGGGCGCGTACCCGTCGTGCAGGTTGCGCAGCTGCGGGTCGGCGGTCAGGGTGGCCAGCATCGCCTCGGCGTACGGTGCCCAGTCGGTGGCGCAGTGCAGGCGCCCACCGGGCCGCAGCCGGGAGCGCAGCAGCGCCACGTGCTCGGGCCGGACCAGTCGGCGCTTGTGGTGGCGGGCCTTCGGCCACGGGTCGGGGAAGAACGCGTGCACCGCGTCCAGGCTGCGCTCGGGCAGGCAGCGGCGGGCCAGGTCGAGGGCGTCGCCGGTGGCGACTCGGACGTTGGTCAGCGCGTGCTGTTCGATCAGCGCCAGCAGGTTCGCGATGCCCGGGGTGTGCACCTCGACGGCCAGGTAGTCGCGGTCCCGGTCGGCCGCCGCCATCGTCGCGGTGGCGTCGCCCATGCCGAAGCCGATGTCGAGCACCACCGGCGCCGTACGACCGAACAACGCCGTCGGGTCCAGCGGCGCCGGCAGTTCGGCGACGACCGTCCGGTACGCGTCGGACAGCCGGTCGAGCGCGTCGTGGTGTCGACCGCTGAGCCGTCCCCGGCGCGGGTGGTAGGTGCGGATGCTCACGTGGCGACAGCCTATCTCCGACACCGAGCGTGTCCGGGGTGTCATCCAGGGCTGCGTGGTGAGAGGATCCCGGCAGCGTCGCGGAGAGGATGGTGACCGATGTCCGTACGCCGTTCACTGGCCACCGCAGGGCTCGGCGTGACCCTCGCGGTCGTCGCCGGGCTGCTCGGCGCGGCCCCGGCCCGGGCCGCCGACGTGTTCGTCGATCTCAATCCGAGCACGGTGGAGTCCGGTTACCTGGTGGGCATCCGGGCCAGCTGTACCGACAACACCGCGCCGGCCACCGTCGAGTCGGACGCGTTCGGCACGGTCGAGGTGCGTCCGCAGTTCGACGAGCTCACCGCGGCGGTGACCGTGCCGGCCGAGACCGAAGCCGGCAGCTACCGGGTGCGGTTGACCTGCCCGGACGACCGCTCTGCGGCCACCACGCTGTACGTGCTGGATCCGACCCGGCCCAGCCGTGGCCCGGCCACCGGATTCGGCGGCACCGCCGGTGACGACGGTGCCGACGGCCTGCTGACCGGGGTCGGTGTGGTCGCGCTGGGCGCCGGTGCGCTGCTCGGCGTACTGACTCTGCGTCGGCGCCGGTCGGCCTGACCGGGCGCGCGGCAGGGGAGGGGACGGGCCGTGGCGAAGGGCGGTGGCCGGGGCTGGACCGGGCCGGCCGCGATCGTGCTGGTGCTGGTCGGGCTCTTCGCGATCGGGTCCGGCGGCGACGGCAACTGGCGGGACATCCTGGCCGGCGGCAACAATCCGCCGCCCCGGGAGTTCCCGGTGCTGGATCCGAGCCGGCCGATCCGGATCGCCGTCCCGTCGCTCGACATCCGCGCCCCGGTGCACTCGGTCGGGCTCGCCGACGACGGGTCGATCGCCGTACCGGCGCTGCACCGGCACAACCAGGCCGGCTGGTACGACGGGGGGCCTACGCCCGGCCAGTTCGGGCCGGCGATCATCGTCGGGCATGCCGACACCCGGGACGGGCCGTCGGTCTTCCACGATCTGGCCGACATCGAGCCGGGGGCGACCGTCGAGGTGACCCGCCGGGACCGGGTGGTGGCCGTCTTCGAGGTCAACTCGGTCGAGCACTTCGGTAAGGACGAACTGCCAGTTGAGCAGGTGTACGGCGACTACGCCCGGCCCGGCCTGCGGCTGATCACCTGCGGTGGCGAGTGGCTCGGCAACGGCATCGGGTACGCGGACAACATCGTGGTGTTCGCCTCCCTGGTGCAGACCAGGGACAGCTGAGGCGTCAGCGGGGCCTGTGACGGCTGCCCGCGGGTCGGCCGGTGAACCGTTGCCGGGCGGACGCCGTACCTCTGGTCGTGCCCGCTGCGGTCCCACTCCGGGGCGGCCCGTGCGGACGAGCCTCCACCACCGCCGGCCGCCCCGGAGTGTCCCGCCATCCGGAAGGCGGAAAGATAGCCAGCACACCCAGCAGCACCGAGGAGGATTCATGAGCCAGACGGCGCAGATCGGGGTCACCGGTCTGGGGGTGATGGGCCGTAACCTGGCCCGTAACCTCGCGCGGCACGGCCATGTGGTGGCGGTCCACAACCGGTCGGTCGGCCGGACCAAGGAGATGATGGCCGAGTTCGGCCACGAGGGCACCTTCCTGCCAGCGGAGAGCCCCGCCGATTTCGTAGCGTCGTTGGAACGGCCCCGCCGCGTGGTGATCATGGTCAACGCGGGTGCCGCCACCGACGCGGTGATCAACGAGTTCGCGCCCCTGCTGGAGCCGGACGACATGATCATCGACGGTGGCAACGCCCACTTCCTGGACACCCGCCGGCGGGAGGCGGAGCTGCGGGAACGCGGCCTGCACTTCGTCGGCACCGGTGTCTCCGGCGGCGAGGAGGGCGCCCTGCACGGGCCGAGCATCATGCCCGGTGGTTCGGCCGAGTCGTACGCCGCGCTCGGCCCGCTGCTGGAGGACATCTCGGCCAAGGTCGACGGCACGCCGTGCTGCGTGCGGATCGGCCCGGACGGCGCCGGCCACTTCGTCAAGATGGTCCACAACGGCATCGAGTACGCCGACATGCAGCTGATCGGTGAGGCGTACGACCTGCTGCGCCGCGCCGGCGGGCTCACCCCGGCGCAGATCGCCGACGTGTTCCGCAGCTGGAACTCCGGTCGGCTCTCCTCGTACCTGATCGAGATCACCGCCGAGGTGCTCGGCCACAACGACGCCGTCACCGGCAAGCCGTTCGTCGACGTCGTGCTGGACCAGGCCGGCCAGAAGGGCACCGGCCGGTGGACCGTGCAGGGTGCCCTCGACCTCGGGGTGCCGGTGAGCGGTATCTCCGAGGCGGTCTTCGCCCGGTCGCTGTCCGGCCACGCCGACATCCGGGCCGCCGCCGCCGACCTGCCGGGCCCGGTGGAGAGCTGGGCCGGGTCGGCCGACGAGCTGATCGCCGACGTCGAGCAGGCGCTGTACGCGTCGAAGATCGTCGCGTACGCGCAGGGCTTCCACCAGATCCAGGCCGGCAGCGCCGAGTACGACTGGAACATCGATCTGGGCGCGGTGGCCCGGATCTGGCGCGGCGGCTGCATCATCCGGGCCGCGTTCCTGGACAAGATCCGGGCGGCCTACGACGCGGCGCCGCAGCTGCCGACGCTGCTGACCGACGGGTACTTCGCCGAGGCGCTGGCCGGGGCCCAGCTGGGCTGGCGTCGGGTGGTGGCGACCGCCGCGCAGATCGGGGTGCCGGCTCCCGGGTTCGCCTCCGCGCTGGCCTACTACGACGGGCTGCGCGCGCCCCGGCTGCCGGCCGCCCTGATCCAGGGGCAGCGGGACTTCTTCGGCGCGCACACCTACCGCCGGGTCGACGCCGAGGGCAGCTTCCACGTGCTGTGGGCCGACGACCGCAGCCAGGTCGAGTCTCGCTGACCCGACCCGGCCGACTGACCCGGTCCGGCCATACGGTCGCCGTGGCTGGCGTACCCCGTCAGCCACGGCGACCGGCAGCGGTGACCCGGAGTCGGCGAGCCGGCAGTGGCGGCTCAGTCCAGGTCGACGACGACCGGGGCGTGATCGGACGGGGTCGGGCCCTTGCGGGCGTCGCGGTCCACGTAGGCCGCCCGGACCCGCCGGTTGACGGTGCCGCTGGCGTAGACAAGGTCGATCCGCATGCCCATGTTCTTCGGGAACATCCCGGCCCGGTAGTCCCAGTAGGTGTACGGGTGCGGGCCCTTCATCGGCTGCGGCACCACGTCGACCAGGCCGAGGGCGAGCAGGTCGGCCAGCGCGGCCCGTTCGGCCGGGGTGACGTGGGTGGAGCCGGCGAAGACCGTCGGGTCCCACACGTCGGCGTCGGTGGGCGCGACGTTGAAGTCGCCGCAGACCAGCAGATCGGTGGCGGCCTCCGCGGCGAGCGCGCGGCGCAGCCCGGCCAGCCAGTCCAGCTTGTACGTGTAGTGCGCCGAGTCGGGGCTGCGCCCGTTCGGCACGTACACCGACCAGACCCGGACCCCGGCGCAGGTCGCTGCGACGGATCTGGCCTCCGGCAGCGGAAAGCCGGGCTCGGCGTCGAACCCGGTCCGCACGTCGTCGAGCCCGACCCGGGACAGCACCGCCACGCCGTTCCAGCGTCCGTTGCCGTGCGCCGCCACCGCGTAGCCGAGGTCACCGACCTCGGCGGTCGGGAAGGCGGCAGCCGTGCACTTGGTCTCCTGCAGACACACCACGTCCGGGCCGGTGTCGGCCAGCCAGCCGAGCAGCCGGTTCAGCCGGGCCTTGACCGAGTTGACGTTCCAGGTGGCGATCCGCACCCGGCCAGCGTGCCACAGTGTCGACCGGCTGCACCGGACCGGGCGGGTCACCCGGGGCGGCCCGCCTCTGGGCCGGTCAGCCGGGCAGGTCCCCGGGCCGGGTCTGCTCGGCGAGGAAGCGCTCCAGCTCCGCGCCGAGCTCGTCTGCGGTCGGCAGCGGGCCGCTGGACTCGGCGAGCAGATTGGTGCCGGACCGACCCCGGGTGAAGCTGTCGTACTGCTCCTCCAGCGCACTGACCAGGGATCCGGCCTCTTCGGTCTGGGCGACCTGCCGGTCGATGTCCTCCCGGACCGCCTCGGCGGCGCTGTGCAGCTGCTCGGTGGGCAGCAGCAGACCGGTGGTCCGGGAGACGGAGTTGAGCAGTAGCTCGGCGGCGGCCGGGTACTCGGCCTGGGCCACGTAGTGCGGGACGTGCACGGCGAAGCCGACCGCGTCGTGGCCCTGCTGACCGAGGCGGTACTCCAGCAGGTGCCCGGCGCTGCCCGGCACCTGGACCCGCTGCAGCCAGGGTTCGTAGCCGCTGATCAGCTCGCGACGGCTGGCGTGCGCGGTGACCCCGGTCGG
The DNA here is from genome assembly GCF_049179115.1 of Solwaraspora sp. WMMB762. Taxonomy (NCBI): domain Bacteria; kingdom Bacillati; phylum Actinomycetota; class Actinomycetes; order Micromonosporales; family Micromonosporaceae; genus Solwaraspora; species Solwaraspora sp. WMMB762. The sequence goes on from NZ_JBMHMD010000001.1 coordinate 368,849, forward strand.
CCGGGTGTGCGGCACCGCCATCGGGATGGCGTTCAGCCCGATCGTGGTGCCGACGTTGAACCGGCGGTTCACCGCGATCGCCGCAGCGGTGAACCGTTCCCACTGCAGGTCGGGCTCGGGGCCACCGAGCAGCAGGAACGGCGTGCCGGCGTCGTCACGCATCAGGTGGACTTCGAGCCGGGGCTCCTCGTAGTGCTCCCAGTGGTCCTCGACGAAGAGCATCACCGGCCGGCGGGACCGGTAGTCGAGCAGCTGGTCGATGTCGAAGGTCGCCACGACCTCGTGCTCGAGGGAGGCGAGCAGGTGTTCACGGGCGAGTCGGGTCGCGTTGCCGGCGTCGACGAAACCCGTCATCGCCTGGATCAGCACCGGCTGACCGAGCTCGGGCACCTCGTCGACGACGTCGTAGAGCTCGTGTGGGTCGAGCACCGGGCGCAACCTCCTCAGAACGGTACGGCGGGTACGGCATCTCCAATTGCGGCAACGCTAGTCCCATGCCGGCGCATTCCGGTTTCCGGGCGTCGATCCGACACGGTGGACTACTCGCGGTTCAGTAGCGGACACGACAAGTCAACAGTCGCTGGTCGGCTGCTGTCTGTCCGGGGGATGCCGCATCCGGCGGGACGGATGATCCGGCCGGCCAGACGGGGGAGTGGTGGGGTGGTGACGGGAGGCGGTCGATTAACAGGTGATAAATGCCGCAGTAAACAGTGAAGAGCGAAATTTCGTTTACCGGTGGTTTGACGCGATCGGTCAGTCGTGCCGATGCCGCTGAGGGATCGTCCGATTATCCGACGAGAGAATGTGGCGCCCATCACAAAATCACCCTAGGTAATCGGGGTTCGGCCTGCCTAGCCTCGTCGAATGCCTGATGACGACACCACAAGGAGCGAGGACGCCACCCTGCGTCGCGATGACCGTTCGGCTGATGTCCCCTCGGACGCCATGCCGACCGGCGCGACCCGGGCCATCGCCCGGTGGGAGCGCCTTCGCAACCGGCTGCCCGCCCTGTCGTACCCACACTCCGCCCGGCCAACCTTCCAATCGCTCGGAGCCACCCTGCGTCACCGCCCCAATGCCCGGACGGCGCTGGCCGTCGCTGTCGTCTGCGCCCTCGGCGTGGTCGCGGCGGTCGAATCGACCGCCGAGGCGCCGGAGGCGACCGGGCCGGCTCCGGCCGCCGCCGAGGCCGACCTGCAGCGCCGGGCCGACGCGGCCGAGGGTGCCTCCCGGGCCCAGCGACCCGAGCCCGGCGACGGGGAACCGGCGGCTGCCGCGGCAGTCCAGGCCGCTGAGACCACCGAACCACCGGCCGACCCGGACGTCGCCGAGGCGGAGCCCACCGAGACCGCCGAGCCCGCCCCGGAGCCGACCCCGACCACCGTCGCCCCGGTCGCCGGGCTGTCCCAGGTGCAGATGGACAACGCCACGGCCATCGTCGACGCCGGCCTGGCGTTGCAGCTGCCGCGCCGGGCCATGGTGATCGCGGTGGCCACCGCGATGCAGGAGTCGACCCTGCTCAACCGGGCCAGCGAGGTGCTGCCGGAGTCCAAGAACTACCCGCACCAGGGCACCGGCTGGGACCACGACTCGGTCGGGCTGTTCCAGCAGCGCACCAGCACCGGCTGGGGTGCGGTGGCCGACCTGATGAACCCGACCTACTCGGCGACCCAGTTCTATCTCGCCCTGCAGCGGGTGGCCGGCTGGGAACAGCTGCCACTGACCGTCGCCGCCCAGGCGGTGCAGGTCTCGGCGTACCCGGGGCACTACGCCCAGCACGAGGCCGCTGCCGACGCCGTCGTCACCGCGGTGCTCGCGGCCCGCTGAGCACCGCCTGTCCCGTTCCGCCCGCCCCGCCGACCGACCCGGAACACCGGTCAAGCCCTTCGACGTCGTACGCCGCCAGCGGCCCTGGTCACCCGGCCAGGCCGCTGGCGGCGTACGCCACCTCGGCCAGCAGGTTCTGTCCGTCGGTGTCCGGGTGGAAGTAGTCCAGCCGGTTCAGCTGGTCCACGGTGAACCGGGTGCCGTGCACCGCGCCGTCGTCGAACCGGCACCGGTCGCCGTACGCCCGGCAGGCCCCGGCCAGCTCGCGGTTGTACGCCGCGACCCGGTCGCGTACCGCTGCCCGGCGCTGTGTCGCGGCCTCGTCGGTCGCTGTGGCGTCGGCCAGCAGCGACGGACACACGCCACGGTCCCAGGCCCGCACCACCCGCTCCTCGCCGTGCCCGATCTCCCACAGCCGGTACAGGTCGGGGATGCTCAACACCAGGACCTTCGCCTGCGGCAGCCCGTCGCCCAGCACCCGTAGGGCCCGGTCGACGTCGTCCCGGAACGCTGCCGTCGAGGTCATGTCCTGCGGCGTCGCCCGGCACGCGTCGTTCGCGCCGATCAGCACCGTCACGTACTGGGCCGAGACGTCCACCGCCGACGCGGCCTGGTCGGCCAGCGCCGCCGCCCGGGCCCCCGGCACCGAGAAGTCGTGCTCCTGCCCCTCCATAGCGGGATTGATCTCGGCGATCCGCTGGTAGAGGCTCTCCACCCGGAAACCGTCGCCAGTGGACCACGAGTTGCGCCGGCAACTGGTCAGTACGACGCAGGAGCCGTACCCGGCGGTGATCGAGTCGCCGAGCGCCGCCATCGACGACGGCAGGTCGGTGCCAGGTGGCGGCGGTGCCGGCGTGCCCGGCCCGTCGCCGTCCTCGCCAGCTTCGCAGGCCAGCGCCACGAGGGCGCAGACAGCGGCGGCGCCGGCCACCCAACGTCGGTGCATCCGGACCTCCAGCGAGACGGAAAGCGACGGCAGGGTAACTATATGCGTCGGCGTGGATCGGACGACAGCTACCGGGCCGCGCCGGTCGACAGCTCCGCGAGGAAATCGGGCAGCGCCCGCCGGGGCACCCACCCCTGGGCGTACGCCCGACCCAGATCCAGCACCGTGCCGTACGCCAACTGCTCCACCGCGTACCGGGTCAGCCGCCCGGTGCCCGGCACCCCGAGCCGGGTCGCGCCGCCGGCCAGCGCCGCCGCGCCCAGCGCCACCGGCACCGGCACCCGCAGCGGCCGCGCCGGCCGCCCGGCCGCCGCCAGCACCCTGGTGACCACGGCGTCGCGCGAGTACGGCGTAGCGTCGGCCACGTTGTACGGTCCCGGTGGCCAGCGCAGCGCCGCCAGGCAGGCGTCGGCCAGGTTCTCCACCGCCGTCAGGCTCATCGCCACGTCCGGACCGGGCACCGGCACCCGACCCCGCCGGACCGCGGCCAGCAACCGGGGCAGCAGATGCGGGTCGCCGGCCCCGTACACCGCCCGGGGCCGCAGCACCACCGCACCGGCCGCCAGCGCCAGCCGCTCCCCGGCGGCCTTGGTCCGCCCGTACCCGGTGCGCTGGCCGTCGGTCGGGTGATCCTCCCGGATCGCGCCGCCGTGCCGACCCGGCCGGTAGACGCTGGCGCTGCTCACCCAGACCACCGGCCGGTCGGCCGCCGCCCGCAGCAGTCGGGCGGTGCCCGCCACGTTCACCGCGTGGTACACGGCCTCTGCCGCCGCGCGGGCCGGTGGATCCCCGACCGCCGCCGCCAGATGCACGACGACGTCGACGCCCCGCAGGTCCGGTAGCTCCCGGCCGGCGTCCCACGGCACGTGCCGGCCCACCGGGCCGGGCCGGCGGCCTATCGCCACCACCTCGGCGCCGGCCGTGGCGGCCGCCCGCGCCACCGCCGACCCACAGAAGCCGCTGGCCCCGGTCACCGCGACCCGCAGCCCGGTGAGCCGGGTGTTCACCGGGTCGCCCGGACCGTCAGCCGGGCCCAGCCCGGCAGCGCCGAACGCCGGTCCACCCGCGCCCCGGTCACCACCGGCCGGTACGGCGCCAGCTCGGCGAGCACGTCGTCGAGCTGGGCGTGGGCCAGCCGGGCACCGGGGCAGTGGTGCGGGCCGGTGCCGAACACCAGATGCCCGACCGCCGCCGGCACCGGCGCGTCCGGATCCGGGTGCGGCGCACCGGCGCGGGCCGCGTGCCGGGCGACCAGCAGCAGCCGGTCGCCGGCGCGCAACCCGGTGCCGGCCAGTTCGGCGGCACCGGCCACCACCCGGGGCAGCACCGGGCTCGGCGCGGTCACCCGTAGCAGCTCCGCCACCAGCACCGTCCGCGAATCGGCGCGGTCCGCCGCCGGCCACAGCCGGTCGTCGGCGCACCAGGCGACGGCCCGAGGGATCGCCGCCACCGTCGTGTTGATCGAGGCGACGGCCAGCATGCCGGCCCGGGCCGCCTCGTCCGCCGGCCCGCCGAGGAGCCGGGTCAGCTCGGTGGCGGCCGACGCGGTGGCGGCGCGGTCCCGGCGGGCCCGGCCCGGCCAGCGCAGCCCGGGCAGATGCCCCCGGGCGGCGAGCGCCGCAGCGGACCGGGCCGCGGCGGTCAACGCGTGCGCCGGCACCGACACGTCCAGCATCGCGGCGGTGCTCGCCCCGGACAGCTCGGCCACCAGGTCGACGACATCCACCTCGGCCCCGTCGCCCAGCGGTGCCAGCCGCCGCCGCAGTACCTCCAACCAGACCGGCCGCAGCCGGGCGACCCCGTCGGCGCCGAACACCGACGCGGCACCCCGGCGGGTCTGTCGGTGCCCGGCGCCGTCCTGGTCGAACAGGAACCCGTCGCCGCCGGTGGCCCGTCGCGCCGTCCCGGCGGTGGTCCGCTCGGCCGAGCGGTCCAACGGGACCCGACGCAGCGCGTCGGCGAACGGCGCCGCGTCGTGCACCAGCACGATGCGGCCGATCCGGCGCACCGGCGCGTGTCGGGTCGCCGCCAACAGAGCGAACAGCACCGGATGGCTGCCCAGGTAGACCCGCCGGTCCCGGCGGCGGCCCCGCCGGGCCGGGCGCGGTTCAACCATCGCGGGCCACCCGCGCCGCCGCCCGCCGGTCCGGCTTTCGGGACCGCCCGGCCAGCGGAACCCGGGCGAACACCACCCGGTCCGGGCGGGCCGACCCCATCCGGTCCAGCACCGGCCGCAGCGCGGCCCGCAGCCGGGCCCGGTCGGTGCCCGGCTCCGGCTGCACCACCGCTACCAGCTGTTCGTCACCGTCGTCGGCCGGCACGCCGACCAGCACCGCCAGCGCCACCCCCGGCACGTGCAACGCCGGCTCGTACAGCCCCGGGTAGATGTTCTCCGCCGCCCGCAGCACCATGTCCTTGCACCGGCCGGCGAGCACCAGCCGGTCGCCGTCGAGCCGGCCGACATCGCCGGTGGCCACCTCGGCCATCGGCGGTTCACCGAGGTACCGGTCCGCCTGTCCCGGACCGGACAGCCAGACCTGCCCGGTGTCGTCGACCCGGGCGGCCACCCCCGGCAGTGGCCGGCCCACCAGGTCCCCGTCGGCGGCGTACCCGCGCTTGTCGGCCTCCTCCACGGCGGCGGCCGGGAACAGTTCGGTGAGCGCGTACACCCCGTACGCCCGGTCCGCGCCGGCCCGGCGGACCCGGCCCAGCAGGGCGGCGCTGACCGGGGCCGAGCCGCTGAACACCTGCCCGGTCAGCCGGGGCGAGTGGTCGAGCACCGCGCGCAGCTGCGGCGGTGTCAGATACGTCGCCTGCGGCCGCAGCCGGGTCAGCTGCCGGGCCAGCAGCGCCGGCGACCGGGCCGGCAACGCCACCGGCGCGCCGGCCGCCAACGCCGGCACCAGCACGAAGAACGTGCCGCCCAGCACCGGCACGTCGGGCTGCGGGCCGACCAGCCCGGTCACCGCACGCATCCCGGCAGCCAGCCCGGCCCGGGTGTGCACCACCGCCCGGGGGCGGCTGGTCGTCCCCGAGGTGAAGACGATCACCGCGTCGCCGTCACCGTCGAACGCCGCCGGCAGCGGGCCGACGCCCGCCGGCAGCGTCGGCGCGCAGCCGGGCAACCGGCGGCCGACCGTACGGACCGGGGCGATCCGGGTCAGGTCCGGCAACGCCAGGTGCGCGCGGCGGGCCAGCGGGCCGGCCCAACCGGCCACCGCCTGCGCCGCCGAGTCGGCCAGCACCAACGCCGGCTCTGCCACGGCGAGCCGGGCGGTCAGCACATCCGGGCCGGCCGTCGGGTCCAGCACCGCCACCCGCACCCCCAGGTGGTACGCGGCCAGCAACACCGCCAGCGACCGGGGGCCCGGGCGTACCGCCAGACCGAGGGTGTCCCCGGCGGCGAGCCCGTGCCGGGCCAGCGCGGCGGTGTACCGGTCGGTGAGACCGGTCAGGTCACCGGCGGTGGCCCGGACCCGGGACCGGCCGGTCAGCGCCGTGGCGGTCAGCACCGCCGGGCGGTGCGGGTCGGCGCGCAGTACCGTGGCGAGGCGGTCCAGCATCAGCCGTGGTCCTTCCCGGTCGGCGGAGTCACCGCGGGTCCTCGGTCAACGGGCCGGCACCCCGGTCCAGGTACCAGGCGGCGGTGCGGCGCAGGCCGTACGCCCGCAGCCGCCGGGTCGAGTTCTCCACCACCATGTCCCGGCGGTGGATGATCGCCGACGTGGTGCGGCGTACCCGGTTCAGGAAGGCCCGGTCGGTCGGCGACGGCCGGCGCGGCATGCCGCCGCACGCCTGGTACAGCTCGGCGGTGACCGCCATGTTGTTGCCGGCGTGCATCCGGTAGGGCGCCAGGTAGCCGCCGGTGCGTCGGTGCGCCGGGCGCAGCCGCCCGAACGTCGCGGCGAGCAGCACCAGCATCCGGAATCCGGCCCTGCCGACCGGGCCGTGCTCGTCGCGGCGGGCCCGGATCGCACCGCAGACCAGCCCGGCCCCGTCGGCCAGGCCGGCACGTGCCGCCGCCACCCAGCCGGGCCGCGGCAGACAGTCCGCGTCGGTACGGGCCAGCCACCGGGCGCCGTGCGTGATCGCGTACCGGAAACCGGTGTCGACCGCGGCCCCGACCCCCTTCTGCGGTTCCCGCAGCAGCCGGACCGGAAACGGCGCGGCCGCGGCGAACCGCTCGACCACGGCGACGGTGCCGTCGGTGGAGCCGTTGTCGACCACGACCAGGGTGAAGTCCCGGTCGGTCTGGTCGGCCAGCGCGGCCAGTGTGGCACCGATGCGGGCCTGCTCCTGGTACGCCGGCACCACCACCCACAGCGGTCCGTCACCGACCGCCGCCGGTGCGGCGGATGGCTGCTCGACCGCCCGGGTCACGGCTTCTCCCAGACCATCGTCATCACGCTGACCCCGCCACCCAGACCGATCGCCAGCACCCGGTCACCGCTGCGCAGCCCGGCGTCGACCCGGGCCAGCTGTACGCCGAGCGTGGCGCTGGCCAGGTTGCCCAGCTCGTCGACGGTGACCTCCAGCTTCTCCTTCGGCACTCCGGTGACCTCGATGAAGCGTTCCAGGTACGGCACGCTCACCTGGTGCACCAGGACGCGCTCGTAGTCGACCCAGTCCCAGCCGGTGCGCCGCCGCACCCGGTCGAGGATGTCGGTGCCGATCCGTTCGAAGACCGACCGCAGGGCGTGCCCGTCGCCGTGGAAGTAGGTGTGCTCGTCACCGCGCGGATGTCGGGAGCCACCGCCGAAGATGCCACCGACCGACCAGTGCCCGGACCGGGTCTCGGTGTCGACGTCGACGATCCCGCCGCGCCGGACCGGTTCGACCAGCACCGCCGCCCCGCCGTCGCCGAACGTGTAGCCGGCGAACGACGACCGGGCCTGCGCCATGCTCTCCAGCCGGGGACGCATCACCCGGGTCGGGGTCTCGCCGGTGACGACCAGCGCCCGCCGCGCCCGACCGGCGACGATCATCGACCTGGCCAGGTCGATGCCGTTGATGAAGCTGTTGCAGGCGTTGCTGACGTCGACCGCGTGCGCCGAGCCGCCCAGCTCGGCCTGGACGATGTGCGCGGTCGCCGGCTCGACCAGGTCCCGGCTGGCCGAGGCGAACAGCAGCAGGTCGACGTCGTCGGGGGTGTGCCCGGCGGCGGCGAGCGCCCGCTGGGCGGCCCGGACGGCGAAGGTCGAGGCGTACTCGTCGTCCGCGGCGACCCGACGCTGTCTGATCCCGGTCATCGTGGCGAACAGGCCGGGCGGCAGCACGACGTCGCTGGCGGCAGCGATCCGGTCCTGCAGGTCGGCGGTGGCGAGGGTACGGTCGGGCAGGCTGACGCCGACCCCGGTGATCCCGACCCGGGGTACGGGCCACTCCGGTGGCGACGGAACGTTCATCTGCTCAGCTTCCTGCCGGACCGGACCGGTCCGGATGAGTAGGGGTGCTCAGCCCGACCTGGTGGTGCGGGCCGGCGTCGGTGGCGAGGTTACGGCCCGGTGTCTGCCGGGTACAGCCCGGGGATGGCCACAAAGTCGCAGCCCAAGGGGGCCCGGGGGACCGTCGGTCACGCCTACAGCGCGTTGAATCTGCGACTGGCGATGGCCGGTTTCGGGCTGGTCTTCTGCACCGTGCTCGGGGTGCTCGCCTGGCGGGCCGACCTGACCGCCGGCGCGATCGTGCTGTGGGTGCTGGCCGTGATCGCCGTGGTTGACCTGGTCGTCGTGCAGCGTCGCCGCCGGGCCCGCCGGCGGGAGCAACCGGGCGTACGGCATTCACTCTTCGAGTAAGCCTTCACGAGCCGTCTGTCGGTGAATATTGCCCGACAGATGCGATGTCGCCCTTTCCGCCTGGGGATACCTCACTGACGGCCGGTTACGTACAACTGCGCCGTACCACGGAACAGACATATTGCCCAAAGAGGTTGTACGGCCACCTGCTGCGGCAGGAAGTATCGAGCGGATGACCGATGATTGACCTTACCGGAATCCTGCCCCGGGGAAACTGCGAGGTCGACAACCCATGCCACGCAAGAAAATCGCGCTCGCTCTCACCCTCAGCGCTCTGATCGCCGGCACCCTGGGCGGCTGCGGCGTAGCCTCCACCACTCCCACCGGCGTCCCCTGCACCTTGCAGGGAGTCCACTGCCGATACTTTCTCGTGGACGGCAAGCCGGTTCCATGCGATCCGCCCCAGAACCACGTCTGCGGCAACTCTCCCGGGGAGTTCTACGTCTATGTCACGTCCACCGACACGACCCTCCGTTGTGCGGAGTCGTCCTGTGCGGAGGCAGCCGCACCTGTCGACTGCACCGGGAGTGTCAACTACGACGATCTGAAAGACCACGGCATTGCCTGGAAGGTCGTCAGCCAGGAGCACAACGAGAACGCAACAGGCAGCCCGGTCGAGGTCACGTTCACCTCGACCAAGTCCGAGACCGTAGAGGTGAACACGGAACTCAGCTTCGAGGCAAAGGGCGATGCGGTCGTGGCCGCCGTTCGAGCCGAGATCAACAGAGCGGTGAGCGAATCCGTGACCACGAGCATCGGCAACAGCACAACCATGACTATCGAAGCGGGGCAGACCGGGTACGCGATCTACGGGGTGCGGATGCAGGTTACGGAGGGCCGGATGCGCAACGTCAACGTGTGCACGGATGCCAGCGAGGATCTGGGGCAGGTGACGACGTACGTGCCGATATCGTCCGGTTGGTGCCTCTGGACCAGCGACCAACCGCCGTGCCGGACCATCGACTGACCTGGGAACCGGCCTGGAGAGCCTGCACCCGTCCGGCTGAAGGGCACGCTGCCAGTCCCAACGTGGGCTGAGGCCGGCCGGAATTCGGTGGCCCCGCCCGGCGTTGCCGGCTAGCGTGACCGCCATGTTCGGCACCGTCGGCGCTGTGCGGCCCGCAGGTCTTCACCTGCCGGGCGCCGCCGTCGTGTGCGCGTGGCTGGCTGATACCCGAGGCTGACCCTCCTCCCGCTGCGGCAGAACCACGGAGGAGGGTGGCCCGGTCCTTCCGGCGCCGCCCGTCACTGGGCGCGCCGGGCGGCGTGGTTCTGACGCGGTCGGGCGGTCTGGCACCCGCCCGCGTTCGTCGTCCGCCAGCTCGTTTCCCACCCTGGAAGATCATCATGGCCAAGAGTCAGTTCGTGCGGGCGAAGCCGCACCTCAACATCGGCACCATGGGTCACGTCGACCACGGCAAGACCACCCTGACCGCCGCGATCACCAAGGTTCTCGCCGACCGGGACCCGGCGGCCAACCGGTTCGTGTCCTTCGACGGCATCGACCGGGCGCCGGAGGAGGTCTCGCGGGGCATCACCATCAACATCTCGCACGTCGAGTACGAAACCGCGACCCGGCACTACGCCCACGTGGACATGCCGGGCCACGCCGACTTCGTCAAGAACATGATCACGGGGGCGGCGCAGGTGGACGGGGCGATCCTGGTCGTCTCCGCGCTCGACGGGGCGATGCCGCAGACCCGCGAGCACGTGCTGCTGGCCCGTCGGGTCGGGGTGCCGTACCTGGTGGTGGCAATGAACAAGGCCGACGCGGTCGACGACCCGGAACTGCTCGACCTGGTCGAGCTCGAGGTCCGCGACCTCATCACCGAGTACGGGTTCCCCGGTGAGCAGGTGCCGGTGGTCCGGGTGTCGGCGCTGCGGGCGCTGGAGGGCGACCCGCGCTGGGTGGACTCCATCGTGGAGCTGCTCGACGCGGTCGACCGGTACGTTCCGGTGCCGCCCCGCGAGTTGGGTGAGCCGTTCCTGATGCCGATCGAGAACGTGCTGACCATCTCCGGCCGGGGCACCGTGGTGACCGGCGCGGTCGAGCGGGGCACCCTGCGGCTCGGCGACCCGGTGGAGGTGGTCGGGCTCGGTCCGACCCTGTCGACCGTGGCGACCGGGCTGGAGACGTTCGGCAAATCGCTGGACATCGCCGAGGCCGGCGACAACGCCGCCGTACTGCTGCGCGGGGTCAAGCGCGACCAGGTGCAGCGGGGCCAGGTGGTGGCGGTGCCGGGCAGCGTCACCGGGCACCAACGGTTCCGGGCCCGGCTGTACGTCCTGACCACCGCTGAGGGAGGCCGGCACACGCCGTTCTTCGCGAACTACCGGCCGCAGTTCTACTTCCGTACCACGGACGTTGTCGGGTCGGTGCGGCTCGCCGACGGCGAGATGGCCATGCCGGGCGACACCGTCGAGGTGACGGTGGAGCTGGGCAAGCCGGTCGCGATGGACGTCGGGCTCGGCTTCGCGGTCCGTGAGGGCGGCCGTACGGTGGCCGCCGGCACGGTGGCCGAACTGCTCGACTGAGACCCGGGTACGGCCCTTCGGTCCGACCGAAGGGCCGTACCCACAGTGGATGGCCGCCGACGGCTTTCTGCTCACAGCAGATCTCCTGTCAGCAGAAAGGGCAGCGGTTCGGTCCGTCACCGGTCGATGCTGGTAGCCATCATCACCGTGATCGAGAGGGCGTCACTGATGCGGCACACCAGTCCCGCGATGGCTGCGGACGGCGCGACCACCGGCTTCGGCGACCAGGTCTTCCAACAGCTGCTCAAGGAGCGGGTGATCTTTCTCGGCACCCAGGTGGACGACACCTCGGCCAACACGATCTGCGCGCAGATGCTGCTGTTGGCGGCCGAGGACAGCGAGCGCGACATATTCCTCTACATCAATTCACCGGGCGGCGTGATCAGTGCCGGCATGGCCGTCTACGACACGATGCACTACATCGGAAACGACGTGGCGACCGTCGGCCTCGGTCTCGCCGGGTCGATGGGCCAGTTCCTGCTCTGCGCCGGTGCGCCCGGCAAGCGGTACGCCCTGCCGCACACCCGGATCATGATGCACCAGCTGTCCGGCGGAATGGGCGGCACCGCCGCCGACATCGCCATCCAGGCCGAGAACATGCTGCACATCAAGCGGACGACGATCGAGCGGATCGCGTTCCATACCGGACGCACTCGCGAGGAGATCGAGCGGGACTCCGACCGGGACCGGTGGTTCACCGCCGAGCAGGCCCGCGAGTACGGCATCATCGACCAGGTGATCGCCACCACGGCACAGCTGTCCACCGGTGGCGTCCCCAGCTGACCGGGCGAGCCTGGACGGAGACTTTCGATGCTGCTGCGACAGGTCATCGGGCGGGTGTTGCGTCGGCTCCGGCAGGACCAGGGCCGCACCCTGCAGGACGTCGCCCGAACCGCCGGCCTGTCCACGGCGTACCTGTCTGAGCTGGAGCGCGGACGCAAGGAACCGTCCTCGGAGATGTTGGCATCGATCTGCCGGGCGCTCGGCGTCGCGCTGGAGGAGCTGTTGGCGCAGGCGATGCAGGAGCTGACCCGCAGCCGTCCAATAGCCACCATCCGCTGGCGACGATCCGTCCGGCCCTCGGGCGGCCCTGCGTCGGCCGCCCGAGGGCGACGGGGACGGGCGGGCCCGTCCGCCGGCCGGCCCGGCGAGCGGCGGGCCGGCCGACTGGTGGCCGGCCCGCCGCTCGCGGCGCAGCGGCGGGCCAGCCACCAGCACATGTTCAGGAGCAGGCCACCCCGTTGACGGTGATCAGCTCCGGTGCCGGGTTGGCCCCGCCGGCGGTGGTGGCGTTCAGCCCGAACATCGCCGTCTCGCCGGGCTCCAGCCGGCCGTTGTAGGTCTCGTTGCGGGCCGTCACCGTCGCCCCGCTCTGGCCGACCTCGGCCATCCACGCCTCCCGGAGCCGCTGGTCACCGGTGAACGCGAAGCGGACCGTCCAGCCGTCGACCGTGGCGTCCCCGGTGTTGGTGATGTCGACCTGGGCGGTGAAGCCTCCGCCGCCGGCCCACTCGCCGTAGTTGACGTACTCGGCCCGGCAGCTCAACGGCGCCGGTGCCGGCACCGCGTCGCCCTGGTCGGCCAGGAAGGAGGCGATCCAGCTCAACGCCGAGTTCCAGTTGATCGCCACCTCGTTGGTCGCGTACGACTCGATGTCGTCGACGTAGCAGAACATCGGCGCGCAGCCTTCCAGCAGGTCCCGGACGAACGGGTCGTCCAGGCCGGCGTTGGCGCCGCCGGCGATCGACCCGGCCGGCGGGATCGGCAGGTCCGGGTCTAGTTGGTTGCCGAAGATGCGGCTGTGCTGGTTGCGCGGGTACACCGAACCCCAGCCGGTGACGTAGGAGTGATTCAGCGCGTTGCGGCCGAAGATGTAGTCCATCGCCTGCACGGCACCGTCGCGGTACCCGCTGTCCCCGGTCATGTCGTACGCCGTGGCGAGCACCACCGCGTTGTTGATGATGTTGCTGTTGGCACCCCAGAAGTAGGCGCCCCGGTTGCCCGGCATCGGCAGCCCGTACGCCTGGTCGGCCAGGGTGGCGAGGTAGGAGTCGGCGGCGGCCACCACCGAGGCGCGGATCCGGTCCCGCTCCTGCGGGGCGAGCCCGTTCGGCACGGTGGCCAGGTCGAGCCGGCCGAGCGCGGCGGTGGAGCCCCAGCCGAAGCCGGTCGCGTCGAAGACGTCCCGGGTGTGGTGCGGCGAGGCGGTGACGTCGTCGAGGTAGCTCTGCTCGCCGGTGGTCAGGTACATCTCGGCCGCCGCCCAGTAGAACTCGTCGCTGACGTCACCGTCGCTGTAGGCGCCGCCGCCGTTGCCGTCGGCCGGGTCGGCGAGCCGGTCCGGGTTGGCCTTGGCCGCCGCGTACGCCGTCGTCGCCGCCGTCTGGCACTGGTCGGCGAACGCGGTGTCGTACGGGGCGTACAGTCGGGCGCACTGAGCGGTGACAGCCGCCAGGTTCAGCGTGGCCGCGGTCGATGGTGGATGCAGCTCCCGCAGCTCCGGGTCGTCCTCCGGCTGCAGCGGCAGGCCGGTCCAGTTCCGGTCGTGGATCTTGTGGTGGGCCATTCCGGCGAGCGGTTCACCGGCCGGCACCTGCATCCGCATCAGGAACTCCAGCTCCCAGCGGGCCTCGTCGAGGACGTCCGGCACGCCGTTGTCCCGCTCGGGCACCCGCAGAGTGCCGTCGCCCAGCCCGGCCCCGCCGTCGGCGCTGGGAGCGGTCTTGGTCCGCTCGAACGCGCTGAGCAACTGGTAGGTGGCGATGCCGCCGTTGACCACGTACTTGCCGTGGTCGCCGGCGTCGTACCAGCCGCCGCGCACGTCGAGCCGGTAGTCGCAGACACCGGGCTGGCACGGCACGTCGATGTCGCCCTGGTTGGGGGCGACGCCGACGTGGCCGGCCGGGCGGGCGTACTCCTCGCCGACCAGGTCGCCGTCGATGGCGATGCCGCTGCGCTGGATGTAGAAGAACTGCAGCGCGTCGGAGCGCAGCTGCTGGTAGATGTCGCCGGAGATGGCGAACGGGTAGCTGGTCTCGCCGTCGGCGACCAGGGTGAACCCGGTGCCGGTGCCCCGGTACGCGGAGAAGTCGACGCTGTGCGTCTGCTCGCCGGAGGCACTGTCCAGCCCGCGTACGGTGCTGGTGCCGCTGGCCACGACGGCCCCGTCGGCGTCGTGCAGCTGCCAGTCGAGCGGCTCGGTGGCGTCGGTGACGACGGTGGCGTTCTTGGGCCCGCCGGGCAGGTAACCGACCTGGTTGACCCGCACCCGTGGGCCGGTGTCCGGCACGTACGGCGGTTCCTCCTCGCCGCCGCGCAGCGAGACGTCGTCCAGGCAGAAGGTGTACTCGTCGGCGTTGCCACCGACCTGGAAGGCGAGCTGGGCCCGTTCGGTGTCCTCGCTGGCGACGAAGGTCGCCTCGACCCGCGACGGTTCGGCGGTCAGCGCCAGGTCGCGGCCGAAATAGCCGGTGTACGGGTCGGCGCCGAGCTGGACAACCGCCCGTACGGCGGCGGCCGGTTCGGCGGACGCCGTGAAGCCGATGGTGTACTCCTCGCCGGCGATCAGCGGCAGGCCCTCCTGCAGGATGCCGGCGTCCCACGGATTGGCCAGCCCGGTCGGGACGGTGGCGCAGAGCTGTCCGTCGACCACCCCGGTGCCGCCGGTGCCGTAGCTGATCCAGCCGTCGGTGCCGTTGCTGAAGTCGCCGTTGGTGATCTGCTCCGGCCCGCCGGGCGGAGGACCGGCGCTGTCGTCGCTGATCAGCGACACGTCGTCCAGGCACAGGGTGTAGTCGGCGGCACCGCCGCCGAGTTGGAAGGTGAGGGTGCCGTCGGGTGAGTCGAGATTCGCGGTGAACTCGTAGGTGACCGTCTCGCCGTCCGGCCCGAGGTCCAGCTCGCGGCTGAGCACGGTGGTGTAGGGCTCCGCGTTGAGCTGGACGTTCGCCCGTACGGTCGCGGGGACGTCGCTGGCGGCTGTGAAGGCCAGGCGGTACGCGGCACCGTCGATGAGTTCGATGCCGTTGTGTCCGATGCTGGCGTCCCACGGGTTGGTGGTGCCGCCGGGCACGCTGGCGCACAGCTGGCCGTCGGTGGCGGCCAGGGCGACGTTCTCGGTGCCCCACCAGGGGGCTGTTCCGTCGTCGAAGGTGCCGTTGACGATATGTTCGCGTTCCTCGGCGTACGCCGTCGTCACGGTCAGGGTGGTCAACGCCAGGACGCTGGCACTGGTGCCGGCGAGCAGCGCGACCGTCCGGCGTCGTCTGGATCGGGTCACGGGGTTCCTTCCGCGCGTGGGTCGGACTGCCCGGGCCGGGGCGTCCGAGGACCGGACCTGACGTCGGTCCTCCCCGGGCCGCGCCGGAGGGCAGAGTTGGGAGCGCTCCCATTGATCTGAGACGATGTTGCCAGGGCGTTACCGGAGTGTCAATCACGTCATGCGCGGCGGGCCGTGCGACCGGCGTCGGACGTCTGATTTGCGGTGTTTTTCAGCTTATGTCCGTCCCCTGACCGCAATTCTCCATGATCTTTAACATCTGCATGCTGATCTACTAGAGACATTTCGGCCCTGTTCCTGGCAGGCTGCCAGCCATGACCCTGAAGCTGCGTTCCGCGGCGGTGACCGACCGCGGCCTGATCCGGAGCGGGAACCAGGACGCCGTGCACGCCGGCGACTGGCTCGTCGCCGTCGCCGACGGCATGGGCGGGATGGCCGCCGGGGATCTGGCGAGCAAGATCGCGATCGAGGCGATCGCACCGCTCGATGCGGCCGTCGCGGACGATGAACTGGTACCGAGGCTGCAGGCGGCGGTCGAGACCGCCAGCGCCGGGATTCGTCAGGCGATAGCCGAGGATCCGGCGCGGGAGGGGATGGGAACGACACTGACCGCCCTGCTCTTCGCCAGGTCCGGCGCGGCGATCGCCCTGGCCCACATCGGCGACTCGCGGGCGTACCTGCTGCGGGGCGGCGCGCTGGAGCAGGTCACCCGGGACGACACGTTCGTGCAGATGCTGGTTGACGAGGGCGTCATCACTGCGGAGCAGGCCGCCAGCCATCCGCGTCGGGCGGTAGTCACCCAGGCGCTGCAGGGGGAGAACGTCAACCCCGCCTACCAGGTCTTCGAGCCGCAGACCGGCGACCGTTGGCTGCTGTGCAGCGACGGGCTGTCAAACGTGGTACGGGCGGAGAGCATCGCCGAGGTCCTGGCCACCTACGCGGACCCGCAGGCGGGCGCGCAGCGGCTGGTCGACCTGGCGATCCGGGCCGGTGGTCCGGACAACATCACCGTGGTCATCGGCGACATCACCGAGGTCACCGGCGACATCGCCGGGTAACGGTTGCCGAGCCGCCGGCTGCGGCCGGCCCGGGAGGTCGGGGCCGGCCGCAGCCGGTGGGAAGCCTGCAGCGTGGGTCGCGACCGGCGGCCGGGCAACGCGGCCCGACCCACCGATCGGCCCGATCAGTACGTCGACTGCAACTGTCCGCGGAGCTTGGTCAGTGCCCTGGCGAGCAACCGCGACACGTGCATCTGGGACACGCCGATCTGATCGGCGATCTGCGACTGGGTCAGGTTGCCGTAGAAGCGCAGGGTGAGGATGCGCTGCTCGCGTTCGTCGAGGGTGGCCAGCGCCGGGCCGAGCGCGACCCGCAGCTCCGCCAGCTCGTACTCGCGGTCCTCGGCGCCGAGCATGTCGGCCAACTCGGTGGCGCGCTCGCCGTCGCCGGTCGGCGTGGACAGCGACACCGCGTTGTACGCGCGGGCACCCTCCAGGCCTTCGAGCACCTCCTCCTCGGTGATCCGCAGGTGTGCGGCGATGTCGGCGACCGTCGGCGACCGGCCCAGCGTCTGCAGCAGGGTGCTGTTCGCCTCCGAGATGCTCAGCCGTAGCTCCTGCAGCCGGCGGGGCACCCGGATGTCCCAGGTCCGGTCCCGGAAGTGCCGCTTCAGCTCACCGATGATCGTCGGGATCGCGTAGCCGGCGAAGTCGACGCCGCGCGTGGGGTCGAACTTGTCGATGGCCTTGATCAGGCCGACGGCCGCGGTCTGAGCGAGATCGTCGGTCGGCTCACCCCGGCCGCTGTAACGCTGGGCGAGGTGCTGGGCCAGCGGGAGCCACGCCTCGATGGCCCGGTCGCGCAGTGCCTCCCGGGACGGGTGCCCGGTCGGCAGCGCCGCCATCGCGGCCAGCAGCTCGGTCGCGCTGTCCTCCGGTGCGGTCGTCCGCTGGTCCAGTGTGGCCGGCGTGGTCACCGCCCGGTCCACTGTCCTGGTCCGGTCCACTGTATTCAGTTCGGCTACTGTCGTCGGCTCGGTCACCGTGCGGTGTCCGGTCAGTGTCGCGGTCATGGTGGTCCTCCCTGCACCTCGTCCGCGGATATGGAAAGTGGTGCGTCTTGATGCGTCCGCTAGGGTCTTTCGGCCTCCAACACTAACCTGGTCGGTCAATCAAAAGCTAGCCGAAAGTACGATGTATTTATCGCCCATAATAGATGAAGTCGGACATTTTTCCGCCTGTGAGCACCGTTTCCGGCCGTCGGTTACCCCGTCCACGGTCAATGAAGCGTCACCAGCGCCTCATGATCGTCGACCGGTAGGTCGCCCGGGGCGACCGCGAAGACGGACATCCCGGCCAGCTCCGACACGCCGTCGAGGGCGGTCGCGAAGGCGACATCCGCCGCGTCCCGGCCGGTCGCGATCCGCACCATGCTGGGCCGGGGCGCCAGCCGGGTCGCGTCCCAGACGTACCACCGGTCACCGACGGCGGCCTCGGCGACCAGATGGAAGTCCATCGGAGCCAGGCCGGGTGCGTAGACCGCGACGACCCGCGCCGGGATGTCGACGGCCCGGCAGAGCGCCACCGTCAGATGCGCGTAGTCGCGGCAGACGCCCGCCCCGCTCAGCAACGTCTCGGCGGCGTCGGTGCCGGGCCCGCTCACCCCGGCCATGTACGAGGTCCGGCTGTGGACGTAGTCGCAGATCGCCCGGACGGAGTCGACGGCGTCGCGGTAGCCGGCGAACCGGGCAGCCGCGAATCCTGTCATCCGGTCCGATGGGCAGTACCGGCTCGGCCGGGTGTAGATGATGCGGTCCAGTTGACTGACCGCCGACCCGGCCGCCGCCGGGGCCCGGTCCGACGCCGGAGGCGGCAGCGTGGTGGCGCGGTACGAGATCGTGAGATCTCCGACCGGTGCCCGTACCAGATGCTGACAGCCGCCGGCGGCCCAGCTCCCGTCGATCTCCGTCACGGCAACGTCGTCGCCGTCCGCGGTACCCGCCACCAACCGGGGCGGCGGTGCCGGCCGGTGCGCCGTGACCTGTAGTACCAGTGTGGCTGCCGCCTCGACGCGGTAGCTGAGCCGGCAGCCGATCTCTCCTGCCGCCGGGGTCGTTCTCTGGTCACCCATCGCCCATTGGTACCCGTCGGACGCAATCGTCGCACCGGCTGCCGAGGGCGACCCCCGTCACGTCCGGCAGATGGTTGAACCCTTGATCAGAGCGTACGCTGCAACCGGTGACCTGGTCGGGGTCGGTGACCACCACACACCCACCCCACCTACCGGCAGAGCCACGTGTACCGCAGTTTGGAATCGAGGACCCCGATGCCCGCCATCACCGTCGACGACGTACTCGTGCTGCCCCGGGTGCCGGCCCACGACCCGGCCACCGGCACGATCCGGCCGGTACGCCGGGTCACCACCGCCCCCAGCGGCTTCGAGGGCGAAGGGTTCCCCGTGCGTCGGGCATTCGCCGGTGTGTCGATGACCGAGCTCGACCCGTTCCTGCATCTGGACCAGATGGGTGAGGTGGAGTACGCGCCGGGCGAGCCGAAGGGCACCGCCTGGCACCCGCACCGCGGCTTCGAGACGGTCACGTACATCATCGACGGGATCTTCGACCATCAGGACTCGCACGGTGGCGGCGGCACGATCACCGACGGGGACACCCAGTGGATGACCGCCGGTTCCGGACTGCTGCACATCGAGGCGCCACCGGAACACCTGGTGGCCAGCGGCGGACTCTTCCACGGCCTCCAGCTGTGGGTCAACCTGCCCCGGTCGAAGAAGTTCGCACCGCCCCGCTACCAGGACATCCGAGGCGACCAGGTCGCCCTGCTCACCACCCCGGACGGCGGAGCACTGATCCGGGTGATCTCCGGCTCGGTCGCCGGGCACGACGGTCCCGGCTCCACCCACACCCCGATCACCATCAGCCACCTGACGGTACAGCCGGGGGCGCAGGTGGACCTGCCCTGGCGGGCCGACTTCAACGCTCTGGTGTACGTCCTGGGCGGCCGGGGGTCCGTCGGCCCGCAGCTGCGGCCGGTGCGCACCGGCCAACTGGCTGTCCACGGGCCGGGCGACACGCTGCGGATCGCTGCCGACGCCCGGCAGGACAGCCGCGCACCGCGGCTCGACGTGTACGTCATGGGCGGTCGCCCGATCCGGGAACCCATCGCCCGGTACGGGCCGTTCGTGATGAACACCCGGGCGGAGCTGCTCGCCGCGTTCGAGGACTACCAGGCGGGCCGGCTGGGGGTGGTGCCGGCGGCAGACGTTCCGCACGGCGCCGGCCAGCAGCCGCCACGTTGAGCCTCGTCGGCGTGCCGCCGGCCGGGCACGGCGGGTCAGGAGACCAGGAACACCCCGAGCACCCCCAGCACCACCATCACCAGGACCGCGAGGAGCAGTCCTTGTTCACTCTGGATGGTCTGGTCGGAGTAGGTTTGCTGGGGATCCGGGGTGACGATTTCGGTGCTCATCGTGCCTCCTCAGCCTGCTGCCCTGGCATCTTGACAATGACGGTAGGCAGCAGGTCTCGTCCGTGAATCCCGGAGCCGTGCCACCTACGGGTGTCGCCGCAGCAACCGGGTACCCGGCCGGCCCCGCCCAAACACCCTCCTGGGAAGAGCAAAGTGGTGGGGTGCCGGAGGCGCGGGCAGGTGAATGGGGTGCCGGAGGCGCCGGCAGGTAATGGGGTGCCGCAGCGCGGCGGGGCGGGACAGCGCCCTGGGTGCTGTCCCGCCCCGCCGCTCGTGATTTCCCTGCTGGGGCCGGTCCTCGTCAACGGGATGGGTGTCCGGCCGGCTGGGTCGACTCCCGTAGCACCTGGTGGGCCCGGTCGGCGTATTCGGCGTCGACCGTCACACCGTACTGGCTGGCCTGTAGCAGGCTGCGGGAGGAGAAGTCCCGCCGGCCACCGGTCATGGCGTGCGCCACCGCACCGAACACGGCACCCCAGACCGCACCGATCACCACGGCGGTGACGATGATGCCCAGCCAGTTCACCACCGCGAAGATGCCGATCAGCAGGCCGATGAACAGCCCGAACCAGGCACCGGTTCCCGCGCCGGCCAACGCCGCCCGGCCGGTGGTGAGTCGGCCGGTGACCTCCTCCACCAGCCGTAGATTGGTGCCGACGATGGCGGTGCGTTCCACCGGGAACCGGTTGTCCGACAGCCGGTCGACGGCGCGCTGCGCGGAGGCGTAGTCCGGATAGCTGGCGACGGTCACGCTGGTCCGCGCGGGACCGCCGTCCTGCGGCGCGGCGCCGGGCGCGGTGGCTGGTCCGGCTGGTCCGGCCGGCAGGTTGCTGGCCGGGAAGTTGGCGGTGTCGCCGAACATGCCCGGCGACGGATTATCCGTACGCGTCGTGGATCTGGTCATATTTGGCCTCCTCTCTTCGGCAGGAGTGCCCCGTGAGCCGCCCGGGTAACCCGGTCCCCGCACGGACTTCGGCCCCGCCCGGTACCGGGCGGGGCCGAAGTGTGCCTGCGGATCCTGATTCGTTGTGCGTCAGCTCGCGCAGGCCGCGCCGTTGAGGGTGATGTTGCTCAGCGGCGGCAGGGTGCTACCGGAGAAGGTCCCCTGGAAGCCGATGCTGACGGTGGCACCGGAGGCCAGTGATCCGTTCCAGGCAGCGTTGCGGACCGTGATCTGGCTGCCGGACTGGGACCAGTCGCCGTTCCAGCCGTTGCTCAGGCTGACGTTGGATCCGGCGGTGAAGGCGAGGGTCCAACTGCTGACCGAGCCACCGGTGTTGGTGATCCGGATATCCCGGGTGAAGCCGCCGGGCCACTGGTTCGTGGTGTAGCTGACGCTGCAGGCGCCGGCCGGCGGGTTCGTGGTGGGCGGCGGAGCGGTGGTCGGCGGGGGTGCCGTGGTGGGTGGGGGTGCGGTGGTCGGCGGTGCGGTGGTCGGCGGTGCGGTGGTGGGCAGGGGGCCGGCCGCGATCGCCAGCTCGTACGCCCGCTGCGGCACGAACTGGCCCGCGTTGGCAATGCAGCCGTCAGCCTCGCCTGGCAGCTTCACCCAGAGGTACGCGTCGATCTTGCTGTCCCCGGTGTTGGTGGTGCTCGTCGTGCCGATGGCCCGGCCTTCCGGGTCGCACCATTCGGAGCCGAGCGGGCCGTTGCCGTTGCGGCTGGTGTCGATCACCGCGTTGAGGTGGTTCGCGCCGGTGGCGTTGATGACCGCCTTGACGTAGTTGGTCGCCTCGCTGGTGCTGCGGTAATTGGACACGTTGGTGGAGATGCCGTGGGCACTGTTCGCCACGTCGGCACCGACCAGCAGATTGGCCATCATCGACGGGGGGTGCCAGGCCGAGTTTCCGGCGTCGAAGTAGATCCGGGCCTGCGACGATCCGGCCTTGAGCGCCCGGCCGGCGTAGGCCATCGAGGCGCGTACCTCGGCCTGCTGCGACTCGTTCATGCAGGTGCCCATCAGGGCGAGCACGTCGGGCTCAAGCACGATGTACGCGGGCCGGTTACCGAGCCCGGCCGCGACCTGGTCGACCCACTGCCGGTAGGCGCTGTGGTTGGGCGCGCCACCGCTGCTGTGGTTGCTGCAGTCGCGGTTGGGGATGTTGTAGACGACCATGATCGGGATCTTGCCGGCCGCTGCGGCGGCACCGACGAAGGCGCTGACCTGGTTGCGGACCTCGTTGGGGTTGTACTGGGTGAACCAGCGGCCCTGCGGCACCGAGGCGATCCGGTCGCGGATGACGTTCGCCCGGTAGTCACCGGGGTTCGCCGCCACCCAGCGGGCGGCCGAGGTGTCCGGATCGACGTAGAAGGCTGATTCGGCTGCCTCGGCGGCCGTGGGCTGCAGCAGCCCGACACCGACCGCAGTGGCCACCGTGAACGCCATGACGGCGGCGGTGCCTGCGGTGAGCGCAGATCTTCTGCGCATGCGTGCTCCCTCCGGGTAGGGACGATATATTGAGAGCGTTCAGTGGAAGCGCTCCCATGGATATCGACCACCGTACGGGGATGTTGCTGATATGTGAAGAGCCTGTGACGCCAATCGTTCCAAAGGTGGCATAAAGTGAAATATCTGACCCGGTGGTAGCCCGGGTCAGTCCAGCGGCGTGCGGAACTCCGGACGCAACGCGATGATCCCGAACGCGGCACCGAACGGGTCGGCCAACTGGGCGTAGGCGCCCGGACCGGCCTGGTACGGACCGAAGGAGACCGTCCCGCCGAGTGCCTGACAGCGCTGCACAGCCGCCTCGCAGTCGTCGACCTCGAAGGTCGTCCGCCAGTGCGCTGGGACCTGTGGCGGGTACATCTCGCCCATCTCGATCAGCCCGGCCACCTCGCTGGTCTCCCGCAACCACTCCTGATATCCGGACCCTTCGCTGTAGATGCTGGGTCGCGTGGTCCACCCGAACACCGAGCCGTAGAAGGACACCGCGCCGGCCAAGTCCCGGGTGGCGAGTTCGTTCCAGCAGGTAGCGCCGGGCTCACCGGTCACCTGTGCGCCGGGGAATGCGCCCCGCTGCCAGAGCCCGAACACGGCGCCCTGTGGATCGGCGATCAGGGCGCAGTGGCCCCGTTCGGCGACCTGGGCGGGCGGCGAGAGTGTCGATCCGGCGGCCCGGTGCACACTCTCGACCGTCGCGGCCAGGTTGTCCGAAGCGAGGTAGGTCAGCCAGGCCGCCGGCTGGCCTGCGGCGAGGGCGGGGGCGAGCCCGGCGACGGCCATGTCCCGCAGGTGGAACTCGGCGCCGGTGCTGTTCGGCAGGTCGACCGGCTTCCAACCGAACAGTTCGTGGTAGAAGTCGCTCGAACCCGCGGTGTCGCTGGTGCGTAGTTCGGACCAGCAGGGGGTTCCCGTGGCGTAGCCTCTGATTCGCACCGCTTTGTACCTCTTCGCGTCGTTTATCCTATTGGCGTAGTCAGTTACCGTACGCCACGGAGACGCCTGCCGCGACTCGGCCGAATGGCCCAATTGAGATCACTATGGGTAAACATAGGGGTTACGAGTTGATTGGCAACATGATCTCGAACCACACGGTTGAACCGCGTACCGAGGGGTCGGTGCCCCAGGTGTCGCTCAACTGCTCGATCAGACCCAGACCCCGGCCACGGCTACTCAACGTGTCGACATGTGCCCGACTGGCCGTGCCCCGGGTGCCACTGTCAGCTACCGAGACGAGTAGTCGCTCCTGACTGAGATCGATCTCCACCCGCGCCTCGGTGCCGGCATGCAGCAGGGCGTTCGTGGTCAGTTCGCTGGCACAGAGCACCGCCGGACCGATCACCGATTCCGGAACCTGCCACCCGGCCAGCTGGTCGGCCAACCAGTGCCGCACCCGGCTCGGTGCGATCGGCTCGGCAGGAACCAGCAGCCCCGCCGACCGGCTCGGCGCGGCCGCGTGCTCCACCGCGAGCACCGCCACGTCGTCGTCAGTGGTGCCCGGCACCGCCGCACTGGCCACCGCGCAGAGGTTGCGTGGATCGCTGGTGCTGGTCTCGGCGACGGCTGCGGCCAGAGCTGACATCCCGATGCCGAGATCCTGACCGCGTCGTTCCACCACGCCGTCACTGAACATCAGCAGCGTGTCGCCGGGGCGCAGCTCGACCCGGGTCGGCCGCCGTGGCCCGGCCAGACCAAGCGGCGGCCCGGGCGGCACCGGGACGAACTCGGCGCTCGCCGTGGTCGACGACCAGCGTCGGATCAGCGGAGCGGGATGACCAGCGCTGGCCACCGTCAACCCGCCGGTCGCCGGATCCAGCATCCCGTACAGCACGGTCACGAACAGCTCCTCGTTCCGGCTCTCCGCGCCCAGGCTGTGCACCAGCCGGTCCAGCCCGTTCAGCACCGCCGTCGGCTCCGGGTCGGCCAGCGCGAGCCCGCGCAGCGCGGCCCGGACCTGGCCCATCAGCGCCGCTGCCCGCACATCGTGCCCGACGACATCGCCGAGCACCACGGCCAGCCCGCCATCGGGCAGCCGGAACGCGTCGTAGAAGTCCCCGCCGGCCGAATTGCCGTCCACCCCCGGGTCGTAGCGTGCGGCCAACCGCAGCAGCGGCAGATCCGGCAGTTGCTCCGGCAGCATGCTGCGCTGCAGCAGTTGAGCCGTACCATGCTGGGTCTCGAACCGCCGGGCCCGCTCGGCCGCCTGAGTGACCAGCTCGGCGACCGCCGAAAGCAGCGCCCGTTCAGCCGGCGCCCACGAATGTGGCTCGCGGTACCCGAAGGTGATCCCACCGCGGAGCGATCCGGCCCGCAGCGGTAGGGCGGCGAGCGCCGTCACCAGCTCGTCGTGCCGGTCCGTGGCGTACCGGGCGAGCGGCCGGCCCTCCCCGGCGAACCGGGGGACACCGGTGCCGGCGACGGTGGCCAACGGGGTGGGAGCGTCCCGGGGGATCCGGCGCCACACCGGCGGCAGTCGCTCGTCGGCTTCGTCGAGCAGTTCACCGCGGACCCGGCGGACCACCCGCCATCCGCCGCCGTCGTCGATGCCGAGCGCCACCTGGTCGACGTCGAGCGAGGCCAGTCCGTACCGCAGCGCGACTCGGGCGACGTCGTCGAGGGTGAGCGTGCCGGCCAACGCCGAGGTCAGCTCGCTGAGGCTCTGCAGCCGGTGGGTGATGGTGCCGGTCTCGGTCGCGACCGAGAGCATTCCGACGATCCGCCCGTCGCTGTCCCGCACCGCGGAGTAGCCACGGGTGAAGGCCGTGCCGCCGAACGGGCCTGACTCACCGGTACCGAACGGCGCCACGGCCTCCGACTCGAGGAACGGCTCGCCGGTGCGGTAGACCCGTTCGACCACGTCGCCGACGCCCGGCCGGTGCCACGCGTCGGCGAACACCGCAGCCGCGGGCTGGGCGAACGCCTCCGGGTGCTTGGCACCGAGCAGCTCCGCGTAGGCGTCGTTGTAGATCATCAGGAAGTCGTCGCCGTAGACCAGGGCCATCGGCACCGGTGAAGCGAGCACCAGCTCGACCGCTGCCCGTACCGCCGGATCCCAACCACTCAGCGGGCCGAGCGGCGTGCCCGCCCAGTCGTGCCGGTCGACGAGTCCGGCTGGTACGACGCTGTCCGAGGTGGTGCCGGCCGGTACGGCGCTGTCCGGGTTGGTGCCGGCCGGGGTGGCTGAACGCGCAGCCGGCACCCCCGACGGGGTGTCCCGGGTCTGCCCGGCGGTGCCTGCCATGGGTGGCAGCCTATCCGGGGGCTGCTGTCGGCGGGTGGCGTGGACCGGCGCTAGGTGGGTATGCGGGCCGGCGGTAGGCGATGCAGCGCGTCCGTACGACAACGAGGCGACGCATCGGTAGATGAGCCGGAAAGGGGGGACCGGATGTCCTCGACGTACGCGTCGGCGCAGGTCGACATCGGCAACGCGCTGACTGACATGTGGCGGTCCGTGATACTTTTCGTGCCCCGGGCCATCGCGTTCATCGCGATTCTGGTGGTCGGATGGTTGATCGCACGGGCAGTGCTGAAGGGCGTCGACAAGGCGCTCGAACGGGTCGGGTTCGACCGGGCGGTGGAGCGCGGCGGCATCGGCAAGGCCCTGGAACGGACCCGGTACGACGCCAGTGACATCCTGGCCCGGTTGGCGTACTACGCGGTGCTGCTGTTCACCCTGCAGTTCGCGTTCGGAGTCTGGGGACCGAACCCGATCAGCGACCTGATCAGCGCGGTCGTGGCGTGGCTGCCGCGGGCGTTCGTCGCGATCGTCATCGTGGTCGTCGCCGCCGCCATCGCAACCGCGGTACGTGACCTGGTGTCGGGCGCGCTCGGTGGGCTCTCCTACGGCCGCCTGCTGGCCACCGCCGCGTCGGTGTTCATCGTCGCGCTCGGCGTCATCGCCGCGCTGAACCAGGTCGGCATCGCCACCACGGTCACCACCCCGGTGCTGATCGCGGTGCTCGCCACCATCGCCGGCGTGCTGATCGTCGGGGTCGGCGGTGGCCTGGTCCGACCCATGCAGCAACGGTGGGAGGGCTGGCTCACCCGGATGGCGGAGGAATCGCAGGCGGTGCGGGACAGTGCCCAGGCGTACCAGGCCGGCCGGGACGACGCCGGCGGCCGGATGAACGAACCGACGCAGGTGATCCCGCAGACCCAGCAGGCACCGGCGATGTCCGGTGGTCGTGAGGCGGCCAGCGGCCGGGGCACGGCCGGGCCGGGTGCCAACCGGCCGGGGGGCATGACCGGACCGGGCGGGACCTCCCGCGGCTGATCCGTCCGGGCGGGTCGAGGAAGCCGCCAGTACGGGGCCGGGGTCAGCGCGGGGCCGCGCCGCTGATCCCGGCCAGCTGGCAGACGGCGACCAGCCGCAACGTCACCCAGTCGACCGTCGTCCACTGGGTGGTCGGCCCGACCACCCGGGGGCGCCAGCCGGCCTCGGCGGCCGCGTCGCGCACCCCGTCGGCGTACCGGGCCAACGTCACCGGGCTGAGCGGACGCAGATCCGCGAACAGCCGGTCCCGGACCGCAGCGGCGTGCTGATCCAGCTCGGCCAGCAGGCCGGGCAGGACCGCGGCGGCGGCCAGGCCGGCCGCACCGAGCGAGGCGTGCAAATCGGCCAACGAGGTCTGCGCCGCCCTTCGGGCGGCCGGGGCGGCCAGCAGGCCGTGCGGGGCAGCGGGAAATGGACTCATGTACTGTGCCCGCCCGGCTACTCGACGCGTCGGTTGTCGGCCGGGGCCGGGCGGCGGCGGGCTGCGTCGTCGGCGATGATCACCGTGGCGACCATCAGCGCCACGCAGACGCTGAACAACCAGGAGCCGTCCGGCAGCAGGTAGGCGGAGACCGGCGCCTGGATCGCGGTCAGCAGGAAGCCGAGCCAGGCCCAGCGTCGCTGGCGCGGCGTGAGGAATCCGGGGGCGGTGGGGCGCATCCGAAAAGTCTCGCTCGGATGATTCCCACCGCCGTCAGCCGATCGGCCGAGGATGGCTGACCGATGCGTCAGCGACCCGGTCCGGCCGCACTCAGCGACCAGCCGTGGCCGTCGTCCGTACCTGTCGTTCCGGGGACCGTCAGTGCGGACCGGTTCGGCCGGTGGTCGACGGCCGGTACGGCCGCTCGGGGTCCGTCGTCGCCGGTCCGCCCGGGCGGCCTGCGGTACGGTCCACCGCTTCCGCGCCGTGGCCGAACTCCTCCTCGGCCGCGGCGTCGTTGCCGGTCATGTCGTCGACCTCACCGTCGCCCGCCGGTGCGGCGACAGCCCGCTCCAGTTCACGGACCGGCAGCCGGTCCTCGTCGCGCCAGACGTCGTCTGCGGAATTAGTCATGTCGCTCGGGTTACCCGGCCGGGCTGTCGCCAAACAGGGGCCGGCGGACGCGGCCGGGGCGGGTGGGCCGGTTTCGGCCCACCCGCCCCGCCGTCAGGCCCACCGGTCGGCCGGCTCGGGAGGATTCACCGCCGGCCGGCGGGCGCTGTTTGAGGTTCGGTGGTCGGTTGAACTGTCACGGTTGCGGCCGGGGGACCTCGCCACGCCAGGCACCGGTCTCCACGCCGTGCCGGCTCTCGATGAAGTCCTTGAAGCGCTTCATGTCGCCCTTGACCCGGCGGTCCACGATGCCGAGCTTGTCGCCGGCCTGCTCCGCCGCCCCCTCCGGGTCGAACTCCATCTGTGCGGTCACCCGGGTGTGGGCGTCGTCCAGGCGGTGGAAGGTGATCACACCGGCCTGCTTCACCCCACCGGTCGCGGTCCAGGCGACCCGCTCGTCGGGAATCTGCTCGGTGATCTTCGCGTCGAACTCGCGCGACACCCCGGCGATCTCGGTCGTCCAGTGCGTCAACGTGTCAGACACCTGGGTCACCTCGGAGACACCCTCCATGAACTGGGGGAACTCCTCGAACTGCGTCCACTGGTTGTACGCGGCGCGTACCGGCACCGCGACGTCGACGTACTCGGTCACTGCTCCCATCTGAAGTCCCTCCTTGAATCCCGCTGGGCCGCAGGCGGCGCGGTCACCAGCGGGTCGTCTCGTTGGCATGGCCGAGCTCGGCCCACACCTCGGACACCGTCTGGAACGTGCGACCCGGCGGCAGCTGATCGATCTCGTCGAGCACGTCGTCGGGTGCCTCGTTCTCCAGCGCGCTGTTGCGCAGCGTGCTGCGGTCCCCGGGCAGCGCCGAGAGGTTGATGTAGCGGCCCAGCCTGCTCCGCTGCTCAACCTCCTCGCTGGTCATGCCCTGCGGCGTACCGGAGCGGTTGTCGCCGGCCGGAATCGCGGCCGGCTCCGGCTGGTCCTCGCCCGGGGGCTCCGCCTCGTGCCACTCCTCGGCCCGGCCTCCGGTGGTGCCCTGCGTGGTCCCACGGGTGTCGTGAGCCATGCTGTCGTCCACCCGGGGACTGTGCTTGCTGTTGCCGCGTTCCATAGCTGTTCGACTACCCGTGACCGGCGTGGCTAAACCGGCGTACGTGGCGGCAGCACCGGGTCGGCCGGTTCCGACTCGCCGGCCTGGGCGGCCCGGCGGCGCTGCACCTCCGCATTGATCTCGACGCCCAGCATCACCGCCAGGTTGGTCAGGTAGAGCCAGACCAGGAACGCGATCACCGCGCCGAGGCTGCCGTAGGTCACGTCGTACGAACCGAAGTACGCGACGTAGGTGCCGAATCCGGCGGAAACCAGCGCCGTCAGCAGCAGGGTCACCGCGCCGCCGACGGCCAGCCAGCGGAGCCTCGGCTGGCGAACGTTGGGGGCGAACCAGTACAGAAGGGACAAGAGTGTCGTGACGATGGCGATCAGCACCGGCCATTTGAGCAGGCTCCAGGCGGTACGCGGGGCCTGGCCCAGGCCGAGTCGGTCACCGAGCGCGTCGGTGACCGGGCCGCTGACAATCAGCATCACAGCGACCAGCGCGAGCAGTACCAGCCCGGCGGCGGTCAGCCCGAGCTGCTGCGGCTGCAACCGGTAGAAGGGGCGACCTTCGGCCACCCCGTAGATGGCGTTCGCGGCGCGGGTGAACGCCCGTACGTAGCCCGACGCCGACCACAGCGCGGCCACCAGACCGAAGCTGAGCAGCACACCGGCGGAACTGCGCTGGTCGACCACCCCGTCGATGATGTCGACGAAACCCTCGTCGCCCACCACCGCCCCGGCTCCGAGCTCCTCGGCCAGGCCGACCACGGTGTCCACCGTGCGCTCACCCTCCGAGACCAGACCGACCAGCGCGACGACCACGATCAACGAGGGGAACAACGCGAGCACCCCGTAGTAGGTCAACGCGGCGGCCCAGTCCACGCAGTTGTCCCGGACGAACCGGCGTCCGCTGCCGACCAGCACGGCGCGCCACGTCGTCAACCGGATCTCGCGTAACCGCGCCGGCCGGGCCGGACTGCTCACCAACGGCCGTCCGGTCCACCCGGAGCC
This sequence comes from Solwaraspora sp. WMMB762, assembly GCF_049179115.1. Taxonomy (NCBI): domain Bacteria; kingdom Bacillati; phylum Actinomycetota; class Actinomycetes; order Micromonosporales; family Micromonosporaceae; genus Solwaraspora; species Solwaraspora sp. WMMB762. Next base: position 398,571 of record NZ_JBMHMD010000001.1, read on the forward strand.
TGCAGATGCAGCACCTTGACGACGGTCATCTCGTCGAGCAGTTCCGGTCCGAATCCGAGGCCCTCCCCGCTGCCGCGCCGGGGGTGCGCGGCACCGCCCGGCGCTCCGCCGAACACCGAGTTGATCTTCACGGTGCCCACCGGCAGTTCACGCCAGGCCCGCTGCGCGTGGCCCATGGAACGGGTCAGCACGGTCGCCGACAGACCGTACGGGGAAGCCGCCGCCCGGGACAGCGCCTCGTCGAACGACCCCACCGTCATCACCGGGGCGACCGGGCCGAACGTCTCCTGCCGCATCACCGCCATGTCGTCGGTGCACCCGGTCAGCACCGTCGGCGGGTAGAAGGCACCGGGCCCGTCCGGGATCCGGCCGCCGCACCGCGCCGTCGCCCCGGCCGCCAGCGCCGCCGAGACCTGGGCGTGCACCCGGTCGCGGTGTCGGCGGTCCACCAACGGACCCAGCTCGGTGTACGGGTCACGGGCCGGCCCCAACCGCATCCCCGAGCAGTGCCCGGTGAGTTCCTCGACGAACGGCTCCGCCACCGTGCTGTGCACGTAGATCCGCTCCACGCTGACACACACCTGGCCCGAGTTGGCCAACGCACCGGACGCCGCCTGCTGCGCGGCCCACCGCGGATCGACGCCCTCGTCGACGATCAGCGCGTCGCTGCCGCCGTTCTCCCGCAGCACCTTGGCCCCGGTTCGGGCGCACACCTCGGCGACCGCCCGCCCGGCGTCGGTCGACCCGACATGGGCGACCAGGTCCACCCCGTCGGAGGCGGCGATCCGGGCACCGACGCCCCCGTCGCCGGTCAGCAGGGCGAAGACCCCGTCGGGAACCTCGTCGGCGACCATCCGGGCGAGCAGCGCGCCGGTCGCCGGGCAGCGTTCACTCGGCTTGTGCACCACCGTGTTGCCGGTGACCAGTGCCGCGCCGAGCAGCCCGCAAGCCACCGCCACCGGGTCGTTCCACGGTGTCAGCACCGCCACCACCCCACGCGGCACGTACGCCATCAGATCCAGGGCGGCCGGGTCGCCGGCCAGCGCCCGACCCCGGTGCACCGGACCCAGTTCGGCGTACTGCCGCAGGGTCGCCACGCCAGCGGCGATCCCGGCCCGGGCCCCGGCCAACGGCTTGCCCATCTCCGCGCTCTGCGCCTCGGCCACCTGGTCGGTGGCAGCGGCCAGAGCGTCCGCGATTCGCCGCAGCGCCGCGGCCCGTTCCGCCGCCGGTGTCGCAGCCCACCCCGGTGCCGCCTCGCGGGCCGACTTCACCGCCGTGCCGATGTTCGCCTCGGTGGCGACCGGGCTGCGGCTGACCGGGGTGCCCTCGGAAGGGTCCTCGACGACGATCTCGGCACCGTCGCCGAACCGCCCCCACACGCCGTCGATGAACTGCTCCACGTCGTACATCCGGCAGTCGTTCCCGAAGGCCGCGCCGGTAAACGTTTGGCTGCGCCCGGCCGGGGTAGCCGCGCGGAGATGGCAGACACGGATGTGGAGACGGCGGACGCGGTCGTCATCGGCGCCGGACACAACGGCCTGGTCGCCGCCAACCTGCTCGCCGACGCAGGTTGGGACGTGCTGGTGCTGGAGGCGGCCGGGGCGCCGGGCGGCGCGGTCCGGTCCGCCGAGGTGACCGCTCCCGGCTATCTCAGCGACCTGTACAGCTCGTTCTATCCGCTCGGGTTCGCTTCGCCGGTGCTGCGGGAGCTGCGGCTGGCCGAGTTCGGGCTGCGCTGGCGGCACGCTCCGGACGTCTTCGCTCACCTGCTTCCGGACGACCGGGCTGCGGTGGTCAACCTGGACCCCCGGCGGACCGCCGAGTCGCTGGAGACATTCGCCGACGGCGACGGCGAACGCTGGCTGTCGGCGTACGCCGAGTGGCGGGCCGTGTCGGCACCGCTGATCGACGCGCTGTTCACCCCGTTCCCGCCGGTGCGGGCCGGCACCGCGCTGCTGCGCCGGCTCCGGAGCGCCGGATCGCTGCGGCTGGCCCGGCGCCTGTTACTGCCGGTCCGCCAGCTCGGCCGGGAGACCTTCGCCGGTGCCGGCGGTCCGGCGCTGCTCGCCGGTTGCGCGCTGCACACCGACCTGGCCCCCGACGATGTCGCGTCCGGCGTGTACGGCTGGCTGCTGACCATGCTCGGTCAGGAGATCGGCTGGCCGGTGCCGGCGGGCGGCGCGCAACGGATCACCGACGCGCTGGTCGGCCGGCTGCGTTCCCGGGGCGGGCGGTTGGTCACCGGCGCCGCCGCCGGCCGGGTGCTGATCGCCCGCAGCCGGGCGGTCGGCGTGCGTACCGTCGACGGCCGGCTGTGGCAGGCCCGGCGGGCGGTGCTCGCCGACGTTCCCGCTCCGGCGCTGCTGCTCGACCTGGTCGGTGACCGGTGGCTGCCCACCAGGATGGTCGACGACCTGCACCGGTTCCGGTGGGACGGGTCGACGGTGAAGGTCGACTGGGCGCTCGCCGGCCCGATGCCGTGGCGCAATCCGGCGGTCGCCGGGGCCGGCACCGTGCACCTCGGGGCCGATTTGGACGGACTGACCCGGTACGCCGCCGCGCTGGCCTGCGACGAGGTGCCCCGCGACCCGTTCCTGCTGCTCGGTCAGCTCACCACCGCCGACCCGCAGCGGTCACCGGCGGGCACCGAGTCGCTGTGGGCGTACACGCACCTGCCGCACCGCACCTCGTGGCACGCCGAGGAGATCCTCGAGCACGTCGCGCGGATGGAGGAGGTGCTGCACCGGCAGGCACCGGGCTTCGGTGCCCTGGTCCGGGCCCGTGACGTTGCCGGTCCGGTAGACCTGCAGGAGCACAACCCGAGCCTGGTCGGGGGAGCGGTCGGTGGCGGCACCTCGGCCGCGTACCAGCAGCTGTTCTTCCGGCCGGTGCCCGGCCTGGGCCGCGCGGACACCCCGGTCGACCGGCTCTTTCTCGCCTCGGCGTCGGCGCACCCCGGCGGCGGGGTGCACGGCGCGCCCGGGTCGAACGCCGCGCGGGCGGCGCTGGCCCGCGACCGCGCGGTCACCGGGCGGATGTACGGGGCCGTGGTGTCGGCGGCGCAGCGCGCGGTCTACCGCTGAGCCGGTGGCCGAATCGAGTGGCCGACCGGTCAGTCGATGACCATCCGGGCCCGGCGACGCCGGGATGGTTGTGCCGGCACCGGTGGGGGACCGGATGGGGCCGGCGCCGACGGTACCGGGCCGACCGAGCCGGGCAGCAGACCCCACCCGGTGGTGTCCTGCTCCGCGGCGGCGCTCTGCCGGATCGACAGGTGGACATGTCCGGTGTGCGGGTTGCTCCCGGTGTACGCCCGTCGGCTCCAACCGGTGGCCCGGTTGGCGATCTGCCGATCGAAGATCCAGTACTGGGCTGCGGGGTGGGTCTGGAACGCGGCCAGGAGCGTCGGTACGTCGATGCCGTCACGGTCGACGTCGATCGCGTCGACACTGCCCCGCGCGTTGGGATTGTGGTCCGAGGTCCGGGCCGCGTGCGCGGCGTCGCCGATCCAGCCGTCGGACCTGCGGTCCCGGTCCGGCCACCGGGCGTCGATCTCACTCCGCAGTATTCGCAGCGACGGTGCCAGGTAGTACGCCATCTGCCCTCCCGCTCGCCGGGCGGTCGGCGACGACCGACCCCGTCCACGTCTGACTACCTAGAGTAATCGGGCGGGTCGCCCTGCACGACGCGGACAGGCCCCGGGGCGGGTGTCGGATCTCCGGCTGGAACCCTCGGGGTCACTGGCCCGGGGGACGCGGCCAGGACTCCTCGACCGGTGTCGGGGTCGGTGCCGGAGCTGCCGGTGCGCGGGTCGCCGGTGGTGGTGGTGACGCCGTTGCTGTCGGTGGTGGTGGTGACGCTGTCGCTGTCGGCGGTGTCGCCGGCTCGGTCGCCGGTGTGACAGCGGGCGTGACAGCGGGCGTGGCGGACTGGTCCCGACCGGTCGGCGCGACGTCGGTCGGCGCGACCCACAGCGGGGCCTTTGGCAGCAGCGATCGGAAGTCGAACGAGCACTTGTTGCAGGACCGCAGTGCTGACTCCGTACACCGGTCGCCGCACTGCCGGCAGAAGGTCACCACCGACTCGTCGGCTGACAGACCCTGGCAGCGTGGGCAGGCGAAGGCCGGACCCTTGGTCTGGGCCAGCCGCCCGGCCAGCACGAACGGACTGATCACCGCGCTCACCGTGGTCGCCAGGTCGCGGGTACGGCGGTTGCGTTCCTGTAGTCGCTCCAGTTCGGGGTTGACGATCTTTTCCAGCTTGCAGGTCGTGCAGATCAACAGCGTCCGAACCGGCAGCATCTCCCGTAGCTGGGCCTGCTGATGCAGGAACGTCACGACCGGCACGTCGGCCGGGTCCACGGTGAACCGGAACGGCGTCGAAGCGCCGGCCGGGGCGGCTGCCGCCGCGATGTACTCCTCGACCCGGTACACCAGCCCCTGGATCTGGGTGACCAGATTCGCCGGCATCTGTCCGGGCCGGCTGGTGATCAGGGTGCCGACGGTCAGCATCCCGTCGGCGAGCTGGGTCGGCACCTCGGCGACCGTATCCGCAGCGACGAAGGTGAACGTGCCCGCCCCGGTCCGGCTCACCGGGGCACCCTTTGCCGGGTCGGACCCGTCGAGGAACCGGGTGGTGTGGCGGGAGATCAACGAGCCGGCCTGGGCCGCCCACCCGGCGGCGTTCTGCATGGCGGCGACGTCCCCGGTCCCGGTGTTGCGCCACCAGCCGGCGAAGCCGCTGGCGGCCGCCGGGTCGAGCCGGGCCAGAGCGGCGTCGACGGTGGCCAGGACGGACCCGAAGACGTCCTGGTAGACAGCGGTCGCACCCCAGTTACGGCCGACCTTGGCCGGCCAGCGGTCGCTCACCTGGACGGTGACCCGGCAGGCGGCCGGGTCGGCCTCCAGGCCGATCTGCAACTGCACCGGCATCCGGGCCGGTTGCAAGGTGACCGCACCGAGCTTGGAACCGCGTACCGCCTGGATGACGGTGAGCTGCTCGGCGGTGAGCTGGAAACCCAGGTTCCGTACGACGGCGAGAAGATGCTGCCGCACGACGGCGAGTGGAGCGCTGACGGTCCGCTCCGCTCCGGCGGTGAGCTGCCCGGCCTGCCGATCATCGCCGCTGCCGCTGGCCGGTGCCCTGCCGTTGCTGTCTGCCCAGGTCATTCCGCGCCGAATCCGGTGTCGAAGCTGCTGCCGGTGTCGAAGCTGCTGCCGGTGTCGAAGCTGCTGCCGGTGTCGTAACCGCTGGTGCTGTCGTACGCGCTGATTTCGGCGGCTGCGGCGTCGACGCTGTAGTCCGTCGCGGCCGCGTAGTCGCTCGCCGTACCGGCCTCGTCGGCTGCCAGCGAGTACTGCCGGTCGGCCGCCTCGAGTGAGGCGGTCGGGTCGAAGCCGGCGGCGACGCTGTCCGCCGCGTCCTGTAGGTGACCGTCGGCGGACTGGCTCCACGAATCGCTTACGTCGGCGTGCCAGTCCGACCACTCCTGGTCGGCCACGGCCTGGTCCAGATGGGTCTCCACCGCGCCGGCGACCGGCTCGGGCAGCGTGGTCGAGCTACCCGCGAAATCCGTCGTGCCGGTGTCGGCGCTGGTGTCGCTGGTCAGGTAGTCGTCCCAGCTCGAATCGGTTGTCATCGACCGCCACCTCCTGGTTGGGCGCGACGGTCGCCGCCGCCCCATGATCGTCCTCTGCGATCGATGATGCATCGGTGGGCGGGCGGGCTGTATCCCCCTTGTGTGCCACGGCCGCCGGTTCGACGGCGGCGACCGGCGGCCCAACGGGCGGCGGTGGTGTCAGACAGTCACGCTGCCCGCCCGACCGGTCGACGGACCGCTGACCGCAGCCGGGCCGGCCCGTTGCCGACCATCGCCCGAGCGGTGCCGAGCGCGGCGGCCAGGACCGCGGCGGTGGCGGTCTGCTTGTGTGTCACGGCCCACAACGCCAGCGACCGCCGACGTGCCTGGTCGTCGAAGGCGCCGTGCGCGCCGTGATCGACCTCGGCATCGGCCGGGGCGTCCACGTTGTCCCGCCAGCGGGCCCGGTCGATGACCTCGTCGGTCTGTTGGGAGTCGAAGCCGACCTGCCGGATCGCCAGTAGCCGGTCGAGCAGCCCGGGGGCGATGACGTCGGCGAGCCGGGCCCGCAGGGTGGGGCCACCGACGTTGACCTCCCGCTTGCCGTTGTCGGCGGCCCAGCAGATCGCCGCCGCGGCCACCTCGGGTTGGAAGATCGGCGGTACCGGTTGCGGGTGTCGGGGCAGGTGGGTGCGTACCCAGGAGAACTGCGGCGTGTTCACCGCCGGCAGCTGGACCATCGACAGCTTGATCTCGGGGCTGGCCTGGAGCAGTTCGGCCCGTAGCGAGTCGTTGAATCCCTGGATGGCGTGCTTGCTGGCGCAGTACGCGGACTGCAGCGGGATGCCCCGGTACGCCAGCGCCGACCCGACCTGCACGATCGTGCCGATTCCGGCCGGGCGCATCTGTCGCAGCGCCGCCAGCGTGCCGTGCACCGTGCCGAGGTAGTTGACCTCGGTGACCCGTCGGAACTCGTCGGCGCTGATCTCCCAGGTCGGGGCGAAGACCGACACCATCGCGTTGTTGATCCACACGTCCAGGCCGCCGTTGCGCCGGTGCAGGTCGTCAGCGGCCCCGTCGACCCCTGCTGCGTCGGCGACGTCCACCTGGTACGTGGCCACCGCCTCGGCACCCAGCTCACGGCACTGTGCGGCGGCTGCGGCCAGGCCGGCCGCTCCTCGGGCGAGCAACCCGAGCCGGGCGCCGCGGCGCGCGTACCGCTGGGCGGTGGCACGTCCGATGCCGGCGCTCGCGCCAGTGATCATCACGGTCTGGCTCATCCCGATCACCTCCCTGCGGGTGCCGTCCGGCACCCGTCCACTGACCTGCCCAGGCAGGGCCTGCCCTGACTGGGCCCTGCTGCCGTGGACCCGTCCGTCGGGCCCACGGCCGTGGCGTGCCGGCGTCACCCGACGGTCTGCCGGGTGGCGATGTCGGACAGCCGGCGCAGCGTCTCCCGGTTGCGGTGGTGCAGGACCAGATCGTCGAGCTTCGTACGGATCCAATGCAGCGGCCCTCCGGTGAACGACTCGGCGATGGTGACCCGGGTGCCGTTGCCCGGGGTCGGTGCGAGCCGGAACACGATCGTCGCCTCGCCGAGCGGCCACAGCCCGGCCCGTAACGTCAGCTCGTCGCCCGGCTGGCAGGAGATCACCGTGGAGGTGTCGGACAACGACAGCGGCCAGGGACCGGCCGTGTGGTGCAGCCGGGCCCCGGACTGCGGCCAGTGCTCGTCGACGTCGCGGATGTGCACGGTGCCGACCACCCAGTCGCTGTACGACCAGCCGTTCGCCAGCACGGCGAACACCTGGTCCGGCGGGGCGGGGATCACCCGCTGCACGACAGCCACGATCAGCCGGGTACCCCGCGGGCGGCACGCTAACCCGGCCACCGGCGAAATGGTGCGGACCGGACGAACGCCGTGGTTGGTTTACTCGCCCCGCACCCGGGAAACGGAGCCAGGTGCGAAGCGAACTGATCAGTCGGGGCCGCGGGCTGTTCGACGCGGTGCTCTTCGACCGTGACGGGACGCTCGTGCACGACGTGCCGTACAACGGCGACCCGGACCTGGTCCGCCCGGTACGCGGTGCCCGCGCCGCGCTTGACCGGCTCCGCGCCGCTGGCCTGCGGCTCGGTGTCGTCACCAACCAGTCCGGCCTGGCCCGCGGCCACTTCACCGCCCACGACATGCGTCGGGTGCACGACCGGATCGAGGAACTCCTCGGCCCGTTCGACACCTGGCAGATCTGCCCGCACGACGACGGCGACGGCTGCCGGTGCCGCAAACCGGCACCGGGCATGGTCCTGGCCGCCGCCCGGGAACTGGACACCACCGCCGGGCGGTGCGTCGTGGTCGGCGACATCGGCCGGGACATCGTCGCCGCCGGCGCCGCCGGCGCGACCGGCATCCTGATACCCACCGAGACGACCCGACCGCAGGAGACGGCCGCCGCTCCCGCCGTCGCTGGTGACCTGGCCGGCGCCGCCGATCTCATCCTGCGTCGGCACCGGGCGACCGCCCCCGACGGGCCCGGCCGGCGCGGCGGCCGGGTCCTGGTCGTGCGCTCCGACTCGGTCGGCGACGTACTGGTCACCGGGCCGGCGATCCGCGCCGTGGCGGCCGGGGCGGACGAGGTGGTCATGCTCTGCGGTCCGCGGGGCCGGGCCGCCGCCGAACTGCTGCCCGGTGTCGGCGAGCTGATCGAGTGGCCGCTGCCGTGGATCGACCCGGATCCCGGTCCGGTGGATCCGGCCGACCTGACCCGGCTGACGGACCGGCTGGCCGAGGTCGGCGCCGACGAGGCGATCATCTTCACCTCCTTCCACCAGTCGCCGCTGCCGCTGGCGCTGCTCCTGCGGCAGGCCGGGGTGGACCGGATCGCGGCGATCAGTGACGACTACCCCGGCTCCCTGCTCGACGTGCGCCACCGGGTGCCGCCGGGCGTACCGGAGCCGGAACGCGCGTTGTCGCTGGCCGCCGCCGCCGGGTTCGCGCTGCCCGGCGACGACGAACCGGTGCTGCGGCTACGCCCGGGCTGTCTGCGGCCGGCCGCCGGGCCGACACCCCGGTCGGGACCGGACCGGGCCGGACCACCGGGCTATGTCGTGGTGCACCCGGGATCCTCCGTCGAGTCCCGCGCCTGCCCGCCGGAGCGGTGTGCCGCGTTCGTCGACGCGCTGCACGCCGCCGGGCACCGGGTGGTGGTCACCGGCGGACCCGGCGAGCAGGCGCTGAGCCGTCGGGTCGCCGGTCGGTCCGGTGTCGACCTCGGCGGTCAGACCTCGCTGGCCCGGCTCGCCGCGATCATCGCGCAGGCCGGCGCGCTGGTCGTCGGCAACACCGGGCCGGCGCACCTCGCGGCGGCGGTCGGCACCCCGGTGGTCAGCCTGTTCGCGCCGACGGTGCCGTTCGGCCAGTGGGGCCCCTACCGGGTGCCCTGGGTCCGGCTCGGCGACCCGGTCGCCGGCTGCCGCAACACCCGGGCCGCCCGGTGCCCGGTGCCCGGCCATCCGTGTCTGTCGACGGTCTCCCCGGACAGCGTCGTCGAGGCCGTCGAACTGATCTGCGGGACGGCCGGATGAACATCTTCCTCTGGCACGTCCACGGGTCGTGGACCACCGCGTTCGTCCACGGCAAGCACCACTACCTGGTGCCGGTCACCCCGGACCGGGGACCGTACGGGCTGGGCCGGGCGCGCACCTACCCGTGGCCGGACGGCGTCACCGAGATCCGCCCCGGGCAGCTCGCCGCCGCCGAGGTCGACCTGGTGATCCTGCAACGCCCCGAGGAGCTCGACCTGGCCACCAGTTGGCTCGGCCGTACCGTTGGTCGGGACGTGCCGGCGGTCTACGTCGAGCACAACACGCCAAAGGGTGACGTGCCGACCAGCCGGCATCCGATGGCCGACCGTGACGACCTCACCGTGGTCCACGTCACCCACTTCAACGACCTGTTCTGGGACACCGGCGGCACCCGGACCCGGGTGATCGAGCACGGCATCGTCGCCCCGGCCGCCCGCTACAGCGGCGAACTCGACCGGCTCGCTGTGGTCACCAATGAGCCGGTACGCCGCCGCCGGGTCACCGGGACCGACCTGATGCCCCGGTTCGCCCGGGTCGCCCCGCTGGACGTGTACGGGATGGGAGTCGCCGGGCTGCCCGAGGCGCTCGGCGGGACAGCGGCCGGGCAGTTGGCCGTCCACGACGACGTGCCGCAGTCGGCGATGCACGCCGAGGTGGCCCGCCGCCGCGCGTACCTGCATCTGTGCCGGTGGACCTCACTCGGCCTGAGCCTGATCGAGGCGATGGCGATGGGCATGCCGGTGATCGTCCTCGGCACCACCGAGGCGGTCGCTGCGGTACCACCGTCGGCCGGGGTGCTCGCCACCCGGGTGCAGACCCTGGTCGACGCCGCCCAGTGGCTGATCGACGAGCCGGACGCGGCCCGCCGGCTCGGCGACGGCGCGCGGCGCGCGGCGCAGGACCGATACGGACTGGACCGGTTCCTCGCGGACTGGGACGAGCTGCTGGAGGAGGCGCTATGCGCATCGCGATGATCTCGGAGCACGCCAGCCCGCTCGCCGCGCTCGGCGGGGTGGACGCCGGCGGCCAGAACACGCACGTCGCGGAGCTGTCCACCGCGCTCGCCGCCGACGGCCACGAGGTCCGGGTGTTCACCCGCCGGGACGCTGTGGACCTGCCGGAACTGGTGCAGTTGGACAACGGGGTCGCGGTGGTGCACGTGCCGGCCGGCCCGGCCGAGCACATCGCCAAGGACGACCTGCTGCCGCACATGGCGCAGTTCAGTCGGTGGCTGGCCGGACAGTGGAGCCACGACTGGACCCCGGCGGTCGCGCACGCGCACTTCTGGATGAGCGGGCTCGTCGCCATGCACGCCGGCCGGCTGACCGGGGTGCCGGTGGTGCAGACCTACCATGCGCTGGGCACGGTCAAGCGTCGCCACCAGGGCGCGATGGACACCAGTCCGCCCCGCCGCATCGGCTACGAGCGGGCGTTGGGCCGCAGCGTCGACCGGGTGGTCGCGCAGTCCCAGGACGAGGTCGCCGAGCTGATCAGGATGGGGGTGCCCCGGGGCCGGCTGTCGGTGGTGCCGTCCGGCGTCAACGAGCAGACCTTCGCCCCCGACGGACCGGCCGTGCCGCGCGACGAGGGCCGGCTGCGGGTGCTGACCGTTGGCCGGCTGGTCGCCCGCAAGGGTTTCCAGGACGTCGTACGGGCCATGCAACTCGTACCGAACGCGGAGTGCGTCGTCGTGGGTGGCCCGCCGGCCGCCGAACTGGACACCGACCCGCAGGCCCGGCAGCTGCGCCAGCTGGCCGAGTCGTGCGGGGTGGGTGACCGGGTCCGGCTGGTCGGCGGGGTGCCCCGGGAACAGATGCCGTCCTGGTACCGGTCGGCCGACGTGCTGGTCGCCGCCCCGTGGTACGAGCCGTTCGGGCTCACCCCGCTGGAGGCGATGGCCTGCGGCGTGCCGGTGGTCGGCACCGCCGTGGGCGGGCTGACCGACACCGTCGTCGACGGCCTCACCGGCGATCTGGTGCCGCCCCGGGACCCACGGGCGCTCGGTATGGCACTGCGCCGGTTGCTCAACGACCGGGTCCGGCGGTTCGCCTACGCCACCGCCGCGCTGGACCGGGCGCGGCAGTGCTACTCGTGGCAGCGCGCCGCAGCGCAGCTGACCGCGATCTACGGCACGGTCAGCGGGGTGCGGCAGCCGAGCCGGGTGGTGGCCTGAGATGTCCGACGTGAACTCGCTCATCGACACCCACCTCGCCGGGCTGGCTGAGGCGCTGTTGCCGTACCGCCAGGTGGCCACCCGGCTGGGTCGCTGGGGTGCCGAGCTGGCCTGGACGCTCGGTCACGGCGGCCGGCTGCTGATCGCCGGCAACGGCGGCAGCGCCGCCGAGGCCCAGCACCTCGCCGCCGAGCTGGTCGGCAAGCTGCGTGACGACCGGACGCCGCTGTCCGCGATCGCGTTGACCGCCGAAACCTCCTCACTCACCGCGATCAGCAACGACTTCGGCTTCGACGAGGTCTTCGCCCGGCAGGTACGGGCCCACGGCCGCCCCGGCGACATCCTGCTGCTGCTGTCCACGAGTGGACGTAGCGGCAACCTGCTCGCCGCGGCCCGGGCTGGCCGTGACGTCGGGCTGCGCTGCTGGGCGTGCACCGGCCCGGTGCCGAACCCGCTGGCCGAGGCGTGCGCCGAGGTGCTGGCGGTGCCGGCGGCCGATCCGCAGGTGGTGCAGGAGCTGCATCTGGTCACCGCGCACCTGCTGTGCGGCTACGTCGACCAGACACTGCCCGGCGTGCTCGGTCTCGCCGGCACGGTCGACGCCGTCGCCGGCACGGTCGACGTCCCCGCCGACGCGGTCGACCTCCCCGCCGGTGCGTCCCCGGCGCCCGCCGTGACGGCCGGTCTGCCGGTGGACGTCCGCGGCGGTGTCCGGTGACCGCCGGCCCGATCGTGGTGGTCGGCGACACCCTGCTCGACCGGGACGTCGACGGTGCGGTGACCCGGGTCTGCCCGGACGCCGCCGCGCCGGTGCTCGACGAGCGGTACGTCACCGACCGGCCCGGTGGCGCCGGGCTGGCCGCGGCGCTCGCCGCCGGGCAGGGACACCCGGTGGTGCTGGTCAGCGCGCTCGCCGCCGACCCGGCCGGCTGTCGGCTCGCGGCGCTGCTCGCAGCGGCCGGCGTGGACCTGCATCCGCTGCCGTTGGGTGGCGCGACCGCCGAGAAGATCCGGCTGCGGACCCGGGGCCAGGTGCTGCTGCGGCTGGACCGGGGCGGGGACGGCCGGGTGCACGGCGATCTGCCGCCGGCCACCGCCGAGGTGCTCGCGGCGGCTGCGGCGGTGGTGGTCAGTGACTATGGCCGGGGAGTGGCGCGGCTGCCGGGCCTGCGGGCGGCGCTGGCGGCGACCGGCGCACCGGTGGTGTGGGACCCGCACCCGCGCGGCCCGGCGGCGGTCGCCGGTGCCCGGCTGATCACCCCCAACGAGGCCGAGGTCCGCCAGTTGACCGGGCAGCCGGTCGGGGACACCCGGGTGGCCACCGCCGCGCGGGGCGCCGACGAGCTGCGGCGCCGCTGGCGGGCCGGGGCGGTCGCGGTGACGATGGGCGGCGACGGCGCGCTGCTGTGCCACGCCGGGAGCGTGCCGCTGATGGTGCCGACGCCGATCAGCACCGACGGGGACACCTGCGGCGCGGGGGACCGGTTCGCCACCGCCGCGGCGACGGCGCTGGCCGCCGGAGCCGTGGTGTCCGAGGCGGTCCAGGCGGCGGTCGCCGAGGCGTCCCGGTACGTCGCCGACGGCGGTACGGCTGGGCTGCGGCGACTGCTGGCCGGGTCCGACCAGTCCGCGGTGCCGGTGGAGACCGGGGCACTGGCTGCGGCGTCGGTGGAGCAGGTCGGTCCGCGCGCCGCCGGGGCACTGGCCGCCCGGGTACGGTCCGCCGGGGGCACCGTGGTGGCCACCGGCGGCTGCTTCGACCTGCTGCATGCCGGGCACGTGTCGGCGCTGCAGGCCGCCCGGCAGCTGGGTGACTGCCTGATCGTCTGCGTCAACTCCGACGCCAGCGTGGCCCGACTGAAAGGGCCGCAGCGGCCGGTGGTCGGCGAGCACGACCGGGCCCGGCTGCTCGTGGCGTTGGGCTGCGTGGACGCGGTGGTCGTCTTCGACGAGGACACCCCGCACGCGGTGCTCAGCTGGCTGCGGCCGGACATCTGGGTCAAAGGCGGCGACTACGCCGGTGGCGGCACCGCCGAGCCGGACCTTCCCGAGGCCGAAGTGGTACGCCGATGGGGCGGGCAGACGGCGATCGTGCCGTACCTCGACGGACGCTCCACCACCGGCATGATCGCCGCCGCCCGTGCCGGGCGGCCCGTTCCGTCGACCACCACTGTGGAGGAATCATCGTGACGAACCATCCCGGCAGCCCGGCGGTGCTGGTCACCGGCGGCGCGAGCGGTCTCGGCGCAGCCGTCGTCGACCTGCTGGCCAAGTCCGGCTACCGGCCGTGCGTCATCGACCGGCAGCCGCCAGCGGACGGGGTGCCCTGGCTCGACTGCGACCTGGCCGACACCCGGGCCGCCGAGGCCGCCACCCACCGGCTCGCCGAGCAGACCGGCGGGCTGAGCGCGGTGGTCACCGCGGCCGGGATGGACGTGCCGGGCCGCCTCGCCGACACCCCCGCCGACGTGTGGGAACGGGTCGTCACGGTCGACCTGCTGGCCACCGCGGCGGTGATCCGGGCGGCGCTGCCCTGGCTGACCTCGGCCGGCGGATCGGTGGTGACGATCGCCTCCACCCTGGGAATGAAGGCGGTCGGTGACGCCACCGCGTACTGCGCGGCCAAGTTCGGGGTGGTCGGGTTCACCCGGGCGTTGGCGGCCGAACTCGCCGGCACCGTCGGCGTCACCCTGCTGGTGCCCGGCGGGATGCGGACCGCGTTCTTCGACGAGCGCGAGGCCCGGTACCGGCCGGCGGCCGACGCCGCGCTCAACGACCCCGGCAACGTGGCGGCGGCGGTGCTGTTCGCGCTGCAGCAGCCGGCCGGCTGCGCGGTGCGCGAGATGGTGATCTGCGCGGACCGGGAGACGTCCTACCCGTGATCCTGGTGCTGCGCGCCCTCGGCATCGGTGACCTGGCCACCGCCGTGCCGGCGCTGCGTGGGCTGCGGGCCGCCTACCCGGCAGAGACGATCGCCCTGGCCGCGCCGGCCTGGCTCGCCCCGCTGGCCGGCCTGACCGGCGCGGTGGACCAGCTGGTGCCGCTGTCCGGGCTGGACGCGGAGCCGCCGCTCGACAGCGGCCCGGACTGGGCGGTCAACCTGCACGGCCGTGGCCCGCAGTCGCACCGGCTGCTCGCCGCGACGCGGCCGGGCCGGTTGTGGGCGTACCGGTGTCCGGCGGCGGCACACCACGACGGCCCACCGTGGCGCGACGACGAGCACGAGGTGGCGCGGTGGTGCCGGCTACTCACCTGGTACGGCGTCGACTGTGACCCCACCGACCTGCTGCTGCCCCGTCCGGTACCGGACCGGGTGCCGGTCGGGGTGACCGTACTGCACCCCGGTGCGGCGGCGCCGCGCCGCCGGTGGCCGGTCGACCGGTTCGCTGAGTTGGCCGGTCGGCTGACCGCCGCCGGACACCGGGTGGTGGTGACCGGGTCGGCACCCGAGCGTCCGCTGGCTGAGGCGGTCGCCACCGGCGCCGGGCTGCCCGGCACCGCCGTCTGCGCCGGGCGGATGGACCTGTACCAGTTCGCCGCCCTGCTGGCGCACGCCCGTCTGCTGGTCGCCGCCGACACCGGCGCGGGGCACCTGGCAACGGCCTTCGGCGTACCGTCGGTGCTGCTGTTCGGTCCCACGTCGCCGGCCCGCTGGGGCCCACCGGTGCACCGGACACGGCACCGGGTGGTCCACTACCCGCTGCTGTCCGCCGGGGTCGAGGAGCCGGCAGCCGTCCCCGCAGCCGGCGACTCCGCTGCCGGTGACCCTGCGCCGGCCGTCGATGGACCGGCCGTCGACCGGCACCCGTCGATGGTCGCCATCTGTGTCGACGAGGTGCTCGCCGCGATCGGCGAGGTGGAACGCGATGCGGTTGCGGCGCAGTGACCCGCACCGGCCGGGATACCGGCGCCGTCGCCGGGGCCGGGGGACTGCCTTCCTCGACACCCGGGGCCAGCCGGTCACCGACCCGGCGGAGCTGAAGCGGCTGCGTGAGCTGGTGATCCCACCCGCCTGGCGGGACGTGTGGATCTGTCCGCACCCGTCCGGTCACATCCAGGCCGTCGGCGTGGATGCGGCCGGCCGGCGGCAGTACCTCTACCACCCCCAGTGGCGGGTCCGTCGGGACGTCGCCAAGTTCCAGCACGTGCGGCGGGTCGCGGACCGGCTGCCCCGGTTGCGGAACCGGGTCGACGCCGATCTGCGTGGCCGGGGTCTGGGCCGGCAACGGGTGCTGGCCGCCCTGGTGCGCCTGCTGGATCTGGGGATGTTCCGGATCGGCAACGACCAGTACGCCGCCGGCGACGAGCCCACCTTCGGGGTGGCGACGCTGCGGCCCGGACACGCCCGGCTCGAGCGGGGTTGCGTGGTCCTCGAGTTCCCGGCCAAGGGCGGCGTCGCCCAGGTCCGGCGAATCGACGACGCGCAGGTGTGCGCCGTGCTGCGGGCGCTGCGCCGCCGCCGACACGACGGGCAGCGGCTGTTCTGCTACTGGGACGGCCGGCGCTGGCGCGACGTGCACAGCGACGAGATCAACGAGTACCTGCGTCAGGCCAGCGGCACCGAGATGACGGCCAAGGACTTTCGTACCTGGCATGCCACCGTGCTCGCCGCGACCCGGCTGGCGGCCGCCGGGGTACCGCGATCGGCGGCGGCTCGGCGGCGGACGGTGGCCGCGGTGATGCGGGACGTCGCGGAGCTGCTCGGCAACACACCAACGGTCGCCCGCGCCTCCTACGTCGACCCCCGGGTGGTCGAGTCGTTCCACCGGGGGCGGGTGGCCCGGCTCGGCACCGGCGAGCCCAGCCGGACGGCCGCCGAGCAGGCGGTCCGCCGACTGCTCCCGTTACGCTGAGTCGGTCCGGTCGGCGCTGTCCGTACCGCCGGCCGCCACCGGCTGCTCCTTGACGAACGTCGGGTGCAGGCTGACCGGTGCCGCCGCCTGTTTGCGCGACCGTAGCCGCAGGTTGAGGAACTCCACGAAGACGGAGAACGCGATCGGCCCGTACACGTACCCCTTGGGGATGTGGTGGCCGAGCCCTTCGGCGATCAGGCTGCCACCGATCAGCAGCAGGAACGACAGGGCCAGCATCTTCACCGTCGGATGCTGGTTGACGAACCCGCTGACCGCCCCGGCCGACACCAGCATGATGACGATCGCGACCACCACGGCGGCGACCATGATGAACAGCTGGTCGACCATGCCTACCGCGGTGATCACCGAGTCGAGCGAGAACACCACGTCCAGCACCAGGATCTGGGCGATCACTCCGGCGAACGACGCGGTCTTACCACTGCGCCCGTGGTCCGCGCCCTCCAGGTGTTCGTGGATCTCGTAGGTCGCCTTGACCAGCAGGAAGCCCCCGCCGAGCAGCAGGATCAGGTCACGTCCGGATATCTCCTGCCCGAACACCTCGAACAGCGGTGCGGTCAGCCCGATCACCCAGGACAACGAGGCGAGCAGCAGCAGCCGGGTGACCAGGGCCAGCGACAGCCCGATGGTGCGGGCCCTGGCCTGCTGGTGCTCGGGCAGCCGACCGGCGAGGATCGAGATGAACACGACGTTGTCGATGCCCAGCACGACTTCCAGCAGTAGCAGGGTCGCGAACGCGATCCACAACTCGGGGCTGGTCAGAAGCTCCATCGATGCTCCCGGGAGAGGGGTGTCCACCGGGCCGGTGCGGCCCGCGATCCCAGACCGTACTGGCGGTGGTCAACCGCCCGCCCACCGGGAGCCCTCCCGTTCAGTCGTTGAGCACGTGGGCGAGCCGGTCGCGGAACCGCCGCTCCGACTCGGTCACCGTCTCGCCGCCGATGCCCAGCACCCCGCCGGTGCTCGCGGCGCCGACCACCTGTTCGGCGATGCCGACCAGCCAGTGCTTGTACGCCCCGGCCTCGCCGTCATCCACCCGGTCGGCGAGCAGTCGGGCCGCCGTACCCGCGCGGCCCAGCACGTCGGCGATCAGCGCCTGGGGGTCGGCCGGTTCGATCACCGGCAGTTCCTCGCCGGTCTCCGGATCGCCGACCCGGCTGACCAGTTCACCGGCGATCGCGGTGACCAGCGGGCTGGCCGACTCCCGCCCGGCGCTGATCGTTTCCAGCCCGGCGGCGTTCTCCGCCCGGGTCCGCCGTCCACCGTCGGACTCGGCCGCGCTGGCCGCGTTCAGCACCGCCTGCGGCAGCCCGACCAGCAGTCCCCATTCCTCGTCGGAGAACCCGAGTTCGGTGTACACCGGCAGTTCCGTCACGCTCTTGCCCCTCTCAACCTGCTGCCCGTCGGACCGGTGTCCGACGGTGGCGATCCTCAGCGCTGCTCGGCGGCCAGCAGACCCTGGTCGCTGACCACCGGCACCGACAACGTCTTGTAGCCGACACCGTCGAAGAGGACCGTCATCCGGTCCTGTTCGTACCCGAGTACCAGGCCGGCCCCCCATTCCGCGTGTCGCACCATACTGTGTACCGGGAACGGGCCGGCGGCGCCGTCGTCAGCGGTGCTGGTCCCGGCGTGGCAGCTGTCGCAATGGCCACAGACGTCCGTGACATGCTCCCCGAAGTAGGCAAGCAGCGCCCGGGTGCGGCAACCGGTCGCCTCGGCGAAGGCCCGCATCATGTCGGTACGGGAGCGCTGCACGGTCTGGCGACGTCCGGCCGCCGCCACCGCGTCGGCGGCGGCCCGCGCCGGGTCCGGCGCGTAGAACGGACGGACGGTCTGGGTGCCGGCGACGGTACGGGCCGCGCCCACCTCCTCCAACAGGGCGAGCAGTTGGCTCAGTTTGCGGGCGCCGAGCCCGGTGCGGCGGCGCAGCTCGGCGCGGGTGGCCGGCTCGGTGTCCAGCACCTCGGCGACGTCGCGCAACTCGTCGTGGTCGGGCGGGCTGGTGGTGAAGTACCGCTGCAGACCGATGTCCTCGGCCCGCCACAACAGCAGCGCGCGGGCCGGCCGGCCGTCCCGGCCGCCGCGCCCGATCTCCTGCAGATAGCTGTCGGGCGAGTCCGGCAGCGCGGTGTGCGCCACCCACCGTACGTCCGGTTTGTCGATGCCCATGCCGAACGCGGACGTCGCCACCATGATCGGCACCTGCCCGGCGAGGAACTCGTCGTGCAGCTGCTGCCGGGCGGTGGCCGACATGCCGGCGTGGTAGCAGCGGGCCGGGTAGCCGGCGGCCGCGAGCTGACCGGCCAGGTCCGCCGCGGCCCGCCGGGTCGGCACGTAGACGATGCCGGGCGGCTGTTCGGCGTCGAGCAGGGCGACCAGCCGGCGCCACCGGTAGTCCTCAGTAGGGCAGTGGGCCACCTCGAGGAACAGGTTGCCCCGGTCGAGTCCGGCCACCACCAGGTGCGGATCGGTGAGCCTGAGCCGGTGGACGATGTCGTCGCGCACCGGCGGCGAGGCGGTGGCGGTCAGCGCCACCACCGCAGGGCGGCCCAACTGCTCCACCAGGTGTCCGACGGCCAGGTAGTCGGGTCGGAAGTCGTGCCCCCAGGCCGAGACGCAGTGCGCCTCGTCGACCGCGACCAGCGCCGGAGACAGCCGCCGTACCTCGGCCAGCCGGTCCGGGTCGCACAGCTGTTCCGGTGTGGTGAACAGGAACCGGGCCCGACCCTCGCGGATGTCGTCGAGCGCTGCCCGTCGCTGGGCCGGGCTCTCCGCGGAGCTGATCCGTACCGCCCGCAGCTCTGCCTGGCCGCGCTGATTGAGTGCGGCGATCTGGTCCTGCTGCAACGAGAGCAGCGGAGAGATCACCACGGTCGGGCCGGGCAGCATGGTGGCCGGGATCTGGTACACGGCCGATTTCCCGGCGCCGGTGGGCAGCACCACCAGGGCGTCGCGGCCCTTCAGCAGGGCCCGCATCGCGCCGAGTTGACCGGGCCGCAACGCCGACCAGCCGAAGCGTTGGCGTGCCGCACGGCGCAGTCGGGGTGAGTGCAGGGGCAGCTCCATCGGAAGTCGTGGTTACCCGGCGCGGACCACGGCCAAACGGGCCAGCCGCCCCGGTGACCGGGTCGACCGTCGGCCGAGCCGGTCTCACCGTTTCCGCTCACCGCCCTTTGCCGAACATCGCCCGTAGCGCGGCGAGCAGGAGCAGGATGCCGAGGACGGCACCGACCACCTGGACACCGGGAATGTCCTGCCAGCTGGTCTCCTCGGCGGCGTACTGGACGAACGGAACCACTTACGCACTGTGTCACACCGGGGCCGCCCGGCGACAGACCGTGCCGTACGGCGGACCGGCGTCGTCGCCGCAGGGCGGGTCCCGGTTAATAGGAAGGTTTATTGACTAAAACTATCCGTGATGTGAACATGAGCCGCATGGTCGATTCCAGTCCCAGTGTGCGGCGGATGGCGGCCACCGTGCTGCAGCCCGGGTTCATCGGCACCAGCCCACCGGACTGGGTGCGCCGGTGGGTCGCCGACGGGTTGGGTGCCGTGGTGCTGTTCGCCCGGAACGTCCGCGACCCCGAACAGGTCGCCGCGCTCACCGCCGCGCTGCGCGCCGAACGGCCGGACGTGCTGGTCGCCATCGACGAGGAAGCGGGTGACGTGACCCGGATCGAATCCGGAAACGGCAGCTCCCGACCCGGCAACCTGGCCCTCGGTGCGGTCGACGACCCGGAACTGACCCGGCAGGTCGCCCATGATCTCGGTCTGGAGCTGGCCGGCGCGGGAGTCACCGTCAACTACGCCCCGGTTGCCGACGTCAACTCCAATCCGGACAACCCGGTGATCGGGGTACGCGCGTTCGGCGACGATCCACACCTGGTGGCCCGGCACACGGCCGCCTGGATCCGCGGGCTGCAGGACGCCGGAGTCGCCGCCTGCGCCAAACACTTCCCCGGACACGGCGACACCAACGTGGACTCGCACGCCGCCGTACCGCGCATCGACGCCGACCGGATCCGGCTGGACGCGGTGGAGCTGACCCCGTTCCGGGCCGCCATCGCCGCCGGCACCCGGACGATCATGACCGGACACCTGCTCGTCCCGGCGATCGACCCGGCCAACCTGGCCACCCTCAGCCGTGCCGTCCTGGTCGACCTGCTGCGGGACCGGCTCGGGTTCACCGGCGCGGTGATCACCGACGGAATCGAGATGCGGGCGGTGACCCGGCGCTTCGGTCTGGCCGGCGCGACCGTCCGGGCGCTCGCCGCCGGGGTCGACGCCGTCTGCGTGGGCGGCGAACACGCCGACGAGGAGACCGTCCGGCGACTGACCGACGCGATCGTCGACGCGGTCGTCACCGGACAGCTGCCGGCCCAGCGGCTGGCCGAGGCGGCGGAGCGGATCCGGCAACTGGCGGACTGGTCGGTGCGGCACCGCCGACCGGACGGCAACGGACCCGTACCGGGTGGCAGCGGGTCCGCCACGCTGGCGTCCGCCGGACCGCCGACCGGTCCGGTGCGGTCCGCCATCGGGCTCGCCGCTGCCCGGCGCGCGCTGCGGATCCGGGCCGCGACCCGGCTGCCGCTGACCCGACCCGCGTACGTGGTGGAGTTCGCGCCGCCGCACAACATCGCCATCGGGGCCGAGACCCCGTGGGGCATCGGCCAGGCCCTGGCCACGCTGCGGCCCGGGACGCTCACCGTCCGACTGACCGAGCGGGATCTCGACGCGTCGGCGGGTCCGTCAACGGCAGCCGGCGTTCCTGGCCGACCGGTTGAGCCGCTGGACACCGCGCTGCTCGCCGCCCGTCACCACGCCCTCGTCCTGGTGGTCCGCGACCTGCACCGGCATCGGTGGATGTCGGTGGCGGTCGACCGCGCGCTCGCCGTCCGACCCGACGCCGTCGTGGTCGAGATGGGGGTACCGGTCCGGGTCGCCGGTGACGTCCACCTGTCGACCTACGGGGCGAGCTGGGCGAACAGCCGGGCCGCCGCCGAGCGGCTGGCCGGTTGGCAGACGCCGGTGGCCAGGACCGGCACGCCGGGTCCGACCGGGTCGGGTCCAACGGTGCCAGGTCCGACGGTGCTGCCCGGCCCGACCGGGCCGGACCCTACGGCGGACCGGTCAGCCGCTGATCCGCAGGATCCGGTCGTCGTCGCCGGTGGGTGAACCGCGCCCGTCCCGGTTCGAGGTGAGCACCCACAGGCTGCCGTCCGGCGCCACCGCCGCGTGCCGCAGCCGGCCGTACTCGCCACTGAGCAACGTCTCGGCGTCGGTGCCGTCCGGGGCGACCCGGTACAGCCGCTGGCCACGCAGGCACGCCAGCCAGAGCCGGCCCTGGTGGTGGGCGAGACCGCTGGGGGAGGCGTCCCGGGGTGCCCAGGTGGCCACCGGATCGATGAACTCCGCCCGGTCGGCCACCCCCTCGACCTCCGGCCAGCCGTAGTTGCCGCCGGCCTCGATCCGGTTCAGTTCGTCGTGCCGGTTCTGCCCGAACTCGCTGGCGTACAGCTGCCCGGCCGGATCCCAGGCCAGTCCCTGCACGTTGCGGTGGCCGAAACTGAACACCGGTGATCCCGCAAGCGGATTGTCTGCCGGGACGGTGCCGTCCGGCCGCACCCGCAGGATCTTGCCGGCCAGCCCGGTTGGGTCCTGCGCGGCTCCCCGTTCGCCGGCGTCGCCGGTGCCGACGTACAGCATCCCGTCCGGACCGAAAGCGATCCGGCCGCCGTTGTGGGTGGGCGCCCGGGGAATCCCGGTCAGCACCGGCTCAGGGGGCGTCGTCGGGCCGTCGGGCCCGAGCCGGAACCGAACGACCCGGTTGTCCTCGGCACCGGTGTAGTAGAGGTAGACCCAGCCGTCGGTGGCATGCTGCGGGGACACCGCCACGCCGAGCAGGCCGCCCTCCCCGTCCGGGACGACCCCGTCGACCCCGGTGATCTCCCGGGTGTTGCCCTGCGCGTCCACGGCCAGCAACCGGGCGGTGTCCCGCTCCGTCACCAGGGCCGTGCCGTCCGGTAGGAACGCGAGATCCCACGGCGCGGCGAGCCCGGTCGCGACGACCTCGACGTCGGCCGACGCCTCGGGCGCGTCGGAGATCGTCGGATCGCTGAACCAGCCGAGCCAGCCGCCCGCCGCCACCACCGTGGCGGCCAGCACCAGCACGCCGACCACCGCGACCGCCGTACGCGTCCTGCCGGGCCGGCGCCGCTCAGTCACCGGTGACCAGCTCGGCGAACTCCGGATGCCGGTCGATGTACGCGGCGATGAAGGAGCACTGGGGAATTACCTGTTCGCCCCGGTCGCGGATCTGACTGAGCAGGCCGTGGGCGAGGGCGTCACCGGCACCCCGTCCCCGGTACGCGGGATCGATCTCGGTGTGCGTCACGGTCACCGCCGCCGGGCCCGGCCGGTAGCTGGCGAACCCGGCCAGGCCGTCGTCGATCAGGATCTCGAACCGGTTCCGCGCCGGGTTGTCCTCCACCAGCACTGTCACGGTCGGACACCTCCTCGGTCAGGGGCCGACATGGTCAAGGCCGACTCATCGGCAGGCCGGCACGGCTTCGAGCCTAACCGTCGACCCGCCGGTGGGCGCGGCGGCAGGGCGGCACTGGCGCGGCGGCAGGCCGGCACTGGCGCGGCGGCAGGCCGGCGGTGGGCACGGCGGCGGGCCGATGCTCCGGGGCACCGTCACGAGCGCCAAGTACGCTTGTCCGGTGACCATCGCACCCCTGCTGTCATCGGCTTCCCGCGCCTTCCGATCCACCAGATCCGGCCGGCGGGCCGGCGCCATCTCCCGCGTCGCCGGTCTGGCCGCCGGGTTGCTGTTCGGCGCGGCGCTGCTCGCCGGTTGCAGCTCCGAGGGCGCCAGCACCGACTGCGGGCTGGACGCCTGCACGGTGACTTTCTCCCGGGGAGTCGAGGCCAGCGCCAGTTTTCTCGGCGTCGAGGCCCGGTTGATCGGGGCCGAGGGCGACCGGGTCACTGTCGAGGTGGCCGGCGAGCAGGTCACCCTGACCGTCGGCGAGCAGGCCACCGAGGTCGGCGGATTCGACGTGAGTCTCGAGCGGGTGACCGACTCGGAGGTGGCGATCCGGGTCGCCCGGCAGCTGGGCTGACCGCCGGTCGGGCACGTTTGGCGGTGGCGCTGACCGGTCATATGGAGCGCCATGCCGAACACCAGGGATGCGCAGCGCACCGCTCATCAGGTTGGTAACAGTCGATCGTTGGAGCTGCTCGCCAGAGCCGGCTTCCTCGGGTACGGCCTGGTGCACCTGCTGGTGGCCTGGCTGGCGTTGCAGATCGCCTTCGGTCGCCCGGCCGCCGACGGGGACCAGTCCGGCGCGCTGCGTACCCTCGCCGCGCAGCCGCTCGGCGGGGTGCTGCTGATCGCCGTCGCGGTCGGGTTGGCCGCGATGGCGGTGTGGCAGGGTATCGAGGCCGCCGTGGGGCACCGTACCGAGCGGGGCAACAAGCGGACGTTCGAGCGGGTCCTGTCGGTCGGTCGGACCGTGGTCTACCTGTCCTTCGCCTGGACCGCCGTCCAGGTGTTCCGTGACGCCAACGCCGACACCGCCGACCAGCAGCAGGCGCTGAGCGAACGGGTGATGTCCGCCCCCGGCGGTCGGTGGCTGGTCGGGTTCGTCGGCCTGGTGGTGGTCGGCCTCGGTGCCGGGATGGTCGTCAACGGCGTCACCCGGCGGTTCGCCGAACAGCTGCGGACCGGGGCGATGAGTGCCAGGGTGCGGACGGTCGTCTGTCGGCTGGGTACGGCCGGCTACGTCGCCAAGGGCGTCGCCTACGGCACCGCCGGGGCGCTGGTGATGACCGCTGCCGTCCAGTTCGACCCGGAGCAGGCCCGGGGCTTGGACGCAGCCCTGCACACCCTGCGCGAGCAGGCGTTCGGGTCTGTCCTGTTGGCACTGGTGGCGGCCGGCTTCGCGGCCTTCGGTGTCTACTGCTTCGCCCAGTCCCGCTACCGGAAGGTATGACATACCGCCCATGGCAGGACCCGCCTTCGCCCGGCATCATTGACGTTTTGTCACTGTTGATGGCGATGTGAAGGAGGATTCTTTCGTGCATCCGGTTGTCTGGACGGTGCTCGTCACGGTCGCGGCGGCGGTACTCGCGGTGACCGTGGTGGCGATCGGCCACCGGGTCGTCCGGCGTCTCGGCCGACGTTCCGTACTGCTCGCCGAGGTCTCGACCCACGCGCACCGGGCGACGCTGGCGGCCGCCACCGTGACGGCCATTCAGCTCGCGGTCCGTTTCTCGACCGGTTACGCGGTCGGTGAGCCGTGGCGGCGTACCACCTTGCACCTGCTGGTCCTTGCGATGATCGCGGCGTGTGCCTGGCTGGTCGGGGCGCTGCTGCTGGCCATGGAGGACACCACGCTGGCCCGGTTCCGCACCGACGTGCCGGACAACCGGCACGCCCGCCGGCTGCACACCCAGGTGGTGATGCTGCGCCGGGTCACCATCGCGGTGATCGTCATCCTCACCGTCGGGGTGATGCTGATGACCTTCCCGGCCGTACGCGGTGTCGGCGCGAGCCTGCTCGCCTCCGCCGGAGTGATCGGTGTGGTCGGTGCGCTGGCCGCGCAGAGCCTGCTGAGCAACGTCATCGCCGGTCTGCAGCTGGCCTTCAGCGACGCGGTGCGCATCGACGACGTCGTGGTGGTCGAGGGCGAGTGGGGCCGGATCGAGGAGTTGACGCTCAGCTACGTGGTGGTGCACATCTGGGACGACCGGCGACTGATCCTGCCCACCTCGTACTTCACCACCACGCCGTTCCAGAACTGGACCCGGACCAGGGCCGCGGTGCTCGGCACCGCCGAGTTCGACCTGGACTGGTCGGTCCCCGTCCAGGCCATGCGCGAGGAACTGCGCCGGCTGGTGGAGGGAACCGACCTGTGGGACGGCCGGGTCTGCGTGTTGCAGGTGACCGAGGCGACCGGCGGCACGGTCCGGCTGCGGGCACTGGTCAGCGCCGCTGACTCGCCGAGTCTGTGGGATCTGCGGTGCCAGGTCCGCGAACACCTGGTCAGCTGGGTCCGCGAACACCGACCGACCGCGCTGCCCCGGTGGCGGGCCGAGGTCGGCGACGGGGACAGTTTGCTGGACTGGCTGGACGTGCGGCGCCGGTCGGTCACCGGCGGGCAGCGCAACGGCCGTCACCCGGTCGCGCCGGTCATGACCACCGCTGCCGACGGGCACGAGGTACCCGACGACGCCCGACTGTTCGGCGGTGACGCCGAGGGCGACGCCCGCGCGTCGGTCTTCGTCGGACCCGAGGAACCCGTCGTTGCTGATCGCCGCCAGCAGGATTGACCGAGGTCCGGGCCGGGCATACAGCGGCGAACAGCGGGAAAGGAGGCACCATGGCCGACACTTTGCACCGGCCGCCGGCCGAGCGGTCCACCGCGGAACTCGTGCAGCAGGCCGGTGAGCAGATATCGCGACTGGTGCGCGACGAACTCGCACTCGCCCGCGCCGAACTGACCCAGAAGGGCAAGCACGCCGGACTTGGTATCGGGCTGTTCGGCGGTGGCGGGGTCGTCGCGCTCTACGGCCTCGGTGTGCTGATCGCCGCCGGTGTCCTGCTGCTCGCCCAGGCCTGGCCGCCGTGGCTGGCCGCCCTGTCCGTCGCGGTGCTGCTGTTCCTGGTCGCAGGCGTGCTGGCGCTCGCCGGGCGACGACAGGTCCGCCAGGCGGCGCCGCCGGTGCCGACGGCGGCGGCGGACAGCGTACGGGCGGACGTGACAGTTCTCGGCGCGGCGATGAAGCGGGGGCGGCAGTCGTGACGTCGCACAACGGCAGGTCCGGCAACGGCACCGGCGATCTCGACCTGCTCCGGGCCGAGATCCGGCAGACCCGGGCCGAACTGGGCCAGACGGTGCAGGCGCTGGCTGCGAAGACCGACGTGAAGAGCCGGCTGCGGCTGGGGGCCGACCGGGCCCGGCTGCGGCTGCGGGATTCGGCCCGTCAGGCGGCGGCCACGGCGCGCCGGCCCGACCGGCGTACCGTCGCGGTCCCGGCCCTGGTGGTGGCCGGCACGGTGGTGACGGTGGTATTGGTGTGGTTGACGAGGAGAGGGAGGCGCGGGTGAGCAAACCGGTCAACAAGTTGGCCTACCGGCCGGTCGGCCTGGTGCTCGGCCTGGCGGCGGGTGCCCTGGCCGGGGCGATATTCCGGCAGGTGTGGAAGCTTGCCGCCGGCGACGACGAGGCGCCCAACGCCATCGACGAGGAGCGTGGTTGGGGCGAGGTGCTGGCCGCGGCCGCACTGCAGGGGGCGATCTTCTCAGTTGTCCGGGCCGCTGTGGACCGCGGCGGCGCGACCGGGGTGCGCCGGCTCACCGGCCGTTGGCCGTCGTGAGCGCCGCCACCGCTGGTCAGAGGCGCGGCGACCCGGCCGGACCGGGCCCGGGCGACGACCAGATTCGGGCACGCCACGAGGGCGTGAACGGCGTCTCAGGTCACATGTCGGAGACGTTCGTCAGGTAGGCTGTGCGAAGTTTTTGCGTACGTGGTTTGCTGTCCACGCTGTTGCGAGACAGCGTGGGTTGAGAGAAGTCCTCCTTCACCGGGGGCCACCTCAGGCGCCGCTGCTCGAAAACGGCCAACCGGCCGCACGGCGTGCTTGGCCGCCAGTTTCAGAAGGAGATACACATGGCGCAGGGAACCGTGAAGTGGTTCAACGCAGACAAGGGCTTCGGCTTCATCACCGTCGACGGCGGGGGTGCTGACGTGTTCGTCCACTTCTCGGCCATCCAGACCAGCGGCTACCGCACGCTGGAGGAGAACCAGCGGGTCGAGTTCGAGATCGCCCAGGGCCAGAAGGGTCCGCAGGCCGAGCAGGTCCGCCCGATCTGACCTCGGTCGCCGGTGCCGTCCGGCGGTCGGGCTGGCACCGACCCGCGAAGGTCGTGACGAGGGCCCCGTTGTTCCGGCCGGAACAACGGGGCCCTCGCTCGTGCGCGACTGGGCCCCAGTTCGTGCGCAGCGCCGGGCGGCGGGTCACCACCGGTGGTGCACCTGCGGCCGGACCAGGTCGTCGTAGATCTCCCGCACCGCCCGCTGGGTGGCGTCGTCCAGCGGGGTGAGCTCCGCGGCCGCCGCGTTCCCCTTCGCCTGGGCCGGGTTGCGGGCACCGGGGATCGCCACCGTCACCCCGGGCTGGTCCAGGATCCAGCGCAACGCGAACTGGGCCATGGTGGCCTGCGGCGGTACCAGCGGGGCGAGCCGACGCACGGCGGCCAATCCGGTGTGGAAATCGACCCCGGAGAACGTCTCACCGACGTCGAACGCCGAGCCGTCCCGGTTGAAGGTGCGGTGGTCGTCGGCGGCGAAGCTGGTGTTCTCGTCGTACCGGCCGGAGAGCAGGCCACTGGCCAGCGGCACCCGGGCGATGATCCCGACCCCGGCGGCGGCAGCGGCCGGCAGCACCCGCTCCAGCGGCTTGAGCCGCAACGCGTTGAGGATGATCTGCACGCTGGCCACGCCCGGCCGGGCGATCGTGGCCAGTGCCTCGTCGACCGTCTCCACGCTCACGCCGTACGCGGCGATTCGCTGCTCGGCGACGAGGGTGTCCAGCGCGTCGTAGACCGCGTCGGTGCGCAGCACCTCGGTCGGCGGGCAGTGCAGCTGGACCAGGTCGAGGCGGTCCACCCCGAGGTTCGCCCGGGACCGGTCGGTCCAGGCCCGGAAGTTGTCCAGTACGTACGCGGACGGGTGCTGCGCTACCCGGCGTCCCATCTTGGTGGCGACGAACAGATCGTCGCCGGCCGACTCCCGCAAGAACCGGCCGATGATCCGTTCGCTGCGCCCGTCGCCGTACACGTCGGCGGTGTCCAGGAAGGTGGTGCCGGCCTCGACGGCGGCGGTGAGCGTCGCCGCCGCCTCGTCCTCAGTGACCGTCCCCCAGTCGGCGCCGAGCTGCCAGGCACCCAGACCGATTGCCCCTACTGTGCGGCCGAGCCGCGGAAACGTACGCTTGTCCACCGGGCGAGCCTAGACGACCGCCCGAACGGTACGCTCGGCGCAGCCGGGCCCCCGCCGGGGATGTCCGTTCCCCGAGGAGGTCGAACGCCACGGTGAGCCAGCAACCGTCGTCTCCGCCCACGCTGTCGGAGGCTCCGCCCGTACTGTCGGACTTCATCGCCGGGCTGCCGAAGGTCGAGTTGCACGTGCACCATGTCGGGTCGGCGTCGCCGCGGATCGTCGCCGAGCTGGCCCAGCGGCACGAGGGGCGGTCCCCGGTCCCCGCCGACGAGGCCGCGTTGGCCGACTACTTCGTGTTCCGCGACTTCGCCCATTTCGTCGAGATCTACCTGAGCGTGGTCGATCTGGTCCGCGACGACGAGGACGTCTGGGTGCTCACCCACGAGGTGGCCCGCGAGTTGGCCGCCCAGCAGGTCCGGTACGCCGAGCTGACGGTGACGCCGTACTCGCACGTACGGCGCGGCATTCCCGCGCCCGCGTTCTGCGCGGCGATCGAGGACGCCCGGCGACGGGCCCGCGCCGACTTCGGCATCGAGCTGCGCTGGTGTTTCGACATACCGGGGGAGGCGGGGCTGCCGGCGGCCGAGGAGACGCTGCGGATCTGCCTCGACGAGGCCCCGGACGGTCTGATCAGTTTCGGACTGGGTGGGCCGGAGATCGGCGTCCCCCGGCCCCAGTTCAAGCCGTACTTCGACCAGGCCCGGGCGGCCGGGCTGCATTCGGTGCCGCACGCTGGCGAGACCACCGGGCCGGAGACGGTCTGGGACGCGCTGCGCGAGCTGGGCGCCGAACGGATCGGCCACGGCACGTC
This sequence comes from Solwaraspora sp. WMMB762, assembly GCF_049179115.1. Taxonomy (NCBI): domain Bacteria; kingdom Bacillati; phylum Actinomycetota; class Actinomycetes; order Micromonosporales; family Micromonosporaceae; genus Solwaraspora; species Solwaraspora sp. WMMB762. Next base: position 427,600 of record NZ_JBMHMD010000001.1, read on the forward strand.
CAGCGTGCGGGACCCGGAGCTGATGGCGTTCCTGGCGGAGCGGCAGATTCCGCTGGAGGTGTGCCCGACGTCCAACCTGCGCACCGGTGCGGTGCCGCAACTGTCCGCGCACCCGCTCGCCGACATGGTCGCCGCCGGCCTGCTGGTGACGATCAACTCCGACGACCCACCGATGTTCGGCACCAGCCTCAACCAGGAGTACGCGGTGGCCGCGTCCCTGCTGCAGGCCGGCCCGCAGCAACTCGCCGGCCTGGCCCGCGACGCGGTAACCGCCTCGTTCCTGCCCGCCACCGAGCAGCGGCGGCTGCGGGACGAGATCGACGGCTACCTGGCGTCGGCCGGCTGAGCCGCCGCCTGCGCCGGGCTATCTACTGGCGCAGGTCGCGTAGCCCGGGTCCTGCCAGCAGGCGAGGACCGCAACCACCAGCGCGGCGATCACCGCCACCCAGCGCAGCACCTGCCGCGCGGTGATCGGCGTGGCTCTGTCCTCGTCGGCGGTGGGTGACCCAGCTGGCGGTGACCCGACGGCGTACGTACCCGACGGTGGCTCAGCGGCCGGCGGTGGCGCAGCGGCTGACGGTGACACGTCGACCTGCCTCTGTCCAGGGTGGGCGCGCGGCGGGACATCGGTGTTGGGGACCGGGCCCCGCCGCGCGCAAGCGTCCCTGGACTGGGGATTCGGGACGGTACTGCGGGTGAGTCGTCCAGGAACGCCGATGGGTTCGGAGCAGATGCTGCCACCCGGCGCAGGGCGCGCGGAACGACGTTAACCCAGACCTAAGGAATACTTGTGCCGGCGAAGACCCGGCCGTGATCTGCCGGTCAGCGCGGCGTCGGCCGGCGACGGGTGCGGCCCCGCTCCCGCTCCCGGTCGCGTTCCCGGGCCAGCCGGCCGACCAGCCCGAACCGGCTCACCGGGCGGGGCGGGGCGGCTTCGGCGTCGGCGAGCAGCATCACCACGCTCGCCCCACCGAGCCGGGCCCGGTCCAGGCTGACCGACCCGTTCGCCTGCAACGCCACCCGGCGGGCGATGTCCAGGCCGAGTCCGGTGGAGCCCTGGTCGCTGGCCCCGCGCCGCAGCGCCCGGTCCGGATTGGCGATGCCCGGCCCGGCGTCGTCGACCCGGATCGCCACGTACCCGTCCCGGCGGGACACCGCCACCTCGAACGCGGTGCCCTGCGGCGTGTACCGGAACACGTTGCCGAGCACCGCGTCGAGCGCGGCCGCCAGCTCGGCTCGGGGCACCGGCACCGGGGTCCGTAGCTGCGCGCCGATCACGTTGTACGGCCGGTTCTGGTCGCCGGCCAGCGCCGACCAGAAGACCATCCGGTCGCGGACCACCTCGGCGACGTCGCAGCTGCCCTGGCCGACCTCCTGGGTGACCGTCTTGCGGGTCGTGTTGATCAGAACGTCGACCTCGCCCTCCAGGGTGACGATCGCCTGACGGATCCGGCGGATCGTCCGCCGCCGGTCCAGCTCGGCCTCGCTGAACGAGCCGACGCTGGTGTCGTCGGAGTCGAGCGCGTCGGCGTCCAGCCGCAGCACGGTCAGCGGGGTGCGTAGCCGGTGGGACAGGTCGGCGACGAGTTCACGTTCGTCGGTCCGGGAGGTGACCAGCCGGTCCGCCATCCGGTTGAACGCGTACCCGGCCTCGGCGAGCTCGCGCGGCCCGTCCGGCTGGATGCGTACCGCCAGATCTCCGTCACCGACCGCCATCGCCGCGTCGACCAGCCCTTTCGTCGCGGCGACGGCGCGCGCGGCGATCCGGTCCACGACGATGACCGAGCAGACGACCAGACCTGCGGCGATGCCGACCAGCAGCAGCCAGGTGCCGGCCGCACCCCGGTTGAGCTCGCCGTCGGCGACGAAGACCTCGACGACGGTGACCGCCTCACCGACCGTGACCGGCTCCAGGTGCAGCACCCCGCCGTCGGTGGCCACCACCGTCGGCCCGGTGCCGGCGGCGGCGTCGGTGACCTGCTGGCTGGTCGCCCGTACGGTGCCGGCCGGGTCGAGTCCGTGCACCACCGGCTGGCGGTCGGTGCTCTCGCCGAGACCGGCCACGGCCCGGCGGACCCCTTCCGGGTCGTTGCTGACCGCCAACGCGCCGCGCACCACCGCGGCACGCCGGGCCGCGTCGGCCAGTGCCTGCTCGCGGGTTTCCCGCTGCAGCTGCAGGCCGAGCGGGATCAGGAAGACCAACGCGATGATCGATGCCATGCCGGCCCCGAGGTAGGCCAGCGCCAACCTCAGTCCGGTACCACCAGCCGGAAGCCGACCCCCCGCACGGTGCGCAGGTAGCGCGGCTTCGCTGCGGATTCGCCCATTTTGCGGCGAAGCCAGTAAAGATGCACGTCGATGGTCTGGTCCTCGCCGACCGACGGCTGCCGCCATACCTCCTCCAACAGCTCCCGGCGGGACACTACCCGACCTGGGCGGGCGGCCAGATAGGCCAGCAGGTCGAACTCCTTGCGGGTCAGCGCCAGGGCCTCGCCGTCCAGCGTGGCGCTGCGTTCGCCGACGTCGACCCGTAGCCCACCCACCTGGTGCACGGCGGGCGGCACCGACCGGCTCGCCCGGCCGGCCCGGCGCAGCACCGTGGTGATCCGGGCGTCCAGATGCGCACCGGTGAACGGCTTGACCATGTAGTCGTCGGCCCCGGCCCGCAGCAGCCGGACGATCGCCTGCTCGTCGTCGCGGGCGGTGGCGATGATGATCGGCACGTCGGTGATGCCGCGCAGCATCCGCAACGCGTCCGAGCCGTCCAGGTCCGGCAGACCCAGGTCGAGAACCACCAGGTCGGGGGTTTCCGCGGCGACCCGGCGTAACGCGTCCAGGGCGGTGCCGACCGCATGGACCGCGTGCCCGCGGTCGGCCAGCGAGCGCAACATGGCGCCGCGCACAACGTGGTCGTCTTCGACCAGGAGCACCGTAGCCACCTCACGACCGTACTGCCCATGGCAAGTCGGCGGTGACCGCGGTCACCGCGCACGGCGGCGCAGTCCGACGTACGCCGCGGTCCGGTCGACGCCGATCGCTGAGCCGCCGCTACCGACGATGACTCAGGGCAGCCGCAACACCCAGCGGTACGCCTGCACCAGCCCGGTGTCGAAGCCGGCCGCCGACCCCCACAGGAAGATCCGGAACCGCCGGTACATCGGCTCCCCCCAGCGCTGCACCACCTCGTCCCGGGCAGCGTCCAGCCGCCGGGCCCATTCCCGGCAGGTCAGGTAGTAGTTGTGCCGGTCGTCGGCGATGCTGCACAACTCGAACGGGGAGCGGGCGACGTGCCGCAGGTACTGGTGCAGCAGCAGCGGCGCGGACCGGCCCGGATAGATGTAGCGCTTCATGAACGCCGACGCGACGTGCTTGCGCCGCATCGCCAGCGCGTCGAGATAGACCCGCCCGCCGGGCCTGAGCAGCTCCGCGTACTTGCGCAGGCTGCGGCGGTAGTCCGGCAGGTGCTCGGTCACCCCCATGTTGACGATCGCGTCGTAGCGACGCTCGTCGGTGAAGCCGAAGATGTGCTGACGCACCACCCGTACGTCGAGTTGTTCCCGCTCGAACAGGTCGACGAGGTAGCGTTCCGACTCCTTGGACAGGGTGGTGGTGGTCACCTCGATGCCGTGCCGGGCCGCGTGTTCGGCGAACGCACCCCAGCCACCGCCGACCTCCAGCACCCGGTCACCCGGCTTGACCCCGATCGCCTCCAGTGCCAGGTCCATCTTGCGGGTCATCGCGTCCTCGAGCGGCTCGTCGTCGGCGGCGAACACCCCCTCCGTGTAACAGCGGTGCCGGGTGTCGAGGAAGGTCAGGAAGAACTCCGACTCCGAGTCGTAGTGGTGGGAGATCGCCCGCCGGTCGTCCTCCCGCCGGCCGTGCAGCAGCCCGGTGAACACGCCGGAGAACCGGGCCACCGGATGCAGATCGGTGAAGAACGCCCGCATCCGCAGCGCGGCGGACAGGTCACCCTCGACGTCCAGCCAGCCCTGCAGGTACGCCACGGCGACCGCGAACTGGTCCAACGCGGCCAGCGCCCGGGCGCCACGGGGGTGGCGTACGGCGATGGTGAACTGCGGATCGCCCGGGCCGAAGCGGTGCTCTATCCCGGCGACGTCCAGCACGGCGAACGGCACCGGCCGCCGGCTGGCGAAGAATGAGTCGTATCGGCGCCGCAGAGCGCCGACCATGTCGGTGGCAGCCACGGCGTCAATCTAACGCCGGAACCGGGTCGACGTCAGGCGTTGCAACAGGACCGACGCCCGGTCACGCCGACGGGGGGCGATAGCATCATGGCCGGCCGGGCCCGCCCCGGCCACCGGAGCACCGTCGCCGGCCCGTGCCGGACCACCGATCCACCGATCCATCCGTACACACCGATACGCACCGATTCATCGACCGTGAGGAGCCCGTCGTGTCCGCAAGCGCAGCCAGTCCCCAGGCCGAACCCGTCGTGGTCCCGGCCGGGACCACGGCCGCGGACGCGATCGCCGCCGCCGGTCTGCCGGTGAACGGCCCGAAGGCGATCGTCGTGGTCCGCGACCCCGACGGCACCCTGCGCGACCTGGACTGGTCACCGGAGGCCGACACCGGCGTCGAGCCGGTCGCCCTGGACTCCCCGGACGGGCTCGCCGTGCTGCGCCACTCCACCGCGCACGTGCTCGCGCAGGCGGTGCAGGACCTGTTCCCGGAGGCCAAACTGGGTATCGGCCCGCCGATCACCAACGGCTTCTACTACGACTTCGACGTCGCCCGGCCGTTCCAGCCCGAGGACCTCGACAAGCTGGAAAAGCGGATGCAGGAGATCATCAAGTCCGGGCAGCGGTTCCGGCGGCGGCGGTTCGCCGACCTCGACGCCGCCCGGGCGGAGCTCGCCGACGAGCCGTACAAACTGGAGCTGGTCGACGTCAAGGGCACCGCCGACTTCGACGCCAGCGAGGTGATGGAGGTCGGCGGCGGCGAGCTGACCATCTACGACAACCTTGACCCGAGCTCGGGTAAGACCTGCTGGTCGGACCTGTGCCGGGGCCCGCACCTGCCGTCCACCCGGCTGATCGGGGCGGTCAAGCTGATGCGCAGCGCGGCGGCGTACTGGCGGGGATCCGAGCGCAACCCGCAGCTGCAGCGGATCTACGGCACTGCCTGGCCGACCCGCGACGCGCTCAAGGCGTACCTGAAACTGCTCGACGAGGCCGCCCGCCGCGACCACCGCAAGCTCGGCGCGGACCTTGACCTGTTCAGCTTCCCGGACGAGATCGGCTCCGGGCTGGCGGTGTTCCACCCCAAGGGCGGCATCATCCGTCGGGAGCTGGAGGACTACTCGCGCCGCCGGCACGAGCAGGCCGGGTACGAGTTCGTCTACTCCCCGCACATCAGCAAGTCCCAGCTGTTCGAGACCTCGGGGCACCTGCCGTACTACTCCGACACCATGTTCCCGCCGGCGGAGATGGAAGGCGCGCAGTACTACCTCAAGGCGATGAACTGCCCGATGCACAACCTGATCTTCCGGTCGCGGGGGCGGTCGTACCGGGAGCTGCCGCTACGGCTGTTCGAGTTCGGCACCGTCTACCGCTACGAGAAGTCCGGCGTGGTGCACGGGCTGACCCGGGTGCGCGGGCTGACCATGGACGACTCGCACATCTACTGCACCCGGGAGCAGATGCCCGGTGAGCTGCGCTCGCTGCTCGCCTTCGTGCTCGACCTGCTGCGGGACTACGGACTCGACGACTTCTACCTGGAGCTGTCCACCCGCGACGACTCGGACAAGTTCATCGGCGACCCGGCCGAGTGGGCCGACGCCACCGAGACCCTGCGGCAGGCGGCCATCGACTCGGGTCTGGAGCTGGTGCCCGACCCGGGCGGCGCCGCCTTCTACGGCCCGAAGATCTCGGTGCAGGCCCGCGACGCGATCGGCCGGACCTGGCAGATGTCCACCATCCAGCTGGACTTCAACCAGCCGAAGCGGTTCGGCCTGGAGTACCAGGCCGCCGACGGCACCCGGCAGCAGCCGATGATGATCCACCGGGCGTTGTTCGGCTCGATCGAGCGGTTCTTCGGCATCCTCACCGAGCACTACGCCGGCGCGTTCCCGGCCTGGCTGGCCCCGGTGCAGGTGATCGGCATCCCGATCCGCACCGACCACGGCGACTACCTGGCCGAGTTCGTCGCCATGCTGCGGGCCGAGGGCATCCGGGCCGAGGTGGACTTCTCCGACGACCGGATGCAGAAGAAGATCCGCACCGCCCAGCAGCAGAAGGTGCCGTTCATGGCGATCGCCGGCGACGCCGACGTGTCGGCCGGGACCGTCTCCTTCCGCTACCGTGACGGTTCACAGCGTAACGGAGTGCCGTTGGCTGAGGCGGTGGCCCACGTCGTCGACGTGGTGCGGTCCCGGACCAACGTCAACCCGACCGCGACCGTACCCGACAGTCAGCCGGGGTCCGACAGTCAGCCGGGGTCCGACGGACAGTGAGCCGGGTCGCCGTCGGGTGAGTCCGGTCGGCCGAGCGTACGATCATGGGGTGACTGGCACGACCGGACAACCGGGCCCGGATGGCCTGGAACGACTCTGGACACCGCACCGGATGGCGTACATCTCCGGCGCGGACCGGCCCGACGGCGGCTACGACTCGCCGACCGGCTGCCCGTTCTGCCTGGCCCCCGGCCGGCCGGCCGAGCAGAGTCTGGTGGTGGCCCGGGGCGAGCGGGTGTTCGCCGTGCTCAACCTCTACCCGTACAACCCGGGTCACCTGCTGGTCTGCCCCTACCGGCACGTCGCCGACTACCCGGAGCTGGACCGGGCCGAGACCGCCGAGCTGGCCGAGTTCACCCAGACCGCGATGCGGGTGATCCGCGCCGTGAGCAGCGCGCACGGCTTCAACATCGGGATGAACCAGGGTGGGGTCGCCGGTGCCGGCATCGCCGCCCACCTGCACCAGCACGTGGTGCCCCGGTGGGGCGGGGACGCCAACTTCATGCCGGTGATCGGCCGTACCAAGGTGCTGCCGCAACTGCTCGCCGACACCCGCGACCTGTTCAGCGGGGCCTGGCCGGCCAACTGACCGGCCACGCCCGGCCCGGCCGTCACCGGCTGGTCGGTGCCGGCTCGTAGCGGGCGAACGCCCGGCGGAACGTGCCGGCACCTCCGGTGATCGAGCGCAGCTCCACCGCGTACCGCAGCAGCTCGGTCGCCGGCACCTCGGCGCGGATCACCGTCCGGTCGCCGGAGTCGTCGTCGCTGGTGGTGCCGAGCACTCGGGCGCGTCGGCCGGCCAGGTCGCCGAGCACCGACCCGACCGCACCGTTCGGCACCCGCACCATGATCGCATCGACCGGTTCCAGCAGCGTCGGCCGGCCGGTGGTGGCCGCGTCCCGCAGGGCCAGCGCCCCGGCGGTCTGGAACGCCGCGTCCGACGAGTCGACCGGATGTGCCTTGCCGTCCACCAGGGACACCCGCAGGTCGACCACCGGATGTCCGCTCACCACGCCCCGGTCCATCTGGGCCCGTACGCCTTTCTCCACCGACGGGATGTAGTTGTGCGGCACCGCCCCGCCGACCACCCGGTCGACGAACTCGAAGCCGCTGCCCTCCGGAAGCGGCTCCACCTCGATGTCGCACACCGCGTACTGTCCGTGCCCGCCGGACTGCTTCACATGCCGTCCGTGCCCCCGGGTCGGCGCGGTGAACGTCTCCCGCAGCGGCACCCGGACCGGCTCGACGTCCACCTCGACGCCGCCGGAGCGCAGCCGGTCCAGCAGCACGTCGGCGTGCGCCTCGCCCATGCACCAGAGCACCAGTTGGCGGGTCTCGGCGTTGCGTTCCAGCCGCAGCGTCGGATCACCGGCGACCAGCCGGCCCAGGTTGCGGGCCATCGCGTCCTCATCCGACCGGGTACGGGCGACGACCGCCACCGGCAGCAGTGGTTCGGGCATCTCCCACGGCTCGACCAGCAGCGGATCCGTGGCCGCCGAGATGGTGTCACCGGTCTCCGCGCTGCCCGACTTGGTCAACGCGCAGATGTCCCCGGCGACGCAGACCTCGACCTCCCGCAGCTGGGCACCCAGTGGGCTGTAGATGTGCGCCACCCGTTCGTCGGCGTCGTGGTCCGGGTGGCCCCGCTGGCTGAGGCCGTGCCCGGCCACGTGCACGGTACGGTCGGTGCGCAGCGTGCCGGAGAAGACCCGGACCAGCGACACCCGGCCGACGTGCCGGTCGACGGTGGTCCGGACCACCTCGGCGACCAGCGGACCGGCCGGGTCACAGCCCAGCGGCGGCCGGGGCGTGCCGTCCAGCCCGGTCACCGCAGGCAGGGTGTGCTCGGGCGGTGCCGGGAACGCGGCGGTCAACAGCCACAGCAGCGCGTCGAGCCCGACCCCGGTGTGGGCGCAGACCGGCAGCACCGGATGGAAGTGACCCCGGGCCACCGCCGTCTCCAGGTCGTCGACCAGCATCTTCGGGTCGAGCTGCTCGCCGGCGAGGTACCGGTCGAGCAGGGTCTCGTCCTCGCTCTCGGCGATGATCCCCTCGATCAGTTCGTCGCGTGCCTCGGCGATCGCCGGCAGGTGCTCCGGGTCCGGCTCCCGCACCTGCGGGGGATGGCCGGTCGAGTAGTCCAGCACCTGCCGGGCGAGCAGGTCCAGCAGCCCGGCGATGCCCACCCCGTCGTCGGCGAGCATCGGCAGGTGCAGCGGCAGCACGTTGTCGCCGAAGACCCGCTGACACAACGCGACGGTCTCGTCGACGTCGGCGCGCGGATGGTCGAGCCGGGTGAGCGCCACCGCCCGGGGCATGCCGACCGCCGCGCACTCCTCCCACAGCGCGGCGGTGGCCGCGTCCATCCCGTCCGCCGCGCAGACCACGAACAGCGCGGCATCGGCGGCGCGTAGCCCGGCCCGCAGCTCGCCGACGAAGTCCGCGTACCCCGGGGTGTCCAACAGGTTGACCTTGACGTCGCGGTGGAACAGCGGCGCGCAGCTCAACGCGACGGAGCGTTGCTGGCGTACGGCGGCCGGGTCGTGGTCGCAGACCGTCGTGCCGTCCGGGACCTGCCCCGCCCGGCTGATCGTCCCGGTGGCGGCCAGCAGCGACTCGATCAACGTGGTCTTGCCGGCACCGGAGTGCCCGACCAGCACCACGTTGCGGATCCGTTCGGGATCGGTGACCACCGCAACGGACCCGACCGGCCCCCTGTCGTGGTTCTTCTGCGCCATGACTGCGCACCTCCTGGCTGCCTGACTGGGTGGGGCGACCGCGCTGCGGGCCCGGCTGGGCTTTCCGAAGCCGGCTGGGCTTCGGCCGGGACCGCAGAGGATGACCGCGGGGTGATTCCGCGGCGACATCTTCAGGCGGGCGGGACCTGCTCGGTAACGTGAACCGTGCCCGGGTGAGCTCGCTCACGTTCACGTGTCGATCCCACACCCGCGACGCGCCGTACACAAGTCCGGCGCGCGAGGTGACCGCCACCGGTTCACGTTCGTGGCCACCGTGCCGACCCTTTCCGTCGACCGTTATCGTGGGACCGCCATGGCGAAGATCTTCAGAGTGTCCGTCCGCGCGGGCATGACCCGGGTGATCGAGCCGGTAGCCCGCGGACTGCTCGGCGCAGGGATATCGCCGAACGCGGTCACGGTCGCCGGCACCGTCGGTGTGCTCGTCGGGGCGGTCGGCTTCGGTGCCCGCGGCCACCTGATCACCGGTCTGGTGATCGTCACGCTGTCCGCCCTGACCGACGTGCTGGACGGCACGATGGCCCGGCTACGCGGCGGATCGAGCACCTTCGGCGCGTTCCTCGACTCGAGCATGGACCGGATCGCCGACGGGGCGATCTTCGGCTCGGTGGCGTACTGGCTCGCGGTCAGCGGCAACCGGGCGGGTGCCGTCGCGGCGCTGATCTGCCTGGTCGCCGGCGGCATCGTGTCCTACGTGAAGGCACGCGCCGAAGGGCTCGGGATGACCTGCAACGTCGGCGTCGCCGAACGGGCCGAGCGGCTGATCCTGGTCGGCGTCGGCGGCCTGCTCAGCGGCCTCGGTGTCGGTTGGGGGCTGCCGGCCGCGCTCTGGCTGCTCGCCGCGCTGTCGCTGGTGACGATCTGGCAGCGGATCGCCCACGTCCACCAGCAGACCGCCGCCGCGGCGGGCTCCCGGCAGGCGGCGCAGGGCGTGGACGCGTGACCCCGGTCGAGCTCGGCTACGCGGCGGCCTGGCGGCTGATCCGGACGCTGCCGCGGCCGGCCGCCGCCGCCCTGTTCCGCGTCGGCGCAGACCGGGCGCACCGGCGCGGCGCGGCGTCGGTGCGCCGGCTCGCCGCCAACCTGCGCCGGGTGGTCGGCCCGGATCTGCCAGCGGCCGAGTTCGACCAGCTCACCCGGGACGCGGTTCGTTCGTACGCCCGGTACTGGATGGAGATGTTCCGGCTGCCGTCACTCAGCCGGCAGCAGCGGCTCGCCGGTTTCCACCTGGCCGGTGGGGAGATGCTCGCCGCCAACGTGGCCGCCGGCCGGGGCTCGGTGGTGGCACTGCCGCACGCCGGCAACTGGGACGCGGCGGGTGCCTGGGTGGCGGCCAACGACTGGCCGCTGACCACGGTCGCCGAACGGCTGCGACCGGAAGGCGTCTACAACCGGTTCGTCGCCGTCCGGCAACGACTCGGCATGGAGATCATCCCGGCCACCGGCGGTCCCCGGCCGCCGTTCGACGTCCTGCTCGACCGGCTCGACGCCGGCCACGTCGTGCCGCTGCTGGCCGACCGTGACCTGTCCGCCCGGGGCGTCGAGGTCAGCTTCTTCGGCGGCCGGACCCGGATGCCGGCCGGCCCGGCGCTGCTCGCGCTGCGTACCGGTGCCCCGCTCTACGTCACCACCATGTGGTTCGAGCCGGACCGCGCACACGGCGCGTTGGACGGGCCGGTGCCGCTGCCCGACCCGTCGGTCGGCCCGCTGGACGTGCGGGTCCGCCTGCTGACCCAGCAGATCGCCGACCGGCTGGCGGTCGGTATCGCCCGCCACCCACAGGACTGGCACATGATGCAGCGGCTGTGGCTGGACGAGCGGCCCGACCCCGACCGGGACCGGTCGGGCAGCGCGGCCACCGGGCCGGGATGAGCGGGGGCCACCGTGCGGATCGGCATCGTGTGCCCGTACTCCTTCGACGTCCCCGGAGGGGTGCAGAACCACGTCGTCGACCTCGCTGAGGCGCTGATCGATCTCGGCCACGAGGTGAGTGTGCTGGCACCGGCCGACGAGGACGCCGCGCTGCCGCCGTACGTGGTGGCCGCCGGCCGCTCGGTGCCGGTGCCGTACAACGGCTCGGTGGCCCGGGTGAGTTTCGGCCCGGTGGTCACCGCCCGGGTCCGGCGCTGGCTCAACCGTGGCCAGTTCGACGTACTGCACGTGCACGAGCCGTTCGCGCTCAGCGTCAGCCTGCTCGCGGTGCTCTGCGCCCGGGGTCCGGTGGTGGCCACCTTCCACACCGCGATGACCAGATCCCGGGCGCTGGCCGCCGCGCAGGGCATGCTGCAGCTGGTGCTGGAGAAGATCACCGCCCGGATCGCGGTGTCGGCGCTGGCCCGCAGGGTGCAGGTCGAACACCTCGACGGCGGCGCGGTGGAGATCCCCAACGGGGTGGCGGTGGCGAAGTACGCCAACGCCGAGCCGCTGCCTGGCTGGCCTGGTGACTGTGGTCCGGGCACCGGCGGCACGCTCGGCTTCCTCGGCCGGTTCACCGAGCCGCGCAAGGGCTTCGGTCTGCTCCGTGAGGCGTTCGTCGCGCTGGCCCCGGACCGCCCGGGGCTGCGGCTGCTGGTGGCCGGTCCGGGCCGGCCCGACGACCTGTACGCCGCCGTCCCGGCCGGGCTGCGCGACCGGGTGACCTTCCTCGGGCTGGTGTCGGAGCCGGACAAGGCCCGGATGCTGCGCAGCGTGCACCTCTACGTCGCGCCGAACATCGGCGGTGAGTCGTTCGGCATGATCCTCACCGAGGCGATGGCGGCCGGCGCGGCGGTCGTGGCCAGCGACCTGGACGCGTTCCGCCGGGTGCTCGACGACGGCCGGGCCGGGGAACTGTTCCCCACCGGTGACCCGGTGGCGCTGCGCCGGGCGGTCGCCCGGCTGCTGGACGACGCGCCGCGCCGGGAAGCGCTCGCCGGCCACGCCCGGCAGGTGGTGGCGACCTTCGACTGGCCCGCGGTGGCCCGCCAGGTGCTGGAGGTGTACGCCGCCGCGATCGAGGCCACCGACGGGCGGGTGCTCTACCAGGAGTGGGCGGAGCCACCATGATCGGGTCCACGGGGCCTACGCCGGCGGCACTACGATGCCGGGAATGCGGTGGGTGGTCGGTGTGAGCGTCGCGGTCGTCCTGCTGTCGGCGTACCTCACCTGGACCGCGGCCCGGGTGGACCGGCTGCATGTCCGGGTGGCGGCGGCCGCCCGGGCGCTCGACGCGCACCTGCTGCGCCGGGCGGCGGCCGCCGCGGTGCTCGCCGAGGAGAAGTACGCGGTGGAGCTGTACGCGGCGGCCCGGATCGCGTTGGACGCCGCGTCCCCGGAGGAGCGTGAGGCCGCCGAGAACGACCTCACCCGGCAGTTGCGGGCAACGGCGCTGACCAGCCCGGATCCGGCGACCGAGGCGGTGGTGGTGGCCAGCCGCCGGCTGGTGCTGGCCCGTCAACTGCACACCGACCTGGTCCGCGACGCGTTGCTGGCCCGTCGGCGGCCGCTGGTGCGGCTGCTGCGCTTCGGCCGCCGGCACGACGAACCCCGCTATTTCGACATCGACGATCCGACGCTGGCGCGGGTGGTGGATCCGACCCGCCGGTGATCGCGCCGACCCGCCGGTGACCTGGGTCTGTTTTGCCGGTGATCTGGGCCACAGGGCAGGCCACCGGGTTGTCGATTGGCTGTCGGTGGACCCTGCCGGCGGGCGTAGCATCCCAGACGTACCCCTGTCGCGTACTTCGCCGAGGAGCCGATTCGTCGTGTCCGAGACCCCCGCTGCTCAGGCCGCCACCCCGGGTGCCGTCGCGCCCGCCTCCGTCACCGGTTCCGCCCGGGTCAAGCGCGGCATGGCCGAGATGCTCAAGGGCGGCGTGATCATGGACGTGGTCACGCCCGAGCAGGCCAAGATCGCCGAGGATGCCGGGGCGGTCGCGGTGATGGCCCTCGAACGGGTGCCCGCCGACATCCGCGCCCAGGGCGGCGTGTCCCGGATGAGTGACCCCGACATGATCGACGGCATCATCGACGCGGTCTCCATCCCGGTGATGGCCAAGGCCCGGATCGGGCACTTCGTCGAGGCCCAGGTGCTGCAGGCGCTCGGCGTGGACTACGTCGACGAGTCCGAGGTCCTCACCCCGGCCGACTTCGCCAACCATATCGACAAGTGGGCGTTCACCGTGCCGTTCGTCTGCGGGGCCACCAACCTCGGTGAGGCGCTGCGCCGGATCACCGAGGGCGCCGCGATGATCCGGTCCAAGGGTGAGGCCGGCACCGGCGACGTTTCCAACGCCACCACCCACATGCGGCGCATCGGCGCCGAGATCCGCCGGCTGACCTCCCTGTCGCCCGACGAGCTGTACGTCGCGGCGAAGGAGCTGCAGGCCCCGTACGACCTGGTCCGGGAGGTCGCCGAGACCGGGAAGCTGCCGGTGGTGCTGTTCACCGCCGGCGGCATCGCCACCCCGGCGGACGCGGCGATGATGATGCAGCTCGGCGCCGAGGGGGTCTTCGTCGGCTCCGGCATCTTCAAGTCCGGCAACCCGGCCCAGCGGGCGGCGGCGATCGTCAAGGCCACCACCTTCCACGACGACCCGGACGTGCTCGCCAAGGTCTCCCGTGGGCTCGGCGAGGCGATGGTCGGCATCAACGTCGACGACATCCCGGTGCCGCACCGCCTCGCCGAGCGCGGCTGGTGACCGGCGCGGCCCAGCCGGTTCCCGACGCGTGGGTGCGGGTCGGCGTGCTGGCGCTGCAGGGCGACGTCCGCGAGCATCTGCGGGCGCTGACCGAATGCGGTGCCACCGCCCGCCCGGTCCGTCGTCCCGAGGAGCTGGAGCAGGTCGACGCGCTGGTGGTGCCCGGCGGCGAGTCGACCACGATCAGCAAACTGGCGGTCGAGTTCGACCTGCTGGAGCCGATCCGCAAGCGGATCGCCGCCGGGATGCCGGTGTACGGGTCCTGCGCCGGCATGATCATGCTGGCCGACGAGATCCTCGACGGCCGGCCTGACCAGCGGTCCTTCGCCGGCATCTCGATGGCGGTCCGGCGCAACGCGTTCGGCCGGCAGGTGGATTCCTTCGAGGCTCCGGTGGCCATCGAGGGTGTCGACGGCCCGCCGTTCCACGCGGTTTTCATCCGCGCGCCATGGGTCGAACGGGTCGGCGAGGACGTCGAGGTACTGGGCCGGGTAGCCGCCGGAGCGGCCACAGGTAGGATTGTCGCGGTTCGGCAGGGCAATCTGCTCGCCACGGCCTTCCACCCAGAGCTGACCGGCGACCGTCGGGTGCACCGACTGTTCGTGGAGATGGCCGTCGCGGCAGGCTGACCCCGCAGGTGGGAAGCGACGGAGGTGCACATGTCCGGCCACTCCAAGTGGGCGACGACCAAGCACAAGAAGGCGGTCATCGACGCCAAACGCGGCAAGATGTTCGCCAAACTGATCAAGAACGTCGAGGTCGCCGCCCGGACCGGCGGGGGTGACCCGGCCGGCAACCCCACCCTGTACGACGCCATCCAGAAGGCGAAGAAGAGCTCCGTACCCAACGACAACATCGACCGCGCGGTCAAGCGCGGCTCCGGCCTGGAGGCCGGCGGCGCCGACTGGCAGACGATCATGTACGAGGGGTACGGGCCGAACGGTGTCGCCCTGCTCGTCGAGTGTCTGACCGACAACCGCAACCGGGCGGCGACCGAGGTGCGTACCGCGCTGACCCGTAACGGCGGCTCGCTGGCCGACGCCGGCTCGGTGTCGTACCTGTTCTCCCGCAAGGGCGTGGTGATCGTCCCCAAGGGCGAGCACTCCGAGGACGACGTCATGCTCGCGGTCCTCGACGCCGGTGCCGAGGAGGTCAACGACCTCGGCGAGGCCTTCGAGGTGGTCAGCGAGCCAGGCGACCTGGTCGCGGTACGCACCGCGTTGGTCGACGCCGGCATCGACTACGAGTCCGCCGAGTCCTCCCTGGTGCCGAGCATGAACGTGCCGCTGGACGAGGACGGTGCCCGGCGGATCTTCAAGCTGATCGACGTCCTGGAGGACTGCGACGACGTGCAGAACGTCTACGCGAACTTCGACGTCTCCGACGAGATCATGGCCGCCGTCGGCTGACCTCCTCGTCGCCTGGGATATACGCTCAGCTGCGATATATTATCGGCCGGGAGGTGTATCTCATGGCCAAGACTCTGCTGGATCTTGATGAGGACCTGCTGGCGGAAGCCACCGCCGCGCTGGGCACAGGCACGAAGCGGGAGACGGTGACAGAGGCGCTCCGGCAGGCGGTGGAGTCCAGCCGCGAGCGTCGGCGGCGGGCACTAACTGACCTTCAGGAGATTGCTGACTCCGGGGGTTTTCACTTCGATCAGCTTGACGAACTCGACCAGTGAGGTATCTGGTCGATACGAGTGCCCTGGTTCGGATGCTGCGCCGCCAGGTCGACCCGCACTGGAACGACCTGGCTGCGCGTGGCCTGATCGCGGTCTGCGATCCGGTGCTCGTGGAAGTGCTTACCATCGCGGATGCGAAGGCGTACGAACAGGCCGAACGCGGGCTACGCGACCTCTACCCCTGGGTCCCGATACCGGACGACGCCTGGCAGATCGTACGGGCCGTGCGGACTGAACTCGCCAGCCACAGCGCCCATCAAGGGGTGTCGGTGGCCGATCATCTTGTGATCGCCACCGCGATTCGTCTGAAGTTGACGGTGCTTCACCACGATGCTGACTTCGAGACTGTGGCCCGCTTCGTGCCGCAGTTGGCTCAGGAGCGGGTCGCCTGACCGCCCGCCCTTGAGTGGCACCTCCGCAGGTCGTGCCCCCTGCGGCAGCAGCCGTCGAACGGCCGCGAGTGGAGGGCTGGGGTACGTAATTCCGCGAGAATTACGTACCCCAGCCCTCCACTCGCTGATTCCGCTGGGCTCAGTTGGGTGCCTTGGCCAGTTCGACGAAGTGTGACCAGGCGGCCGGGTGGAAGGTCAGGGTGCCACCGTCGCGGTTTTTGGTGTCCCGGACGTGGACGCGGCCGGGAAGGTTGTCGGCGACCTCGACGCAGTTGCTGCTGCCGTTGCTGCGGGTCGACTTGCGCCAGCTCGGAGTGGTCACGTCCATGTATCCACTGCTTTCATGATCAGGTCGAGGCTCTGGTCCTGCGGCAGAGCATACTCCCGGATCGCTTCCCACTGATGTTCCAGCAGGTCCACCCCGGCGGGGTCCTCCACCACATCGCCAGCACCGGGCGCATCTCTCACTCCGACAGTCCGCCCGTGGGTCGTCGCCAGTTCCACCGGTCCGTCCAATCCGGCGTACGCGCCGACATGGGCCGGGACGATGAATACGCTGATGTTGGGCCGCTCGATCGCGTCGACCAGTGTGGTCAACTGCTCGTGCATGACTGTCATGCCGCCGACCGGCCGGCGAAGCACCGCGTCATCCAGGATGGCGACGACCCGGGGCGGGTTGTTTTCGCGGGTGATGATCTCCCTGCGAGCCAGTCGGGCCGCGACCGCATCGTCTGCTGCAGCACCTGATCGGGTGGTGCCGATGATCGCGCGTGCATACGCCTCCGTCTGGAGTGGGCCGGGGATGACCGCCAGCTGGAAGTAGCGAAGCGTCGTCGCCTCGCGTTCGTGGTCGAGCCATGGTCGCAACCAGATCGGTGACGAGTCCGCCACCACGTACTCCCGGTAGAAGTGGGAGAAGTTCGTGCCGAACGCTCGATCGACAGCAGCCACGTAGTCAGGCAATACGGCCCTGATCCCGCGCTCGATCGAACTGACGTGCTGCGCTGAGAACCGGACACGTGCGCCCCACGCTTCCTGCGTCAGACCCAGCATTTCGCGCGTGCGGCGCAACTCCGATATCAGATATTCGCTGGCAAACACAAGTCCCTCACGTTCCTCAATCTCCGTCACGGACTCTTCAAGTCCGTACTGCGCTATGCGGCCCCAGTAACCATCTTCCGCTCACCACCGGGAACAGTCCAGGGTGGAAATCGACGGAAGTGCAACCCGGTCGACTCCACCCGAGGGGGTACGGATGATCAGGAACGACGGAATCGGTGGTGAACCACGCCTCGCGCGATATCGATCTTTCCAACACGACCCGAACGACACGTCGAGCACGGAGAGCACGGAAGCCTTCCCGCCCGCTCCGCCCAGGTCGGCAGAGTCCTCGGTGGCCGCCCGGTCCCCGGAACTGTCCCGGGCGGTCCACGACGCGAACTCGACCGCCCGCACCCACATCCCGAACCGGACCACCGGAGAATGCCACCGGTGCGGCGGCGTGCCCGGCCCCTGCCGTCCGTTTCGGCGGGCGATCGCCATCCTGGACCGCTGGGACCCCAGTAGTGCCCGGCGGATCCGCGCCGTACTGCATCTTTCCGGGCTGATGCCCGCCGGCTACCCGCACGACGGCCGTGACGAGTCCGCCGAGTCGTACGGAGCGTCGGAGGATGCCTGACGACGAAGCTCTGGTGTGCCCGGGGGATCTCGTGGCGCTGCGGCAGTGTGACCACGTGGACGCTGACCGCCCGGTCCGGCTCCGGGTTGAGGAGGTATGGCCGTCCCCGGAGTGGTTCTCGTGGGTGACGCTCTACGGTCGGGAGGTCAGCGACGACCCACGACGGCACGGCAGCATCACCAGCGTGCGGGCGTACCGCGACGCGTTGCGCCAGCCCGGGGCGGTCACCAGGACGCCCGCCCCGGTGTGCGCCTACTGCCGCGAGCGACTCGCGACGGGCAGTCCCATCGTTTCCTCTGCCCCTCCTCGGGACCCGACGCCTCCGGGTCCTTCCTGAACGCCCCGGGGCGTCCCGCCTTACCGCTCCCACAGCTCACCGGTCGCCGGGTACCCGGCAGCCCTCTCGGGTCACATCCCCGTTGTCCCGAAGGGCCGACCCGGCCCGGTCGAGCTCGCGTGGTCCCGCTGGACCGCCCTCCACTCGGAGGAACGGATGGGAGATCCGGGCGGACGCCCCGGGGCCTAGCACTCATTGAGCTTGATGCCACAGGTGCATCTTGATGCACCTGTGGCATCAAGCCGTCGGAGCACTGTTGGGTCCCGAGAGCCGGCACGGGCACAACGTGCACCTGCCGGCCGCGCGGAGAACCTTTCCCTGGGAGATGCGCATGGCCGAGACGCAACTGCATCTTGACGAAAAACTGTTGGCGGAAGCCGCTGCCGCGTTGGGCACGACCACGGAGCAGGAGACGGTGACCGATGCTCTCCGACAGGTGGTGAAAGCAAGCCGTGAACGGCGGCGACAGGCACTGACTGACCTGCAGGAGATCGCCGCCTCCGGTGGCTTCCACCTCGACCGCCTCGATGGACTCGACCGGTGAGACCAACTGGTCGACACCGGAGCCTTGCGCTGCACGCCCTCGCTGCCGGGATACGCGAACGTGGCCACGACTGCCTGCCGCTCGGTGCCGCGCGGTTTGACAACGTCTCCTAGCTTCACGGGGACGTCAAAGATCACTTGAGCCGGCGGCTCTCCACTGTCGTGGTTCGGGTGCGCAGACCCAGTCGCAAACAGAGCCGGAAACGAGGACACGATGGCCAACAGGAAACTCGCTGCCGCAGTTGCCCAGATCGCCGTGCTCGGCGTTCTCGGGCTCATCGCCACAGGCTGTTCGTCGACGGAGGGGACGCCGTCGTCGAGCGTCGACGAGACAACGGCGCCATCGCAGGCCGACGAGCCGGCCGACGGCGCCGATGCCGGCGGTGACACCCGCACCGCGGCGACGGATCCACTACCGTTCACCGAGGAACTCAACGGCCGCAGGCTCACCGTCGAATCGTTCGGCACCTCCGCCGCTGCCACCTCGTTCTGGGAGGTCGGCGAGGGCAACGAGGTGCTGTACCTCCAGGTCAAGATCGAGAACGTCGACGCCGACCCCTGGGAGTCGAACGTTGTGCAGTTCTTCCTCCTCGATGAGTCGGACGAGACCTACGCACCGTCCTTCTACGACGCCGAGGTCGGGGAAGCTCCGGAAGCGGTCACCCTCGCGCCCGGTGATTCGGTCGAGGGGTACGTCCCGTTCGAGGTCCCGGCCGGCGCCACCGGCCTGCGCCTGGAGTACGCGGTCGACCTGAGCCAGAACGCGGTCATCGACGTACAGCTGAACTGACGTACCGGCCGGGTGGCTCCGGTACGCGTGTCGGCTGTCCCGGCCCGCTGCCGGTTGGCTAGGGTGTCGAACACACGTACGTGTGGCGGTGGTGTCGGCTGGGGGAGGATCGGCGGTGCGGGTGCTCGGTGTCGACCCGGGGTTGACCCGGTGCGGAGTCGGCGTGGTGGAGGGCGTGCCGGGCCGGCCGTGCCGGCTGGTCGCGTACCACGTGGTGCAGACCGACCCGGGCGACGACCTGCCGGACCGACTGCTGCACCTCGACGAGCGGCTGACCGCGCTGGTCGCCGAGCATCAGCCGCACAGCGTGGCGGTCGAGCGGGTGTTCAGCCAGCACAACGTGCGTACCGTGATGGGCACCGCGCAGGCCAGCGCGGTGGCCGTGCTGGCCGGCGCGCGGGCCGGGCTGCCGGTGCGGACCTACACCCCGAGCGAGGTGAAGGCGGCGGTGACCGGTTCCGGTCAGGCCGACAAGGCCCAGGTGACCGCGATGGTCACCCGGCTGCTGCGGTTGGACCGCCCGCCCCGCCCGGCGGACGCCGCCGACGCGCTCGCCCTGGCGATCTGCCACATCTGGCGAGGTGGTACGCATGACCGGCTGGCCGCCGCACAGCGGGCGGCCCGGAGCGGAGGTGCCCGATGATCGCGAGTCTGCGCGGGGTGGTGCTGGCGGTCGCGCCGGACAGCGCGGTGATCGAGGTCGGCGGGGTCGGCCTGGCGGTGCACTGCGCCCCGGGCACCCTGGCCAACCTGCGCCCCGGCGGCCCGGCCCGGCTGGCCACCAGCCTGGTGGTCCGCGAGGACTCGCTCACCCTGTACGGCTTCGCCGATGACGACGAGAAGCAGCTGTTCGAGCTGCTGCAGACGGCCAGCGGGGTCGGGCCCCGGCTGGCGCAGGCGGTGCTGTCGGTGCTCACCCCGGACGCGGTGCGCAAGGCGATCGCGAACGCCGACACGGCGGCGCTCACCCGGGTGCCGGGGATCGGCAAGAAGGGCGCCGAGCGGCTGGTGCTGGAGTTGCGGGACCGGGTCGGGCCGGTGTCGGTGGGCGCCGACGGCGCGGCCGGGGTGACCGCCGGGGCCTGGCCGGAGCAGGTCCGGCAGGCGTTGGTCGGGCTGGGCTGGACCGCCGGGCAGGCCGACCAGGCGGTGGCCGCCGTGGCGGAGAGCCTGGACGGTCCGCCGCCGCCGGTCCCGGTGCTGCTCAAGCAGGCGATCAGGCTGTTGGGTAAGAGCCGGTGAGTGGCGACGTCGAGGGCCTGGTATCGGCGTACGCCAGCGACGCCGAACGCGACGCGGAGGTCAGCGTCCGGCCGCGCCGGCTGGCCGAGTTCATCGCCCAGCACCGGGTCCGCGACCAGCTGGACCTGCTGCTGCGGGGCGCGATGGGCCGGGGCGCGCCGCCGGACCACATTTTGCTCAGCGGCCCGCCGGGGCTGGGCAAGACGACGCTGGCCAACATCGTCGCCGCCGAGCTGGGCTCGGGTATCCGGGTGACCAGCGGGCCGGCGATCGAGCGCTCCGGTGACCTGGCGGCGATCCTGACCAGCCTGGCCGAGGGCGACGTGCTGTTCATCGACGAGATCCACCGGATCGCCCGGCCGGCCGAGGAGCTGCTCTACAGCGCGATGGAGGACTTCCGGGTCGACGTGGTGGTCGGCAAGGGGCCGGGCGCGACGGCGATCCCGCTGGACGTGGAGCCGTTCACCCTGGTCGGTGCGACCACCCGGGCCGGTCTGCTGACCGGGCCGATGCGGGACCGGTTCGGGTTCGTCGCGCATCTGGACTTCTACGAGTCGACCGAGCTGGAGGTGCTGCTGACCCGGTCGGCGGGGATCCTCGCGGTGCCGATCACGCCGGACGGGGCGGCGGAGATCGCCGGCCGGTCCCGGGGCACCCCGCGGATCGCCAACCGGCTGCTGCGCCGGGTCCGCGACTACGCCGAGGTACGGGCCGCCGGGGTGGTCGACCGGGAGACCGCCCGGGCGGCGTTGGCCGTGTACGACGTCGACGAGCTGGGTCTGGACCGGCTGGACCGGGCGGTGCTGACCGCGTTGATCGGCTCGTTCGGTGGCGGCCCGGTCGGGTTGTCCACCCTGGCGGTGGCGGTGGGGGAGCAGCCGGACACCGTCGAGGAGGTCTGCGAGCCGTTCCTGGTGCGGGCGGGGCTGCTGGCCCGTACCCCCCGGGGGCGGGTGGCGACCGAGGCGACCTGGCGGCATTTCGGCCGGGTGCCGCCGCCGGGCACGCTCGGCGGCCCGGCTGTGCCGGGTGTTCAGTCCCGGTCCGGTACGGCCGGCGGCGCGGTGTCCAATCTGCCGGATTTATTCGCAGATGAGGCTTAGATTATCTCGTGATCTGAACGTGATCCGTGCCGATCACGGAGTTCACAGTCACAGCGACTAGACTCGCCGCGGTCTGTACGGCACGTGAGATCCCGCCTCCGCAGAGCGTAACGGCGTCGCGAGTGGCTGACGAAAGGTTGTTGTTGTGTTCTTGGCGCAAGAGGGCGCGGGCGGCGCCAGCTTCATGCCCATCCTGATGATCGGCCTGCTCTTTGTCGTCATGTACTTCATGATGATCCGGCCGCAGCAGAAGCGGCGCCGCGAAGCCGAGCAGATGCAGTCGTCGATCAGCGCCGGCGACGAGGTCGTCACCATCGGCGGCCTGTACGGCACCGTGTCCAGCATGGACGACGAGACGGTGATGCTCGAGGTCTCGCCCGGCGTGCACGAGCGTTACGCCCGACCGGCGATCGCCCGGGTGGTGCCGAAGACCGACGCCAGCGCGACGACCGAGTCCGCCCCGGCGGACGAGGTGCCGACCAAAGACTGAGCCACCCCGGGTCGTCAGACCCGAGTTACATCGACGATACTGATCGTTGTGTTGCCGGTCACGACCGCTCGACCAGACGGTCGCGGCTGGTACGACGACCACCCCACCGCCGCTCGCACCAGTGGCACCAACCGCTGCCGCCCGGGGCACCAGCGGCCGAACCGCGCAGGGAGACAGGACCGCCGTGGCACCACCTCAGGGACAGATGCGCCCCGGGCGGCAACTCGCCGCACTCGGGCTCATCTTCGCCGTCCTCTACCTCATGGTGTTCTTCGCCGGAGCCAGCGGCAGCTGGCAGGACCGGCTGGAGCCCAAACTCGGCCTGGACCTGATCGGTGGCACCCGGGTCACCCTGGAAGCGACCACCGAGGACGGCAGCGCGCCGCCGGCCGCCTCGCTGGAGCGGGCCCGCGACATCATCGAGAACCGGGTGAACAGCCTCGGCGTCTCCGAGGCCGAGGTGGTCACCGAGGGCGACCGCAACATCGTCGTCTCGCTGCCCGGCCAGAACCGCGACCTCACCGAGATCGGTAACGCGGCCGAGCTGCGGTTCCGCAAGGTGCTCAAGGCCACCGACGGGGGTGAGCCGATCCAGCCGCAGGCGTCCCCCACGCCGAGCGAGGGCACTGGCGAGGAGGGTGCCGACGCGTCGCCGTCGCCCGGTGCCTCGCCCGACGCCGAGGCGTCGCCAGGTGCGGAGTCGTCGCCGCAGGCGGAGGCCGAGCAGAGCCCGGCCGCCGGTGGCGAGGGCGGCATGGCCCAGCCGGATCCGACCGACTCCGCCAGCCCCGACGCCAGCCCCAGCCCCGAAGCGAGCCCGAGCGCCTCCCCGACGCCCGCCGCCGATGCGGACGCCGACGGGCCGGCCGATCTCGCCGAGGTCCAGGCGAAGGTCGGCGAGGCGGCCTGGGCAGCGGCGACCGGCCTGCAGGCGCCGGCCGACTTCAGCGCCGACCCGACGCTGGCCGAGACCCTGGCCCCGTTCGGCGAGCTGACCCCGGCGGAGATCCGGGTGCTGCCGGCCGGTGTGCAGTTCAACGTGCCGTACGTGACCTGCGACAAGCTCCTGCTGCGCCAGGCCGGCTCGATCCGCGACGAGTCCCAGCAGGTCGTCGCCTGCGAGGGCCTGGTCAAGTACCTGCTGGACGAGGCAAAGGTGGTCGGCACCGACGTCAGCGACGCCAGCGGTGTGCTGGACCAGACCACCGGCCAGCCGGTGGTCAGCCTGAACTTCACCGGCTCCGGCCAGCGGGCTTGGACCGAGCTGACCCGCGAGGCGTTCAACAACACCGACCAGGAGTGCGACGCGAGCGCGCTCGGCCAGGACGGCAAGTGCCGGGTCGCGGTGGTCCTCGACAACGAGGTGATCTCCTCGCCGGAGATCCAGGGCGTGCTCACCGGCGACTCGCAGATCACCGGCGACTTCACCCTCGCCACCGCCAACGAGCTGGCCGGCAACCTGCGCTACGGTGCGCTGCCGTTGACCTTCGAGGCGCAGGAGGCGCAGAGCATCTCCGCCACCCTCGGCACCGAGCACCTGCGGGCCGGCCTGCTCGCCGCCGGCATCGGCATGCTGCTGGTCGCGGTCTACTCGTTCTTCTACTACCGGATGCTCGGCATCGTGATCTTCCTCAGCCTGATCCTGTCGGCGCTGCTGGTCTTCGGTGCGATGGTGGTGCTCGGCCGGCAGATCGGCTTCACCCTCACCCTCGCCGGGATCGCCGGTCTGATCGTCTCGCTGGGTGTGGCGGCCGACTCGTTCGTGCTGTACTTCGAACGCCTCAAGGACGAGATACGCGAGGGTCGAAGTCCCCGCAGCGCCGTACCCCGGGCCTGGCTGCGGGCCCGGCGGACGATCATCTCGGCGAACGCCATCACCCTGATGGCGGCGGTCGTGCTCTACATCGTCTCGGTCGGTACGGTGAAGGGCTTCGCCTTCGCCCTCGGCCTGGCGACCGTGCTCGACCTGGTCGTGGTGTTCCTGTTCCGGCACCCGATCATGTCGATGCTGGCCCGGACCAAGGCATTCCTGTCTCCCCGGGTCAGCGGCCTCGGCCGCGCGGTGAAGACCGAGGACGAGACCCCGATCCGCAACCCGCGCGTCAAGGAGGCCTGACATGAGCGGTTTCGCTGGACGCCTCTACCGGGGTGAGGCCAACCTCCCGATCGTCAAGCGGCGCAACACCTGGTTCGTGATCGCCGCGGTGGTCGTGGTCCTCGCGATCGCGAGCGTCGCGATCCGGGGCTTCAACCTCGGCATCGACTTCCGCGGCGGCAACGAGTTCCAGGTGCCGGCGAGCGTCGGCACCCTGCCGCAGGCCGAGGACGCCCTCGACGCCGAGCTCGCCGAGCTGGACACCGAGGAGCCGCTCGAGGTGGTCTCCGGCCAGGAGGTCGGCGGCACCACCTACCTGTTCCGCACCGCTGAGCTCAGCTCCGAGCAGACCGAAGCCTTCAAGCAGGGTCTCGCCGAGCGGCTCGGCATCGAGCAGTCGGCGATCAGCGACAGCCGGGTCAGCGGTGCCTGGGGCGGCCAGGTCACCCAACGGGCGCTGCTCGGTCTGCTGGTCTTCATGGTGCTGGTCACCATCTACCTGGTGCTGCGCTTCGAGGCGCGGATGGCGATCGCGGCGGTCGCCGGTCTGGTGCTCGACCTGCTGCTGACCGCCGGCATCTACTCGGCCTCCGGCTTCGAGGTCACCCCGTCGACGATCATCGGCTTCCTGACCATCCTCGGCTTCGCCCTCTACGACGTCGTGGTGGTCTTCGACAAGATCCAGGAGAACACCCGGGGCGTCACCGGCGGCAGCAGCCAGACGTACGGCGAGGCCGCCAACCTCGCGGTCAACCAGACCCTGATGCGGTCGATCAACACCTCGATCGTGGCGCTGCTGCCGGTCGGTGGTCTGCTGTTCATCGGGGCCGGTCTGCTCGGCGCCGGCACGCTCAAGGACCTCGGCCTGGTGCTCTTCGTCGGTATGGGCGCGGCCTTCTTCACCTCGATCTTCTTCTCCTCGCCGCTGGTGACGGTGCTCAAGGAGCAGGAGCCGAAGTACAAGCTGCACACCCAGCGGGTGCAGGCCAAGCGGTCCTCCCTGGCGGAGCGGGACAAGGCACCGAAGCGGTCGCGTACCAGCGCCGGTGCCTCGACCACGACGTCGGCCGACGAGCCGGTCGGCGCCGAGCCTGCGGCGGACGCCGCTCTGGCCGGCACCGCGCCGAAGGCCGGTGCCCGGCCGGCCGGCAAGCGCCAGTCCGGCGGCGGTCGCGGCGGCCGACCCGGCGGCGGGGGCCGTAAGCGCCCCAGCGGCGCGAAGCGTCGCTGACGATTCCCTCGGTGGTGTTCCGGAGGCACTGTCGCCGCCGGAACACCACCGGTCCCATCCGGCACGGAAAGGGCGCAAGGTGACGGAGACCGAGGCAGTGCTCGTCGGGGACAGTGGGGCCGAGACGGCCGCGTTGGTGGCGAGTCGGGTCATCGACGTACCGGACTTTCCCAAACCTGGCATCGTCTTCAAGGACCTGATGCCGCTGTTCGCCGACGGGCCGGCGTTCCGGGAGATCACCGACCGGATCATCGCCCACCACGGAGCGGACTCCTTCGACGTGGTCGCCGGCATCGAGGCGCGGGGTTTCGTGCTGGCAGCGGCGATCGCGTACGCCACCGGCACCGGGGTGGTCCCGGTCCGCAAGGCCGGCAAGCTGCCCCGGGCATCGTTCTCCGCCTCGTACGCGTTGGAGTACGGCGAGGCGGTCCTGGAGGTGCATCAGGACGCCTTCACCGCCGGTCAGCGGGTCCTGGTGGTCGACGACGTGCTGGCGACCGGCGGCACCGCCGCCGCTACCCTGGACCTGGTCGACCGGGCCGGTGGCACGGTGGTGGGCTTCACCGTCCTGCTGGAGCTGGGTTTTCTCGCCGGGCGGGACCGGCTCGCGCCACGGTCGGTGCACGCCGTGTGGCGGGTGTGAGCCGGCCGACCGAGCAGCTCGGCCGCCGGGCACAGCACCGTCCGGACGGGTAATATTGCGGTCCCTGTCAGTCAGGGGCGCTGTCTCCTGGCTAGCGCGGTAGCAGCTCAGCCCGATACGGTCGGCTGAGTTCCGGCAGAGGTGAGGGAGGCCGGTGTCCCCCGACGTCGTCGCTCCTTCCATGGAGGGCACTGTGCATCCGACTGGCGAGGTCAACCCCACTGCGGGCGTGACCAACGACGAGGCACCCAGCTCTGCCGTCAATTCGGGCGGCCCCGACGTCGCCGGTGAGCGCAGCGCGGCACCCCCGGCGGCGAACGGCGCGGCACCCCCGGCGGCGAACGGTGCGACAGCTGCGGCGGCGAACGGTGCGACAGCTGCGGCGGCGAATGGTGCGGGCGACCACCCTGGCGCGGCCGCGCCCGGCAACGGTTTCGCGTT
Organism: Solwaraspora sp. WMMB762; assembly: GCF_049179115.1. Classification (NCBI taxonomy): domain Bacteria; kingdom Bacillati; phylum Actinomycetota; class Actinomycetes; order Micromonosporales; family Micromonosporaceae; genus Solwaraspora; species Solwaraspora sp. WMMB762. Next base: position 454,176 of record NZ_JBMHMD010000001.1, read on the forward strand.
CAACGGTGCGCCGACCGGGCGTCGGGTACGGGCCCGGCTGGCCCGGTTCAACGCCCCCTGGCAGGCGCCGCACATCCCCGAGGTGCTGGAACCGCTGATCGCCACCCACCAGCAGAGCCACCCGAAGGCCGACCCACGGGTGCTGCAGCGGGCCTTCGAGATGGCCTCCAAGTGGCACTCCGGGCAGTACCGCAAATCCGGCGATCCGTACATCACGCATCCGTTGGCGGTCGCCACCATCCTCGCCAACCTCGGCATGGACACCACGACGCTGGTCGCCGCGCTGCTGCACGACACGATCGAGGACACCGACTACACCCTGGACGAGATGCGCGCCGACTTCGGCGGTGAGGTGTCACTGCTGGTCGACGGGGTCACCAAGCTCGACCGGGTCAAGCTGGGCGATGCGGCCAAGGCCGAGACCATCCGCAAGATGGTGGTGGCGATGGCGAAGGACCCCCGGGTCCTGGTGATCAAGCTCGCCGACCGGCTGCACAACATGCGGACGCTGACCTTCCTGCCCAAGGCGAAGCAGGAGCAGAAGGCCAAGGAGACCCTGGAGATCCTGGCGCCGCTGGCCCACCGGCTCGGTATGAACACCGTCAAGTGGGAGCTGGAGGATCTGGCCTTCGGCACGCTGTTCCCGAAACGGTACGAGGAGATCAACCGGCTGATCGGGGAACACCAGCCGCAACGCGACACCCAGCTGCGCAAGGTGACCCAGAAGGTGCAGGTCGACCTGCGCGCCGCGAAGATCAGGGCGGAGGTCACCGGCCGGCCGAAGCACCTCTACTCGATCTACCAGAAGATGATCGTCCGGGGGCGGGACTTCAACGACATCTACGACCTGGTCGGCGTACGCATCCTGGTCGACACGGTCCGCGACTGCTACGCGGCGCTCGGCGTGATCCACGCGAACTGGCAGCCGGTCCCCGGCCGGTTCAAGGACTACATCGCGATGCCGAAGTTCAACATGTACCAGTCGCTGCACACCACGGTGATCGGGCCCACCGGCAAGCCGGTGGAGATGCAGATCCGCACGTACGCGATGCACCGCACCGCCGAGTTCGGCATCGCCGCGCACTGGAAGTACAAGGAGCAGAAGGGCGCCACCGTCGTCGGCCCGCCGGCGCACATCGACGAGATGACCTGGCTGCGGCAACTGCTCGACTGGCAGCGGGAGGCGAGCGACCCGAGCGAGTTCCTCGACGCGCTGCGGTTCGACCTGTCCAGCCAGGAGGTCTACGTCTTCACCCCCAAGGGCGACGTGATCCCGCTGCCGACCAGCTCCACCCCGGTCGACTTCGCCTACGCCGTGCACACCGAGGTGGGGCACAAGTGCATCGGGGCGCGGGTCAACGGCAAGCTGGTGCCGTTGGAGTCGACGCTGTCCAACGGCGACGTCATCGAGATCTTCACCTCCAAGTCGGCGACCGCCGGCCCGACCCAGGACTGGCTGGGCTTCGTCAAGAGCCCCCGGGCCCGCACCAAGATCCGGCAGTACTTCAACAAGGAACGCCGTGAGGAGGCGATCGAGACCGGCAAGGACGCGATCGCCAAGGCGATGCGCAAGCAGGGCATGCCGTTGCAGCGGATGCTCACCACCGACTCGTTGATGGCGATCGCCCGCGACCTGCACCTGGCCGACGTCGCCGCGCTGTACGCGGCGGTCGGCGACAGCCAGGTGTCCGCGCAGTCGGTGGTGCAGCGGCTGATGGTCAGCCTCGGCGGCGAGGAAGGGGCCGCCGAGGACCTGGCCGAGTCGGCCGTCGCGACCCGCCCGCCCCGGGCGCGGCACAACGGCGCCGACCCCGGCGTGGTGGTACGCGGTGTCACCGACGTCTGGATCAAACTGGCCCGCTGCTGCACCCCGGTCCCGCCGGATACGGTGTTCGGCTTCGTCACCCGGTCCGGCGGCGTCAGCGTGCACCGCGACGACTGCTTCAACGCGGCCGAGCTCAAGGTGCAGCAGGAACGGCTGGTCGAGGTCAGCTGGAAGTTGACCTCGGCGTCGACGTTCCTCGTCGCCATCCAGGTCGAGGCGCTCGACCGGCACAAGCTGCTGGCCGACGTGACCAGGGTGCTCTCCGAGGAACGGGTGAACATCCTCTCGGCGACCGTGACCACCACCCGGGACCGGGTGGCGGTCAGCCGCTTCTCGTTCGAGATGGCCGACCCGAAGCACCTCGGCCATCTGCTCAACGCGGTCCGCAAGGTCGACGGCGTCTTCGACGCCTACCGGGTCACCTCCGGCACCTGACAACAATGCGCCAGGGCATCGGGTGATGCCCTGGCGCACTGGTACCGGCTCAGCGGACTCGGCGGCGCTGCCGGCCGCCGAGCCCTCAGGTGGACTACTGCGGCTCGCTCACCGTCAACGAGTTGATCAGGATGTCGTTGTTGGGGTGGCCGCCGCCGGGGGACGGGTCGAACGCGCCGTCGTGACCGGCCTCGGTGGCCTCCTGGATGACGTCGAGGCCCTCGATGACCCGGCCGAGCACCGTGTAGTCCGGGCTGAGCTCGACGTCCTGGTAGATGAAGAAGAACTGGCTGCCGTTGGTGTCCGGGCCGCTGTTGGCCATCGCCACCACCCCGGCCGGGTAGGCGGGCCGGTCGTCGACCGGCAGGTTCTCGTTGGCGAACTGGTAGCCGGGCCCGCCGGTGCCGTCGGTGTCCCGGTAGCCTTCGCCGCTGGCGCTCGGGTCACCGCACTGCAGCATGCCGGGGAACATCCGGTGGCACTTGGTGTTGTCCCAGAACTGCTGGCTGGCCAGGTGGCTGAAGCTGGCCGCCGTGCACGGCACCTCGGACAGGTCCATCTCCACCTGGATCTCACCGAAGTTGGTGTCCAGGGTCATCACCTGGGTGCCGGTGTCCGGCGGCGTGGTGGTCGGCGGCACGCCGACGTCCACGGTCGTCTCACGGCGCTGCTCGGCGGGGATCTCGTTCCACACGCAGGTCACGCCGGCGTCGGCACCGTCGGCCTGGGGCGTGGTCCCGGTCTCGTCGTCCCCGAGGCTGGCGACCAGCCACACCGTGCCCGCGGCCACGAGCAGCAGGGCGACGCCGGCACCGATGCTGGCCTGCAACTGGCGGCGCTTGCGGGCCGCCTCGGCGCGCTGGGCCATCTCCTTTTCGAGGCGGGCCCGAGCCGCGGCACGCTGCCGCTCCCTGGTCGACGTCACGGTGGATCCTCCTGGATTCGGGTTGTCTGGTCTGGTCAGGACTGGCCGGCGGTGCCGTCGGTGCCCTCCGCGTCCGGCTCGGTGGCCGACGGGTCGGTGGTGGCCGGTGCCGAGGTGCTCGGGTCGGTCGACGGGGTCGCCTCGGTCTCGTCGGCCCCGATCGGCTCGCCGACGGTCAGGCTCTGGATGACCACGTCGGTCTCCGGCTTCACCTGGGCGCCGGCGGCGTTGTTCACCAGTGGGAGAGCACCGATCGCCTCGACCGTGTCCATCCCCGAGGTCACCTTCCCGATGATCGGGTACGAGGGGAACTCGGTGGTGTAGTCCTCGAAGAAGATCTTGAACTGGCTGCCGTTGGTGCCCTGCGGCACGCCGACCGCGGCGACCGTACCGGCCGGGTAGAGCGGCGGGTGGTCGGCCAGCGCCTCCGTCGGGTCGGCCGACGGGTCCAGCTGCGGCGAGACCGGCACGTTCTCGCTGAAGTACGAGTACGTCGGCCCGCCCTGTCCGGTGCCGCTCGGGTCGCCGCAGAGGATCGCGCCCTCGTCGGTGATCTCGTGGCAGGTCGTGTCGTCGAAGAAGTTGCGGCTGGCCAGGTGGGCGAAGTTGGCGGCGGCGCAGGGCGCGGCGGCCAGATTGAGCTCGACGGTGATCGGCTCGCCCTGGTTGGTGGTGATCGTCATCGGCTGGACCCCCCGGTTCGGCGGGTCGGTGGTCTCCGGCATGCCGACGTCGGTGAGGTTGCTGTTGGCGGCCGTGTCCTGCGGGGTCCAGGTGCAGATGCCGGCGGCCTCCGGGGTCTCCGGCTCGCCCTCGAAGGCGCCGAGCGCCCAGGCCGAGCCGCCGGCGATGAGCAGCAGTGCGAGGCCGGCGCCCACGCCGGCGCGGATCCGCCGCTTGCGCCGGGCCGCGGCGGCACGCCGGGCCATCTGCCGGTCGAGCTTCGCCCGCGCCAATTTGCGCTGCCGGTCCCTGCTGGAGGCCACCCGCGCTCCCCTTTCCTGATCATCCCTGCGCCGTGCGGCGGGTCGGTACGTGTCCTGCGGAGGGCGTGCCGGACCCGGGCGCCATTGCGGAGCGCCACGCCACACGCCCGCAAGAGTGTACGGGTATCGGCTGGGAAAATGTTGTACGAGGTCCGCTCCGTATCCAATCGGAGATCATCGCTGCCGTCACGGCCTGGGCGGGGGCCGGCGGGTGTGCCCTGGCGGCCCGGCGTGTCATGGCGGCTAGGCTCGACGAGGAGACGATTCCGGCGGCCCGCGCGGGCCGGCCTACCGAGAGGAGAGGCGTGCTCATCACCGGCTTCCCGGCGCAGGCGTTCGGCACCAACTGCTACGTGGTGGCCGCCGGGCCGGGCGAGCAGTGCGTTGTCGTCGATCCCGGCATCGGGGTGCTCGACCAGCTGGACCAGGTGCTGGCCGAGCACCGGCTGCATCCGGCGGCGGTGCTGCTCACCCACGGCCATGTTGACCACACCTTCTCGGTCGCGCCGGTCTGTGGGGCGCGTGGCATCACCGCGTACGTGCATCCGGGCGACCGGGAGTTGCTGGCCGACCCGGCGAAGGGCCTGTCGGCGGAGCTGGCGGCGATGTTCGGCGGCCGGCTGCCGTACAGCGAACCGGACGACGTGGCCGAGCTGACCGACGGTGCCACGCTGGTGCTCGCCGGGTTGGAGATAACTGTCGACCACGCTCCCGGCCACACCGGAGGCTCGGTGCTGTTCCGGCTGCCCGGCGCCGGCTCGCCGTGGGAGGCCGAGCAGGTCTGCCTCTCCGGTGACGTGCTGTTCGCCGGCTCGATCGGCCGTACCGATCTGCCCGGCGGCAGCATGCCGACGATGTTGACCAGCCTGCGCGACAAGGTCCTGCCGTTGGCCGACGACACCGTGGTGCTGCCCGGCCACGGCCCGGCCACCACCATCGGCCGGGAGCGCATGAGCAACCCCTATCTCCAGGAGGTCGCCCGCGCGGCCGCGCCCCACCTGCACGAGGCCGCCGGCGGCTGCACCGCCGCCCCGGCCCGCCGTACCGGACTGTGACAAGGACGCACCTGATGAGCAAGCCCAAGCCGATCTCCGGTTTCCCGGAGTGGCTGCCCCCGCAGCGGATGATCGAGCAGTACGTCATCGACCGGCTGCGGCACACCTTCGAGCTGTACGGGTTCGCGCCGCTGGAGACCCGCGCGGTGGAGCCGTTGGACCAGCTGCTGCGCAAGGGGGAGACCTCGAAGGAGGTCTACCTGCTGCGCCGGCTGCAGGCCGATCCGGACGCGCAGGCCGGTGACGACGCCCTCGGGCTGCACTTCGACCTGACCGTGCCGTTCGCCCGGTACGTGCTGGAGAACGCCGGCAAACTGCAGTTCCCGTTCCGCCGCTACCAGATCCAGAAGGTGTGGCGCGGCGAACGGCCGCAGGAGGGCCGTTACCGGGAGTTTCTGCAGGCCGACATCGACATCGTCGACCGCGACGAGCTGGCCCCGCACCACGAGGCCGAGCTGCCGCTGGTCATCGGCGACGCGCTGGCCAGCCTGCCGATCCCGCCGGTGCGGATCCAGGTGAACAACCGCAAGGTCTGCGAGGGCTTCTACCGGGGGATCGGGTTGACCGATCCGGACGCCGCGTTGCGGGCGATCGACAAGCTGGACAAGGCCGGCCCGCAGCGGGTGGCTGAGCTGCTGGCCGAGACGGCCGGTGCGAGCGACAGCCAGGCGAAGGCCTGCCTGTCGCTGGCGGAGATCTCCGCGCCGGACGTCTCGGTCGCCGACGCGGTACGCGGCCTCGGCGTCGAGCACCCGTTGCTCGATGAAGGGCTCACCGAGCTGGTCGCGGTGCTGGAGACGGCCGCCGCGCACTCGCCCGGCCTGTGCGTCGCCGACCTGCGCATCGCCCGTGGCTTGGACTACTACACCGGCACGGTCTACGAGACCCAGTTGCAGGGGTACGAGCGGTTCGGCTCGATCTGCTCAGGTGGCCGCTACGACGATCTCGCCTCGGCCGGGGCGGACCGCTTCCCCGGCGTCGGCATCTCGATCGGGGTGTCCCGGCTGCTGGGGCTGCTGTTCGGCGCCGACGCGCTGGCCATCTCCCGGCCGGTGCCGACCTGCGTACTGGTGGCGCTGCCGGCAGAGACTGACCGGCCGGCCGGCAACCGGGTGGCCGACGCGCTGCGTCGGCGGGGGATCGCCACGGAGGTGTCGCCGTCGGCGGCCAAGTTCGGCAAGCAGATCCGGTACGCGCAGCGCCGTGACATCCCGTACGTCTGGTTCCTCGGGGTCGACGGAGAGCCGGACAGCGTCAAGGACATCCGTTCGGGGGATCAGGTGCCGGCGGCCGCCGACGCCTGGTCACCGCCGTCGGCGGACCGCCAGCCGGTGGTGACCGGCCGGTCGACATAGCGGACATACGGCAGCGATAGCCGCAAGATCATCCGGGAAAGTGGCGGCGCGGCGCGACATAACCTACGGTTGCGTAAGTTACGCAGTCGTAGGTTACCCCCGGTAGGGAGAACGTCGTTGACCGTCGCCACCACCACCCCGATGTCCCAGACCGCGCTGCTCGTCGAGCTCGAACCGGTGGTCGCCGAGAACCTTGACCGGCACCTCGGCCTGGCCAAGGAGTGGTTTCCCCACGAGTACGTGCCGTGGAGCGACGGGCGGACCTTCGACGGCCTGCTCGGCGGTGAACCGTGGTCGCCGGAGGACACGCAGATTCCGGACGTCGCCCGTACCGCGCTGATCGTCAACCTGCTCACCGAGGACAACCTGCCCTCGTACCACCGCGAGATCGCCACCCTGTTCGGTCGCGACGGCGCCTGGGGCACCTGGGTGCACCGGTGGACCGCCGAGGAGGGTCGGCACGGCATCGCCATCCGGGACTACCTCACCGTCACCCGGGCGGTGGATCCGGTCGCGCTGGAGCGGGCCCGGATGGTGCACATGTCCAACGGGTACGCCAACCAGCACGACGACGAGGTGCTGCACTCGCTGGCGTACGTGTCGTTCCAGGAGCTGGCCACCCGGATCTCGCACCGCAACACCGGCCGGGCCACCGGTGACCCGCTCTGCGAGCGGCTGCTGGCCCGGGTCGCCGCCGACGAGAACCTGCACATGATGTTCTACCGCAACCTGCTCGGCGCGGCGTTCGAACTGGCGCCGAGTCAGGCGATGCGGGCGGTGGCGGACGTGGTCGCCGACTTCCAGATGCCGGGCGTGGGCATCGAGGGCTTCGCCCGAAAGTCGGTGGCGATCGCCATGGCCGGCATCTACGACCTGCGGCAGCACCGCGACGAGGTGCTCGCGCCGGTGCTGCGCCAGTGGGACATCTGGAACGTCACCGGGCTGGACGCCGACGGCGAGGCGGCCCGGGACCAGATCGCCGCGCAGATGACCCAACTGGACACCACGGCGTCCCGGTTCGAGGCCCGGCGGGAGGAGCGGCGCGCCCGCGGCCGGTGAGTCCTGTCGCGGCACTTCGCGAACGATGAGATACGGGTCCCGCGGCTGGTCGGCCACGGGACCTTCGTCGTGTGTGGCCCGTCCACCGTGTCCGTCCGGTCTGTCGACCGCACAGCCGTTCAGGTTCGTTGTGAGACGGGCTTAACGCGTTGGAAATCGATGGGTCAAGATTTATGAAACTCGGCCTCCCTACGTTTCGTGGCACCACGACTTCGGCTGAAGGGGAGTTGGATGCCACGACGCTTCCGGGGCGGCCTCGCCGCACTCTGTATATTGTCGACGTTGGTTGCCGCGACCGCCTGCGCAGAGGACCCCACGTCCTCGGCCGGTGGCGGCGGTGACTCCGACACCATCAAGGTCGGTATCCTGCACTCGCTGAGCGGCACCATGGCGATCAGCGAGGTCACCGTACGCGACGCAGAGTTGCTCGCGATCGAGGAGATCAACGCCGCCGGTGGCGTGCTGGGCAAGCAGATCGAACCCGTCGTCGAGGACGGCGCGTCGGACTGGCCCACCTTCGCCGAGAAGGCGCAGAAGCTCATATCCCAGGACAAGGTTGCCACCGTCTTCGGTGGCTGGACGTCGGCCAGCCGCAAGGCGATGCTGCCGGTCTTCGAACGCAACAAGGCGCTGCTGTGGTACCCGGTGCAGTACGAAGGGCTGGAGAGCTCCGAGTACATCTTCTACACCGGGGCCACCACCAACCAGCAGATCGTCCCGGCTCTGGACTACCTCGCCGAGCAGGGCCACCAGACGATCTTCCTGGTCGGCAGCGACTACGTCTTCCCGCGTACCGCCAACAAGATCATCACCGCGTACGCCGAGGCCAACGGCATGCAGATCGTCGGCGAGGAGTACACCCCGCTGGGCCACACCGAGTACAGCACCGTGGTCAACAAGCTGCAGCAGGCCCAGCCCGACGCGGTGTTCAACACCCTCAACGGCGACAGCAACGTGGCCTTCTTCAAGCAGCTGACCAGCGTCGGCGTCACCGCCGAGACGATGCCGACCGTGTCGGTCAGCGTCGCCGAGGAGGAGGTCGTCGGCATCGGCCCGGACAACGTCGCCGGCCACCTGGTGGCCTGGAACTACTACCAGACCACCGAGGGCGAGCGGAACACCGCCTTCGTCGAGGCGTTCAAGGCCAAGTACGGGGCGGAGAAGGTCACCTCCGACCCGATGGAGGCCGGCTACAACGCGGTCTACCTGTGGGCGGCGGCGGTCGAGGCGGCCGGCAGCACCGATGTCGAGGCGGTCAAGGAGGCCGCCGGCGGGATCAGCATCGAGGCACCGGAAGGCACCGTCACCATCGACGGCGACAACCAGCACGTCTTCAAGACGGCCAGGATCGGCGTGGTGCAGCCCGACGGCCAGATCCAGGAGGTGTGGAACTCCGGCGAACCGATCAAGCCGGACCCGTACCTGACCGGCTACGACTGGGCCGAAGGCCTGTCGTAACAGGCCGGTAGCAAGCGGAGGGAGGTGCCCGCCATGGCGGTACTCAACCAACTGGTCATCGGCGCGAGCATCGGAGCGGTGCTGCTCCTGATCGCGCTGGGACTGACGTTCACCTTCGGACAGATGGGCGTCATCAACATGGCCCACGGGGAGTTCATCCTGGCGGGCGCCTACACCGCGTACATGATGCAGGGGCTGGTCGGGGCGCAGGCCGTCCCGGCCGCCCTGCCGGTCGCGTTCCTCATCGCCGGCACCATGGGTCTGATCCTGGAACGTCTGGTGATCCGGCGGTTCTACGGTCGGCCGCTGGACACCCTGCTGCTCACCTTCGGGGTCAGCCTGATCCTGCAGCAGCTGGCCCGGGACATCTTCGGCGCGCCCAACGTGCAGGTCACCGCGCCCGGCTGGCTGACCGGCGGGATCGACGTGGCCGGCGTACAGCTGCCGTACAACCGGATCTTCATCATGGCCCTCGCGGTCGGCTGCGTGGTGGCGATCTCCCTCTACCTGAGCAAACTGTCCTACGGCCGACGGATGCGGGCGGTGATGCAGAACCGCGAGCTGGCCGCGGTGACCGGGGTGGCCACCCAGCGGGTCGACCAGCTCACCTTCTTCATCGGCTCCGGCCTGGCCGGCGTCGCCGGGGTGGCGCTCACCCTGATCGGCCCGGTCGGGCCGTCGCTGGGCACCTACTACATCGTGGACGCGTTCCTCGTCGTCGTCGCCGGAGGGCTCGGACAGCTGCGCGGGGCAGTGATCGCGGCGGTCGCCCTCGGCGTGATCAACAGCTTTGTCGAATTCTGGACCGATGCGAGCCTGGCCAAGGTGGTGGTCTTCGCGGTGATCGTGGCCTTCCTCCAGTTCCGTCCGCAGGGCATGTTCGTCCTCCGTTCCCGGGCGCTGACATGAGCGCCGCCCGGACGACCGACCCCGCTGCACGGCCGGCGGCCCGCTTCGCCGCCCGCCCGGCCGTCCGCTGGCCCGGGCCGGTCGGCTTCGTCGCCGTCGGCGTGCTGCTGCTGGTCGTGGCACCGCTGGTGCTCAGCCCGTTCCGGCTGGACCTACTGGCCAAGTACCTCTGCTACGCGATCGTCGCGGTCGGCATCTACCTGGCCTGGGGGCGCGGCGGCATGCTGACCCTCGGTCAGGGCGTGTTCTTCGGCCTCGGCGGCTACGCGATGGGTATGCACCTCAAACTCACCGACGCCGGTGAGGGCAACCTGCCCGACTTCATGGTGTGGAGCGGCGTGGAGACCCTGCCCGCCATCTGGGGGCCGTTCCGCAACCCGGCGTTCGCCCTGGTCATGGTGGTGGTGCTGCCCACCGTGGTGGCGCTGATCCTGGGCACCCTGGTGTTCCGCCAACGGGTGCGCGGCGCCTACTTCGCCGTACTGTCCCAGGCCCTGGCCGCCGCGTTCGTGATCCTGCTGGTCGGCCAGCAGGGCCTCACCGGCGGCACCAACGGCCTGACCAATGTGCAGTTCTTCTTCGGCCTCGACCTGTACGACCCGACACAGAAACGGATCGTCTACTACGTCGCCGTCGGCGCGCTCGGCCTGGTGTTCCTCGCCGCCTGGCAGCTCACCCACTCCCGGTTCGGCAAGCTGCTGGTCGCCATCCGCGACGGTGAGGACCGGGTCCGATTCCTCGGCTACGACCCGGCCGTGGTGAAGACCATCGTGTACGCGCTGTCGGCGGCCATGGCCGGCCTCGCCGGCGCGCTGTTCGTGCCGGTGGTCGGCATCCTCGGCCCGGCCGACCTCGGCGTCGTACCGTCGATCGAGATGCTGGTCGCGGTCGCCATCGGCGGGCGGTTCTCGCTGGTCGGTGCGGTCGGCGGGGCGATCCTGTTCAACTACGGCAGTACGGTGCTCAGCGAGCAGTGGCCGTCCGGCTGGCTCTATCTGCTCGGTGGCCTGTTCATCGCGGTGATGATGTGGGCGCCGCGCGGCCTCGCCGGGCTGCTCGCCGATGGCTGGGCGGCGGTACGGCACCGCTGGCCCGGCCGTGCCGGACCAGCCGCACCGGTCTCCCCGGCGGCCGCCACGGACGGTGCGGCCGCCGACGCCGCCGGGCGACCGGCGGAGACCACCGTCGGGGTCGGAGGTGCGAAACCGTGAGCGGCAAACTGGAGGTACGCGGCCTCGACGTCGTCTTCGACGGCTTCCGGGCGATCAGCGACCTCGACCTGACCGTCGAACCGGGGGAGCTGCGCTTCCTGATCGGCCCCAACGGTGCCGGCAAGACGACCCTGATCGACGTGGTCACCGGCCGGACCCGGCCGGCGTCCGGTTCGGTGCGGTTCAACGGCCAGGAGCTGGTCGGGCGCCGCGAGCACCGGATCGTCCGGCTCGGCATCGGCCGGACCTTCCAGACGTCGGTGGTCTTCGAGCAGCTCACCGTCCTGGAGAATCTCGACCTGGCGGCCAGCTTCCGCCGGCCGCTGGCCGGCCTGCTGCGCCGCCGACGCGGCGTCTCCGACCAGGTGTCCCGGGCGCTGGACACGACCGGTCTGGCCGACCTGGCGTACCGACCGGCCGGGGTGCTCTCCCACGGGCAGCGCCAGTGGCTGGAGATCGGCATGCTGATCGTGCAGCAGCCCAGTCTGCTGCTGCTCGACGAGCCGGTGGCCGGGATGAGCCGCAGCGAACGGGACCGCACCGGTGAGCTGCTGCGCGAGGTCGCCAAGGACCACACCGTGATGGTGATCGAGCACGACATGGAGTTCCTGCGCCGGTTCGCCAGCACCGTCACCGTGCTGCACGAGGGCAAACTGCTCTGCGAGGGCACCGTCGCGCAGGTGCAGGCCGACCCGCGCGTCCAGCAGGTCTACCTCGGCCGGGCCCGGGAGGAAACCACCGAACCTCTCGTCCAGGAGGCGTCGTCGTGACCGCCATGTTGACCGTCGAGTCGCTCGACGTCGCGTACGGCCGGGCCCAGGTGCTGTTCGGGGTCGACCTGCAGGCACCGGTCGGTGCCCTGGTCTGTGTGATGGGCCGTAACGGGGTCGGCAAGACCACGCTGCTGAAGGCGATCACCGGGGTGCTGCCGGTGCGCGCCGGCAGGGTGATCTTCGAAGGCCGCGACATCACCAAGCTGCGTACCCACGAACGGGTGCGGCTCGGGCTCGGCTACGTCCCGCAGGGCCACGAGACGTTCCCGCAGCTGACCGTCGCCGAGAACCTGCAGGTGGCGGTCGAGGCGGCGCGGACCGACAAGTCGGCGGTCGACGAGGCGCTGGACCTGTTCCCGGCGCTGCGCGGGCTGCTGCGCCGCCGGGCCGGGTTCCTCTCCGGCGGCCAGCAGCAGCAGTTGGCGATCGCCCGAGCCCTGGTCACCCGGCCGAAGATGCTGCTGCTCGACGAGCCGACCGAAGGCATCCAGCCGTCGATCATCATCGAGATCGAGGAGGCGATCGAACGGCTGCACACCGAGGCCGGGCTGGCGATCCTGCTGGTCGAGCAGTACCTCGAACTGGCGCTGCGGCTGGCCGACCGGTTCGTCATCCTCGACGCCGGCGAGGTGGTCCGGGCCGGCGACAAGGCGGACCTGCGCGACGAGTCGGTGCGCCAACTGCTGTCGGTGTGACCCGGCCGGCTGGGCGGTCTCAGGTCGTCGGCGGGAGCTCGAACAGCAGGCAGGACGAGGTGGCGTGGGCGGCCAGCCGGCCGGCGGCGTCGGTCAGCTTCGCCTCGGCGTACGCGGTGCGCCGCCCGCGCTGCACCACGGTGCCCTCGCAGCGCAGCGTGCCCGAGGCGAGCGTCACCGGGCGCAGGAACTTCACGTTCAGGTCGATCGAGGTGTAGCTCGTCCCGGCCGGCAGCATCGAGTGCACCGCGCAGCCGGCCGCGGTGTCCAGCAGGGTCGAGAGGATGCCGCCGTGCACCGTGCCCAGGGCGTTGTAGTGGAACTCCTGCGGGGTCAGCACGGTGACCACCCGGCCGTGCTCGGGCTCCAACCCTTCGAGGCCCAGCATCACCATCACCGGCGGGGCCGGGATCTCACCGGACGCCATCGCCCGCAGCTGGCCCAGCCCGTCGAGGCCGTTCAACGCCGCCAGCCGTACCTCCGCCGGGTCGGTCCACGAGAAGGTGCGGCTGCGCTGTGCCGCGTCCCGCTGCGGCTGCGCGTCCGACTGCGACGGCTGCTGAGTCTGAGTCATGGACGCAGACTGGCAGTCGGTTGCTAGGTCTGTCAACGAGACCTAGCCTGGTCGGGGTAGTTATCTGCTGCCGTCCTGGGCATCTTTGGTGATCTTGAGGCTGCTATGGTGTTCGATGTGAACTTGAAGGAGTGGGCGGCGTCGCAGGGCATCGCGTACATCACCGCTCGTCGGCAGTACGCGGCCGGGACGCTGCCCGTTCCCACGTACCGGCTCGGCCGCCTGATCATGGTCGGTGACCCGCTCGCTGCTGCCACGACTGCCGCTGGGCAGGTCGTGGTGTACGCCCGGGTGTCGTCCGCGGACCAGACAGCGGACCTGGATCGGCAGGTCGCCCGGGTCACGGTGTGGGCAACCAGCCAGCGACTGTCGGTGTCTCGGGTGGTAACTGAGGTGGGGTCCGGGTTGGACGGGCATCGCGGGAAGTTCCTGGCTCTGCTCCGTGACCCGGCTGTGTCGACGATCGTGGTGGAACACCGGGACCGTTTCGTCCGCTTCGGTGCCGAGTATGTCGAGGCGGCGCTTGCCGCGCAGGGCCGGCGCCTGCTGGTTGTCGACCCGGCCGGGGTGGACGGCGACCTAGTCGGTGACGTGACGGAGGTCCTCACCTCGTTGTGTGCTCGCCTGTACGGGCGTCGAGGGGCGGCGGACCGGGCCCGTCGGGCTGTCGAAGCTGCCACCGGAGCGGGTGGGCCGGTGTGAAGACGATTCAGGCGTACCGGTTCGCTCTGGACCTCACCCCGGGCCAGGAACGCGCGGTGCTGGCGCATGCCGGGGCGGCGCGGGTGGCGTACAACTGGGCGCTCGCGCGGGTGAAGGCGGTGATGGACCAGCGGGCTGCCGAGCGTTCGTACGGTGTCGGCGACGATCGGCTGACCCCGGCGGTGTCGTGGTCGTTGCCCGCGATGCGTAAGGCGTGGAACGCGGCCAAGCCTGCCGTGGCGCCGTGGTGGCCGGAGGTGTCCAAGGAGGCGTTCAACACCGGCCTGGATGCCCTGGCCCGCGGGTTGGCCAACTGGGCCGGTTCCCGCTCGGGTACGCGGGCCGGCCGTCTGGTCGGGTTTCCCCGGTTCAGGTCCCGCCGTCGGTCGACGCCGAGCGTTCGGTTCACCACCGGCGCGATCCGCGTCGAGCCGGACCGCAGACATGTGGTGCTGCCCCGACTGGGCCAGCTGAAGGTGCACGAGTCCACGCGCAAACTCGCCCGCCGGGTAGAGGCCGGCACCGCCCGGATCATGTCCGCGACCGTGCGACGCGACGGCGGGCGCTGGCACGTCGCGTTCACCGTCGAAGTCGAGCGCGCAGAACGCAGCCCGGCCCGACCGGACTCGGTGGTGGGTGTGGACGTCGGTATCCGGCATCTCGCGGTGCTGTCCACCGGCGAACTGGTGCCGAACCCGCGACACCTTGTCGGCGCGCGGTCCCGGCTGCGGGCACTCGGCCGGACCCTGTCGCGCCGGCAAGGCCCGGACCGGCGTACCGGCCGGCGTCCGTCGAACCGGTGGCAGCGCGCATCCGCCCGCCTCGGTCGGGCACACGCCCGGGTCGCTCGTCTGCGCCGCGACGGGCTGCACAAGCTCACCAGCCGACTGACCCGCGAGCACGGCACGGTCGTGGCCGAAGACCTCCATGTGGCCGGGATGCTGGCCAACCGCAGGCTCGCCCGGCACATCACCGACGCCGGATTCGCCGAACTGCGACGGCAACTGGCGTACAAGACCGGATGGAACGGCGGCAGGCTGCTCGTGGCCGACCGCTGGTACCCCTCCTCGAAAACCTGCTCGGGCTGCGGCGCGGTGAAAACCAAGCTGGCCCTGTCCGAGCGTGAGTACCGCTGTGCGGCGTGCGGCCTGGTCATCGACCGCGACCACAACGCCGCGCGTAACCTGGCCGCCCTGGCCGTTGAGTACGACACCGCCGGGAGTGGCCCGGTGGCAGCACGTGGAGCCGACCAGAAGACCCGCGTACGCGGGCAGGTGGCTGCGAAGCGTGAACCCGGCACGGCAACGCCGGTCAGACCGGGACCGTCCCACCGCAAGGCGGGACTACCAACCGTGTGCTCACTAGAGCGCACTGAGAGGTAACGGTGAGACCTACCGCACTCGACTGGTCCATCGACAACTGCACCATCGCCCGCACCATGGAGATCCTCGGCGAGCGGTGGACCATCGTCGTGCTCCGCGAGGTCTTCAACGGCGTACGGCGTTTCGACCAGATGCGCGAACGCACCGGCGTTCCCCGCCAGGTGCTGACCAACCGGCTCGCCATGCTGGTCGACCAGGGCCTGCTGCGTCGGCACCCGTACCAGGAGCCGGGGGAGCGGCAACGCTACGAGTACCGCCTCACCGGCAAAGGTCTCGACCTGTGGCCGGTGCTGATCGCCCTGCTGCAGTGGGGTGACCGGTACTGCGCCGACCCTGACGGCTCGGCGCTGGCCGTGACCCACCGCGACTGCGGCGCCGAGGTCGGCGTGACCATGCGCTGCGCCGCCGGCCACGACCTGGCCGGCCCCCGCGACGCCCTGCCCCGCCCCGGCCCCGGTGCCCGCCTGCGCACCCCCGCAGCCCCGGCACCTGACGCCTGACGCCTGACGCCTGACGCCTGACGGCCTACGCTGCGGGCGTGCACATCTCGCTCACCGCGATCGTCGTCGACGACTACGACCCGGCCATCGCGTTCTTCACCAGCGTCCTCGGATTCGAACTGGTCGAGGACTCCCCGTCGACGACCAACGACGGCCGCCCCAAACGGTGGGTGGTGGTGCGCCCGCCCGGTGCCGAGACCGGTCTGCTGCTGGCCCGCGCCGACGGCGACGCCCAACGGGCGGCGGTCGGCAACCAGGCCGCCGGCCGGGTCGGGTTCTTCCTGCGGGTCGACGACTTCGACGCCGCGTACCAGCGGATGACCGACCACGACGTGCGGTTCGTGACCGCGCCGCGCACCGAACCGTACGGCCGGGTCGTGGTCTTCCTCGACATCGCCGGCAACCGGTGGGACCTGGTCGGCCCGGCCTGAACGGGTCGCTTTCTGCTCAGCCGAGCAGGCCGTGGTGCAGGGCGCGCAGCACCGCGCGGGTGCGGTCGCGGGTGCCCAACTTCAGCAGTACGGCCGACACGTGGTTCTTGACGGTGCCCTCGGCGAGGAACAGCGCCTCGGCGATCTCCCGGTTGCTGTAGCCGGTCGCGATCAGCCGCAGCACCTCACGTTCACGATCGGTCAGCTCCTGGATCGGCGGGGCGTCGCGGTCCACGGCGACCGGCACGTCACCGGCGGCGACCGCCCGCAGCAGCCGGTCGGTGATCGCCGGCTGGATCAGCGTGCCACCGGCGGCGAGCGTGCGGACCGCGCCGATCAGCTGTTCGAGGGTGACGTCCTTGAGCAGGTAGCCCCGTGCCCCGGCGCGCAACGCCCGCAGCACGAGTTCGTCGTCGTCGAACGTGGTCAACACCAGCACCGGTACGTCGACCCCACGTTCCTGTAACGTCCGCAGCGCCCAGATCCCGTCCTGGCCCGGCATCCGCAGATCGAGCAGGACCACATCCGGGCGGTGCCGCTCGACCGCCGAGACTGCCGTCTGCCCGTCGTCGGCCTCGGCGACCACGACGACGTCGTCGGCCAGTTCCAGCAGGCTGCGGATGCCCTGCCGGACCAGGGTCTGATCGTCGACGACGCAGACGTTGATCACTCGGCCGTCAGGCATGCGGTCATCGGTTACACGGCCACCGGTCATGCCGACGGCACCTCGGCCTGGATCCGGAAGCCCCGCCCGCCATCCAACGACACCCGTCCGCCGAGCGCCTCGACCCGTTCCCGCAGCCCGATCAGCCCGTTGCCCGGCTGCACCCGGCCACCGACACCCCGGCCGTCGTCCCAGGCCGACAGCCGGATCGTCCCGCCGTCGTCGCTGATCTCGATCCACAGGTTGGCCGCGTCGGCGTGCCGGATGGTGTTGGTCACCACCTCCTGCACGCAGCGGACCAGCGCGGTGACCCGCTCCTCGTCGACGGTGATCCCGTCGGCGACCCGCAGATGCACGGCCGGTTCCGGCAGCTCCGCGACGATCCGCTGCAGGGCCTCGCGCAGGTCAGGGGCGTGCCGGCGCAGCTCGCCCACGGTGGCACGGACGTCGGCCAGCAGGTCCCGGGCCACCTTCCGGGCCCGGGTGACGTGCTCGGCCGCC
Organism: Solwaraspora sp. WMMB762; assembly: GCF_049179115.1. NCBI lineage: Bacteria > Bacillati > Actinomycetota > Actinomycetes > Micromonosporales > Micromonosporaceae > Solwaraspora > Solwaraspora sp. WMMB762. Next base: position 471,616 of record NZ_JBMHMD010000001.1, read on the forward strand.
GGCGGGCTGCTCTGGTGCGCGGCGACCTCCAGCTCCAGAGTCAGCACCGTCAACTGGTGGCCGATCAGGTCGTGCAACTCGCGGGCGATCCGCAGCCGCTCGTCCGACCGGGTCGCCTGCGCCAGCAGCGCGGTCGCCGCCCGCAACTCGGTGTGCGCCTCGGCGAGCTTGCGCCGGGTCGCCAACTCCCGCAGGTACGTCCGTACCGACAACACCACACCCACCTGCAGCAGGGCGTACAGCAGCGCGTTGAGCAACCCCTGGGCGACCGAGCCCGAGCTGAGATACGCGGCCACGGCGGCCACGACGGTGTTGAGCCCGATCACGGTGACCGTCACCGGAAGCCGGTTGAGGTAGGTGCTGACCGCCGCGCCGAACACCAGCAGGATCTGCGTCCAGCCGAACGCCGGAGCCATCAGCACCAGCGCCACCCCGAGACCGACCAGCGCGCCGAACACCAGCCCGGTGCCGGCGTCGCGGACCCGGTCCACCAGCAGCGTGCAGACCACCAACGCCCCGACGAAGCCGGCGAAACACACCCACCACAGCCAGACCGGGACGAGAAAGGCGCCGGCGGCCGGGCCGCGACCCAACACCAGCACCGGTACGCCAACCGCCAGGCAGGTCAGCACACCGACCACCCCGGACCAGGGTCGGGGATCCATCCGGCTCACCCTCGTCATGCTAGGCGGCCCGGCCGGCGTACCGCCCCTGCCGGAAGTCACCCCCACCGGCCGTGACCACCGGCAGATCCGCCGACCCGCCCGGCGGCCATAGCGTACGGACATCGCACCAAAGGAGGTACGTCGATGCCGGCGATCACCGTCGAGGACATCCACAAGCGGTACGGGGCGACCGTCGCCGTGGACTCGCTGAGCCTCACCGTCGAACCGGGGGAGATCATCGGCGTCCTCGGACGCAACGGGGCCGGCAAGACCACCGTCGTGGAGACGATCGCCGGGCTGCGCCGACCAGATCGCGGGCAGGTCCGGGTGCTCGGTCTCGACCCATGGCGGGACCGGGCCCGGCTGCGTCAGGTGCTCGGCGTACAGCTGCAGTCCGCCGCGCTGCACGCGGCGCTGACCGTCCGGGAACTGGTCCGGCTCTACCGCAGCTTCTACGCCGACGGTGCCGACCCCGACGAGCTGATCGACCTGCTGGGTCTCGCAGACCGCCGCGACACCCGGTTCGAGAAGCTCTCCGGCGGCCAGCAACAGCGGCTGTCGATCGCCCTGGCGCTGGTCGGCAACCCCCGGGTGGCGTTGCTCGACGAGCTCTCCACCGGGCTGGACCCACAGGCCCGTCGACGCATCTGGGCGGTGGTCGGACAGCTGCGCGACGACGGGGTGACGGTGCTGCTGGTCAGCCACCTGATGGAGGAGGTGGAGCGGCTCTGTGACCGGGTCGCGCTGATCGACCGGGGCCGGCTGATCGCTCTCGACAGCCCGGCCGGACTGATCGCGCGGGCCGGGCGCATCGCCGCCGACACGGGGACAGCAGCACCGTGCACCACCCTTGACGACGCCTTCCTCACTCTGACCGGCCAGCCGTTGCGCACCGCACGCGACAGCGAGGAGGAGCCGTGGTGACCGCGCCGGAGATCGTCGTCCGCCGGCCCGGACCGCGCGCCTGGGCCGCGCTGGTCGCCGCCGAGTGCCGGATGGTGGTCCGCGACACCGCCGGCCTGGTCGTCCCGATCGGGCTGCCGCTGCTGATCCTGGTGATGAACGCGGTGAGTGTGCCCGGCGGTCAGACCCTGCCCGGCGGCCGCACCGTGCTCGACGTGTACGTGCTGCCGCTGGTGTTCACCGTCATCATCGCCACCATCGGAGTGGTGAACATGCCGAGCTTCCTGGCCTACTACCGGCGCACCGGGGTGCTGCGCCGGCTGGCGGTGACCCCGGCCCACCCGGCGATGGTCCTCGCCGCGCAGGTGGTCATGAGCCTGCTGCAGACAGCGGTCGGCGTCGGGCTGGCCCTCGGGGTCGCGGTCGTCGCGTTCGGCGTGCGGGCACCGGAGCACCCCGGCCGTACGGTGGCCGTCGTCGCCCTCGCCGCTGCGGCCATGTACGCCGTCGGGATGCTGGTGGCGGCGGTCGCGCCCAGCGGCAACGCCTCGGTGGCGATCGGCTTGACAGCCTTCTTCGCGATGGGCGCGACCGGTGGCCTGTTCGGGCCGACGCAGAACCTGCCGGACCGGGTGGCGACGGTCGGTGAGGCGCTGCCGTTCGGGGCCGCCGTGCAGGCGGTCGGCGCGGCCTGGGCGGGTGAGCCGCCGCAGCCGCGACACCTGATCGCCCTGGCCGTCGCCACCGTGGTCAGCGCGCTGGTCGCCGCCCGCTTCTTCCGCTGGCAGTGACGCCACCGTGAGCCGTTGAACGCTCGCCGCCGGAGCGGGCGGCCCGTCAGCCGCCCGAGCCGGCCGCTGCGGCGTGCCGCTGGTGGTAGGCGCGGACCTGGTCCTCCACCTCGGCGCGCAGCGCCAGGAACTCGGGCAGCCGTTTGACCGCCAGCTCCCGGGGCTCCCCGTCGCGGTCCGGCGGCAACTCCACCGGCAGGTCGGCGGCGACCCGACCCGGGTCGCTGGCCAGCACCACCACCCGCTGACCGAGGAAGACCGCCTCCTCGACGTCGTGGGTCACCATCACCACCGTGGTGCCGGTGTCGGCCCACACCCGGCGGACGAACAGCTGCATGTCCTCCTTGGTCTGCACGTCGAGAGCACCGAACGGCTCGTCGAGCAGCAGCACTTGTGGCTCGCAGGCCAGTGCCCGGGCGATCGCCACCCGTTGGCGCTGCCCGCCGGACAGTTGCTTGGGCAGCGCGTGCCGCAGCCCGGTCAACCCGGTCTCAGCCAGATACCAGGCGACCCGCCGGGCCCGTTCGGCCCGGCTGATCGGCAGCAGTTCCAACCCGAACGCGACGTTGCGTTCCACCGTCCGCCACGGGTAGACGGCGCCGCTCTGCAGCACCAGCCCCCGGTCAGGTCCCGGCCCGGTGACCGGCACGCCGTCGAGCAGCACGGTGCCCCGGCTCGGCGTGGCCAGCCCGGCGATCAGCGACAACAGCGTCGACTTGCCCGACCCGGAAGCGCCGACCAGACAGACGAACTCGCCTCGGCGTACCGCCAGATCCACGCCGTCGAGCGCGCGCAGCGACCCGCCCCCGGCGGTCCGGAAGTCCTTGCCGACGCCGTCGAGCCGCACCAGCGGTGCGTCGGCGGCCGGCACCGCGCCCGCGTCTGTGCCGGCGGCTTCGGTCGCGGTCATACCGCCCACCTCCCGACCCGGTCGCGGGTGGTCCGCAACGCCAGATCGATCGCCACCCCGATCAGGGCGATCACGATCAGTACGGCGAAGATGTTGTCGAGCTGGTTGAACCGCTGCGACCGGACGATCCGGTAGCCCAGCCCGGACTGGGCGTTGATCAGCTCGGCGACCACTACGAAGTTCCAGGCGGCCGCCGCGTTCACCCGGATAGAGTCGATCATGCCGGGCAGCGAATGCGGCACGATCACCTTGCGCAGCACCTCGAACCGTCGGGCACCGAGGGTGTACGACACGTCGATCAGCCCGGCCGGCACGGTCCGAACAACGTTGGCGGTCATCAGCGTGTTGAAGAAGACCGTCGCGATGAAGATCAACGCCACCTTGGACGGCTCACCCAACCCCAACCAGATGATCAGCAACGGGATGAACGCGCTGGCCGGCAGGTAGCGCAGCAGGCCGATCATCGGTTCCAACGCCGCCCGGCCGGCCTGGAAGCTGCCCATCAGCAGGCCGAGCGGCACCGACACCGCCACCGCCAGGCCGAAACCGCGCAACACTCGGCCGACGGTCGCGGCGGTGTCGGTCCACAGTTGACCTGTCCGGGCCATCTCCACCCCGGCCGCCACCGACTCCAGCGGCGACGGCAGGAAGTCCGGCCGCCCGTCGACCAGCACGCTGCCGATCTGCCAGGCGGCCAGCGGCACCACGATCGAGGCGACCGTCAACGTCCACCGGCCGGCCGCCGGGATCGGCGTACGGATGGCCAGCAGCGCCGGCACCGGGCGGGCCGGACGCCGCCGCGGCAGCGGCCCCCACGACGCCCGGTCCGCGTCCGCATCGCTGGTCGCGGTCCCGTGGGTGTCGTCCGGGCCGCCGTTTGCGGTCGCCTGGGCCGGGGCGACGGTCACGGCGACACCGCCCCCACGAACTGTCCGTCGAGCAGCCCGTCCAGCGGCGGTGCCTCGTCGACCAGACCGGTCTCCACCAGGAACTCGGCGATCGAGCGGGCCTGGAAGTCCAGGTTGGCCGGGGTGTCGCCCGGCTCGAACGCCGCCTGGTTGTCGGCCAGGTCGAAGATCGTCGTCCCGGCGTCGTACGTGCGGTAGTCCTCGACGCTGACCCCGGCCTGCGCCGCCATGATCTCGACCGCCTCGTCCGGGTTGGCGGCGATCCAGTCCAGGGTGTCGAACCAGGTGTCCACCACCGCCTGCACCTGCTCCGGATGGTCGGCCACGAACTCCGAGTCGAACACCAGATGGTCCGGGATCGCCCCGGGGAAGTCCGCCGATGTGACGATCGCGGTGCTGCCCTCGCGGCCCAGCGCGGTCGTGGTGAACGGGGCGAACGCCCCGACCGCGTCGACCTGCCCGGCCAGGAACGCGGCGGCGGCCGCGTCGGTCAGCAACGGACTGATCTCGACGTCGTCGGCGCTCAGCCCGGCCTCGGCCAACGCCAACAACAGCAGGTAGTGGTCGACCGTACCCTCCTCGATCGCGATCCGCTTACCGGCCAGGTCGGCCACCGAGTCGATCCCCGGCGCGGCGATGATCTGGTCGTTGCCGGTCGAGTTGTCGTTGACCAGCACCACGGTCTGCGCCGCGCCGCCGCTGACCGACGACAGCGTGTCGTTGAGGGTCTGGCTGTTGGCGTCCAGGTTGCCGGTGGCCAGCGCGGTCAGGCTGTCGGTGTAACTGTCGAAGTAGGTCAACTCGACGTCGACCCCGTTCTCCTCGAACAGACCCTGTTCCTCGGCGACCTGCCAGGGGAACCAGCCCGGCCAGGCGCTGAACCCCAGCCGTACGGTGGTCGAGCCGTCGCCGTCGTCGGCGGAACCGTCATCACCGCCGCAGCCGGCGGCGCTCACCAGCAGCGTCGCCGCGCACGCGGCGGCGATCAGGGCCCGGGTGGGGGATCGGCGGGACGATCCGGCGGTACGTCGCATCTGTATGTCCTCCGGGTGGAGTAGGGGATCGCTGTGGCTCAACAAAACTCAGCGACGCGGCAGGTGCCCGGCGCGGACCAGGCAGCCGAGGGTGTCGCAGATGACGCGGGTGGCGATCAGCGAGGTGATGTCGGCGTTGTCGTACGGCGGCGAGCACTCGACCACCTCGATGCCCGCCAGGGGCTTCTCGGCGATCAGCTGGATGAACTTGAGGACTTCGCGGGGCAGGAAGCCGCCCGGTTCGGGCCAGCCGGTGCCGGGCACGAACGCGGCGTCCAGACAGTCCACGTCGAACGACAACCAGACCGCCTCGGCTCCGTCCCAGGCGACTTCGAGGGCCTTCTCGGCGGCGGCCTCGATGCCCATCTCGACGCAGTCGGTGACCGTCATGATCGTGGTGCCGCGTTCCCGGCCGACCTTCACCCCGGGGCGGGGTGCCTGCCAGCCGCCGATGCCGATCTGCACCAGGTTCTTCGGCGGCACGTTCGGGATGTCGGTGGCGTGGAACCACGGGGTGGTGTGCATCCGCTCGTCGAGGTCGGTCTCCTGGGTGTCGACGTGCCGGTCGAAGTGGATGATGCCCAGGTTGCCGTCGAGGTGTTCGGCGACGCCGCGCACCGTCGGGTAGCCGATCGAGTGGTCACCGCCGAGCACCACCGGGAACGCCCCGGAGGAGTAGACGTGGCTGACCGCCTTGGAGATCTGGTCGAAGGTCTTCTCAATGTTCGCCGGGATGGTGAAGACGTCACCGAGGTCGGCGATCGTGATCGACTCACGCAGGTCGACGCCGAGTTCGAACGAGTACGGCCCGTACAGCGCGGAGATCTTGCGGATGCCCTGCGGCCCGAACCGGGTCCCCGAGCGGTACGTCGTGCCACCGTCGAACGGTGCGCCGAGTACTGCCACGTCGTACTCGCCGCAGCGGCGCACGTCTTCGACGTACGGTGCCTTCAGGAAGGTGTTGATCCCGGCGAAGTGCGGCAGCTCGCCACGGGAGAACGTCGGGATCCGCTTGTCGACGATCGAGTCGGCACCGGGCAGGCCGTACTCCGGGCCCCGGGCGATCTCCTCTTCCCACTTGGTGGTGGGCAGTTCGGCCTCGCGGGCGACCGCGTACGCCGCCTCCGGGCCGTAGTTGCCGTGCAGCTCGGGCTGGTCGCTGGGCTGCTGGTCCCGGTGCTGATGATGATGGTGGTGGTGGTGGAAGCCCACGGGCACCTCCGAATGAGGGCCTGGCTGAGGCACAGCCAGACATTCGGCTGCCTCCCGGGCTTTTGTCCCGCCGTGGAACGCCACCCCCGCCATGCCGGCGGGTCCGACGTCTGCACCTCTCGGACCTGTCCCGTCCCCGGCTGCCCGTCTCTGGCTGCCCGGCGGCGGCGGAACCCTAGGTGCGCCTCACCGTTGGTGAGTCACCCCGGAGTAGACGCGCTTGTGGTTTCGGTCACTTTGCTGACCCGTTGCCGTCGGGTATCGGCTGCGCGCGGGCGGCCAGGTCGGACCAGACCCGCTCGTACGCGGCGACGTGCGCCGGCTGGTCGAGGTACATCGTCCCGGTCAGGGTGCCGAGCCGGACCAGCCCCGACCCGGCCGGCTGCCGGCCGGGGACTGCCGTGGCGGCGGCGAAGCGCAGCAGGGTGAACGAGTTGGTCATGCCGGCGTGCGCGCCGCCGGCCAGCGGCAGCACCCGTACCGAGATCCCCGGTCTGATCGTGAGTGCCCGCAGGTGGTCGAGTTGCGCCCGCGTCGTCTCGGCTTCGCCGACGGTACGTCGCAGCGCCCCCTCGTCGACGATCGCCTGCACCGCCGGCGGATGCGGGTGGGTCAGCAGGTGCCGCTGCCGCGCCGCCAGCTGGTCGAGGCGGGCGGCGATGTCGTCGTCGCCGCGTAGACCGGCCGAGCAGCGCAGCAGCGCCTCGGCGTACCCGGGGGTCTGCAGCAGGTCCGGGATCATTGCCTGGGCGTAGCAGCGGATCAGCGTCGCGGACTGCTCGAACGTCGGGTACGGGTCGGCGTCGACCGGCGGCCCGGTCAGCTCGTCGTGCCACCAGCGACCCCGGGCGGGGCGGTCGATCTCCGCCGCCAGGGCGAGCAGGCGTTCGGTGGTCCCGTCGTCGGCCCCGTACAGCTGGCACAGCGCCGACATGTCCGCTGCGGTCCACCGGATCCGCAGGTCACCGGCTTCGATCCGCCACAGGGTGCCGCTGCCCCGGTGCAGTTTGTCGGCGGCGGTGTCCTGGGACAGCCCCGCCTCGTGGCGCAGCGCCGCCAACCAGCGCCCCACCTGACGCCGCAGCAGCGCCGTCCCACCCGCCTGCGCGTTGGTGCCCGCCACCCGGGCTGTTCTTCCGTTGTACGTCGCGGCCCCACGGCCGCCGCCCCTGCCAGTCATACCCGATAGCGTGAAGCATCAGTTGCCTAAAGGCAATGCCCTAGGGCAACTCCTTAGCGTCTGTTGAGTGGACCTGGTCGGCACCTCGGAGTTGCGCGCGATGCTGGGCACGCCCGAGAAGCCGGTGAGCAAGCAGCGGGCGTACGTAGTCAGCCGGTCCAAGGGATTCCCCGATCCGGTAGCGCGGCTGGCGCAAGGTCCGGTGTGGCTGAAGGCCGATGTCGAGCGGTGGATTCAGGAGAACCGGCCGCCCAAGATCAGCTGAGCCGCGTGCCACTGCGGTTCCCTAGTGGAGATCGACATCCCCGTACGCCGGCGTGGCATCTCTGTGGCGCGTAGTGCTCAAGATGTGGGAAAGTGCTCCCGAATTACGAGACGGCCGGCCTATCGTCGGGGCATGGCAGCCGTATACACGCATGGTCATCACGAGTCGGTGCTGCGCTCCCACCGCTGGCGTACCGCCGAGAACTCGGCCGCGTACCTGCTGCCGCATTTGCGGCCCGGCCAGGCGTTGCTCGACATCGGCGCCGGTCCCGGCACCATCACGATGGACCTCGCCGCGCTCGTCGCTCCCGGCCGGGTCACCGCCACCGAGGTCACCGACGAAGCGCTGTCACTGTCCCGCGCCGAGGCGCGGGCCCGGGGCGTCACCACTGTCGACTTCACCACGGCCGACGTACACGAGCTGCCGTTCCCCGACGACGCGTTCGACGTGGTCCACGCCCACCAGGTCCTGCAGCACGTCGCCGACCCGGTCCGCGCGCTCGCCGAGATGCGCCGCGTCTGCCGGCCCGGGGGAGTGGTCGCGGCCCGCGACAGTGACTACGACCGCTTCGCCTGGCACCCCGCCGTACCCGAGCTCGACGAATGGCTCGCGCTCTACCGGGCGACCGCCCGCGCCAACGGCGGCGAACCGGACGCCGGCCGCCGCCTGCTCTCCTGGGCGCTGGCCGCCGGGTTCAGTGACGTCACGCCCGGTGCTTCCGCCTGGTGCTACGCCACGGACGAGGACCGCCGCTGGTGGGGGACCATGTGGTCGGAGCGCATCGTCGCCTCCGAGATGGCCCGGCAGATCATCGCAGCCGGCACCGCCACCCCCGCCGACCTGCAGCGCCTCTCCGCCGGCTGGCTCCGCTGGGCCGACGCGCCCGACGGCTGGTTCGCCATCCTGCACGGCGAGATCCTCTGCCGCGACGCGTCGAGGTGAGGCTGACGCACCTCATTCTCGATTTTGACGTGCGTCAGCCTCACCTCGACGGTTACCGGCCGGGGATGACGAGCCGGCTCTACGGGCGCGGGCCGGGGGTGACGAGTCGGCGTACGGCGGTGGTCACGCTGGCCCGGCGCGCGGTGACCGACGTCGGTGCCGGATCGTCGTAAGACCGGGCGACGGCGAGGACGACGGCGAGCAGTTCGGCGGGCGGGAGCGTGTCGTCGACCCGGCCGGCGGCCTGGGCCTCGGCCAGGGCAGCCAGTTTGCGTCGCGTCGATTGATGGTTCTGCTCCATCCGGGCGAGCTCGCCGGGACGTTCGAGAGTGTGCCACTGCAGCAGTCGGAGCAGATCCGGGTGCGCGACGCCGAAGTCGAACATCGCGGCGGCGTAGCCGGGCAGGTCGTCTGCGTCGAACGGCACCGCCTCGATGAACCGCTCCAGGTGGGTGGCGAGTGTGGTGTCGAAGAGTCGTTCCTTGCTGCCGAAGTACACGTAGATGAGTTGCTTGTTGGCGCCGGCGCGGTCGGCCACCCGGTCGACTCGGGCGCCGGCCAGTCCGTGGGCGGCGAACTCGACGGTGGCGGCGTCGAGGATCCGCTGCTTGGTGGCGGTGGAGTCGCGGGCCATGCCGCCAGCCTACCCGAAACCAACTGGTTGGTTGACAGATGTGAGCTACGGCGCGGATGATGTAACCATCTAGTTGGTTACCCACAGGGAGAGATCATGAGCGACAAGGTCGCCATCGTCACCGGCGCCTCCTCCGGCATCGGCGAGGCCACCGCCCGCAAACTGCAAGCCATGGGCTACGACGTCTACGCCGTCGCCCGCCGGCTCGACCGGATCGCCCCGCTGGCCGACGTCGGCATCCGGCCCGTCCGGACCGACGTCACCGACGACGCCGCGCTGGTCGACCTCGTCGAGCAGGTGCTGGCCGAATCCGGTCGGGTCGACGTGCTGGTGAACAACGCCGGCTACGGCTCGTTCGGCGCGGTCGAGGAGGTGCCGATGGACGAGGCCCGCCGCCAGTTCGACGTCAACGTGTTCGGCCTGGCCCGGCTGACGCAACTGGTGCTGCCGCAGATGCGCCGCCAGGGCAGCGGACGCATCGTCAACATCTCGTCGGTCGGCGGGAAGCTCTACGAGCCGCTCGGCGGCTGGTACCACGCCACCAAGTTCGCCGTCGAAGGACTCAGCGACTCGATGCGGATGGAACTCGCCCCGCTCGGCATCGACGTGGTCGTCATCCAGCCCGGTGCGATCGCCACCGAATGGCCGGTCATCGCCGGTCAGCACCTGCTCGCCACGTCGGGGCACGGCCCGTACGCCGACCAGGCGGCCCGCAGCGCGGCCATCTTCGCCGTCGAGGACGGCGGACCGGCGTCGCCGCCCTCGGTGGTCGCCGACGCCGTCGCCAGAGCGGTGCGTGCCCGCCGGCCACGGACCCGCTACCCCGTCGGTCGTGGTGCCAAGGTGATCCTGGCGGCCCGACGGCTGCTGCCCGACCGAGGCTTCGACCGGTTCGTTCGCATCATGCTGCGTACCCTCGTCCGCGTCGCCAACAGGTACGACGCCCGCCAGCCCCAGCTTGCCCGCGACGGCGCCTGAACCGGTCAGGGCGTGGTTCCGGCCGAGGACAACGCGGCGAGTTCCTCGTTCAGCAGCCCGGTCAGCAGCTCGACCTGCCCCTGATGCTCCGGGCCGGTCAGGTGCCGGCTCGGCATCTCCACCAGCATCACCAGATACAGGTGCATCCGGTAGAGAGCCAGCCGGTGGCGTACTCGATCGTCGTCGAGGTCGACCGCCGCGTCGCCGGCGGCGGCCCGGTAGCCGCGCAGGAACGGATGCTCCGGTTCCTGCTCGGCCCGACGAAACAGCAGCGGGGCGACCAGGTCCATCAGCGGATCGCCGAAGAGGTATCGTTCGCCGTCGACCAGGCCGGTCATCCGCAGTACGCCGTCGAGGTCCGACGCGGCGAGGACGTTGCCGTCCCAGCCGTCCCAGTGCAGCAGGGCCGGCCGGCGTACCGTGTCGAGCAGCCCGGCGTGTCGGGCGAGCAGCGACCGGAACCGGTCAGGTGACGCCGGCAGCCGCACGGACCAGTCGGCGGCGTCGGCGAGCAGCTCCTCGACCATCGCCGTGAACGCCGCCGCCCAGGTCGCCGCTGCGGCGCGGCCGCCGTCGTAGCCGAAACGCCCGCCGGTGATCCGGTGCAACGCCGCGTACGCCACCCCGAGGTCGTGCCGCACCGCACTGTCATCGGGCGGGTCCGCGCTTTCGGCGAGAGCCGGCAGGTTGTGGCCCGGTAGTCGGACAGTGACCAGCCAGTCACCGGCGTCCGGGTCGACTCCGTGGTGCAGTACAGCTGGTACCGGCACCTGCGGCGCATGTGCCGCCACCAGCCGCAGGAACCCGGCCTCGGCGGCGATCATCCCGCGTTCGTAGCGCAGCACCGGCACCTGCGGGGGTGGTCCGACCTTCAACACGACGCTGCGTCCGTCGGCCAGCTCAGCAGACCAGACGGCGGCGAACCAGCCGCCGTCCAGCGGCGCGCAGTCGACCACCCGTGGCGGCGGGTCGAACGACGCTGCGAGGTAGCGCTCGACGTCGTCGGCGGTCAACGCCCGGCGCGTCGGGCTCGCTCCGTTGGCCATGAACCAATTCTCAATGTCGGTGGGCTGGGCGATGTCGGTGGGCTGTGGCAGCATCGCGCGGGTGACCGTCAGCGTGAGGTAGGAAGCGTGAGACAGGACCAGCACCTGGGCGACCTGGCGCGGCTGCGCCGGGTGCGCGACCGGATCGACCGGGAGTACGCCCGGCCACTCGACGTCGAGGCCCTGGCCCGTGGCGTGCACATGTCGGCCGGGCACCTCAGTCGCGAGTTCCGGCGTGCGTACGGCGAGTCGCCGTACGCGTACCTGATGACCCGGCGCATCGAACGCGCGATGGCGCTGCTGCGCCGGGGCGACCTGAGCGTCACCGACGTCTGTTTCGCGGTCGGCTGCTCCTCGTTGGGCACGTTCAGCACCCGGTTCACCGAGCTGGTCGGCGTCCCGCCCAGCGTCTACCGGCGCCGGGCCGGCTCCGCCCGCCCGGAGATGCCCGCCTGCCTGGCAAAACAGGTCACCAGACCGATCAGGAATCGAGAAGCGCGGGTCCCGGCGGCGCAACTAGCGTGACCGGCATGGACATCACGATTCACTCCAGTTTCCTTCCGCACGATGACGCCGACGCCGCGTTGGCCTTCTGGCGCGACCTGCTCGGCTTCGAGCTGCGCCTGGACGTCGGCTACGACGGGATGCGCTGGCTCACCGTCGGCCCGGTCGACCAGCCCGGCACCGCGATCGTGCTGCACCCGCCGGGTGTCGACCCCGGCATCACCGACGACGAGCGCCGTACCATCACCGAGATGATGGCCAAGGGCACCTACGCCGGCATCCTGTTGGCCACCAGCGACCTCGACGGGGTCTTCGAGCGGCTGCAGGCCGGCGACGCGGACATTGTCCAGGAGCCGACCGAGCAGCCGTACGGGGTCCGCGACTGCGCCGTGCGGGACCCCGCCGGCAACCTGATCCGCATCCAGCAGACTCGATAGGTAGGGATTTCCGATGAGCAGGGCCACCGCGTCGGGGGAGCGGCCGTCCACCCCGCACCCCGCCGACAGTCACGACCTGATCCGGGTGCACGGCGCGCGGGTGAACAACCTCAAGGACGTCAGCGTCGAGATCCCGAAACGCCGGCTGACGGTGTTCACCGGGGTCTCCGGCTCGGGCAAGAGTTCGCTGGTGTTCGGCACGGTCGCCGCCGAGTCGCAGCGCCTGATCAACGAGACGTACAGCGCCTTCGTGCAGGGGTTCATGCCGACGCTGGCCCGGCCTGAGGTCGACGTGCTCGACGGGCTGACCACGGCGATCATCGTCGACCAGGAGCGGATGGGCGGTGATCCGCGGTCCACGGTCGGCACCGCCACCGACGCCAACGCGATGCTGCGGATCCTGTTCAGCCGGCTCGGGCAGCCGTACGTCGGCCCGCCCAACGCGTTCTCCTTCAACCTCGCCTCGGTGCGGGCCAGCGGGGCGATCACCGTCGAACGCGGCGCCAGCAAGACCACGAAGCAGACCTTCACCCGGCTGGGCGGCATGTGTCCGCGCTGCGAGGGCCGGGGGTCGGTCACCGACTTCGACCTGACCGCGCTGTACGACGACAGCAAGTCGCTCAACGAGGGCGCGCTGACCATTCCCGGCTACAGCGTCGACGGCTGGTACGGGCGCATCTTCAGCGGCTGCGGCTTCTTCGACCCGGACAAACCAATCCGCAAGTTCACCAAGTCGCAGCTGCACGACCTGCTCTACAAGGAGCCGACCCGGATCAAGGTCGACAACGTCAACGTGACGTACGAGGGCCTGATCCCGCGGATTCAGAAGTCGTTCCTGGCCAAGGACGTCGACGCGATGCAGCCGCACATCCGGGCGTTCGTGCAACGGGCGATCACCTTCACCACCTGCCCGGACTGCGCCGGCACCCGACTGAACGAGGCGGCCCGGTCGTCGAAGATCAACGGGATCAACATCGCCGACGCGTGCGCGATGCAGATCAGCGACCTCGCCGAGTGGGTCCAGGATCTGGCCGAGCCGTCGGTCGCTCCGCTGCTGACCGCGCTGCGGCACACCCTCGACTCGTTCGTCGAGATCGGCCTCGGCTACCTCTCCCTGGACCGCCCGGCGGGCACCCTGTCCGGCGGCGAGGCGCAGCGCACCAAGATGATCCGGCATCTCGGGTCGTCGTTGACCGACGTCACCTACGTCTTCGACGAGCCGACCATCGGGTTGCACCCGCACGACATCGCCCGGATGAACAACCTGCTGCTGCGGCTGCGGGACAAGGGCAACACGGTGCTGGTGGTCGAGCACAAGCCGGAGACGATCGCGATCGCCGACCACGTCGTCGACCTCGGTCCCGGTGCCGGCACCGCCGGCGGCGAGGTGATGTTCGAAGGCACCGTGGACGGGCTGCGGGCCAGCGTCACCGTCACCGGCCGCCACCTCGACGACCGGGCCAGCCTGAAGAAGTCGGTCCGCGAGCCCACCGGCACGCTGGAGATCCGTGGCGCGAACGCCAACAACCTGCGCGACGTTGACGTCGACATCCCGCTCGGTGTGCTGGTCGTGGTGACCGGGGTTGCCGGCTCCGGCAAGAGTTCGCTGCTGCACGGGTCGATCCCGGCTGACGCGGGGGTGGTGTCGATCGACCAGACCGGCATCCGTGGCTCACGGCGCAGCAACCCGGCGACGTACACCGGGCTGCTCGACCCGATCCGCAAGGCGTTCGCGAAGGCCAGCGGGGTCAAGCCGGCGTTGTTCAGCGCCAACTCCGAGGGTGCCTGTCCGACCTGCAACGGTGCCGGGGTCATCTACACCGACCTGGCGATGATGGCCGGCGTCGCCACCGTCTGTGAGGACTGCGAGGGCCGGCGGTTCCAGTCAGCGGTGTTGGAGTACCACCTCGGCGGCCGGGACATCAGCGAGGTGCTGGCGATGTCGGTGGCCGAGGCCGAGGAGTTCTTCGCGGCCGGCGACGCCTGCACCCCGGCCGCGCACGCGGTCCTGCGTCGGCTCGCCGACGTCGGGCTCGGCTACCTCACTCTGGGCCAGCCGCTCACCACCCTGTCCGGCGGCGAGCGGCAGCGGCTGAAACTGGCTACCCACATGGCGGAGAAGGGCGGCGTCTACGTCCTCGACGAGCCGACCACCGGCCTGCACCTGGCCGACGTCGAGCAGCTGCTCGGCCTGCTCGACCGGCTGGTCGACGCCGGCAAGTCGGTGATCGTCATCGAGCACCACCAGGCGGTCATGGCGCACGCCGACTGGATCATCGACCTGGGGCCGGGTGCCGGTCACGACGGCGGCCGGATCGTCTTCGAGGGCACCCCGGCCGACCTGGTCGCGGCCCGTTCGACGCTGACGGGCGAGCACCTCGCCGCCTACGTCGGCGGCTGAGCCCCGGCCCGGTCTGGTGCGGCCCGGTCTGGTTCGGCGTGGTCCGGTTCACCTCGGTCCGCTTCGGCCCGGTCGAGCTCGGCGCGAACGCCGCGGGCGGTCGGGCCGGTCGCGGTGACCAGCACCGCCGGCCCGCCGGCCAGTGGCAGCCGGGCCGCGCCGGGGCCGAGCGGGGCGGCCGCCGCCGGCCCGCCGGCCGCCCACTCCGGCCGTACCACCAGCACCGAACCGGTCGCCTTCGCCCCGGCGAGCACCGCCGGCCCGGCCCAGCCGTCGGCGCGCGGCCCCACCGCCAGGTCGGTACGCAGCACCGTGCGGCCCGCGTACCGGACGGTGGTGTCGATCCGGGCATCGCCGGACGGCTCACCGTCGCGCCCGCAGACCAGCTCCTCCCGCCACACCAGGGCCGCGCCGTCGGCCAGCTCCACCACCGACCGGGACAGGTGGTGGCAGCCGGCGGCGGCGATCAGCGGCTCCGGCAGCCAGCGCAGTTCGCCGCCGGCCGCGACCCGGACCAGCATCTCCAGGTTCGACCGCCGGCCGCCGGGTCCGGGCAACGCCAGCGACGCCGCGACAGTACGCAGACACACCCGCGCCCCCGGCCCGATTTCGACGTCCAGCCGCAGATCGTCGCCGCCGAGCGGGCCGGCCGCCGCGCCGACCAGATGCACCTGGACCTCGCCGCCGTCGGCGGCGGCCGCTGCCGGGCCGGTGCGGCGCAGTACCAGCGGCGGCTCGCCGCGCAGGCAGACCAGCCGGGTACGCCCGGCGGCGTCGACCTCGGCGACCAGCCGGGCGTGGGCCCGCATCAGCCGGCGACCTCCGCCGGTGTCTGGGCGCGGGCCCGCAGCAGCCCTCGGATCCAGTCGGCCACCGGCTTCGCCGTACGGTCCTGCACCAGCGACAGGAACACCGTCGGCAGCTCGCCCCGGCGGGCAGCGGCGTCGCGCTCCATCACCGACAGGTCGGCGTTGACCAGCGGCGCCAGGTCCGTCTTGTTGATCACCAGCAGGTCGGCGGTGCTCACCCCCGGCCCGCCCTTGCGGGGCACCTTGTCGCCGCCGGCCACGTCGACCACGAAGATCTGCTGGTCGATCAGGCCCCGGCTGAACGTGGCGGTCAGGTTGTCCCCGCCGCTCTCCACCAGCACCAGATCGAGAGTGCCCAACTGCTCGGACAGGTCCTCGATGGCGTCGAGGTTGGCGGAGATGTCGTCGCGGATCGCGGTGTGTGGGCAGCAACCGGTCTCCACCGCCCGGACCCGCTCCGCCGGCAGTACGCCGTTGCGCAGCAGGAAGTCGGCGTCCTCGGTGGTGTAGATGTCGTTGGTGACCACGGCCAGCCGCAGTTCGTCGGCGAGTGCCCGGCACAGCGCGGCGACCAGCGCGGTCTTGCCGGAGCCGACCGGCCCGCCGATGCCGATCCGCAGCGCGGGGGAACCGTCCGGCAGCCGGGGCGGGTGCGGGTCGACGCCCGGATCGGGGTGGGTGTGCGGCACCTCCCCGTCGGTGTGCGCGTGCGGTTCGGCGGACCCGCCGTGGACGTGGGTGTGTGGTTCAGGACGCAAAGAGACGCACCTCCCAGGTGGCGTGGTGTTCGGCGTCGACCTCCGGGATCGGGGCCGAGCCGGCGGGCAGGTCGTCGACCGGCCGGTCGGCCAGGGCGGCCGCCCCGGCGGCGACCGCGTCGATGTCCGGCGCGAGCCGGGCCAGCAGGCCGTGCACCGCGTACGGGTCGAGGCCGAGCAGCCGCACGGCGGCGCTGGCCGGTCCGGTGACGGCGGTGTACGCGGCGGCCAGCGCCGCCTCGGCCGGGCCGAGGCCGGCGGCGGCGGCGACCATGCCGAGCGCCACCGGCTGGTGGCGGTCCCGGGGGCCGCCCGCCGGCAACGCCCAGATGCCGCGTCCGGCGCGCAGCAACGCCCGACCCTGCGCCCGCGACGCGCGGCGAAGCGCGGGTGACGGGGTGCGGGCGTCGATACCGTCGTCGAGCGCGTCCAGCCGGCCAGGGCCGGCCCCGTCGGCGGTCGCCCCGTCGGCGGCTGCGGCTGCGCTGGCCGTGGCAGCCGCGGCGAACGCGGCGGCGGTACGCCCACCGGTGCCGAGCCGGCCGGTCAGGTACGCCGCCACGCCGGCCAGGTCGCGGACCCGACCGGCGACGATGGCCGCCTCCAGCCCGCTGGAGTGGGCGTGCCCGCCGGCCGGCAGCCGGCCGTCGGCCAGCACCAGCAGCGTGGCGAGCCCGCTCATCGGCGGGTCCGGGCGGGACAGGTGATCATCGCCGGTTGTCAGAACAGGAAGTAGCGCTGCGCCATCGGCAGCTCCGTCGCCGGGGCTGGCTCGACTGTCTCCCCGTCGATGCGCACCGTGAACGTGTCCGCGTCGATCTCGATCCGGGGGGTGGCGTCGTTCAGCGGCATGTCGGCCTTGCCCCGCCGCCGGGTGTCGGCGACCGGGGCGAGCCGGCGGCGGATGCCGAGCCGGTCACCGAGCAGCGCGTCGATCGCCGCCGGCGCGACGAACGCCAGGCTGGTGGCGGCCGGCACGGTGCCGTACGCGCCGAACATCGGCCTCGGCAGCATCGGCTGCGGGGTCGGAATGGACGCGTTCGCGTCGCCCATCTGCGCCCAGGCGATCATGCCGCCCTTGATCACCAGATGCGGCCGTACGCCGAAGAACGCCGGATCCCACAGCACCAGGTCGGCCAGCTTGCCCGGCTCGACCGAGCCGACCTCACCCTCGATGCCGTGCGCCACCGCCGGGCAGATCGTGTACTTGGCGACGTACCGTCGGGCCCGCATGTTGTCGGCCGGCCCGTCGCCGGGCAGCGCGCCACGGCGCGCCTTCATCACGTGCGCGGTCTGCCAGGTCCGCATGACCACCTCGCCGATGCGTCCCATCGCCTGCGAGTCGGAGCCGATCATCGAGATGGCGCCGAGGTCGTGCAGGATGTCCTCGCCGGCCATCGTGCTGGGCCGGATCCGGCTCTCGGCGAACGCCAGGTCCTCCGGCACGCTCGGGTTCAGATGGTGGCAGACCATCAGCATGTCGAGGTGCTCGTCGAGGGTGTTGACGGTGTGCGGGCGGGTCGGGTTGGTCGACGACGGCAGCACGTTCGGCTCGGCCGCGACCCGCATGATGTCCGGCGCGTGCCCGCCGCCGGCCCCTTCGGTGTGGTACGCGTGGATCGACCGGCCGGCGATCGCGGCCAGGGTGGACTCCACGTACCCGGCTTCGTTGAGGGTGTCGGTGTGGATCGCCACCTGCACGCCGGAGGCGTCGGCCACCCGCAGGCAGGCGTCGATCGCGGCCGGGGTGGTGCCCCAGTCCTCGTGCAGCTTGAAGCCGCCGGCGCCGCCGCGCAGCTGCTCCCACATGGATTCTTCGCTGACCGTGTTGCCCTTGCCGAGCAGCAGCACGTTGACCGGCCACGGGTCGAGCGCGGCGAGCATCATGCCCAGGTGCCACGGGCCGGGGGTGACCGTAGTCGCCTTGCTGCCCTCGGCCGGCCCGGTGCCGCCGCCCATGATGGTGGTGACGCCGCTGGCCAGCGCTGTCTCCAGGATCTGCGGGCAGATCAGGTGTACGTGGCTGTCGATCGCCCCGGCGGTGAGGATCTTGCCGTTGCCGGCGATGATCTCGGTGCCCGGCCCGATCACCAGGTCCGGGTGCACCCCGTCCATCGTGTCCGGGTTGCCGGCCTTGCCGAGCGCGACGATCCGGCCGTCACGGATGCCGACGTCGGCCTTGACGACGCCCCAGTGGTCGAGCACCACCGCGCCGGTGATCACCGTGTCGGGTGCTCCTTCGGCCCGGGTCGCCAGGGACTGGCCCATCGACTCGCGGATCACCTTGCCGCCGCCGAAGACCACCTCGTCGCCGTACGCCGGGGTGCCGTCGGCGTCGGGCGGCGCGCAACGGTCCTCCTCGACCTCGATCAGCAGGTTGGTGTCGGCCAGCCGGATCCGGTCACCGGTGGTCGGGCCGAGCAGGGCGGCGTACCGCCGTCGGTCCAGGGTGCTCACGCCGTGCCTCCCGTCGCGCCGGTGTCCGCCTGGTCGGCCGGGCCGCGTCCGGTGCCCGCAGCGTCAGTCCGGCCGCGTCCGTCCAGCTCGCCGGCGCATTCGCCGCGCAGCCCGGCGACGATCCGCCGGCCGCCGAACGGCACCAGGGCGACCTCCCGGTCGACGCCGGGTTCGAAACGCACCGAGGTGCCGGCCGGCACCGCCAGCCGGTGACCCCACGCGGCGGACCGGTCGAAGTCCAGCGCCGGGTTGGCCTCGGCGAAGTGGTAGTGGGAGCCGACCTGCACCGGCCGGTCGCCGGTGTTGACCACCGGCAGGGCCAGCACCGGACGGCCGGAATGGAGGGTGACCGGTCCGTCACCGGGGATCAGTTCACCGGGAACGACTGTGCCGCCGTCGGTGCCCGACGGCGTGGATGGTGCAGTCAATCTCGCTCCTAGGAGATCGGCTCGTGTACGGTGACCAGCTTCGTCCCGTCGGGGAAGGTGGCTTCCACCTGCACCTCGGGGAGCATCTCCGGCACTCCGTCGAGCACGTCCTCGCGGCCGAGCACGGTGCGCCCGGCCTCCATCAGCTCCGCCACGCTGCGGCCGTCCCGGGCACCTTCCAACAGGAAGGCGGTGATCACCGCGGTCGCCTCCGGGTGGTTGAGCCGGATGCCCCTCTCACGGCGCTTCCAGGCCACGTCGGCAGCGACGTGGATGAGCAGTCGCTCCTGCTCGTGCCGGGTGAGAAACAAGCCGGACCTCCATGAGCGATCGAGACCTGGGTCGTGCCAGATGCTGGCATTCTGACATTTCAATCACGTTACGTACGCGTATCTGACTCACTGGGTCGGTGACCTCACCTGCACAGGCGGGGCGGCAGCGGTCATTCGTACAGGGCGGCGTCTACCAGGATCGCCACCCCGTCCGGCAGCTCGCACCGCACCCGGATTGTCATCTCGGCCGCACCCTCGACTACGGCCGTCAACGGGGCCGGCTCGTCAGCGGTCGCCTCGTACTGCCCGCCGCCCAGCGTCCAGACCAGGCTGCCGTCGCGGGCCCGTTCGCCGACGAACGCCTCGACGTGCATGAGCGCGTCCGGTCTACTGGTGAAGTGCGGGCGCACGGTCGTGGCGAAACTGTCGTACCTGCCGAGCAGTTGGTATGTGACTTCCCGCATCTTGTCGTTGCTCTGATTGCTCGGGCATTCGATCATGACGACCCGGTCGAGTCCGGGTGTGTCACGCAGATCGCGGGGGAGTCCGGTCAGATTACCCCCGCCTGCCTGCGGCTGCAGGTCGGCCAGATAGTGGAAGGCGCCCTGCTCTGGATGGTCGGTCCCGGTCGGGGTTCCAGCAGAGGCGCCACCAGTCGGTCGTGAGCCATCCAAGCTGACCGAAGTGGACGGAGTTGCACTGGGGGTGCCGTCGCCATTCGGAAAGAGCCAGGCCAGTAGCGCGACGACCAGGCTCGCCGCGCCGATAGCCGCAGCGACCCGCTCCACAGTGACGCGATACCGGCGACCGGGGTCGCGAGTGGTGTCATCCGCACGGGCGGTCGTCTTTCCTGTCAATTCGGACATCCCTCTTGTGTAGGCAGAGGAACCTGATTGAGCCGTCATGGCATTATGGCGTTGTTCGATCATTGCCAGTCAATCGGGTGCCGCGTCGTTGGGTGCAATGGCCGCCGAGCTGTGGTTGTCCAGGGTCCGGACGGCGGCGCCGCCACGTTGCCCGACATCAATTCTTGGAGGTCCGATGCCAACTGCTGGAGCGGGCTCAGGTTCTGCTGCGCCGCCGCCCTCGCCGGGCGGACCACCGACCGGTGTCGATCCGGGTGCCGGCGGCCGGGGGCCCGCCACCGGGCCCGGTGGCGGGCGGGGGTTGGCCGTGCGTGGCGGGTTGCTTCTCGCGCTCACGGTCTCGGTGCTTGCCCTGCTGCTGTCCGGCGGATCGACTCTGCTGGCCTGGCGTGCGCTCGACCAGGCGAGGGATGCCAAGGACATCGCCCTCGGCCCCGACCGGTCAGCGGTCAGCCCAATCCCCGCCACTGGTGGCGATGGCAGCACAGCCACTCCCGGTACCGCAGGACCGGGTCAGACCGACCCGCCGGCTCCGGAGCTGACGGACTCCGTCCTCGACGACAACCTCACCGGTCCACCGCCGCTCGACGAGCAAACGGTGTACACCGAGCTGTACGTCCGCCGTGAGCTCACCCTTCGTGCGTACGACGGTAATTCGATGAACGTCGACCTCGACGAGCCGCGCGCGAACGTCGCCTCCATCGGCTCCGACCTCAGCCTGCGGTCCAGCTACGAGAACGAGCCCGACTAACTGGCGCTGGGCGACGGTGTCGAGGGGAGCGAATCCGAGCAGCCGGACCTGACACCGCAGGAATGTGCCGAGCGGATCCAGTTGTCCCCGCTCGGCAATGACACCCCGGTGCCGGTCCGCCAAGGCGTCGTGCTGTGCCTGGTCACCTCGTTCGAGGTCGCGGAAAGCCGCGGAGATCCGCGGCGGATGGTGCTGGTTGAGATAACCGGGGTGGCCGCGGACGGGCGAGTGACGATCGCGGCGACGGCCTGGAACATCCCGAGCTAGTCACCCGGCCAGGGAATTCGGCTGCCGTCCCTTGTGCACCGGCGACCCGGCCCGGACCGTACCTACGTCGAGCCAGCCGGGTCGCCGGCGTCGTCGCGACCGCGCCGACGGCGTAGAGCCTCGTGCCAGGCCGGTGTCTCCCGTTCGTCGTCGAAGGCGTTGGCGATCACCACGTCGGTCGACGAGTGCAGCAGGATCGAGATCACGATGGTCAGCGCGACCAGATGGAAGACCTCGTCGGCGGCGTCGATGCCGGACTTGAGCACGATCAGGCCGTACACCACCGACGCGAAGCCCTTCGGCCCGAACCACATCCCCGCCGCCTGTTCCCGGGGCGTCAACCCGGAGCGGATGAAGGCGATGGCCAGCGCCACCGGCCGGGCGACGAAGATGGCCAGCACCGCGAAGACCCATCCCGGCCAGGAGATCTCGCCGAGGAACTCGATCGAGATCAGCGCGCCGAAGACCAGCAGGGCGGCCAGCTTCAGCAGCTCGGAGACGCTCTCGCCGAAATGCTCGAACGCGGCCCGCTGGCGGGGGCCGAAGGTGGCGATGGTGCTGCCGGCGGCGAACGCGGCCAGGAACAGGTTGCCGTGGGTGGCCTGCCCGAGAGCCAGCACGAGCAGGCCGATCGCCACCCCGTTGAGCGGCGCGTACAGGGCCGACGCGGCGAACCACCGGGTCCGTTCCAGGGCGATCGCCAGCGCGGGGACGGCGACCCCGATGACCAGGCCGACGGCGAGTTCGGTGGCCAGCTCGTCGAGGTGCAGGTCGCCGGAGCCGGTGGCGATCGCCAGGAACAGGATCACGAACGGCAACGCGAGGCCGTCGTTGATCCCGGACTCGACATTGAGCAGATGCCGCAGCCGGTACGGCACCTTCTCGTTGCCGACCAGCGCGGCGGCGAACACCGGGTCGGTCGGGGCCAGCACCGCGCCGATCAGCAGCGATTCCGCCCAGCCCAGCCCGGCCACGTAGTGGGCCAGCACCGCGGTGATCACCAGGGTGAGCGGCAGCCCCCAGCCCAGCGCCCGGCCGGGCAGCCGCCAGGCCGAGCGCAGGTCCTGCCAGCCGACCCGCATCCCGTCGGTGAACAGCACGGCGAACAGCGCCAGCTCGGCGAGGGTGTTGACGATCGACGAGTCGGCCTGCACGTCCAGCACGCCGGTGGTCTGCGGCCCGAGCAGGAACCCGGCCACCAGGAACAACGCCGCCGTGGACAGGATGGTGCGGTGGGCCAGTGCCGACACCAGCACGGCGAGCAGCAGGACGGCGGCGAAACTCAGCAGCAGCATGTGAACTCCGGGACCGGCGGCGAGCGGTGGTGATGGTGTCGGGCCCGGTGATGGTACGTGCCGACGGGGTCGGGATCGGCGCGGACCGGTACCGGACGGGCTGACACAATGCGAAAGCAGTCCCGTACCCGCGATGAGGAGTTCCGTGCCGTGATTCGTACCCATGACGCCGGCGGCCTGCGCGCCACGCACGCCGGCACGACGGTGACGCTTGCCGGGTGGGTGGCCCGCCGGCGCGACCACGGCGGGGTCATCTTCGTCGACCTGCGCGACGCCTCCGGCGTGGTGCAGGTGGTGTTCCGCGAGGAGATGCAGCTGGCCCACGCGCTGCGTAACGAGTTCTGCGTACGGGTGACCGGCGTCGTCGACCGCCGCCCGGAGGGTAACGACAACCCGGAGCTGGCCACCGGCGAGATCGAGGTCACCGCGACCGAACTGACCGTGCTGTCCGAGGCCGCGCCGCTGCCGCTGCCGATCGACGACCAGGTCGACGCCGGCGACGACGTCCGGCTGCGGTACCGCTACCTGGACCTGCGGCGCAGCGGTCCGGCCGGGGCGCTGCGGCTGCGGTCGCGGGCCAACCAGATCGCCCGTACGGTGCTGCACGACCGCGACTTCGTGGAGATCGAGACCCCGACGCTGACCCGGTCCACCCCGGAGGGGGCCCGCGACTTCCTGGTCCCGGTGCGGCTGCAGCCCGGCACCTGGTACGCCCTGCCGCAGTCGCCGCAGCTGTTCAAGCAGCTGCTGATGGTCGCCGGCATGGAGCGTTACTACCAGATCGCCCGCTGCTACCGGGACGAGGACTTCCGGGCCGACCGGCAGCCGGAGTTCACCCAGCTGGACATCGAGATGTCCTTCGTCACCCAGGACGACGTGATCGAGCTGGGTGAGTCGATTGTCGGCGCGCTGTGGCGGGAGCTGGCCGGGCACGAGGTCACCGGTCCGGTGCCGCGGATCACCTGGCACGAGGCGATGGACCGGTACGGTTCCGACAAGCCGGACCTGCGCTACGGCGTGGAGCTGACCGAGCTGACCGGCTACCTGCGCGGGACGGCGTTCCGGGTGTTCGCCGGGGCGATCGACGCCGGCGGGTACGTCGGCGCGGTGGTGATGCCCGGCGGTGCCGCGCAGACCCGCAAGGAGCTCGACGGCTGGCAGGACTGGGCCAAGGCGCGCGGCGCGCGGGGCCTGGCGTACGTGGTGCTGGACGCGGAGACCGGCGAGCCGCGCGGCCCGGTGGCGAAGAACCTGTCGGCCGAGCACCTGGGCGGGCTGGCCGACGCGGTCGGTGCCAAGCCCGGTGACGCGATCTTCTTCGCCGCCTCGACCAACCGGCGGGAGGCGCAGGAGCTGCTCGGCGCGGCCCGCATCGAGATCGCCCGGCGGGCCAACCTATTCGACGAGAGCGCGTGGGCGTTCTGCTGGGTGGTGGACGCGCCGATGTTCGAGCCGACGGAGGAGGGCGGTTGGACGGCGGTGCACCACCCGTTCACCTCGCCGACCGACGAGTGGCTGGACCGGTTCGACGGCGCGCCCGGCGAGGCCCTCGCCTACGCGTACGACATCGTCTGCAACGGCAACGAGATCGGCGGCGGCTCGGTCCGTATCCACCGGGCCGACGTGCAGCGGCGGGTGTTCGACCTGCTGGGCATCAGCGAACAGGAGGCGGCCGACAAGTTCGGCTTCCTGCTGGAGGCGTTCAAGTACGGCCCGCCGCCGCACGGCGGCATCGCGTTCGGCTGGGACCGGATCTGCATGCTGCTGGCCGGCGTGGACTCGATCCGTGAGGTGATCGCGTTCCCGAAGACGCGCGGCGGGTTCGACCCGCTGACCCAGGCACCGACGCCGATCACCGCGCAGCAGCGCGCGGAGGCCGGGGTGGACGCCAAGCCGAAGCCGCCGGCCGGTGTCGCGCCGACCCCGGCAGCCGGAACGGCCGGGGTGGCAGCCCTGGTGGAGCCGTCCTGACCGGGTAACTGTCTTCCGGTCGTGGGCCCGGGGTGCACGTGCACCCCGGGCCCACGTACGTCTGCGGCCCATGCCTGCACCGATTCCAGAGAAGTTATGCACAGATATTGTGCAAACTTTATTTGCAGAGTTATTGTGCAGTTCATGGATGAGCAGCAGTCGACGGTCTGGCTAACTGGGGACCAGGTCCGCACCCTGGCCCACCCGCTGCGGTTACGGCTGCTGGGCGCGCTGCGGCTGGACGGTCCGGCGACCGCCACCGCACTCGCCCACGAGCTGGGCACCAACACCGGAGCGACCAGCTACCACCTGCGCAAGCTCGCCGACGTCGGGCTGGTACGCGAGGAGCCGGCCCGCGGCACCGGACGCGAGCGGTGGTGGCGCTCGGTGCACAAGGTTTCGTCCTGGCGAGCCACCTCGTTCGACGCCGACCCGGACGCCCGGGCCGCCGCCGACTGGCTGAACAGCTACTTCGTGCAGCAGTTCGTCCGGCTGGCCGAGGACTGGCACACCGCCCGTGACGGCTACTCCACCGAGTGGCGGGACGCCGCCGAGTACTCCGACTACATCCTGACCCTCACCCCGGACCAGCTGAGCCGACTCAACGCCGACCTGCACGCGGTCGTCGAGCGCTACCGCACCGACCCCGGTCCCGGTCACGGCGCTGCCGAGCAGGTGATGCTCTACACCTACGGCTTTCCCCGCGTCGTCAACGGCGACCGGGGCGGCTCTGCCGGGGGTGGGTCGTGAGAACGCTGACCGCCCGTCAGGTCCACCGGCGTTATCTGATCCTGCACGGCCTGCGCTGGGCACCCGTCGGGCTGCTGATCCCCGTCTGGGTGCTGCTGATGCTGGAACGCGGGCTAACCTTGGCGCAGATCGGCCTGGTCGTCGCGGCGCAAGGGCTGGCCGTACTGCTGCTGGAGCTGCCGACCGGAGGCCTGGCCGACGCCGTCGGTCGCAAGCCGGTGCTGATCGGCGCGGCGGTGGCGAACCTGGCGTCGCTGTCGCTGCTCGTCGTCGCGGACTCCTTCACCCTGTTCGTCGTGGTGATGCTGCTGCAGGGCGTCTACCGGGCGTTGGAGAGCGGGCCACTGGAGTCCTGGTACGTCGACGCCACGCTCGCCGCCGACCCCGACGCGCGGTACGAAGGCGGGCTGAGCCACGGGGGAGTGGTGCTCGGTCTCGCGATCGCGGCCGCAGCGCTGGCCAGCGGTGGGCTCGTGGCGCTCGGCCCGGTGGGTCCGGTCAGCGCGTTGACGGGGCCGGTGCTCGTCGCAGCGCTGCTCCAGGTCGTCGGCCTCGTCGGTTTGGCGTGGTTGCTGGTCGAGGCGCGGCCGGCTGGGGCAGTGCCGGTCGCCGGGGGACGGTCGGCGCGGGTGTCGACGGTCGGCGCGTCGATCCGGCAGGTGCCGTCCGTGATGCGGGACGCGCTGGCGCTGCTGCGGCGTTCCCGGATCCTGCTCGCCCTGATCTCGGTCGAGCTGTTCTGGGGTTTCGGCATGATCTCCTTCGAGACCCTGATGCCGGTACGCCTGGCGGAGGTGACCGGCGACGCCGACCGGGCGGCGGCGCTGCTCGGTCCGGTCGGTGCTTTCGCCTGGCTGGCGTCGGCCGGCGGCGCCGCGCTGGTGCCGTCGATTACCCGGCGACTCGGCGCACCGGTGACCGCCGTCGCATTCCGCGTCCTGCAAGGGGCGACCGTCGCGGGCATGGCGCTGTTCGCCGGACCGGTCGGAGTGGTTGCCGCCTTCTTGGCCTGCTACGCCATCCACGGCGCGTCGAACCCGGTGCACATGGGCCTGCTGCACCGGCAGGTCGACGGCCGGCACCGGACCAGCGTGCTCTCGCTCAACTCGATGGTCGCGCACCCGGCGGGAGCGCTCGGCGGGGTGGTGCTGATGGCCATCGCCGGCGCTACCACCGTCAGCTTGGCAATGCTGGTCGGTGCGGCCGTGCTGGCCGCGGCCGCACCGCTGTACCTGGTCTCGCCTGGTCCAAGCTGGATTGGCCGGCGCGGCCGTTGGGTATGGAACGGCCGACCGACTGAACCCCCCAGGAGGATCTGATGTTCGCCATCGCTGCGGCTGTCGTTTTCGGCTTCGCCCTGCTGCTCGACCTGCTCGACACCGATCTCGGTGCGCCCGACCTGTTCAACTGGAACACCATGGTGCTGATCGGCCTGCTCTGCCTGGCCCTGTTCTTCGCCGGGGTCGGTCGCGGCACCGGCGGCGGCTGGTCCCGGCGCCGTCGGCGCAGCTGACCCGGCTGTTCACTGGCCCGATCTCGGTGCATTTCCGGCGTCCGAGATCGGGCCGGTACTGTCTTGCTGATGGAGTCCGACGTCCTCTTCTCCTACCCCACCGCCGAGCAGCGCCGCGATGCGTCGCCGGCCGGCGGCGTGGTGGCGGGAGACTCCGGCTCCGGCCCGTCCGCTTCGGCGCCGTTGCCGGTACGGATGCGTCCGGCGAGCCTCGACGAGCTGGTCGGCCAGGAACATCTACTGGCCCCGGGCGCGCCGCTGCGGCAGCTGGTGACCGGTACCGCGCCGATGTCGGTCATCCTCTGGGGGCCGCCGGGCTGCGGCAAGACGACGATCGCCCACCTGGTGGCCCGGGCCACCGACCGTCGCTTCGTGGCGATGTCGGCGCTGTCCGCCGGAGTCAAGGACGTCCGTGCGGTGATCGACGAGGCCCGACGGCAACGGCGTACCGGCGGGCTGCCGACGGTGCTGTTCATCGACGAGGTGCACCGCTTCAGCAAGACCCAGCAGGACTCGCTGCTTGCGGCGGTCGAGGACCGTACCGTGACGTTGCTGGCGGCAACCACCGAAAACCCCCACTTTTCGGTCATCTCGCCATTACTGTCGCGATGTGTCCTGCTCACCCTCCGGCCGCTCGGCGACGAGGCGGTCCGTGACCTGCTCCGGCGCGCGGTGACCGACGAACGTGGACTCGGCGGCTCGCTACGGCTGTCCCCGTCGGCCGAGGACCACCTGGTCCGGTTGGCCGGTGGCGACGTGCGCAAGGCGCTCACCGCCCTGGAGGCGGCGGCCTCGGCGGCCACCGCGACCGACACCGGGGAGATCGACCTGCGTACCGCCGAGCGGGCGATCGACGTCGCTGCGGTGCGCTACGACCGCGACGGCGACGCCCACTACGACGTGACCAGCGCGTTCATCAAGAGCATGCGTGGCTCGGACGTCGACGCCGCGCTGCACTGGCTGGCCCGGATGCTGGTCGCCGGGGAGGACGCCAGGTTCATCGCCCGACGGATCGTGATCTTCGCCAGCGAGGACGTGGGGATGGCCGACCCGGTTGCGCTGTCGGTGGCGACCGCGGCCGCCCACGCCGTGGAGTACGTGGGGCTGCCGGAGGCACAACTCAACCTCGCCCAGGCGGTGATCCACCTGGCCACCGCCCCGAAGTCCAATTCGACCACCGCAGCGCTGACGGCGGCTGTCGCCGACGTACGGGCCGGCCGGGGCGGGACGGTGCCGGCACATCTACGGGACAGCCACTACTCGGGCGCGCGGCGGATCGGCCACGGAGGCGGCTACCGTTACCCTCACGACGACCACCGGGGGGTGGTCACCCAGCAGTACCCGCCCGACGAGCTCGCCGGTGTCGACTACTACCGGCCGACCGAGCACGGCGCCGAGCGGACGGTCTCCGCGCGGCTGCCGGTGCTCCGCCGGATCGTGCGCGGCCTGCCGCCCGACACCCGCGCGTCCGCTGGACGCACCGGCTCCGGCTCGTCCGCTGGTGCCGCCGAACCTGATCCATCCGTCCCAGCGTCCGAGGCTGGTCCGGTGCCCGATGACAGCGGCAGCGTTGCTGCCGGGGAGGTACAGCAGTGAGAGCGCGCGGTTCTGACCGCCCCGATCACCCCGACGAGCGTCGTGAGGGCAAGCCGAAGGGCCGTCGGTGGGGCCGGGCACCGGTCGAGGAAGAGGTCAGCGGCGAGGAGACTGGCTGGCTGGACGATCTGCGGACCGCCAAGGAACAGCGGATCGACATCGGACCCAGTGGCGTCGGAGCATCCGGCGACTCCTCGACGGACGGCCCGCCGTCCCGCTCGGCGGTTTCCCGGTCCGCCGTCCCGTCCCGTCCACATCCGCAGCCGCCTGCGGGTCCGGTTCCGCAGTCGGGTACCGGCCCGCGGCCGGGTCCGGGTCCGCAGCCGCGCACCGGTCCAGGGCCGGCCGAGCCGGTGTCCCCGGCTGGCGCGAAACCGTCCGAACCCCGACCCCGACCCCGACCCGTCAGCCCTGCCCCGGGCGGGCCGACCCCGGTCTCCGGTGGGCCGAGCCCGACCCCGGTCTCGGGTGGGCCGAGCCCGACCCCGGGCCGGTACCAGCGGCCACCGCAACGCCTGCCAGCGGCGGACACGGTCGTGCCGCAGTCGGGCAACGCACCGCCGTTGCCGCCGTCCGCGCCGCAGCGGCCATCCGCCGACGCCTTCGGCGGGCCCCGTCCAGCGCCGGGCACCCCGACCCGACCAACGTCCGGCCCCGGCGCCGATGGGCGCGACGAGACCCGGATCATTCCGCCGGTCAGGCCGTCCGGCGGGCGTCGACGCGCCCCGGAACCGGCGGACGAGAGCGACGGCTGGGAGCGCCGCCCGGAGACGCCGCAACGTGGCCCGGCCGCCGGGGCGGACCGGGCGGGTCAGACCCGGCAGGGGGACGGCCCGGCACCATCGCGGCCGTCGGCCGGCCGGCATGCCTCGGCCGGCCAGCCGTTCGAGCCGGCCCGGCCGACCTCGGGCGGGCCTCGCCCGGCGCGGTCCGCGCCGATCCCCGGCCAGCCATCCCGGGGTGGCCCCGGCGGCCCCCTGGCCGCTCCCGTGGTCCCTGGGCCGGGCGGTGCCGTGCCACCGGCCCGTGGTCCGCAGCCTGACCCGGGCACCGACCAGCCGCCCCGTCCGGGAACCCGCCCGGCAGGACCGCCGCCAGTCCATCCGGCCGGCCCGCCGACCGCCACCCGCCCTGGTCCCGGCCGGGCGACGGTCCCGGCAGCCGGGCCGGTGCCGACCGGTGCCGGTGGCGGGCCGCGGCCACCGGTGACCGGGCCGCCGGCCACCGATCGACGGGACCCGTACGCCACCGGTCCGATCCGCCCCGGCCAGCCGGGTCGATCCGACCCGCCGGGCCGTCCCAACGAGGCCGGCACCTTCGGCCGCCCAAGCCACCCCGGCCGACCAGCTCAACCCGGGCCCGGTGGCGTCGCGACGATGCCCGGCGCGCCGGCACCTGGCCGGCCGGTGTCCGGCGGACCTGCCGGTGCCGCCGCACCGCCGCACCACGATCGGCCGACGCCCGCCCCGCCCCGCCCGGTCTCCGGCGCCGGGGCGACGGTGGCGCGGTCGGCGTCGGTGCCGGTGCGGCCGGGTGGGCCGGTGCCGCCGAGCGGACTCGCCCCGGTGTCCGGCGGAGCCGCGCCGGTCCCGGGAGCCGCGCCGGTCCCGGGAGGGGTCGCCCCGGTGTCCGGTGGGGGTGGCTCACCGGTCCGGTCCGGGCCGTATAGCCCTGACCGGTCGGGATCCGAGCACTCCGGCCCTGAGGAGTCCGGTGCCGACCAGTCGGGTTCCGAGCAGGGTGGCCCGAACCTGCAGCAGCGTCGGCTGCGGGCGATGGCCCTGATCATGGTCGCCGTCGTGGTGCTGGCCGCCCTCCCGCTCTACTTCGGCATTCGGGCGGCGACCCGCGACCCGGTCTTCAACTCCCTTGACCGACTCGACGTGCCCGAGTGGGCGGCGCAGGAGCGTACCGACGCGGTCAGCGGGAGCCGTTGGTGCCTCATCGACTGCCGGTTCCGCGAGCGGACGATGACCTCCGAACGCGGTACCGAGGAGACCGCCCAGGTCTACACCGCGGCGTTGACCGAGGCCGGGTGGCTGCCGTGGGACGCTGAGCTGTGCCCGTCCCAGCCGGTCGAAGGCCAGTACAACTGCTGGACCCGCGACGAACTCACCCTCGACCTGTGGGTCCGGCCGCCGGCCTGCTCGGACGACCTGCTACTGCAGCGGCCGACGGTGGAGCCGCCATCCGGCGAGTCGACCGACGGTGGGTCGACCGACGGGGAATCGGCCGACGCACCGCCGGTCACCGAGGCCGAGACCTGCACCGGTTCGGTCGTGTCGATCAAGGTACGCAACGCGATCGGTGACGACCGGATGAAGCCACAGCCGAGCACCGATCCGTCGCTCACCGGTGAGGATCCGGATCCGGTCTTCACCGACGACCCGCTGCTGGACCTGGAGGTCGAACCGTCGTGAGCGGACGACCATCACTGACGGTAGGGTCTGCACGGTGGTGCGGCGCGCGCTGACCGCCGTCAGGTGAGCAGCGGCGGCGAGGCGTCGTGACAGAGGAGGACACAGGCATGGACGGTGGACAGATCGCGGCGCTGGTGGCGGCCGGAGCGTTCCTGATGCTCGTGCTGGTGCTCGCGGTGCCGATCCTGCGGCTGCGGCACACCGTGGACGCGGCGACAAGGGCGATCAACGACCTGAACGACCGCACCGGTCCACTGCTCGGCCAGGTCAACACCTCGATGGAGAACGTCAACACCGCGCTCGGGCAGGTGCACACCACGCTGGACGGCGTCAACATCCAGCTCGCCAAGATCGACACGATGACCGGTCACGCGCAGAACGTCACCGCCAACGTGGCGAACCTCGCCACCGTCGTCTCGGCGGCGGCGGCCAACCCGCTGGTCAAGGTCGCCGCCTTCGGGTACGGCGTCCGGCGCGCCGCGTCCGCCCGTCGGCACGCCGAGCAGGAGCGCGACGTACGGGCGGAACTCAAGCAGCGGCGCCGGGCAGCCCGGCGCAACGCCGGATGACCGGGAGGACGCCGTCATGAAACGCCTGCTCTGGCTCGGTGTCGGCATCGCCGTCGGGGCGGTGGTGGTCCGCAAACTGGCCCGGACCGCCCAGTCCTACACACCGTCCGGGATCGCCTCCTCGCTGTCGGAATCCGCTGGTGGTCTCGTCGAGTCGGTCCGTACCTTCGTGGAGGACGTGCGTGAGGGCATGGCAGAGCGCGAGCAGCAGATCCAGGCCGCGTTCGCTGAGGGCGTGGCGTTCGACGACCAGTTCGCCGACCTGCGGGGCGCCCCGAGCGTCGGTGACGTGGAGATATTCCCCCAGGAGGACGTTCGGTGAAAACGGCGGAGATCAAGCGGCGGTTCCTCGCGCACTTCGAGGCCAACGGCCATGCCGTGGTGCCGTCAGCTCCGCTGCCCGCGATCGATGACCCGAACCTGCTGTTCATCAACGCGGGCATGGTGCAGTTCGTGCCGTACTTCCTCGGTCAGCGGACCCCGCCGTACCAGCGGGCGACGAGCGTGCAGAAGTGCATCCGTACCCCGGACATCGACGAGGTCGGCAAGACGTCGCGGCACGGCACCTTCTTCCAGATGAACGGCAACTTCTCGTTCGGCGACTACTTCAAGGAAGGCGCGATCCCACTGGCCTGGGACCTGTCCACCAAACCGGTGGAGCAGGGTGGGTTCGGCATGGACCCGGAGCGGATCTGGGTCACCGTCTACCTCGACGACGACGAGGCGGCCGACATCTGGCGGCGTACCGGCGTGCCGGCGGCGCGGATCGTGCGCCGGGGCAACAAGGACAACTTCTGGTCGATGGGCATCCCCGGGCCGGCCGGGCCGTGCTCGGAGCTGTACTACGACCGGGGTCCGGCGTACGGGCCGGACGGCGGGCCGGAGGTCGACGAGGACCGCTTCCTGGAGTTCTGGAATCTCGTCTTCATGCAGTACGAGATCACCAACGTACAGAGCAAAGAGGTCTTCGACATCGTCGGCGACCTGCCGAAGAAGAACATCGACACCGGCATGGGCCTGGAGCGGATCGCGTCGATCCTGCAGGGGGTGGACAACCTCTACGAGATCGACGAGGTACGTCCGATCCTGGACCGGGCGGCCGAGCTGACCGGTAAGCGCTACGGCGCGGGCTCCGGCCAGGCGGCGAGCGAGTCGCACCCCGACGACGTACGGCTGCGGGTGATCGCCGACCACGTGCGGACCGCGTTGATGCTGATCGGCGACGGGGTGACCCCGTCCAACGAGGGCCGCGGCTACGTGCTGCGCCGGATCATGCGTCGGGCGATCCGCTCGGTACGACTGCTCGGCTGGCAGGATCGCGCTCTGCCGGAGCTGCTGCCGGTGGCCCGGGACTGCATGGCGCCGTCGTACCCCGAGCTGGCCGCCGACTTCGAGCGGATCTCCTCGTACGCGTACGCCGAGGAGGACGCCTTCCTGTCCACGCTGCGCGCCGGTACCACGATCCTGGACACGGCGATCGCCCAGACCAGGTCGGCCGGCGGCGGCAAACTCTCCGGCGACCAGGCCTTCCAGCTGCACGACACCTACGGGTTCCCGATCGACCTCACCCTGGAGATCGCCGCCGAGCAGGGG
Organism: Solwaraspora sp. WMMB762; assembly: GCF_049179115.1. Classification (NCBI taxonomy): domain Bacteria; kingdom Bacillati; phylum Actinomycetota; class Actinomycetes; order Micromonosporales; family Micromonosporaceae; genus Solwaraspora; species Solwaraspora sp. WMMB762. Next base: position 504,741 of record NZ_JBMHMD010000001.1, read on the forward strand.
CTCTCGGTCGACCAGGACGGTTTCCGCCGGCTGATGTCCGAGCAGCGGGCCCGGGCGAAGGCGGACGCGCAGGCCCGCAAGACCGGGCACGTCGACATGTCCGCGTACCGCGGGGTGCTGGACAGCGGCGGGCCGGTGGAGTTCACCGGCTACGCGGAGGTGTCCCGCGAGTCGCGGGTCCGGGCGCTGCTCGGCGCCGGCGGTGCGGCACTGCCCGCGGCCGGTGAGGGCGACGTCGTGGAGCTGGTACTGGACAGCACCCCGTTCTACGCCGAGGGCGGCGGCCAGCAGCCGGACACCGGCCTGCTCACCGTCGGCGCCGGCCGGGTGGAGATCTTCGACGTGCAGCAGCCGGTGCCGGGCCTGATCGTGCACCGGGCCCGGGTGGTCAGCGGCGAGCTGCGCGCCGGGGAGTCCGGCTACGCCGAGATCGACATCCCACGGCGGCGGGCGATTTCCCGGTCGCACACCGCGACGCATCTGGTGCACCAGACGATGCGCAACTTTCTCGGCGAGTCGGCGACCCAGGCGGGGTCGCTGAACGCGCCGGGCCGGCTGCGGTTCGACTTCAACACTCCCGGCGCGGTCGCGCCGTCGGTGCTGCACGACATCGAGCAGCAGGTCAACGAGGTGCTGCTGCGCGACCTGGAGGTGAACGCGTTCATCACCTCCCAGGAGGAGGCGCGCCGGCTGGGCGCGATGGCGCTGTTCGGGGAGAAGTACGGCGACGAGGTCCGGGTGGTCGAGGTCGGTGACTACGCCCGGGAGCTGTGCGGTGGCACGCATGTGACCCGCTCCGGTCAGCTCGGTGTGGTGAAGATCCTCTCCGAGTCGTCGATCGGCTCCGGCGTGCGCCGGGTGGAGGCGCTGGTCGGCATCGACGCGTTCAACTTCCTGGCCCGCGAGCACCTGCTGGTGGCGCGGCTCGCCGAGCTGTACCGGGTGCCGGCCGACCAGGTCGCGGACCGGGTCCAGCAGACCGTCACCCAGCTGCGCGACGCGGAGAAGGAGCTGGAGAAGCTGCGCGCGCAGCTGGTGCTCGGCGGCGCGGCGGCGATCGCCGGCCAGGCGCGTGACGTGCGCGGGGTCGCCTACGTCGGCACCGAGGCGCCCGAGGGCGCGGCCGGCAACGACGTACGGACCTTGGCGCAGGAGATCCGGGGCAAGATCGACCCGGCCCGGCCGGCGGTGGTCGCGGTGACGGCCCGGGCCAACGGCAAGGCGGCCCTGGTGGTGGCGGTCAACGCGGCCGGCAAGTCACGCGGGGTGTCGGCCGCCGACCTGGTCAAGGGCGCGCTGCACGGCCGGGGTGGCGGCAACGCCGACCTGGCGCAGGGCGGCGGGCTGCCGGCGGCCGAGGCGGCGAACCTGCTGGTCGCGGTCGAAAAGGCGATCGCCGAGACGGCCTGAGATGAGCGGTACGAGGTGAGCGGATTCGTCCGTGGGCGCCGGCTCGGTGTCGACGTGGGGCAGGTCCGGGTCGGTCTGGCGATCAGCGACCCGGACGGCATACTCGCCACCCCGTTGCTGACGGTGCGGCGGGACCTGTCGACCGGCGGCGCGACGACACCGGCCGACATGCCTACGGACATCGCGAAAATTGTCCAGATAGTCCATGAGTACGAGGTCAGTGTGGTTATTGTCGGTCTGCCGGTGAACCTTGCCGGTCGCCACGGACCGGCCGCCGACGCGGTCAGCGCATACGTACGGTTACTCGAAGTGGCGGTATCGCCGATTTCAGTCCTGACGACCGACGAAAGGATGTCGACGGTGGTCGCTAGCCGTAGGCTGTCCGAGCGGGGCGTCCGAGGACGACGCCAACGGGCGGTGGTCGACCAGGCGGCCGCCGTGGAGATCCTGCAGAGCTGGCTGGACGCGCAGCGGAGGCAGAAGTGATGATCGACGAACTGGACCTCGCCTTCGAGGACCGGGCCGACAAGGGCCGGCACCGTCGGGGCGCGCGGCGCAAGAAGTCGTCCGGCGGTGGCGGCCGGGGCAAGACCGCCGCCGCGCTGCTGGTCACCGTGCTGCTGCTCGGCGTGCTCGGCGGCGGCGTCTGGTACGGCTTCGACCGGGTACAGGGCTACTTCGCGACCCCGGACTACGACGGCGGCGGCACCGGTGAGGTGGTGGTCCAGGTCCGGGCCGGCGACACCGCCACCGACATCGGCAACACCCTCGTCGAGGCCGGCGTGGTCAAGAGCACCAAGGCGTTCGTCAACGAGGCCCGGGACAACTCCCGCAGCCAGAACATCCAGCCGGGCTTCTACACGCTGCGCCTGGAGATGAGCGCGGCGACCGCGCTCGGCCTGCTGCTCGACCTGGAGAACAAGGTCTCCAACCGGGTGACCATCCCGGAGGGCCGTACCGCCAAGCAGATCTACCAGCTGCTGGCCGAGTCGACGGACATCCCGGCGGAGGAGTTCGCCACCGCCGCCGAGGACCCGTTGGCCCTGGGCGTGCCCGAGTGGTGGATGACCCGTACCGACGGGGAGGAGGTGACGGTCTCCGCCGAAGGGTTCCTCTTCCCGGACACCTACGACTTCGATCCCGACGTCACCGCCCCGGAGATCCTCCGGGTGATGGTCAACCGGTTCCTGACCGTCACCGGCGAGATGGAGTACGCCGACCGGGTACAGGCCGAACGCGGCGGGATCAGCCCGTACGAGGCGTTGATCGTCGCGTCGCTGGCCCAGGCCGAGGCCGGCATCGCCGAGGACCTCGCCAAGGTCTCCCGGGTGGCGTACAACCGGGTGTACAGCGAGACCTTCCCGTGCAGCTGCCTGCAGTTCGATGTGACGGTCAACTACTACTGGGAGCTGACCGGCCAGGAGACCAAGGCGTCCAAGGACATGACCCGCGAGGAGCTGTACGACGAGAGCAATCCGTACAGCACCCACGCGCACAGCGGGCTGCCGCCCACGCCGATCAACAACCCGGGCAAGGCCGCCCTGGAAGGGTCGATCAACCCGCCGGACGAGGACTGGGTCTACTTCGTGGCGATCGACAAGGAGGGCCGTTCGGCGTTCGCCGAGACCCTCGAACAGCACAACCAGAACATCGAGATCGCCGAGCAGAACGGCATCCTCTGAGGTGTCCGCCCCCCGACCGTCCACCGCCGTCCGGCGGCGGGCCGCAGTGCTCGGCATGCCGATCGGGCACTCACTGTCGCCGGTGATCCACAACGCCGGCTACCAGGCCGCCGGGCTGACCGGCTGGAGCTACACCGCAATCGAATGCGCCGAGGCGCAGCTGGCGGGCCTGGTCGCCGGCCTCGGCCCGGAGTGGGCCGGGCTGTCGGTCACCATGCCGTTGAAGGAGGCGGCGCTCGCCCTGGCCGGGCGGGCCTCGTCGGTGGCCACCGCGGTCGGGGCGGCCAACACCCTGGTACGCCGGGCCGACGGCAGCTGGTTCGCCGACAACACCGACGTGGCGGGGATGGTCGCGGTGCTGCGCGACGCCGGGGTCGGCACCGGTGCCCGGTTCACCGTGCTCGGCGCCGGCGGCACCGCCCGGGCCGCGTTGGCGGCCGCCGCCGCGCTGGCCGCCGCCTCGGTCACCGTGGCGGCCCGACGACCGGCGGCGGTCGACGAGCTGACTCCGGTCGCCGGCGCGCTCGGCGTGTCGATGACCGGTGCCGACCTGGCGGCCACCGCGACGGTGGCGGCCGGTACCGACGTGCTGGTGTCGACGCTGCCGAAGGGGGCCGCCGACCCGTATGCCGACCAACTGCCGTGGGCATCCGGCACGGTGTGCTTCGACGCGATCTACGATCCCTGGCCGACGCCGTTGGCCTCGGCGGCGGCGGCCGCCGGCTGCCGGGTGGTCTCCGGCCTGGACCTGTTGCTGGCCCAGGCGGTCGGGCAGTTCGAACAGTTCACCGGGGTCGCCGCCCCGGTGCCGGCGATGCGGGCCGCGCTGTCCGCAGCGCGGTCGGCCGAGCTGGCGCGCTCAGCGGGCCCGGTCACGGGTCAGCGTCGACACGGCGAGCAGTGACAGCCCGGCCGCGCCGAGGATGATCAGCGCCATCGGGGTGGCGCTGACCGTGCCGGCCAGCCCGACCAGCGGCGCGGCCAGCGAGGCGATCCCGGACTGGACCGCGCCGAGCAGCGCGGCGGCGGTGCCGGCGTGCCGGGCGTGCTCCTCCAGAGCCAGCGCCGTCCCGTTCGGCATCAGCATCCCGATCGTGGCGACGTAGCCGGCCAGCGCCGGCAGGATCAGCCACAGCTGACCGGTGGTCGCGCCGGCCACCAGCAGCGCCGCAGCGCCGGCTCCGGCGGTCAACGCGCCGACGAACAATGGCCGGGTCCGGTACCGGCCGACCAGCCGGGCGTTGACCTGCCCGAGCACGATCAGTCCGACCGCGTTGGCCCCGAACACCAGGCTGAACATGGTCGGCGACAGCCCGAACCCGTCCTGCAGCACGTACGGCGATCCGGAGATGTAGGCGAACATGCCGGCGAACGCCAGACCCTGGGTCGACGCGTACCCGACGAACGCTCGGTCGGTGAGCACCAGCCGGGCCGCGCGGGCGGCGCCGGCCAGACCGTCCGGGTTGCGGCGCTCCTGCGGCAGGGTCTCCGGCAGCCAGCGGGCCATGACGACGGTGAGCAGCGCGGTGACCACCGCGAGGGCGACGAAGATCCCCCGCCAGGAGGCCACCCGCAGCACCGCCGCGCCGAGCACCGGCGCGGCGATCGGTGCCACCCCGAAGATGATCAGCAGGCGGGAGAAGAACCGGGCCGCGTCGGCACCGGAGTAGAGGTCGCGCACCACCGCACGGGCGACGACCACCCCCACCCCGCCGGCGAAGCCCTGGAGCAGCCGCAACCCGGCCAGTGCCTCGGCGTTCGGGGCCAGCGCGCAGGCCAGAGAGACGACGACGTAACCGGTGGTGCCGGCCAGCGCCGGACGCCGCCGCCCCCACCGGTCGCTCACCGGCCCGCCGACCAGTTGGCCGAACGCGACGCCGATCAGGCACGCGGTCAGCGACAGCTGCACCCGGGCCGGGGTGGCGGCGAGGTCGTCGCTGATCGCCGGGAACGCCGGCAGGTACATGTCGATCGACAGCGGCCCCACCGCGGTGACCGCGCCGAGCAGGATGAGCAGCACCGCTGGTCGGCGGCGGATGTCGTACGGCACGAACCCACCCCCCCGAGACCCGACCAACCGTACGTTAGGTCAGCTCCGGTGGTGTCCGGAGGGCGGGACGCGGGCGACGTGGGTCACCGGGCCCCGACCACGCCGTGCCACACTTTCCGACGTGTTGCGTTGGCTGACCGCAGGTGAATCCCATGGCCCCGCGCTGGTCGCACTCCTCGAAGGCGTCCCCGCCGGCGTCGAGGTGACCAGTGCCGAGATCGGCCGCGAGCTGGCCCGGCGCCGGCTCGGCTACGGCCGGGGCGCCCGGATGAGTTTCGAGCAGGACGAGATCGAGATCGTCGGCGGCCTGCGGCACGGGGTGACGCTGGGCAGCCCGGTCGCGATCCGGGTGGGCAACTCGGAGTGGCCGAAGTGGCGCACCGTGATGGCGGCCGACCCGGTCGACCCGGACGAGTTGGCCGGGCAGGCCCGCAACGCTCCGTTGACCCGGCCCCGACCGGGGCACGCCGACCTGGCCGGGATGCAGAAGTACGGCCACACCGACGCCCGGCCGATCCTGGAGCGGGCCAGCGCCCGGGAGACCGCCGCCCGGGTCGCCGTCGGCACAGTCGCCCGGGCGCTGTGCCGGCAGGCACTGGGCATCGAGATCGTGTCGCACGTGGTCGAACTCGGTTCGGTGGCCGCCAAACCCGGGCTGCAGCCCCGCCCGGAGGACGCCGAGCGGGTCGACGCCGACCCGCTGCGCTGCCTCGACCCCGAGGCGAGCGCCCGGATGGTCGCCGAAGTGGACGCGGCCAAGGCCGACGCCGACACCCTCGGCGGCATCGTCGAGGTACTCGCCTACGGCGTACCGCCAGGGCTGGGCAGCCACGTGCAGTGGGACCGCAAGCTCGACGCCCGGCTGGCCGCCGCGGTGCTGTCGATCCAGGCGGTCAAGGGTGTGGAGATCGGCGACGCCTGGCAGCAGGCCCGGTCGCGGGGCTCGGTCGCGCACGACGAGATCATCCCCACCGCGGCCGGGGTGCGCCGGGTGACCGACCGGGCCGGCGGACTGGAGGGCGGCATCACCACCGGCGAGCCGCTGCGGGTACGGGCCGCGATGAAGCCGATCTCCTCGTTGAACCGGGCGCTGTCGACCGTCGACGTCGTCACCGGGGAGCCGGCGACCGCGATCAACCAGCGGTCCGACGTCTGCGCGGTGCCGGCCGCCGCGGTGGTGGCCGAGGCGATGGTGGCGCTGGTGCTGGCCGAGGCGGCCACCGAGAAGTTCGGCGGTGACTCGGTCGCCGAGATCCGCCGCAACGTCGCCGGGTACCTGGACCACCTGGTGATCCGCTGATGGCTCCGGTGATCTGCTGATGGCCCCGGTCTGCGTACTGGTCGGTGCACCCGGTGCGGGCAAGACCAGCACCGGTACGGCGCTGGCCGGGCTGCTCGGCTGCGAGTTCCGCGACACCGACACCGACATCGTGGCGGCGGCCGGCAAGCCGATCCCGGAGATTTTCGTCGACGACGGCGAAGAGCATTTCCGGGCCCTGGAACGGGCGGCTGTCCAGGCGGCACTGGGCGGCTTCGACGGCGTGCTCGCGCTCGGCGGCGGTGCGGTGCTGGCCGACGAGACCCGGGCCGCGCTCGCCGGGCACACCGTGGTCCACCTCGGCGTCGAGCTGGCCGACGCGGTCCGCCGGGTCGGCCTCGACGCCGGCCGACCGCTGCTGGCGATCAACCCGCGGGCCACGCTGCGACACCTGCTCGAGCAGCGTCGCCCCCTCTACGAGCAGGTGGCCACGCACCGGGTGGCGACCGACGGCCGTACCCCGGAACAGGTCGCCGAGGAGATCGCCACCCTGCTGCGCACACCGGCCGACCGGCCCGGGTACTAGGCTCGGCGCCGATGAACTCGACGACCTGCATCCCGGTGCCCGGCGACCGACCCTACGACGTACTGGTCGGTCGGGGGCTGCTCGACACGCTGCCCGACCTGCTGCCCGGCGCGGACCGGGTGGCGGTGCTGCACGCGCCTCCGCTGCAGGGCCAGGCCGACCGGATCGCCGCCGGCTGCGCCGCGGCCGGGGTCAAACCGTTGCTGGTCGAGGTGCCGGACGCCGAGGCCGGCAAGTCTCTCGAGGTCGCCGGGCGGGCCTGGGCGGAGCTGGGCACGGCCGGCTTCACCCGTACCGACGCGGTGGTCGGGGTCGGCGGCGGCGCGGTGACCGACCTGGCGGGTTTCGTGGCCGCCTGCTGGCTGCGCGGGGTCCGCTGGGTGCCGGTGGCGACCAGCCTGCTCGGCATGGTCGACGCGGCGGTGGGCGGCAAGACCGGGATCAACACGGCGGCTGGCAAGAACCTGGTGGGCGCATTCCACCCGCCGGCCGGGGTGCTGGCCGACCTGGATCTGCTGGCCAGCCTTCCGCCGGTCGACCTGGTCGCCGGGCTGGCCGAGGTGGTCAAGTGCGGGTTCATCGCCGATCCGGCGATCCTGGAGCTGATCGAGGCCGATCCGGCGGCGGCCGCCGACCCGACCGGGCCGCAGGTGCGGGAGCTGATCGAGCGCGCCGTGCGGGTCAAGGCCGACGTGGTCGGTGACGACCTGCGCGAGTCGGGGCTGCGTGAGGTGCTCAACTACGGGCACACCCTGGCCCACGCGATTGAGAAGGTAGAAGGCTACCGCTGGCGCCACGGGCATGCGGTGTCGGTCGGCCTGGTCTACGCGGCGACCCTGGCCCGGCTGGCCGGCCGGCTCGACGCGACGGTCGCCGACCGGCACGCGTCGGTGCTCGCCGCCCTGGGGCTGCCCACCAGCTACCGGGCCGAGGCGTGGCCGGAGCTGCTGGCCACGATGCGGGTGGACAAGAAGGCCCGGGGCAGCCGGCTGCGGTTGGTGGTGCTCGACGCGCTGGCCCGGCCGGGAATCCTCGACGGCCCGGCTGACACGTTGCTCGCCGAGGCGTACCGGCAGGTGGCGGCGTGACGGGAGGTGGCGGCGTGACGGGAGGTGGCGGGGCGTGCGGACGTACGTGTTGAACGGCCCGAACCTGGGCCGGCTGGGCAGCCGTCAGGTCGACGTGTACGGGCTGACCAGCTACGCCGACCTGGTGGCGATGTGTGAGCAGGTGGGCCGGGACGCCGGGCTCGACGTCGAGGTGCGCCAGACCGACGCCGAGCACGAGATGCTCAGCTGGCTGCACGCGGCGGCCGACGCCGAGGCCGCCGTGGTGCTCAATCCGGGTGCCTGGTCGCACTACTCGTACGCGGTCCGGGACGCCTGCGCGCTGCTACGCGGACCGCTCGTCGAGGTGCACATCTCCAACATCCACGCCCGCGAGCAGTTCCGGCACCACTCGGTGGTGTCGGCGGTCGCCACCGGGGTGATCTGCGGGCTCGGGGTGGACGGCTACCGGCTGGCGCTGCTGCACGTCGCCCGGTTGGCCACGGGCCGTCCCGGCTGAGCCGGGTCCGGCCCGATAGACTTGGCAGATCCGTCCGCACATTGATGATCAAGGCAGGAAATGGCGACCACCAACGACCTGAAGAACGGGCTGGTTCTCAACCTCGACGGCGAGCTGTGGGCCGTCGTGGAGTTCCAGCACGTCAAGCCCGGCAAGGGCGGCGCTTTCGTGCGCACCACCCTGAAGAACGTGCTCTCCGGCAAGGTGGTCGACAAGACCTTCAACGCGGGCACCAAGGTCGACACCGCGACCGTCGACAAGCGGACCATGCAGTACCTGTACGCCGACGGCGAGGACTACGTCTTCATGGATCTGGAGACCTTCGACCAGATCATGGTGCCCGGCGGCACGGTCGGCGAGGCAGCCAACTACCTGCTGCCCGAGGCCGAGGCGATCGTGGCGACCCACGAAGGGGTGCCGCTGTACGTCGAGCTGCCGACCAGCGTGGTCCTCGAGGTCACCTACACCGAGCCGGGCCTGCAGGGTGACCGGTCGACCGGCGGCAACAAGCCGGCCACGATGGAGACGGGCGCCACCGTTCAGGTGCCGTTGTTCGTCACCACCGGCGAGAAGATCAAGGTCGACACCCGCGACGGCCGCTACCTCGGCCGAGCCTGATGGCCGAGGGGCCGAAGACCTCGATGCCGGCGCGCCGTAAGGCGCGTAAACGGGCCCTGGACGTGCTCTACGAGGCGGACATGCGCGATCTGCCGCCGGCGCAGGTGCTGGTCGGTTACCTGGCCCGGCTGTCCCCGCGTCCGGAGCATCTCGACTACGCGGTCGGTCTGGTCGAGGGGGTGGCGGCCCACCGGGACCGGATCGACGAGCTGATCGGCAGCTACGCCGAGGGGTGGACGCTGGACCGGATGCCGGTGGTCGACCGCAACCTGGCCCGGATCGCCGTCTACGAGTTGCTCTACGTCGACGAGATCGACGACCCGGTGGCCATCACCGAGGCGGTCGAGCTGGCCCGGCAGATGTCAACTGACGATTCGCCGCGGTTCCTCAACGGTCTGCTGGACCGGATCGCCGAGTACACCCCGCACTAGCGGCTCCCGCCGCCACGGCGGGCACCGCCACGACCGCCGGTGCCACGCGACACCGCCGACGGGCCCGATCCAGCTGGATCGGGCCCGTCGGCGGTTGGGTGCGCAGCCGTCAGGAGGCGAAGAACGCCCGCGGGTCGGCGACCAGTACGCCGTGCTCGTTCAGCCGCTCGATGAGGCCGGACGGCGACGAGTCGTACACGATCGCCAGCGCCCGCAGGTCGTCGGCGCGGATGGACAACACCCGACCGTTGTAGTCACCGCGCTGCTGCTGGATCGCCCGGGCGTACCGGGCGACGTAGGCGAGGTCCTCGCCGACCTCGTCGTACAGCCGCTCCAGGTCCAGGACGATCTTGCTGGTGGGTTCGTGACGTACCCCACTGCCGTCCGGCAGCAGTTCCGACACGGGTACCCGGTAGAAGTCAGCCAGTTCGGCGAGGCGGGAGACGGTGACTGCCCGGTCCCCACGCTCGTAGGAACCGACGACGACAGCCTTCCAACGCCCGTTCGACTTCTCCTCCACCCCCTGCAGGGACAGCCCCTGCTGCTGACGGATGGAGCGCAGGCGGGCGCCCAACGACTTGGCGTACTCAGAGGGCATACGGACTCTCCCAGTGCTTTGCCCGGGGCTTTCCCCAGCGATCGCTACGGAGCGTGACGGTACGGCGGTTCGCAAGCGCGGTCAAGTGGTGAATAGCTACCAGTGAACAAGATCGTGACGACTTGCCCCAAATTTCGTCTTACTGATGCGACACTCAGCGCCCCACATCGGCTCGGCAACGGGACGCTGGTAACGTTCGGCGTGACCGCTGACCAGCCGGGTGCTGGCCGGCGGCACCCAAGACGTCCTTTAACGACCCGTCCCGTGAGGCGGGGAAGGGGGTCCGCTGTGGCCTACCCGTCGGCCACCCAATCATCGGCGACGATGCCACCGTCTGTTAAGAGCATCCTGACCAGCGCCGACATTCAACGCGTCGTGGACCGGATCGCCCATCAGGTGCTGGAAAAGACCAACGGGGCGCAACGCACCGTACTGCTCGGAATTCCCACCCGGGGCGTGCCGCTCGCCCGCCGTCTCGCCGACCGGATCCGTACCTTCGAAGGGGTCGCCGTCCCGGTCGGTGTGCTCGACATCACCCTCTACCGGGACGATCTCCGGTTGAAGGCCACCCGCGCGGTCGGGCCCACCGAACTGCCCGCCGGTGGCATCGACGGCCAGCGGGTCATCCTGGTCGACGACGTCCTCTACTCGGGTCGGACCGTACGGGCGGCGTTGGACGCGATCAGCGACCTCGGCCGGCCCAGTTCGGTGCAGTTGGCGGTGCTGGTCGACCGGGGCCACCGGGAGCTGCCGATCCGCGCCGACTACGTCGGCAAGAACATCCCCACCGCGCTCACCGAGAACGTCAAGGTGCTGCTCGCCGAGACCGACGACACCGACGAGGTACGGCTGTTCAGTTCCCCCGGCGCGGCCCAGGCGGCGGACGGCCCGCAGCGGGGGAGGGACCAGCGATGATCAGGCACCTGCTGTCCGGCGCCGATCTGGACGCGGCGGACGCCACCCGGATCCTGGACACCGCGGTCGAACTCGCCTCGCTGGCCGGCCGCGAGGTGAAGAAGCTGCCCACCCTTCGGGGGCGCACCGTGGTGAACCTGTTCTACGAAGACTCCACCCGGACCCGGATCTCGTTCGAGGCGGCCGCCAAACGGCTCTCCGCCGACGTGATCAACTTCTCGGCCAAGGGCTCCAGTGTCTCCAAGGGCGAGAGCCTCAAGGACACCGCGCTCACCCTGCAGGCGATGGGGGCCGACGCGGTGGTGATCCGCCACCCCGCCTCCGGTGCCCCGCACCGGCTGGCCAACTGGGTGGACGGGTCGGTGGTCAACGCTGGCGACGGCACCCACGAGCATCCCACCCAGGCACTGCTCGACGCGTACACCATGCGGGCCCGGCTGGGCCGGCTCGCCGGCCTGCACGTGGTGATCGTCGGCGACGTGCTGCACAGCCGGGTGGCCCGGTCCAACGTCCTGCTGCTGACCACCCTCGGCGCCAAGGTGACCCTGGTCGGGCCGCCGCCGCTGATCCCGGTCGACATCGCCACCGCGCTCGCCCCCGGCGTCGGGGTCGGCTACGACCTCGACGCCGTGCTGCCCACCGCCGACGTGGTGATGATGCTGCGGGTGCAGCACGAGCGGATGGCCGACTCCTACTTCCCGTCCGCCCGTGAGTACGCCCGCCGGTACGGCCTGGACGGGGCCCGGCTGCGCCGGCTGCCCGAACACGCCATCGTGATGCACCCCGGACCGATGAACCGGGGCATGGAAATCTCCGCCGAGGTCGCCGACTCGCCCCGCTCCACGATCGTGGAACAGGTCGCCAACGGGGTAAGCGTCCGGATGGCCGTGCTCTACCTGCTGCTCGGCGGCCGCGGCTGATGCGGCGCATCGGTCACCCACATTTCACCGGCACCACCGCCCCCAGGCGCACGACGAAAGGACCTCGCTGTGAGCGCGTACCTGATCAAGGGCGTCCGGGTCCTCGGCCGGGACCCCGTCGACCTGCTGCTGCGCGACGGCGTGGTCGCCGACGCCGGCTCCGGGCTGACCGCGCCGGGTGCGCAGGTGCTCGACGCCGACGGCCTGATCGCCCTGCCCGGTCTGGTCGATCTGCACACCCACCTGCGTGAACCCGGCCGGGAGGACGCCGAGACGGTGGAGACCGGATCGCGGGCCGCCGCGCTCGGCGGCTACACCGCGGTCTGCGCGATGGCGAACACCTCCCCGGTGGCCGACACCGCCGGTGTCGTCGAACAGGTCTGGCGGCTCGGCCGCCAGGCCGGGCTGGTCGACGTGCAGCCGATCGGCGCGGTCACCGTCGGTCTGGCCGGCGAGCGCCTCGCCGAGCTCGGCGCGATGGCCGATTCCGCCGCCGCGGTGCGGATCTTCTCCGACGACGGGCACTGCGTCGCCGACCCCCGGCTGATGCGCCGCGCCCTGGAGTACGTCAAGGCGTTCGACGGTGTCGTCGCCCAGCACGCCGAGGAGCCCCGGCTGACCGAGGGCGCCCAGATGCACGAGGGCGAGGTCTCCACCCGGCTCGGCCTGACCGGCTGGCCGGCCGTCGCCGAGGAGGCGATCATCGCCCGCGACGCGCTGCTCGCCGAACACGTCGGCAGCCGGCTGCACGTCTGCCACCTGTCCACCGCCGGCAGCGTGGAGATCGTCCGGCAGGCGAAGGCCCGTGGGGTCCGGATCACCGCCGAGGTCACCCCGCACCACCTGCTGCTCACCCACGAGGCGCCGGTCAGCTACGACCCGGTCTTCAAGGTCAACCCGCCGCTGCGGACCGGCGAGGACGTCGCCGCGCTGCGCACCGCGCTCGCCGAGGGCGTCATCGACATCGTGGCCACCGACCACGCCCCGCACGCGGTGGAGGACAAGGAGTGCGAATGGGCGTACGCGCGGCCCGGCATGCTCGGGTTGGAGACCGCCCTGTCCGTGGTGCTGCTCACGACCGCGTTGCACCACGCCGACGGTGTACCAGACTGGGAGCTGATCGCCGAGCGGATGTCCCGGGCCCCGGCCCGGATCGCCGGGCTGACCGGGCACGGACACGACCCCGCGCCGGGCGTTCCGGCGAACCTCACCCTGATCGACCCGGTCGCGAGCCGCACCGTCGACCCGGCCGAGTCGGCCAGCCGCAGCCGCAACACCCCGTACGCGCGGATGGTGCTGCCCGGCCAGGTGGTCGCCACCTTCCTGCGCGGCGACGCGACAGTGCTCGACGGAAAGGCCGTGCGATGAACGACACCGCCACTACCGCACCACCCCGTCGGCGGGTTCCGGCGCTGCTGGTGCTCGAGGACGGCCGGGTCTTCCCCGGCGAGAGCTACGGCGCGGTCGGGGAGACCTTCGGCGAGGCGGTGTTCACCACCGCGATGACCGGCTATCAGGAGACGCTGACCGACCCGTCCTACCACCGGCAGGTGGTGGTGCAGACCGCGCCGCACATCGGCAACACGGGGGTCAACGTCGACGACGACGAGTCGGACCGGATCCGGGTGGCCGGGTACGTGGTCCGCGACCCGGCCCGCCGCCCGTCGAACTGGCGGTCCACCGGTGACCTGGAGGATCGGCTCGCTGCCGAGGGTGTGGTCGGCATCTGCGGGGTCGACACCCGGGCGCTGACCCGGCACCTGCGCGACCGGGGGGTGATGCGGGTCGGTGTCTCCACGCTGACCGACGACCCGCAGGAACTGCTGGACCGGGTCCGGCAGACGCCGCAGATGGTCGGCGCGGACCTGTCCGCCGAGGTGACCACCGTCGAGCCGTACACGGTGACCGCTCAGGGTGAGCACCGCTACACCGTCGCCGCGCTGGACCTGGGCATCAAACGCAACGTGCCGCGCCGGCTGGCCCAGCGCGGGGTGACCACCCACGTGCTGCCGGCCACCTCGACGCTGGACGAGATCCTGGCCACCGGGCCGGACGCGGTGTTCTTCTCACCCGGGCCGGGTGACCCGGCCACCGCACACCACGCGGTCGAGCTGGCCCGGCAGGTGATGGCCCGGCGTACGCCGTTGTTCGGTATCTGCTTCGGCTCGCAGATCCTCGGCCGGGCCCTCGGCTTCGGCACCTACAAGCTCGGCTACGGCCACCGCGGCATCAACCAGCCGGTGCTCGACCGCACCACCGGCAAGGTCGAGGTGACCAGCCACAACCACGGGTTCGCCGTGGACGCCCCGCTGAACACGGTGATCGACACCGATTTCGGCGGCGTCGAGGTGAGCCACGTGTGCCTCAACGACGACGTGGTCGAGGGGCTGCGGGCCCACGAGGTGCCGGCGTTCACCGTCCAGTACCACCCGGAAGCGGCGGCCGGTCCGCACGACGCGGACTACCTGTTCGACCGGTTCGTCGAGCTGATCGAGGGAAAACATGCCTAAGCGGACAGATCTGCAGCATGTCATGGTGATCGGCTCCGGGCCGATCATCATCGGCCAGGCCTGCGAGTTCGACTACTCCGGCACCCAGGCGTGCCGGGTGCTGCGCGCCGAAGGGCTGCGCGTGTCGCTGGTCAACTCCAACCCGGCGACCATCATGACCGACCCCGAGTTCGCCGACGCCACCTACGTCGAGCCGATCACGCCCGCGTTCGTCGAGCTGGTCATCGCCCGGGAGCGTCCCGACGCGCTGCTGCCCACCCTCGGCGGGCAGACCGCGTTGAACACCGCCGTCGCCCTGCACTCCGCCGGCGTGCTGCACAAGTACGGTGTGGAGCTGATCGGAGCCGATGTCGACGCGATCCGCCGCGGCGAGGACCGGCAGCTGTTCAAGGACATCGTCGCCGCCGCCGGCGGCGAGACCCCGCGCAGCCGGGTCTGCCACAGCATGGCCGAGGTGCACGACACCGTCGCCGAACTCGGGCTGCCGGTGGTGATCCGACCGTCATTCACCATGGGCGGGCTCGGCTCGGGCATGGCGCACACCCCGGCGGACCTGGAGCGCATCGCCGGTGCCGGGCTGGCCGCCTCCCCGGTGCACGAGGTGCTCATCGAGGAGAGCGTGCTCGGCTGGAAGGAGTACGAGCTGGAGCTGATGCGCGACCGCAACGACAACGTGGTCGTGGTCTGCTCGATCGAGAACATCGACCCGATGGGGGTGCACACCGGCGACAGCGTCACCGTCGCCCCGGCGATGACTCTCACCGACCGCGAGTACCAGCAGATGCGCGACATGGGCATCGCGGTGCTGCGCGAGGTCGGCGTCGACACCGGCGGCTGCAACATCCAGTTCGCGGTGCACCCGCAGACCGGCCGACTCGTCGTCATCGAGATGAACCCCCGGGTGTCCCGTTCGTCGGCGCTGGCTTCCAAGGCGACCGGCTTCCCGATCGCCAAGATCGCTGCCAAGCTGGCGATCGGCTACACCCTCGACGAGATCCCCAACGACATCACCAAGCAGACCCCGGCGGCGTTCGAGCCGGTCCTCGACTACGTCGTGGTCAAGATCCCCCGGTTCGCGTTCGAGAAGTTCCCCGGCGCCGACCCGGAGCTGACCACCACGATGAAGTCGGTCGGCGAGGCGATGAGCCTGGGCCGCAACTTCACCGAGGCGCTCAACAAGGCGATGCGTTCGATGGAGACCAGGGCCGCCGGGTTCTGGACGGTGCCCGATCCGGCCGGGGCCACCCTCGAGTCCACCCTGGCCGAGCTGGCCACCCCGCACGACGGCCGGCTCTACACCGTCGAACGGGCGCTGCGGCTGGGCGCCACCGTCGCCCAGGTCGCCGAGGCGTCCGGCGGCATCGACCCCTGGTTCCTGGAGGAGATCGCCGGCCTGGTCGAGCTGCGTGGCGAGATCGAGGCCGCGCCGGTGCTCGACGCCGCGCTGCTGCGCCGGGCCAAGCGGGCCGGGCTGTCCGACCGGCAGGTGGCCGCGCTGCGTCCGGAGCTGGCCGGCGAGGACGGGGTACGGGCGTTGCGGCACCGGCTCGGTCTGCGTCCGGTCTACAAGACGGTCGACACCTGCGCCGCCGAGTTCGCCGCCCGTACGCCGTACCACTACTCCAGCTACGACGCGGAGAGCGAGGTCGCGCCGTCGGACCGGCCGAAGGTGCTCATCCTCGGCTCCGGGCCGAACCGGATCGGCCAGGGTATCGAGTTCGACTACTCCTGCGTGCACGCGGTGATGGCGCTCGCCGAGTACGAGACCGTCATGGTCAACTGCAACCCGGAGACGGTCTCCACCGACTACGACACCGCCGACCGGCTGTACTTCGAACCGCTCACCTTCGAGGACGTGCTGGAGGTCTGGCAGGCCGAGGACGCCGCCGGCCGGGCCGCGGGCGGCCCCGGCGTGGTCGGGGTGATCGTTCAGCTCGGCGGGCAGACCCCGCTCGGGCTGGCGCAGCGCCTCGCCGACGCCGGGGTGCCGATCGTCGGTACCCCACCGGAGTCGATCCACCTGGCCGAGGAGCGGGGCGCGTTCGGTCAGGTGCTGGCCCGCGCCGGGCTGCGCGCCCCGGCGCACGGCACCGCCGTGTCGTTCGAGCAGGCCAAGGCGATCGCCGACGAGATCGGCTACCCGGTGCTGGTTCGCCCGTCGTACGTGCTCGGCGGGCGCGGCATGGAGATCGTCTACGACGACGCGACGCTGCGCGACTACATCGGCCGGGCCACCGAGATCTCGCCGGAGCACCCGGTGCTGGTCGACCGGTTCCTCGACGACGCCATCGAGATCGACGTGGACGCGCTGTGCGACGCCACCGGCGAGGTCTACCTCGGTGGAGTGATGGAGCACATCGAGGAGGCCGGCATCCACTCCGGCGACTCGTCCTGCGCGTTGCCGCCGATCACCCTGGCCGCCCCGCACCTGGCCACCATCCGGCACTACACCGAGCAGATCGCCCGCGGCGTCGGGGTGCGCGGGCTGCTCAACGTGCAGTACGCGCTCAAGGACGACGTGCTGTACGTGCTGGAGGCCAATCCGCGCGCCTCGCGGACCGTACCGTTCGTCTCCAAGGCCACCGCGGTGCCGCTGGCCAAGGCGGCGGCCCGGATCATGCTCGGGGCCACCGTCGCGCAGCTGCGCGACGAAGGCATGCTGCCGGCCACCGGCGACGGCGGCACGTTGCCCCCGGACGCGCCGATCGCGGTCAAGGAGGCGGTGCTGCCGTTCAAACGGTTCCGTACCCGTGCCGGCCACGGCGTCGACTCGCTGCTCGGCCCGGAGATGAAGTCGACCGGTGAGGTGATGGGGATCGACCCGGCGTACGGCAACGCCTTCGCCAAGTCGCAGGCCGCCGCGTACGGTTCCCTGCCGACCAGCGGAAAGATCTTCGTGTCGGTCGCCAACCGGGACAAACGCGCGATGATCTTCCCGGTGAAGCGGCTGGCCGATCTTGGGTTTGACATCGTCGCCACCGCCGGCACCGCCGAGGTGCTGCGCCGCCACGGCATCGCCTGCGAACTCACCCGCAAACACTGGGAGGAGTCCGGCGACGGCGAACCGGACGCGGTGACGTTGATCGCCTCCGGCGAGATCGCCCTGGTGATCAACACGCCGCAGGGCTCCGGTGCCAGCGCCCGCTCCGACGGGTACGAGATCCGCAGCGCGGCGGTCAACGCGGACACCCCGTGCGTGACCACCGTGCCCGGCGTCGCCGCCGCCGTGATGGGCATCGAGGCGCTGATCAACGGGGACATGGCGGTCCGGCCGCTGCAGCAGTTGCACGCGGCGCTTCGCCCGGAGACAACCGGCCGGCAGGCCGCCCGGTGACCCGCTCCGGCGGGTACCGGCTGGCCCGGTCGGCGTTGTTCCGGCTCGGCGGCGGCGACGCCGAGACCGCCCACGAATGGACGCTGCGTCGGCTGGCCGCCCTGTCCCGCAGCCGGGTGGCGCTGGCCGCGTTGCGCACCCGGTACGCGGTGGCCGCGCCGCGTACCGTCTTCGGGGTCGACTTCCCCAACCCGGTCGGCCTGGCCGCCGGGATGGACAAGGACGGCCTGGCGCTGCCCGCCTGGCCGGCGCTGGGCTTCGGCTTCGTCGAGGTCGGTACGGTCACCGCGCGTCCCCAGCCGGGCAACCCCCGACCCCGGCTGTTTCGGTTGCCGACCAGCGAGGCGGTGATCAACCGGATGGGGTTCAACAACGCCGGCGCCGAGGCGCTCGCCGACCGGCTCGCGGTGCTCGGCCGGCTGGACGAGCGGGCCGGGTTCGGCCGATCGCATCCGGCGCACGCCGACCGCCCGGTGCCGTTGGGCATCTCGCTCGGCAAGTCGAAGGTCGTGCCGATCGAGGAGGCGGTTGACGACTACCTGTCGGCGTACAAGGCACTCAGCGGCTACGGCCAGTACTTCGTGATCAATGTCTCCTCGCCGAACACCCCGGGACTGCGGCAGCTGCAGGACCGTGAGTACCTCGACACCCTGCTGGCCGCGCTGGTGGGGGAGCGGCCGATCCTGGTCAAGATCGCGCCGGACTTGGCCGAGCCGGCCATCGCCGAACTGCTGGAGGTCTGTCTGGCCCGGGGCGCGGCCGGGGTGATCGCCACCAACACCACCCTGTCCCGATCCGGCCTGGCCGCCGCCGACGTCGGTCAGGCGGAGCAGGCCGGCGGGCTGTCCGGCCGTCCGTTGACCGGCCGGGCCCGCGAGGTGGTCTCCTTCGTCCATCGGGAGACCGACGGCGCGTTGCCGGTCATCGGGGTCGGCGGCATTCTCGACCCGGACGACGCGGCCCGGATGTTCGACGCCGGTGCCAGCCTGGTGCAGCTCTACACCGGCTTCATCTACCGGGGTCCGGGGCTGGTCCGGGCGATCGCCCGGCAGGCCCGGGGCCGATGAGCGCACCGCGTCCGGCGGGCCCGGAACCGACGAGCGCACAGCTGCCGGTGCCCGGCGACAGCCACCGCGCCGATCGGTTGCGGGAGCTGGACCGTCGGCACGTCTGGCATCCGTACGCCGCGCTGCCCCCGGCCATGGCGCCTCTTCTGGTCGACAGCGCCGCCGGGGTCCGGCTGCGGCTGGCCGACGGGCGGGAACTGGTCGACGGCATGTCGTCGTGGTGGGCCGCCGTGCACGGCTACCGGCACCCGGTGCTGGACGCGGCGGTCACCGACCAACTGGGTCGGATGGCGCATGTGATGTTCGGCGGGCTCACCCACGAGCCGGCGGTCCGCCTCGCGCAGACCCTGGTGGAGATCACCCCGCCCGGCCTGGAGCACGTTTTCCTCTGCGACTCGGGCTCGGTGAGCGTCGAGGTCGCGATCAAGATGGGCCTGCAGTACCAGCTGGGCCAGGGTCGGCCCGGCCGGCGCAAGTTGGCCACCTGGCGCGGCGGCTACCACGGGGACACCTTCCACCCGATGAGCGTCTGCGATCCAGAGGGCGGGATGCACCACCTGTGGCGCGGAGTGCTGCCGGCGCAGGTGTTCGTGTCCGCCCCGCCGGGCGACTTCGCGGCGGCGCCGGACGAGCGGTACCTGGCCGAGCTGGACGACGCGGTGGCCCGGCACGCGGACGAGATCGCCGCGGTGATCGTCGAGCCGGTGGTGCAGGGCACCGGCGGCATGCGGTTCCACCATCCGGCGTACCTGCGCGCCCTGCGCGAGGCGACCGCCGCGCACGACGTACTGCTGATCTTCGACGAGATCGCCACCGGGTTCGGCCGTACCGGCGCGTTCTTCGCCGCCGAGCACGCCGGGGTGACACCGGACGTGCTCTGCCTGGGCAAGGCGTTGACCGGTGGCTACCTCACGCTGGCGGCCGCGCTGTGCACCCCGGAGGTGGCCGCCGGGATCTCCGCCGGCGGGGTCCTCGCCCACGGGCCGACCTTCATGGGCAATCCGTTGGCCTGCGCGGTCGCCAACGCCTCGATCGGACTGCTGCGCGCCGCCGCGCCGACGGCGGCCGGGTCCGTCGCGGCCTGGCAGGTCGCCGTACGGCGGATCGAGGCCGGGCTGCGCGACGGCCTGGCTCCGGTCGCGACGCTGCCCGGGGTGCGCGACGTCCGGGTGCTCGGCGCGATCGGGGTGGTCCAGCTGGACCGGCCGGTCGACCTAGCGGCGGCGACTGCGGCGGCGGTGGACGCCGGGGTGTGGCTGCGGCCGTTCCGGGACCTGATCTACACCATGCCGCCCTATCCGGCGGACGACGATGACATCGCGCGGATCGCCCGCGCGATGGCGGCTGCGGCCGTCGCGGTACCGCGCTGAGGTCCGCCCGGCGGTACCGCTGAGGAAGGGAGAGCCGATGGAGACCTTTGGTCAGCGACTGCACCGGGCCGTCAGCGTCCGGGGCCCGCTGTGCGTGGGTGTCGACCCGCATCCGGAGCTGTTGACCCGGTGGGGGCTGCCGGCCGACGTCGACGGGCTGGCCCGGTTCGCCGCGACGGCGGTCGACGCGCTCGGCGACGTGGCCGCGGTGGTGAAGCCTCAATCGGCCTTCTTCGAACGATTCGGGGCTGCGGGCATCGGTGTCCTAGAGTCAACTATCCGACAGTTTCGCGAGGCTGGAGCCCTCGTCCTGCTTGACGTGAAGCGCGGCGACATCGGTTCGACGGTCGCCGCGTACGCCGCCGCCTACCTCGATCCGGCGAGCCCGTTGGCGGTCGACGCGGTCACGGCCAACCCGTATCTGGGCGTCGGGGCGCTCGCTCCGATGTTCGATCTCGCCGGCCGGCACGGCGGCGGCGTCTTCGTGGTCGCGCTGACCTCGAATCCCGAGGGGCGGGCCGTGCAGCACGCCCGGCTGTCCGATGGACGCACCGTCGCTCAGACGGTGATCGATGAGATTTCGCAGCTCAACGTAGGTGCGGAGCCGATTGGCAGTTTCGGTCTGGTGGTCGGTGCGACCGTTGGTGACACCGGCCATGAACTGTCGCATGTCAATGGCCCAATGCTTGCCCCCGGGCTGGGTGCGCAAGGTGGACGGCCCGAGGACCTGCGGACAGTGTTCGGGCAAGCGCTTTCCGCAGTCCTTCCGTCGTACTCCCGCGAGGTGCTGAACGCCGGCCCGGATCCGTCGGCGTTGCGGGCCGCAGCCGAACAGACGCTTGTTAAGTGTCGGGAGGCTCTCGGGGTTCTGATCTGAGTGAGCGATCGATCACCCCCGCGTGATCGTGGTGCGGCCACGTTGCCGAAAACGTCGCTGACCGCTAGTTTTCCCCGCGCTGGGAACCACATGCCCCTTTGGTTCCCGGCCACACCACGTTTCACAGAGCGGCGGTGCGATCCGCCCGTCGCGATAGGGACCTGAGGAGAACTGGTGCCGCTCCCGTCACTGACCCCCGAACAGCGCGCAGCCGCGCTGGAGAAGGCCGCGGAGATCCGTAAGGCCCGTGCTGAGTTGAAGGAGCAACTCAAGCAGGGCAAGACCACCCTCGCCGCCGTGCTCGACCGGGCGGAGTCCGACGACGTTGTCGGCAAGCTGAAGGTTTCCGCCGTGCTGCAGGCGATGCCGGGCATCGGCAAGATCCGGGCGACCCAGATCATGGAGAAGCTCAAGATCGCCGACAGCCGTCGCCTCCGTGGCCTCGGCGACCAGCAGCGCAAGGCCCTGCTCGGGGAGTTCGCCGCGAACTGATTCGCGGCAGGGTGTAGAAACAAGCAGTGACCATGTATGACGACGCGCGCCCGGCAGCTCGGCTCACGGTCCTCTCCGGCCCCTCCGGGGTCGGCAAGGACAGCGTGATCGAGCTGATCCGGGCGCGCTCGCCCTGGATCTGGCTGTCCGTCTCGGTGACCACCCGCCCGATGCGGGACTACGAGGTCGACGGCGTCCACTACTACTTCGTCGACCGACCCGAGTTCGAGCGGATGGCCGCCACCGGGCAGCTGCTGGAGTGGGCCGAGTTCGCCGGCAACCTCTACGGCACTCCGCGCTCGGCGGTCGAGCAACGACTACGCGCCGGCGAGCCGGTGCTGCTGAAGATCGACCTGCAGGGTGCCCGGCAGGTGCGGGCGGCGATGCCCGAGGCCCAGCTGGTCTTCCTCGCGCCACCCAGCGTCGAGGAGCTGAAACGGCGCCTCGTCGGTCGGGGGACCGACGACGAGGAGACGATCCGTCGCCGGCTGGAGCATGCCGACGAGGAGCTGGCCGCCGAGCGGGAGTTCGACGTCACGGTGGTGAACGACGAGGTCCAGCGAGCCGCAACCGAGCTGGTAGGATTGCTCGGTTCGTCATTATTGACCGACGCCCAGTCACACCGCCCGGCCTGACAGCACCCAGCGACAGAGCCCGACGACACAGAGGTTGCATCCCGTGGGATCCATTGCCAGCCCGGAAGGCATCACCAACCCGCCCATCGACGAGCTGCTGGAGAAGACCTCGTCGAAGTACGCCCTGGTGATCTTCGCCGCCAAGCGTGCCCGCCAGGTCAACGCGTACTACAGCCAGCTCGGTGAGGGCCTGCTGGAGTACGTCGGACCGCTGGTCGAGACCACGCCCCAGGAGAAGCCGCTCTCCATCGCCATGCGGGAGATCAACTCCAACCTGCTCACCGCCGAGCCCACCGACCAGCCCTGAGCGCCGGTACGCCGGACCGCGTCCCGCCCCGGGTCGTTCTCGGCGTCGGCGGCGGGATCGCCGCGTACAAGGTGTGTGAGCTGCTCCGGCTGCTGACCGAGTCGGGCCACCAGGTCAAGGTGGTGCCGACTGCGGCCGCGTTGCGGTTCGTCGGTGCGCCGACCTGGTCGGCGCTGTCCGGTCAGCCGGTCGCCGACGACGTCTTCAGCGACGTCCACGACGTGCCGCACGTGCGGCTCGGCCAGCAGGCCGACCTGGTGCTGGTCGCCCCGGCCACGGCGGACCTGATCGCCCGGGCCGCGCACGGGCTCGCCGACGATCTGCTCACCAACACTCTGCTGACCGCCCGGTGCCCGGTGCTGCTCGCCCCGGCGATGCACACCGAGATGTGGGAGCATCCGGCCACCGCCGACAACGTCGCGCTGCTGCGCCGTCGCGGTGTGTTGGTCATCGAGCCGGCGACCGGTCGGCTGACCGGGTCCGACACCGGCAAGGGCCGGCTGCCCGACCCCGGGGAGATATTCGCCGTCGCCCGCCGGGTCCTGGCCCGGTCCGTCGGCGCAGCCGCCGGCCTCGTCAGCGCCGACCTCACCGGCCGGCGGGTGGTGGTCACCGCCGGCGGCACCCGTGAACCGCTCGACCCGGTGCGGTTCCTCGGCAACCGGTCGTCCGGCAAGCAGGGGTACGCCTTCGCCCGTACCGCCGTCGCCCGTGGCGCGCAGGTGACGGTGGTCGCCGCGAACGTGTCGCTGCCCGATCCGGCCGGTGTCCGGCTGATCCGGGTGGGCAGCACCGAGGAGCTGCGGGTCGCCACGCTCGCCGCGGCGGCCGAAGCCGACGTGGTCGTGATGGCGGCGGCGCCGGCCGACTTCCGGCCGGCGAGCTACGTACCCACGAAGATCAAGAAAGACGACGGCGGGCGACCGCCAGTGATCGAACTGGTCACCAACCCGGACATCGCAGCCGAACTCGGCGCGGCAAAGCGACCCGGACAGCTCCTCGTCGCGTTCGCCGCGGAGACCGGTGACCTGCTGACCAACGCCCGGGCGAAGCTGGCGCGCAAGAACGCGGACCTGATCGTCGCCAACCAGGTGGGTGTCGACCGGGTGTTCGGCGCGGACGCCAACTCGGCCACAGTGCTCGACGCCGACGGTCCGGTCGCGGTGCTCGACGAACGCGGCAAGGAGCAGCTCGCCGACGACATATGGGATCTGGTAGTGGCCCGACTGTCGCAGTGAGCTCCGCTACGTCGGTCGGCGCACCGCCGGATTCCTTGGTCGGCACGGCGCCAGACCCCAACGTGGATGACTAGACTGCCGGGAACCATTGCTTTCGGATTCAAGGAGTACCGTGGCACGCCGTCTCTTCACCTCCGAGTCTGTCACGGAGGGCCACCCGGACAAGATCGCCGACCAGATCAGCGACGGGATCCTCGACGCGCTGCTGGCCCAGGACCCCCGGTCCCGGGTCGCGGTCGAGACCCTGATCACCACCGGCCAGGTGCACGTCGCCGGGGAGGTCACCACCCAGGCGTACGCGGACATTCCGGCCATCGTTCGCGAGACGATCCTCGGGATCGGCTATGACTCCTCCAAGAAAGGGTTCGACGGCGCGTCCTGCGGCGTGAGCGTGTCGATCGGCGCACAGTCGCCGGACATCGCCCAGGGCGTCGACACCGCCATCGAGCGCCGGGTCGGCGAGTCGGCCGACGACACGCTCGACGCCCAGGGCGCCGGCGACCAGGGCATGATGTTCGGGTTCGCCTGCTCGGAGACGCCGGAGCTGATGCCGCTGCCGATCGCGTTGGCACACCGGCTGGCGAGGCGGCTGTCGGCGACCCGCAAGGACGGCACCATCCCGTACCTGCGGCCGGACGGCAAGACCCAGGTCACCGTCGAGTACGACGGGCTGCGGCCGGTGCGGCTGGACACCGTGGTCGTCTCCAGCCAGCACGCCGCCGACATCTCGCTGGAGTCACTGCTCACCCCGGACGTCCGCGAGCACGTGATCGCCCCCGAGCTGGAGGGCCTCGGTCTGGACACCGAGGGCTACCGGCTGCTGGTCAACCCGACCGGGCGCTTCGAGATCGGCGGACCGATGGGCGACGCCGGCCTGACCGGCCGGAAGATCATCGTGGACACCTACGGTGGGTACGCCCGGCACGGTGGCGGCGCGTTCTCCGGTAAGGACCCGTCGAAGGTGGACCGTTCGGCGGCGTACGCGATGCGCTGGGTGGCCAAGAACGTGGTGGCGGCAGGGCTGGCGGAGCGGTGCGAGGCGCAGGTCGCGTACGCGATCGGCAAGGCCCACCCGGTGAGCCTGTTCGTGGAGACGTTCGGCACCGAGAACGTGCCGGTGGACCGGATCGAACGGGCGATCGGCGAGGTGTTCGACCTGCGGCCGGCCGCGATCATCCGGGACCTGGACCTGCTGCGGCCGATCTACCGGCCGACCGCCGCGTACGGCCACTTCGGTCGGGAGCTGCCGGAGTTCGCCTGGGAGCGCACCGACCGGGCCGCTGACCTGAAGTCCGCCGCCGGAGCCTGACCCACCGCCGCTGACCGTACCGCCGGGGGTGGCGGGTCGCCGGCCACCCCGGCGGCCGGGCAGGATGGCCCGGTGAGCACCCGAGCGGGACACGACCGGCAGCCGGCCGACCGGCTGCCGGTCGCGCGTATCTGCGTCGACGTGCCGCTGCCGCACCTGGACCGGCCGTTCGACTACCTGGTCCCGGCGGAGCTCGACGACGGCGTGCAGCCGGGCACCCGGGTCCGGGTCCGGTTCGCCGGCCAGCTGGTGGCCGGGTGGGTGCTGGACCGGGTGGCCGCCTCCGGTCACGACGGCAAGCTCGCCTTCCTCGACAAGCTGGTCTCACCGGAACGGGTACTCAGCGCCGAGATCGCCGCTCTGGCCCGCACCGTCGCCGACCGGTACGCCGGGCACCTGGCCGACGTGCTGCGGCTGGCCGTGCCGCCGCGACACGCCCGCGTCGAGCAGGAGCCCAGCGGGCCCGTGCCCGAGCCCGGTCCCGTCGCCGCGCCGACTGACGCCGCGCCACCCGCCACCGTGCCACCCGACGCTGTGCCGACCGACGCCGCCGGATGGGCGGCGTACCCGTCCGGACCCGCGTTCCTACGGGCCGTCGCCGACGGCCGGCCGGCCCGCGCCGTCTGGGCGCCGCTGCCTGGCGAGGACTGGCCGGCGCGGTACGCCGAGGCGATCGCCGCCACCGTAGGGGCCGGCCGGGGCGCGGTCGCGGTGCTACCGGACGGACGCGACGTCGACCGGCTCGACGCGGCCCTGCGCCGGGTCCTCGGTGCCGGTCGGCACGTGGTGCTGACCGCGGCGCTCGGCCCGGCCCGGCGCTACCGGGCGTTTCTCGCGGCGAGACACGGCCTGGTCAAGGTGGTCGTCGGCACCCGGGCCGCGATGTTCGCCCCGGTCGCCGATCTGGGTCTGGTCGCCATCTGGGACGACGGCGACGACGTGCATGCCGAACCGCGTGCGCCCTACCCGCACGCCCGCGAGGTACTGCTCACCCGGGCACAGCTGGGCGGGGTCGCGGCGCTGCTCGGCGGCTTCGCCCGCTCCGGCGAGGCGCAGCAGCTGGTAGAGACCGGCTGGGCCCGGGAAATCATCGCCGCCCGGGCGACCGTCCGGCGACGTGCCCCACGGGTCACCCCGGCCGGCGACGATGCCCAGCTGGCCCGCGACGCCGGTGCCGCCACCGCCCGGCTGCCCAGCCTTGCTTTCGCCACCGCCCGTACGGCGTTGCAGGCCGGGATGCCGGTGCTGGTGCAGGTGCCCCGGCGCGGCTACCTGCCGGCGGTGTCCTGCGCGGACTGCCGGGCCCCGGCCCGCTGTCAGCACTGCGCCGGCCCGCTGGCCCTGCCGGCGGCGACCGCCACCGCACAGTGCCGCTGGTGCGGCCGGCCGGCCGCCGGATACGCCTGCCCGCACTGCCACGGGCGGCGGCTACGGGCGGCGGTCACCGGTGCCCGGCGTACCGCCGAAGAGCTGGGCCGGGCGTTCCCCGGCACCACGGTGCGGACCTCCGGCCGCGACGAGGTGCTCACCTCGGTGCCGGCCGAACCGGCAGTGGTGGTGGCCACCCCCGGGGCCGAGCCGGTGGCCGCCGGTGGCTACGGCGCCGTACTGCTGCTGGACACCTGGGCGTTGCTGACCCGGGCCGACCTGCGGGCGGCGGAGGAGGCACTACGCCGCTGGCTGTCCGCCGCCGCGCTGGCCCGGCCGGCGGCCGACGGCGGCCAGGTGGTGGTGATCGCCGACGGCGGGCTCGCCCCGGTGCAGGCACTGCTGCGTTGGGACCCCGGCTGGTTCGCCGCCCGCGAGCTGGCCGACCGGCGGGAGCTTGGTTTCCCGCCAGCAGCCCGGATGGCCAGCGTGACCGGCCCCGCCGAGGCGGTGGCCGAACTGCTGGCCGCGTTGCGGATGCCGGACGGCGCCGAACTGCTCGGTCCGGTGCCGGCGGCCGACGGCCAGGAACGGATGCTGATCCGGGTCCGCCGGTCGCAGGCGGCCGAACTGGCCCGGCAGCTGCGGGTGGCGGCCGGCACCCGCACCGCCCGCCGCGCCGGTCAGCCGGTACGCATCCAGATCGACCCGCTCGACCTGCTCTAGCTCGCGACGCCGTCCAGCCCTGGCACAGGGCCACCGGAGAGTGAGCGCACCGTTGACTCCCCAGGGTCGGGGGTGCCGCTTGGGCCTGATGCCACAGGTGCATCAAGATGCACCTGTGGCATCACGTTCGCGGAGGCACCGTGGGTTTCCGGGAGCCAGCACAGTGGTCCGCCCTTCCGGAACCGTGTGACACCTCGGTGCTGACGGTGGGCTCAGCTGAGCCGGAAGGCCGACTGCGCGCCGGCGGCGGGACCGATGGTCAGTTGCCCGTTCTCGTGGCGTACGAAGGCCGACGGGACCCCGGCGAGGCGCAGCGAGATGCGTCCGTTCACCCGGTCGATCCGGTGGAAGCTCGCCTGGGCGGCGAACTCGGCGCCGTCGGCGGCCGGGTCGAGGCGTACCGTGCCGTCGACCGCCCGCAGGTAATGTCCGGGCAGGTCGACCGACTGGATCGACACGGTGTCCGCCCCGGCCAGCCCGGCACCGACGCGGAACTGGGTGTCGGCCAGCCGCTGGGAGTCGGTGTCGACCAGCACGGTCGCGCCGACGTGGCGGACGAAGGCGTCGCGGGTGGTGTCGGCGGGGGAGAGCCGCACGATCGGGCCGCCCTCACCGACCGGGACGCCGAACAGCGGGTTACCGTCGGCGTCCCAGTAGAGCTTCTGCACCCGGGCGTGCCGGTTCGGGTCGTACAGCGGGTCGCCGGTGATGTCCCGGTAGTCACGGGCGTGGTAGACCAGCACGGTGGTCTTGCCGTCCTCGGCGACGGTGAACGAGTTGTGTCCGGGGCCGTACCGGCTGGTCTGTTCGTTGGTGACGAAGACCGGGTCGGGGGTCTTCGTCCAGGAGCGGTGGTCGAGCAGGTCGGCGCTGGCGTCGGCGGTGAGCAGGCCCATGCAGTAGCGGGAGTCGGTGGCGCTGGCCGAGAACGTCATGAACACCCGTCCGTTGCGGACGATCACCGCCGCGCCCTCGTTGACCGCGTAGCCCTGCACCTCCCATGGGCGGGTCGGGGTGGCGATCCGCACCGGCTTGGTCTTCAGGGTCCACGGGTTGGCCAGCTCGGCGATGTAGAGGCTGGAGTTGACCGCGATCTCCGGCTCGCCCTGGGCCCAGACCAGGTACCGCCGGCCGTGATGGTGGAACGTCGTGGCGTCCAGGGCGAAGCTGTCCCACTCGGTGACGATCTGACCGCGCAGCTGCCAGCCGGTCGGGTCCCGGGGGTCGTCCAGTGGGGACTCCAGTACGTACATCCGGATCCGGAACACGTTGTCGGAGTCGCCGGCGGCGAAGTAGACGTACCACTTGCCGTCGATGCGGTGCAGCTCCGGTGCCCAGATGTGGCCGCCCATCCGGCCGCTGGCCGGCCGCCGCCAGATCACCGTCTCGGCCGCCGTGGCCAGCCCGGCGATGGTGGACGCGCCGCGCACCACGATCCGGTCGTACTCCGGCACCGAGCCGGTGAAGTAGTACATGCCGGCGACCGGGTAGGTGACGAACGGATCGGCGCGTTGGTTGACGAGCGGGTCGATCGTCGGTACGCCGTAGACCTGCGCGTCGGTGGGTGCGCCGACCGGGCCGGGGGTGTTGCCGGCGGTCGGTGCGGCGGCGGCCGGGTCCGGCCGTCCGGCGCCGGCGGTCAGCCCACCGGCCAGACCGGTCAGGCCGGCAGCGGCGAAGCCCAGGCCGCCGTGCAGCAGAGCGCGCCGGTTCACCTCGTACGTCATGGGGGCCACCTCAGTTATTTGGTGCGGATACGGATGAAGGTCACGGAGTACGGCTCGAAGGTGTGCGTGAAGCTGGATGCCACGCCGGTGAGCTGGGTGGTGACCGGCTGGATCGGCTCGGCCGACCGGGTGTTCTGCTGACCGGGGTCGCCGCTGATCACGGTCATCCGGGCATGCGAACGGACCGGCAGGTCGCCAAGGTCGATCCGGGTCACGGCCGCCTTCTCCTGCGCGTTGACCACCTTGACCAGCAGGTCGCCGGTGGCGTCGTCGCGGGTGACGACCTGGGCGAACGGGCGGGTGACCTGGTCGTCGACGAACTCGCCCCACACCTCGCCGTCCAGTAGCAGGGTGACCCTGTCGCCACGCACTTTGACGGTGATGTCGTACGTGGTGCCGGTGGTGACCTGGTTCGGCTTGGCGATCAGCGTCTCCTTGGCACCGTTGGTGGCCTTCTCCACCGCGCCCTGGGTGTTGTTCCAGCCACCGAGGTTCCACCAGTAGAAGTTGCCAGCGTCCTTGACCCCGAACCCGATCAGGAAGCCCTCCGCTCCGGCGTTCTTCGTGGCGGTCAGCGACAGGTCGTAGTCGGTGGCGGTGATCTCGGCGGCGGCGACCATGGTGTCCAGCGCGGCGGTGTCGCTCTGCGTGTACGCGCCGTCGACCACCGACCAGCTGCCCCGGTTGGCGACCGGCGTCCACTGGCCCGCCCCGGTGGAGAAGTCGTCGCTGAACAGCACGGTGCCGTCCGGGGCGGTGACCGTCACGTCGTCGTACGTCGCCGAGGTGGCCCAGGTGGACAGGCCGATCCGTCCGGTGATCGGCTGGGTGCCGAGGGTCGGCCCGGTGGCCTCGCTGGGCACCGTCCGGTCACCGACGTTGGTCATGAACAGCTTCTGCACCTGGTAACTGGTGGTGCCCCAGGACTCGTCGTTGTCGAACCAGATCAGGTCCGGCCGCCACTGGACGTGGTCGATGTTGGCCAGCAGCGGGGCGTACGAGGCCATCTCGACGATGTCGGCGTTGCGCTCCAGCCCGGTCATGTAGGCCGCCTCGGCGAGCGAGTTGAACAGCTTGTTGTCCTGCGAGGCGTACTCGCCGAGGAACACCTTCGGCCCGGCGCGGTCGTAGCTGTCGTAGCGGTCGTTGTTCTGCAGGAACCAGGCCGGGCTGTTGTAGTAGTGCTCGTCGACCAGCTCCACCCCGTCAGCCCGGTTGAGCTGCCACAGCCGGTCGAAGGTGGCGCCCTGGTCGTCCGGTCCGGAGTTGCTGACCACCGTGATCTCCGGGTGCTGTGCCTCGATCGCGGCCCGGAAGCGCCGGAAGTTGGCGAAGAACTCGTCGGGCAGGTTCTCCTCGTTGCCGACACCGACGTGGGTGAGGCCGAACGGTTCGGGGTGGCCCATTTCGGCGCGCAGCCCGCCCCAGGTGGAGCTGACCGGGCCGTTGGCGAACTCGATCAGGTCCAGGGTGTCGGAGATGTGCCGGGCCAGCAGTTCCTCGTCGACGGTGGCCTGGTTCTGACCGCAGCCGGTGACAAGCGCCGGCACCACCGGCAGCGGCATCGCGCCGATGTCCTCGGCGAACTGGAAGTACTCGAAGTAGCCCAGTCCGTACGACTGGTTGTAGCCCCAGAAGTTGGCGTTGGTGGCCCGGGTCTCCACCGGGCCGACGGTGTCCTTCCACTGGAAGGATCGGGCGCGCTCCCAGCCGGACCCGGCGTCGTAGCCGTACATGCTGCCGGTGTTGACCAGACAGCCGCCGGGGAAGCGGACGAAGCCCGGCCGCAACGCCTCGATCTTCTGGGCCAGGTCCTTGCGCAGGCCGTTGGCCCGGCCCCGGAAGGTCTCCTGGGGGAACAGCGACACCATGTCCAGCCGTACGGTGCCGGTGCCACCGGCGAGCACCACCAGCCGGCCGAGGTCGGAGGTCCGGTGGGCGGTGAACGTGGCGGTGTACCTGGTCCATTCGTCGCCGTGGACGCGTAACCGTTGCGGTTCGGCGAGTCGGCGGCCGTCGGCGTCGACCAGCCGGACGGTCAGCTGGTTGCCGGCGGCGTCGGTACGGGCCCAGACCGAGAAGTCGTAGCGTTTACCGGCCTCGACCGCGATCCCGCTGTTGTAGCCGGAGTTGGTCACCCCGTACCGTCCGCCGTCGCTGTTGTCCAGGTCGAGCCGCAGGTAGGTGCGGTTACGGTCGTTGAGCCGGCTGTCGTCGTCGACCGTGGCCGCGGTGCCGGACCCGCCGGCCTCGGCGCCCGGGGTCCAAGCGGTCAGCCCGGTGAAGGACTGGTTGTCCACCGGCAGGAACTCGAAGGACCGGTTGCGGACCAGTTCGGCGTAGAGGCCGCCGTCGGCGGCGTAGTTGATGTCCTCGAAGAAGACGCCGTACATGGTGTCGCTGATCGGCACGCCGGCGCTGGCGGGGTCGACGGTGATCGTGTACTCCGGCTCCGGCCGCGGCGGGTCGGCCAGGCTCGGCCCGGCGGCCGCGACCCCGGCGGCGACGAGCGATCCGACCAGCAGTGCGCTGCCGGCCAGCCCGGGTCGTGCGGATCGTCGGAACATGGGCTGCCTCCTGATCGCCCGGCCACGGCCCTGACTCCGGCCCAACCGACATCATCGATGTGAACGTTAACAGGAACGGAGTATTACGGCCGGATCACCACGTCGTCAATACCGTCTTCCCGGCTTCACGGTCACGGTCGCCCCGAGTGTCTACCGCGTCCGTCACGGCGTCCGGCGTACGCCCGTAGACTGGAGGCACCGTTTGCCCACGACAAGGAGCCTGACCGCGTGACCGTCCAGCCCATCCGACTCTTCGGCGACCCGGTGCTGCGCACTGCGGCCGAGCCCGTGGTCGACTTCGACGCCGAGCTGCGGGGGCTCGTCGCCGATCTGACCGACAGCATGACCGATCAGAACGGTGCCGGCCTCGCCGCGCCGCAGCTCGGTGTCGGGCTGCGGGTATTCACGTTCCACGTCGACGACCTGCTGGGCCACCTGGTCAACCCGGTGCTGGACTTCCCCGACGAGGAGGAACAGGACGGCCCGGAGGGCTGCCTGTCCATCCCGGGGCTCTACTTCGACACCAAACGTCGACAGAACGTCGTCGCGAAGGGCTTCAACGAGTACGGCGACCCGATGCAGATCGTCGGCAGCGGTCTGCTGGCCCGCTGCGTCCAGCACGAGACGGACCACCTCGACGGGGTGCTGTTCCTGGACCGGCTCGACGCCGCCACCCGCAAGGAGGCGATGAAGGCAATCCGCGAAGCCGACTGGTACGACGCCGCTGCGCCGCCGACGGTGAAGGTCAGCCCGCACCGCTCGCCCGGTGGCCTGTTCCGGCCGGGTGCGGCGACCAGCCCGTTCGGTCTGGGCGGGTGACGGCGATGCGACTTGTCTTCGCCGGTACTCCGGCGGTCGCCGTCCCCGCGTTGGACGCGATCGCCGCCAGCGGCCACGACCTCGTCGCGGTGGTCACCCGGCCGGACGCCCCTGCCGGGCGGGGCCGCCGGCTGGTCCGCTCCGCGGCCGGCGCCTGGGCCGACGAGCGGGGGATCGAGGTGTTGACCCCGCAGCGCCCACGGGAGCCGGAGTTCCTCAGCAGGCTGACCGAGCTGGCCCCGGACTGTGTACCAGTCGTCGCCTACGGTGCCCTGGTCCCGCCGACCGCGCTGGCCATCCCCACCCACGGCTGGATCAACCTGCACTTTTCCCTGCTGCCGGCCTGGCGCGGGGCGGCTCCGGTGCAGCATGCGGTGCTGCACGGCGACGAGGTGACCGGCGCGAGCGTGTTCCAGCTGGAGGAGGGTCTGGACACCGGCCCGGTGTTCGGCACGGTGACCGACCAGGTCGGCCACACGGATACCGCCGGCGACCTGCTGCAGCGGCTGGCGTCCAGCGGCGCACAGCTGCTGGTCGCGGTGCTCGACGGGATCGCCGCCGGCACCGCCCGGGCGGTGCCGCAGCCGGGTGACGGGGTGTCACTGGCCCCGAAGCTGACCGTCGACGACGTCCGGGTGCGGTGGACCGATCCGGCGTTCGCGGTGGACCGGCGGGTGCGGGCCGGCACCCCGGCGCCGGGCGCCTGGACCACGTTCCGCGACGAGCGGGTCAAACTCGGGCCGGTCCGGCCGGTGCCGGACGGCCCGGAGTTGAAGCCGGGGGAGGCGTTGGCCGAACGTAACCGCCTGCTGGTCGGCACGGCCACCGTGCCGGTCGCGCTCGGCGAGGTCCGGGCCGCCGGCAAGAAGGCCATGTCGGCAGCGGACTGGGCGCGCGGCGCCCGCATCACCACCGGCGAGTTCTTCGGGTGAGCGCGAGGAGTGAACGAGCGCAGCGAGTGAGCCCCGCAGTCGCGAGCGGAGGGTGGTCATGGTGAGCGCGAGGAGTGAACGAGCGCAGCGAGTGAGCCCCGCAGTCGCGAACGGCCGGGGCGAGCGTGGACAGCGTGACCGCGGGCAGCGTGGTCATCGTCGGCGGGCCGACCCGGCGCGGGACGCGGCGTACGATGCCGTCGCGGCGGTGTACCGCGATGACGCCTACGCCAATCTGGTGTTGCCGACGATCCTGCGGGACCGGGAGCTGCGGGGGCGTGACGCCGCTTTCGCCACCGAGTTGGTCTACGGCACGCTGCGGCTGGTCGGCACGCTCGATCTGATCATCGCTCGGGCGGCCGGGCGGGAGGTGGACCGGATCGATCCGCCGGCCCGTGACGCGCTGCGGCTGGGCGCGTACCAGCTGCTGCGTACCCGGGTTCCGGCGCACGCCGCGGTGTCGGCCACGGTGGATCTGGTGCACGACGTGGCGCCGGGGGCGGTCGGGTTCGCCAACGCCGTACTGCGGGAGATCGCCACCCGGGACCTGGACGACTGGCTGGCCGAGCTGGCCCCGGACGAGCTGGCCGACCCGGTCGGTCACCTGGCGGTGACCTACCACCATCCGCCGTGGATCGTCCGGGCGTTCGCGGAGGCGCTCGGTGAGGATCCGGGTGCCGGCCTGGCCGAGACGACCCGGCTGCTGATCGAGGACAACGAACCGCCACCGGTGCATCTGTGCGCCCGACCGGGCCGGGTCGACGCGGTCGAGTTGGCGGATGCCACCGGCGGGGCGCCGGGCGCGTTCTCGCCGTACGCCGTCTATCTGCCCGGCGGGGCGCCGGGTGAGGTGCCGGCGGTCCGTCAGGGCCGGGCGCACGTGCAGGACGAAGGATCGCAGCTGGTGGCGGCGGCGTTGGCCGACGCCGAGGTGTCCGGTTCGGACCGGCGGTGGCTGGACCTGTGTGCCGGGCCGGGGGGCAAGGCGGCGCTGCTCGGCGCGCTGGCCGCCGGTCGCGGCGCCGAGGTGACCGCGGTGGAGGTCGCCGAGCACCGGGCCCGGCTGGTGGAGCAGGCGGTACGCGGGCTGCCGGTGGCCGTGCAGGTCGCCGACGGTCGTCAGGTGGGGGCCGGGACGGAGCTGCCCGAGGCGGCGTTCGACCGGGTGCTGGTGGACGCACCGTGCACCGGGCTCGGCTCGCTGCGCCGCCGTCCCGAGTCGCGCTGGCGGCGTCAGCCGTCGGACCTGCCGCCGTTGACCCGGTTGCAGCGCGAGCTGCTCGCCGCCGGGCTGCGGGCGGTCCGGCCGGGCGGCGTGGTGGCCTACGTGACATGTTCGCCGCACCGGGTGGAGACGCACGTGTCGGTGACCGAGGCGGCCCGTCGGTCCGGCGTACCGGTGGATTTCGTCGACGCCCGACCGTTGCTGCCGGCGGGTATGCCGGGTCTCGGCGCCGGGCCGTCGGTGCAGCTGTGGCCGCACCGACACGGCACCGACGCGATGTTCGTGGCGTTGCTGCGTCGGGTCGGTCAGCCCTGACGGACCGGCAGGGCGTCGGCGCCGCCGTCGCGTACCGAGCGGGTCAGCGGTGGCTCGTCGCGCCAGAGCAGGCAGCGTACGGCGAGGTTGCCGTCGTCCCACTCGTCCTTGAACGGGTAGTCGTAGATGGTGCCGAAGCGGTGTCGCAGGTCGTCGTCGACGGGTAGGTCGGCATAGTCGGCGACGACCCGGCGGCATCGTTCGTGTACCTGGTCGGCGTTGGCGGCGAACTCCTCGTAGGGCAGGTCGGCTTCCAGGTACAGGCCGGCGAATTCGCTCTGGTGTGGTTCGGTGCAGGCCACCGGCGCGAGGATTCCGACGTCGCCGGCGGCGTTGGCGCTCGGGTTGAAGCAGCCCCAGCGCAGCGGGCTCGGCTGGTCGAGGGTGCCGGCGAGGCTGCCGGTGCGGGCGACGAAGGTGCGGTCCTGCATGCTGACCACCTCGCCGACGTCGCACCGGTACCACCGGGCGCCGCCGTTCCAGGCCGTCGTGGACGGGACGACGACTTCGAGCCGGAGCCGGCCAGCCTGCCAGTCGTCGCCGAGGAACTCGCGGACCCGCTGGTCGCAGTCGGTGCGGGCGGCCCGCCGGCTGGACGAGCCGGGGGCGGGGGAATGGTCTGGTACGCCGTACACCCCGGTGAAGATCCCGACGAAGACCGTCTCCACTTCATGAGACTGTCCGCAGCTGACGGGTGTGTATTCGGTGCCCTGGCCGACGGTGCCGGCGGCGACCGGATGACACTCGCCGGCCCGTGGAACGAACACTTTCGGTGTGGCGATCCCCGCCCAGTCATTGGTCAGGTCGCCATCGCCGATGTCGGACCGGACAGCGGGCGCGCATCCCGCCGCTGTCGTCAGAACCGCGACCGTCAGAACCAGCCTTATCCACCACCGCATGTCGTACGCCCTCCCCGTGGTTGGAAGATCGTAGACAGCTAAGTGTACTTCATGTAGTCAAATGACTCTCTACAGTAATCGTGACCTGCTGATTCAGTGGACAGCGGCCCAATGCTCCATCGTGGAGCATTGGGCCGCAGTCGGACAACTGGCGGCGGATCAGGCAGGTTGGACGAACGTGATGGTCTGCGGACCGTTGGTACGAATTGGTTCGCCGGTGGCACTGCTGAAGTCAGTGCCACCGTGCCAGCGGTGCTCACCACTGCAGATACAGTGGATCTTCACCTGCTGTCGCGGCAGGATCATGAGCGACGCGCCGGTCGCCCCGTCGGCCAGCTCGACGATCCCCACCGGGTCCTTTGTGCTGACGTTGAGCAGCACCAGCTGGCCCGGACCCTGCGGCGGGTCGGCGATCTCGATGCTCACCGAGGTCCCGGCCTCCAACTGGTACGCGTACGGCGGGGCGTTGACGTCCGCCGCTACCAGGTCGGCGCGCAGCCGGTTGCCGACGTGCCCGCTCCACTGGTACGGGTAGCCGTCCGCCTTGAACAGCAGCGGCCACTCGTACGGTCCCAGCCAGTCGATGACGAACGAACCCTTGTCGTCGACCGGTGAGTAGCGCGGATCCCGCGAGCCGTCGGCGACCGGCGCGACGAGGCCGACCGTACCGTTCGTCAGGGTCTCGTCGTCGGCGCCCTGCACGGTGCCGGTGATCACCGAGCGCGAATCCAGGCGGATCGTCGGTCCGGGCCGCACCTCGTCGGCAGAGAAGGTGAACCACCGTGCATCCTTCTGGGTGCCGGTGCCACCGTCCTGGCTGACCCACTGGGCACCGTACTGGCTACCCGAGTCGGGCAGCGCGAACAGATTGTAGGAACCCGGCCCGGGAACCGAGACATTCACCCGGCCCCGCGAGTCGCTGCGGGTCGGACAGACGTCGGAAAAGCTGAACGTGAATACCGGAACGGCGAATACGCAGATGTCGGCCACCGGCTCGCCGGTGATCGCGTCCACCACGTCGGTGCGGATACCCGGCCCGTCGAAGGTCGTCGTCGCGTACGCCTGCGGTGCGATCGTGGCACCGCCCAGCAGGGCCGCAGCGACCACCGAACCGAGGACGATCCTCCGTTTCCGGTTGCCGACCGAGCGCGGTTCGACGGCGCGGTGGGCCCCGCCTCTGCCGCCTGTGGAAAATCGAATGATCCTCAACGAGGTTGCCCCTTTCGCATTTCACTGAACTGCCTGGTGCCAGAAGAGTTTGTAGCACGGAAGACAGCGTGAAGTCGGCTACGGAGGGCTGATTTCTGTGGTGTTTTGTCTCCACTGGAGGGGCGATTTTCCGAAAGTCGGTGAAATCGGAACGCAAAATGAGGGTGAAACGCATTCAGTCGGTTGACCGGACGGGGCGTCGCCGCAGCGTCACCGGCCGGACCCGGTTCGCCCGCCACCGGTGACGACCGCGTGACGGCTCGTCAGAGATCGTCGACCGCAGCACGGACCGGCCGCACGACCTCCGCGATGCCCGGTCGTCACCCGGCCCGCCAACCAGTGTCGCGTGAGCCGTCAGGGAGCCCACATGATCAGGACGATGCTGCGGATCCGCGCCCGCCGCGGATCCGCGAAGACGGTCGAAGCCGCGTGGCGAGCCGCTGCCGATCGGGTCGGCGGTGGCGCCGGCAACCGTCTGTGGCAGTTGCTCGTCGCCGCAGACGATCCGTCGACCTACGTGATGGTCGCCGAGTGGACCGACGAGGCGGCCCGGCGCCACTACGAGAACGGTCCGGTCGCCGCGTACCTCGCCGGTGTGGTCGAAGCCGCCTGCGAGCCGGTGACCCCTGACAGCTACCGGGTGATGGGCGGTCGGCCGGACCCGGACTCGCTGATGTACGTGGACGTGACGGTCGACGTACCGGCCGACCGGGTCGCCGACTTCCAGCGCGGCCACGCCGAGGTCGTCGCCCGGATGGCCGCGGTACCCGGCTACCTGGGGGAGGAACTGCTACGCGAACCCGGATCATCGGTGCACCACATCTTCGCGCAGTGGCGCGGTGCGGAGCTGTTCCGCCGCTGGATCGACGACCCCGACCACGAGCGGGCCGAAGCGGGACCGATCGCCGAGTTCCTGGTCGGCATCCGGCCACGGGTGTTCCGCGCATTCGACCCGGACCAGCGGCCCGTCCAGCCGGTCGCGACCCGACCCACCGCCCGGCACACCACCACGGACGTGTTGGTGGTCGGCGCCGGACCGACCGGGCTGACCACGGCGATCGAACTGGCCCGGCGGGGCGTCGACTGCCAGGTGATCGACAAACTGACCAGCCCGCCGGACCAGGCCGACAAGGCGATCGGGGTGCACTGCCGCACCATGGAGATCTGGGCGGACCAGGGCGTCGACCGGGAGGCCATGAACGCCGGCAGCTGGCTGGTCGGTCAGGCGGTCTTCATCAACGGGCACCAGGTACACCGGGGCAGCTGGGAACTGCCAGGGCTGCCGTACGCGCACCTCGGGCTGCCGCAGTACGAGACCGAACGGATCCTCACCGACCGGCTCGCCACGCTCGGCGTACGGCCCCGGCGCGGCACCGAACTGGTCGACTTCACCAGCGACGACGACGGGGTCACCGCCAACCTCGCCCACGCCGACGGCGGCACCGAGACGGTCCGCGCCAAGTTCCTCGTCGGCGCCGATGGCGCGCACAGCCGGGTACGCCAACTGCTCGGCCTCACCTTCACCGGCGGGCTGGGCCGATTCCCGCAACTGTTCATGCTCGGCGACGTCGACGTCGACTGGGACATGCCCGCCGGCCACCTGCTTCGGTTCATCCACGAAACCGACGGCCAGCTGGACAACATGCTCGTCTGCGTACCGCTGCGGGGTGAATCCCGCTACCGGATCGCGACCATGGCGCCACCGCGCTACTTTGCCGCCACCCGCGGCGAGAACGCACCGCCCGGGTTCAGCGCCGAACTCGGCGAACCGACTCTCGCCGACGTGCAGGCGGTGCTGGACCAGCTCGCCCCGGCCGGGACGACCGCGTCCAACCTACGTTGGTCGTCGATCTTCCGGATCAGTCACGGCATCGTCGACCGCTACCGCGACGGACGGATCTTCGTCGCCGGCGACGCCGCACACCTGCATCCGCCGGCCGGCGGTCAGGGTATGAACACCGGCATCCAGGACGCCTGGAACCTGGCCTGGAAGCTGGCATTGGCGGTCCGTGGTGTCGCCGCGCCCGGCCTGCTGGACAGCTACCAGATCGAGCGCCGGCCACAGGGGGAGGAAGTCGTCGGGCGGGCGGTGCGGCTGGCCTTCACCGACGAGTTGGAGCGCGAGGACCTCGAACGGCAGTTCCTGCAGGAGATGTCGATGCTGGTCAGCTACGCCGACAGTCCACTGGTCGGCGAGTCGTTGGCCACAGTGGACGCGCTGCGGACCGGCCCGGCCCCGGGGGAGCGCGCTCCCGACGTGTCCGGCCTGCGTCGACGCGGTGTCGGACACCCGCTGCGGCTGCACGAGCTGACCCGGGGGACCCGGCACACCCTGCTGCTCTACGCCGACCGGACGGCGGACGAGGCCACTCTGGCCGCCATCGACAAGCTCAGCGCCGACCTGCCGGAGCGGACGTACGGCGAAGTCGAGGTCTACCTGCTGCTCAGCCCGGACACGCCAGCCCCGCCGGCGGACCATCCACCGGTGCTCCACGACGACGCCGGCGGGTTCCGGGCCGGGTACGGCACCGCCGGTGCCGCCGCCTACCTGATCCGGCCGGACGGGTACGTCGGTTTCCGCAGCCAGCCGATCGACGTCGAGGCACTACGCCACCACCTGCACCTGGTGTTCAACGGCGGTGTCCGGTGACCGCCGCTTCCCAGAGCCAGACAGGCCAGATCAACCAGACAGGCCAGATGAACCGGGCGGAGCCGGTGCCGGGTCCGGTCCGTGCCGTGCTGTCGATGCGGACCCGCCCCGGGTGCGAGCGGCGGTTCGAGACCGAGTGGCGGTCGATCGCCGATCAGATCCGCACCCTCGACGGCTGCCTGCGCCAGGACCTGGTCCGCGACGCCGACGACCCCCGCAGCTACCTGATCATCACCGACTGGGCGGACCGGGAACGCCTCGACGCGTTCGGCCGCAGCGCGCAGCGCGACCGGCTGCTGCGGGTGATCCGGGAGTTGCGTGAATCCGCGCAGCGGCACACCTACCAGGTGCTGCACAGCGTGCCGAGCGAACGAGAGGAGCCGCGATGACCGCCGATCCGCGACCGGCCGAGCCGGTCGGGTCCGCTGAGCAGGCCGTCCCGGCGGCGGAGTTCTACACCGACGGGTACGCCGCCGACCCGTACCCCACCTACGCCCGGATGCGTGCGCAGTGCCCGGTCCGGTTGGTCGCCTCACCCCGGTTCGACTCCTATCTGATCACCCGCTACGACGACGCGCGGGCGGCGTTGACCGATCCGCGGCTGTCCAAGGACCTGTACGGTCCGGAAGGCCACTACCTGCGGTTCTTCGGGCCCAACTCGGAGGGCCTGAACAAGAACATGCTCAACTCGGATCCGCCGGAGCACAGTCGGCTGCGGCGGCTGGTGTCGCAGGCGTTCGCGCCCCGGCGGATCGAGGCCCTGCGGCCCCGGATCGGCCAGGTCGTCGACGACCTGCTCGACAAGTTCGCGCCGAGAGGCGAGGCGGACCTGATGCACGAGTTCGCCGTACCGCTGCCGATGGTGGT
Source organism: Solwaraspora sp. WMMB762 (assembly GCF_049179115.1). Taxonomy (NCBI): domain Bacteria; kingdom Bacillati; phylum Actinomycetota; class Actinomycetes; order Micromonosporales; family Micromonosporaceae; genus Solwaraspora; species Solwaraspora sp. WMMB762. The sequence continues at coordinate 545,218 of NZ_JBMHMD010000001.1, forward strand.
GATCTGCGAGCTGCTCGGCGTGCCGAAACCCGACCACGAACAGGTGCTCGGCTGGACCCAGGTGATCCGGACCTCCGGCTCGGCCAGCCGCCCGCCCGACCAGGAGCGGGCGGCGGTGCAGCAGGTACAGGCGCAGCTGCACGACTACCTGACCGGGCTGGTCCGGGCCAAACGCGCGACGCCGGCCGACGACATGCTGACCGCCCTGATCGACGCCTGCGACCACGGCGGGGTGCTCACCGAACGGGAGTTGGTCTCCACCGCGTTCCTGTTGCTGTTCGCCGGTCACCAGACCACCGCCGACTTCATCGGCAACGCCATGCTGGCCCTGTTGACCAACCCTGGACAGTACGAGTTGCTGCGGGCCCGGCCCGAGCTGCTGCCGGTGGCCGTCGAGGAACTGCTGCGCTTCGACGGCCCGCTGCCGATCGCCAGCCCCCGGGTGGCCACAGAGGACGTCGAGTACGACGGTGTCCGCATCCCCCGCGGGGCAGCGGTCGGGGTGGTGCTCAACTCGGCCAACCGCGACCCGGACCACTTCACCGACCCCGACCGCCTCGACGTGACCAGCGAACGCGGACCCCATTTGGGCTTCGGCCACGGGGTGCACTACTGCCTGGGCGTTTCGCTGGCCCGCATCGAGGCCCGGACCGGCATCGGCGGGCTGCTGCGCCGGCTGCCGGACCTGCGGCTGGCCGTACCCGCCGCCGAACTGCGCCGACTCCCGGCGGCCTCGCCGTTTCGCGGGCTGCTCGAGCTGCCGGTCCGGTTCACCGCCGCCGGCTGACCTGCCACCGGTCACCGGGCGAACCGACCCGGCTGATCCCCACCGTTCTGTGAGGAGTTGTCATGGTCTTCCGCAACGTGATCGTCTGCCGCATGGTGCCGGGCAGCGAGGACAAGATCGCCAAGACTTTCGGCCACTACGACAAGGCCACCCGGCCGCAGGACTTCGGCGTTATCGGGCGCATCCTGCTGTCCCACCACGACCTCTACATCCACATCGTCGAACGCAACGAGGACCCGGCGGTCTCCGGGCAGACCCGGGGCCTGCCGGCGTTCAAGGAGATCGCCGAGGCGATCGGCCCGTACGTCACCCCGTATCCGCGCAACTGGCAGAACCCGTCGCACTCGGTGGCCAAGGAGTTCTACCGCTGGGCTGCGGAGGGGAGCAGCCCGGCGGAGGGGACCGGCCCGGACCCGGCCGGCCGGCATCTGACTGTGATCGTCGGGCGGATCAAGCCCGGCGCCGAGGACAACGTCGCCCGGATCTTCACCGAATCCGACGCCGGCACGTTGCCGGTCGAGATGAGCGTGACCGCACGCTGGCTCTACTCGATCGACGACGTCTACGTGCATCTGCTGGAACGTTCGGTCCCGCACACCGCCGACGACGCGCGGATCCACGACAAGCCGAAGTTCGGCAAGATCATGGAGGAGTTGAGCCCGTACATCAGCCCGTACAACCAGGACGCCTGGCGCGGCCCGGTGGACGCGGTCGCCAAGGAGTACTACCGCTGGCGGGCCGAGGACTGACCCCAACGCGCGACGGCGCCCCAGGCCGTCAACGCCAACCCGGGTAGCGCACCGACCGACCGCAACACCCAGGACGGCACGTACAGCAGCGGGCCGAGTGGCCCGTCGACGGCCGGTGCCGGCCCGATCTGGTAGCGATGACCCGGCATGCTCTGACACGTCACCGACACCGACGAGCTGCTGGGCACCTCGATGGTGCCCAGCAGCGCTGTCACCACGCTGTCGCTGTTGTCGGTGAACGCCACCGTCGGCGCGGTGACCGGCAGCTCCGCACCAGTCGGACCGATGACCCGGCACTCCTGCGTGGACAGCTGCCGGCCGTAGGTGCGGAAGATCGCAGTGCGCCCGGTCGGCAGGTCGACCGTGACCGGCTGCCCGGCCGGCAGGCTGACGGCGGTGGCCGGCAGGAAGCGGACGGTGGCCGGCTCGGCGCCGACCCGGACGAACTCCGGGAACGCGACCAGCCCGACCAGCCCGACCAACCCGGCGGCGACGAACAGGTACCGATCGCGACCGGCGGTGCCGGTCGTCGCCGTCGGCCCGGTCACCGGGCCGACGGCGACGACGTGACCCGCCGCCGCGCCAGGCCGAGAACGAACCCGGCGGCGGCAGCCGTCACCGACCTGACGGCGTCGCCACCGCGGCGACCGCCGCGACGACGACAGCCGCCGTGACCAGCTCGGACCACTCCGGACGGTGTCCTTCGTGGCCCCAGACGTCCAACCAGATCAAGGTGAGGACCAGCCCGGACGCGACGGCACCGGCCAGCCCGCCGATGGCGCCCCGCCGGACCCAGCCGCTCCGCCGGCGGGCGCAGACCCGAGGGTTCCCCACGGTCCGACAGGCTAACGGGCGGCGGCGACCAGCCGCCGGGCCTCGGTGACCAGCCGGCTGGAGCCGCCCCGGGCGGCTACGTCGGCGAGCCCTGGCACGTCTATGCGTACGCCGGTCACCGCCACGGTCTGCGCGGCCAGCGCCAGCAGGTCCGGCAGCCCGCGCGGCGCCGGCTGGACGGTCAGCAGCGGGGGCAGCGCGGCGGCGAGGATCCGCCAGGTGGTCAGCGGCGCCCCGGCCGCCGCCGCGTCCCGCAACGGCTGGACGACCCGGGACAGTGTGATCATCTTGTCGGCGGTGAGCGCCCCGAGGTGACCACCGACCGCCACAGCGTCGAGCCCACCGGCGGCGGCCAGCATCAGCAGCGCGTCGACGGCCGCCACCCGGTCGGCCTCGTGCCGGGCGGCCAGCCCGTACGCCACCGCCAGGTCGAGCGCCGGCGTGGTCTCGCCGGTGCACTCGGCGAGCATCGGTAGCAGCTCGCCGCCGCCCGGTTCGTCGAGGTCCGCGCTGCCGGCGACCAACGGCAGAACGTACGCGGCGACCAGCCCCCGGTAGCCGGGCAGCTGCGCCGGCCAGTGCCGCTCGTCGGCGCTCGACGCGATGTCGACCGGGCGGGCCGGGACGTTGAGCAGACCGTACTGGTCGGCCATCCCGTGCGGTACCGAGGCTTCGACGACCCGACGCCGCGTCGGCAACCGGTCGTGCCAGTAGTCGTAGCTGCCTTGCCGGCGCCGACGGACGGCCGTCACCACCCGGTAGTGCGGCCGGGGCAGCCCGCCGCAGCGCAGCCAGTCGGCCAGGGCCTGTCCGGCCGGGGTGCCCAACGCCGCCGCCTTCGCCGCCAGCGGCTCGTCGACGACGGCCGGCAACCGCAGCAGCGCCTGGGTGAGGTCCGCCGGCCACGGCTGCCGCTCACCGAGGCGGACTAGCCGGTCGAACAGCTCCTCCGGTGCCACCGCCCCGGTGGCCAGCGACGGTGCGGCGACGAGGCCCACGGCCCCGGGACCGGCTAGCTCCGCCGTCCCGGCCCCGGCTAGCTCCGCCGTCCCGGCCCCGGCGACGGCCCGGCCGATCTCCGCGACCCGGGTGCGCCGCAGCCGGCGCAGCACCGCCTGCTGGGGGTCGGTGGGCCGCTGACCGGAGGCCTGCTGCTGGCCCCAAGTGGACAGCAGCACCTGCCAGCTCCGTGGCGGCGCCGGGTCGTCGCTGCCGGCGAGGATCCGCAGCACGCCGCCGAGCCCACCGAACCTCTCCTCGGGTCGCGAGGACCAGGCCAGCACGCCGGCCCGGTCGAGCACCGGGGTCAGCGCCGCCACCGTGGCGGCCCGGTCGGCGGTGGCCGACCGGATCAGGCCGTCGAGGATCCGTTCCAGGCCCAGCGCGTCGGTCAACGACCCGCCGAACAGCGCGGCGATCTCCTCGGCCAGCTCGTCCGGGTCGGTGATCGGCGGCGGCGCCGCCGCTGGCGGTGGCACCGGGGGCAGGGCGTCGCCGACGTGGCGGACCTCGACGGGCGCCGCCACCCGGTGGCCGTGTTTCGCGGCCAGCGCGGCCGCCCGGTCGGCGACGTCGACCGCCGGGTGATCGGCGGCGACGGCCAGCACCGCGGCGATCCGCGCCGCCTGGGCGCGATTCCGGCGGGCCAGCTGATCGAGCCAGCTCAGCTGGGCCCGTACCAGGGCCTTCTCCGGCCGGCTCAGGACGGCCGGCGCCGTGTCCAGCAGCGCACCCAGGTCGATGTCCGGCAGCTTGCGCAGCGTCCGCTGGGCCAGAGCGGCCGCCGTCGACGGGCCGTCGGCGAGCAGCCGCAAGTAGGTGGGGAGCCGGTCGCGCACCTCGTCGCCGGTCGGCACCAGTGCGTCGTGCAGGCCGATGAAAACCCGCAGCGCGGCCGGACGCTCACCGCGCAGCATGCGGCTGAGCGCGCCGTCCAGCAGCATTGTGCGGTCCAGCCGCCCCTCGGCGGCCAGTTGCGCCAACGCCAGCGGCATTCCCGACCGACCGTCCGACTGCTGGTCGGTCCACGCCCACTGAACGCCGACCCCGTCGACGTCGAACATCCGGGGGGCCAGCACGTCCAGGAACGGGTGCCGGCGCATCCGGTCGACCAGTGCCTCGCCCCACTCGTGGTCGCGGGGTCGACTGGCCGTCACCGCCCAGCCGAGGACGAACAGGTCGTCGGTCGGTGGGGCGGCCTGTTCGGCGGTAAGCAGGTCGGCGATGAACCACCAGTTGTCGCCGGGTGACTCGCGGTCGATCCGCCCGGCGAGCCGGTACGCCAGGTCGGTCAGCCAGGTGACCCCCCGGCGTCGGGCCACCTCGATGACCGGTGCCGCGGGCGTCGACAGCAGCGAGATGTTGCGGCGCCCCAGCACCTCGGCGGCCTGGGCGGCGGTCGGCAGGCAGCCGACCGCCGCGACGGCCAACGCGGTGGCCTGCCAGCGGAACCACCACTCGTCGCGGTGCCGACGCACGTACGCCGTCAGCTCGGTGCCGAGCTGACGGCGTTGCTCCTCGTCGAGCCCGGAGATGGTGTCCACGGCGGTGGTGATGTCGCCGTTGACGAGACGGTGGACCGTGTCGCTCGCCTCGGTCACGCCGTCACCCCCACCGGGGTGGTGACCATCGTGGCGGCGAGGGCGTGCCGGCACGGCCCCCGCCCGCCCCGGTGCCGCGCCCACCAGGCGCAGGTGCAGGTGCGGGTGCCGTCGGGCAGCTGCCGCACCCGGTAGACCTCGTCGCCGGCGCGTACCGTCGCCCCGTCCGGGTCCGCGGTCACCGCACCGGCCTCGACCAGCGCCCGGGCCGCGGTCAGCCGGGGATTGTCCCGCTCGGCGCGGCCCGGATCGTAGGGCAGCACCCGGTGGAAGTAGCCGGCCCGGGTGACGTCGTAGCCGACCCGACCGGCGGTGCCGAGCAGCGTCAGCGCCGCGCGCACTCGGGCAGCGGCCAGGCCGGACGCCTCGGCCAGCGCGCCGACGTCGATGCTCGGATCCCAGTCGAGCAGTCCGCCGATCAGCTCGGCGTCGTCGGCGACCTCGTCGCCGGCCAGGGCGGGCAGGACGCCGCCCTCGCCGGAGAAGCCCCGGGCCGGCTCCGGTGACAGGGTCACCGACAGGCTCATCCCGGCCAGGTCCAGCTCCCACACGCTGGCCACCGGTGCCGCGCCGGCGGCCACCGGCGGTCCGTACACCCGCAGCGCCGACGCGTGCCGCAGCAGGCCCCGCAGCGCGGCGAGCCGACCCGCGCCGGACAGGCACACCGCGCCCGGCGCGGCGCGCGACGTCAGGCGCAGCGACCGGCCGGTCGGCACCGCCCACAGCACCGACCGGTCGCCGGCACCGGGCAGCCGGCGCAGCAACGTCGCCGCCTCGGCGGCCGGGATCTCCGCCCGCAGGTCCGTCCCTGCCGCGATCACCTGCACCTCGGCGAAGCCGCGTAGCCAGCGGCGGGGCAGCGGCACCTTCCGCTCCACGACCAAGGAGTCCATCGTAGACACAGTCAGATCGTCCGGGCCGACCGACAGATGCAACGGGTCCAGGCCGCCGACGCGGGCCAGGGCGTCGCGCAGCGGCGGGTTGACGTCCACGTTGGTGGTGCCGTGGGCGACGATGTCGCCGTCCAGCCCGTCCGGGGTGACGTCGAGCCGGGCGTACACCCCGCAGCAGCCGGAGAAGGACTCGAACCGCAGCCGGTCGCGGCCGCCGGTGACCACCGGGTCGAGGCTGGCCGGGTCGACGGGCCGGTGGTAGCGGGTGCGGGCCACCTCGGCGACGGCCAGCAGCCCGGCTGCGGCCGCCACCGGTCGGGTGAGGAATCCGGTGAAGAACCGGGGGTTGGCGGCCGGGCCGCCGCTGGTCTGCAGGGTCAGCGCCCGGCCGGCCAGGGCGGACGGGTTCAGATACCGGTAGGTCGCGACGGCATTCACGGTGGCGCACGCTACCCGTCCCGACCGACATCGCCGGCGTCGCCGCAGGTAGCGCCGGCCGACCGGCCGCCGGCCGGCGGTACGGACACTCGGCGGCGGCCGGTGGCGCAGCCGTACACTGGTCGCCGGTGTCGGCCGGTCGCGGCGGCGAGGGACAGCGGGGGAGTGCGTACGGATGAGGTCAGGCCTGCCGATCCTGAAGGCGCACGGCTCGCAGAACGACATCCTGGTCGTCGAGGGCCGGCCGGGCGACTACGCCGCCGAGGCGGACGTGCCGCACCTGGTCCGCCAGCTCTGCGACCGGTCCAAGCCGCTCGGCGGCGGTGACGGCGTCTACTTCGTCGATCTCGGTCCAGCGGTGCCGCAGGCGGCGTTCTTCAACCCGGACGGCTCGTTCGCCAAGCTGTGCGGCAACGGGATGCGCTGCGTCGGGCGGCTGGTGCTGGACACCCGCGACGCCGAGCGGGCGGTGGTCCGGGCCGGGGACAGCAATTTCGTGGTGCTGCGGGCCGAGTCGACGCCGGAAGGAGTCCGGCAGACCGCGGTCGAGATGCCGAAGGTGGATTTCGATCCCGCCGAGCCGGTGGTCGCCATGGCGCAGCCGCACGTCGACACCCCGCTGCCTGCGCTGCACCCCACGTACGGACTGACCGCGCTCTCCGTACCGAACGACCACCTGGTCGCGGTGGTGGAGAAGTTCGACGAGGCCGAGCTGGTCGCTACCGGGGAGCGGATCACCGCCGCCACTGACCTGGTGCCGCGCGGGGCGAACCTGTCGTTCGTGTTCCCGCTCGACCACGGCGAGATCTACGTGCAGACGTACGAGCGGGGCGCCGGACTGACCCCGTCGTGTGGTTCGGGCGTCGTCGCCTCCCGGGCGGTCTGGTCGCGGCTCGGCCTGGCCGGGGCGGGTGAGCGGATCACCGTCCGTAATCCCGGTGGGGTGGCGACGGCCTGGCTGACCGGCGACCCGGTGGCCTGGCAGGCCACCCTGCAGGGCAACGCGTCGTACGTCTACCGGGCCGACGTCGACCTGGCGGCGGTGATCGCCGGCAGCTTGGCGTCGGTACGGCGGGATACGTTCGTCGACGAAGTCGAGGCGTTCGCCCAGTTGCGGGAGAACAATCACGCCGTGCTGCACGCTGCCGGCGTACACCCTTCGGTCGGCTGATTTCTGACCCGACGCGGCCCGGTTCCGGGCCGGTTCCGGGCCGAAGTCGGGCCGAAGTCGGGCACTTCCAATTTTCTGACCGGCCACCGACCGGGTGGCGACTGATGCCAGTCTGGTCAGCGTCAACTTTATGACGACGGACATCAATGTGATGTTGAGTGGATCCGGAGTTCGAGCGGTATTGGCAAAAGGTGCCAGCGTACGGGAACGCGAGACAGAATCACATATCTCTACATCAATCTGTTTTAGGCCTAACATCTGTGTCAGTCAGGTACCCGGTCACCGGTCGGCCTGTCACAAACCGGCCTGCCGTGCATTGAAAGGAGGCGGGAGATGACACTCTCCCGGCCATCCCGGCGCCGCTGGCGCCTCGGGCTCACCACTGTCGCGGTAGCGACCGCCGCGCTGGCGTTCGCCGCACCGGCCAACGCCGAACCAGCGGAAGGCCAGATCCTCTACGCGGGCGGTGAGAACACCGTCGCCGGCTCGTACATCGTCGTCTTCGACGAGGACAAGGTGGACAGAGGGGCGGTCGGGCGCACCGCCCGTACCTTCGCCGCGAAGCACGACGGCGCGGTGGCGCGCACCTACTCGACCGCGCTGCGTGGCTTCGAGGCCCGGCTGACCGAGAAGGCCGCCAAGCGCCTCGCCGCCCATCCCGCGGTCGACTACGTCCAGCAGAACCGCACCGTCACCCTCGCCGCGACCCAGACCCCCACCCCGTCCTGGGGCCTGGACCGCATCGACCAGACCGCGCTGCCGCTCGACAACAGCTACACCTACCCGAACTCCGGATCCGGCGTCACCGCGTACATCATCGACACCGGCATCCGGTTCTCCCACAACGACTTCGGCGGGCGGGCCGTCACCGGCTTCGACGCGGTCGACGGCGGCAGCGCCGACGACGGCAACGGGCACGGCACCCACGTCGCCGGCACCGTCGGCGGCACCGCGTACGGAGTGGCCAAGGGCGTCACCCTGGTCGGCGTCCGGGTGCTGAACAGCAGCGGCAGCGGCACCTACGCGGGGGTCATCGCCGGCATCGACTGGGTCACCGCCGACCACGCCGCCGGCGAACCGGCGGTCGCCAACATGAGCCTCGGCGGCGGTTTCGACCAAGGGGTCAACGACGCGGTGACCCGCTCCATCGCCGACGGGGTGGTCTACTCGCTCGCCGCCGGCAACAGCAACGCCAACGCGTGCAACTACTCGCCGGCCGCCACCCCCGACGCCATCACCGTCGGTGCCACCACCAGCACCGACGCCCGGGCCAGCTACTCCAACTGGGGTACCTGCCTGGACATCTTCGCCCCGGGTAGCAGCATCACCTCCGCCTGGCACACCAGCAACAGCGCCACCAACACGATCAGCGGCACCTCGATGGCCGCCCCGCACGTCGCCGGGGCGGCAGCGCTGGCGTTGGCGGCCAACCCCGGCTACACCCCGCAGCAGATCCGCGACCTGCTGGTCGACGACGCCACCAGCAACGCGGTCAGCAACCCGGGCAGCGGATCACCGAACAAGCTGCTGTACATCGGCGACTTCGAGCCGCCCACCCAGGACTTCACCCTCGCGGTCACCCCGACCAGCGGCGCGGTCGACCCGGGCGACTCGGTGACCGCGACGGTCAGCACCACCACCACGATCGGTGCCCCGCACACCGTCACCCTCGGCGTCACCGGACTGCCGAGCGGTGCGACCGCCACCTTCAGCCCGTCCTCGGTCACCTCCGGCGGGTCGGCGACGCTGACCATCGCCACCACCACCGGGGCCGCCACCGGCGTCTTCCCGTTGACCGTGGTCGGCACCGGGCCGGAGACGGCCCAGTCGGCGCCGTTCACCCTCACCGTCAACGGCCCGCCGGGCTGCTCGCAGACCAACTCGACCGACGTCGCGATCAACGACAACAGTACGGTGGAGAGCTCGATCACCATCACCGGCTGCCCCGGCAACGCCAGCTCGACCAGCACCATCGAGGTGAACATCTACCATACCTGGATCGGTGACCTGACCGTGTCGCTGATCGCCCCGGACGGCAGCATCAACGTGCTGCGCAGCCGGTCCGGCGGCAGCACCGACAACATTTTCGAGACCTACACCCGGGACCTGTCCGGTGAGGTGGCCAACGGCACCTGGAAGCTGCGGGTGCAGGACTCGGCCAGCCTGGACACCGGCTACCTGGACAGCTGGACGCTGAACCTCTAGCCGAAACGGCGACGGACCGACCGGGACCCGGGTCCCGGTCGGTCCGTCGCCGTCGCTGTCGCGCCTCGCGTCGCTGGTCAGCCGCCGAGCTCGTCGGCGAGGTCCTGCAGGTCCTGCATCATCTCGGCGAAGTCCGCCGTCTCGGCGGCCGGCGGGGCCTCGATGGTGACCGCCTTGCCGTAGTCGGTGTAGTTCATCGTCATGTCGCTCATCGTGCCCATGACGAGCTTCACCCGACGTGGCTGGTACTGCTCGTCGACCCACACATCGACGGCGACCTCGGTGATCTCGGCGGTGGCGAGCTGCTCCTCGATGCCCTCGCGGATCCCGGCCTCGAACTGCTCCAGGTAACTGTCCACCGGGGTGACCGACGTGTAGTGCACGGTCGGCACGCCGTCGATGGTCTCCTCGCCGACCACGGTGACCTCCGCACCCTCCAGCAGGGTCCGGACGTTCTGCACCGGGTCCAGGCCTTCGAGCTGTTGGGCCAGGTCGTCCGAGGTCTGGCCGAGGGCGGCGAGGTCCATCTTGAACCATTTCTTGCCGTCCATCGACGCCTGGTCGGCCTCGGGGATGCTCACGTAGAACGCGGTGCCGATCACCCGTACGGTGATCTCGCCGTCCTCGGGGTCGACCTGGGTCAGCTCGGCGGCCGGTGAGTCGCCGAAGCTGATGACGCCGCTGACGTCGACCGGATCCCCACCGCTGGTGCCGGTCATCGTCACCGCCGCCGAGTTGGCGCTGGTGGTGGTCTCCACGGTCTTCTGCAACGAGCCGGTGGCGTCGCTGGCGAGCTGCGCCAGGACGTTCGACGTCTCGGTGCCGCCTTCGTCCGTTGTGGCTGATGAGCCGCCACAAGCGGTGACGGCGAGAACCGCCGCCGAGACGGCCGCCAGCAGTGCGGTCCTCAATGTAGTGTGCACGAAATGAACTCCCAGTCGGTGGGTACGTGGTTCTGCCGGGCGGAATCCTAGCCGCCGCGTTGTCGGTGGGTGTCCGCCGGGCCTGCTGGGCCAGGCCCGGCGTCGCCGGGGTGCGGTGTCGGATTCGGTGCCGCTGGCGCAGCCACCGGCCGCTCTCAGTCTGCTTAGGAGAACCAGTACACCGCGGTTCCAAAGACGGTCCGCTCGCAACGCCGCGGCGTCCAGAGCTCGTTGTCGACCATGGTGCCGGCCGCGGCGGTGCCGGCGAGTGTGCGTCGGATGCTGGCCATTCTGCCTCCATCGGTACGGGGGCGGGACCGCCAAAGCCTAGGGCGATGCATCGACGCACTCCACTTCCATCGTCGGTTGTTCCGCGATCCGCGCACCTCGACTGCCAGCGCATGTCCGGCATGAGCGAACAGTCAGGTAGCCCACCGACAGTGGGCACGCACCGCCCGAGGTAGAGCAGTGCGCGCCCACTGAGGAGTGACTCAGTCGTGGTCAGGAAGCAGCCGGGGTCAGTTTGATCAACTCCCAGCCGCCCTCCGGCACGTCGTCAGTCGGATCGGTCCGCAGGTTCATCGGGTTCGCCATGCCCAGGTACAACGTCGATCCGTCGGCCACCATCGTGCGGATGCCGTAGTTGAGGTAGTTGCCGGCCAGTCCCTGCGTGTCGACCGCCGTGGCCGGCCGCAGATTCGAGCCGAACATCCACAGGTCACCGCCGTACAGCTGCGGATCGATGGTGATCGGGTCGGGCCCGGCGGTCGACGCGGCGGCCGCCGCCGGATAGCCCATCCCGGCCGCGGTCTGCGGCAGCAGGTCCTTGGCGAGGTAGCTCCAGTCCATCGTGCCGACGAACAGCCGGCCACCGGACACCGCCATCGTCCAGGTGTAGTTGTTGTAGATGTTGCCGAAGCCCATGTGGCCGTACCGGGGCCGGTAGCCGGTCAGCGCCCACCGCCAGGCACCGGCGCCGTCGTCCGCGTCGGCGTCGTACACCGGCAGCACCGCCTCGCCGTACAACAGATCGACCCGCTGCGTCGCGGTGCCGAACCGCTTGCCCCGGAAGATGCTCACCGCCCGCTGCGAGCGCTCCAGCGTCGTGCGGGCCGCCAGCTCGTCCACCGGCGGGTACGCCTCGGCCACCATCGCGGTCGACTTCATCGGCACATGCATCGTGCCCCAATAGAGGTATCCACGGTACGAGGCCAGCGCGCCGAGCCCGTACGAGCCGGCGATTACCGGATCCGGCTCGTAGGACGCGGCACTCCACACCTGCGTCCACCCGGCGGTGTCGTCCGGGGTCAGACCGGGCTCGGCGTCGGCCAGCGGAGGGCTCATCCACACCCCGGCGATGCCCGGGTCTGGCTCGTCGGTGACACCGATGCGGCCGGACCGCCCGCTCTCGGCCGTACGCGTGCCGGCCGACCCGCTGCCAGCGGCCGACCAGGTGCTGACGAAGACCCGGCCGTCGTGCAGCTCAAGGTCGGCGACCTGTGCCGGCAACTGCCCGACCTCGACGAAGTTGAACGGGTCGGTACGGTCACCGGCCCAGCGCAGGATGTGCCCGCCGTCGCGGCCGTTGGGGCCGACACCGACGCCGGCGTACAGCACGTCGTCGGCGACGAGGAAGTTGCGGATGTTGCCGTACTGGGTGAAGTTGGCCGAGCCGAGATAGTCCCCGGTCACCGTGTCAAAGGCGAACATGCTCACCGTGGCCCCGAGCGCTGGCCCGGCCAGCAGCACCACGCCCTGATGGGTACCGCCGGCCCGCAGACCCAGCGTGCGGCGCAGCCGGGACAGATCGTCGGGCGACGCGGAGGTGATGTCACTGGTCTTCTCGGTCAACGTGCCGGAGGCCAGGTCGTAGACGTACGCCCGAGGCTGCCGGTGGTCACCGACGCTGACCGGCATGATCGGATTTTCCTTGGCGACCTGGCTCTCGGCGAACTCGCACACGTAGTCGTCGGTCATCCGGGGATTCGGCAGGGAGAGCGTCGCCCCGGTGACGATGCAGTTGACGTTCGACCCGGTGCCGAACCACAGCCGGTCGTTGGCCTGGGCGAGCGACCACACGTACGCCTGGTTGACCTTGGCCTGGCCGGACTCGCACGGCGGGCCGGCCGGGTAGGGCAGGCCGATACCGGCGAAGCACTCGTCCGGGGTGGCCTTGGCGAGCAGCTGCGTGTCGAACGCCGCTTCGCTGGGCGGAAGCAGCGGCCTGGCGGTGGCCGGTGACGGGGCCACCGCCAGGGCGGCGGGCAGAGCTATGAGGACGGCGGCGGATAGCAGGCGCCGTCGTGATGTCTGAAGCCAGCGCATCGATTCCCTTTCGGTCAGTGCGACCTGACCCGGTGCCGAAGGGCGAGGCCCGGGGTGGACGCTGCGCTGACAGTAAGCTAGATCGATTACCGGTCCATGTCCGACCTCCGGATGGATTCGTTGTCGTGACCGCCGAGCCGTACACCGGCCGTGCTGTCCCGTCGTCGCAGGTGGCCGGTGTACGGCTCAGGCACGTTGCGCCGGGCTCAGCCGCAGGCGGCGCCGTTGAGGGTGAACCCGCTGGGCGCGGAGCTGTTACCGGTGTGGGTGGCCTGGAAGCCGATGCTGACCGATCCTCCGGGTGGGATGGTGGGGTTGTAGCTGACGTTCGTCGCGGTCACCTGACCGCTGTTCGGGGCGTAGGTGGCGTTCCAACCGGACGTGATGGTCTGCCCGGGAGCGAGGGTGAACCTCAGCGACCAGCCGTTGACCGTTGCCGTGCCGGTGTTGGTGATGGTGATGTTGTCGACCAGGCCGGAGTTCCACGCGTCGACCGCGTTGGTCACCCGGCAGGCGCCGGCCGGCGGGTTGGTCGTCGGTGGTGCGGTAGTGGGTGGTGCCGTAGTCGGTGGTGCCGTAGTGGGTGGTGCGGTGGTGGGTGGTGCCGTAGTCGGTGGTGCGGTGGTCGGCGGTGCAGTCCCTTCGGTGAGGGTGATCGTGGAGATGCTCCGCGCGGGTACGTCGACCGTGACCTGCCCGCCGCTGACGCTCACCGGCTGCGGCTGGGCGCTCTGGGTGCGGGAGGTGACGGTGTACTCGGCCGTCGAGATGTTCTGCGGGATCTGGACGACGGCGTCGTTGACGGCGCTGTTGGATCGGTTGAGAACCACCAGAGTGGTCTTGCCCCGTCCCTGGTAGGCGGTGACCTCCAGGCCGGAGACCCGGGAACTCTTCGACAGGGCGACCCGTCGGTCACCCGGCCGGACGTACTTGGCGTACTGGGAGAAGGCGTAGCCGCGTCGCAGCGGCGCGCCCCTCGTGGTGCCGTACTGTGACTCGCCGTCACCGATGAAGGAATAGAATCGGCGGCCATACCACCAGATGTACGCACTCCAACCGGATTCCATCGACCTGTGCACGGTCCGCATGATGTCGTCCAGCGTCTCGTTCCAGACAGCGGTGTTGCTGGGGTCCCCCCAGATGTTCGAGCCGTTTCCGTCGGCGGCGTGCAGGTTCCACTCCGTCATCCACTGGTTCTTGCCGTACTGGTTCGCGAGCGGGTAGGGGGACAGGTTTCCGCTGTTCTCCGTGTCGTACAGGTGGCCGCCGACGTACCCGATGTTGTTGCGCGCGGCGGCGTCGTACAGCGTGGGGTCGCTGTAGGCGCGGTTGAACCTCAGCGACTCACCGACCATCAGCTCGGTGTCCCGGACGGCGGCACCGTGGTCGCGGACGAAGTTGCGCATTTCGGTGCCGGTCCAGTCCATCGAGTCGTAGTCGGGGTGCCAGTCCGGCTCGTTCTGGATGGAGGTGACGTCGATGGTGACGCCCTGACCCTTCATGTACTGCACGTAGTCGTTGAGGTGGGCGGCGTAGTCGTCGTAGTAGTCGGTCCTGAGTTTGCCGCCGTTGACCCGGCTGTTGTTGGTTTTGAAGTGCGCCGGAGCCGTCCATGGCGACGCGAGGATCTTGACGTCGGAGCCGTAGGACTTGGCCGTCCGCAGGCTGCTCACCGGCCAGCTCCACTCGCTCGACGTCGGTGACACGACGGTCCGGACGATCGACAGACCGAGCTGCCCCTGACCCATGCCGACGAGCGTCTGGGTCTCACTGGTCGTCCATTGGTCGCCGCCGCTGCTGAAGATCGGGGTGGCGGCACCGAACCCGTCGATCGTCTGGTACGACGAGCCGGTGTTGACGGTGATGTCGGGCGTGGCGGCCATCGACGGTGGGGCGGTCAGGACGCCCGCCGCGGTGACCGCAGCGGTCACCGCGGCGAGTGCTGCCGCCGCGCCGGTTCCGCGACGCAACTGGGACGGTGGGATCTTGCCACGGGGGGCGAGCCTCATCAGGCTTCCTCTCCTCCGCCCGGCGCGATCCGGGCGGGACGGTCTGGTTCCGTCGCCGTTGCCCTCGGCTCGGACTGTCAGCACTGCCGCTCCCGCCTACTCATCATAGACGCCCATCGTTCAAACTGGCTGTTTGGTGGGCAGCCGACTCCCGACGGGCTTTCGGTACCCTACGGAATACGTGGGTGAAACTCGCATATTTCCTACGGTGGCCCGGTCTGTCATGCGATTCGCGCATCGCTTTATGCCGCAAGAAATGGCATTGAAGTGTGGCTATGTAAAGTCGTAGGGTCATGTCACTTGGCAGAACTAGTGGATGGTGGTGGTATCAATGCGGAAGCTGCTCGGCTTCGTCGCGGCACTGGCAATCGGTGTTTCCGCGACATTGTTCTTCGCGCCGTCGGCGCAGGCGACGACGGCAACATTTACCCAGACAAGTTCCTGGTCGACCGGTTATGTCGCCGAGATCGTGGTCACGAACGACTTCACCGTGCCGATCACCGGATGGGAGGTGGCGTTCACGCTGCCGGCCGGGTCGACCATCTCCAGTGCGTGGAGTACCCAGGTGGCGACGACCACTCCGCACTACACGCTGATCAACACAAGTTGGAACGGATCCCTCGCGCCGGGGCAGTCCGTCGCCATCGGGTTCGTGGTGACCGGCACCGGCCTGCCGACAATCCTCTGGCCGCTGTAGCGTCCGCACTCCGGCGTCGGAGCGCCCGCGGCGCTTCTGGCCGCAGCCGGTCCGACCGGGCATCCGGTCGGACCGGTGTGATCTCGCCCATCTTCCGCCCCGTCAGCGACGGAAGATCCGGCCGGGGGATTGCGTACGCCGGTCCAGTGGTTACGGTCGGCTGACCGTACCGGTGGAAAAGCGGCGAGGTGACCTTGTCTGAGGTAGAGCGGAATCGGCCGACCGTGGCGCAACGCGCCCGCCGTACCGTCGATGTGGCACGTTTCGCGAGGTGGCTGGCGGGTCCGGCCGGCACCGGGCTCATCGGCGTCTTCTTCACCGTCGGCACCGCCGCGTTCAGCGCGGCCGGCGGGATCGCGCCTGATCTGGCCGCCGAGGGCTGGTCGCAGGGGCGGGACCGGGTCTGGTGGCTGGTCGTCTTCCTCTGTCTGGGGGTGGCGGCGGTCGCCGGTGGCGCGGCGCTGTGGTGGTGGCGCAACCGGCTGCGGGAGACCCGGGGCATCGCGTACGTCGTCAACGAGACGGCCGCCGAGTGGACCCCGGAGCAGAAGGAAGGCTTCCTGAGCGAGGTACGGGACCAGTTCGCGGTGTTCCGGCCGGTGCCGCCACTGCGTAGCTTCGACCGGACGGCGGTGTGGCCGCACGGCGAGGAGGCGACCCGCTGGGGTCGTGACATGGACGCCGTGGTCCGGCACTTCCAGGTCGCCAACCACGACCCGGACGGCCGGGACGCCGCATTGGACCGGTCGCTGTTCATGTGGGCACCGTGGCCGGTGGCGGTCGCGTTCGGACAGCGGACGACGACGCTCAGCCGGGGACGGGCGGTGCGGGTCCGCCAGCGGGACAGCTTCGGCCGCCAGGGCCCGGTGCGGGCGCGACCGGTCCAGGACGACGGACATTCGTTCCAGCAGCAGATCGAGCGCCCCGGCGACGGGCTGTTCGGCGAGTTGAACGTGCGACGTCACCAGGTGCGGCTGCAGATCAGCCGGAACGGTCAGCCGGGTACGGCGGCCGGACCGGAGCCGGCCACCGCGCCGGGGACCGCGTTGGAACCGGTGCCGGAGGTGCTGCTGCTGGTGCTGCGGACCAACCACAACCGGTTCGGGCTGCTGCCGAGCCTGCCGGTGGACGTCACCGACCGGGCCGCCCACGACGACGCGGCGGCGGGCAGCCGCGAACCGGTCGTCTTCGAGCTGCACGACGCGGTCGGGCTGGGACTGCCGGCGACAATGTCGACGGAGCTGCGGGAGTGGCGTTACCTGCCGCCGCCCGGCGAGACCGAGCACCGGTGGGCGGACTATCCGGCGATCGTCGCGGCGGCGGCCCAGTGGGTGGCGGATCAGGCCGCCGCCGCGCCGGAGGCAATCGTCCTGCTCGGCGCGCAACTGCCGCAGGAGATCTCAGTCGGGCTCGGCATCTGGTCGGCCCGGCAGTACCGCTGGCCGCGGCACGTGTGGCCGATCTACTTCCAGCTCGGTGCGCAGTTCACGATCCCGCAGCTCGACCTGGGCCGCCCCACCTGACTGCTGTCCCACCTGACTGCTGTCCCACCTGACTGCTGTCCCACCTGGCTTCTGTCCCACCTGACGGCTGCCCGACCGGTCACCGCCAGCCAGGCGACACCCGCCAGCTACTGGCGGCTGGATAATCTCTGACTATAGTCAGAGATTATGAGCTTGGAGTCCCGGATCCAGACCATCCGCGCGTTCAACCGCGATGTCACCGAACGACTCGGCGTGCTGGAGGACCGCTACCTGACAACCGACCGACCGCTGAGCCTCGACCGTCTGCTATGGGAGATCGGCACCGCCGGCATCGAGGTCCGTGAGCTGCGCAGCCGCCTCGGGCTCGACTCCGGCTACACCAGCCGGCAGCTGCGCGCACTCGAGCAGGAAGGGCTGGTCGTCGTGTCCCCTTCGGAACACGACAGCCGGGTCCGCCGGGCGACGCTCACCGCGTCGGGGTTGGCGGAGCTGGCGGTGCTGGACCGGCTCTCCGACGAACTGGTCGGGACGATCCTGGCGCCGTTGACCGAGCGCCAACGCGACGAGCTCGCCGCCGCGACCGAGACCGTACGTCGCCTGTTCACCGCGTCGGCGGTCACGATCGCCGCCGCCGATCCGGCCTCGGATCCGGCACGGTGGGCGGTCCACGCGTACCACCGCACACTCGACGACCGGTTCGACGGCGGATTCCGACCGGACCGGGCAGTGCCCACCGCCGACGACGAGTTGCGTCTCCCGTCCGGTACGTTCCTGCTGGCGACGCTGAAGGATTGTCCCGTCGGATGCGTCGGCGTCACCAAGGTCGACGACACGTCAGCGGAGATTCGCCGGCTCTGGGTGTCGTCCGAGCTGCGCGGGCTGGGGATCGGACGGCGGCTCCTCGCCGCGGCCGAGGACGCGGCGGTGTCGCTCGGGGCGGACGTCGTGCGACTGGACACCAACCGGTCCCTCGCCGAGGCGATCGGCCTGTACCGGGCCGCCGGGTACGACGAGGCCGCCCCGTTCAACGACCAGCCGTACGCGCACCACTGGTTCGTCAAGCCGTTGCGCGACAAGCCAGCGCGGGCCGGCGCCACCGCCCCGCCAGCTGGGCCACCCGCCTCGACGGGCCGGGTCGGCTTCCTCGGCTTGGGCATCATGGGGCTGCCGATGGCCCGCCGGCTCGCCCGCAGCGGCGTCGGGCTGACCGTGTGGAGCCGTACCCCGAAGTCCGACGACGAGCTCGCGGCGGCCGGTGCCCGTACCGCAGCGAACGTCCCCGAGGTGTTCGCGCAGTGCGACACGGTGATCGTGATGCTGCGCGACGAAGCCGCCGTCGACCAGGTCCTGCGCGACGTGCCCGGCGGGATCGCCGGCCTCGTCGCCGGACGCACGATCGTCAACATGGGAACCCTTTCCCCCGGGTACTCCAAGGCGCTGGCCGACGAGGTCGAACGTGCCGGCGGACACTACGTCGAGGCCCCGGTCTCCGGCTCCCGCCGCCCGGCGGAGGACGGCAAACTGGTCGCGATGGTGGCGGGCCGCCCCGACGTCGTCCGGCGTACCGTCGCGCTGCTCGACCCGATGTGCGCGCAGGTCACCGTCTGCGGGCCGGTGCCGTCCGGGATCACGATGAAGCTCGCCGTCAACGTGTTCCTGATCGCCCTCGTGACCGGTCTCGCCGAGGCGTTCCACTTCGCCGACCGGCACGGTCTTGACCGGCACCTGCTGCGTGGCATCCTCGACGCGGGGCAGATGTCCTCCCCGATCTCCCGGGTCAAGACGGCGAAGCTGGTCGGCGACGACCTCACCGCGCAGGCGGCCATCGCCGATGTGCGGATGAACGCCGAGCTCATCGTCGACGCGGCAGCCGCAGCGGGGGCGGGTGTCCCGCTCAGCGAGCTGTGCCGCGTGCTCTACGCCGACGCGGTCCGGCGCGGCGACGGGGCCCTCGACATGGTCGGCGTCATCCGTACCATCGCAGCCGGACAGCAGGATCACCCTCGGTGAAGGACGGTACGGCCACGGCGCACACCACAGGCGTGGGCCACGCCGTCAGCCGTGGCGCCGTCGCCAGTCACTCTCCTCCCGTTCCAGGGCCTGCTGCTCGGCGAGCCGGTGTTCGCGCAGCCGGTGCCGTGAGGCCCCGGACCGCCGGCTGTCGGCGGCGACACCGGCGACGGTGATCGCGGTGAGCAGCAGGAGCGCCGCGAACGCCGGGAGGCGGTCGACCACCGGCAGCAGCGCGGTGAGCAGCAGGACGGGTACGGACAGGCTGGCGGCGACGCTGCGGACGGTCCGCAGCTGGAACGCCGACAACGCCACCAGGTAGAGCAGCACCCCGCCGTACAGTGCGCGCAGGTGGATCGGCTCGAGCGGGGCATCGTCGCCGGTCGACGACGTTCCGGCAAGGAAGGCCAACGTCTGCTTCAACCCGAGGGAGAGCAGGATGATGCCGAACAGCATGGGCAGATGCAGCAGGGTGTAACCGTCGCGGGCGAGCCGGTCACGGGGTAGCCCGTGGGTGTGGTGCAGCACCTGCTCCGCCGCGTACGACCGGGTGTCGAAGTACGCCCACCACAGGGCGCAGATCAGGGCGATGCCGAGCAACGTCGCGGTGATCACCGGTACGGTTCCCGGCGCTCCGATCGAGGCACCGGAGCCGAGCCCGAGCGACAGCAGCGCCTCACCGAACCCGATGAGGACGATCTGCGCGTGCCGTTCCGTCCAGTGCCCGGCGGAGACCACGGCGAACGGTTCGAGGCGGACGGTGGTCAGGTACGCGATACCGACGCCGAGCGTCCAGACCAGCAGGAGCGTGGCGACGCCCTCGCCGGGCCACCCCAGGAGCGGTAGCACCGCGGCGACGAACAGCAGCGCGGTGCTGGTGGCCAGCACCGGCGTGTCCCGCCACCAGGTGCCCAGCAGTTCTGGGTGCCTCCTCGCGGCGACGCGCAGCGCCGCGGCTTCCAGCAACCAGATCAGCAGGTAGCAGGTGGGGAAGATGAACTCGCCGGGAATGACCTGTGGAACGCCGGGCTGTGCCTGCGGCGGTTCGTTGCCGATGCCGGGTAGCGTCGCCACCGCGATGAAGACGATCGCCATGATGGTGAAGCCGTGGATCGGCATCATTCCCCAGTCGGCCCGGAGATTGTTTCCCAGCAGGGCGAACCGGGACCAGACCAGCCAGAGCACCGACAGGAGCAGAAAGATCGCCACCAGTCCGAACGGTTCGAGATCCTCGACCGAGGCAGTGGTCACGTGGATGAAGGCGAACACGAAGACCAGGTCGTAGAACAACTCGAGGCGAGAGACCTTCATGCCCGGTGCGGCGGGCATGACCGGGGATGTCGGTTTTGTGGCTTCCACGACCGACAGTATGCGACGGAGGCTGGGGCTTCCGAGCCCGGAACGTTTTGCTGCGCGAAGTCGAGGGAACCGCCATTGTCGTCAAATCGGCTCCGAGACAACCATGTGGGTTCCCTCGATCGGGTGGCGTGCTGGATCGGGTGGCGTGCTGGATCGGGTGGCGTGCTGGATCGGGTGGCGTGCTCGATCGGGTGGCGTGGCGAACGGCCACCCCGGTCAGGGGCGCGGGCGGAGGCCGTCGATGGACAGCAGTGCGGTCGCGGCGGTGCTCGGGTGCCGGCCGCTCGCGGTGGCCACCGCGACGTTCCAGTGCGGCGCGTCGGTGATCGGCACGAAGCGCGCGGCGGTCCGCTTGGTGGTGAAAAACTGCGGTACGACGGCGACGCCCAGCCCGTGACTGACCAGGTCGAGCAGCCAGTGCACGTCGTTGACCTCAAAGGCGACCCGGCGATCGACACTGGCGACGGTCAACGCCTGGTCGACGACGTCCCGGCTGATCCAGCCCGGGGAGAAGTCGACGAAGGTCTCACCGGACAGCTCGCCCAGGTCGACCTTGGCGCGATCGCCCAGCGGATGCTCCGGCCCGCAGGCCAGCACCATCGGCTCGGCCCGGATCGGGGCCAGCGTGACGCCGGCCGGTGCGCTGGCCGGCGTCGACACGAACGCCAGGTCGAGGTCGCCGGTGCGGACCCGTTCGACCAGGTCCGGTGACCCGCCCTGGCGGAGTCGGATCTCGACGCCGGGGTGGGCGGCGTGGAACCGGGCCAGCGCCGCCGGCAGGTCGACCGCGCCCAGGCACTGCAGGGTGCCGACCGCCAGCCGGCCGCGCAGCAGCCCCCGGACCGCGGCCACCGCGTCCCGGGCGGCGGCGACGTTGGCCAGGGCGTGCCGGGCCTGGGTGAGCAGCGCCCGACCCTCGTTGGTCAACTCGACGCTGCGGGTGTTGCGGACGAACAGGCTGGCCCCCAGCTCACGTTCCAGCGAGCGGATGGAGGCCGACAGGCCGGACTGCGCGACGTGCATCCGCTCAGCGGCCCGGGTGAAGTGCCGCTCCTCGGCGACCGCCACGAAGTACTCGAGCTGACGCAGCTCCACGATTCATCACCAAAACTGATCGCCGGGATCGGATCCTTCTGTTGGACAGCTTAACCACGGGGTAAGAGGGTGGAACCCGGGCGATGCGGCGGCCTGACCATCGCACGCCCCTGGACCGTCCCGCAGAGGAGACTTGATGAACACCCGCCACATCGGTGACGTCGGCGTCGGCGCGATCGGCCTTGGCGGCATGCCGATGTCGATCGAGGGCCGGCCCGACGAGCAGCGGTCGATCGCCACGATCCATGCCGCGCTGGACGCCGGTGTCACCCTGATCGACACCGCCGACGCCTACCACCTGTACGCCGACGACGTCGGCCACAACGAGTCGTTGATCGCCCGCGCCGTGGCGACTTTCGGCGGTGACACGTCCGACGTGCTGATCGCCACGAAGGGCGGTCACCTGCGCCCCGGCGACGGCTCGTGGACCAAGAACGGCTCACCCGACTACCTGAAGAGCGCCTGCGAGGCGTCGTTGAAACGGCTCGGCGTCGAAGCGATCGGCCTCTACCAGTTCCACCGGCCCGACCCCACCGTGCCGTACGCGGACTCGATCGGCGCCATCCGGGATTTGCTCGACGCCGGGAAGATCCGGCTCGCCGGCATCTCCAACGCCGACCCGGAGCAGATCCGGCTCGCCAACGACATCCTCGGTGGCCGGCTGGTCAGCGTACAGAATCAGTTCTCCCCGGCCTTCCGCTCCAGCGAGCCGGAGCTGACGCTCTGCGCTGAGCTGGGTATCGCGTTCCTGCCGTGGAGCCCGCTCGGCGGCATCGGCAGCGCCGCCGATCTGGGGTCGCGGTTCGCGGTGTTCGCCGAGGTCGCGAAGGAGTACGGGGTCAGCCCGCAGCAGGTCTGCCTGGCCTGGATGCTGGCGAAGGCACCGGTCGTGATCCCGATCCCCGGGGCGTCGCGCCCGGAGACGATCCGCGACTCGGCGGCCGCCGCCGACCTCGAACTGTCGGCCGAGCACCTGGCCCGTCTCAACCAACCCGCCTGACCGACCAACCCGCGACGACCAACCCGCGTCGCTGACCGGCCTGCAGTGGCCGGCCTGCAGGATGCGCAAGATCAAGTGAAGGCCAGATACCTGACAACCGCTGGTTAAAGGTATCCGGCCTTCACTTGATCTTGTCTCGACCTCCGCCCCGACGACGATCCTGGCTTGTCGAGGGTGGATCGGCTGGCCTACGTTCGAGTGTTCGCCGGGCGGAGGGGAGTGCGTGATGCCGAGCAGGTGGCAGTTCGTGGTGCCGGGGGTCGATCCGGCCGGGGTGCGGCTCGAACACGTCCACGCGGTGGTGTCCCGCTGGTTCGATGTGGACGAGGCGGCGCACCGGTCGCACGCGAAGGCGTACAGCGTCAGCCCGCCGGTGGCCCACCCCGCCGGCACCCTGGTCGAGGTCGGCCTGCTCGACGACGCCCTGGTCGACAAGCTGCGGGCCGGCGCGGCGACGGGGGCGGTGATCCGGTTCGGTGGTCAGGTCGGCGCGTTGGTCACCGGCGCGCGGCAGGTGGCCGGGGTGTCGTGGCTGGAGCTGGCCCGGCCGTCCGGCGACGCGGCGTGGTCGCTGCGGTTCCTGACCCCGGCGACGTTCCGGCGCGGCAACGGGTTCACGCCGTGGCCGGACCCGTGGTCGGTGGTGGCCGGGCTGCGTGCGGTGTGGCGGGCGAACGCGCCGGCCGGGCTGCCGGAGCTGGTGCTTCCACTCCCGGGTGTCGGCGGGCCGGGCGGTGGCGGGCCGGGGGAGCGGCCGGACCGGGACGCGCTGTGGGTGAGCGACATCGACGGCACCAGCGACGTGGTCAAGGTCAACGGGCGTACGGTGTCGGGCTTCCTGGGCCGCATCCGCTACGTCTGCGACGGGCCGACCGCCCTGGTCGGCGCGGTGGACCGGCTGATGCGGCTGGCACCGTACAGCGGGGTCGGTGCGCAGCGCGGCCGCGGCTTCGGCCTGGTCCGCCTGGAGCCGACCTGGCGGTAGCGGTCAGGGTTTCCGCTTGCGGGCGGCGTACGAGCGCAGCGCCCGGAGCAGGTCGATCTTGCGGAAGCCGGGCCAGTAGACGTCGCAGAAGTGCAGCTCGGAGTGGGCGGCCTGCCACAGCAGGAAGCCGGACACCCGGCGTTCCCCGCTGGTGCGGATGACCAGATCCGGGTCCGGTTGCCCACTGGTGTACAGGTGGGCGGCGATCTGGTCGGCGGTCAGTCGCTGCGCGATGTCGTCGAGCGTCGCCCCGCGCCGTGCCTGGTCGTCCAACAGCGACCGTACGGCGTTGACGATCTCCTCGCGGCCGTCGTAGCCGATGGCCACGGTCAAATGGTGGCCGGTCTCCCGCTGCCGGGTGGCCTCCTCGGCGAGTTTCAGCGCGTGCCGGGTCGAGTCGGGCAGCACCTCAAGCCGGCCGGCCAGGTGCAGCCGCCAGATGTTGCCGTCGCGGGTCAGCCGATCCGCGACGACGGTCTCGATCATGCCCATCAGGTTGTCGACCTCGTCGGAGGCGCGTTTGCGAACGTTGTCGACGGAGGCGACGAACACCGTGACGTGCCGGATGCCGATCTCGGCGCACCAGCTCAGCACCTCGTCGAGGTGTTCGGCGCCGTGCCGGTGGCCGACCTTGGGGTCGTCGAAACCCATCTGCCGGGCCCATCGCCGGTTGCCGTCCATCACCATGGCCAGGTGGCGGGGCAGCTCGCCAGCGGTGAGCTGGGCGCGCAGCCGGCGGGCGTACAGCCGGTGTCCGGCGTCGAGCAGAGGTCGCATCATCGCCTGATCTCACCACGCTTGCTCGCCCGGACACAGCACCGCAGGTCGGTCTGCTAACTCGGCCAACGACCGGATAACGGCGGGTGGTGGCAGCGGTAGGAGACGGGGCGGTCCGGCGGTGAGCTTCGGCGTCGACCTGGGCGATATCGACCCGTACGGCGGGATCGGGTCGCCGGACGGGGATCGCGCGCCGACCAAGGTGATCTACGTCGGGGTGCCGGGCGCGACGGTACGGGTGGCGGCCGGCCGGCTGGTCGTCGACTCACCTGACGGCGTCACCCTGCTGAGCGTGCCGGCCGGTCACGTGCGCGGTCTGGCACTGTGCGGGCCGGTGGGGCTGTCGGCTGGTGCCCGCAACTGGGCGCTACGCGGCGACGTCGATGTGGTCTTCGCCTCCTGGCGTGGGCAGTATCTGGGCCACCTGGCCGGGTCGGGCACCCGTCGGGTGGAGCGGCTGCGGGCGCTGCTGGGTGCCTCGGACGACCCGGGGCGTGCGGTGACGTTCGGCCGGGCGGTGGTGACGGCGAAGCTGTCGAAGCAGGCGGTGCTGCTGCACCGTAGCCGCCGGCAGGAACGGCACGACCAGGTCGACGCCGCGATCCTCGGGATCATCCGGTCGATTGACACCGTGGCGGGCGCAACCAGCCGGGACGAAATCATGGGGGCCGAGGGCGCGGCGGCCCGTGCCTACTTCGCGGCGCTGGGCGCGTTGCTGCCGGCACCGCTGCGGTTCGCCACCCGGTCGCGGCGGCCGCCGCTGGACGTCATCAACTCGGCCCTGTCGTTCGGCTACACGCTGCTGCTCGGCGAGGCGGTGACCGCGTTGACGACGGCCGGCCTCGACCCGGCGATCGGGCTGTTGCACACCCCGGCGGACCGGCGGCCCAGCCTGGCGTTGGACCTGATCGAGGAGTTCCGGCCGTACGTGGTGGACCAGGTGGTGCTGCATCTGGCCCGCACCGGCCGGCTGGGTCTGGAGCACGGCAGCGAGGAGACCGACCGGGCCGGTGTGCTGCTCAACCGGGAGGGGCGTGCGGTGCTGATCGACGCGTACGAGCAGCGGATGGCGACAGTGACCCGCAGTGCGCTGCCTGGCTTCACCGGGTCGATCCGTCGTCACCTGCACCGGCAGGCGCAG
Organism: Solwaraspora sp. WMMB762; assembly: GCF_049179115.1. NCBI lineage: Bacteria > Bacillati > Actinomycetota > Actinomycetes > Micromonosporales > Micromonosporaceae > Solwaraspora > Solwaraspora sp. WMMB762. The sequence goes on from NZ_JBMHMD010000001.1 coordinate 570,700, forward strand.
CGGCTGGCCGCGTGGGTGGAGCGGGACGTGCCGTGGGACGGGTTGGAGTGGCGTTGACGACGGTGCTGGTGTGCTACGACATCTCGCGGGACAGTCGCCGGCTGCGGGTGGCGGCGGCGCTGCACCAGTGGGGCGAACGGATTCAGCGCAGCGTCTTCCTCTGCCAGCTCGACCGGGCACGGTTGCCGCGACTCGCTGCCCGGTTGGAGGGGATGATCGACGTGGAGACGGATACGATTCACATCGTGCCGATCTGCGCTGGCTGTCAGGATCAGCTGGTGGTGATCGGCCAGCATCGGATCGACCCGGAGCCACCCTACTGGGTGGTGCTGTGACGAAAGGTACGGAGGGCGCACGGTAGGTCGGATGGCGGACGAGTCGGGCTTGGTTAGGCGATCATGAAAATCGGCGGTACGCCGTGCAAGCCCCTGAGCTGCGGAAACGTTCAGGAACGTGACCGGCGTCACCCGTCGAATGTGGAGCTGCGGAGGTCGCCGTGCAGAGGGCGTGCATCTGTGCTGGTCACGGCCGCGCCAGAGCGGGTAGGGTCAGAAACCACGTCACGCCCAAGGGCGTATAGAAACCGACCCGGGCCTAAGCCCCTACCCGTAGCCGCTAAGCCTCACGTCAGAAACCACGTCACGCCCAAGGGCGTATAGAAACGTAGGGGATCCGGGGCAGGGCGACCCGACAGGCGCGGATGTCAGAAACCACGTCACGCCCAAGGGCGTATAGAAACCCGCCGCGCAGGGCGCGGCGACCACCTGGCAACTGTCCGGTCAGAAACCACGTCACGCCCAAGGGCGTATAGAAACCCAGGAAGCCACCAGGCTTGCCGTGGTTGTCCCACAGTCAGAAACCACGTCACGCCCAAGGGCGTATAGAAACCCTACGAGGGGGCGTACGCCGCTCATCAGGCCGCTGTGCGTCAGAAACCACGTCACGCCCAAGGGCGTATAGAAACCTTCACGCTTGGTGAGGTCGATCTCGACTCAATCTTGATCGTCAGAAACCACGTCACGCCCAAGGGCGTATAGAAACTTTGGGGGCGTTGTTGATGCTCAATGAGGCGCGTGAAGTCAGAAACCACGTCACGCCCAAGGGCGTATAGAAACTGAATCTGGAAGCACTGAACGTACGGGTCGCTCTCCGTGTCAGAAACCACGTCACGCCCAAGGGCGTATAGAAACGTCGCTGTTTTCCAGCTTGGTGACGAACTCGTCTACAAAGTCAGAAACCACGTCACGCCCAAGGGCGTATAGAAACTGGTCGAGTCCTTGACGACAAGGCACGCGGTCTGCTGCTGGGTCAGAAACCACGTCACGCCCAAGGGCGTATAGAAACTCTGTCAATAGGCCGAACGGTCAAATCCGACTCACCCGGTCAGAAACCACGTCACGCCCAAGGGCGTATAGAAACCCGTGACATCCGTGACATTGCTGGTCAGGGCCTTGATCGACGTCAGAAACCACGTCACGCCCAAGGGCGTATAGAAACCGTCCAGCGCCTTGACCACGCTGCACCTGGTGCACACCTTGTCAGAAACCACGTCACGCCCAAGGGCGTATAGAAACTCATGATCGTCTATGCCTCACTCTCCGTGTTGGTCGATCGTCAGAAAGCACGTCACGCCCAAGGGCGTATAGAAACGAGATCAGCTCGGCGGTCGGCACCTTGGCTGCAGTGCTGCCGGGTCAGAAACCACGTCACGCCCAAGGGCGTATAGAAACTCGATAATCTCGACCAGCTGTTGCACCAGCAGAGGACTTCCCAATAGGCTTCGAGCCGATTGGCACCGAGGTTCGTCGATATTACGTGGGGTGACGGCCTGTGGTGTGACCAAGGTGGGCGTGTCGTTTGTGGAAACGGCGGCCGGCGACGTCTGGATCATCTGGGTTGTGTGGACTCAAACGATCGACGGCCGGCCGCCGCGCTGTGAGCGTATGACCGGACTGGACTCCGATCAACTGGACTGGCTGTACGAGCAGGTGGACGCGCTGGTCGACTGGGACCTGCCGGTGGGGCGCCCTCGGGCGTTGCCGCTGTACACGGCGTTGGTGCTGGTGTTGTTCGGGCTGCGGCACAATCTGGCGCCGGACGTGATCGGTGAGGTTTTCGGCTGCGGTTCGACGACCGTGGAGCGGTATCAGGAGGAGCTGGAGCCGCTGGTGGACGTGGTGTTGACCCCGCTGTACGAGCAGGTCCGTGACCAGGCCCGCCGGGACGCGGTCCTGGTCGATGGTCTGGTCGCGCCGGTCGGGGAACGCGACGACGTCGACGGGCTGTTCTCCGAGAAGAAGGGCTTCTGTGGGCAGAACGTGCAGGTGGTGGCCAATCTCGCCGGGCGGGTGGTCGATGTGGGTGACCCGTGTCCGGGTGGCATGCACGACCGGAAGGCGTTCGACGTGTCCGGGATCGCCGCCGGGTGGGCCGGCCACTACGCCCCCGGCGGGCCCGGGATGATCGGTGACAAGGGGTACCAGGGTGCCGGCATCGTGAGTCCGTACAAGAAGCCTCGGGGTCGGGAGTTGACCGGGGTCCGACGCGCGTGCAACACCGCACTCAACCGGCTCCGCGCCGCCGTCGAACGCGCGATCGCCCATCTGAAGTGTTGGAAGGTTCTCAAGACCGGGTTCCGCAGATCGTTGGAACACTTTCCTGCCACATTACGTACGGTAATGAAGTTGGAGATCTTTCGCGTTTACGGATTACGTTGAGAAAGCCCGGTAATAGTTTCGGGAAGTCCTCCAGTGTCTTGCGTGCCAGTCAGAAACCACGTCAAGCCCAAGGGCGTATAGAAACTTTGGCCAACCAAACATTTTAATATCCTTTCTCTCGTTTTCATCTAGTCAGAAACCACGTCACGCCCAAGGGCGTATAGAAACCGTGCAGAGCGAGGCCAACAACGCCGACACGTGGGCAGTCAGAAACCACGTCACGCCCAAGGGCGTATAGAAACCTCGATCAGGTGGTTCGGCACCACCACCAGCGGCTTGCGGGTCAGAAACCACGTCACGCCCAAGGGCGTATAGAAACCTCGAAGTCATGTGCAAGCATGGCGTCGCGCGCCTCACGGGTCAGAAACCACGTCACGCCCAAGGGCGTATAGAAACTTGGTGCTCAACAGGATCATCGTCCGCTCCCTACCTGTCAGAAACCACGTCACGCCCAAGGGCGTATAGAAACCTGCCGCCACAGCTGCACTACCGCGACACCGTTCAGGTGTCAGAAACCACGTCACGCCCAAGGGCGTATAGAAACCGTCGGTGAACGAGTCGCAGACGGCACGGGCCAGCTTGTCAGAAACCACGTCACGCCCAAGGGCGTATAGAAACTAACGTTCGGCCTGTCGTCTGCCTGACACCGGACACGCGGTCAGAAACCACGCCCAAGGGCGTATAGAAACGCTCGCGCCGTGAGCGGCGGAGGGCCCAGGGAGGCGGAGAGTCAGAAACCACGTCACGCCCAAGGGCGTATAGAAACGTGGGTCAGCTCCCGACGCACCACGGCCTCCACCTCCGACAGTCAGAAACCACGTCACGCCCATGGGCGTATAGAAACCCGCCGAGCCGGGTGCCGATGCCCATCACCACCGACGAGGCGATGTTGGTCAGAAACCACGTCACGCCCAAGGGCGTATAGAAACTTGTTCCCGTAGCTCATCGTCTCCTGCGTCTTGAGGTCGCCCGTCAGAAACCACGTCACGCCCAGGGGCGTATAGAAACAAACGTTCGCTCAGGCCCTGATCGCGATCGTTTCGGTCGACGGGTCAGAAACCACGTCACGCCCAAGGGCGTATAGAAACGGTGCCTTATCTCGACGTGCTATGAAATTGTGTGTCAGGGTCAGAAGCCACGTCACGCCCAAGGGCGTATAGAGACTCGTCAACGATGATCGTGATGCTGTGGCGGAGTCTCGCTAACCGGGTCAGAAGCCGTCTGGCGGCTCGGTGTTGCCCGATGCAGGCTCTTCGAAGTTGAGCGGGGTGCGCTGATCGATCCGGCCCGGAGATGAGGGCTCGCAGCCCTTGGGGGATCATCTGAGTGTCGAGTTCGGATGATCACAAGTAAAGAGCTGCGAGCATGGTCAACGATACGACCCGCCTGCTGGGCCTGGACGGCCTGGTGGTGGATCGGGTCGAGCTGCACCCGGATGGTTCCCCCATCGTCCACCTGTCCACCGGTAGCGAGCAGGCACAATGCTGCCCTCAGTGCGGTGTCCGGGCCGCCCGGGTCAAGGGCTGGGTGTTCACCCGGCCCCGGGATCTGCCGGTGGCCGGACGCACCACCCGGTTGCGGTGGCGTGAACGCCGCTGGTACTGCGATCAGCCCGGATGCCCGCGCACGTCGTTCACCGAACACGTGCCACAGATCCCGGCACGGGCACGGATCACCGTCCGGTTGCGGCAGGCGGCCGGCGCGGCGGTCGCCGACGGCAACCGAACGATCGTGCAGGCCGCCCGTGATCTGGGCATGTCCTGGCCAGTCGTCGCGGCCGCGTTCACCGCGCACACCGCAGCGGTGCTGCCAGCCGAGCCCGAACCGGTGAGCGTGCTGGGCATCGACGAGGTCCGCCGAGGCAAACCTCGCTGGATCTTCGACGAGGTCACCGCGTCGTGGAGCACCACCGTCGACCGCTGGCACGTCGGCTTCTGCGATCTCGTCGGCGGGCAGGGTCTACTCGCCCAGGTCGAAGGCCGGACCAGCAAGGCGGTGACCGACTGGCTCACCCAACGCCCCGCCGCCTGGCGCCAACACGTCCAGGCCGTCGCGATCGACATGTGTACCGTGTTCAAGGCCGCCGTCCGCGAGGCGCTGCCGCACGCGACGCTGGTCGTGGACCACTTCCACGTCGTCCAGCTGGCCAACCGGGCCGTCACCGAGGTCCGCCGCCGCACGACAGTCACACACCGCGGCCGGCGCGGCCGGGCCACCGACCCGGAGTGGCAGCAACGCAACCGGCTGACCAGGTCAGCAGCCCGCATGCGCGCCGAGCACGTCGACCGGCTGGCCGACACCCTCAGCAACCTGCCGGCGAAGATCGGCGCACCGATCCTGACGGCCTGGAACGCCAAGGAAGACCTGCTCGACCTACTCGCGCTCGCCCGCACCCACCCGAACCGGGAAACCACCGCCCGGCTGCTGCACCGCTTCTACACCCGCTGCGCCGACTCTGACCTGCTCGAACTCCACCGGCTCGCCACCACGATCGAGACCTGGTGGCCGGAAATCCTCGCGTTCCTGCACACCGGCATCACCAACGCCGGCTCCGAAGGAACCAACCGGGTCATCAAGACCGTCGCCCGCGACGCCTACGGATTCCGTAACCCCGAAAACCAGCGGCTACGCACCCGCGCCGCCACCACCCGCCGCCACCGCGGACACCTCAACCCCGCTTAACTTCGAAGAGCCCCGATGCACGAGGAGCGCCCGCGCCCGCGGCACGGTAAGGTCCGGCGGCATGTACCCGGACAATCGGCGCGTTGCGCGCGTCGCTGTGGTCGGCGGCTTCCTGCTGGGGTTCGTCGACTTCGTATGGATCAAGTTCTTTCCCTGGTGGCCCCTTGCCGACCTGGGCAACTCGTCTGCGGTGTGGGCGGTCGCCGCGTTCTTCTTCGGCTACTGGGTCCGTACCGGATGGCTGCGGGCCGCTGTCGGTGCGGCCGCCGGACTGGTGATCGCCGTACCCGCTTACTACGTGGCGGCGGCGCTGATCCAGGGCGACGACTGGTCGCTGCTGTGGGCGCCGACCTCTCTGCTCTGGATGGCCTTCGGGGTCCTCGCCGGAGTGGTCTTCGGTGTCGGCGGTGTCTGGGCACGCGGCTCAGGCTGGCGGCAAACCATCGGTACGGCCCTGCCGGGAGCGGTGTGCTTCACCGAGGCGGCGTTGGAGGCGGCCCGAGTCGGCGATCCCAGCTACGGCAGCGAGCAGATCCCACATGTCGTGGTCCGGGCGGTGCTCGGCGTACTGGTGATCGTCCTGGCTGGTCGGACCACCCGCAACCGGATCCTCAGCCTCGCCACGGCGCTGCCGTTGGCGCTGCTCGGCCTCGGAGCGTTCCTGGCGGCCGGCTTCCGCTGAAGTCGCGGTGCTGGGGTGGCGCGGTAGGTGAGTGTCGTGGCGGTGGCTGGCGGCAAGCCGCGATGGCGGCTCCGCCGCGCTGGTCGGAGGGCCCGATCCAAGCTGCAGGAATAGGTGTTACTGGTTGAGGCAGGTAATTTCGTCGGCCCAGGCCAGCAAATGATTGCACAGCGTGACGATCTCGTCGGGGCTCAACCGGTAGGGGTCGAACGCCGAATCTGGGAAGCGGCGCACTGCACGGAGCGCTTCCGCGAAGACCTGCCGATCGAAGCCTGGGTCGTGATCGGCAGCCAAGCGCAGCATCTCGCTGCCAGAGTAGCGTCCGTCCCGTAACACGCCATATACGTCGATGTAGTCACGTACCTCGGCGCGTCCGAAGAGCGCACACAGCTTGTTCGCCACCGCATCTGCCGGGTGAAGGACCGGACCGATCGCGAGCTGGACTGGCGGATATGCGCGCCAGTCGATTCCCAGCTCGACAGTGCTGGTGCTTGCGGTCTCAACGTCGGTTACCGAGAGCCGGGCGAAGGACGGGCCCTCCCGCTCGACGGTCATGTCAAGGTCATCAGCGCGCAGCGCCGCCGCTACGGCGGCAACCGCAGCTGGGAAGTCTGAGGCCGCAGTCATCGTGGTGAACAGGTCCACGTCTTTGGACATCCGGTCGACGAAGCCGTGAGCTTGTACGGCGTACCCGCCGGCCAGGCAGAACCCGAATCTGGCCGCAGCACCCAGCGCGACTCGCGCGAGTCGTTGGTGAAACGGGTCCATGATCAGGCAGCGCCTGCCAGAGTCTGGAATCGAGACTCCCACAGCCATCGGACTCTGCGGGGCAGCCAGAGCTGGTGCCATACACGACGCAGGGTAGGGCCGTGTAGGTAGGCGCGCAGGTCCTCGACCTGCATCGACTCGCGGATGACCCGTTCGTACATCAGATTCCGCTGGCGTGCGTCTGACAGGTCATATCGGCCCTGCTCCGACCAGTCCAGGCGCAGCGGTAGCTCGACCACACCCTTGGTGGGTCCGGTCAGCTCCTCCAGCGACCCCGGCACGGTGTAGGGCCGGCCGTCCTCGTACAACGTCCGTGGCTGCGCCATACGGCCATTATCTCCTACACTCGGCGCTGTTTGGCCATAGACGGCTCGCGTATCAGCCGAAACTCGACGAGCCATCTGTCGGGAACCATCACCTGTCGATCGCCGACTATCTATCTGCTGGCTTTGGTGACGGAGGGACGTAGATGAAGCGACGGGCGATGTTGACGGGTGGGGCGGCGGTGGGCGTCGGAGCGCTGACCGGCGGACCGGTTGCGGCTGCGGCGATGGCCGCGCCGCCGCGTGACACTAACAGACCCTTGCGGGTACGGATCGTAATGTTCGATGGTGTCGAGGAGCAGGACTTCATCGCCCCAAAGGAAGTGTTCTCGCTGGCCGGCTGGTACAGCGAGCGAGAGATCGACGTCAACTACATGGTGTACGGTCGGCCACGCCTGGTCACCGCAGCGTTCGGCACCGAGGTACGGGTCAAGCGCGGTTGGCAGCCCGAGACGGCCGACGTGATCATCGTGCCCGGTGGCGGTCGACCCGGCGAGCCCGGTATTTGGGCGGAGATCGAAAACGGGGCGCTGCCCAGCGCGCTGGCGGCGGCTCCCCGGCCGAGGCTCATCATGTCGTCGTTGTGTACCGGCGCGGTGCTCCTCGCCGTGGCCGGCCTGGTCGACGGCCGCCCCTGCACCACGCACACCGTCGCGAAGCAGCAGCTGACCTCGCGCGGCGGCATTGTCAAGAACGCCCGCGTGGTCGACGACGGCGACCTCGTCACCGCCGCCGGAATCACTTCCGGCCTGGACCTGGGGCTGCACCTGGTGAAGCGCCTGCTGGGTGCGGACGTCGCCATCCGGGTAGAGGAAGCCCTCGAATACCAGGCACGAGGCACCGTCTGGACCGATCCAGTCCGAACCTAGCCACAGCCATCGCACGCCCGGCCGGGTGTCTACTCGTCGAGCAGTGCGGCCGTGTCGAGCGTGAACCGAAACGGTTGATCGGTGGTCAGCACGTCGCCCTTGGTCGCGGTCACGTGCTCGACGTAGTGCTCGTTGTCGAGCCGGAAGAGCCGGAGTGTCACTGCTGTCGATCCCGGCAACTCGGGCTCAACCAGCAGATACCATGAGATTCGGGCGGCGGCGTACAACTGCATCTTGAGCAGTCGATCGGCGGCGGCGTTGCTCGGAGACGTGATCTCGCAGATCAGCACAACCTCAGCCGGGTCGGTAACGGATCCCTCGTTGCCAGTGTCTGCGACGACGAGGTCTGGGATCACGATCCGATCGGTACGTAATCTGACGTTGATCGCCTCGTACGCCTTGAGGCCGGCAGACCGGGCCGCCGGATACAGCGCGGACATCAGCAGGAACGAGAGCTGCCGATGACGCTTGCTCGGTGCCGGACTGATCCACAGACGACCGTCGACCAGCTCGGTCCGGTCAGGTGTCTGGCCCAGTGCGAAGTACTTCGCTTCGTCCCAGGTTCGGTTGAGATCAAGGACGTTCACGCGTCACCAGTGTCAGGAGGACGAGCGTCCCCCACCCCAGGGATGGGGGTGGGGGACAGGGCGATCGGCGGTGGTCAGTGGGGGAGGGTGCCGGTCTGTAGGGCGGTGGTGAAGGTGCCCCACTGCCAGGTGGTGAAGGTCAAGGTGGGGCCGGTGCGGTCCTTGCTGTCGCGTACCTCGGCCTGTCCGGCGTGCCGACGGGCTTCGACGCACGCTCCGCCGTTGCCGGCGCTGCGGCTGGAGGTGAACCAGGGGGTGTCAGGCTTCATCGCAGATGCTCCTCGATCGGGACCGACTGCCCACGGATCAGCCGGAAAATTCGACGGTACTCCGCCAACTCCTCTGGACGCTCCAGGTAACGAGCACCCATATGAGACTCGACGTAGGCGACGTCCGGGTCATCCGGGTCGGCGAAGTCGAGCAAGATGAACTGGCCGGAGAACGCCGGGTGAGCGCCGACGGACCAGGGCAGGACGCGGACCTCCACCCGTACCCGTCGGCCCAGGCTGGCCAGGTGGGCGCGCTGCTCGGCCATCACCGCAGGGCCGCCGACCTCGCGGACGAGCGCACCGGCCCCGAGAATCGCGACGATCCGGGCCGGCTGCTCGCGGTCGTAGTAGGAAATCTGCCGGTCCAGCCGCAGCGATACCAGCCGCTCGATCTTCTCCTGCGGCGCATCCGGATAGGTGGCGCGGAACACCGCGCGCATGTAATCCGGCGTCTGCAGCAGGCCGTGGATCACCTCGGGGTCATAGACCCCGATCTCGGTGGCGGCGGCTTCGAGGCCGACGTACAGGCGGAACCAGTCCGGTACGGCGTCGCCGTGCGACTCCCACCAGCCGTGCTCGTCGCTGGCCCCGGCGAGCCGGGTCAGCGCGTCCGTCGTCTCCGGGTCGGCACCGTAGAACCAGCAGAGACCGCGAACAGTGTTCATCTTGACCGGGAACTTGCCGTTCTCGATGCGCCACAACGTCGTACGCGAACAGACCTTGGCCCGCTCCACCTCCTGCTCGGTGCGGGCCGCCTCCTCCCGCAGTCGGCGCAGCCGCCGCCCCAGCTGACGGCGCACCACAGTCGGTCCGGTGACCGGCATCGCTTCACCTTCCTTTCGTCCGACACACCCGCCACCCGCGCCAATGTTTCAAAAGGAAACCGCTGGTCGGGCTGGTCGCCGAAATCGCCACATCACAGTGGAGACGAGCCGGCGTCCACGATTGAGTCTGCCGTACGCGGGCTGGAATTGTGGTCCGCCACAAGGGTGAATTCACGGAATCCGGTATCTCGTGACGGAGGTTGCGAACATGAGCGAGCGCACCACCAGCGGCGGACACGTACCGCCGACCGGCATGTCCCGCGTCGACCGCGCGGGTCGGTCCGAGTTTTCCCTCGACGGGCTGCTGACCTGCGCTGGCTGCGACCGTCGGCTGGTCTGCCTGCAGACGTTGAGCGGCCGGGCGTACGGCGCGCCGTGTGGCTGCCGGCCCGGCCCGGTCAACGCCGAGAAGCTCGAACGCCTAGTGCTCGACGCCGTCGTCGCCCACGGACGCGGCGTGCTGATCCAGATCGAGGACGCCGCCGACCCGGGCAGCCTGATGCGCCGCTTCCTGGCTGAGGTCCACGTCGGCAACACCATCGACGAGCTGGACTTCAGCTGGATCTACTGACCTGTACTGACCGGTGTGCTCATCAGAGCCAGCGGGGCGCGGGGACCGGTGCGGGCGTCACGTGGGTCAGGGCCGGCGGTGGACGGCGAGGAACGTGACTGCGGTGAGCACGGCCGCCGCGCCCAGGTAGACGCCGGACTCGGCGACCTGCAACTGCCAGTACGTCCACGACGTGGCCTCGCGTACCGCGCGTGCGCCGCCCAGTTGGACGATGCCCAGTACCGGCACGCTGAGCGCCATCGCGACGTGCGTGTTGCGGGTCACCGCACCCAACGCCGCGCCGAGGGTGAGGGCGAAAAGCACCCGGGCGAGCGGGACCAAATCGTGTGACTCGTAGGCGAACCAGCGCATCGGGTCGCCGTCGGCGGTCGGCAACCCCCAGGTGACGACGGCGGTCACCACGGCGGCGGCGGCCAGCGACCCGGCCGCCGCCACCGCCAGCCGGGCGGCCAGCCAGTGGCCGCGCGGCCGGCTCTGCGTCCAGGCCAGCCGGTGGGTGCCCTGCTCCAGGTCGCGGGCCACGAGCGGCACGCCCCAGAACATGCAGACCCCGATGGTCAGGTAGCCGGCGAACAGCTGGGTGATGGTGACGAACTCGGCGTCGACGTGGGCGGCCGCCGTCAGCCCGCCGTACAGGCAGATCAGGATCGCGGCGGCGATGAACGGGAACCGCTGCTGACGCCAGGCGAGCCAGATCATCGGACGTCCTTCCCCGCCGGTTGACCGGCCGTCACGAGTGCGGGCGCGGGCAGGCAGACGGCGTCCGGGTTGCGCAGGTACGCCAGCACCAGTTCCTCCAGGCCGGGCACCTGCCCGCCGTCGTGGCTGGCCGGCTCCCCGCGTACCGTGGCCGGCTCACCGCGTACCACTGTCGACGCCTGCCGGACCAGCGCGGTGGTCTGCCGGGCCGTGACGCTCAGGTGTACGGGCGGCGGGTCCGCCGCCCGCAGCCGCTGCGCCAGCTCGGCCGGCCCGGTCAGCACCCGGTGCGCCTCGATCAGCTCGTCGAAGCCGCCGGCGACCTGCAGCCGACCACGGTTGAGCAGCAGCAGGTAGTCGCAGGTGTCGACCAGGTCGGCCAGGATGTGCGAGGAGAGCACCACGGTGGCGCCGGTGTCGGCGACGGCGGCCATCAGCGCACCCATCACCTCGGTACGGGCCAACGGGTCCAGGTCGGCGAGCGGTTCGTCGAGCAGCAGCAGTTCGGCACGTTTGCCCAGGGCGAGGGCCAACGCGACCAGGGTGCGCTGCCCACCGGAGAGGGTGCGGACCCGCTGCCGCAGCGGGATGCCGTAGTCGTCGAGCCGGGCCCGCGCCCCGCCGGTGTCGAAGGCCGGGTTGGTGGCCCGGCCGAAGTGAAGCATCTCCGCCACGGTGAACCCGGCGAACAGCGGCTTGTCCTGGGCGACGAACGCGACCCGGGCCAGGTCGTGGCCGCCGCCGGTGAGTGGCCGTCCGCCGACCCGGACCTGCCCGGTGGTGGGGGTGAGCAGGCCGACCGCCAGGTGCAGCAGGGTGGTCTTGCCGGCACCGTTTGGGCCGACGAGCGCGGTGACCGTGCCGGCCGGTACGGCGAGCGTGCAGTCGCGCAGCGCCCAACTGCGGCCGTACCGTTTGCCCAGGCCGGTGGTCTCCAACGTGGTCATCCGGTCCGCCCCGGCTGGTCGTCCGTCGTCCGGGGCGAGGCGTTCTCGGCCAGTTCGGCCGCCAGGACGGCGCGCAGGTCGTCGTCGTCCAGGCCGGCGGCGCGGGCGGTGGCGACCCAGGCCGCCAGCTGGGTGCGGATCGCCGGGTCCCGGGCCGCGCGGCGGGCCGACAGCGACGCCAGTACGAAGGTGCCGACGCCGGGCCGGGACTGCACCACGCCGTCGCGTTCCAGTTCGCGGTACGCCTTGTGCACCGTGTTCTGGTTGATGCCGAGTGCGGCGACGACCTCCCGGGCGGTCGGCAGCCGGTCGCCCTCCTGCAGCCAGCCGAGCCGTACCGCCTGGCGTACCTGCTGCACCAATTGCAGGTACGGGGTGACGCCGGACCGGCGGTCCAACCTGAACTCGATCACGCCGACTCCCATTCTGCTAGGTTGCTAGCAGAATAGCACTATGCCTGTTCGGGGGGCGGGTGCGCCGGAGGGTCAGGGATCGTGAGCGGCTACCAGACCGGGAACAGGTCGGGACCGCCGCCCTTGGCGGAGCGGACCAGCGGGGTGGTGAAGTCCGGTACGTACAGGAAGCAGCGGACCCGCAGGTCGCCTTCCCACACCGAAGGGTTCCCCGTCCGGAACCAGAACGTGGCCACCCGGTAGGGCAGGTCCTCGTCGACCGGCAGGTCCGCGTAGTCGGCGATCATCAGCAGGCAGCTCTCCTGAATCGCCTCGTCCCCGGGCCAGCTGCTGGGCAGGGCGCCGCCGTCGAACGCGCCGACGAACTCGCCGTGGTGCGGCCGGGCGCAGTCGACCGGCTCCAGCGCTTCGAGGTGGTCGTCGCCCCACCGCACTACGTGGCAGCCCAGCCGAAGCGCGCCCCCGTCGGCCAGCGTGCCGCGCAGACTTCCGGTCCGGGGCAGCACCGTGCCCCGGAACACACTGCTGATCTCGATCAGGTCGCAGCGGAACCAGCGGGCCCCGGCGCTCCAGGCCGCCTGCGGTGGCATCAGCACGGTCATGTCGAGCAGGCCGTGCTGCCAGATGTCGCCGAGGAACTCGGCGGCCCGGGCATCGCACTCGACGCGGGCCGTCTCGCGGGCCGGGACATTGCCCACCGGGGCGGTCGTCCGCTGCGCGTCGGCACCGGTGAAGGTGCCGACGTGGACCGTCTCGACCAGGTGCAACTCGTCGCAGTCGACCGGACGGTAGTACCTGCCGCTGCCCGAGGCAGCCTCGTCGCGGTGGCAGGTGCCGGCCTGCGGGACGAAGATGGTCGGCTCGCCGAACCCGGCCCAACCGTCGGTGAGGGTGCCGTCAGTCCCCGGCGGCGGTGCCGCACAGCCGGCCGTCACGGCCAGCGACGCGGCGGCCAGCAGCGCGACCATCCTGGTCAGCAACGGCGGCCGGGGCACTGGTAGCTGTCGGGTCACTGTCGGCTGCCGCCTTACTGGTACTGGATGGGCAGGGCGCTGGTGCCGCCGTCGCGCACCGAGCCGGTCAACAGCGGGTCGGCCCGCCAGGCGAAGCAGCGGATCGTCTTGTCGCCCTCCGCCCAGTCCAGGACGTCGGAGTAGGTGTAGATGGTGCCCACCCGGTACTGCAGGTCGCCGTTGTTCGGCACCTTCGCGTAGTCGGCCACCACCTTGCGGCACCGGGTGTGGACCCGCTCGTCGTTCGACTCCACCTCGTCGTACCCCAGTTTGTCTTCCACGTACGTGCCGGCGAACTCGGCCTGGTGCGCGGTGTCGCAGTCCAGCGGCTCGGTCAGCGGCTCGTCGTCGACACCGACCGCCGCCGAGTCGTAGCAGGTCAGGTGTAGCGGATGACCGGGTACGTCGAGCGCGCCCTCGATGGTGCCGTACCAGAGGACGAGCGGTCCGCCGGGACTGTCGACGACGCCGACGTCGCACCCGAACCAGCGGGCCCCGCCAGTCCAGGCGGCGTCGGACGGCGTCACGACCGTCATCCGCAGCCGGGCGGTCTGCCAGGGGCCGCCAAGGAACTCGTTCACCCGTCGGTCACATTCGGCCCGAGCGGCCCGCCGGGCCGGGATCAGGCCGTCCGCCGCGCCGTCCTCGTCGAACGGCACCGCCGGGTCGTCGCCGAGCGTTCCGACGTGCACGGTCTCCACCAGATGGACCTGAACGCAGCCGACCGGACGGTAGCTCTCCCAGTCGATGACACGCCGATCATCGTCGTGGCAGCTGCCGGCCTCGGGCGTGAAGTGGACGGGTTCGTCGAACGCGGCCCAGCCGTCGACCAGATCCCCGTCCACGCCCGGTGTCAGCGGCACACAGCCGGCCGTCGTGATCAGTGACGCGGCGGTCAGCAGCGCCGCCAGCCTCGCCCGGACACCCCACCGTCGCGCCATGACCCTGCCGCCTCCCCGTTGTCCACTCAAGCCGACGACGGTACGACACCGGGCCGGCCGCCGACCGACCGGGCCCGCGACAGCTGTCTACTGAGGTTCGGACCGACGGTGCTGCCGCTCAGCGGTCCCGGTGGGCGGCCAGGTCGGCGAACTGGGCGAGCACCGTACCCGCGTCGGCTTCGGGCCGGGCCGCCGCCAGCCGGTCGAGCGCCGCCGCCCGGTGCCGGTCCGCCTCCCGCTCCGCCCAGTCCCGGCCGCCGGCCTGCTCGACGAGCAGCGCGGCCCGGGCCACCTGCCCGTCGGTGAACCCGCCCGGTATCGCGTAGAGCGAGGCCAGCTCGGCACCGGCCGGCGTGCCGCTGCCCATCGCGAACACCACCGGCAGCGACTTCTTGCGCTGCCGCAGGTCGGCACCGACCGGCTTGCGGGTCACCGCCGGGTCGCCCCAGATGCCGAGCAGATCGTCGACCAGCTGGAACGCCATCCCCAGGTGGTGGCCGTACCCCTTCAGGCCGTCGACCCGGTCCGGGGCGGCGCCGCCGCTGATCGCGCCGACCGCACAGGCGGCGCCGATCAGCGACGCCGTCTTGCCGGCCGCCATCGCCAGACAGGCGTCCAACCCCACGGCGGTACGCGACTCGAACGCCACGTCGGCGCTCTGCCCGGCCACCAGCTCCAGCAGCACCTGGCACAGCTCGGCGGCGGCCGGGGCGGCCTGCCCGCGTACCGTGTCGAAGGCCAGCGCGAGCAGCGCGTCACCGGCCAGGATGGCCTGCGCGTCGCCGAACGCGGCCCCGGCCGTGGGCCGGCCCCGCCGGGTCCGGTCGCCGTCCATCACGTCGTCGTGCAGCAGGGTGAAGTTGTGCACCAGCTCCACCGCGACCGCCGCCGGCACCGCTCGGTCCGCCGGGGCGCCGACCGCCTCGGCACCGGCCAGCGCCAGACCACCACGCAGCCCCTTGCCCCAGCCGGCGTCGGCCGGGCTGCCGTCGGCGGCGTACCAGCCGAAGTGGTAGCCGGCGACGGTGTGGATCGGCTCGGCGAGCCGGTCGACGGCGCGGCGCAGCTGCGGCCCGATCAACGTCCGCGTCGCCGCCAGCCGCGCCCAGGCGTCGCGTTGTGCGGTGGTCGCGGCGGTCAACCCTGGCTCCCGAGCAACGTGGCCTCCAGATACTCCTGCGGTGCCGGTTCGGTGGTCGTCTGCGTCGGCTGGTAGCGCTTTGTCCGGCTGGACCAGTCGACGTTGCCGCGCATCCAGCTGCGCATCCCGGCCAGGTACGGCTCCAGCACCGCCGCCCGGCCGGGGAAGGTCCGCCGCAGCTGCGCCTGCGCGGCCAGGTACAGGTCGGTTTCGGCGTCGATTGCCCGGGTCACCCGGTGCACCGCCGCGTCGCGGTCCAGCCCATGGTGGTAGCCGACGATGTACGTCAGGTTGTGCACCTCGCCGAGAGCGCGTTCCTTGTCCAGTGAGTAGATGTCGTTGGTCCAGCAGACCACGTTGCAGGCGGCGTCGAGCGCGGTACGGAACGGCGCGCTGTCGTACACCTCGTCGGGCATGTCGATTCGTTCGACGACGTCGATGAAGTCCATGCAGACGTAGATCGCCCCGGTGTGCCGGCGCTTCTCGATGTAGGTGGCCTCGTCCGGCACGATGCCGGCGAGCCGGTTGCCGGCCTCCCAGGTGGCGGCGGTGGTCAGACACTGTTCCAGGTGCCGGACGAACAGTCGCCGCCAGCGGGCGGTGGCGTCCGGCGCGGTACGCCGCCACAGGTCGGCCAGCGAGGACACCGCCCGGGGCAGGTCCCGGCGCCGCGCGTCGGCGGCGCCGAAGTCGTCGGCGGACAGCACCCGCCGCATGGCGGCCATCACCTCGGCGAGATGCTGCGGGCTGCGCCCGTCGGCACCGTCGTCCAACTGGTCGTCGACCAGGAACAGCCAGGCGAACCAGTCGGCCATCAGTTCGGCGTGCGCCGCGTCCGCGGTCGGGTACACCATCGACGCGAACCAGCCGAAGTCGGCGTGGTCGAATCGGGCGCGGGCCTGTTCACGCAGCACCAGTCCGGTGTCGCGTACCCAGCTGGTCAGGTGTGTGCGGGCCTGTTCGACGTGCGGGTTGAGCTGGTACGGGAAACGGTCGAGGGTCCGCTGGACCGGGTCGAGGGTCAGCTGGCTGGCTGTGTCGTCCGTGAAGGTCACCGGTACTCCAGGTTGAGGTGGACCCCGCCCTTGGGGTGCAGGGTGATCAGCGCCTCCGGCCGTACCTCGGGTGCGCCCGGTGGCAGTACGAGCCGGTGCCGGCGGGCCACCGTGGCCAGCACCAGGACCAGCTCGGACAGCGCGAAGTGTTTGCCGATGCAGACCCGGTGGCCGCTGCCGAACGGCACGTAGACGTGTTTCGGGCGGCGCGCCACCTGCTCCGGGGTGAACCGCTCCGGGTCGAAGCGTTCCGGGTCGTCCCAGAAGTCGGGGTGCCGGTGCAGCAGGTAGCTGTTGATCAGCATGTTGGTGCCGGCCGGCACCCGGTAGCCGTCGATCACGTCGGCTGAGCTGGCCCGGCGCATGAACTGGTACGCCGGCGAGTAGATGCGCAGCGTCTCGTCGGCGACCATCCGGGTGTACGGCAGCCGGGGCAGGTCCTCGAAGGTCGGCGTCCGCCCGGCGAGCACCGAGTCGACCTCGGCGTGCAGCTTCGCCTCCACCTCGGGATGCCGGGCGAGCAGGTAGAACGCCCAGGACAGGGTGTTGGTGGTGGTCTCGTAGGCGCCGATGCAGATGTTGAGCACCTCGTGGTGCAGCTGCTCCAGGTCCATCCGCTGGCCGTCGGTCTCGTCGACGGTGTGCAGCAGCAGGGTGAGCAGGTCGGTCTCCTCGCCGGTGGGCACCTCCTCGCGTAGCCGGCGGTTGATGAACGTCGACACGAAGGTGTCCATGTCGGCGATCGCGGCCCGCAGCCGGCGGTGCCGGGGGGTCGGCACGCTCAGCGGCGGGAACGGGAACCGGAAGAACGCGCCGAGGATCGCGTTGGCCTCGCCGAATGCCCGTTCGAAGGCCTGCGCGATGTCGCCGACCTGCGCGCTGAACAGCGACCGGTTGACGATTCGCAGGGCGAGTTGGCCGATCTCGTCGGTGACGTCCAGGGTGCCGCCCCGGCCGTAATTCCGTTCCCACCGGACGAGCATTTGTTCGGCCTCGTCGGTCATGTTCCGGGTGAAAGAGCTGACCGTACGGGGTGTGAAGTGCGGCGCCATCATCCGCCGTTGCCGTCGCCACAGATCCATGTCCGGGTTGGCGATGAGACCTTTGCGTAGCACCGGCCGGACGACCTTGAACAGGACGGCGTTCTTGTCGTACTTCTCGCCCTCGTCGACCAGCACGTGACGGATGTAGTCGGGATGGTTGACCAGCACCATCGGGATGCCCAGCGGACGGAACCGGAAAATGTCGCCGTAGCGGTCGACGCCCCGGCCGAGGAAGGCGAGCTGGTCGCGTTTGAAGGCCAGGGTGCCGCCGACGCCGCTGCCCGGCGTGACGGTGGGAATCTCCCGGGTGCCGCCCGGGGCGCGGCTGCGTACCTGCGGGGACATGCTCTTCTCACTTTCCACGGGTCGACGCGACGGACCGACCAGCGACGGGGCGCGGGGCGGCAGTGCAGGTCAGCGATGCCGCAGGTCAGCGGCGGTGCAGTCGGAGTCGCATGCCGCCCGCCGGGTGCAGCGTGACCAGCGGTGCGAAGCCGACCGGCGGTGCGCCCTCGGGCAGGCTGACCGAGAACGCCTGGGCGAGCATCACCGTGATCAGGTGCAGTTCGGTACGGGCGAAGTGTTTGCCGATGCAGTGCCGGGGACCGCTGCCGAACGGCTGGTAGGCGTGCCGGGGCCGGGCCGCGACCGCCGCCGGGGTGAACCGGTCGGGGTCGAAGCGGTCCGGGTCGGGCCAGAAGTCCGGGTGCCGGTGCAGCAGGAACAGGTTCATCAGCACCTCGGTGCCCTGCGGGATGAGGTAGCCGTCGATCACGTCGTCGGTCACCGCCCGCCGCATCGTCTGCCAGGCGGGGGTGAACAGCCGCAGCGTCTCGTCGATGACCATCCGGGTGTACGGCAGCCGGGTCAGGTCGTCGAAGGTCGGCACCCGTCCGTCGAGGACCGTGTCGACCTCGTCGTGCACCCGTTGTTGCACCTGCGGGTGGCGGGCCAGCTGGTAGTACACCCAGGAGATCGAGTTGCTGGTGGTCTCGTACCCGGCGACGATCATCGCCAGGATCTCGTTGGAGAGCTGCTCCGGGGTGAGCCCGGTGCCGGTGACCGGGTCGACCGCGTGTCGCAGCAGGCTGAACAGGTCCCGGTGGTCGCCGTCGTTCTCGTGCTGGCGGGTGTCGATCAGGTAGCGGACGAAGCCGTCCAGCTCCCGGGTCAGTGCCCGGATCCGGTTGCGGGACGGGGTGCGCCAGCTCAGCGGCGGGAAGGGGAACCGGAGGAAGTCGCCGAGCCGGCGGTTGACCTCCAGGAAGTCGCGTTCGAACCGGTGGCTGCGCTCGTCGGGCTCGACGCCGAACAGCGACCGCAGGACGATCTTCAGCGCCAGGTCGGTGAGCGGTCCGACGACGTCGACCGGCTGACCGGAGGCGGCCTCCGGTGCCCATCGGTGGATCATGTCCGCGGTCAGGCCGGTCATGTTCGGCGCGAACCGGGCCACGCTGGCATTGTTGAACGTCGGCTGCATCAGCCGGCGGTTGCGCTGCCAGGTCTCGTCGCCCCGGTTGCCGATCAGCCCTTCCCGTAGGATCGCCCGGACCGTACGCCAGAGGAAGTTCTCCTTGTCGTAGTTGGCGTGCTTGTCGACCAGGACGTGGTGGATGTGCTCCGGGTTGGTGATAACTACCATCGGCATACCACCGAGACGTATCCTGAAGATGTCGCCGTGGTTACGGACCGCCTCCTGCAGAAAAGCAAGCTGGTCCCGGCGCATAGCCCGCATCCCGGCGAGATTTTCCCGGAAGCTGAGCCGTGGAACTGGCCTCGATCTGTTGCGGGCAGCCGGATCTGCGTCGACGCGACGCGTGTCGGTCATGGCGGCTACCTTACCGAAGGTGCTGGCGCAGCTACAATCAGAAATTTTGCATTGCCGTTGGTAGATCATGGTGTTATTCGAGCCACCTCGACCCCGTTGTGTGATGTCGGCAAAAGGCGGTCAATAGCGCATTCGTGCGGATTGTTGGGTCGGCTCACCCAGCTGTGACGTCTGGTCGCAGGCCGGAGTGTCCGCCGACCGCCGACCGTGCGTCGGCAGGTCCGACCACCGGACCACCCGTCGGGCGGGCGATGGTCAAGGCGGGTGTGGAACGCTTGCTCACGTTCGTAGACTGGCGCGGTGACCGCACCAGCGCCGCTCATCGCGCCCAGCATCCTGGCCGCCGACTTCTCCCGCCTGGCCGACGAGGCCCGCGCGGTCGAGGGTGCGGCGGACTGGCTGCACGTCGACGTGATGGACAACCACTTCGTGCCGAACCTGACCATCGGGCTGCCGGTGGTGCAGAGCCTGCTGCCGGCCACCTCGTTGCCGTTCGACGTGCACCTGATGATCACCGACCCGCGCCGCTGGGCACCGGGCTACGCCGACGCCGGCGCGTACAACGTCACCTTCCACGCCGAGGCCTGCGACGACCCGGTGGCGCTGGCCAAGGAGCTGCGGTCGGCCGGGGCCAAGGCCGGCCTGGCGGTCGACCGGGACACCCCGGTGGAGGACTACCTGGAGCTGCTGCCCAGCTTCGACACGCTGCTGATCATGACGATCAAGGCCGGGTTCGGCGGCCAGCGGTTCATCCCGGAGATGCTGGACAAGGTCCGCGCGGCCCGCCGGCACGTCGCCAGCGGCCACCTGGAGTTGCGGATCGAGGTCGACGGCGGAATCGCCGCAGACACCATCGAGCAGGCCGCCGCGGCCGGCGCGGACGCATTCGTCGCCGGCACCGCCGTGTACGGCGCCGAGGATCCCGCCGAGGCGGTCCGCGCACTGCGGCAGATCGCCGAGCGGACCGCGCCACGGTGGTGAGCCCGGAAGGGGCCGAGTCCCGGCCGGACCTGATCCTGGTCGTCGACGACGACGTCGACATCGCCCGGTTCGTCGAGGTCAACCTGCGGTTGCACGGCTTCGACGTGATGCTCGCCCACGACGGTCAGGAGGCGCTGGAGATCATCGAACGGCACCGCCCCGACCTGGCCGTGGTCGACCTGATGATGCCCCGCATCGGCGGCCTGGACCTGACCCGGCGGCTGCGGGCCGACCCGATGACCGCCGCGCTGCCGATCATCATGCTGACCGCCAAGGGGATGACCGTCGACAAGGTCGTCGGGTTGACCGCTGGCGCCGACGACTACCTGGTCAAGCCGTTCGACACCTCGGAGCTGATCGCCCGGGTCAGCTCCACCCTGCGGCGCAACCGCGAGTACCGCGAGGTGTCCCCGTTGACCGGGTTGCCGGGTAACACCCGGGTCAGCCGGGAGATCACCGACCGGGTCCGCAGCGGTGCCGACTACGCCGTCGGCTACGTCGACATCGACCGGTTCAAGAGCGTCAACGACGTGTACGGCTTCGCCCGGGGCGACGAGTTCATCTCCGCGTTGGCCCGGTGCATGCACCGGGCGGTGGTGTCGATCGGGCTGCCGCCGGCGTTCCTCGGCCACATCGGCGGCGACGACTTCGTGGTGGTCTGCGCGCCCGAACAGGTGCGGCCGATCATCGAGCAGGCGATCCTCGATTTCGAGAAGGCCGCCGACGAGCTCTACGACCCGTCCGACGCCCGGCGCGGCTACGTGGAGGTCAAGGACCGGCGCGGCAACCTGCAGAAGGCGGCTCTGGTCACCCTCTCGGTCGGGGTGGCGGTGTCGGCGGGCAGCCGCCGGTTCAGCGACCCCCGCGAGATCATTACGGTGGCCAACGAGATGAAGTCGGTCGCCAAGAGCCAGCCCGGGTCGTATATCGCGGTCGACCGCCGGCTGTCCACCAGCTGACCTGCCCGAACGGGCCGACGACCGACCTGCTGTCGGGTATCCGACAGTTGTGAGGTCGGTCGCGTCTCTGGCGATGATCCCCGTGTGCCGTGTAACACTCGGAGAAGCACCCACCACGCGCTGGCGGGACTCGGTGAAATTCCGAACCGGCGGTGATCCACGGCGCAAGCCGTGGCCAGCCCGCGACCCGGTCGTCGTCGCAGACGACGCCCGGTGGATCCGGTGAGACTCCGGAGCCGACGGTTGGGCCAGACCGTGCCGACCTGGCACGGACCGGCCCAGACAGTCCGGATGGGAGACAGCGCGCGGAACGGACGCTCAGGTGTGGCGTGCCGACCGGCACCGCCGTACCCGTGCAGCGCCCCGGGGCCGGTCCGTCGTGGCCGCGCGCCGAGGCGTTCCGCCGCCGCCACGCTGTCGCCGGCCACCCCCACCGGGCCCGGCACCTCCCGCCCGCCGCGCACCCCGGCAGGCGAGGAGAAGAGAAACGGCCATGGCGATCCTCTCCGAAGACGAGGCGATGCGGCGCGCCATCGACCTCGCGGTCCGTGGCCTCGGCTCGGTCAGCCCCAACCCCATCGTCGGCTGCGTCCTGCTCGACACCGCCGGCCACGTCGTCGGCGAAGGCTTCCACGCCTACGCCGGCGGGCCGCACGCCGAGATCGCCGCCCTCGCCCAGGCCGGCGACCGGGCCCGCGGCGGCACCGCCGTCGTCACCCTCGAACCGTGCAACCACGTCGGGCGCACCGGACCCTGCTCCACCGCCCTGGTCGACGCCGGCCTCGCCCGCGTCGTGCTGGCCGTGCCCGACCCCAACCCGATCGCCGCCGGCGGCACCGAGACGCTGCGCGCCGCCGGCATCGACGTCGAGGTCGGGCTGCGCGCCGACGAGGCTGAGGACGCCAATATCGCCTGGCTGACCGCCGTCCGCCGGCGCCGCCCCTACATCATCTGGAAGTACGCCGCCACGCTCGACGGCCGCTCCGCCGCCGCCGACGGCACCAGCATGTGGATCACCTCGGAGGCGGCCCGCGCCGACGTCCACACGCTGCGCGGCACCGCCGACGCGATCATCGCCGGCGTCGGCACCGTGCTCGCCGACGACCCCCGGCTCACCGTCCGGAACCCGAACGCAGCCGGCCCTGCTGTCCGGCAGCCGCTGCGGGTGATCGTGGACAGCTCCGGGCGTACCCCGGCCCACGCCCGGGTCCGCGACGCCGCCGCCGGCACCTGGATCGTCACCACCGCGGACGTCGGTGCCGACCACCGCGGCCGGGTCGACCTGACCGCCCTGCTGACCGCCCTCTACGACCGGGGCATCCGCTCCGCGCTGCTCGAAGGCGGCCCGGTGCTCGCCGGGGCGTTCCTGCGCGCCGGCCTGGTCGACCGGGTGGTCGGCTACCTCGCCCCGAAACTGCTCGGCGCCGGCCCCGCCGCGCTCGCCGACGCCGGAGTGCGCACCATCGCCGACGCCATCGACCTGACCATCGTCGACGTCACCCAGGTCGGCCCCGACCTGCGGATCACCGCCGTACCCCGGCAGAAAGAGGGCTGAGTCGATGTTCACCGGCATCATCGAGGAGCTGGGCGAGGCCGGCCCGCTCGACTGGCACGGCGACAGCGGCGTGCTCACCGTCCACGGCCCACTGGTCGCCGCCGACGCCCGGCACGGCGACTCCATCGCGGTCAACGGCGTCTGCCTCACCGTCGTCTCCGTCGACGGGCAACGGTTCGCCGTCGACGTCATGAAGGAGACCTTCGACCGCAGCTCACTGGGGACACTGCGGCCCGGTGACCCGGTCAACCTGGAACGCGCCGCCACCCTCGCCACCCGCCTCGGCGGACACCTGGTGCAGGGCCACGTCGACGGGGTCGCCACCGTCGTCGGGCGCACCCCCGGCGACCGCTGGGAGCAGGTCCGGTTCAGCCTGCCCACCGGCCTTGACCGGTACGTCGTGGAGAAAGGTTCGATCGCGGTCGACGGCGTCTCGTTGACCGTCATGGAGGTGTCCGACGGCGACGCCACGGCCCCGGCCCCAGCGCCGGCCGGGGCCGCGGCCGGCGGGTCCGGCACGGCCGGCTGGTTCGGCGTCGGGCTGATCCCCACCACTCTGCAACTCACCACCCTCGGCCGGAAACCGGTCGGGGCCCTGGTCAACCTGGAGGTCGACGTGATCGCGAAGTACGTGGCGAAGCAACTGGACGGGGCACGGTCCGTCGGCGGGGTCCGCCCGTGACCGCCGCCGGGTTCGGCACCGTCGAACAGGCCCTCGACGACCTGGCCGCCGGCCGGGCCGTGGTGGTCGTCGACGACGCCGACCGGGAGAACGAAGGCGACCTGATCTTCGCCGCCGAACACGCCACCGCCGAACTCGTCGCGTTCATGGTGCGCCACACCTCCGGCTACATCTGCGCGCCGCTGCCCGAGGCCGAGTGCGACCGGCTCGACCTGCCGCCGATGTACCACACCAACCAGGACCGGCGGGGCACCGCGTACACCGTCACCGTCGACGCCCGGGAAGGCGTCAGCACCGGCATCTCCGCCGCCGACCGGGCACACACCCTGCGGCTGCTCGCCGACCCCGACGCCGGCCCGGCCGACCTGTCCCGGCCCGGCCACATCGTGCCGCTGCGCGCCCGCGTCGGCGGTGTGCTGCAGCGGCCCGGACACACCGAGGCCGCCGTCGACCTGGCCCGCCTCGCCGGGCTGCACCCCGCCGGGGTGCTCTGCGAGCTGGTCAACGACGACGGCACCATGATGCGCCTGCCCGACCTGGAGAAGTTCTCCGCCGACCACGGGCTCACCCTGATCACCATCGCCGACCTGATCGCCCACCGGCGGCGGACCGAGACCC
Source organism: Solwaraspora sp. WMMB762 (assembly GCF_049179115.1). Lineage (NCBI taxonomy): Bacteria > Bacillati > Actinomycetota > Actinomycetes > Micromonosporales > Micromonosporaceae > Solwaraspora > Solwaraspora sp. WMMB762. Next base: position 594,867 of record NZ_JBMHMD010000001.1, read on the forward strand.
ACGTCGAGCGGGTCGCGCAGGCCCGGCTGCCGATGCCGTACGGGGTGTTCCGCGCCGTCGGCTACCGGGTCGCCCACGACCCGGCCGAACACATCGCCCTGGTCCACGGTGACCTCGACGACGGCCGGGACGTGCTGGTCCGGGTGCACTCCGAGTGCCTCACCGGGGACGTGTTCGGCTCGCTGCGCTGCGACTGCGGCCCGCAGCTGGACGCAGCCCTGGCCCGGGTCGCCGCCGAAGGCCGCGGCGTGGTGCTCTACCTGCGCGGGCACGAGGGCCGCGGCATCGGCCTGGCCCACAAGCTGCGCGCCTACCAGCTGCAGGACCAGGGACGGGACACCGTCGACGCCAACCTGGAGCTCGGCCTGCCCGCCGACGCCCGCGACTACGGCACCGGCGCGCAGATCCTGCACGACCTCGGGGTCCGGTCGATCCGGCTGCTCACCAACAACCCGGACAAGGTGTCCGGGCTGACCGGGTACGGCCTGAACGTCATCGGGCGGGAACCGTTGACCGTCCACCCGCATCCGGAGAACGTGCGCTACCTGCGTACCAAACGGGACCGGATGGGCCACCTGCTCGACGGCCTCGACCCGGTCGGCGAACTGTCCGGAGGGCGGGCCTGATGGCCGGATTCGGCGAACCCGGGGTCTCCACCGTCGACGCCGCCGACCTCACCGTCGGCGTCGTCGCCGCCCGCTGGCACACCGACCTGGTCGACGCGATGCTCACCCGGGCGCTGGCCGCCGCCGACGCCTGCGGCGTCGCCGGCGTGCAGGTGGTCCGGGTCGCCGGCTCCGTCGAGCTGCCCGTCGTCGCCCAGGCCCTGGCCCGGCGCTGTGACGCGGTGGTCGCCCTCGGCGTGGTGGTACGCGGCGCCACCGCCCACTTCGACTACGTGTGCCGGTCGGTCACCGACGGCCTGACCCGGGTGTCACTCGACGAGTCCACCCCGGTCGGGCACGGCGTGCTCACCGTCGAGACCATCGACCAGGCCCGCGACCGGGCCGGGCTGCCCGGCTCTGCCGAGGACAAGGGCTGGTCGTCGATGGTCGCCGTACTCGATGCCGCACTGGCCCTGCGGGCCGTCCACGCCGTACCGGTGGGCTGAGCCCGCTCCCTCGAACCGGCACCCGACCCCGCGATCCAGCGCCCTGACCCGGTCCGACCCGTCACGTTCCCGCCGCTCACGCGGTAAACCAGATGCGCTGGTGACACGTCGTAGTGGCGTGACACCCGAACTGGTCACCGACCTGGGCTCGGGGAGGACGATGCCACGACAGCGGGCACAGACGTCGACGTGGGCGGCGGACGAGGCGGTCACCCGCCTGTTCGCCGCGCACTACCGCCCGCTGGTGCGCCTCGCCACCCTGCTGCTACGGGAACCGGGCATGGCCGAAGAGATCGTGCAGGACGCCTACGTGGCCCTGCACAGCCGCTGGTGGCGGCTCCGCGACGCCGACAAGGCACTCGGCTACCTGCGGGTCACCGTGGTCAACCGGTGCCGGTCGGCGATCCGGCACCGACGCGTCGTGCAGGCCCACCTGGCCGCCGCCCGGCCCGACCCCGACGCACCCAGCGCCGAAGCCGGCGCCCTCGACCAGCTCCGCCACGCCGACGTGATCACCGCGCTGCGCGCCCTACCGCCCCGCCAGCGGGAGGCGATCGTGCTGCGCTACTACGCCGACCTGTCCGAGGCGCAGATCGCCGACGCGATGGGGGTCAGCCGGGGCGCGGTGAAGAGCCACACCGCACGCGGCATCGCCGCGCTGCGTACCAGCCTGGACGGCCTGTGATGGACACCGACCACGACAACCAGCCCGGCGACGCCCGCACCGCCGACCTGCTGCGGCGGGCGCTGCACACCGAAGCCGACCGGACCGACGTACGACCCGACGGGCTGGCCGCGATCCGCGGGAAGATCGACGCCCACCGGCGGCGCCGGATGCCGGCGGTCCTGCTCGGTGCCGCCGCCGCGACCGTCGCCGCCAGCCTGGTCGGCGTGGTCGGCTGCCTGCCGCCGGTGCCGCAGCCCGGCCCGCCGTCCGGGGCGGCCAGTGTCGGCCCGGCCCCGACCAGCGGGGCACCGACCAGCGGGCCGACGGACGGGTCGACCGACCGCGCCGGCCCGGCGACCGGTGGTCCGCCGACCGCCGGCGCCGCCGGGCAGCAGGCCGGCACCCCGGTGGCGACCCTGCCGGTCTACTACGTCGGTGCGGCCGACGGCGACGGGCTGCGGCTCTACCGCGAGTTCCACCGGTTCCAGCTGACCGGCACCGGTGTCGTCGCCGAACTGCGGGCCGCGCTCGGCGAGATGCTCACCGCCGCCCGGCTCGCCGACCCCGACTACCGCACCCTGTGGCCGGCCGGGGCCACCGTGGCCACCGTGTGGACCCAGTACGACATCGTCGGGGTCAACATCACCGGAGCCGGGGTCGCCAACCTCGACGCCGCCGGGGCCGCCGCCGCGGTGCAGCAGCTCGCCTGGACCGTCGCCGGCGTCACCGGCGGCGACCCGAGGATCCGGCTGCTGCTCGACGGCGAACCGGTGCCCCGGCTGTGGGGTCACGTCGACACCCGCGACGAGATCACCAAGGGGGCCGCGCTGGACACCCTGGCCATGCTCTGGCTGATCGACCCGCAGCACGGCGACACCGTCGGGCGGACCTTCACCGTGCACCTCGCCGGCAGCGTCCACGAGGCCACCGCCCAGCTGCGGGTCCGCCAGGGTGAAAAGATCGTCCACCAGCGGTACGTCACCCTCGACGCGGGCGCGCCCGGCCGGGGCGAGGGCTTCGCCGAGCTGACCCTGCCGCCGGGCGACTACACCATCGAGGCGTACGAGGAGTCGATGGTCGAGGGCGAAGGCGAACGGCACCTCGTCGACGCGGCGGTCACCGTACGCTGACGTCACCTGGCGACCCGCCCGACCGCCGTACCGTGATCAGCAGATGGACCGGTGCGGACCCGGTGCCGACCCGCCCGTCACCGGGCTGCCACAATCGGGCACCGTGAAGACGTTCGAGGAGCTGTTCGCCGAGCTGCAGGCCAAGGCGGCGGCCGGGACCCCCGGCTCGTCGACGGTCGCCGCGCTGGAGCGCGGGGTGCACGCCATCGGCAAGAAGGTCGTCGAAGAGGCCGCCGAGGCGTGGATGGCCGCCGAGCACGAGAGCCCGGACCGGGCCGCCGAGGAGATCTCCCAGCTGCTCTACCAGGCGCAGGTGCTGATGCTGGCCACCGGACTGGAACTCAAGGACGTCTACCGACATCTCTGACCCGCCCTTGCGACCGTGAACCGTCGATCGATCAGGAGCGAGACCGAGATGCTGCGCATCGCCGTACCCAACAAAGGCACCCTTTCCGGACCGGCCGCCGACATGCTGCGCGAGGCCGGCTACCGCCAGCGCACCGACCCCAAGGACCTCGTCTGCCGCGACGAGGCCAACGACGTCGAGTTCTTCTACCTGCGGCCCCGCGACATCGCCACCTACGTCGGCACCGGTGAACTGGAGCTCGGCATCACCGGCCGGGACCTGCTGATCGACTCGGCCAGCCCGGCCGAGGAACTGCTCGACCTCGACTTCGGCGGGGCGACGTTCCGGTTCGCGGCCCGACCCGAGACCCTGACCCGGGTGCCCGAGGAGATCGCCGGGCGGCGCATCGCCACCGCGTACCCCGGGGTGGTCGAGAGCTACCTCGGCGAACACGGGCTGAAGGCCGAGGTGGTCCGGCTCGACGGCGCGGTGGAGAACGCCATCCGGCTCGGCGTCGCCGACGTCATCGCCGACGTGGTGGAGACCGGTGCGACGCTGCGTCAGGCCGGGCTGGTCACCGTCGGCGAGCCGATCCTGCGCTCCTCGGCGGTGCTGGTGCACCCGGCCGGTACCGCCACCACCGGGCAGGCCGACCAGCTGATCCGCCGGCTGCAGGGCGTCCTGGTCGCCCACCGGTACGTGATGCTCGCCTACGACGTGCGCGCCGACCTGCTGGAGCAGGCGACCGCGCTGACCCCGGGCATCGAGTCGCCGACCATTTCGCCGCTGCACCGCGAAGGCTGGGTGGCGGTGCAGGCGATGGTCCGCCGTGCCGAGGTGCACCGGATCATGGACGAGCTGTACGACCTGGGTGCCCGCGCCATCCTGGTCACCGACATCCACGCCTGCCGCCTCTGACCGCGACCACGCGGCGGGTCCTGCCGCCCTGGCTGGCGCTGGCCGTCGCCGGGATCGGTGGGGTGGCGTCCGCGTCGCAGAGCGCGGTCAACGCCGAACTCGGGGCCCGGATGGGCAGCGCGCCGGTTGGTGCGATCGTCAACAACATCGTCGGCTCGTCGCTGATCGCCCTCGGGCTGGTGCTCTTCCCGGCGATGCGGGCCGGGCTGCGGACCCTGCGGGCCGCCCGGCTGCCCTGGTGGGGCTATCTCGGCGGGATCGGCGGTGGCTTCTTCGTGGTGGCCGCCACCTACGCGGTGCCGGTGCTCGGCGTGGCGGTGTTCACCATCGCCCAGGTCGCCGGCAACAGCCTCGGCGGGCTGACCGTGGACCGGACCGGGCTGGCTCCGGCGGGCCGGCTCGCGGTCAGCGGCCCCCGGATCGCCGGGGCGGTGCTCGGCGTCGTCGCGGTAGCCGTCGCCCAGGTCGGTCGCCCGGTCGGACAGTTGGCGGTCGGGCTGGTCGCCGTCGCCGTCGTCGCCGGACTCGCGGTCGCGGTGCAGTCGGCGCTCAACGGGCGGGTCGCCGCGGCCAGCTCCACCACCGCCGCCACCGTGGTCAACTTCGCGGTGGCCACCCCGTTCGTGCTGGGCACGGCGGCGCTGCTCGGCGCGTTCGGTGCCGCGACGCGCGGCGGCTGGCCGGGGGAGTGGTTCCTCTACCTGGGCGGCCTGTTCGGGGTGCTGGTGATGATCGGCCTGCTGGTCGGGGTCCGGTCGGTGGGTGTGCTGCGCACCGGGCTGGCCGTGCTCGGTGGGCAGCTCGTCGGCGCGCTGCTGATCGACGTGCTCGTCCCCGGTGGCCCGTCGACGGGTGCCGGCCTGCTGGTCGGTGCGGCACTGATCCTGCTCGCCGTCGTCGTGTCCGGTCGCGGCTCAACTCCTCGTACGGGTGACGCCGGTTCCTGAGGTGGATCCGGTGCTGGTGCGGGAAGGTAGGGAGGATTCGGATTCCCGACCGGCCGGAGGTTCCTCATGGCACTACTCGACACGACGATGTGGCACGGCATGATCTTCAGCGACGGCTGGACCGAGGCGGCCGGCGGCACCATGGCCGTCATGTCACCGGCCACCCGGCAGGAGATCGGTCGGGTCGGTCTCGGCAACGCCGACGACGTGACGCGGGCCTGCGTACGGGCCGCGCAGGCGCAGCGCGACTGGGCCGCCACCAGCTATTTGGAGCGGGCCGCCGTGCTGCGCCGGGCCGGTCAACTGTTCGAGCAGTACGCCGACGACATCGGTGGCTGGTTGATCCGCGAGGCCGGCTCGGTGCCGCCGAAGGCCGAGGTGGAGACCACCACCGCCGCCCAGGAGTGCTACGAGGCGGCCACCCTGCCGTCGCACCCGACCGGTGAGATCCTGGCCAGCGGGCAGCCCCGGCTGAGTCTGGCGCGTCGACTGCCGGCCGGGGTGGTCGGCGTCATCGCACCGTTCAACTTCCCGCTGATCCTGTCCATCCGGTCCATCGCGCCGGCCCTGGCGTTGGGCAACGCGGTGGTCTTCAAGCCCGATCCGCGTACGGCGGTCTGCGGCGGGGTGTCGATCGCCCGGGTCTTCCAGGAGGCGGGTCTGCCCGACGGGCTGCTGCACGTGCTGCCCGGCGGGGCGGCCGTCGGCGAGTCGCTGATCGCCGACCCCCGGGTGCGGGTGGTCAGCTTCACCGGCTCCACCGCCGCCGGGCGCAAGGTGGGCGAGGCCGCCGCCCGCCATCTCAAGCGGGCCCATCTGGAGCTGGGCGGCAACTCGGCGTTGATCGTCCTCGACGACGCCGACCTGGACCTCGCGGTCTCGGCCGGCGCCTGGGGGTCGTTCCTGCACCAGGGGCAGATCTGCATGGCCACCGGCCGGCACCTGGTGCACGAGCGGATCGCCGACCGGTACGTCGAGCAGTTGGCGGCCAAGGCCGACCACCTGCCGGTCGGGGATCCGGCGGCCGGGCAGGTGGCGCTCGGCCCGATCATCGACGAACACCAGCGGGACAAGATCCATTCGCTGGTCACGGCCAGCGTCGACGCCGGGGCCCGGTTGGCGGCCGGTGGCACCTACGAGGAGCTGTTCTACCGGCCGACGGTGCTGGCCGACGCGACCCCGAGCACCCCGGCGTTCGCCCAGGAGGTGTTCGGCCCGGTCGCGCCGGTCGCGACCTTCGCCGACCTGGACCAGGCGGTCGCGTTGGCCAATGACACCGAGTACGGCCTGTCGCTGGGCATCCTGAGCCGGGACGTGATGAAGGCGATGGCCCTGGCCGACCGGATCCCCAGCGGAATCGTGCACATCAACGACCAGACCGTCGACGACGAGGCGGTGGCACCGTTCGGCGGGGTGGGTGCCTCCGGCACCGGTGGCCGGTTCGGTGGACCGGCCGCCAACATCGAGGCGTTCACCGAGACCCAGTGGCTCACCATGCAGGGCGACATCAGCCGCTTCCCGTTCTGATCCCGGCTCGCGATTGTCCTGCCCCCGGTCCTGAGCCTGGTTCGCCGGGAGCGGGGGTTGACGCTGCTGGGCGGCGGTGCCACGATCGGGGCCGATGTTTACGTAAACATTGGCCCTGATCGTACGCCGAAGGAGGCCGTCCACCGTGCCAGGACTCAAGCCGGCCCGCCGACCCGGTGCCGCGCTGTGCGCCGTCGCCCTCGCCGCCAGTGTCGCGGCCGTCGGGGATCCCGCCACCGGAGCCGCCCGCGCCGGCGCACCCGACCCGGTCGCCGACGCCCCGGCCACGGTGGTCACCGTCCGACCCGACCCGGCCTACCGGGGGCAGCAGTTCCAGGGCTGGGGGACCAGCCTGGTCTGGTTCGCCAACGCCACCGGCAGCTACCCCGACGAGATCCGCGACCGGCTCGCCGAACTGCTCTTCGGCGACGACGGGCTGAGCCTCAACATCGCCCGGTACAACATCGGTGGCGGCAACGCCCCGGACGTGCCCGACTACCTGCGACCCGGCGGTGCCGTACCCGGCTGGTGGCAGGCCCCGGCCGGTACCACCCGCGACGACCGCGACTGGTGGGACCCGGACGACCCGACGCACTGGAACTGGGCCGCCGACCCGGCGCAACGCTGGTGGGTCGACCGGATCAAAGCCGATGTCACCCACTGGGAGACGTTCAGCAACTCGCCACCGTGGTTCCAGACGGTCAGCGGCTACGTCTCCGGCGGCTTCGACGCCACCGCCGACCAGATCCGCCCGGACACCGTCGACGACTTCGCCACCTATCTGGTGCGGGTCACCGAACACCTGGAGCGGTCCCACGGCATCGACGTCGCCACCATCGACCCGCTCAACGAACCGAACACGCCGTACTGGTCGACCCGGCTCGGCCCGGACGGCCAGCCGGTCGGTGGTCGCCAGGAAGGCGCCCACGCCGGTCCGGCCAGTCAGCAGCAGGTGATCGACGCGGTGGACGCCGCGTTGCGGGCCGCCGGCAGCGACACCGTGATCTCGGCGATGGACGAGACCAACCCAGGCACCTTCCTGACCAACTGGAACGCCTACGGCGCCGACGTGCGCGACCGGATCGCGCAGCTCAACGTGCACACCTACGGCACCGGGCAGCGCACCGCCGTGCGCGACGTCGCCAAGGCCGAAGGCAAACCGCTGTGGATGAGCGAGGTGGAGGGCTCCTACGGCAGCGGCGGGCAGGATTTCACCAGCATGCTGCCCGGTCTGGGCATCGCCCAGCACGTCGTCGACGATCTGCGGGAGCTGGAGCCGTCGGCCTGGGTGCTGTGGCAGCCGGTTGAGGACTACGACAACATGGCGCCCGGCGGCGAGTTCCCGCTCGGCTCCAACTGGGGCAGCATCCAGGTGCCGTTCGACTGCACCGCCGCCGACACCCTGCAGACCTGCCCGATCCACACCAACACCAAGTTCGACACGCTGCGCAACTTCACCCACCACATCCGCCCCGGCGACCGGCTGATGGCCGTCGACGACCCGAACAGCGTCGCCGCCATCGCCACCGGCAAACGGGCCACCGTGGTGCACGTCAACGCGAGCACCGACGCCCGTACCGTGGCACTGGACCTGTCGGCGTTCCGCGTCGTCGCGCCCGACGCCACCGTCACCCCGGTCGTCACCAGCGCCGCCGGCGCGCTGCGCACCGGCACCCCGGTGGCCGTCACCGACCGCACCGCCCGGCTCGACGTGCCGGCCCGGTCGGTGACCACCTTCCTGATCGACGGCGTCTCCGGCGTGCTGCTCGACGAGTCCCTGATCCGCGACGACCACGTCTACCGGATCGACGGTGTACCCAGCGGCCGGTCGCTCACCCCGGCCGGCGACGCGCCGGTCATCCGCACCGGCACGCCGCACGATCCCGCCCAACTGTGGCAGCTCACCCGGTTGACCGACGGCTTCGACAACCAGGCCCGGTACGCGGTCGGCACCGTCGACGGGCAGCGCCGCCTCGCCGTCGTCGACGGCGCCGCCGCGATCGTGCCGGCCGACGGCGTACCCGCCCCGGCCGCCCAGTGGATGCTGTCCACCACCGGCGACGGGACGTACACCTTCGTCAACGTCGCCACCGGCCGGCTGCTCGACGTCAGCGGGCAGGCCACCCACGACGGGGCTGCGGTCTCCGTCTGGCTGCCGAACTCCGGCGCCAACCAGCGCTGGCGGATCCTCGACGAGAAGGTCGTCGGGCTCGAACCGGTCGACCTGTTCACCACGCCCGGCACCGCGCCGACGCTGCCGGCGAGCGTCGTCGCGCTGCACCGCGACGGCCCCGGCGGCCCGCTCCCGGTTACCTGGCGTGACGTCGCCCCGGTGCGGTGGAAGCAGCCCGGCACCGTCCCCGTCAGCGGTCGGGTCACCGACGCCCAGGGCCGCACCCACCTCGCCCGCGCGAACGTCGTCGTCGACACGCTCGCCGCCACCGAACCGGCCCGGGCGAAGGCGTTCGTCGGTGGCCGGCCGGACCTGCCGGCGACGGTCACCGCGCTGTCCAGCCAGGGCCTCGCCGTCGACCGCCCGGTGCGGTGGGACGCCGCGCCGCCCGGCGCGTTCGACCAGCCCGGGGTGGTCACCGTCACCGGCCGGGCCGACGCCGGCGACGGTGCCGAGCTGCCCGCGACGGTCCGAGTCCAGGTCACCCCGCCGGTCGAGGCGCCGACCGCGGTCAGCGGCATCGACGCCACCTTCACCGAGCCGGGCTACTCGACCGTGGGCCTGACCAACGGCGACCGCACCGACAAGGCCTGGTCCAACTGGCGGCCGGGGGCCAAGAACCCCACCGACACGCTCACCGTGGCCCTGCCCCGGGAACACTCCGTCGCCTGGGTGGCCGTGCACTTCTACCGCGACGGCGCGGACAGCTACGCCAGCGGTCTGCGGGCCCAGGTCCGCGACGACCACGGCGACTGGGTCGACGCCGGCGGGCCGGTGGACGTACCCGTCGGCACCCCCACCGCGCCGGTGGTCGAGGTGCCGGTCACGGCCGTCACCGATGCGGTGCGGATCATCCTCACCGCGTACCCGGATCGGCACATCACCCTCAGTGAGATCGAGGTCGCCGTGGCGGTGCCGGGGACGTCCGCGCAGGCGGACGCCGCCGCGATCGCGCTCGACGGGGTGCCGCTGGCCGGCTTCGATCCGGCGACGACGCGGTACGCCGTACCGGCCGGCCCGCGGCTGCCGCACGTCACCGCGACCGCCGTCGACCCGTACGCCGAGATCACGGTGACCCAGGCGGACGCGCAAGGCCGGGCCGCCACCGTGGAGGTCACCGGCGAGGACGGCACCCGGATCCGGACCTACCGGATCGACTTCACGTGACACCCCGAGCGGGCCGTCGCAGGCACTGTCGTGGCCGGCTGTCAGAGTGACCGGGTGACACCACCGGGCCCCACGCCGGCCAGCAATCCGCCCGAGCTGACCCCGCGCCGCCTCGCCGGGGTGCTGCCGCCCTGGCTGGCGCTGGCCGTCGCCGGGCTCGGTGGGGTGGCGTCCGCGTCGCAGAGCTCGGTCAACGCCGAACTCGGTGCCCGGATGGGCAGTGCCGCCATCGGGGCGGTGGTCAACAACATCGGCGGATCGCTGCTGGTCGCTGTCGGGCTGCTGCTCCTGCCGTCGATGCGCGCCGGGTTGCGGACCCTGCGGGCCGCCCGGCTGCCCTGGTGGACCTACCTCGGCGGGGTCGGCGGGGCGTTCTTCGTCACCGCCGCCGCCTACGCGGTGCCGGTGCTCGGGGTGGCGGTGCTGACCATCGCCCAGGTCGCCGGCAACAGCCTCGGCGGTCTGGCGGTGGACCGGGTCGGGCTGGCCCCCGCCGGCCGGCTCGCCGTCACCATGCCCCGGCTGGTCGGGGCGCTGCTCGGCATCGGCGCGGTGGTGGTGGCCCAGGCCGGCCGGCCGGTCGGGCAGCTCGCGGTCGGGGTGATCGCGCTGGCGGTGGCCGGCGGGCTGGCGGTGTCGGTCCAGTCGGCGCTCAACGGCCGGGTCTCGGCGGCCAGCACCACCGCGATGGGCACGGTGGCGAACTTCGTGGTCAGTACGCCGTTGGTGCTGGTCGCGGCCGGCCTGCTCGGTGGCTACCGGGCGGCGGCCGGCCGGGTGTGGCCGGGCGAGTGGTACCTCTACCTCGGCGGGCTGTTCGGTGTCTGCATCGTGGTGGCGCTGCTGGTCGGGGTCCGGTCGGTCGGGGTGCTGCGGACCGGGCTCGGGGTGGTCGCCGGTCAGCTCGTCGGGGCGCTGCTGATCGACGTCCTGGTCCCCGGCGGTCCCGGCGTCAGCCCGGGTCTCATCGCCGGCGCCGCGCTGATCATCGTCGCGGTGCTGGTGTCCGGCCGGGGTGCCCGCCGGTCCCGGCCGGTCGGCCGCGACGGTGCGGTGGCAGACTTGACCGGGTGGCAGACGAGCCGACCTATCCGACCGCCGAGCTGACCGCCGAGCTGACCGGGCCGCCGCTGGTGGTGCGTGCCCGCCGGCTGCGGGTGATGTGCTGGTCGCTGGCCGCCGCGTTGCTGCTGGTCTTCACTGCGGTCAGCTTCGGCCTGCGCGGGTCCACCGGCGCGAATCTGGGCAGCTTCCAGCGTGGTGACCAGGCCGCCATGGTAGGTCTCGGCCTGGTGGGGGCCGCCGTGATCCTGTTGTTCACCCGGCCCCGGGTCGAAGCCGACGCCGACGGGGTACGGGTGCGCAACGTGCTGCGCACCTACCAGCTGCCGTGGTCGCTGGTCACGGCGGTCCGCTTCGACCGGGACGCCGCCTGGGCCAGCCTGGAGCTGGCCGACGACGAGCTGGTGCCGATGCTCGCGCTGCAGTCCGTCGACCGGGAACACGCCGTCGAGGCGGTCCGGGAGTTGCGCCGGCTGCACGCGGCGGGTCGCGCGGCGACCGCCGCCGGTTGATCGTGACCGCCGTCGGCTGACACCGTGGGTTGACACCCGGCCGGGCGTACGGCTATGGCCGGAGCCTGGTAGTCTTGTCGCGTCGACCACGCTGCCCTCGACCGGCGGCGCCGGCGCGAGCCGGCAGCCGGGCGGAGGCAGTCGCGAAAGCGGAGCGCCTGCTCCCACCCGTACCGCGGACCACCATCCAGCGGGCGGGTCCGGTCTCCCGACGGCGGTCCGTCCGCCACCGGGCCGACGCCGTCGACGGCGTCACCGACCGGTCGAGCAGGCCCTGGCATGTGCCAGGGCCTTCTGCTTTCCCGGGGCGTCCCCAACCGGGGGCCGGCCCGGGGTGCGACGGCACCACGGAGATTACCGACTCGAGGAGGCCCCATCAGCGTCGAACCACGCGTGAACGAGCAGATCCGGGCACGTGAGGTCCGACTGGTCGGCCCTGAGGGTGAGCAGGTGGGCATCGTCCCGCTGGAGCGCGCCCTGCAGCTGGCCGCGGACGTCGACCTGGACCTGGTTGAGGTTGCGCCGATGGCGCGTCCGCCGGTGTGCAAGCTCATGGACTTCGGCAAGTTCAAGTACGAGAGCGCACTCAAGGCGCGCGAAGCGCGGCGTAACCAGCAGCAGACCGTCATCAAGGAAATGAAGCTCCGACCCAAGATCGACCCGCACGACTACGAGACCAAGAAGGGTCACGTGGTGCGGTTCCTCAAGGCCGGAGACAAGGTCAAGGTCACGATCATGTTCCGGGGCCGGGAACAGAGCCGGCCGGAGCTGGGCTACCGGCTGCTGCGCCGGCTCGAATCGGAGATCTCCGACCTGGGGTACGTCGAGGCCGCACCGAAGCAGGACGGCCGGAACATGATCATGGTGTTGGCCCCGCACCGGGCCACCAAGGCCGCTGCGGCCGCCGCGACGGCGGCCCGGGGCGGCGGAGCCTCCCGGGACCGGGAATCCGGTGCCGTCGAGGCACCACCACCGGCCGCCACGGCCGGACCCGCCGGGAACACCGGCGAGTGACAGGGGAGAGACGCGACACATGCCAAAGATGAAGAGCCACACCGGTATGGGCAAGCGGGTCAAGGTGACCGGCCGTGGCAAGATCCTGGCCGAGCAGGCGGGTAAGCGCCACCTGCTGGAGGGCAAGCCCTCCACCCGGACCCGCCGGCTCACCGGCACCGTCGAGGTGTCCCCGGCCGACGTCAAGCGCATCAAGAAGCTGCTCGGCCGCTGACGCGCGCCACTGACCCGAAGGAGTAGGTGAAATGGCACGCGTCAAGCGGTCCGTCAACGCCCAGAAGAAGCGCCGTACCCTGCTGGAGGACGCCAGCGGCTACCGGGGCCAGCGGTCCCGGCTGTACCGCAAGGCCAAGGAGCAGGTGCTGCACTCGATGCAGTACGCCTACCGGGACCGTCGCGACCGCAAGGGCGACTTCCGGCAGCTGTGGATCACCCGGATCAACGCGGCGGCCCGAGCCAACGGGATGACCTACAACCGCCTCATCCAGGGCCTCAAGCTGGCCGGCGTCGAGGTCGACCGCAAGGTCCTCGCGGACCTGGCGGTCAACGACGCCACCGCGTTCGCCGCCCTGGTGGAGGTGGCCCGCACGGCGGTCGCCGCCGAAGGCACCGGCGGCGCGGCGGCCCAGGCCGCCTGAACCGGCGCGACCCTGACCCGCACGTGGCACGAATCGAGGCGTCCGGCATGACCGCACCACGGCCAGCCGGGCGCCTCGACCGTGTCCCGGCCACCACCATCACCGGCGGCGGGGCCGACCACCGGCAGCCGGCGTTCACCACCCGTACCCCCCGGATCGTGGCCGCCCGGCGGCTGCACCGGCGCCGCGACCGCGACGCGACGCGGCGTTTCCTCGCCGAAGGCCCGCAGGCCGTCCGGGAGGCGCTCGCCGTGCCCGGCCTGGTCCGCGAACTGTTCACCACCGCCGCCGGGCGTACCCGGCACACCGACCTGACCGTCGCGGCGGCCAGCGCCGGCGTTGACGTCTCCACCGTCGACGACGCGGCGCTCACCGCGTTGGCCGAGACCGTCAACCCGCAGGGCGTCGTCGCCGTCTGCGACCACCTCGACGTCACCCTCGACGGCGCGCTGCACCGCCGGCCCGCGCTGGCCGCCGTGCTGGTCGAGATCCGCGACCCCGGCAACGCAGGCACCGTGCTGCGCACCGCCGACGCCGCCGGTGCCGGCACCGTCGTCTTCGCTGGCGCCGCCGTCGACCCGTACAACGGAAAGTGCGTCCGGGCCAGCGCCGGCAGCCTGTTCCACGTCGACGTGGTCCGCCACGACGACCCGGCACACGTCGTCGACGAACTGCGCGCCGCCGGCCTGCGGGTGCTCGCCACCACCGGCCACGGCGACACCGACCTCGACGACCTCGCCGACTCGGGCGCGCTGGCCGCGCCGACCGCCTGGCTGTTCGGCACCGAGGCGCACGGCCTGCCGGCCGAGCTGGCCGACCGGGCCGACGCCCGGGTCCGGGTGCCGCTGCACGGCCGCGCCGAGAGCCTGAACCTGGCTGCCGCCGCAGCCGTCTGCCTGTACACTTCGGCCAGAGCACAGCGCCCAGGAAGGCCCACGCGATGAGCGTCCGCAGCTACCCGGCGCGCGTCGACGCCCAGCCGACGCGCCGCGACCGGCGGCCCGGCTGCGGTGTGCCACCTCATCGGCTGTTTACCCGGCCCGCCGGTTCCGGCGGGCGGCAGGGTTGACCGACCCTTCCTGCCTGCGCACCCCACCGGCGGGCTGCGGCAGCGCCGCGCGTCCGTAGACTCTTGCCGGTCATCGGCCCCGGTGACCGCACGCCGCGAGGGAGTGCCCGCACGCCATGACCTACCGCAACGACCCATACGATCCGAAACAGGTCGCACTGCTCGACCCGGCCGCGCTCACCGGCGCGGTCGCTGACGCCGAGAAGGCGTTCGCCGCCGCCGCCGACCTGGACGCGTTGACCGCGCTGCGACCCCAGCACCTCGGCGACCGCGCCCCGATCTCGCTGGCCCGCCGGGAAATCGGCGCGCTGCCGCCGGCCGCCAAGTCCGACGCCGGCAAGCGGGTCAACGAGGCGCGTACCGCCGTGCAGACCGCGTACGACGCCCGGCGCGGCGAACTCGAAGCCGAACGGGCTCGGCGGGTGCTCGCCGAGGAACGCGTCGACGTCACCCTGCCGTACGACCGCCGCCCGCGCGGCGCCCGGCACCCGTTGACCACCCTGATGGAACGCATCGGTGACCTGTTCGTCGGGATGGGCTACGAGATCGCGGAAGGCCCCGAGGCCGAGCTGGAGTGGACCAACTTCGACGCGCTCAACATCAGCCCCGACCATCCGGCACGTGGGCTGATGGACACCTTCCACCTCGACCTGCCCGGCCTGGTGCTGCGCACCCACACCTCACCGGTGCAGGCCCGCACCATGCTGACCCGCACCCCGCCGATCTACGTGGTCTGCCCGGGACGGGTCTACCGCACCGACGAACTCGACGCCACCCACACCCCGGTGTTCCACCAGGTCGAAGGGCTCGTCGTCGACCGGGGCATCACCATGGCGCACCTCAAGGGCACCCTCGACCACTTCGCCCAGGCGATGTTCGGCGCCGACGCGCGGACCCGCTGGCGGCCGCACTACTTCCCGTTCACCGAGCCGTCGGCCGAGTTCGACGTCTGGTTCCCGCAACACCGCGACGGCCCACGCTGGGTCGAATGGGGCGGCTGCGGCATGGTGAACCCGCGAGTGCTGCGCGCCTGCGGCATCGACCCGGAGGTCTACTCCGGATTCGCGTTCGGGATGGGCATCGAACGCACCCTGATGTTCCGCCACGGCATCAGCGACATGCGCGACATGGTGGAAGGCGACGTGCGGTTCACCCGCGCGTTCGGGATGGAGGCCTGAGACATGCGGATCGCACTCTCCTGGCTGCGCGAACACGTCGACCTGCCGGCCGACCTGACACCGCAGCAGCTCGAAGACGCCCTGGTCGGGCTCGGCTTGGAGGTCGAGTCCATCGTCGACCTGGCCGGCACCGTCACCGGCTCCCTCGTCGTCGGCGAGGTCCGCGAGATCGAGGAACTCACCGGCTTCAAGAAGCCGATCCGGTTCTGCCGGGTCGATGTCGGCACCGCCAACGGCACCGGTGAGCCGCAGGAGATCGTCTGCGGCGCCACCAACTTCGCCCCCGGCGACAAGGTCGTCGTCATCCTGCCCGGCGGGGTGCTGCCCGGCGGCTTCGCTATCGGTGCCCGCAAAACCTACGGGCGCAACTCCAACGGCATGATCTGCTCCGCCCGGGAGCTGGGCGTCAGCGACGACCACGCCGGCATCATCGTGCTGACCCCGGACGTCACCGCCGCGCCGGGCGACGACGCCCGGCCCGTCGTCGGCCTCGACGACGTCGTGGTCGAGGTCGAGATCACCCCGGACCGGGGGTACGCCATGTCGGTGCGCGGCATCGCCCGGGAACTCGCCCATGCGCTCGGCGTACCGTGGCGGGACCCGGCGGCGATCGACGCACCCGGCGCCACCGACACCCCGGCGTACCCGGTCGAGGTCCGCGACACCGTCGGCTGCGACCGGTTCGCCGCCCGGATGGTTCGCGGTATCGACCCGACCGTGCCGTCGCCGGCCTGGATGGTGCGCCGGCTGACCACCGCCGGGGTCCGCAGCATCAGTCTCGCCGTCGACATCACCAACTACCTGATGCTCGAACTCGGCCAGCCGATGCATGCCTTCGACGCCGACCGGCTCGCCGGGCCGCTGGTGGTCCGTCGCGCCGTCGCGGGGGAGAAGCTGACCACCCTGGACGGGGTGGCACGGGTTCTCGATGCCGAGGACATGGTGATCTGCGACGACACCGGACCGATCTCGCTCGCCGCGGTGATGGGCGGCGAGACCAGCGAGGTGGTGCCCGGCACCCGCAACGTGCTGTTCGAGGCCGCGCACTGGGATCCGGTGATGGTCGGGCGTACCGCCCGGCGGCACAAGCTGTTCAGCGAGGCCGCCAAACGGTGGGAACGCGGCGTCGACCCGGCGCTGCCGCTGGTCGCCATCGACCGCGCCGTCGCACTGCTCACCGAACACGCTGGCGGCTCCGCCGGCGCGGAGATCCTGGACATCGACCACGTCGCCCCGCCAGCCCCGATCGTCCTCGACGCCGGGTTGCCCAGCCGCCGGGTCGGGGTGGCGTACCCGCCGCAGCGGGTCGTCGACCTGCTGGAGGCGGTCGGCTGCACCGTCGCCACCGGGTTGACCGCCGGGGTGGCCAGCGCCAGTGCCGTCGCCACCGGCGTGGCCACCGCCACCTCGGCGGCGTCGGCAGCCGACGACGGTACGGCGCCGCTGGTCGTCGGCCCGCCGAGCTGGCGGCCCGACCTGACCGACCCGGCCGACCTGGTCGAGGAGGTGGTCCGGCTGGACGGCTACGACAACGTGCCCAGCGCCCTGCCGTCCGCCCCGGCCGGCCGGGGGCTCACCGCCGACCAACGCCGCCGCCGGTCGGTGGCGCGGGCGCTGGCCGAGACCGGTCACGTCGAGGTGCTCTGCTACCCGTTCGTCTCCCCGCAGGTCGCCGACGACCTGGGGCTGCCCGCCGACGACCCGCGCCGCGACGCGGTCCGGCTGGCCAACCCGCTGGCCGACACCGACCCGCTGCTGCGGACCAGCCTGCTGCCGCCGCTGCTGGCGACGCTGCGGCGCAACATCGGCCGGGGGCAGCGCGACGTCGCCCTCTACGAGATCGGCGTGGTGTTCCAACCCCGGCCGGGTGCCGCCGCACCGCCGCCGATGGGCGTCGACGACCGGCCCGCCGACGAGGTGTTCGCCGCCGCCGACGCGGCCGTACCGCACCAGCCGTGGCACGTCGCGGTGGTGCTGGCCGGTGAGCTTGAGCCGGGCGGCTGGTGGGGCGCGGGACGGCCGGCCAGCTGGGCCGACGCCGTCGAAGCCGGTCGGACCGTGCTCGACGCCGCCGGCGTTGCGGCCGACCGGGTCGAGGTCCGCGCCGGCAAGTACGCGCCCTGGCATCCCGGCCGCTGCGCCGAACTGCTCGTCGACGGGGTGGTGGTCGGCCACGCCGGTGAGTTGCATCCGGCGGCGGTCGCCGCGCTGGAACTGCCCCGGCGTACCTGCGCGATGGAGCTGGACCTGGACGCGGTGCCGGCGGCTCCGGTGGTGCCGGCACCGGACTTCTCCAGCTTCCCGCCAGCGTTGATCGACGTGGCGCTGGTCGTCGACGAGACCACCCCGGCGGCGCAGGTCCGCGCCGCGCTGGTGGCCGGGGCGGGCGAGCTGCTCGAATCGGTCCGGCTCTTCGACGTGTACGCCGGGGAGCAGCTCGGCGCCGGGCGTAAGTCCCTGGCGTACAAGCTGGTGTTCCGGGCTCCAGACCGGACGCTGACCGTCGAGGAGGCGGTGGCGGCCCGCGACGGCGCGGTCGCCGAGGCCGCCTCCCGGCTCGGCGCGACGCTGCGCGGCGCCTGACCGACCGACAGCGGGTCCCGACCCGGTCCGCCGCGACGACAGGTGGACCGGGTCGGGAACGCCGGTGACCGTCGGTCAGCGTCGTAGCAGCGCGCCGAGGTCGACGGCGTCGGCCATCGCGGCGCAGCCGGCGTCGTTGGGATGCAGGTGGTCACCGCTGTCGTACGGGGTCGCCAGCCGGGTCGGGTCGGCCGGGTCGGCCAGCGCCGCCGCGAAGTCGATCACTCCGTCGAAGGCACCGCTGGTGCGGATCCAGTGGTTGACGTCGCGCCAGATCTCCTGCCGCTCGGGGGTGTCCAGGAAGGATCCACCGAACGGTGGCACGGTGCCGCCGAGGATCGGCAGCCCCTGGGCCCGGGTCTGCGCGATCACCTGCCGGTAGCCGGCGATGATGTCGGCGGCCGGGGCGCTGTAGCCGATGTCGTTGGTGCCTTCCAGCAGGATCACCGCCCGGACTCCGGTCTGCGCGTAGACGTCGCGTTCCAGCCGGGCCAGCGCCGGCACCCCCCCAGTACGGTTCCCCGTCACGTGGGGCGAGCAGCCGGTTGCCGCCGAGTCCGGCGTTGACCACCGACAGGGTGGGCCCGCGGTGGTCGTGCAGGCGACGGGCCAGGTAATCGGGCCAGCGCCGGTTGGCGTTGCCGGTGGTGTTGCCGGTGTCGGTGATCGAGTCGCCGAGCGCGACCACGGAGCCGACGACCCGGGGATCGGCCTGCACGTCGATTCCGTCGACGAGCATCCAGCATGGCGTGTCGGCGTACCCGTCGGCGGTCGGCGCGGCGGCCCGGTCGCCCGCCGCCAGATGGTTGCCCTGGGCGGTGAACGGATGGTTGGTCACCGGTCCGGTCGGCTCCGGTACGTACACACTGACCAGCAGGGTGCTCAGCGCGGCGACCCGCAGCGGGACCGGGTCGCTCAGTGCCCGACCGCCGGCGGCCACGGTGACCTCGTGGCTGCCGCCGAAGGTCAGCTCCCGCATCGAGCCGGGCACGGCGGTCGCGCCGTCGTGCTGCACGGCGACCGAGGCCCGGCCGACGGTCAGCGCCCGGGTGCCGAACGTGTTGGTGATCCGTACCCGGACAGCCCGGCCACCGGCGCTGACGAAGGCGACGTTGCGCACCGTCTGGTCGGCCAGCCCGTCCCCGGCCGGGCAGTCCGACCAGGGGATGGTGCTGCCCTCGACCGGGCTGGGTGCCCAGGCGGCGACCCAGGTGGCCGGGTGCCGGTCAGGGCCGGCAGGGCTGGTGGAGGCGGTGTCGCCGGTGGTCGCGGCCAACGCCGACGTCACGGTGACTGCCAGGACCGCGACGCCGGCCAGGGCCGCCGCGCCGGCCGATCGGGTGCGACGCCGGGCCAGGGCAGCCGGGCCGGTGTGATTCTCCTTGGGACGCACGCCCACCTCCTCCTCGGTCGGTCCGACCGGATGGCGGACCAACCGTCAACAATAGAGCAGAATCGATATCTGTGGTGACTGGTCGCGGCACCCGTCGCCGTCGGCATCGGATCCGGTCGGTACGGCGAGCCGTTGTGCGGACACCGGATCCGGCTGCGCGGTTGCCGGACCCGGGGTCCGCCGGTCGACCCTCCGACTAGGATCAGGCGATGCCCCGATGGCGCAGGACACGTCTCGTCGCCGGAGCGGCGATCACCTTGCTGGCCGTCGCTGCCTTCACCGGCGGCGAGCCGCGCTGGGGATGGTTCCTCACGCTCACGGTCGGGCTGCCGTACGCGGTGCTCGCCGTTCCGGTGCGCTGCGGTGAGTGGCTGTGGCACGACGGGGACTGTCCGTACCTGGGGTCAGGTCTGCTGATCGGCTGTCACCTGCACCGCCTCGACAAGATCGAGCGGCTGCTCGGCGCCCAGCCACGGGCCCGGACCGGCACCCGGCAGGCCGGCACGGCCACCGGGGTGCCGCCGAGCCGGGTTCCCGTCGTGACCCGTCACGTCCGGGAAGGTCTGGGCTTCGTCGTCGCGCTCCTGGGCGCCGTCTCCGGCCTGCTGATCCTGCTCGGTGTGACACCGTCCGGATAGCGCGGCCCGTGCTCACCGCTGACTGGCCTGCCGGTACCGGGTGAGCAGCTCCAGCACCTCGGCCTTCAACCCTCCGACGAACTCCGTGGCCGGGGTCGCCGCGAACTCGTCCTCGCTCATCCAGCGCAGCTCCGAGTGGTTACCTGAGGACGGCTCGCCGCGCCCGACCCGGCGGCAGAGGAACCGAATGCCCGGAATCACCGGCACGTCGGCCTCGCGGATCGTATAGAAGCAGTGCAGATCCTCGCGGACCTCGACGTCCAGGCCCATCTCCTGTTGGAAGTGCCGGCGTACGCCGTCGGTGAACGTCTCCGAGTAGCGCAACTGTCCGCCGCATCCCTCAAGAAGGCCGGGGAACAGCGCCCGCTCGGCCGACCGGCGGGCCAGCAGCAGTCGGATGCCGCCGCTGTGATCCTCGGTGAAGCAGATCCCGGCGACATGGACCTCGGGCGTCTCGCGCAGTCGTTCCCGGGGCACGAACTGCGAGGCGATCTCGTGGCTCACCCAGACCGGCACCTCGCCGATGCCGCGCAGCCGGCGGATCTGGCTGGTCATGCCGCGTACGTCGCGGGGCAGTTCGGGAAAGTCGTCGCGGTCGATGACGATGCCGAACGGGCGGGCCTCGGCGCACAGCCGTGAGCACTTGTTGAGGTTGTGCCCGGCCCAGTCGTCGCCGGTGCGGATGACCTTGCCGCGGACGACTCCCCAGCCGAGCCGCAGATCGGTGCGGTGGCCGACCCGGTTGGCGAACTCGACACAGTGTCGGGCGAAGTCGGCGTCGACGCGGTTGACGATGGCCAGCACCCGGGAGAGCATCGACGCCAGCTCGCGTGGGCTGTTGCGCTCCGGGATCTCACAGACCAGCAGAGCACCGTCACCGAGCGGCTTGAGACTGTACGTGCCGGGGAAGCGTCGACGCAGGATCGTGAAGAAGCCGGCGATGAACTGGTCGAGGTTGATGAAGACCTCGTTGGTCTCGGACCATCGGGTGAATCCGCGCACGTCGACGAAGATCGCCAGGACGCTTCGGTCCTCCGCCATGTGCGCTCCCACCGCCTCGTCGGGTCCCGCACGGCTCCGTCGGTGATCTGCCCGGTCCATGCTGCCGATGCTAGGCAGGAGCCGTCTCGATCGCTGGCTGCCACACTGTCGCCGACTCCGCGGTGGAGAAGCCCGAAGGTGCCTCGCGTACCAGGGTCGGTGTGTCGACCTTAGCCGACAATGGACAGCTGTGGATCGACTGTCCGCACCTCGACATCGATCGTGCCGGGCCGGGAGGCGGCTACGCTGGATCTCATGCCGAAGGCCATCTGGAACGGGCTCGTGATCGCCGAGAGCGACGACACGGTCGTCGTCGAGGGAAACCACTATTTCCCCCGGTCGTCGCTGCGTGACGACCTGGTACGTGAATCGGACACCCACACCCACTGTCCGTGGAAGGGTGACGCGTCCTACTACTCGCTGGAGGGCGATGGTCAGCGCAGTGCCGACGCGGTCTGGTACTACCCGCAGCCGCTGCCGGCGGCTGACATGGTCCGGGACCGGGTCGCCTTCTGGCGCGACGTGGAGGTCGTCGACACCTGACCGGCTGGAATGGGTCTTGTCGGCCCGGATGCATCCTGATACCGTCCTCCGCATAGAAATGCGGAGGTGGGTATGGGCATCCGGGTCGCCGTCGTCGGCGCGAGCGGGTACGCCGGGGGAGAGCTGCTGCGGCTGATCGCCGGGCACCCCGAGCTGGACCTGGTCGCCGCCACGGCGCACAGCCAGGCCGGCGCGCCGGTCGCCGAGGTACACCCGCACCTGGCCGGCCTCGACCTGGTGTTCGTCGCCACCGATCCGGCCGACCTCGCCGCCGCGGACCTGGTATTCCTGGCCCTGCCGCACGGCGAGTCGGCCGCGCTCGCCGCCGCCCTGCCGGCCGACGTCAAGGTCGTCGATCTCGGTGCCGACCACCGGCTGGCCGACGCCGCCGCCTGGTCCCGCTACTACGGCGGCCAGCACGCCGGTGCCTGGACGTACGGGCTGCCGGAACTGCCCGGCCAGCGGGACCGGGTCGCCGCCGCCGACCGGGTCGCCGCCACCGGCTGCTATGCGGTCGCCACCACCCTGGCGCTCGCGCCGCTGATCGCCGCCGGGGTGGTCGCCCCGGACGATGTCGTGGTGGTCGCCGCCAGCGGCACCTCCGGTGCCGGCCGGTCCGCCAAGACCCACCTGCTGGCCAGTGAGGTGATGGGCAGCCTGTCGCCGTACAAGGTCGGCGCCCACCAGCACGTCCCGGAGATCAAGCAGGCCACCGGCGCGACCAGCCTGTCCTTCACCCCCGTGCTGGCTCCGATGCCGCGCGGCATCCTGGCCACGGTGACGGCCCGCCCGGCCGGCGGCACCGCCGACCCGGCCGCCGCGCGCGACGCGCTGACCGTCGCCTACGCCGACGAACCGTTCGTCCGCCTGCTGCCGGCCGGCACCTGGCCGGCCACCGCCGCGACCCTCGGATCCAACGCCTGCCACCTGCAGGTGGGCACCGACGTCGACTCGGGACGGGTGATCGTGACCAGCGCCGTCGACAACCTCGGCAAGGGCGCCGCCGGCCAGGCCGTGCAGTGCGCCAACCTGATGCTCGGCCTGCCGGAGACCACCGGCCTGACTGCTCTGGGGATCGCGCCATGACGGTGACCGCGCCGAACGGGTTCCGGGCGGCCGGGGTGGCCGCCGGGCTCAAAGCCAGTGGCGTGGCCGATGTGGCCCTGGTCGTCAACGACGGACCCGCTACGGCCGCCGCCGGGGTGTTCACCGCCAACCGGGTGCAGGCCGCTCCGGTGCGGTGGAGCCGGCAGGTGCTGCGCGCCGGCAGGCTGCGCGCGGTGGTGCTCAACTCCGGCGGGGCCAACGCCTGCACCGGCCCGGCCGGGTTCCAGGACACCCACGCCACCGCCGAACACGTCGCCACGACCCTCAGCGCGACAGGCGGCACGGACGTCGGGGCCGGTGAGATCGCGGTCTGCTCGACCGGGCTGATCGGCGAACGGCTGCCGATGGACAAGCTGCTGGCCGGAGTGACGGCGGCGGTCGCCGGGCTCTCCGCCGACGCCGGACCGGCCGCCGCCGAGGCGATCATGACGACCGACACCCGGCCGAAGACCACCGTCGTCGACGCCGGCCCGGCCGGCACCGGCGGACCGGCCTGGCGGGTCGGCGGGATGGCCAAGGGCGCGGGCATGCTCGCCCCGTCCATGGCGACGATGCTCTGCGTACTGACCACCGACGCGCTCGCCGACCCCGCCGACCTCGACGCCGCACTGCGCGAAGCCTGCCGCACCACCTTCGACCGGGTCGACTCCGACGGCTGCCTGTCCACCAACGACACCGTGCTGCTGCTGGCCAGCGGTGCCTCGGGGGTCACCCCGTCGGCCGGGGAGCTGACCGCCGCGGTCACCGCCGCCTGCGCCGACCTGGCCCGGCAACTGATCGCCGACGCCGAAGGCGCCAGCAAGGAGGTCGCCATCGAGGTGGTCGGCGCGGCCAGCGAGACCGACGCGGTGCAGGTCGGCCGGGCGGTGGCCCGCAACAACCTGGTCAAGACGGCGCTGTTCGGCAACGACCCCAACTGGGGGCGGATCCTCGCGGCGGTCGGCACCACCAGCGCGGTGTTCGACCCCGACCAGCTCGACGTGGCGATCAACGACGTGTGGATCTGCCGGGACGGGGCCGCCGCCGCACCCCGCGACCAGGTCGACCTCACCGGCCGGCAGGTGCACATCCGGATCGACCTGCACGCCGGTGCCGCCACCGCGACCATCTGGACCAACGACCTGTCGCACGCGTACGTGCACGAGAACTCGGCGTACTCGACATGACCGACACCACCCGGCCGACCGCGCCGCACAGCACGCTGAGCCGCGATCTCAGTGTCGCCCAGACCAAGGCCGCCACCCTGATCGAGGCGCTGCCCTGGCTGGCCCGCTTCCACGGGGCCACCGTGGTCGTCAAGTACGGCGGCAACGCCATGATCGACCCGCAGCTGCAGCAGGCCTTCGCCGCCGACATGGTGTTCCTGCGGTACGCCGGTATCCGCCCGGTGGTGGTACACGGCGGCGGCCCGCAGATCTCCAGCATGCTGCGCCGGCTCGGCATCGCCAGCGAGTTCAAGGGCGGCCTGCGGGTCACCACACCGGAAGCGATGGACGTGGTCCGGATGGTGCTGGTCGGCCAGGTCGGCCGGGAACTCGTCGGCCTGATCAACGAGCACGGACCGTACGCCGTCGGACTGTCCGGTGAGGATGCCCGGCTGTTCACCGCCGTCCGTCGGCCCGCCTGGGTCGACGGCGAGCCGGTCGACGTCGGCCAGGTCGGCGACGTCGACACGGTCAACCCGTCGGCGGTCGCCGACATCATCGCCGCCGGGCGCATCCCGGTGATCTCCACGGTCGCACCCGACGTGGACGGCGTACTGCACAACCTCAACGCCGACACGGCCGCCGCGGCGTTGGCCGTCGCGCTGCGGGCCCGCAAGCTGGTCGTCCTCACCGACGTGCCCGGCCTGTACGCCGACTGGCCCGACACCGGCAGCCTGATCAGCCGGATCACCGCCGACGACCTGGCCGACCTGCTGCCCACCCTGGCCGCCGGCATGGTGCCGAAGATGGAGGCGTGCCTGCGGGCGGTACGCGGCGGGGTGCCCGCCGCGCACGTGGTCGACGGCCGGGTGGCCCACTCCACCCTGCTGGAGGTCTTCACCTCGGAGGGCTTCGGCACCATGGTCACCGATCCGACGAACGACGGGGAGTCCTGAATGGCCTCGCTGCGGGACCGCTGGTCCGCATCGTTGATGGACAACTACGGCACACCGCCGCTGGCGCTGGTGCGCGGCGAGGGCGCGACCGTCGTCGCTGAGGACGGCCGACGCTACCTCGACCTGTTGGGCGGCATCGCGGTCAACTCGCTCGGACACGCCCACCCGGCGGTCGTCGAGGCGGTCACCCGGCAGATCAGCACCCTCGGACACGTCTCGAACCTCTACGTCGCCGAACCGCCGGTGGCCCTGGCCGAACTGCTGCTCGCCCTCACCGGACGCCCCGGCGCGGCGTTCTTCTGCAACTCCGGGGCCGAGGCGGTCGAAGCCGCGTTCAAACTGTCCCGGCGTACCGGTCGGACCCACGTCGTCGCCACCCACGACGGCTTCCACGGCCGGACCATGGGCGCCCTGGCGTTGACCGGGCAGCCGGCCAAGGCCGACCCGTTCCGGCCGCTGCCCGGCGAGGTCAGCCACGTGCCGTACGGCGACATCGACGCGCTCGCCGCCGCCGTCACCGACCGCACCGCCATGGTGATCCTGGAGCCGATCCAGGGTGAGGCCGGCGTGGTGGTGCCGCCGCCGGGCTACCTGGCCGCCGCCCGGGAGATCACCAGCCGGCACGGTGCCCTGCTCACCCTCGACGAGGTGCAGACCGGGGTGGGACGGACCGGTCACTGGTTCGCCCACCAGGCCGACGGGATCACCCCGGACGTCGTCACCCTGGCGAAGGGTCTCGGCGGCGGGCTGCCGATCGGTGCCTGCATCGCCTTCGCAGACACCCGGGTCGGTGGCGTGGGCACTCCGGCCGCGCTGCTCACCCCGGGCAGTCACGGCAGCACCTTCGGCGGCAATCCGGTCTGCTGCGCCGCCGCCCTCGCCGTGCTGCGCACCATCGCCGCCGAAGGGCTGCTCGACCACGTCAAGCGGGTCGGCGAGCAGCTGCGCCGGGGCGTCGAGTCGCTCGGCCACCCGCTCATCGCCGGGGTACGGGGCGCCGGTCTGCTGCTCGGCGTGGTGCTCACCGCGCCCGTCTCGGCTGCGGTCGCGGCCGGGCTGCGCGACGCCGGGTTCCTGGTCAATCCGGCCCAGCCGGATCTGATCCGGCTGGCTCCGCCGCTGATTCTCACCGCGGAGCAGGCCGACGAGTTCCTGGCCGCGCTGCCGGCGGTCCTCACCGCCGCCGCCGAAGCCGCGGCGACCACTGGAGCGGCGTCGTGATCCGGCACCTGCTGCGCGACGACGACCTGAGCCCGGCCGAGCAGTCGGCGGTGCTGGATCTGGCCGCGGCGATGAAGGCGGACCGGTACGGCCACCGGCCGCTGGCCGGCCCCCGCTCGGTCGCGGTGCTGTTCGACAAGCAGAGCCTGCGGACCCGGCTGTCGTTCGATGTCGGCATCGCCGAGCTGGGCGGCAACCCGATCGTGGTGGACACCCAGGCCACCCACTTCGGTCGCGGGGAGACCCTGGCCGACGCCGGTCGGGTGCTGTCGCGGTACGTGTCGGCGATCGTGATGCGTACCTTCGGCGACGACCGGCTCGCCGAGGTCGCGGCAGGGGCGAGCGTGCCGGTGGTCAACGCGCTCACCGACGGGTTCCACCCCTGCCAGCTGCTCGCCGACCTGCTGACCGTGCGGGAGTACTGCGGCGCCACCACCGGACGGACCCTGGCGTACATCGGCGACGCCGCGAACAACATGGCGAGTTCCTACCTGCTTGCCGGGGCCACCGCCGGGATGCATGTGCGGGTGTCCGGGCCGACCGGGCACGACCCGTCCCCGTCGGTGGTTTCCCGGGCCGGGGAGATCGCCGCCTGGACCGGCGGGTCGGTGCAGGTCATCCGGGACCCGAAGGAGGCGGTCGACGGCGCCGACGTGCTGGCCACCGACACCTGGACGTCGATGGGCCAGGAGGCCGACGGCCGGGACCGGCGTACTCCGTTCTGGCCGTACCAGGTCAACCAGGATCTGCTCGACGCCGCCGCGCCGGAGGCGATCGTGCTGCACTGCCTGCCCGCCCACCGGGGTGAGGAGATCACCGACGAGGTGCTCGACGGCGCGCGCAGCGCCGTGTTCGACCAGGCGGAGAACCGGCTGCACGCGCAGAAGGCACTGCTCACCTGGCTGCTGCGCCAGCAGGACGGGCCGTCGTGACCGGGCCGGCGACCCGGACCGCCCGGCACGCCCGGATCACCGAGCTGATCCGGGCCAGGGCGGTCCGGTCGCAGACCGAGCTGGCCGAGTTGCTCGCCGCCGACGGCATGCAGGTCACCCAGGCGACCCTGTCGCGGGACCTGGAGGAACTCGGCGCGGTCAAGGTACGCGGCCGCGACGGCGGCCCAGCGGTCTACCTGATTCCCGAGGACGGCAACCCGACGCTGCGCCCCGCCGAGCAGGCCCCGGCCCGCCTGGTCCGGCTGCTGCACGAGCTGCTCACCGGAGTCGACGCCAGTGGCAACATCTGCGTGCTGCGTACCCCACCGGGTGCGGCGCAGTTCCTGGCCAGCGCGCTGGACCGGTCCGGGCTGCCGGACGTGGTCGGCACCATCGCCGGTGACGACACCATCCTGGTCGTCGCCCGCGACCCGGCCGGCGGTGCCGACCTGGCCGGAAAGCTCTCCACCTGGGCCGCCACCCCGCCCGGCCCGACCACCACCTGAACCGCCCGACCACCCCCGCCGAACCGCCCGACCACCACCTGATTATCCCGATACGCACATTCAACGAGGAGCACGACATCATGACTGAGCGGGTGGTACTCGCCTACTCCGGCGGCCTGGACACCTCGGTCGCCATTCCGTACCTCGCCGGGGAACTCGGCGCCGAGGTGATCGCCGTCGCGGTCGACGTCGGCCAGGGCGGCGAGGACATGGACGTCATCCGGCAGCGGGCGCTGGACTGCGGCGCCGTCGAATCCGAGGTGGTCGACGCCCGGGACGAGTTCGCCGCCGACTTCTGCCTACCGGCGCTGCGGGCCAACGCCCTCTACATGGACCGGTACCCGCTGGTGTCGGCGCTGAGCCGGCCGCTGATCGTCAAGCATCTGGTCGCGGCGGCCCGCAAGCACGGCGGCACCGTGGTGTCGCACGGCTGCACCGGCAAGGGCAACGACCAGGTTCGCTTCGAGGTCGGCATCGGCGCGCTCGCGCCGGAGCTGAAGGTGGTCGCCCCGGCCCGCGACTTCGCCTGGACCCGGGACAAGGCGATCGCGCTGGCCGAGGAGAAGGGGCTGCCGATCGACGTGTCGCACAAGTCGCCGTACTCGATCGACCAGAACCTGTGGGGCCGGGCGGTGGAGACCGGCTTCCTGGAGGACATCTGGAACGCCCCGATCGAGGACCTGTACGCGTACACCGCCGACCCGGCCGCGCCGCGCGACGCCGACGAGGTGACCATCACCTTCGACGCCGGCGTGCCGGTGGCGGTCGACGGCGAGCCGGTCACCCCGTACCAGGCGGTGGTGGAGCTCAACCGGCGTGCTGGCGCGCAGGGCATCGGGCGGCTGGACATGGTCGAGGACCGGCTTGTCGGGATCAAGAGCCGCGAGGTGTACGAGGCACCGGGCGCGATCGCGCTGATCACCGCCCACCAGGAGCTGGAGAACGTCACCGTGGAGCGCGAGGTGGCCCGGTTCAAGCGGACCGTGGACCAGCGCTGGGGCGAGCTGGTCTACGACGGCCTGTGGTTCTCCCCGCTCAAGCAGGCCCTCGACGCGTTCATCGACGAGACGCAGCGGCACGTCACCGGCGAGATCCGGATGGTGCTGCACGGCGGCCGGCCGGTCGTCGTCGGCCGGCGTTCCGAGGCCAGTCTGTACGACTTCAACCTGGCCACCTACGACACCGGTGACACCTTCGACCAGAGCCAGGCGAAGGGCTTCGTGCAGCTGTGGGGGCTGTCCAGCCGGCTGGCCACCGCCCGCGACACCCGGCTCGCCGGCCCCGGTGGGCAAACCCGGCTGCCCGGCTCGGGAGCCTGACCCCGACAATGGTCGCCGTGGACGACAAGAGCCTGACCGAGAACACCGCCAGCCCGAACCGCACCAGCCTGTGGGGTGGCCGCTTCGCCGGCGGGCCGGCCGAGGCGCTGGCCCGCCTGTCGGTCAGCGTCCAGTTCGACTGGCGGCTGGCCCCGTACGACATCGCCGGCTCCCGGGCGCACGCCCGGGTGCTGGCCGCCGCCGGCCTGCTCGACCCGGACGAACTGGGCCGGATGCTGGCCGCGTTGGACGACCTGGAGGCGGCCTGCGCCTCCGGGTCGTTCCGGCCGACCGTGGACGACGAGGATGTACACACCGCGCTGGAACGCGGCCTGCTGGAGCGGCTCGGCTCGCTCGGCGGCAAGCTGCGTGCCGGCCGGTCCCGCAACGACCAGGTCGCCACCGACCTGCGGCTGTACCTGCGCGACCACGCCCGTGGCCTGGCCGCACAGCTGGTCGAGCTGGCCGCTGCCCTGGTCGAGCAGGCAGAGCGGCACCTGGAGACCCCCGCGCCCGGGATGACCCACGTGCAGCACGCCCAGCCGGTGACGTTCGGGCACTGGCTGCTCGCCCACGTCCATCCGCTGCTGCGCGACCTGGACCGGTTGCGCGACTGGGACGCCCGTACCGCCGTGTCGCCGTTGGGCGCCGGCGCGCTGGCCGGCTCCGGCCTTCCGCTGGATCCGGTCGCGGTCGCCAAGGAGCTGGGATTCCGGACCTCGTTCGCCAACTCGATGGACGCGGTCGCCGACCGGGACTTCGCCGCCGAGTTCCTCTTCGTCACCGCGATGGTCGGGGTGCACCTGTCCCGGCTGGGGGAGGAGGTGGTGCTCTGGACCTCGCAGGAGTTCGGCTGGGTGGAGCTCGACGACGCCTTCGCCACCGGGTCGTCGATCATGCCGCAGAAGAAGAACGCCGACATCGCCGAGCTGGCCCGGGGCAAGTCCGGCCGGCTCGTCGGCGGGCTGGTGGCCGTGTTGACCATGCTCAAGGGGCTGCCGCTGACCTACGACCGGGACATGCAGGAGGACAAGGAGCCGGCGTTCGACGCCGTCGACACCCTGCAACTGCTGCTGCCGGCCCTGGCCGGGATGATCTCCACCATGACGGTACGGGTGGACCGGCTCGCCGCCGCCGCCCCGGCCGGGTTCACCCTGGCCACCGAGGTGGCGGACTGGCTGGTCCGTAAGGGTGTGCCGTTCCGGGACGCGCACGAGGTCACCGGCAAGCTGGTGGCGCTCTGCTCGGCCCGGGAGTGTGCGCTCGACGAGGTCTCCGACGACGATCTGCGGCTGGTCAGCGAGCACCTGGACGCCAGCGTCCGGGACGTGCTCTCGGTACGGTCGGCGCTCGCGGTGCGGACCACGCCGGGCTCGACCGGCCCCGGTCCGGTGGCCGACCAGTTGGTTGCCGTGACGGAGCAACTGAGCGGGTGGCGGCAGTGGGCGGCGGAGTCGGTGGTGCCCCGCTGACCTGGCCGGCGGCCGGATCCGGGTCACCGGCCGGGTCCGGGTCACCGGGTGGGCGGCGGGAACCGGTAGGCCCGCTCCACCCGAGCCACGTGCACCGCGAAGCTGGCGTACCACCGGGCCCGGCCATCGGTCTGGGCGATCAGATGCTCGACGTGTCGACGCCAGGCGACGATCGACTCCTCGTCACGCCAGTAGGAGACGGTGATGCCGACCCCGTCGGGGTCCCGGGCACTGTCCACGCCCAGGAAGCCTGGCTGCGCGTCGGCGAGTTCCAGCATTCGGCGGGCGGTGGCCGCGTAGCCGTGGTCGTCGTCGGTGCGGGTGGAGGCGAAGACCACCAGGTAGTACGGCGGTGGCGGGGTGTCGGCGGGACTCATCGGTCGCTCCCGGGCGGTGGTGTGCTGGGTCGCTGTGCTGTGCTGGCACCATGAGACCACCCGCGCAGGTCGGCGATCTCGCGACGGTGCTCGCCGGACCGGTCGACGTCGCGGCCCGCGCGTTGCTGGGCTGCCGGGTCGCCGTCGGCGATGTCGAGGTCCGGCTCACCGAGGTCGAGGCGTACGCCGGGGTCGGCGCCGACCCCGCCTCGCACGCCCACCGGGGCCGTACGCCGCGTAATGCCCCGATGTTCGGGCCGCCCGGGCAGCTGTACGTCTACTTCAGCTACGGCATGCACTGGTGTGGCAACGTGGTCACCGGCCCGCCGGGACAGGCAGCGGCGGTGCTGCTGCGGGCCGGCGAGATCGTCGCCGGTCACGGGGCTGTCCGGCGCCGCCGTGGCCTGCGGGTGCCGGACCGGGACCTGGCCCGTGGTCCGGCCCGGTTGATGGCCGCGCTCGGGCTGGACGGCACGGCGAACGGTACGTCGGTGCTCGACGGCACCGGCCCGCTGTCGCTGACGCCATCGCCGG
Organism: Solwaraspora sp. WMMB762; assembly: GCF_049179115.1. Lineage (NCBI taxonomy): Bacteria > Bacillati > Actinomycetota > Actinomycetes > Micromonosporales > Micromonosporaceae > Solwaraspora > Solwaraspora sp. WMMB762. Next base: position 626,093 of record NZ_JBMHMD010000001.1, read on the forward strand.
TGCCGATCCCGGCCGGGGCTGTCCGCACCGGCCCCCGGGTGGGGGTGGGCGCGGCCTCGCACACGCCATGGCGCTTCTGGCTGGCCGGCGAGCCGACGGTCAGCGCGTACCGCCGGGCCGCTCCCCGGCCGCGCGGTGGCCGGACCGGGGCGCCGAACGTGACCGGATGACGGGCGACCGGTGCGATCGGATGACGGGAGACGGGTGCGGCGGCAGGCGGTCAGCCGGCGCGACGCGACGGCCGCTCCGCCCACGGCAGCAGGCCGTCCTCGACGGCCCGCCGGGCAAGCTCCAGTTTCGTCTGTGCCGGGCGGCCGGCGGCGGCGTACTTGCGCTTGACCCGTTCGAGGTACTGCTTGGCGGTGCCGAGACCGACGCCGACGCGACGGGCAGAGGCGACCATGGTCAGCCCGGACAGGTAGGCGACCAGGACTGCGGTCTCCTGCTGGGAGAGCCGTGGACCGGGGTGGTACGAGGGCTCGGACACGGGCGACCTCCGGAGCTGTTGACTCCGGAAGAGTAGGCAGTTGACTGTCAGCCAGTCAATGAGTTGACAAGATCTAGTGTTCGATGCCGCAACAGGACGGCCAGCCGCGCGGACTTGACCCGGACTGACCGCCCGGTCCCGCCGCGCCGCCGACCCCAGCCAGGGCCAACACGGCGACGAGCGCGACGGCGAACGCCACGCGAGACAACTTCATCGCCCCTCCTTGACAGGTGGTATAAACCTCCGTGCAGTAAATAAGGGGGCCGGACATGAGTCAACAAGTTCACCCGGACTTCCCCCGGCGGCTGCGAGCCCTGCGGGTCGCGCGCAACATGACCCAGCGGGAGCTGGCCCGGGGAAGCCTGTCGGTCAGCTACATCTCGTTGCTCGAAGCCGGGCGCCGGTCACCCAAGCCGGAGGTGTTGCGCGAACTGGCGCAGACCCTCGGCTGCTCGGTGGCCGAACTCGCCGGGGAAGCGGACGCGGTCGCCACCAGACCCGCCGCGCTGACCCTGTCGTACGGTCGGCTCGCCATCGAAGCCGGGGACCCGACCGAGGCGGAACGACAGTTCAGCAGCGTCCTGGCCACCGCCGCGCCGGACCCGCTGACCCGGACCGAGGCGCAGCTCGGCCTGGCCCGCGCGCTGGCCGAGCAGGGCCGGCTGGCCGAAGCCGCCCAGCAGTACGAGTCGCTGCTGCGCGACAACCCCGACGGCCCGGCGTTCGTCGCCTCGCTCGGCATGGTGATCAGCTGGATCCGGTGCCTCTACGAGCTCGGCGAACTGCAGCGGGTGATCGAGGTCGGGATGGGCACCCTGGACCGCGTCGACCGCCTCGGTGCCTGGGAGTCCGAGGACGCGGTCCGGCTGCTCGCCACGGTCGCCGCCGCCCACTCCGAGCTGGGCGACCTGCGACAGGCCGAACGGCTGCTGCGCGAAGGCCTGCAGCGCGCCGACCGGATCGGCTCACCCCGGGCCCGGGCAGCGGTGCTCTGGAACGCCAGCCAGGTCGCCTGCGAACAGGGCAGCTACCGGGAGGCCCTGGAACTCGCCGAGGAGGCGCTGGCCTTCTTCCGCCAGGACCGCGACCGACGCAGCGCCGCCCGGCTGCTCACCGCGTACGGCTGCATCCTGCTCAGCCACACCCCACCCCGCGTCGGCGAGGCCCGCACGGCGTTCGAACGGGCGCTGCGCGAGCTCACCGAGGTCGGCGGCGGGATCGACCGCGGCTACGTACTGACCGAACTGTCCCGCACCTTGCTGCTGGACGGCGACGTGGCCGGCGCGGTGCGCAGCGCCCGGCGGTCGCTGGCCGAGCTCGGCGGGCAGGCACACCTGGAGCGGGCCCGGGCGCAGACCGCGCTCGCCGCCGCGCTGGCCGCCGCCGGCGACATCACCGAGTCCCGGGAGATGTTCGCCGGCGCCGCCGCGACCCTCAGCGGGCTGCGCGCCTCGCGACAGGCGTCCCGGGCCTGGGCCGAGCTCGGTGACGTGCTGGCCGACACCGGCGATCCGGTCGGTGCCGTCGAGGCGTTCCGCAAGGCCACCGCCGCAGTGCACCTCGGCCTTCAGCCGTCCCGCCGGGCCGGATAGCCCCAGCCCTGGGCAACCTCGAACAGCGGACCCGGCAGCGCCACGTCGGCCGGCAGTTCCCGGGGCGGCTGGACCGTGCCGGTACGGATCCGCCCGGTCCAGTCACCCAGCCCGGCCTTGATCCGGCCATGGTCGAACCGGCCGTACTCCACCATGTCCGATTCCCACTCCAGACCGAGGAACTCGCAGATGCGCCGGGTCTCGGTCGTCGGATCGGCCGCCAGATCCTCGTAGCGGACCGTGTGTCCGGGAAGTACCCGGCGTGCCTCGGCGAGTTTGGTCAGGTACCGGCCGACGCTCTCGGCCGCCTCCTGCGGCGTCTGCTGGGGCCGGGCCCTGGTCCACGAGTCGAGGATCGCGGCCGGGTGGCGCAGTAGGAACACGAACCGCGCGTCCGGCCACACCTGAGCGATCCGGGGCCAGATGAACACGTTGTGCGGAGTCTTCTCGACCAGGACCTGTTTGCCACTGCGCTGCAACGCCGCGTCCAACACCCGGTCCCACAGCAGGTGGGTGATTTCCTGAGCGTCCCAGCCCAACTCGCCCATGCTGTCCGTGATGTAGTGGTCACTGAACTCCACCCGCAACTTGCTCAGATGCAGCTCGTGCGGAGCGTAGAGCGAAGAGTGGCTGTTCAGCATCATTCGCAGCAGTGTCGACCCCGACCGGACCGACGACAGAATGAACACCGGTTGGCGCAGCAGCCGGTGCGGGCGGCGGACGAAGGCGGGACGGCCGCCCCGGCGGGTGATCTGCATTCCGGTCGACCGGGCGATCCGTACGGCAAGGTGATGCTTCCAGCTCATGTGAACCGACATTACGAAGTCTTGCTGAGAAAATGCTAGGGGTCTTCGCCCGCCGGCCGGGCACAGCGACGGCGGATGGCAGGTGACCGGCGGGCCGACCGGCCCGGAAGTCCGAAAGGATGGCAGGATTCGCATTCGGCCCGGGTGGGCAAAGCAGGCCGCAGCACACCGGCGACGGAATCCGGGTCACGACGGCGGCGATGGAAGGTGCGTACGTGCAGGGGTACGGAACACAACTCGCGCTGGTCGGGATCCTGGTGGTGTTGAACGCGGTCTTCGCCGGTAGCGAAATCGCCCTGGTGTCGCTGCGCGACAGCCAGCTGCAGCGGCTGGAACGGTCCCGCCGGACGGGTCGGGTCCTGGCCAAGCTCGCCAAGGACCCGAACCGGTTCCTTGCCACCATTCAGATCGGCATCACCCTGGCCGGGTTCCTGGCCTCGGCCACCGCTGCGGTGTCGCTGGCCCAGCCGTTGGTGCCAGTGCTGGACGTGCTCGGCCGGGCTGCGGAGCCGGTGGCGATCGTGCTGATCACCCTGGTGCTGACCTTCGTCACACTGGTCTTCGGCGAACTGGCCCCGAAGCGGGTGGCCATGCAGCGGGCCGAGCGGTGGGCGCTGGCGGTGGCCCGGCCCCTCGACATGATGGCCAGCCTGGCCCGGCCGGCGGTCTGGGCGCTCGGCGCCACCAGCGACCTCGTGGTCCGCCTCGTCGGCGGCGACCCGAAGGCGACCCGCGACGAGATCAGCCCGGACGAACTGCGCGACATCGTAACCGGTCACCGGGCGTTCACCGCCGAACAGCAGACCATCATCTCCGGGGCACTGGAGATCGCCGACCGGCGGCTGCGGGCGGTGCTGGTGCCCCGGCTGGAGGTCTTCACCCTGGACAGCGGGACGTCTGCCGAGGCGGCCCGGATCGTGCTGGCCACCTCCGGGCACTCCCGCGCGCCGGTGGTCCGTAACGGGATGCTGGACGACACCGTAGGCGTGATCCACCTGCGCGACCTGGTCGGCGTACCCGATGACCGGCCGGTCGACGCGGTGGCCCGCCCGCCCATGCTGCTGCCCGAGTCCCTGCCGGTGGTCGACGCGTTGCGGCGGTTCAAGACACACCGCCAGCACATCGCGCTGGTCGTCGACGAACGCGGTGCCGTCGACGGCATCGTCACCCTGGAGGACGTACTGGAGGAGATCGTCGGCGAGATCTACGACGAGACCGACCGGGACATCCGCGCCGTACGCACCGAGCCGGACGGCACCATGCTGGTCCCCGGGACCTTCCCCGTGCACGACCTGCCGGACATCGGGGTCGACCTGCCCGGCCGCCCGGACGGCGACTACACGACCGTGGCAGGTCTGGTGCTGGCCCGGCTCGGCCACATTCCCACCGACGCGGGCGAGTCGGTCCGGGTCGACGGCTGGACCATCACCGTCGCCTCCGTCGACCACCACGCCATCAGTGGTGTACGGCTGCGCCGATCCTCGCGGGACGACGGCGACCGTGCGGGTGACGGCGACCGTGCCGACGCCGAGAACCGCCCGCTCAGCTCGGCCGTTGAAAGACCAGACAGTAATCGCCGGTCAGCCAGTCGGGCTGGTGGTCCCAACACAGGAACGACTCCTGAAGCAGAGTGAGATGGGCGCGGATCACCCGACCCACGTCCCAGGCGAGGGTGGTCACCCGACCGTCGACCCGCATGTTCGCCACGTTGACCACGGCGTGGCCGCCCGGCCGCAGCAACTGGGCGACCTGACCGAACACGTCACCGATCTCGTCGAGATAGCTGGTGTAGTCACCGTCGAGGGTCTCGTAGGCGTTGAGCGGGTTCTCCGGATGGTCCGTCGCGTCCATGTAGGGCGGTGAGGTCAGGCAGAGGTCGAACGGCCCGTCGACCAGACCGATCAACTTCCGGGCGTCACCGTCGACGATCTCGGCACCGGCCGCCCCGGCGAGCCGCTGCCGGATCAGCGCGACCCGGTCGGGCAGCAGTTCGACGCCGGTCGCCCGTCGACCCATCCGCGCCGCGGTCACCAGTGTGGTGCCATAGCCGGCGAACGGGTCCAGCACCGCCTGCCCGGGCGTGGTGTACTCGTCGATCACCGCCTCGACCAGAGCCTCCGGAAAGTGCACCTGCTGGTCCTCACCCGCCGGTAGTTGGGCGATCAGGTCAGTGCTGGTCAGCTGCAGCCACGGTCTCACCCGACCATTGTCCCTCGCGGGAGTGGCGGCGGCCGGCCGCCCTGCGTCGACGGTGCACGGACTACTCCGACGGCGCACGGACTACTCCGACGCCGCGTCGTCGCTCTGCCCGGACTGGCGACGGTTGCGCAGCGCCACCCAGGTGGCACCGAACACGATCGCTCCGGCCAGGCAGACCGCGACCGCGTGACCGCTGCCGGTCCAGCCGAACCAGTCCTGCAACAGCATCCGGGAGCGGGACGTGGGATCCACCAACGTGATCGCCACGAACGCGGCGACCAGTACTCCGGCGCCGAGGGCGAACGCGGTCGCCCACGGCCCGCTCGGTCCGAACCGGCCGTGCAGCACCAGCACAGCGCGCACGATCCGCCGGGCCCGGACCAGCCGTAACGTGCCTACCGTGTAGATCAACCGGAACACCTGCAGCGGCCCCAACGCCAGGATGGTGACCGGGACCACGATCAGGGTCAGGGTCACCAGCCCTCGGTTGCGCCGCAACCACGCCAGCCGGTCGGCGGAGAAGGCCAGCAGTACGGCGGTCTCGGCGACCAGCACCGCTCCGCTCGCCCAGTGCAGTACCTCACCGACCGTCGCCAGGGCCCCGCCGGTGAGGGTGAGGAACACCGCCGGAACCGAGGCCAGCGCCGCGACCAGCACCGGCACCGCCAGTCGCCGTTCCCACCGGGCGGATCGGTCCCGGCCGGACCCGCCAGCCGGCTGATCGCTTGCAGATCGGTCGTCGGCGCTGGTCATCCCGATGGGTCGGCGGCCCGCCGTCCGACGGTCGCCGACGGAACCCGGACCGCGATCTCCACACCGAGCTGCGCACCGTCGCTCAGCCGGAGTCGGTCACCGCTCCAGAACCGGCCCGGGTCGTACCAGTTGGTTCGCCGGCCTGTTGGCAGCAGCCCCATCGCCTCGTAGGTCACCGCGACCACCTCGGCGCAGTAGACACTCTCCAGATCCGTCCGGCCGGCAGCACCGTCAGCCGACGGTCCGGCGCCACCCGACCCCTCGGCTGCTTCGGCGCCACCCGTACCCCGACCAACTGGCGGCAACCAGCTGGCCAACCGTTCGCGTACCGCGCCGGCCAGCGGCGCCCGCCGTACGGACGGGGCACGACCCCGTAGCCACCGCCAGGCCAGCGCGGCGGTGGACGGGAACGGGGTGCCGTCCAACCGGGCGACGGTCCGTAGCACGGCATCCTCCATCGCGCTGTCGGCGGGCGGCTCCAACTGCCGCAGCCAGGCCCGCTGACCGTAGCGCCGCGCCCAGACCGTGACCGCGTCGCGCAGGTCGTGCAGCTGCACCCCTCTGTGGTGGCTGCCCGACCACATGTCCGGCAGCGACCGACCGAGCTCGGCGTGCCACAGCAGCGGCGGGAGGTCCTCGATCACCACCGCCATCCCCACGTGGTTCACCGGGCTGTTCGTGGTCATCTGGATCGCCCGGTCGGGCATCGTGCGCCCGCGGAACAGCCACAGGTCACCGGTGCGGGTCAGCTCGACCGCCGCGTCGAGGGAGAGTGGTTCGCCGGTCACCCGACTACCCTAGGCGGATGCGTTGGTGGAAGGTAATGGGCCTGGCCGCGTTCGTCGGGGTCGCCGCGACCGGAGCGGTCGTCGTCCGCGCTGAACGCCGCCGTCGGGCCTACACCGCAGAGGAGATCCGCGACCGGCTCCGACAGCGGGTCGTCGAAGCCGGACCGGCGGACACCCCGCCCCCAGACTGAGCCGCTGGTCAGCTGAGCCGCCGGCTCCGGCAGCCGGTCACAGCAGTCGCGCCTCGCGCAGCAGGTGCGCCAGGCCGGCGCCGTCGGGCGCGGACAACCACCGCCGGCCACCCGGCCCGGCAGCCCTGGAGGTCTCACCGGCCGGTGCCGGCAGATTGCCGGCCAGGACCGCCTGGGTCGGCGAGAGCCGACGGATCGCCACCGCAGCCAAGCTGTCCGGGTGCTGCGCCGCGAATTCGGCGTAGATCTCCGGATCGTGCTGCCCGTCGTCGCCCACCAGCAGCCAGCGGATCTGCGGGAACTCCTCCGCCAACCTGGCCAGGCTGGCGCGCTTGTGCTCCCGACCGCTGCGGAACCACCGTTCGGTGGTCGGACCCCAGTCCGTCAGCAGCAGCGGGCCGGCCGGGTAGAGATGCCGGGACAGGAACCGGCTCAGGGTCGGCGCGACGTTCCAGGCACCGGTGGACAGGTAGAGCACCGGCGCACCGGGATGCGCGGTGACCAGGCGTTCGTACAGCACCGCCATCCCGGCGACCGAGGCCCGGGCGTGCTCGTCCAACACGAACGTGTTCCACGCCGCCAGCATCGGCCGGGGCAGCGCGGTCACCATGACCGTGTCGTCGATGTCGGAGATGATGCCGAACCGGACCTGCGGGTCGACGATACGTACCGGCGCGTCGACCGGCTCGGAGTCACCGCTGTGCAGCCGTACCGATGTCCAGCCGGGCTCCAGATCGGCTGGCACGACGGTGTCCACGAACCCGCCCCGGTCGGCCTGGACCTCGTGCCGCTTGCCGCCGGCTTCGATCACCACCGGCGCGTCCTTGACCGGCAGGGTGGCGAAACTGCGCCAGCCCCGTACCTTCTTCGCCCGCCGATGTGGGGGATCCGGCCGACCCAGCAGCACCCGGGCCATCACCCGGACCCAGCCCGGCGCACCGTAGCCGGTGTACGGAATGAGCGTCAGATCCCAACCTCGTCGCCGTAGCCGGCGTTCCAACAGGGCGTGGATGGCATCCTCGAGCCGGACGGCTCGGTGGGCGCCACGCGCCGCCGGGCTCACGGGTGTCATCGCCACGGTGCCACCCTGCCACAGCCGCCCGTTGCGGGCACGGCGTGGTGATCGACCACGTGAACCCCGCTCAGCCGGCCGGTGCCGCCGCCGACACCGGCCGATCCGGCGTCCTCGCCGCAGGTCAGGTAGCGGCCAGTTCGATCTCCACCTCGGGCGGGTCGAGCAACGTGTTGTGCACCGTGCAGTGCGCGGCGACGGCCAGCAGCGCCGCCCGGCGTCCGGCCGGCAGTCCGTCCGGAACGCTCAGTTCGATCCGCACCGCGGCCACCCGGGCCGGCCGGTCGGCCGCCATCACGTACCGGGCACCGACGGCGAGCCCGTCCCGGGACAGGCCGTGCCGGATCAGGTAGCGGCCGGCGTAGTACGCCACACACGACGCGAGCGCGGCGACGAACAACTCGACCGGCGTTGGTGCGCTGTCCGAGCCGCCGCCGCTGACCGGCTGGTCGACCATGATCTGGTGGCCACGGACCTGCACCGCGTACCGTTCGCCGTCGACGTGCCGCACGGTCAGCCCGGGCCGCTCAGCCGGCAGACGGATCGATTCGGTCGGCCCGACAGTGACCGGGTGACGGCTGTCACGCTGCTCGGTCATCGACTCGATGGTGTTCACCGTCGGCTCCCTCCGCCGGCGCTCGATAGCCCTGCCGGCACTCTCATTGCACCCCGTCCGGCGGTCCGCCGGGCAGAGTCGGGCGGCCCTGCCCGGCGGGCCGCCCGACCCGGCCCGGGGCCGCCCGGCCTGGCCCGGTCAACGACAGGTCCCGATGGGTTCACGGGTTCGGGGCGACCTGCGCCGCAGGTCGGAAACCGGATGTCCGTGCTGGTCCGCGATGAGGGACAATCGCGCCGTGACGGACGAACAAGACCCGGCCGGTACGCCCGACGTGCTGGACGAACTGCGCTGGCGAGGCCTGATCCAGGATGCCACGGATGTGACCGAGCTGGGTCGGCAGCTGCGCGACCCGACCACCTTCTACGTCGGCTTCGATCCGACGGCCCCCAGCCTGCATGTGGGCCACCTGGTCCAGGTGCTCACCGCCCGTCGGCTGCAACTCGCCGGACACCGGCCGCTGCTGCTGGTCGGCGGGGCCACCGGGCAGATCGGGGACCCGAAGGAGGGGGGTGAGCGTAACCTGAATCCGCCCGAGGTGGTGGCGGGCTGGGTCGACCGGATCCGCGACCAGCTCGCGCCGTTCGTCTCGTTCACCGGGCCGGTCGCGGCGCGGGCGGTCAACAACCTGGACTGGACCGGGCCGATGTCGGTCGTCGAGTTTCTCCGGGACGTGGGCAAGCACTTTCCGGTCAACCGGATGCTCGCCCGTGAGGTGGTCCGGGCCCGGCTGGACAGCGGCATCAGCTTTACCGAGTTCAGCTACCAGCTGCTGCAGGCGAACGACTTCTTCGAGCTGCACCGGCGGCACGGTTGCCTGCTGCAGTTCGGCGGCTCCGATCAGTGGGGCAACATCACCGCAGGGGTCGACTACGTACGCCGCCGTGGAGCCGGCCCGGTGCACGGTTTCACCACGCCGCTGGTCACCCGGTCGGACGGCACCAAGTTCGGCAAGACCGAGGGCGGCGCGGTCTGGTTGGACGCCGCGCTGACCAGCCCGTATGCCTTCTACCAGTTCTGGGTCAACGTCGACGACCGCGACGTCGGGCGGTTCCTGCGCTACTTCAGCTTTCAGGATCGCGAGACGATAGCCGAACTGGAGCGGGAGTCAGCGGCCCGGCCGGCTGCGCGGATCGCCCAGCGCGCGCTGGCTGAGGAGCTCACCGCCCTGGTGCACGGTCCGGTGGAGGCTGCCCAGGCGGTGGCAGCCAGCCAGGCCCTGTTCGGCCGGGGGTCACTGGACGAACTGGCTCCGGAGACACTGCACGCCGCGTTGCGTGAGGCGGGCCTGCTGACCGTGACCGGCGAGATGCCGGCAGTGGCCACGTTGCTGAAGGAGTCGGGACTCGTCGGCAGTCTGAACGAGGCACGCCGGGCGATCGCCGAAGGCGGCGCCTACCTCAACAATCAGCGGGTGTCGGACGTCGAGGCGGTGGTTGCGGCCGAGGCCCTGCTGTACGGCCGGTTCCTGGTGCTACGCCGCGGCAAGCGCACGTTTGCCGGGGTTGAGCTGGTCAGATAGGCGTCGATCGACGTTGTGACGTGGGACGCGCTCGCTCGATTTGACGACTGATCGGGCGGGCGCGTAACTTTCTCTCTGCCCGCAGGGGAACGGACGGAAACACCGGAGCCGCAATCGCAGCCGAGGTGACCGGTCGGAACTGTGGGACAACCTCCAGGTCCGGGTGTTCGCACCGAACGGAGCTGGCGGGCGGGGTCGCGAGGGTCGCACCGGCAGCGCCGGGGCCGATTTGGAGCGGCGAGACCGACCGGCTAGGGTTGATGACCGCAGGGCACCGGGCGAGCCGACGGAAACGTCGCGGCCGGCCTGCAAAACCGGGTACGGACACACGGGTTACACCGTGCGCTCGGCCAGGTGGTCAAACCGGCACGAAGCACCACGATCCGGAAAAACCCGGGTTGACGGGGCAAAAGAGTCGGAGTAAGGTAGTAAAAGTGCCCGGCGGAAGTCGGGTGGGACGGATGGCCCTGGTAGGGTTACCTGCTTGGTGTGGGTGGTTCTGCTGGTGTGTGTTTGTTCTTTGAGAACTCAACAGGGTGCTTGATAAGCCAGTGCCAAAGTTTGTTTGGTTCCCGGCTGGTTGACTGCCGCGTTTGTGGTGGTTTTCTGGTTGGTGATTCCTTGGCATTTTATATGCCGGGTTTGATTTCTTCACAAGTTTTTGTTGGAGAGTTTGATCCTGGCTCAGGACGAACGCTGGCGGCGTGCTTAACACATGCAAGTCGAGCGGAAAGGCCCTTCGGGGTACTCGAGCGGCGAACGGGTGAGTAACACGTGAGCAACCTGCCCCAGGCTTTGGGATAACCCCGGGAAACCGGGGCTAATACCGGATATTACATGCTGCCGCATGGTGGTGTGTGGAAAGTTTTTCGGCTTGGGATGGGCTCGCGGCCTATCAGCTTGTTGGTGGGGTGATGGCCTACCAAGGCGACGACGGGTAGCCGGCCTGAGAGGGCGACCGGCCACACTGGGACTGAGACACGGCCCAGACTCCTACGGGAGGCAGCAGTGGGGAATATTGCACAATGGGCGGAAGCCTGATGCAGCGACGCCGCGTGAGGGATGACGGCCTTCGGGTTGTAAACCTCTTTCAGCAGGGACGAAGCGTAAGTGACGGTACCTGCAGAAGAAGCGCCGGCCAACTACGTGCCAGCAGCCGCGGTAAGACGTAGGGCGCGAGCGTTGTCCGGATTTATTGGGCGTAAAGAGCTCGTAGGCGGCTTGTCGCGTCGACTGTGAAAACCCACAGCTCAACTGTGGGCTTGCAGTCGATACGGGCAGGCTAGAGTTCGGTAGGGGAGACTGGAATTCCTGGTGTAGCGGTGAAATGCGCAGATATCAGGAGGAACACCGGTGGCGAAGGCGGGTCTCTGGGCCGATACTGACGCTGAGGAGCGAAAGCGTGGGGAGCGAACAGGATTAGATACCCTGGTAGTCCACGCTGTAAACGTTGGGCGCTAGGTGTGGGGGGCCTCTCCGGTTCTCTGTGCCGCAGCTAACGCATTAAGCGCCCCGCCTGGGGAGTACGGCCGCAAGGCTAAAACTCAAAGGAATTGACGGGGGCCCGCACAAGCGGCGGAGCATGCGGATTAATTCGATGCAACGCGAAGAACCTTACCTGGGTTTGACATGGCCGCAAAACCTGCAGAGATGTGGGGTCCTTCGGGGGCGGTCACAGGTGGTGCATGGCTGTCGTCAGCTCGTGTCGTGAGATGTTGGGTTAAGTCCCGCAACGAGCGCAACCCTTGTTCGATGTTGCCAGCGCGTTATGGCGGGGACTCATCGAAGACTGCCGGGGTCAACTCGGAGGAAGGTGGGGATGACGTCAAGTCATCATGCCCCTTATGTCCAGGGCTTCACGCATGCTACAATGGCCGGTACAATGGGCTGCGATACCGTGAGGTGGAGCGAATCCCAAAAAGCCGGTCTCAGTTCGGATCGGGGTCTGCAACTCGACCCCGTGAAGTCGGAGTCGCTAGTAATCGCAGATCAGCAACGCTGCGGTGAATACGTTCCCGGGCCTTGTACACACCGCCCGTCACGTCACGAAAGTCGGCAACACCCGAAGCCGGTGGCCCAACCCCTTGTGGGAGGGAGCTGTCGAAGGTGGGGCTGGCGATTGGGACGAAGTCGTAACAAGGTAGCCGTACCGGAAGGTGCGGCTGGATCACCTCCTTTCTAAGGAGCGCTCTCCCGGCGAAGGTCGGGTAGGGAGCCTGCCGCCTCCGAGTGTGGGGTGGGGGTGCTCATGTGGCGGAGACACTGGTGAGTTCGTGTCGGCAACGGCTGATGCTGCTAGTACTGCTTCTGCTTTCGGGTGGGGGTGTGGAGGGTGGTGTTGGTGCGGCTGGTGTGGATGTTGGGCATCCTGTTGGGTCCTGAGGGAACAGGCCACGTGGTGGGTTGTTGTCTCTGGTGCCAGGCGCGGCCTGGTCTTGCATACCGGCCATCGTGTGTGGTGGTGCTGGTGTGGGGCTGGGGGTTGCGGGTTGGTCGTTTGTTGAGAATTACACAGTGGACGCGAGCATCTTTGTGGTCAAGTTGTCAAGGGCGAACGGTGGATGCCTTGGCACTAGGAGCCGATGAAGGACGTGGGAGGCCGCGATAGGCCTGGGGGAGCTGTCAACCGAGCTGTGATCCCAGGGTGTCCGAATGGGGAAACCTGGCATCAGTCATGTGGTGTCACCTGCACCTGAACTCATAGGGTGTGTGGAGGGAACGCGGGGAAGTGAAACATCTCAGTACCCGCAGGAAGAGAAAACAATAGTGATTCCGTGAGTAGTGGCGAGCGAAAGCGGATGAGGCTAAACCGGCTGCGTGTGATACCTGTCAGGGGTTGCGTGGTCGGGGTTGTGGGACTCTGCTGATCGGACTGACATTCGGTCGAGAAGTGATAAAGCCAGTTGTTAGCTGAATGGTGTGGAAAAGCCAGCCGTAGACGGTGATAGTCCGGTAGGTGAAAACTTCTGGTCTTCTGTGGATGTTCCCGAGTAGCGGCGGACCCCTGAAATCTGCCGTGAATCTGCCAGGACCACCTGGTAAGCCTAAATACTTCCTAGTGACCGATAGCGGACGAGTACCGTGAGGGAATGGTGAAAAGTACCCCGGGAGGGGAGTGAAATAGTACCTGAAACCGTTCGCCTACAATCCGTCGGAGCCTTTAGGGGTGACGGCGTGCCTTTTGAAGAATGAGCCTGCGAGTTAGTGGCATGTGGCGAGGTTAACCCGTGTGGGGTAGCCGTAGCGAAAGCGAGTCTGAAGAGGGCGTTTGAGTCGCATGTTCTAGACCCGAAGCGGAGTGATCTAGCCATGGGCAGGCTGAAGCGCGGGTAAGACCGCGTGGAGGGCCGAACCCACCAACGTTGAAAAGTTGGGGGATGACCTGTGGTTAGGGGTGAAAGGCCAATCAAACTCCGTGATAGCTGGTTCTCCCCGAAATGCATTTAGGTGCAGCGTTGCGTGTTTCTTGCCGGAGGTAGAGCACTGGATGGTCTAGGGGGCCTACAAGCTTACCGAAATCAGCTAAACTCCGAATGCCGGTAAGTGAGAGCGTGGCAGTGAGACTGCGGGGGATAAGCTTCGTAGTCGAGAGGGAAACAGCCCAGATCACCAGCTAAGGCCCCTAAGCGTGTGCTAAGTGGAAAAGGATGTGGGGTCGCTTAGACAACCAGGAGGTTGGCTTAGAAGCAGCCACCCTTTAAAGAGTGCGTAATAGCTCACTGGTCAAGTGGTTCCGCGCCGACAATGTAGCGGGGCTCAAGCACACCGCCGAAGCTGTGGCATTCACGCGTGTACTTCGCTGACTCTTTCGGGGGTTGGTGCAGGTGTGTGGATGGGTAGGGGAGCGTCGTGCCGGGGGTGAAGCAGCGGGGTGACCCAGCTGTGGACGCGGCACGAGTGAGAATGCAGGCATGAGTAGCGAAAGAAGGGTGAGAAACCCTTCCGCCGGATGACCAAGGGTTCCAGGGCCAGGCTAATCCGCCCTGGGTGAGTCGGGACCTAAGGCGAGGCCGAGAGGCGTAGTCGATGGACAACGGGTTGATATTCCCGTACCCGCGAAGGAGCGCCCATGATGAACCTCGTTGTGCTAACTGCCCGAACTTGGTGAGGTTTTCGGACTGATCTGAGGGAGCGCGGGAACCTGGCGGGTAGTAGTCAAGCGATGGGGTGACGCAGGAAGGTAGCTGATCCCGGCCGGTGGTTGTGCCGGGGTAAGCGTGTAGGCTGCATCATAGGTAAATCCGTGGTGCGTGAGGCTGAGACGTGATGCCGAGCCGATTCAGGTGAAGTCAGTGATCCTATGCTGCCGAGAAAAGCCTCTAGCGAGCTTCTAGCGGCCCGTACCCTAAACCGACACAGGTGGTCAGGTAGAGAATACCGAGGCGATCGGGCGAACTGTGGTTAAGGAACTCGGCAAATTGCCCCCGTAACTTAGGGAGAAGGGGGGCCGGAGACGTGAAGCCCCTTGCGGGTGGAGCGTTGTATGGCCGCAGAGACCAGGGGAAAGCGACTGTTTACTAAAAACACAGGTCCATGCGAAGAAGTAATTCGATGTATATGGACTGACGCCTGCCCGGTGCTGGAACGTTAAGGGGACCGGTTAGCTCTTCGGGGCGAAGCTGAGAACTTAAGCGCCAGTAAACGGCGGTGGTAACTATAACCATCCTAAGGTAGCGAAATTCCTTGTCGGGTAAGTTCCGACCTGCACGAATGGCGTAACGACTTTCCTACTGTCTCAACCACAGGCCCGGCGAAATTGCATTACGAGTAAAGATGCTCGTTACGCGCGGCAGGACGGAAAGACCCCGGGACCTTTACTATAGCTTGACATTGGTACTCGAATTAGCTTGTGTAGGATAGGTGGGAGACTGTGAAGCTGGTACGCCAGTATCGGTGGAGTCGTTGTTGAAATACCACTCTGGTTGATTTGGGTTTCTAACTTCGGACCGTGATCCGGTTCAGGGACAGTGTCTGGTGGGTAGTTTAACTGGGGCGGTTGCCTCCTAAAGGGTAACGGAGGCGCCCAAAGGTTCCCTCATCCTGGTTGGCAATCAGGTGTTGAGTGTAAGTGCACAAGGGAGCTTGACTGTGAGACTGACAGGTCGAGCAGGGACGAAAGTCGGGACTAGTGATCCGGCACTTGCGTGTGGAAGCGGTGTCGCTCAACGGATAAAAGGTACCCCGGGGATAACAGGCTGATCTTCCCCAAGAGTCCATATCGACGGGATGGTTTGGCACCTCGATGTCGGCTCGTCGCATCCTGGGGCTGTAGCAGGTCCCAAGGGTTGGGCTGTTCGCCCATTAAAGCGGTACGCGAGCTGGGTTTAGAACGTCGTGAGACAGTTCGGTCCCTATCCGCCGCGCGCGTAGGATACTTGAGAAGGGCTGTCCCTAGTACGAGAGGACCGGGACGGACGAACCTCTGGTGTGCCAGTTGTCCCGCCAGGGGCACGGCTGGTTGGCTACGTTCGGAAGGGATAACCGCTGAAAGCATCTAAGCGGGAAGCTCGCTTCAAGATGAGGTGTCCCACCCACTTTGTGGGGTAAGGCTCCCAGTAGATGACTGGGTTGATAGGCCGGAGATGTAAGCCAGGTAACTGGTTCAGTTGACCGGTACTAATAGGCCGAGGACTTGACTTCGAAGATGTACGCGTCCACTGTGTGATTCTGGGCAAACGGACACCGTGTTGTGTTTGGTTTGTTGTTAGGGTTACGGCGGTTATGGCGGAGGGGAAACGCCCGGTTACATTCCGAACCCGGTAGCTAAGCTCTCCAGCGCCGATGGTACTGCACTCGTGAGGGTGTGGGAGAGTAGGTCACCGCCGGACATCTTTACAGTTGAGGGCCGCTCCCTGCGGGGAGCGGCCCTCAACTGTGTCTGCCCGCCGTACTTCGGTTGGGCGGCATCAGGGAGGATGGAGTCGTGAACCCAACTGGGCAGGATGGCGACCGACCTCGCCGCGCCGACGAACGACCCGGTCGTGCCGGCGGCTACGGCGGCGGCCGGGGCGACCGGACACCGCGCCGAGACGACCGTGGCGACCGGACCCCGCGCCGGGACGACCACGACACCGGGCGGCGCGGTGGTGAGCGGGGTGGTGAGCGCGGTGCGGAGCGGTTCCGTTCCGACCGCCGGCAACCGTTCGCCGGTGAACGCCGGGCTGGTGCCACCGGTAATGACGGTGACCGCCGCCGAGGCGGTTGGGACAGTGACCGCCGACAGCCCGACGACCGCAGGGCCGGCGGTCGTGACCGTGGCTACGTGCGCCGTGACGAGTCCGGCACCGGCCGAGAACCGTCCGGGTTCCGTCGGCGTGACGATGGTGGGTTCCGTCGGCGCGACGACAGCGCATCACGGCCACACCGGGACCGACGCGGCGACTGGGAGCCGGCCCGCCGCCGTGACGACGACCGCCGGGGCGGCCAAGGGGAACCCGGTGGCGCTGCGGGGGGCAGAAACGGCGGCTTCCGCGGGGAGGGCAGGAGCTGGTCCGACGACGGCCGCCGCAGTGGGCCCCGCGAGGACCGAGGCTTCCGCGGCGACCGCCGGACCACGGGTGGGGACGGTGGCGAGCGCAGGCCCGACCGTGGCGGATCCCGGGCTGGGGGACCTCGCGCGCAGCGTGCTGACGGTGAGCGTCGGTTCGATGCCGGGCGGGGACGGGAGGACCGGCGCTTCGATCAGCGGGGTGGTGACCGACGTACCGGGCAGGGAGACGAGCGGCGCGACCGTTCCCACGGTGATCGCCGGTCGGGCAGCTTTCCGACCACCGGCCGACCGGCCGACCGGAGAAGCCCTCGGTCCGAGGATCGGCGCCCGCACTCCGGTGAGGCCGCCCGGTCCCGTGTCGACGGCGCGCCGGGGCAGTTCCGCAGGCGTACGGACGGTCCGACCGACCGGCCCTTCCGACGGGCATCGTCGGACCGTTCCGCGGAGGCCTCCGCCGCGCCATACCGTCGGCGCGACGAGGACGGTGCCGACCGCGTGGCCGAACGTACGCCGCCGCCGGAGTTGTCCGACGATATCCTCGCCACCGACCTGCACACCGAGATCCGGGCCGAACTGCTCGGACTGGCCCGACCGGTGGCCGACACGGTGGCCCGGCACCTCGTCGCCACTGGGCAGCTGCTCGACGAGGAGCCGGAGACGGCGCTCGCCCACGCCTTGGCGGCACGTCGGCTCGCCGCCCGCATCGCGGCGGTACGGGAAGCTGTCGGCTTGGCCGCGTACCGGGCCGGGCAGTGGCAGACCGCCGTCGCCGAACTCCGGACCTATCACCGGATGACCGGGCGTCAGACGCACCTCGCCGTACTGGCCGACTGCGAACGCGCCCTCGGCCGGCCGGAGCGGGCGATCGACATCTACCGTGGCGCGGATCGCGCCGGCCTGGACCCCGCCGCCGCCGTCGAGCTGTTGATGGTCGCCGCAGGTGCGCGTGGCGACCTGGGGCAGCCGGCCGCAGCGGTGGCGATGCTGCAGGTCCGGGAGTTGACCGTGGAGTCCGCCGAGCCATGGGTCTGCCGGCTCCGTTACGCGTACGCCGACGCGCTGCTCAGCGCTGGGCGTAAGGACGAGGCCCGGGAATGGTTCGCCCGGGCGGCCGAGGCCGACGAGGAGGCGGCGACTGACGCGACCGAGCGCCTTCTGGAGATCGACGGCGTACTGCTGACCGAGGACGAGCCGGACGAGCCGGACGGCGAGGCCGACGACGAGCCGGCCGCCACGTCACACCCCGGCAGCTCACCTCCCCGCAGCGCGGAAGAAGACCGGCCCCGATGACCCGAACCGACGACGCCACCGCTGGGCGCTGCGGGCTGTCCGCCGCATACGACCTGGTGATCTTTGATCTCGACGGGGTGATCTACCTGATCGACCGGCCCATCCCCGGGGCGGTCGAGGCGGTGGATCGGCTGCGGCGGGCCGGCCTGCCGGTCGCGTACGCGACGAACAATGCCTCCCGGCGTTCGGCCGACGTCGCCGGGCTGCTCCGTGGCATGGGGGTGCCGGCCACTGCCGACGAGGTGGTGACGTCGGCCGGTGCGACCGCCGCGCTGCTGGCGCAGCAGTACGGTCCAGGTGCCAAGGCGCTGGTCGTGGGCGCGGACGCGCTGCGTGACGAGCTCACCGAGGCCGGGCTGGCGCTGGTCGCGTCGGCCGATGACAAGCCTGCGGTGGTGGTTCAGGGGTACGGCCCCGGGATTGGGTGGGCCGATCTGGCGGAGGCATCGGTGGCGATCCGGGGCGGCGCCGACTGGGTGGCGACGAACACCGACCGGACCCTGCCCAGTGCCCGGGGACCGCTGCCCGGTAACGGCTCGCTGGTCGCCGCGCTGCGCACGGCGCTGAACCGGGAGCCGGACCAGGTCGTCGGCAAACCGGAACCGGGTTTGTTCGTCAGTACCGCTCGACGTGCCGGTGCCGAGCGGCCGCTGGTGGTCGGTGACCGGCTGGATACCGACATCGAAGGGGCGAACCGCGCCGGCATGGCGAGTCTGCTCGTGCTGACCGGGATCAGCGACGCTCGGGAACTGCTGGCCGCCCCGCCGGCACGCCGGCCGACGTACCTGGCGGCGGACCTCGCCGGACTGTTCGCGACCGACGCCGCCCGACCGATCGACGACGGGCCGACGGACGGTGTCGGGTGGCAGGTGCACCGCGACGGCCCGGCGGTGCTCGTCCTCGACGGCACCGGCGGTGACAGCGTGCAGGCGCTGCGGGTGCTCTGCCAGCACGCATGGCAGGGCGACCCGGTGACCGAGGTGCGATGCGAGTCCGCCGCAGCCGAGTCGGCGCTGCGTGTCCTGGCGCTGGCGTGACCCGACGTGCTGGGGTGGTCCGACGCCGGGTCGCAGCCTACGCTGACCGGGGACCGGGTCGCCGGGTGAGCCGGGCCGGTGGACGCGGACGTGGCCACGGAGCGGGTCGGTTCACAGCAGCTTCCGGAGCTTCAGCAGGTCGAACGGGCTGGCGCTGACCGACAGCCGTCGGGCCGCCAACGCGCGACCTACGTCGAGGTCGCCACGGACCAGCGCGAGCAGGTCGTCACTGCCGATGTTCATGGCGATCTTGGCCTTCGGGTCGTCCCCGTCGGCGAGGTCGACGAGACGACCGTCGGTAAGCCGTCCGTGGAACGCGGCGCCGAGATCGGTGATCCGGCAGGCGAGGGTACGGTCCAGGTTGACTCGTTCGCGTACCTGGTCGGCGTTGCCCTCGAGCCGGGTGGCGAGCTCCCGCAGTGCCTGCCGACACTCGTCGACGCTGGCCACAATCGCACCTCCCGGGCTTCGCGGTGGGTCGCGGTGCCCGGGCCGGGCACCGCGACCGGTGGTCGCACCACCGGTGTTCAGCACAGGCACCGTACCGCACCGCGGCGTCGCGTCCCGGTAGCGTGTCAACCGAACATTCTCCGCGGTGAAGGAGTCGGACCATGCGTGACGCCTGGCGGGCGTACCTGGAACTGGCCCTCGGCCTGACCGAGGCGTCCCGGAAGAAGGCCGAGCAGACTGCGCGGTCGTTGGTCGGCAAGGGCGGGGCGACCGCCGCCCAGCTGCAGGCGGTGGCGGAGGACCTGCTGTCGGCCGGCACCGCGAACCGTGAATCACTCACCCGGCTGGTGCGAGCGGAGGTGGACCGGGCGCTCGGCGCAGTGGGCCTGGTCAAGGCCGAGGAGGTCGTGGCGCTGCGGGCCCGGATCGACCGGCTGGAGGCCGACATGGAGCGGGCCCGGAGCCGGGCGGCCGCCGCTTCGGCGGCCGCCGCCACGGCCGAGGCCGCGATTCCGCCGTCCGCCGGTCCGGGGAGGGGCAGCACCGGTGACGCGACGGGCGAGCCGGCGACCGCAGCCACCGGACAACCGGCGCAGGGGGCCGGGGCCGAACCAGCGGTGGCCAGCAAGGCGGTGGCCAAGAAAGCCGCGGCGAAAAACACGGTCGCGAAGAAGGCAGTGGCAAAGAAGGCCGTCGCCAAGAAGTCCCCGGCCAGCAAGACGGTGGGCCGCAGATCCGTCGACGGCTCGGCGGGTGGGCGGTGACCGGCCCGGTGCCGGGGCCCCCACCCGGTGGCCGGGTCTCGCCGACCCCACCCGGCGCGGCCGCCGCGCCGGGCACCGCGGCGGTGGGCGGCAAGGTCGACGGTACGGACGTTACCGCCGGCAGTACCGATACCCGGACCGGGCACCCGGCGGTCGACGCGGCCATCGAGGCGGTCCGTAACGCCGCTGGTCTGCCGCCGGCCGACCAGATCGCCCAGTACGAAGCGGCGCACGGCACCCTGCAGGAAGCTCTCGCCACCATCGACCAGGCCTGACCGGCCGAGATCCTCCCCGGAGTCGCATGGCACGCCGTAACCGCCTCGATGTGGAGCTGGTCCGCCGCGGACTCGCGCGGTCCCGTGAACAGGCCGCCGAGTTGATCGCGGCCGGGCGGGTGGAAGTGCGCGGCGTCGCCGCCGCCAAGGCCGCAGCGATGGTCGATCCGGCGGAGGCAGTCCGGCTGCTCGGCGGGAACCCGGCGGACGGGTACGTCTCCCGGGGTGCGCACAAGCTGATCGGCGCCCTGACCGGCACCGAAGTCGCGGTCGCCGGTCGGCGTTGCCTGGACGCCGGGGCCTCGACCGGCGGCTTCACCGACGTGCTGCTGCGGCGTGGCGCGGCCGAGGTGGTCGCGGTGGACGTCGGCTACGGACAGCTGGCCTGGTCGCTGCGGGGCGATCCACGGGTACGCGTCCACGAACGGACCAACGTCCGTACCCTCACCGCCGACCGGATCGACGGCCCGGTCGGGTTGACCGTGGCGGATCTGTCGTTCATCTCGCTGCGGCTGGTCCTTCCCTCGTTGGTCGCCTGTACCGAGCCGGACGGCGATCTGTTGCTGATGGTCAAGCCACAGTTCGAGGTCGGCCGGGAGCGGGTCGGTTCCGGTGGGGTGGTGCGCGATCCGCAGTTGCGAGCCGAGGCGGTGCTCGCTGTCGCGCAGGCCGGTGCCCAGCTTGGCTTCGGCGTCTCGGCGGTGGTCGCCAGCCCACTACCCGGCCCGCGGGGCAACGTCGAGTTTTTCGTCTGGTTCCGGGCCGACGCGCCGCCCGTCGACCCGCTCCGGGTGCGGGCTATCGTCGACGCCGGTCCGGCCACGGAAGAAGGTGGAGCGCGGTGAACGCGACAGTCCCGACCGGCGGGGCGCCGATGGCCCCCCGCGGTGCCAGAGCGGCGCTGCTGGTCACCCACACCGGTCGGCGGCGCAGCACCGACCATGCCCGGACCGTCGCCGCCGACCTGATCGAGGCGGGTTTCGAGGTACGGGTGGTCGCCGAGGAGGCCGACGATCTGGATCTGCCCGGAGTGCAGCCGGTCGGTGGTCCGGCGGCTGCCGACGGGGTGGAGATCGTGTTCGCGCTCGGCGGTGACGGTACCTTCCTGCGCGCCGCGGAGCTGGCCCGTCCGGCGAAGGCCCCGCTGCTCGGGATCAACCTCGGCAAGGTCGGGTTCCTGGCCGAGGCCGAGATCGGTGATCTGGACCGGGCGGTCCGGCAGGTGGTGGCCCGCGACTACACAGTGGACGAACGATTGACCCTGGACGTGCGGGCCGAGCTGGAGTACGGCGTCACCATCGACTCGTGGGCGCTGAACGAGATCAGTGTCGAGAAGGGGCAGCGCGCCCAGATGCTGGAGCTGATGGTCGACGTGGACGGCCGACCATTGTCGCGCTATGGCGCGGACGGGGTGGTCTGCGCTACGCCGACCGGGTCGACCGCGTACGCGTTCTCGGCCGGCGGTCCGGTGGTGTGGCCCGAGGTCGAGGCGCTGCTGCTGGTGCCGATCAGCGCGCACGCGCTGTTCAGCCGGCCGCTGGTGACCGCGCCGAGCTCCACCTTCGTCATCACCGTCGACCCGTACACCACGTTCGCGGTGCTGTGCTGCGACGGCCGGCGGGTCTACGATCTGCCGCCCGGTGCGCGGGTGACAGTCCAACGGGGCGACCTGCCGGTGCGGGTGGTCCGGCTGCATCCGCGCCCGTTCAGTGACCGCCTGGTCGCCAAGTTCGATCTGCCGGTCAACGGTTGGCGGGGCAACCGGCGCTGACCGCCCCGGGTAGTCAACGTCGCGGCCCGCTACTACTGTCGGTGGCTGTGCTGGAAGAGCTGCGCATCACCGGGCTGGGCGTCATCGACGACACCACGCTGCCGTTGACCGGCGGCATGAACGTGATCACCGGTGAAACCGGGGCCGGCAAGACGATGGTGGTGACCGGGCTGGGGCTGCTACTCGGTGGCCGGGCCGACGCCGGGCGGGTCCGAGCGGACCCTGGCCGGGCGGTCGTCGAGGGCCGGCTGCGGCTGGTCGGTGCCAGTGGAGCCGTGGTGCGCGAGCGGGTCGCCGACGCCGGAGGCGAGCCTGACGAGGACGATGTCCTGCTGCTCAGCCGTACGGTGACCGCCGAAGGACGGTCCCGGGCGCACGTCGGCGGCCGCGGCATGCCGGTGTCGGTGCTGAGCGAGATCGGTGCCCAGGTGGTCGCCGTGCACGGGCAGTCCGACCAGTTGCGGCTGCTGCGCCCGGCTGAGCAGCGGGCGTCGCTGGACCGGTTCGCCGGGGCCGACCACGACAAGCTGCTCGCGGCCATGCGGGAGACGTACGGTCGGTGGCGCCAGGTCAGCGACGATCTGGCCGACCGGCGGCGCAACGCCCGCGAGCGCAACCAGGAGGCGGACCTGCTCCGGCTGGGTCTCGACGAGATCACCCGGGTCGATCCGCAGCCGGGCGAGGAGGCCGCGCTCAAGGCCGAGGCGCAACGGTTGGAGCACGCCGAAGGGTTGCGTACCGCCGCCCAGCTGGCCGCCCTCGCTCTTGCCGGCGGCACCGAACCGGCCGACGACACGCCGGACGCGACCGGTCTGCTCGGCACCGCCCGCCGGTCGTTGGAGGCACAGGCCGGCGTCGACCCGGCGCTCGGCGAACTGGCGGCCCGGGTGACCGAGGCGGCGACGCTGGTCGGCGACGTGGCGGCGGAACTGTCCGGCTACCTCGCGGCACTGGATGCCGATCCACAGCGTCTGCAGGTGGTCTACGAGCGGCGGATGGCGCTGCGCGGGCTGACCCGCAAGTACGCCGACGATGTGGACGGGGTGATCAGCTGGGCGGAGCGGGCCCGGTCCCGGCTGGCCGAGTTGGACACCTCCGACGAGCTGTTGGACGAGCTGGACCGGGAACGTGCCCGGCTGGCCGACGAGGTGGCGGAGCTGGCGGCCCGGGTGTCGGCGGCCCGTCGGCAGGCGGCGGCGCGTTTCGCCGAGTTGGTGAGCGTGGAGCTGGCCGGGCTGGCCATGCCGCACGCCCGGATCGAGGTCGCGGTGCTCGCCCGGCCGGCGGGCCGGGGCGAACCGACGCTGACCGTCGACGGTGTCGACGCCGGCGTCGGCCCGGACGGTGCCGACGAGGTCGAGCTGCGGTTGCTGGCGCATCCGGGTGCGCCGCCACTGCCGTTGCAGCGGGGTGCCAGCGGCGGCGAGCTCTCCCGGGTGATGCTCGCCATCGAGGTGGTGTTCGCCGGAGCCGGCGGCCCGCCGACGTTGGTGTTCGACGAGGTCGACGCCGGGGTGGGTGGGCAGGCCGCGGTGGAGATCGGTCGTCGGCTTGCCCGGCTTGCCCGTAGCCATCAGGTGTTGGTGGTGACGCACCTGCCGCAGGTGGCGGCGTTCGCCGACCGGCATCTGGTGGTGGCGAAGGACACCGGGGGAGCGGTGACGACCAGCGGCGTGCGGGTGGTCGAGGACACCGACCGGGCGCGGGAACTCGCCCGGATGCTCGCCGGGCTACCCGACTCGGATCTGGGTATCGCGCACGCGGAGGAGCTGCTCGCGGTCGCCGCTCGCGATCGACGGGGTTGACCTGCCGGAGTCGGCCCGGTGTGTCTGACCTGCCGGTAGTGGCACAGCGGGCATGTCGTGTCGGTGTTCACCGCCCAACATGCCAGGATGGTAGGGATGCGTCTACCCACCTTGCGCCGAGCTCGTAGTCCCGAGCCCGGAACGATCTCCGGCACGGCACGGCTCGACCGCCGGACGAAGCGCCTTGCCGGTCGGCTCCGGCCAGGTGACATCGCGGTCATCGACCACGTGGACCTGGACCGGGTCGCGGCCGACTCGTTGGTCGCCGTCGGCGTGGCCGCAGTCCTCAACGCCAAGCCGTCGGTCTCCGGTCGGTACCCGAACCTCGGTCCGGAGGTGCTGATCCAGGCGGGTATCCCCCTGGTCGACGGCCTTGGTGAGGACGCGTTCGAGAAGATTCGCGAGGGCGACACGGTACGGGTCGACGGCGCCGAGGTCTTCGTCGGCGACGACCGGGTGGCGTCCGGGGTACGCCAGGACGCGGATTCGGTCGCCAAGGCGATGGCCGAGGCCAGGGAAGGACTCTCGGTCCAGTTGGAGGCGTTCGCCGCCAACACGATGGAGTACCTCAAACAGGAACGAGACCTGCTGCTGGACGGGGTCGGCGTACCGGACATCGAGACCAGGATCGCCCGCCGGCACTGCCTGATCGTGGTCCGGGGTTACGACTACAAGGCAGACCTGGACGTGCTGCGGCCGTACATCCGGGAGTTCAAACCGGTCCTGATCGGTGTGGACGGGGGAGCGGACGCGCTGGTCGAGGCCGGCTACACCCCCGACATGATCATCGGGGACATGGATTCGGTCACCGACGACGTGCTGCGCTGCGGCGCCGAGGTGGTCGTCCACGCCTACCGCGACGGCCGGGCGCCCGGCATGGACCGGGTCCGCGAACTCGGGGTGGAGGCGTTGACCTTCCCGGCGGCGGCGACCAGCGAGGATCTCGCCATGCTGCTCGCCGACGAGAAGGGCGCGTCGCTGATCGTCGCGGTCGGTACCCACGCCACGCTGGTCGAGTTTCTCGACAAGGGGCGGGGCGGGATGGCCTCCACCTTTCTGACCCGGTTGAAGGTCGGCGGTAAGCTGGTCGATGCCAAAGGGGTGAGCCGGCTGTACCGGCAGAGCATTTCCGGCTCGTCGTTGCTGCTGCTGGTGCTCTCCGCGATCGCCGCCATGGCGTCCGCCGTGGCGGTTTCCACGGTCGGTAAGGCCTATCTCGGGGTCGCATCCGAGTGGTGGGACAATTTCGTCTTCCAGTTGGGTCAGCTCTTCTAGCGCGGACGAAACTACTGGTCAGCGCAGACGGATCGGAGAAGGCGGCAAGTGTGATCAACTTCCGTTACCACGTGGTGTCGCTCACCGCGGTGTTCCTCGCCTTGGCGATCGGCCTCGTGGTCGGCACCGCTGCGCTGAACGGCCCGGTTGCCGATTCTCTGAGCGACAATGTGAATGCGCTCCGCAAGGACAACACGCAGTTGCGGGAAACCGTCAACTCGCTGCGTGAGGAGGTCAACCGTGAGGAGGACTTCGTCGCCGAGGCCGCGCCGATCCTGCTCGCCGACAAGCTCGCCGGTCGCCGGCTGCTGGTGATCTGTCTGCCCAGCGGCCGGGACCATGCCGAAGGCGTGATGGCCGCGCTCGACCTCGCCGGAGCGACGTTGACCGGCCGGATCGACGTGCAGGACAAGTTCGTCAACCCGGACAACAGCGTGGAGTTGCTGGAGCTCGCTACGGCGGCGGCCCGCCCCACCATCCCCACTGCCGGACTGCCCGGTAACAGCGACGGGGTGGAGACCTCCAGCGCGCTGCTGGCCAGCGCGCTGGTCGACCGAGAGGAGCCGCCGGCAGTCGAACCGGCGGACCTGGCGGCGCTGCTCGACGCGTACGGCGACGCCGGCTACATCACCGTCGAACAGGAGGTCACCGGACCTGCTGAGGCGGTCGTCGTGGTCAGCGGGCAGCCGTACGTCGACCGGGACGCCGCCAAGAAGGACGCCGCGGTGGTCACCATGGTGGTGCAGTTCGACCGGGTCAGCCAGGTCGTGGTGGCCGGGACCGGCTCCAGCGACGGGAACCTGATCTCCGCGGTCCGCAACGACCCCACGCTGACCCAGTCGATCTCGACCGTCGACAACGGCAACACGACCGCCGGCCAGGCGGTGACGGCGCTCGCCGTGGCCGAGCAGTTCACCCTCGATCAGGCCGGGCATTACGGGCTTGGCGCGGGTGCCACGTCGTTGATGCCGAAACGTCCTGAATAGCACCCTGTCGACGGAGTGAAACCCCTGATGCCGAATCGTGGCCCGCTGGGCCTGTTGCTGCTCGGTGCCGCCGGTGCCGTCGCCGCCCGCGTCGCACTGCGGACCGCCAAGCGGATCGCACCCGGTGGCGCATTGGAGCGCACCAACTTCCGGGGCCGTTCGGTGAGCCTCGCCGGCGGCCCTGCCCTCGCTGCCGCCGCGTCGACCGCCGCCGCGTTCGGGGCCGCGAGCCCGCCTGCCGCCGCAGCGGCCCTGGTCGCCGGTGCCGGTGCCGGAGCGGTCGGGCTCTACGACGACATCGTCGGCGCCCGACCGGACCAGCGGGCGGCCAAGGGCTTCGCCGGGCATCTCTCGGCGCTGCGGTCCGGCCGGGTGACCAGTGGGCTGGTCAAGATCGTGGGGGTCGGCGCCGCCGCCACCGCTGCGGCCGCGCTGCTCGCCGCGGATCGCCGGGACACCGCCCGCCGACCGGTCACCCGGGCGGCCGACGTGCTGCTCGGTGCCGGCGTCATCGCCGGCACCGCCAACCTGGTCAATCTGTTGGACCTGCGTCCCGGGCGGGCGGCCAAGGCCGGGCTGCTGATCGCCGCCCCGTTGCTGGCCGGCCCGACGGCAGGCACCGCCGCGGGGACCAGCGGCGCGGTGCTCGGGCTGCTCCGCGACGATCTCGACGAGCAGGTGATGC
This sequence comes from Solwaraspora sp. WMMB762, assembly GCF_049179115.1. Classification (NCBI taxonomy): domain Bacteria; kingdom Bacillati; phylum Actinomycetota; class Actinomycetes; order Micromonosporales; family Micromonosporaceae; genus Solwaraspora; species Solwaraspora sp. WMMB762. The sequence continues at coordinate 652,947 of NZ_JBMHMD010000001.1, forward strand.
TCGGCGACTGCGGCGCCAACGCGCTGGGTGCCCTGCTCGGGGTCGCCGTCGCGCAGCGTACCGGGCCGGCCGGCCGCGCGGCCGTGCTCGCCGTGCTCGCCGGGCTGACCGCAGCGAGCGAGCGGGTCAGCTTCACCCAGGTGATCGCACGCACCCCCGGCCTACGTGAGCTCGACGCCCTCGGCCGCCGGACACCCTGACCAGGACGCGGCAATGACCAACTCGGCGGTCGGCACCCGGGTCGCCGGTGCCGCCGCGCTGATCGCGGTGCTCACCGTGGCAAGCCGGCTGGCCGGGGTCGGCCGTACCGCAGTCTTCGCCTGGTCGGTGGGGCCGACCGCGCTGGGCGACATCTACCTCGCCGCCAACACCATCCCCAACATCATCTTCGAGATCGTCGCTGGGGGAGCGCTGGCCAGCCTCGTGGTGCCGCTGCTCGCCGGTGCGGTGGCCGCCGGTGACCGTAGCGCCGTGTCCGCGACCACGTCGGCGCTGCTCACCTGGACGCTGGCCCTGCTGATCCCGCTCGCGGTACTGCTCGCGTTCGCGGCCGGGCCGATCGTGCGGCTACTCGACGCCGACGCCGGTCCCGCGCAGATCGACGCCGGCACCCTGATGCTGCGGCTGTTCGCCCCGCAACTTCCGCTGTACGGGATCGCCGTGGTGCTCACCGGAGTGCTGCAGGCGCACCACCGGTTCGCCTGGCCGGTGATCGCCCCGCTGCTGTCCAGCGTCACGGTGATCGGCACCTACCTGACCTTCGCCGCCACCGAGGGACGGCTGGCCGACCTGCCCGGGGTGGGCGCGTCAGGCCAGCTGCTGCTGGCCGCCGGTACCACCGGCGGAGTGGCCGTGCTGTCGCTGTGCCTGTTCGTGCCGCTGCGCCCGCTGGGTCTGCGGCTGCGACCCGGCCTACGGTTCGTTGGCGCGGCCCGCGACGCGGTCGGCGGGCTGGCGGCGGCCGGCGCGGTCACCGTCGGCGCGCAGCAGCTCGCCATACTGGTCGCGGTCTGGCTCTGCCTCGCCGGTGGCGCGCCGCAGGGCAGCGTCGTTCTGTTCACGCTGGCCCAGACGGTGTTCCTGCTGCCCTGGTCGGTACTCGCGGTGCCGCTGGCGACTGCGGCGTACCCGACCCTGGCCGCAGCCCACAGCCACGGGGACATCGCCGGGTACCGGTCCAACCTCGGTCCGGCCGTACGCGGCGTGGTCCTGCTCTGCTGTCTCGGCGCGGCCGTCCTGGTCTCGATCTGCCTTCCGGCTGCGGCCTTTCTGGTCCCGGCCGGGCAGGCCGGGACGCTGGCGGCCGGCATCGCCGGCTTCGCTCCGGGCCTGATTGGCTACGGTATGTTCGCGATCGGCTCCAGGGCGCTGTACGCGGCCGGCCGCCCGGCGCCTGCCGCCGCAGCGGTGGCCGGCGGCTGGAGCTGCGTGCTGGTCGCCGCGCCGGTGCTGTCGCTGGTGCTGCCGGACCGCGACCGGGTCCTCGCCTTGGCGCTGGCCAACGCGCTCGGCATGTTGGTGATGGGGCTGCTGCTGGTCGTGGCGCTTCGCCGGGTCGGCGGTGGCGCGGTGCTGACCGGACTCGGCCGGGCGACGGCGACCGGTCTGGTGGCCAGTGCCGCTGCGGCGGCTGCGGGCGCCGGCGTGGCGTACCTGACCGGGCCGGGGCCGACCACCCCGACCGTGCCCGGCGTGCTGCTGCAGGGCATGCTGTCCGGGGCGACCGGGTTGGCGGTCTTTCTCGCGGTGGCCCTGCCTGCGGACCGCCACGATCTGCGGCCGATGGTTGTTGGTGCGGTGCGCCGGACCTGGCGGCTGGCGGCCGGCCGGCGACGGGACGGGAAGGGGACGGAGTCGCGGTGAGTGATCGGACGGACGACCGCTGGAGGGGTGCGGTCCTGCTGCTGATCGGCTCCAGCACGGGCGGTATCGGCCAGCACGTCGCATCCCTGAGCCGCGGCCTGGTGTCGGGCGGGGCGCGGGTGACCGTGTGCGGTCCGCTCGCTGTCGAACAGCAGTTCCGGTTCACCGCGTCCGGTGCCCGGTTCGTCCCGGTGGAGATCCCGGCCAACCCGACCCTGGCCGACGCCCGCGCGGTGACCGCGATCCGCCGCGTCCTCGCCGACGGGGCCGACGTGGTGCACGCGCACGGACTACGCGCCGGATTCGTCGCGGCGCTCGCCCGACCGTCCGCGCCGATCGTGGTGACCTGGCACAACAGCATTCTCGCTGGTGGACTGCGGGGGCGGCTCGCGCGGCTGGTCGAGCGGAGGGTGGCGCGGGCCGCCCAGGTGACCCTCGGCGCCTCCGCCGACCTCGTCGAGCGGGCATTGGCGCTCGGCGCGTCCGATGCCCGGCTCGGCCCGGTGGCGGCGCCGGAGTTACCCGCGCCGAGACGCAGCCGTGCCGCGGTTCGGGCGGAGTTCGGTGTCGGCGCCCATCGACCCCTGGTGCTCTCGGTCGGCCGGCTGCACCCGCAGAAGCGCTACGACCTGCTGGTCGACGCCGCCGCCGGGTGGCGCGAACTGACCCCACCGGCGCAGGTGGTGATCGCCGGAACCGGGCCCAGCTACCTGTCCCTGGCGGCGCAGATCTCGGCGGTACGGGCACCGGTCACCCTGCTCGGCCACCGTCATGACGTGGCCGACCTGCTACTCGGTGCCGACCTGGCGGTGGTCAGCAGCGACTGGGAGGCTCGACAGTTGTTCGCCCAGGAGGCGCTGCGGGCCGGCGTACCGTTGGTGGCGACCGCGGTCGGCGGATTGCCCGAACTGGTCGGAGACGCCTGCCGGTTGATTCCGCCCGGCGACCTGGCCGCACTGGACGGCGCTGTGCGCGAGTTGCTGAGCGACCATCAGCAGCGGGCCGACCTGGCCGATCGTGGACCCCGGCAGGCCGCCGGCTGGCCGACCGACGCGGACAGTCTCGACCTGGTCCGCGCCGTCTACCGGGAGTTGACCGACGGGCGGGGCGTCACCGGCGGGCGGAAGGTAGCCGGCGGTCAGTCGGTGCCGGGCCGCCGCAACGGGCCGACCGACCGCGACGACCGACCCGTGGACGGGAGCGGCTGATGCGTCACCGGGTCGTGCCGCTGCTGCTGATGTCGGTGCTGCTGGCCGCCGGCGTGGCGGCACTGGCCGACCGGCCGGCGGTGGGCACCTCCGGCCGCAGCGCCGACTACGTGGTGATCGTCGGAGTTCCGGGCCTGCGCTGGGACGACATCGACCGGCGGACGACGCCGACGCTGTGGCGGCTGGCGGAGCAGGGCTCGATCGCCTCACTGTCGGTGCGGTCCGCGCAGCGGCCGACCTGTCCGGCCGACGGCTGGGTCACCCTCGGTGCCGGCAACTACGCGGCTTACGACGGCACCGCCGGCGACGGCACCTGCCCGCCAGCGCAGATCGCCGTCGAGCAACCCGACGGCATCGGCGGATACCTGACGTCGCAGCCCGCGACCGTACGCCTCAACCAGGAACGTCTCGCCTGGGGCGCGGTGCCCGGCGCGTTGGCCGAGTCGGTGCGGTGCACCGTGGCCGTCGGGCCGGGTGCCGCGCTGACCGCCGCCCGGCCGTTCGGCCGGGTCGACCGCTACGAGCCGGAACTCCCGCAGGACCCAGCGGACCTGCTCGCCTCCTGCGTGCTGAGCGTGGTTGACGCCGGAGTGGTCGCCGGTTCCGACCCGACCGAACGGGCCGCCGCCGCCCGGCAGGCCGACGCGACGCTGGCGCGGGTCCTGGCGGCCCGCCCGCAGCGCTCACTCGTGCTGGTCGCCGGGCTGGCCGACACCAGCGCACCGACCCGGCTGCACGTCGCGATCGCCGACGGCCCCGGCTGGGACGCCGGCTGGATGACGTCGCCGACCACCGGCCGGGACGGCTACCTGCAGCTGGTGGACCTGGCGCCGACCGCGCTGCACGTGCTCGACCGGGACCAACCCGACGGGCTGTTCATCGGCCAGCCGGCGAGTTCGGCACCCGGCCGGCCGGAGGACCTCGCGACGGCGATCGCGTACCCGGCCGACGCCGACCGGGAGGCCCGCGCCCAGCGACGCGCCGCGGTCTGGTTCTTCGGCCTGCTCACCGGGTTCCACACGGTCCTCGCCGTGGCAGTCGTACCGTTGCTGCGCCGGGTCCGACGCACCGCGGGGCGGCCCGGCCCGGACCCGGTCACCCGACGGGCCAACGCCGTCATGGAGGTGCTGCTGATCGCGGCCGCGCTCGTCATCCCGGCGGCGCTGCTGGCCGAGGTGGTGCCCTGGTGGCGCAGTGGCCAGCCCGGCCCTGCGTTGGCCGTGACCACGGTGCTGGCGGTCGCCGCCGCGACGGCGGCGGTCCGGTTCAGCCGTTCCTACCGGCACACGCTCGCCCCGATGATGCTGGTCGCCACGATCGCGGCGGCGGTCGTCGCCGCCGACGTGCTGACCGGGGCCCGGCTGCAACTCAACGGCGTCACCGGGTACTCCGCCTCCGAAGGCGGTCGCTACGCCGGGCTCGGCACAGTGGGGCTGGGAATGCTGATCGCCGGCACCCTGCTGGCCGCCGGTTGCCTGGCCCAGCGGGTCCGGCGTGGCTGGCGGGTGACGGTGGTGGTCACCATCGGTGGTGCAGCGGTGATCCTGGTCGGCAGCCCTTACCTGGGTGCCGACCCGGTGGGAGCGATCGCGTTGACCGCCGGGGTGGCGATCACGGCGGCGATCAGCACCGGTGGTTGGCTGAGCGTGCCCAGAGTGGCGTGGGCGACGATCGCGGGTCTGCTGGTGACCGCCGGCTTCGCACTGCTCGATCTGCAGCGGCCGGAGACCGAACGGGGCAGCCTGGGACGGTTCCTCACCGCACTGGCCGACGGCACCGGCGGTCTCACCCTGCACCGTTCCTCGGCGGCCAACATGTCGGCCCTGCTGAGCAGCCCGTTGACGGTGCTGGCGCTGGTCGCCGCGGTACTCGTGTGGTTCGCCCTGCTGCAGCCGTGGGGCGGGCTGAAACGGCTGTTCGGCATCTACCCGGCGGTGCGGGCGGCGATGGCCGGCATCGCTGTGTCCTCGGTGATCGGCGGCGGACTCGCGGGTTCGGCGCTGGACGTGGCTGGTGCGGCGGCGGCGGTGACCGTGCCGCTGGCCGCGCTGGTGGCGTTGCGGGTGCTCGGGCACTCGGCGGACCGGACCAGACCGTTGACCGGCCCGGCGGGCTCGGCGGGCTCGGCCGAGCAGACCCCGGCGAAGGCACCCAACGAGGTCAGCGGGTCCGCTGTTTCGGCAGGTGTTACCGTGGAGTCCCGTGGATCGCGCCAGCAGCTTCATCAGTGACGCGCCGGTCTGCACGACCAGTCAGACGACCCACGGGAGCACGCCTTGGCCCCTTCGACACAGACGGTACGGCACATTTTCGTCACCGGGGGCGTCGCGTCCTCACTCGGCAAGGGGTTGACCGCATCCAGCCTGGGCAACCTGCTCAGCGCCCGCGGACTCCGGGTGGTGATGCAGAAGCTCGACCCGTACCTCAACGTCGACCCCGGCACGATGAACCCCTTCCAGCACGGTGAGGTGTTCGTCACCGACGACGGCGCCGAGACCGATCTCGACGTGGGGCACTACGAGCGGTTCCTCGACCGTGACCTGTCCTGCAAGGCCAACGTGACCACCGGTCAGATCTACTCCGAGGTCATCGCGAAGGAACGCCGGGGCGAGTACCTCGGCGACACGGTGCAGGTGATCCCGCACATCACCAATGAGATCAAGGCCAGGATCCGGGCGATGGGGGAGCCCGACGAGCACGGGCTGATCCCCGACGTGGTGATCACCGAGGTGGGCGGCACTGTCGGCGACATCGAATCGTTGCCGTTCCTGGAGGCGATCCGCCAGGTCCGCCACGATGTCGGCCGGGACCGCTGCTTCTACCTGCACGTGTCGCTGGTTCCCTACCTGGTGCCGTCCGGCGAGCTCAAGACCAAGCCGACGCAGCACTCGGTCGCCGCGCTGCGCAGCATCGGTATCCAGCCGGACGCGATCGTGTGCCGCTCCGACCGGGAGATCCCGGACAAGTTGAAGCACAAGCTGTCGCTCTACTGTGACGTGGACCGGGAGGCGGTCATCGCCGCCCCCGACGCGCCGAGCATCTACGACATCCCGAAGGTGCTGCACCGGGAGGGCCTCGACGCCTACGTGGTGCGCCGGCTGGGCCTGTCCTTCCGGGACGTGGACTGGACCAGTTGGGACGACCTGCTGGAGCGGGTGCACCATCCGCGACACACCGTGACCGTGGCGCTGGTCGGCAAGTACGTCGACCTGCCGGACGCGTACCTGTCGGTGACCGAGGCGATCCGGGCGGCGGGGTTCGGGCACCGGGCGCGGGTGCAGATCCGGTGGGTGCCCAGCGACGAGTGTGTCAGCCCGAACGGTGCCGCCGCCGCGCTCAGCGGGGTCGACGGGATCGTGATTCCGGGCGGGTTCGGGGTGCGGGGCATCGAGGGCAAGATCGGCGCGGCCCGGTACGGGCGGGAGAACGGTGTCCCGGTGCTCGGGCTCTGCCTCGGCCTGCAGTGCATGGCGATCGAGGTGGCCCGCAACGGCGCCGGTCTGGCCGGTGCCAACTCCGCCGAGTTCGACGAGGAGGTCGAACACCCGATCATCGCGACCATGGCCGACCAGGAGCAGATTGTCGCCGGCAAGGGGGACATGGGTGGCACGATGCGGCTGGGCGGGTACCGGGCGTTGCTGGCCGAGGGCTCGATCGTCGCGCAGGCGTACGGGGCGACCGAGGTCAACGAGCGGCACCGGCATCGCTACGAGGTGAACAACGCGTACCGGGAGGTGTTGGAGAAAGCCGGGTTGCGGATCTCGGGTACCTCGCCGGACGGCCGGCTGGTCGAGTTCGTCGAGCTGGACCGGGCTGAGCACCCGTTCTTCGTGGCCACCCAGGCCCATCCGGAGCTGAAGAGCCGTCCGACCCGGCCGCATCCGTTGTTCCACGCCTTCGTCGGTGCCGTGATCACCTATTCGGAGGCCGACCAGTTGCCGGTGGATCTGGCGCCGGCCCCCGGAGGCCGGGCCTGATGCGGGACCATGAGCCGGACGCCGAAGATGGCTCGGGTGGTCACGTCTACCAGGTGTTGTCGCGGACCGACCGGTTCTCCGGCCCGGTCTTCTCGGTGGTCAGTGACGAGGTGACGATGCCGGGCGGCGGTGCGGCCAGGCGCGACTACGTACGGCACGTCGGCGCGGTCGCAGTGGTCGCGCTCGACGAGGCCGGACGAGTGGTGCTGATCCGTCAGTACCGCCACCCGGTGGGCCGGCAACTGTGGGAGCTACCCGCCGGCCTGATCGACGTCGCCGGGGAGGAACTGCCCGCCACCGCCCGCCGGGAGCTCGTCGAGGAGGCCGACCTGACCGCCGGTCGGCTCGACCTGCTCGTCGATGTGCACCCGTCGCCGGGATTTTCGGACGAGACGGTCCGGATCTTCCTCGCCCGGGACCTCACCCCGGTGCCGGAGCAGGACCGGCACCACCGCCACGACGAGGAGGCAGAGCTGCAGGTCCGCCTGGTCGATCTCGACGAGGCGGTCCGGATGGTGCTGGCCGGCGAGATCACCAACGGTCCGGCGGTTACCGGTCTGCTGGCTGCCGCCTGCGCCCGGCAGACGGGGTGGGCAGCGCTGCGCGCCGCCACCGAGCCTGCCTCGCGCCCGCCCGGCGGCGCAGCGCGCTGACCCGGTGTATGCCGAACGGCGGCCGGGGCGGATGTCGTCCGCCCGACCGCCGTTCGGCTTGTCGTAATCGCCGCTCGGCGACCGGCCGGATCCGCCGTGGTCGCCGAGTAGTCGGGTGGTCAGTCGCGCAGCGGCCGACCCTGGGCGTCGGTGCCGCCGTTGACGAGGACGAGAATCCCGTCGATCAGGCCCCAGAGCGAACCGAGGCCACAGGTGACGACGCTGACGACCAGCTGGAGTACGGCAATCTTGGTATGGCCTGTGTAGAACCGGCCGACGCCGAAGCCGCCCAGCAGGATGCCGAGGACGCCGGCGATGATCTTGCTTTTGTCGGAGACGCCACCGGCGCCAGGATGCTGAGGAAAGGTCATGAAGCGGCAATGTAGTGACCTTGGTCCAGGTCGTCGCAGCGAAGGTCCGGATCCTGGGAAAACCGTGAACGGGTGCTACCTGGTGGTCTCGGACCTTCACTCTGTGTGGCCAGCTGACCGGTGGTTGCGCAGGATGACACACCGTCAAGCCACGCCGCCATCGACTGTCAACGTGCGGGCTGTCGGACCCGTCGACCGGATCTAGACTTCGCCGGGAGACGAGTTCGGGCAGCGTGGCCCGCGGAAAGGTGACGGCGACGTGAAGGTTGGCATTCCCCGCGAGGTCAAGAACCACGAGTACCGGGTGGCGATCACCCCGGCCGGGGTGCACGAGTTCACCCGGGCCGGTCACCAGGTGACGGTGGAGACTGGCGCCGGCGTCGGATCCTCCATCACCGACGACGAGTTCGCCGCCGCCGGAGCGAGCATCGCCCCGAGCGCCGACGATGTCTGGGCAAGCGCCGACCTGGTACTCAAGGTGAAGGAGCCGGTCGCCGAGGAACACCACCGGATGCGTCCCGGCCAGGTGCTCTTCACCTACCTGCATCTTGCGGCGTCGCGGGAGTGCACCGACGCCCTGCTGCGGCAGCGGGTCACCGGAATCGCGTACGAGACGGTGGAGAACGCAGACCGGTCCCTCCCGCTGCTCGCCCCGATGTCCGAGGTCGCCGGTCGGCTGGCCGCGCAGGTCGGCGCGTACCACCTGATGCGTCCCGGCGGCGGGCGCGGCGTGCTGATGGGCGGGGTCCCCGGCGTCTACCCGGCGAAGGTGGTGGTCATCGGGGCCGGGGTGTCCGGGATGAACGCGGCGGCGATCGCGCTCGGGATGCACGCCGACGTCCTGCTGCTCGACCGGGACATCAGCAAGCTGCGGCAGGCGGACGCGATCCACCAGGGGCGGATGAAGACGGTCGCGTCGAACACCTACGAGGTCGAGCGGGCGGTGATCGACGCGGACCTGGTGATCGGCGCGGTCCTGGTGCCCGGGGCGAAGGCACCCAGGATCGTCACCAACGAACTGGTGTCCCGGATGAAGCCCGGCAGTGTGCTCGTGGACATCTCGATCGACCAGGGAGGGTGTTTCGAGGACTCCCGGCCCACCACCCACGCCGAACCCGTCTACCCGGTCCACGACTCGGTCTTCTACTGCGTGGCGAACATGCCGGGCGCCGTCCCGCACACCAGCACGTACGCGTTGACCAACGTCACCCTGCCGTACGCCCTCGAACTCGCCAACCGGGGCTGGCGCGACGCGCTGCGCCACGACCGGGCTCTCGCCGCCGGTCTGAACACCCACGACGGCGAGATCACCTCCGGCCCGGTGGCCGAGGCACACGGCCTGAGCAGCCGGTCGTTGGCCGAGGCGTTGGGCTGACCGGCGCCGTGCCGCCGCCGACGGTGCCGCCGGCCCCCGCGCTGCGGCACGCTGTCCGCAGCTACCTGGACCACCTGACCGTCGAACGCGGGCTGTCCCAGCACACCCTCCGGTCGTACCGGCGCGACCTGGACCGATACCTCGGCACGCTGGCGAACCTGGGGATCGACGAGCTGGCCAAGGTGGGGTCGGCGCAGATCACCGGGCACCTCGCCGCGCTGCGGTCCGGCGCCGACGGGCAGCCGCCGCTGTCGGCCGCGTCCACCGCCCGGGCCGCCAGCGCCATCCGCGGGCTGCACCGGTTCGCTGTCCGGGAGGGACACGCCGACTCCGACGCCGGCCGCGACGTCCGTCCCGCCGTCCCGCCGCGCCGGCTGCCCCGGGCGCTGGACCTCGACCAGATCGAACGGCTGCTGGCCGCCGCCGGCGCGGTGGACGGTCCGGTGCCGCCGTTGGCCGTACGCGACCGGGCGCTGCTGGAGTTCCTCTACGGCACCGGGGCGCGGATCTCCGAGGCGGTCGGTGCCGCCGTCGACGACCTCGACCTGGCCACCGGGGCGGTCCTGCTCCGCGGCAAGGGCGGCCGGCAGCGGGTGGTCCCGGTCGGCGGGTACGCGGCCGACGCGCTGCGGGCGTACCTGACCCGGGTGCGGCCGGCCCTCGCGGCGGCGGGCCGGGGCAGCCCGGCCGTCTTCCTCAACGCGCGGGGCGGGCAGCTGTCCAGGCAGAGCGCGTGGACGGTGCTACGGCGCGCCGCCGAACGCGCCGGGCTGCCGGTGAGCGGGGCGCATCCGGTTTCCCCGCACACCCTGCGGCACTCGTACGCCACCCATCTGCTCGACGGCGGCGCGGACGTACGGGTGGTCCAGGAACTGCTCGGGCACGCGTCGGTGACCACCACTCAGGTCTACACTCTGGTGACCGTCGACCGGCTCCGGGAGGTCTACGCCACCTCCCATCCGCGGGCCCGTCATTGACCCGCTCCGCGTGCCTACGGTTGATCCATAGGCGGGTGCGGGTGAGGACGTCGGGCGTACCCGGGTCAAGCCGGGTCGACACGCCGGACCGGTGTCCGCCGCACCCCGGCCGGGTGGCGTACAGTCGGGCAACGGCGCGGCTTTCGTACGGCGGCAGGCGAAGGCCCCGCAGCGGCGACGCCGCTGCAGACGCCGGTCGGCTCCGGCGCCGAGCAGTCGTCGGGAGGGGGCGCACAGGACATGGCGGGCAACAGTGACCGTGCCGAGGCGTGGACCTCGACGCTCCGCGAACAACAGGCGGGGCTCGATCTGAGCGCGGAGCTCGGTCCCGCCGATCCGACCGCCTACACCATGCGCAAGCCGATCCCCGAGCCGATGCCGACCGACCGGCACGGCCCGGCGCGGATCATCGCGATGGCCAACCAGAAGGGCGGCGTCGGCAAGACCACCACGACGATCAACCTCGGTGCCGCGTTGGCCGAGTACGGACGCCGGGTGCTGCTGGTCGACTTCGACCCGCAGGGCGCGTTGTCGGTCGGGCTCGGGGTCAACCCGCACAACCTCGATCTGTCGGTCTACAACCTGCTGATGCAGGACGACGTCACCGCCGAGGACGTGCTGATCAAGACCGACGTCGCCGGTCTGCACCTGCTGCCGGCCAACATCGACCTGTCGGCCGCGGAGATCCAGCTGGTCAACGAGGTCGCCCGGGAGATGGCCCTGGCCCGGGTGCTCAAGTCGATCCGCAAGGAGTACGACTTCGTTCTGATCGACTGCCAGCCCTCGCTCGGTCTGCTGGCGATCAACGCGCTCACCGTGGCGCACGGTGTGCTGATCCCCCTGGAGTGCGAGTTCTTCAGCCTTCGCGGGGTGGCGCTGCTGCTGGACACCATCGACAAGGTTCGCGAGCGGCTCAACTTCGACCTGGAGCTGGAAGGCATCCTCGCCACGATGTACGACAGCCGTACCACCCACTGCCGGCAGGTGCTGCAGCGGGTGGTCGAGGCGTTCGGCGACAAGGTCTACCAGACGGTCATCACCAAGACGGTGAAGTTCCCCGAGTCGACGGTGGCCGGCGCGCCGATCACCAGTCTCGACCCGGCCTCGTCCGGGGCCCGCAACTACCGGCAGCTGGCCCGTGAGGTCATCGCGCACCAGGCGGAGCGCTAACCTGCGGTGCAGCTCGTCGAGCAGGTGGACTACGGTCGACGGGTGAGCGCTCCGACGGTCGACGCGACAGCTGGGCAGGTGGCCGAGAGGGCACCCGGCTCCGGTGACGCCGCCGGGGTGGCCCTGCCCGGCGAGAGCACCGGATTCACCGTCCGGCTGGACAACTTCACCGGCCCGTTCGACCTGTTGCTGCAGCTCATCGGTAAACACAAGCTGGACGTAACCGAGGTGGCGTTGCACCAGGTCACCGATGAGTTCATCGCCTACATCCGGGCGATGGGCGACGACTGGGACCTGGACGAGGCCAGTGAGTTCCTGGTCGTCGCGGCGACCCTGCTCGACCTCAAGGCCGCCCGGCTGCTGCCGGCAGCCCAGGTCGAGGACGAAGAGGATCTGGCTCTGCTGGAGGCCCGGGACCTGCTGTTCGCCCGGCTGTTGCAGTACAAGGCGTTCAAGGAGGCCGCGGCGCACATCGCCGAGCTGGAGACCGCCGGGGCCCGCCGCTATCCCCGCTCGGTCACCATGGAGGAGCGGTACGCGCAGGCGCTGCCTGAGCTGGTGCTCGGTATCGGTCCGGAGCGGCTCGCGAAGCTCGCGATCAGGGCGATGACGCCACGCGTCGCACCGGTCGTCTCCATCGACCACGTGCACCAGATCCGGGTGAGCGTGCGGGAGCACGCCACTCTGTTGCGTGACCGGCTGCGCCGGATGGGCACCGCGACGTTCCAGACGCTGTGCCTGGACTGCGAGTCCACCCTGGAGGTCGTCGCACGCTTCCTCGCGCTGCTGGAGCTCTACCGGGAGGGTCTGGTCGGCTTCAGCCAGGAGCAGGCCCTGGGGGATCTGAGCGTACGCTGGACCGGGGGCGCCGACGGCGGCGGGGAGCTCACCATCGACGAGTACGCCGGCCACCCGGAGGAACGGGACGCTGCGGCGGCACCGCCCGCCCAGCCGGACACCGTCCATGAGGAGACCTCGTGAGCACCGACGAGCAGCCCGACTCGCTCGCCGAGCAGGCGGCCGCCTGGGTGCCACCGTGGGCGCGGGCCCCCGTACCAGCGGAGCGGGCCCCCGCGCCCGAACCTGAGCCGGTGTCGGCTCCCGAGCCTGAACCGGTCCCGGCTCCCGAGCCCGAACCGGTGTCGGTCGCTGAGCCGGCACCAGCTACTGAGCCGGCCCCGGTGGTTGAGCCGTCGCCGGGCCGACCGGAGGCGCTGGCGTTGCTCGACGACGGCGAGCTGCGCGCCGCGCTCGAAGCAATCATGCTCGTGATCGACGAACCCGTCGCTGAGGTGGTCCTGGCCCAGGTGCTGGAGCAGCCCACCGACCGGATCGCGGCGGTCCTCGCCGACCTTTCCGCCGGCTACACGGCGGCCGGTCACGGCTTCGACCTGCGCCGGGTAGCCGGCGGCTGGCGGCTCTACACCCGTCCGGAGTACGCACCGTACGTGGAGCGGTTCGTGCTCGACGGGCAGTCGGCACGGCTGACCCAGGCCGCGCTGGAGACCCTCGCCGTGGTCGCCTACAAGCAGCCGGTGACGCGTGGTCGGGTCTCCGCGATCCGGGGTGTCAACTGCGACGGGGTGATCCGTACCCTGTTGTCCCGTGGCCTGATCGAGGAGTGCGGCAGCGAGCCGGAGTCCGGCGCCTACCTCTACCGCACCTCGACGCTGTTCCTGGAGAAACTGGGGTTGGACAGCGTCGAGGAACTACCCTCGCTCGCGCCGTTCCTGCCCGACGACGTGGAAGAGATTGCCGATGCCCAGCGATGACGACAGCGGTGTCCAGCGTCTGCAGAAGGTGCTCGCCACCGCCGGGGTCGGCTCGCGGCGGGCCTGCGAGGATCTGATCTTTCGACGCCGGGTGACCGTCGACGGACGGGTCGCCCAGCTTGGCGACAAGGTCGACCCACGTACGGCGGTCATCCACGTCGACGGCGAACGGGTCGTCGCCGACCACCGGCTCGCCTATCTGGCGATGAACAAGCCCCGCGGCGTCGTTTCTACCATGGCAGACGAAAAGGGGCGTACCGCGCTGTCGGACCTGCTCGACCGGGTCGACCAGCGGGTCTACCACGTCGGCCGGCTGGACGCGGACAGTGAGGGACTGTTGCTCCTGACCAACGACGGCACGCTGGCGCATCGCCTGATGCATCCGTCGTACGGGGTGCCGAAGACGTACCTGTGCGAGATTGCCGGCCCGGTGCCCCGGGCGGTCGGCCGCCGGCTGCTCGCCGGTGTCGATCTCGAGGACGGGCCGGCCAAAGTGGACAAATACTCCCTGCTGGACACGCTGGGTCGCACCGCGCAGGTCGAGGTGGTGCTGCACGAGGGGCGCAACCACATCGTGCGTCGGCTGTTCGACGAGGTGGGGCACCCGGTCTCGCGACTGGTGCGGACCGCAATCGGGCCGATCCGGCTTGGTGACCTGCGGCCGGGGCGGACCCGGCGGCTGAACAACGCGGAGGTCGCCGCCCTCTTCGCGGCCGTCAGTGACTAACCAGGCATGATGGACCCGGAAAGCGGGCACTCGGCGGGTGCCCTCGTGGATGCTCCCGGGACTGCCGGGGCCGGTGGTACGGAAGAGAGGAAACCGACGGTGGCTGAGCAGGTACGGACCGGGCACTTCGTGGTGGCGGTGGATGGTCCGTCCGGATCCGGCAAATCCACCGTTTCCCGGCGACTGGCCATCGCGACGGGCGCCCGCTATCTGGACACCGGGGCGATGTACCGGGCGATCACCTGGGCGGTGCTCCGGTCCGGCGTCGATCCGCACGACACGCCCGGGGTCGTCAAGGTCGCGTCGGACGTCACCTTGACCGTCGGCACCGATCCGGCGGCACCGCGCATCAGTGCGGACGGCGTCGCGGTGGATGTCGAGATCCGCAGCCAGGAGGTCACCTCCGCAGTGTCCGCGGTGGCAGCCGTGCCGGCGGTACGCGAACGGCTGGTCGCCGAGCAGCGCGCGTTGATCGACCAGCCGGCCCCGATCGTCGTCGAGGGCCGTGACATCGGCTCCGTCGTCGCACCCGACGCCGACCTCAAGGTCTACCTCACCGCTTCGGCCGAGGCCAGGGCGATGCGGCGCAGCGCCGAGACCGCCGCCGACGTGGCGGCGACGGCGGCGGCGCTGGCCCGCCGCGACCGGCTCGACTCGACCCGGGCCGCCGACCCGTTGCAGCAGTCCGCCGACGCGGTCGAGCTGGACACCACCGGGATGGGCATCGACGAGGTCGTCGACCGGCTCCGTGAGCTGCTCGTAGCCCGGACGACCCGGTGAGCGCCGAGGCGGTCCCGGACGAGCGGACCGGGCCGGCTGCCCCGGTCCCGGTGGTCGCCGTCGTCGGGCGTCCCAACGTCGGCAAGTCCACACTGGTCAACCGGATCATCGGCCGCCGGCAGGCGGTGGTGGAGGACACCCCGGGCGTGACCCGGGACCGGGTGCCGTACGACGCCAACTGGTCCGGCCGGCAGTTCGTTGTCGTCGACACCGGCGGCTGGGAGCCGGACGCCCGCGACCGGGCCGCCGCCATCGCCGCCCAGGCCGAAGCTGCGGTGGCTACTGCCGACGTCGTCCTGTTTGTCGTCGACGCGACGGTCGGCTCGACCGATGTCGACGAGGCCGCGGTCAAGATGCTGCGACGCAGCGCCAAGCCGGTCCTGCTGGTCGCCAACAAGGCCGACAACATGTCCGTCGAGTTGGAGTCGGCCGCCCTGTGGTCGCTCGGCCTGGGGGAGCCGTACCCGGTCTCCGCGCTGCACGGTCGCGGGTCCGGCGACCTGCTCGACGCGGTCCTCGACGCGTTGCCCGATCCGCCGCCGATCACCGAGCCGGGCGGGCCGCGCGGCCCCCGCCGGGTCGCTCTGGTCGGCCGGCCGAACGTGGGTAAGTCCAGCCTGCTCAACCGGCTCGCCCGGGAGGAGCGGGCGGTCGTCGACTCCGTCGCGGGCACCACCGTCGACCCGGTGGACAGCATCGTCGAGATCGGCGGTGAACCGTGGCAGTTCGTCGACACCGCCGGGCTGCGCAAGCGCGCCAACCGGGCCAGCGGCACCGAGTACTACGCCAGCCTGCGCACCGCCGGCGCGATCGAAGCGGCCGAGGTGGCGGTCGTCCTGCTCGACGCCAGCGAAGTCCTGAGCGAGCAGGACCAGCGGGTGCTGTCGATGGTCGTCGAGGCCGGCCGGGCCTTGGTGATCGCGTTCAACAAGTGGGACCTGGTCGACGCCGACCGGCGGTACTACCTGGAGAAGGAGATCGAGCGGGACCTCCGGCGCATCCCGTGGGCGATCCGGGTGAACATCTCCGCCCGGACCGGCCGGTCGGTGGAGCGGCTCGCCCCGGCGCTGCGGACCGCGCTGGCCAGCTGGGAGACCCGGATCCCGACCGGCCAGCTCAACCAGTGGATCACCGCGTTGGTCCAGGCCACCCCGCACCCAGTACGCGGCGGCCGGGCACCGCGCATCCTCTTCGCCACCCAGGCCGGCGTGGCACCGCCCCGGTTCGTGCTGTTCACCACCGGCCCGCTCGACGCCGGCTACCAGCGGTTCGTCGAGCGCAAGCTGCGAGAGGAGTTCGGCTTCGAAGGCACTCCGATCGAGGTCACGGTGCGCCCACGCAAGCAGGTGGGTCCCGGCGGGCGGGGCAAGGCCCACGGCTGACACCCGTTGCTGCTGTGGCTGTCGTGGCTGTCGGGTGGGGGCCGCGGTGTACTGGCCGACCGGTGCGCTACGCTGTACCGGCTGTCGCCGGCGCTCTGCCGGCGAGAGCGGGACGTGGCGCAGCTTGGTAGCGCACTTGACTGGGGGTCAAGGGGTCGTCGGTTCGAATCCGGCCGTCCCGACACTTGCTAAAGAAGCCGCTGACCAGGGGATAGGACCTGGTCAGCGGCTTCTAACGCATTGTGCTCCGGTAGGAGATTGCTGATCTAGACCGCGCGTAGCTGGGGACCGCCTGGGGACCGACGGGCCTTCAGATGCGCGCTGAGTGCCGTTCCGGCATCGGCGATGGTCTGCCGGTCGGGGTGTAGGTACCGCTGCGTGGTGGTCAGCGATCCGTGCCCGGCGATCTTTCGGAGCACGTGCACCGGAACCCCGGCGTCAGCCATCCAGGTGAGCCCGGTATGCCGTAGATCGTGCCGTCGTAGATGCTCGTAGCCGAGCTTGGTAACCACCTCATCCCAGTGGGTTGCGTCTCGAAGTACGGCGGTGCTGATCCGTCCGCCGCGTGGACCGGTGAACAGCCGGGAATCGGGCTTGCTCGCGGCGTCCAGGCGGTGGGCCACGATTGGCCGTACTTCCTCGATCAGTGGCACCGTGCGGGCGCGTTTGCCCTTGGTGCCCTTGTCGATCAGGCCACCGGGGCCGGGCGTGGTCTGCCGTCGCACCGTCCACATCCACGTTGTCCGGTCGATGTCCTCGGCGCGTACGCCGGCCACCTCGCCGATCCGGGCAGCGGTGCACGCGGCGAATATCACTACGTCAGCCCATCCCGGGTAGTTGCCGGCGGACCGGTGGACCAGGGCGGCGGCAAGCTCCGTCAGGGCTTCCCAGTCGGGTAGTGCGAGGGAGCGCGGGTCGTCGAGTTCGTCTTCGGCGCGGCGGTACTCGCGTTGCCAGCCGGTCACCTGTGCGGGATTGCGGGTGATGATGCCGTCCCTGACGGCTTGCTCCATGACGCGGACAAGAATGGCGACCGAGTTCTTCACCGTGGATCGGCTGTAGCCGTCCGAGATCCATCCGTGCACGGCCCGGTCGACCACGCCGTTGCTGACCATCCGAACTGGAATGTGTCCGAGAGTCGGCACGACGCGTCTACGCCAACCGGCTAGGTACGGATCGAGCGTCTTGCTTTCCAAGCCACGCAGTGCCAGCCGCATCACAGCCTCGCCGTACTCGGCGAGGCTCTTCGTCGCGGCCAGCGGGTCAACACCGCCGCGCGCCGCGCTAACCAACGCATCGATCCAGGCTTGTGCCTCCTCCGGCAGCGCGTGAGATTCCGACTTTGACAGGCGGCGTTTGGTCGTCGGGTCTGTCCACCGGACGCGCGCACGGTACGGGCGATCGCGGCCGGGCCGGTGCTCGACGTCGGATGCGAGCCGTACGCCGATCGGTGGTTGGTGTGTCGCCATCATGCTGCCTTCGGATAGACGCGGCGCGACGACAGCCAATCGGCAACGTCTTCCGTCGCGTACTTCACTACTCGGTCGGATATCTGAATGAACGGCGGTCCCTGGTGAGGAACGGCGGTGCGCCATCGCCGGATGGTCGACGGGTCAACGTCGAGCAGCGTGGCAAGCTCCTCAGTCGACATCAGCGGCTTCGTAGGGAGCGTGATCACTTCGCCTCCTTCGGGCAGCATCGAGGCAGATGACGGGATGGGGCGGGTGGGGTATCCGTACCATCCGTACCAAGCTTGTTTTGGCTGGTCAGGGGTGATACGGATTGATGTGTGGTACGGATTCATGCGTACCGGGGGTGTGTCGTTGGTACGGGTTGATCCGTACCGGTGGGGTGATCCGTACCGGGGATGACCTGCGGGGATGAGGTTGGTACGGGTGGTACGGATACCCCGGTGGACGGGGTTTCGGGTTCGGGGCAGTAGCGCTGCCAGGCGTCGGTGAAGGCGTCGCGGGTGTAGCCCTTGGCTTGGCCGACGGGGAAGCGGATCGTGTCGGATCGGATGTCGAATTCTCGTAGGAGGTCGCCGAGTTTCTTGCCGGTGAGTCCGTTGGGTCCGCTGTCGGCCCAGGGCGCTTCGGGGTCGCTGTTGAGTGCGGTGAGAAGGTCGGCTGTGGGTGCGGCGGGTGGGTTGCCGAGGGTGGTGAAGGCGGTGCGGATGTCGGTGAGGAGTCGGATCCGGTGGGAGACGTTGCCGGCGTCGTTGGCTTCGGCGGTGAGTGTGGTGACGGCGTGGCGGGCGCGTGCCGGCCATGTGCCGGCGGCGAGATCGGCGACGGCGATGAGGGGTTCCCAGGTGTCGGCGGCTCTGTCTTCTACGGGCATGGCGGGTTCGGCGGCTTCGAGCGTTGTCAGGTGGGCGTGAAGCCATGCGGTTAGCCGTTGGGCGATGGTGCGCAGGGCGGGGCCGTCGCGGCGGTGGCGGTAGGGTGCGACCTTTTCGCCGAGTGCGCGGCGGCGCATGCGGATGACGATGGCGCGGTCTTCGATGGTGTCGGGCATGGCGCCGATGCCGGCCAGTGCCGCCATCGCGAAGGTGGGGATCTTCTCCAGGCGTTGCGTGGCGGCGTCCCAGCGGATGGCGGGGCGGTTGCGTTGGTGGCCGGCGTTCAGTAGGCCGCGTAGGTCCTCGTTGGCGTCGGCGTTCTTTCCGCCGAACAGGGTGTCTGCTTCGTCGACGAGTAGGGTCGGCGGCTGGCCGGTTCCGATGGCCCGGTACACGGCGGCGGGTGAGGCGTTCACCGTGATCAGTGGGTCGTGGCAGGTGCCTTCCACGATGTCGAGCAGTCGGGATTTGCCGCACCGTTTCTCGGGTGCGCGGATGACGAGTCGGGGGGCGTGTGCCCAGGCGGCTTGTGCGTGGGTGGCGGCGATCCACAGGGTGACGGCATCGACTGATTCGGAGTTGGGCAGCATGACGTATCGGCTGATCGCGGCGTGTACGGCGTCGAGTATCGCCGCTCCGTCTGGCGGCGGGGAGGCGTCTATCTGGGGCGTGGGTCGCGTCATGCGAGGTGTTCCTTTCGATCGGCGGGGTGGCTAGGTGGTGACTCCTTCGGCTCGGAATCCGCCTTCTATCGCGGCGTGGATGTCCCGCTCGGTTTGACCGGCGTTGCGGCCGGCGGTGGTGAGGGTGGTCCGTGCGGCGTCGTCGCTGATGGCTCCGGCGGCGACCATGCGGGCGGCACCTCGCGCGGAGCCGTAGAGGGTGGTGCGGCGGCGGCCTTCGGGGGCGGTTTCGACTGCGTTGACGAGTGCGGCCAGGAGCGCGGCGGGGGATGAGATGCCCCCCGCGCTGCGCGCGGTGCCGCTGGTGGCCATCTGGTCGGGCTGGCGGGGCCTGGTGGGTGCGGTGGGAGCGGGTGCGCCGGTGGCCGCGCGCAGCGCGGGGTGCATCTCAACGGCCGGCCCCCGGCGGACCCACACGTACGGTCGTCCGGTCTCGGGATGCCGCGATGGTGGGGCGACGACGTAGCCGCGATCGGCCTTGATGTCGACGCCTGGCCGGCCTGGCAGCGGCCGGGACGGCACCATGCCACCGGGATGGCGGTAGAACAGGTGC
Source organism: Solwaraspora sp. WMMB762 (assembly GCF_049179115.1). Lineage (NCBI taxonomy): Bacteria > Bacillati > Actinomycetota > Actinomycetes > Micromonosporales > Micromonosporaceae > Solwaraspora > Solwaraspora sp. WMMB762. Next base: position 672,782 of record NZ_JBMHMD010000001.1, read on the forward strand.
CAGCCGCCTCCACCGGTACGGACGGCGGCGGTGGGCGGCATCAGATCGGGGTCGAGTCGTCCGCCGTTGCGCGGGTCGATGTCAACCACGACCAGGTCGGCGGTCGCGCCGGTGCGGATGGCGAGCAGCCCACCCGGATGTGCGGCGAGCATGGCTCGTAGCCGGTCGGGGTCGCGGGTGGCGGCGTAGAAGCCGTGACAGGTCAGGCAGGCGCATCCGGCGGGGTCGTGGTCAGGGTCCGCCGTGCGGCAGGCGGGGCAGTTGGCCAGCGGCCGGCGGGTGCGGCCCAGGATGAACACGGGCCAGCCGCGCGCGGTGTAGTCGAGCGCGGCGGTGAGTCGGGTGTCGGGCATGCGGGTACGCCCCCTTGTCGATGGGGTGTCGGTTCGGGGTGGCGGTGGTGATGTCGTGCGGGATTCGGCCCGGCCGCCGCCGCGTAGCGGCGTAGCGGTGAGTCGCCGCTTCGCGGCGGCCTATCAGGGGCGGGTCACGGGGTTGTGCCCCAGCGGGTGCCGATGATGTCGGCGTCGGCGGTGATGGGCACGCCTCGGAAGGTGGTGGTCATGGCCTGGTTGAGTGCCTGAGCGGCCTCGGTGGCGGCGTCGGCGGGGACGTGGAGCACGATTTCGTCGTGGATGAGTGCCCACAGGGTGTGGTGCCATCCGCCGGTACTGAGCCGGTAGAGGGCTTCGACGAGCAGGTCTCTGGCGGTGGATTGGATGGCGTAGTTGGAGTTGGCGTAGGAGCGGTCGGCGTTGGCGGGGATGCGTCGTCGGGCGGCGTTGCGCACGATGGTGCGTCCGGCCATGGCGGTGCCGAACGCGGTGATGCCGGGGTATGCCTTGCGGAAGCGGGTGACGGCCTGGCGGGCGCTGTCGATGGGCAGGCCGGCTTGCCGGGCGAGGCCGGGCGCGCCGCCGCCGAAGGCGGTGCCGAAGTTGAGCGCTTTGGCGATCTGTCGTTGGTCTTTGGTGAAGGTGTCGCCGAACAGCATGCGGGCGGTGTTGCTGTGGATGTCCTGTCCGTCGCGGAAGACGCGGACCATCTCCCGGTCGGCGGACAGGGCGGCGGCTACGCGAAGTTCGACGTTGGTGAAGTCGCAGCCGACCAGGACGTGACCGGGGTCGGCGACGAAGCAGCCGCGTAGCCGGGGGTCGTTCTTTTTGAACGTCTGCATGGCGGGGTACTTCACGGACATGCGTCCGGTGTGGGCGGCGAGGGTCTTGTAGTCGGGGTGGACCCGGCCGGTCGGGTCGGCGTAGCGGGGGATCTTCCGCAGGTTGGTCACGAGGTTCGACGTGGCGGCCACGTCGCGGCACAGCCGCAGCATGGTGGCGACCTCACCGGTCGGGTAGCGGTCGATCAGGTCGGGTAGGGCGTCTTTGGCCAGTGACGGCCGGCCGTTGTCGGTGTGGGCGGTGAAGGTGACGCCTCGGGTGGTGAGCCAGTCGACCCGGCGGGGACTCGCGGCCGGCAACCCGGTCAACGCCTCCAGCCGTGTACGGGCGGTCTGGTGGTCGCGTTCGACGTCGGCGGCGAGGGTGGTCGTCCAGTCGGTGTCGAGTCGGATGCCCCGGATGGTCAGCGCGGTGGTTTGCGCGGCCAGCCACATTTCCGCCTTGGGTAGATATCCGAGGTCCGCGACGAGGGGGATCAGGATGTCGAGAAGCCGGCGGACGTAGATGGCGTCCAGCCCGGCGTAGACGACGTACGGTGCTGCGTCGGCGGGGACGTGGGTCCAGCCGTGGTCGACGACGGCCCGTCGGGTCCGCGTACCGGGTGGTGCGATCGCGGCGAACAAGGCGTGGAGGTCGTCCTCTGCCTGTTTCAGGCCGTCGTCGATCCACCGGGCGGTGAGGGTCTTCAGCCCGTGATCGGCGGTCTCTCCGGGGTCGATGAGGCAGGCCAACAGGTGGGTGTCGACGACCCGCTGGCCGAGCGCGATGCCGAACGCCGACCACACGGCAAGGGTGTCGAAGTTGGTGTGGGTGACGAATCGGCACCGGGGGTCTGCCAGCAGTGCGGCGGCCATGCGCCGCTGTCGCGGGTCGGCGATGTCGAGCACCATCGCCTCATCGGCGGTGGCTATCTGCACGAGGCGGACGCGGAACGAGGGGTGGAAGAACCGGGGTCCGTCGTCGTCGACCGGGGTGGTCTCGACGTCGAGCCCGAACAGGGTCGCGGACCGGGCGAAGCGTTCGAAGGTGTCCGGGTCGGGGTCGGCCACGACCTGTACCGGCTGGCCAGTGACGTGCCGGTGGTAGACGGGCGTCATGCTGTCGCCTCCGTGGGGAAGCAGACCGGGCAGGCCAGCACGAACCCGGCCGGCGCTCGGTAGACGTGTAGGTGTCCGCAGCGGACACAGGCCGGCGGTGGTGTCGGTGTCAGCAGGTCGGCGAACCAGCCGAACCCGTCACCTGTGGTGGCGTCGTCGACCGGTCGGGTGTCGCGCAGGAGGGCGGGCAACCCGCGCGCCCGGCCGCTGTCGGTGTGGGTGTCGGGTATGTCGAACAGCGTGGTCGGGTCGGCCAGCAGGGCGCGAGCAGCCATGAAGCCTCCTTCGTGGCAGGGACGGACGCAGCCCGGGGTGTGACCCGCCGGTCAGTCGGCGGGTCACACTCCGGGGCCGCTTGCTGGTCAGAACGGGGGTTCGACCTCGCTTGCGCCGACACCGACCGGCACCCGCTGGTTGGTCGGTCCGGCAACCGCCCACGGGTCGTTCGGTGCCATCGCCGCCGGCCCGCTGGTGCGGGTCATCTTCTTCACGGTCGCGGTGGCGAACCGCAGCGACGGGCCGATGTCCTCGACGTCGAGCCCGTACGCCGACCGCTTGTCGCCGTCGGGGGTTTCCCAGCGGGACTGCCGCAGACGTCCGGTCACCACGACCCGAGCGCCCTTGGTCAGGGACTCGGCGACGTGGTCGGCCAGCTCACGCCACGCGGTGCAGGTCATGAACAGCGGCTCTCCGTCCCGGTACTGGCTGGTCTCCCGGTCGAAGATCCGGGGTGTCGACGCCACGGTGAACCGGCACATCGACGCACCCGAGGGGGTGACGCGCAGTTCCGGGTCGGCGGTCAGGTTGCCCACGATGGTCAGGGCGGTGTCGTTGGCCACGACAGGGCTCCAATCTGGAGGAAACGGGTTGGATGGCGGGCACGACAGGGGCCGGGCAGGGTCGGCAAACGTGACGCGGACCGTGCCCGGCCGGGCGGTGGGGAGGGCAGGTTTCAGACAGCAGGAAGGGCGATCTGGTCGCCGGTGATGGCCTCGACCAGGGCGGCGATGAGGTCGCGGGCGGCGGGTGGGGTGACGGCGTTGCCGAGTTGCCGGACGCGTTCGCGTTTGTTGCCGAGGACCTGGTAGCCGGCGTCGAAGGCCATGGCGGCCTGGATCTCGTGGGGTTCGAGCATCCGGAAGGTGCAGTCGTCGACGGTGATGTCAGCGCTGACGAGGGCGTTGCGGTCGACGGTGGTGATGGTGCCGGCGGGCTGGTTCACGGGTCGGGCCGCGCCGTTGCTGTAGTAGGGCACCAACAGGTGATCGAAGCGGATCAGAGACTGCACCGACGACGCGGTCTGGGTGCGTAGCGGCTCGGTGGTGGGGGTGGACATCTGGCCCTGGTCGCCGCGTGCGGTCATGTTCCGCATGACGAGGGCGTGATGGTTGCCGGCGGCGGTGACGGTGTCCAGCGGCGCAACGGCGGCGGGTTTGGCGGTGTTGTTGGCCCGCATCGGCACGACCAGGGCTTCGGCGTCTCCGGCGGCGCCGACCATGGCGTGGTTCGACCCGTCGGCGACGATGGTCGCCAGCGGCTGGTCGACGGCGACGGTCCGGGGCCGGTCGGAGCGCAACAGGGTGAGGAACGGCGGTGTCGCGTACCGTTTCAGGCCGGCTTCGATGCGGGCGACGGTCTTCGCCGCGAGGGGCCGGGTCCGGTCGCCGATGCGTTCGCCGGCCAGTGTCCAGTCGATCGCGGCGGCTGCTGGCAGCACCCCGGGGTGGACTTCGGCATGGCAGCGGGGGGTCGGGCAGCGGTAGACGTACTGCTGCCGGTAGCAGCCCCACGGCGAGTCGGGGCGTTTCCACGCCTGCACCGCGCGGACGGTGCGGTCACAGTGGGGACACCACGCCTGGGGGCGGGTCCACCGGTCAAGGTCGGGGCAGCGGTCACCGTCGTTGTGTCCGAGGCCGTACCAGCGGTTGCGGGACTGGGGTGCGCCTTCGCCCATGGCCTGGGCGAACATCGAGTTGAGGTAGACAAAGTGCAGGCAGTAGCCGGCGTGCCGTAGCGCGGTGGCCCAGGCGTCGTAGTACATCCACTGTCGGACGTCAACGACGTTCTCGACGACGAACGCCCGGTACGGTCGGCCCCGGAGTTTCATCGCCTCGACGAACCGGCAGACGTCCCACATGGTCGCCCGTGACCGTTCGGCGGCGTCGTCGGGCAGTGTCTGGTCGAACAGGTCGGGTTGCCGGTCGGCGCGGCGTGCGCCTCTGGCCTGGGAGTGGTTGGTGCACTCCGGGGAGGCCCACAGGATGTCGGTGGCCGGGTAGCGGCGCGGGTCGGTCTGTGAGATGTCGGCGCAGTCGTGGTCGGCGTCGGGATGGTTGGTGTTGTGGGTGTCGACGGCGAGTCGCCAGTGGTTGGCGGCCATCCGGACACGCACGCCGGGCACCTGGACCGCGCCGGAGCTGGAGCCACCGGCACCGCAGAACAGGTCGGTGATCGTCAGCATCGGTCAGCCCTTCGTCGTCGTGGTCCTCGGGTCGGCCTGGTCGGCAGGGTTCGTGTTGGCGAGAGTGAGAAGGACGTCGGCGTGACACGGTGCGCCGAGCGGGCACCAGCACGCCAGATCACGGCCGGCCAGCACTGCCCGCGCGGCGGCGATGAGGTCGGGTCGGGTGGTGATCCAGAGTCGGTAGCGGTTGACCGCTTTGACCCGGCCGGCGGGGTCGGTCGGATCGGCGGTGTACGGGTTGCCCCATCGGGTTGGCCTGCCGACGTAGACCGTCCCGGTGGGCATTCGCCATCCGGCTGTTCTACGGCGTTGGATTCGCCGGGCCGGTGCGGTCATGGTGTCTTGACGGGTTGGTGGTAGAAGGCGTTGGTACAGGTTCCGGACATGGTGGCGGTGTCGCGCCATTGGGCGGCGACGGTGTGGCGGGTGATGCGGGTGTCGCAGTGGCGGCATGTCGACGTTTGCGGTGGGGTGTCCGGCTGGGTCATCAGACGGAGGCCTTCCGGTCGGGTCGAACGTGGCGTGTCGGGTCTGGTGGGTTACAGCGCCCACCAGATCAGCACCCCGCCGACGGTGAGGATGGCGGCGGTGAGGAGGAGCCAGCCGGCGGCGCGGCCGGTGAGACGCAGCGCTTCGCTGGCCCATGTGGAGGTCCACCACAGCGCCCATGCGGCGCGTTCCCATCGGCGGGCGGCTTCCCAGGCCGCGAGTGCGCCGACCAGGATGCCGACACCGAACCCCAGTAGGTGGTCACGATTCATGTGTCACTCTCTGTCATGACTGGTGGTGTGTGCACGGTGCGCACATCAGGTGTGCACATGTCGTGCACACGCCCCTCTGTAAGGGACTTTCGGGCCGGTGTGCGCACGGTACGCATCGAGCACACACCAGCCCTGTCAGTTACTGTCTGTCACACTGGTTCGGGGACTCGGATGCGCCATACGCCCCGGTCGGTCTTCACCAACAGTTGGTTGACGCCGGGTTCGCTGAGCCGGTCCAGCTCCTTGCGGAGCCAGCTCGACCCCTTGCCGGTGGCGGTGATGACGTCGGTCAGGTCGGCCGGCCGAATCCGCTCCATCCCGGCCTCGGCGGCGTCGGTGAGGTACTGCCGCAGGAAGTCACGGGCTTCCTGGGTGCCCATCGGCGGTTCCCGCAGTGCTCCGAACGGGATCCGGGGCAGGCCGGCCGGGACGGTGATGGGCTGTGCCGGATCGACCTGGTCCGGCGGGGCGTCGACGTCGTAAGCGCCGTTGCGTTCGGCCGGCTGCTCGTCGGCCTGGTCGTCGTCGTGCACGGGCTTCTCCTCACGGGCAGGGGCGGGGGTGCCGCCGGGCAGGAACGGCGTGACGGCGGCGGTACGGGTGTCCTCACCGGCGAAGTAGGCCCGGCACGGCATCGACCAGCGTTCGGCTTCGACGTCGGGGATCTCGGCGTACAGATAGCCGGGCCGGGTGTTGCCCCACGACCAGGGCGCGGCCCCGGCGTCGATGGTGGCCTCGGACAGGGCGGCTTCGGCGTCCTCGGGCCGTTTGACGCCGAAGCAGAACACCGCGCCGATGTTGGACCGGGCGCTGGTCGGGAACCGGTCGAACGTGGCCCGCTGCAACCCGAGGACGATGCTGATACCGGCGGACCGGGCCGACTCGGTCAGGTCGACGATGACGGAGTCCATCGCCCCGGCCGCTTCGTCGATGATCGTGACCCGGTACGGCGGGCACTTCGCACAGCCGGCGGTCCACTGCTTGTGCCCGTGACCGCCGATCTGCCCGGCCCGTCGGGCGATGTCCCCGACCATGTCGGCCATCAGGTCGGTGACCTCCGTCGGGGTGCTGGCCAGCCGGACCGCTCCGGTGCGTACCCAGTCGGGTAGCTGCGCACCCTTCCGGGGGTCGGCCATGTGCAACTCGGCGTCCCGCCGTGACAGCGTCTCAGCGGCCAGCATGAGCAGAAACTCGGTCTTGCCGGCCCCGGACGTTCCGACGACCAGCACGTGAGTCGACACCCGTTCGGCGTCGTGGTCACCGGTCAGGTGCAGCAGCAGCGGGTCACCGTCCTCGGTCACCCCGAGGTCGATCGGGTCGGCCATGCTGCCACCCGGGGCGGTCAGACCCGGCCAAGGCTTGATCGTGCGGAGCTGGTCGACCGGTACGGCGGTGATTCGCCCCCGCTTCACGCTGTCGGGGTTGGGCACCACTCGGACAGCGTTCGGGCCGACGTCCAACACGCTGGCGATGGTGTCCCGCTCGTTGGCCAGTTCCTTCATGGTCCCGCCGTCGGCCAGCTCGACATCGACGCTGGCCCGTGCCCCGTCGACACGAGGCCGGCTGATCCGGGCGTCCTTCAGACTCTTGACGGCATCGAACAGGCCACCGCCGGCCGGTTCGATGTCTTCGCCCCGGGCGGCGGCGAGCAGCCGCAGCGACGCCATCGCCACCGACGCGGTGACCCCGCCGATCAGCCACATGTCCAACCATGGGCGTTCCCACGGCCCGGCCAGCACACTGCCCAATGCCCAGAACGACGCCCCGCCGGTGACGAGGGTCGACGTCCAGCGGCGGACGACGCCCCGGGCGGCGGCGGCGCGCCAGACCAGCCCGGTCAACGCGGCCCCGGCGACGGTGATACCGGCCGCCGGCCAACCGGGCTGATCGGCCCAGAGTAGGTGCCCGCCGCCGGACCCGGCCCACAGGCCGACCGCGCCAGCGGGGGTGACCAGGTACGGCCACAGCGGCAGCTTCACCGTGTGCACGGTGGCACCGTCCGCGTTGTTGATGCGCGCGTTGCGCGGGAGTCGGGTCTTCACGACGGGCACCCCTTCTCTCAGGCCTTGAACTTGAACTCGGGTCGCGGCTTCGCGGCGAAGCCGGCGGCGTCCAGCTCCGGCGCGTACGCCGCAAGGAACGAGTTGCTGGCGGTGATCACGTACTGCGACGCGATGACCAGCGCCTCGCCGGCCTGCTGCACCGGCCGGGCCACCTTCCGTGCCCTGGCCCTGGCCGACAGACCGCCCATCGGGTTGAGCGACGCCCGCCGCAACCGGGCCTCCAACTCGCTGGCGCAGATGCCCAGCTCGAGCGCCCCGGCGTGCAGCACACCCCGAGTGATCTCACACCACTCGATGAGGGCGTGGGAGTCGGTGAGCGCGTCAGGCGCGGCAAACAACGTCCGACGCTGCTGCTGTTCGGTCATGCTGGTGTCTCCTCTGTTGGGGATGGCGGGCCGGGACCGTGCCGGGTTCCGGCCCGCGCTGGTCAGTCCTGCCGGTCAGCGGCGGCGGGTTTCCGCGCGCCGCAGGTAGTACATGGAGTTGGGCCACGCGATGCGTTCCCGCCAGTAGCGGACAGCGCCTCGACGGCCGTGGTAGCGGGCGGCGTTACTGAACACCGGCATCGGCAGAGCAACGCTGCGCCACAGCAGATACAGCAGGTAGTCGACGACGGTCATGGTTCTGTCCTCCATCTCCGGCGGTCTGCCGGTCCCCTTGCCGACCCGACCACCGGGGCCGGGTCGGCAAGGGGACCGTCAGACGGCGATGACCAGGGCGGACAGGAACAGGAACCCGACATGCCACGACTGGTCGAGCGCGTACGCGCCGGTCCCAAGGGAGGGGTTGTCGTCGTGGTCGGGGCGGGGTGCGCCGAGGCGGTAGAAGTCACCGGACCCGCACCACTCGGCGATGCGCCGCAGTGGGGTGCGCCGGTCGGCGATGTAGTGGCTGATGCCGTTGATGGCGGTACCGGTCAGCAGCGCCACGGGGTCGGGCTGCCACCCGGTCGCGGCGGTCAGCAGCGCCAGCGCGGTCACTCCGGTCAGCAGGTAGGTGCTGACATGCGCGGCACACGCGAGGTGGCCCCGCCAGCCGGGCTGGTTTTTGGTGTCGGCCTGATACTGGGTTTGCACCCAGTGGTCGGCGACCTGGTGTGCGGTGTAGAGGGCGACGTAGACGGCGGCGACCAGGGCCAGCCGGCCGGCGGTGTCAGTGTTTGAGAACATGGGGATTCCTCCCGAGAGGTCTTCGGGCTGATCGGGGTTGGGGCCGGCGGCACAGCACTGGTTTGCAGGCCGTTGGGCTGTGCCGCCGGGCGTCATCAGGTGCAGGCGGGGGTGCCGTCGTCGGCGTGGACCGGCGCGGGCCGGTCACCCCACGGACGGCCACCGACCGGCGGCGGGGCCGGTTGGGTCGGCCGGCCACAGCCGGGACACGAAGTCATCGAGTGGCCTCCGTACCGGTCGGCTGGTCGAGAAGCGCCGGACCCGCCTCGGTGGTGTCTTCCCACCACAGTTCGTCGAAGGTGGTGGGAAGGCCGGCGTAGTCGTCGGAGTAGCAGTGACACTCCTGCCCGGCGGTGCGACAGTCGCAGGTCACCGCCCGACCCCAGTGGCTATCCCCGACCGGATCAGGTACGAGCATCACCGCTGTCCTTTCCGGTCGCCGGGGCGGTTGCGGCTGGTGACCATGAGGGCGGCGGACGCCATGACCATGAGTCCGTCGACCGCGAGGGGGCCGATGGCGACGGTCATCGGGTCTTCCCCGAAGTGGGCCAGCAGTCCGGACAGGTGCCGGTAGGACACGACGGCGGCGACCAGGGCGACCGGGAGCACGCCGACGACGCGGGCGAGGAACCACCAGAAGCCGTCGCCCCAGGCGATGCGGGTCAGGATCTCGACCGCGACGAACAGTGCGATCGGCCAGAACACGCTGATCGCGATGGCGAGCGGCGACGGGGACCAGTCGACCGGGGCGGTCCAGCCGTCCGGCGCGCCGGGCGGCGGTTTCGGTAGGTAGGTGTGGGCGACGTTCGCCGCGATCGACACCACCCCGCCGAGGGCGACGCCGACGTACGCCCACACTCGGCCGGGGGCCGGCCGGCGGCGGCGCGGTGCAGCGCCGTCGGGGGTAGTCGCCACGGTGGGGGTGATCTCTGGAACTGGTTCTGCGGCAACCGTGGGCAGCGGCGACGACGGCGGCAGGGTATCTGTGGCGGGAACCGGCGGCACCGGGGTGATGCCGACAGTGGGCGTGGTGTCCGGAACCGGGTCCGGCCCATCGCTGGTGGTGTCGACGGCCGGTGCCGGCGGGTCGGTGGAGGGCGGGGCGAAGTCGGCGCGGAGGCTGTCCAGGATCGCGCCGGCCTTGCGGTGGCCGACGCGTAGTTCGGTCTTGATGCGGTTCTGGGAGGGCAGTGTGCCGAGTCGGGCGGTCAGGTCCCGGGCGGCCGGCATCAGGTCGGCCACGGCGGGCGGGTAGACACTCGGTGGCGCGGTCATTGGATGTTCCTCCTCACCGGCGTGAGTTGCCAGTGGGTGACGGTGTAGCGGATCTGTTCCGGGGTGGTCATCAGGTGGCCTCGGTGAGAGCGGTCAGCTGGTCGGTGGTGTCGACGTCGAGCGCCGCGAGGTCGGGGTACTCGACCGCGCGGGCGAAGACCTCCCAGCCGTGCCATGTCGGCCAGGCCGACAGCGACTGATAGCGCCGTCCGTCGTCGGCTGTCCGACCGTTGTGATGGTGGGTCAGCAGGTCGGGGGTGTCCAGGCCAGCGGCGGTCAGCCATTCGCGCAGCTCGGCGAACGTGTCGAAGTAGACGGATAGCCGTCCGTCTCCGATGTCCTCGATTCCGACCGGCGCGGCAAACAGCAGCAGATCGGCCATCACCGCCCGGCGGGACTTACGTGTCGTCGTCATGAAGAGTCCACCCCTGTCAGTCGTCGAGTTCGGCCCAGCGGCGCGACTGCTCGTCGTTGGCGTTGCGCCATGCCTGCCGGTAGCTGCGCGACGTCTGTTCGCAGCGCCGGATCTTGTCGGCCAGCTCCGGCTGACCCCACCGGTCAGCGTCAGCGGCCATCGCCTCACGGGTCTTGCGGCGTTCCCACTCCCGGTCAGCCATCGCCGGCCACCTTCGTCCGGCGCTCGATCCGGTCAGCGGCCCGCTGACCAGGGCTGTCGGCGGACAGGCGGGCTTCCCGGGTCGCGGTCACCGCGATCGACGGGCAGCAGCCGCACCGGCCAGTGTTGTCGCAGGTGCACGCGTCGCGGTTGTAACGGGTACGGTTGAACATTCCAGCGGACCTCCAAGTCCGTGGTCGAACCAGGGGCGCAACCACGGTTTTCCAGGCCAAGCGGTTGCGCCCCTGGGGCATGTATGAGGGCCGTCCCCGGTGTCGGGAACGGGGCAGAGCCATCACGCGGCCAGCCACATGGGCACCACCGAGGTGACACCCAGAACGGCTGCCACACGCATCACTCGCGACTCGGCACGCCGCAACCGGCGGCGGTCCAACACGGACGGACCGCCATCAGCGGCCAGCCCGGCGATCTCGGCGTCCAGCAAGTCAAGCTCAGCCGCGATCAGCGCCCACTCGGTTTCGATCGCGGACAGGTCAGCCGAAGACGGGCCAGCAAGGTCGGACAGGTCGGAGGACATGAAGGGTCGACATTCCTCTCAAGGTCAGCGACGTGCCCGGCGGCAGGTCACACCCGAACAGCCACGGCACGTCGACTCGTCGGGAGCCACCGGCGAAAGCGCTCCGCAGCGGCCACAGGTGCGCCACACAGCGGACTTCCGAAACGAAACACGAACAGATGACGCGATTGACGTCATGCGGCTCACCTCGCGGTCAGGTAGGCAGGTTGGGAATCCCGGGGACACCGGGTGTGGGGAGATCGAAACCAGGCGAGATGCCTGGTCACGCGGGCACCTTTGGCCCCGCGCATGGTCGCCTTACCAGCGGAGGCGACGGCCATCTGTAATTGTCAATGAGCCACTGGTCTCGGTGGATGCGGGCGCGCGGCACCGCTAGGTGCCGCCTTCCCTGCAGGGCCGCCGACCGGGATTGTCTTGGGACAATCGCTGCGGATAGTCTGGGGACAATCACGTCACGTTGTCAAGAGTTGTCTTGGGACAATCTCGTAGGAGGGTGTTGACCTTGCCCGTACACTCACGCTATCTGGACATAGCGGGCAAAATTCGCGAACGGATCGAAGCTGGTGAGTGGGAACCCGGTGCCCGGCTGCCCCGCCTAGACGACTTCGCGGTGGAGTACGGAGCCAACCGCGACACGGTGGGGCGGGCGATCGCAGCCCTGGAGACGGAGGGCTATGTGTGGGCGGTGCAGGGCCGAGGCATCGCGGTGCGCCACGGCACTATGCGACCCCGGCGACCACGCGGGGACCTCGTCAAGCGCAACGAGCAATCCACCGGATACTCGTTCCCATCCGCGAGCAGTCAGGAGGTCTGGATTCGTCACGGCGAGGCTATAAACGAACCGGCCCGATTGGATAACCCGCGACTGGCCAAACTTCTCGGGGTTGAACCGGGGTCGCGGGTGTTGCGTCGATTCCGAGTGACGGGACCTGCGTCGGAGGCACCGTTTCAGATCAACACATCCTGGATTCATCCACGGGTGGCAGATATTGTATCTGATGTCGACGCAAACCCGGCCGCTGGTGAATGGCTTTATCGCATTGAGAAGGCCGGCCATTGGCCGATCCAATGGATGGAGATCCATCGTGCTCGAATGCCTCGGAAGGATGAGGCCGGGCTTTTGGAGATTCCGACCAGCCTGCCTGTATTGGAGATTGTCCGTGTTGGGACATCGGGATCTGACGGCAAGCCGGTCGAAGTCACAGAGTATGTTGTAGCGAGCGATCGGGTAGAGACTGTGCATGTGCTTCGTCGGGACGCTGGTGCACAGGTTCCTTGGCCGGACGAATCTGACAGTGAGGTGCGTGCATGACGGGTGCGACTGTTACATGCCGGGCGGCCGGTCGGACGCACGTCGGATACGTCCGGTCACGCAACGAGGATTCCTTTTATGTCGGTGACTGGCTCTACGCCGTAGCCGATGGTCTCGGTGGTCATGTAGCGGGCGACTTGGCTAGCGCAACCGTAATGGAGGCGCTCTCGTCGTACGACCTTCCGATTGAACCGGCAAAGCTGTCTGACGCTGCCGGAAAAGCCGTCGACGCTGCTGGTCTGGCGGTGCAGCGAGCGGTGCGGAACGCGCCCGAGGCTGCGGGGATGGGTACCACTCTGGTCGCGTTGCTCCATTCTGGGGGCAACGCGGTACTGGTTAACCTTGGCGACTCGCGAGCGTATTTGTTACGAGGCTCCGGCTTGCGGCGCAAACTTATCCGAGTGACCGAGGACCACGTCTATAGCAATTTGGTGTCAGGTGCTCACTTGGTCCCGATGCTTCCGGAGCGAATTACTCGCTTCATTGATGGCCGCGCTGAAGGGCGATCGGCTGACCTTACGGCCATCAACTTGGAGTTGGGTGACCGCATTTTGCTGTGCTCAGACGGACTTAGCTCCTACGTTCCTCATGAGTTGATAGACGAAGCCCTGAGTTCGTCTGTCCCCACGGAGGTTGTCGCGGATGACCTGGTCGCACTTGCCCTCGACAACGGGGGTCACGACAACGTGACGGTGGTAGTTGTCGATGTCGTTGCCCCTGGGGCGAGCGAGGAAGAGTGGGGAGCGAGGGCCGTTGGTGGGGCGGTGCGGGACCGTTTCATGTGCACCGCCCCAGCCCGCTCGCAAGTCACGGACCGTGACCGGAGCCTGCCGGACAGGGGTAGCGGACCTCGAAGCGTCTGAGGGCTTATACCTATGGGTAAACGGCGGACGGAGCGACTCGGATCAGTTTCACGTCAATGCGATGGTCAGGACGGTTCCGACCGCGAAGGAGACGATGCCGAGAATAATGCCGGCCCATTGGAGTCGCAAATTCTTCTTATCGCGTCGTTCTTGCGTCTTTCTGAGGAGTTCTTCTCGCTGCTTTAGTTCGTCTGCGAGTTCAGTGAGGGCGGTAGTTCCGCCATTGGCGTCCGAGTTTTTCAGTGCGATCGCAATGTTCTTGATCCGAGCACTCCAGGGGGCCGGAACATGTGCAAACGGGTCCTGATCGTCCAATCTTGCTACCAGGTCGGCGAGCGCATTGCGTTGGTCATCACCCATGTTTACTCGGTAAAGTTTCTGAAATACCTTCAAGCCGTTTGCATCCATGCATTCAACGATGTACCACAGGTCGCCAGTGAAGCTTCGGGGATTCTCATCCATAGACTGCATAATGGCTGAGTATGACTCGTGATGCCGCTTAAGTTGTGCTAGCACCTGATTGGGTTCGGCATTGCGAAGAACATTTTCCACTGCACGGAAGAACTGCCTATGTAAGCTCCTGACTTTGATCCATCTGTTGTAGCGCTTAAGAAAAATGATAGCGATTGTCCAGTATGCGACCGAAAAAGCAATCAAGAGCGTCATTATTAGTGGGTCCAAAAACATGCTCGGCCAGCTCATGAGTCTTCTCCTTTGCGCTTCAGCCCTGCTGCGGCCGCCAACTGCGACTCATTCTCCTTAGAGTCGTGCCCCGTACCATATACGGCGGTCTCGAAGCAGGGAAGTCGTCATCGCCGACGCAGGCCAGGTCGGTTCGATGCCCGGCGGTTTCACCGGCGTCCACACTTTCTCAAGACCGCGTGCTGCGGTCACCGGGGGTGTCAGCGACCGGGGGACCAGGCAGGGACCACACGGGGCGCGCGATGATGATCGTCGTACCGTCGATGACACGGTCTGATCTTGCGGATGGCGTGTGTGACGTGCGTGGACGTGTGACGAAGCGTCCTGGGGGTCAAGGGGTCGTCGGTTCGAATCCGGCCGTCCCGACAGAGAAAAAGCCCTGACCAGCGGGAACGCTGGTCAGGGCTTTGACTTTCTTCTATGAAGTTTTGAACCGCCCCCCGAAATCCCCGTTTACCGGGTGCGGCATTCAAGTTTGTCATCGGTGTGCATCGTTGGGCCCTGGGGATGTGTGCTGCCGGTTCGGGTTGGCGGCGAGGCGTTCCAGGACGTCGGAGACGTCTGGGGCTTGGACGCTTTTGGCGATGTAGTAGGTGGTGGTGACCTCTTCGCTGAAGTGGCCAAGCTGTGCGGCGGCGCTCTTGGTGTCGGCTTCCTCCTTGATGAGGGTGGCCACGGTCTAGCGGAGGTGTGTGGGGTGACCCATTCGAGGTCGGTGTCGGCGCGGGCTTGACGCCATTGGCGGCGGACGTTGTTGGGGAGAGCCAGGTGCCGCGCCGGGAGGCAAAGATCGCGTCGTGGGGGTTGTCTGCGGCGGTGATTTTGCGGGCCATCAGCATGCCGAAGGCGAACCGGGGGAGGACTAGCATGCGGTAGCCGACGTCGCTTTTGGTCCAGGGGTGCCGGAGGATGCCTTGGCCTTTGACGTGGACCAGGGTGCCGCAGATGGTCAGGGTGGGGCGGGCGGCGGCTAGGTTCAGGTCTTCCCAGCGCAGGGCGAGGATCTCACCGATGCGGGCGCCGGTGGCGAGTATGAGGTCGACGACGTCGGCCAGGTCGCCGGTGTGCCGTGGTCCGGGTTCGGCGGGAGCCGGTTGCTGCCAGCTGCGGACGGCGTGGAGATGCTCGCCGGTGAGGGCGACGATGGTGCGGCGGGGTTTACGGAGCCGGCCGGTGTCGCGTACGGGGTTGCTGGGGAAGGCGCTGTGTCGGACGGCGAGGGCGAACATCTGGCCGAGGACGACCTCCATGTCCTTGGCTGCGCAGGGATGGTCCTTGGCGATCTCGCGGAGCAACCGGTCGAGACGCCCGACGCTGGCCTCTCGGATCCGCAGGTTGACGAACATCGGGGAGAATGCCAGCACGGTCGCCAGCGCGATCTTGGGGAAGTTCTGGGAAGCGATGATGTACGGCGAGAATCGTGCGTGCAGGTAACCCCGGATGCGGTTGGCCAACCGGGACGCAGCCGGCGACTCCATTACGTCGAAGGAGCGTGGCCGGGGCAGGTCGAGCACCTTCAAACTGGTACCGGCCTGCTGGAAGCCGACGACCGAGGTGTCGGCAACGACGACCCGATCGCCCGGCAGAAGATCTTCGGCCCGGTCGCAGTGGCCGAGCGGCTGCGCGCCGGCCGGGTGAGCGTGAACGACGGGGTGGTCACCGACGTACGGTTGCCGTTCGGCGGCTTCGGCCGCTCCGGCATCGGTCGGGAGTTCGGCTTCGAAGGGGTGCTGGAGTACACGGAGGTCCAGACGCTGCAGTGGTAGCGGGCCGGCCTGGCCACCGCCGCCTTGTCTGCGCGGATTCGGGTCAGAGCTGGTCGCGCCTGCCCTGCCCCAGCACGTCGGCAAGTTCGGCTCGGCAGTGAACGCCGAGCTTGGCGAAGATCCGGTTAAGGTGGTTCTCCACCGTGCGTATCGACAGGGCAAGCTGCTCGGCGACCGCCTGGTTGGAGAGCTCTCGCGCCACCAGCGCGGCGATCTCCCGCTCCCGTCTGGTCAGGTGCGGGCGGTCGCCGACCGTGGCCAGGAGCGGGGTGCGCGCCTGGTCGCACCGGCTGGCTGCCACCGCTGCCCGGGCCTTCGCGCGGGCGGCGGCGTCCGCCTCGCCACGGCGGACGCCGGTGCCCGTCCGGCCGGCTGCCCGGCGGCGAGCCACCGCCGCTGCGGCGGTCGCCTCGGCGGCGTAGAGGTGGCATCCCAGCTCGGCCATGATCGCGGCGACTCGTTCCAGGTCCGCCGCGCTGGGCGCGGCCAATGCCCGGACCAGGTCCGCCAACGCCGCGCCCAGCCCCCAACGCGCCGGTATCGGTTCCGCCAGCAGCAGCTGGGCCGCAGTCGTGGGTTCCCCCATCCGGGCTAGATCGCTGGCGAGCAGCACCGCTGGGAGCAGGCCGCCCCGGTGGTTCCAGCGCCGGGCACTTGCGGCCAGCAGCGCGTGAGCGGCCCCGGGTTCGCCCCGCTGCCACCACCGCCAGGCACGCGCCCGGTCCACCTCGAACCGGAACAGCTCGATTTGCGCGAGGGCCGGCCAGATTTCGCCGAGCCGGCCCTCGAACCGGTCGGCCGCCGCCTCATCCCCCTGATACGTGGCGGCGAGCAGCCCAGCGGCCAGGCACCGCCCCTCATGGTGGCGTACCCCGTACTCGCGCAGCACCGGAAGCGCTTCAGCCACATAGCGCCGGGCGGTACCGAGCGCGCCGGCAGTGATCTCGGCAAGGGCAAGGCTGGTCAACGCGGAAGCGTGGGCGACCCGGTCGCCAAGGGCGTAGGTGCGGGCCAACACCTCGTGGCCGGTCTCCCGGGCCTGAGTGATCATCCCGTCGTACGCCCACACGTCGACCGGCAGCGCGCCGGAGGCGTACTCGGCCGGATACATGGCGCACCTGCTCACCGGCGGGGCGACCACGCGGGCCAGTGCCGTTCGTAGCTGGTCGAGCTGGCCGGAGAGCAGGAGCGCCACCCCTTGGACAGCGGCGACCCGCACCGTCAACTCGGGTGAGTCGGCAAGATCCACGTCGGCCACCAGTCTGGCGGCGTGGCGGGGCCGGCCGGCGCAGGCCAGCAGGTTGGCCCGATCCACCCGCAGGGTCACCTGTGACACCGGGTCGGCCAGCGCCGCCGTGTCCTGACGCAGGCGCCACAACGCGTCCGCGACCGATCCGTGGCACCAGCCGAGAAACCACGACCGGGCGGTCGCCACGTCCCGGCGGGCGTGGTCGTCACCGGCGTGCGCTGCCACGTCCTCCAGTGCAGTCAGGGCTGCGCCGGTGCGCCCCTGCTCGATGAGCACTCGACAACGCAGCAGCCCGGCGTCGAGGTCGGCGGTCGACTCCCAGGCCGCCTGGGCCAGCCGCTCCCGCAAACGCGGGTCGGCGGGCTGGTCGGCGACCTCCCGCACGGCAGCGGCGATCAGCGCCGAGTCCGCCGGGCCGCCCCCGTCGACCCGCCACACGGCCCACGGCAGCAGGTCGCTCCACCGGCGCACGCCGTACGTTTCGAGGGCGTCGGCGAGCCGGCGGTACCACCGCAGACGGGTGGTGGTGGGGATCCTGCCGCGCAGGATCTCCCCATACAGTGGGTGGGCCAGCTGCGCCTCCCATCGGCGGCCGTCGGCTCGGACAGTGATCAGGCCACGTTGCTCAAGGGCTTCCACCACGTCACCGCCGAGCACGTCGTGCAGCAGCCGGACGCCGACCGGCTCAGCCAGGGCCAGCACCTCGAGCGCGGTACGCCCGGCGGAGTCGAGCCCAGCCAGCCGGCACCGGACAAGATCGTCGAGCCGGCCAGCCGCCGCAGGCACCTCGCGTAGCTGCCACAGCTCGTTGTCGCGGGTCAGCGCATCGCTGTCGTGAGCGGCCAGCACCAGCTCACGCAGGTAGAGCGGGTTACCCGCGGTGGCCCGCCGCAACTGGTCCAGCGTTCCGCGGGCCACCGGGCCACCCAACCAGCCGACCAGGACCTGTTCGAGGTCCGCCGCGTCGAGCGGGTCAACGTCCATCCTGGCTGCCCGGTCGGATCGCCACAGGGCACCAATGGTTTCCGGCACCTCGGCCCCGGTGGGCAGCGTGGCCAGCAGCGCCAGCGATCCGGCCCGGACCGCCTGGTGCAGCGCCACCGACGACACGCTGTCAAGCTGGTGCACATCGTCGACGAACAGGACGGTCCGACCGGACTCGGCGAGCGAGTTCAGCGCGGTGACGACACTGGCCAGCAAACCCGCCGGCCCGCCGGCGGCTATCGGGGGCAGGGCCGGGACGATGCCGGCGAGGGCGGCCAGCGGGATGTCCCGCCCGGCTGCCACCGCATACCCGCGCAGGCAGCGCCAGCCACGGCTGGCCAACACCCGCAGTGCCTCCTCAGCCAGGCGCGTCTTGCCGACACCCGGTGGCCCGGTCACGATCGCCGCGCCCGGGTATCCGGTGATCGTATCGATCAGTCGAGCCAGCTGTGCCTCGCGGCCGACGAACGGCGCCGCCCGGTCGATCACCGCCGCTGCGTCCGTCATTCGCGATCCCTCCACCGGCTACCTCCCACAGTAGACCCTACCCGCACGTCTGATGAGCCAGGGTCGCCGGTAGGCGCGGACGTGAGTACCGCGTCCGGCCGAAGTTGAGTGCCCACTACTCACGAATGTCGACGATGCACAGCCGTACGGTTTTGATCACCAACGCGAAGATCACCGCGGATCTTCACCCATAGTGGCCACAGTTCAAGGAGAGTCGCATGGCACACAGAGCCAGCCAGGGCCGTGTCCGCCGCAGGAGCACCTGGGCAAGCCGGATCGGCACCGTCGTCGCCCTGGCGCTGGTAGGCGTGGTCGGGGCGGTCGCGCCCGCCCAGGCCGCAGTGACCACTCACTATGTCAGCTGGGAGGCCGGCGAGCCAGCGTGGCAGTACATCAACTGGGGTCACTGGGTGGGCCGCACGAACCAGGCGTCGGCGGTCCGCAGCGGAAGCTGGGGTGTACTGATGCAGGAGAACAGCATGAGCGCTGACTCCCCGGGTGAGGCTCGGCGTACCTTCACGTACAGCTCGACGGCGCAGACGTGCGGCTCAACGGTCTACGTCCGCAACCTGTCGCCGACCAGCCAGCGAGTGCGGATCGGGGCCGCACGTGCCAGCACCGGCACCAGCCTCGGCTCGGTGTCCCGGACCCTCCCCGCGAACAGCGGATGGACTTCGGTCTCCCTTTATTTCACGGCGAACACCAACGCAGTTGAAATCAGCCTGTACGCCTACCCGTTTACCTCCACCGGGCTCCTTGACCCCTACTGGGCCCAGATCGCCTGGGACGACTTCACCATGATCTGCATCCGCCCCTGATTCCGCCCGGGACGGTCGCCGATTGAGCGTGATGTCGCAGAGTCATGCCGATGGCTTTGCGACATCACGCCGACGCTGCTGGACGGCGCCGGGGTGGATGAACGGAATCTCGAACGATGGGCGTCGGATGCCGAATCGTATCGGCTGCGTTTCACGGTGATTGGCGGCGCGCTCCGGCAGTATCTCGCCGGCGTACCCGACACGCACCTGCGAATGGTGGATCTGAGCGGCGAGCCCGATCCCGGTGCGGCGGCGCACGCGGCCATGCGGGCCGACCTGGGCCGGCCGATGGACCTTCTCGACGCCCCGCTCTTCGCGCACACGCTCTTCGTGCTAGGCGGCGGCCATTTCCTCTGGTACCAGCGGCTGCACCACCTCGTCGTCGACGGCTACGGGCTCTCGCAGTTCACCGAGGCGGTGGCTCGCGTGTACGACGCGCTGGTCGGCGGGCGGGTGCCGGCCAGCGGGCTCGAACCGGTCTCCGCGCTGATGGACGCCGACCGCGCGTACCGCGACTCCGCGTTGCGCGACCGCGACCGTGCCTTCTGGTCCGTGCACCTGGCGGACCTGCCCGAGCCGCCCGGAGCCGGCGGGCGGCGGCAGAGCTGGCTGCCGGACGAGATCGCGCGGCACGCCCGGCAGGTCGACGCCGGAACGACGGCCGCGTTGCGGGCGGCCGCGAGCGGGGTGCGCACGGGCCTCGGCGGGCTCGCCATCGCGGCCGCCGGGCTGTACGAGTAGCGGGTTACCGGCTCGCGCGACGTGGTGCTCGGCGTGCCCGCCGTCGGTCGTGTGGGCAGCGCGAGTTGGCCGCGATCGGCATGACCTCCAACGTGCTGCCGCTGCCGCTGCGGATCGACCCGTGCGAGCCGGTCGGCGAGTACGTCCGCCCGCACGGCCCGCACGGTGCGGGAGGCGTTGCGGCACCAGCGATACCGGTACGAGGACCTGCTGCGCGACCTCCACGCGGTCGACGGCGTCCCGCCGCCGGCCACGCCCACCGAGGAGCTGCTCTGCGTGGCGTTCGCGGAGATTCTCGACGTGGCCGCCGCTGGCGTCGAGGACCGCTTCTTCGCCCTCGGCGGGCACTCGCTCAGCGCGACCCGGCTCATCAGCCGGATCCGCGCGGCGACCGGAGTGGCGGTGCCGTTCCAGACGCTCTTCGAGCAGCCCACCGTGGCCGGGCTCGCCGGCTGGGTGGACGCACCCGGTTCCGGTGAGCAGCCATCGAGAGTTGAGGTATCTACGTAGGAATCGTTCACGTAGACTTGAGATCATCTCCTCCGGCCGTCTCGCGAGCGGTACAGCCAGCGGCCGTCTCCCGGTCATCGGTCACCGGTGGGGCGCACCATCGCGCGCCGACAGCAACCGGGCAACGATGTCGAGGACGGCTGGGCGGTGCTCGTTGAGGAAGAAGTGCCCGCCGGTCATCGTGTGGACGGTGACGCCTGCGGTGGTGTGCCCTCGCCACGCGTCGGCCTCGTCCGGGGTGGTCGTCGGATCGTTGGTCCCGGTCAGGACCGTAATCGGGGCGGAGATTGTGACGTCCGGGGTGCACCGGTAGGTCTCGATCGCGCGGTAGTCGTTGCGGATCGCCGGCAGCAGCAGCGCCCGCATCTCCGGGTCGGCGAAGACGCGGCTGTCGGAACCGTCGAGTGCCGTCAGTTCGGCGACGAGTCCGTCGTCGTCGAGGGTGTGTACGCGTTCCTCGCGACGCCGGGACGGAGCGCGGCGTCCGGAGACGAAGAGTCGGCGAGGGATGTGCCCCAGCCGGTCCTCCAGCCGTCGCACCACCTCGAAGGCGACCGTCGCGCCCATGCTGTGCCCGAAGAGGGAGACGTCGTCGCCGAGATCGGGCAGGGCGGCGAGCGCCTCGAAGATCCCGTCTGCGAGGTCGGCGACGGAACCGGTGCAGGGCTCGTCGTGGCGCTCCATGCGGCCGGGGTACTGCACGGCGAGGACCGCGACGGCGGGGGCCAGGGCCGCTGAGTGCCGGAAGTAGAAGCTGGCGCTGCCGCCGGCGTGCGGGAAGCAGACCAGGCGCGGCGCGTCCGCCGCCGCCGAGTGGTACCGGCGAATCCAGGCACCTGCGGTGATCGATGTCATGGGTGTCAGGATGCCGTCCGGGCTTCGCGGGCGCCAGTTCCAGCTAGCCGAGCCGCTCCGCCAGGATCTCCACGGCCAGGGCGGTGGCTGCGACCACGTCCGCCACCTGCGTCATGCTCACCGTGTCGGGCACGTCGCCGGCCTGGTGGTAGTGCGGGTTGCGGAAGTTGGCCGTGTCGGTGATCTGGACCGCGGGCAGACCGGCGTCCCAGAACGGCAGGTGATCGCTGCGCGCGAAGTGCTGGGTGAACGGTACGAACCGGCCGAGCAGCGGCCCCAGCACCGGCAGGTCGGTGGGCGCGCGAAGCAGGACGGCGCCGGTCGGGCCGTTCAGCTGGGTCAGCGCGGCTGCGAACAGGGCCGCCATCGTCCGACTGGACCGCTGGTAGAGCACTGCGGCGAAGTCCGCCTGCTGTCCGTTGCGCCGGATTCGGCTGACCTGCCCGGGGTAGAGCAGGTCGAGTCCGCGCGGCAGCTGCTGGCTGCCCGGCTCGGTGCTGGCGAATCCGAGCATCTCGAACACGTAGGCAGCGACCACCTCTCGCCCGGTAGCGAACATCTGCCGCACCAGGTGACGGGCACCGTGAAAGCCGAGTTCCTCGTGGTCGACCGCGACGAGCAGCACCGTTCGGCGGAATCGCGCCTCACCGAGCAGCCGGGCCAGCTCCAGTAGCCCGACGATGCCGGTGCCGTTGTCGTCGGCGCCGCCGGTACCCGGGACCGTGTCGTGGTGGGCGAGGACCAGGACCGCGTCGGAGAGCTCACCCTCCTTGCCTGCGACGATGTTGACGCCGTCGATGTCCGCGTCGGTCAGGACATCCGCGTACCGACCACTCGGCCCCCACTGGGGGACACCTCGTGCGTGGAAGTGGTCGAGCCGCGCCGTCCATCCCGCTGCTGCGAAACGGTTCCGCAGGTCGATGTCCAGTGCGGCACAGATATCCGGGGCGAGTGCCCGTACCCGGGGTGCCGGAAGGGCTTCGAGCTCGTGGCCGAGGGCGTCGTCGTCGATGGCGGCGCGCAGCTTACGTACGCGTTCGGTCTGCGCGGGCCCGAGAACGGGTAGGCGAGGTTCGGCTGCTCCAAAGATGATCAACCTTACATCGACAGTTGACAGCGTATCCAGTTGACAGCGCGTGAGCCAAGCGTAATATAGATAGACATCTATCGATGGTGCGTTCGCTGTCTTCCCGTCGGACGATCCACCACGCCGCGCTGCCCGGTGCCACCCGTGCCGCGCCACACCGGGACACCTCGTACTTCGGGCTGCCCGGGGTGGTCGACCGTACGTGACAGCGCGCCCTGTCGATCCGTCCGCACAACAGTGGAGGAGAGCCAGCACATGCGCTTACACCGGTACCGGTCCCGGCTGTGGTCAGCCGTGACCGTGGCAGCCGTCGTCGGCGGAAGCGGAGTGGCCGTCACGGCCGCGTACGCTGCCGTCGGATGCGGCGTCACCTACTCCGTCGCCTCGCAGTGGCCGGGTGGCTTCACCGCCAACGTGGCCGTCACCAACCTCGGTGACCCGGTCAGCTCGTGGACGCTGACCTGGAGCTACGGCAACGGTCAGCAGATCACCCAGGCATGGAACGCGACGGTGTCGCAGAGCGGTGGACAGGTCACCGCCCGCAATGCCAGCTACAACGGCAACATCGCCACCGGGGCGACCACCACGTTCGGCTTCAACGGTTCGTGGAACGGCAGCAACGCCGCGCCGACCAGCTTCGCGCTCAACGGCACCACCTGTACGGGTTCGCCGACCGATCCCACCACCCCACCGCCCACGACCGCGCCGCCGCCGACCACCCCGCCGCCGACCATGCCGCCCGGCGACCCGACCTGGGGCACTGCGCTGCCACCGGCGAGCGCGCCCAAAAGTCGGGCGTACGAACTGATCGCCACCGCCAACGAGAAGGGCTACCTGCCGCGAGCCGGCGAGTGCTCGGTCGAGATTCACGCCCGGTACTGGACGTACGGCCCCGACGGCAAGGTCTACCCAACCTGGCACCCGACCCGGGACCCGAGCGGCTGCTACTTCGGCCACGAGCATGGTGACGATCCGCGGACCTCGGACCTGTACAGCACCGCCGGCTGGCCCGCCTTCGGGTACACCAGCGAGGTCATGCTGGACAACATGCCCGACCACAGTCACCGCCACGAGGACCACGTCGGGCACAAGGTGCTGGTGGTGAACAACAGCAACGTCATCCAGGGTGACAACGGCACCAGCTTCTTCCCGCCGCAGGGGCCCACGATCGCCGTCTGTGACATTCTGCTGAAGTTCCACCAGGGCACCCACTCGCCGGACGCGTTCACTAACAACGTTCACGAGTTGCTGTTCAACCAGCGCTGTGTCGGGAGCAACGGCGGTCCGGTCACCGAGGCCCGGTACAACGCGATGATCCCGCTCGGTCGACCCGGCGGCTTCAGCCCAAGCGAATGCCCCGGATTCGGTCGTCCTTTCATCAATGTCGCACCCCCGGTGCCGGCGGACTCGCCGTCGGACACCCGATCGCTGGGCCGGTTGATCGCCGAGACCGGCTGTATCGACGCGATCCGGGAAGGCCGTACCCACTTCGACCCGCTCTACCCCAACCCGGTGCCGTTCACGGTTTCCGACATGGACGACTTTTGGTTTTCCGACGTGCAGGTGACGGGCTCCGGGCTGGACTTTCACCTCGCGCCGCTGTTCTACGTCGTCAATCCATCCCGGTACTACGACCCGAGCCTGCCGAACAGGATGGGCCGGATCGTGGACCTGTGCTACACCGACCTGGCCGGTGGCGACTACTGCGCCGAGGCTCGACAAGTGACCCAGCAGACCGGCCAACAGGTCGCCTGGAACGATCCGCGCTCGCCGTTCAAGGGCACTCTGCGCGAGTACCGGCCGGGCACCTTCTCAGTGCGCAACAGCGGTCCGTCCACGGTCTACACCGACGTGTACGGACGCAACGCCTCCACCACGCCGTTCCCCGGCTCCATCGAACAGTACCTATCAGGTAACACGGGGACCGAGATGTACGTGCGGGGATCCATCAAGGACTACGCGGCGACCGGAGTCCACGCCCCGAACTGACACCTCTGACCCGGGCATCTCCGGCCACGGTACGCCGTGAGCCGGCCGGCCCAGCGCAGGGCGGGCCATCGGCGACCCCGATGGCCCGCCCGTCGGCTGTACCCCGGCACGTCGGCCGGGCAACGCCGGAGAAGCACCGCAGCCGCCCGCCGTAAAGAATCTTGACAACGTCCCGCCACAGCCGACGTCTCGTAGAAGAGGTCAACGCATGTCTGTGCCAGCGCCCAGGGGCATAGTCGCCGAGAGCCCCGGCTGACCATGCTGCCCGCAGCGGTCGAGGCCCGCCGGACCCGACACCGTCCGATGGCCGCGCTGTTCACCGGCGCGGCGGTGACCAACGTGTCGATGATCGGTGCGAGCACGGTGAGCACCCTCGTCGGAGCGCAGTTGCTCAGCCCGCTGTGGAGCGGCATACCGAACGCGGCCGGGATCGTCGGCTCCGCCGTCGGCACCCTGACGCTGGCCGCCGTGCTGGCCAGACGCGGCAGCCGTTCCGCGCTCGTGCTGGGCTACCTGATCGCGGTCGTCGGTGCGGTCGTCGCGGGCGGCGCCGTGCTGGCCGACGCGGCGGGCCCGCTGATGGTCGGCATGCTGCTGCTCGGTGTCGGCAACGGTGGAGCGCAGCTGTCCCGGTACTGCGCGGCGGACCTGTACCCGCCCGACCGCAAGGGCTTCGCGGTCGGCGTCGTCGTTTGGGCGGGTACGGTCGGTGCGTTGGCCGGGCCCAACCTGATCGCGCCACTCGCGCGGTTCTCCGCCGGGCTGGGTCTGCCGCCGCTCGCCGGGCCGTACCTCCTGGCGCTGGTCGGTGCGGGTGCCGCGGCAGCGGCGTCGGCGACCCTGCCGACGACCCGGGCCGGCACGCGGCATGGTGCCCCGGGGCCCAGTACCGTGTCGCCCGGAGTGTGGCGACGTCCGGTGGTCCGTACCGCGGTGGTGTCGATGACCGCCGGCCAGGTGTCGATGGTCGCCGTGATGACGATGACGCCGCTGCACATGGACATGCACGGTCACGGCCTCGGCGCCGTAGGTGCGGTGGTCAGCGCACACCTGCTCGGCATGTTCCTGCTGGCGCCGCTGTCCGGGCACATCGTCGACCGGTTCGGGGCACGGACGGCGATCCTCGCCGGTGTCGGGTTGATCGCTCTGTCCACGATGGTCGCGTTGGTGCCGGCGGCCGCAAGCGCGCAGCTGTACGTCGCGCTGTTCCTACTCGGTTCCGGCTGGAACCTCACCTTCGTCGGCGGCAGCGGTCTGCTCACCCAGTCGTTGACACTCGCCGACCGCCAGCACGTCCAGGGCGGCGTGGACGCGATCGCCTGGGGTGCCTCGGCGGTGGCCAGTGTCGGTGCCGGAATGGTGCTCGGCACCGTCGGGTACCCGGTCTTGGCGGTCAGCGCCGGTGCGGCGGTGCTGCTCCCGTTGTTCCTGCTGGCCCGGGCGGACGGCTCGGCGGCGGTTCCCTCCTCCGGCGGAACCGAGGATCCGCCGGACCGGCGCGGCGGGCAGTCGTGCTGTTAGCGCGCGGCGGGCAGCCGTCCTGCTAGCGCCCACCGGGCCGGGGCCGGTCGGCCGGGCGCGGTGCGTTACCGTCGGCCGGCCCCAACGCGGTCATGTCGACGACGAGGTCGGCTCGGTCCCGGCCGGCCTTGATCAACCGGGCGTTCGGGTCGTCCACCGTGGCTACCCAGGCGTGGGCGGCAGCAGGTGATTTGCCGAACTCGATGTGCCGGCGGATGAGACGGTCCCGCCGTACGTCGTCGTCGAGTTGGCAGAACCACACCTCGGCCAGCAGCGCGCGCACCGCCGGCCAGGGCTCTGTGTCCGCGAGCAGGTAGTTACCTTCGGTGACGACCAGGCGTGCCGGTGGGTCGACCGCGATGGTGCCGGCCACCGGCTGTTCGAGGTCGCGTTCGAAACCCGGCGCCCAGACGGTCCGGTGTCGTTCGGTCCGCAGCCGGTGCAGCAGGGCGAGGTAGCCGTCGCCGTCGAAGGTGTCGATGGCACCTTTGCGGTCGCGCCGGCCGAGCCGGTCCAGCGCCGCGTCGGACAGGTGGAAGCCGTCCATCGGCACCAGCGCCGCCGGGACCCCGACCTGCCGCAGCCCGGCGACCAGCAGCGCCGCCAGCGTCGACTTGCCCGCTGCCGGACAGCCGGTGATGCCGAGGACGAGTCGGCCATGGCGGGGGACAAGCCGGTGGGCGCGTGCGACGAGTTCATCGAGCATGCACCAGCTTAAGCAGCGCAGGGGAGCCGCTGGCCGACTCCCCTGCGGACACGGGTACCCGCCGCCGGCCCGCGACCCATTGACATCGACCCTGCGGGCAGTTAACACTGTCGATTCAATCCGGCAATCGCATGGCAATCACATCAGGTGCTCTGTTAGCGCTAACATAGGAGGGTCCGAATGCATGCCGGCTCGGCGTTCGTGCTCGCCACCCTGGTCTGTGCCGGTCTGCCCGTTGTCGCCGGCGACACCGTAGCCGGTGGCGGCGACACCCACTCGATGGCGACCGCGGCGACCCTGCCATCCGGTGCCGCGTCGCTGGAGTCGGTCAACTACCCCGGCCGGTTCCTGCGCCACCAGGACCAGGGGGTCCGACTCGATCCGGTGGGTACGTCGAGCCCGCAGCAGACCCGGCTCGATGCCACCTTCGTGATCGTCAACGGACTGGCTTCGCCGGACTGCTACTCGCTGCAGACCCGCGACGGGCTCTTCCTGCGCCACCGGGACTGGCAGCTGCGGGTCGACACCAACACCGGTGATGCCGCGTTCCGTAGCGACGCCACCTTCTGCCCAATCGACGGCGTCGTCGCCGGAACGATCGCGCTGGCCGCGTACAACTACCCGACGCACCGCGTCCGGCACCGCGACTTCACGCTGCGGCTCGACGCGTACCAGGATACCGAGATCTTCCGGGCGGACAGCTCCTTCCGGATCGCCGCCCCGTGGGCACCGTCCCCACCTGCGGGACCCGTCATCCCAGGGCTCTTCGCCGATCCACACCTCACCACCTTCGGCGGCCGGTACTACCTGTATCCGACCACGGACGGATACGCCGGCTGGTCCACCACCTACTACAAGGCGTTCTCCTCGCCGGACCTGGTCAACTGGACCGATCACGGGGTGATCCTCGACCATGAACCGGACGTGTCGTGGGCCGACAACTCGGCGTGGGCGCCAGCGGTGGCACACCGCGACGGTCGCTACTACCTGTACTTCTCTGGCGGCGCGGCCAGTGGGGACACGGTCAAACATCTCGGTGTCGCGGTCGCCGACTCGCCGGTGGGACCGTTCCGCGACGCGCTGGGCCGGCCGCTGATCCGTGGCGGCCAGTACTCCGGCCAGGCTATCGATCCGATGGTCTTCACCGACGACGACGGACGCGCCTACCTGTACTGGGGCCAGGGGGCCGCCCGGGTCGTCCCGCTCAACCCCGACATGGTGTCGTTCGACCCGGCACAGGTGCGGGTCATCACGCCGTCCGGCTACAACGAGGCGCCGTTCGTCTTCAACCGCGGCGGCACCTACTACTTCATGTGGTCGGAGAACGACACCCGCAGCGAGGACTACCGGGTGGCGTACGCGACCGGCCGGTCCCCACTCGGGCCGTGGACCAACCGTGGCGTGGTGCTGCAGAAGCGACTCGCCGACGGGATCCGGGGCACCGGGCACCACTCGGTGGTCCGCGCCCCGGACAGCGACACCTGGCACATCGCCTACCACCGCTTCGCCGTACCGGCCGGCGACGGCACCAACCGGGAGGTCGTCATCGACCCGATGGAGTTTGCCGCCGACGGCACGATCCGCCCGATCGTGCCCAGCCGGTGAGTTCGCATCGCACCAGCCCGGTAGGCAGCGGACCGCCGGCACTGGCCGGACCCGACCAACTCCGACAGAAGGAGACCCGATGCCGAGAACCCTTGCCCGGCTCAGCGCCATCCTCGCCGCCGCCTGCCTGCTGTTCACCTCATGGTCGGTGACCGCAGCGAGACCGGCTGCCGCCCTCGATCCGTTCACCGGATACCTGATGGCCCACTTCACCGGTGAGTCGGCCAACGGCGAGCAGATTCATCTGGCGCACAGCACCGACGGGCTGCACTGGACCGACCTCAACAACGGCAGCCCGGTCCTGATATCCACAGTGGGCACACGTGGTGTGCGGGATCCGGTCCTGGTCCGCTCACCGGCCGGCGACCGGTACTGGATCATCGCCACCGATCTGCGGATCGCCAGCGGAACGTCGTGGAACGACGCCGCCAACCGGGGCAGCACCTCGATCGTGGTCTGGGAGTCCACCGACCTGGTCAACTGGTCGGCACCGTGGCTGCTCAACGTCGCCAGCGGTATCGCGGGCGCCGGCAACGCCTGGGCACCGGAGGCGATCTACAACCCGGCGACCGGTGACTACGTCGTCTACTGGGCGACCAACTCGGCCCGCAACGGGGTGACCAAGCACCGCATCTGGTACGCGCGGACCAGCGACTTCCGTACCATCGGTACTCCGCAGCTCTACATCGATCGGGGTAGCGGCCAGGGCATCATCGACACCCAGATCATCGAGGTCCCGAACAGCGTCGGCGGCTACCGCTACTACCGGGCGTCGGCCGACGGTCACATCACCATCGAGGCGAGCAACTCGATCCTCGGTAACTGGACGACCCTCGGTAACCTGTCGCACCTGGGCATCTCCAACGGCACCGGCGGCGGCAACGTGGTCGAGGGCCCGATGTGGGCCCAGTTCAACGGCCGTAACGAGTGGGTACTCTGGCTTGACCAGTACGCCACCGGCCGCGGCTACCTGCCGGTCACCTCGACCAACCTGGGCAGCACAGGCAACTTCCGGACCCGGTCGGACTACAGCATGGGCGGCAGCCGCAAGCGGCACGGATCGATCCTCAACCTGACCGCGGCCGAGCAGTCCCGGGTGCTTGCCCGCTGGGGCGCGACCACCCCGGTGAACCGGATCCAGTCGTACAACTACCCGGACCGCTACGTGCGGCACGCCGACTTCGACGTGCGCATCGACGCCAACGTCAGCCCGGCCCAGGACGCGCAGTTCCGGCTGGTGCCCGGCCTGACTGGCGGCTCGGGGTACGTCTCGATCGAATCGGTCAACTATCCGGGCCACTACCTGCGGCACTACGCGTACGACTTCGAGTTGGCACCCGACGACGGCTCGGCGGTCTTCGCCGCCGACGCCACCTTCCGCCGGGTCGCCGGCCTGGCCGACGCCGGATGGTCGTCGTTCCAGTCCTACAACTTCCCGGACCGCTACATCCGGCACTACGGCTACCAACTGCGCCTCGACCCGATCGCCGACGCGCAGGCACGCGCCGACGCCACCTTCCGCGTCACCGGCTGACCCGGTGGGCGGTGTCGCCGCCGACGGAGACACCGCCCACCGGCGGCGCGGACCGGCGTCGACTGGTCCGCGCCGACCCCGGTGGCCCACACTGACCTGGTGCAGAAGCAGACAGCGCCGGTACGGTCCGCCGTGGTGGTCAACCCGACGAAGGTCACTGACCTCGACGGCCTGCGAGCGGCGGTCGACGCGACCCTGGCCGAAGCCGGCTGGGCGGCACCGATCTGGCTGGAGACGACGGCAGCCGAACCGGGGCGGACGCAGGCCCGGGACGCGGCCGCGGCCGGGGTCGACGTCGTGTTCGCCTGCGGCGGAGACGGCACCGTGATGTCGTGCGTCGCCGGCCTGGTCGGCACCGACGTGGCGCTCGCCATCCTGCCGGCCGGCACCGGTAACCTGCTCGCCGCCAACCTGGGGCTGTCGACCGACCTCGCGGCCGGGCTGGAGGTCGCGGTGGAACGGCAGACCCGCCGGCTCGACGTCGGTCGGCTCGACGACGACCGCTGCTTCGTGGTGATGGCCGGCATGGGGTTCGACGCGAGCATGCTGGCCGCCACCTCCGAGCAGGCCAAGGCACGGATCGGCTGGCCGGCGTACGTTGCCGGCGCCGTGCGGCACCTGCGGGACCGGCCGATGCCGGTGCGGGTCCAGATCGACGACCAGCCGGCGGTACGGACCCGGGCCCGCACCGTGCTGGTGGCCAACGTCGGCCGGCTGCAGGGCGGGATGACCCTGCTGGCCGACGCCGAACCCGACGACGGTCTGCTCGACGTCGCCGTGCTGACGCCACGGACGCTGCGGCATTGGCTCGCGCTGGCCTGGGCACTGGTGCGGGGCCGGCGACGGGTGCCGCGGATGCAGGTATACCGGGGGCGCGAGGTGTCGGTGGTCAGTGACCGCGACCAACCCCGCGAGCTCGACGGCGACCTGATCGAACCCGGCGCCACGCTGCGGGTGACGGTCCAGCCGGCGGCGCTGCTGCTGTGCGTACCGCGTCCGGCGGATGACCCGGACCTGTCGGTGGACGCCGGTGCGGCCGCGCGGCGCGGCGCGGCACTTGTCGAACGTACCCGTCACGCGCAATGACCCGGCCCGGGGCGTGACCGCCCCGAATCAGCCGTTGTCGGTGCGTCCGAGCCGGGCGAGCAGCCCGGTGTGCTGCCGTTGGTGGCTCTCAGCCCGCCGGCCTAGCGCATCCGCCCGGCCCCACCGGCCGGGCACGTCGAGCAGCTCGATCCGAGGTATCGACGGCGGGAGATGCGGGTCGACGCCCAGATGGTCCTGGTACGGGGTGAGATCCAGCATGGTCCGCAGCAGCAGCAGGACCGCCCCCGCCGACCAGCCCTGCGGGCTGCACGCCGTCGGGTACTCGACCGGATATCCGGTCAACTCGCGCCGGTAGCCGGCGAAGGCCTCCGGCAGCCGTCCGTCGAAGAACCCGGACGCCTCGATCATCCCTTCGGCGATCCGGGCGGCCTCCTCCCGGAACCCGTACCGGCGCAGCCCCCACGCGATGATCGAGTTGTCGAACGGCCAGACCGACCCCACGTGGTAGCCGACCGGGTTGTACCGTGCCTCGGTCTCGGCCAACGTCCGTACCCCCCAGCCGGAGAACATCGCCGGCCCGAGCAGATGCTCGGCCACCTTGCCGGCCCGGTCCGGCTCGACGATGCCGCTCCACAGCAGGTGCCCCATGTTCGACGACAACGCGTCGACCGGGGTGCCGTCCGGGTCGAGAGCGAGCGCGTAGTATTCGCCGTCGGCCACCCAGAAGTCGCGGTTGAACCGCTGCTTCAGGTCGGCCGCCTCCCGCTCCAGTCGGTCGGCGTACGCCGGGTCGTTCCAGAATTCGCGGGCCAGCCGGGCGCCACGAATCTTGGCGTCGTAGGCGTAGCCCTGCAGCTCGCAGGTTGCCCTCGGCAGTGCGGACAGCCGTCCGTCACGGTAGGAGATCGCGTCCCAGGAGTCCTTCCAACACTGGTTCTCCAGGCCATTGCGGGTGTTGCGTCGCCAGTAGGAGACGTAGCCGTTGCCGACCAGGTCCCCGTACTCGTCGATCCAGTGCAGCGCGGCGCGGGCCTGGCGTTCGAGCCCGCGGACCAGTTCGACGTCGCCGCTCCACCGTTCGTACTCGTCGAGCAGGATCACGAACAGCGGAGTCGCGTCGGCCGAGCCGTAGTACGGAGTGTGTGGCTGCTCCTCGAACGCCGCCGACTCGCCGTACCGGAACTCGTGCAGGATCTTGCCGGGCTCCTCCTCGCGCAGGTCGTCGAGGCTGCCGCCCTGCAACGAGCCGAGCAGCCGCAGCACCGGGGGAGTGAGCCGGGGCAGGAACGGCATGGTCTGCAGGCTGATGAAGATGCTGTCCCGGCCGAAGAGCGTCATGAACCAGGGCAGTCCGGCGGTCGGGATCGGCCCGGTGGCGGTCAGCGAGGCGTACCGCATCGCGGCAAGGTCGATCAGGCTGCGCTCGTACGCCGTGGTGAGGTTGGGATTGTCGGCGAGCAGCTGCGGCGCCCGGTCGATCCAGTGCTCGAGCTCCTGGCGCACCTGCGGTCGGGCCCGGCGTCGGTAGGCCCCCCAGATGGTCGGCGACGCGGTGTCGCCGCCGTTGATCACCGGTTCCACCCGGAGCTCGGTCTGCCATTGACCGCGCGGCTCCAGGCTGACGTCGAACGTCATGCCGTCGTCGTCGATCCGGGCCGCGAGCGTGCTGGAGATGACGGTGTCCCGCTGGAACGTCTCCCGCCGGTAGCTGTATCGCAGCCGACCTTCGTCGTGGTGGACCGACTTCGTGCCGCGCTTGTGCTGGACGTCCTTGATCTCGAACAGGTCCGCGAAGTCGGTGTCCATGTCGACTCGCAGGGTCAGGACGGCCGGCGCGATGTCGTGGTTGAGCACCGTGAGCCGCTCGACGAACGCCGTGCCGATCGACTGCTCCCGGATGACGGACAGCTTGGCGTCGATGTAGTGGGTGGGCCGGCCGGGCACGAGGAAGAACCGGGTCTCGAAGAAGTGCAGGTCGTCCTGGGAGAGCGCATTCAACCGGTGGCCGTCGATCCGGAGCACCCAGGTGGACAGGAAGCGCGTGTCGAACGAGAACAGGCCGGTCGGCAGGTCCGGTGAGGCGGTGACGTCGCCGCGCTCGTCAGTCACCACGAAGGTGTTCCCGTCAAGGATGCTGACTGTCTTCTCGTTCATTCTCGGCGCCACCTCTCCGGGTGAAGTCCCTTGGATGCAGCCCGGACGGGACACGGCCGAAAAGGACCCGGCAGAGCTGGTCCGCGAGCCCCAGATCTCCCTCGACGACGACCGCGTTACGGAACAGCAGGGGGATGAACCGGTCCTCGCCCCGGGCCAACCGGTCGAAGCAGACCCGGTCGCTGCGGACGATCGAATCCGGCTCGGGCCCCGTCGACGACACCTGGACCTTCCCGGTTCCCAGGGTGACAAACCAATGTGTCGTCCTGCTCTCGTCGTGTACGTCGAAGCGAATGGTGCCGCTCAGCCGGGCTGGCAGCCGGGTCAGGACCGAGCTTGCGTCGCGGGCCAGCCGATCCAGCGCGTCCTCGACAGTGCCGACCATCCGGCCCCACCTCCTCACGCCGTGTGACGTCCCCGGTGCACCGTAGGTCGGGCCGAGACCGGCCCGCATCACCCGCGTCGGGTGAGTTACCTGGGATCAGCCGGCCGGGGGCGACCCGGCGGTGGACAGCAGGTCGACGAAGCGCCGGGTGTCGACGTTGCCGCCGGAGACGATCACGCCGACCCGCCGTAGCGTCGATACCGGCCGACCTGCCAGTAGGGCGGCCAGCCCGGACGCGCCGCTGGGCTCGACGACGATCCGCATCCGGTCGAAGGCGAACCGCATCGCCATCCGGATCTCGTCGTCGTCGACCAGCGCGATGTCGTCGAGCAGTTGCTGGTTGATCGCGAAGGTCAGCTCACCGGGCGTCTCGGCGGCCTGCCCGTCGGCGATCGTGCGCGGCACCGGGATGGTGACCCGCCGGCCGGCGGCCAGCGATCGCAACGTGTCGTCGCCGGCCGCCGGTTCGACGCCGACCACCCGGATCCGGGGCAGCAGTCCTTTCGCCGCGACCGCGGTGCCAGCCGCCAGCCCGCCGCCGCCGACCGGCACCAGCAACGCGTCGAGCGGGCCGACCTCCTCGACCAGCTCGAGCGCTGCGGTGCCCTGCCCGGCGATGACGTGCGGGTGATCGTACGGTGGGACCAGGGCCAGTCCCCGTTCGGCGGCCAACGCCGTACCGATGGCGACCCGGTCACCGGTGTACCGGTCGTAGGTGACGATCTCGGCCCCGTAGCCGCGGACCGCCGCCGTCTTGGCCGCCGGCGTGTCCTGCGGCATCACGATCACTGCGGTGCTGCCCAACTCCCGGGCGGCCAGCGCGACGGCCTGGGCATGGTTGCCGGACGAGTACGCGGCGATGCCTCGGGCCAGCTGGGCCGGTGACAGCCGGGAGATCGTGTTGTAGGCGCCACGAAACTTGAACGCCCCGACCCGTTGCAGGTTTTCGCACTTGACGAAGACCTCGGCGCCGACCATGGCGTCCAGAGTGCGCGAGCGCAGCACGGGGGTGCGGTGCGCGGCGCCGGCTATCCGCGCGGCCGCGTCGCGGACGTCGTGCAGGGTGACCGGTGTCGAGTCCGTCAAGGTGCTTCCTCCCGGGGCGCTCATCTGACAGAGTTCCATACAGCGGCCGGGCGAGTCGCAGCCGGCCGGCTGGTGTCCATGCCGCATTGTCCGGGCGCGGCCGGCACCGCCGACCCGTAGCGCGACGGTGCCGCTGACGGTGTTGCGCGCGGTGTCCGGATCTGCCCGGATCTTTTCCGAAAATTTCGGTACCTCTGGTCTCGCCATCAGGTGCCGACGCCGTGCTGCCATCCTCCGGATCGCTGGTCGAGCAGCGGGTCGCCCGGTATCGGTCTTGGTCATTGAGTTACCGGAAGTTTTCCGTTAACATCGCTCAACAGCACTTCGATCAAAGTCGATGTGTGGTCGAGGTCTACCTGGCGACCACACTCCGCACCGAGAGGCAACCATCACCATGACCCATCTATCCGCCAGCAGACCGAGGAGAAGGGGACCGCGGGCCGCGTTGGCCTCCGCCGCGGTGGTCGCCCTTGCCGCCGGTACCGCGCTGCTGTACGCGACCTCCGCCAGCGCCGCCGAATCCACGCTCGGCGCGGCCGCGGAGCAGTCCGGCCGGTACTTCGGTACCGCCGTCGCGGCCAACAAGCTCAGCGACTCGACGTACGTGAACATCCTCAACCGGGAGTTCAACAGCGTCACCGCTGAGAACGAGATGAAACTCGACGCCACCGAGCCGCAGCAGGGCCAGTTCAACTTCAGCAACGGCGACCGGATCGTCAACCACGCCATCTCCCGCGGCATGGCCGTCCGCGGCCACACCCTCGCCTGGCACTCCCAGCAACCCGGCTGGATGCAGCAGATGGAAGGCGCTCCGCTGCGCCAGGCCATGCTCAACCACGTCACCCAGGTCGCCTCCTACTACCGAGGCAAGATCCACTCCTGGGACGTGGTGAACGAGGCCTTCGCCGACGGCGGTAGCGGTGCCCGACGCGACTCCAACCTGCAGCGCACCGGCAACGACTGGATCGAGGCGGCGTTCCGGGCCGCCCGCGCCGCCGACCCCGGCGCCAAGCTCTGCTACAACGACTACAACATCGACAACTGGTCCTGGGCCAAGACCCAGGCCGCGTACAACATGGTCCGCGACTTCAAGCAGCGCGGCGTGCCGATCGACTGCGTCGGCCTGCAGTCGCACTTCAACAGCGGCTCGCCGTACCCGTCGAACTACCGCACCACGCTGTCCAGCTTCGCCGCCCTCGGCGTCGACGTGCAGATCACCGAGCTCGACATCGAAGGCTCCGGCAGCAGCCAGGCCAACACCTACCGCAACGTGGTGCAGGACTGCCTGGCGGTGTCCCGCTGCACCGGCATCACCACCTGGGGCATCCGGGACTGCGACTCGTGGCGCAGCGGCGGCACCCCGCTGCTGTTCGAGTGCAACGGCAACAAGAAGCAGGCGTACGACTCGACCCTCGCCGCGCTCAACGCCGGCGGCACCCCGCCGCCCACCACGGCCCCGCCGCCGACCACGGCCCCGCCGCCGACCACGGCCCCGCCGCCCACGACGGCTCCGCCGCCCACCACGGCCCCGCCGACCTCGCAGCCGCCGGGTGGTGGCAACTGCTCAGCCGCGGTGATCTCGCTCGACCAGTGGCCAGGTGGCTTCGTGGCAAACGTGCGGGTGACCGCCGGGTCCGCCTCGACCAGCAGTTGGACGGTCACCATGACCCTGCCGTCCGGGGCGGCCGTCACCAACGCGTGGAACTCGCAGGCCAGCGGTAGCAGCGGCACGGTGCGCTTCAGCAACGCACCGTGGAACGGCCAGATCGGTGCCGGGCAGTCGACCCAGTTCGGCTTCCAGGGCACTGGCACCGGCAGCGGGATGACCCCGACCTGCAGCGCCGGCTGACGGCAACCACCCCAGGACGGGGCCGGTACGCGGGACGTCCCGCGTACCGGCCCCGTCCGCGTGCGGCGACCGGGAGCGCGGGCCCGGCGACACCCCGGTACCGGCCCGGCGCGGCGCTGTCGGTGGCTGCGGTTACGCTCGTCGGACGGTGGCTCGCAGGCCACCGTCGTTGCCCTGCCGGCCGGTCCTGTCCATCGGTGAGGTGGGGCACCGTTGGCCGGCACCGGGAGTTCGACGCGTTGACTGCACAATCTGAGACGCTGTACGGAGCAGACGACCTCACCCACCTGGAAGGGCTGGAGGCCGTCCGCAAGCGGCCCGGCATGTACATCGGCTCCACCGACAGCCGGGGCGTCGGCCATCTGCTCAACGAGATTCTCGACAACTCCACCGACGAGGGCGTCGCCGGCCACGCCAGCCGGGTCGAGGTGACTCTGCACGCCGACGGTTCGGTCCAGGTCGACGACGACGGCCGGGGCATCCCGACCGACGTACACACCCGGTCCGGGCTGTCCGGGGTCGAACTGGTGCTGACCCGGCTGCACGCCGGCGGCAAGTTCGGCGGCTCCGGTTACAAGGCGTCCGGCGGCCTGCACGGGGTCGGCGCGTCGGCGGTGAACGCGCTCTCGCTACGGTTCGACGTACGGGTCAAGCGGGCCGGCCGGGTGTCGGAGATGTCGTTCCAGCGGGGCGTCCCGGGGGTCTTCGACGGCCCTGGCCCGGCCGCCGGTTTCACCAGGCAGTCGGGGCTGCGGGCGGTCGGCCGGATGAAGCGCGGCGAGGCCACCGGCACCTCCATCCGCTACTGGTACGACGCCCGCTACTTCGACGTCGGCGCCGCACTCGACGTGGCGGCCGTGCGGACCAGGCTGCGTAACACCGCCTTCCTGGTGCCCGGGGTCACCTACGTGCTGCGCGACGCCACCTCCGGCGAGCTGGTCGAGGAGGTGTACCACCATCCCCGGGGGCTGGTCGAGATGGTGGAGTTCCTCACCCCGACCGGGGACCGACCGGTCAGCGGTACGCTGTTCATCACCGGCACCGGCACCTACAAGGAGAACGCCGCCGACGCCAACGGGGTGATGCAGTCGGACGTGGAGCGCCGGGCCGAGGTGGAGGTCGCCCTCGGCTGGGGCACCGGTTACGAGCGGACCGTCGAATGCTTCACCAACACCATCCGTAACGTGCACGGCGGCACCCACCGGCGGGGTTTCGAACGCGGGTTGACCCGGGCCGTCGTTGACGCGGTACGCAACAGCCGTGGCCTGCTCAAGCCCAAGGAGGATCCGCCGACCGTCGACGACGTCCTCGAAGGCATGACGGCCGTGGTGCACGTGCGGATACCGGAGCCCCAGTTCACCTCGCAGACCAAGGACGAGCTTTCCACCGCGGGCATCACCCGGGTGGTCCAGACGGTGGTGGAGCGGCACATCAAGTCCTGGGTGGAGGATCGTCGGACCCGTACCGAGGCCCGGACCGTGCTGCAGAAGGTTGTCGACGCGGCCCGGGTCCGGCTGACTCAGAAGCAGCAGAAGGACGCCGCTCGGCGCAAGACCGCCCTGGAAGGGGCGTCCATGCCGCCGAAGCTGGTCGACTGCCGGTCGACCGGCCTGCAACGCAGCGAGTTGTTCATCGTGGAGGGCGACAGCGCGCTCGGTTCGGCCCGGATGGCCCGCGTCGCCGAGTACCAGGCACTGCTGCCGATCCGGGGCAAGATCCTCAACGTGCAGAAGGCCAACCTGGCCGACACGCTGCGCAACGCCGAGGTGGCGGCGATCGTCCAGGTCCTCGGGGCCGGCACCGGGCGCACCTTCGACCTGGCCGCCATGCGGTACGGCCGGGTGATCCTGATGGCCGACGCGGACGTGGACGGCTCGCACATCCGGACCCTGCTGATCACCCTGTTCGCCAAGTACCTGCGCCCGGTGATCGAGGCCGGCCGGCTGTACGCGGCGATGCCTCCGCTCCACAAGATCACCACCAAGGGCCGCAACGCGGAGACCATCTTCACCTTCACCGAGGCCGAAATGGAGCAGACCGTACGGCGCATCGAGCGGGCCGGGCGACAGGTCGTCACCCCGGTGCCCCGGTTCAAGGGCCTCGGCGAGATGGACGCCGACGAGCTGTGGGAGACCACCATGAACCCGGCGACCCGCTCGGTACGCCGGATCACCCTGGCCGACGTGGAGGTCGCCGACCGCACCCTGGAGTTGCTGATGGGGGAGAAGGTCGAGCCGCGCCGCAACTGGCTGATCGACTCGGCCGGCCGGGTCGACCAGGAGAGCATCGACGCCTGAGCAGGACCCGCTCGATCGAGGAAGCGCTGGAAACGTAGAGATGGCACGCAGCAAGAGCAAGCAGTCCGGGGTCGACCTGTCCGCGTTCGACCAGGCCGGCGCCCGAATCCTGGACAACCCGCTGGAGACCGAGATCCAGGACTCCTACCTGGAGTACGCCTACTCGGTCATCTACGCCCGGGCCCTGCCCGACGCCCGGGACGGGCTCAAGCCGGTGCACCGGCGGATCCTCTACTCGATGAGCGAGCAGGGGCACCGCCCGGACCGGGGCTACGTCAAGTCGGCTCGGGTGGTGGGCGACGTGATGGGCAAGTTCCACCCGCACGGCGACACCGCGATCTACGACGCGATGGTCCGGATGGCGCAGCACTTCTCGCTCAACGTGCCGCTGGTCGACGGGCACGGCAACTTCGGCTCCCCCGACGACGGTCCGGCGGCCAGCCGCTACACCGAGGCGCGGATGTCCCGCCCGGCGATGCTGCTCGTCGGCGAGCTCGACGAGGAGACCGTCGACTTCAAGCCCAACTACGACGGCTCGCTGACCGAGCCGAAGGTGTTGCCGGCGGCCTTCCCGAATCTGCTGGTCAACGGGGCGTCCGGGATCGCCGTCGGGATGGCGACCAACATGATCCCGCACAATCTCGGTGAGGTCGTCGCGGCCACCCGCTGGCTGATCCGTCATCCCGACGCGAGTCTCGACAAGCTGATGGAGTTCGTCCCCGGCCCGGATCTGCCGACCGGTGGTCTGCTGCTCGGCCTCGACGAGGTGCGGCGTGCGTTCGCCACCGGGCGTGGGGTGGTGCGGATGCGCGCCAAGGTGCAGATCGGTCTGCTCGAGGGCAGCCGTGGGCGGCAGGCGATCACGGTGACCGAGCTGCCCTACGGGGTCGGCACCGAGCGGATCATCGAGAAGATCACCGAAGAGGTCAACAAGACCAAACGGCTGCAGGGCATCGCCGACGTCAAGGACCTGACCGATCGGGAGAACGGCACCCGCCTGGTCATCGAATGCAAGATCGGGGTGAACCCGCAGGCGCTGCTCGCCGATCTCTACCGGCTGACCCCGATGGAGCAGTCGTTCGGCGTCAACAACCTGGTGCTGGTCGACGGGCAGCCACGTACGCTCGGGCTGAAGGAGCTACTGGAAGCCTTCCTGGCCCACCGGTACGACGTCGTCACCCGACGTAGCCTCTACCGACGGAGTCGTCGCCAGGACCGACTGCATCTCGTCGACGGTCTGCTGATCGCCCTGCTCGACATCGACCGGGTGGTGCGGCTGATCCGCGGCAGCGACGACGCGCAGGCGGCGCGGGACGCGCTGATGGCCGAGTTCGGGCTGACCGCCGTGCAGGCCGGCTACATCCTGGACACCCCGCTGCGCCGGCTGACCCGGTTCGACCGGATCGAGCTCGAGGCCGAGCAGGACCGGCTGCGTAGCGAGATCGCCGAGCTGTCGCGGATCCTCGACGACCCCGCGGCGCTGCGGAAGCTGGTCTCCGACGAGCTAACCAAGGTGGCCAAGCAGTTCGCCACCCCCCGGCGGACCACTCTCGTCGACGGCGACCTCAAGGAGGTGCTGGCCGCCTCGGTCCCGGCCGGTCCGCTGGAGGTCGCCGACGACCCCTGCCAGGTCATCTTGTCCGCCACCGGGCTGGTCGCCCGCACCGTCGCCGAGAGCGAGGAGTCGGTCGAGGACGCCCGGCGCAACAGCCGGGCCCGGCACGACGCGGTGCAGGCCGTGGTGCCGGCCACCGCCCGTGGCCAGGTGCTGCTGATCACCAGCACCGGCCGGGCGGTCCGTACCGACGTCCTGCCGTTGCCGGTGCTGCCGCAGCGTTCCGGAACGGTGTCGCTGTCCGGCGGCATGCCGGTCGCCGAACTGCTGCCGTTGGGCGCGGGTGAGCAGGTCGTCGGCCTGGCCCCGGCCACCCAACGGGACGCGCCGGGACTCGCGCTGGGCACCCGCCACGGCGTGGTGAAGGTCTGCGCGCCGGACTGGCCGGTACGCGCCGACGAGTTCGAGGTGATCGGTCTGCGCGACGGCGACGAGGTCGTCGGGGCCAGTTGGCTGACCGACGGCACCGAGAGCCTGGTGTTCGTCACCACTGACGCCTCGCTGCTGCGGTTCGCCGCGAAGCTGGTCCGTCCGCAAGGGCTCAAGGGCGGCGGCATGGCCGGGATCAACCTCGCGGCCGATGCCCGGGTGCTGTTCTTCGCCGCCGTACGGACCGACGACCCGGTCCACGGGGAGCCGATGGTGGTCACCTCCACCGGGCACAACGTCAAGGTCACGCCGTTCGCCGAGTATCCAGCGAAGGGCCGGGCCACCGGTGGGGTCCGGGTGCAGCGGTTCCTCAAGGGCGAGTCGGGGCTGGAGCTGGCCTGGGTGGGCTCCCGCCCGGTCGGTGCCACCCCGTCCGGGGAGTCGGTGGCGTTGCCGCAGCTCGATCCGCGCCGGGACAGTTCGGGCACCCCGGTGATGCTGGCCCCGCAGGTCATCGGTCACCTGCTGGAACGCGGCTGATCACCGGCGGCCGGTCTGGTACCGGCGGCCGATCACCGACCCCGACCGGTCACCAGCCCAGCGGGGTGGCGGCCAGCCGGCGGTCGTGCCAGGCCCGGATCGCGGCGACGGTGTCCGCCGGCAGTGGGCCGTCGGCGGCACCGGCAATGCTGCTGGTGAGCTGGGCGACCGACCTGGTTCCCGGGATCACCGTCGACACCGCGTCGTAGCTGAGCAGGAAACGCAGTGCGCCGGCGAGCACCCCGACGCCGGCCGGCAGCAGCGACCGGAACTCGTCCACCAGGGCGGCGCGCACCGCGACGTCCTCGCGCGACCAGCGGTCCCGTACACCGGCGAAGACGCTGTCGGCGTGGTACCGGCCGGAGAGCCAGCCGGATTCCAGCGGCACCTTGACGATCGTGCCGGCACCTCGGTCGCGGGCCCGGCCTACCGCCGGCCACGGCTCCTGGTAGAGCGCCGACAACCGGACCTCGAACGCGGTGGACGCACTGGTGGACAGCACCAGGTCCAGATCGGCGCTCCAGTCCACCGAAGCGCCGTACGCCCGGATGATGCCTTTGTCCTGCAGCCGTTGCAGCACCTCGTAGTGGTCGCTGCGGCTGCCGTCGAGGATCTCCGGCGGCGGATTGTGCAGCACCACGATGTCGACGTGGTCGACGTTCATCCGGCGGGCGCTGCGCTGCACCGACGCCTCGATCTCGCTGGCCGACCAGTTCTCGGTGCCGTCGGGCAGATAGCCGAATTTGGTGCATATCACCGCCTCGTCCCGCCGTCGGCCGGCCAGGGCCCGGCCGATGTTGAGTTCACTGTGGCCGTCCGCGTACCCGGGTGCGGTGTCGATGAAGGTGACGCCGTTGTCGAGCGCGGTGTGCACGATGCGTACCGCCTCGGCCTCGTCCGGCCCGTCCGGCCAGTGCGGCGAGCGGCCCAGCTGCCAGGCGCCGAGACCGATGGCGCTGACCCGCATCCCGGTGGAACCAAACGGTCGTGTCTGCACTGCGAACCTCTCCGGTCGGGTCACTGTTGACTGTTCGACAGCGTATCGACATCGATGCGTTCGCGCGGCCCCGGCGCAGCTGCCTCGGCCGGCCCCACCGCTGCCGCCGCCCGCCGCCGGGGTCCGGTCCGGCCCGGCCGTACCCGCCAGCCGAGCAGCCCGAGCCCACCGAGCGCCAGCAGCACGTACAGGTTGCTGTAGATCAGCCCGAGCCCGGAGAAGTGCAGGTCCCACCCGCCCGGACTGGCCAGTACCCAGCTCGTGCTGCCCACCAGGACCAGCCAGCCGGCGGCGGCCGTGAGAATCGTCGACCTGCGGCCGTACCACCGTTGGTCACCGACGAGGACCAGCAGCGCCGGCACCCACCACACCCAGTGGTGGTGCCAGGAGACAGGGGAGACCAGCAGCCCGGTGGCCGCGCAGGCGAGCACCGCCAGCAGTTCGTCGCCGGCCCGCGCGCAGCGGACCGCGACGGTCATCCCGGCCGCGCCGACCAGCACCGCGACCACCAGCCACGGCAGACCAGGCCGCGGTTCGTCCAGCACCCGGGTCACCGCGCCGGACAACGACTGGTTCAGGATGGTCCGGGGATCCCCGGTGACCCGGTCGGTGTCCAGCAGCCCGCCGGTCCAGAACCAGTTCGAGTCGGTCGGCCGCCAGGCGAAGCCGACGCCGATCGTGGCGGCGAACGCGACGGTCGCGGTGGCGGCGGCCCGCAGCCGCCTGGTCAGCACCAGGTAGCCGATGAAGATCAGCGGCGTGAGCTTGATCCCGGCGGCGACACCTATCCCGAGCCCGTGCCATCGGCCGCCCCGGCCGGCGACCAGGTCGACCAGCACCAGCCAGGTTAGTAGCAGACCTACCTGGCCGACCTGCAGGTGACCGGTCACCGCGAAGATCGGCAACGCGCCGACCAGCGCACCAGCCGTCCACAGCGGCCCCAGCCGGGCGGGCGGCCCGATCCACCGCAGGGTCAGCCGGATGATCGCGACCAGCACCACCACGCTCGCCGACGTCCACCCCGCGACGGCGACCGGCATCGCGACCACGGCCAGCGGCTGCATCAGCAACGCGGCGAACGGCGGGTAGGTGAAGCCGAGCGCGATGCCGTCCGGGGTGCGGTGGACCGCCTGGTACAGCTGCCCGTCACCGCTGGCGGCGGCGACCGCACCCGCCCGGTACGCGGCCAGGTCCCCCCAGAACAGGCCGGTGGTGTGGTGCAGCATGCCGGCGGCGACGCCCAGCGCGGCGGCGAACGCGCCGGCGAACAGCCAACTGCGTACCGCCGGTCGTCGGTCGCCCACCGGCGCGGCCCCTGCGCGGGACACGTCCGTCGGTAGGGCGTCGCGGGCGGTCACGACCGGCCACT
Source organism: Solwaraspora sp. WMMB762 (assembly GCF_049179115.1). NCBI lineage: Bacteria > Bacillati > Actinomycetota > Actinomycetes > Micromonosporales > Micromonosporaceae > Solwaraspora > Solwaraspora sp. WMMB762. Next base: position 716,400 of record NZ_JBMHMD010000001.1, read on the forward strand.
GCGCGCCGGATCGGCGGCACCCAGCACCAGCACGCTGCCCGCGCCGGCCGCCCCACCGACAAGCTCATCGTGCACCGGCAGCCCGCAGCTACGGGCCCGGGACAGCAGTTCGCGGCCGGCGTCGGTGGTCCCGTCGTACACCCAGACCAGTACCCGCCCGCCCGGTCGCAGCAGGTCGGCCGCGCGGTGCAGTAGACCGACCGCGTCGTCGACGCTGAAGTAGTAGAGCACCTCGCGGAACAGGACCACGTCGTAGCGCTCGTCGGTGCGGTACGTCAACAGGTCTGCGGCCTCGAACGACGTGTCCGGCCGGCGCAGCGCGCGGGCCCGGCGGATCGCCGCCCGGCTGATGTCGACACCGTGGTAGTGCCGGTACCCGCCGGGCGGCAGCGCCAGATTGACGGTCGTACCGCAGCCCAGGTCCAGGATGCGTGGTCGCGGCGTGACCCGTTGAGCGAGTTCCAGCGGGGCGCGGTCACGCCCCTGGTCGAGATACCGCCACAACCCCAGCGCGTACTGCAGGTCCCACATCACGGCGTTCACCCGGGGGTACGGGCGGACCAGGACGGTCAGCGGCCAGTTGAGCGCCCGGGCGGCGAGCCGGAACAACGGGTGAGCCATCACGCCTCCTCGGCGGCGGTAGGGCGGTCGGGGACCGGGACGAACCGCAGCCCGCGGTCCAGCAGCCGGGGGATCACGGTGCCCAGCGCGGTGACCGTCTGCGAGCGGTCACCACCGCCGTCGTGGCAGAGCAGCACGTGACCGGAGCCGGCGCGCGACAGGGTACGGGTGATGTGGCCGACGCCGGGTTCCTTCCAGTCGCTGGAGTTGACCGTCCAGTCGACCGGGGTCAGCCCGGCGTCGACGGTGGCCGCCAGCACCCGCGCCGACCAGCCGCCGCTCGGTGCCCTGAACAGCCGGGTGGCGACCCCGGTGGCGTCGTGGATCCGCTGCTGGGCATGGTGGATCTCGCGGTGTAACCGGTCGGCGTCGAGCGCCGCGAACGGCATCGGGTGGCGCAGCGAGTGGTTGCCGATCCGGTGACCGGCGGCCACAATCCGGCGGGCCAGCTCCGGATGCTCGGCGACCCGGTCGCCGATCAGGAAGAACGTCGCCGGCACCCGGTGCCGGGCGAGGAGATCCAGCAGCGCGGGAGTCCATCGGGGGTCTGGACCGTCGTCGACGGTGAGTGCGACCGTGCCGGCCCCGACCCGGAACACCGGCCAGCTGCGCCGCGCCGACGGGGACACCGGCCGGAGCCGGTGGAAGGTCCGTACGCCGAGGAAGCCGGCCTCCAGCGCTTTCGCCCGCAGTATCGGCAGCTGGTTCACCGGCTCGTCCCCGGGGCCAGTCGATGGGTCGGTCCGAAGTCCGAGTCCAGCAGGAAGCGCACCCCGCCGACTGTGCCGCCGCAGACGATGGCCAGGTGGACCAGGAAGTGCAGGCCGAGGAACAGGGCGAGGAATGCGGTGCCCCGTTCCCGGCGGACGAAGTCGGCCAGCCCGGGGTCGGCGACGACGAACCAGGTCAGGGCGAGCCCTGGCAGGACCAGCAGCACCGGAGTCAGCACGGCCAACGGCAGGGTGCCGAGCACCGCGGCGGCGGCCAGTACCCCGCCCGGCCGGTTGGCCCGCAGCCCGGCCGGGCCCCGTTCCCGTACTGCCACCGGCACCAGCATCTGCGAGCGGCCGAACTGCTTGCGCAGCATCGGCCAGAGCCGGCTGTCGTCGTCGTGCCGGCAGGTCACGTCGGCGGACAACCAGATGCCGTGCCGGTCGGCCATCCGATCGCTCAACTCGACGTCCTCGGAGGCGCGGAGCCGTTCGTCGAAGAACCCGATGTCGTCGAAGACCGAGCGACGGACCGCGCACAGCGCGAAGATCGCGGTGCGTACCCGGCCGGTGTTGCGCACCCGCCAGTAGTGGGCGTGCAGCAACCGGTACGCCTCGACCGGGCCGTCGTCGTACAACGGCTCGGTGAGGTACACGCCGTGGACGCAGTCGATGTCCGGCTCGTCAGCCATGATCCGCAGCGCGGTGGCGACCGCGGTCGGCGTCGGCGCGCAGTCGGCGTCGACGAAGAAGACCACGTCGCCGGTGCTCGCCTTGATCCCGCGGTTGCGGGCGGCGGCCGGCCCGCTGTTGACCGGAGTCTGCAGCAGCCGTACCGGGAACCGCCGGGCGATCTCCCGGGTCCGGTCGGTGCTCGCGTCGTCGATCACGATCACCTCCACCGGCGGGTGGGTCTGTCCATACACCGCACTCAGGCAGGCGTACAGGGTCCGTTCACTGTTGTAGGCGGGGATGACGACCGATACGTGCGGGGGCACGGACACCACCTTTGTCGAATGTCGGGACCGCCGGGAAGTGTGTCACCGTGACTGCCGAGACGATAGTCGTAGTCACGATGGTGGTCAATTGGCTGTAGCTCGTCGTCCAGTGCGGCTCCAGTCACCTTACAGTCGTCGTTCAGTGCCGGTCGGCACAATTGCAAGGGCTCCCGGCGGTGCTCCGTGTCCGATGCGGTGTCACCCGTGAGTTCTGGAGAAAGGGTCGATAGGTGTCTGATCTGTTCACCGTCGATGATTGTGACGAGCTCTCCGTCAAGCAGGTGCACGATCTGTACCGGCGGTACGTCAACCGGAGCCAGGTCGGGCTGATGACGTCCTTTGGTTTCGGTCGGGAGTTGGTCGACCGGGCCGAAGGCGCCTACCTGTACCTACGGGACGGCCGTCGCATCCTCGACTTCACCGGCGGGGTCGGAGTTCTCAACCACGGACACAACCATCCCCGCATCCTGGCGGCGCGCCAGCGGTTCGCCGAGCGGCAGCGGATGGAGGTGCACAAGACCTACTTCTCGCCGTACGTCGCCGCGCTGGCCCACAATCTGGCCGAGGTGCTGCCCGGTGACCTGAACATGTCCTTCCTGCCGAACTCGGGCGCCGAGGCCGTCGAGGGCGCGGTCAAGCTGGCCTACAAGCACCACGGTGGGCGACGCAACACCATCCTGCGCGCGGACATCAGTTTCCACGGAAAACTCCTCGGCTCCGGCAGTCTGACCGGCGGAGCGCAGAACCATTTCAAGTTTCCCGGCATTTCCGGTGTCGTGACCTTCGGCTATGACGATCTCGAATCGGTACGCGCTGCGGTCGCCTCGCATCCCGATGACGTCTACGCCATCCTGATCGAGCCGTTCAGCGCGTCCACCATGCGCTGGTGCTCGGAGGAGTTTCTACGCGGTCTGCGTGACCTGTGCACCGAGCACAAGATCGTGCTCATCTTCGACGAGATCTACACCGGCTGGGGAAAGACCGGCAGCCTGTTCTACTTTATGCGCTATCCGGGACTCCTGCCGGACGTGCTGACCACATCGAAGTCGTTCGGCGGCGGCAAGTCGTCGATCTCGGCGTACGTCGCCCGGGAAGGAATTTTCCGCAAGGCGTACGACAACCCGATGGACGCGCTGATGCATTCCACCTCGACCACCTACTACGGGTTCGGCGAGGAATGCGCCACCGCGATCGAAGCGGTCAACATCGCCGTCGAGGACGACTACCCGGGCCGGGCCCGCCGGATCGAGCAGCTGCTGGCACCCGGCCTGCGCCGGATCGCCAAACAGCACCCCGACGCGGTCTCCGACGTCGCCGGCTCGGGTGCGCTCTGGGGGGTGTTCATCGACGGCGGTCCGCGGGTACTGGACCTGGCCGCGAAGCTGGCACCCGCCGGCCTGGCCCGGGATCCTCAGCTGCGGACCAAGGTGGTCACCTGCGCGGTGATCAACGCGCTCTACCGCGACCACGACATCTACTCCTACTACACCCTCAACGGTGCCAGCCCACTGGTGGTCGGCCCGCCGCTGGTCGCCTCCGACGACGACGTCGAGTACTTCCTGGACAGCCTGGACAAGGTCCTCGATCAGGGCCTCACCCGGCTGCTGACCCGGTTCGTCGCGCAGAAGGTCGGCTCGCTGTGGTGATCGCCGTGACCGGAGCGGCCGGCATGCTCGGCTCGTCGGTGGTGGCAAGGCTGGTCGCTGACGGCGTCGACGTGGTCGGACTCGACCTGCGGGAACCCGCACCGGGCACCGCCCCGCCCGGCTACCGGCACCTGACCGGCGACGTGCGGGACCCGGCCGCGCTGCGGCAGGCGCTGACCGGCGCCGACGCGGTCGTGCACTGCGCCGCCGCGCTGCCCAGCTACCCGGCGGCACAGATTCGCTCCATCGTGGTCGACGGCAGCCGGGCGGTGCTCGACGCGGTGCGTGCCGCACGGGTGCCCCGGTTGGTCTACATCTCCTCCACCGCGGTCTACGGGCTGCCCCGGCAGGTGCCGACACCGGAGGAGCACCCGTACGCGCCGGTCGACCCCTACAGCACCGCCAAGGCGGACGCCGAACGGCTGGCGGTCGGCTACCGTGACGCCGACCTGGTGCTGCCGGTGCTGCGGCCGAAGACGTTCCTCGGCCCCGGCCGGATGGGGCTGTTCTCGATGCTGTTCCAGTGGGCCCAGGAGGGACGTAACTTCCCGGTGCTCGGCGACGGCCAGGTCCGGATCCAGATGCTGCACGTCGCCGACCTGGTCGAAGCGGTGGTCACCGTGCTGCAGGCACCGGCCGAGGTCGCCAACGACACGTACAACATCGGCGCCGCCGAGTTCGGCACGCTGCGGGAGGACTTTCAGGCGGTGCTGGACGCCGCCGGGCACGGCAAGCGGGTGGTCGCACTGCCGGCCCGGCCCGCCCTCGCCGCCCTCGGCCTGCTGGAACGCACCAAGTTGTCCCCGGTGTACGGCCGGCTGCTACACAAGCTGATGGACGACTCCTACGTCGATATCGGTCGGGCCCGGCGACGACTCGGGTTCAGCCCTCGATACAGCAACCGCGACGCGGTGCTCGAGACGTTCCGGTGGTGGCAGGGGCAGCAGGCGAGTGGTCCGCCGGCCGGTGCCAGCGGCCGTACCAGCCGAGACCCGTGGCGGCAGGGTGTGCTCGCCGCCGCCAAGGTCTTCTTCTAGCCAGGAGGTGCCGATGCCCGCTGTCGAGGTCGCGGCCGAGCCGACATCGGTGTCCCCGACACCGGTGGCGCCGCCGGGCGCCCACCCGACCCGGACCGGGCGGTCCGGGTGGACGGCGCGCGGCGCGGCCGCCCGAATGGTGCGGACCACCGCCGACCTTGCCGCGCTGACCCGGCCGCAGCAGTGGCCGAAGAACCTGCTCGCCGTTCCGATCGCGCTGCTGGACGCCCCGGTCTGGACCGCCGCCGCGCTGGGCCGGGTCGGTTGGGCGGTGCTGCTGTTCACCCTGGCGTCGTCGCTGGTGTACGTGGTCAACGACGTCGCCGACCGGCGGTTGGACGCCGGCCACCCGTCGAAACGGTCCCGACCGGTGGCCAGTGGCCGGGTCTCTGCGGCCACCGCCTGGGTGTTCGCCGCCACGCTCACCGCCGCCCTGGCGGCCGGCGTCGTCGCCGGGCCCGCCCTGGCCTGGTGGCCGGTCGCCGGCTACCTCGTGCTCAACCTGGCGTACAGCCGGTGGCTCAAGCACGTCCCGTTGGTCGACATCTGCGTGGTCGCCGCCGGCTTCGTGCTGCGGGTGCTGCTCGGCTACGCGGCGACCGCCGGCCCGGTTTCGGCCTGGCTGCTGACCACCGTCTTCGCCACCTGTCTGCTGCTGATTCTCGGCAAACGCCGGCAGGAACTCGCCGTCGACGGTGCCGCGCACCGCCCGGCGCTGCGCGGCTACAACCTCAACCTCGCCGACCAACTGCTCACCGTGAACGCCACCGTCGCGGTCATCGGCTTCCTGCTCTACCTGCACTCGGACGCGCCGGTCGGCGTGTACCGCAACGCCCTGTTGCTGAGCGCCGTACCGCTCGTCCTGTTCGGGATCTCCCGCTACCTGCAGGCGGTGCTGGTCCGTCGGGGCGGCGGCGACCCGGTCCGGACCGTACTGCGGGACCGCCTGATCGTCGTCGCCGCCGCGCTGCTCGCCGCCAGCGTCGGTATCGCCCTGCTCGCCGCCCAGTACCCGTCGTCCTAGCGAATCCTTCTCGAAAGTGGTCTCTTCCTATGCCTGACCCGCTCGTGTCGGTCATCGTGCCGAACTACAACTACGCCCGGGCGCTGGGGCTGTGTCTGTCCGCGCTGCGCGCCCAGACGTACCCCCACCTGGAGATCATCGTTGTCGACGACCGCAGCACCGACGACTCGGTGGCGGTGGCCGAGTCGTACGGCGTGCGGGTCGTGCAGACCCCGGTCAACGGCGGTCCCTCGGTGGCCCGCAACCTCGGCGCTGCCAACGCCAACGGGGAGATCCTGTTCTTCGTCGACTCGGACGTGGCCGCCAAACCCGACGCGGTGGCCAACGCGGTGGCGCTGCTCACCGAACGGCCGGAGATCGGTGCGGTGTGCGGCAACTACGACCCGGTGCCGCTGATCCGCGACAGCCTGGTCGAGGAGTACCGCTGCATGCAGCAGTCCTACTGGCTGATCGCCGACGAGGGGCGGATCTACACCATGTACACCGCGCTGCTGGCGATGCGGGCCGAGGTGTTCGCCGAGATCGGGCCGTTCAACCCGCGGCTGCGCGAGACCGAGAACGCCGACTACGGGTTCCGACTGGCCAGCCGGTACGAGATCTGGTTGACCCCGGCGGTGCGCGGCGTGCACGACCACGACCACGAACTGCGGGTGATGATCCGCAAGGTCTTCACCCGCACCATGCTGCACATTCCGATGTACGCCCAGAACCCCACCTTCCCCGGTGGGCTGCGCAGCGGCCCACGGGCGTGGAGCAGCGTCGCCGCACTGCTCACCGTGCTGACCGCCGTACTGCCGCTGCTGTTCGGTCCCTGGTGGAGCGTTCTGCCGGTGGCCGCGTTGGCCGGCTTCGTCGCCTGCGACTGGCCGATGTACCGGTTCGTCGCGGCCCGCCGCAACCCGCTGTTCGTCGGCTACTTCGTCGCCATGCACTTCCTGCTGAACGTGGTGATGGGCGTCGCCGCGGCCGTCGGCTTCGCCAGCTACCTCACGTCGCGGGCGTTCCGGCGGCTCTACGACAAGCCGGCCGAGGCGGTGTGACATGTCGACTCCACTGGTCTCGGTGATCGTGCCGAGTTACAACTACGCCGACTCACTGGCGGTGTGCCTGCAGGCGATCGCCGACCAGACCTACCCGGCGATCGAGGTGCTGGTCGTCGACGACCGCAGCACCGACGACTCGGTGGCGGTCGCCGAGGCGCAGGGCGTACGGGTGATCGCGCTGGCCGACAACGGCGGCTGCGGTCGGGCCCGCAACATCGGCGTCGCCAGCACCAGCGGCGAGATCCTGTTCTTCGTCGACGCCGACGTGGCGATGGCCCCCGACGCGGTCGCCGAGGCGGTGGCCATTCTGCAGGCCGAGCCGGGGGTCGGCGCGGTTTGCGGCATCGAGGACCCGGAGCCGCTGCTGCACGACACCGCCGTCGCCCGCTACCGAGGGCTGCAGTACCACCACTGGTCGGCCAGCGGTGAAGGCAACGTCACCTTCCTGTTCCCGGCGATGTGCGCCATCCGGCGCCGCGTCTATCAGGAGGTGGGGCCGTTCAATCCGGCGCTGAAGCAGACCGAGGAGGTCGACTATGGTTACCGGCTGTCTCGTCGCCACCAGCTCCGGCTGACCTCCCGGGTCCGTGGCCGGCACGACCACGACCACCAGCTGGTGCCGTTGCTGCGCAAACTCTTTCACCGGGCCCGGCTGCGAATCCCGCTGTACGCCCGGGCCCGCCGGTTCGCCACCGGCTTCGAGACGGCGTCGCGGGCCTGGGGCAGCCTGGCGGCGGCCGCCGCGGTGCCGGCGGTGGCGCTGCCGGTGCTGCTCGGCCCGCTGTGGTCGGTGGTGCCCGTCGGGCTGTTCGTCGCGTCGCTCGCCGCCGACTGGTCGATGTACGCTCTGGCGCACCGGCTGCGCGGAGTCCGGTTCCTGGCCTTCTTCGTCGCGGTGCACTTCCTGGTCAATGTGACCATCACGGCGGGAGTGGCGGTCGGTACGCTGCAGTGGCTGGTGTCCCGGCCGTTCCGGCAGCTCTACGACAGCACCTTCCCCGCGGAGGCCACCGTATGACCGCTCAGGCTGCCGCAGCCGAGGCGACGGCGGCCACCGGCGGCGGCGCAGCAGAGCCAGAGCCAGGGCCGGGCCCGTGGGGACGCTGGTGGCGCCGCTGGCTCGGCCGGGTGTTCCTGACCGGCTCGGCGGCGTGGCTGGCGTACGTGCTGGCCCACCGGCTGCTCAGCGGCCGAGTCTGGTGGTGGGTGCTCGCCGAGCTGATGCCGCCGGTGATGTTCGTCGCCGTACCACTGCTGTTCGCCACGGCCGCGGCCGGCTGCCGGCGGACCCGCCGCCCGGCGGCGCTGATGTGCGCCGTGTCGCTGCTGGCCGGCGTCGGACTGGCCGGAATCAACCTGCCCGGACCGCTGCGGTCGGCGCCGCAGGTGCCGCCGGACGCGCTGCGGGTGGTCTCCTGGAACACCGGATACTGGCACACCACCGACCGGGCCGACGATTTCTACCAGCTGCTGCGGGACCAGCGGGCCGACGTCTACCTGCTGCAGGAGTACATCGCCGAGGTCGACGGCGTGATCGTGCCGATCGACGACCTCGACCGGCTGCGCCGGGAGATGCCGGGTTTTCAGGTGGCGGTCATCGGCGAGCTCGTCACCCTGTCCCGGTACCCGATCGTCGACCAGACGCCGCTGGTGGCCGACGGGCTTCCCCCAGCCCCGGACGGCTTCACCGACTTCTGGCGTTACCAGGTGCTCCGTACCGATCTGCGGGTCGGCGACCGGGTACTGTCCACCTACAACGCGCACCTGCCGGTACCGTTGTGGGCCGGCGGCCCCGGCCTGTTCACCCGGGAGTTCCACCGGACGATCCGGGAACAGCATCAGCGTCGGGTACCGCAGTTCCGGGCGTTGGCCGCCGACGTGGCGGGCAACGACAACCCGGTGGTGCTGGCCGGGGACCTGAACACCAGTCCGGCAATGGGTGACCTGCGCCGCCTGCCGTCCGGGTTGCGCGACGCCGAGTCGGTCAGCCGGTCCGTCTACCTCGCGTCGTGGCCCACCGAACAGGTGTCGTCCTGGCGACTGGACTGGGCACTGGTCTCCGCCGGAGTCACCGTGCACCGGTACGAGTTCGGCGACGCCCGCGGCATGTCCGACCACCGGCCGCAGTCGCTGTGGGTGTCGTGGTGACCGGGTACCCGACGGTGTCGGTGGTGATTCCGACGTACAACAAGGCAAAGACCCTGGCCGACTGTGTGCGCGCGGTGTACCGCCAGACCCGCCAGCCGGTCGAGGTGATCGTGGTCGACGACGCCAGCACCGACGGATCCCGGGAGATCGCCGCCGGACTGCCCTGCCGGTTGATCTGCCTGCCCACCAACCAGGGGGTGTCCGCCGCTCGCAACGCCGGTGCGGCGGCTGCCATCGGTGAAGTGCTGTTCTTCGTCGACTCCGACATCGCGCTGGCGCCGGACGCGATCGGCAACGCGCTGCGGGTCCTTCGGGAGCATCCCGGGTGCGCGGTCGTGCAGGGCATCTACGACGCGGAGCCGTTGGCCGCCGACGGCCCGGTGGAGGTCTACAAGACCCTGTTCGAGCACTACTGGCGGCGGCAGCGTGACGGTGTCGCGGACGCGACCTTGTTCGCGTTGACCGCGATCCGGCGGCAGGCGTTCGACGACGTGGGCGGCTTCGACGAGCGGCTGCGGGACGCGGAGGACATCGAGTTCGGCACCCGACTGCCCGCCCGGTACGAGATCCGGATGAGCGCCGACGTGGTGGGCCGGCACGACGACGTCGACCGGCTGCGGCCGTTCCTGGCCGAACACGTCCGCCGAGCGGTCAGCTACGGGGCGTTGCTGGTCGGCGTGCTCGCCGCTGACGACCGGCGTCGGGTGCACCGCACCGGTGGGCACCGGCCCGAGTCCGCGCGCCCCGCTTCGGGCGTCGACGTCGGTGCGGTGGCCGCGATGCTGTGCTGCGCGGCGACGGCCGTGACCCTGCCACTGGCCGCCGTCGCCGGCTGGCTGTTGGCGGTCCCGGCAGCCACCTTCACCGCCTTCACCCTGGTGGACGGGGCCCTGTTCCGCTTCGTCCGGCGCCGGAAGGGAAACCGGTTCCTGGTGTACTTCGTCGCGATGCACTTCCTGATGCACACCACCCAACTCGCGGGGATGACGGTCGGATTCGCCGCCGGCCTGGTGCGCTCGACCCGCCGCCGGCCGGCCCGGTCGACGACGGCACCGGAGACGGGCCGGTGACCGGCCGTACCGACGAGGCCGGTGCAACGGTGCCGGGCCGTCCACAGAGCGCCGTGCCGTCATCCGGCCGGTGGGGTCGTTGGTTGCGGGTGGCGAACCGGGTGTTCGTCGTCGGGTTCATCGCCCTGCTGGTGGTCGGACTGATCACCGTGCTGCGGACCCAGGACTGGGCACCGGTTCGCGAGCTGGCCGGGTCTCTCGACCCGGTCGCCGTCTACCTCACCGTCGGCGGTGCCTTCGCGGTCAACTGCGTCGGACTGGTCCTCGGGGTGCTGTCCTGGCGGGCGCTCTTCGTCGACCTGGGCGCCCGGGTCGACACCTGGACGGCGGCCCGGATCTTCTTCGTCGGCTTCCTCGTCAAGTTCGTGCCCGGGCGCTTCGTCGCGTTGCCGGTGCTGGTTCGGATGGGCAAGGCTGTCGACGTCGGTCCGGTCCGGCTGGCCTCGGTGTTCCTGCTCAGCTGGAGCATCGTCGCGCTCACCGGGCTTACCGTGGGGATCGCCGCCGGCCCCTCGGTCGCCGGCGGCGGGATGTGGTGGATAGCCGCCGCCGCGCTGCCGGTTACCGTCCTGCTGATCCGGCCCGACCTGCTCGATCGCGGTATCCGGCTGGCCGCCCGGGTGCTGCGCCGGCCAGAGCCGCAGGTCCGAGCCTCGGCCGGTGGGGTGCGTCGGTCCATCCTGGCGCAGGCACTGTCGTGGATCATCTCCGGTCATCACCTGTGGCTGCTGGCAGTCGTCGCCGGGGCACCGGCCGGCCGGTCGTACCTGATCTGCGTCGCCGGGTTCGCGCTGGCCACCGTCACCGGGTTGCTGGTGATGGTCGCGCCGGACGGTATCGGGGTGCGTGAAGCGGTGCTCGCGTTGGCTCTCGCGTCGGTGATGCCGTTGCCGCTGGCCGGCACCGTGGTGCTGGCCAGCCGGTTGGTTTGTGTGTGCAGCGACATCGCGGTCGGAGCCGGCGGGCTGCTCCTCGCCCAGTACCTGCACCGGCGGCGAAGGGCGACCGGCGCCGTGCTCACCGACCCGGTGCCGGTGCGCTGACCGTGACCGGGGTGTCCGGACCACTGACCGTGACCGGGGTGTCCGGACCACTGACCGCGATCGGGGCGGTGCCGGGCCCGGTGTCGGTCCGCTCGCGGTCCGCCGCATCCAGCCGGGCCCGGATCTGTTCGGCCTCGGGAGCGCCGATCGCGCTGAAGTGGGCCAGCGCGTGGCACCAGTGGTCCCATACGTCGTCGGGGGTGTTGCCCGGGCCGGTGACCGGTCGTCTGCGGTCGGTGTCGGCCAACCGCTGCCCGGCACGGGCCAGGCCGGCGTGCGCCCGGGCCTGCTGCGTCCGGTCGCCGATCTGCGCGGAGATCGACAGCGCCTGCCGGTAGTGGTCCCGGGCCGCGGTGGCGTGACCGACCGCCATCAGCGCGTCCGCCAGTCCGACCAGCGCGGACGCCGCACCCATCGGCTGACTGGTGTCCCGGTAGATCTCCAGGGCCTGCCCGTGATGGTCGGCGGCGGCCCGGAAGCTGCCCAGCCGGGCATGCAACTGGCCCAGCGAGTCCAGCGCGAACGCCAACCCCACCCGGTGCCCGATCCGCTGGCACAGGGCGATTGCGTCGGACAGGTGCTCGGCCGCCTCGGAGTAACGGCCCTGGAGTACGGCAATCCAGCCGAGGTTGCCCAGCGCCATCGCCTCGCCGTGCGCCTCACCAGCCTCCCGCAGCAGACCGAGTGCCTCCCGCAGATGGGCGGTGGCCTGGTCGTACTGGCCCTGCTGGCCGTGGAAGACGCCGAGGTTGCCCAGTGCGCGGGCCTTTCCGGCACGTTCGCCGGTCTGCCGGTAGAGCACCAGCGCGCGCTGGAGATGGTCGGCCACCAGCTGCCGGTGCCCCTGCATCCCGTACACCACGGCGATGTTCGTCATCATGTGCGCCTGCGAGTCCCGGTCACCGATGATCTCGGCCGCGAGCAGACCGTGGTGGTGCACGGTGACCGCGTCCGGATAGTGGCCGGCACCCTCCAGGTAGCGGAAGATGGTGAGCACCAGACGCCGGGCATGTTCCGGCCAGCCGTTCCCGGCGGTGTGCACGACGGCGCCGACCAGGTTGGCCCGCTCCTGCTCCAGCCAGGTCCGGGCTGCGGCGGCGTCGGGCAGCGGCCGCGCCGCGACGCTCGGGCCGGTCACCGCCGGCCGCCGGTGTCGCTCGGCGGGGAAGAGCAGATCCATGGCGGCTGCGGCGGTGTGCAGGTAGTGGTCGAACAGGACGGTCATCGCCCGGTGCCGGTCGACCGGTGAATCCTGCTGGCCGGCGAGGTCCACGGCGTACGCCCGGAGCAGGTCGTGCATCCCGTAGCGGTGGCCGGGCCCACGTTCGATCAGGTGGGCGCGGGCGAGCAGCTCGAGTAACCGTCGGGCGTCGGGCACCGAGGTGGCGGTGATCGCGGCGGCGGCGTGCGGCTCCAGATCAGGCCCGGGATGCAGCCCCAGCAGCCGGAACGCGCGGGCGGCGTCGGCCGGCAGATGCAGGTAGGACCAGGAGAACACCGCGCGTACGCCGGTGCGCCGGTCGCCACCGGCGTCGAGCAGATCGAGGCGCCGGTGCTGATCGGCGAGTTCGCGGACCAGTTCGACCAGTGGCGCGGTGGGGCGGGTAGCCGCCAGTTCCGCGGCTACCCGCAGGGCCAGCGGGAGACGGGCGCAGTGCGCGGCGAGGACCGCTGCGGCGGTGTGTTCGACGGTGGCCCGGGCACCGATCAGCCGGTGGATGAGCGCCACCGCCTCGGCCAGCGGCAGCGGATCGAGGCCGACCCGGCGGGCGCCGTGCCGGGCGACCAGCCCGGCCAGCGAGTCCCGGCTGGTGACCAGGACGAGACAGGACGGCGAGCCGGGCAGCAGCGGCCGGACCTGCTCCGCCGACGCCGCGTTGTCGAGCACCACCAGCAGCCGCCGTCCGTCGGCCAGGCTGCGGTAGCAGGCCGCCCGTTCGTCGAGGTCCAGCGGCAGGTCCGGACCGGCGACGCCGAGGGCCCGCAGGAAGCCGGCGAGCGCCTGGCCCGGGGAGACGGGCTGCTCGGCGTCGTAGCCCTGCAGATCGACGTAGAGCTGGCCGTCGGGGAACCGGTGCCGGACCCGGTGCGCCCAGCGGACGGCGAGCGCGGTCTTGCCGACGCCGGCGGTGCCGGACACCGCGGCGACGGTCACCACCGGCGACCGGTCCACGTCGTCGGTCCACCCGTGGGCGTCGTCGAGCAGTTGGTCGAGCTCGGCCAGCTCGGTGACCCGGCCGGTGAAGTCGGGGATGTCGGCCGGCAGCTGGGCCGGTGCCGGTTCGGGCGTTGCCCGGACGGTTTCGCCGCCCGGGGGTCGGGCATCTGGGGCGGCGGTCAGCTCCTCGTCGTGCAGCAGCGCGGTGTGTGCGGCGGTCAGCTCCGGCCCGGGATCGACGCCGAGCTCGTCGGTCAGGTGCCGGCGCACCCGGTGGTACGCGTGGAACGCCCGGGCACGGTGTCCTGCGGCGTGGTACGCCCGGATCAGTCGGGCCTGTGCCGCCTCGTCCAGCGGCTGTGCGGCGGCGGCCTCCTCCAGAGCGGTCACCGCCTCGGCGGCCCGCCCGGCGGCGATCATGATGTCGCCGTACCGTGCCAGGGCGGTGTGCCGCTCCTCGAGCAACGCGACGACCCGGGGATGCTCGGCCAACGTCGGTATGTCGGCCATCGGCGGGCCGAGCCACAGCCGGAGGGCCTGTTCGAGCTCGTCAGCCGCACGACTCAGTTCGCCGTTGCGCTGCAGACCGGCCGCTGCGGCGAGCCGGTGGCGGAAGACCTCCGCGTCGATCTCCGGAGCGGGTAGCCGCAGCGCGTAGCCGTCCCCGACCTGGGGGAGCACCGTGCTCGGAGCGCGGGGCGGCCGGTCGGGTTCGAGCCGTCGCCGCAGGTGTTTGATGTGGGTCTGGATCACGTTCCGGGCGGTCGGTGGCGGCTGCCGGTCGGCCCAGACCGCGGCCGAGATCTCTGCCGCCCGCACCGGCTGTCCGGCCGCGATCGCGAGCAGTCCCAGGATGGCTCGTTGAGCCGTTGGTCCGAGATCCAGTTGTTCACCGTCGCGCCAGGCGCAGACCTGACCGAGGACCCGGATACGCAAAGTCGTCACCCTCGCCGGTCGTACCGAATGCCGCCGCTCGGAACGGGTTGGCCGTGTACGTCGGTCGGCTGACCTCAACCTACGTCTATGTCGCTCAGCATTGCAACGTCAGCTGTCGAATGACCCAGTCGAATTGCCGAACCATCGGTGGTGGGTGTCCGCAGTGGATAATTTGGGCGCGGGTCGGATCTCTCTCGATTGTGTGCCGGGTACCGCGGTGACCTGGTGGCATCGCCGCGTCGCCGGGCGTCGGTGCCCCGACCGGAGCACCAACGCCCGGCTGATGGTCACTCCTCCTCGAACTCCTCACCCGAGTCGTCGTCCCCGCCGAACGAGTCGAAGACCTCGCCGGCGATCATCCCGCCGGCGAAGCCGAGCGCGGCGCCGCCGACCGCGCCGGCGACGACCCCACCCATTCCCGACCCGCCGTGGTGCCCGCCGTAATGCCCACCGGGCGCGCCGTATCCGCCGATCAGCGACTGGCGCTGGGAGAGCGCCTGGCGGACCCAGGTGTCGACCTGGGCGGTCCAGTCCACCTGGTCGGCGTCTGTGTGACTGACCCGGTAGCGGCCGTACGAGTCGTGCCCCGGCCGGAAAAGACCGCCGCGCTTGTCGAACTCCAGCACGACGTCGATGCCGTACTCGCTGGCCACGAAGGTCAGCTCGACCTCGTTGATGCCGCCGGCGTACTGGGGTGCGGCGTAGTACTCGATCTCCTGGTAGAACGGCAGGGTCTGGGGCACGCCGTGCAGCCGCCCGTACTCCAGGTCGGCGCCCTTGAAGGCGAAGCCGAGCCGGGCGAACGCCTCCAGGATGCGCTCCTGCAACGGCAGCGGGTAGATGTGCACCGCATCGAGGTCGCCTCGGTCGATCGCCCCCGGGATGGCGACCTCGGTCCGCAGACCCATGGTCATGCCGTGCAGGCGCTGCCCGTAGAGGTCGGTCACCGGGGTCTCCCACGGCACCGGGAACTGGAAGGGCAACGACAACTGCTGGCCTTCGCGCAGGTGGATGCCGCCGGACACGGGGAACCGGTGGAACTCGGCCAGGGCGTTGTGGTCCTCGCCGCCGGCCTCCACCTCAACCCGGGTGACCAAGCTGACTGTGATCTGGTCCAGCTGCACGTCGTGGCTGCCACCAGTGATGTTCACCTGCCCGGTGAGGGCAAGGCCCGGCCGGGCGTTGGGGTTCTGTAGCACCGTGTCGACGCTGGGAGCGCCGATTCCCAGAGCGCCCAGCATCTTCTTGAATACCACGTACATTCCTCTCGGTTCTCGGTTGACGGACCGTGCCCTGCCGGTACCGGCATTTAGGGCATCCAGTGTGGATATCATGGCAGGTGTTCAGTTTATCCTGATCGATCATGACGGGTTGTCGTGGGCGGTTGTCGGCGTGGTCCGGTGATATCGCATGTGACTGCCGGACAATGTGAAAAAATGCGCCTATGCCGGATTTCCTGGTGACGGCGGGCTGGCCTGTCTCCTGGTCGATAGCCGCGTTCGCGATCGCCGGAGTGGTGACGGTGGCGGGTGGGATCCGGCTCGTCGCCGTGGGTGACGCGCTCGCCGACCGGACCGGCTGGGGAGAAGCGGTCTTCGGTGCGGTCTTCTTTGGTCTGGCGACGTCGCTGTCCGGGATCGTGATGACTGCGGTGACCGCAGTTAGTGACGCTCCGCAACTGGCCTACAGCAACGCCGTCGGCGGCATCGCCGCGCAGACCACCGCAATCGCGGTGGCCGACCTGTTCTACCGGCGGGTCAACCTCGAACACGCCGCCGCTTCGCTGTCCAACCTGCTCTTCGGCTGCCTGCTGCTGGCGCTGCTGGCCCTGGCGCTGCTGGCCACCTACACCCCGGACGGCGCGGTGGCGGGCGTCCACCCGGTCTCGATGATCATGGTCGGCTGCTACCTCGGCGGCGTCATGATCGTCCACTCCACCGACGTTACGCCCTACTGGCAAGCCGTCGACACCAACGAGACCCGCCGGGATCTGCCGCAGAGCCACGGTCTCCTCGATGACCGTCCACTGCGTCGGCTGTGGGTGCGGTTCGCTCTCATCGGGCTGGCCGTCGCCGCCAGCGGCTGGCTGACCGCACTCGCCGCCGAGAGTCTGGTGCAGGCGACCGGGCTACGGGCCGGATTCGTCGGCGGGGTGCTCATGGGCCTGGTCAACGCGTTGCCGGAGACGATCACCGCGATCGCGGCGGTACGACGCGGCGCGGTGACCCTCGCGGTCGCCGCCGTCCTCGGCGGCAACTGCCTCGACGCGCTCAACCTGGTGGTCGCTGACGTCTTCTACCGCCCCGGGTCGATCTACCACGCGGCCGGTCCGGACGAACTGTTCCTCACCTCTGCCGCGCTACTGATGACCACGGTGCTGCTCGGTGGGCTGCTGGCCCGGCAGGTCCGCGGCTGGGGCCGGTTGGGCTTCGAAGGCACCCTGTTGTTCGGCGGCTACCTCGCCGTGGTCGCGGTCCTGGCCCTCTGACACCAGCACCAGCGCCCCCGCACCGTCGGTCACCGGCCGGCCGGCCGGGCCAGGCTGATCACCGCGGTGACCACCGCCCCCGGCCCCGGTTCGGCACGATCGATGATCAACTCGGTGCAGAGTTGCCGGCAGATCCAGATCCCCCGACCACCGGCCCGCGCCTGGTCCGGCGGAACGGTTCCCACCTGCGGGTCACGCATCCCCGGCCCGTCGTCGCTGACCTGGCAGTACAGGATGTCGCCACGGCGCCACAACCGGAGCCGGCCACTGCCGCCGCCGTGGCGTATCGCGTTGGTGGCGAGCTCCCCGGCGACGATGAGCAGATGCTCGGTCTGCTCGGCCGAGATGTCCAGCCCGGGAGCGTGTGCGCTGAGCGTAGCCCGCAGGCCGTACAGACCGTCCCGGTCGAACGGCTGGTCGACGGCACCGGCCGGGGACGGAGTGTCCGTCGGCCGTCCCCCGATGCCGAGCGAGGTGGGATCAGGGCTGCT
The DNA here is from genome assembly GCF_049179115.1 of Solwaraspora sp. WMMB762. Lineage (NCBI taxonomy): Bacteria > Bacillati > Actinomycetota > Actinomycetes > Micromonosporales > Micromonosporaceae > Solwaraspora > Solwaraspora sp. WMMB762. The sequence goes on from NZ_JBMHMD010000001.1 coordinate 733,813, forward strand.
CATGGCGTCTCTGTACCCGGAGTTGAGCCACGTCATCCGCGCCGACCAGGGACAGCACGGTACCGACCAGCCGTCGGCAGGACACCGTCATCCGGCGCGATCTCGGCAACGCCCGTGCGGCAGCCAGGATGATCCCGGCGCAGGCGCCGTCGATGTAGTCCAGCCCGGTCAGGTTGATGTGCAGGTGGCGGTCGATCCGTACCGACTCGGCCAGCGCCAGCTCGAGCACATCCTTGTGCCGGTAGTCCAGCTCACCGGCGATGCGCAGGCCGGCCGGGCTGTACTGCCGGCAGACCCGCAGCAGCGGATGCTCCAGGTAGACCTGAGCGGCGACGGTCCGGGGATGGGCCCGGGCGGCGAACGCCAGCGTGACGGCGTCAAACCGCTCCCGGTCGTACTGGCAGATCAGACAGAGCTGGCCGTGTGCGAACAGGTCGGCGACCAGCGTCTCGAACTCGACCAGTTGATCGGCTGCGGCGGCCGGGCGGGTCGCCCAGCACATGTCGGCGGTCACCCGCAGGCCGGCGTACCCCTCGTCGCTGGCCTGGCGCGCCTCCCGCGCAAGCGTCCGCACCATCGCCCCGGCGTCGGCCGGTGCCCCGCCGAGCAGCGACTCGGTGGCCGAGGCGATGCGCAGCTGGCCCCGGCGCAGGGCCGAGCCAGGCCGTACCGCGCGGTCGTGCAGCTCACCGGCGAGCTCGTCCGGGCTCACCGAGTCGGTCCAGCAGACCACCTTCTGCCCGGCCCGCAGCCCGCCACGCACGAAGGCCGCCACCAGGTCCAGTCGCTCCTCCTGGTCGGAGAAGGTGAGACAGGCATGGTCGCCAGCGCCGAGCGTGCCAACCGCAGCCGTGTCCGCCATCGTCGATCCGCCTTGTCCGTCATCGGGAGGATGCCCGCCACCTTATGCGTTGCACCCGGTCGCACCCGGACACGCCCCCCGTTGAGCCGTCGATTTGAACGACCGCCGTGCGATGCCCGTACCACCGGCGGCAGAGCGGACAGCACCGGATCTGGGGGCGTACGTGATCATCGGAGAAGGCCCGGCCAGTGGTCGCCTCGCGGGTCGGTCCGGCCGGTCCGGGAACTCCCGGCACCCTGCCCGGCGTACCGCGACGGACGCCCGGCACCCCGGCCGGCGTACCGCGACGTCCGGCCGACGCGCCGACTCCCGTGGCGGGACATCTCGTCGGTCACTGCTCGGCTTCGGCCTGTTCGGCCTGCTCGTCGCAGGTGGCCTCGGCTATGGGTGGCGGGCTGCCGCCGGTTTGCCGGTGACCGGCGGTCGGGTGGCCGCTGGCGGGCCGGGTACGGTGGTGGCCGTGCCGACCGCTGCGGTGCCGACCCCGGACATCGTGGCGGAGCAGCGCCGCCGGGCGGCGCTGGCGGCCCGACAGGTACGCGGGTACGCCGCCGGCCTGCCCGGCCAGTTCAGCTTCGCGGCTGTCGAGCGCGGCACCGGGGCCGGGTTCCGTACCGGTGACGAGCTCCAGTTCCAGACGGCGAGCATCGTCAAGGTGGAGATTCTCACTGCCCTGCTGCTGGACCGGGACGGGATCCCGTTGACCGCCGTGCAACGCGACCGGGCCGAGGCCATGATCACAGCCAGTGACAACGCGGCGGCCAGTGAACTCTTCGCCGCCATCGGCGGCGTCTCCGGACTGGACCGGGTCAACACCGAGCTCGGCCTGACCCGGACCCGACCGAGGTCGGCCTGGGGAACCACCGTCACCACCTCAGCCGACCAGGTCCGGCTGCTCCGAGTGCTGGTCGACGAGGAGAGCCCGCTGCGATCGGCGGACCGGGGCCTGGTGCTGGACCTGATGGGCCGGGTGGTCGACGGACAGCGGTGGGGGGTGCCGGCCGGTGCCGGTACGACCGGCTCCCGTACCTGGGTGAAGAACGGCTGGGACACCGTCGACGATCATGACGGACGCTGGCTGGTCAACAGCATCGGGCGGATCGTCGAGGACGACCACGACTGGCTGGTGGCGGTGCTGTCCGACCACCACGACTCGCTGGATGCCGGCATCGCGGCGGTGGAACAGGCGGTGCGAATCGCCTTCGACACGTGGCGCCGGCCGGCCCCGGCCGGCTAGCCCTCGGCCGGCCGGCACCGTGTCGCGGGGTCAGGCCGGGCCGAACGCCCGGTCGCAGGCCTCGCGCAGGTCGACCTGCGCGGCCGAGATCGTCAGGTTCCCCTCGATCGGCTCCTGGTCGGCGGCGGCCCGGGCGGCGTCCACCAGGTCTTTTCCACGAGCGGCCAGCGTGGCGTCGGTCGACGCCTGTGCCTGCCGGCCGATCTCCCGATTGACGTCGTGGTCGAGCTCGGCTGCGCTGATCTCACGCAGGTCCTGGCATGCCTGCCAGCCTTCGGTGTCGGCCGGTGGGGTCTGCGATGTGCTCTCGTCGACTGTCGGCGTCGGCGTCGCCTGCGACTGCTCGCCCCTGGTCAGCGCGCCGATCCCGATGACCAGGACGGCCAGCACGACCGGTGCGGTGATCCACAGCCAGACGGGCCGGCGGCGGGAGCGGCGGGAGGGGGAGAATCCGGAGTGGTCAGCAGCGGTGCGGTAGGGGTGGCTCACGGTAGTGCCTTTCAGGTCCGACTGGGCGGGCGGAGCTCCGACTGGCGAGGGAAGCGGTGGCCTACGGCATAGCGGACATCAACGCCTGTGCCGTCATATATTCATACACGTCGCCTTCATGTGCTGCCCCATAGTAGGCTTTTCGCTGCGGAAGGCAACCCGTCCATCGCCCCAGGTCGTCCGGACGGACAGGGGTGGTCGTAAGCATCCGGAAACCCGGGCCTGTCAGACTGGGCCGGTGTATGACGTCGACGTGCTCGTGATCGGATCCGGCCCCAGTGGACAGAAGGCGGCGATCGCCGCGGCGAAGCTCGACCGGAGCGTCATGGTCGTCGAGCGCGCGCACATGCTCGGCGGCGTGTGCATCAACACCGGCACCATCCCCTCCAAGACCCTGCGCGAGGCCGTCCTCTACCTGACCGGCCTCAACCAGCGCGAGGTCTACGGTCAGAGCTATCGGGTCAAGGATCACATCACGGTCAGTGACCTGGCCGCCCGGACCCAGCACGTGATCGGGCGCGAGATCGACGTGACCCGCAGCCAGTTGACCCGCAACCGGGTACGGATCATGACCGGCACGGCGCGGTTCGATGACGCGCACACCGTGGTGGTGACCGATGCGACCGGCCACGGAAACAAGGTCACCGCCGAGAAGATCGTGATCGCGGCCGGCACCCGCCCGGCCCGCCCGGCCAGCGTCGATTTCGATGAGCGGACCATCATCGACTCGGACGGCATCATCAACCTCGAACAGGTGCCGCAGTCGATGCTGGTGATCGGCGCCGGGGTGATCGGCATCGAGTACGCCTCGATGTTCGCCGCGCTCGGCACCGAGGTCACCGTGGTGGAGCGGCGGGACCGGATGCTCGAGTTCTGCGACCTGGAGATCGTTGAAGCGCTCAAGTATCATCTGCGCGACCTCGCGGTCACCTTCCGTTTCGGTGAGGAGGTGGCGTCGGTGCAGCGCCACCAGCGCGGGGCGGTCGCGGTGCTGGAGAGCGGCAAGCGGATCGCCGCCGACACGGTGATGTACTCCGCCGGGCGCCAGGGCGTCGCCGGTGACCTCGATCTGGAGCGGGCCGGCCTGACCGCCGACACCCGGGGCCGGATCCAGGTCAACGAGAACTTCCAGACCACGGCCGGGCACATCTACGCGGTGGGGGACATCATCGGTTTTCCCGCCCTGGCCTCCACCTCGATGGAGCAGGGCCGGCTCGCCGCCCACCACGCCTGCGGTGAACCAGCCCGTGGCATGCCGCAGCTACAACCGATCGGCATCTACACGATCCCGGAGATCAGCTTCATCGGCAGCACCGAGGACCAGCTCACCGACAACCGGGTGCCCTTCGAGGTGGGGGTCGCCCGCTACCGGGAGCTCGCCCGCGGGCAGATCGTCGGCGACTCGTACGGGATGCTCAAGCTGCTGGTCGCCCCGGACAGCCGGCAACTGCTCGGCGTGCACATCTTCGGCACCGGCGCCACCGAACTGGTGCACATCGGGCAGGCGGTGATGGGCTGCAACGGCACCGTCGACTACTTCGTCGACGCCGTGTTCAACTATCCGACCCTCGCCGAGGCGTACAAGGTCGCCGCGCTGGACGCGATGAACAAGATGCGGCACCTCGCCCAGCTGCACGACTGACCGTCGGCTGTCCATCCGACGACCAGTCAGTCAGCCGCGCTCGGCCGGTGCCGCCCGACGGCGGTGCACCGCGACCGCGGCGAGCAGTACACAGCCGGTCATCGGCACCACCAGCGGGACCAGCTGCCAGGTGACCAGGACCAGACCGGTGAGGGCGAGCGTCAGCAGCACCGTACCGCCGGGGTCGGACCGCAGCGTGTGCACCGCGGCGCGCAGCAGTGCCGGCCAGGCCGCGCCCGGGTGCCAGCCAGCGGCGGCCCGCAACAGTACGGCGCCCAGGCCGACCGCGGTGAGCAGGCAGGCCGCTGCGACCAGCTCACCGACGGGCAACTGGCCGGTGCGTACCACCGCCGCGTCGAAGTACAGCAGCAGCCCGGCCCCGACCGCCGCGAGCGACCACGGCCAGCTGCCGGGCAGCGCGGCCCGCAACCGTACGCCGAAGGCACCGAGCCGGGTGCTGCCGGTGTCGTCGACGTACGCCCGCAGCTGCGCGCACCCGGCGGCCAGCGCTGCCAGCAGCGTGACCAGCGGCAGCAAGCTGACCAGCACCAGCACTCCGACCAGCAGGGTCTCACCGAACAACACGAAGCGGGCGCCACGCACACCGGCTCCGGCGGTGGTGGCGAGGTCGTCGCGGCCGGTGGCGCTCATCCCTTCAACCCCGAGGTGGCGACCCCGTCCACCAGCAGACGCTGGAAGAACAGGAAGAACCCGATGACCGGCAGCAGCGCGAGCATCGACATGGCCATCAACGCACCGTAGTCGGACAGCGTGGTCTGATCGATGTAGAGCTGCAGCGCCAACGGCAACGGGTACTTGTCCGGGGTGCTGAGGTAGATGAGCGGGGCGAGGAAGTCGTTCCAGGTCCAGATGAAGGTGAAGATGGCCGTGGTGACCATTGCCGGCCGGGACAACGGCAGCACCACGTGCCAGAAGATGCCCCACGGCCCAGCGCCGTCGATCCGGGCCGACTCGTCCAGCTCATGCGGGATGCCGCGCATGAACTGGACCATCAGGAAGACGAAGAACGCCTCGGCGGCGAGGAACTTGCCGGCCAGCAGCGGCACGTAGGTGTCGACCAGACCGAGTTTCTGGAAGACCGCGTACTGCGGGACGATCAGCACGTGGAACGGCAGCAGCAGGGTCGAGATCATCAGTACGAACAGGACGGTACGGCCACGGAACCGTAGTCGGGCGAAGGCGTAGCCGGCCAGGGCCGACGACGCCACCGTCCCGACCACGGCGAGCACCGCCAGCACCGCCGAGTTCCAGAAGAACCGCAGCACGCTGATACCGGCCATGCCCTCGGCCGCCCGCTGGTAGTTGCCCAGCGTCGGGTCCTGGGGAAGCAGTTCCAGGCTGCCGACGATCGACCCGGACGGTTTGAACGAGGCGGAGACGACCCAGACCACCGGGTAGAGGATCACCGCCAGCAGCGCCACCGCCGCCAGATGCCAGCCGACGCTGCCGAGGCGACGCCGCCGGGTGGCGGCACCCGCCGCCCGAGACGCGGGGGTCATCGGTCGTCTCCCGAGTAGTGGACCCAGCCACGGGCGGTCCGGAACAGCATCGCGGTCACCAGCCCCACGCCGAGCAGTAGCATCCAGGCCATCGCCGAGGCGTATCCCATCCGGAAGTCGGTGAAGCCCCGGTCATAGAGGTAGACCGTGTAGAACAGGGTCGAGCCGGCGGGGCTGCCGTTGCGGCCGCCGATGACGTACGCCGAGGTGAAGATCTGGAACGAGTTGATCGTCTCCAGCAGCAGGTTGAAGAACAGCACCGGTGAGATCATCGGCAGGGTCACCGACCAGAACCGACGCGCCCGGCCGGCGCCGTCCACCTCGGCTGCCTCGTACAGCTCGGCCGGCACCTGCTTGAGCCCGGCGAGGAAGATCACCATAGGTGCGCCGAACTGCCAGGCCGCCAGCAGCACCAGCATGAGCAGCGAGAAGTCGGGATTGCCGACCCACCCGCCGCTGTCCAAGCCGACCGAGCTCAGCAGTCGGTCGACCACCGCGTCGTCGCTGAACAGCGCCTTCCAGACGATGGCGACGCTGACGCTGGCGCCGATCAACGACGGCCCGTAGAACGCTGCCCGGTAGAAACCCTGGCCGCGGCGGCGCTGGTTGAGCAGCATCGCCACCGCCAGCGCCGCGGCGAGCTTCAACGGTACGGCGAGCAGCACGTAACCGGCGGTGACCCGGACCGACTGCAGCCACCGGTCGTCATCGAAGAGCCGGCGGTAGTTGTCCAGCCCGACCCATCCCGGCGTGGTGAACAGGTTGTAGTCGGTGAACGACAGGTACAGCGAGGCCGCCATCGGGCCGACCGTCAGCAGCAGCATGCCGACGATCCAGGGGGACAGGAACAGGTAACCGGCCATCGGGTCGCCGTTGCGGCGACCCGATGGCGGCGTCGCCGGTCTACGGCGGCCGGCTGCCGCGGGCCGGGCGGAGTCGACGGTGGAGCTTGTCATCGGATTCCTCGGGCTGGTCACCGCGTACGGATCAGGGCTCGAGGATTTCCTCGGCTTCGGCGAAGAGCTGGTCGACCGCCTCTGCTACGCCGATCCGCCCGTAGTGCAGCTCCTCGCTGATCCGGATGAACGCTGCCTCGATGCTGCCGGCACCGCGCGGAGGCGCCGGTGGTGCCTGGGTGAGCTGGTCGGCGATGGTCTCCTCGTAGGCGGCCACGGCGGCCAGCGGCCCGTCGAGTTCGGCCGCGTCCCGCTGGGCGTTGGTGGCCGGCAGGCCACGGTTGCCGCCGAAGATCCGACCCACCTCCGGGTCGTTGATCATGAAGGAGATCAGTCTGGCAGCCGCCTCCGGGTGCTCGGTGCCGGCCGACGTGCTCAGCAGCATCGCCGGTTTGAGGTACTGCCCGAGCTGTCCCGGGTTGTTGCTGGGCACCGGGCCCAGCCTGATCTCGGTGTCGGTCTCGCCCGCGTACCGAGTGAGGAAGTTGTCCCAGCTGAGGTCGGAGGCGGCCAGGTCGTCGACCCACAGGGAGGCCGGTTTGATCTGGACGGCGGTCTCCACCGGCAGGACCACGTCCTGCTCGATCAGGTCCATGCCCTGCTGCCAGAACCGCGCCAGCCGTTCCTTGCTGAAGCCGAGGCGGCCGTCCTCGGTGAACAACGCCCCGCCCTCCTGACGCAGCTGCGCCTCAAGGTTGTAGATCACCCCGGTGTAGTTGCCGCCGCCGTAGGTGCCGGTCTCGGCCTTGATGGTGGCCATCGCGGTGTGGTAGTCCTCCCAGGTCCAGCCGATCGCCGGCGCGGGCACCCCGGCCTGCTCGAACAGCGCCGGGTTGTAGAACATGCTCCAGGTGTTGCCGCCGACCGGGACCGCGTACAGCGTGCCGTCTACCGTGCCGGCGCCGTCGAACCCGGCCAGCAGGTCGTCGAGGACGAGGTCGGTGCCGACGTGCTCGTCGAGACCGCCGAGTACTCCCCGGTCGGCGTACTCGCGCAGGTAGGAGAAGTCCATCTGCAGGACGTCCGGCATGTTGCCGCCGGCGGTCTCGGTGGTCAGCTTCTGCCAGTACGCCTCGTATTCCTGGAAGCTCGGCGTCACGGTGATGCCCGGGTTCTGCTCCTCGAACAGGTCGATCGCCTGCTGCATCAGGTCGGCCCGATCGGCGTTGCCCCACCAGGAGTAGCGCAGCGCGACCTTGCCCGACTCGGTGTCGTCGCCGCAGGCGACGGTGCCGGTGGCGACCAGCGAGAGGGCGGCAGCGATGGCCAGCGACCTGGTGAATCGTTTCAATATTGCCATCAGAAACCTCCGGATCCGAGCCGACCAGCAGGTGCGTAACCATGTGTTAGGGGCCACAGGAAGCGCTTGTCAACGTAGGTTAGGAGTCAGTTACATGTGCGTCAATGGCTGACTTGAACGTTACAACTCCGCGACATGCCCACCGACCCGGGCCGGGCCGGGGCAGCGCACCGGCCGCCCTGGTCGTACCATCGCGACATGGCAGAGATGGTCACCCTGCGGCTGAGACCGCAGACCCTGGCCAGGGCGCTGGCCGCTGCCGAACGGGACGGGATGACGCTCTCCGACTGGATCGACCGGGCCGCCCGCCGGGAAGCGCGCCGCGACGCCGCCCGGGCACACGAGGAGTGGCTGGCCGCCAACCCGGAGGTCCGCGACGAACTGGACGGCTTCGACGAACTCGCCGACACGCTGGAGTCCGGCTGGTCCGACCTGTCTGACGCGGCGTGAACCGCGGCGAGATCTGGACCGTCGGCGAGCGCTCCGACCTGCGCTACCGGGTGGTGGTGCTGTCCGGCGACACACACAACGAGCGACCCAGGGCCGCCCCGTACTGCGCGCCGATCGTCCGCCAGCGCGGCGCCACCAGCCTGCCGCCGTTCGTAGTGCCGCTGGCCGAGACCGACCCGCTGTCCGGAGTCGTCGTGGTCAACCGGATGCGCCGTATCTCCGGCCGCTCCGGGGCGGAACGGGTCGGCATGGTGACCGGTGCCAGCATGGCCCGCCTGGAAGAGGCGATGCGGGACCTGTTCGACCTCTGACAGGTGCGCGCGGCCCGGCACCTCGGACGGGTGCAATCCCCGCCGACGCTGGCGGAAGCGCCCGGCCAGGTGGTACGACGGTCCGATGGGTATCGTGTCGCCCGGGTTCCAGGGCCGTCCACGTTCTCCCGGCGCTGTCACTCTGCCGCCGGGACAGTATCTGACCGAGGACTTCCCGGTGCTGTCCGCCGGCCCGACCCCGCGCATCGACGTCGCCGGCTGGCAGTTCGTGGTCACCACCGAGGACGGCACCGAGCAGCGGTGGAGCTGGCCGGAGCTGCTCGACCTGCCCAGTGAGGACGTCACCGTCGACCTGCACTGCGTGACCAAGTGGTCCAAGCTCGGTACCCGCTGGCACGGCGTCTCCCTCGACACCCTGCTGGCCGACACCGACACCAGCGCCGACTACGCCCTCGCCCACTCGTACGGCGGTTACACCACCAACCTGCCACTGGCCGACCTGCTCGACGGGCAGGCATGGATCGCCTACCGCTACGACGACGCCGACCTGAGCCCGGAGCACGGCGGCCCGGCCCGGCTGCTGGTGCCGCACCTCTATTTGTGGAAGTCGGCCAAATGGGTGCACGGCATCCGGCTGCTGACCGACGATGAACCCGGCTTCTGGGAGACCGCCGGCTACCACGATTACGGTGACCCATGGCGCGAGCAGCGGTACCAGGGCGACTGAGCTGGCGGGTGGCCCGCCTCGCCGCCGTTCGCGACGAGACGACGACCGCCCGTACCCTGCTGCTCGACGTGCCGGACTGGCCCGGACACCTGCCCGGCCAGCACGTCGACGTGCGGCTCACCGCCGCCGACGGTTACCAGGCCCAGCGCAGCTACTCGGTCGCCAACGCGGCCGACGGCGACCAGGTCGAGCTGACCGTGCAGCGGGTGCCCGACGGCGAGGTCTCCGGCTACCTGGCCGGCCCGTACGCCGTCGGTGACCCGGTGGAGATCCGCGGACCGGTCGGCGGCTGGTTCGTGTGGCGACCCGACACGACCGATCCGGTGCTGTTGATCGCCGGCGGCTCCGGCATCGTGCCGCTGATGGCGATGATCCGCGCCCGACGGGCCGCCGGCAGCCGGGTCCCGTTCCGGCTCATCTACTCGGTGCGTACCCCGGCCGACGTCTACTACGCCGACGAGCTGCGCCGCCGCGCCCGCGACGACGCCGGTCTCGACGTCAGCTACGTCTACACCCGGGAGGCACCCGAGGGCTGGCCCGGCCAGGTCGGCCGGATCGGAGTCTCCCGGGTCAACACCGACGGCTGGCCGGCGATGCTCGAACCGGCCTGCTACGTCTGCGGGCCGACCGGCTTCGTGGAGACGGTCGCCGACATCCTGATCGCCCTCGGGCACGACCCCCGCCGCGTCCGCACCGAACGATTCGGACCCACCGGAGGTTGACATGACCGACCAGCCCGTGACGTCGGTGCTGCCCGACGGACGTCACCTGACGGACGAGCAGCACCTGCCCGACGAGCACCACCTGGACGGTAACGCGCTGGCCGGTCCGCTGGCCGAGATCTTCGCGGTGGACGTCACCACCGCGACCGGCCGTTGCGCCAGCTGTGGGCGGGCCGGCCCGCTCGCCGCCCTGATGGTCTACTCCGACGCGCCCGGCCTGGTCGCCCGCTGCCCGCACTGCACCGGGGTGCTGCTGCGACTGGTACGCGGCCCGGCCGACGTCTGGCTCGACCTGCACGGCGCGCTGAGCCTGCGGATCGCCGTACCGACGGGTTGAGCATCTCCGACTCCGCCGGGCGGACCGGCCCGGCGGAGTCGGATCAACTCAGCCGGTGAACGGCGCGGGACCGAACCGGCCCCAGGCGACGAAGGCGGCCATCGCGGCATAGACCAGGTCGGGCAGGACCGTCAGGCGTTCGCCGCGTCGTAGCCGCATGGTCGCCGCACCGGTGAACAGCACCGCGACGCAGACCGCGGTCACCGGCACCAGGACCGGGGCGATGCCGAGCACCGCCGGCAGGATCAGCCCTGCCGCCGCCAACAGCTCCAGGATCGTGATGACCCACAGCGCGCGAGGGCTGAAGTCCATCACCCACTCCCCGGCCCGACCCATCGAGGCCAGCTTCTCCCGGGGCACCAGCACCTTCCCGGTGCTGACCAGCATGACGACGGCCAGCCAGCCGGTGACGATCCACAGTACGAGATTCATGGTTGTCCTTTCGATCGGTCGCGAGCGGCACGTACCACGGTGGTGGGGTCGCCGACCGGGCCCAGGTGCCGCAACCGCCGGGCCGGCTCGTCGCGTTGCCGCCGGGTGGTGTGGTAGCGCGGTCGGCGCGCGCGAATCTTCTCGCAGCGCACTCTGGTGCATCCGCAGGAACGTCTCCTGCGTGACGTCCTCGGCCTCGCTGACGCTGCCGAGCATCCGGTAGGCGATGGTGAACGCCCACGGGCGCAGGTCGTCGTAGATTCGGTGGGCGGCATGGCCGGCTACCGCCGCCGTTCGGTACGGGTCGTCATCGGGTGGTCTCCACTCGTCGTCCTCACCACCACAGACGAGACACCCCGACCCGGCATGACAGGGTGTTACCCGGGTCACAGTGCGGCGCCGGCAGATCGCAACATGGAGGATGCGGCAGCGCCGCACTGCCCGGGGGCAGGTGTATGTACCGACGTGCAGCGCGTCAGAGCGGTTCGCCGGGGATGGCGCTGTAGTCCTTGCGAATCTGCTCGACCAGCGGAGTCATATCGGACCATCGGGTGGTGTCGATCGCGGTGACAGCCCGGACGCCAACCGCGGCGTTGGTGGTGAACGCTGCGGTGTAGCGATTCAGCTCCGACACGTCGACGCGGCGCTCGAGCCCTGCGCGTACCTGCTGGATCAATGCCATCGTGATTCCCGGCAGCACCGGTGCCTGTGGCCAGACGATCTCGTCGCCTTCGATCAGGCCGACGTTCCAGGTCGCCCCCTCGGAGATGAAACCCTCCCTGTCCACGAACAGCACGTCATCGAACCCAGCGAGTTGAGCCTGTCGGCGGTGGAACATCGTCGCGAACAGGCCGAGGTGCTTGACGGCTGGTACGTCCCGCTCGTAGCAGCGAGTGGCGAGCACCAGCGGTCGCGGTGGGACCGACGACACCGCTCGCGTGGTGACGAGCACCTGAGGGCGTGATGCGCTGGCGGGATACCCCAGGTCGAGGTCCGGGTCGAACACCGTCACCCTGGCGACGGTCGACTCGGCGGAACCCACAACCTGACGGACATAGCTGCGAACCTCGTGCTGATCGAGTTCCGCGCCGAAGAGCGCGCGGCAGTCCCTTGTCAGCCGGTCGAGGTGAAGTGCGAGTCCGCGCACCCGGCCGGCGTCCACTCGCATGGACGTGAAGTGACCGTAGTTGGTGAGACCCAGGATCCTCAGGTGATCCAGATCGACGGGCTTCCCGTTCAGCAGCATGATGCCAGTCTCCAATCCGGGCATGGCCGCCGCGATCAGCAGACCGGTAGGGCGGATGCGCGCAGCGCCTCGGCCAGCCACTCGAACGGGAACCGTTCCGGCTCCACGCCGTTGACGGCAGTGACCAGCGCCATGTACCGGTCGAATGGTCCCTGCGGATCCGGCGGTGTACGGTCCCACTCCGCGCCGGCGAGCATGTGGTCGGCCGTCTGGATCCGGAACTCGGGGGTGTCCGGCAGACCCGGGCTGTCCGGTGTCGCGAATACGCCGGTCAGCCAGCCCATCCACCGGTCGGCGATCTTCCGCCCCTGCGGCGAGTCCGGTGGTACCCGGTCCCGCGCCGCGTCCATCACCGCCTGGCCGATCGGCATAGCCGCCTCCATCCGGTCCAGCATCGGCGATGAGGTCATCAGCGGCCCGGCCCCGGTGGTGCACACCTGGTGCAACTCGCGGCGCACGGCCTGTCGGACCTCGCCGTCCCGGAGCAGATCGGCCAACTCGATCCATGCCTCCAGCTGGGCCGCGGTGGGATGCTCGGGCAGTTCCGGTCGGGCCGCCCGCCACCAGCGCATCATCTGCTCCGGTGGTTCCCAGCCGGCGGAGACCTCGGCCCAGAACTCGTCGATCAGCCGATCGCGTTCCTCGTCCGACATACCGACCAGCTTGTGCATCAGCGTCACCTGCTCGGCGGTGGAGTCCTGTCGCAGGATGGTCGACAGCACCGCGCGGCGGCTGCGCAGCCGGGTCTCCTGCTCGGTCAGCAGAGCCAGGTGGGTGGCGGCCAGTTCGCGCAGCGTCGCCTCGCCGGCCAGCACCCGCCGGATCTCGTCCAGCCCGGCGTCGAGTTCCCGAAGCGTTCGAACCAGTTCCAGCCGGGCGATCGCCGACACGTCGTACAGCCGGTGGCCGGCCGGGGAAATGGCTGCCGGCGTGACGACACCGGCGTCGGCGTAGTACCGGACGGCGCTGACGCTCAGACCGGTACGTCGGGCGACATCCCCGATGGGGTACAGCTCGTTCATCTCCACGGCGTCCACTATGCGATCTCAAGCGGCTCGAGATACAAGCTTCGTGAAGTCGTGCCGGCAGCGGTACGCCGGATTCGTTACGCCGACTCCTGCGGCGCGGAACCGATCGGCTTGACCATCTGCTGAGCGGTGACCGTGAATCCGGTCGACTCGTACAGCCGGCGGGCCACCAGGTTGTCTCCGAAGACGTTCAACCCGAGCCGGGTGACTCCGCGCGCCGCCAGCACCGGCTCGACGGCGGCCAGGATGGCCCGCCCGTACCCGGTGCCGCGGTGGGCGGTGTCCACCTCGATGTTGTAGATCCAGGCCGGCCGCTCCGGCTCTGCCGGATCCGGCAGCCCGACCCAGATCCAGCCGACCGGCCGCGCGTCGTCGGTGCCCGTCTCCCGCGCGACGAGGAACAGCATCCGCTCGGTGGCCAGCCCGTCGGGCAGCAACTCGGCGTGCTGGCGGCGGGACTCGATCAGTGCCGTCTCGGTGGTGGCCCGACCGGACCGCAGCAGGTCACCGGCATAACCCGCCACCAGTGCGGGAATCCGTACGTCGTACTCGCTCTGGGTCATCGGGTGCAGCGATACGGTACGCGCGTCTGACATCGTCACCGGCACATCGTGGCGTACCTGGTCGTGTGCCGTCACGTCAATTGCGCGACGGTCGTCGGCCGGCGGCACACGATCGTGAGCGGGACCAGGCGGCACCGCCGCCAGTACACTGCCGCTGTGGCGACCGAGGCGGACCGTGGTGGCGGTCAGAACCTGCCGCACCACCTCAACGACCTGCCGAAGGCCCAGTTCGCGTTCCCCGGGCCGCTGCGCGACCGGCTGGTCGCGGCGATCCTCACCGGTGCGAAGACTTCCACGTCCGGGCTGCTGTGCGAGTACGAGCACGACAACGGCCCGCTGCCGGTCGCGGGGGACCGGTCCGTTCTGGTGGACTCGGCGGACCGGCCCTGCGCGGTGCTGGAGACCACCGAGGTACGGGTGGTCCCACTTGCCGAGGTGGACCTCACCCACGCCGTCGACGAAGGTGAAGGGTTCACCGACGTCGCCGGCTGGCGCCGCGCGCACATCGACTTCTGGCAGTCGGCGCCGATGCGGGCCGCTCTCGGTGACGAGACGTTCACCGTCGACGACCGGACGATGGTGGTGGCCGAACGGTTCCGGGTCGTGCAGCGGATCTGGCGGTCCGGCGAGGTGGCCCTCGCCTACGCCGTCGAGAGTCGAGCGGCGGTCGACGCGCTACGGGCCGTATCGGAGGCGGACTTCGACCGGCCGACCAGATGCACGCCGTGGACAGTCAAGGAACTGCTTGCGCACACCGTGATCGCGCTCTCCCGTACCGTCGAGATGCTCGACGACGGCGCACCCGCCGCCGGCCCCGACGGCCCGGTGGACGCGGTCGGCTACTACGCGCCCGACGCACGGTTCCGTCCCGATGCGGACGGTGGGCGGATCGCCGACGCTCAGCGGTGGGCGGCGGCTCGGACGGTTACCGCCGCTGTCGACGAGCTGGCGGCGCGGGCAGCGACCGCCACCGCTCGGGTCGCGGCGCAGCCGCCGGACCGCCTGGTCGTCACCCGGCACGGTGACCTGATGACGCTGACCGACTTCCAGGCCACCCGGGTCGTCGAGCTCGCGGTCCACGGGGTCGACCTGGCCGACGGCCTCGGCATGGCGTCGTGGCTGACCGCCCCGGCGGCGGACCTGGTGGTGGCGCTGTCGGCGGGCACCACCCTGGCGCCGCTGCGGGCGGCGCGTCGATGGGACCGGCCGACGTTGGTACGCGCGGTCACCGGGCGGGTCGATTCAGGTGACGTGGACCCGGCTGAACTGCACCCGCAGGGAGTGCGCTCCCCGTTCTTCGGTGGCACGCACCGTCCCACTGTGGTTGGCGAAGAGTAGCGGGACCGACCTGCCCTCGAAGCGCCTTGCGACTGCCCGTAGGTTGACAGCGACAAGGCCACAACGAGACCCTTTCGCGATTCTGACTTTTGGTGCTGGAGGTTTGCCGTGGACTGGTCCCTCGGAAACATACTGATTCTGCTGGTCGTGGTGTTGCTCGGTGCAGTCGCGGGGTGGCTCGTGATGAGCCGCCGGTCCGCCGCCGGCAAGGACGCCTCGGTGAAGCCCGAGGCAACTGCCGCGGCCGAGCCGCCGACTGCTACCTCAAAGGAGCCGTCGCCGGCCGAACCGGCCCGGCCGGAACCCGCATCGCCGGCCGATCCGGTCAAGACCGAGCCCGCCACCGAGGTTCCCGCCGGGCCCGCCGCGATCGCCACGGCCGAGCCGGTCAGTGTCGAGCCCACCGCCGACAAGCCGGTCGACCCCGAGCCGGTCGACCCCGAGCCGGCGCCGGCCGCCGATCCTGCTCCCGCGACGTCGGCCGCCGCCGTTGAGCCCGCTGCCGCCGCCGTTGAGCCTGCCGCTGCTGGACCCGCTGCCGACCCGCCCGCTGCCGACCCGCCCGCTGCCGACCCGTCCACTGCTGCCGAGCCGCTCGCCGACCCGGGGCCGGCGGACGACTTCCGACGCATCGAGGGCATCGGGCCGAAGATGGCCGCCGCCCTGCAGTCCGCCGGGATCCGCACGTACGAGCAGTTGGGCGCGACCGACGAGGCGGCGCTGCGCGCGGCGGTACGCGCCGCCGGCGTACGGGCCACCGCCAGCCTGCCGACCTGGCCGGCCAAGGCCCGGGAGCTGGCGGCGGCCCGCTCCGCAACCTGACCGGGTACGGCCCGACAGCCAGAGTGGACCGACGTGGGGTGACCTAGGTCCCGGCGATCGGGGACGTACGGCGGCAGTGTTCGATCACCGTACCGAGTGACGATGAGGTCGAGCACCGGCGGCAGGGTGCCGCCGGTGCCGACCGAACGAGGTGATCGGCATGACCGCAGTCGTCCAGGTGCACACCAAGCCGGCGGCGCCGGCCGAGACAGAGGTCGCGATCGACGCTCTCGTCTCGGCGGCGTCGAAGGCACTCGACGACTACGCCGAATTCGACCAGCAGCGGATCGACACGATCGTCGGCAAGGCGTCGGTCGCCGCGCTAGGCCGACACAGCGACCTGGCCCGGCTGGCGGTTCAGGAGACCGGCCGCGGCGTGTTCGAGGACAAAGCGGTGAAGAACATCTTCGCCTGCGAACACGTCACGCACAGCATGGCGGCGCTGAAGACGGTCGGCGTGGTCGGCCGTGACGACATCAGCGGCATCGTCGAGATCGCCGAGCCGGTCGGTGTGATCTGCGGCGTCACCCCGGTCACCAACCCGACGTCGACGACCATCTTCAAGGCCCTGCTGGCTCTGAAGACCCGCAACCCGATCATCTTCGCCTTCCATCCGGCCGCCCAGCAGTGCAGCGCCGAAGCGGCCCGGGTGGTCCGCGACGCGGCGGTCGCCGCCGGCGCGCCGGCGCACTGCATCCAGTGGATCGAGCACCCGTCGGTCGAAGCGACCGGGGCGCTGATGCGCCACGACGGGGTCGCGCTGATCCTCGCCACCGGTGGCAACGGCATGGTGCGGGCCGCGTACTCGGCGGGCAAGCCGGCGCTGGGCGTCGGCGCCGGGAACGTCCCCGCCTACCTGGAGCGGACCGCCAAGCTGGCCCGGGCGGTCAACGACGTGGTGCTGTCCAAGGCGTTCGACAACGGCATGGTCTGCGCCTCGGAGCAGGCGGTCATCGTCGACGACGACATCTACGAACCGGCGATGGCCGAGTTCGCCAAGCTGCACGCGCACCGGGCCACCCCGCAGCAGAAGCGCCAACTGGAGGAGCTGCTGTTCGGCGCCGCCGCCGGCTCAACCGGTTGCGCCGGAGCCAAACTCAACCCGATGGTCGTCGGGCAGTCCCCGGTGTGGATCGCGCAGCAGGCCGGGTTCACCGTGCCGGCCGACACGTCGATCATCCTGGTCGAGGTCGACCAGGTCGGCCCGGCCGAACCGTTGACCAGGGAGAAGCTCTGCCCGGTGCTGGCGGTGTTGCGCGCCGACGGGCACGCCGACGGCATCCGGTACGCCGAGCAGATGGTCGAGTTCCACGGCCTCGGCCACAGCGCGGTCATCCACACCAGCGACGCGGCGCTCGCCGAGGAGTTCGGCCGGCGGGTCAAGGCGGTACGGATCATCTGGAACGCGCCGGCCTCGCAGGGCGCGATCGGTGACATGTACAACGCGATCGCGCCGTCGTTGACGCTGGGCTGCGGCAGCTACGGGCGGAACTCGGTGTCGAGCAATGTGACCGCCGTTCACCTGCTCAACATCAAACGGGTGGCGAGGCGCACCAACAACCTGCAGTGGTTCAAGGTGCCGCCGAAGATCTACTTCGAGCCGCACGCGATCCGCTACCTGGCCGACATGCCGGACGTGCACCGGGTCACCGTGGTCACCGACGCGACGATGACCCGGCTCGGGTTCGTCGACCGGATCCTCACCGTGCTGCAGGGCCGGTCCGAACGGGTCGCGCTGCAGATCATCGACACCGTCGAACCGGAGCCGAGCATCCGTACCGTGGACGCCGGTGCCGAACAGATGCGCCACTTCCGGCCGGACACCATCATCGCCCTCGGCGGCGGTTCAGTGATGGACGCGGCCAAGGTGATGTGGCTGCGCTACGAACACCCCGGCGTGGTTTTCGCCGACATGCGGGAGAAGTTCTTCGACATCCGCAAGCGGGCGTTCACCTTCCCGGCCCCGGGAGAACTGGCGAAGCTGGTCTGCATCCCGACCACGTCGGGCACCGGGGCCGAGGTCACCCCGTTCGCGGTGATCACCGACACGGTGACCGGCAAGAAGTACCCGCTGGCCGACTACGCGCTCACCCCGAACGTGGCGATCATCGACCCGGTGCTCGCCGCCGATCTACCGGCGGTGGTGACCGCCGACAGCGGCTTCGACGCGTTGACCCACGCCACCGAGTCGTACGTGTCGGTGTACGCCAACGACTACACCGACGGGCTCGCCCTGCAGGCGATCCGGCTGATCTTCGCCTATCTGGAGCGGGCGGTACGCGATGGTGCCGCCGACCCCGAGGCCCGGGAGAAGATGCACAACGCCGGCACCATCGCCGGGATGGCGTTCGGCAACGCCTTCCTCGGCATCGTGCACGCCATGTCGCACACCCTCGGTGCGACGTTCCACATCGCCCACGGTCGGACCAACGCGATCCTGATGCCGCACGTGATCCGCTACAACGGGGCGCGGCCCGGCAAGCTGTCCGGCTGGCCGAAGTACGAGAACTACCGGGCACCGGAACGGTTCCAGGAGATCGCCCGGATGCTCGGCCTGCCGGCGGCCACCCCCGCCGAAGGCGTCGAGTCGTACGCCGCTGCCGTCGAACGGTTGCGTGACGCGGTCGGCATCGAGCCGTCGTTCCAGGCGGTCGGGGTCGACGAGGAGTCGTTCCTGGCCAGCCTGCCGCAGCAGGCGGTCAACGCGTACGAGGACCAGTGCGCCCCGGCCAACCCGCGGATGCCGATGCTCGACGACATGCAGGAGATCATGCGCACCGCCTACTACGGCACCGCCGGTCGCTGATCGTCCCCGGTCCGGCTGCGGCACGCTGCCGCAGCCGGACCTGTCCCGCCTGCCCATCGGCCCCGGCGGTCACTGTTCCTCGGGGAACGCCACGCAGTTCGCGCAGCCCGGAGTCGGGTTCCTGATCTCCTCCCCGTCGAACACGACCAGGCTGTCGACCAGCGGATCGTCGACCGGGATCGGCCGGGCGGCCACCGTGCCGTCCGGCTCGCCGACGAGTTCGACGCAGGCCAGGCGGACCTGCTCCGAGCGCATCAGACAGACGCCCCGGTTCACCGGTGGCACCCCGCCCGGAAACACGATCCGCACCGGTGAGGCGTCGGTCGGGTGGTACGGCACCAACTGGGCGCGGAAGACGAAGGCCGGCCTGTCGTCGGGGCGGAACACCGCGACCCCGAACCGGTAGTTGTCCGTGTAGGTGGTGCAGAGCGTCGCCTCGCCCGGCAGCACCGTACCGAGGTCGGGGTCCGCCACGAGGCCGCTCAACTGGCCGGTGGCGCAGCCAGCCGGAGTCCACCAGTCCGTGATGGTCGGATCGCTGGTGGGGATCGGCGAAGCGGCCCATGACGGCGTCGGCGTACCTGCGGCCACCGGCGTGGCGGACACGCCGGTGGCCGACAGCCACGCCAGGGTAGCTGCCATCAGGATCGTCGCGGCCGCCATCACGGCGGTCCGGCGAGGTGTGGGGGTCAATGGGATTCCTCCTCCGGCGCGGACGTTTCCGCGTGGGACGACGAGCGGGGTGCCGCGGTACGGGTGGGCGGAGCCAGGGCGACCGCACCCGTGGCGCCGAGCAGGATCGCCAGCTGGAAGCGGTTCTCCACGCCGAGGCGGTCCATCAGGTTGCGCATCGTGTACGCGACGGTGCGCAGGCTCAGTCGCAGCTCCTCGGCGGCGGAGGCGTCGGTGTGCCCGGCGGCGAGGAGTGCGACCAGCGCCTGCTCACGGGGGGTCAGTGTGATCGCAGGTCTCCCTCCTGGACCGGACCGGCGCGCCCGCGCCCACAGCCGGTCGAACAGGTCGCACAGTTGGCGGACCGCGACCGGGTCTACCAGTTCGACGTATCCGGCCTCGAAGTCGAGCGGATCGACGGGGAACAGCGCGACGCGCCGGTCGTAGACCAGCAGTTTGATCGGCGGGTCGGGCAGCTCCCGGACCCGTTCGGGGTCGGCCGTGTCAAGCTGGGCGAGATGCTCGACGCTGTGGTCGTCGACGGTGGGCGGCCGCTGCAGCACCCGTACCCGGATGCCCCGGTCCAGTTGGCTGCGGTCCAGTGGGATCGCCTCCGCCGAGGCCGCCGCGCTGATCACTTCGGTGTTGATGGCCAGGTGTTCGTGTCGTTCGGCGGCGACCAGCCGCCGCACCCGGTCGCGGGCGGCGGTCCGGCTGCCCAGGCTGCGTACCGCCGGGTCGTCCGGGCCGGGCAGGTCGATGCCGTGCACGGTACGGAAATGCTGGCGCCAGACGTCCTGCCGCCGTACCGGCCGAGCGGGCCGGCGTAGCCGCGCGATGACCGGACCCGCTGGCAGCGGCCGCCAGCCGGCAGCGGTCGGCACCGCCGCCGCCAGGCCGTTCAGTTCGTCGAGCGCGACCTTGACGCGTTTGCGGGTCAGCCCCAGCTCGTGGGCGAGCTGGCCGCTGCTGCGGGCACCGAACATGGTCAGCGCCCGGTAGACCAGATCGGCATCGGGTGAGGCGCCCCACCGGGTCAGTTGTGCAACCGCGGTCGGGCCGTGCGTCCTGATGGTCCCCGTTCCCCGTGTCACGCCGGTCAGCTCAGCACAGATATGCCGCAGGAGAGAAGGCCACGGCGCCGGACGGTTGCACGATTGTGCAATCGGTTCGCGCCGTACCTTGTCGAACCGGGCGCCAATAGGTGACCGTGATCCGGGCAGGCGCGCGTTCGGGGGCGTCGCTTGTCGGCCGCCGGATCGTGGTGGCCGGCAAGCGACGGCACTACGGCGGTCAGGACGTCGGGGCGGATTTTCCCCAGCGGGGGGCGGCGAAGCGCAGCCCGGCGAGCCGGTCCGGCGGTGCGGCCAGGCCCGGCCCGCCGGCGGCGATCCAGTCGACGACAATCGACAGTGCCGTCTCGTCGAGCACCCCGCCGAGCCACACCGGGCGGGCACCCAGTCGGCGGGCCAACACCGCTGGCTGCACCACCACCACGTTGGACCGGTCACAGGCGTTGAGGCAGTCGGACACCCGTACCGACCCGGCGGCGCGCAGGATGTCGAGCTGCCGGTCATGGTCGACGTCCGGGTGTTTGCGGCGGGTGCCGCAGCAGCAGCCCCGGCAGACGGTCACCCGGGCGGGGTGCCCGGCTGCCGGTCCCGCCGGGCCGTGCTCCGCTCCCGTCGCGCCGTCCTCAACCGTCACGCGACGTTGGCGAGCGTGGGCCGCCGGTCACCGGTCCGGGCCGGGGTGAGCAGCAGTCCGAACACCACCCCGAGGACCGTCCACATCGTGGCGAGCTGCGCCAGCGAGGCGAGCCGGAACTCCCACAGCAGCGCCGCCGGGATATCGGCGGGCACGTCGACCCCGGTGGCCGGCCAGAGCGCCAGCAGCAGGGCGTACCCGACGACGGCCAGCGCCGCCGCGACCACCGTCCGGTAGGGAGCCGGCCGCGCCCAGCCGGTCAGCCGCCGGTGGGTCAGCAGCGCCAGCCAGGTGACGGCGGCTGCGGCGATGATGAACGACAGATACTGTCCGGTGCGCTGGTTGACGGTGTCCGGGTCGCCGACGCCCGGCGGGTTGGCCGGGAAGTGGATCGCCGGTAGCAGCGCCACCACGACGAAGCCGAGCCCGGCGAGCAGCCCCACGCGGCGGAAGTCGTCGCGGCCGGGCAGCAGGTGCCGGGTCGCCGCGAAGACCACGGCGACGATCAACGCCAGGCACAGCGCCACCGCGACGGTGGCGACCAGCCCGCCGAGGACCTGCATGGCCCGACCGACCAACTCCTCGTCGTGGCTGTGTCCGGCCGTCCCGGTCGCCGCGCGGGCCTCCTCGACGACCAGCGCCGACTCGATCTGCGGTTCGACGATCAGCAGGGCCGCCACCGCGCCTGCCACGCCGGCGGCCGCACCGGCGAGCAGGCCGCGGCCCAGCACCGCGCCGAACGGGTAGGTGCTCATCGGAGCCGGCCGCCCGCTCAGTGGCACGGTACGCCGAGGGCGTGCCGGCCGTCGTGGGTGAACTCGTGCACGAACTCGGCGGCACCGGCCAGCACCAGCCCGTTGTCCTGCGCGACCAGGTAGATGACGACCGCCGCGACGGCGGCCAGCAACCAACCGGCGAGCGGTACGCGGATGGCGGTGGTGGTGACCTCGCCGCCGACAGAAGGTGCAGTCATGCCAGGAAATCCTCTCGTCCATGCCTCGTGGCGATGCGGTGCGTGCCACGGCCGGTCTCCTGGCTCCCGGATCGTCGCAGCCGTCCCGCCTTCCCGGACCGTCGTCGGCCCAGTGGCATGGTGGAACGGACACTTCCCGGTCACAGTGGCGAGGACCACGCCGGACTCACACCGGCTTCCCGAACACCGTGGCATGCGCAGCGTACCGCCGTCGTGACCGGCCGGGCAATGGCTGTGGCCGTGGCCGGCACCGGGACCGGCGCCACATTGACGGTGGACCGTCGGTGGGGGAGCATGACCGGCACGAGCGGTGCGCGGAGGAACCCGGTGCGAATCCGGGGCGGTCCCGCCACTGTGACCGGTGAGTCGCGTCCCCGTGAGACAGCCACTGCCCCAACGGCGGGAAGGCTCGGGACGCGACGTCGATCCGGCAGCCAGGAGACTCCGGCCGCTCGCTGGTCCACCGGTACGCGGGCGTGGACACCCGCGGGAGGGATTCACCATGCACACCTGTCGGCCCCTGCCATGACGCCGTACCCGTTCACCGCCGTCGTCGGCCTGCCCGACCTGCGGCAGGCCCTGCTGCTCGCCGCGGTGCACCCCGGCATCGGCGGCGTGCTCATCCGGGGTGAGAAGGGCACCGCGAAGTCGACGATCGTCCGCGCGCTGGCCGGGCTGCTGCCGGAGGTCGACCGGGTGCTCGGTTGCCGGTTCGGCTGCGACCCGGCGGCCCCGGACCCAACCTGCCCCGATGGGCCGCACACCGCGCCGGTGACCGCACGCCGCGGCCCGGCCGCCCTGGTCGAGTTGCCGGTCGGCGCCACTGAGGACCGGGTGGTCGGCACGCTCGACATCCAGCGGGTGCTCAGCGCCGGCGTGAAGGCCTACGAGCCAGGGCTGCTCGCCGCCGCGCACCGGGGCCTGCTCTACGTCGACGAGGTCAACCTGTTGCCGGACCATCTGGTGGACCTGCTGCTGGACGCGGCGGCAATGGGCCGGGCCCACGTCGAACGCGACGGGGTGTCGGTCAGTCACGCCGCCCGGTTCCTGCTGGTCGGCACGATGAACCCGGAGGAGGGCGAGCCGCGTCCACAGTTGCTGGACCGCTTCGGGCTGATGGTGTCGGTGGCCGCACCTTCCGAGGTGGCCGACCGGGCCGAGGTGGTGCGCCGGCGGCTGGCGTACGAGACCGACCCGGTGGCGTTCGCGGATCGCTGGCGGTCCACCGACAACCAGCTCGCGCTGCGGGTACGCGATGCGCGGGCGGCCCTGCCTGCGGTCACGCTGCCCGATGCCGAGATCGACCGGATCGCCCGGATCTGCCTGGCGTACCAGGTGGACGGTATGCGGGCCGACATTGTGATGGCCCGCGCCGCCGTCGCGCTGGCCGCCTGGCGCGGTCAGACGGCGGTCACCGCCGCTGAAGTCGCCGACGCAGCCCGGCTGGCGCTGCCGCACCGGCGGCGCCGTGACCCGCTCGACCCGCCCGGCGCCGACGAGCAGCGCCTCGACGAGGTGCTGCGGGACGAGTGCGGCGACGACGATCCCGGTCCTGCGCCGCCGCCGGATCCGCCACCACCGGACGCCGGTCCGTCGCAGGGTCCGCCCGACTCGGATGGCGGCCCGTCACCCGGTCCGCCACCACCGGACGGCGGCCCGCCGCCCGAGCCAGCTACGCCGGACGCCGGTGGGCCGGCGGACGGTGCCGAGCAGCCGGACGGCGTACCGCCGGGCGGTCCGGCTCCGGCGGCGGCCGGGCCCGCGTACCGGCCCCGGACACTGCGGCTACCCGGGCTCGGGGCCGGCGCGACGCCCGGCCGACGTTCGGCGGCCCACGCCGACCGGGGCCGGGTGGTCGGTTCCGGATCACCGACCGGACGACCGTCGACGGTGCATCTACCGGCCACGGTGCGCGCTGCCGCATCCCGGGGCGCCCGCCGGATCACCCCCGCCGACCTGCGCCAGGCCCGCTACGTCGGCCAGGAGGCGAACCTGATCCTGTTCGTGGTCGACGCCTCCGGGTCGATGGCGGCCCGGCAGCGAATGACCGTGGTCAAGACCGCCGTGCTGTCGCTGCTGCGCGACGCCTACCACCGGCGGGACCGGATCGGGATGATCACCTTCCGGGGTGCCGCCGCCGACGTGGTGCTGCCGCCGACCAGCAGCCACGAGGTGGCCGTCGCCAAGCTGGCGCAGCTGCGCACCGGTGGCCGTACCCCGATCGCCGCCGGGCTGCGGGCCGCCGCCGCCACCGTCGCCGCCGAGCGCCGCCGCGAGCCACGCCGTCGGCCACTGGTCCTGTTGGTCACCGACGGGCGGTCGACCAGCGGGCCGAATCCGATAGCCCTGGCGCCGCTGCTCGCCGGCACCGCGATGGTGGTACTCGACTGCGAGTCCGGTCCGGTGCGACTGGGCCTGGCTCGGCGGCTCGCTACCGGCTTCGATGCCGAATGGCTGCCGCTGGAGGCGCTGTCGGCGGTGGTGCCGCACCCGGGGGCCGTCAACCGGTCGACCGCTACGAACCAGCCTGGCGCCGCACTTCGGGTCGGCCTCGCCGGCGGGAGGGCTGCCTGATGCCACAGGGTAAACCGGAACATGTCCCCGACGACGGGCTGACCACCCGGGCCCGGCGGCGTCAGCCGGTGCTCGCGGTGCACACCGGGCCCGGTAAGGGCAAGTCGACAGCGGCCTTCGGCATGGCTTTGCGGGCCTGGGCGGCCGGCTGGCCGGTGGTCGTCTACCAGTTCGTCAAATCTCCGAAGTGGAAGGTGGGCGAGGAGGCGGCCCTGCGTACCCTCGGCGAGTCCGGCCGGGGAGCGCCGGTGACCTGGCACAAGATGGGGGAGGGCTGGTCCTGGATCCAGCGCCCCGGCACAGAGCGTGACCACGCCGCCGAGGCCGCCGAGGGCTGGGCCCAGATCCGCCGCGACCTGGCCGCCGAGGCGTACCGGTTCTACGTGCTGGACGAGTTCACCTACCCGATCAAGTGGGGCTGGATCGACGTCGCCGAGGTGGTGTCGGTGCTGCGGGACCGGCCGGGCAGCCAGCACGTGGTGGTCACCGGCCGGGACGCCGCCCCGGAGCTGATCGATCTCGCCGACCTGGTGACCGAGATGACCAAGGTCAAGCATCCGATGGACGCCGGACGCAAGGGCCAGCAGGGCATCGAGTGGTAGCCGTACCCCGGGTGGTGATCGCCGCACCCGGATCCGGGCACGGCAAGACCACGGTGGCCACCGGCCTGCTCGCCGCCTACGCGGCCCGGGGTGTCCGGGTCGCCGGCTTCAAGGTCGGCCCGGACTACATCGATCCGGGCTACCACGCGCTCGCCGCCGGCCGGCCGGGCCGCAACCTGGACCCGGTGCTGGTCGGTGAGGAGCGCGTCGCGCCGCTGTTCGCCCACGGCGCCGCTGGGGCTGACCTCGTGGTCATCGAGGGCGTGATGGGACTCTACGACGGCCGGGTCGGCGGCGCCGACGTCGGCTCCACCGCCCAGGTCGCGGCGCTGCTGGCCGCCCCGGTGCTGTTGGTCGTCGACGCGGCCGGGCAGAGCCGGTCGATCGCCGCACTGGTGCACGGGTTCCGGTCGTTCGGTCAGGTCCACATCGCCGGGGTGATCCTCAACCGGGTCGGCTCCGACCGGCACGAGCAGGTGCTGCGGGACGCCTGTGCGGAGGTCGGCGCCCCGGTGCTCGGGGTGCTGCGTCGGCATCCGTCGGTCGACACCCCGTCGCGGCATCTGGGTCTGGTGCCGGCGGTGGAACGCGCCGTCGAGGCGCGTACGGCGGTCGGGGCGCTGGCGGAGCTCGTCGCCGCGTCGGTGGATCTCGCTGCGGTGGCGGCGGTGGCGGGTGCCGCGCCCCCGCTGGCGGTCGAACCCTGGTCGTCGGCGGCTGCCGTACGGGATGCGGACGCCGGTTCCGGCGAGGACGCGCCAGCAGCGGCGAGCGGTGACCGGCCGGTGGTCGCCGTCGCCGGTGGACCGGCGTTCAGCTTCGGTTATCCGGAGACCGTCGAGCTGCTGACGGCCGCCGGTGCCGAGGTGCGTACCGTTGATCCGGTCCGCGACCAGCGACTGCCCGCGGCGACTGTGGCGTTGGTCGTCGGCGGCGGCTTTCCCGAGGTGTATGCCGCCGAGCTGGCCGCGAACGCCGGGTTGCGGCGGCAGGTGGCGGCGTTGGCGGCCGCCGGTGCGCCGATCGTCGCCGAGTGCGCCGGCCTGCTGTGGCTGTGCCGCACCCTCGACGAGGCGCCGATGTGCGGGGTGCTGCCGGCGGACGCGCGGATGACGTCCCGGTTGACGCTCGGCTACCGCGATGCGGTGGCGCTGTCCGACAGCGTGCTGGCACCGGAGGGGGCCCGGCTGACCGGCCACGAGTTCCACCGTACCGAGGTGACGCCGCGGGCCGGTGCGGCACCGGCCTGGGGGTGGCGTGGCGCGGCGCCGGAGGGTTTCGTCGTCGGTGGCGTGCACGCATCGTACCTGCACCTGCACTGGGCGGCGCGGCCGCAGATCGCGACCCGCCTGGTCGCGGCCGCGCGGCGGACGGTGTCAGTCCCGCGGCAAGCTGGCGGTGAACATGGCGATCAGCCGTTCGTAGCTCTCCGTCACGTCCTCGGGCAGGCCGAAGCCGCCGTCGATTTCCAGGCAGACGAAGCCGTGCATCATCGCCCGTAGGCAGCGGGCGGCGTGCACCGCCGCCGATCGCTGCAGTCCGTAGCCGCGCAGCACGGCCAGGAACACCTCCAGCAGCCTGGTTCCTTCGGCGACGGTCACCGGGTCGCGGATCGGGTCGGCGGGCATCGCCGCCCACCGGGCGGGATGTCGGCGGACGTAGTCCCGGCTGGCGTGCATCAAGGCGGCGACGGCGGCGTCCCGGCTGAGGCCGAGGGTGTGGCGGGTGAGTTCGTCGGCGAACTCACCGATGAGCCGGGCAGCGATGAGCGCCCGCAGTTCGGTGAGGCCGCCGGTGACGTGCTTGTAGAGCGACGGTGTGGCGACCCCGACCCGGCCGGCCACCGCGTTGAGCGACAGCGCGTCGAGGCCTTGCTCGTCGATGAGGGCGATCGCGGCGTCGACCAGGCCGCCCCGGGTGAGCCCTGCCCTAGGCACGTCGGCTGCCGGACCGCGTCGGCTGGCTACATGTCATAATGCTTAAGCTAATGTCGTTAGCTTGGCTCGTCAAGCTGGCCTGGGTCGTCCGGCCGGGCTCGGGCTGCCTGCCATCGTGAGCTGCGGCAGTATGGAGCGCATGTGCCGAAGCATCAAGACGCTCCGTGAGCCGTACACCGCCGATGTGACCGACGCCGACATTGAGGCCGCCGCGCTGCAGTATGTCCGGAAGATCTCTGGTTTCCGGCAACCAGCCGCCCACAACGCGGAGGCGTTCGACGCCGCCGTGGCGGCCGTCGCCGCCGCCAGCCGCGAACTGCTGGATCGTCTGGTGGTCCGTGCCCCAGCGGTCCGGTAGGCCACGGCGCCGCCGGGGAAAGTGTGCGACGGAGCCGGCGGCGCCGTGTCGTCGGACGGCCTTGCGATGTGACTGTCCGTGAATTCTGTGAAGATCCTTAATAGAAACTTGAGGTTCCGGACAGATCCGTCGACCATCCACCCGCGTATGGCCAGGTAGCTGCGTTTCGGGCAGCGGCTACCGAGAGGAGCGGTGGATGTACGGGTGGGATATCAGGAGTGGGCGGGCGCGTAAGGTCTTCGTCGGGGTGGCGGCGGCAGCCCTGCTCGGCGGCGGACTGGCGGTCGGCACCGGGCTCGGCAACGCGGGGGAGAACTGCGACGGCCTGGACACCGCGCTGCGGAACAACCTGACCTTCATCGCCGAGCAGCGGGCCAACCCGGACGCCCTGTCCAACGACCGGATCGCCAACCGGCAGGCAGTGGTCGACCTGATCGAGCAGCGGCGGGCCGCCGCCGGCTGCACCGCCGACGTCGGCGTCGGCGCGCCGGCCGCGACGCCCGCGCCGGAGCAGCCCGACGGTACGGGCGACGCCGCCGCACCGGACACCGGGGCACCCGGCGAGGTCGTCTGCGCGGGATCGACGGTCACCCTGTTCAACGAGGACGCCGCCCCGGCCGCCTCCAGCGGCACCTTTCCCATCGGCACCGTGCTCAAGGTGACCAACCTCGACAACGACCGGAGCATCACCGTCACGGTGACCAGCCCGTCGGGCAGCTGCGTCCTGCTCAACGACGCCGCGTTCGAACAGGTCCGGGAGCCGGGCAAGTTCGTCATCCGGCGGGTCGTGGTTGAGCGGATCAGCTGACCCGTACCGCGTCGTGCCGCCGGCGCCCGCCGGCGGCGCGACGCCGGATCACCCATTCCGCCACCACCACGTTGATCAGCCAACCGGCGGCCATGGTGCCGGTCCGGCCCGACGCCGTCACTGGGCCGACCACGGCCAGCCAGGCCAGCTGGGTGAAGAACTGGGTGCCCGCACCCATCCCGATCGCGTAACCCCGGATCATCCAGGCCCGGTGCGCGGCGAAGTCGCGGCGCCGGACCGCGAGGAAACCGACCCCGACACACGCCGCCATCGCCACACTCACCACCACCCGGATGGCGACCAGCAGCTCGCTGTCGACCGCCGCCGCCGGCGGCAGGAACAGGGTCAGCCACAGGCCGGTACCGGCGGTGAGCAACCCACCGACCACCAGTACCCGTCCGGCTGCCCGGTGCCAGGCCGGGTGGCGTCGCCGCAGGCCCGGCGCGAACTGGAACGCGCCGACGAGGCTGAAAACGGTGACGCTGACGATGTGTGTCACCAGCGCCACCGGGGCAGCGGTGACCCGGTCGCCGTCGGGCACGATGGGCGGCCCGCCGACCAGCTCGGCCAGTCGCAGGCTGCCGGCGACCACCGGCACCAGGCTGAGCAGCACCAACCCGGTGGGGATCAGCCAGTTGGCGGGAGAGGATCGGCCCGCGACGGTGTGGGCGGTGGACTGCGGCGTCGACCGTGGATTCGGTACGGGTGTGAGCATGGCTCGATCGTGGCGGCGGCACGGCCAATGGTCATCGCCACGCAGGCCGGCGTCGTCCCGGCCGTTGGACGGGGCCGCTCGTCGTACTTCTGGCCGGTACGCCGTCGCTGGCCGCTGCGTACGATCGCGGTGTGCGTGCGCTGCTGCGGTCGCTGTGGGCCGAGCCCGCCGTCGCCGACCCGCCGACACGGGTCTGGCGGGACTGGGTGCTGCTCGGCGTGGTCTGGGTCGCGGCGACCCTCGAAGGGCTGCTGCGCACCGACCTGGTGTCACCCGCGTACTCGTTGATCGTCGCCCTGGTGCTGGCGCCGACGCTGTGGTGGCGCCGGACCCGGCCGCTGCTGATGGTCGCCGTCGCCTTCCCGGTCACCGCCGTCGCCGCGCTGCTGGCCGGCCACGAACCGGAGCTGGTCACCGGTGTCTACCTGCTGATCCTGCCGTACGCGCTGTACCGCTGGGGTTCCGGCCGGCAGATCGTGGCCGGCACGGCGATCATCCTGGCCAAGATGGGCCTGTCGGCGGCGGTCGGCCACCTCGACCTCGCCGACCTGGTCGGCGGGACGGTGGTGGTGTCCGCCGCGATGGCCGTGGCCACCGCCCTGCGGTACCGGGCGACGCTGTGGGCCCGCGAACTCGACCAGGCCAAGTCGGCCGAACGGGAACGCCTCGCCCGCGACCTGCACGACACGGTGGCCCACCACGTGTCGGCGATGGCGATCCGCGCCCAGGCGGGCATCGCGGTGGCACCGACCCGACCGGCGGCGGCCCTCGACGCGCTGGCGGTGATCGAGGCCGAGGCGACCCGCGCCCTGGCCGAGATGCGGCTGATGGTGCGCGGCCTGCGCCGCGGCGAACCCGCCGGACACCTGGCTCCGGCGGACCTCACCCCGAACCCCGGAATCGGCGATGTCGCCCGACTCGCCAGCCGGGCGCAGCCCGGACCGGTTGTCGACGTCACCCTGCACGGCGACGTCGACGACATCCCGTCGACCGTCGCCACCGCGGTCTACCGGCTGGCCCAGGAGTCGGTGACCAACGCCCGCCGGCATGCCCGGCACGCCACCCGGATCGAGGTCCGGGTCGACGTCGACGCCGACGCGGTGCGGCTGCGGGTCAGCGACGACGGCGACACCGGCACGGCGCGGCCCGCCGCCACCGGCGGCTTCGGCATCGTCGGCATGACCGAGCGGGCGGCCCTGCTCGGCGGCACCTGCGACGCCGGACCGCGCCCCGATCGGGGCTGGACCGTCGCCGTGGCCCTGCCCCGCCAGGCCCCGACCGGCCGGGCCGGGACGTGACCATCCGGGTGGTCGTCGCCGACGATCAGGAGATCGTGCGGACCGGGCTGACGATGATTCTCGACGCCCAGCCGGGCATGGAGGTCGTCGGCGAGGCGGCCGACGGCCGCCGGGCGGTCGACCTCGCCCACCGGTTGCGTCCCGACGTGTGCCTGTTCGACATCCGGATGCCCGATGTCGACGGCATCGAGGCCACCCGTCGCCTCGCCGGCCCCGGTGTCGCCGACCCGCTCGCCGTGGTCGTCATCACCACCTTCGACCTCGACGAGTACGTCTACGCGGCGCTGCGCGCGGGTGCCCGGGGATTTCTGCTCAAGGACGCCGGCACGGCGCTGCTCACCCAGGCCGTCCGGGCCGCCGCCGCCGGTGACGCGCTCATCGCGCCGGCCGTCACCACCCGGCTGCTCAGCGCCTTCGCCGCCGCCGGTCCGGTGGCACCGGCCCGCCAACCGCTCGACCCGTTGACCGACCGCGAGGAGCAGGTGCTCGTCGCCGTCGCCCGTGGCCGCACCAACACCGAGATCGCCGGCGAGCTCTACATCAGCCTCAGCACGGTCAAGAGCCACCTCGCCGCCCTGATGACCAAGCTCGGCGTCCGCAACCGGGTCGAGGTCGCGATCTGGGCGTACGAGACCGGCCGGGTGCGCGCCGGCCTCGACCGGCCGACGTAGCGTACGACGCGCGGGCGGACCGCCGGGCCTACCGTGGTCGGGTGAGGCTTCTCGTGGTGGGTGGCAGTGGGTTCCTCGGCCGGGAGATCGTTCGTCAGACGCGGTGTGCCGGGCACCGGGTGGCCGCGACCTTCCACCGCCGTCCGCCCAGCGGTGATCTCGGCGCCGGAGTCGACTGGCACGCGCTCGACATCCGCATCCGTGACGATGTCGCCCGTGTCGCCGCCACGGCCCGGCCCGACGTGATCGTCAACGCCGCCTACCGCCAGAGCGACTGGGCGAGCACCGCCGACGGCGGTGCTCACGTCGCCCTCGCCGCTGCGCTGCGCGAACTCGCCGGGTCGCCGTACCCCGGGATCCACCACGTCGCCGGTCCGGACGCGATCAGCCGGCACCGCCTGGGGGTGCTCATCGCCCGCCGGGACGGCCTCGACCCCACGGCGTTGCCCACCGGCCGACGTGCCGCCAGCGGTGTTCCCGGACCGGCCGAGCTGCGGCTGGACTGCGCCCGGACCCGTGCCCGGCTGACCACCCGGCTACGTGGTGCCCACGAGTTCCTCGCCGCCGGGCGGAGCTGACCGCTGCGCGAGCAGGTCCGCCTCGGTCAGCCGGCCGGACAACCGACCGGCCTCGTGGATGTCGTCCACACTCATCTGCGCCACGAAACCGTGGGCCTCGTGGATGCCGTCACCACTGCCGACATCGAGCATCGCCAGGCACCAGCGCAGCGCCTGCACCAGGTCGACCGGACCGCCGAAGCCGTCGCGGTACCAGCAGGCCGCCGCCAGCATGCTGCCCTTGTCGCCAGCGTCGGCACCACGGACGTACCAGCGCAGGGCCTCCTCGTCGAGGTCCTGCTCGCTGAGCCGGTCACCGAGCCGTGGGTACGCCTCGACGACGCCGTTCGTCGCGGCGCGGCGCAGCCACGTCACCGCCTCGGGGGAGTCGGGGTGCAGCACCGCGAGGTTGAACGCGGCCGGGCCGTCACCCGCGTCCGCCGCCGACCGGTACAGCTCGGCGGCCCGGTGTGCGTCCCGGTCGGCGCCGATGCCGCGTTCGACCAGGAACCCGAGCGTCCGTTGCGCGACCGGGTCGCCCTGGCCCGCCGAAGCGGTCAGCAGCGGCACCGCGGCGGTGGGATCGTCGAGATGGAAGGCCAGGATCACCCCGAGCAGGGTCCGCGCCCGCTGATCGGCCGCCGTCCGTTCGCGTAGCCGGGGCACGAGTCGTGCCAGCTCCTGGCCGACCGTGGTGTCGCCGGACTTCGCGGCCTCCAGGTACCAGAACGCCGCCTCGGCCGGATCGTCCCGGCGCTGCGCGTACAGCGCACCCAGATCACGCATCGCCGGTGCCTGGCCGTCGACGGCCGCCGCCCGCCAGTGCCGCTCGGCCTCGGTGTCGTCGGCGGGCACACCCTGACCGTGGGCGTACATCAGGCCGACCATCCGGCGGGCGTCGGCGCTGCCCAGCTCGGCCGAGCGCAGGTACCAGGTCAGCGCGGCCGCGTCGTCGCGATCGCCACCACGCCCGGTGGCGTACAGCGCCGCCAGGTTGTACGCGGCGTCGGCGCTGCCGAGTGCCGCGGCCCGCGCGTACAGCCGCCGCGCCCGCGAGTGGTCGGCCGGCTCGCCGTCGCCGCCGCCGGCCAACTGCCCCAACAACAGCAGCGCCCGCGGGTCCGCCCCGGCCGATTCGAGGTGGGCCCGGGCGGCGGCGACATCGCGACGCCCGAGGCAGATCAGTCCCTGTTCATACGCCTGCCATGCCACGGCGGGCAGTGTACGACCGCGCGTCAGCCCACCCGGGTCAGGCGTACCGCGTCGGCGACGATGTGGCCGCCGGCCGGTGCCCACCGGCTCACCCCGACCACCGGCCGCCGCCCCGCCGTCAGCGCGAAGACACCCAGCTCCCGCCAGCGGCCGCCGCCGGTGCGCTGATCCACCGGCCGGCTGACCAACCCGGTGGTGGTCTGCACCAGGTGCGGCGCGGCCGGGTGGTAGCCGGACGCCGCCGGATGCCACACCTCGACCCGGTAGCTGCCGGCCGTCGGCACGGTGACGGTGAACCAGGCCGGGTCGCTGACCGGCTGCGGGCTGGTGAACCGGTAGTCGGTGCCGTACCGTCCGGCCGACCAGCTCGACGTGCCCCAGGCGGCGCTGGCGGTGAACCCGTCCGGCGTGCGGTTGTCGACGATCACGCTGAACGCGTCGCTGCCGGCGGCCAGCACCCGCGCCGGCCCGGTCGGGCTCTCCCGGTGCTGGCGGTCCAGTGCGGTGACCAGATAGGTGTACGCCGACCCGGGCGCCGCCGTCGTGTCGGTGAAGGAGCCACCAGCGCCGGTGGACCGTACCGTCACCAGCAGGTGGCGGGCGTCGTCGAACGCGGTCGGGTCGGCCGCGTCGGTGCCGGGGCAGCGGTAGAGCGCGTACGCCGTCGGGACGGTGCTGCCGGTGGCGGCGAGCCAGTCCAGCCGTACCCCGGTCGGGGTGCGGGTCGCGGCGGTGATCGCCGGCGGTGGCGGTGTGCTGCCCGGGGCCGCCTCGCCGCCGCGCCCGGCCGCGACCGGCACCAGCGCGGGCCGGGCGTAGTGGTCGGCGACCAGCCGGCTGACCGCGCCGAGCCGGTCGGCGCGTACGTCCTTGCCGCTGAACTGCAGGTCGCCGCGGACCTGCGGGTAGCTGTGGTGCAGCGTCAGGTGCCGGCTCAGCTCGGCCGGGTCCTGCCAGGCCGGGTCCTGCCCGGCGACGCCGACCCGGTAGGTCGACTGCCCGACGAGCAGCTCCACACTGGTGCCCGACACCGTCGCGGACCACCAGCGGACCAGTTCGGCGTAGTCGGCGGCCGGGTGCCCGATGTGCCAGTACAGCTGTGGCGCGATGTAGTCGATCCACTGTTCGCGCACCCAGCGGCGGCTGTCGGCGTGGATCGCGTCGTAGGACTGCAACCCGTTCGTCCGCGAACCGAGCGGGTCGGTGCCGGCGTTGCGCCAGATGCCGAACGGGCTGATGCCGAAGCGCACCCACGGCTTGACCGCCCGCAGCCGGTCGCTCATCTGCGCGACGAGCAGGTCGACGTTGTGCCGGCGCCACGCGGCGAGGCTGTCGAAGCCGGCCCCGTACGCGGCGAAGCTGGCCTGGTCGGCGAAGGTCTCCCCGGCGACCGGGTACGGGTAGAAGTAGTCGTCCCAGTGCAGCGCGTCGACGTCGTAGCGGGTGACCGCGTCGAGCATCGCGTCCTGGACGAACGACCGTACCGCCGGTTGGCCCGGGTCGTAGTAGAGCCGGCCGGCGTACGTGATGACCCATTCCGGGTGGCGGCGGGCCGGGTGGTCGGCGACCAGCCGCGTCGGGTCGGCGTGGTTGGCGACCCGGTACGGGTTGCACCAGGCGTGCAGCTCCAGGTTGCGGGCGTGCGCCTCGTCGACCAAGATACCCAGCGGGTCGTAGCCGGGGTGGGTGCCTTGCTGCCCGGTGAGCACCGCCGACCACGGCTCGTACGGCGACGGCCAGAGCGCGTCGGCGCTCGGGCGTACCTGCACGACGACGGCGTTGCACCGCAACTGCCGGGCCAGGTCGAGCCAGCCACGCAGCTCCGCCTGCTGAGCGTCCGGCGGCAGTCCGGGCCGGCTCGGCCAGTCCAGGTTGGCGACCGTGGCCAGCCACAGGCCCCGGAACTGCCGCTTCGGCACCGAACCTGCTGCTGACATGGCCGCAATGGTGGCCCCTGCACCGTTACCGCGCCGTCGCGCCTGCGGCACCGCCCGGTCAACGACCGCCCTCGGACATCGTGTCCAGGACCGGTACGGGCCGCCGTCGGCAGCCGCCCGAGCCGGCGCTCAGGCGGGACGGGCGGACGGTGCGTCGTCCTGGGTCGCCAGCCACCAGCCGGCGGTGGCGACCACGGCGACCAGCGCGGAGAAGCCGAACGGGGCGGCCAATCCGACCCCGGCGGCCAGTGCGCCGCCGAGCAGTGCGCCGCCGCCGGCGGCACCGTAGATCAGCGTCCTGGACGCCGCCGTCACCCGCCCCAGCAATCCGTCCGGTACGGTGCGCTGCCGTAGTGCCGCCGCGCAGATGTTCAGCACCGCGAACGCGCCGCTGGACACCACGGTCACTAACACCGCCACCCAGATCTGCGGTACGGCGATGAGCAGCGCCGGCACCCCGGCGGTCACCGCCAGGGAGACCGCCAGCACCAGTCGGTGCCGGCGGCCGGCCACCAGCCGGTCGGCCAGGAACGCGCCGGCCAGCCCGCCACCGGCCCCTGTGGACAGCAGCAGGCCGTAGCCGAGCGCGCCGACACCGAGCACGTCCCGGGCGTACAGCAGGAAGATCGCGAACCAGGCGGCGTCGGCGGCGGCGACCGCCCCGACCACCAGCGCCAGGGCGCGCAGCGTCCGGTGGTGGGCGAGCCAACGCAGCCCGGCCCGGATGCTCGGGCCGACCGTCGTGGCGGCGGTCGTGGCGGCAGTCGTAGCCGTGGGAGTACGGGCCAGGCCCAGCGGCAGCGACAGCACCAGCATCACGGCGAGCGCCAGGCTGGCCCCGTTGGCCGCGAACGGTACGGCCGCGCCGACGACGAACAGCGCGGCACCGACCGGTGGGCCGACGAACTCGTTGCCGACGATGGTGCCGGCGGTGAGCCGGCTGTTGGCCCGCTCCAGCGCGGCCGCCGGCACCAGCTTCGGCACCGCCACCTGGCCGGCGGTGTCGCGTACCGCCTCGCCGACGCCGAGACCGAACGCGCAGACGGCCACCAGGGCGATGGTGGCGGTGCCGGTGGCCACCGTCGCCACCAGGACCGCCAGCAGCAGGGCACGCACCGTGTCGGCGGCGGCGAGCAGCGTACGCGGCGCGACCCGGTCGGCGAGCGCGCCGACGGCCAGCCCGGCGACGAGCCACGGCAGGGTCTGCGCGGTGGCGACGACGGCCAGCCCGAGCGGGTCGCCGGTCAGCGACAGGGCCAGCAGCGGGAGGGCGGCGAGGCGGATCCCGTCACCGATGTTGGCGAGGGTGGCGGCGCTCCAGAACCGCCAGAACGGCCGACCGAGCGGTTGCGACATGTGTACATCATGCACCGACCGGTCAGAGTCGTTGCCACAGTGCCGGTACGTTCGGCGGTTCCCAGCCGGCGAGCGCGGTGTGTGCCTGCCGGCACCGGTAGTCGACGCCGGCGTAGCTGACGACGGCACCGACCTGGTACGCAGTGCCGGCGGCCCAGGTGCCACCGGGCTGGCCGGGCGGCGCGGTGGTCGGTGGCGCGGTGGTCGGCGGCGGTGGCGTCGGAGTGGGTGACGGCGGTGGCGGGGTCGGCGACGGGCCGGGCCCGGCCCCGATCTGGACGTCCACGCAGGAGTAGAAGGCGTTCGTGGTGTCGGCGACATTCCAGATCGCCAGCACTTTCTGTCGGCCGGTGCGGCTGCCGAGGTGCACGGTGTGCGACACGGTGGCGGCGGGCTGTCGGCCACCGTCGTCGAACACGGCGATCCGGTTGTCGCCGACGTAGTACTCCCAGGTGCTGGTGGCGTGTCGGGCGGTCAGCGTCCAGGTGAAGGTGACCGCCCCGCCGACCGCGGTGGCCGGCCAGTTGACGCTGTCGTCGTTGAGGATTGCGAAGCGGCTCACCCCGCCGTGGCAGGTGCGCTGTCCTTTGGGGCCTTCGACGCTCTGCGGCTCCCACACGATCGGGCCACAGTTGGCGACTCGGCCCTGCGCGCACATCGCCTGCCGGCTGGGCGGATAGGAGATGTAGCCGTGCGCGTTGGCCGGGGTGGCGACCAGCAGGGTGCCGAGGATGGTGCCGGTGGCGAGCAGGGGCAGGAGAATTCGTCGTCGCATGGGGGCGCTCCGCACGTCGTGGGTGGCGGTGGGGCGGCCGGCCGTTGCCGACGAAGTTAGCGTAAAGATAGTTAACAGTAAAGATTGTGAACGAAGAATTTCGATACATCGACGAAGTCGACCGATCGTGCGACGGTCAGCCGACGGTACGGCCGTGCCGGTCGCGGGCCTTGATCCGGGTGATCGGCATTTCCGGCGCCGGCAGCGGGGCGTCGACGCAGCCGGTCACCGTGCCGAACCGCCTGCCGGCCGCCCAGCCGTCGCGGGCGGCGACCAGCTCCTCGTGGCTGCGGGCGACGAAGTTCCACCACATCACGAGCGGCTCGTCGAACGGCTCCCCGCCGAGCAGGAACAGCCGGGCCGGGCCGTCGGTGGTCACCGTCGTGGCCGACCGGCCCTCGCCCAGGTAGAGCAGCCCGCCCGGGGCCAGCTCCATCCCGTCGACCCGGGCCGTGCCGGACATCGTCAGCAGGGCATACTCGAAATCGTCGCGCAGCGTCAGCGCGACGGGCGCATCGGTGTCGATGTCGACCTGTGCTCCGACGATCGGGCTCGCCATCTCGGCCGGGGACCGGACGCCGGCGTACTCGCCGACCACCACGGTGATCTGCGCGTCACCGGCACCCACCTGCGGCAACGCGGCATGATGCTCGAACCGAGGCTCGCCGTGCCTGGCCGACTCGGGCAACGCCACCCACAGTTGCAGGCCGTGCATCACCGGCGGATGGGCCGGCGGCGACTGCTCCGAGTGGGCGATGCCGTGCCCGGCGGTCATCAGGTTGAGCTGTCCCGGCACGATCGACTGCACGCTGCCCAGGCTGTCCCGGTGCAGAATCTCACCGTCGACCAGCCAGGTCACCGTCTGCAGCCCGGTGTGCGGGTGCGGCGGAATCTGCATGCCGGGCCGCCCGGCCACATCGTCGGGCCCGAAGTGGTCGACGAAACACCAGGCACCGACCATGCGCCGGGGTCGCTGCGGCAGCAGCCGCCGGACCGTCGTGTAGCGGCCCAGCGGCACGTCGTGGCCGGGTAGCAGCACGCTCTCCGGCTGCGCGCCGGCGACCGTCGTCCCGTCGTATCGGATGCTCCCCGACGCCGCCGCACTCATGCCTCGACCTTACGCGCGGCACCGCCGGCGCGCCCGGCCGACCGCACCGCACCGTCCAGGTCAACCGGCGCGGTCCTCCAGGTCGCCCTCGGTACGCAGGAACACCTCCCGCAGCCCGTCGAGCACCGCCGGGTCGGGATATTCCCAGAGCTTGCGGTCGGCCGCCTCCAGCAGCCGCTCGGTGATCCCGTGCAGCGCCCACGGGTTCGACTCGGTCAGGAACCGCTGGTTGACCTCGTCGAGCACGTACGTCTCGGCCAGCTTGTCGTACATCCAGTCGGCCACCACCCCGGCGGTGGCGTCGTAGCCGAACAGGTAGTCGACCGTGGCGGCCAGCTCGAACGCCCCCTTGTAGCCGTGCCGGCGCATCGCCGCCAGCCAGCGCGGGTTCACCACCCGGGCCCGGAAGATCCGGGCGGTCTCCTCGTGCAGCGCGCGGGTGCGCACCGCCTCCGGCCGGGTGCTGTCACCGACGTAGGCCGCCGGGGCCGACCCGGTCAACGCCCGGACGGTGGCGATCATCCCGCCGTGGTACTGGAAGTAGTCGTCGGAGTCGGCGATGTCGTGTTCGCGGGTGTCGATGTTCTTCGCCGCCACCGCGATCCGCCGGTACGCCGACTCCATCTGGTCGCGGGCCGGCGCGCCGTCGAGGTCCCGGCCGTAGGCGTAGCCGCCCCACACCGCGTAAACCTCGGCCAGGTCGGCGTCGTCGCGCCAGTTGCGGCTGTCGATCAGCTGCAGCAGCCCGGCACCGTACGTCCCCGGCTTGGAGCCGAAGATCCGCATGGTGGCCCGCCGGGTGTCGCCGTGGGCGGCCAGGTCGGCGCGGGCGTGCGCGGCGACGAAGTTCACCTCGTCGGGCTCGTCGAGCGCGGCGACCAGCCGGACCGCGTCGTCCAACATGGCCACCACATGCGGGAACGCGTCGCGGAAGAAACCCGAGATCCGTACCGTCACGTCGATGCGGGGCCGGCCCAGCTCCTCGGTCGGGACCACCGTGACGCCGGTCACCCGCCGCGACGCCTCGTCCCACACCGGCCGTACGCCGAGCAGCGCCAGCACCTCGGCGATGTCGTCTCCGGCGGTACGCATCGCCGACGTGCCCCACACCGACAGTCCCACCGAACGGGGCCAGTCGCCGGTGTCGGCCCGGTAGCGGGCCAGCAGCGACTCCGCCATCGCCTGACCGGTCTCCCAGGCCAG
Organism: Solwaraspora sp. WMMB762; assembly: GCF_049179115.1. Classification (NCBI taxonomy): domain Bacteria; kingdom Bacillati; phylum Actinomycetota; class Actinomycetes; order Micromonosporales; family Micromonosporaceae; genus Solwaraspora; species Solwaraspora sp. WMMB762. The sequence goes on from NZ_JBMHMD010000001.1 coordinate 773,025, forward strand.
CCGGCTCGGCACCGCCTTCGGATCCACCGAGTAGAAGTTGCGCCCGGTCGGGAGCACATTGATCAGCCCGCGCAACGGTGACCCGCTCGGCCCGGCCGGCACGTACCCGCCGGCCAGGGCGTGCACGACGTGGGCCAGCTCGTCGGTGGTGCGGGCCAGCCGGGGCACCACCTCGGTCGCCGCGAACTCCAGAATCCGGGTGACCAGCGTGGCCCGCCCGTCGTCGCCACCGCCGAGCACGCGCGTGGTGACCTCGGCGGCGGCGTCCGGTCGCCAACCGTGCTCCTCCATCGCGACCACCAGTTCCCGGGCGACCGCCTCGGCCGCGTCGGTGCCATCGCGGTCGGTGCCGGACTCGTCCAGGCCCAGCGCCTCCCGCAGGCCGGGCAGCGCGGCCACCTGCCCGGCCCACATCTGGCGGGCCCGCAGCATCGCCAGCACCAGGTCGACCCGGGCCGCGCCGACCGGTGCCGAGCCGAGCACGTGCAGCCCGTCGCGGATCTGCACGTCCTTGACCTCGCAGAGCCAGCCGTCGACGTGCAGCAGGAAGTCGTCGAACTCGGCGTCGTGCGGCCGGTCGTCCAGACCGAGGTCGTGGTCGAGCCGGGCGGCCTGGATCAGGGTCCAGATCTGCGCCCGGATCGCCGGCAGTTTCGCCGGGTCCAGGGCGGCGATGTTTGCATGCTCGTCGAGCAGTTGCTCCAGCCGGGCGATGTCGCCGTAGCTCTCCGCCCGGGCCATCGGCGGCACCAGGTGGTCGATCAGGGTGGCGTGCGCCCGGCGTTTGGCCTGGGTGCCCTCACCGGGGTCGTTGACCAGGAACGGGTAGATCAGCGGCAGGTCGCCGAGGGCGGCGTCCGGCCCGCAGCCGGCGCTGAGCCCGACCGTCTTGCCCGGTAGCCACTCCAGGTTGCCGTGCTTGCCGACGTGCACCACGGCGTGCGCGCCGAAGCCGTGCTCCAGCCACCGGTACGCGGCCAAATAGTGGTGACTCGGCGGCAGGTCCGGGTCGTGGTAGATGGCCACCGGGTTGGCCCCGAAGCCGCGCGGCGGCTGCACCAGCAGCACGATGTTGCCGGCGCGCAGCGCGGCGAGCACGATCTCGCCGTCGGGGTCGCGGGAGGTGTCCACGTACAGCTCGCCCGGTGGCGGACCCCAGTGCCGTTCTACCTGTTCGCGCAGCTCGGCCGGGAACTCCGCGTACCAGCGGCGGTAGTCGGCGGCCGGGATCCGCACCGGGTTGCCGGCCAGCTGATCCTCGGTCAGCCAGTCCGGATCCTGCCCGCCGGCGGCGATCAGCGCGTGCATCAACGCGTCGCCGTCGCCGTCGGCCAGGCCGGGGACCGCGTCCGGACCGTCCGGCGGCCCGACGTCGTAGCCGGCCTCGCGCAACGTCCGCAGCAGCGCCAGCACGCTGGCGGGGGTGTCCAGGCCGACCGCGTTGCCGATCCGGGCGTGCTTGGTCGGGTACGCCGACAGCAGCACCGCGATCCGTTTGTCGCCCGCCGCGATGTGCCGCAGCGCGCCGTGGCGGACCGCGATCCCGGCGACCCGGGCGGCCCGCTCGGGGTCGGCGACGTAGACCGACAGCCCGTCGGCGTCGATCTCCTTGAACGAGAACGGCACGGTGATCAGCCGGCCGTCGAACTCGGGGATGGCCACCTGGGTGGCCGCGTCCAACGGGGACAGTCCGTCGTCGCTGGCCGCCCAGGTCTGCCGCGAGCTGGTCAGGCAGAGCCCCTGCAGGATCGGCACGTCCAGCTCGGCGAGGGCGCCGACGTCCCAGGCGTCGTCGTCGCCCCCGGCGCCGGCGGTCGCCGGTCTGGTCCCGCCGGCGGCCAGCACCGTCACCACCAGGGCGTCGGCCTGGCGCAGGGTGGCCAGCAGCTGCGGGTCGGCCGAGCGCAGCGACGAGCAGTAGACCGGCACTGCCCGACCGCCGGCGGCGTCGACCGCGTCGCACAGCGCGTGCACGAAGCCGGTGTTGCCGGCCAGGTGGTGGGCCCGGTAGTAGAGCACCGCCACGGTCGGCCGCCCCGGTGCCGCCGGCACGCTCGTGCGCTCCAGTACGCCCCACTCCGGAGCCGGCTGCGGCGCGGCGAAGCCGTGCCCGGTGAGCAGCACCGTGTCGGACAGGAACCGGTGCAGCTCGGCGAGGTTCGGTGGGCCGCCGTGGGCCAGGTAGGCGTGCGCCTCGGCGGCCACCCCGGCCGGTACGGTGGAGAGCTCCATCAGGGCGGCGTCGGGTGCCTGCTCACCGCTGAGCACCACCACGGGGCGGCCGTCGGCCAGCAGTGCGTCCATCCCGTCCGGCCAGGCCCGGCGGCCGCCGAGCAGCCGGACCACCACGAGGTCGACGCCGGACAGCAGCTGCGGAAGGTCGTCGACCGACAGCCGGGTCGGGTTTGCCAGGCGCCAGTCGGCACCGCTGGCCCGTCCACTCAACAGATCAGTATCTGAAGTGGACAAAAGTAGCATCATCGGACGCCCGGTCCTCCCTCGGGGTCCGCGCCCCGGGTCGTCGGTCGCGGCGACCGGAGTCTCCTGGCTCCCGGATCAACGCTCGCCCCGGCCTTCCGGCACCCGACTGAGGGGACCGTGGCCGTCGGTGGGGTCTGCTCCCCGGTGACAGTGGCGGGACCGCACCGGATTCACACCGGACTTCCTCCGCTTGTCGCCGCGTCTGGCTACCGAACACTGTCACGACCGGCGGACGTTTCGTCAAGGTGTGATGTATTCGCTGTGCGGCGGCCGCCGTCCGGGGACGACCCGTAGTATCCGCCGGGTGCCCGCCTTGCCATCGCCGCCCGCCCGGGGCGCACCCGATGCCTGCCCCGGTGCCGTGCAACTGCACCCGGCCGCCGACGGCCTGCTGGCCAGGATCCGCTGCCCCGGAGGGCTGCTCACCGCCGCCCAGCTGCGGCTGCTGGCCGCCGTCGCCCGCGACCACGGTGATGGACATCTCGAACTGACCAGCCGGGCAAACGTCCAGGTGCGCGCGGTCGCGGCCGCCGCCACCGGACCGCTCGCCGCCCGGCTGCGTACGGCCGGGCTGCTACCGTCGACCGCGCACGAACGGGTCCGCAATATCCTCGGCTCCGCCCTCGCCGACATCGACACCCCGGCGGCCTGGGACGTCGGGGCGCAGGTCCGCGCCCTCGACGCGGCGATCTGCGCGGAGCCGGACCTGGCCCGGCTCTCCGGGCGGTTCCTCTTCGCCATCGACGATGGCCGAGGCGACACCGTCGCGGCCCGAGCCGACGTCGGTCTGCTGCCCGGACCGGACGACGAGGTGACCGTGCTGCTCGCCGGTGCCGACCACGGGCTGCGGGCCCGGCCCGCCGACGCGGTACGGGTCGCGGTCGCCGCCGCCCGTGCCTTCCTGGACGATCCGGACGCAGCGGCCGGCAGCGCGTGGCGCCTCGATGACCTGACTCCGGCAGCGCTGGACCGCGTCGTGATCCGGGCCGGCACCGCACCCGGGGTACGGCGTACCGCGCGGCGGTGGCAACCACTGACGCCGGCCGGCGGCCCCGTCGCGCAGGTCGGGGTGCGGCACCGTCCCGACGGCGACTTCGCCCTCGTCGTGGCGGTCCCGTTGGGACGCTTGACAGTCGACCAGGTCGACCTGCTCGCGGCCGCGTCGCCGCAGCTGAGGATCACGCCGTGGCGGGGGGTGGTGCTGCCCCGGGTCACCGACCCCGCCGGTTGGGCGGACCGGCTCACCCGCGCCGGGCTGGTTACCGACCCCGACTCGCCGTGGCTCGGAGTGACCGCCTGCGCCGGGCTGCCGGGCTGTGCCCGGTCCCGGGCCGACGTGCGCGCCGACGCGGCAGCGACGCACACCGGGCGGCCGGCCCCGACCGGCGGTGTGCCAGCACCGGGGCGTCGTCACCGCCTTCCGGTGCACTGGATCGGCTGTGAGCGTGGCTGCGGCAGTCCGGCCGGTCCGATGGTCCGGGTGACCGCCACCGGTGACGGGTACCAGATCGACGCCCCCGACCGGACCAGCATCCGCCTCCCGACCGGGGCCGCCCTTGGTGCGGCCGTCCAGACCGCACGTGAGGAGCAATGATGGACCATATCCGCGACGCGGCAGAGATCTACCGGCAGTCGTTCGCCACCATCCGTGCCGAGGCCGACCTGAGCCGACTCACCGCCGAGCAGGCCCGGGTCGCGGTGCGGATGATCCACTCCTGCGGAATGGTCGACCTGGTCGACGACCTGGTCTTCTCGCCGCAGGTGGTGGCTGCCGCCCAGGGCGCGTTGCGGGCCGGCGCGCCGATCCTCTGCGACGCCACGATGGTCGCCGCCGGCATCACCCGGCGCCGGCTGCCGGCCGACAACCCGGTGCTGTGCGCCCTGTCCGACCCCCGGGTGCCCGAGCTGGCCGACCGGCTGGGCACCACTCGCAGCGCCGCGGCCGTCGAGCTGTGGGTCGACCGCCTCGACGGCGCGGTGGTCGCCGTCGGCAACGCACCGACCGCGCTGTTCCGGCTGTTGGAGCTGGTCGACGCCGGTGCCGGCCGGCCGTCGGCGGTGCTCGGCGTACCGGTCGGTTTCATCGGCGCCGCCGAGTCCAAGCAGGCTTTGATCGACCATGGTGGACTGGAACACCTGGTGGTCCGGGGACGACGCGGTGGCAGCGCGATGGCCGCCGCCGCACTCAACGCGATCGCCAACGACGACGAGGGACAGGTGGGGCGTTGAACGCGCGTCGCGGCGGACCGGGTCAGCTCTACGGCGTCGGGCTCGGCCCGGGTGACCCGGAACTGGTTACCGTGAAGGCGGCCCGGCTGATCGCTGCGGCTGACGTGATCGTGCACCATAGTGCCCGGCACGGTCGCAGCGTCGCCCGGTCCATCGCCGAGCCGTACCTGCGCGCGGGACAGATCGAGGAGGCGTTGGTCTACCCGGTGACCACCGAGCGCAGCACCCATCCCGGCGGCTACCGGGCGGCGATGGACGAGTTCTACGCCGACTGCGCGCGGCGGCTCGCCGCCCATCTCGACGCTGGTCGGACCGTGGTCGTGCTCGCCGAGGGCGACCCGCTGTTCTACGGCTCCTACATGCACCTGCACAAGCGGCTGGCCGACCGGTACCCGACCGAGGTGGTGCCCGGCGTCACCTCGATGAGCGGTGCCGCCGCCGCACTCGGCCGGCCGTTGGTCGAGGCCGACGAGGTGCTCACCGTCCTGCCCGGCACCCTGTCCGGGGCGGAGCTGACTAGACGGCTGGCCGAGACCGACGCCGCCGCCGTGCTCAAGCTGGGCCGGACCTTCCCGGCGGTACGCGACGCGCTGACCGCCGCCGGCCGGCTCGACGACGCGTGGTACGTCGAACGGGCCAGCACCGGGGGGGAACGCGTCGAGCCGCTGGCCGACGTCGACCCGGCGACGGTGCCGTACTTCTCCCTGGCGTTGCTGGCCAGCCGTCGCGGTGGCACCGTCGCGGCGAGCGCCGCCGACAACGCCCGGTCCGGCCGGGGAGAGGTGGTGGTGGTCGGCCTCGGACCGGCCGGCCGGGACTGGATCACCCCGCAGGCCCAGGCCGCTCTCGCGGCCGCCGACGACCTGGTCGGGTACGGACCGTACCTGGACCGGGTGCCGGCCAACCCCCGGCAACGCCGGCATCCGTCGGACAACCAGGTGGAGGCGCAGCGGGCCGCGCACGCGCTTCGGCTGGCGGCCGACGGAGCCCGGGTCGCGGTGGTCTCCTCCGGCGACCCCGGGGTGTTCGCGATGGCCACGGCGGTGCTGGAGGTCGCCGCCGAGCCCCGCTGGAAGGACGTGCCGGTCCGGGTGCTGCCCGGGGTGACCGCCGCCCAGGCGGTGGCCAGCCGGGTGGGGGCACCGCTCGGGCACGACTACTGCGTGCTGTCGTTGTCGGATCGGCTCAAACCCTGGCCGGTGATCGAGCGGAGGCTGCTCGCCGCCGCCCGCGCCGACCTGGTTATCGCGATCTACAACCCCGCGTCGCGCAGCCGGACCTGGCAGTTGGCCCGGGCGCGGGATCTGCTGCTGGAGCACCGGTCGGCGCAGACCCCGGTGGTGGCGGGCCGCGACATCGGCGGCCCCGGCGAACGCGTCGACGTGGTGGCGCTGGCCGATCTGGACCCGGCCACGGTGGACATGCGGACCCTGTTGATCGTCGGTTCGTCAGCGACCCAGGTCAACCACGGCCGGGACGCGGCGCCGGTGGTCTTCACGCCACGGCACTACCCGGGCTGAGCACCTGCCGCCGCGCCGAGCCCGGCCAGCCAGGTCACGGCGGCGTTGACATCGCTGACCGTCGGTGCGGGTGGCGCGGCGGCCCGGTCGACCATCAGCACCGGCAGTCCGAGCTCGCGGGCGGCGACGAGCTTGGCGTACGTCTCGTCGCCGCCGCTGTCCTTGGTGACCAGCACGTCGATGGCGTGCGTGCGCATCAGCGTCCGTTCGCCGTCCACGGTGTACGGCCCACGATCGAGCAGCAGCACCCGGTCGGCGGGCAGCGGCGGCTGCGGCGGGTCCACCGTCCGGATCAGGAAGAAGACGCCACTCAGCGGCGCGAATGCGGCCAGGCTCTGCCGGCCGGTGGTCAGCATCGCCCGGCTGCCCAGTGCGGGCAGCGTGGCGGCGGCAGCGGTCAGGTCCGGCACCCGGTGCCAGACGTCGCCCGGTCCGGCCGTCCAGCCCGGCCGGCGCAGCACCAGCAGCGGTGTGCCGGTCTGGGCACAGGCGGTCACCGCCGAGGTGGAGATCCGGTTCGCGAACGGGTGGGTGGCGTCCACCACCGCGCCGATGCGTTCGTCCCGTAGCCAGCGGGCCAGCCCGTCCGGTCCACCGAAGCCACCGATGCGGGTCTCGCCGTGCGGCAGCCGAGGCCGGGCCACCCGGCCGGCCAGCGAGGTCACCACCCGCGCCGGCGGATCGGTCGACAGCGCGGCGGCGAGCTGACGGGCCTGGGTGGTGCCGCCGAGAATGAGCACCCGTGGCCCGCCGCCCGGGCTGGAGCCGGTGCGGTCACCGGTCATTGCCGGCACCGGTCGGCGCTGTACAGATGGCTGTCGGGGAAACCTGCCGCGCCGAGCACCGCGCCGACGACGATCACGGCGGTACGGACGATGCCGGCGGCGTGTACGGCGCCGGCGATGTCGGCCAGCGTGCCCCGCAGCGCCACCTCGTCGGGCCGGCTGGCCCGAGCCACCACCGCCACCGGACAGTCCGCGCCGTAGTGCGGCAGCAGGTCGGCCACCACCTCGTCGATGCGCTGCACGGCCAGGTGCAGCACCAGGGTGGCCCGGCTGGCACCGAGGGTGGCCAGGTCCTCGCCCGGCGGCATGGCGGTGGAGCTGGCGGACACCCGGGTCAGGATCACCGTCTGGCCGACCTCCGGCACGGTCAGTTCCCGGCCGAGCGCGGCGGCGGCCGCGGCGAACGCGGGCACGCCGGGCACGATCTGGTACGGCACCCCGGCGGCGTCCAACCGACGGATCTGCTCGGCGACGGCGCTGAACAGCGAGGGGTCGCCGGAGTGCAGCCGGGCGACGTCGTGCCCGGCGGCGTGCGCGTCGACCATCTCTGCGACGATCTCGTCCAGGGTCAGCCGGGCGGTGTCGACCAGCCGGGCCCCGGGCGGGCAGTGGGCGAGCAGCTCGATCGGGACCAGACTGCCGGCGTACAGACAGACCGGGCTGGTCGCGATGACCTCGCGGCCACGGATGGTGATCAGGTCGGCGGCACCGGGGCCGGCCCCGACGAAGTGGACGGTCACCGGCGGTGCACCACCCACTGGGTGACCGGCATCGCCGGCCGCCAGCCGGTGAAGCCGCCGACCGGCGCTGCCCGACTGATCGCGATCCGGGTCAGGTCGCCGCCGTGGCGGGCATACCAGTCCGCGAGGAGCACCTCGGACTCCATGGTCACCGCGTTGGCCACCAGCCGGCCGCCGGGCCGAAGCGCCGACCAGGCGGCGTCCAGCAGCCCGGTGGTGGTGACCCCGCCGCCGACGAAGACCGCGTCCGGAGGGTCGAGACCGACCAGTGCCTGCGGGGCGGCCGCGGCGACCACCGTGATGCCCGGTACGCCGAGTGTCGCCGCGTTCGCCGCGATCCGTTCAGCCCGCCGTGGGTCGTGCTCCACGGCGACGGCCCGGCACTGCGGATGGGCACGGGACCACTCGATGGCGATGCTGCCCGATCCGGCCCCGATGTCCCAGAGCAGCTGCCCGGGCAGGGGACCCAGCCGGGCCAGCGTGACCGCCCGGATCTCCCGTTTGGTCAGCTGGCCGTCGTGCTGGTAGACGTCGTCGGGCAGCCCTGGCACCCGGGGCAGCGGCGGGGTGCCCGGCTCGGCCCGGCAGTCCACCGCGACGACGTTGAGCGGGTCGACATCGAGGCCGCCCCAGTCCTGGGCGGTGGCCGTCCGCAGCTGTTCCCGGACGCCGCCGAGTTGTTCCAGTACGGTCAGCGGGCTGGGTCCGTAGCCCCGGGCGGTGAGCAGGCCGGCCACCTCACCTGGGGTGGTCGTGCCGGCGCTGAGCACCAGCAGCCGACGCCCGGGGTGGATCAGCGGGTGCAGCAGCTGTACCGGGCGGCCGACGGCGCTGACCACGTCGACCTCCTCGACCGGCCAGCCGAGCCGGGCGCAGGCCAACGAGACCACCGACGGGTGGGGCACCGCCCGTACCCGGTCGGGGCCGAGTAGCCGGACCAGGGTGCCGCCGATGCCGTAGTGCATCGGGTCGCCACTGGCCAGCACCGCGAGGTGCTGCCCGCGGTGTTCGTCGAGCAGCCGGGGCAGGTGGGCGAGCAGCGGGGTGGGCCAGGTGCCGGTGGCCGCCGGCCGTTCGGGCGGTGGGATCAGCTCGATCTGCCGGCGGCTGCCCAGCAGCGCGGTCGCGGCGCGCAGCGCCGACCGGCCGGCGCCGGACAGCCCGTCCCATCCGTCGGCGCCGATACCGACGACGGTGACCACAGCCGGTCCGGATCTGGGGGGCATCGTCCGACGGTATCGGTTCGCCGCGTTGCTCGACATGGCCACCCCGTCGGCGGTGATCCGCGTGACGTCGCCCGGATCAGACGTTGCCGAGCCGGCGGGTGACCGTGATGACCAGCACCACCCGCTCCGGGTTGGGGCGCGGTACCCGGTACCGCAGGGCGTAGCGCTGTTCCGCGTCACGGACCGTCGGCGGATCGTCGTGGAGCCGGGCCAGGCCTTCCAGCGTCGACCATCGCTTGCCGTCGACCTGGCAGACGGCCACCCGGGCCCCGGTCGCGCCGGCGGCCCGCACGTGTGCGGCCTTGCGGGACCGGGTGGAGGTGATCACCCGGGCGACGCCGCTGTCCGGATCGAAGGTCACTCCGACCGGAACCACGTGCGGGCTTGCATCCGGGCGCAGCGTGGTCAGCGTGCACAGGTGCCGTTCGCGCCAGAAGTCGCGCAGCGCGTCGCTGATCTCCGGCCCGGCAGCAGATGTCGTCACCCGTCGTATTCTGGCACCGTGGGCGCCGGTCGGCGGTCCCGACGCGCCCGTGCCGGCGCTGGCAGGTCCGGTGTCGGTGCGGTTGGTGCCGGATCGGCTGCGCTGAGTCGCGACTCAGCAACGGGGTGCCGTACCGACTGTCGAACCAAGCAATTGCTAGTCCGCTACAGCGCGTCCAGTAATCCTTTTCGCAGGGTGCGCGAGTAGTGTGTGTCGGCGGGGCGGCGCGCCTTAACGTCGGTCTCCCGCAAGAGTCGGCTGCGTCGCCCCACCTTCGAAACCGGCCGTCGGCGACGGACCCGGTGGTCCGCCCCGGTCGCGGTCCGGTCGCCCCGGGTTCCATTGACCCGGTCCGTTGCCCCGGCGCCCGTCGATCGGATGATCTGTCGACCGGGTTGAACCGTCCCCGTCGGACCGCCGTATGCATGGTCGAGACAGCGGCGGAAACCGTCGACGCCTCACCGAACATCCTCCGACAGTGTCTGGTGGCCTCACGCTCGGGGCGCCGCCGGACACGGGCCGCACGGCCCACCGGGACGCCGTCGATCGAGCGGCGCGGCTACCGGCAACTGTCCCCAGAAGGGTTGGGTTGTCAGTCCCATGTACTCGCGTTCTCCCCGGCGGAGGGTCGACCACCCGGTCGGTCCCTCGCCGTTGAACTCCCGGCGGTGGAAGGTGGCCGGCACGGTCGGCCTGGCGGCTGTGATCATGGGGGCCGGCCTCGGCCTCGCAGCGGCCGACACCTCTGCCGCAGACGACGTGGGAGTGATCGTCTGTCCGAGCGTGGTGGACCGGTTGCCGGCGGTGCCGGCGGCGGCGCGGGCCGAGGTGGACCGGAATCTGCGGGCGCTGGAGACGCAGCTTGCGGAGGCCAACGCGCGGTTGGTGAGCAGTCAGGGTCAGGGTGGTCCGAACTTCGTGGACAACGCGATTCTTGGTCCGTTGGCGAGTAAGCGGACGGCGGCGATCGAGCGGATCGCGATTTCGATCGGTCGGCAGGGGCAGCGTCCGGCCGGCCTCGACCAGCTCGCCACCTGCGAACTCGTCGCCGCCGGCCAGACCGGTGGAAGCGGCGTCGACGACGGCGCGGCGACCACCCCGCCGGCCGGCGCGCCCGAGGCTCCGGCCGCCGACGGCGTCGGGACGATCGTCTGTCCGAGCGTGGTGGACCGGTTGCCGGCGGTGCCGGCGGCGGCGCGGGCCGAGGTGGACCGGAATCTGCGGGCGCTGGAGACGCAGCTTGCGGAGGCCAACGCGCGGTTGGTGAGCAGTCAGGGTCAGGGTGGTCCGAACTTCGTGGACAACGCGATTCTTGGTCCGTTGGCGAGTAAGCGGACGGCGGCGATCGAGCGGATCGCGATTTCGATCGGTCGGCAGGGGCAGCGTCCGGCCGGCCTCGACCAGCTCGCCACCTGCGAACTGCGGGAGGACTGACGGCCGACACAGACAGGTTCCCGCCGCTCACCCGGGAACCAGCCCCTCCGGCGCCGCCCTCCTCGCGGTCGCCGGAGGGGCATCTTAATTTCGGCTTAGAATCTTTTGTGACCACGCGGTGACTTTGTGTGGATGTGAGCGCGTTTCTGCACGTGGATTGAGTGGTAGGTAGCGGGATGATTCCGGCAGACCAGTGACCTCACAATCAAATCCCGGCGCCGTTCATCCGTCGACGCCTCAACTACGTAGATGCAGAGGGACGGCACTGGAGCGGGCGAAACGACCGGGAAGCGGTACGGTTTCTCCGGCGCCAAGCCAAGGGCAGGGCACTCGCGGTGGACCGGGCGGATGAGTCCGGCCGGTGCGGGTGTGCGGATGGCACCGAGTGGAGATCGAGGAGCAGATGGCGCGGACGAACCAGAACCAGCGACCCGCCGGCCCCAGGACCGAACTCTCCGGCGGGCGACAGCCGTCCCGCCTTTCGGTCCTGATTCTCTCGGCGTCGGTGCTGGCGGCCTTCTGGGCACTGGCGATGCTCACGTCGGCAGGCCGGGTCGCGTACGTCTACGCGTTCTTCTTCCTGGATTTCTTCGGTGGCGTCTTCGCCCTGGTGGCGCTCAGCATCACGGTGATGGTCGGGCTGCTGGCGACCGACCGGATCGTGCTGCTGCCCCGGCACCGGGTGCTGCTGCAGTCGGCGCACCGCACCACCGGGATCATGGCGATCACCTTCCTGGTGCTGCACGTCATCACGCAGATCACCACCGGTGCGGTCTCCGCCGTCGGGGCGTTCATCCCGTTCCTGGGCGGCGGTCAGGCGATCTACGTGGGCATGGGTACCCTCGCGGCGTACCTCATGTTCGCCATCATGTGGACCGGTCTGGCGCGGGCCCGGTGGGTCGGTGTGGGCCCGCCGTGGCTGTGGCGGGCGCTGCACAGCGGTGCCTATGTCGCCTGGCCGATCGGGATCATGCACGGACTCGGCACCGGCCGACCCCCGGCGACCTGGGTGACGCTCAGCTACGTGATCTGCCTTGTGCTGGTGGTCATCGCCCTGCTGGTGCGGTTCGCCACCGGCGTGGGCAAGAAGAAGCCGTTCGTGTCGCAGGCCACCGGCACCTCGATGAAGCCGGTCGGCAAGATGGCCGACGACTCCCGGTCCGGGTCCGGATCGTCACGCCGTCGGAGCGGCCGGGACGACGGAATCAGCCTGGAACCGGCGACCGCCCGCTTCGCGTCGTTCGGCGACCGTGGTGCGGACATGATCGATTCGTGGGCGCCGGCCGGTGCCGGGCGCGGCGCCTCCACCCGGTCCGCCGACCGGTACCGGGTACCCGAGGTGGGACGACCCGCACCGCGGTCGCGTCCGGCCGCCGCCGAGGACTCCCGGGAGTACCGCCGGTCCGACTCCGGCCGCGGTCGCTACGCCGAGGAGGAGACCGGCCGGGGCCGGTACGCCGAGGACGACGCCGGCACCCGCCGGCGCTACGCGGAGGAGCCGGACCAGCGGCGCTACGCCGAGCCGGACGGCGGTCGGCGGCGCCAGGCCGCCGACGACGGTGGCTACGAGCCCCGGCGTTCGGTGGCGGAGACCATCGGCTCCCGGGGCCGCTACGCCGACGACCGGCCGGTCTCCGGCGCCGGTGCCCGCAGCCGGTTCGCCGACGACCGGCCGGTCTCCGGCGCCGGTCCACGTGGCCGGTTCGACGACCGCCCGGTCTCCGCCGAGCCGGCCCGTGGTCGGGCGGCGCGCTACCGGGCCGAGCCCGATCCGGCTCCGGTGGACCGGGAGATGGATGACTACCTGCCGGCAGACGACACCCCGACGCTGGTCGATCTGGCCTCCCGGCGGGCCCAGCGGGCGGCTGCGGCAGAGTCCGCGGGCAGCCGGCGGTCCCGGCGACGTCGGGACGCGGAGGACTCCGACGACGAGTACTGGACGCAGCTTCGAGGAGAGGCGAATTGAGCACGGCATCGGTCCCGCCGGTCGCCACCGTCGGCCCGCCCCGGTTGACCGCCGGGTTCGAGGAGTTCGGTCGGCTCGATCTGCGGGCGCACGAACAGGTGCACGGCGGGGTCGGACCACTGTCGGTCGACGACCTGATGCGGCTGGCCGAAGCGATCGACCTACGGGGACGGGGCGGTGCCGGTTTCCCGTTCCACCGCAAGGTCAAGGCGGTGCTCGAGTCAGCCGACAAGCAGGACAAGCCGGTTGTCGTCGTGGTCAACGCCACCGAGGGGGAGCCGGCGAGCTGGAAGGACAAGGTGCTGCTCACCCGGGCCCCGCATCTGATCCTGGACGGTGCCGCGCTGGCCGCGTACGCGCTGGAGGCCGACGAGATCGTCATCGGTGTCGCGGACGACGGCGTCGGCGGCGCGTCGCTGTCGGCGGCGCTGGCCGAACGGCGGATGCCGGTGCCGGCCAGCATCGTCACCGTCCCGCACCGGTTCATCTCCGGCGAGGGCGGGGCGCTGGTCCGGGGCATCAACGGTCTGCCGCACATCCCGCCCGGCGTCAAGGTCCGGGCCAGCGACTCCGGGGTGTCCGGTCTGCCGACGCTGCTGTCCAACGCGGAGACGTACTCCCAGCTCGCCATCGCCGCCCGGCTCGGCCCCTACGAGTACGGCGCGGTCGGCCTGGCCGACGAACCGGGGACGGTGCTGCTGACCATCGGCGGGTCCGCCGCCCGTCCGGCCGTGGTGGAGTGCCCCACCGGGACCCCGCTGCGGGACATCCTGGAACTGTGCGAGGCGCCGGTCGGCCCGGGGCTGCTGATCGGTGGGTTCCACGGCAAGTGGATCACCCCCGAGGCGGTGTCCGTGGTCGACGTGTCCCGGCAAGGTTTCACCAAGGTCGGTGGCACGATCGGCGCCGGCATCACCATCCCGCTCGGCGGCAGCACCTGTCCGATGGGCGAGGTCGCCCGGGTGGTGCACTACCTCGCCGGTGAGTCGGCCGGGCAGTGCGGGCCCTGTCGGCTCGGCCTGCCGGACCTGGCCCGCACCGTCGACTCCCTGGTCATCGGCAGCGCGGCGGTCGACATGGTCCGGGCGGCGGCGAGTGTGGTGAAGGGCCGAGGCGCCTGCAGCCATCCGGACGGCACGTCCCGGTTCGCCATCTCGGCCCTGGAGGTGTTCACCGAGGATCTGGCCGCGCATGCCCAGGGCGACGGCTGCGGCAAGCCGGTCAAGGGTGTCCTCCCGCTGCCGGCTGACGCGCCGTCCGGCGGCACCAAGCGACTGAGTGTGGACTGGACCCGGTGCGACGGGCACGGCCTGTGCGCACACGTGGTTCCGGAGTTCATCCGGCTCGACGCGAACGGCTATCCGGCCTTCCCGCCGTCCCCGGTGCCGGTGTGGTTGGAACCGGGTGCCCGCAAGGCGGTCAACATGTGTCCGGCGCTGGCGTTGCGGCTCGGCGAGGGCAAGGGCGGCCACTGACCGCAGCCGCCGGCCGTGCCGCGTCGCCACCGGCGCAGCCGGTGGCTTCCCTTCCCGGCCGGCTGCTGAGACACTGCTGTGGTGTTGAAAGATGTCGATTCGCCTCGGGTGTCGCGGCGACGCGTCGCGGCGTGGTGGCTGGTACCGGAGCTGCTGGTGCTGATGCTGCTCGCGGGAGGCTTCCACTACTCGACCGCGGCTGCGGCGCCGGTGTTGACCGAGGCACAACTGCGCGACGACGCCGCGCTGCGGATCGCGACCACCATCGAGCAGTCCACCGCGGACGAGCACGCGGCGCACGGTCACGAGGTCAACCCGGACGAACGGATGCTGTGCACCGCGGAGGTCTGGCGACTGGACCCGGCCACCGCCCGATCCGACGAGGTGGGCACGGCCTACGGCTACTACCTGTGCGCGACAGGTACGCCGGGCACGCCGTACCTGCTGTCCCGGATGAACGCCGGCCCGATCGTGGCCCGGCTCACCGATCCGCCTGAGCTGACCGTCACCCAGCTCGATCAGGACTTTCGGACCCAGGTCGAGGCGATGATCCCGGCGGAGTTCGTCGACCAGGCGTTCAAGGGTTTCGCCGACCCGCAACGCGCGGACGGGCTGCGGCAGCGCTTCGAACGCCAGATCAGCGCGGCGGCGTAGGTCGACGAATCCGGGTGTCAGACCGGGGCCGGGGCGTCGGGGCCGGTCGGGCGCAGCCGGCGCACCGGGCGGACGGCCCGGCGTACCCGGTGACCGGCACCCCGGTGGGCGACGTCCGTTGTCAACCGGCCCAGTCGGGTCCGGCGGAGCCGTTCGATCCGTTCCAGCGGCAGCAGCCCGAGCCCGGCCGCGGCGACCGCCGAACCGCCGACGATCGACCAGCCGACCGGTCCCAGCGGACGGCAGCCGAAGAACTGACTGACCACCGGCGTCTGCACCACCCCGAACAACGCCCCGAGTGACACCCCGGCCGCCGCCAGCACAGTCGGATCACCCTTCGCGGCGACCGCGGTCTGCGCCAACTGGGCGGCCACCAGCGCGGCGAGTGCCACGCTGCCGGCGCGGGCGGGGGTGCCGGTGAACCGGGCGGCCAGCCAACCTCCGGTGGTGGCCAGCGCGGTCGCCGCTGCCCGCCGGGCGACCTGTTGGTTGAGGCTGGCGCCGAGCGACGACTCCGGTCCCTCACGGGCGAGTTCGTCGGCGCTGATCCTCCGTGGTGGGCGCGACGCCACGGCGATCGCCGGCAGCAGGTCGGTCATCAGGTTGACGAACAGGATCTGCCGGGGGTTGAGTGCCTGCTGGCCGGAGATGAGCGAGCTGCCGACCGAGAAGAGGATCTCCCCGAGGTTGCCGCCGAGCAGCAGGGCGAGAGCCTCGCGCACCGACACCCACATCGCCCGCCCCTCGGCCACGCCCTCGGCGATGCTCTCAATCCGGCCGTCGACCACGATCATGTCCGCCGCCTGGCGGGCGGCGCTGGTGCCGTGATCGCCGAGGGCGATTCCGACGTCGGCGAGTTGGATCGCCGGCGCGTCGTTGGCGCCGTCACCGGTCACCGCGACGACCCGGCCGGCCTGGCGCAGCGCCCTGACCACGGCGACCTTGTGGGCCGGACTGACCCGGGCGAAGACCGCTGTCCGGGACACCAGTTCGGGCAGCTGGTCCGGTCCGGCGGCGTCGAGGTCCGCCCCGGTGACCACCGCGCTGCCGTCGAGCAGGCCGAGTTGCGAGCCGATCGACTCGGCGGTGCTCGGATGGTCACCGGTCAGCATCACCACGGTGATCCCGGCGCGGCGCAACCGCCGGACGGCGTCGGCGGCGGTGTCGCGTGGCGGGTCGGCCAGGCCGAGCAACCCGTGCAGCTCCAACCGGTCGATCCGGTCGTCGTCGAGATCCCGGCGACCGGATGCGACCCGACCGGCGACGGCGAGTACCCGCAAACCGCTGCGGGCCAGCCCGTCGATGGCCAGGTTGATCTCGCGGCGGCCGGCGTCGTCCAGCGGCACCACTCCGTCGGCGCGGCGCCAGGTCGCGCACCGCGGCAGCACCGTCTCCGGGGCGCCCTTGACGCTGATGACGGCACCACCCGGGCAGGTACCGAGCACCGCGTGGAAGCCCCGGCCCGGCTCGAACGGCAACTCGGCGAGTGGCTCCCACCCGTCGGCGCCTTCCCGGATGCCCACCCCGGCCGAGTACGCGCCGTCGACCACCGCCTGGTCGGTCGGGTGGGGCAGTTTCTGATCGCCGTCCGGAACCGGAGTGGCCCGCAGCGCCGCCGACAGAATCCGTCGCAGGTCGGAGCCCAGCGCGTCGACCGGCTCGGTTCGGCGGCCGTCGCAGACACTCTGCAGCCGGATCGATCCCTGGGTGAGGGTGCCGGTCTTGTCGAAGCAGATCACGTCGACCCGGCCGAGCGCCTCCATCGCCCGGGGATCCCGGATCAGCACGTTGTGCCGGGACAACCGCCGGCTCGCACTGAGCTGGGCGGCGGTGGCGACGAACGGCAGTCCTTCGGGGATGGCGGCGACGGCGAGGGCCACCGAGGACCCGACCGATTCGGCCAGCCGGCCCCGCAGCAGCCCGCTGCCAAGGGTCGCCGCAGCGGCAGCGAGCGCGGTCGGCACCGACGCCGAGGTGATCTGCCGCAGCCGGGCCTGCACCCCGCCGCGTGGGGATTCGTCCTGCACCTGGTCGATGGAGCTGCCCGCCTCGGTCGACCGGCCGGTCGCCACCACGACGGCGGTGGCCGTGCCGGCGGCCACGGTGCTGCCCGCGTACACCATGCTGGTCCGGTCGGCGACCGCGTCGGCTCCGGTGCCGTCGACGGTCTTCGCCACGGGGACCGATTCACCGGTGAGGCTCGACTCGTCCATCTCCAGGCCGTTGGCGGTGACCAGTCGGCAGTCGGCGGGCACCGAGTCGCCCGCTTCCAGACAGATGAGGTCACCGGCCACCAGGTCCTCCGCCGGGCGGACGTGCTGTTCGCCGTCGCGCTGCAACCGCACCCGCAGGGCCCCGGCGCTGAGCAGCCGGCGCAGCGCCCGCCCGGCCGCCATCTCCTGGGCCCCGGCGAGTAGCGCGTTGGCCATGATCACCGAGAGGACCATGACGGCGTCCACGGTCGATCCGGTCATCGCCGACACCCCAGCGCCTGCGGCCAACGGACCGGTCAGTGGCGTGTCCAGCTCGGCTGCGGTGGCCTGCCACAGGCCCCGTCCTGGCCCGTCGTCGGGTTGGCCACCTGACTGTTCGGCCTGCCGCTGCCGGGCCTGCACGTCGCTGAGCCCCTCGGTCGAGGAGCCGAGCCGGGTGAGCACCTCATCGACCGGCATGGCGTGCCAGGGTGCCCGGCTGCGCGGCGCGGGTGTCGCCCGCCCGCGCAGCCCGTGGGCCGCCCGGTGCCCGATCGCCAGGTTGACCAGCCCAGCCACGTTGTCGATCAGTAGCGACCGCGAGCCGCCACGAGGGCTACCGTCGAGCACGCCGAGCGCGGCGGCGGCGACGGAGCCGAGCATGGCCCGCCGGGCGCTGTCGGTGCTCACCGAACGGGCCAGCGCCGTCGCCTCCAGCACCAGCCAGGCGGTCTCCAACCCGGGCGCGCAGATCAGGTGGGCACCCCACGGCGGGCGGCGGGCGGCGGCCTGGACCACCCCGATTCCGCAGTCCGCGGCGGCCAGGGCGACGTCGTTGCGGGCGGCGATCAGGGCGACCCCGTGGCCGGCCTGCTGCAACGTCCGTAATGAGGCGGCCAGTTTCGATCCCCCGGCCACCGTCCCCGCCGCCTGGCAGCGGCTGGCGAGCATGCTGCCGGTCGGGCCGGTCGCCGGACTGCGGCCGGCCCGGCTGCGGCCCGCGATGAGCAACTGGCCGACCCGGCGGGCTGCCGTGGTGAGCGCCTCCGCCAGCGGGTCCAGCTCGGCCTCGGCGCGTACCAGGGCCATCGGCCCCCCGTGCCGCGTCAGCACCAGCAGGTCGCCGCCGGAAGTCCCGGCCCGGTCGCCGTCCGGCGGGTCACCGCGGCCGAGCCGGTCCAGCAGGTCGGCTGGCAACGCATGGGTGAGCCGGTGCGGAGCGGTCAACGCCCATCCGTCGGTGGCCTCGCCGCCGTCCGGTCCGCCGGTGGTCGGTCGGGGCTGGTCACGGCCGTCCCCCGGGTCGGTGGCGGGATCGAGCAGCCGGGCAGCGATCCGGCGGGCCTGCTCCTCGGTACCCCTGATCGGAACCACCGCGGTGACCAGGGTGCGGCCGGTGAGCAGCACCGAGGCGTCGATGATCACGGTGTCGACGCGGTCCAGCCGGCGCAGCGCGGCGGCTTCCCGCACCACCACGCCCCGCCGGGCGAGGATCCGGCCGAGCTCACCACAGTAGGCGTCACGGCCGGTCCGGGCGCTGCGCGGGGACGCGACTGCGGTGACCCGGGCGGCACGCTGCCGGCCGCCCGGCAGCATGGTGAGCATTCCGGCGGTGACCAGGGTCAGCGTGCTCATCCGTTGGGCGTACCGCTCGATCGGGCCGTCCGGCAACGGTCGAGGGCGGGCCGGCGCCGGCAGCGCCGGTGCGCGACTGCTGTCCGGGTCGGGATGCAGTTCGTGGGCCCGGGCGGCCCACACCTTGTGGTAGGCGGAATCCTCGGCGATCAGCGCGACCCGCAGTACGGCATCGGTGAGGCTGGTCAGCGGGCGTTGCGAGGCCGCTGCCACGGCGGTGCTGAACAGCGCCTGGCCCAGGTCGGCGCCGACCGGGCCGAGGGTACGGCGCAACCAGGAACGCAGCTGCGGTACGTGTTCGAAGGCAGCGGGCAGCGCGGCGAGTTCGTTGGGTAGTGCGGGCAGCCGGAGCACCTTGCCGACGGCTCCGACGCCGGCGCCGATCAGATCACCGGCCAGTGACACGGCGTTGCCGAGGCCGGCATCAACGTGCGTGGTGCCGGTTGCTTGCGGGGCGACGCGCCGCTCCGCGGCGGCGAGCGCGGCGACGAGCCGGGAGTTGCCGATCACCTCGGGGTCGAACCGGACCACCATCCGGCCCAGCGCGCCGTTCCAGGCCGCCCAGTGCACTCCGTCGACCTCGTGCAGGGCCTGTTCCAGTCGCTGCACGTCGGCGATCGCCCGACCATGGTCGTCCGTGCTGACCTCGAGATGGGCGTGGCCGTCGTAGGCCCAGGCATGCCGGGCGTGGGCCATCCGGCGGTGCCGTACCGAGCTGATGGTGGCTGCCGGACGCTCCAGCACGGGCGTCACCTCCCTGGCGTCGGTCCGCCCCGGGGGGATGACGGTCAGCGCTGGCTCTCGTCTTCTCACCGTAGGGCCGGGCGATGCGTAGCTGAGTGGGTTTCCTGTTTTCGGGGCCGGTGGCCGGTCCGGAAGGGGGCTGATCTGTCACTTTGAGTAGTTGTTTCGTCGCTCTATGCTTGAGATGGCCGCTGTGGTCGTCGATCGGCCGTCAGCGGTGCTGGTGGGAGGGGACCGCCGTGACGCAGCCGGATGACTGGGACAGCCGTACGCTGATCGCGCTCGCCGGCCGCCCCCGGGCCGCTCCCGGTCTCGTCACGGTGCTGCGCGAGGTGGCCTTCCGGTACGGTGACCGGCTCGGCGACGCCGAGCGTGCCGACCGCGACGGCGAACCGCAGTGGCACCACCGGGTCCGGCAGGCGTTGGACCGGCTGCGCGTCGCCAATCTGGTCACCGGTGGCCGGACCTGGTCGTTGACCGACGCCGGTCGGGCACGGGCTACGCTGCTGGCCGGCCACGGGCCGTCGGCCGTGCCGGCCTCGGACGGGCCGGCCGCCACCGGCGGCAACGACACCACCGGTGCGCCCGGTCCGGACCGTCCAGCGCCGCTCGCCGCGCCCGGGGTGATCACCGATCCGTTGCGGGCGGTCACCGGGCGGCAGCGCCTCGGCTTCCCAGTCGGTCCGGACGAGCCGGTGCCGGTGCTGGTCGCGGTCAACCTGCACTTCGCCGGTGGGCCGCAGCGCGCCACCGAGCAGTTGGCCGGACTCTGGTTCCGGGTCACCGCGGGTCGGCACCCCCGGCCACTGGCCGGCGAGTACGTCGTCGGGGAACTCAGCGTCAACCAGATGAAGCGGCTGGTAGCGGCGGACACCGTTGTCGGCGATCCGGATCAGCGAAGCGTGCACCGGATCTGGCCGGACTTCCCGGTCCGGCCGCAGATCGACGTCTCGGCGGCCACCATCAAGGCGGACGCCGCCCGGCGGACCTTCAACGCCACCGGCGAACGGATCGTCTGGGCGGTGGTCGACTCGGGCATCGACGCCCGGCACCCGCACTTCGCCAGCTACGCGACGCTCAGCGCACCCGAGGTCCGCGACCTGCACCGCAGCTTCCCGCCCGGGGCGCGACCCCGGGCGGGCGACGCGCTGACCGATGACAGCGGCCACGGTACCCACGTCGCGGGGATCATCGCCGGCGGCGTGGACGACTGGGTGCGCCGACATCCGCAGCGGACGGTACGGGTGATCGAGCACCGCTACGACATCGACGATCCGGCCGTGCCGGTCCCGGTGTCCCGCCCGGTGGTCGACCCGGCCTCGATGGTCGGTGTCGCGCCGCTGACCAGGTTGGTCAGCCTGAAGGTGCTGCACGGTGGAGGTGATCTCACCGAACGGGTGTCGCGGGTGATCGCCGCGCTGGCCTACGTACGCGAGGTCAACGCGCGCAGCGACCGGGTGATGCGCATCCACGGGGTCAACCTCAGCGTCGGGTACGAGTTCGATCCGGAGTGGTTTGCATGTGGTCAGTCCCCGCTCTGCCGGGAAGTGGACAAACTGGTCCGGTCCGGGGTGATCGTGGTGACCGCCGCCGGGAACTCCGGGTACGGCGCGGTTGGCGCGCCGTTCGGCGTACCGTCGCGGTTCGCGCTGGGTGCGACGATCAACGATCCGGGCAACGCCGAACGCGCGATCACGGTCGGGTCGACACACCGCGACATGCCGCACACCTACGGGGTGTCCTACTTCTCCTCGAAGGGGCCGACCGGCGACGGCCGCCGTAAGCCGGACCTGGTCGCTCCCGGCGAACGGATCGTTTCCTGCGCGGCGGGTGCCCGGCTGACCACGACCGAGGACGGCGGCCCGGACCCGCACATGGCGGTCTACCTGGAGGAGTCCGGTACGAGCGTGGCGGCGCCACATGTTTCCGGTGCGGTCGCTGCGTTCCTGTCGGTGCGTCGGGAGTTCATCGGCCAGCCGGAGCGGGTCAAGCAGATCCTGCTCGACACTGCCGTGCCGCTCGGCCGCGACCGGCACTTCCAGGGCCATGGGCTGGTGGACCTGATGCGGGCACTGCAGTCGGTGTGACCACCGGTGGCGGCGGAAAGGGGACCGATGACGGACCGACGGATCGGCGGTCTCCCGTGGTGGGAGCTGTGCTTCGACGCCGCAGGGGATCCGGACCCGGTGTCGGTGACCGCGCTGCTGTCCGGTGCCCGTGCCCGTGGTGTCACCGATCTGGTGGTGCTCGCGCACGGCTGGAACAACGATCGGGATGTCGCTGACGCGCTCTACGCCGCCTTCTTCAATCTGCTCGCCGGCCAGGCGCGGCGGGCGGGACCATGGGCGGAGAGTCTCGGGCTGGTCGGCGTGCACTGGCCGGCACGCCGGTGGCCCGACGAGCCAGCACCGGACTTCGAGCCAGCCGGCGCGGCATCGCCCGGTCCCGGTCCGGCCGGGCTCGGCGGCGCAGCTGCCGGGGCAGGTCCGGTCGGCCGGCGTCGCGGCCCGGACCGTCCCCGACCGGCGGGTCTGGACGACGAGACGCTGAACGTGCTGCGGGCCACCTTCCCCGCTGGCGCGCCGGCCCTGGACCGGATGGCACACCTGCTCCGCACCTCGCCCACCCGGCCCCGGGTGCGAGCCTTCGCCAACGAGCTCCGCCAGTTCGCGATGGTGACCGCCGACGGTTGCGGCGACGAGGGCGACTCAGTACCGACCCGCCCGGAGCTGGCTGGGGCCGGCAGAGCTGCGGACAATCCGGCTCCGGTCGGGCCCGCACCGGCGCTGCCCGCGATGCTCGATGTGGACCCGGTCACGCTGTACGCCCGCTTCCTCGACGAGCTGCGGCGCTGCCACACCCCACTGGACGCGGCGGCGGTCGGCGGCGCGGCCGGGCTGGCGGACCCGCTGCGCGGGATCTGGTACGGGGCCAAGGAGGCGTTGCGGCAACTGACCTACTGGCAGATGAAGGGCCGGGCCGGCCGGGTCGGGCGGGTCGGCCTGGGGCCGCTGCTGACCCGGCTCGCCACGGTGGCGCCGTCCGTGCGGATCCACCTGGTCGGGCACAGCTTCGGGGCCCGGCTGGTCAGCTTCGCCGCCGACGCGGCGCAGCCGGCGGTCGGCGGCGCGGTTCGCCCGGTGCGGTCGTTGACCCTGCTGCAAGGGGCGTTCTCCCGGTTCGCCTTCGCCCCGGCGCTGCCGTTCGATCCGGTCCGGTCCGGTGCCCTGGCCGGCCTGCCGGCCCGGATCGACGGGCCGGTCTCGGTCTGCTTCTCGACCAACGACTCAGCCCTGGGCGTGTTCTATCCGCTCGCCTCGCTGGCCGCCGGGGATGACGCCGCAGCGGCCCCGGCGCTCGCCGAGCGGTGGGGGGCACTCGGCTTCCACGGTGCCACCGGCGTCGGTGCCCGGTCGTTGCCGCTGGCGGCGGCAGGCCACGGCGGCAACCGACTTGAGCACCGGCGGGTCCACAACGTGGACGCCACCGCCGTCGTGCGTCGCGGTGGGCCACCGGCCGGCGCGCACAGTGACATCGTCCATCCGGAACTCACCTGGCTGGTCCTGGCGGCCGGCGGGCTGGTGCCGCCACCGGGCTGAGTGAATGAGTGTCACGTACGCGGGTCATCGGCAACCACGTTCAGTGCCAGTTGTGATTCCGCTTCTACATAGCTATCCAGCTGGGTGGTGTCTATCAGCTGTGGGACTTACTCCAGGTAGTCATGCGGACGCGTTCCGGTGCTGACTTTGTCCCGTACGTGTTACATGCTGTGGGGGTATCGCATCGACTCAGATGCACCCACCGACGAAAGGCCACCGCATGTCCTCACCACACCTGCGCCGGTCCGGGGTCGTCGCGCTCGCGACGCTGCTCGCCACGGTGGCGCTGGTCGCACCGCGACCAGCCGCCGCGGCACCACACAGTGGTCTCGGTGCGGTCACCACCGCCGAGGCTCCGGTGTTCGACGGACGGCACAGCGGCAGCGCCGCCGATCCGCAGCGGGTCCGGGACTACTGGACCCCGCAGCGGATGCGCGACGCCCGGCCCGCCGACCAACTGCTCCGTGACCTGTCGCCGCCGGCGCGCCGGGGCACCGCGCCGCAACCCGGGCGGCAACCGGCCGGCACCGTCGCTCCCGTAGCCCCGCACCGGCCGGTCCCGGCGGCACCGGCCGCCGCGGGCCAGTCCACCGGCGCGGGCGAGTCCGCCAGCGACAGCGCGGCATCCGACGGCGCGCTGGCCGTCAACGCCTCGGCCAGCGTCGGCAAGGTCTTCTTCCGCAACCCGGTGAACGGCTACGACTACGTGTGCTCCGCGGCGACGGTCAACAGCGCCTCCCGGCTGCTGGTGATGACCGCCGGGCACTGCGTACACGGCGGCAGCGGCGGCACCTGGATGCAGAACTGGACCTTCGTCCCGCGCTACAACTACGGGGCCCGGCCGTACGGCACCTGGTCGGCGAAGTACCTGACCACCTTCACCGCCTGGGCGAACAACAGCAACCTGGACCGTGACGTGGGCTTTGTGACCGTCCGGCCCAGCGCCGCCGGCCAACGGGTCGTCAACGTCGTCGGCGGCAACGGCCTGTCCTGGAACTACAACTACCAGCAGTACGTCACGATCCTGGCCTACCCGGCGGCGGCGCCGTACGACGGTGGCTGGCAGCAGTACTGCCGGGGCACCACCAGCCGGCCCGGATTCTGGCCGTTGCTGGAGAACCGCATCCAGTTGCGGTGCGGCTTCACCGGCGGGTCCAGCGGCGCGCCGTGGCTGCGCAACTACGACGGCAGCCTCGGTTATGTCAACGGCGTGATGAGTACGCTGAACCCGAGCACTGGGTGGAACAAGAGCCCGTACTTCGACACCGCCGTCTACAACGCCTACGCGTCGGTCGCCGACCGGGTCTGACCCGGCCGCCGACGGCGTCTCCCAGCGGTCCGTCCGACGCGGCGGCCCTTCCAGTTCGACGCGTCGGCCTTCCCGGCTGGAACGGGCACAGCCCGTTCCAGCCGGGATCGAACGTGCCCCGTCGGCGACTAGGGCGTGTATCAAAGTCGGCCGTGGGCGGGTGACGACTTTCGGCGTGTCGCTGCCCGGTAAACAGCGAGGTCTCCGGTAGACGGCTTATCGACCAAGACGAACCATCAACACGGAGACCTCGTGACCAGCGTAGCGGTGACGAGGCGGCACGACCTGACGGACGCGCAGTGGGCAGTCCTGGAGCCTCTCCTGCCCACCGCACGCCGACCGGGCCGACCGCCCGCATCAACGAAACGGCAGCTCATCGACGCGATCCGGTGGCGGACCCGGGCCGGCGCCCCGTGGCGGGACATCCCCGACCACTACGGCTCCTGGGCTGCGGCGTACGCCCTGTTCCGCCGGTGGCAGCGCGACGGGACCTGGGCACGGATCCTGACCGCGTTGCAGGCCCTGGCCGACGCGGCGGGACGGATCGTCTGGGACGTGTCCGTGGACTCCACGATCAGCCGAGCGCACCAGCACGCCGCCGGAGCGCGTAAAAGGGGGATCTGCAGGCCGAACCACCCGGCGGTACCGGGTCGGAACCCGACGACCACGCGTTGGGGCGTTCCCGTGGCGGACGGACCACGAAACTGCACCTGGGCTGTGAACAGGGACAGAAACCGCTGTCGATCGTGCTGACCGGCGGGCAGCGTGGCGACAGCCCGCAGTTCACGACGGTCCTCGACCGAATCCGGGTGCCCCGGCTCGGGGCCGGTCGGCCCCGGACCCGTCCGGACCGGGTGCTGGCGGACAAGGCGTACACGTCGAAGGCGAACCGTGCCTACCTGCGTCGACGGGGTGTCGCCGCGACGATCCCGTCGAAGGCCGACCAGGACGCCAACCGGCGGAAGAAGGGGTCGAAGGGCGGCAGGCCGCCGGCCTTCGACCCCGAGATCTACAAGCAGCGCCACGCGGTCGAGTGCGGGATCAACCGGCTCAAGCGCAACCGTGCCGTCGCGACCCGCTACGACAAGCTCGCGGTCCGGTACGAGGCGACCGTGCAGGTCGCGGCGATCAACGAGTGGCTGTGACCGACTTTGATACACGCCCTAGTCGAAGAACCGGGCGAGATGACCGGGTGACGGGTCGGGATCGTTCGCACGGGCGGCGACCAGATCGGCGAAGACCGTGGCCCCGTCGCAGGAGGCGTGCTGGGGATACCAGCGTCCAGCAGTCCCCGGCTGCTGGCAGACGCCCTTGATCGTCTGCAGGTCGAAGAACCGCAGGTGGGTCGGATCCGCGACCGCGTTGACATGCCGCCACCACGGCGAGAGCACATGCAGCACACCGCCGGGACGCAGTACCCGGTGGCACTCGTCGATCAGGCGCAGGTAGTCGGGCAGGTGCTCCAGCACGTGCACCGCGAAGATCTGATCCGCTGCGTTGTCGCGCACCGGCAGGCCGTCACGTAGATCGGCGACGACCGCCACCGCCTTGCCCGGTCGCTGGTCCAGGCCGATGTTGCCGGGGTACTGCGGGCCGTCGCCGCAGCCGATGTCCAGGATCACCGGCTCGGCGCCGGCGACCCGGACGCGGTCCCAGACCCCGTGCACCCCCGCCAACCGTCCGATCGCCTCGCGGACCCGACGCAGCGCCGCCTCGTCGGCGACGTCGCCGGTCAGATGCGCGACGCCACCGTCGAACCGGACCTCGACGTCGAGGTCACGCAGTCGGGGATCGGCGGCCAGCAGATCGATGGCGGTGGTGGTCAGGTAGCCGTCGTGCAACCGGTGCCGGGCGCTGGAGAATTCCGCGTAGAACACCCGACGCCGGTACCCGGCGTCGACCGGACGAAACGCGGTACGTCCGCACCGCCCGTCGTGCGTCGGAGGTTCAACCAGGTCGGCCGAGCTCGGCCAGCAACTGCTCGGCGTCGACGAACCGCTCGGCGGGCAGCGCCCGTAACGCCTGCAGCAACGCGGTGTCCGCGCCGAGTTCCTGGGCCCGCCGGAGCAGGTCCTCGCGGGAGAGCGGGAAGTCCAGGCCGTCGACGTAGTCGGGGAGCCGTGGTGCGTCGGTCATGGCGGCAGCGGTACCCGGCCCCGGGCCGGTCCACGCCTGCCCGCCGGACATCAGGTGACCGGAGCCCGGTCGCGCGCCCGGCTGTCACCGGGCCGAGCTCACTCCACCCGGGTGACGCGGCGTCATCCGGGCGGCTGCCACGATCACTAACAGCTCAACCGGTCCGCGCCGGACGCCGGTACGAGGGGGGACGGTCATGCCGCGCGCAGTGGGAATCGACCTGGGCACCACCAACTCGGTCATCGCCGCGGTCTCGGGGGGCCGGCCCACGGTCGTACCGAACGCGACCGGGTCGCGGACCACTCCGTCGGTGGTGGCGTTCACCGAGGCCGGCGCCCTGCTGGTCGGTGACGCCGCCTGCCGGCAGGCGGTGCTCAACCCGCACGGTACCGTCCACTCCGCCAAACGTTTCGCCGGACGGCGCTACGACGAGGTCGGCCGGGAGGCCGCCGAGGTGGTGTTCGACGTGGTCGGTGACGGCGGTCTGGCCCGGTTCGACGTCAAGGGCCGCCGGTACGCCCCGGAGGAGATCAGTGCGCTGGTGCTGCGCAGCCTCATCGACGAGGCGGCCAGGACGCTCGGTGAACGGATCGACCGGGCGGTGGTCACCGTACCAGCGCATTTCGACGATGCCCAGCGCACCGCGACCCGTGAGGCCGGCCGACTCGCCGGCCTGGAGATCCTGCGCCTGATCAACGAGCCGACGGCTGCCGCGCTGGCCTACGGGCTGCACCTGCGTCAGCGGCAGACGATCCTGGTGGTCGATCTCGGCGGCGGGACCTTCGACGTCAGCGTGCTGACCGCGGGTGACGGCACGGTCGAGGTCCGCGCCGCCGCTGGCGATACCCACCTGGGCGGTGACGACTTCGACCACCGCCTGGTGGAGCACCTGGTCGCCGAGTTTCACCGGGACCACGGCATCGACCTGGCGGCGGATCCGCAGACCCGGCGGCGGGTGATCGAGGCGGCACGGCGGGCCAAGGAGGAACTGTCCGCGGTCACCGAGGCGGAGGTCAACCTGCCGTTCGTCGCGTCCGACGCCGCGGGTCCCAAACACCTGCGGACCCTGATCGACCGGCCGTCGTTCGACGAACTCACCGGTGACCTGGTGGAACGCTGTCGCAATCCGGTGGAGCAGGCGATGCGGGACGCGCGGGTCGCCCCGGCGGACCTCGACCAGGTGCTGATGGTCGGTGGTGCGACCCGGATTCCGGCGGTGCGCGACCTGCTGCGCCGGCTGGCCGACGGTCAGGAGCCGCAGTTGCTGATCAACGCCGACGAGGTGGTGGCGCTCGGCGCCGCAGTGCAGGCCGGGCTGCTCATCGGTACGGGCGGACCCGCCCGGTTGCGTGACGTCACGCCGCTCGCCCTCGGACTGCAGGCACACGACGGGACGATGGCGACGATCATCGAGCGCAACACCGCCATCCCGGTCCGCCGGACCCAGATCTTCTCCACCGCGGAGGACGGCCAGACCAGCGTCGACGTCGTCGTCCGGCAGGGCCAGCGCCGACGGGCGGCGGACAACCGGGTTCTCGGGCGGTTCCGGTTGTCCGGAATCCGGCCGGCGCCGCGCGGGGTGCCCCGGATCGAGGTCACCATCGACACGGACGCCGACGGAATGGTGACGATCTCAGCGCGCGACGCCGACGGCGGTAGCCGTCAGTCGATCGTGGTGACCGAGATCGTCGAGCCACGGTCGCCGGCGGGCGACGCCGGGCCGGTGGCCGCCGCCACCGACCCCGCCGGGGATCTGGAGTCACTGATCGAGCTGGTCGAGCAGGAACTGACCGGACCGGCCACCGGAGTACCCGCCCACGAGCGCACCCGGGCCCGGATGCTTCTCGACGACGCCGGGGGCGCGTTGCGTGAGCACGCCCCGGTGGAGCGGCTGCGGACGCTCGCCGCGGAGCTGCGACAGGTCGCCGTCGTGTTCGTTCCGGCGATTGCCGATGCCGTTGGTCGCACCGAACGTGACTAACTGATCAACCGGCCGGCCGCGTGTTCCGTTGCCGGGCCGTGCGTTCAGTCACCGGGGCGCGGTGAATCAGCCGCCGCCGAGTCGATCGTCCGTTGTCGGCGGTTCGCCGCAGCACTGCCAAACTGCCGGGTGCCGGCGGCGCGGGCCGCCCGTCCGCGCGGTCCGGTGCCACGGCTGCTTCCCGGGTCCGGTCCGCCGGCACCGGGTCGTCCCAATCGGGTCGTGCCCGCCCGGCCGGTCGACGGGCCGGTGGCTGCGTGCCGGGCCGGCGGCAGTGCTTCCTCCTCTTCGACCGGAGCGGCCAGCTCACTGCGGGCCCTGGGCAGCCAGTCGGGATGGTGCCGGCGGAGGAACGTGAAGAGACCCTCGCGTAGCTCGCACCGCAGGTCCCACGAGCTGGGCGCGTCGGCCGCCGAGGCGAGCAGGCGTATGCAGATGGTCGTCTCGGTTGCGTCGACCACCTGCATCACCCACTCCCGACGGTCCCACAGCGCTGAGGCGTCGACGATGCGGTGCGCCTCCGCCCGCAGCACGTCGATGTCGGCGGTGAAGTCCAGGTGCAGGATCACGCTGCCCAGCACCTGCGCCTCGTTGCGGGTCCAGTTCTGGAACGGGGTGGTGGTGAAGTAGGACGTCGGCAGGATCAGTCGGCGCTGGTCCCAGACCCGTACCACGACATAGGTGAGCCGGATCTCCTCGACCCGGCCCCACTCCTCGTCGACCACCACGACGTCGTCGAGGCGCAGTTCGTCGCTGAAGGCGAGCTGCAGCCCGGCGAACACGTGGCCGAGCACCGACTGGGCCGCCAGGCCGGCCACCACCCCGGCCACGCCGGCCGAGGCGAGCAGAGACGCGCCCAACGCCCGGAGCTGGGAGAACGTCATCAGCGTCGCCGCCAGCGCGACGATACTGATGATCACCGCGGTGAGCCGGCGGAGCAGGCCGATCTGGGTACGGGCGCGTCGCCGCCGTCGGTTGTCCGCCATGTCCACCGGCAGCCGGCGGAACGCGGTGTCCTCGAAGACGAACAGGATCCGGATCACCAGCCAGGCGCCGGCGTAGATCAGCGCGAGCAGCAGGATGTGCAGTGCTTCGTCACGGACCTCGCCGGTGATCCCGCTGAACGGCACCGCGAGCAGCAATCCGGTGACCAGCAGCGTGGCGCTCCATGGCCGGTGACATTCCCGGTGCAGGGTGTTGAGGAACGGTGCGACCCGGCCGCGCGCCGCGTGCCGGACCACCCTGCCGGATAGCCACGCCAGGGCCAGCGAGCCACCGACCGCGACGACCACCGTCGCCACTGCCCGACCCAACTGCTCGTCCCACACGGCCCGGTGACCTCCGTCCGCCGCCCCGGTCAGCTACCGGGTTCCACGGTGATCCGGTTCTCCACGGCGGTGACTCCCGGCGCCGACCAGGCGATCCGCTCCGCCTCCTCGCGCTCCAGCCAGGAGCGGACCACCCCCTTGACGATGACCCGGCCACCGTCGGTGTCGACGGTGACCTGCCGGGCGTCGGTGGCGGCGCTGCGCACCAGCGCGTCCTCGATGCTGCGTCGCAGTTCCGGTGCCGAAGGGTTGATCCGGGGACGGACGGCGATCAGATTCGTCACCCCGCGTACCCCGGAGAGCCGGCGTACCGCCCGCTCCGCCGCTCGGCGCTGGAACTCCCATTCGACCTCGCCCTTGAGCGTGACCCACCCGTGAGCGACGGTAACCTCGAGCCGTTCGATCGGAACGAACGCGTCCCACTCCAGCGCCCGGGTGGCGGCGCCAGCGACATCGGCGTCGGTCCGCTCCGCTGAGCTGGGCAGTCGTACCTCGATGTCGTTCGCGACCGCGGTCACCCCGCGCACCCGGTGGGTGGTGCGCTCCGCCGCCCACTTCTTGCCGTAGTTGTCGACCCAGCCCAGCAGTGTCACCACGCCCTCCAGCACGGTCACGCCGATCTCGTTGGGCTGGACCCGGGCGTCCCATTTGAGTTCCTCGAGGACGTCACGCTGGATCTCCTCGTCCGTACGCACCGTCGCGGCGGTCAATTTTCCTCCAACGAATGTCGTCGTGCCGGGCTGCCGGTGGACTCAGAGCAGACGTAGTTCACGTGCCCGGCGTACGGCCTCCCGGCGGCGGGGGGCACCGAGCTTCTGGTAGATGTTGCGGACGTGGGTCTTGACTGTGTTCACCGACAGGAACAGCTCGGCGGCGATCTCCCCGTTGGACAGCGTCCCCTGCAGGTACCGCAGTACGGTCAGTTCCCGGTCGGTGAGCGGTTCGGCCAGCGCCGGTGCCGGACGGTGCCGATCGGCGTGTCGCCGACCGGCACCGTCGACGAGATCGTTGACAAGGTTCCGGTGCCGGGTCGGTGAGTCGAGGTGCTCGACCAGCAGCTCCCGCGCGGGGGAGCCGGCGTGGTTGAACACCAGCCGGTGACCGTCCGGGGCGGCCAGGTCGAGCACCTGTTCGAGCAGCTCGCGGGCTTGGCGTTGGTCACCCATCCGATGGGTGGCGACGGCCGCGACCAGCCCGGCGGTCAACCGTTCCAGCAGGGTCACCGGCTGGCGTTCCGGCCGCATCACCAGCGGGTCCGCCGGTGATCCACCGTCCGGCGCCGACCACTGGGGAAGCACCGCCAGCGCGTCGGCCGGTCCGTCGGCGAGCAGTTGCAGCCGGGCCAGTGCGATCGCCACCGCCGGTGCTCGCTCGTCGTGGCTCCCGTCCAGCAGCAGTTCCCGGGCGCCGTCGAGATCACCACAGGCCATCCGGGCCTCGGCTAGGGCCAGCCGGCGCAGCCGGCTGTACTGACCGTCGGGCGGCTCCCGGTCCATCGGCGCCGTCGTCAGCAGGTCGGCGACCGCGGCGAAGTCCCCCTCCGCCTGTCGAAGCGCGGCTTGGACCACCGGGAGCAGCCCGGTGACCGTTCCCGGTGTCCCGGGCACGACCAGCGCTGCGGCCAGATCCAACTGCCGGGTCGCGTCGGGCAGTTCGTCGCGGTACAGGGCGACCAGGGCGAGCGCAAGATGAGCGGCGGCGGCGTGGCCGGCACACCGCCGCCCCGGGCAGGCCGTGGTGGCCAGGGCCTGCTGAGCGGTGCGGTCCGCGGCTGTCAGCTCACCCCGCCAAGCGTGCAGCAGCGCCAGTTGACCGGCGGCGTACCGGGTCGGGCAGCCGTACCCGTCGATTGCCGGGGCGGTGACCAGACCGGTCAGCACCGCCTCGGCGCCTGCCAGGTCGCCGCGACCGAACCGGACGGTTCCGAGCATCGCCGTCGCCACCGCGCCTGCCCGCTCACCCTGGGTCAGCGTGCCCCCGGCCGATGCACCTGCGGTCGTCGCGGCCAGGCCGGTGGCGGCCAGCAACTCGTCGGCGTAGCTCAGCGCCTCGTCGTACCGGCTCCCATCGATCGCGACCACGATCCGGGTGGCGACGCTGGTCGGTTCCTGGCGGCAGACATCGGGCAGCGGCCCGGCCGCCGGCCGGCCAGCGGTCTCCAACCGGTCGACGGCGGCAGCCAACGCCAGGCCCGAATGGCCGGGGTCCAGGCCGGTGGGCAACGGGGTGTGCCGGGCGTCCTCGTGACCGCAGAGCAGTAGTTCGGGCCAGTGCTCGTCGACCAGTCGGCCGGCACCGGACAGGTCACCGCAGGCCAGCCCGTGCCGGACCGCCGCCAGTGGCCGGCCGTGAGCGCGATGCCACCGGTACGCCCGCTCGTGCAGCCGCGGGATCTCGTCAGGGAACCGGCTGCTCAACTCGGCGTACAGCACGTCGCTGAGCATCCGGTGACAGCGGTACCAGGTCGGGTCGCCGCCTGCGGCGACGATGAAGCCGGCGGCATCGCGGGCGGCTGCGGCCAGTTGCTCCTCGCCGTCGTCCCGCCCGGTCAGCTCGTCGGCCAGGGACCCGCAGACCCGGTCCAGCACCGAGGTACGGACCAGCGTCTGACGCGTCAGCGCGGCCTGCCCGGCGAGCACCTCGGCGGACAGGTAGTCGGCGGCCGGATCGGGATCGGCACCGACGTACTCCCGTACCGTCGTGGGTCCTTCGCCGGCCTGCAACACCAGACCGGCCAACCGGACCCCGGCCGGCCACCCCTCGGCCCGGTGGTGCAGTTCGCGGATCTGGTCGGTGGCCGGGCCGAGACCCTGCGCGTCGACTAGACGGGCACTCTCGGTCAAGGTCAGCGCAAGCTCGGCGGCCCGGATCTCGGTCAGCTCACCGGTCAACCGGTACCGGTGCAGCGCGAGCGCCGGTTCGGTGCGGCCGGCCACCACCAGACGCAGTCGCCCACGGCAGTGCCGCAGCAGAAATTCGATTCCCCGGACCACCTCGGTATCCGTGATGGTGTGCGCGTCGTCCAGCACCAGCAGGACCGGCTCCGGCTGGGCGGAGATCACCGACGCGAACCGGGGCAGGAAGAGTTCGGGATCGGCACGGCCGGGAGCGGGCGGTGCGGGCCGGTCCGGGTCCCGGCGGGCCGTCTCGGCGGCGAGCGCCGCGTGCAGGTACGACCAGAACCGGTCGCCGCGGTCGGTGGACTCCAAGGTCAGCCAGATCGCACTGCCCCTGGCCCGTCGGCCGACGAACCAGCCGGCCAGCAGCGCGGTCTTGCCCCACCCGGCCGGTGCGACCAGCAGCGTCAACGGGCCACGCGTACCGACCTCCAACCGGGCGGTCAGTCGTGGCCGGTCCAGCAGACCAGCCGGTGGATCCGGCGGGGCGGTCTTCGATCCGAGCAGTGGCACCGGATCGAGGTTCGTCGGAGCGGTCGGCCGGAGCGCGCGATGCTGTCCCGCTACGGTTTCCTGTCCGGCTGTGCGCATCCGCCACTCCCGTCGCTGTGCCGCCGGAGCTGCCTGCGCGCCCCGCCGGCCCTGACTGTGTTTCGCGGGTGGCGTTCCCCGACCTGTCCGGTTCTAACGCGCCATCGTCGCAGCGGACCATTCCGGTCGAGTGACCTCGGCTCATCCGGGTCGGCACCGGCGTCGGGCCACGGACCGGGGAGAAACATGCTCGGTTGTCCGACTTCGTCGGCGAGGGACTCTGCCCGTTGGCGGACTCCGGCCGGCAGGCCCGCTCCGCGCTGACATATCAGTTTTTGTCCCTCCCTACCGGGTACCCGGTGCACATCCGGCCGTAGTGTCGGCTCAGCGCAGGGGGTGCGCCGTGAACGACGTTCCGTCCACGCACACCGAGCAGCACAAGCCGCTGCGGATTGCCATGATCGTGCCGCCCTACTACGAGCTACCTCCGCCCGGCTACGGCGGCGTCGAACAGGTCTGCGCCGCTCTGGTCGACGCGTTGGTCGCCCGGGGCAACGAGGTGACGCTGTTCGGAGCCGGCAGCCGGACCGGGACTGCCGCGAACTTCGTCAGTACCGTCCGCGAGTTGCAGGCCGACCGGCTCGGTCACTCACTGCCGGAACTCGTGCACCTGGCCCGGGTGGACCGGCTCATTGAGGACGACACCTTCGACGTGGTGCACGACCACACCACCGTCGGTCCGCTCGCCGCCGCCCGTCGGCGGGTACCGACGGTGGTCACCGTGCACAACTCGCCGGACGGCGAGCTGGGCGAGTATCTGCGCGGTATCGACCGGGCCGTCGCGTTGGTGGCGATCTCCTACGCGCAGCGCCGAGTGGGCAGCGGCCTGCCGTGGGCGGCGACCGTGCACAACGGGCTGGCCGCCGACGTTCGGCCCAAGCCGGTGCCGGCCGATGGCCCGGTGTTGTGGCTCGGGCGGTTCGCGGCGGACAAGGGCCCGGACCTGGCGATCGAGGCCTGCCGTACGGCCGGTGCGCCGCTTGTTCTTGCCGGCAAGGCGACCGAGCCGTCCGAGCGACGCTATCTCGAGGACGTCGTCCAGCCGATGCTCGGCCCCGACGTCGAGCTGCTGGTCAACCCCGACCGGCAGCGGTGCTGGCAACTGCTCACCGAGGCCCGGTGTCTGCTCATGCCGATCCGCTGGGAGGAACCGTTCGGGATGGTGATGCTGGAGGCGATGGCCTGCGGCACCCCGGTCGTCGCCCTCAACCGGGGTGCGGTGCCGGAGGTGGTGCGACACGGCGAGACGGGGATGGTCTGCACCGACCCGGCCGAGCTGCCGGAGGCCATCGAGCGGGTCGGGCAACTGGACCCGCAGGTGTGCGCTGAGCACGTACGGTTGTCGTTCTCGCCGGATCTGATGGCGTCCCGGTACGAGCGGATCTACCACCGGTGGAAGTACGCGATGTCGCTCGCGGTGCCGACCGAGGGCGAACCGGAGCCGGCGCAGCGACTGGAGCACGACCTGTTGCCGCTGGTGGTCGACGGCTGATCCGGCCGGTGCGGGCGGCTGGGCCGCTGCCCGCACCAACCCCGACGTCGGGCGGTCCACGGCCGGCGACTGCACAACCGCCCGGGTGGCGGTTCGTGACCAGCCGCGTAGGGTGGAGCACGAGTAACGGTCCCGGTGCGCCTGTCCGGGCCGGTCGACCGGAACAAGGGAGTGAGGCCTGGCTGGTGAGCACCGCCGAAGTCACGGACTGGGAACCGGGCGACGGGCGGGTCTGCACACCCGAGTCGACGGTGACGGCGGCTTCCGGAGCTGTCCCGTTCGGTGCCACGGCTGATCCCCGACTGCGGCACGGGGAGCCGACCACGCCGTCCACCGCAGCCCCCGGCGGACCGCCCGGTCAGGCCACCGTCGACAACTTCCGCGAGGGGCTGCTGATCTGCGACGGTGCCGGGGTGGTCCGGCAGCTGGACGCCACCGCCCGACGGCTGCTTCCGGAGCTGGTTCTCGGA
This sequence comes from Solwaraspora sp. WMMB762, assembly GCF_049179115.1. NCBI lineage: Bacteria > Bacillati > Actinomycetota > Actinomycetes > Micromonosporales > Micromonosporaceae > Solwaraspora > Solwaraspora sp. WMMB762. The sequence goes on from NZ_JBMHMD010000001.1 coordinate 808,393, forward strand.
CAGGTGGCCGCCGCCAGCGGCATCGCCGGGCTGGACCTGGCTACCTTCGACAGCTCCGCTACCGCTGAGCTGACCCACCACGGGCATCGGCTGCGGTTGCGCCGGGTTCCCCTGGCGCACGACCGGATCGCCTGGTATGTCGACGATACGACCGAGCCCACCGCACGCGCCGACGCCCTGCTCGCCGAGCGGGCCCGCTGGATGTTCCTGGCCAACGCCAGCCAGCAACTCGGCAACCCACTGCATGAGGACCGGGCGGCTCGGGCCGCCGTGCGGCTCGCGGTGCCGACGCTGGGACAGTTCGCGGTGCTGGTGGTCGCACCCCGCCGTGGTCGCGCCCACTGGTGGCGGGCCAGCGACCCGGGTACCGGTGGGAAACCACCGGTCGACGGCGGCACGATCGCGGTGGACGAGTTGCCGCCGGCGTTCACCGAGGCGTTGCGTGGCGTCGAGGCGACGTCCCTGGACTGGCTTGCCGAGCAACTCGTCGACCTGGGTTGGCTGTTCCCGCCGCCGGGCCGGGACTTCGCCGTACGGGTCGCTGCCCTGCCGGGCAGCACGCATCCGACCGGTGTGCTGCTGGTCGCCCGACCCGGTCCGGTCGGGTACGACGACGCCGATCTGCACCTGTTGCGGGGGTTCTCCGCCCGCGCCGGCTCCGCGCTCGACGCCGCGGTGCTGTACCGCCACCAGTCGGAAATCGCGGAGACCCTGCAGGCTAGCCTGTTGCCGGCGGTGCCCCGACCGGTGCCGGGTGTGCAGTGGGGCACCGCGTACCGGCCGGCCCCGTCGTCGCTGCGTATCGGCGGCGACTTCTACGGCGCATTCGACCTGCCCGAGCGCGAGGTGCTGTTCTTTCTCGGCGACGTCTCCGGTAAAGGCGTTGAAGCGGCGGTGTTCACCGGTCAGGTACGCCAGGCGCTGCAGGCGCTGCGTAGTGTCGAGACCGATCCGAGACGACTGCTCCGGCTGCTCAACGAGTCGGTCCTGGAGACGACTCAGGCCCAGGGGCAGGGCCGGTTCGCGACGATGGTGCTCGGGTCGGCCCGTCCGGCCCGCGACGGTGGTCTGACGCTCACCCTGGCCGGTGGTGGTCACCTTCCGCCGTTGGTGCTGCGCGGCGACGCGACGGTGCAGACGGTGCCGCTCAGCGGCATGCTGATCGGCGTGGTCCCGCAACCGCGGATCGGTCAGTTGACCGTCGACCTCGCGCCCGGTGAGACGTGCCTGCTCTACAGCGACGGGGTCACCGAGGCCCGTGGCGGGCGGTACGGCATCGAGCAGTACGGTCTCGACCGGCTCACCCAGGCGCTGCAGGGGTGTCATCAGATGCCGGCGCCGGCACTCGCCGAACGGGTGGAGCAGTTGGCGGGGGACTGGCTGGCCGGCCGCGAGCACGACGACATCGCCGTGCTCGCGATTCGCGCTGAGCCGGCCGGCCACCAGCAGCGGGACCGGCGTCTGCCCGTCGTGCCCGACCCGGGACCGGAGAACCGACGGTAGTGGTCGCCCCGTCAGCGGTCGAGGTAGGTGGCGCGTACCCGGCCCTGCTGGCCTGCCTGGCGGCCGCAGACGAGGTCGCGGCGCTGGCGTTGGCCGACGAGTTGCTGGAGGCCGGGGTCCCGGCCGAGTCGGTACTGCTGGATCTGATCGCGCCGGCCCAGGTCCAGGTCGGCCGATGGTGGCAGCGCAACGAGTGGTCGGTGGCCCAGGAGCACGCGGCGACGCACATCAGTGAGTTGATGGTCGCAGCGGTCACTACCCGGGCCGCACCCCGGCCACACCGCGGCAGGGTGATCGTGGCCTGCATGGACGGGGAGTGGCACGCGCTGCCTCCCCGACTGGTCGCCGAGGTCCTGCGGCTGCGTGGCTGGCAGGTCACCTTTCTGGGCGCCAGTGTGCCGGCCGTGCACCTGATGACCTATCTGCACCGGCACGACCCGGTGGCGGTGGCACTGGCCTGCGCGCTGCCGATGCGTCTGCCGCAGGCGCATCGCACCGTCCAGGCCTGCCAGCGGGCCGACGTGCCGGTCCTGGTCGGTGGCCGGGGCTTCGGACCCGACGGCCGGTGGGCCCGGGCGATGGGGGTGGCGTGGGCTCCGGACGCTCGGACCGCGGCGGATCTGCTCGCCGACTCCGGCGGTGACCTGGCCCGGACGGTCGGGGTGACCAGCCGGCTCGGCGGCGAGGAGTACGCCGCGCTGGTTAGCAGGCGCGCGGAGATCATCGACGTCGCGCTGGACGATCTGCGGCACCGGGAACCGTCGACGGCCGGCTACACCACCGGGCAGTGGGACGCGACGGTCGTCGATCTCGGTCACCTGGTGGATTTCCTTTCCGCTGCGGTCTACGTGGACGACTCCACGTTGTTCGTCGAGGCCGTCGACTGGACGGCGGAGGTACTCGGGTCCCGCGGCGTCCCGGTGACGGGTATGCGACGTACTCTGAGTGCATTTGCGGGCACATTGCGTGACTTTCCTCAGGCCTATCAATTTCTGCTCGACGGCCGGCGAGCCCTTGACCCCTGCGATCGAAGGTGATTTCACTGGCGGGGCCGACGGATTCGATGGCTGGCGGTTGATCGATCTGTCCCTTGTGTGGCACTAGTCGCGAACGTGTTCACCGACTGTTCCCAAAAACGGGCGCAAAGTAATTAACGCAATAATAATCGCGTACTGGCGCAAAAGACATTTAGCTATACCAAGCGCAACTTATCTTCCCTATCCTTCGGGTGTATCCCAGGGATTGAGGAGGTGGCGACATGCGTGACAACGATTGGCTGTGATCCCGGACCTGTTCGATGGACGGTGAGTTATGAGACGCTAACGCGAGGCTCATGTGGATGAAGCTGTCCAGACGAGAAGTGAGGCGACGACGACGGTGCGTGGCGACGGGGTGAATCGGCGACTGACGCCGCTCGTCGGGCTCATCGTCTGCTGTGGCCTGGTGGCGATGGCATGGGCGGTGTCCGGGATCGGCGCACCGCCCAGCCTCCCCGCCCTCTACTACCCCCTGGTGCTCACCAGCCTCGTCGCCGTGGCGAGCGGCTGCACCGTACCGATCCGGATCCGAACCCCACAGGGCATCTCGCCGACCAGTGCCGCGGTGCTGGTGTCGGTCGCGGTGCTGCCGGTGCACTGGGTCGTCGTGTGCACGGCCGTAGGCGTGGCCGTCGGGCGTTCCGTCGCCCGGTCGGCGCCGGTCAAGGTGGCGTTTGCCACGGCCAAGGAATCGATCGGCGCCCTGGCTGCGGCGGCGGCCGCGACGTGGGCCGGTCTCGCGCCGGTGCTGGGCGGCACCAGCCACCTATCCCGGTCCTGGACCGTCACCGTCGTCTCGCTCTGCGTCGCGGCGCTGGCCTACGCGGCGGTCGACGAGACGTTGCCGGTGCCGGTGGTCGCGCTGGCGGATCGGACGTCCTGGCAGCGGGTTGTGCGCCGGGGCGCTCGGATGCGGGCCGGCGTGAAGGTCGCCACGTTGCTGCTCGCCCTGGCCACGGTGGTCGTGGTGGCGGTCGACGCCCGCCTGCTGGTGGCCACCCCGTTGGCGGTCCTGCTGTTGCACTCCAGCTTTCGACGGCGGCTGCATCTGGCCGAGGAACGGTCTGCCTGGCGGCAGCTGGCCGAGACCACCGACGCCCTCAACAACGTGGACCTCGATGCGGTACTGCGCACCGCCTCGTCCGGAGCCGCGCGGCTCTTCTCGGCCCGAATCGTCGAGATCGAGTTCCAGCACGGCCCGCAGCGACGCCTGGTGCGGGGCGATGAGCACGGCCTACGGTACGACGGTCCGGTGGATCATGCGGGGCCCGGTGTCGACGGTGACCTGGTGACGGTACCGCTCGGTGCCACCGGTGACGCCGTGCAGGCCGCCGGTGCGCTGCGGCTCGCCCTCGCCGGCGCGGGTCTGTCCGACCGCGAGCGCTACACGTTGCGTACCTTCGGTGCGGCGCTGACCACCGCGATCCGCAACGCCATCGCCTACGCGCAGGTGATCGATCTTGCGTCCCGGCACGAGCACGACGCCACCCACGATCCGCTGACCGGCCTGGCGAACCGTCGACACCTGCGGGAACGACTCACCGCGGCGTTGGCCGACCGGCGCAGCCTGCCGCGTACCGCCCTGGTATTGATCGATCTTGATCACTTCAAAGAGGTCAACGACACGCTCGGGCACTCCGCCGGTGACCAGGTTCTGGTGGAGGTCGCCCGGCGGCTGGACCGGGCCGCCGCCGGTGACCTCGTCGCCCGACTGGGTGGCGACGAGTTCGCCATTGTGCTCACCGGACACGCGGCACCGGCCCGCGCCGAGCACCAGGCGGCACGGATCCTGCAGGTGCTGCGTGACCCGATGGACCTCGACGGGATCCGGATCAGCCTGCGGGCCAGTGCCGGACTGGCCACGGCGAACGGCAACGCCAGCACCGAGGAGCTGCTGCGGCGGGCGGACGTGGCGATGTACCAGGCCAAGGAGAGCGGCCGCGGGCTGACCAGGTACGACCGTAGCCGGGACACCGCCGACCCGGACCGGCTGGCCCTGCGCGGTGAGCTTCCCGCCGCACTGGCCGGTCACCACTACGCGGTCGGCTTCGACCCGATCGTCGATCTCGGCAGCGGATCGGCGGTCGCCGCCGAGGCGGTGGTGCGATGGGGCAACACCGACCTGGGTGACCAGCCGGCGGCCGGGATGCTCGCGCTGGTCGAGCGCTCCGGCTGGCTCGCCGAGTTCACCCGGGGGATGTTCGACCGGACACTCGCCGCCACCCGGCTGCTGCGGGACGCCGGCTTCGTGCTTCCCGTGTCCATCGGCATTTCCGCGCGGAGCCTGCTGGATCCCGGATTCCCCGCCGACGTGCGAAACCGGCTGGACATGCACCGCGTGCCAGCCGACCAGTTGATCGTCGAACTCACCGAGACGACCGGGATCAGCTGCCCGGACATGGCGCTGAGCGCCCTGCACCAGTTGCACGACGATGGTGTGCGGATCGCGTTCGCCGGATTCGGCACCTCCGACGCGCCGCTGTCCGCGCTGCTACGCATTCCGGTGCACCTGGTGAAGGTCGACCATCGGCTGCTCGCGGTGCCGGAGAACTCGCCGGCGGCGCTGCGGTCGCTGGTCGGCCTGGGTCGCGACCTCGCACACACCGTGGTCGCCAACGGCGTGTCCACCCCCGGGCAGCGACGGACGCTGTGGGAACTGGGCTGCGCCGCCGGTCAGGGCAGTTTGTTCGGTCCGGCCGCCGCCGACGTTGACGAGTTGGTCTCGATGCTGCGTCGCGGCCGCGACGGGGTCGTCGGCGCGCTCGCCCCGAGCCTGCATCCGGGGGCGAACATCGTCCGGATGCCGCGGCTGCGTCGGGCCGGATCAGGGTGACAGCGAGTCAAACCGGGTCATCGCGGCGGCATCCGGACCGGGGCACCGTCGCTACCGACCGGATGGCGGTGCTCCGTCGCGGTGCGGTCGTCGTCCGCTCTGGCGGCGACGACGTCGACGGTGTGCCGCGCGCTGTCCTGTCCGGAGAACGGCCAGAGCAGGTCGGCCCGTCGGGCCAACGCGGAAAGCTGCTCGACGGTCAGCCCGCAGGAGGCGACGCTGGCCCGCACGTCGGCGCGGTACCGGCCGTCGGGGTCGCGCCGTAGCCGGGTCTCGGCGTGCACCTCGACGGTGTGCGACTCGTCGGTGATCTCGGAGGCCGCCTCGACCGCCGCGTGGTGCAGGCAGGACGCGAACGCTGCGGCCAGCAACTGCTCCGGGGTGAGGCCGCCGCCGTGCGGGGCCAACGGGGAGGCGAGCCGGCTGGAGAACTCACCGTCGTCGGTACGGACCCGACCCGCTTCGGCGGTTGCCGAAGCCTGGTGGACCCAGGGTTCCGAAGCACCCATCACGCCTCCTCCGCGTCCTGCCCGGCGGCTGCGTACCCGTGGGTGACCCGGCGAAACGCGGGGTGACCTGGCTGGTCGGTCGGCGACACCGAGATCGGGCCGGCGGCGAGGCGGGGCCGGGCAAGCGAGGAAAGCGGTGGCGACCACCAGCGGCTATCGTTGACGTTTCGTCAACGGATCACCACAAGAAGAAAGACGCCTTTGCGGCGTCTTACTCTGACAGCTAACAGCAAGGGGGCACACTTGTCAAGTGCGGTGCAGGCACCTGGGCGTGACAACATCAACGGTGTGGACCAGACCGTCACGGACACCGACCGGCCCGAGGACCTGGACCGGGCCGCCGACCTCGCCGCGGAGCAGCAGTACGTCACCATGCTGCACGAACAACTGGACGCCCTGCGGGGGATGGCGCAGCAGCGGCTCGTGGCCGCGCTGCGGCAGACCGGTGGCACGCCGCAGGCGCGCTCCGAACGCGAGGCCACGGTGGCGCTGCACACCGAACGGATAGCGCAGTACAGCGCGGTGGAGAACGGACTGTGTTTCGGTCGGCTCGATCTGACCGACGAGGGACACCGCTACATCGGCCGGATCGGACTCTTCGACGAACAGGGCGACTACGAGCCGTTGCTGATCGACTGGCGGGCCCCGGCCGCCCGTCCCTTCTACCTGGCGACCGCAGCGGCGCCGGACGGCGTCCGCCGCCGCCGGCACATCCGTAGCCGGCTGCGGACCGTCACCGCGATCGACGACGAGCTGCTCGATCTGGAACTCGCCCGGGACCACCGGACGAGCACGCTGACCGGTGAGGCGGCGCTGTTCGCCGCGATCACCGCCGGTCGTACCGGGCGGATGAAGGACATCGTCCAGACCATCCAGGCCGAACAGGATGAGATCATCCGGGCACCGGTGGACGGGGCGCTGGTGGTCCAGGGCGGCCCGGGTACCGGTAAGACCGCCGTCGCGCTGCACCGTGCCGCCTACCTTCTCTATACCCACCGCCGGGAGCTGTCCAGCCGAGGCGTGCTGGTGGTCGGGCCGAACGCGACCTTCCTGCGGTACATCGCTCAGGTGTTGCCGTCGTTGGCTGAGACCGGGGTGCTGTTACGTACCCCTGGGGAGCTGTATCCCGGGGTGCGCGCGACCCGGACCGAACCGGACCGGGTCGCGGAGATCAAGGGTCGGGCGGCGATGGCCGAGGTGGTGGCGGCCGCGATCCGGGACCGGCAGGAGGTGCCGGACGAGCCGGTGCTGGTCGAGGTGGACGGCCACCAGTTGCGGATCACCGCGCAGATCTGCGCCGAGGCCCGCGAACGTACCCGCCGGTCGGGACGGCTGCACAACCTGGCCCGCCCATTGTTCGACACCGAGATCGTGCACGCGTTGGCCGACCAGATCGCCGACGAGATCGGCATCGACCCGTACGCGGACGATCCGCTCGGCGGCGGCGACGCCCCCGGTGACCCGCAGGTGCTGGCCGAGGCCGACCTCGCGGAGATCCGACGGGAGCTGCGCGCCGATGCGGCGCTGCGGTCGGTCCTGGACCGGTTCTGGCCGGTGCTGACTCCGCAGCGGCTGCTCACCGAACTCTTCGCTTCGCCCGAGCGGCTCGCGGCCGCCGCCCCCGACCTCGATCCCGCCGAACGCGACGCGCTGCGCCGCGCCCCAGGCGGTGGCTGGTCCTCGGCGGACGTACCGTTGCTCGACGAGGCGGCCGAGTTGCTCGGTGTCGACGACAGCGCGCAGCAGGCACTCGCCGAGGCTCAGCGCCGCCAGCGGCTCGAGTACGCCGAGGGAGCGTTGGACGTGCTGCGCGGGTCGGAGTCCATCGATGTGGAGGACGAGGCGGAGCCGGAGATTCTCGGCGCGACCGACCTGCTCGACGCCGAGGCGCTGGCGACCCGGCAGGTGGCCGGTGACCACCGGACGGCTGCCGAACGGGCGGCGGCGGACCGTACCTGGACCTTCGGTCACGTCGTCGTCGACGAGGCCCAGGAACTGTCCGCGATGGCGTGGCGCCTGCTGATGCGCCGCTGCCCGAACCGGTCGATGACGATCGTCGGGGATGTGGCCCAGACCGGGGCGTTGGCCGGCGCGGCCTCCTGGGCGCAACTGCTGCGGCCGTACGTGGCGGACCGCTGGAGGCTGGCCGAGCTGACGGTGAGCTACCGCACTCCGGCCGAGATCCTGGCGGTGGCTGGTCGGGTGCTCGGCGCCATCGATCCCGCCGCCTCGGTACCCCGGGCGGTCCGTGAGTCGGGCGTGCCGGTTCGGTGGGAGCGGGTGCCCCGGGCCGGCCAGCTCGTCGACCGGCTGGTCGAGCTGATCCTGGCGGAACTGCCCGCGGTCGGCGACGGCCGGCTCGGGGTGATCGTCCCGGTTGGCCGGCACGACGGGTTGGTGGAGCCGGTACGGTCGGCGGTCGACCGGGTCGCGTCCGGCGAGCAGCCCGATCTCGAGTCGCCGGTGGTGGTGCTGACGGTCGCGCAGGTCAAGGGGTTGGAGTTCGACTCGGTCGTGGTGGTGGACCCCGCCGCGATCCTCGCTGACTCGCCACGGGGCCGTAACGATCTGTACGTGGCGCTGACCCGGGCCACCGCGCGGCTGGCGGTGCTGTACCCCGGGGACCTCCCGTCGATTCTCGGCTCGGCCGGCTCCGGCGATGCTGGCCGGCGGGTCGGCTAGCAGGTCGGGGTGGGGTGGCGGTCCGGCTCCGGGCGGCGGAGCGGGGGAGCCTTCGTGCCGTTGCCGAACCGTTATCTGACCCGGTCGGTGCACCCGGTTCGTCCACCAGTTGTGGACGAGCCGGGCGCACCACTGGCGGAAAAGGTGACAAATGCCACCAAAACCGCGCAAGCTCGGGTCCGTTTCCGATCGTCGGGATACGCCGGTGCCGGTGGGGCTGGCGGTGTCCAGAGGGTCGGCCGCGTAGGGTGGTGTACGGCAGCTGTCCGTAAGATGGCGGGCCGGACAACCCTCGGTGGCGTCGGCCCTCCCGGGCCGCAGTTGACGGACGTACCGCACGAACTCGACACAGTTGGGAGGTGGCCGGCGTGGAGAACCTGGCCTACCTGGATGCCGGATCTGGCAGCCTGATCGTCCAAGCGGTGGTGGCTGGCGCCGCCGGCATGGTCGTCGCGACCAAGCTCTACTGGCGCCGGCTGGTCAGCCGGTTCCGTAAGCAGCCCACCAAGAAGGACTGAGCGGCCCGGCCCCGATGATCTCCGAATCGACCACCTCGACCCCCCGTGACGAGCCCGGCTCGTTCCGGGACCCGGACAACCGGATCTTCTACGCCGACGGCGCGGTGCTCCGCGGCCTGGGACCCCAGGCCGCGAGGGACTGGGCGGCGGTCCGGGACAGCGCCTTCCTGGCGCCGCTGATGGCCGCCGGTAAGGTCGTCGCCACCGAGACCGTCGAGCCGGGGGACCTGCCCGCGGTGGTCGCCGACCGGTGGACGACGGTGCTGCGACACGAGCGGGTGCCGTTCGTGTCGTACCCCTACGAGTGGTCCTTCGCCCAACTGCGCGACGCCGCCCGCCTGCACCTGGAGGTGCTGGAGGCGGCGCTCGCCGACGGGGTCACCATGACCGACGGCTCGGCGTACAACCTGCAGTGGCGCGGGGTCGACCCGGTCTTCATCGACGTGGGCTCGTTCCAGCCGGCCGCTGCCGGTGAACCATGGGCCGGCTACCGGCAGTTCTGTCAGACCATGCTCTATCCGTTGATGCTGCAGGCGCATCTGGGCCTGGACTTCCAGCCGTTGCTGCGGGCGCGCATCGACGGCATCGAATCGGGCCAGATGCGGCGGCTGTTCCGCGGTGCCCGGCGGTGGCGGGCCGGTGTGTTCAAGCACATCCACCTGCACGACGCGATGCAGACCCGGCACGCCTCGGCCAGTACCGGATCGGTGCGGGCGGAGATCCGCGACGCCGGCTTCTCCACCGAACTCGTCCGGGCCACGGTTCGGGCCGTCGCCAAGCTGGTGGACCGTTTGGACTGGGCTCCGCCGGGCAGCCACTGGGTCGACTACCAGCAGACCTGTACGTACTCCGACGCTGACCGGACAGCGAAGACCGCCTTCGTCGACGCCGAACTCGCCGCACACCGCCCGGGGACAGTGTTCGACCTCGGTGCCAACGACGGCACGTACTCCCGGATCGCCGCCGCCCACGCCGAGCAGGTGGTGGCCGTGGAGAGCGACCCGGCGGTCGTCGACCACCTGTACCGGCGGCTGCGCGCTGACGGGCAGCGGCGGATCCTGCCGATCCTGATGGACCTCGCCGACCCGTCGCCCGGCGGTGGCTGGGCCGGTGACGAGCGTACGTCGTTCACCGCCCGGGCCCAGGCGGACACGGTGCTGGCCCTGGCGGTCATCCACCACCTGGCGATCGGGCGCAACGTGCCGCTGCCACGGGTCCTGGACTGGCTGACCGGCCTGCTTCCGGCCGGCGGCGGCACCGGTCAGATGATCATCGAGTTCGTCCACCCGGACGATCCGATGGCCCGGCAACTGCTCGCGAACAAACCCGCCGGCCTCTTCCCCGACTACCACCGGGCGGAGTTCGAGCGGTTGCTCGCCGAACGGTACGAGATCACCCGACGGGAGGAACTCCCGTCCGGCAGCCGGACGTTGTACGCCGGGGTCCCGCGTGGCTGACGCGGAATCCGGTACCGCCGCGGCGGCACCGGCCCCGCCTACCCGCCGGGCGACGGAGCTGCGTCGGCTGCTGGAGATCGTCGCACTGTGCGGCCTGGTCGTTGCGCAGCCGTTGCTGGACGTCGTCGGGCGCAGCCCGGACTTCTTCCTCTTCCACGGTGCCGGGACGGCCGAGATCCTGCTGCTGGTGGCGTTCTACGTGGTCGTACCGCCCCTGGTCTGCTGGCTGCCCGGCGCGCTGATCGGACTGGCCGGTCCGCCGGTCCGCCGGTCCGCCCACCTGGTGACGGTCGGGCTGCTGCTGGTCGCCCTGGCGGTACAGGTCGGCAAGCATCTGCTGCCGATCCGAGGTGTGTCGCTGCTGGCCGCCGCGCTGCTGGCCGGCGCCGCCGTGACCTGGGCCTACCGGCGCTGGGGTGGGCTGGGGCAGCTGCTGCGGCTGGCCGCCGTCGGACCAGCGGTCTTCGTGACGCTGTTCGTGTTCACCTCGCCGGCCTCGGCGGTGGTGCTCGGCAGCGAGCGGACCAGCGCCGGGCCCGGCACGGCTACCGGCGACGGCGAGCATCCACCGGTGGTGGTGCTGATCCTCGACGAGCTGCCGCTGTTGTCGCTGCTCGGCCCGGACGGGCGGATCGACGCCGAACGCTACCCCAACTTCGCCGAGCTGGCCGCCGGCTCGACCTGGTACCGCAACGCCACCGCGGTCAGCGGCTGGACCCCGTACGCGTTGCCGGCGATGCTGTCCGGCCGGTATCCCGAACGCGAGGTGGCACCCCACTACTCCCAGCACCCGGACAACCTGTTCAGCGCGCTCGGCGGCACCTACCAGATCCGGGCGCAGGAGAGCATCACCGAGCTCTGCGCGCCGAGTCGCTGCGAGACGGAGTCCGCCACGGCGGCCCTGCCGGTGCTGTTCCAGGAAACGGCCGCCCTGCTCGGCCAGATCCTGTCGCCGGTGGAAAGTCACGACGACCCGACGGCGAGTTTCCGCGAGCCGACCCGTCGCGACGCCGGCCTCACCGGCGCGGCCCCGGCTGGTGGCGACGCTCCGACCGACCCCAGGTTCCGGTTCGACGCACTCGACGACAACCAGCCAGCCCGGTTCACCACGTTCATCGACGGGCTGGCAACCCCGGACCAGGGGCCAACGCTGCATTTTCTCCACCTGCTGATGCCGCACGCGCCGTGGAGCTACCTGCCGTCCGGTGTCCGCTACGAGGCTCCCGAGGACTTCCCGAACGAAGGTGCCGGCTGGGTGGAGCTGGCCCGTCAGCGGCACCTGGCCCAGCTCGGCTACACCGACGGACTGATCGGACAGACCCTGGCGGCGCTGCGGTCCAGCGGCCGCTACGACGACGCGCTGCTCGTCGTCACCGCCGACCACGGGGTGAGCTTCACCCTCGGGGAGCAGGGGCGGGGCATGGGTGCGGTGCGGGCCGCGCCGGCCGAGGTGCTGTGGGTGCCGACCTTCGTCAAGGAGCCGGGCCAGCAGACCGGTCGGGTCGACGACCGTAACTGGGAGCATGTCGACCTGCTGCCGACCATCGCGGCGCACGCGGGCATCGACCTGCCGTTCGAGGTCGATGGCCGATGTGGCAGCTGCCCGCCCCGGGAACGGGCGGACAAGCAGTTCCGGGACGTTCCGGGTCAGCCGGTGACGGTGCCGGGCCCGGCGACGTTCACCGCCCTGACCACCGGCCAGGCCGGTCCGCCGTTACCCGCGCCGCTGGTGCCGGAGCTGGTCGGTCGCCCGGTCGCCGAGCTGCCGGTCACCGACGACGGTGTTCGCGCCACCATCAGCAACGCCGACAGCTACACCGACGTCGACCCGGCAAGCGGTAACCTGCCCGCGCTGGCGTACGGCGAACTGCCCGACCGGGTGACGACCGGCGCTCCGCTCGCGGTGGCGGTGAACGGGCGGATCGCCACCGTGGTGCCGGCACTGGCCCCGGACGCCGAAGGGCGGCGGTTCGCCGCACTGATCACCGACGAGTCGCTGTGGCGCTCCGGTGACAACCGGGTGGAGATCTTCGAGGTGGTCGGTGACAGTACCGAGCTGCGGCGGCGCACCGACTGACTGGTGCTTTCATCCGTTTCTGGGGTGTTTCGTGGTGTCCGGCCACTGGATCGGGTGACGCATCCCTCACCCTCACCTGCTCGCTGCGGCAGCGCACCACCGCAGGATTACGGTAAGAAATGAGGCACTCGACGAAGATCTGCCGGCGAAGTGAGGGACCATATGACGGATGTGAAGCTGGACCATCCCGGTGGCCAACTGTCGATGCCGGTGCAGCCGGCTATCGAAGGTCCGCCCGGGATCGAGGTCGGGGCGCTGCTGAAGGAGACCGGTCACGTCACGTTCGACCCGGGCTACGTCAACACCGCCTCCTGCGCGTCGGCGATCACCTACATCGACGGCGATGCCGGAATCCTGCGTTATCGGGGCTACCCCATCGACCAACTGGCCGGCAAGGCGTCCTTCCTTGAGGTCAGCTACCTGCTCATCTATGGCGAGCTGCCGACCAGTGACGAGTTGGCCGCTTTCAGTGAGCGGATTCGGCTGCACACGTTGCTGCACGAGGAGATGCGCCGGTTCTTCGACGGCTTTCCCCGGGACGCGCACCCGATGGCGGTGCTCTCCTCCGCAGTGAGTGCCCTGTCGACCTTCTACCAGGACAGCCTGGATCCGTTCGACACCGACCACGTCGAAATCTCCACCGTGCGGCTGATGGCCAAGGTGCCGACCATCGCCTCGTACGCGTACAAGAAGTCGATCGGCCAGCCGCTGCTCTACCCGGACAACGCGCTCGGCTACGTGGAGAACTTCCTGCGGATGACGTTCGGTGTGCCGGCCACCGAGTACCAGGCCGACCCGGTCATCGCGCAGGTGCTGGACATGCTGTTCGTGCTGCACGCCGATCACGAGCAGAACTGCTCGACGTCGACGGTGCGGCTGGTCGGCTCCAGCAACGCCAACCTGTTCGCCTCGGTCTCGGCCGGGGTCAACGCGTTGTTCGGGCCACTGCACGGCGGTGCCAACCAGGCGGTGCTGGAGATGCTGCAGGAGATCCACGCTTCCGGCGGCGACGTCCAGAACTTCGTCCGGCGGGTGAAGAACAAGGAGGCCGGGGTCAAGCTGATGGGCTTCGGCCATCGGGTCTACAAGAATTACGACCCGCGGGCGGCCATCGTCAAGCAGGCGGCGCAGGATGTGCTGGGCCGGCTGGACAAGCCGGACCCGTTGCTGGACATCGCGATGCAGCTGGAGGAGATCGCGCTCGCCGACGACTTCTTCGTCTCCCGCAAGCTCTACCCGAACGTGGACTTCTACACCGGGCTGATCTACAAGGCGATGGGCTTCCCGCCGAAAATGTTCACCGTGCTGTTCGCCCTGGGCCGACTGCCCGGTTGGATCGCGCAGTGGCGGGAGATGATCGCCGACCCGACCAACAAGATCGGCCGGCCCCGGCAGCTCTACGTCGGTCCGCAGGAGCGTCAGTTCGTCCCGGTCGACCAGCGCTGAACCACATCGGCGGGGTCGCCTGCGACCGCAGGCGACCCCGCCGATGGCGTCGGACGGGTCAGTCGGTGCGCGGGTCGGACGCGTGGTCGGCCGCCGGTCGGCCACCAGCGTCGTTGGTCCGCCTCACCGGGTCCGGGCGCAGCCAGACCGCGGCGAAGGGCCCGACCTGCACGACGGCGGACGCCGGCTGACCGTGCAGTGGCGCACCGTCCGCCGTGACGGCCCCGAGGTTGCCGACGTTCGACCCGCCGTACCACTCGGCGTCGGTGTTGATCGTCTCCTGCCAGCGGCCGGGCTGCGGCAGTCCGATCCGGTATCCGTGCCGGGGCACCCCGGAAAAGTTGACCACGCAGGCCAGGACGCTACCGTCGCGGGCGTGCCGGAGGAACGAAATGACGTTGGCCGCCCGGTCGGTGTGGTCGATCCACCCGAACCCGTCCGGTGTCACGTCCAGCTCCCACAACGCCGGGCACTGCCGGTAGACCGCGTTCAGGTCCCGGAGCAGGTTGCGTACCCCGCCGACCGCCGGATCGGCGGCCAGCGACCAGTCGAGCCCGCGCTGTTCGCTCCATTCCTGCTCGTCGGCGAGTTCACTGCCCATGAACAGCAGTTGCTTGCCGGGGAACGCCCACATGTAGGCCAGCAGCCCGCGCAGTCCGGCCAGCCGCTGCCACCGGTCGCCGGGCAGCTTCGCGGTCAGCGAGCCCTTGCCGTGCACCACCTCGTCGTGGCTGATCGGCAGCAGGAACTGCTCGGTGTGCGCGTACGCCGCCGGCCAGGTCATCTCGTCGTGGTGGTGGCTGCGGTGCACCGGATCGCGGGCCAGGTAGCTCAGCGTGTCGTGCATCCAGCCCATGTTCCACTTGAGCCCGAAGCCGAGCCCGCCCCAGTCGGTGGGTCTGGTGACCCCCGGCCAGGCGGTGGACTCCTCAGCGATCATCACGACGCCCGGATTGAGCCGGTACGCGGTCGCGTTGAGCTCCTTGAGCAACTCGATCGCCTCGGTGTGGGCGTTGCCGCCGGAGTCGTTGGGCAGCCACTGACCCGGCCCTCGCGAGTAGTCCAGGTAGAGCATCGAGGCGACCGCGTCGACCCGTAGCCCGTCGATGTGGAACTCCTCCAGCCAGTACAGGGCGTTGGCGACGAGGAAGTTGCGTACCTCCCGGCGGCCGTAGTCGAAGATCAGGCTGCCCCAGTCAGGGTGCTCGCCACGGCGCGGATCCGGGTGTTCGTACAGCGCGGTGCCGTCGAACCGGGCCAGGGCCCAGGCGTCGCGGGGGAAGTGCGCCGGGACCCAGTCCAACAGGACCCCGATACCGGCGCCGTGTAGTCGGTCGACCAGATGCCGGAAGTCGTCCGGAGTGCCGAACCGGGAGGTCGGCGCGTAGTAGCCGGTCACCTGGTACCCCCAGGAGCCGCCGAACGGATGCTCCATCACCGGCATGAACTCCACGTGGGTGAAGCCCAGGTCCGACACGTAGGAGACCAGTTGGTCGGCCAGCTCCCGGTAGCTGAGCCCGGGTCGCCACGAGCCGAGGTGCACCTCGTAGACGGACATCGGCCGGGCGTGGTGGTCACCGCGCCGGTTGCGCAACCAGTCCGCGTCCTGCCAGACGTACCCGGACTGGTACACCACCGAGGCCGTCCGGGGCGGCACCTCGGTGGCCTGCGCCATCGGGTCGGCCCGGTCCGCCCAGGAGCCGTCGGCCCCCTGGACACGGTACTTGTACCGCTGCCCGGCGACGACGCCCGGCACGAAGCCGGCCCACAGGCCACCGGATCCGAGCCGGTCCAACTCCTGGCCTTCGTACGGGCCCCAGCCGGGGCCGTCGCCGATCACCCGGACCCGGCGGGCGTTCGGCGCCCACACCGCGAACCGGCATCCGCCGGGCAGCGGGTGGGCACCGAGCATCCGCCACAGTTGTTCGTGGCGTCCTTCGGCGAACAGGTGCAGGTCGATGTCGCCGATCGTCTCGGTCAGGGCAGCCTCCCGGGTAGCGGTCATCTGCTCCCCGCGCCGGCGAGGAGGTTTCCGTCCGGGATGACGATAGTGGCCTTTCCGTGCGCCATTCGGGCGGCCGCCCGTTCGGTGGCGAACGCCGAGGACTGGACGATCGCGGCGGAGTAGGTCGCCGCGGTGCGGTGCGCGATCGCCGCCCAGCCGTACTGGTCGTGGACCATCCGGCGGGCCTGTCGGGCCACCTGCCGGGCCAGCGTGGTGTCGGCCAGCAGGGTACCGACCGCGTCGGCCAGTCCGTCCGGATCCTTGGGTTGGAAGGTCATTCCGGTGACCCCGGGTTCGACGATCTCGGCGAGTCCGCCGGTGGCCGACACGGCCAGCGGCGCGCCGGCCGCGGCGCCCTCCAACGCCACCATGCCGAACGGCTCGTAGACGCTGGGCACCGCGAAGCAGTCCGACGCCGCCATCAACGCCGGCAGGTCGGTGCCGCCGAGGAAGCCGGGCAGCGTGACCGCGTCGCGTAGCCCGAGCCGGTCGATGTCGGCCTCCAGTTCGGCGCGGTACGGACCGTCGCCAGCGATCACCAGCCGGACGTTCGGGTGCTGGCGGCGCAGCCGGGGCAGCGCGGCGATCAGGTGCTGGACGCCCTTCTCGTAGACCAGCCGGCCGACGAACGACACCAGCGGCCCGTCGCCGGCGAACCGTGCCCGGGCGGCGGTGACGGCGTCCGTCGGCACCTGCCAGCGGCGGGCGTCCACCCCGTTGGCCACCACGTCGACCCGGTCCGGGCGCACCCCGAACAGGCTCAGCACCTCGTCGCGCATGTACGCCGAGCAGGTGATCACCCGGCCGGACTCGTGGCCGAGCCAGTGTTCGATGGAGTGGATGGACTTGTTCATCTCGTCGGGGAGCCAGCCCTGGTGGCGGCCGGCTTCGGTGGCGTGGATGGTGGCGACGAGGGGGATGTCGAGGTGTTCGGTGAGGGTGATGGCGGTGTGGGTGACGAGCCAGTCGTGGGCGTGGATGACGTCGTATTCGGCGGTCTGGGTGGCGCGCAGGGCGGCGCGGGTGAGGGTGTGGTTGAAGGCCATGGTCCAGGCGAGGAGGCTGGGGGTGGCGAGGGGGAACAGGGGTGGGTCTTCGGCGGCGCGGATGATGCGGACGCCGTCGGCGTATTCCTCGAGGGGGGCGCCGGGGGCGTGGCGGGTGACGACGGTGACCTCGTGGCCGGCGTTGGCCAGGGCGACGGAGAGGGCGTGTACGTGTCGGCCCAGTCCACCGACCAGCACCGGTGGGTACTCCCAGGACAGCATCAGGATCCGGCGGCGTCCGTCGGCGGCGGCGTCGCCGGCGGCCGGCAGCGGCGGGTGCGGTCGGGACGTCGGGACCGGACGGCACAGGCCGTCCTGAGTGACCAGTGCGTTGGCGAACTGGTCGCCGACCCGCAGGGGCATCGCGATCTTCTCCATCCATTCGAACAGGTGCGGGTGCGCCGGCGCCGGTGACGGCAGGACAGGCGGTGAGAGGGTGTTGCGGCGGTGATCTGGTGCTGCGCGACGAGGTCGAGCGGTGGCCGATGGCCGTGGCGCGAGTGAGAAGAGGTGGCCGACGGCCGGTGGCGGGCGGGCTGCCACGCTGCGGTGCGTGGTGCCGCCGTACTCAAGGAAACGACATCCGGACCGGATCCGCATCCCGTAGGTACCGGAGGTGACCGAAGACACTCGGCCCCGGGTCGCCGGTGCCCCTGATGCCCGGCCGGCCGGCGGTCAGCGGCGGCAGAGTGCCAGCGGTCCCGGCCGGTCGGGGGCCGGGTCCGCCGGGTCCACCGGGTCGGCGGTGTCGGTCACCGCCGCCGGCGGTGCCAGCAGCAGGATCCCGACACCGGCGGTGCCGCAGGCGCACACCAGCAGCACCATCGCGAGCGGTCCGTCGGCGAAGCGTTCCCCGAACAGGGCCACCCCGATCACCGCCGACGCGACCGGATTGGCCAGCGTGACCGTGGCCAGCGGCGCGCCGAGGCCGCCGCCGCGGTAGGCGAGCTGTGACAGCAGCACCCCGGCGATGGCCATCGCGGCGATGGCCGGCACGGTCGGGCCGATCAGGGCGGCCGCTGCGCGTTCGGCGTACTCGCGGGTCACCGCGTGGGTCAGCGCGGATGCGACGGCGAACGCGATGCCGGCGCCGGTGGCGTACAGCAGGCTCCGGGGCACCGGGCGGCGCAGTGCCGCGGTGCCGGCGATCATCGCGGTGAGGACGACGGCGCTGGCCACGATCAGGACGGTGCCGTCCGCTGCGGTCATCCCGTCGCCGCTGCCCGGCACCGTCAGGCTGAGCAGCAGGAGCAGACCGAGTACGGTCGCCGCGGCACCGACCCACTGCCGGGCGGCGACCCGCCGGGCGGTGAATGCGGCGCCGATCGGCAGGGCCAGCACGAGCGTCAGGACGCCGAGCGGCTGTACCACCGACAGGGGGCCGTACGCGAGCGCCGCCACGTGCAGCAGGGCGCCGGCGGCGTTCAACGCCACCGACAGCCACCAGCGCCGGGCCCTTAGCAGCGCCCGGACGATCGCCCGCCAGGGGGTCTGGGCCCCGAGCCGGACGGCGAGCCGTTCCTGGACCACGGCGCCGAGGGCGTACGCGAGGGCCGAGGCGACAGCGAAGGCCACGGAGATCAGTAAGTCGGTCACGACCGGGCCCGTCGGCACCCTTGGCGCGTCATCGTCCCATGATCCCTCACCCGACGCCGGTCACCCTCACCCCGTCGGGGGGCAGTTGTCTCCGTCTCACGAAGTACCTCGCTGTCGGGGTTCCTCCGTCTGACGGAGGACGGAACCGGAGCGGGTCTCCGGGTGGTGGCCAGAACGCTCAGGCCAGAACCTCAGGCCAGAACGACGATCAGCCCGGCGAGTGCGACCAGGAAGAGGAGTCCGAGGACCGCCTGGAACAGCAGCGCCGGACCGAGGTGCGACCAGACGGTCGGGGTCCGTGGGGTGAGGAACTGGCCGGTGGTGAGGTTGACGATGCGTTCCACCCGGGGCGGCAGCTCGGGATCCTTCTGCCGGCGTACCGTCACCTGCACGTGGTCGGCCGGGTCGAGGGCGCTCTGCGGCACATGTCCGTGGATCTCCATCTCGCACAGCACCCCGGCGGTGTCCCGGATGTGCAGGGGGGTCACCAGGAACTCGGGCCCATTGCGCAGCTCCTTCCACTTGCGGCGAGCGGCGGTGGAGCCGCTTCCGGCCAGGCGGATCGAAGCGAGCACCGCGCCGAGCGCTCGGATCACCCCGGCCGCCGCGAGGACCCCGATCAGGATGGGCTGACCGACTTTGATCGGCCGGGAGTAGCCGCCGACCAGCCGGACCACGTGTCCGGTGATGATCGGCCCGGGCCGGTGGACGGCTCGCTCGGGGAAAAGTTCGGGATCCATCCATCACCACCCAATGTTTGCGTTTGTTCACGCATTGTATCGAGGTGGTCGAGTGAATGCCGTGAATGAATGGGTTCATGGGGGAGGTGGTGGTTGATTTGAGGTGATTAGTCGAGCTCTCCGGGTATGCCGGCGGAGAGAGGAGGGGGTACGTCATGGATCTGTCCTTCCTGCGGCCGCTCTACGCCCGGCCCGGACCGTGGGCGTCGGTTTACCTGGACGCCTCACACGACACCGAGGACGCGGTGGACGCGCTCGAACTGCGCTGGCGGGCGCTGCGTGATCAGCTGAACCAGCAGGGCGCCGATCCGGCGACGGTCGCGGCGCTCGGCGCGGCGGTGACCCGGCATGTGCCCCGCGCCGGTGAGTACGGCCTCGCGCTCAGCGCCGCCAGCGGCGACGTGGTGCTGCACAATTACCTGCCGGCACCGCCCCCGCATGACCTCGCCACGGTCGGCCCGCTGCCGCACGCGATGCCGCTGGTCGCCCAGCGGGGCGAGGAGATCAGCTGGCTGCGGGTCCTGGTCAGTCGCACCGGGGCCGAGATCGACGCGGTCAGCGCCGGCGGGTTGCCCCGGCAGGCCGGCGTCGACGGTCCGGCCGCCCACCCGATCCGCAAGGTCAAACCGGGGGCCTGGTCCCAGGCCCGGTTCCAGCGGGCGGCCGAGGTGTCGTGGCGGCGCAACGCCGGTGCCAGCGCCGCGGCGACGGCGGCATTGGCCGACCAGATCGGGGCCGAGGTGCTGGTGGTCGCCGGCGACCCGGACGCACGCCAGCTCCTGGTCGGCCAGCTGCCGAGGCGCTGGCAGTCGCGTACGGTGCAGACCGATGCCGGGTCGCGGGCGGTGGGTGCCGACCCCGAGCCGTTGACCGAGGCCACCATCCAGGCCATCGCCGCGGTGGCCGCCGAGCACACCGACCGGGCACTTGACCGCTACGGCGCGCAACAGGGTCGGGGCGATGGGCTGCCCGCCGTGGTCGACGCGCTGCAGCGGGCTCAGGTCGACACGCTGCTGCTGGTCGACGACCCCTCCTCGACCCAGCGGGTCTGGATCGGTCCGGAGCCCACCCAGATCGCCCTGGATCCGGCCGACCTGGCCGTCATGGCGGTGGACGAGCCCTGCGAGGTCCGCGCCGACGCGGCGCTGCTGCGCGCGCTGGCGGCCACCGACGCCGATCTAGTGCTGGTCGGTCCCGGTGACGCGGATCTGGCCGGCGGGGTCGGCGCCGTGCTGCGGTATTCCGATCCGGTCACCAGCTGAGCGCACTGCCGGTGCGTCGGCCGCCGTCCTCGGCGTGGAATTTTCATGGCATTCGGATCGGGTGGCGTCGTCACTGCCAGTAGGGTCCGGCTTAGTGAGGGCGTCCGTCCGGTGCTGGACCGGACTCGCGACCCGAGCAATGTGCCGGAATGCGGAGCTCAGGGCCGGATCACCGGGGAGGGGCGAAATGTCCGGACAAAGGCGTACGGTAACTCGTTCGGAACACGCGCTGGAGGACCTCGACGGAGCAGCTCTGTCCTACGCGGCCCGATTCGCCGATCAGGCTGAGAATCGGCGCCGGGATCTGCGGGAGGAGCTCGTCCAGCTGGCCCTGCCGTTCGCCGGTCGGCTGGCCCGGCGCTACCGCGGTCGCGGCGAGCCGCTGGAGGATCTCGAGCAGGTCGCCCGGCTCGGGCTGGTCAAGGCGGTGGACCGCTACGACCCAGACCGTGGCTCGTTCACCGCCTACGCGGCGGTGACCATCACTGGAGAGATCAAACGCCACTTCCGGGACCGGACCTGGGGCGTGCACGTGCCCCGCCGGCTGCAGGATCTCACCATCGAGGTGAGCCAGGCGACCGCGGTGCTGACCAGCGAGCTGTCCCGGTCGCCGACCGTCGCCGAACTCGCCGAGCGACTGGACACCTCCGAAGAGGACATCCTCGCGGCCCTGGAATCCGCCGCCGGCTACACACCCGCGTCGCTGAACGGGCCGGTCGGCGACGACGGACCCGCCGAGCTGGGCGACATGTTCGGCGCGCTCGACGCCGACCTGGAGTCCGTCGACGACCGGCTCACGGTCAGCGGGCTGCTCTACCGGCTGCCGGCCCGGGAACGCCGGATTCTCGCCATGCGCTTCTACGGCAACTACACCCAGTCGGACATCGCCGCCGAGTTCGGCATCTCCCAGATGCATGTCTCCCGGCTGCTGTCCCGGACCCTGACCTGGCTGCGCCAGGCGATGCTGACCGACGCCCCGCCCCGGTGGGAGTCCGGGATCGCCCAGCCGGAGCCGGCCGACGTCGCGCTGACCGTCTCCGTGCGGCGCGTCGACGGCCGGACCGAGATCGGCCTGACCGGCGAACTCGACCGGGAGGCGGCCGAACGGGTCCGCGCCGGACTGGTCAACGCGGTCCGGGCCGCCGGCCCCGACGCCGAGGTCCTGGTCGACCTGGACGGCGTCGGCTTCGTCGACGCAGCCGGCATCGCCGCGTTGCTGGCCAGCCACGAGGCCGCCCGCCGGGCGGCGGTACGGCTACGGTTCGCCCGGCCCCAGCCCTATGTGCGACGCAGCCTGACCGTGGCCGGCCTGGCACCGCTGTTCGCCGTGGTCTGAGCCGGCCCCGCCCCGCTACCCCGATCGGGGGAACCGGTGCCGGCTGGCGCTGACGGCGTCACCGGCGCCGATAGCGTGCCGACCGTGAAACAACGTGGAAACCGCCTGGTCGCGGCAATCGTCGCAGGCGCGGGCACGTTCGCCTTCGGCATCTCCGGAGCGGGGGACGACACGTCGAACTCCGGTGCCATCGCACTGGTCGGGTTGGTGGTCGGTCTGATCGTGTTCCACGCCACCAAGCCGAGTGCGGGAAGCAAGTAGCCCGGTCGGCGGTTCCGGCCGGGCTCGGCGTCGTCAGCCGGCGGCTGCGGTGGTCGCCAGCGCCCGCCGGTGCTGGCCCAGCGGAGGCCGTTCCTGGACCGACACGTCGCTGACGACGATCTCGCGTTCCAGGTTGCTCAGTGCCTCGGCCTCGCCGCGCCGGAACTGGGTGAGCAGGCCGCCGGGCGGACGCTCCGAGATCACCCAGCCCTTTCGGTAGAGCCGAGACCAGGCGGTCAACAGGATCTGGGCGGACATCCGCCCCAACGCCTCAGTGCTCTGGTGCCGGTGCCGCCGCTCGCCGAGATCGACCTGAGCCAGGGAGTCCAGCCCACAGACGTCGAGCAGGTCGATCAGCATCGCGGTCTCCACCCCGTAGCCGGAGACGAACGGGATCTGTTCCAGCACATCGCGTCGGCCGGCGTACTCGCCGGCCAACGGCTGGACGAATCCCGACAGGTCCGGCCAGAAGAGGTTGAACAGCGGTCGAGCCATGATCTCCGTGACCCGGCCACCGGCATCCGCCTCGACATCACTTGACCGCACCAGCGGCCGGTGGTAGAAGCCCTTGACAAAGCTGACCGACTCGTCGGTGAGCAGCGGGCCGAGCAGCCCGGTCACGAAGGCCGGCTGGAATTCCCGCAGGTCGGCGTCGACGAAGGCGATCAGATCCCCGTCGGTGGCGGCCAGCCCGGCCCAGAGCGCGTCACCCTTGCCCTCCAGCCGCGGCAGCCCCCGGGTCATCTCGTCCTGGCCGACGACCCGGGCGCCGGCGGCGGCGGCCACGGCCGCCGTGCTGTCGTCGGACCGGGAGTCGACCACCACCACGTCGTCAACCAGCGGCACCCGGTCCACCAGGTTCCCGACGATCGACTCGACGATGGCGCCGACGGTGGCCTCCTCGTTGCGGGCCGGCAGTACGACGCTCACCCGCCGGCCGGTCCTGGCCTTGGCCATGGCCAGTTCCCAGGGCGTCCACCGGCCCGCCGTCCCGGTGCGACGGGCGGTCCAGTCCGCAACCGTGGGAGCGACGGCCGTTCGCGCGTACCCCATGATCCACCCCCGTGACGACACTCGATCAGCTGCTGGCTACCCCACCCGGCGGGCGGTATGCGTCGTCCGATCGGGGTTCGGCCGCCATCGCTGAGTGTCCTGGGGCGGGTGGGGCACCGCGAGCCGGACGCGTCGCGTAGCGTTGACGGTCATGGGTGTGTCGCAGCGTCTGAAGAGTCGGTTCCGGCGTTTCCTCCAGCGGCCGGGCAGCACGGTCGACCTCGCTCCGTTGGCGAAACTGCTCCCCGACATCGCCGACCGGGAGGACGACCTGCGGGCGCTCGACGACGCCGAGTTGACCGCCGAGGCCGGCCGGGCCAACGAGTTCGTCGGCCTCTGCGCGGTCGGCCGGGAGGCTGCCCGGCGGGCGATCGGCGAGCGGCCGTTCGACGAGCAACTGCTCGGCGCGATGTCCCTGCTGGCCGGCAAGGTCGCGGAGATGGCCACCGGTGAGGGCAAGACCCTGACCGCCACGATCGCCGCCTACGGGCACGTGCGGCGGGGCAACGGCCCGGTGCACGTGCTGACGGTCAACGACTACCTTGCCCGCCGCGACGCCGAGTGGATGGCGCCGGTCTACCAGTTGCTCGGGCTGACCGTCGGCTGGGTCACCGAGGCCAGCAGCCCCGAGCAGCGGCGCACCGCGTACCAGCGGGACGTCACCTACGTGTCGGTGAGCGAGGCCGGCTTCGACTTCCTGCGTGACCAGCTGGTCACCGACATCGCCGACCGGGTCCAGCCACCGCTGTCCACGGCGATCGTCGACGAGGCCGACTCGATCCTCATCGACGAGGCCCGGGTGCCGATGGTGCTGGCCGGGGCAGTCGTCGGTGAGCAGGACCCGGTGCACGCCGCCGCCACACTGGTACGCGGGCTGCGCGCCGGCCGGGACTACGAGGTGGCCGACGACGGCCGCAGCGTCGCGTTCACCTCCGCCGGGCTGGCCGCGGTCGAGGCCAAGCTGGACGGCGTCGACCTGTACGCCGACGACAACGTCGGGCAGCTGTCCGCGATCCACGTCGCCCTGCACGCCCACGCGTTGCTGCACCGCGACGTCGACTACATCGTCCGCGACGGCGCCGTGGAGCTGGTGGACGAGATGCGCGGCCGGGTGGCGCAGCGCCGCCGATGGCCGGACGGGCTGCAGGCGGCGGTCGAGGCCAAGGAGGGTCTGAACGCCACGGCCGAGGGCGAGGTGCTCGGCACCATCACCGTGCAGGCGTTCGTCGCGGCGTACCGCACCCTGTGCGGGATGACCGCGACGGCGGTCCTCGTCGGCGACCAGCTCCGCGAGTTCTTCAAGCTGGAGGTGGCGGTGATCCCGCCACACACCCCGTGCGTACGGACCGACGAGCCGGACCGGATCTATGCCACCCGCGCCGAGAAGGACGAGGCGCTGGTCGCCGAGATCAGCTCGGCCCACGCCACCGGGCGTCCGGTTCTGATCGGCACCCTCGACGTCAAGGAGTCGGAGAGCCTGGCGGCGTCGCTGGGCGAGGCCGGCGTTGCCTGCGTGGTGCTCAACGCCAAGAACGACGACGAGGAAGCCGCGATCATCGCCGAAGCCGGTGCGCTGGGGGCGGTGACGGTCTCCACCCAGATGGCCGGGCGCGGCGTGGACATCCGCCTCGGCGGCAGCGACCAGTCCGACCGGGACCAGGTCGCCGAGCTGGGCGGGCTGTACGTGATCGGCAGCGGCCGGCACGACAGTCGGCGGGTGGACAACCAGTTGCGCGGCCGGGCCGGTCGCCAGGGCGACCCGGGTGGCTCGGTGTTCTTCGTCAGCCTGGAGGACGACCTGGTCGTCCGGCACGCCCCGGACGCGATCCCACCCTCGCCGCGGATGACGCCCGACGGCATCGTCCAGGACGAGCAGGTGGACTTCGCCATCGAACACGCCCAGCGGATCGCCGAGGGTGTCGACTACGAGATCCACCGGAACACCTGGCGCTACAGCGTGGTGATCGAACAGCAGCGCAAGGCGCTCGCGGAGCGGCGTGAGCGGCTGCTGACCACCGAGGTGGCCGCGCTGATGCTGATGGACCGGTTCCCGCAGCGGTGCGCCGAGATGGACGAGGATCTGCTGTCGCGGGCCGCCCGTTCGATCGCCCTCTACCACCTGGACCGGCTCTGGACCGAACACCTCGCCGAACTGTCCGAGGTGCGCGAGGGCGTGCATCTGCGGGCACTCGGCCGGCTCGATCCACTCGACGAGTTCCACCGGGCGGCCGTGCCCGCGTTCAACCAGCTGATCCCGGAGATCGAGGCCCGCACCGTCGCGACTTTCGAACAGACCGAGTTCGACGAGGACTGGCAGCCCGACGAGGCCCAACTGGTGCGGCCCAGTGCGACCTGGACCTACCTGGTGCACGACAACCCGTTCGGCTCCGAGCTGGACCGGCTGATCTCGTCCGTTGGCCGCCGGCTCAGTGGCAGCGGCCGCCGCTGAGCGCGGCCGGGGTGCGATCGCGTTGACACCTGCCGACCCGGCGGACAGCAGGCTGGCCGTACTGGAGACCGCCGCCCTGCTACGGGAGTTGACCGCCGGCATGATCCGGTGCACCGATTTCGATCAGGCGGTGGAGCATCTCGCCCGCACCACCCGGTCCGCGCTGCCCGGGGTGACGTACGCGAGCGTCTGTTTTCTCCGGGCCGGGCGGGCGGCCTCGGTGGCGGCGTCCGATCCACTGGTCAAGGACCTGGATGAGCTTCAGTACGCCTCCGACGGGCCGGCGATGACCGCGATCCGGGACCGCGAGATCGTGCTGGCCGCTCCGGGCACCGACTCGTCGCGCTGGCCGCAGTGGAGCCGGGCAGCGGTCGACCGGGGGATCCGTACCGTGCTCAGCGCGCCGGTGGACGTCGACGACGAGTCGATCGGTGCGGTCAACCTGTACGCGGACCGGGATGGAGCGCTCGGCGCTGGCGAGCAGCTGACCGCGCTGCTCCTCGCCGAGCATGCCGGACTGCTCCTCGCGGCGGTCCGGGACCGGCGTCGCGACGCGGCGGCGGGCGGGGCCGACGGCGATCGGCCGGAGTACGGCGACGTGATCGGCCCGGCGATCGGCATTGTGATGACCCAGCGGCGGTGCCCGGCCGGGGAGGCGCTCGCGGTGCTGCGCGAAGCGGCCGAGGCGACCGCGATGCCGTTGCCGGAGGTCGCCGAGCGGTTGGTGGCGTCGGTGCTGCGGACCGACAGCCAGCAGCGGTGATGGCGGGTGGGTTCGCGGCGGGAGATAATCGGGTAGCACGGGTGGTGTGACCGGTGTGACCAGTGGGAAGGGCGTGAGGGCGATGCAGGCGCAACTCCGCGTGCCCGGCCAGCCGATCCAGCCGATGCTGGTGACCCTGCCGTTCGGACTCTTCGTCTGTGCGGCCCTGTTCGACATCTCGGTGCTGGCCGGGGCACCCGACCTGTTCGGTGAGGTCGGCTACTGGACGTTGGTCGCCGGGCTGGCCGCGATGGCGCTGACCGTGGCGGTGGGTCTGGTCGATCTCTGGGACGAGCCGTCCGGTCCGGTCCGCTCCTCGCTGGTCCGGTTCAACCTGATCAGTACGGCGATGGGCGGGCTGTTCCTGCTCGCCGGCCTGATCCGTACCTCCGGTCCGACGTCGTTGGCCGGCGTCCCGTTGTTGATCGTGGAGCTGGTCGGCCTCGGCGTGGGGGTGGCGGGGCTGCGCCACGGTACGGCTCTGCTGCGCCACGTCGGGGAGGTAGCGGCCGCCGACGAGCGCGGCCGCCGGTCGGACGGGTTGGACGCGTTGGCCCGCCGGTAGCTGACTCCTCGTGCGCGACCGGGTCGCGCACGACCGTTGGGTGCCGGCTCAGCTGTCCAGCAGGTCCCACATCCGGTTGATCTCGACGGCCTGCTCGGCGGCGATCGAGGTGGCGAGTTCCTCGACGGTCACGTCGCTGCCGCCGGTGAGCACCCGGTCGGACATTTCGACGGCGCCTTGGTGGTGGTCGGTCATCATCGCCACGAAGAGCCGGTCGAACTCGGCCCCCCGGGCAGCCGCTAGCTCCCGGACGGCCTGCTCGGTCTGCATCCCGGGCATCGTGTCGTGGTCGTGTCCACCGGCCGGTAACCGCCGGTCCCGCAGCCACTGCCGGAGTACGGCGATCTCGGCGGTCTGTCCTGCCCGGATGCGGTCGGCGAAGGCCCGTACCCCTGGGTCGGCACTGCGGTCGGCGGCGAGCGCTGCCATCTGCACGGCCTGGGTGTGATGCGGGATCATCATCTGGACGTACCAGGTGTCCAGCGCGTTGTACTGCGGTGGATCGATGGTCACGTCCGTTGCGGGGCGCAGCTCGGCCGGCTCGCCGGGCCGGCCGGGCAGGATCACCGGCGGTGCGTTCGTGGTCCCGTCTGCGCCGGTGGATGTTCCCGCCGGCTCGGTCGCTGCGTCGCCGGTGGTGGTCGTGGCCGAGGTCGTTGCGGTGGTCCGCAGCACGACCATCGCGACGACGACCACGGCCGGTATCAGGGCGAGTGCCAGTAGCCGTCGGTGCCGGCCGAGTGACAGTCGGGACATCGGGCCTCCCGAGGTGGACGGTCGCGATGCTATCCGGCTAACTCCATGTATCGATGTGATTACTGTCACATCGATGTCGGCAACTCGGCGGTATCGTCGCAGCATCATCAATCCCTTTCGAAGGGTGCCGCACATGATCAGACGTTCCCCACGAGGGCCGCGGCAGCTCCGGACCGTGGCAGTGGCGGCGATCGCCGTCCTGTTCGGCAGCACCGCGTTGGCGACACCTAGTCATGCAGGGACCCCGTTCGACGTCGACTGCGCCGACGCCGCCGACGCGCTGGCGGTCGAGTTGTGCCTGGCCCAGGCATCGGCGGCGGGGACCGACGACCCCGGACTCGGTGTCGACGAGATCGACAGCAGTCGGAACCTGCGTCAGATCGCCAGCCTGCCCAAGCCCGCGCCGTTCGACACCGAGTCCTCGTTGAACTCGGACCTCGCCTTCCAGGGCAGGTACGCCTTCGTCGGCAACTACAACGGCTTCGTGATCTACGACATCGCCAACCCGCGACGGCCGCGGCTGGTGTCGCAGGTGGTCTGCCCGGGTGGGCAGAACGACGTGTCGGTCCACGGTGACCTGCTGTTCCTGTCCACAGACTCGTCGCGCAGTGACGACTCCTGTGCCAGCACCTCCCAGTCCGCGTCGGTGAAGGAGTCCTGGGAGGGCATCAAGATCTTCGACATCCGGGACAAGAGCAACCCTCGCTACGTCAAGTCCGTCGAGACGAACTGCGGCTCACACACCCACACCCTGGTGCCGGCGAAGAGCCGCAATTTCGTCTATCTCTACGTCTCGTCGTACAACCCGTCGACGAACTTCCCGGACTGCCAGCCACCGCACGACCTGATCTCGATCGTCAAGGTGCCGTTGAAGAAGCCGACCGACGCGGCCGTGGTGGCCACTCCGGCGATCTTCCCGGACGGCGGCAACCCGGGCGGCAACGGCAGCGCCACCACCACCGGCTGCCACGACATCACCGCGTACCCGCAGAAGGATCTCGCGGCGGGCGCCTGCATGGGCGACGGCGTGCTGTTGGACATCTCCGACCGGGAGGCACCCCGGGTCGTCCACCAGGTCCGGGACACCACCAACTTCGCCTTCTGGCACTCGGCGACGTTCAACAACTCGGGCACCAAGGTGGTCTTCACCGACGAACTCGGCGGCGGCGGGGCGGCGACCTGCAACCCGACCATCGGTCCCGAGCGGGGGGCGAGCGCGATCTACGACATCACCGGTACGGGTGACGCGCGGACGCTGGTGTTTCGCAGCTACTTCAAGATTCCACGGACCAACGGGTCGACCGAGAACTGTGTGGCCCACAACGGTTCGCTGATTCCGGTGCTGGGCCGTGACATCATGGTCCAGGCCTGGTACCAGGGCGGTATCTCGGTCTGGGACTTCACCAACTCGGCTAGGCCGCAGGAGATCGCCTACTGGGAGCGGGGACCGTACTCGGACACCCGGATGGTCACCGGTGGACCATGGTCGGCGTACTACTACAACGGCTACATCTACTCCAGCGACATCCAGAAGGGTCTGGATGTGCTGGACCTCAAGGACTGGCGTACGGCGAGCGCGAAGCTGGTCCGGTTCCCGGAGTTGAACGTGCAGACCC
This sequence comes from Solwaraspora sp. WMMB762, assembly GCF_049179115.1. Classification (NCBI taxonomy): domain Bacteria; kingdom Bacillati; phylum Actinomycetota; class Actinomycetes; order Micromonosporales; family Micromonosporaceae; genus Solwaraspora; species Solwaraspora sp. WMMB762. The sequence goes on from NZ_JBMHMD010000001.1 coordinate 837,903, forward strand.
AGCCCTGGTACCTCAGCTGGTGACGCCGCGCTGGTGAGACGGAGGCAGCTGGCGGGTGGTCGGACCGCGGTCCCACCACCCGCCGCGTCTGGCTAGTTCGCCGAACGTTCATCCATAGGTCGCTGAACGTTCGGCTTCGGCGCGTTGTGCTCGGTGGCGGTGCCGCCGGCAGGACCGTAGTGGTTGGAACGCAACGGCGGTCCCGTCGTCGAGGTCGACGCGTCGGAGGGTGACGGTGACGGGACGAGCCGTGGTGTTCGGCGCTGGCGGGGACGGTTGGGCCGGCTGGCAGTTGGGGATGCTCGCCGGACTCGACCGGGCGGGCGCCGGACTGCGCACCCCGGATCTGGTGGTGGGGACGTCGACCGGTGCCCTGGTGGCGGCGCTGGTCTACGGCGCCGCTGGCCCTGCTGCGGCCGTGCGCACCGTACGGCGGGCCGGGACCTGGCCGGTGGTTGCCCGGCAGACCGACTACGAACTGGTTGACCAGACCCGCCGGAGCCTGCGCGCCGGCGGTGCCACGTCGTCGCAGGCCCGGGTACAGCTCGGTCGGCTGGCGCTCGCCGCCGACCCGCCGGACGCCACCATCTGCGCCACGGCGGACCTGCTGCGCGACCACCGCTGGCCCAGCGCACCCCGGCTGCTGGTCACCGCAGTCGACGCGGACAGCGGTCAGCTGGTGGCGTGGGATTCGACGGCCGGCATCGCCCTGCCGCGGGCGGTCGCGGCGAGTTGCGCGCTGCCGGGGGTGATCGGGCCGGTGGCGGTGGACGGCCGCCGGTACATCAGCGGCGCGGTCCGTTCGACGAGCAACCCGGACCTGGCGGCCAGCGCGGCGGCGGTGATGGTTCTGGCCGACGGCGGGCAGGCAAAGGTCGAGGCGGCGGCCTGGCGGGGTCGTCCCGGCGGCAGTTGTCCCGCCACGCTCGTGTTCCTGACGCCGGACGCGACAGCGCGAGCGGCGCTCACCGGCGACCCGGGTGATCCGGTCGTGTTCGCGGCGGCGCTCGCCGCAGGTGAGCGTCAGTCGTCGGGGTACGCCGGCCAGGTTCGCGCCCGCTGGGGTACGTCAGCCGAGCACGGCGGCGATCAGCAGCAGCGTGACGGCGGTGGCGACCGTGGAGAGCACCACCGAGTCCCGGGCGAGGCGTTGACCGCGCTGGTACCGGGTGGCGAAGATGAAGACGTTCTGCGCCGTCGGTAGCGCGGCGGTGACCACTGCGGCGAGCAACGCGGTGCCGCTGAGGCCGAAACCGTGTCGGGCGATCAGGTAGGCCACCGCTGGCTGGCCGAGCACCTTGAGGGCGACAGCGGTGTAGCGTTCCCGGGCCTGCGGGTCGGCTGCCAGCGGCCGGCTTCCGGGCAGGGACATTCCGAGGGCCAGCAGGGCCAGCGGTACGGCGGCCGCACCGAGCAGCTCGAAGGGCCGCAGCAGCTCGGCGGGTGGCTGCCAGCGGCTGACCGCCAGCGCCAGGCCCGCCGCCGAGGCGATCATGATCGGGTTGCGGGCCGGCAGGGACAGCAGCCGACGGGCGGACGGGCGGCGGTCGCCGGCGGTGAGATCCAGGACGGCGAAGGCCACCGGTGCCGCGACGAGTACCTGGAACAGCAGCACCGGCGCGACGACCGAGACGTCGTCGAGCACGTACGCCGCTACCGGGATGCCGAGGTTGGCTGCGTTCACATAGGACGCGCCGAGCGTGCCGATGGTGACGTCGCCGGCCGGCCGGTGCCACAGCCAACCGGCTAGTGCCAGGTAGCCGGCCGCCACCACCACGGTGCTCGCCAGGTAGGCGAGGAACGCGGGGGTGAACACCTCGGTCGGGGACGTGCCGGCCAGGGTGGTGAACAACAGCGCCGGTGTCGCGATGAAGAAGGTCAGCCGGGCCAGGACGGCGGTGCCGTCCGGGCCGAGCAGCTCGAAACGGCCGATCAGGTACCCGATCAGGGTGACCGACCAGATCGCGGCGAATCCGGCGACGATGGCGCGCATGTGATCATCCTGCCGGTTCGCCACTAGCACCGAGGTCGGGTATCCAGAGCGAGCAATCGATTACGGTGCGCTTGTCAATCATCACATTCCTGCAACGCAGTCCGGTATTGACCCGGGAGCGTGTGAACGGCAGCATCGGTTCGTGCGCAGCCGCCGGCACACCGGGTCGTCCCCTGTGTCCGGTGCCGGCTGCCGCGTCCCACCCGGCTACCGTTGCGTACGGACACCGGCCGGCGGCCGGGGATGCACGCTTCCGGCCGGAACTGTCTAGGAGGACCATGTCGGTCAGCCCTGCCTCGCCGCGCGCCGGCTGGTCCGGTTTGCCACCGTCTGGTGCGGCCCGTCCGCCCGCCGCGCCCCGGCGGGGGACCGGCCCGGCGATGGCGACCGTGACCGTCACCGTGTCGATTCCGCTCACCGCCGGCGAGGAGGCGCTCTCGTCGTCCGCCCGCCGGTTGTTGGAGGCCGCCCGGGAGCTGGTGGAACGAGGTGAGGCGACGGTGGAGATGCCGGCGGCCGACGCGGCCCGGGCGCAGCCCGGCGCGGTGCTCGACCAGATCGTCGCCGGCCGCGACGCGCCGGGTCCGACGTCAGCGGCCGGCGGGGTGTTCGCCGACCCCGCCACCCGGTCAGGGCGGACCACCACGGTCGCCGTGCCGGCACTGCACGTCATGGTCGCGTCGCGGACCGTCCTGTTGGACGGCGAGCCACTGCTGCTGACCCGACTCGAGTTCGATCTCCTGCTGCACCTGGTGGAGAACCCTCGCCGGGTCTTCACCCGGCTGCAGCTGCTCGCTGCGGTGTGGGGCTACGAGCACACCGGGGTGCGTACCGTGGATGTGCACATCCGCCGGCTCCGCGGCAAGGTGGGCAACTCGCCCCTGATCACCACCGTGTACGGCGTCGGCTACCGGCTCGCCGACGACGTCCGGATCAGCATCGACACCGCCGGCTGACCGCACTGCCGGGACCGCACTGCCGGGACCGCACTGCCGGCGGCCCCCGGCCGGCGTCGGCGAGGCCCGAAGGCGCGTGGCTGGCCAGGGGTCGGACGGGGTTTGCCGGCCGTCGGCGACGGGTAAGTGGCGGATCTCGCGGCGACCCGGTGTGCCGGAGTCCAAGCCGGTCGTGGCTCGCCGTACTCGATCTGAAGGGGGATGGGCGCATGCTGACGCATGACGTGAACCGGCGACCGGGACTCGGCGGGCCGGGAACCGTAGGTGCACCGGGAACCATCGACAGTGATCGGATCCGCACCGCGCTGACCAGCCGGTACCAGGAGTTGACGGCTGAGTACGAGCAGGCGATGACGCAGAGCCAGGTGCTGCGGCTGGTCGAAGGGGGCGACACCGCCGGTGACGACCAGGCCGACAGCGGCACGAAGACCGCCGAGCGGGACGCAGCCCAGTCTTTGATCCGTACCATCCTGGAGCGTCGCACCCAGTTCGAGCATGCCCTGGCCCGTCTCGCCGCCGGCGACTACGGGCGTTGCGAGGGCTGCGCCGTAGCCATTCCGGTGGAGCGGCTGGAGATCTATCCCTCGGCCACCACCTGCGTCACCTGCAAGCAGTCCCGTGAGCGGCGGGCGGCCTGACCGAGGCCGGGTGGAATCACCAGCGCCCCCCGGATCACCGGCACCACGAACCGACGAGGGAGCACGAAGATGACGACTGCCCAGCTGACTGCCATTGACGCTACAGTGGACAAGACCAACCGGTTGCTCAGCGAGATCGAGCACGAACTTGGCTGGCCGGCGCAGCGTCGCCAGCAGTCCTACTCGGCGCTCGCCGCCGTGCTGCACACGTTGCGCGACCGGCTACCACTGGCCGAGGTGGTGCAGCTCGCGGCGCAACTGCCGCTGCTGGTCCGCGGGTTGTACTACGAGAGCTGGGACGCCACCTCGGCCCCGATGAAGCTGGACCGTGCCGAGTTCGTCGCCCGGGTGCGCCGGGACTTCCCGTTCGACGTCGAGGGCGGCCCCGAACAGGTGATCCGGACGGTCAGCCGGGTGCTTCGACGGCACGTCAGCTCCGGCGAGTGGGACGACGTGCTGGCCACCGTACCGGTCGAACTGCGTGATCTGCTGAGCGACTGACGCCGCTGCCCGCACCGCAGCGGGCAGCGGCACCCCCGTCACCGTACGGTCACCTCGGTGGCCAGCCGGCGTCGGTGGTCGACCTGCCGCTGGGCGCCGACCAGCCGGACCGCGACCCGGTGGCGGACGTCGGTGCTCGACGCGGCCAGCCGCAGTTCCAGATCGCCGGGCTCGACGACCCGGCGCCCGTCCCGCCCGGTGAAACACGACAGGTCGGCGGAGAAGTCGAACTCGACCCAGCGCGCCTGGCCAGCCTGCAACGGCACCCGGGCGTACCCGACCAGCCGGATCACCGGTCGGGTGACCTGCGCCACCGGGTCGTGCAGGTACAGCTGGACGATCTCGCTGCCCGCGCGGTCACCGGTGTTGCGTACCCGCAGCCGAATTCGCAGCGTGCCGTCGGTGCCGATCTGCGCCGGAGCCGCACCCCGGCCGTGCTCGACCCCGTCGACCAGCGGTGTCGACCACTCGAACGAGGTGTACGACAGACCATGGCCGAACGGGTACAGCGGACCGGGATCGACATTGCTCACTTCGGTCCGGTGTCCCAGCAGCGGGCTGAGATAGCTGGTCGGCTGACCGCCGGCCTGCCGAGGAACCCCGATCGGCAACCTGCCGGACGGGCAGACCCGGCCGCTGAGCACACCCGCGACCGCTCCGCCCCCCTCGGCGCCGGGGAAGAACGCCTGCACCACCCCGGCCAGCCGGTCGGCGTACCGGCCGAGCGCGTACGGGCGTCCGGTCAGCAGTACCAGCACCACCGGAGTGCCGGTGGCCACCAACGCCTCGATCAACTCACCCTGCCGTCCGGGCAGTTCCAGGTCGGTAGCGTCGCAGCCCTCGCCGGAGGTCCCGGCGCCGAACAGCCCGGCCCGGTCGCCAACCACCGCGACGCAGACGTCGGCCCGCGCCGCGGCGTCCGCGGCCACCACGATGCCCGGGGTGTCCTGCCCGTCCACCGGGCCGGTGACGACGTGCTCGATGGCCGCTGCGGGCAGCTCGGCCCGCAGCGCGGCCAGGACGGTCCCCATCTGGGGTTGGTCCCCGACATCGGCCGGAACGGTACCGACGTGACTGGGGAACGTGTAGCAGCCCAACAGCCCGGTGACCGAGTCGGCCAGCGGCCCGACCACCGCGATACGGCCCCGCTCAGGCAGCGGAAGGACGGCGTCGTTGGCCAGCAGCACCACCGATTCCTCGGCCAGCCGCCGGGCCAGGTCCCGGTTCGCCGGCGAATCCAGGTCGATCCCCGGACCAGGGGACGGCCCGCCCGCCTCGCCTGTGCGGTACGCACCGGCCAGCGCCGGTGGCACCGGATCCCAGTCCGGGTCGAGCAACCCCAACTCACACTTCTGCCGCAGCACGCGGGTGACGGCCCGGTCGACCACCGACTCCGGTACGGTGCCCTGCCGGACCGCCTCGACGAGCGGGGGACCGTAGCACCGTACCGCCGGCAGTTCGACATCGACCCCGGCGTTGAGCGCCAGGGCGGCGGCGGTGGTGGGACCGTCGGCCACCCGGTGCAGCAGCTCCAGGAACGACACGCCGAAGTAGTCCGCGACCACGGTGCCGGTGAACCCCCAGCGGCCACGGAGCAGATCGGTGAGCAGACCGCCGTCTGCCGCCGCCGGGACGCCGTCCACCTCCGCGTACGAGTGCATCACCGACCGGGCGCCGCCGTTCCGGACGGCCATCTCGAACGGTGGGAGCAGGACGTCGGCGAACTCTCGCGGGCCGACCGACACCGGCCCGAAGTTGCGCCCCGCCCGGGAGGCCGAGTAACCGGCGAAGTGCTTGAGGGTGGCCACCACCCCGGCCGATTCCAGCCCGCGTACGTACGCCGTGCCGATCGTGGCGACCAGGTACGGATCCTCGCCGATGGTCTCCTCGGTGCGACCCCAACGGGGGTCCCTGGCCACGTCGAGCACCGGGGCGAGTCCCTGGTGCACCCCGACCGACCGCATGTCCTGCCCGATCCGTCCGGCCATCTGCGCCACCAGGTCGGGGTCGAAGCTGGCACCCCAGGCCAGTGGGGTCGGGTACACGGTGGCGCCCCAGGTCATGAACCCGGTCAGACACTCCTCGTGGATCAGCGCGGGAATACCGAACCGGTTACCGGCGACGATCTCGGTCTGCAGCCGGAGCAGCGCCCCGGCGCCGTCGGCTGGAGTCACCGCCGTGGTGCCGAACGGCCGGGTCAACTGCCCCAGGCCGGTGTGCAGCAGGCCGGCCCAGTCGACCGACTCGTCGACCAGGTCATGCTGCAACGGGGCCATGTCGTCGATCGAAGCATTGGCGCCCCGCCAATAGCTGTACAGCTGTGCGACCTTCTCCGTCAGCGACATCCGACTGAGCAGGTCGAACACCCGTTCCTCCACCGCCAGGGTGGGATCGCGCCACGGCGCTGACCGGTCGGGGGTGTCGTCGGCGGGCGGCCCGGCCGCCCGCCCGGTGGCCGCCGCGGCGGCGTGAACGTCCGGTTGCCCGGCCGGACCGGGCTGGGCCGGCCCTTCGTTCAGGGCGTAGTCCTTGCCGCTCACCGGCAGCCTCCTGTCGATCGTCGCCGCGCCAGTCTGATCCCGGCGTCGCCGGACCGTCGCGCCCTGTTTTCCGACATGTTTCCGGAAACTTGCAGCCCCGTCGAGATCCGGCGCCCCACAATTTGCTGGCAGTGTCCGGGTATGCTCCCGCATCGTGGGGGCCGCAAGCGCCCCGTCCGGCTGCCGTTTGGGCCACCGCCGCCCGATTTTCCGGAAAGTTCCGGCCGGTGGTGTGGTCGACCCGGTCGTCGGCATCGGCGACACACTGCCGGCCGGGTCGATGCCAAGCGTTTTCCAACTGCGGCAAGATAGGGCCCGGACTCGGCGTACGGAGCCGGACCGGCTGGCGGAAGGTTCGGCCGTACGCTGAAGCCTCGACGAAGGAGCTGCTGCCGTGACGGTCGATGAAGGACGCAGGATCACGATCACCGCGATCGCCCAGGAAGCCGGTGTTTCCGTGCCGACCGTGTCCCGGGTGCTGAACGGTCGCAACGACGTCGCCCCGCAGACCCGTGAACGGGTCGAGGAGCTGCTGCGTCGGCACGGCTACCGGCGGCGGGCGACCCGGTCCCGCGCCGGTGCCAGCCTGATCGACCTGGTCTTCAACGACCTGGACAGCCCGTGGGCGGTGGAGATAATCCGCGGCGTGGAGGATGTCGCGCACGCCGCCGGGGTCGGTACCGTCGTCTCCGCCATCCACCGCCGGTCCGCGTCGACCCGGCAGTGGCTGCAGAACCTGCGTACCCGGGCCACCGATGGTGTCATCCTGGTCACCAGCGAACTTGCTCCGCCGTTGCACACCGAACTGCGACGGCTCAACGTTCCGATGGTGCTGGTCGACCCGGCCGGCGTCCCGAGCCTGGACATTCCCACCATCGGGGCGACCAACTGGGCCGGCGGACTGCGGGCGACGGAACACCTCATCTCCCTGGGACACCGCAGGATCGGCTTCATCGCCGGTCCGCCCCGGCTGCTGTGCAGCCGGGCCCGGCTCGACGGCTACCGGGCCGCGCTGGAGGCGGCCGAAATACCGCTGCGCCCCGAGTACGTCGTCCCCGGCGACTTCTACCATGAGTCCGGCTTTGCCGGCGCGGCCGCGCTGTTCGACCTCGACGAACCACCCAGTGCGATCTTCGCGTCCAGCGACCAGATGGCCCTCGGCGCCTACGAGGCCCTGCGGCAACGCGGTTTGCGGGTCCCGGACGACGTCAGCGTGGTCGGCTTTGACGACCTGCCCGAGGTGCAGTGGTCGTCGCCGCCGCTGACCACGGTGCGCCAGCCGCTGGCCGAGATGGGGCTGCTCGCAGCGCGGACGGTGCTGCGTCTGGCGCAGGGGGAACCGCTGGAGACACCGCGGGTGGAGCTCGCCACCGAGCTGGTCGTGCGGGACAGCTGCGCGCCGTACCAGGAGCTGTGATCCGAAGCCGGTCCGGGTGCCCGCGAGGTTAGTGACGATTCGCCCCGGGTACCACCCGCAGGCAGGACCGTGCCGGCGCGGAACCGGCGCGTGTCGACCGACCCGCAGGGGGCAGCCATGACACTCGACGACGACGACATCCGTAGCACCGGGCCCGCAGCGGGTCACGGCCCCGCTGATGGTGGGGCGAATCCGGCTGGGCGGGACGGTGGTGCCGACGGTGGCGCTGGTCCGAAGGCGCAGGAGGGCCCGGCTGATGGTGGGGCGAATCCGGCTGGGCGGGACGGTGGTGCCGACGGTGGCGCTGGTCCGAAGGCGCAGGAGGGCCTGGCCGATGGTGGGGCGAATCCGGCCGGCCGGGACGGTGGTGCCGACGGCGCGGCGAACCGGCGTTGACCCAGTTGCCTACCGTGTCACGCGGTGCCGGCACCGGCGGACCTGGACTCCCCGACCGGCTGCGGATCGCCGCGACGTCACCGGGCCCGCCGGGCGGTGCGGACCCGTCCCGCCGCCCGGCGGCACTGACCCGGTGTGTTGCCGTGGACCCGGCGACCTTCGCGGATGTCTACTGGGGGCGTAGACCGCTGCTGTCCCGCGCCGTCGACCTGGCCGGCCCCGCCGGATTCACCGATCTGCTCGATCGCCCCGCGGCCGACCAACTGCTGAGCCGGCACGGTCTGCGTACCCCGTTCCTCCGGGTGGCCCGGGACGGCGAGGTGTTCGCGGAACCGACCTACACCGGCGGTGCCGGCGCCGGTGCCGAGATTGACGACCAGGTGCTCGACGAGCGGGTGTTGGGCCTGTACGCGGACGGCGCCACCCTGGTTCTGCAGGGCCTGCACCGGCTCTGGCCACCGATCATCTCGTTCGTCGGCGAGTTGTCCACCACGCTGGGCCAGCCGTTGCAGGCGAACGCCTACCTCACCCCGGCCGGCAGCCGTGGGTTCGCCACCCACTACGACACCCACGACGTGTTCGTCCTGCAGACCGAGGGCCGCAAGCGGTGGCGGGTGCACGATCCGGTACTGATCGATCCGCTGCCCCAGCAGACCTGGTCGGGCCGGGCCGACGAGGTAGCCGCCCGGTCCGAGGCCGCACCTGCGCTGGACGTCGTGCTCGGCCCTGGCGACGCCCTCTACCTGCCCCGAGGCTGGCTGCACAGCGCCACCGCGCAGCAGGAGAGCTCGATCCACCTCACCGTCGGGGTCCGCGCGTTCACCCGCTATTCGCTGGTCGAGGCGCTGCTCGAGCTCGCCGTCACCGAGCCTCGGCTGCGCACCTCGCTGCCGTTCGGCGCCGACCCGGGCGAACCGGCCGGGGTCACCTCGGAGCTGACCGCAACGGTGGCGGTACTGCGTGACTGGTTGGCCTCCGTCGAGCCCGGCCAGGTCGCGGCGCGGATGCGCCGTCGGGCCTGGTCGGCGGTCCGCCCGGCCCCACTGCCCCCACTGCAGCAGGTGGACCGGATCCGGACGCTGACCGTCGACGACGTCATCCGCCACCGACCCGGGTTGCGCTGGCGGCTCACCTCGCAGTCGGACGACCGGGTCACCCTGCAGATCTTCGACCGTACGGTGGAGTTTCCGGGTAGGTGCGTTCCGGCCCTGCGGACGGTGCTGGACACCGCCGGTGTCCGGGTTGGTGATCTGCCCGGGCTGGACACCACCGCCGACCAGCTGGTGCTGGCCCGCCGTCTGCTGCGCGAAGCGGTCGCGGTCGCCGACTGACCCACCGGGGCCGGGCGTCGTTCCGCCGGCTGATCCACCGGGGCCGGGCGTCGGCGGGTCAGCCCAGCCCGGTCAGCAGGGCGGCGGTCGCAGCCAGGCCGGCGACCAGGACGATCGACACGGTACGCAGGTCGAGCACCGCGTGCCGGCGGTCGGCCAGCGCCTTCGCTGGACCCAGCCCGAGTAGCGGACCGACCAAGGTGACCACGAGCGCGATCACCGGCATCCCGACCGCCAGGTCGCCGCCGTAGCGCTGGCCAGCCCACCGCGCGGCGGTGGACAGCCCGAACGCGGCGGCGGCTCCGGCGGCGCCGAACACCGCCAGCACCGGATACGCCGACCGGGGCAGGGGGCCCACGTCGTTGGACCGCTCGACCAAAGCACGGGCGGCCGCGAGCCAGTGCTCCGGATCGTCGTCGACGGCGGTACCCGGGGGCGTCGGCAGTGGCGGCGGGAGGCCGCCGAGCCGTCCGGCCACCGGCCCGAACCGGTGACCGACCTCGGTCCAGATGTCGGCGGCCGCCCGGTCGACGTCCGCCAGCTCCCGGCTTGCCTGATCGTGGAGCTGGTGCAGCTCCGCCAGGTCGGCCTCCACCTCGGCCACCGCGGTCTGCGCGCCGTCGCACCGTTGCGCGTACCAGTGCTGCGCTTCGTCCCGGCGGTTCTGCAGCGCGGCGGCGAGTTCGGCGAGCCGGCGCATCAGCTCGGGGTAGGAGGCGTCCATCAGGTCAGCCCGTACGGGATGATGACCTCGGCGCTGCGGTGCACCGTCCGGTCGAAGAACAGTGCCCGCCACGGCCGGGGATACCAGGCCGGGCCGCCGGCCCGGGGGTACAGCGGCGGTCCGAGGTCGGAGCCGTGCACGTCCAACGCCACCCAGGCGCCAATCTGGTCGGTCCGTGAGCCGACCCCGCCGAGATCGTCGCGCATCCGGGCCACCCCGCGCCACCAGCCCAGCACGTGGGTGTGCCGCTCCGGCCCGAGGTGCAGCACCCGGCGGAGCCGGTCCAGGCCGGAGCGGCCGGCGAACTTCGCCGCCAGCCGTCCGGCGGCGGCGTCGACCGCGTACAGCACCAGGAAGTGTGGGCGGACCGGACCGTCCAGCACGTCACCGGAGAGCCGGTCGGCGGTGTCCGCGAGCAGCCCGCCGACGGTATCCAGGTCGTACAGTCCGGTGCCGGCCGGCAACGCCGCGTGTAGCCGGTGGGCGGCTGCCTCCGCGTCCGGGTCCAGACAGGCGACGTCGAACCGCGCCGCGCCGGGCGGGTACTGCCGGGCCAGCGACCGGGCACCGGCGTCGAGCAGGGCGCACGCCTCGTCCACCCGGGTGCCCAGTACCGCGAGATTGCGTCCGGGTGCCCGGGCCAGGCTGAGCCGGGCGGAGCGGGCCAGTACGTCGATCGTCTCGCCGAGCAACGCCACCGGTACGCGCGGTCCGTCGTCGTCGGCGACCAGCGCCTGGTAGTCCGGTGCCTCGGCCAGCCGGGGCACCACGTCGCCGTCGAACAGCCGCGGCGTGGGCAGGTCGACGGGCCGCCGTCGCCACAGCCGGTGTTGCAGCTCCTGCCAGGTGTCCCGGTCGCTGGCCGGCGGAACCCGGACGATCTGGTTGGCCTCCGTTGCCCCGGACTCGGCGTTGACCACGGCGTGATGGCGGGGCAGGGACTCCGCTGCGGTGTTGGTCTCCGGCAGGACGCGGCGCGCCTTTGGTAGCGCGATCCGTAGTGCGAACTGGGCGATCAGCGCGGTACGCCCCCACAGCGCCTGGATACCGGAGACGTCCTGGGACGCCAGGATCAGGTGGATACCCTGTGACCGGCCCCGCCGGGCCAGGTCCTCCAGCAACGTCGCGGCCTCGGTGGCCAGCGCGTCGTTGCCGGCGAGCAGCACCTGGAACTCGTCGATCACCGCCACGATGCGCGGCCACCGGCCCTGTGGGTCCTCGGCGCGCAGCTCCGCCAGCTTCGTCACCTCGTGGCGTTTGGCGGCGTCGGCCCGCTGCCGCAGTTGCGCACCGAGGAAGTGCAGCATCGCCAGACCGAACTCCCGGTCGGTGTTGACGTTCACCCCGACCAGCCGGACATGCGGCAGGAAGCTGGGGTCCCGCCGGCCCGGCGCGAACCGGGCAAAGGACACCCCCTCCTTGAAGTCCAGCAGATAGAACTCCAGCTCGGTGGGGGAGTAGCGGGCGGCCAGGGCACCGATCCAGGCGTAGATCAGGTTGGTCTTTCCGGTGCCGGACGGCCCACCGATCAGCGCATGTGGCGGATAGTCGCTCAACGTCACCGTCACCGGCCGGCCCTGTGGGCTGTCGCCGACCGGCGCGGTCAGCCCGGCGGTGGCGTCCTCGGTCCATTCCTGTTCGGGCAGCAGATCGCTGAATACCGCCGGAACCGGGCCGGCGGCGACTGCGGCGGCGATCTCCCGGCAGGTACGAGTGACCAGCTCGGCCGGCGGCGGCGGGTCGATCCGCACCGGTAGCTGCGGATAGCCGCTGACCCGAGCCGTGCCGCCGGAGACCGACACGGTGGTCACGGTGGGCGCGGCGCTGAGCCCGACACCGCGGACGATCAGATGGACGCCGCAGGCGGCACCGGCGCGGGTGATCCGGTCCAGCTGAGCCCGTTCGTGCCGGGAGAGCTCCTCCCCGGGCCCGCCGAGCAGGACGGCGATCCGCCACGGCTCGGGCCGTCGGCCGGTGGCCGTCGCCAGTTCGCTCAGCGATCGGAACTCCCCGGCCAGCACCGTCTCGTTGATCCGGCGGATGTGGTCGACCAGCTCGTCCAGGTGCCGGCTCAACCCACCGGGGCCGGCGAAGGTGAGCAGGCCGGGTCCGGCCAGCGGGGCGAAACCGGCGAGGCCGCCACCGAGCTGTTCCGGGTCGTAGCCGGTCAGCCGGACGGTGCCGGGCGCGGTACGGCCGAGGATCCGCAGCAGCAGCGCGGACAGCACGGCGTCACACCCCGCTCGGTCGGCGCCGTCCAGCGCCACGTGGCCGTGGTCCAGGACCGCGACGAGCGCGGGTACGGCGGGACCTCCGGCCAGCCCGGTCAGGCCGATCCGGGCAGCTCCTGGCGCTTCCGTGCGCGTCGCCGGAGCAGGATGCCACCGGGCCCAGTCAGCGGCGGCGGCTCCCGGTGCCGCCCGGTCAACCGCCGCGACGGCTCGCCGGGCGGTCACCGCTATCTGATCGCGGTACTGCTCGGCGAGGTCGGCGAACCGGCGGTCGCGGTGCACCGCGGCTCGGTGCGGCACCTGCTCGGCTGCCATGCGTACCCGTTTGAGCTGCTGTTCCGCTGCGGCGATGTCCTGTTCGACGTCGTCGAGTCGGTTGCGGGCCGCCGCCCGGGCACGACCGAGCGCCCGGCGGACCGCGGCTACCAGCTCGGCCCGCGCGTCAGGCATCGCGCCCCCGCAGCGGTCGGGGCTGCTCCGGGCGCAGCGTCTGCGGCTCGCGGTCGAGTAGCCGTAGCAGTACGCCGGTGAGTACCGCGCCGGCGACCGCCGAGTCGGCCGGGTGCGGCGGAGCCGGGGGCTGCCCGGCCTGTTCACCGTCGGCCCGGTGAACCTCGCCGCGCCGCTCGTCGGCCGGCACCCGGCAGATCCGGGCGAGCAGGGTCGACAGCACCGAATCCGGCATGCCGGGTAGCAGCTCGCGTACCTGTCGGGTGGTGGCGGAGGCGAGCCGACGCAGGTCCTCGGCCTGCGGCTCGTGGTCCAGCAGGTCCCCGGCGAGGCGGTGCAGCAGCGGTGGGGTGACTGCGGCGAGGTTCAGCCCGGTCGGCGCGGCCGCCGCGGCGAGGTCGCGGTGCAGTCCGGCCCGGTCCTCCCGACGGACCGCCGTCGCGACCCTGCGCAGCAGTTCGGCGGTGTCTGTCGCGGCTTCCGGCCCGGGCGTGTCGGTCGCGGCGTCCGGCCCTGGCCTGACCCCGGACTCCCGGTCGGTCAGCTCCGCGACCCGGGCGGCCCACCAGTTGCCGAGCTCGGGCGCGGCAGGCGCGCTCGCCCGTCCGGTGCTGCCCGGTGCCGCCGTCGGGTCCCGGTCGCTGTCCAGCGCCGCCCGCCACCCGCCGTCGCCCCCCGACGCCGGGCCGGCGCCGAAGCCGATCGCCGCCAGGTAGTCGTCCACTGACTGCGCAGCGACCCGCATCGCGTGTCCGGCCTGCTCCGCGTGTTCGGTGGCGCCGGCGAGCTGCGGCACCGCCAGCGGGTCCGCCGACTCCTGGCGGACCCAGATGAGCAGCTCGGTCGCGGCGCGCAGCCGCTGCACCGCGACCGCGAGCTGGCCCACCGGCAGGTCGTCGGTGGCCGCCCGGACCCGGGCGGCGAGATTCTCGGCGAGGGACATTGGTGACTACAGCGTCGCGGAGTACGTCTGCGCCTGTTCGACGGCGGCGAGCGTGGCGGCGAGGCACTCCTCGAGCTCGGAGCTGGCCTGGAACAGGGCGGCCTGGGCCGCTCCGACCGCCTCGTGGCCGCTGCCCTCGAAGGCGGCAGCCAGGCTCTGCTGCGCCTCGGCGATCTTCTCGCTGGCGGCCTGGACGGCAGCCTGGCCCTCCGACACCTGCATGATCGCGGCTTCGATGGCGGACTTGACCTCGGCGACACTCGCCACGGGCGAAACCTCCTCAAGGGGCTGGAAGGCTCTATTAGAGCTTACCGCTGGTGGGTGATTGCTGCCCGGCTGTCTGGTCCCGCGGATAGGCTGGTCCGCAGCGACCGTCCGGCCGTCGGCGCTTGGCCTGCGTGAGCTGGGCAACTGTCGGCGGCGGATCAGGTATTCAGGCTGAATACCGGTCAGAAGTCCGACACCGGACCGGTCAGCTGCCTGGTCAGCCATCGGGGTCCGTGGATCTGTGCGCCCACTTCGGTGACCCGGTCCCGCAACCGGCGGTCGGCCGTGACGACTACCACCCGCCGGTCCGGTCCGCCCTCGGCGGCGATCTCGACGATCAGATCGTCTCCCGACCCGGGAGCCACGCCGATCCGTACCCCGTCGGTCGGCGGCAGACCACGGGCCGCCCCTTCGACCACCAGGACCACCTCCAGCGGGCCGGTCAGCTCGGGGAGTCCCCGGTCGGCGACGCCGACCAGTTGATCACGCAGCCGGGCGGCCGCCGCCATCCGGTCGCGCCACCAACCGTCGGGTCGGGAGCCGACCACGTTCGCGCCGTCCACGATCAGCAGAGTCCGCATCTGGCAAGCCTGCCAGCATGCGCGGCCGTGGACCCGGCGCCCCGGCCGGCCGCACCAATCCCGACCCACGTGCCGGTACCTCGACGGCACGCGGGGTGGTTTCGGACGTCGCTCGTCGACCGGGACGTTTGGCCCGGGGCGGCCCGGGTAGCCACAGTCCGGTTCACAGCCGGCGGGGGCGAAACGGCGAGGGGGCGCGTAGATGAGTGACGGACCGTACGGCCCAGGAGGGCTCGGCACCGATCCCTGGGAGGACCTGCTGGCCCGGTTTCTCACCGGCGGCGAACCCCGGTTGCCGGTTCACCGGGTCGACATCACCCGGCTGATGAGCGGCGACGCCCGTGACCTGCTCACCGCCGCCGCCCGCCGGGCGGCCCAGGCCGGCACCAGCGACCTGGACACCGATCACCTGCTCTGGGCGGCGTTGCAGCGTCAACCGCTGCGGGAGTTGGTCCGCCGGGCCGGGGCCGACCCGAACGGGCTGCTCGCCGAGTTGGGCGGACCGGCGGCCGGCCGGGGCGAGGTACCGGCCAACCTCTCGCTGACCCCGGCGGCGAAACGTGCACTACTGGACGCGCACCAGCTCTCCCGGGCCACCGGCGCGACCTACATCGGACCCGAACACGTGCTGATGGCGCTGGCGGTCAACCCGGAGTCGGCGGCCGGGCGGATGCTCGCGGCCGGCCACGTCGAACCCCGGTCGCTGCAGAACGCCAGCGCGGAACGCGGCGGTGCGGCCAAGCCGCGGACGGCCCGCGGGACCCCGACCCTCGACCAGTACGGGCAGGATCTGACCGAACTCGCCGCTCAGGGTGCGATCGACCCGGTCGTCGGCCGGGGTGAGGAGATCGAGCAGGCGGTGGAGATCCTGTCCCGGCGGACCAAGAACAACCCGGTGCTGATCGGGGAGGCCGGGGTC
This sequence comes from Solwaraspora sp. WMMB762, assembly GCF_049179115.1. NCBI lineage: Bacteria > Bacillati > Actinomycetota > Actinomycetes > Micromonosporales > Micromonosporaceae > Solwaraspora > Solwaraspora sp. WMMB762. The sequence continues at coordinate 853,790 of NZ_JBMHMD010000001.1, forward strand.
GGCAAGACCGCGATCGTGGAAGGACTGGCGCAGCGCATCGTAGACGGGGACGTACCCCAGACGCTGATCGGCAAGCGGGTGGTGCAGCTGGATCTCGCCGGGCTGGTCGCCGGTACCCGGTACCGTGGCGACTTCGAGGAACGACTGAAGAAGGTCATCGACGAGATCCGTAGCCACGGCGACGACCTCATCGTCTTCCTCGACGAGCTGCACACCCTGGTCGGGGCGGGCGGCGGCGGCGCCGAAGGGTCGATGGACGCCAGCAACATGCTGAAACCTGCGTTGTCCCGAGGCCAACTGCGGGTGGTCGGCGCGACCACTCTGGACGAGTACCGGCGCAACATCGAAAAGGACGCCGCGTTGGCCCGGCGGTTCCAGCCGGTCCTGGTGCCCGAGCCCACCGTGGCGGACACCATCGCGATCCTGCACGGTCTGCGGGACCGCTACGAGGCGCATCACCAGGTGCGGTTCACAGACGACGCGCTGCTGGCGGCGGCGGAACTCGCCGACCGCTACATCAGCGACCGGTTCCTGCCGGACAAGGCGATCGACCTGATCGACCAGGCCGGGGCCCGGGTCCGGCTGCGCACCCGCACACCGGCCGCCGACGTACGGGACCTGGAACGGCAGCTCGAGCAGTTGCACCGGGACAAGGCCCAGGCAGTCGCCGACGAACAGTACGAACGGGCGTCCGGCCTGCGGGACCAGTTGACGCAGGTGCAACGACGGATCGAGACGGCCCGTAGCCCGGACAGCGCCGGGGTGCCCCAGGTCAGCATCGAGGAGATCGCCGAGGTGGTATCCCGGGCCACCGGCATTCCGGTCAGCCAGCTCACCGAGGAGGAGCGGGACCGGTTGCTGCGGCTGGAGGGCGAACTGCACCAACGGGTGGTCGGCCAGGACGACGCGGTCACCGCGGTCGCCGAGGCGGTCCGGCGCTCGCGGGCCGGGCTGGGAGACCCGGACCGGCCGGTCGGCAGTTTCCTGTTCCTCGGACCCACCGGCGTCGGCAAGACGGAGCTGGCCCGGGCCCTCGCGGCGGCCCTGTTCGGTGACGCCGACCGGATGGTCCGACTCGACATGAGCGAGTTCCAGGAACGGCACACGGTAAGTCGGCTGGTCGGGGCACCGCCCGGGTACGTCGGCTACGAGGAGGCGGGCCAGCTGACCGAGGCGGTTCGCCGACGACCGTACGCGGTGGTGCTGCTCGACGAGATCGAGAAGGCGCACGTCGACGTGTTCAACGTATTGCTGCAGCTGATCGACGACGGCCGGCTGACCGACAGCCAGGGCCGGACGGTCAACTTCCGTAACGTGGTTCTGATCATGACGAGCAACCTCGGCTCGGAGCTGATCACCGGCGGCGGCCGCAGTGTCGGCTTTGGTGGGACGGACGGCGACAGCCCTGACGACGACCTGCGCGAGCGCCTGCTGCGCCGGCTGCAGGAGGACTTCCGGCCGGAGTTCCTCAACCGGATCGACGAGATCATCATCTTCCGGCAACTGGCCCAGCAGCAGCTGCGCCAGATCACCGACCTGCTGCTGGAGGAGACCCGCCGGCGGCTGCACGCCCAGGACATCGCCGTGGAGGTCACCGATGCGGCGGCCGACTGGATAGCCGAAGCCGGATACCAGCCGGAGTTCGGCGCGCGGCCGATGCGTCGGACGATCCAGCGGGAGGTAGACAACCAACTGTCCCGGTTGCTGCTCGACGGCACGTTGGCGGCGGGGCAACGGGTCACCGTCGACGCGCGGGACGGTGGTCTGCGGTTCGACGTCGACAGCCCAGCCGAAGGGAGGAGACGACCATGAGTCAACCTGAGGAACAACGTGAGAAGTCCGCGAAGACCGACGAGGTGCTGGCCCGAAACAGCCCGCTGGACACCGGGACCGGACCCGGCGCCGTCCTGGCGGACACCGATGTGCGCCCGGAACCAGCCGGTACCCAGACCCGGGCCGACTCCGACGACCCGGTGAGCAGCACCGAGCCCCCCGACTGACCGTCAAAGTGAGGAGGTTGTCGATGGCGGCGCACCGGCGTACCGACACCGACACTGACCAGTTGTGGAACGAGTTCCACGCGTACGTGAACATCAGTTCGGAACAGCTGCGTGACTGGCTGCTGACCGAGGCGTCCGGCGAACAAGCGTTCGTCGGACCCGGCGTCGACCTGCCGCAGCCGGGTGGTGCCGTACTGGCGGTGCTGGGCAAACGGCGGGTGGATCTGACCGAACCGGACCGGCAGGTGATGGCGCGGGTCGTCGAGGAGATCCGGGACCTGCTCGCCCGCCGCCCGGCGGCGGGCGCGGCGGACGACCGGTGGCGGCGGGCGCTGCTGGACCTGGGGCACGATCCGCTGCGCGTCGACGCGGACACGGCGGGCTGACCAGTCACTTCCACCTGGCGCACGCCGACGGCGGGTCCCGTTCCCGGTACCCGCCGTCGGGGCGTGGCTCTGCCGGTTCGTCTCCCGGCCCGACCGGCTCGGCCGGGAGACGAACGGCTACGGCCGGGTGATGCCGAGCGAGTAGCTGCCCGAACCGCTGTACGCGTGGACCACGTACCGGTAGTAGCCGGAGGAACCGCTGTAGGTCAGCGTCTCGTCCGGACCGGGGCTGGTGCCGCTGGCCACGCTGACCCAGCTGCTGCCGCTCCACCGCTGCAGGTACAGGTCGAAGTCGCGGCTGGTCGGCCCGTCCAGGCAGGCCCGGTGGGTGCCGGAGCCGGCGCTGAAGTAGCTGCCGTTGGGTTGGATCTGGGTGCCGCCGGAGGAGAGCGAACCGGTGTAGGTGTTCTGGTAGCCGCTGCAGGTTCCGCCGCCCGGCGGCGGGGTGGTCGGCGGCGGGTTGCCGCCACCGCCGGTCCGCAGCGTGAGGCCGTACACCGAGAGGATCTCGTTGACCGGCTGGAAGTAGGTGGTGCCGCCGGTCGAGCAGTTGCCCGAACCGCCGGAGGTGACGCCCTGGGCCTGCTGGCCGGAGAGCCACGACCCACCGGAGTCACCGGGCTCGGCGCAGGCGTTGGTCCGGGTCAGGCCGGACACTCGGCCCTGCGGGTAGTTCACCGTCGAGTTCTTGGCCTGGATGGTGCCGCAGCGCCAACCGGTGGTGGATCCGGACCGGCAAACCGACGCGCCGACCGCCGCCTCGGCCGAGCCGGCGACCGTGACGTTGCCGCCGCTGTAGTTGTTCACCCACGGCTGCGGCGTCCAGTTCGAGTTGGTCTGTACCCAGGCGTAGTCGTTGCCGGGGAACGACGACCCACGGAAGGTGCCCTGCGACACCTGGTTGTAGCCCTGGGTGGCGGTGCCCACGCTGCCGCAGTGCCCGGCGGTGACGAACCCGCCGGTCACCGAGAAGCCGACCGAGCAGCGCCCGCCCATGTAGTAGGCGTCGCCTCCCCGGACGTCGTACAGGGTGGTCGGCGTCTCATCGGTGCGCACGACCCGTACCGCGTCCGCAGCGGCACCGCTGCCGGCGACGAAGCTCTCGGCCACCGAGACGTCGTCGCGGGCCAGCACCACCACGGCGTTGGTGGCCACGTCGACGTACCAGCCGGCGACGGCGGTCGCCGGCGCCTTCGCCGCGGTGCGGTCGAGCTTGGCCTTGACCCGGTCGAGTTCGGCCGCGCTGCGGTCGACCACCTTGACCTTCGCGCCGGCGGCGGTCACCGCGGCGGCCTGGGCCGAGTCGGTGACCGCCACGGTCAGCGTGCCGCCGTCGGGGGACAGCCACGCCCCGCCGAAGTCGGTGCCGAGGGTCGCGCGCAACATCGCTTCCTTCTTGTTGGCGCTGGCCTCCTTGGCGATCCGGACCCGCGCCTGGTCTGCGGTAAGGCCCAGGTCACGCTGCATCGCCGCGAGCATTCCGGGTGCGGCGGCGTCGGCGGCCGGCTGGGCGACCGGCCCGGCGCTGGGTGCTGCCATGGCGGGCATCGCGGCCAGACCGGCCGCGCCCAGTGGCAGGACGGCGGCTGCGGTGGCCGCGATCAGTGCTCGTCTCATCTGCTCCCCTGACGATTGAACGGGAAGTGACTCCGGCGGGGGCCAGGGATCGCCTGGCGGGGCCGGCCGGAGGCACGTGGCACCCCGACGTCTCCGATACCGACGGGGGCCGGAGCCCGAACGGTCCGCCGGTCGTGGTGCGCCGTCGGGCCCGGATGTCGGTGTTCGGGGTAACGTCGAGTTGCTGTCAACTTAATGGCGGTCTATGTCAGCAGGCAGATACCAGCTGGCTCATACCGTCACAGCGATCGGTCGGGGCGGAGCGGGGCCGGTCGGGGCGAGGCAGGACCGGTCAGCCCGGTCAGCCGTCCGAAACCGGGATCCCGGCCAGGCTCTGCGCCCCGAATCCGGGGTTGTCGGCGAGCCAGCCGAGATACTGCGGGTTGCGCCCCAGCGAGTCGGTGTACGCCGTGGTGGCGTGGGTGAACACCCGGTCGGCGAGGGCGGCGGCGGTCGCGTCCGGGTGCCAGCCCAGCAGCAGCCGCCAGCGCAGCGGCGCGCCGGCCAACGGTCGGGTCACCAGCCCGCTGATCGGCCGGAACGTCGCCTGGCACAGGGCGATGGCCTCGCCGGACTCGACCAGGTCGACACAGCCGCGGATGTCGGTCTCGTACATCTTGCGGGGGGTGAACCCGGACCGTGCGCAGGCGGCGGCGAAGCAGTCGCCGAAGCATCCGTCGCCGGGCGCGGCGACCCACTGCTCGTCGGCGAGCATGCCGAGATCGATCTCCGGGCGGTGCGCCAGCGGGTGGGTCTCGGGCAACAGGACGAAGATCGCGTCAACGGCGACCGCCCGCCACGCCAGGCCGAACTCAGCCGACGGGGTGGCATCGCCGCACACCCCGGTGAGCGCGTAGTCCAGTCGACCGCTGAGCACCATCTGGGCGAGCTCGTCGACGTACCAGGAGGCGTAGGTGCTGATCTGCGCCTGCGGCTGGTCGGCGGCGAGCCGGTGTACCAGGCCACCCAGGATCGGGCTGTTGACCCCGCCGAGCCGGAACCTGCTCATCACGCTGCCCGTGCCGGCCAGCCGGGCCGCTTCGTCCTGCAGCCCTTTCATCGCCGGCAGCAGCACCCGGGCCCGGGCCAGGACCAGTTCGCCCAGTGCGGTCGGCCGGGCGCCCCGCCGGTCGCGCTCGAACAAGGGCCCACCGAGGGTCCGTTCGATCCGTTGCAGTTGCGCGGTGAGTGCGGGCTGCGCCAACCCCAACATGGAGGCCGCCTTGGTGACGCTTCCCGTCTCCGCGATGGCGCAGACAACCCGCAGGTGCCGCAGCTCCAGGTTCATAACGTGACGGTAGGACCAGAACGGGATCGACGGGAAGACCTTCGATGCGGGAAACGTTCTCCGACATCAATATGGAACAGAACTGATCGGATATTCCGGACTAGCCGTCGCGGTCGACCGGCGTCGCCGTCAGATCCTCGGGATAGGTGGTACGGCCGGACAGCAGATCCCGGGTCTTGTCCAGCACCCCCAGCGCCGGGTCCACCACCCGGTTCCACGGCGGCCGCAGCGGGGCGTCGGGATGCGGCCGGGTCGGTGCGGCCTCCTCGGCTGTCTCCGCGCGGTTGCCCAGCCGGACGAGCTCCTCGTCGGTCGCCGCCGCCCGTAGCCCTGGCAGCAGCTGCTGCTCGACGACCGTACGGTGGTGCCGCCAGGCGGCGGCGACCCTGGCCGGTGTCCCGGCCGCTGCCACGTCGGATGAGCTGAGCACGTCGCGCAACGGGCGGTCCGTCGCGATGCCCCGGTCGGCCAGCGCGCCTCCGTCGGGCAGGGCCGCCCGGATGGCCGGGTAGAGGTACTGCTCCTCGGCCGACAGATGCCGGCTCACCACGGCGACCAGCACGTCCGCGATCTGACGCCGCCGGTCCGGGTCGGCCGCCGCGTCGAGCTGCTCGCAGAGCTGCTCGACGCGGCGGTGCTCCTCGACGAGCAGTGTGGTCAGCCGCGGTCCGCCCGGATCGTGCGGCAGGTCGTCGCCGAGTTCGGGGATGGGGGGAAGGCCTACCGACACGATCGTCTCCTTCGGTGCGGACCGGGGCTCTCGTACGGCCCGGCCGTTGTGGCCGGCAACCGTGCGGGTGCCGGCCCGGCGTATGCGGCGGTACCCACCACGCCGACGTCGGAAACCGTGGGGCGTGCCGCGGCGGGGCTGGGGCAGCGGCCGGACGGCTGGTAAGAAGAACCGCATGACTGCACCCTCCCCGCCGCCGGCGCCGACCGACGAGGTCGTGCGGATCTGCCGCGACCTGCTGCGGATCGACACCACCAACACCGGTGACCCGCTGACCAGCGTCGGTGAACGGGTCGCCGCGGAGTACGTCGCCGACCAGCTCGCCGAGGTCGGCGTCACCAGCACCATCGTCGAGTCCGCACCCGGCCGGGCCAGCCTGGTCGCCCGCATCTCCGGTACCGACCCGTCCCGCGGGGCGCTGCTCGTGCACGGCCACCTCGACGTGGTCCCGGCCGACGCCTCCGAATGGTCGGTCCCGCCGTTCGCCGGCGAGTTGCGCGACGGCTACCTGTGGGGCCGTGGGGCGATCGACATGAAGGACTTCGACGCGATGGTGCTCGCCGTGGTCCGTGACTGGCAGCGCAGCGGGACCCGGCCACCGCGCGACATCGTGCTGGCCTTCACCGCCGACGAGGAGGCCGGCGGCCGGTACGGCGCCCACCACCTGGTGCAGCGGCACCCCGGGCTGTTCGACGGCTGCACCGAGGCGATCGGCGAGGTCGGCGGCTTCTCCTACACGGTCAGTGACGACCTGCGGCTGTATCTGATCGAGACGGCGGAGAAGGGCATCAACTGGCTGCGGCTGCACACCCGGGGCCGTCCCGGACACGGCTCGATGATGCACGACGACAACGCGGTGACGGCGTTGTGCGAGGCGGTGGCGAGGGTCGGCCGACACCGTTTCCCGATCGTCGTCACCCCGACCGTGCGGGACTTCCTGGCCGAGGTCTCCGACCTGCTCGGCATCGAGTTCGACCCGGACGACCCGGAGTCGACGATCGCCAAGCTGGGGCCGATCGCGAACATCATCGGTGCCACGGTCCGTAACACCGCCAATCCGACCCGGCTGGACGCCGGATACAAGGAGAACGTCATCCCCGGTCGAGCCAGTGCCACCATCGACTGCCGGGTGCTGCCTGGCCAGGAGACCCAGTTCCTGGCCGAGCTCCGCCAGCTGATCGGCCCGGACGTGGAGATCGAACACGTGGAGCGGCAGCCGGCGATCGAGACGACCTTCGACGGTGCGCTGGTTGACGCGATGGCCGCCGCGCTGCGCCACGCCGACCCGGGTGCCCGGACGGTGCCGTACATGCTCTCCGGCGGCACCGACGCCAAGGCGTTTCGCCAACTCGGCATCCGATGCTTCGGGTTCACCCCGCTACGGCTGCCGGCGGAGTTGAACTTCTCTGCGCTGTTCCATGGCATCGACGAGCGGGTCCCGGTCGAGGGGCTACAGTTCGGCGTGCATGTGCTCGACCGCTTCTTGCGCCAGAGCTGACCGCCGGCGCCCCCATCGACGGTGAAAGGAATTTCATCCGCATGACCGACCAGCACACCGATCTCGACGCCGCGCTGGAGCAGGTGTTCCAGGCTGCCCGGGCACATCTGGCCACGGTCAAGGCCGCCGACGGCCGGATCGACGACGACGCCGTCTGGCAGGCGTACGTGACGCTCAACAACGCGTCGTACGCGTACGACGAGCAGTTGCTGGACGCCTTCGGCGAGGTGACACCCTGGGACGTCGAATCGATCGATCCGCAGGAGGCGGACGAACGGTTCGGCGTCGGTGCCGGCGGCGTCGACGGCGACGAGCCGGCCGACCCGCATCCGCAGGTCGTCTCGGTACGCCAGCGTCGTGACTACCGGGTGCCGTCGGTCGCCGCGCTGGTCCGCATCGCCGACGCGGCCCGCCGCCAGGGCAGCCCGTCCGCCGAGGAGGCCGAGCCGGTCGGTGGTGTCGGAGAGGCGGTGCTCGAACTGCTGCAGGCCGGCGACGGCTCACTCGGCGCGCTGGACATCCCGGAGCTGGAACCGCTCGACGGCGTGGTCATGGTGCACGAGGTCACCACGCCGCTGGATCCGGAGGCGTTCAGCGACGGCGATGTCGACGGACCGTTCCGGTCGGTTCCCGGTGACGAGATCGTCGGCCGACTCGACGAGCACGCCTACCTGCCGGACGACGACGGCGACGACTCACCGGCCAGCGGCGCCCCGGCCGGCGGTGGCCTGCGCTGAGTACACCACCTACGTACTGAGCCCGGGCTGCGGCTGCCGGGCGATCCTGCGCCGGAGCACTACCTGGCGCGTCCCGTCACGGAACAGCCGCACCCGGGCAAGCTCCCAGCCAGAGAACTCGGCCTGAATCGCCAACTGCGCGGCTGCGGTCAACCGGTCGACATTCGGCGGCAACCGCAGCGGCGCGTACTCGTAGTCCATGACCACCATCCTGCCGCCGGCCCCCGGGCCGTGTCACCCGCCGGCCACCTCCGGAGGCCGTGTCACCCGTCGGCCCCAGGGCCGTGTCACCCGTCGTGTTCCGGGTAGCCGACCGCTGGCGCCGATACGTCGTCGAGTGCCCGGGTGATCTCCGTGGGCAGCGTCATCCGTTCGACCTGCAGCGCCCCGACCAGTTGCCCCGCCGTGCGTGCCCCGAGGATCGGCGCGGTGACCCCGGGGCGGTCCCGGACCCAGGCGAGCGCGACCTCCAGCGGTGCCACCCCCAGGCCAGCGGCGGCCGTCGAGACCGCCTCGACGATGCTGGAGCAGCGCGGCTCCAGGTAGGTCGCGACGAACAGTTCCAGATGCGGCGACGCGGCCCGGGAGTCGACCGGGCGGCCGTGCCGGTACTTGCCCGTGAGTACCCCGCGGCCGAGCGGTGACCAGGGCAGTACGCCCAGCCCCAGCGCGGCGCAGGCGGGCAGCACCTCCCGTTCGATCCCCCGTTGCAGCAACGAGTACTCGACCTGTGCGGCGACCACGGCGGCCCGGCCGGGCACCGCGGCCTGCCAGGCCGCTGCCCGGGCGGTCTGCCAGCCGCTGAAGTTCGACACCCCGACGTACCGGACCCGCCCGCTGGTCACCGCCGTGTCCAACGCGCCGAGGGTCTCCTCCATCGGGGTGTCCGGGTCGTACCCGTGTACCTGCCACAGGTCGATGTAGTCGGTGCCGAGCCGCCGCAACGAGGCGTCGAGGGTACGCAGCAGATGCCAACGGGACGTGTCACGCCGCCGTGGCCCGCCCGGCCGCAACCCGGCCTTGGTAGCGATGACCAGATCCTCACGGGGCACCATGCTGTCCAGCAGTGAACCGATCACCGCCTCGGCGTCGCCGTCGCCGTACACGTCGGCGGTGTCGATCAGATTGCCCCCGGCGTCCAGGTAACTCTTCAGTTGCGCCGCGGCATCGTCGGCGTCGGTGTCCCGGCCCCAGGTCATGGTGCCGAGCGCGAGCCGGGAGACCGCCAGCCCGCTGCGGCCGAGCGGTCGCTGCTGCATGGATGCACCTTAAGCAGATCCTGGCGGTACGGACATCCTCACTCCCGCCGACGTCTGCTGCCGACCGGCACCGGCCGGTCGGCGAGTCGACCGGCCGGTTGTCCAATGGTGGCGGACGATTGCGTACCCTGGTGCGGCTTGGCCACGGCCGCTGCCCCGGCAGCGCCGTCGACGCCCCGCCTGGCGGGGGATGGGGGATGACTGGGAGTGCGACTCGGACTCAATCTCGGCTACCTCACGGGCGCTGGCTCACCGGCCGACCAACTGGCGCTCGTCCAGGAGGCGGAGCGGCTCGGCTACACGGTGGTCTGGGCCGCCGAGGCGTACGGGTCCGACTCGCCGAGCCTGCTCGCCTGGCTGGCCGGCCAGACCAGCAGGATCGACGTGGGCTCGGCGGTGATGCAGATCCCGGCCCGCACCCCGGCGTCGACCGCGATGACCGCCGCCACCATCGACACGTTGTCCGGTGGCCGGTTCCGGCTCGGCCTGGGGGTCTCCGGTCCGCAGGTCTCCGAGGGCTGGCACGGCGTACGGTTCGGTCATCCGTTGGCCAGGACCCGCGAGTACGTGGAGATCGTCCGGCTCGCGGTCGGACGCCAGCGGGTCGAGTACCCGGGCACGCACTACACCCTGCCGCTGCCCGACGGCCCGGGCAAGGCGTTGAAGCTCAACTTCCGGCCGCCCCGGTCGCGGATCCCCGTGTACCTGGCCGCGGTCGGCCCCCGCAACCTCGAACTGGCCGGCGAGATCGCCGACGGCTGGCTGGCGGTGTTCTTCTCGCCCCGCACCGCCGCCGACCAACTGGCGTTGATCGCCGCCGGGCGGGCCCGCACCGGTCAGGACCTCACCGGCTTCGACGTGGTGCCGGCCGTGCCGGTGGTGGTCGGCGACGACGTCGCCGCCTGCGCCGACCTGCTGCGCGGGTACGCCGCGTTGTACGTCGGCGGGATGGGCAGCCGGACCCAGAACTTCTACCACCAGCTGGCCACCCGGATGGGCTTCGGTGCCGCCGCCGACGAGGTGCAGGACCACTATCTGGCCGGCCGGCTGCGGGACGCCGCAGCGGCCGTACCGCTGGAGTTCATCGACCAGACTGCGCTGCTGGGTCCGCCGGACCGGATCGCGCGGCGGATCGGCGAGTACGCCGCCGCAGGCGTGACCACCCTGTCGGTCAGCCTGTTCGACGCCGACACCGAGGCGCGGTTGGCGACGCTACGGACCGTGGCGCGGGCCCTCGACGTGGCCGGGGTGGGGCGGTGAGCTGGATCGAGGTCATTGTGCTCGGCGTGGTGCAGGGGCTCACCGAGTTCCTGCCGATCAGCTCGTCGGCACATCTGCGGATCACCTCGGCGCTGTTCTTCGAGGCGGACGCGGGCGCCTCGTTCACCGCCGTGACCCAGTTGGGCACCGAGGCCGCGGTGCTGCTCTACTTCGCCAAGGACATCTGGCGGATCACCCGGACCTGGGTCGTCGGCATCTGGAATCCCTCGGTACGCGGCGAGCCGGACTACCGGATGGGCTGGTACGTCATCGTCGGGTCGATCCCGATCGGGGTGATCGGCCTGCTGTTCAAGGATCAGATCCGCGACGGTCTGCGTAACCTGTGGATCACCGCGACCGTGCTGATCGTGTTCGCGCTGATCCTCGCCGTCGCGGAGTACCTCGGCCGGCAGACCCGTACCCTGCAGCGGTTGACTCTGCGTGATGGCGTGATCATGGGTTTCGCCCAGGCGATGGCGCTCATCCCGGGCGTTTCCCGGTCCGGTGGCACGCTGACCGCTGGACTGCTGTTGAACCTCACCCGGGAGGCGGCCGCGCGGTTCTCCTTCCTGCTGGCCATCCCGGCGGTGGTGATGTCCGGGCTGTTCAGCCTGCCCGACGTGTTCGACCCGCAGGGCCGGGCGCCCACGGCGGCCCAGATGGTGGTGGCGACCGCCATCGCGTTCGTGGTCGGCTACGCGGCGATCGCCTGGTTGCTGCGCTATGTCGCGCATCACACCCTGTACGCCTTCGTGCTCTACCGGGTGGCGCTCGGTTCCCTGGTGATGGCGCTGCTGGTCACCGGAACCATCTCGGCCACCTGACCGGACCCGACCGCTGTGACCGGGTCGGCCGCCGGCCGGCGCGCGGCCGCCCCCCGTAGGCTGGTCCGGTGGCGACGTTGGTACTCCTGCGACATGGTCGGACGACCGCCAACGCTGAGGGCGGCCTGGCCGGCCGGCAGCCGGTCGAGCTCGACGAGACCGGCCAGGCGCAGGCCCGGGCGGTCGGTGCCCGGCTGGCCGGGGTGCCGTGGGCACAGGTGGTCAGCAGCCCGCTGATCCGCTGCCGGCAGACCGTGGAGCTGGCCGTCCCCGGGGCGACCCCGGTGATCGACGACGGGTTGATCGAGTGTGGGTACGGCGAGTGGGAGGGTCAGTCGCTGCGGTCACTGGTGAAACAGCCGCTGTGGCGGGTCGTGCAGGAGCATCCGAGCGCCGCGGTGTTCCCCGGTGGGGAGGCGCTGGCCGCCGTGGCGGCCCGCGCGGTGGCCGCGGTGCGGCACTGGAACGGTGTGGTCGACGCCGAACGCGGGCCCGACGCTCTCTGGCTGGCCTGCACCCACGGCGATGTGATCAAGGCCATCGTGGCCGACGCGCTCGGCCTGCACCTGGACCTGTTCCAGCGGATCGTGGCCGATCCGGCCTCGTTGACGGTGATCCGGTACACGACGACCCGGCCGTTCCTGGTACGGCTCAACGACACCGGCGGTGACTTGGCCGGGCTGGTGCCGGCGAAGCGGCGTCGGCCACGGCGTCGGGGTGGGTCGGCCGATTCCGATGCCGCCGTCGGCGGCGGCGCCGGTGCCGGCGGACGTGACCGGCAGTGAGCGTACCGGTCAATCGGGTCGGTGCGTTACCGGATCGACCCGGCCGCCCGATAGGGTCGATGACATGACCCACCAGGTGCATGCCTTCGAGCCGCCGGAGCGGTTCGTCGCGGGGACCGTCGGGCCGCCGGGGGAGCGGATGTTCTTCCTGCAGGCCCGGGGTGGCGGTCGCGTGGTCAGCGTCGCCCTGGAGAAGGTCCAGGTGTCGCTGCTGGCCGAGAAGCTCGAGGAGCTGCTGGCCGAGGCGCAGCGACGGTTCGGTGTCGATGTGCCGGAACTACCGACCGGGCAGTCGGACAACGAACCGCTGGAAACGCCGGTCGACGAGGAGTTCCGGGTCGGCACGCTCGGCTTGGCCTTCGACGTGGACACCACCACCGTTGTCATCGAGGCGATCGCCGCCGGTGAGCCGGAGACCGGGCTCGAAGCCGGCGACGACGACGGCCTGCTCGACGACGATGACGACGACGATGACGACGAGGTCGACGCCAGTCTGGACCGGCTCCGGGTCCGGCTGACCCCGGCGGCGGCCCGCGGCTTCATCGACCGGGCACGCCGGGTGGTGGCCGCCGGGCGTCCACCCTGTCCGCTCTGTGGTCAACCGCTGGACCCGCGCGGCCACCTCTGCCCGCGGCACAACGGCTACCACCGCTGAGGTGACGGAGACCGGCCGGCAGCCGGCGGTGGACCGGGACGCCACTGTGCTGCGACTGCTCCGTACCGGCGCGATGCGGCTCGAAGGCCAGTTGATCGACGCATCGAACACGACGTTGCGGGCCGTCATCGAGGCCGACGGGACGGCGATCCGGTGCGTGTACAAACCAGTTCGCGGGGAACGCCCACTGTGGGACTTCCCGGACGGCACCTTGGCCGGCCGGGAGGTCGCCGCCCATTTGGTGGCGCAGGCGCTCGGGTGGCCGTTGGTGCCGCCTACGGTGTTGCGTGACGGTCCGATCGGTCCGGGCGCCTGCCAGCTGTGGATCGACGAGCCGGACGGATCCGTGCCGCTGGTCGACTTCGTCGCGGCCGACCAGGTGCCGACCGACTGGCTGCCGGTGGCGGCGGCCCGGGACACCGACGGGAAGCCGTACGCCCTGGCGCATGCCGACGATCCGCGGCTGGCCCGGCTCGCGGTGTTCGACATCGTGGTCAACAACGCCGACCGCAAGGGCGGGCACGTACTGGCCGGACCGGACAACCAGGTGTACGGCGTCGACCACGGCTTGTGCTTCCACGTCGACGACAAGCTGCGTACGGTCTTGTGGGGCTGGTCCGGGCGCCCGTTGCCGCCGGAGGCCGGGTCGGCGTTGCGTCAGCTGCGTACGGCGATCGACGCGACGCTGGGCGGGCAGTTGGCGTCGCTGCTCACCCAGGCCGAGATCACCCAACTGGCCGGGCGGGTCGACGGGCTGATCGAGGCCGGGTGCTTTCCGTCGCCGCCGGCGACACGTAGCGCTATCCCTTGGCCGCCGATGTGATTCATCTGCCATTCTCCGGTGCCGCCGGCACCGCTGGATAGGGTGGCGCCATGGACTCCTGGACCGGTCACGAGGTGCCCCGGCTGCCCGGCGCCGGTGTGCCGTTGGCGTTGTTCGACTCCGCTCGGCGGTCGGTGGCACCGACCCGGCCGGTCGACCCGGCGACGATGTACGTCTGCGGGATCACCCCGTACGACGCCACCCATCTCGGGCACGCCGCGACCATGCTCGCGTTCGATCTGGTGCAGCGGATGTGGCGGGACGCGGGGCACCGGGTGCGGTACGTGCAGAACGTCACCGATGTCGATGACCCGCTGCTGGAGCGGGCGGCCCGCGACGGGGAGGACTGGGTGGTCCTCGCGATGCGGGAGACCGCGCTGTTTCGGGAGGACATGGAGGCGTTGCGGATCATCCCGCCGGACCACTACGTGGGCGCGGTGGAGTCGATTCCGGCCATCGCCGAGCGGGTCGGCGTCCTGCTCGACCGCGGCGCCGGCTATCGGCTTGCCGATGGCACCGGTGACGTGTACTTCGACGTGGCCGCCGCGCCGCGGTTCGGCTACGAGTCGAACCTGTCCCGGGAGCAGATGCTGGTCTTCGCCGCCGAGCGGGGTGGTGATCCGCAGCGTCCGGGTAAACGTGACCCGCTGGATCCGCTGCTGTGGCGCGGCGCCCGCGACGGTGAGCCGGCCTGGGACGGCGGTCCGCTGGGCCCCGGCCGACCGGGCTGGCACATCGAGTGCGCGGTGATCGCGCTGGGTCTGCTGGGTGACCGGATCGACGTCCAGGGCGGCGGCAACGACCTGCTGTTCCCCCATCACGAGTGTTCCGCCGCGCACGCGGAGGTGCTCACCGGCACCGGCCCGTTCGCCGCCCACTACGCGCACGCCGGCATGATCGGCCTCAACGGGGAGAAGATGTCCAAGTCCCGGGGCAACCTGGTCTTCGTCTCCCGGCTGCGGGGCGACGGGGTACCGCCGATGGCTCTGCGGCTGGCGCTGATCTCCGGGCACTACCGGGCTGATCGCCAGTGGACCGATGACACGCTCAAAACCGGTCAGCAACGGTGGCACCGGTGGCGCGAGGCCGCCCGGTCCGCTGCCGGGCCGTCCGGCGCGGAGTTGCTCGCCGGGGTCCGGGGCCGGCTGGCCGACGATCTCGACACCCCGGGTGCGTTGGCCCTGATCGACGAGTGGGCCGACCACGCGCTCGCCGGTACCGGCGCGGACCCGCAGGCCCCGACGTTGATGGCCGAGACCTGCGATGCCCTGCTCGGGGTGCGCCTGCGCGACTGACCCGGCCGACCGCACCTGCGTCGCGGGGCCGGTCGGGTCCGGCGTCGCCGTCGGACCCGACCGGTGCACGGGTCAGTTCGGTGTGCAGGTCAGGGTCGGTGCGACGGGGGTTCCGGCGGCCGAACCGATCAGACCGAAGCTGGTGGATGCCCCGGATCCGATGCTGCCGTTGTAGGCGACGTTGGTGGCGGTCACGGTCGAACCGTCGCTGTCGATCGTGGCGTTCCAGGCCTGGGTCACCTGCTGCCCGCTGGGGTTCGTCCAGCTCACCGTCCAGCGGCTGATCGGCGTTCCGCCGGCAGTCACCCGCACCTCGGCCTGGAAGCCGCCCTGCCAGCTGGCGACGACGGAGAAGGTCGCGGTGCAGCCGCCCGGCGCCGGGGTGGTGGGCGGTGCGGTGGTCGGTGGTGCGGTCGTGGGTGCCGGGGTAGTCGGTGCGGTGGTCGGGGCAGGCGTGGTCGGTGGCGGGGGCGCGCCGGTGCCGCCGAAGTTCACGTCGCTGCAGAAGTAGTAGGTCTGGTCGGCGTGGCTGGCCTTCCAGATCAGGTAGACGATGTGCCGTCCGGTCCGGCCGGGTGCGCTGACCGGGATGTCGACCGACACGCCGTTGAGGTTGGGGTTGCTGGTCCGGGTGCCCTCACCGGGGTCCGCGCCGTCGGTGGTCCGGACCAGCTCGAGGTCGCTCCAGCGCAGCCGCTGGGTGAGCGGGTTGAATCCCTGCCGGGTCACGTACACCAGGTGGTAGTCGGCGCCGTGCAGCGCCTGGTCGTGGTAGGTGACGGTGAAGTTCGTGCCGACGTTGGCGGCTCGCCAGTTGCCGGGTTCGTCCAGTGCGGCGTACCGGACCCCGCCGGTGTTGCCAGCGCTGCACAGTTGGCCGTCGGGAATGTGGGCCTGATGCTGGCCGTTGACCCCGTCGATGTAGAGGCTGTTCCAGTTCCACATGGCGGTGGAGTCCGCCTGCCAGGCCTGCCAGCACATCGGGTCCTCGGTGGCCATCGCGGGGTTCTGGAAGTCACTGGCCCAGCGCTCGTAGCACCCGTAGTTGCGCGACGGCGGATCGATCGACGATCCGTGTGCGGTGGCCACGTCGGCGAGCGCGGTGGTGCACAGCAGTGCGGCGGCTGCCGCGACGGTGAGCACCCGGCGCAGCGGTGCCCATGAAGTGGCGGTGAGGGAAGGCATGTCTGCTCCCGGACAGAGGTTGGACGGCGGTGGCGGGGTCGCCGGGACAGGCGTTCCCGCCGGATCGGATGGCGGGTAGCCCGGTCCCGCCATGCCGCGCGACCCTCGCGACAGTCCCGTCCCGAGATTCACATGCCTCGATTTTTTCTGTCAATAGTTTGAATGAAAAACAAAGTAAGGCGAAAGAAACACCGGGTCAGCCGAGTACGAGACCGGGATCCGGGTCCGGATCAGGCATGGGTTCCGGGACCCGGTACTCCTCGGTCAAGGTGGTCACCGGGCCGGGCCAGGTCGCCTGGGCCACCTCGATCGGTCGCCGGTCGCCGTCGTAGGCCACGTGCAGCAGATGCAGCACCGGGGTGTCCGGACGGATCCGGAGCAGCTGCGCCTCCTGCCGGCTGGGCTGGCGGGCGCTGAGTACGTCGCGCGCCCAGACGTACCGTCGACCGGTCACCTCCTCGGCCTCCTGGTAGGTGGGCCGGCCGAACGGCTCGGCCCGCTCCAGACTGGTGCCGGCGGCGTCGGCCACCCGGAACCAGGACGCTCCCACCTCGACCGGTGAGTCCTCGGCGCGGACCAGGTGGCGGCGGACGATCAGTTCGGTACCGTCGGTGACGCCGAACGCGTCGGCCACCTCGGGCACCGCCGGAGCCCGGCCGACCTCGGTCAGTTGCTGCCGGTAGCGCGCCGCCAGGTCGGCGTGGTATCCACGGTGTCCGCCGTACCGGCCACGGGCGAGTCGGTTGAGCCGGCGTCGGGTGCCCCGGACGAACGTGCCGGAGCCCGGCTTGGTGATCAGCAGTCCTTCGACGCGGAGCTGATCGACGGTGCGCTGCGCGGTCTGCTTGGCCACGCCGTACATCTCGGCGAGCGCGGGGATGGCGGGCAGCCGTTCGCCGGGCGCCCACTCGCCGCGCCGGATCCGCTCCCGGATCAGATCGGCGATCTGGCGGTGTGGAACCTCGGCGGCTCCAGGATTGACCTGCATCTGCGAACTGACCGTCCTTTCCGAGAAGGATACCTAGCATCCTAGGACAACAAAGAAGCTGTGTCCAGCCCGACTACCGACGAGTCCACACCATCGGAACAGTCAGTGACGGGCAGCCGACCCGGCCGTCCCGCGCGATCAGCGCCCGGCGGCGGTCACCGCTTGCGGGCGATCAGCGCACCGTTCGCACCGGGGGCGTCGAAGACGACGGTACGGATGGAGCCGAAGCCGGCATCGGCCAGCCAGTCGGCGTACTCGGTCTCCGAGTAGTTGCGCCCGCCCTCCGTCTCCACCAGCATGTTCATCCCCATCAGGGCGGCCTCGGGCGGACCGGTGCGTTCGGGGTTGAGCAGCAACTCGCAGACGACGATCGTGCCGCCGGACGGCAGCGCGTCGTGGCAGCGGGCCAGCAGCGCCCGGTTGGTCGCTTCGTCCCAGTCGTGCAGGATCATGCTGAGCAGGATGGTGTCATGTCCCTGCGGCAGCTTCTCGTCGGTGAAGAAGTCACCGGCGACGGTGTCGATCCGGTCGGCCAGACCGGCGGCGGCGGCCTTCTCCGCGGCGACCGGCACGACGTGTGGCAGGTCGTAGACGCTCGCCCGCAGATGCGGATAGCGCCGGCACAACTCGATGGGATACGCGCCCGACCCGCCGCCCAGGTCGAGTAGCCGGTGGTGGGCGCTGAAGTCGTAGGCGTCGCCCAGCGCGCGGGCCGTGAAGATCGACGCGGCGTACATCGCCTCCAGGAACAGGTTCCGGATCCGCGGGTCCACGTCGGCGAAGATCGACTCCTGGGTGTCCGGATCCCAGGTCAGTGGCCGGTCGGTACGCAGCGCCTCACCGATGCGGTGCCACGGTAGGTAGGTGCGTTCGTCGCAGTAGCGAACCTGACCGCCGAAGTAGTAGGGACGGTCGGCTACCAGGAACTCCTCCGCGATCGGTGCGTTGCGGTAGCTGTTGGAGCCGGGTTGCTTGGTGAGCAGTCCGAGCGAGGCGCAGGCGGCGAGCAGGGTATCCGCCGGGCGCTCAGCCAGCCCGTACTCGTCGCACAGTTGCCCGACGGTGATGGTCCGGCCGCCGGCGAGCCTGGTGAACAGGTTCAGCTCGACGGCGGCGGCCAGGGTCTTGAAGCTCCAGAAACCGGTCACCAGACGCATAAGAGGGGTGGGGGTTAGCATCCGGACATTTTCCGGTAAAGGGCCGTCCGACTGACGGAGCTGTCAGTTAGCCGATAGATCCGGGTCGGGTATCCGTCCGGCCGGTCACCACGAGCCGGCTGTCGGGCCGGCCGACCCGCCCCTGCGGCGCAGGTACTTCTCGAACTCCTGGGCGATCTCGTCACCGGTCAGCGGCTGGATACCAGCGTCGCCGACCCGTTCCTCCAACTCGCGAACGTACTCGCCCAGCTCGGCGTCCTGCTCGGCGGTGGCCCGCACCCGGGCCTCCCACTTCGCCGCCTCCTCAGCCATGTCGGCCATTGGCACCGGCAGGTCGAGCACGTCCTCTACCCGGTGCAGCAGCGCCAGTGTCGCCTTCGGGCAGGGTGGGTTGTTGGCGTAGTGCGGCACGTGCACCCAGAACGAGACCGCGTCCACCTCCGCGCGGGCGCAGGCGTCCTGCAGCACCCCGACGATCCCGGTGGGACCGTCGTACCGGGTCGGGACGAGCTGAAGCCGCTGCGCCGCCTCCTTCTCCGAGGCGGTCCCGCTGATCGGCAGCGGCCGGGTGTACGGCACGTCGGCGAGCAGAGCGCCGAGCAGCACCACCCGGTTGACCTCCAGGCTGTGGCACAGCTCCAGGACCTGTTCACAGAAGGTGCGCCAGCGCATGCTCGGTTCGATCCCGTGGATCAGCACCACGTCCCGGTCGGTGCCTTCCGGGCTGGCCACCATGAACCGGGTCGTCGGCCACTCGATGCGGCGCGCGTCGCCGCTGGAGCCGGTGATGGTCGGCCGGCTGACCTGGAAGTCGTAGAAGTCCTCCGGATCCAGCGCGGCGATCTCTCGGGCCTGCCAGACCTCCTGCAGGTGCTCGACGGCCGCGGTGGAGGCGTCCGCGGCGTCGTTCCAGCCTTCGAACGCGGCGATTGCCACCGGTGACCGCAGCACCGGCAGACCGTCGAACTCGGTCACCGGGCCTCCTCGCCGTCATTGCGACCTGGCAGCGCGCTCGCGGTCGTTGCGACTACTCGTCGACGTCTGGGTGCGGGGTAGTTGTCGTGCCTCACCCTGTCAGCCTACGTGCCGGTCGACGACCCGGCCCGGTGGCCGCGCCGGCTCCGCCGGCGGCCTGATCCGCGCACCGCCGCCGTACGTATTGCGCAACTGGGGCAGCATGGACCGCAGACGGCCACGCGTCGCCGTCCGACAACTGAGCGAGGAGGCCGGTATGCGCCAGCCCGGCGACCGTGTCCGCAGCCGGTTTCAGCTGGTGGCGTTGTGTGCCGCCGTCGTCGCGGCGGCGGCCTGCGCCGCGGTGCCGCTGCCCGACGCCGGGCCGGGTGAACCCAACCAGCCGGCGGTGCCCGGGGGCGGTGCCACCGGGGCGGCCGACGGGTCGCTCGACGGCACCGACACGGTCGAGGAGTTCGAGCAGGACATCGCGGGTGCCGAAGCTCTCGCCGACGAGTACTGGTCGCAGCGGTTCGCCGGGTTCGGTGCGTCGTTCGAGCCGATCGGGCAGGCGATCGCCTACCAGCGCGACGGCGAACTGAGCTGCGGCGACCAGCTCATTCCGAGTAACAACGCGGTCTACTGCCTGACCAGCGGGTCCGAGTTCATCGCCTACGACGCGAACTGGGCATTCGACGTGTTCCAGACGGTCGGCGACTCGTTCCTGTTCTACCTCATCGGCCATGAATACGCGCACGGCATCCAGGTGCGGCTGGACCTGGAGTACCGGTTCAGCATCCAGCGGGAGCTGGCCGCCGACTGCCTGGCCGGGGCCTATCTCGGTGACTCGGTACGCGACGGCACGCTGCAGCTCGACGACGGTGACCTGGAGGAGTTCCAACGCGGTCTGGCGACCGTGGCGGACGATCCCGACCAGCCGTGGTTCGAGGAGGGCTCGCACGGCACCGCCGATCAGCGGATCGCGGCGTTCTTCAACGGGTACGACCGGTCGCTGGCCGGGTGTGACCTGACCTGACCGACGCCGGCCGAGGCAGCCTGCCCGCTGCGCTGTCGCGTCGCCGGCTGGGCGACGACGCTGCGATCAGGCAGGATCGGGGGACACCCGTCGTGTCCCGACCAGGGAGGTTCCGCTGAACACCCCGCCACCCGCCGCCGTCCTGTTCGACATGGACGGAACGTTGATCGACAGCGAGAAGCTCTGGGACGTGGCCCTGCGGGAGCTGGCCGTGCACTACGGCGGGCAGCTGTCCGCCGAGGCGCGGTTGGCGATGGTGGGTTCGGACATGGCCACCACGATGGGGCTGCTGCATGAGGACCTGGGCCAGCCGTGGCGGGATCCGGCGACCGGCGCCGCCTGGCTGACCCGTCGGGTCACCGCCCTGTTCAACGCCGGCGTCCCGGCCCGGCCGGGCGCGTTCGAGCTGGTCCGGGCGGTACGGACGGCCGGCCTCCGCACCGCGCTGGTCACCTCGACCGAGCGCGCCCTGGTGGACGTGGCGCTGCACACCATCGGGCGGCACAACTTCGACGTGGTGTGCTGCGGAGACGAGGTGCCGGCGACCAAACCCGATCCGGCCCCGTACCTGGCCGCTGCGGCCGCCCTCGGCGTGTCGGCGGTGGACTGCGTGGCGGTCGAGGATTCCCCGGCCGGGGTGGCCAGCGCGCACGCCGCCGGGGCGGCGGTGCTCGCGGTGCCGGCCGAGGCGGTGTTTCCGGTGCCGGACCGGGTCCAGGTACGGGCGAGCCTGTGCGACGTGACCGTGGCCGATCTGACCGCGCTGCTCGCCGCGTACCGGGCCGATCTGCCCGTCGCCGCCGGTTGACGGGCAGCCCGCTCCGGGCTGCCCGTCAACCGGCCTGGCCGGTCACTCGTGCGAGATCGCCTGCAGTACGTTCAACCGGGACGCCCGCCAGGCCGGCCACCAGGCGGCGACCACGCCGGCCAGCGCGGCGGCGACGACGAACCCGACAAGTTGGCCGACCGGCACGCTGACCACAGACAGCACGTCCTGGCTGCGCATCGCGAACGACGCGGCCAGTCCGAGCGCCACGCCCAACGCCACGCCGAGTAGACAACCGAAGACGGCCATCAGCAGTGACTCGACGCGGACCATCCGGCGGACCTGGCGTCGGCTCATCCCCACCGCGCGTAGCAGCCCGAGTTCCCGGGTGCGTTCGTAGATGCTCAGCACCAGCGTGTTGACGATCCCGATGAAGGCCACCAGCACGGCGAGGGCCAGCAGTACGTAGAAGATGCTGAGCAGGATGTCGACCAGCTGGTTCTGCTGCTCGACGAAGCTGCTGCGGTCGCCGACCGTCACCAACGGGTAGTCGGCCATCAGCGCCTCGGTCTCGGCGACGATCCGCTGCACGTCGGCGTCCGGGGTGGTGGCGACGAACCCCTGGTAGGCCAGCGGCCCGGCGAGGTACTGCACCTGGGACTCGGGCAGGATCAGCCCGGCGGTGAGCGCGGTGCGGTAGACGCCGACGAGTTCGTAGGTCCGCTCGCCGCCACGTGGCATGTCGATGACGATGTCGTCGCCGACCGTCCATCCGTTGGACTCCGCGGTGTTCACGTCCACCACCGTTTCGCCGTCGCCGGCGTCGAGGCGGCCCTGTACGGTCTCGAAGGCGAACATCGGGCCGGCCTGTGACAGGTCCGTGGCGGAGATGAGCTGGTTGGGGCGGCCGTCGGCGGTCAGCACCGCGATGTGGTACGCGACAGTGCCGGTCACGCCGTCGATCTCGGCTACCTGGTCGAGGCGTGCGGGGTCGAAGCCCTCCCGCCCGGTCGGCAGTTGCTGGCCGTTGGTCAAGATGATGATCTCGGCCCCGAGGCCGTTCTCCACCAGGTCGGTGGTGGTCGCCTTCAACGACGACCCGATCACCGCGATGGTGCTGACCAGGGTCACCCCGATCATCAGGGCGGCGGCGGTGACGGCGGTACGCCGCGGGTTGCGCAGCGTGTTGCGTCGGCCGAGACCGGTCGCCGTACCCCAGCTGACCAGGCGCCCGACGGTGCCGGCCACCGGACGGGTGAGGGCGGGCGACAGCAGCGCCACGCCGATGATCGACAGCAGCACGCCACCGCCGAGCGCGACGGCGGTCAGCCCGGAGACACCGATCAGACCCACGGCCAGCAGCCCCGCGCCGAGCGCGGTGACCACCCCGCCGGTGATGGTGAGCCCGGTCAGCGACCGGTCCGGGCGGACCACGTCGCGCATCGCGGCCACCGGCGGGACCGCCGAGGCGCGGATCGCCGGAATCAACGCCGCGACCATGGTCATCAGTACACCGACCAGGTAGGACGCCAGGATCGCGACCGGTGAGACGATCAGCCCGCCAGCGGGCAGCGACAGCGCGTCGACTGCCAGGAACTGCAGGCCGGCGGCGACGCCGATGCCGGCCGCCAGGCCGAGGGT
The DNA here is from genome assembly GCF_049179115.1 of Solwaraspora sp. WMMB762. Classification (NCBI taxonomy): domain Bacteria; kingdom Bacillati; phylum Actinomycetota; class Actinomycetes; order Micromonosporales; family Micromonosporaceae; genus Solwaraspora; species Solwaraspora sp. WMMB762. Next base: position 876,674 of record NZ_JBMHMD010000001.1, read on the forward strand.
GGCCGCGATCACGCCGACGACCAGCGCCTCGATCAGCACCGCCGAGGTGACCTGGGCCCAGCTGGCACCCAGTGCCCGGAGCAGGGCCAGCTCGCGGGACCGCTGCGCGACCAGGATGTTGAACGTGTTGAAGATCAGGAACATGCCGACCAGCAACGCGATCAGCGCGAACCCGAGGAAGAACCAGTTGACGAAGGTCAGCAGCTGGGTGAACTGGGACGCCTGCTCGTCGGCGAGCTCCGCGCCGGTCACCGCCTCGAACCCGGTCGGCAGCCCGTCGGCCACCAGCCGCTTGAGCTCGTCGTCGGTGACGCCAGGGTCGGCGGTCAACTGTGCCGCGCCGAACACCCCGGTCTCGCCGTAGAACAACTGCTGTGCCTGTGGCACGGTGAAGGCGACCAGTGTCTCGCCGCCGAGGGTGGACCTGCCCCCGCTGTACTCCAGCAGGCCCACCACGTCGTACTCGCTGGCCTGGTAGGCGCTGGAGACGTACACCCGGAGCCGGTCGCCGACCGTGACGCCGGCCTGCTCGGCGGTCAACCGGGTCACCGCGACCTCGTCGTCGGCGCTGGGCGTGCGTCCCTCGGCGACCTGGAGCAGCGCGTCGTCGTCGCCGGCGGCGGTCAGGCCGATGCCCAGCTGCGGTGCCTGGCTCGGCACCGCCTTGCCGTCGGCGGCCCGGAACGGGATCACCCCGGTCGAACTGGCGTCACCGGTGACCGACGCCACCCCGTTGATAGCGGCGATGCGATCCAGGTCAGCGTCGGTCAGCAGCGGCGGCTCCGCCTGCTGACCGGCCGTATCGGCCGCCTGCACCTGAACGGCGACGTCCGCGTTGACGGTCTGGAAGAGCCGTTCGAAGCGGCTGCTCAAGCTGTCGGTGAGCACCGTGGCGCTGGAAACGAACAGCACCCCGAGGATGATCGCCACCCCGGACAGCACCAGCCGCAGCTTGCGGGAGAGCAGACTCTTCAACGTGGCGCGCAGCATCAGGCCTGCTCCTGCTCGATCGCCGCGACGTCGAGGCCCTTCAGCCGGTCGAGGACCGCCTCGGCGGTCGGCTGCTGTAGCTCGTCGACGATCCGGCCGTCGGCGAGGAAGACGACGCGGTCGGAGTAGGAGGCGGCGACCGGGTCGTGGGTGACCATGACGATGGTCTGCTGGTGGTCGCGTACCGAGTTGCGCAGGAACCCGAGGACGTCGGCGCCGGCGCGGGAGTCGAGGTTGCCGGTCGGCTCGTCGGCGAAGACGACGTCGGGGCGGGCGACGAGGGCGCGGGCGCAGGCGACCCGCTGCTGCTGGCCGCCGGACAGCTGGGTGGGTCGGTGGTGCAGGCGGTCGCGCAGGCCGACGGTGTCGATCACGGTGTCGAACCAGGCCGGGTCGGGTTTGCGGCCGGCGATAGCCATGGGCAGCAGAATGTTCTCCTCGGCGGTGAGCGTGGGGAGGAGGTTGAACTGCTGGAAGATGAAGCCGAGTTTGTCCCGGCGGAGTCTGGTCAGCCCGGTGTCGTTGAGTCCGGTGACTGTGGTGTCGCCGATGGTGATGGTGCCGCGGGTGACGGTGTCGAGCCCGGCGAGGCAGTGCATCAGGGTGGACTTGCCGGAGCCGGACGGCCCCATGATGGCGGTGAAGCGGGCGGGTTCCAGGTCGAGGGTGACGCCGTGCAGGGCGATCACCTGGGCTTCGCCGGTGCCGTACACCTTCCACACGTCGGCTGCCCGGGCAGCCGGTCCGGTCGCTGTCGTCGTTGTCACGTCGGAGGCTCCTACCGTTGTTGTCTGTCGCCAACGGTATGTTCCGGGCGCTGTGACTGGGTCCTGCCCGGGTACGGTTCACCACTCCGTCCACGACGGGGGCGCTCCTCCGACCTGAGGATGATCCCAACGGGCCGGACTCATCCGCCAGGGCAGGCTCAGGTCGGACTCATCCGCCAGGGCGGACCAGGCCGGACTCGTACGCCAGCACCACGGCCTGGACCCGGTCCCGCAGCCGGAGTTTGGTCAGCACGTGTCCGACGTGGGTCTTGATGGTGGTTTCGCTGACCGACAGGGTGGTGGCGATCTCGGCGTTGGACAGCCCTCGGGCCATCTGGATGAGCACTTCACGTTCCCGTTCGGTGAGCACATCCAGCGCCTTCGGCGGTGCCGCGTCCGGGTCGGGCAGGGTGAGCGCGAACTTGTCCAACAGCCGGCGCAGGATCCGGGGGGCCACCACGGCCTCACCGACCGCCACTGTCCGGATGGCGGCCACCAGGTCCTCGGCGGGCACGTCCTTGGCCAGGAAGCCGCTGGCACCGGCGCGCAGCGCCCCCACCACGTACTCGTCGAGGTCGAAAGTGGTGAGGATGAGGACCCGGACCGGCAGCCGGGCGTCGACGATCGCCCGGGTCGCCGCCACCCCGTCCATCCGGGGCATCCGGATGTCCATCAGCACGACGTCGGGCAGGAGCCGGCGGGCCAGGTCGACGGCTTCCGCTCCGTCCGCCGCCTCGCCGACGATGTCCAGGTCGTCCTCGGCGCCGAGGACCATCCGGAATCCGGTGCGCAGCAGCGGTTGGTCGTCGGCGAGCAGGATCCGCACCGGACGGGTGGTGGACGGCGCGGCGATGCCGGGTTCGCTCACGGTGCTCCTTGTCGGGTAGCCGCCCCCAGCTGCTCCATCGGCAGCTTGGCGTAGATGCGGAAGCCACCGCCCGGGCGCGGGCCGGTCCGCAGCGTGCCACCGTACAGGGCGACCCGCTCCCGCATCCCGACCAGACCGTGCCCGACCCGGCCGCGGTCCGGACCGGGACCGCGGCCGGTGTCGAAGACCTCGACGATCAGCCAGTAGACGCCGAAGCTGAGCCGCACCTCGGCGGTTGCCGCTCCGGCGTGCTTGAGCGCGTTGGTGAGCGCCTCCTGGACGATCCGGTAGAGGGTCAGCGTCACACCGGGATCCAGGTCCCCGGGTACCCCGTCGATTCGCAGGGTCACCGGCAGACCGGCCTCGCGGATCTGCTCGACCAGGGACTCGATGCCGCCGAGCCCTGGCTGCGGGGTGAGCTCGGCGGCGGCCGGTTCGGCGTCGGTGCGCAGGACGTCGAGCAGCCGACGCATCTCCCGTAACGTGCTGCGGCTGGTGTCGGCGATGGTGCCGAGCGCCTCGTCGGCGGCGGCCGGGTCGCGGTGCAGTACCCGTCGGGCACCGGTGGCCAGCACCCCCATCACGCTGACGTGGTGGGCGACGACGTCGTGCAGCTCCCGGGCGATCCGTCGCCGTTCGTCGGCGACCGCCTGGTCCGCAGCGGCCCGCTGGTTCTCCTCGGCTACCCGGGCGCGTTCGGCCAGCGTCCGCGTCGCCGACCGGCGGGCGTGCACGGTCCGCCCGATGAAGAAGGCGACCAGCATGGTCAGCCCGTTGACGAACAGCAGGTACATCCGGGAGATTCCCGGCAGTTCGGTGCCCTGTGGCAGCACCGCGTTGACGGTCAGCACCGGCAGCCACAGTACGGCGGCGGCGGCGACCGCCGGGCGCAGCGCCAGCCAGCAGGCCGCGGTGTAGGTCAGGATCACCAGTGCGAGCGCCATGCTCACCGGCTCGTGGCCGGTCAGCAGCGGGACGGCCACCAGCGCGGCGCTGGCCAGCACGGCCGGCCAGACGACGACCCGACGTACCGCGATCGGCGCCGCCGCGATCAGGCTCCAGCCGACGACGGCCGGCCAGCCGAGGTCCGGCCCGGGACTCGGCTGGCCGGCCGGGCCGAGCCCGTGCAGGGCCAGATCGACCAGGATGACCGCGGCGGCGAGCAGACCGTCGCGGGCCAGCACCGACGGTACCGGCCCGGTCGTGCCGGTGCTCCGGGCCCTACGCCACCACCGCCACCACCACCGGGACCGGTGTGGTCCGGTGGACCGGTCCGGCTCGGTGGTCTCCATGCCGCGACGGTATCCGGTACGGCGGTGGCGTCGCGCCCACCACGGTGCGAACCTGTTCTCCTCCCTCAGGAGGAGACCGGGTCCTGCGCCAGGTCGGGAAAGGGCGGCGGGGTCCCGCCGTACACCGGGCAGTACGTCTGGTAGCTGCACCAGTCGCAGAGCCGGCTCTGTTTGGGGCGGAAGTCCCGGCTCTCGGTGGCCTGCAGGATCGCCCGCCACAGCGCCAGGACGGTGCGTTCGAACCGCTGCAGCTCCTCGGCGTCCGGGGTGTAGTCGCAGATCTCGGCGTCGCGCAGGTACAGCAGCCGGAGCACCCGGGGGACGACGCCGCGGGTGCGCCACAGCACCAGGGCGTAGAACTTCAGCTGGAACAGCGCCCGGGACTCGAACGCCTCGCGCGGGGCACCGCCGGTCTTGTAGTCGACCACCCGCAGGTCCCCGCCGGGGGAGACGTCCAGCCGGTCGATGTAGCCGCGGATCAGCAGCTGTCCGTCGACCACCGCGTTTACCAGGCTCTCCCGTTCGGCCGGTTCCAGCCGGCGGGGATCCTCGACGGTGAAGTAGCCGTCGAGCAGGTGCCGGGCGGCGGCCAGGAACTCGTCCAGTTCCGGGCGGGGCGCCGGCTCGTCGGACGCCGGTTCCGCCGGCCCGGTGGTGACGACGTCGGCCAGCGTCGGGTCGGTGTCCAGCAGCCGTTGCCACTGCGGGGCGACCAGGGCGGCGGCCGCGGCCGGGGTGCGCTGGTCGGCCGGCAGATCGAACAACCGTTCCAGGACGGCGTGGACCAGGGTGCCCCGGGCCTGGTCGACGGTGGTCCGCTCGGGTAGCCGGTCGATGCTGCGGAACCGGTACAGCAGCGGGCAGGTCTTGAAATCGGCCGCCCGAGACGGCGACAAGGTGGCCAGCCGGGGTGGTTCGACCTCGGGTGCGCCGTCCGGACCGATCGTCGTGCCGTGCACCGTTTCCGCCGTCATGGCACGCAGGGTATGGCACCGGTGTGACAATCCGGCCGGCGGCTCGGCGACAAACCGTGCGCGCCGGGCGGTACGGCGTTCCGTAGCATCAACCCGATGGAGGACACCGCGAAACGCCCCGACCGGCGCCCCGACCGGCGGCCGGGGATCAGCCTCGGCCGGGTGCTCGGCTTCCCGGTGCACCTCCACACCTCGGTGCTGTTCCTCGCGATCCTGGTCACCGTGCTGTACGGCGAGTTCGTCCGTACCCAGTTGGACGTGCCGCAGCCGGCCCGGTACGCGGTCGGCCTGGGCTTCGTGGTCTGTCTGCTCGGTTCGGTGCTGCTGCACGAGCTGGGTCACGCGTTGACCGCCCGCCGCTACGGCATCGGCGTTCGCGGGATCACCCTGGAGATGCTCGGCGGCTACACCGAAATGGACCGGGACGCCCCGACCCCCAAGGTCGACCTGCTGGTGTCGCTGGCCGGTCCGGCGGTGTCGCTGGTCCTGGGCCTGGTCGCGGTGGTGGCCACCGTGCTGCTGCCGGACCGTACGTTGATCGACCAGTTGGCGTTCCAGTTGGCGGCGGCGAACCTGCTGGTGGCGGTGTTCAACGCGTTGCCGGGGCTGCCCCTCGACGGCGGGCGCGCGCTGCGTGCCGCGGTCTGGGCGGTGACCAGGGACCGCCACGTCGGCACCGAGGCCGCCGGTTGGGTCGGTCGGGCCGTGGCGGCGGGCACCGCCGGCCTGGTGGTGCTGCTCACGGTGGCCGGTATCCTGTCCCCGTTCGGGCTGATCTTCATGCTGCTGGTGGCGTTCACCCTCTGGCAGGGTGCCGGCCAGTCGATCCGGGTCGCGCGCATCGGCCGCCGGTTCCCGTTGGTCAACCTGGCGATGCTCGCCCAGCCGGTCTTTCCGGTGCCGAGCGGCACGCCGTTGGCCGAGGCGCAGCGTCGGGTCGCCGGCCCCCACCCGGCGCAGCCGGGTGGCCGGGAGCCGGCCTTGGCGGTGACGGACTCGGTCGGCCGGTTGGTCGCGCTGGTGGACCGGGCCGCGGCCGCGGCGGTCCCGCCGGAGCGCCGCCCGTGGGTGGCGGTCGACACCGTCGCGCGCGGTATCGACGGGGTACGCCGGATCCCGGTCGACCTCACCGGCGAGCAGGTCGTCCGTACCGTGCAGGAACATCCGGGCGCGCAGTACCTGGTGACCCGGGGCGAGGACGTGATCGGCGTGCTGCACGTCGCCGATCTGGCGCAGTTGTTGGAACCGAACCGAAAGATGAGCCCGTGACCCCTCCGCCGACCGCCGTGGCATCCGGCGACGTCAGTACCACGCCGATCTCCACCCGGCGCGGCCCCTTCCAGCCGGGCGACCGGGTGCAGTTGACCGACCCGAAGGGGCGGATGCACACCGTCACGCTCGCTGCCGGCCGGTCGTTCCACACCCATCGCGGTGCCCTGGCGCACGACGAGCTGATCGGCCTGCCCGAAGGCAGCGTGGTGACGTCGGCCGGCGGTACCGCGTACCTCGCGCTGCGTCCGCTGCTGGCCGACTATGTGCTGAGCATGCCGCGCGGGGCCCAGGTGATCTATCCGAAGGACGCCGCGCAGATCGTGGCGATGGGTGACGTGTTCCCGGGGGCCCGGGTGCTGGAGGCCGGTGCCGGGTCGGGCGCGCTGACCTGTTCGCTGCTGCGCGCCGTCGGCACCGACGGTGAGGTGCACTCGTACGAGGCCCGGGCGGACTTCGCCGAGGTGGCTCGGGCCAACGTGCAGGCGTTCTTCGGTGGCCCGCACCCGGCGTGGCGGCTGCACGTCGGTGATGTCGCATCCTGCCCGGATGTCGGCTTCGACCGGATCATCCTGGACATGTTGACGCCGTGGGAGGTGCTGGACCTGGTGGCTCGGGCGTTGCTGCCCGGCGGGGTCTTCGTCGGTTACGTCGCCACCACGCCGCAGCTGAGCGAACTGGTCGAGGCGTTGCGCGCCGACGGCGGGTTCACCGAGCCCCGGGCGTGGGAGTCGCTGGTGCGGGACTGGCATGTCGACGGGCTGGCGGTGCGGCCCGACCACCGGATGATCGGGCATACCGCGTTCCTGGTGTCGGCCCGCCGGTTGGCGCCGGGGGTGAGCGCGCCGCCGCGGCGGCGCAAGCCGAGCAAGGGAGCGGAGGCGTACGCGGCGCGCCGCCGGGACCACGCCGGTGCACCAGTGCCGTCCGACGCCGCCGGCCCGGCGTCACCCAACGGGGCCGAAGGGCCGGCGGCGTCGCTGGGCACGGTGGCCGGGACGGGTTCGGCATGAGCCGGCCCGCGTTCGGTGGTGGCGAGTTGCCGGCGGTCTTCCCCGACTGGTCGCCCTATCCGGAGCTGGACGCGGCCAGCCGGGCGTACCTGCGGGATCCGGACGTCGCGCTGGAGGCGCTCGGTGGCGTGCTGGCGGGTGCCGAGGTTCTCGCCTTCACCCTCGAGCGGTTCGTCAACGAGGTCAACGGGGTCTGGCAGGAGGTGGCGATCTGCGACGGCAGCCGGATGGTCCTGTGGCACGGTGAGGACGTCCCGCCGGGGGACGGGCCGGTCGGGTCGATGACGTCGTCGCTGCGGGTGGTGCCGTTGTCCACGGTCACCGAGGTCGGCTGCCGTCGCCGGCTGACCCGTACGCCGACCGGGCAGATCCGGGTGGACAGCGTCGACGTCTACCTGCTGCTCAGTTCGCAGGACGAGACACAACCGGAAGAGCATCTCGGCCCCCGGCACGACGCGCTGCGGTTCGGCAAGACGCTCGACGACGGTGGTTCGGGGCAGATCGCGCGGCTCGAGGAGTTCGCCCGGGTGGTCGCCTCGGTGGTGGGCCGTCCGCTACTGTGACGTGGGTCACACATCCGTGGGGCAGGTTGGCCGTACCGGCGGGCAGCAAGCCGTACCGGTAGACCGGGTGGCTAACCGGCGTCCGGTCCGCTGACCTCGGCCTGGTCGTCCGCGCGGACCACGTGGATGCACTCGCCGGGACAGTCCTTGGCCGCGTCGATCACGTCGAGCCGCAGCCGTTCGGGGACGGCGACCCGGGCGCCCTCGGCGACCTGTAGTTCGCCGGAGGCGTCCTTGACGTAGGCGAGTCCGTCGATGTCGAACTCGAAGACGTCCCGGGCGTACTGCACGCACAGCCCGTCCCCGGTGCAGAGGTCCTGGTCGACCCAGACCTGCAGCTCCGTGTCGGTTGATGCCGTTTCGCCCGGCTCTCCGGGGGACCGGGTCTCGGTCGGGGTCGTCACCGCGCACCTCCCTGGGTCGTGCCCGTCCTCGCGTCCCGACGGTACCCGACACGCCGTGGGACCGGCCGGCCAGGCGTCCGTCGGCCGCTTGTGACGTGCCCGGGCGATCAAGGTTGTGGGACGACTGTGTTGCGTGGGTTCGAAACGTCCGGCAAACGGCTAGTGTTAGGGCAGTACGTTTTAGCCCCCGGGGAGGTGGGACGTGGCACGCAGCGACGACGCGGATTCGCGCGCCGCACGGTGGGAGAAGGAGGCCCACGATCTCTCCACCCAGGTCGCGTTTCTTCAAGAGGAACTCGCTCTGGTGCGGCGCAAGTTGACCGAAAGCCCCCGACACGTCCGGCAGCTCGAGGAACGGCTGGCGGCAGCGCAGGCGCAGCTGGCCCGACTGACCGAGAACAACGAACGGCTCGTGGCGACCCTCAAGGAAGCCCGGGCCCAGATCGTCACGCTCAAGGAGGAGATCGACCGGCTGGCGCAACCGCCCAGCGGGTACGGCGTCTTCCTGGCCCGACACGCGGATGGCACGGTGGATGTCTTCACCGGCGGCCGGAAGCTGCGGGTGGCGCTCTCCCCATCGTTGGACGCCGACGAGCTCCAACGCGGCCAGGAGGTCCTGCTCAACGACGCGCTCAACGTGGTCGACGCGTTCGGGTACGAGCGGGTCGGTGAGGTGGTGATGCTCAAGGAACTCCTCGACAACCCGACCGGCGAGCCGAGTGACCGCGCTCTGGTCATCTCGCACGCCGACGAGGAGCGGGTGGTGCACCTGGCGCAGACGCTGGTTGGCAGCGCGCTGCGGGCCGGCGACTCGCTGATGATCGAGCCGCGGTCGGCGTACGCCTACGAGCGGATCCCGAAGAGCGAGGTCGAGGAGCTGGTGCTGGAGGAGGTGCCGGACGTCGACTACACCGACATCGGCGGCCTGCACGCCCAGATTGAGCAGATCAGGGACGCGGTCGAGCTGCCGTTCCTGCACGCGGAGCTGTTCCGTGAGCACCACCTGCGTCCACCGAAGGGCATCCTGCTCTACGGTCCGCCCGGGTGTGGCAAGACGCTGATCGCCAAGGCGGTGGCCAACTCCCTGGCCAAGAAGATCGCCGAGCGGCGGGGTGAGGAGAAGCACACCAGCTACTTCCTCAACATCAAGGGCCCTGAGCTGCTCAACAAGTACGTCGGTGAGACCGAGCGGCACATCCGGCTGATCTTCCAGCGGGCCCGGGAGAAGGCCGGCGAGGGTACTCCGGTGATCGTGTTCTTCGATGAGATGGACTCGGTCTTCCGGACCCGCGGTTCCGGTGTCTCCTCGGACGTGGAGAACACCATCGTTCCGCAGTTGCTGAGCGAGATCGACGGGGTCGAGGGCCTGGAGAACGTGATCGTGATCGGTGCCTCCAACCGGGAGGACATGATCGATCCGGCGATCCTGCGGCCCGGCCGGCTGGACGTCAAGATCAAGATCGAGCGTCCGGACGCCGAGGCGGCCAAGGACATCTTCTCCAAGTACATCCTCACCGGGCTGCCGCTGCACCCGGACGACCTCACCGAGCACGGCGACGATCCGCAGGCCACCGTGGCAGCCATGATCGACGCCGTGGTGCTGCGGATGTACTCGGAGACCGACGAGAACCGGTTCCTCGAGGTGACCTACGCCAACGGGGACAAGGAGGTCCTGTACTTCAAGGACTTCAACTCCGGCGCGATGATCCAGAACATCGTCGACCGGGGCAAGAAGATGGCGATCAAGGAGTTCCTCACCTCCGGGCGCAAGGGTCTGCGGTTGCAGCACCTGCTCGACGCGTGCGTCGACGAGTTCCGGGAGAACGAGGATCTGCCCAACACCACCAACCCGGACGACTGGGCCCGGATCTCCGGCAAGAAGGGGGAGCGGATCGTCTACATCCGTACCCTCGTCTCCGGCGGCAAGGGCGCGGAGGCCGGCCGGTCGATCGAGACGGCCAGCAACACCGGGCAGTACCTCTGACCACGGTCCGGTGTCCCGCACCCCGCCTCGGGGTGAGGGACACCGGTCCCGCGGCGCGGTCCATGCGCGCCACGGGACCGGTGTCCGACGCGCCCCCGCGTGACCACGCGGACACGCCAACGTCCGGTTCCGTCGGTGCGCGGACTACGCTCGACATGACGGGCGCCGACGGAAGCGATGAGGTAACGGCATGAGTGTGCGGCGGATCATGGGCACCGAGGTGGAGTACGGGATCTCCGTGCCCGGCCAGCCCGGAGCCAACCCGATGGTCACCTCCTCCCAGGTGGTCAACGCCTACGGCGCCCGACCCGAGCTGAACCGGGGCGGTCGGGCCCGGTGGGACTACGAGGAGGAGTCGCCGCTGCGTGACGCCCGGGGCTTCACCTACTCGGGGGCGGCCTACGATCCGGCGGAGGCCCTCGCCGACGAGGATCTCGGCCTGGCCAACGTGATCCTCACCAACGGCGCCCGGCTCTACGTCGACCACGCCCACCCCGAGTACTCCACCCCCGAGGTCACCAACCCGCTGGACCTGGTCCGGTGGGACAAGGCGGGGGAGCGGGTGATGGCGGAGGCGGCCCGCCGCGCGGCGACCATCCCCGGTTCGCACCCCATTCAGCTGTACAAGAACAACACCGACAACAAGGGCGCCAGCTACGGCGCCCACGAGAACTACCTGATGCGTCGGCAGACGCCGTTCGCCGACATCGTGGCGTACCTGACGCCGTTCTTCGTCACCCGGCAGATCGTCTGCGGTGCGGGCCGGGTCGGTATCGGCCAGGACGGCTCCCAGGCCGGGTTCCAGATCTCCCAGCGGGCCGACTTCTTCGAGGTCGAGGTGGGCCTGGAGACCACTCTGAAGCGGCCGATCATCAACACCCGGGACGAACCGCACGCCGACGCCGACAAGTACCGCCGGCTGCACGTGATCATCGGCGACGCCAACCTCTCGGAGATCTCCACCTACCTGAAGGTCGGCACCACCTCGTTGATCCTGACCATGATCGAGGAGAAGGCGCTCGGCGCCGATCTGGGCATCGCAGACCCGGTGGCCGAGCTCAAGGCGGTGAGCCACGATCCGTCCCTGGCGCATTTGATGCGGCTGCGCGACGGCCGTCGGCTCACCGCGCTCGACCTGCAGTGGGCGTTCTACGAACGGGCCAGGGCGTTCGTCGACGACCGGTACGGCACCGACCTCGACGAGGCCACGGCTGACGTGCTGGACCGCTGGGAGGACGTGCTCGACCGGCTGGGACGGGATGTGCTGTCCTGCGCGCAGGAGTTGGACTGGGTCGCGAAACTGCGGCTGCTCGACGGCTACCGGGAGCGGGAAGGGCTCACCTGGGCCTCGCCGAAACTGCAGCTGGTCGACCTGCAGTACGCCGACGTCAGGCCGGAGAAGGGCCTCTACCACCGCCTGGTGGGTCGGGGAGCGATGCGTACCCTGCTCGATGACGGCGCCACCCGCGCCGCGATGGTCGAGCCGCCACCGGACACCCGGGCCTACTTCCGCGGCCGGTGCCTGGCGCAGTACGCCTCCGAGGTGGTCGCCGCCAGCTGGGACTCGGTCATCTTCGACGTAGGCCGGGAGTCGCTGGTCCGGGTGCCGATGATGGAGCCGGAGCGGGGGACCCAGGCCCACGTGGGCGACCTGTTCGACCGGTGCGCCAGCGCCAAGGACCTGCTGGAGGTGCTCACCGGCGGTTGAGCCGGCCAGGTTCGCTTGGCGCGAACGTGGCCGACGCCGGCCGGTTCCGTCGCCACCGCGAGGTAAGTTTCACCTAGGCGATCGTGTGGAGGAGGCACCTGATGGCTACCCGTGACAGCGGCGGTCAGTCCCAGTCCGGCAAGTCCCGCCGGGCCGAGGAAGTCGACGAGACGGTCACCGAGACGGATCCGGAGGCCGCGCAGCGGCACGCTGAGATCACCGAGGACGTCGATGACCTGCTCGACGAGATCGACTCGGTGCTGGAAGAGAACGCCGAGGAGTTCGTCCGCGGCTACGTACAGAAGGGCGGCGAGTAGCTCGCCGGCGGTGAAGATCGCACCCAGCGGGTGCGCACGCTAGTCTGCTCCAACACACCGGTGGCCTCGACCGGCGCCGTGCCGGCACGGCGGCCCGGTCAGGCGATCACGTTCTGCAGAGAGGGACCACGTGGCAGCGGGATTCGATCCATCCGGACGCCTTCCGGACGTGTTCACCAACGCGGGAACGTCCTCCTTCACCCAGTTCCTGGCGTCGGCCGCACCGGATCTGCTGCCGGGGCGCCGCCCACTGCCGCCCGGGCTGTCCGCGGACGTCGGTCCGCACGCCACGACGATCGTCACGCTCGTCACTGCCGAAGGCGTGGTGATGGCTGGTGACCGCCGGGCGACGATGGGCAACCTGATCGCCAACCGGGACATCGAGAAGGTGCATCCCGCTGACGCCTACTCGTTGATTGGCATCGCCGGCACCGCCGGCATCGGCATCGAGCTGATGCGGTTGTTCCAGGTCGAGCTGGAACACTACGAGAAGATGGAGGGCGCCGTCCTCTCCCTGGACGGCAAGGCGAACCGCCTCGCGTCGATGATCCGCAACAACCTCGGTGCCGCGCTGCAAGGGCTGGCCGTGGTACCGCTGTTCGCCGGGTTCGACCTGGCCGCTACCGATCCGGCCGAGGCCGGCCGGATCTTCAGCTTCGACGTCACCGGCGGTCCGTACGAGACCACCGGTTTCGACGCGATCGGCTCCGGGTCGCTGTTCGCGAAAGCGGCTCTGAAGAAGCGGTACCGTTCCGGGCTGAGTAGCGCCGACGCGGTCCGCCTCGCGGTGGAGGCGCTGTACGACGCCGCCGACGACGACACCGCCACCGGCGGCCCCGACCTGACCCGCCGGATCTTCCCGGTGGTGATGACCGCGACGGCGGCCGGCACCCACCGGCTCACCGATGCCGAGTCGGCCCAGATCGCCGAGGCGGTCGTCGCCGCGCGTACCGAGAATCCGGGCGGCTGAACCCGCGAGTGCCGACTTGTCTCGTCCGCTGTAGTCGTTACCACCTGGTCGAAGGAGAGCCGCCGCCGTGGCAATGCAGTTCTACGCCTCGCCCGAGCAGATCATGCGGGACCGTTCCGAGCTTGCCCGCAAGGGCATCGCCCGGGGCCGTAGCGCGCTGGTGCTGAGCTTCGAGGGCGGTGTGCTGTTCGTCGCCGAGAACCTGTCCAGCGCCCTGCACAAGGTGAGCGAGATCTACGACCGGATCGGGTTCGCCGCCGTCGGCAAGTACAACGAGTTTGAGAATCTGCGCCGGGCGGGGGTGCGGATGGCCGACCTGAACGGCCTCAGCTACGACCGTCGCGACGTGACCGGGCGGGCGTTGGCCAACGCGTACGCGCAGACCCTTGGGTCGATCTTCACCGAGCAGTCGAAGCCGTTCGAGGTGGAGATCTGCGTCGCTGAGGTCGGGCTGGAGCCGGCCGCTGACGAGATCTACCGGTTGACCTACGACGGCTCGGTCACCGACGAGCCGGGGTGGATGGCGATGGGCGGTCACGCCGAGACGATCGCCGGTGTGCTGCGTACCGACCATCGGGCCGACATGTCGCTGTCCGACGCCGTCGGGCTCGCGGTGCGGGCCCTGGCCGAAGTGGGCGGCGAGAACGGTGCGACCCGCAGCATCGCCGCCGACCAGTTGGAGGTGGCGGTGCTCGACCGTCGCCGCCGTGGCCGGACCTTCCGTCGAATCACCGGTGCCGCGTTGACCGCGCTGCTCGACGGGGGTGCCGCCGCCTCGGCGGACGAGCCCTCGTCGGCAGAGGCGGGCCGGTCCGGCGGTCCCCGGGTGCCCGAGTCGACGCCGGAGAAACCGACCTCCTCGGCCGCCTCCGCCGACTTGGAGGACGCCGCCGGCGACTCCGGCACCACCGAACAGGACTGACCGGGCGCTGGGTGTGACGCACCAGGGCGGCGTTTCGGCCCGGCTGCGTCACACCCAGCGCCGCACCGTCCGCCAGTACGCGGACAGCACGGCGTTGAACACCGTCCTGCCCGGCGGGTCGATCAGCGGGGTGTCCAGCCGGTCGGTGAGGACCCGCATCCAGACCCGGTCCGGGACGGTCCGCTCGGCCTGCAGCCGTGCCCGGCGTCGCCGCAGGTGGCTGCGGTGCTGCCACAGCCACCGGTAGCCGCGGACCTTGTCGGCCAGCCAGCCCTGCCGGGCCGCCAGCACCAGCATCGCCAACTCCAGGGCCAGCAGCGGCGGACCGAGCAGCACCAGCGACCGGGCGCCCCACGTCGTGGCCACGAACATCACCCGATTGCGTTCGACAAGGTAGAACTTGAAGCTGTTGCGGCTGAACTCGTAGCGGTGCAGCGCCACCGCGTCCGGCACGTTGACCACTCGCAGACCGACTCGCCAGGTTCTGATCGACAGGTCCGCGTCCTCGTGGTAGGCGAAGTAGTGCGGGTCGAAACCCTCCAGCCGCTCCCAGTGCGCCCGCCGCGTCACCAGGCAGGCGCCCATGGCACCGGCGGTCTCGGTCGGCTCGGTGCGGGTCTCCCGCTCGCGGAACCCGCCGATCCAACTCAGCCCGAGCACGTGTACCTCGTTGCCGCGGGAGTTGAGCAGGTCGGGCTCGTCGGCCAGCCGCACCGCGCCGGCGGCGATGCCGATGCCCGGGTCGGCGAGCTCGTCCACCAGCCGGGCGAGGGTGGTCGGCTCGACCACCGCGTCGCCGTTGACCAACGCCACGTACTCGCCGTCGGCGGCGGCCACGCCGACGTTGCAGCCGGCGGAGAAGCCGATGTTGCTGCCGTCGCCGACCACCGTGACGCCGGGAACCTCCCGCAGCACGGTGACATCGTCGGTGGTGCATCCGTTGTCGACCAACACCACGTCGACGCCGACCTTCACCGAGGCGAGCAGGGCTTCCACCGATCGGCGCAGCAGCGGTTCCGCGCCCCAGGCCAACACGACGGCGCTGACCCGGGGCAGGCCGGACGACGTACTGGGTTCAGGGTTTATTTCCGACATTTCGGTTTCTCTCCTGGGCCTGGGAAATCCGGGCCGCCTCTGGCGCGGCGTGCCTGTCCTGCCGACTGGTCCGGTGGCCCGTGGAGGTCAGCCGCCGAACGCCGGGTCGCGCAACGCGGTGGAGAGCATGCTCCGCCAGTCTGCCATGACCGGTAGCCCGGCGAGCGCCCAACGCCGATGTCCGAGCACCGAGTACGCCGGCCGGGCGGCGGGCCGGTGGAAGTTGGCACTGGTGGTGGGGCGGATCCGCGCCGGGTCGAGGCCGCGCAGTGCGAACGCCTCCCGGGCCAGCCCGCACCAGGTCGTCTGCCCGCTCGCCGTCGCGTGGTAGATCCCGGCCGGGGCGGTGCCGGCGACCGCTGCCCCGGCCAGCATGACCATCTGGTCGGCGAGGGCGTACGACCAGGTCGGCTGACCATGCTGGTCGTCGACGACGTCGAGGTGTTCGCGCTCACCGGCCAGCCGCAGCATGGTCGCGACGAAGTTCGGTCCGTGCGCTCCGTAGAGCCACGCGGTCCGCACCACGTAGCCGCGCTCCGGCAGCAGTCGGGCGACGGCCTGCTCGCCGACGAGCTTGCTGCGGCCGTACCCGTTGACCGGCGAGGTCGGGGCGTCCTCCGGGTACGGGGAGGTGCCGTCGCCGGCGAACACGTAGTCGGTGGAGACGTGCACCAGGCGCGCACCGCTGTCGGCACAGGCCCGGGCCAGATGCGCCACGGCGGTGCCGTTGACGGCGGTGGCGGCGTCTTCAGCCTCCTCCGCGCCGTCCACGTCGGTCCACGCTGCGGCGTTGATCACTACCTGGTGCCCGTCGACTGCGGCAGCGACCGCCGCCGGGTCGGTGATGTCCAGATCGGTACGGGTCAGCGCGGTCACCGACCGGGTATCCCGGTGGTCGGCCAATGCGGCCAGCAGGTCCTGCCCCAGCATCCCACCGGCACCGGTGACCAGCCACCGGTCGGCCGCGGTCACGACGACGCCACGGGCTTTTTCAGCGGCTCCCACCAGGACCGGTTCTCCCGGTACCAGCGGACCGTGTCGGCCAGTCCTTCGTCCAGCGTGACACTCGGGGCGTAGCCCAGCTCGCGGGAGATCTTGCTGATGTCCAGCGAGTAGCGCCGGTCGTGCCCCTTGCGGTCGGTGACCGGGACGACCCGTTCCCACCCCACCCCACAGGCGTCCAGTAGCCGGGCGGTGAGCTCCTTGTTGGTCAGTTCGGTCCCGCCGCCGATGTGGTACACCTCGCCGGCGCGCCCGCCGGCGGCGACCAGCCCGATGCCCACGCAGTGGTCCCGCACGTGCAGCCAGTCCCGGATGTTGCCGCCGTCGCCGTACAGCGGCACCGTACCGCCGTCCAGCAGGTTGGTGACGAACAGCGGGACCACCTTCTCGGGGAACTGGTACGGCCCGTAGTTGTTGGAGCAGCGGGTCACCACCACGTCCATGCCGTGTGTTCGGTGGTAGGCCAGGGCCAGCAGGTCGGAGCCGGCCTTGGAAGCGGAGTACGGCGAGTTCGGCGCCAACGGCCAGTCCTCGGTCCACGACCCTTCGTCGATCGACCCGTACACCTCGTCGGTCGAGACGTGCAGGAACCGGTTCGTCCCGTGGCGCAGCGCCGCGTCGAGCAGGGTCTGGGTGCCCACCACGTTGGTGGTCACGAACTCCGCGGCACCGGTGATCGACCGGTCGACGTGCGACTCGGCGGCGAAGTGCACCACCATGTCGTGTCCGGCGAGTGCCCGGTCGACGGCGGCGGCGTCGCAGATGTCCGCTTGGACGAAGGTCAGCCGTGGGTCGTCGCGGACCGGGGCCAGGTTGGCGAGATTGCCGGAGTAGGTCAACTTGTCCAGCACGGTGACCGTAGCCGGACTGACCGGGGCGTTCGGATCGGTGAGCAGCATCCGGACGAATTCGGAACCGATGAAGCCGGCACCGCCGGTGACGAGGACTCTCACAGGTCCGGGAGTCTACGGGACACCGGCACCGTCGACCGGGGGATCGCCGGTGACGGCTTTCCGACGATGTCCCCGCCGGGACCGGCAATGGACTGGTGCACGACCGGCCCAGCAGGTGTCGGACGAAGGGTCCGACATCCGTGGCCGGCCCGTACGGGGAGCCCGTTGACGGTTGCTGTGGGTGGTTAGGCCGGTAGGCTCCCGCCGTGCGTGGAATCCTACTCGCCGGCGGTACCGGATCTCGGCTCTGGCCGATCACTCGCGCCGTGTCGAAACAGCTCATGCCGGTCTTCGACAAGCCGATGATCTACTACCCGCTCGCCACCCTGATCATGTCCGGCATCCAGGAGATCCTGGTCGTGACCACACCGGAGGATCAACCACAGTTCCGACGACTGCTCGGCGACGGCGCGCAGTTCGGGCTGCGACTGAGCTACCGGGCGCAGCCCCGGCCGGAAGGCATCGCCCAGGCATTCGTGCTCGGCGCGGACTTCATCGGCGATGAGTCCGTCGCGCTGATCCTGGGCGACAACATCTTCCACGGCATCGGTCTGGGCCGGAAGTTGTCCGACCACGCCGACCTGACCGGCGGCCTGATCTTCGCCTACCCGGTGGCCAACCCCGAGGCGTACGGCGTGGTCGACTTCGACGCCGCCGGCCGGGTCCTGTCGATCGAGGAGAAGCCGAAGCGGCCTCGGTCGCGCTACGCGGTGCCCGGACTGTACTTCTACGACAACCAGGTGGTGGAGATCGCTGCGGGGCTGAAACCGAGCGACCGCGGCGAGCTGGAGATCACTGCGGTCAACGAGGCGTACCGACGGGCCGGTCAGCTGTCGGTGACCGTGCTGGACCGGGGAACGGCCTGGCTGGACACCGGCACGTTCAATTCGATGATGCAGGCCGCTGAGTTCGTCCGGGTGATCGAGGAGCGCCAGGGCATGAAGATCGGCTGCGTCGAGGAGTCCGCCTGGCGCGCCGGACTGATCGACGACGGTCAGCTGCGCGCACTCGCCGAGCCGCTGACCAAGAGCGGTTACGGCAGCTACCTGCTGAGCCTGCTCGAGGAGCGCCACGACCACCGGTTGTCCGATGCCGGTCCGGCCGAGGAGGCCTGATGAAGATCCGGGAGCTCGAGATCGAGGGCGCCTGGGAGGTCACCCCGCAGCAGCACGGTGACCCGCGTGGGCTGTTCATGGAGTGGTACCGCTTCGATCACCTGGCCGGGGCGGTCGGGCATCCGCTGCGGCTGGCCCAGGGCAACCTGTCGGTCTCGGCGCGCGGCGTGGTCCGGGGCATCCACTTCGCCGATGTGCCGCCCGGTCAGGCCAAGTACATCAGCTGCGTACGGGGCGCGGTGGTCGACGTGATCGTCGACCTGCGGGTCGGTTCACCGACGTTCGGCCGGTGGACGGCGGTGCGGCTAGACGACGTGGACCGCCGCGCGGTCTACCTCAGCGAAGGACTCGGGCACGGGTTCTGCGCGATGTCCGACGACGCCACCCTGAACTATCTCTGCTCGACCACCTACAACCCGCGCGCCGAGCACGGTGTGCATCCCCTTGACGCCGACCTGGCCATCGACTGGCCGGTCGCCGCGCCACAGCTGTCCGCCCGCGACGACGCGGCCCCGACACTGGCCCAGGCCCGCGCCGACGGCCTGCTGCCGGACTACGGCCGCTGTCGGGAGTTCACTGCCCGGCTCTCCGCCGCCGAGTCGCCATACGCATCTGGCCAATAACTCTGCGCGAAAGCGACCTGTCGGGCGTAGTTCGTCCGACAGGTCGCCCGAGACTGACCACGGAGCCCTCGGGGCGGCTAATGTCTGGTCATGGAACGGCGAATCTTCGGGCTCGAAACCGAGTACGGTGTCACCTGCACCTACCGCGGCCAGCGGCGGCTGTCGCCGGACGAGGTGGCGCGCTACCTGTTCCGCCGGGTGGTCTCCTGGGGGCGGTCCAGCAACGTCTTTCTCCGCAACGGGGCCCGGCTCTACCTCGACGTCGGATCCCACCCGGAGTACGCCACGCCGGAGTGTGACTCGGTTACCGACCTGGTGGCGCACGACCGGGCCGGCGAGCGGATCCTCGAAGGGCTGCTGGTGGACGCTGAGAAGCGGCTGCACGACGAGGGCATCGCCGGCGAGATCTACCTGTTCAAGAACAACACCGACTCGGCCGGCAACTCGTACGGCTGCCACGAGAACTACCTCGTGTCCCGGCACGGCGAGTTCGGCCGGCTGGCCGACGTGCTCATCCCGTTCCTGGTCACCCGGCAGCTCATCTGCGGCGCCGGCAAGGTGCTGCAGACGCCGCGCGGGGCGGTCTACTGTCTGTCCCAGCGGGCCGAGCACATCTGGGAGGGCGTCTCCTCGGCGACCACCCGGTCCCGGCCGATCATCAACACCCGCGACGAACCGCACGCCGACGCCGAGCGGTACCGCCGGCTGCACGTCATCGTCGGCGACTCCAACATGAACGAGGTGACCACGCTGCTCAAGGTCGGCAGCGCGGACATCGTGCTGCGGATGATCGAAGCCGGCGTCGTCATGCGGGACCTGTCGTTGGAGAACCCGATCCGGGCGATCCGCGAGGTCTCCCACGACATCACCGGCCGGCGCAAGATCCGCCTCGCCTCCAACAAGGAGGTCAGCGCGCTGGAGATCCAGCAGGAGTACCTGGCCCGGGCGACCGAGTTCGTCGAACGCCGGGGCAGCGACCAGACCGCCAAACGGGTCGTCGAGCTGTGGGGCCGGGCACTGCGGGCGGTCGAGACCGGTGACCTGGATCCGGTCGCCCGGGAGATCGACTGGGTGACCAAGTTGAAGCTGATCGAGCGCTACCAGCGCAAGCACGATCTGCCGCTGTCCCACCCGCGGGTCGCCCAGATGGATCTGGCGTACCACGACCTGCGCCGTGGCCGCGGGCTGTACGCGCTGCTGGAGCGGCGCGGCCAGGTCGACCGGGTGGCCACCGATCCGGAGATCTTCGAGGCGAAGGAGACACCGCCGCAGACCACCCGGGCCCGGCTGCGCGGGGAGTTCATCCGGCACGCCCAGGAGAAGCGGCGGGACTTCACCGTCGACTGGGTCCACCTCAAGCTGAACGACCAGGCCCAGCGAACCGTGCTGTGCAAGGACCCGTTCCGGGCCTACGACGAGCGGGTGGAGCGGCTGATCGCGAGCATGTGACGGTAGGCTCCCAGACGATGGCTGACCCCACCCGCGACGATCCCGCGCCGCCGCCGCCGCCGCCGTCCGCCGCTGGCCGGCCGAGTCCGTTTCCCCGGACCGAGACCTGGCTCGAGCGGCGGCGCAACAAGATCGCTGCGGAGATCGCCCGCAACCGGCGCGGCGAGTACACCGTGCCCACCTGGGTGCTCGCCACGGCGTTGGCGCTCATCCTGGGTGTCTGGGCGGTTCTGATCATCGTCAGCTGAGCCGGTGCCGCCGGGTCAGCCGTCGCCGCCGGCCAGCGCTGTCGGGTCACTGGTCGCCGCCGGCCAGCGCCGCCGCGTGCCGGCCGGCGGCCGCGCAGGCCAGGAAGTACGCGTGGTCGCCGGCCAGGTCCCGGCCCATGGTGCGCAGCGGCACCGGGCTGGCCCGCAACGCCGCGTCGAGACCGTCGGTGGCGACCCGTACCGCACGGTGCCGGCCGATAGGGGAGACCAGCTGACGCAGCGCGGCCGTGACCTCGTCGGCGATCTCCGCCGGCAGGTCCGCCGGGACCACCAGGTCCGCCGGAGCAAGCGCCACCCAGCCGTACGCGGTGCCGCTGTGGTGCGACAGGCCGCGATGGCGCGGCCGCGGGTCGTCGGCGGAGATGCGCAGCGCGCCGACCGGTCGCCCGCCGAGTACGGCGGCGGCGTTGACCGCCTCGCCCACCCCGACGCCGGAGAAGCCCCATCTGGTGCCGGTGCCGAGGTTGCCCGGACCCTGGCAGACCACCGTCACGTCGGCGGCCAGCACGTGCCGGGCCGCCAGCAGCCCGCTGTGCACGGTGGTGGCCTCCAGATCGCCGCCGAAGCACTGGCCCACGGTGACCGTGCCGGCCAGCGTTGCGGACAGCCCGTCGAGGGTCCGGGAGAAGCCGGCGGGCAGCGCCCCGCCGTCGGTCATCACGTACCCGACGCGCAGCCGGGGCCGGTCGGCGAGGACGCCGGCGACGATCGCCGGCAGCGCCGAGTGCAGGTCGGCGGTGACCACCGGCATCCCGGCCAGGTCCTCGGCGTCGGCCAGCACCTGCCGGTGCGGTGACGCCTCCTCGTCGACCCCGCACACGATCGCCTGCAGCGGGGTGTAGCGGGCCTTCACCAGATGCCCGTCGGAGCGGTCCCGCCCGCCTGGCGGGTCCGGCGGCAGCCGGTCCGGCACCGCCACCACCAGGGCGTATCCGCCGGTGCCGAGCCCCATCAGCAGTGCCGAGACGTTCAGCAGCACCCGGTCGCCGGGTTCGGGTTCGCCGACCAGCGCCGGATAGGCCACCGCGCGTACCGGCTCCCCGTCGACCACGACGTCCAGTTCGACCGCCCCGCGCCACCGCCGCCGGACCGCGGTGACCCTGCCGTCACGCCATCGCACCATGCCGGGCACGCTAACCTGCACCCCCGTACAGCGGCCGGGCGGGGCGGTCGCTGCCCCGCCGACACTGCTAGCGTCGTGCCGTGTCCCGCAACCGGACCGAACGCCTGGTCAATCTCGTGATCTGCCTGTTGTCGACGCGGCGCTTCCTGACCGCCGCGCAGATCGCCGCGACCGTACCCGGCTACGAACACGATCCGTCCGACGTCCGTGACCACGAGGCCTTCCAGCGCAAGTTCGAGCGGGACAAGGCGGAGCTGCGGGACCTCGGCGTGCCGCTGGAAACCGGTGCGGCCAGCGCCTTCGACAGCGAACCGGGCTACCGGATCGCCCACCGCGAGTACGCGCTGCCGGAGATCCCGCTGGAGCCGGAGGAGGCCGCCGCCGTCGGCATCGCCGCCCGGCTGTGGCAGCACGCCGGGCTGGCCGCCGCCGCCTCGTCCGGGCTGGCCAAGTTGCGGGCCGCCGGCATCGACGTGGATCCGCAGGCCACACTCGGGGTGGAACCGGTGGTCACGGTCGACCCGGCATTCGCCGCGTTGACCGCCGCGGCCCGCGACCGGCGTCCGGTGACCTTCGACTACCGGGTGCCCAGCGGCGACACCCCCACCCGGCGGCGGCTGCAGCCCTGGGGAGTGGTCTGCTGGCGGGGTCGCTGGTACGTGGTCGGCCACGACCAGGACCGCGAGGCTACCCGCTGCTTCCGGTTGTCCCGGGTGGTGGGCGCGGTGCGGCTCACCGGTCGGGCCGGCAGTTTTTCCCCGCCGACCGGCGTCGACCTGATCAGTCACGTCGCCCGTTGGTCGGACCCGGTCGAACGTACCGGGGTGGCCACCGTGCTGGCCGGGCCGGGCCGGGCCGCCGGCCTGCGGCGCGGCGCGGAGTCCTGCGTCCCGGGCCCGGACGGGGACCGGCTGACCCTGCGCTACGCCGAGCCGGAGGCGCTCGCTGGCCAGCTGGCCAGGTACGGCGCCGACGTGCGGGTGGTCGATCCACCGGAGCTGCGCGAGCTGGTGATCCAGCGGCTGAAGGAGATCGTGGTGGCGCACCAGCCGGCCGGTGCGGAGGTGCGGGGGTGACCACGTCCCGACCGACCGGCTCGCGGGCCTCAGCCGACCGGCTCGCCCGGCTGCTCAACCTGGTGCCCTACCTGCTGGCCCGGCCGGGTGTGGAGATCGCCCAGGCCGCCGCCGACCTGGGCACCACCGCGCGTCAACTGCGGGAGGACCTGGAGCTGCTGTGGGTGTGCGGGCTGCCCGGCTACGGCCCCGGCGACCTGATCGACATGGCGTTCGACGGCGACCGGGTGACGATCACCTACGACGCCGGCATCGACCGACCGTTGCGGCTGACGCCGGACGAGGCCCTGGCCCTGGTGGTGGCGCTGCGGATGCTGGCCGAGACGCCGGGGCTGGCCAACCGGGACGCCGTCGAGCGGGCACTGGCCAAGATCGAGGACGCGGCGGGCGAGTCGGCCGGCGCCCCGGTCGCGGTACGCCTGCCCGGAGACACGGCCCGGCTGGACCGGCTGCGGTCGGCGGCACAGAGCGGCCGGGCGGTACGGATCACCTACTACACGGCGGCCCGCGACGAGACCACCGACCGGGTCGTCGACCCGATCCGGGTGCTCATGATCGGCGGTCGGGGCTATCTGGAGGCCTGGTGCCGGCGGGCCGAGGCGGTCCGGCTGTTCCGGGCCGACCGGGTCGACGCCCTGGTCGAGCTCGACCAGCCGGCCGCCGTACCGCCGCAGGCCGGTCGGCACGAACCCCGGGAGGCCGCGTTCCAACCGACGCCGGGCCTACCGTCGGTGGTCCTGCGGGTCGGCCGGTGCGGCCGGTGGATCACCGAGTACTACCCGTGCGAGGACGTCCGGGTCGAATCGAACGGCGAGTGGCTGGTCACCATGCGGGTCACCGACCTGGCCTGGGCCCGCCGGTTCGTGCTCGGGCTCGGCCCGGACGTCACGGTGGTCGCCCCGGCACAGTTGGTCGCGCAGGTGCACGCGGCAGCGTCCGCCGCGCTTGCCGCGTACGCCGTACCCGGCGCTGCGCCGGCTGCGGACCTGTCCGCTAGCGGCTAGTCTGCTCGGGTGCTGACCTGGATCGTTCTCGCCGTGCTGGGATGCGCGCTGTTGGTGCTCGTCGGGGCGGTCCGTCCGGTGCTGACCCGGTTGCCGGCGCTACGCCGTGCCGCGCTCGCCCTGCAGCGCCGCCAGGGCGAAGCGGAGGCGTTGGCTGCGCAGGCCGAGCAGTTGCAGCTGCGGCTGGCGCAGCTGGAGCAGAGCCTGGCGACGGGTCCACGGCCCGAACGGCCCGGGGACCGGCCGGACAGGTCCGGCTGACCAGCCGGACACGCCAATCTGGCTGTTCGGCCACTGCCCGCGCGGTGCCGGCGAGCGTTGTGCCCGCTGTGGTTGACGGGTCAGTTGATTGTGGTTGAGACTTCACCGACCAGGCCAGATTGACCCGGTCTGGCAGGTGGCGGACCCCGCGAACGCACGTACGATGGGCTCATCACCACCCGACGCACCGACTGGAGCTATGCCATGCAAGCCCTGAAGCCGTGGCACATCGCCGTACTTGTGGTCGTGCTGATCCTGCTCTTCGGCGCCAAACGACTGCCGGACGCGGCGCGGTCGCTTGGCCGCTCCCTGCGGATCATCAAGGCTGAGACCAAGAGCCTCGCCGACGACGACAAGGACCTCGCGGAGAAGGCCGACGCCCAGCACGGCCGCGCGCCGTACCAGGCCGAGCCGGTGATCGAGCCGACCAGCGTGCATCAGCCGGGCTACCAGCCGCCGCCGGCGCCGGCAGCCCCGGCGGCCGATCAGCCGCAGCGCGTCCGCGACGCCAACTGACCGGAAAGGTCTCCTGCCGTGGGCTTCGCCCTGCGTCGGCGCGGTCCGAGCAAGTTCGACCGTGCCTCCGACGGCTCGATGACCCTGATCGAGCACTTCCGTGAGCTGCGTACCCGGCTGTTCTGGGCCTCGCTGGCCGTCGTCGCCGGCCTGATCGTCGGCTACTTCCTCGCGGATCCGGCGTTCCAGCTGCTCAAGCAGCCGTACTGCCAGCTGCCCGACACCGGAGAGGTGACCGCCGACGGCTCCTGCCGGGACTTCCTGCAGCTGTCCCCGGTCGACGGCTTCGTTCTGAAGCTGAAGCTGGCGCTCTGGATCGGGCTGATCGTCGGCGGACCGGTCTGGCTCTACCAGCTCTGGGCCTTCATCGCCCCTGGTCTGCACCGGCACGAACGCAAGTGGGCGTACGTCTTCGTCTCGATCGCGGCACCGCTGTTCCTGGCCGGTGCGATGCTCGCCTACTTCGTCGTCGACAAGGGCCTGGCGTTCCTGCTGGAAGCCGGCGTCACCGGGCTGTCCACCCAGCTCGAGGTGACCCGGTACATCTCGTTCGTGACCACGATGATCCTGCTGTTCGGGGTCGCGTTCGAGTTCCCGCTGGTGCTGCTGATGCTCAACTTCACCGGTGTGGTCAGTGCGCGACGCCTGCTCAGTTGGTGGCGAGCGGTGGTCTTCGTCTGCTTCGCGTTCGCGGCGGTCGCCACCCCGGACCCCGGCCCGTTCGGGATGACCCTGCTGGCGTTGTGCCTGGCGCTGTTGTACTTCGTCGCGGTCGGGGTGGCGTTCCTCAACGACAAGCGTCGCGGTCGCGGCAAGGAGGTGTACGCCGGGTTGGACGACGACGAGGCGTCGCCGCTGGACGACGACCCGCAGCCGGTCGCGGTCGCGGAGCGGACCGAGACGGTCACCCCGGTCGTGCCGACCCAGCCGGTGCCGAAACCGTTGCCGATCGAGCGTCGCTACGACGACATGACGTGACCGGTCCGTCCGGCGGTCCGTCCGCCGAGGTGCCCGGCGCGGTCGCGGTGCTGGCGAACCCGGCGGCCGGTCACGGCCGGCAGGCGGCAGTCCTGCCGCTGGTCCGCGACCTGCTGGCGGCGACCGGCCGGCCGGTGCGGCTGCTGACCGCCGGCACCGCCGACCAGGCGGCGAGCGCCTGCCGGGCCGCGGTGGACGGTGGTGCGGCCGCGGTGGTGACCGTCGGCGGCGACGGCACCGTGCACCTCGCCCTGCAGGCGCTCGCCGGCACCGGTGTCCCGCTGGGGCCGGTGCCGACCGGCACCGGCAACGACTTCGCCGCCGGCACCGGATTTCCCGCCGATCCGGCCCGGGCGGCGGCGGTGATCGCCGCCGCCCTGCGCGCCGGCCGGAGCCGGTCCGTCGACCTGGCCCGGGTGTCTGTGCCCGGCCGGCCGGACCGGTGGTTCGGCGCGGTGCTGGCCGCCGGGTTCGACGCGGTCGTCAACGAGCGGGCCAACCGGATGCGCTGGCCGTCCGGGCCGCGCCGCTACGACCTGGCGGTCCTGGTCGAGTTGGCGCGGCTACGGCCGCGCCGTTACCGGATGGTGTGCGACGGCGAGCCGGACGAGTTCGACGCGGTGCTGGTCGCGGTCGGCAACTGCGCCAGCTACGGCGGCGGGATGCGGATCTGCCCGGCGGCCGACCCGACCGACGGCCTGCTCGACGTGGTGGTGGCCGGGCCGGTCTCCCGCCGTACGTTGATCCGGATCAAACCGCAGGTCCGTCGGGGCAGCCACGTCGACCATCCGATGGTGCGCAGCCTCCGGGCCCGTCAGGTGACGATCGACGCGCCGGATCTGGTCTGCTACGCCGACGGTGAACGGCTCGGGCCGCTGCCGGTGACCGTCACCGCCGTACCGGGAGCGGTGCGGCTGCTGCGGTGATCACCGGTCCGGTTCGCCGGTGGCCAGGTCGAGCACGGCGGCGAGTCCGTTGGCCCGACCCGGGTCGGCCGCCGGCAGCACCAGCGCCGCGCAGCCGGCCCGTACGGCGCCGGCGTCGGCCGGGGTGTCGCCCACCATCAGCGTCCGCTCCGGATCGACCCGCAGCATCCCGCAGGCCCGCAGGAAGATCGCCGGGTCGGGTTTGCAGCGGCCTACCTCGTAGGACAACGCCCAGGCGCCGATCAGGTCGGCCAGGCCCCAGGCGGCGAAGTGCGGGCGGATGTCGAAGCCGATGTTGCTGACCACGGCGACCGGCACCCCGGCGGCGTGCAGGGCCCGTAACGTCGCGGCGGTGTCCGCGTACGGCAGCCACCCGTCCGGGCCGAGCAGCCGCTGATAGAGGGCGTCGGCCAGGCCGTCCACCCCGCTGTCGACCGTCGCGGCCAGCCCGGTGTACGCGGCCCGGTGCGCCTGCGGGTACAGGTCGCGGTCGGCCCACACCTCGGCCAGTTGCGCGGGCACCCGGGTGGGCAGTGGCCCACCGGCCCGGCCGGCGGTCAGCAGCCGGTCGGCGAGGACGGTAGCCCGCCCCCGGTCCAGGGTCACCCCGCACGCCTCGGCACCCTGGGTGACCCAGCGGACCGGGTCCTCGACCTGGGCCAGTGTGCCGTGGAAGTCGAACAGGACCGCCTCGACCGGGCGGCGTCGTGGCCGGTCGGCCGGTTCGTACCCGGGACCGGCGGATACGTCGGGGCGGGGGCGTTCGGGATGATCCGGCACGCCTGCACCTTATCGAGCCGGCTCGGCGGCCCGGTAGGTTGCCCTAACCCGCGTGGACGCAGCCGCTGCTCGACCCTCGGCGCTCAGGAGTGACGAGACCCCTGACCGGGACGCCACCGGCCGGCTGCGATTAATCTTGCGGTATGTCGAGCCCCGCCGAGCGGTACGCCGCAGCGCGCCGCCGGGCCGCGCAGGCCGCCGCCTTTCCCGCGCTCGGGGAGTTCACCCTCGATCTCGGCTTCGACCTGGACGACTTCCAACGGGCCGCCTGCCAGGCCCTGGAACGGGGCAGCGGGGTGCTGGTCTGCGCGCCGACCGGGGCGGGCAAGACGGTGGTCGGCGAGTTCGCGGTCCACCTGGCGCTGCGCGCCGGTGCCGCGCCGGCCGGCGGCCCGCCGCGCAAGTGCTTCTACACCACCCCGATCAAGGCACTGTCCAACCAGAAGTACCACGACCTGGTCGACCGGTACGGTGCCGCCCAGGTGGGACTGCTGACCGGGGACAACGCGATCAACGGCGACGCGCCCGTGGTGGTGATGACCACCGAGGTGCTGCGCAACATGCTGTACGCCAATTCGGCCACTCTGGACGGCCTGGCCTACGTGGTGATGGACGAGGTGCACTACCTGGCCGACCGGTTCCGGGGCGCGGTCTGGGAGGAGGTGATCATTCACCTGCCGTCGTCGGTCGTCCTGGTGTCGTTGTCCGCGACGGTGTCCAACGCCGAGGAGTTCGCCGACTGGCTGGTCACCGTCCGCGGTGAGACCGAGGTGGTGGTCAGCGAGCACCGTCCTGTCCCGCTGTGGCAGCACATGCTGGTGGGGCGGCGGATGTTCGACCTGTTCCACGACGCCGACGCGGCCCGCAAACACGACGTGCATCCGGAGTTGCTGCGCTACAGCCGGGAGATGCTGCGCCGGCTGGAACTCGGTGACGGCCGTACCCACGGGCCGGGCTGGGGCCGGTCCGGTGGTCGCGGCCCGCGTTGGCGTCCGCCGCTGCGGGCGGACGTGATCGAACGCCTGGAGCGGGAGGGCCTGCTGCCGGCGATCCTGTTCGTGTTCAGCCGGGCCGGGTGCGATGCCGCCGTCGCCCAGTGTCTGGCCGCCGGGCTCCGGCTGACCACCCCGGACGAGCGCGCTGAGATCCGTCGGCTGGTGGAGTCACGGCTGTCCAGCCTGCCGGCCGAGGACCTGTCGGTGCTCGGCTACTGGGGCTGGCTGGACGGGCTGGAACGCGGTCTCGCCGCGCACCACGCCGGCATGCTGCCGGCCTTCAAGGAGGTCGTCGAGGAGCTGTTCGTCCGAGGCCTGATCAAAGCCGTGTTCGCCACCGAGACGCTGGCCTTGGGAATCAACATGCCGGCCCGCTGCGTGGTGCTGGAACGGCTGGTCAAGTTCAACGGTGAGGCGCACGTCGACCTGACCCCGGGCGAGTACACCCAGCTGACCGGTCGGGCCGGCCGGCGCGGTATCGACGTGGAGGGCCACGCGGTGGTGGTCTGGTCGCCGGAGGTCGATCCACGGCACGTCGCCGGGCTCGCCTCGACCCGGACCTACCCGCTGCGGTCGAGTTTCCGACCGTCCTACAACATGGCGGTCAACCTGGTCGGCACCGTCGGTTTCGACGCTGCCCGGGAACTGCTCGAGTCGTCCTTCGCCCAGTTCCAGGCGGACCGATCGGTGGTCGGCCTGGCCCGGCAGGCGCAGCGCAACACCGAGACCATCGAGGCGTACGGCGTCGAGGCGCGCTGCGACCTCGGCGACTTCGACGCGTACTTCGATCTGCGGGTGGCGATCGCCGACCGGGAGCGGGAGCTGGCCCGGCAGGGTCAGCAGCAGCGGCGCACCGCGGCGGTCGACTCGCTGGAGCGGCTGCGGGTCGGTGACGTCATCCGGGTGCCGTCGGGTCGGCGGGCCGGGTTGGCTGTGGTGCTGGATCCTGG
The DNA here is from genome assembly GCF_049179115.1 of Solwaraspora sp. WMMB762. NCBI lineage: Bacteria > Bacillati > Actinomycetota > Actinomycetes > Micromonosporales > Micromonosporaceae > Solwaraspora > Solwaraspora sp. WMMB762. Next base: position 905,830 of record NZ_JBMHMD010000001.1, read on the forward strand.
GGCGGGTGGGTTCGGCGAGCCCCGCCCGCTGGTGCTGACCCAGGACCGGTGGGCGGGCCGGGTGTCGGTCGGCGACTTCACCGTCCCCGCGGAGGTGCTGACCCGGATCCGGGTGCCGAAGCATTTCAACCACCGGTCACCGGCGGCCCGGCGGGATCTGGCGGCGGCGGTGGCCGGGACGGGCCTGGGCCGCCACGGCGCTCGCCGCCGGGGGCGTGCGCGCGGTGACCGGGACGACGACCGGATCACCCAGTTGCGCGCCGAGTTGCGTCGGCACCCCTGCCACAGCTGTCCGGACCGGGAGGAGCATGCCCGCTGGGCGGAACGACGGCACCGGCTGGCCCGCGACACCGACGAGCTGCGGGCCCGGGTGGCCGGCCGGACCGGATCGTTGACCCGGACCTTCGACCGGGTCTGCGGTCTGCTGACCGACCGCGGCTACCTGACATCCGACGGTACGGTGACCGACGCCGGGCGGATGCTGGCCCGGATCTGGACGGAGACCGACCTGCTGGTCGCCGAGTGCCTGCGCCGAGGTGTCTGGGACGGTCTGGCGCCGGCGGAGCTGGCCGCCGCGGTGTCGGTGGTGGTGTACGAGGCCCGCCGCGACGTCGACGAGCGGGCGGCGCTGCCGCGGGGGGCGGTCGCCGCGGCGGTGGACGCCACCACCGCGATCTGGGCCAGACTGGAGGCCGACGAGGCGGCCGCCGGCCTGGAGTCGACCCGGGAGCCGGATCTCGGCTTTGTCTGGCCGATCTACCGGTGGGCCCGGGGCGAGCCGCTGGCCAAGGTGCTGGCCAGCGGGGACAGCCTGGACGGGGAGATGCCGGCCGGGGACTTCGTCCGGTGGGCCCGGCAGGTCGCCGACATGCTCGGGCAGCTGGCCCAGGCCCGGGGTGCGTCGCCGCAGCTGGCGCGGACGGCCGCGCAGGCGGTGTCCGCGCTGCAGCGCGGAGTACTGGCCTACCAGGCGACGGGGTGACTGCCGGTCGATGGTCGGGGTGCGTGACGTAGTCGCTGGTACCGGTGGTGTGTCACGATGTCGACACGGCCTGGCAAAACAACCGAACGATCGCTTGCGAAGACCCTTTTGGCTGCTCACCATCGGTCCGGGGAGTACCAGCCTGTGGCTTGGGCCTGAGGGGGCGGACGTGGCAGAGATCAATCATTTTGAGTACGGCTTCATCACACCCACACTGAGTTACGCACTGTCGGTGCTCGGTTCGTTTCTCGGACTGATCTGCGCCGTGCGGGTCCGTGAGTCGAACACCCCGGGCCGGCGCGCCTGGTGGCTGTCGCTGTCGGCCTTCGCGATCGGTGGCACCGCCATCTGGACCATGCACTTCATGGCGATGCTCGGCTTCAGCGTGGCCGGCACCCAGATCCGCTACGACATCGCGATCACCATCGCCAGCGCGGTGATCGCGATCGCCGCGGTCGCTTTCGGGCTGTTCCTGGTCGGCTTCGGCCGGCCGTCGCTGGCGAAGATCCTGCTCGGCGGGGTCATCACCGGCCTGGGCGTGGCCGCGATGCACTACACCGGGATGGCCGCCATGCGGCTCAACGGCGACATCGGCTACGCCTCGGGCCGGGTGACGCTTTCCGTGGTGATCGCGGTGATCGCGGCGACGGTGGCGCTGTGGTTGGCGGTCACGGTCCGCCGGCCGCTGGCGATGACCGGGTCCGCGCTGCTGATGGGTGTCGCGGTCAACGGTATGCACTTCACCGGCATGACGGCGATGTCGGTGCATCTGCACGAACCGACCGGCGTGCTCAACGGGGCGACCGCGGCCACCCTGCTGGTGCCGATCGGCGTGGCGGTGCTGCTGGTGGTGATCGGCCTGGTGTACGCGGTGCTGTCGGCCCCGACGGAGGAGGACCGGGCTGCGGCGGCGTACCTCGACGCGCGGATCGCCGAGCGGCGCAGCACCCCACCGCCGCCCCCGCCCCGACCGAACGGGTTCACCCCGCTGCGCAGTGGCTCGAACACCAGCGGCCCGAACACCGGCGGTGAGCAGAACGCGTCGAGTGGGTCAGGCGGGTTCAACGGGTTCAACGCCTGACCCGCTAGCGTCCGCGCCGCCGGACCCACCGTCGCCCAGCGCCATCGCGTCGACCAGGCGTCGGCAGGAGCCCGCGAGGTTCCACCGGGCGGCCAGACCCATCAACCGGTCGGAATCGGCCGGTGCGGCCGGCAGCCGCACCGGTTCGACCGCCAGATCGAGGTCCCTGGCCACCCGCACGACGGTCGGCGCGACCGCCAGGTAGTCGCGGGCGGCGGCCAGCCGGGCCCGCAGACCGGGAGCGAACCCGGACCGTGGGTCGTCCAGTGCCGTGACCAGCCCGGCAAGATCGCCGTACCGCTGCAGCAGCCGCGCGGCGGTCTTGGCGCCGACGCCCGGCACTCCCGGCAGGCCGTCGCTCGGGTCGCCGCGCAGCGCGGCGAAGTCGGCGTACCCGGCGGGCGGCACCCCGAAGCGCTGCTCGACGGCCGCGCCGTCGCAGTCCTCCAGCTTGGCCACGCCCCGACCGACGTAGAGCAGCCGGACCGGGTGGTCGTCGTCGACCAGCTGGAACAGGTCCCGGTCGCCGGAGACCACCTCGACCGGGCCGGCCTGGCGGGTGGCGAGCGTACCGAGCACGTCGTCGGCCTCGTAGCCGGCCGCGCCGATGGCCGGCACCCCCAGCGCGGACAGCACGTCCAGCAGTACCGGCAGCTGCGGCACCAGGGTGTCCGGGACGATCTCCCCGCCGCTGGGTGCCACCCGGTGTGCCTTGTACGACGGCAGCAACCGCACCCGCCAGGCGGGCCGCCAGTCGTGGTCGAGGGCGCAGATCAGTCGCCCCGGCCGTCGCCGGGTGATCAGTGCGGCGAGCATGTCGAGGAAGCCGCGTACGGCGTTGACCGGTTCGCCATCGGCGGTGCGGGCGGCGGACTCGGGCACCCCGAAGTACGCCCGGAAGTACAGGCTCGGGGCGTCGACGGCCAGTAGGGGGTCGGATCGGTTCACGCGCTACAGCCTCGCACAGCCCGGTGACACCGCCGGTTGTCCGGCACGGCCGGCGGGGCGGTGCGGCAGGCTGCCGACATGAGCTTCCTGCCCGGCCTGGAGCTGAGCCGCCGGTTTCACCACGCGGTGGTGGCGCCGGCGATCGCCGCCCGGTTCCCCCGGCTGCGCTACGCCGCAGCCCGGATGGACACCGGTTCGGAGCTGTTCGGGTTCGACACGGAACGCTCCCGCGACCACGACTGGGGCCCACGGGTACAGGTGTTCCTCGACCGCGCCGACGCCGGCCTGGCCGACCAGGTGTGCGCCGCCGTCGCCGAGGAGATGCCGGCGACCTTTCTGGGTTTCCCGACCAGGTTCGCGCCGGACGCCGACCGCAGTCTGGGGGTGCCGGCGCTCGACGGTGCCCGGCACGGGGTGACGGTGACGGACGTGGCTGCCTGGTGCCACCGGGTGCTGGGCTTCGATCCGGCCGACGGGCCGGGCCGGCTGGACTGGCTCGCCACCCCGACTCAGCGGCTCGCCGAGTTCACCGCCGGGGACGTGTTCCACGACGCTCTGCCGGACGTGGTGGCCCGGTCGGCCGGGCCGGTCGGTGGGCTTACCGGTCGTCGTGCGGTTCTCGCCTGGTACCCACCGGACATCTGGCGGTACGTGCTGGCCGCGGCCTGGGCCCGGGTGGCCGGCGAGGAGCCGTTCGTCGGCCGGTGCGGGGAGGTCGGCGACGAGATCGGCGGCGCGGTGGTGACCGCCCGGATCGTGCGGGACCTGATGCGGCTGGCGTTGCTGGTCGGCCGCTGCTATCCGCCGTACCACAAGTGGCTGGGCAGCGCGTTCGCCCGGCTGCCGGACGACGACGGGCTGTGCGCGACGTTGGCCGCGGCGTTGTCGGCGACCGGGTGGAGCGTGCGGCAGCGGCGGCTGTGCCAGGCGTACGAGCTGCTGGCGGTGCGGACCAACCAGCTCGCGCTGGCCGCACCGGTGGAGCCGACGGTACGGCCGTTCCGGGACCGGCCGTTCCTGGTACTCGACGCGGCCAGGTTCGCTCGGGCCCTGTGGTCGGCGATCGGTGACCGCGAGCTGCGGGCGCTGCCGGTGCTGGGGGCGGTGGATCAGGTCGTTGACCATACCGCGCTGCTCACCGATGTCGCGCGGACCCGCACGGTGATGGGTTGCGTCCTGGGGCTGGACCACGACGGGACGCGGCCAAACGAACGTTAAGCTTGCTGGGTGTCGATCGGCACCGTCGGCCCGCCACTGCGGGCCGGCGCCGGCCCGCTCACCACCCTGGAGCGCACCACCATGACCGTCGAACGCGTCCTGCCCACGCCCGAGGCATACGACCTGATCGAGTTGGCCACCGAGCTCGCCGACCGGGAGCTGGCCGGCCGGGCCGCCGATTTCGAGGCGCGGGCCGAGTTCCCCCGGGAGGTGGTCCGCACCCTCGGCCGGGCCGGTCTGCTCGGCCTGCCGTTCGCGGAGTCCGACGGCGGTGCGGGCCAGCCCTACGAGGTGTATCTGCAGGTGCTGGAGGTGCTGGCCAGCCGTTGGTTGGCGGTCGCCGAGGCGGTCAGCGTGCACACGTTGTCCTGCTATCCGGTGGCCGAGTACGGCACCGACCGGCAACGGAAGCTGTTGCCGGAGATGCTCGGCGGTGAGCTGCTGGGTGCGTACTGCCTCAGCGAGCCGCAGGGCGGGTCGGACGCGGCGGCGCTGACCACCCGGGCGGTTCGCGACGGGGACGACTACGTGGTGACCGGGACGAAGGCGTGGATCACCCATGCGGCGGTGGCCGATTTCTACAACGTCTTCTGCCGCACCGGCGGACCTGGAACGCGGGGCATCTCGTGTCTGTTCGTCCCGGCCGGCACCACCGGCGTGCTGCCGCAGCCGGCGGAGCGCACCATGGGCCTGCGCTCCTCCCCGGTCGCCCAACTGGTGTTCGACCAGGCCCGGGTGCCGACGGACCACCTGGTGGGTGCGGCGGGCTCCGGCTTCGGTGTGGCGATGTCCGCGCTGGCCGCCGGCCGGCTGGGGATCGCCGCCTGTGCGGTCGGGCTGGCCCAGGCAGCGCTCGACCACGCGGTCGGTTACGCCCGGGAGCGGGAGCAGTTCGGCCGGCCGATCATCGATCTGCAGGGCCTGGGGTTCCTGTTGGCGGACATGGCCACCCAGGTGTCGGCCGCTCGGGCGGTGACCCTGGCCGCGGCCCGGTTGCGCGACGCCGGTCGGGCGTACGCCGTCGAGGCGGCCAAGGCGAAACTGTTCGCCACCGACGTCGCGATGAAGGTCACCGTCGACGCGGTTCAGGTACTCGGTGGGTACGGCTATGCGGCCGACCATCCGGTGGAGCGGTACCTGCGGGAGGCGAAGGTGCTGCAGATCGTGGAGGGGACGAACCAGATCCAGCGGGTGGTGATCTCCCGGGCGCTGGCCCGGTGACGGTAGGTTTCTCGCCGTGGAAGAGACCGATCGCGCTATCGTCGCCGCGCTGACCACCGACGGCCGGGTGTCGTACACCGAGCTGGCCGAGCGGGTGGGCCTGTCGGTGTCGGCGGTTCATCAGCGGGTGCGCCGGCTGGAGCAGCGCGGGGTGGTCAACGGCTACACCGCCCGGGTGTCGTTCGAGGCGGTGGGGCTGCCGTTGAGCGCGTTCGTCGCGATCCGGCCGCTGGACCCGTCCCAGCCGGACGACGCCCCGGAACGGCTGTCGCATCTGGCCGAGATCGATTCCTGTTATTCGGTGGCGGGGGAGGACTTCTACCTGTTGCTGGTCCGGGTGGCGAGCCCGGCGGATCTGGAACGGCTGCTGCAGGAAATCCGCACGGCGGCGAACGTCACCACTCGCACGACGGTGGTGCTGTCCACCCCGTACGAGTCGCGTCCGCCGAAACTCGTCTGAGTCTGTCGCCCGGCGTCCTCTCGGCACGCCTGTCGGAATGCCACTTCCTATCGTCCTAGGACGAATTAGGCGTTGTGATCAACACCATCCCGCACCTCAACGGCCCAGCGACCACTCTGACTGCCGCACCGTTTGAAGCCCACGACGCCGGGCATGCAGGAAGCACGGACGGAAACCGTCCGGTCAGTAGCGCGATAGGAGTGATCGACCATGGGCATGACCGACAAGGCGCGCAACAAGGCCGAGGAGCTCAAGGGCCAGGCGAAGGAGCGCTACGGCGCGGCGACCGACAACGAGCAGATGCGGGCCGAGGGCGCCGCCGAGGCGAGCAAGGCCCGGACCAAGGACGCGGGGGAGCACGCGAAGGACGCCGGCCGCAACGTACGGGACGCGTTCAGCGGCTGACGAGCAGCGGGCCGGATCAGCCGGTGGTGGTCGTCCGTTGCCGGGACCACCACCGCTGTCCGGACTCCGGAAGCGTGTCGATCGGGTCGTAGTACGGGTACCGCCGCCCCAGGTCGTCGTCGGTGCCGTCGAGCGAGGTGCGGTAGTTCTTGGTCCAGTACGAGATGCCGTGCTCCCGGTCGTACTCGGTCAGCATGTGCACCCAGCGCTTGCCGACCAGTGGCACGTCGCACACGATCCGGGGGGTGGCGTAGCCGGGCAGGTAGCCCATCAGGTCGTGCTGCAGCTGCTGCGCGGTCCAGACCGGGACCCGCCAGTGCTCGGCGTTGGGGATCATGTCGCAGAGATAGAAGTAGTACGGAAGGATGCCGGCTTCGCCCTGGAGCGCGAAGCAGAGGTCGAGCAGACTGTGCAGGTCGGCGTTGACCCCGCGCATCAGCACACCCTGGTTGCGCACGTCGCGGATGCCCACGTCGAGCGCGGTCTGGGCGGCTCGGGCGACCAGCGGGGTGAGTGACTGCACGTGGTTGACGTGGGTGTGGATGGCGAGGTTGACGCCGCGGCTGGCGGCGGTGCGGGCAACGCGTTCCAGGCCGGTCACGACATCGGGCTGCAGCCAGTGCTGGGGTAGGCCCATGAGTGCCTTGGTGGCCAGCCGGATGTCGCGGATGCTGTCGATGTCCAGCAGGCTCTGCAGGTAGCTTTCGAGATGCCGCCAGGGGAGGTTCGCCACGTCGCCGCCAGAGACGACGACGTCGCGGACTCCGGGGTGCCCGCGCAGGTAGTCGAGATGTGCCTGGTAGCGGTTGGTGGGCTTGAGGGTCAGACGGAGTTTGTCGATGGTCGGGGTGGAGTTGCCGACCAGGTCCATCCGGGTGCAGTGCCCGCAGTACTGCGGGCAGGTGGCGAGGAGTTCGGCGAGGACCTTGGTCGGGTAGCGGTGGGTCAGTCCTTCCGCCACCCACATGTCGTGTTCGTGCAGGGAGTCGCGGCTGGCGTACGGGTGGGACGGCCAGTCGGTCCGGCGGTCGCTGGCCAGCGGCAGCATGTAGCGCCGGATCGGGTCGGCCCGCAGGGAGTCGGTGTCGGGTGCGCTGGCTGGCACCATCGTGTTGATCATCTGCGGGGTGACCAGCATGGACATGGTGGCGTGTCGGCTCTGGTCGGCGTCGAGTTCGGCGTAGAAGTCGTCGCCGACGAGGTCGCCGAGGACGGCGTGCAGTTGGGCGACGGTCTTGACGCAGTGGGCCCGTTGCCACTGGGCGGACTGCCACTGGTCGGGGGTGACGTCGCGCCAGCCGGGTAGTCGGGTCCAGTCGGGTTCGACGAGTTCGCGGCGTTGGTATTCGTACGGCTGGGGCAGCGTCGGGGTGGTTCCTGGGCTGTCCGCCGAGGTGGGTTGCGGCATCGGTCCTCCTGGCTCGGTGCGTCCGGTGGGGCGTACCGCACTCCTGGATAATTTCCTGTGTGTTGACTAGTCTGCCGTAAGTCTTCCGGTCTTGCTAGGTGCGAGGTGGTGATTCGGTTGCCGATCGGCGGCTCCGGTGGGCAGCTGTCGTCTCCCGCGCAGGTGGGGAGCAGACTGAGCAGATGACGACTCGTACGGTGGGTTCGGAGGCCGGGACGCCCGCGGTGCTGTACCGGGGCGGCAGGTTGTACTGCCCGGCGGTGCCGGGAGCGACGGCGTTGCTGGTGCGTGACGGCCGGATCGGCTGGTTGGGTACGGACGCGGACGCGCCCCGGGCGGATGTCGTGGTCGACCTGGCCGGCGCGCTGGTGACCCCGGCCTTCGTCGACGCGCACGTGCACGCGACCGACACCGGTCTGGTGCTTTCCGGCCTGGATCTGTCGTCGGTGCGTTCGCCAGCCGAGCTGGTCGACCGGGTGGCCGGCTTCGCGGCGGGGCTGCCGCCGGACGCGGTGGTGCTGGGGCACGGGTGGGACGAGTCGACGTGGCAGCGGCCGGTGCCGCCGGACGCGCGGCAGTTGTCGGCGGCGTCGGGCGGACGGCGGGTGTACCTGTCCCAGGCGTCGATCCATTCGGCGCTGGTGTCGTCGGAGATGTTGGCGGCGGTGCCGGGTCTGGCGGAACGCTCCGATCCGCCAGGGTGGGTGCGGGAGGACGACCATCACGGGGTGCGGGCGTTGGCGTTCGGGTCGTTGACGCCGGCGCAGCGCACCTCGGCGCAGCGGGCCGCGTTGGCTGCGGCGGCCGGGGTGGGTATCGCGGCGGTGCACGAGTGCGGCGGTCCGCAGACGTCGTCGGAGTCCGACTTCGTCGGTGTGTTGGCGATGTCGGGCGACGGCCTGCCGGAGGTGTACGGGTACTGGGGGGAGTTTCTGGGGGCGGCCCGGGCACGGGAGTTGGGCGCGGTGGCCGCCGGTGGTGACCTGTACGCCGACGGCGCGTTGGGGTCGCGGACGGCGTACCTGTCGCAGCCGTACGTCGACGGCGGCGGCTGCGGCAGTTGTTTCCTGGCCGCCGATCAGGTCGCGGCGCATCTGGTGGACTGTGTCCGGTCGGGGGTGCAGGGTGGGTTCCACGCGATCGGTGACGCGGCGGTGGCGGCGGTCGTGGACGGCTTCGCGGTGGCGGCCGGCGAGGTCGGGGTGGAGCGGTTGCGGGCCGGCCGGCACCGGGTGGAGCACGTCGAGTTGGTCGACAAGCGGGTGATCGGGGCGTTCGTCGAGTTCGGGGTGGTGGCCAGCGTGCAGCCGGCGTTCGACCGGTTGTGGGGTGGTGAGGGTCAGATGTACGCGGCCCGGCTGGGCGTGGACCGGGCGTTGGCGTCGAATCCGTTCGGTGCGTTGCACGGGGTGGGCGTCACGTTGGCGTTCGGTTCGGACTCGCCGGTGACGCCGCTGGATCCGTGGGGTGCTGTGCGGGCCGCGGTTTCGCATTTCAATCCGGCGTCGCGGTTGGCGGTTCGGTCGGCGTTCGCCGCGCACACCAGGGGCGGTTGGCGGGCGTTGCCGCCGGGTGTGGTGCAGACCGCGCAGGAGGGGGCGTTGGCGCTGGGGGCGGCGGCGACGTTCGCGGTGTGGGAGACGCCGGCAGGTGTGTCGGTGGACGGCCTGCCGGTCCTGGTGGCAGAGGATCCGGCGCTGCGCGGGCCGGCGGATCCGACGCCGCTGCCGCGGTGTCTGCGGACGGTGCTGCGGGGTCGGGAGATCTTCGTGGCGGCGGATCGGGCGGCGGCCGGTGTGGGGTGAGCGGGGGCGGCCGGTGACACGCCGGTGATGACACGCCGGTGGCGGTGGTCGATGTCCCTGGGCCGGGTTGACAGCACCGGGGGTGGCCCGCGTACCGTCTTTGAGTCCTACCACGGGAAGCGGCTGTTGTTCGCTTCGTTTCTTCGTCCGCTGGCCGAGCGACTGTTGTCGCAGTGTGGTTGTGCCGCTCGTGGATCGCCACGGGTGGTGTCCGCATCGGCCAGGTCCAGTGGGCGAGGGTCGGCGAGGCGGCGCGAACCGGCCGCGACTTTCCGGTGTACGGGCAGGTGGTCGTGCGGGGCCAGTAGACAACGGTCCGTCGGGGGCAGCCAGTTCCCGGTTGGCCGGTCCGAAGGTCACCGTACGGTCGTCCTGCCGCATCGGCGGGGGAGGGGCCTGGGAGCGCGGGGCGCGGCCGGATCGGCCGCGCCCCGATTTCTCGTTTGGCGGCCGGTGCGTCGCCGGCTGTGGCTGTCGCTGTCGTCGTCGGATGGGCGGGATTGCCGGTAGCCTTCGTCGGACGGTTCGGTGGCTGCCGCGGGTGGTGGCCTGGCGGGTGGGACTCGACGTGGCGATGGTGGATGCGGCGGTGGTGCCGGAGCGGTCGCGGCCGGTGGCGCTCGCGGCGGTGGACGGCCCGTTGGGGCTGCCGTGGGCGATCGGTCTGGCGGTGTTGTCGGGTGCGGCGCTGTTGGTGGCTTTTCCGCCGTACGGCTGGTGGTGGGCGGCCCCGGTGGGGGTGGCGGCGTTGTCGGTGGCGGTGCATCGGCGTCGGTTGCGGGCGGGTGCGGGTCTGGGGTTCGTGGCCGGGGTGGTGTTCTTCGCCCCGTTGCTGAGTTGGACGAATCTGCACACGGGCAGTTTGCCGTGGGTGTTGTTGTCGGGCTTGCAGGCCGGTTACCTGGCGTTGCTGGGTGCGGTGGCGGCGTTCGTGTCTCCGGTGGTGGATCGTCGCCGGGGCGTGCTGTGGCCGGTGGTGACCGGGTTGTTGTGGGTGGGGCAGGAGGCGTTGCGGGGTCGGACGCCGTTTGGTGGGTTCCCGTGGGGGCGGTTGGCGTTCAGTCAGGGTGATTCGCCGGTGTTGTCGTGGGCGGCGGTGGGTGGGGCGCCGTTGGTGACGTTCGTGGTGGCGGTGGCCGGTGGGGCGGTGGCGGTGGGGGTGTGGCGTTCCTGGCGTTCGTGGCGGGGTTTGGCGCTGGTGGCCGGGGGTTTCGGGGTGGCGGTGCTGGTGCTGCTGGTGGGTGGGTTGGTGCCGGTGGGGGGCGGGTCGTCGGGTTCGGTGGTGGTGGCGGTCGTGCAGGGCAACGTGCCGCGGATGGGGTTGGATTTCAACGCTCAGCGGCGGGCTGTGTTGGACAACCATGTGCAGGGCACGGTCGGGTTGGCGCGGCGGGTGGCGGCTGGTGAGGTGCCGGCGCCGGATCTGGTGGTGTGGCCGGAGAACGCCAGCGACGTGGATCCGATGCGTGACGCGCGGGCGGCGGCGAGTATCGATGAGGCGGCGGCGGCTGTCGGGGTGCCGATCCTGGTGGGTGCGTTGGCGTACGGGCCCGGTGCCGGGGAGGTGCGCAACGTGAGTCTGGTGTGGGAGCCGGGTTCCGGTGGCGACGTCGAGCAGGTGTACGTGAAGCGGCATCCGGTGCCGTTCGCGGAGTATGTGCCGTTTCGGCGGTTGGCGCGGATGGTCACCGATCAGGTGGATCTGGTCCGGGCGGATTTCGTGGCCGGTTCGCAGCCGGGTGTGCTGCGGGTGGGTCCGGTGGCGGTCAGCGGCATCATCTGTTTCGAGGTGGCCTACGACGGGTTGGTCCGTGACACGGTGACCGGTGGTGCGCAGGTGTTGGCGGTGCAGACGAACAACGCGACGTTCAATGAGGCCGAGGCGGCGCAGCAGTTGGCGATGGTGCGGTTGCGGGCGGTGGAGCATGGTCGGGCCGGGTTGATGGCGTCGACCGTTGGCATATCAGCGTTTGTCGATCAGAATGGGCGGGTGTCGCAGCCGACCCGGTTCAACACGGCGGCCGCCGTGGTGAGTGAGCTCGAGCTCGGGGCGACGCGTACTCTTGCGACTCGGATGGGTTTCTGGCCCGAAGCGGTGCTGGTGGTGTTCGCCGGCGCGGTGCTGGTCGCCGCGGTGTGGCTGCGGCGGCGGGTGGTCAGTTCGGATACGGAGGTACGGTGAGCGAGGCGGTGTCGGCGGGCGGTGGCCCGGAGGGCTACCCGGGTGTCGGTCGGGTGCTGGTGGTCGTCCCCACCTACAACGAGGCGGAGAACGTACGCCTGATCACCGCCCGGATCCGCGACGCCGTGCCCCAGGTCGACGTGCTGATCGCCGACGACAACTCGCCGGACGGTACCGGGGCGGTCGCCGATGAGCTGGCTGCGGCCGACGGCCAGGTGCATGTGCTGCACCGGCCGGGTAAGCAGGGTCTCGGCGCGGCCTACGTCGCCGGGTTCGGCTGGGCGCGGGAGCGTGGCTACGACGCGGTGGTCGAGATGGACGCTGACGGGTCGCATGCTCCGGAGCAGTTGCCGCAGCTGCTGGACGCGGCGCGGGACGCCGACGTGGTGATCGGTTCCCGGTGGGTGCCGGGCGGTGAGGTGGTGAACTGGCCCCGGCACCGGTGGGTGCTGTCGCAGGGGGCGAACCTGTACACGCGGTTGGCGCTGGGTATGCCGGTGCGGGACGCGACCGGTGGTTACCGGGTGTACCGGACCGCGGTGCTCGACAAGATCGACTACGCGAGTGTGTCGTCGCAGGGCTATTCGTTCCAGGTGGAGCTGACCTGGCGGGCACACCGTGAGGGGTTCCGGATCGTCGAGGTGCCGATCACGTTCGCGGAGCGGGAGCAGGGCGCGAGCAAGATGAGCGCGTCGATCGTGCGGGAGGCGTTGTGGCGGGTGACCGTCTGGGGGGTTCGGGCCCGCCGGGACGGGTTGACCGGCCGGCGTCGCGACACGGCTTCGGCGCGCTGGCCGTGACGACGGCGCGTGTCATGCTGGACAGGTGACGTGACGCCACGTTCGCAGGAGGTGACATGCGCCGGGGAGTGCGGTTGATCCCGTTGGCGTTGGCGGCTGGTCTGGTTCTGGAGGTCGCCGTTTTCCTGCTGATCGCCCATCAGATCGGCTACGGGTGGGCGTTGCTGCTGGTGCTGGCCGCTTCCCTGGCGGGTATGGCGCTGCTGCGTCGGGAAGGAATGCGTGCGTGGCGGAGTTTCCGGGCGGCGGCGCAGTCCGGTCGTCCGCCGGGCGAGCAGGTCAGTGACGGTCTGCTCGGGTTGGTCGCTGGTGTGTTGTTGGCGACGCCGGGGCTGGTCAGTGGCGTGTTCGGGGGTGTGTTGGCGGTGCCGCAGGTGCGGCGGGTGGTGCGGCGGCGGGTGCAGGTCGCTGCGGAGCGGCGGATGTCGTCGGCGGCGGCCGGGGAGATGTTCGGGCCGCGCCGGGTGCGGGTGTATCCGCCGCCGGCGGCGGACCGGCCACCGGCGGGGTCTGCGGACGGTTCCGCGCAGCGGGCTGCCGCGGCCGGTCCGACGATCGAAGGGGAGATCGTCGACCCGCCGCGGTGAGTGGGCACGCCGGGCCGGGAGCGCGACGACGCCCCTGACGCCGGGGTGCGGCGTCAGGGGCGTCGGTGTCTGGTCTGCCCACCGGTCGGGCGGGGCGGGTGGTCAGACGCCGCCGCGCCGGTTGCGGACCTCCTGCAGACGTTCGGCCAGGATGTCTTCCAGTTCGGCGATCGACCGCCGTTCCAGGAGCATGTCCCAGTGGGTGCGTGGCGGCTTGGCCTTCTTCTGCTCCGGTTCGCTGCCGTCGACCAGCCGGGCGACGCTGCCGTCGAACTTGCATTCCCAGGTCACCGGCACCTCTGCGTCGACGGCGAACGGGACCTCGAACTGGTGGCCTTTGGCGCAGAGGTACTCGCGGGTCTGGCGCGGCGCGAGTTCCGTGTTGCGGTCGGACTCGTAGCTGACTGCTCCCAGACGGCTTCCGCGCAGCATGCGCTCGCCCATGATCGGCTATCCCCTCGGTCGTGGTGCTGGTCTTCAGGTGTAACGATGTGTACGGGGCGGGCGATTCCCGCTGTCGACGGGCGCTGCCTGGTAGCGGCAGGCCCGCGCCCGGACGTGTGCGAGCGTATCCGGCCGATGCTCGCTGTTGCCGTGTCACCGGTGCGCGGACGCCGTCGCCGCCGGGGTGAAACATGGCGTTAACGAAGTCTGGCACATCGGTGACGATGTGGATGCGATGTAGGTCACTGTGCGGGTGCCGCCGGGTGGTTGTCGACCGGCCGGTGGGCGGTGCTGAGCGCTGCCAGCGCCGTGGCGAGGTCGCTGACTTGGCGGGACAGTTCCGTGACCCGGGCCTGGGCGTTGTCACGTTCGGCTCGGGCGGTGTCGAGCGCGGCGGCGAGTTCTGTCGCGGTGTGTCGGGCTTGGTCGGCGCGGGCGACGGCGGCGGCGGTCTCCGCGCGGGCGGTGTCGGCGTCGGCGCGGGCGGTGTGGGTATCGTGCTGCGCCGCATCGGCCCGCCGCTGCCACTGGTCGATGTCGGCGCGCGCCTGGTGTAGCGCCTCGCGCGCGGCGGCGGTTTCTGCGTGCGCCTGGGCGGCGTCTGCCCGGGCGGCGTCGGCTTGCGCGTCGGCCCGGTCGGCGCGGATGTCGGCCTGCTGGCGGTGGTCGTCGGCGGTGCGCGCGGCTTCGCTGGCGTCGACTGCTGCGGCGGTGGCCGCTGCGGCCTCCCGGGTGAGTTCGTCGATGACGCGTCGGTCGTCGTCGCGTTGCCGGGTCAGTTGGTCCAGTTGTTCGCGGACGGTGTCGCGGTCGTGTTCGGCCTGCCGCAGCAGTGCGTCGGCGGCGGCGGCCCGTTGCTGCGCGGCGGCCTGTTCCGTCCGTGCGTGCGCGGCCTGCTGGCGGGCCGCCGCGGCTTCGGCGGTCGCGGTTTCGGCGCGCGTCTCGGCGGTTTCGGCTCGGGCGGCGGCCTGCGCGGCAATCTGTTGTGCCTGGGTTGCGGCTGTCGTGGCGGCTTCGGCTGTCTGCCGCGCGTCGTCGCGTTCGGCCTGGGCGGCGGCGAGGGTGGCGGCGGCTTCGGCCCGGACTTCGGCGACGCGTCGGTCGACGCCGGCCGGGGAGAGTTCGGCGTGCAGTGTCTCGGTGAGGGTGCCGACCATCTGGTCGAGGCGGTCGACGAGTTCCCAGCTGCGGGCGATCTGGCCGGCGAGGCCGGGGGCGTCGCGGCGGCGCATCCGGTTGGCGCGGGAGGCGCGTTGGCAGGCTCCGTCGTTGTCGCGGCAGTACCGGAAGGGGCGGCCGGCGGCTGCCCGTTGCGGTACGGGTGCGCCGCAGTGTGCGCAGGGCCGGGTCGTGGTCTCGGTGTCCGGCGGCGGGGTGTCCATCGCCGCCGAAGTGTAGTTGCCGGCCTGACGCGTACCGCCGTGGTGGTGGCCGCAGGTGTGCCTTCGGCTGCTTCGCCGGGTGTGTTCCGGCTGTGCGGCGTACGGTCGGCTGGTGGGCTCTGGCGGTGACGGGCGGTCGATGCGGGAACGGATGGTCGCTGGTGCCCTGTACCGTGCTGACGATCCGGAGCTGGTCGAGATGTCGCTGCGGGCGATGGATCTGACCGAGGCGTACAACCGCACGTCGGCGCGTGACGGTGGGCGGCGCCGAGCGCTGCTCGTCGAGCTGTTCGCCGAGGTGGGGGAGGGCACCGAGGTACGGCCTCCGCTGCGGGTCGACTACGGCGCTCATATCAGCGTCGGGTCGCGTACCTTCGTCAACTTCGGTCTGGTGGCGTTGGATGCGGCGGCTATCACCGTCGGTGACGATGTGCAGATCGGCTGCAACGTGCAGTTGTTGACGCCGTCACATCCGCTCGCGGCCGGGTCACGCCGGGACAAGTGGGAGTCCGCTGAGCCGGTCCGGATCGGCGACAACGTGTGGCTGGGCAGCGGGGTTATCGTGCTGCCTGGGGTGGAGATCGGCAGGGACACGGTGGTCGGTGCGGGGTCGGTGGTGACCCGGAGCCTGCCGGCCGGGGTGCTCGCGGTCGGCAACCCGGCGCGGGTGGTGCGGGATCTGCCGGGCGACCGGACCGGCGGAGGGTGATGCGGGCGTCAGTCGGCCTGCAGGGCCGCGACGAGACGCTCGAGCGCGGCCGGTGTGGTCTGGGGCAGGAACAGGGAGGGCTCCACCAGTTCCAGTTCCAGCACGCATGGTCGGCCGTGGTCGTCGCGGACGAGGTCGACCCGGGCGTAGAGCGGGACGCCGAACGAGTCGGTGACGGCGTCGACGGCCTTACGCGCTACGGCGATCTGTTCCGGGTCGGCGACATGCGGCGTGCTGGTTTCCGGCGCGAACAGGTCGTCGACTGGGTCGGTGTGCGGCAGCACGACCCGTTTGTTCGCGGCGTGGCTGTACCTGCCGGTGAAGAAGACGAGGGGCCATTCTCCGTCGTCGGCCACCGAGGTGAGTCGTGGTTGGACCAGCACGCTGGTGCCGGTGGCGTGCAGTCGGCGCACGTGGGCGTACGCCTCGTCGTGCTGTGCCGGCCGGTACGAGGCGACGTGCCGGCTTCCCGCGCCGACGGCCGGTTTCACCACGAAGTCGCCGGCGGGCAAGTGTGGACGGTGTCCCGGCTCGACGAACGTGGTCGGTGTGACGGGTACGCCGGCCCGGTCGAGGTCGGCGAGGTAGTGCTTGTCCAGGTTCCACCGCAGCATCGGTAGCGGGTTACGCAGATCCGTCACCTGTTCGACGGTTTCCAGCCAGGTGAGGAACTGTCCGAGCCGTTGCGGGTAGTCCCAGGTCGAGCGCAGGACAACCCGGTCGTAGTCGGCCCACCGCACTGCGGGGTCGTTCCACACCACCACGTCGACGGCGACGCCGGCCTGCCGTAGCGCCGGCAGGGCCAGCGGTTCGTCCTCGTCGTGTCCGCGTGCCTCGTGGGCGGAGACCCACGCCAGCCGGGTGACCATGCGCTGATCGTACGGCCTGGGCGCGGGCCGTACGGTGGACGGGCCGGGTCAGCGGTTGTCGCCGCTGCCACCGAGTACGCCACGGTTCTGGCGGCTGGCCAGCTTGGCCAGGTTGTCGGTCGCGATGTCGTTCAGTGAGAGGTCGAGGTAGGCGGCGAGGGTCGCCAAGTACCACAGGACGTCGCCGAGTTCCTTGGTGATGTCGGCCCGGTCGAGCCTGGACTCGTCGCTGTCGTGGTCTCGGACCCATTTCTTGAACTTTTCGGCGACTTCGCCGGACTCGCCGACGAGTCCCAGTACCAGGTGGAGCAGTTCGTTCTTCTTGTCGCGCGGCGCGGCGGTGCGCAGGGCGCCGCGTTGGTAGTCGTCCAGGTCCATGGCGGACCAGTATGGCGGTTCACGCTCACCGGGCTCCTCCGCACCCCGCAGCCGGATTATTGGATTACCGGTAACAGCTATTCAATAATCCGAGCCGAAGCTCGGGCGCCGGAAGTCGGCACACCATAATGACAGTTATGTGGTGCCCGGGCGCCCCTGGTCTGGCGTCAGCTCGTGTGGCGGGCGCCCGTCGGTCAGAATCGGCACGTCGGCGACGGTCTCGGCGAGGGTGGTGCGGTGGCAGGCGCGGATCGACGTGGCCTCGGTCAAGTGTTCAACGAGGTGCCGGAGCTGTACGACAGGGTCCGGCCGGGGTACCCCGCCCCGTTGTTCGCCGACCTCGTCACCATCACCGGCATACGCGAGAGGTCGCCTGTGCTTGAGGTGGGCTGCGGTACCGGTCAGGCGACGCGTTCGCTGGCGGCACTCGGGTGTTCGGTGACCGCCATCGAGCCGGGCGCAGGTATGGCCGCGCTTGCTCGCCAACGGCTCGCCACCTTCGGCAACGTCACCGTCGAGTCGTCGACGTTCGAGGAGTGGGACGACCGCGGTCGACGCTTCGACCTCCTCGTGGCAGCTTCAGCGTGGCACTGGGTCGATCCTGCGATCGGCTGGCGGCGGGCACACGAGGTGCTCCACCCCGGGGGCTGGATGGCGCTGCTCGGCCACGTCGTCATCTGCCGGCCCGGCGAGCCGGAGGTGTACGCCGAGACCGCCGATCTCCACGAGCGGTTCTCCCCCGGGAATCCCGACTGGGGCCGTCCGCCGATTGAGGGCGACGTGCGCAGCACCGACGAGGGCTGGGGACTGGTCGACGATCCTGGCGGCCTGTTCGGCCCCACGATCGTGCGCTGGTACCCCACCGTTCAGTGGTTCGACGGCGACGGGTTTGCCGACCTCCTGCGCTCGCAGTCGCCGTACCGCAGGCTCGATCGCGATGTCCGCGAGCCGCTGCTCGACGCCATCGCCGAGCGCATCCGCACCCGCATGGGCGACCGAGCGGCACGCCGGTACCTGAGCCTCGATCCACCGGCGCGGTTTGTCTTGAGCTCGGTTGAATAGTTTCGGTATTGGGAGATTTCGGGGCGCGGCGAATCGCCGATTACGTGGTCGGCTTGCTCCGGGTGTTGTCGTTCGGGGGTTGGGGCGGGGGTTCGTGGCCTGTGGTCGGGCCGCCTGGTCGGGCGTCGGTGTGGCTGTGGTCAGCCGGGTGTCGGGCGGACGGCGGTGAACAGGTTGTCGAACGCTGCCTGCCAGGGCCAGTACTCGGGGAGGTGCAGGTGGATGGTGCGGGCCCGGTGCGCGAGGCGGGCGGCGACGGTGATGATGCGGGTGCGGATGGTCGCGGTTCGGGCGGTGGTCCAGGTGCCGGCGGCGAGGTGCCCGGCGGCGCGGGTGAGGTTGTGGGCGATGGCGGTGCAGGTCAGCCAGGCGTCGTTCGCTGAGAATCGGCCGGACGGCAGGTGCGCCAGAGGGCCGGCGATCAGGTCCGCGTTGATCTGCTCGATGACCGCGTGCTGGCGGTGCTGGGCTTCGGCCCGCACGAGGGTGTACGGGCTGTCGGTGAGTACCGCGTGGTAGCGGTAGATGGGCAGGAGCTCTTCCTGGCCGGGAGCTTGGGCGGGGTCGTCGCGGCGGACGCGGCGCACGATCAGCCGGGCGGTCACCTGCTGCCGGGTGCCGGCGAACGCGGTGTATTCGGTTTCGGCGATCTGCGCGTCGGAGATCCACCGCTGTTCTTCCTCGTCCCAGACGGCCTGCGGGTACCGGATGTCGGTCCACTGGTCGTCGCCGATGCTGTCGCATGCGGTGTGGACCTTGGCGTCGACACGGGCGGTGACCGAGAACCGCACCTTGTGGCGTCGGCAGGTGGCGATGACCGCCTTGGCGTAGAAGGCGGAGTCGGCCCGGACCACGATCTCGCCGGTCGCGCCGCAGGATCGGGCGGTGGTGATCGTTTCGGCGATCATGCTCGCGGCTCCCCGGCCGGAGCCGGCGTTACCGGCGCGTAGCCGGGTGGCCGCGACGACCGGCGCGGACAGTGGTGTCGACACCGTCGCGACCAGGGGGTTGTAGCCGCGTAGCCGCACGTTGTAGCCGCCGATCTTGGTGTGGCCGAACCCGATGCCTTGTTTCTGTCTGCCGTAGACCCGGCGCAGCATCGAGTCGATGTCCACGAAGGTCAGCACGTCCGCGCCGGCCAGGATCGGCACCCGGGCGGCGAGGCCGATCAGGGTGTCGCGGGCAGCTGCTTGCAACTGCCGGACGTGGCCGTGGGTGAAGGTGCGCAGGAACGAGCCGAGTGTCGATGGCGCGTACACGCCGCCGAACAGTGAGCGCATGCCGCCGTGTCGGGCGACGTCGAGGTCGTCGATGCTGTCCGCGCCCGCGAGCATCCCGGCCACGATCGTGGCGACCTTCCCGGCCGGGTTGGCACCTTTGTCGGTCGGCAGGCTGACCCGGTCTGCGACCGCGTCGTGCAGGCCGGCCTGCTCGGCAAGGCGCATCACCGGAACAAGGCCGGCGCACGACACCAGATTCGGGTCGTCGAACGTCGCGCGCGCCACCGGCGCGTCATGGCGTAGTCTCACCTGCGAGGTGCCCTCTCGAACCGGGTGATAGAAGCGTCAGAACTCCTATCCTTCCAGTTCAGAGGGCACTTTCTACATCCGGGGTCCTACCGGTCCAACCTTCATCGGTGGATCGAGGCTGAGCGTCCTGCGTATCGGTCAGCGCGCGGAGTGAGCTCAGCGGTAATCCGGTCACGTTCTTCATTGACGTCCGTAAGCTGCATGCTCCTACGCGGACGCCAGCAGCTGCGTCAGCCGGTCCAGGCCGGCTCTGATCAGCCGGGCGTACTCGTCGTCGCCGAGGGCGTCGACGCCCGCCTGCGCGTGCCGCAGGTGTTCCCGGGCCCGGTCGAGGTCACCGAGTCTGCGGTGGCACTCGCCGAGGTTGAGGTGCAGCGACGGGTACAGGCCGGCAACCGGCAGGGTCACCCCGGCCTGCGCCACCCGGGCGTCGGTGAGCAGGTCGGCAGCGGCCAGGGCCCGCTGGTCCCAGAGCAGCTCCTGGTGCAGGTCGTCCTGCACGTCGGCCATCGCGTGGGCGAGAACGCAGACGTGCAGCGGATCCCCGTCCTGCCCGCCGATCTCGTCCCAGATCCGCGCGAACCGGTCACGGGCGGCGTCCCGTTGGCCACGCTGGTGGTGCAGCTGCACCCCGTCGTTGATGCGGGCGAGCGTGGCGTCGACGGTCAACGGCTGCTCCCGGAACGTGCATGTCGCGGCGACACCGATCGTAGTCGGTCGGCCGGAACCGACCGGTCGGCTGCGGGGGCGTTGCCCGGGGCGGCGGTGAGCGCGAGCACGGTGGCCAGTGCGGCGGCGGCGTCGAGCAGGGCCCGGGACCGGGTGGTGAGGTCGGCGTCGCGGACCGCCAACGCGGCGGTGATGTCGGCCGACCGGCCGGCGGAGCGCAGTCGCGGCATCAGGGCCCGCAGCGGCGCGACCCGGTAGCCGGCCTGGCGTAGTTGGTGCACGACGCGGGCGTCGCGGACCTGGGCCGGGGTGTAGCGGCGGGGTCCGCCCGGTCGGTCGCGGTCGGGCACGACGAGTCCTTCGGCGTGCCAGTGCCGCAGCGTCGACGGGCGTACGCCGAGGGCCGCGGCCAGCTCGGAGATACTCATCGCGTCGTAGTCGCGTACGTCGTCGATGGGTTCGGCGGTGATGGCCCGGGCGGCCAGCTGGGCCTGTCGCAGGTCGGCGCGTTCGGTGTGCAGCCGGGCGTGGGCGGCGTCGAGCAGGGCGAGCATCCCGTCGGCTGGGCGGCGGTGGGCGGCCTGGACGATCCTGCGGGCCTCGGCCGGTCCGGTCGCCGCGGCCAGGGCCCGGTAGGCCAGCGCGCACCGCAGGTGCAGTTCCCCGAAGACCCGGTGGCCGGTGGCGGTACGGGCCGCCGGCGGCAGGACACCGTCGCGTTCGAGGTTGCGGATCTGCTGAACGCCGTACCCGGCCCGCCGGGCGACGTCGACGGTGCGCATTCGAGGCGAGTGGAGACCTTCCGCTTCGGATACCTGCTCTCGGGATCGTGAAGTCTCCATAAGCACTGCAATGTAACGCTTCAGGTATGACCCAGGACGAGATCATCGCGTTCGTCGCCGGCCTCGGCGACGTACTGACCCTCAGACCGGCGTCCGGCGACGGCACGCCGCCGATCAGCTGGGGCGACACGTTCTTCTACGTCTCGCCCGACGGCACGGTCCCGACCAGGCGGCAGCCGTTCGCCACGATCGTGACCAAGGACTACCCGGGCGACGCGATGTCGCGCCTGGACCGGCCGGGTGTGTTCCGGCTCAACATCGCCGCCGGACGCGATGATTTCCTGCGGCACGCCGGGCATGAGCCTCGCGGGGCCGCCCCGGCCGGGGTCGATCCCGCCGCCGCCGACACCCTGTTCGCCCATCCCGTGTACGGTGCCGGCGGCTGGCTGGCGGTGGTCGACCCCGGCCCCCGCACCGACGCGGTGGTGCGTGATCTGCTGCGCGCGGCACACCGTCGCGCTGGCGCACACCACCGACGACGGGACGGCAGGAGTTAGCGGGTGGTCACGCCGGTGTGCCCGGTCGCGGGACGTGGTTGACGAACACGACGCTGTCGACCGTGTCGAGCTGCGCCGGGTCGAGCGGGAAGTAGGCGAAGTCGGTGCTGACCCGGGGTACGGCTGCGGTGAGGGTCCGGGCCAGTCGGCGGGCGTCGACGAGGCAGGTGTCCCACGGCAGCGTGGCGAGGGCGCCTTCGACGGTGTCCGGCGGTGGGGTGTCGTCGCCGAGGGTACCGAGGGCGGAGGCCAGGTAGGCGTAGCGGTCACCGAGGCGGGCCGCGAGGATCGCGCCCGCGCCCCACATCCGCAGCTGCTGGTCGCCGAGCGACATGACGCTGCGGTTGCGCTGCAGGTGCAGGTTGTGGGCGAAGACCAGGGCGGGGCCGTGGTCGGCGACGGCCCGTAGGTTGGCGGCCATCATCGCGTCCCGCAGCGCCGACAGCCGGGCGATCCTGGCGGGGGACGGGTCGGCCATCGCGTGGTGGTAGCGGTGCAGGCCGACGGCGGTACGCCCGTACAGTTCGGCCCGTTCGCGGTCGGCGGCGTCCAGCTGCGGCGCCTGGGTGTCGAGCAGGGCCAGCAGGTCGTCGGTGATCAGCCGGAGCTGCTGGGCGTCGGTGGACCGGCCGATCGACCGGGACGGGTCGGTGACGGTGGCCGGGTCGGACCAGCGGTCGTCCGGGCCGAGCAGCGAGTCGAGGGTGTCGCGGGTGCCGGGCGGCGGGTCGTCGAGCAGGTCGTGCAGGCCGGTGAGTGCCGGGCGTGGGCTGGCCGCCCAGTACTCCAGGGGGCCGTCGAAGCCGTGGAACCGTAGTTTTTCGTCGTGGTCGTCGTTGTAGGCCCGCATCCAGCTCACCAGGTCGCGGTTGGCCGGTGAGGTGCCGAACTGGTGGCTGAAGCCGTGGCGCATGACGTCGTCGAGGGTGCCGGTGCCGGTCGTGACGTACTCGTCGACCACGAGGCCCATCAGGCAGTCGCTTTCGACGGCGATCGACCGGTAGCCCTCGTGTGCGACGAGGTGTCGGAAGATGTCGTTGCGTAGCTGGCCGAGTTCCTCCACGAAGTGCCGGGCCTCGCCGAGGCCGAGCAGCAGGGGCCGGGTGGGCAGCGACCGCAGCAACACCGAGATGCCTGTGCCGTCAACGGGTCGGGCGGTGTCCGTGATATCCATTCCTTCAACGGTATCGTTGAAACAACGGTGTAAGGTTTGTGTGCGTTCGGCGCTGGGATGCTTCGTCAAGTCTCAAACAGTGGGGTAGCTGTGCGGCCGGTGGACCTGGCGCGGGAGCATGGTCTGTCCCCTCAGGCTGTGCGCAACTACGAGCAGGCCGGTGTCCTGCCGGCGGCCGCGCGGACCGCCGCGGGTTACCGGGTCTACACGCCGGTGCATGCGCGGGCACTGCGGGCGTTCGTCGCGCTGGTCGCCGGGCACGGTCACGCCACGGCGACGTCGATCATGCGGGCGGTGAACCGGGGTGCGGTCGACGACGCGCTGCGGCTCGTCGACGACAGTCACGGCCAGTTGGTCGACGACCGGCGTACCGTGCAGGCGGTCGAGGTAGCGCTGCGTGATCTGGCGCCGGTCGCGCCCGAGCGTGGCGGGATGTTCATCGGCCCGTTGGCGGCCCGGCTCGGTCTGCGCCCGGCCACCCTGCGCGCCTGGGAGGCCGCCGGTCTGGTCCGGCCGGACCGGGACCGGCGGACCGGGTACCGGGTCTACGACGCCGCCGACGTGCGGGACGTGATGCTGATCCACCAGCTGCGCCGGGGTGGCCATCTGCTGGCGCAGATCGCGCCGTTGATCACCCAGGTCCGTGCGGCCGGTGGCGTCGCCCCGCTGGAGTCGACGCTGCGTGTCTGGCGGGACCGGTTGTCCGCGCGGGGTCGGGCGATGCTGGCCGGTGCCGCCGAACTGGACGGCTATCTGCGTGACGGGGCGGCGTCAGCCGGGTCGGCTGCGGGTGGGCCGGACTGATTTTCGGTGGCCCGGGTCGCCCGGTGCGGGTCAGACTCGTCCGGTGTCGACGTTCGACGATCTGATCGCCGAGGCTTCGGCGGTGCCGGTGGCGGGCTGGGATTTCTCCTGGTTCGCGGGCCGGGCCACCGAGCAGCGGCCGTCCTGGGGGTACGCGCGGCTGCTGGGCCGTCAGATGGCCGGTGCCCGGCGGGCGGTGGATTTGCAGACCGGTGGCGGCGAGGTGCTGGCCGGCGTCGAGTCGGTGCCGCCGCTGCTGGTGGCGACGGAGGGCTGGCCGCCGAACGTGGCCGTGGCGCGGCGGCGGCTGGCGCCGCTGGGTGTGCATGTCGTGCGCGCCGCGCAGGACGGCGGGCTGCCGTTGCGGTCCGGTTGTTTCGACCTGGTGGTGAGCCGGCATCCGACGGTGGTGGACTGGTCCGAGGTGGCGCGGGTGCTGGTGCCGGGCGGGGCGTACCTGTCCCAGCAGATCGGCCCGGACTCGGTCGGTGAGCTGCGGGCGGCGTTGGGGGTGTCGGTGCCGCCGCGTGCCGATCAGCGTCCGGACCGGGTGCGGGACGCGGCGACGGCGGCCGGCCTGGACGTGGTGGACCTGCGGATGGAGTCACTGCGGGTGGAGTTCTTCGACATCGCCGCGGTGGTCGTGTTCCTGCGGAAGGTGGTGTGGACGGTGCCGGGTTTCACGGTGGACCGCTACCGGGCCCGGTTGGCGGCGCTGCACCGCAGGATCTGCGCCGAGGGGGTGTTCGTGGCGTACTCGCGGCGGGTGCTGGTGCGGGCGTACCGGCGGTGACTGCGATGTGTCAGCCTGCACTGGATCAGCCGAGCAGGGCACGGGTCCATTGACGTTCGCGGGCCCGGATGTACGCGGCGTCGCGACGCCAGGTCTCGCCGTGGCCTTCGTTCCAGAGCCGGGTCCACGGCATGGCGCCGGAGGCGGCCTGTGCGGCGAGGAAGTCGTGCATCGACCGGGCCCGGTGGGCGAGCAGCGGCACCAGCGTACGGCGCTGGCGTTCGTCGAGGCCGTACGCGTCGACGAGGGTCCGTAGCCGGCGGGCGGCGTCGGGGCGCTGCCAGGCGGGGTCGGCGGTCAGCGGCACGAACGCCTTGGCCGCGTAGGCGAGGTCCCACAGCCGGGTGCCCGGCGCGGCGGTGTCCCAGTCGATGAAGGCCCACCGGTCGCCGACGACGAGGTTCCAGGGTGCGAGGTCGTGGTGGACGACGAGGTCGGTGCCGTCGGGTGGGATGAGCCGTCGCCAGACGGCGCCCGGCGGCGGGGTGAAGCCGGCGGCTGCGTC
This sequence comes from Solwaraspora sp. WMMB762, assembly GCF_049179115.1. NCBI lineage: Bacteria > Bacillati > Actinomycetota > Actinomycetes > Micromonosporales > Micromonosporaceae > Solwaraspora > Solwaraspora sp. WMMB762. The sequence goes on from NZ_JBMHMD010000001.1 coordinate 930,584, forward strand.
GTGCAGGTCGCGGACGAGCCGGCCGACCCGACGCAGGGCCGCGTCCGGTCCGAGCAGGTCGAACCGGTCCGGCCAGGGGACCGTACCGGGCAGGTAGGTCAGCACCTCGCGGCCGGTGGTGTCGATGCCGAGCGGTCGGGGCGCGCCGTCGAAGCCGACGTCGTGCAGGTGGGTGAGGAAGGCGTGCACGGCGGGGGTCCACGCGCCGGCGGGCCGTCGGACGGTGTCGCCGACCCGGACGACGGCGGCGGCGACGTTGCCGCCGGTCAACGGCTGCTCGGGTGGGGTGTCGGCGGGGGTGGGCACGGCGGGTGATCCTGCCGTCCGGCGTCGACCCGGTCCACCGGTTTGTCCCGTGTACGGGACAACTTGACGGGCGCCAGAGTTGCGCGCTATAGCTATAAGTAAGTTGAGTCTGTGGGGCTCAACTTGAGGTAGCGAGTTGCGAGAAGCCCGCACCCGTGAGGAGGTCCGACCATGTTGATGCGCACCGACCCGTTCCGGGAGATCGACCGGATCGCCGAGCAGTTCTTCGGCACCACCACCCGTCCGGCCGTCATGCACCTGGACGCCTACCGCGACGGCGACTGGTTCTACGCCGCGTTCGACCTGCCCGGCGTCGACCCGGACAGCATCGAGTGCACCGTGGAACGCAACGTGCTGACGGTGCGCGCCCAGCGCCACCGCCCCTCCGGCGACAAGGTCGAACTCGTCGCCGCCGAACGACCGATGGGCACGTTCACCCGGCAGCTGTTCCTCGGTGACACCCTCGACACCGACAAGTTGGAGGCCGGCTACGAGGCCGGCGTGCTGACCCTGCGGATCCCGGTGGCGGAGCGCGCCAAGCCGCGCCGGGTCTCGATCAGCGTCGGCGACGACGGCCGCCGGCAGCTCAGCAACTGAAACCCATTTGACCGAGTCCCCGCCCGGCGCCGGGCGGGGACTCGTCGTGCCCGGCGGGGGACAAGCCGGGAAACGCCTCGCGCCGGTGTCGCCGGCCGGGCATCCTGGGAAGATGATCGACCCCCGGTTGACCGGGCACGTCGCGATCGTGACCGGCGCGAACCAGGGCATCGGCGCGGCGATCGCGCTCGCCCTGGCCACCCAGGGCGCCGCGGTGCTCGCCGCGTACCTGCGGATGGACCCGTCCCCCTACGCCGACGATCCGTCTTTTCCCGCCCAGTACGGGCGGGTCCGTGCCCAGGACGCCCGCAGCGTCGTCGACCGGATCGTCGCCGCCGGTGGCAAGGCGGTGGCCGTGGAGGCGGACCTGGCGGACCCGGCCACCCCGGCCCGGCTGTTCGACGAGGCGGCGGCCTCGTTCGGCCCGGTCGACATCCTGGTCAACAACGCCAGTGGCTGGCTCAGCGACACGTTCCGGCCGGACAGCCGGGACCGGTTCGGCCGGCCGTTGACCCACGTCGACGCCGGCACCTTCGACCGCCAGTTCGCCGTCGACGCCCGCGCCCCGGCGCTGCTGATCGCCGAGTTCGCCCGCCGGCACCTGGCCCGCAAGGCCAGCTGGGGGCGGATCGTCGGGTTGACCTCCGGCGGCCCGCACGGCTTCCCCGAGGAGGTGTCGTACGGGGCGGCCAAGGCCGCGCAGGAGAACTACACCATGTCGGCCGCCGCCGAACTCGCCCCGTACGGGGTGACCGCGAACATGGTGCAGCCGCCGGTCACCGACACCGGCTGGGTGACGCCGGAGGTGGAGAAGCAGATCACCGGTTCGAGTCCGCTGAGCCGCATCGCCCGCCCGGAGGACGTCGCCGAGGTCGTCACCCTGCTGGCCTCGCACCAGGCCCGTTACGTGACCGGCCAGATCGTCCGGATGTCCTGACCGCGCCGCACCGCAGGTCGCGGCCGCCGCAGGCCGGCCGGCCGAGGTCACCTACAGCGCGGAAAGATCACGTACGGCGTTTCGGCGTCGTCGGCGGCGCCGGCTTTGGCATCCTGCTGCGATGCGTCGCCCCACCACCCCCGGTCTCGTCCCCCGACCGGTCGACCGCGGCCTGACCGCCGCCACCGCCCCGGTCGACTTCACCGAGGCGTGGCTGCGTAACCGTCGGCTGTCCGAGCACACCCGGGCCGCCTACCGCCGGGACGTGACCGGCTGGTTGTCGTGGTGTACCGCCACCGGGCTCGACCCGCTGCAGGCGTCGTTCCTGGACGTCAACGCCTACGCCCGGACGTTGGAGGCCACCGTCGATCCGCGCAGCGGCCGGCTGCTGACCCCGGCGACGGTGGCCCGGAAACTGTCCGCCATGTCCAGCTGGTACGCGTTCCTGGTGCGGCTGCGGGCGGTGCCGGCCAACCCGGTCACCGACGCGGACCGGCCGCGGATCGACCGGGACCATTCGGCGACCGTCGGGTTGAGCCCCGACCAGGTCGACGCGTTGTTCGCGGCGGCCCGCGCCGACACCGGGGCGAGCGGTCCGCGCAACCTCGCCGTGCTGGCGTTGCTGGCCGACCTGGGGCTGCGGGTCGGTGAACTGGTCAGCCTGGACGTCGCCGACGTCGGCGACGAGCGGGGGCACCGCAGCGTCCGGTTCGTCGGCAAGGGCGGCCGGGCCCGCCGCCGGGCGCTGGCGCCGGACACCGCGGCGGCGCTCGACGCGTACCTGGCGGTCCGGGCCCGGGCCGCCGGTGTCGCGGCCGACGCCCTCGACGGCCCGCTGCTGGCCACCGCCAGCGGCGCGCGGCTGGACCGGCACGCCGTGTTCCGGCTGGTCCGGCGGCTGGCCCGGGCCGCCGGTCTGCCGGCGTGGGACCGGCTGTCGCCGCACTCGCTGCGGCACGCGTTCGCCACCACCGCCCGCGCCGAAGGGGTGCCGCTGGAGGACGTGCAGGACGCGATGGGTCACGCCGATCCGCGGACCACCCGCCGGTACGACCGGGACCGGTACAACCTGGACCGGGATCCGGCGTACCGGATCGTGGCGGCGCGGACCGCCCGCGCCGCCACGTCCGGCTGAGCGTCTCACCCGATCCGGCAGGTCACCGTTGCCGCTGCTGGTCGTCGTGGCCGCGCAGCGAACCGGCGTGGGCGCGGGCGGTCGGGTCCCGGTGGACCTTGACCAGGCTGGCGACGACGGTGACGGTGAGGATCACCAGGATCAGTCCCAGCGACACCGGCGTCTGCACCTCGGGGACCCGGTCGTCGAGGGTGTGGCCCCAGTGCAGCACCAGTTTGACGCCGATCAGCGCGAGCACCAGAGCCAGCCCGGTGGACAGGTAGACCAGCCGGTCCAGCAGGCCTTTCACCAGGAAGAACAGGGCCCGCAGCCCGATCAGGGCGAAGGCGTTGGCGACGAAGACGATGTACGGCTGCTGGGTGACGCCGAACACGGCGGGGATCGAGTCGAGGGCGAACAGCAGGTCGGTGCTGCCGATCGCGATGAGCACGATGAACAGTGGGGTGACGACGCGGCGACCGTCGAGGCGGGTGACGAGCCGCCCGTCGACGTAGTCAGGTGTCACCGGCAGCACCCGGCGGGTGGCGCGGACCAGCACGTTGTCGTCGACCTGCGGGTCCTCGTTGCGGTGCCGGAACAGCTGCACGGCGGTGAAGATCAGCAGCAGGCCGAAGACCAGGAACATGAAGGAGAACAGGTTCAGCAGGGTGGCGCCGGCGGCGATGAAGATCGCCCGCATGATCAGCGCGGCGATGATGCCAAAGGTGAGCACCTTGTGCTGGTGTTCCTCGGGAACGGCGAAGGTGCTGATGATGATGACGAAGACGAACAGGTTGTCGACGGACAGGCTCTTCTCCACCAGGTAGCCGGCGAAGTACTCGGTGCCGTAGTCGCCGCCGGCCCAGGCCATGAACACCAGGCCGAACACGACGGCGACCGCGACGTAGAACACCGACCAGGCGACCGCCTCACCGAAGCCGACGGCGTGCGGTCGGATCGCCGCGACCGCCAGGTCGAGGGCGAGCAGCGCGATGATGACGACGATCGTGACGGCCCACACGCCCGGACCGATCTCCAGCGAACCCATGTCACAGATCGTGCACCCGTCGGCGGCGCCGCGCGCGCCGACACACGGCATTGGTGGACAATTCGGGACGTTGCGCTACGATGCCCGGTCGCCGGGACTCAACCCCGGCTGAGCAGTTCCAAGTGCCGGTGGGCGTCGGCGGCGATGTCGGCGCCGACCAGCCAGCGTCGGGTCCACAGCCGGGCCGCCACCCGGGCGGCGTCGGCATCGTCGCGACCGGCCGCTCCGCCGTCGGCGTCCGTCGCGTCGGCGTCGCGGCCGGATCTGTCGGCGCTGGGCCCGTCGGCCAGGTCGACGAGCAGTGCGGCGGCCAGCGTGTACGCCGTCCGCAACGCCAGCGGGCGCGCGCCGGCCGCCGTGTCGGCCCCGCGCGGGTCGGCGGCGACCCGGGCCAGGTCCATGCGCAGCCGCCCGGCGGCGTCGGTGAGCGCCGCGGCAACCTCGGGGTCGGCGGCGGTGGCGGCCGCCCGGTCGACCCGGGCCAGCAGCGGCCCGGCGGCCTTTTCGCGGGTCACCGCCCGCAGCGCGTCCAACGCCAGCACCGTGGTGGTGCCCTCCCAGATCGGCAGCACCTGGGCGTCACGCAGCAGCCGGGGCACCCCGGTGTCCTCGACGTAGCCGGCGCCGCCGAAACATTCGACGTACTCGCTGGCGGCGGCGACCGCGAGCCGGCCGGTGGCGAGCTTCGCCAGCGGCGCGGCCAGCCGCAGCTCGGCCGCCGGGTCCGCCCCGGTGGCATTCGGTCCGTCGGGTGTTCTCCGCCCGTCGGCGCCAGCTTCGACCTGTCCGAGCAGGTCGAAGACGTGGCCGGCGAGGACGAACGCGCCGGCGGCGTCGACGGCGAGGGCGCCGAGCAGGCCACGGTGCGCCGGGGAGTCGACCAGCCGGCCGCCGGCGACCCGGCGGGCGGTGGCGTAGGCGTGCGCGTACGCCAGACCGCGGCGCATCCCGCTGGCCGCGGCGGAGGCGTTGTGCAGCCGGGTCACCACCACCAGGGTCATCGCCCGGGCCAGGCCGGGCCGGGTGGGGTCGCCCAGGGGCAGCGCGTACGCGTCGCGCAGGCCGACCTCGGCGGTGGGCAGCGCCCGGGTGCCGAGCTTGTCCTTGAGCCGGTGCACCCGAACGCCGGGGGCGGGCGCGTACGGGTCGGTGCCGGTGGCGGCAAGCGGCGAGTCGGCGGCGTAGCGGGGCACCAGGAACGGCACGAGCGTACGGCTGCCGTCGGCGGCGCCGACCGGGCGGGCCAGGGCGACCGCGACCGCCGAGTCGACCGCGGAGCAGAACCACTTCTCGCCGGTGAGCCGCCAACCGTCGCCGTCGGCGGCGGGGCGCGCCACGGTGGTCGACCCGGACAGGTCGGAACCGCCCTGGGCTTCGGTCATCCACTGCCCGCTGGTGATCGCGGCGGCGGGGTCGGTGGTGGTGATGCGGGGCAGCCAGGTGTCGCGGACCGCCGGGTCGACGTCGGGGTGGCGCAGCAGCGCGGCGGCCCCGTCGGCCATCGCCACCGGGCAGGAGAACGTCGCCGACTCCGGCGCGTACAGGTGCAGCAGGGCGTGCTGCACCACCCGGACGTCCGGGCCGAACGCGGCGCGGGTGTCGGCGCGGTACGGCAGCGCGACCAGGCCGTGCCGGGCGGCGGCGGCCCGTAGCCGCTGCCAGCCGGCGCAGGTGTCGACCCGGTCGACGCGCCGACCCCACGGGTCGTAGCGGACCAGCCGGGGCGGGTGCTGCTCGGCGTCGGTGTGCGCGGCCCGCAGCGGGCCGGTGACGTCGGCGGCGAGGGCGGCCAGCCGGGGCCGGGAGGCGGTGTGCGTGGCCGGGTCGAGCCGGTGGCGCAGCCACCGGTCGAGCAGCCAGTCGGTGCGGTACGGGTCGCCGGGGGCGGGCACAGGTTGGACGTACCGGTCCACGATGATCGATCCTCCTCGCCACGCACAGCCGTTACTACCCGACAGTAACCTGTGGTGGGTTTCGCTGGCAGCGTGACGGTCTTCCGCGTCGTCGGGCCGGGCGGCACAGTGGTGGTATGCGACTGCTGATGCTGGGCGGCACCGGGTTCGTCGGCCGGTGCGTCGTCGAGGACGCGCTGGCCCGCGGCTGGGCGGTCACCCTGCTGCACCGCGGCCACCGGCCGGCGCCGGCCGGCGCGCAGGTGGTCGTCGGCGACCGGACGGCCGTCGCCGGCCTCGCCGCGCTGGGCACCGGTGACTGGGACCTGGCCGTCGACACCTGGGCCGGCGCGCCGTCGGTGGTCCGCGACGCGGCCCGGCTGCTACGCGACCGGGTCGGGCACTACACGTACGTGTCGAGCCGCTCGGTGTACGCGTACCCGCCGCCGGCCGGGCTCGACGAAACCGGGCCGGTGGTCGACGGGTCCGCCGACGACGGCGACGTCCCCTACGCCCGCGCCAAACGCGGCGGTGAACTCGCCGCGGTCGCCGCCTTCGGCGACCGGGCGCTGCTGGCGCGTGCCGGGCTGATCCTCGGCCCGTACGAGGACGTCGGCCGGCTGCCGTGGTGGCTGCACCGCGTTGCCCGAGGCGGCGACGTGCCCGCACCCGGGCCGCCCGACCTGCCGCTGCAGTACGTTGACGCCCGGGACCTGGCGGCCTGGCTGCTCGACGCGGCCGCAGCCGGGCTGTCCGGGCCGTACAACGTGGTCAGCCGGCCCGGCCACACCACGATCGGGGAGCTGCTGGCGGCCTGTGTACGGGTAACCAGCTCGGCCGCCCGGCTGCGCTGGGTCGACCCGGCGGCGGTGGCCGCCGCCGGGGTCGCGCCCTGGACCGAGCTGCCGGTCTGGCTGCCCCCGGGCGAGCTGCACGACGCGCTGCACCGTGGCGACGTGTCCCGGGCACTGTCCGCCGGGCTGCGCTGCCGGCCGGTGGCCGAGACCGTCGCCGACACCTGGGCCTGGCTGGCCAGCGTGGATCACCGTCCGGCGCTGCGTACCGACCTGCCGCCGCTGGGGCTCGGCGCGGATCAGGAGGCCGCGCTGCTCGCCGCCGCCGACCCGGACCCGCCGCCGGCTGACGCGGTCGGCTAGCCAGGGCCGAGGTCGCCGGTGCGGTGATGCCGCCGGCACAGCACCTGGTACCGCACGTCGGAGTGGTCGACGGTGTCACCGATCACCACCTGCTCGCCGTGGCGGGCCACCACACCGTCGACCACACGGGCGTTGAGTAGGCCCTGCCGGCCGCACCAGCAGAGCACCTCGACCTGGATACGGCACACCTCGTCGGCGATCTCGAACAGCCGCTGCGCGGCCGGGAACAGCACCGACCGGAAGTCGCTGGCCAGCCCGAACGCGAACACGTCGACGTCATAGCCGTCGACCAGGTCGGCCATCTGCCCGACCTGGTCGACCGTGTAGAAACACGCCTCGTCGCAGATCAGGTAGTCGACCCGGGTGCCGTCCGCCCAGCGGCCGCGCACCAGCGCCACCAGGTCCAGGTCGTCGGTGACCTCGATCGCCGAGTGGGCCAGCCCGATCCGGGTGGTCACCTGCGGCCCCATCGACCGGTCGTTGCGGGTCAGCACCAGACCCCGGCGGCCCTGCCGGGCGTGGTTGTGGTCCATCTGCAGGGCCAGCGTCGACTTGCCGCAGTCCATCGGACCCCAGAAGAACTTCAACGCCGCCCCGTGCCGCAGCCGCCCGTCACCGGCGGCCAGGCAGGCGGTCGCCAACGCGGACTGGTCGCCGCCACCCGGCCCGGCTGTCCTCGGCTGACTGTCGTCGGTCACGACCGGGCAGCTTACTAGCCGTTACCGCCGGCACCGGCGGCCCGGGTCGCGATGGCGGGTCAGGCGACGATGCCGGGTCGGGCCCGGGCCGGGCGGCGATGTCGGACCACTGTGGCAGGATCTGCCGCCATGTTCCCCCGCACCTGGACCCTCACCCACATCGAACGTGTCATCCGTACCGCCTGGTCCGCCGACACCTGCGATCCGGCCGACCTGGCCGACTGGCACACCGGCAACCCGGCCCGCGGCCAGTGCGGGGTCACCGCGCTGGTGCTGCACGACCTGCTCGGCGGTGAGCTGCTGGTCGGGGAGGTCAGCGCCGGCGGGCGGCGGACCGGCCGGCACTGGTGGAACCGGCTCGGCGTGGTCGAGATCGACCTGACCCGCGACCAGTTCGGCCCGCACGAGCGGATCAGCGGCGGGACGGTCGTCGACCGGCCGGACGGTCCGCCGCGCCGCTGCCGCGAACAGTACGAGACGCTGCGTACCCGGGTGTTGAAGCAGCTCGGTGCCGACACCTCGGTGGCGGCCGGCCGATAGCATCCCCGCCGGCGGCGTACGCACGTCGGCGCCATCCCGGGAGAGGACATCAGGACTGTGAACGGACCGGTACGGCTCGCCGTCGACCTGGGCACCACGCACACCGTCGCGGTGGTCCGCCGCGGCGACGAGCCACCTCGGCCGCTGCTGTTCGACGGTACTCCGCTGCTGGCCTCCGGGGTCTGTATCGACGCCGCCGGTGGTGTCCACAGCGGACGTGACGCGCAGCGGTTGGCCGCCGGGGAGCCGCACCGGTTCGAGCCGCACCCGAAACGGCGCGTCGACGACGGCTCGGTGCTGCTGGGTGACCGGGAGCTGCCGGTCGCCCAGCTGCTGGCGGTGACCCTGCGCCGGGTCGCCGCCGAGGCCGCGACCGCCGGCGTGCATCCGGCCGGCGGCACCGTGCTGACCTGCCCCGCCGACTGGGGCACCCCGCGTCGGGATCTGCTGCGCGCGGCCGCCACGGCGGCCGGACTGGGCCCGGTGCGGCTGCTCGACGAGCCGATCGCGGCCGCCACCTACTGTGTCCGGGTGCTGGGCCGCCAAGTACCGCCGGGCGGCACGCTGGCCGTGTTCGACTTCGGCGGCGGCACCCTGGACGTGGCGGTGGTCCGCAACGAATCTGCGGTTGGTGGCGCCGGTGGGCTGCGGGTGCTGGCCACCGGAGGGCTCGACGACCTCGGCGGGCTCGACGTCGACGAGGCGCTGGTCGCCCACCTCGGTCACCTGGTCGCGGTCCGCGACCCGCAGCTGTGGCAGCGGCTCAGCCGGCCGGTGACCGCCGCCGACCGCCGTGACCGGCTCGCTTTCTGGTCCGAGGTACGGGCCGCCAAGGAGATGCTGTCGCGGGCCTCGGCGGCACCGGTGACGGTGCCCGGGCGCGACGACCCGATGCATCTGACCCGGGAGGAGCTGGACCGCATCGCCGGGCCGCTGGTCGACCGGGCGGTCGACGAGACCCGCCGGGTGCTGCAGCTGGCCGGGGTCGACCCGGCGCGGCTGGCCGGGCTGCTGCTGGTCGGCGGGGCGAGCCGGATGCCGCTGGTCGCCAGCCGGTTGCACGCCCGGCTCGGGGTCGCCCCGTCGGTGCCGGAGCAGCCGGAGCTGCCGGTGGCGTTCGGTGCGCTGCACCACACGCCGTCGGCGGATGGCGCGGCACCGTCGACCGCCGCCCCGGCGGGGCCGGGCCCGACCGCGCCGCACCTCGTGCAGCCGGGCCCACCGGTGCCCGGCCCCACCACACCGGCGGCTGGCGGCGATCTGCCGCCAGCGCGTCGGCGCCGTCGCGGCCGGGTGGTCACGGCGGTCGCCGCCGCCGTGGCGGTGACGCTTGCCGTCGGGATCGGCCTGACCAACGGCTGGCTGCTCGACCAGTTCACCGGCGACGGCGGCGGGCCCCGTGACACCAACCTGTTCGGCGGCCTGCTCAGCGACGGTGACGGGACCGGTGACACCACCGGCGACCTGACCGAGGTCCACCAGGTGACGTTGCCCGCCGGCACCGGCGGGTCGACGGTCACCGTCGCCGGTGACCTCGCCGTGTACGCGGCGGTCGCCGTCGGCGGCACCACCGTCACCGCGGTACCGGCCGGCGGCGGCGACCCGGCCTGGACCACCACCGTGGACGTCGAACCGACCGAGGTGCGGCTCACCGCCGCCGGTGGGCTGCTCGTCGTCGACGCCGCCGACTCGGCGACCGACGGCGGCAACGACATGCGGGTCGTGCTAGACGCCGCCGACGGCACGGTGCGGTGGAAACGCAGCTGGCAGGACCGTACCGACGTGGTCCGGCTGGGCACCGACGTGATCGTCGAGATCAAGGACGGCATCTTCGACAACGCGGTCGCCCGGATCGACCTGACCACCGGCGAGCAGCGGTGGCGGCGCGAGGCCCCCGACGACGACCTGCTGGTCCTCGACGCGTCCCGGATCCGGGCGGCGACCCGGTGGACCGGCACGGAAGGTGCCGAGGACGCCGGGGTGCTGCCGACCGCAGGGTACGGGCTGCGGGACAACCGGCACGCCGAGCCGGGTCGCGTCGTCGAGCTGAGTGAGGGCAGCGGCCGGGGGTTCGTGCTGGACACCGGCGACGGCGACCCGATCGCCAGCGGTGACCTGCCGCTGGACCACGACGCGTGGACCGTCTACGAAGGGCTCGCGATCGGCAAACTCTCCGACGAGGCGTCGCCGGGCCGGGCTGCGCTGGCCGCGTACGACCTCGACGGGTTCACCCGCGCGTGGGAGGTGCCGCTACCGGCCGGCGACACGATCGAACTGGTCAAGCCGTGCGGGGCGCGACTGGTGTGCGCGGCGGTCGACGGCGGCACGTACCGCACGATCGCGGTCGACATCGGCACCGGCGATGAGAAATGGAACCGCCCGACCGAGTTCGGCGACGACGACAACTGGTACGCGGTGCCGGGTGGGCTCGTCTTCGGTGACCAGTCGTTCGGTACGGTCGACGGTTTCTGCCTGCTCGACGAGGCCGGTGGGGAGATCACCGCCGCCGACGACGCTCGGTCGGTGGCGGCGGTGGCCGGCGGCCAGGTGGTGGTGCTGAGCCACCGGGTCGACACGGCGTCGAGCACGGCGGTGCCGCAGGTGTCCGTGTGGGACGCGGCGACCGGTCGACGGACCGCGCCGGTCGACGTCGGCGTCGACCTGGCGGCCAGCCGGGTGACGCACGCGGTGGTCGGCGGCGACACCGTCGCGGTGGTCACCGCCGACCATCAGGTGCGGGTGCTGTCCGTGACCGGGCCCGGCTGAGTGGGCGGCCGTCGGGCCGCCCACTCAGGCCACGGTCAGTAGACGTTGACCCCGTACGCCGACAGCGCCTCGGCCACCGGCTGGTGGTAGGCCCGGCACTCGGCCCGGTTGCTTCCCGAGTGCAGACCCAGCGCCGTGCTGCCGGCGAACACCGCGCCCCCGCTGTCGCCCTTGTCCGCGCACAGGCTGGTCTGGAACAGCCCGGTCACCGGACCCGCCGAGTAGTTGACGGTGACGTTGACCGCGACGACCGGGCCGGTGGTGACCCCGGTGGTGCTGCCGCTCTTGCTGACCGTCTGCCCCACGTACGGGTTGCCGGCGCCGGTGATGTCCCGCAGCGTCCCGTCGTGCAGGTTGACCGCCCCGGGCCGGTTGACCGTGGTGTCGACCCAGCGGACCAGGCCAAAGTCGTCACCGGGGAAGTTGCTGGCCACCGTGGTGCCGGCGTCGGCGACCCCGTCGACCATCCACTGCGTCCGCGATTCGGTGCAGTGCCCGGCGGTGAGGAAACCCGGCCGGCCGGCGGTGTCGTACACGTTGAACCCGAGCGAGCAGCGGCCGTTGGAGTAGATCGGGTCGCCGCCGGCGGCGGTGGTCTCCACCGTGCCGGCGACGCGTTCGACGCGGACCGCGTCGCCGAAGCGGGCCGCGACCGCCTCCACCAACGCCAGCCGCGTCCCGGTGACAGTCGCGTCGACCGAGACCACCACCTGGTTGCTGACCGGGTCGGCGTACCAACTGGTTCCCGGCACAGCCGCCGACCGTGACAGGGCACCAGTGACCCGGGCCAGGTCGTCGGCACCACGTTCGACGGTGCGGGCCACCCCGCCGGCGGCCCGGACCACCCGGGCGGCCGTCTCATCGGTCACGGTCACGACCAGGTCACCGGTGGCTTGGTCCTGGTACGCCCCGGCGGACCGGTCACCGAGCCGGTCGGCCAGGGCCAGCGCCGCCTCACCGTCGAGCTCGGGAGCGGGCCCGGCGGCAGCGGCCGCCGGACTCGCCAGCAGACCACCGACCAGTACGGCGGTGGCGGCCAGCACGGAGCCGATCTGTCTGATCGGCGTGGATATATCCCTCACACAGTCCTCCTGCGATCTGGTGAACGTGAGATGTCCGGTCAGGACGGCGATCATCATCGCCGCTGGCGGCGGCGCTGCACACCGTGCCATTGCCCATTTGTGGGCGACTTCCGGCCACGTGCCCGACGCTGACCGGTGCCGCCTCCCCGGGCCGTGGCGAGTGGACCTGCCACAATGGCGACATGGTGCCCCGCCGTCCCGGCCCCGTGCCGATCGCCGTGGGCGGTGTTCTGGCTGCTGTTCTGGTCGGTCTCGTGGCGTTCCTGGCCGCGCAGGGCCTCGACCGGGCCGACCAGTGGGCCGGCGTGCTGGCCATGTTCCTCGGTGTGGCGGCGCTGACGGTGCAGGTCTGGGGGCTGTGGTCGTCGACGCGGTGGCCGGCCGGTGCAGCCGTCGACGCAGCAGCGCCGACCGACGCACCGGCACCGGTGGCCGAGCCGGCTGCCCGTAGGTCCGTCCGGCTGCCGGTGATCCTGTCGGCGCTGCTGGTCGCCGCAGCGGTAGGGGTGACCGCGTCGGCGTTACACGACATGAACTCGACGGTGAACGGCGCACCGGGGTGGGTCGAGGTCGGCAGCGGCAGCGGCGTCGTGCTCGGCGACCATCAGAGCATCGACCTGGACAGCGGGCAGGTCGGCGGGGAGCACCTGCCGGGTGGGGATCTGTTCCTGTCCCAGCGGTCGGACCGGGTGACCGCGCTCGACGGCGGGGAGCTGGCGGTGCTCGACGTGATCGGCGAGCACACCGTACGCCGTTGCCTGGACGCCGCAGCGCAGACCTGGGACGACATGATCAACGGCTTGTACGGGCTGCCGGTCGGCACCGACATCTGCTTCACCGGCGGCCGGACGACCGCCGCGATGATCACCGTCGAGCATCCGCCGGACGTCCTGGCTCGCACCCTGCACTTCAGCTACACCCGCTGGGAGCTGCGTGACCCGGACGCCGGGGCGGCACCGGCGGGCTGATCGCACCGATTCCGGTCTGGCGGGGCCGCGTCGGCGCGGCCGGGCATACTGGGGCGTTGTCGACGGACGCTGCGGGGAGGACCGAATGATCATCGACGTTGCGCAGATCGAGGCGGCGGCGCGGCGGATCGCCGACCATGTGGTGCGGACACCGACGGTGCCCAGCCCCGGCCTGTCCGGGCTGCTCGGCGTACCGGTGACGGCGAAGCTGGAGCTGCTGCAGCGGACCGGGTCGTTCAAGGCGCGGGGCGCGGCGGCGAAGCTGCTGACCCTCGACGACGGGCAGCGGGCGGCCGGCGTGGTGGCGGTCAGCGGCGGCAACCACGGCATCGCGGTGGCGGTGATGGCGCAGGCCCTGGACGTGAAGGCGACGGTGGTGATGCCGCGTTCCGCGCCGCAGCGGGCGGTGGAGGTCGCTTCCGCGGCAGGGGCGACGGTGCGGGTGGTCGACACGATGGCGGAGGCGTTCGACCTGACGGCGCGGTTGCAGGCCGACGGGCTGGCGATGGTGCATCCGTTCGACGACCCGGTGGTGGTCGCCGGGCAGGGCACCGTCGGGCTGGAGTTGGCCGCCGACGCGTTCGTCGACGAGCGGACGGCGCCGACGGACGTGCTGGTCAGCGTCGGTGGCGGCGCGTTGATATCCGGGGTGGCCGCCGCGCTGCGCGCCCACCGGCCCGGTGTCCGGGTCTGGGGGGTGGAGACCGACGGCGCTTCGGCGATGGCGCAGGCCTGCGGGCACGGCGGTCCGGTGCCGGTGAAACTGTCGTCGATCGTGTCGACGTTGAGCGCGCCGACGGTGTCGCAGCTGACCTACGACCACGTCACCGAACTGGTCACCGACGTGCTGGTGGTGTCGGACACGGAGGCGGTGCGCGGCAGCCTGGACCTGGCCGAGCACGCCAAGGTGTGGGCGGAACCGGCGGCCGGGTGTCTGCTGCCGGCCGCCGGCCGGGTGATCGAGCGGGTCGGCCCGGACGTCCGGCTCGGCCTGGTGGTCTGCGGCGGCAACGTCACCGTCGCCGACCTGACCGGTTGGGCCCGCCGGTTCGACCTGGTCTGACCGCGGCTGAGCAACTGGCATCGGCCGGGCCGGCGTAGTCAGTCGGCCGGCCAGTGGCGCAGCGACGCGTCGAGGGCGTCCAGGATGCGGGGCCAGCTGTCCTGCGGGTCGGGTGCGCTGTGGCTGAACCCGCCGGCGGCCGCCAGGTCGAGGTAGCCGTGAATGGTGGCGCCGATCAGCCGTACCGCGTGGGTCTGTTCCTGTTCGGGCAGCCGGTAGCCGTGCAGCACCGCGCGCAGCAGCCGGGTGTGCCGGTCACCGGCACTGGCGGCGGCGGTGGCCGGGTCGAGCCGCAGCCGGGCGGCGGCGTAGCGGCCCGGGTGCTCGCGGGCGTAGTCGCGGTAGGCGCCGGCGAGCCCGGCCAGCGCGTCCCTGGCGGACCGGCCGGCGACGGCGTCGGCGGCCCGGTCGGCGAGCTCGGCCAGGGCGAGCAGGGCGATCCGGGTCCTCAGGTCGTCGGAGCCCCGGACGTGCGCGTACAGGCTGGCCACGGCGACGCCGACGCGGCGGGCCAGCGCGGAGACGGTCACCTGGTCGAAGCCGATCTCGTCGGCCAGCTCCGCGCCGGCCGTGGTCAGCCGCTGCGCGTTCAGTCCGGCCCGTGCCACCCGTACCCGCCTCCTCCGTCGAACCGACACCGATTATGCGTTTGCCTAATACCTTTAGGCAAAACTAGCCTGCCCGGTATGACACCACTGACCGAGCAGGAGATCCGCGCCGCGTTCGTCAACTGCACCAAGGGGGAGACGAAACGCCTGTACGTGCCGCGTGACCTCGCCGGCCGGCCGTGGGACGATCTGGACTTCCTCGGCTGGCGTGATCCGCAGTCGCCGGCCCGCGCCTACCTGGTCACCGAGCTGGCGGGCCGGCCCGCGGCGGTCGCGTTGCGCTGCCCCGACGCGGCCGCCCGCCATCTGCGGCGCAACATGTGCTCGATCTGCCTGACCGCGCCGCAGGCCGGGGTGTCGTTGATGGTCGCCCCGAAGGCGGGCCGGGCCGGCCAGCAGGGCGACTCGGTCGGCACCTACCTGTACAGCGACCTCGCCTGCTCGCTGTACGTGCGTGGCAAGAAGGACCCGGGCCCGGGGGCCAGACTGCAGGAGTCACTGACCCTGCAGGAGAAGACCGCCCGGACCCTGGCCGCCGTCGCCGCGTTCGTCGCCAAGGTGACCGGCTGACAGCTTCTACCGCAGCATCGCGGCCCGGCGGCGGTGCGACAACGTGACGTGGTGGTGCGCACCGGCGTGTCCGGCCGGGTCGGTGTGCACGGTCGCCGACACCAGCCGGGGCACGGCATGGGTGAGCTGGTGTTCGGCGTCGGCGGCCACCTCGTGCGCGGCGAGCAGACTCAGGTCGGCGTCGACGACGAGGTCGGCTTCGGCGTGCAGCCGGTGGCCGATCCAGCGCAGCCGTACCGCTGTCACGTCGCGGACGCCGGGCACCGCGCGCAGGGTCGTTTCGGCGGTGTCGACCAGGGCCGGGTCGACGGCGTCCATCAGCCGCCGGTACACCTCGCGGGCTGCGTCGCGCAGCACGTACCCGATCGCGACGGTGATGGCGAGGCCGACCAGCGGGTCGGCCCACTGCCAGCCGACCGCCGCGCCCCCGGCGGCGGCGACGACCGCCAGCGAGGTGAACCCGTCGGTACGGGCGTGCAGCCCGTCGGCGACCAGCGCGGCCGAACCGATGCGCCGACCGACCCGGATCCGGTAGCGGGCGACGATCTCGTTGCCGGCGAACCCGACGACCCCGGCGGCGGCCACCCACGGCACGTGGCTCATCGGCGCCGGGTGGATCAGCCGGTCGACGGCGGTCGCGCCGGCGGCGATCGCCGAGCCGGCGATGACGACCACGATGACGATGCCGGCGAGGTCCTCGGCGCGGCCGAACCCGTACGTGTAGGCGCGGGTGGCGGCGCGCCGGCCGATCAGGAACGCGATGGCCAGCGGTACGGCGGTGAGCGCGTCGGTGACGTTGTGCAGGGTGTCGCCGAGCAGCGCCACCGAGCCGGAGGCGGCGACGATGACGGCCTGGGCGGCGGCGGTGGCGGCGAGGACCGCCAGGGAGATCCACAGGGCGCGGAGTCCGTCGCGGGACGCTTCGAGGGAGTCGTCGACCTTGGCGGCGGTGTCGTGGGTGTGCGGGGTGAGCCGGTGCAGCGCCCGTCGCCACCAGGCCCGCCGCACCGGATGCCGGTGACCGTGCGGGTGGTGGTCGTGACGGTGGTGGTCGTGACGGTGGTGGTCGTGACGGTGGTGGTCGTGACGGTGGTGGTCGTGGTCCATGGCGATGGCAGAATACGTGCTCATGTACGCACGCGACAACGCTGCAGGTGCCACCGATGGGCAGCAGCCACCGACCGGCGCGCAGGTCGACACGGCGGTGACCGCGTTGAAGATGCTGGCCGACCCGACCCGGCTGCGCCTGCTGTGGCAGCTACGCGACGGTGAACACGACGTCGGCACCCTCGCGGCGGCGGTCGGCGCCGCCCGCCCCGCCGTGTCGCAGCACCTGGCGAAACTGCTGCTCGCCGGCCTGGTCGCCAGCCGCCGCGACGGCCGCCGGGTGCTCTACCGGGCGCGCGGCGGCCACGTTCGCAGCCTGGTCACCGAGGCCCTGTGCGCCGCAGACCACCACCTGACCGGCGCCCCCGACCACGACTGATCCCACATTGCCGGCTGGCCCGGCCGGCCAAAACGAGTGTCGGCCGGCATCGACGGCTGACTAGCATCACCGGCTGTGGACGACAGACGGTGGCGGGATCCGCAGTGGCTGGCCCGGGTGCGGGACTGGATCGACGGCCGGCTCGACGAGCTCGGGACGGCCCGGACCGGCCCGGTCCTGCAACCGCACGTCTACCCGTGGTCGACGGTGCTGCGCGTGCCGACCGCCGCCGGTGACGTCTGGTTCAAGGCCAACGCCGACTCGCTGCGCCACGAAGCGGCCGTCGTGACACGGATCGCCGCCCGCCGCCCCGACGCGGTGCCGCCGCCGCTGGCCGCCGACCTCGACACCGGGTGGATGCTGATGGCCGACGCCGGGCAGACGCTGCGGGTGGTGACGCAGCGCGAGCAGAGTCTGGACCGGTGGTACGACGTCCTGCCGCTGTACGCCGCAGTGCAGCTCGACGTGGCCGACGACGTCGACGACCTGCTCGCCCTCGGTGTGCCCGACCGGCGGCTGGCCACCCTGCCGCAGGCGTACGAACGGATCGTCGACGAGGTCGGCGCGGGCCGACGATTCCGCGACGCGGCGCCGATGGTGGCCGAGCTGTGCGCCGAGCTGGCGCAGTACGGGCTGCCGGAGCTGCTGCAGCACGACGACCTGCACGACGCGCAGGTCTTCGTCCGCGAAGGCCGCCACCTCATCATGGACTGGGGTGACGCCTGCGTGTCGCACCCGTTCTTCACCCTGTCGGTCGCCCTCGAAGGCGGGCTGGCGTGGGGACTTGACGACGTGCGGGACTCGGTCGACACCGCGCCGTTCCGGGACGCCTACCTGGCGCCGTACGCCGAACGGTTCACCGGCGACCTGGTGGCCGCGACCCGGGTGGCGCTGCGCCTGGGCTGGGTGTGCCGTGCGGTCAACGGGCACGTGCCCGGCGACGACAAACAGACCCTGACCCGGCTGCGGATGTTCCTCGACGGCCGACCGTAGTCGACCTCCGGCAGACCGGCACCTGAGTGGACCGGGACTGGGAGAATACCAGGATGTCGCACCCTCGGCCTCGGCTCCGGTCCGGTGTGGAGCAGTTGCCCGTCTGGTACGTCGCGACCGGGGTCGCCGCAGTACTGGTCGGCGCCGTCACCGGCGGCGTCGGACTGCTGGTGCTGTCCGCGCTGCGGATCGGGTGCCGCCCGGCCGGTGGGGACGTGTCGCCCGGCGTGCCGCTGCAGTGCCCCGACGGCACCGGCAAGGTCCTTCCCGCGCTGGTGTTCGCGGGCCTCGGCGGTGTTGCCGTCGTGGCGGTCGCGTCGGTGCTGATCAGTCGGCGGGCCGACGCGTCCACGGTTGCCCGTGTCGCCCGGCATACGTTGTGGCTGGCCGTCGCGGTGGTGGCGCTGCCCGCGCTGGCATGGGTCAGCGCGGCGTTCACCGCTTCGGCGACGCGACAGACCTTCTGGGGTGTCGCGGCAGTCGTCTGCGCGGTGCTCGTCTTCGTCGCGATTCCGCTGGTCACGTCCTACGTCCGGCCGGCGTCCACGACGGTGGTGCTGGCGGTCTGTCTGGTGGTGCCCGTCGCGGCCGTCCTGGTCGGCTGGTGGCTGCCGCTGCTCCTACCGATCACCCTGCCGGTGACCGCCGTCTGGCTGGCGGCGCTGCATTTGACGAGGGTCGCCACCGGATCTCGACCTGGCTGAGAGCAACCGTTCCTCGCCGTATTCAACGTATATCGCATCGGGGGTCTTGCGGCAAGACCCGGGTCGCGGCGCAGAATGTGCGACCGAAGCCATCAGCTGCGAAAACTCGGATTCACGTACGTGTGTCCGCTGATCGACGCTGCCCGGATGGCTGATCGCAGAAATGGGGGAACCGAATGTTCGACGTCATCATTGCCGGCGGCGGGCCGACCGGTGTGATGCTGGCCAGCGAGTTACGGCTGCACGGCGTATCCGTACTCGTCGTGGAAAAGGACACGGAGCCGACCAGCCACGTCCGCGCGGGCGGCCTGCATGTCCGCAGCATCGAGATCATGGACCAGCGCGGCCTGCTGGACCGGTTCCTCGCGTACGGCCAGCGGTATCCGTTCGGCGGCTTCGCCGGCATCGACAAACCCGCGCCGGACCGGCTGGACACCGCGCACGGGTACGTGCTCGCCATCCCGCAACCCGTCACCGACCGCCTGCTGACCGAACGCGCCGCCGAACTCGGTGCCGAGATCCGGCGCGGCTGCGAACTGGTCGGCCTGCGCCAGGACGACGGTCAGGTGACCGCGGAACTGGCCGACGGGACGCGGCTGCGTTCGCGCTACCTGGTCGGCTGCGACGGCGGCCGCAGCACGGTGCGCAACCTGCTCGGCGTCGCCTTTCCCGGCGAACCGACCCGGGTCGACACCCTGCTGGGCGAGATGACGGTGGCCGTAGCGCCGGAGACCGTCGCCGCCGTGGTCGCCGAGGTCCGCGCCACCGAGAAACGGTTCGGGGCCGCGCCGCTGGGCGACGGCGTGTACCGGCTGGTGGTGCCCGCCGCAGGGGTGGCCGCCGACCGTAGCGTCGCACCGACCATCGAGGAGTTCGCCCGGCAACTGCGGGTGACCGCCGGCACCGACTTCGGCGTGCACTCACCGCGCTGGCTGTCCCGGTTCGGCGACGCCACCCGGCTGGCGCAGCGCTACCGGGTCGGCCGGGTGCTGCTGGCCGGCGACGCCGCGCACATCCACCCGCCGCTCGGCGGCCAGGGCCTCAACCTCGGCATCCAGGACGCGGTCAACCTGGGCTGGAAACTCGCGGCGGAGGTCGCCGGCTGGGCACCCGACGGGCTGCTCGACAGCTACCACACCGAACGAAACCCGGTGGCCGCCGCCGTGCTGGACAACACCCGGGCGCAGATGGAGCTGCTGTCCACCGAGCCGGGCCCGCAGGCGGTGCGCCGGCTGCTCGCCGAGCTGATGGACATCGAGGAGGTCAGCCGTCGCCTGATCGAGAAGGTCACCGCCATCGGGATCCGCTACGACGTCGGCGGCGAGGACGGGGACGTCGGTGGCGGCTCGGCCCATGACCTGCTCGGCCGGCGGCTGCGCGACATCCGGCTGACCGGCGGCCGCCGCCTCTACGAGCTGACACACGGCGGCCGAGGGCTGCTGCTCGACCAGGCCGGCCGGCTGTCGGTCACCGGCTGGGCGGACCGGGTCGACCACGTCGTCGACGCCAGCGACGAACTGGACGTACCCGCCGTCCTGCTGCGCCCCGACGGCCACGTGGCGTGGGTCGGCGACGACCAGCAGGATCTGCTCCACCACCTGCCCCGTTGGTTCGGCACCGCCGACAACCGGCCCAGGTCCGCCGTGTCGACACCGTAAGGCCGGCTCGCGGCGGGATCGCCCGCTACCCTGGATGACGTGAGACGCAGCGAAGCCGAGGGTGGCATCGTGCCGTACCTGGCTCGGCCGGGTCGACGCGCGGCAGTCGTTGCTGACCTCGCGCAGCTGCGCGGACCAGTCAGTGGCGTCGTCGAGTTGCCGCATCGGCTGCACTGGCAGCCCGACCGCCGGGTCAATCTCGACAACCCCGCACTGCTGCGGTGGATGTACGAAACCGTTCTGGTCGAGGCGGTCACCCCGGTCGAGCTGGTCACCTGGCTGCACGGCCCGACGCTGGTCCGGCTCTGGCTGGACCTGTGGGTTCCACGTGGCGTCAGACAGGCCTGGGAGCAACGGCACCCGCAGCTGCGCAGCGCCCACCAGCCCGCCGCCGCGTGACATCAGAGGAGTTCCAGGCCGAGGTGGCACGGCTGGCGCTCGCCGTGGCCCAGCGACACGGCTTCGCGTTAGCGGGCGGACACGCGCTGATCGCATACGGCGTGGTGGACCGGCCAACCGAAGACGTCGACCTGTTCACGGACCAGTCCGGTGGGGTCACCGCAGCTGCCGACCTGGTGATGTCGACCCTGAGTCGTGCTGGACTGCACGTCGAGGCGGTCACGGATTCAGCCGACCTCGGCGACGTCTTCGACGGTTTCGAGCATGATCTCGTCGAGTGCGAGGTGCGGCGCGGGGACCAGACGGTGCGGCTGCAAATGGTGCGGTTTGACCGGCATCACCAGCCGGTCATGATGCAGATCGGGCCGGTGCTGCACCTTGATGACGTGGTTGCCACAAAGGTGGTGGCACTCGCTACCCGGGCTGCCCCTCGCGATTACATCGATACTGCCGCCGCCCTCGC
The DNA here is from genome assembly GCF_049179115.1 of Solwaraspora sp. WMMB762. Lineage (NCBI taxonomy): Bacteria > Bacillati > Actinomycetota > Actinomycetes > Micromonosporales > Micromonosporaceae > Solwaraspora > Solwaraspora sp. WMMB762. The sequence continues at coordinate 951,633 of NZ_JBMHMD010000001.1, forward strand.
CCGCTACTCCAGGGATCGGCTGATCGAGCTCGCCCGGCAGGCGGATTCTGGTCTGACCGAGGAGGACTTCACCGATGCCATGCAGCGGCTGGACCGGATGGACGACGCCGTCTTCCGCGAGATCTATGGGCTGACCGCGACACAGGTCAACGAGATTCGCCACGGCTTCTCCACCTGGCCGAGGTTTGCGCCCTGACCCGCGCGGGCAGGCGGCCCGGTAGGTTGGGGCTGCCTCGGTGAGCGGCCACGTACGCATGGTCAGGCGGCCGGTCCACCGTGGCGCTGAGCGGACAGGGGAGGCCCCTCGGGTGAAGATCATCGCGTTGTCCTGCACACAGAAGCGTCTGCCGTCGCTGACCGACGCGTTGCTCGAGGCGGCGATCAGCGGTGTCGTCCGGGAGGTGGGCGACGCGCGGATCGAGCGGATCCGGTTGATCGACCATCGCATCGCGATGTGCGAGGGCGAGGACACCTGCCTGGACCCCGAGGTGGGACGGTGCACACTCGACGACGACTTCGCGCAGGTCGTCGACCTGGCCGAGGGCGCGCAGGCGATGCTGCTCGCGATGCCCGTGTACGCGGGCAACGTACCGGCGGTGTTGAAGATCTTCCAGGAGCGGTTGAAGAGTTTCATGAACGCCGGGCAGCGCCCGTTCGGCAACCTGCTGGTGGGGACGATCGTGCATTCGCGCACGATGCTGACCGAGCCCGCGCTGGGTTCGTTGTTCCCGTGGTACCTGCGGCTACGGAACAGGAACGTGGCGTCGGCGTGCGTCACCCAGGGCGAGCATCAGGACCTGACCCGTACGGCCGCGGTCGACCTGTGTGTGGCGGTGGGCCGGCAGCTCGGCATGACGCTCGACGTCAGCCGGTCGCCGGCACACGCGCGGACGGCGTTGCCGGTGGTTCAGTCGCCGGTCCGGCCACGCTGCGGCGACCCGGCCGCGTCGTCGTCTTCCGGTGGGTGAGCGGACTCCGCGCGCCAGGTGCACCCGTCGCCGGCCTGGTCGCACGACACTGTGACGTCCGGTTCCACGTAGCGGGCGGCGATCGCCGTGTTGAGTTCCTGGCAGTACGGGCACGGTGACGAGAAGGTCAGCACGACGCCGGCGCGGGCGGCCCGTCTGCGGTAGCGGAGGATCCCGCAGTCGGCGTTGCGCAGCACGGTGCCGGACGGCTGGGGCTCACTGGTCACCGCCGAGTCGTACAGCAGCAGTTGACGTTGCAGCCGGGTCATGAAGTGGTCGGTGGCGGACACCCCGGCCGGCCGTTGCGCCCGCAGCAGGTCGGCGGTGATGCGCGAGTTCGCCTGGATCCACGCGGCCAGGCCTTCTTCGCCGTGTTCTCCGAGGATGAACTCCTCAGCGGCGGCCTGGGCTTCGAAGAACCGCTGCCGCCACAGGTCGACCTTCTCGGCCGGGTCGAGGGGCGACGGTTCACCGGTCAACGTCGGTGTCCCTGCCGGTAGCGGCGTCAAGTTCGGCGAAGACCTCCTGAGCGACCCGCAGCCCGTTGTTGGCGACCGGCCAGCCGCCGTAGTAGGCCAGTTGGATGATGACTTCGATGATCTTCTCCCGCGACATTCCGAGGTGCAGGGCGGCGCCGATGTGGCCGCGCAGCTCCCAGTCGGTGCGCGCCAGGGTGACCGCGCTCAACGCGACCAGTTCACGTTCCTCGACGCTCAGGTGCGGGCGGGTCCAGATCTCACCGAACAGGTGGTCGACGGTGAGCTGCAGGAACTCCGGGTAGGAACCGGGGCGTGGTTCGCGCCCGAAGACCTGCTGGAACATGGCCTCGCCTCGGTCACGTCGGGCAGTCGGCTGATCCATCGGTCAACTCCTTCGGGTCGGTGGGACAGTGGTCATCGGTCGAACCGTGGTCAACGTCCACGCCGCCGCGAAGGCGACGACCAGCAGCGCCGCGCCGCTGCCGAAGGCGGCCGCGACGCCCGCCTGCTCGGCGACGAGCCCGACGACGACCGGTCCGACGACGGCACCGATGTCGGTGCACATTGAGAAGACGGCGACGCCGCTGCCGGCCCGGCCTGCGACGACGTCCCCGATCAGCGCCGCCGGTGCGGCGTTGAGCAGCGCCGATCCCGCCGCATACCCGCAGAGTCCGACGACGAGCCAGGCGTAGGTGTCCACGAACACCAGGGCGGTGATCGCCGTGGCGGCCAGCCCGGTGCCGGCGATCATGGCGGGTCGCCGGCCGGCCCGGTCGACGACCCGACCGGCCGGCATGATCAGCAGCGCCTGGACGACGGCGGAGATGGTGAACGCCCACCCGACCCAGGTCACGTCGTGTCCCCACCCGACGACCACGGTGGGGACCAGCGCGCTGCGTAGTCCGAACAGGACCCAGCCCTGCGCCAGTGCCGCCGTACAGGCCACCAGGTAGCGCCGGTCCCGCAGCAGGACCGGCAGTCGGACCACGGCACGGCCCGGTTGGGTGCCGGCGCGTGGACCGGTACGCAGCACCGCCAGGGTCAGCACCGTGGCGGCCAGCAGCAGCACGGCGTACGCGATGAACGGCGCGGACAGGGTGATGAGCGCGAACAGCCCGCCGAGTGCCGGCCCGCAGATGCCGCCGAGCAGGAAGCCCGCCTCGAACACGGCGCTGGCCCGGCCCCGCTGGTCGGCGGGGGCGACCGCCAGCAGCGTCGCCAGCGCGGACACCGAGAACAGCACCGAGCCGACGCCGCCGAGGCCGCGGAACACGAGCAGTTGCCCGTACGTTCCGGCGAACGCGGTCAGGGCCGAGGAGACCGCGCACAGCAGCAGGCCGGCGACGAGCACCCGCCGTTCCCCGAACCGGGCGGCGAGCCGGCCGCAGAACGGGCTGGCGGCCAGCCGCAGCAACGCGAACAGGGCGACGAGTACGCCGATCTGGGCCGGTCCGGCCCCGAACGTCGCCGCGTAGACCGGCAGCACCGGCAGCACCAGCCCAAGGCCCAGCATGACGCAGCCACCGACGACGCTGAGGACGTAGACCTCGCGGGGCAGGCCCGGCGGCGCGGTGGCGGCGACGGGTGGGGCGCTGCCCGGGGCGGCCGCCGTCACTGTCCGGTCACAGGATGATGCTGAGCTTGCCGTGCTCGTACAACGTCTCGTGGTCGAGCACGACGAGCCGTCGGCGGACCCGGAACGTCCCGCCGTCGACGACGAGCTCGAACCGGTACTTGCCGACGTACGCGTCGGAGCGCCCGTGCCCGAACCGGTGCACGACGACGTTCGCCGCCACGTCGAGGTGGGTGCCCCGGTCGGCCAGGATCTCCACGTTGGTGATCATCCGGTTGGTCCGCGACCGGGGGTTCTCGCACCACACCTCGCCGTTGAGCAGCTGTTCGATGCGCTGGCGCAGCCGGGCGGCGTCGTCGTCGATGAGCCCGAGCGCGTCGGCCGGCTCGCCGCGCACGTCGGTGGCCGGCACCGAGTAGCGGATGTCGGCGGTCAGCATCTCGTCGTACCACTGGCGTAGCCGCCACTCGTCGAGCAGCCGCGCCTCCCGGAAGAGGAACTGGCTCACCTGGTGCCACAGCCGCACCTGGGCCGCGTCGTCGACCGTCAGCTCGGTGATCATCGTGGTCACGCCCCTTGCATCAGCCGGTCCCACTGCCGCCAGAACTCGCGGGCGGGAAGCTCGTCGGTGGTCTCCGGGACCGCTTTGTTCATGCCGCGGGACAGGTCCGAGTAGCGGACCGCGCGGTTGAGGTACCCCCGCTGGCACGACTCGATGATCTCGATGTCGTCGGGGGTGGCGAAGCCGGCGGGGCCGAGGAACGTCAGGTAGTGGCTCTTGCGCAGTTCCCGGATGTCGGGGTCCTCGTCGCGGGGGGCCAGGGCGACCGAGGTGATGGCCATCTGGTCGGCGCCGACCGGGTCGATCTTGCGGATGGTGATCGCGATCGCGTCGATGATCATCAGGTTGGGGAAGATCAGCACCGCGCGGTTGGTGCCGGTGATCCGTTCGGCGCGTTGCGCACCGAACCGCTCGACGAACCGGGCGGCCGTCGCCTCGATCCGGGGCCGCACGTCGGCGGCGAACATCGGCGTCCAGTAGGCGAGCGGGCGGGCCGCCGCCGGTGGCAGCTCGTTGGCGCCGTGCCCCAGCCCGAGGGCGCGGCCGAAGCCGCCCCGGCGTCGCGGCGGCACCGACCCCAGCGACTCCATGTAGCCGACGTACCGCTTGTGCAGGGCCCGGAAGTGGTAGATGTCGACGCTGTTCTCCATCATCAGCTTCCAGTTGGCCCGGGCGCCGTGCAGCTGCGCACCCTGGATGACCTCCATCCCGACCTCCGACTGGTCGTCGATCAGGTCGAGGTACTCCGTCGCACCCGCCAGGTACTCGGTCAGGGTGCGCGGCTGCTCCGGGTCGAAGGTGACGAACACGAAACCCCGGTAGCTGTCGCTGCGGTGCCGTGCCAGGCCGAAGTCCGCCTTGCGGAAACCGGGCCCGTACCCGTCCGGAATCGGGACGCCGACCAGGTCGCCCTGGTTGGAGAACGTCCAGTCGTGGTACGGGCAGCGGAACGACCGGGCCTGCCCGGCCGGCTGCGAACAGACCAGCGCCCCACGGTGCGGGCAGCTGTTGGCGAACACCCGGAGCACCCCGTCGGAACCACGCGCCATCACCACCGGCCGCCCGCCGACGTCACGTGTCACATAGGAGCCCGGCTCGGGCACCTCCGACTCGTGTCCGACGTACAGCCAGCAGCGGTCGAAGATCCTGGTCATCTCCCGTGCGGCCAGGTCGTCGTCGGTGTAGGCGCGGCGATCCACCCGGAACGACAGACGTTCGGGGTCGTCGACCACGATCGGGTCGCCGACCGGCCGCTGCAGTTCGATCGTCACCGCTCGCCCTCGCTCCGCATCGTCTCGACAGTGCCGACGACCAGCTCGGCGGTGCGTGCGGCGGAGTCGCCGCACTGCGGCTGCGCGGCGCGCAGCCGGGCCCGGTAGTCCCGGGCGGGGTCGAGCAGGTCGGTGACCGCGTCGGCGACCGTCTGCCGGGTGACACCGGCCGGTTCCAGCGCCGTCCCGAAACCGGCGCTGCCCACGAAGGACGCCTGGATGGGCTGATCGACGGCCAGCGGGATGACCAGCATCGGGGTCTGCGCCCGGATCGACTCGGCCACCGAGTTGTATCCGCCGTGGGTGATGAACACGTCGGCGCGGTCGAGCACCTCACGTTGCGGCAGGTACGGGGCGGTGAGCACGTCGTCGGGCAGTGCCAGCTCCTCGGCGAGGTCCCCGACCGACGCGACCACCTGCGCGCCGGTCGCCGCAGCCCCGGTGATCACCGTACGCAGCAGGTCCGGCCGCCGGTAGAAGATCGTTCCGAAGGAGACGTACACCAGCGGACGGTCGGGGTCGATCCGGTCCAGGCCGGGGAAGGTGACCTCGTCGCCGCGGGCGCCCGCCGCCCCGGGTAGTCCGACCAGCTGTACCCCGTCGTCGGTGACCGCGTCGTCGCCGACCAGGGCGGGAATCGTCGGCATCAGATTGAGGACCGGCGAACGCGCCGAATGGGTCCGGGTCGACCACGACACCCCGTGCCTGGTCAGATAGTCGCCGACCTGTTCGTCGTACGGCCAGCGGCCCCGCCGATGCTCGGCCGGGCACACTCCGCCCAGATTGGCCCAGATCATTCCGTACGGCACGCCGGATGCGTGCGCGCCGACCATGGCCGACGCTGTGACCGGCAGCGAGTCGACGAGCACGAAATCCGGTGCCGTCGCGCGCAGCACGTCGGCTGTCTGCCCGGCCACCGGCGACGACTGCAGCATCGGGCCGATCTTCGCCGGATCGTCGCTCCACGGTGCCATCTCGACCTGCCCGACCGCGTGCACCTCCGCCTTGCCCAGGGCCTGGCCGCGCTGCTCGTCGAGCACGCCACCATCAGCCGACAACAACAGCAGCGCGACGTCACAGCCGGTGGCCTGAAGCGCGTTGACCACGGGAACGTACGGGTTCAGGTGGCCATGCTGCGTGGTGGTGAGCAGGGCGACACGCATCAGATCTCCGATCCGTAGAGAGCAGACGGCCGGGCCGACCCCGGATCCAGATGTCCTGAGGCACAACGCATTGGCACCATCCTTGAGGGACACATCGACGACCCTCAGGTAGTTGCGCAAAAGACTGCCGGGGTGCGCGATCGATGTCAACACCTCACGACAGACGTCGGCAACACCGCTCCGCTGGACGCGACGACGAGCGGAATCCGCCAAATCCTCACTCACGTCGCCGAATCCCGGCTCATCCCCATGAATCCGGACGTGCCGCATCTGGCGGGCGGTCCGCCAGAGTGACTCGCAAAGCTGCGCAGCCCGACCCCCCCGGGCCGCCGCACTGGCTGAACTCTGCGATCCGTCGCCGCCGCGCGCCAGAAAGGTGCACCCGACTCTGCTGGAAACCTGGCGGAGATACCCACATCCGGCAAGTCAGGTGCACCCGCACCGGATCGTCAGATGGCGATCAGTCGGTCGAGCCGATCGGCGACGAGCCGTTGGTAGTCCGACTCCTCGAGCTCGACTATCAGCTGCATTTCCGCGACTACGGGGTCGAGATCCACCCCGGGTGGAAGCGGGATGGTAATCGTCGAGTCGGGGGCGGCCGTCGGACCCGAAGACGTTTGCTTGGCGTTGACGGTGTTGCCGTTCTTGTCGGTCGCCGCGACCTCCACGCTAGCCGGAGTTCCCGAGTCGTTCGTCTCGAGCGTGAAGTTGAAGTTGTGACTGCCCAAATCCTTGACAAACGTCCCTACCATGCCACTCAGCAGGTTGATGCCGACCCCTATGCCCACCGATCTGGCGACGGCCCACAATTTGCGGCCGCTGGCGGCGTTGGAGAGGGTAACCAGCGGCGTCGGCGCCGCAGCGACCTGTCCGTTGATGAAGGTGCTCATTTCGGTCCGACATCTGAATGCATGATGGGCCCTGACCGGCTGGTGAAGAGACAGGCTGGCGTCTTGGCCGCTTCGGGTGACCGAGTAGGACAGCCCGATGTCGTTGTCGGTGTTGTTCTTGACGTACAGCTCGAGGTTGCCGCCATCGACGCTGCCCCATTCGAACTGGAGGTCCCCGACCTGGAAAGGCGGCGGGATCGCGTTGCCCTGCTGCGTGCTGAGCGCGGTGGGCAGCACCTGCGCGGCGACGTTCGCGACCTTCAAGGCTGTGCCCAGCCAACTGCCGAGACCGAGTAGCCCGGTCGTCGGTGCCGTCGCCGCCACCGGCTGCGCGGGGGGCGCGGGCATCGGCTTGACAGGCGGGGCCGCCGCCGCCGGGGATTCCGGGAGGAAGGTGCTGCCGACGGCCGCTGCGGCGGCGACCCCGCCGACCGCCGCACCTCGCACCACGTCGCGTCGACTCAATGGCCGCTGCCCGTACGATTCGCTCATTTGCTCACCCATCTTCCGATTTGGTTGCCCCTGGCCTCTCGGGGCAAACCGGACGGTGCCGTCCGTGGCACCAGTGGGTCGAATATTAGAAAACGTCGATGCCAGCGGGGAAGAGTTCTATTTACGTATAGTGATCACTCGGGCACGAAGAGTGGCGCATACCCTGGTCTGCCAGGGGATTCCGATCTTCGGCCGCTTCCAGGTAGTTCCTCGCCGATGGTGACGCGCTGTGGCGGGACCGAGGTCCGAAACCTCACTCACTGAGCCGCCCCCCTGCCTGACGGGCCATCGTGTCGGCGGCGTCGGCCAGGACGCGCCGCATCGTGGCGGTGCCGGTGTGGCCGGCGTCGCCGATGACGTGCAGCCGCGCGTCGGGCCAGGCCTGCGCGATCTCCCACGGGGTGATCGCCGGCCCGCTGACGTCGGTACGCCCGTGGATCAGCACCCCCGGGATTCCGGCCAGCTTCGGCACGTTGCGCAGGATCTCGCCGTCGGCGAGGAACGCACCGTTGCCGAAGTAGTGCGCGCAGATCCGGGTCATCGTGAGCCGCTGCCGCAGCTCCCGGTCGGAGTACGCGCCCGGGTTGCCGTTGTGTTCCTCGGAGATCAGCGCGTCCTCCCAGGCGCACCACTCGTCGGCGGCCCGCTGGCGTACCGCCGGGTCGGGGTCGGCGAGCAGTTGGCCGTAGCGCAGCAGCACCGGTTCGATCGGCGGCTCGCTGTCGGTCGGCAGCCGGTAGCCGGGCAGGCCGGCGTGGGCGATGAACCGCTGCCACGCTTCGGGGAAGAACCGGCCGGCACCCCGGTACAGCCAGTCGACCTCGCAGCGGCGGGTCATGGTGACCGCGACGAGGATCATGCCGCGTACCCGGTCGGGGTGGTTCGTCGCGTACGCCAGCGCCAGCGTCGCACCCCAGGAGCCGCCGTACACGACCCAGCTCTCGACACCGAGATACGCGCGCAGCCGTTCGATGTCGGCGACGAGATGGGCGGTGGTGTTGGCGCTCAGGTCGGTGGCCGGGTCGGCCGCCGACGGGGTGCTGCGTCCGCAGTTACGCTGGTCGAACAGGACGAGGCGGAAGCGGTCGGGGTCGAGCGTACGGCGGTGCCGGGGCGTGCATCCGCTGCCCGGCCCGCCGTGCAACATGACGACGGGTACGCCGTCGGGGTTGCCGCAGACCTCCCAGTAGACCTGGTGGCCGTCGCCGACGTCGAGCATCCCGGTGTCGTACGGATCGGTCATGGCGTACTCCTCAGCGGGTGCTGGCAGCGGTGCCGGTGGAGGCACCGGCGGGGGTGACGGCGGCGACGACGAGGTCGACGATGCTGTCGGCGTACTCGTCGGTCAGCGGTCCGGTGCGCAGCAGCCAACGATGGTAGAGCGGGCCGAACAGCAGCTCCACGACCTGGTCCAGGGGAGCGTCGGAGCGGACCTGGCCGGCGTCGCGGGCGGCCTCCAGCCGAGTGTGGACCATGTCCAGTTGGGGGCGGAGCAACCGGTCGCGCGCCTGGTCGGCCAGTTCCTCGTCGGCGAGTGTCTCGATGGTGATGGCGCGGGTGGTGGCGGACAGCCGTGGATCGGCGAACTCGGCGACGGTGGCCCGGAACATCTCGCGCAGGTCGGCCCGCAGGTCACCGGTGTCGGTCAGGGCGAGGACCTCCGGCAAGTTGTCGGTGAGGGCGTCCAGGATGACCCCGCCCTTGCCGCGCCACCAGCGGTAGATGGTCTGCTTGCCGACCCCAGCGCGGGCGGCAATGGCCTCGACGGTGACGGCGGCGTAGCCCTGCTCGGTCAGCAGCGCCAGGGCGGCGGCGAGGATCGCGCGGCGGGACTGTTCGCTGCGCCGGGCGGGCTGTGGGGTCACCACGACAGCCTATCGCGAGACGGTACGTCTCGTCTTGACGCGCTCGGGACACCGTGCTTCTCTCTTCACGAGACGAAACGTCTCGTCTCAGGTCACCGGAGGTTCCCGTGCCGCACATCGCCATGGTCAGCATCCCGTTCCACGGCCACGTCAACCCGAGCCTGGAGATCATCCGCACCCTCGTGCGGCGCGGCCACCGGGTCACCTACGCCAACGACCCCGCCTTCGCCGAGATCATCGAGCGCACCGGCGCCGAGCTGAAACCGTACGAAACGACGCTGCCCAGCGACGGCGGCTCCGGGACCGACGACCCGATCGAGCAGCTCACGCTCTTCCTCGACGACGCCATCGCCATGCTGCCGCAACTGCGGGCCGCGTACGCCGACGACCGGCCCGACCTGTTCCTCTACGACATCGCCGGCGCACCGGCCCGGCTGCTCGGCGAGCAGTGGGGCATCCCGGCCGTCCAGCTGTCGTCGACGTTCGTGGCCTGGAACGGCTACGAACAGGAGATGGCGCCCGCCGTCGCCGCGATGCGGGCCGATCCGCGCGGCGCCGACTACTACCGGCGGTTCGAGCAGTGGCTGGCCTCGGAGGGTTCGTCGGTCACCGACAGCATGGCGTTCCAGGGCCGGCCGACGCGCAGCCTCGTGCTGCCACCGGAGGCGCTCCAGCCCAACGCCGACCGGGTGGACCGGTCCGTCTACAGCTTCGTCGGCCCGGTCCTGGGCGACCGCTCCCACCAGGGGACCTGGGTCCGCCCGGACGGTGTCGACAACGTACTGCTGGTCTCCCTCGGCTCCGCCTTCACCCGGCAGGCCGAGTTCTACCGCCGGTGCGTCGCCGCCTTCGGTGACCTGCCCGGCTGGCACACCGTGCTGCAGATCGGCAGCCACGTCGACCCCGCCGAGCTCGGTCCTGTCCCGGACAGCGTCGAGGTTCACCCGTGGGTGCCGCAGCTCGCCGTACTGGAGCAGGCCGACGCCTTCGTCACTCACGCCGGCATGGGCGGCAGCAGCGAAGGCCTCTACTGCGGGACCCCGATGATCGCCGTACCGCAGGCGGTCGACCAGTTCACGAACGCGGAGCAACTGGCCGGCCTGGGCGTCGCCCGGGTCGTCGACCCGGCCACCGTCACCGCGGCGGAGCTACGCGGGACACTGCTCGCCCTCACAGCGGACCTCGCCGTGGCGGCCCGCAGCGCCGACCTGAAGCAGCAGGCCCGGTCGGCTGGGGGCGCTGACCGGGCCGCTGATCTGATCGAGGCCGAACTCGCCGCTGCTGGCGGACATCACGCCACCGGACCAGGTTCTGTTGCATGTTGGCCAGTTCGGCGTAGCTGACGTTGACCTGCGGTGGCGATCGGCGACCTGGGCACGGCGGCCGGTGTCAGCAGCACCCATCTGGCGCGGCGGTTCAAGGATCTCGTCGGCGGCACGCCGAAGCGGCTGGCCCGCACCTACCGCTTCGCCGCCACCGTGTTCGCGATCGACCCGGCCGGGCCGGTCGACTGGGCCGAGCTCGCCAGCGGCGCCGGCTACCTCTACCAGGCGCATTTCGGCCATGAGTTCCGGGCGTTCACCGGGCTCACGCCGACCCGGTACGTCGAGGTCCGGCGGCGGTTCCTGCGCGAACATCCCGGCCACGTGCTGGACAGCTGGCGCCGCCGGTCGGCCTGAGCGGCAGCACAAGTCACGGCGGCAGGTGGGCGGTGGTGGCGAACTCGACCAGTTCGAGGCCGTCGCCGGTGTCGACGTAGCGGGTGATCGACGCGTTGGCGACCGGCGTGCTCGCGATGATCGCGTCGAGTTCGGTGAACGGCAGGCCGTCGAGGAGATGGCGGGCCGCGATGACCACCGCGTCGTGGGCGACGACCAGGACGCGCCGGCCGGCGTGGTCGCGGTCCAGGTCGGCCAGGACGGCCTTGACGCGCGCGACGACGTCGTCGAACGTTTCACCGCCGGGCGGGCGGTAGGCGTACGGTCCGTCTGCGGCGAGCCGGGCGGCTTCGGCCGGGAACCGCTGGGTGATCATCAGTGGGGTGAGTAGTTCGAGGTCACCCATCAGCCGGTCGCACAACCGTGCGTCGATGACCGCCTCCGGGCAGGGCGCGCCGAGCGCGGCGGCGGTGCCGGCCACCCGGGTCCAGGTCTGACGGGCCCGCAGGTACGGGGAGCAGACGACCACGTCGGGCCGCTGGTCGGCGGGTCGGGTGGCAAGCCAGCGGCCGAGGTGGGTGGCCTGCTGCCAGCCGAGCGCGGTCAGCTCGATGTCGGCGTCGCGGCCGGTGAGGCCGTGGTCGGCCAGACCTCGGGCGTGGGCGTCGGCGAAGGCCGCGTTCGCGGTGCTCTGCCCGTGGCGGACGATGGTCAGTTGCGCGACGGTGTCCATCTGTTCATTGTGTCCGGTCGGCGCGTGATTCGCGGCCCCGGCACCGGGCGGCCCTGACCGCCGGTGATCGGGCCACCGGCGGTCAGGCAGGAACAGGTTCCCCGTCGCGCGGAGAGTTCTCGGTCCCCGTGGGTAGCGACCCTCAGATGCCGCAGCTCGACGCCGACCAGGACCGGCTCGACGTGGCACCCAGGTGAGTGTGGTCACTGTGGCCGGGGTAGCCGGGGCCGAGGATGTTGCTGAAGCCGTGGTAGCGGGCCTGCTGGGCGATCCGACAGAACGAGGGCGAGCCGACCAGGTCGACGCCGTCGCCGTACAGGTGCCGGCTGTTGGAGGCGCCGCCGACCGCGCTGTTGCAGGAGTAGCTGCGGAAGCCGCTGCTGACATAGAGCGGTACGTTGCCGAGCGCCCGCCGCATGGCCTGCAGTTTCCACATTGACACGAGGGCGTTGAACTTGGCGGTGCTGGCGGACACCGCGCCACCGGACCAGCTGCTGTTGCACTTGTTCATCTCGGCGTAGCTGAAGTTGGCCGGAGTGCAGTCGTTGTCCTGGAGCGCGTAGATCTTGTTGAAGGTCTGCGGGCCGGCGACGCCGTCGGCGGACAGACCATAGGCCTGCTGGAAGCGGATCACGGCGGACCGGGTGGCGGGTCCGTATACGCCGTCGAGGGCGAGCACCGCGCCGTAGCCCGGGTAGCCCGAGACGCGGATCTGCAGCTGCTTGACGTCGTTGCCGGACATCCCCTGGGAGAGGGTGCGCCCCCACGTGTAGCAGCCGTCTGCGTGGGCCGCGCCACCTGTTACGACAACGCCCGCGAGGGCGGTGGCGGCGACGAGGGCGCAGGCGGCGAGCATCCGGCCAAGCCGGCGGATAACAGTCCTCATTGTCTTCCCATCGACAAATGACGATCGGCCGGCATGGGTAGATCATTCCGGCCAATCACCCGATGGTCAAGACTCACTACTCTCTGTCATTCGCAACCTGGCGCGGCGGTGCGCTTCCCATGCCAGGGCAGCCTTGGCCATGCCGTTCTTCCAGGGGTTCGGGTCGGCGGCGGCGATCTGCGCCCACATTCGGGCGAGGGCGGACGCGAAGACGTCGACGGCCCGGGTCGGGGCGCTGGTCCAAGCTGGCGCTGGGCTTACGCACGCTTCGGCCTGCTCCGGGGTGTGCCCGGCGAAGACCAGGCGCACGATCAGACAGCTCGGGTCGATGAACCCGGCGCCGAGCGTCGGCCATGCCCAGTCGACCAGGCGGGCCGCGTCCCCGTCGATGAGCACGTTGTCCGGGCTGTAGTCGGTGTGCAGGAGGGTGTCACCGCGCAGCAGGGACAGATCGGCTGGCTCGACGTACGCCGCCCATCGCCGCTCGGCCCGTTTGAGCTGGGGCAGGTCGGGACACCAGAGCAACGCCAGGCGCTGCATCGTGTCGACGACCTTCGGCAGGTCGGGGGAGCCGGGTGCGTAGTCAGCGTGTCGGCCGGGGGCGCCCTGGAAGCCGAGCAGGTTCCAGCCGTCCACCTCGGTCTGCCACAGCAGTTCGGGGGAGAGCGGGCTGACGTATGTGCTGACCGCTGCTTCGCGCTCCTGGCTGGCGACCCGGGGGTCGTCGGTGCGCAGGCCCTTGACGAAGATGGGCCCATCGGTGGTGCTCAGCAGGATGGCGATGGCGGAGTTCTTGCCAGCCTCAGCGGTACGGGCGGCGCGGACGGTGCTGGTGCGGTGCTCGATCGCCGCGCGAACCGGGGCCGTCAGGTGGTCCCAATCGGTTCGCTGCATTGTCGCCCTCGCGGTCTTCGATCATCGAGCCGCGAAGGAGTCTGCCAGATGCCGCCGTGCCCGGCCTGCACGACAGGCCGGGCACGGCGGGATTCGCTCGATCAGTACGGGTTGTCGACTGCGGCGATCCGCTCGGCCAAAACGGCGGGGGTGATCTCGGTGGCGGGCAGCCACGCGAAGTCGTGAACCTCCTCGGCCTGCAACGTCACGTCCCGGGCGGTGGTGGCGAAGGCGTAGCGCAGGTCGAAGTGTTGGTGGTCGGGTTCGCCCTTGGCCGGGTTGGCCGGGATCGGGTGGACGTCGATGTCGATCGGCGTCTCGTCGAGCAGAGTCAGCGCCGTGCTGCTGATGCCGGTTTCCTCGGCGACCTCGCGCAGCGCGGCCCCGACCAGGGTCGGGTCGTCGGGTTCGAGGTGTCCGCCGGGGCGCAGCCAGGTGTTGAGCACGTTGTGCCGGATGTGTAGCACCCGCCGGTCCGCGTCGAGGACGAGCGCCGAGCAGGTGACGTGCCCGGTGAACGTCGCGCGGGAGGTCAGGTCGCCGGGCTTGCGCAGGGCGGCGGTCAGTGGGGCGAGCCGGCCGACCTCGTCGGGATGGCGATCCAGATAGCCGGTGACGGTCGCGGCGATGTGGTCGGCGTCGATCATCGGTGTGCCCCCGGAGGGTTGAAGTGGGCCAGCCAGATTCCGGCGATGCGCTGCCGGTCGGCCTCGGGCACCTCATGGTAGCCAGGCTCGACCTCGCCGCTGGCGCACCGAGTGGCAGCGGCGAGGATCTCGGCCTGTACCAGGAAGATGAACGCTCCGACCGAGGCACCGTGCAGGAAGTTGACCGCGTTGCCGCCGGAGAGGAGGTAGAAGTAGTGCCCGACGGTGGTGTAGCGGGTGACGTGCTCGGCTACCACGCTTTGCTCGTACACCCCGGTCAGGGTGTCGAGTTCGAGTTCATCCTCGCTGGAGGTGACCGAGGCCAGGTAGGCGCCGTTGGCCAGGCCGGTGAAGTCCTCGCCACGCAGCGCCAGGTTGCCGGTGGCGCACATGACCATTCCCGCCGTCGCCAGCGCCGCCGGGCGGCTGGCCGCGACATGGAAGCCTTGCGCGAGGGCTTGCGTGGCGCGCACCGGGTCGGCGTCGTAGACGGTGACCCGCACACCCTTGGCGTGCAGGGTGCGGGCGATGCTGGATCCCAGCTTGCCGAAGCCGACGACGGTCGCGGCCCGACCGGGGAGAATGTCCCCGCGCGAGCGCATCAGCGCCTCGGTGGAGAACACAACGGACTGACCGACCAGGTGATCCTCGGACTGCTTGAGCGGGCTGCGTGCCACCGAGTAGACCGCACACGGCGGCTTGCCCAGTTCGAGGTAGCGGCGATGGCCGTTCTCGGTGTCCTCTACCACGCCGAGGATCCGACCGGAGAACCGATCGCACAGCTCGGCCAGCACCGGAGCGAAGTAGCCGCCCACGTCGAGCAGTATCACTGCCTTGCCGGCGGCGCGCTGTTCCAGATAGGCACACGCAGCATCCGGGTCGGCGAACCGGTCTCGGGACAGCTCATCGACCGAGTAGGCCAGGCCCACCGTACGGGCTGCGGCGCGGTGCACGCTCTTGGGTTTGGGCAGCACCCCGGCCACCGGCGTGATTCGGTCGACCGCGCGGATGAACGGCGGCCGGTCCGCCAGCAGATGTGTGATCACCAGCGAGCGGGTGTCGGCACCCGCCGGGTTGCCTGTGTGGGTGACGGCGCGGAAGTAGCGGTCCAGGCGGGCGGTCTCAAAGGTCTCCACGGCAGGGACTCCTTAACAGACGGGCGAGCACGGCGAGAGCGTCTTGGCGGCGCGGTGTCCGCCGCCGGTCTGATGCTTAGCGTCACCATTGGGTGCCGGGTTGTGAACACCTGCGGTGTTGCGGCAACATCGGCAGCGACAAATCCGCTTGGCACCCGATGGTGGTGGGGATGGACGCTGGCGACGCCGTCCGGCAGGTTTTCGGTATGGCGCTGCGCCAGCTGCGCACCGAGGCTGGCCTGTCGCTGCGGGCACTCGGCCAGGCCACGCACTACGACTACAGCCGCATCAGCCGCGTCGAACGCGGCGAACACCTCATCGACGCGCAGTACGTGCCCGCCCTTGACGCCGCCCTCGGCACGGGTGGGCTGCTTGCCCTGCTGCACTCGCTGAACCCCGACGCCGAAACCGTCCGGGCGACAGGTCGGTTGACCCTGCCGACCGGTGGGCTACACGTCGATGATGGCGATAGCGTGACCTTGCAGCTGCAGACACCGGACGGAAGGACCGTACGAGTGAGCCTGTCCCGACGCGACCTCGGCAAGCTCCTCGCCAGCGGCGCGCTGCGCGCGGTCGTGCCTGCCGGTGTCGCTGACGTCGACGCCGCAGAGCGGGTGTCGAAGGTGCTGCGCGCTCCCCGCCGGGTCGATCCCCAGGTGCTCGACTACTTCCACACCTTGCTGGAGCAGCATTTCACCGCCGACAAGATGCTCGGCCCTCGCCAACTGCTCGGCCCAGTCATGGCGCAGATCCAGGTCCTCGACGAGCTGCGCCGCCACACCCGCCCTGGCACTACCGAGCCGACGCTACGGCTGCTCGCGCAGTACGCCGAGTTCGCCGGCTGGCTCCACCAGGACGCTGGCGACACCTCCGCTGCGATGTGGTGGTCGGATCGGGCCAGCGACTGGGCTCAAGCCGTCGGCGACTACCAGATGGTTGCCTACATGCTCATTCGCAAGTCCAACATCGCGCTGGCCGACGCCGACCCGGTGGGCGTCGTGGATCTGGCTGCCGCCGCGCGTAAGGTACCCGGCCCGGTCAGCCCCAAGCTGCACGCTCTGGCCGCGCAGCAGGAAGCCCGCGGCTGGGCGCTGTGCCGCGACGCCGAGGCCTTCCAAGACCGCCTCGACCTGGCCGCAGAGCTCCTACGCGAGCATCCCGACGACGTCAACGAGGACGCGCCCGTTTACCTGCACCATTACAACCTGGCCACCTTGGAGGAACAGTCCGCCTCCGGCTACCGGGCGTGCGGGCGGGCCGAGATCGCTGTGGCCATCCTGGAACGCCAGATCGCGGCAACACAGACGCATCTGCACCGAGATACCGGCCACCAGCTCGCAAAACTTGCCAACGCGGTACTGGCAACCGCAGAGCCCGAACCCGAACGCGCCGCCGCACTCGGGTTGCGCTGCGTGGCGACCGCACGCGACACCGGGTCGGCCCGCATCTCCGCCGAGTTGCACACCCTCGACCGCATCCTGACCCACCGCTGGCCCACCCTGCCTGCTGCGGTCGAGCTGCACGAAGCTCTGGCCTCCGCCTGACCGTTCCTTACGGCTGCTCGCGTTCGCTGGCTGTACTCGCGGGCTGATCTAAGCGGTGTGTAGCCCTGGTCCGCCGCTGCGTGACAGCCGGCGGACCAGGGCTACATCGTTGATCGGGAGTGGTGCGGGGTCAGTGTGGGGTCTTCACCGTGTCGACGAAGTGCTGCCAGGCGGCGGTGTCGAAGGTGAGGACCGGGCCGGTCTGGTCCTTGCTGTCGCGGACGGCGACGCGGTACGGGTGGCCGGCCACCTCGACACAGTCACCGTCGGCACCGGACCGGGTGGACTTACGCCAGACGCCGTCAGCCTTCATCGTCGTACTCCTTGGCGATCCGGGTGATGAACTCGGTCGATTCTAGCGGGGTGAGGCAGTGTTGCTTGAGTGACGACCAGATGCCCTCATAGGTCTCGATCTCGATGGGTTTGTCGAGGTAGACGGCACCACACGGGCCGTCGGAGTAGACGGTGGTCGGCTCGGGCGGGCGGACGCTGACCTTGGGGAAGGTCAGGATGGAAAACGACCCGACCTCTGGCCTGCTCGGAAGTCCGGCGGCGAAGGGGAGGACCCGGACGGTCACGTTGTGGCGTTGGGTGGCGACGGCGGCGAGGTGCCGCAGTTGGCGCGCCATCGCGGCCCGATCCTTCGTCGGACAGCGAAGGGCTGCCTCGCCGATCACCACGTCGAGATCGGGGGCCTGTGGGACGACGCGGGCGAGCAGCTTCTGCCGCTTGGACCGCACTTCGATGCGTGCCTGCTGCTGGGCCTGGCTCAGGTCGGGGT
The DNA here is from genome assembly GCF_049179115.1 of Solwaraspora sp. WMMB762. Classification (NCBI taxonomy): domain Bacteria; kingdom Bacillati; phylum Actinomycetota; class Actinomycetes; order Micromonosporales; family Micromonosporaceae; genus Solwaraspora; species Solwaraspora sp. WMMB762. Next base: position 969,175 of record NZ_JBMHMD010000001.1, read on the forward strand.
TTCCGGTGGTGATGATCTCCGTCATGTACTCCAGGGACTGGAGCAGACCGGGGATGACATTCGGCTCGTACTTGCGGATCGTCGAAGCGGCGGCTTCGAGGCCGACGTACAGCTTGAACCATTCTGTGATGGCGTGGTCGTAGGCGTGGTACCAGCCGCGTGACTTGGTCTCGCGGGCCAAATTACGCATCGTCGTGATCGTTTCCGGGGGCGCGCCGTAGAGCCGGCACATCGCCTCGGCGTCGTTCGGGTGGATCGGCACCTGGCCGCCCTCGTAGCGCCAGATGCGCGGCGGCGACCATTCGAGTGCCTTGGCCGCTGCGGCGACCGTGACATGTGCGTCTTCGCGAAGCTCTCTCAGATATCGACCCAGTTGCCTGCGCGGGACAGTGCTGCCGGCGTCGTCCACGAAACCCCGTCCTCTCGTGTCGCGTAATGGTGGGTGGATGTTGGGTCCGAACCTACCGGTGCGAGATTGCGCTGAGCCAGATGGCGAATAAGCATGATGTGAAGGAAGAGTTCAGTGATCATGGGAAATGTGTTGCGAGAAGGGTTGACAAATGCGGTTGAGGTCCACACGCGACGGCGCGATACGGTTCGCACCGCGACACGCCCGGAACTGGCGGCGACTCGGCCGGTACTGCCGCTGCGGAATACGCTGGCCATGCCCCGACAAGTACCTGCCGTCGACCATCGCCCCGTACCTGCACAACACGCCGGTCCCGCGTCCGAAGCCGACGGATCGGCCGCCAAACCAGTCGCCGCAGTGGGATCGCGGCCCCCGATGGAACCAACCCACCGCGTACGTGTGGGTCGCCGGCCTGTTGACGCGCGGACAGCGTGCCCGAGTGAACGGGGCACACTGATGCACATCGCGTCCCGCCCCCACTGGAATTGTCGCGAGTGCGGTACGGAATGGCCGTGCGAAAGCGCCAAGATCGAGATCACCGCCGACTGGGCGAACGACCGGGTCGGGATGTGCGTCTACCTCGCCACCCTGATGTACGAGGCGATCGACGACCTGCTGGAATGCGACGCCGAGCAGCTCAGCCCACCGGACCTGTACCGCCGGTTCCTCCGCTGGCCGGACCAGGTCGCCGAGTCCGAAGCTATTGCTCGGCTGTCAGCGCGTCCCGGCGAGCCCTGACCGCTATTGCCTCGTCCCCGCGACCAAGCCCGTCGAGTACGTCCGCCAACGTCCCCAACGCCCCGACCAGGTCCCCGACGTACGCCATTGGGATTTGCTGGTACAGCTTCTCGTAGCGCTCGACCGACTCGGTCGCGGCGGTCAACGCCTCAGGCAGTTCGTACTGGTGGGCTGCCCGTACCCAGGCTTCGGTCCAGAGCGACCCGGCGAGGTCGGGTTCGTGTGCGGCGGGGTTGACCTGGGCGAGCCGGCGGCGGATCGTGACGGCTTCGGTGGTGGCGGTCAGGGCTTCGTCGCGCCGGCCCAGGTTCGACAGCCGGATGCCGAGGTTGTTCAGTGACATGGCGAGGTCGGGTTCGTAGGCGGCGGGGTTGACCTGCGCGAGCCGGCGGCGGATCGTGACGGCTTCGTCGGTGGCGGTCAACGCTTCGTCACGTCGGCCCAGGTTCGACAGCCGGATGCCGAGGTTGTTCAGTGACATGGCGAGGTCGGGTTCGTAGGCGGCGGGGTTGACCTGCGCGAGCCGGCGGTAGATGTCGGCGGCTTCGACGGTGGCGGTCAACGCTTCGTCCCGCCGACCCACACCCGACAGCCGGATGCCGAGGTTGTTCAGTGACATGGCGAGGTCGGGTTCGTAGGCGGCGGGGTTGACCTGCGCGAGCCGGCGGTAGATGTCGGCGGCTTCGACGGTGGCGGTCAACGCTTCGTCACGTCGGCCCAGGTTCGACAGGTCGACGGAGAGGTTGTTCAGTGACATGGCGAGGTCGGGTTCGTAGGCGGCGGGGTTGACCTGCGCGAGCCGGCGGTAGATGTCGGCGGCTTCGACGGTGGCGGTCAACGCTTCGTCACGTCGGCCCAGGTTCGACAGCCGGATGCCGAGGTTGTTCAGTGACATGGCGAGGTCGGGTTCGTAGGCGGCGGGGTTGACCTGCGCGAGCCGGCGGTAGATGTCGGCGGCTTCGTCGGTGGCGGTCAACGCTTCGTCACGTCGGCCCAGGTTCGACAGCCGGATGCCGAGGTTGTTCAGTGACATGGCGAGGTCGGGTTCGTAGGCGGCGGGGTTGACCTGCGCGAGCCGGCGGTAGATGTCGGCGGCTTCGACGGTGGCGGTCAACGCTTCGTCACGTCGGCCCAGGTTCGACAGGTCGACGGAGAGGTTGTTCAGTGACATGGCGAGGTCGGGTTCGTAGGCGGCGGGGTTGACCTGCGCGAGCCGGCGGTAGATGTCGGCGGCTTCGACGGTGGCGGTCAACGCTTCGTCCCGCCGACCCACACCCGACAGCTGGATGCCGAGGTTGTTCAGCGACGTGGCGAGGTCGGGTTCGTAGGCGGCGGGGTTGACCTGCGCGAGCCGGCGGCGGATCGTGACGGCTTCGACGGTGGCGGTCAACGCTTCGTCCCGCCGACCCACACCCGACAGATCCCTGCCGAGGTTGTCCAGCGACATGGCCAGGTCGGGTTCGTAGGCGGCGGGGTTGGTCCGGGCGAGGCGGCGGCGGATCGTGACGGCTTCGACGGTGGCGGTCAACGCTTCGTCCCGCCGACCCACACCCGACAGATCCCTGCCGAGGTTGTTCAGCGACGTGGCGAGGTCGGGTTCGTAGGCGGCGGGGTTGGTCCGGGCGAGGCGGCGGCGGATCGTGACGGCTTCGGTGGTGGCGGTCAGGGCTTCGTCCCACCGACCCGCGCTGGACAAATCGACACCAAGGCTGTTCAACGATTTCGCGAGGTCGGGTTCGTAGGCGGCGGGGTTGACCTGCGCGAGGCGGCGGCGGATCGTGACGGCTTCGTCGGTGACGGTCAATGCTTCGTCCCGCCGACCCACACCCGACAGATCCCTGCCGAGGTTGTTCAGCGACGTGGCGAGGTCGGGTTCGTAGGCGGCGGGGTTGGTCCGGGCGAGGCGGCGGCGGATCGTGACGGCCTCGTCGGTGGCGGTCAGGGCCTCCTCCCGCCGGCCTGCCTCCGACAACCGAGTGCCGAGAGTGCCAAGCAACCTCGCCCGCGTTGGCTCATCTGCGGAGGCGAGCCGATGCGACGTCAGTCGCTTCGTGATGGCGGCTTTGGCGATGGCCAGGCCGACATGCAGTTGTTGCGGCAGATGTGGCTCGATCGCTTCTAGCGCGGCGATGTCGAGCGTGTCGATGTCGACGATCCGCGCCAGGACGGTGCCGCCGGCGGCGACCGCCAACTCGGGGCGCTCACGCAACAGCGGGGAGAGAAGCCGGGACGCGACGTGCGGCCAGCGGATCGCGGTCTCGACCAGCACCGTCAACGCCGCTGCCGACCAAGGCGGCTGACCAGCACCGTCAGAGTCGATCCCGGTGATCAGCCGGGTGATTGCCCTGTCGGAGGATGGGTCGGTCGGGGAACCGGCCACCCCGTGGCCGGGAAGTCGTAGCGCGATGAAGTCCTCGCCGAGCCGGTCCGGATACAGCGGCTCTAGCACCTTGTCCGGCTCCGTCGGCGGGTAGCAGACCGCATGGTCGGTCAGGACCTGGTCGGTGGCGTCCAGCGCGCACACGCCGGCCGTCGTCAACGCGGTGACACCGCCGTCGTAGTCGAGCGGCCGGGTCAACGTCGCCGTGCACACCGTACGGCTCAGCACCTGCGGGGTCGTAACGAAGCTGGCCCGCTGTTCGTACAGCTTGTGCCAGTGGTCGACCTCTCGGCGCAGCAGGTAGGCCGACAGGTCCCGATCGCCGGTCGGTGCGGTCTGCTGACGCGCGGCGGCGTCGACCGCGACCAGCGCCGCCATGTGGATCACCAGGATCTGCCGGTACGCCTCCCCGGTGGCCAGATCGGCCGGCGGCTGAATCGAGGGGCCGTCGATGCCGTACGCGTACGCAAACCGGTTGGCGGCCTCGGTGAAGATCCGCTGTCGGTTTGCGGGGCTGTCGGTGGCTGGGGTCAGCGCCACGACGTCGGCCGCGTACCCCAGCGTCGTCAGGTCGTGCTGATGCGGCCACAGCGTCGACTCTGGGCGGGCGAGCAGCAGCAGCCGGGTCGGTACACCCTGGCGCAGCAGCCGGTCCTTGAGTAGATCCCGCAGGTCTTCGGCGGGCCAGCGTTCGGCGTAGTCGACGATCACCAGCAGGCCACGCCCGGTTGCCTCGGTGGCCTCGGGCGGGTCGTCGGCGGCGAGTTGGCTGCGGTGCCGGGCGACCGCGACCGCCCAGCCGGCGGCGATGCTGTCTGCGCCGAACTGGGCCGCGAGCCGGGTCTTGCCCTGCCCGCCCGGCCCGTGCAGCAGCCGCACAGCGACCCCGCGCGCCGGGTCGTCGCGCCAGGCGGCCAACTCGGCGCGGTCGGCGTCACGCAGGGCGGTGAACGGCACCACCTGATTGTTGGCGGCGAGCAACATGCTCGGCTGGTCGACCAACGTACGCGGGTCCGGTGGCCGCTGCGGCTGCCACCGCTCCACCCGGTACGCCGGCCGCTGCTCGTAGATGGTGATGTGCTGGTCACCGGCGGCCTGGAACACCTGCCCGTGGCCGCTGGCCTCGCCGCGCAGATGGATGTCCGTTCGGGTCACCGCTCGGTGATGTGCTGGTCGCGGCCCGCCTGGTAGACGCGGGCGTTGTCTTTGGCGTTGGCGGTCATCGTGATGCTGCCCGCCTGCTGCTGGTTGGCAGGCGGCAGCAGGGGAGTGAGGGTGTCGTCGAGGAGGCGACGCAGCTCGGCGGCGAACGCCGGATCCTGGCGGATCAGCCGCTGCAGTTTGCGCTGCCAGTCGTCGACCAGGCCCCGCTCGGCGTCAGTGTCACCGTCGCGGCGAGCGGCCATGACCTCCTCGCGTACCTCGGCCAGCTCGGCGTCGACGGCGTCGGCCTGCTGCGGGCGTACCCGCCGCCACAGCGCGACCGTCCCGTCACGAGCCTTCTCCCACGCGTCCGTCGCGATCGCCTGGATCAACGCGGCACCGGTCGCCGCCGCGATCGGGTCGATGTCCACTATGCCGCCACTCCGTCCGTCCGAGTTGGCAACCACAGTAGACCCGCACCGCCAGTGGATCAGACCGCTGCTCTGTCGGATCCGCTACAGCTGGGGAGACGGCGGCAGCCGTCATTCCTCTCCCGCTGGTACGCGCACCACCCGCCGCGTGCGGAGATCGACCCGCCAGCCTGCGGGCCACCGGTCATCTAGCCGATCTCCCCCGCCGACAACAGCGTGAAAGAACGTTTGCCGAGACTCGAAAGTCGCGCCCTGAAACCACGCGGTACCCGAAAAACCGGTACCGTCAAAGTACGCATCGCCAATGAAAGTGGATCCGTGAAACCATGCGCCACCCATGAACTTCGCCCTGTCGAACCTGGCGTCTCCGGTGAAGGTCGCGCCGGCGAATAAGGAAAGTCGGGTGAAGGCAGCGCGACGAAACCAAGCGGTGCCTGTGAACTTCACTCCGCTGAACCGGGCATTGTTCAGGTCGCAGTCGCTAAAGTCGACGTCGAGGAGGGTCGCCTCGGTCAGATCGATGGCAACTCCGTTCCAGTAGGTCGGGCTCAGCTTGCGGTCCGCCGTCTTCGGTCTCAAGTGGCGGGCGAGGATGCGCTGTGCGGCCAGCCGTACCTGGCGTTCCTCGCGGGGGTCAGGTCGCGTCGGCTGATTCGGCGTCTCGGCGGTGTCCGTGGCCTCCGCCGCGTCGGGCTCGGCACTGCTCCGATCTGACTGCTCCTCGGTCGGCGGGGTGTACGGCATGCGCAGGTAGGCGCAGATGACCTCGACGATGCTCTGCCGGTGCACCGGGTTGTCCTGCGCGAGGCGTTCCAGGGCGTACAGGCCGGCCAGGCGTACCGGTGCCTTGTCGGAGCCGAGCTGCTCGGCGGCCTTGACGTACAGCTCGGTGACCCGTTTCTCGCCCGCGTCGTACTCGGTGGCCTGCTGGGTCCGTTCGGTGACCTGCTGGCGGCGTAACGCCAGCAGCAGCGCGGCGGCGGCACCGGCACCCGCGCCGACTGAAAGGCCGGTGCGGATCGTCTCCACCCGCAGCTGCGCCGCCTCCAGCGGCGTCCCGACACCGGCCGGGACGGTGGTCTGCAGCGCCCACACCGCCGCCCAGGTGATGCCGGCGACGACCAGCGCGCCGGCCACGATCATCCAGGTCGGCAGCGGACGCAGTGGACGCTGCGGCGGTACGGGTGCCGCCGACGACTCGCCCGCCGGCCGCGACCGCCGCCACAGCACCCCGCCGACGGCCAGCCCAGTCACCCCGACCACGGCGAGCAGCAGCACCAGCCAGTGGCCGACGACCAGCCGCCCCAGCGTTGACCACGCCCGACCGGGTAGCAGCAGTACGGCGGCGGCGAGCAGGGCCGCCGCGCCCGCCGCTGCCGGCGTCGCCGCCTTCCAATGCCTGATCACCCGGGTGTCCCGCCGTCCGCCGAAAGCCATCCTCGGGGCACCACAGTAGAGCCGTACCGCCAGAAGGGTCGGACCGGCGCGGTGTCGGATGCCTTACGGTGCAGGTGTCACAGCGGGGTGGGCAGGACCCGGACGGCGGCGGTGCGGGACCACTCGGCCAGCAGCAGGGTGGCGTCGTCGTCGGGTGGGCCGCCCCGGTGGTCGGCGACGGCGCGGGCCAGCCGCCGTACCGCCTCGGGGGCCGGCAGCCCGGTGGCGGCCTGCCGTTCGGCGAAGTCGACCAGGCGGCGCAGACCGAACGGCTCACCGGTGCGCACCCCGGCCTCGGGCACGCCGTCGGTGAACAGCAGCAGCTGGTCGCCGGGTTCGAGGATCTCCTCGCCGACTCGGGCGGCGGTGTCCGGGATGCCCAGCGGCAGCCGGCGGCCGGCGCGCAGCTCGCGGACCATTTTTCCGCCGCGCAGCAGCAGCGGCCTCGGGTGCCCGGCGTTGACATACCGCAGCAGCCCGGTCTCCAGGTCCAGATCGGCGAGGAACGCGGTGACGAACCGGGCGTCGGTGAACTGGTCGGTCAGTGAGGCGTCGGCGGTGCGGCCCTGGGTGACCAGGTCGTGGCCGCAGCGGCGGGCCGACCGGACGGCGGCGATCACCGTCGTGCAGGCCAGGCCGGCTTTCAGGCTGTGCCCGACGGCGTCGAAGATCGCCAGGAAGGCGTGGTCGCCGTCGATGGCGTAGTCGAAGCCGTCGCCGCCGACGTCGTAGCAGGGTTCGAGGACGGCGCTGACGGTGATCCGCTGCGTGGCGGCGGTCAGCGGCGGCAGCACCTGCGACAGCAGTTCCCCGGCGACGGTCGCCGACCGGGACCGGCCGACCAGTCGCAGATGGTCGCCTTTCGGCCGGGTAGCGGTGATCAGATGCCCGATCAGTCCGGCGACGGTTTCGCAGCGGCGGCGGGTGTGCGGGCCGGCAGCGTCGGCCGCATCGTCGAAGACGTACTCGATGACGCCGAGCCGGTCGGTGCCGTCGACCATCGGAATCCACCACGCCGGCGCGTTCAGCGCCGGGATCGACTCGACCAGGGTGAAGGCCCGTCCGGCGACGGACCCCTCGACCGGTTGCGGCTGCGGGTCGGCCCGGCCCGGCACCGGTACGGGCCGCAGCGTGTGCTGCTCCTCGTCGGCCAGGTAGATGGTGGCGTGCACGCCGAGGGTGGCCATCACGTCGGCGAATGCGCCGCCGAGCTCGTCGGGCTGGAACAGGTGGGAGCGCAGCAGCACGTCGCTGAGCGCGTCGAGCCACTGTCGTTCCGGCGTGCGTTCCATGGCCGCCACCCTACGACGTGGCAGGTCCGATAGATTGCGTCCGGTCGGTACACGTCTCGTGGGAGCGGGGACACCGTGGTTGTCGCAGGGCTGGTCCTCGCCGGTGTGGCGGCGCTGATCCACGGCTACATCTTCTACCTCGAGTCGGTGGTGTGGACCGCGCCGCGTACCCGTGCGGTGTTCGGCATCCGCAGCGAACAGGACGCCCTGACCACCCGGTCGCTGGCGTTCAACCAGGGCTTCTACAACCTGTTCCTGGCGGTCGCGGCCGGCGCCGGCATCGTCGTGGTCGCGACCGGGGCCACCGCCGTCGGTGCGACCCTGGTGTTCACCGGCACCGGCACGATGCTCGCCGCCAGCCTGGTCCTGGTGCTCTCCCGGCCGGCGATGCTGGGCGCCGCGCTCATCCAGGGGCTGCCGCCGCTGCTGGGCGTGGTCGCCCTGGCGGTCGGGCTCACCGGCTGACCGGGCGGGCTCACCGTCTGAACCACTCCGTACGGCAAGGCCAGTCGCTGACTGGTGGCCTGTTGTCGATGTCGGGTCACGAACACCGAATGTGTCGCTGATCCGACGATTCTTCGGTGCAAATGGCACCGTACCGCTGCATTTTTCAGCCGAATGGTGCCTGCGCGGACGGAAACCCGGTCGGCAAATGGTTCGCGGTGCAGTCGGCGGTCGTGACACGGTGTGCCTCGCCCGACACCGGAGGGCGAACCGCAACCACATCTGAGGAGACACCTCGTGAACACCAGCAGAAGGACGGTCCTCGGCCTGCTCGCCACCGCGGCGGTCGCCGGACCCCTGGCGACGCTGCCGGCCACCCCGGCGGCCGCCGCCGACATCTACACCTCGAACACCGACCTGTACTCGGATCCGAACCTGGCCGAAGGGGTCGACTACGCCCGCCGCTACCGCCGGCATCCGCTGCTCGACAACTCCGACGCCACCGCGACGCCGCTGCCGCGTACCGCGATCATCGCCCCGCACGGCGGCGGCATCGAAGGCGGCACGTCGGAGCTGTGCCTGGCGATCGCCGGCTACCACCCGGCGAACCTGGCGGCGACCCCACCGGCCGGCCCGACGTACGACTACTGGATGTTCGAGGGCATCCGCTCGTCCGGCAACAGCGAACTGCACGTCACCGCCAGCCACTGCGACGACGTCCCGGCGTTGTCGGTGGCGGCCGGCGCGCTGAACGTCGTCACCCTGCACGGCTGCACCCCTGGCACCGCCGGGCTGCCGTCGAACGCGCAGGCCGTCGCCGTCGGCGGACGCAACGCGGCGTTCCGCGCCGCGCTGATCTCCGCCTACACCGCGGCCGGGATCAGCGCGTTCGACGCCACCGGCATCCCGGCGATCGCCGGCACGTCGACCGACAACATCGTCAACCGGACGCTGCTCGGCATGGGCGCCCAGCTGGAGCTGACCACTCCGCTGCGGGCGGCGATGTTCGGCACCAACACCCGTTCCCAGCGCAAGAACACCACCAACACGCTGTTCTGGGACTTCGTGGCGGCCACCCGCACCGCCATCACGCAGATCGAGGCGACGCAGCCGATCCTGTGACGCTCACCGCGACACCCCGCCCCGCTTCGGGTCACAGCACCCGGGGCGGGGTGTTGCCGGCGGCGACGATCGCCCGGCGCATCGGCACCGCCAGCAGCAGCACGAACCCGACCACAAAGAAGATCAACAACGAGACCAGACCGACCCGGTACGAGTTCGTCAGCTGGAACACCAGCCCGAACGCCAACGGCCCCAACCAGCTGGTGCCCTTGTCGCTGATCTCGTAGAAGCCGTAGTACTCGCCTTCCTTACCGGCCGGGATCAGCTGGCTGAACAGTGACCGGCTCAACGCCTGAGAGCCGCCGAGCACCAGCCCGATCGCCGCGCCGAGCGCCATGAACTGCGCCGGCGCCTCGGCCGGCAGCCGGAACGCCGCCACGATCACCCCGGTCCACAGCACCAGGCTGCCCAGCACCGTCTTCCACGCGCCGATGCGCTGTGCGACCGCCCCGAGCAGCAGCGCCCCACCGAACGCCAGGAACTGCACCAGCAGGATCGTCACGATCAGCGTCGACTGGCCCAGCCGCAGCTCCTCGGTGCCGTACTGGCTGGCCAACGCGATCACCGTCTGGATGCCGTCGTTGTAGACCAGGAACGCCAGCAGGAAGAACAACGTCAACGGGTACGTCTTCAGCCCGCGCACCGTACGGCCCAGCTGTTTGAACCCGTCGGTGAGCACGTTGCCGCCCGGCCGGGCGTCGACCGCCGGATGTTCCCGCAGCCACGCGAGGGGCACCAGGGTGAACACCGCCCACCACACCCCGGCCGACACGATCGACCAGCGGGCCAGGTCCAGGGTGCGCTGCGCGTCGCCGTCGACGCTGAACGACTGCACCACCACCAGGTTGACGGCCAGCAGCAGCCCGCCCCCGAGGTAGCCGAGCGCCCAGCCCCGGCTGGAGATCCGGTCGCGGTCGTCGGGGCCGCCCAGCTGCGGCAGGAACGAGTTGTACACCACCACGCTGGCGCCGAACGCGATGTTGGCCAGGACGAACAGCCCGCCGCCGAGCAGGTAGCGGTCCCCGGTCACGAACACCATCGCGACGGTCGCCCCGGCACCGAGCAACGCCGACACCGCCAGCAGCCGCTTCTTGTGCATCGACCGGTCGGCCAGCGCGCCCATCACCGGCAGCACCAGCACCGTCAACGCCACCGACAGCGACACCAGGTACGGGAAGTACGCCCCCGGCGCCACCTCGATGCCCAGCGGGTACACCGACCCGGCGCACTCGTCGGCGTCGGCCGCGCAGCCGGCCGCCTGCTTGGTGACCGTGGTCAGGAACGGCCCGAGGAACACGGTGATGACGGTGGTGGAGAACGCCGACATCGCCCAGTCGTAGAAGTACCAGCCGGTGCGTTCCCGCCGGGTGCTCGACGGTGCGGCACCGGGCGGCGCCGCGGCGGGCGGTACGGGCGCGGGCCCGGTAGGTGGCCCGCTGGTTGGCTCGGTGGGGTCGGCCATCGGATCCTTCACTGTCGGTCAGCGGGCGGTACGGTCCGCGTCGACCCGCCGGTCGGGCGGCCAGTGGCCACGGGCGAGGTACACGTCACGCAACACCTCGACGTGATCGGTCATGATGCCATCCACCCCGAGGTCCAGTAACTCGTGCATCTGGGCGGGTTCGTCGATCGTCCAGACATGCACCTGCAACCCGAGCCGGTGGCAGTACGCCACGAACCGGGCGTCGACCACCCGTACCCGGTTGAACCGCACCGGCACCTGCGCGGCCACCACCGACGGCGGCAGCCGCAGCCGCCGGCCGGTCAACGACCCGACCCGCAGCCGGGTCACCGCCTGCATGCCCAGCGACGTCGCCACCCGACCGCCGGTCGACGTCCGCAGCCGGTGCAGCCGCCGATCGGAGAACGACGCCAGCAGCACCCGGTCGGCGGCGGCGCACCGGTCGACCGCCGCCAGCGTCGGCTCCACCCCGCCGTCGGCTTTCACGTCGATGTTGAACCGCACCTGCGGCCAGCTGTCGAGCACATCGTCGAGCCGCGGCACCACCGACGCGCCACCCACCCGCACCGTGGCCAGGTCCGCCCAGCGCAGCCGCGCGATGCTGCCCCGGTCGCCGGTCACCCGGTCCAGCGTCGGATCGTGGAACACCACCGCCACCTGATCGGCGGTGCCGTGTACGTCGGTTTCCACGTACCGGTAGCCGAGCCCGACGGCGCGGCCGAACGCCTCGGCGGTGTTCTCGTCACCGCGGGCCGCGCCGCCCCGGTGCGCGAACGCGATCGGAGCCGGCGAGTCCAGGTACGCGAACCGGTGCGACACGCAGCGCAGTATGCCCGCCGCCGGCAACCTGCGGGCGTACGGCAGGTTGCGCGACGCCGACCGCTCACCGGCCGGCGGCCGGCGCGGGCCGCCGCGCCGCCGGCAGTAGGGTGCCCCCATGCGGGCACTCGGCATCGACTTCGGCACCTCGAACACGGTGGCGGTGGTACGCGGCGGCGACGGCCGGGTCCGGCCGCTGCTGTTCGACGGCACCCCGCTGCTGCCGTCGGCGGTGTACCGCGACGCCGACGGGCGGCTGCTCGTCGGCGCGGACGCGCACCGCCGGGCCCGCATCGACCCGTCCGGGTTCGAACCCAACCCGAAACGCCGCGTCGACGACGGCACGGTGCTGCTCGGCGACGCCGACGTTCCGGTACCGCAGCTGGTCGCCGCCCTGCTGCGGCACGTCGCCGCCGAGGCCCGCCGCCAACTCGGCGGCGTCGACGAGGTCCGGCTGACCCATCCGGTGCGGTGGGGGGAGCGGCGGCGGATGGTCCTCGTCCAGGCCGCGTACGCCGCCGGGCTGCCCCGGCCGACGCTGATCGCCGAACCGGTCGCCGCCGCCTCCTACTACACGTCGGCGCTGGGCGCGGCGGTACCGCCCGGCCGGGCGTTGGCCGTCTACGACCTGGGCGGCGGCACCTTCGACGCCGCCGTGGTCCGGCGCACCGCCACCGGGTTCGACGTGCTCGCCGAGCAGGGCCTGGCCGAACTCGGCGGCCTCGACTTCGACCAGGCGCTGGTCGAACATCTCGGCGGCGTCTACTCACCCAGCCGCACGACCGTGTGGAACGGTCTGGTCGCGCCGTCCGACACCGGGTCGCGGCGGGCCCGCGCCCTGCTCTACGACGACGTCCGCGGCGCGAAGGAGATGCTGTCCCGTACGGTCAGCGCTGACGTGCACCTGCCGGCGTTGGACATCGCCGCCCACGTCACCCGCGACGAACTGGAGTCGCTGATCCGCGACCATCTGGCCCGTACCGTGACGTGTCTGGCGCAGACGGTCGCTGCCGCCGGGCTGGCCCCGGCTGACCTGGTCGGCGTGTTCCTGGTCGGCGGTTCCAGCCGGATCCCGCTCGCCGCGCAGCTGATCCACACCGAACTGGGGGTGGCACCGACCACCCTGGAGCAGCCGGAGACCGTCGTCGCCGACGGCGCGTTACGGGTCGGTGCCGCCGCCCGCACCGGCCTGCCCGGCCCGCGTCCCCCGGCCCCGATGCCGCGTGTCGCCACCGCGCCGCCGCACATCGCCGGGACACCCGCGGCCGGGCCGACCTCGCCGGCCGCACCGCCGATGCCGCCACCGGCGTCACCGGCACCGTTCATGGCGCCGGCACCGGTGTCACCACACCTGATGCCGATGCCGGCGCAGCCGACGACGACGCCGGGCCGTCCCTGGTACGACGAACACGGCCCGGTCCTGGTGGCCGCGCTGGCCACCATGGTCGGCATCGCCGTCGTCGTCATGGTCGTGCTGCTGCTGTGACTCTGAGGACACCGATGACGAACCCCTCCGACGGGCAGCCGGCGCTACGCGCCGACTGCGCACGCTGCGCCGCGCTGTGCTGCACCGCGCCGGCGTTCGCCGCCTCCGCCGACTTCGCCATCGACAAACCCGCCGGCCGGCCATGCCCGAACCTGCACGCCGACTTCCGCTGCGGTATCCACCGTGACCTGCGACGCCGAGGCTTCGCCGGCTGCACCACGTACGACTGCTTCGGCGCCGGGCAGCAGACCGTGCAGGTCACCTTCGGCGGCCGGGACTGGCGACAGCACCCGGACATCGCCGCCGACATGTTCGCGGTCTTCGCGGTGCAGCGCCAACTCCACGAAGCCCTGTGGCATCTCACCGAGGCAGCCGTCCGCTGCCCGGCCGGACCGCTGCGCGACGACCTGCGCGCCGCCGCCGACCACACCACCGCATTGACCGCCGCCGACCCGGCGGCGCTGCGCGGCCTGGACCTGCCCGGACACTGGCGGCAGGTGGCCGCGCTGCTGCGGCGGGCCAGCACCGCCCTGCGTCGCCGCCACGGCCGAACCGGCCGGGACCACAGCGGCGTGGACCTCGCCGGCCGGGACCTGCGTCAGCGGAACCTGCGGGGCGCGAACCTGCGCGGGGCGATCCTGATCGGCGCCGACCTGCGCGGGGTCGTCCTCGCCCAGGCCGACCTGGCCGGCGCCGACCTGCGCGGGGCCCGGCTCGACGGCGCCGACCTGACCGACGTGCTGTTCCTGACCCAGCCGCAGCTGGACTCCGCCGCCGGTGACCCCCGCACCCGGCTACCGTCGACGCTGACCCGCCCCGGCCACTGGCCGGCCAGGTGACGTCCCCACCGCTTCTCCCCGCACGCGCGGATCAGCTCCGGCGGCGTCGGACACGATGTGGACGCTGGAAACCCCCACCTCCGGGCAGACCGACACCCCGCCCGCGCGGCCCCGGCCGGTCCGGCCGGTCCGGTACAGTGCGCCGGTGCAGACCGACACCCTGACGGCGACCGGCCGTCTGGTCCGTGCGTCGGCCACCATCGTGGTGTTCGCACTGCTGACCGCAGGCACACTGTGGGGCACCGACGACCATTTCCCGTTTGGACCGTTCAGCATGTACGCCGGCGTCAACGGCCCGAACGACCCGGCGCCGGACACCCGGGTCGAAGGCGTCGACGCCACCGGACGGACCCTGGTGCTCAACGAACACAACGCCGGGGTACGCCGCGCCGAGGTGGAAGGACTCGAAGCGGCCTACGTCGACGACCCGGGACGGCTCGAACTGATCGCCGACAGCTACGCGCGGATGAACCCCGACGCGCCGCCGATCGTCCGGGTCACCGTGATCGTACGGCTCCACGAGATCCGCAACAGTTCCCTCACCGGGCAGTGGCACGACGAAACCCGCGCCGTCTGGCAGCGGCCGTGATCAGCCGCTGGTTGTTCGCCGCCGCCCCGCTCGGTCGGGTCGCCGCGCTGCGGACCGTCACCTACCTGTTCATCGTGTTCGATCTGCTGGTCTACTCGTCGTGGGTGCGTACCCGCGGTGACGTGCCGGCCGACCTGTACGAGCCGCTGGCGTTCGCCCGTTTCCTGCACCTGCCGGCACCGACCGGTGTCGCCGTCGACCTCATCTGGTGGTCGTTGCTGCTACTGGCGCCGCTGGCGGCGACCGGCCGGTTCCCGCGGACACTCGGCTGGTCCGTGTTCACGTTCTACTTCGCGTGGATGGTCGTCGCGATGAGCTACGGCAAGGTCGACCACGACCGGTTCGCGTTCCTCGTCGCGCTCGCCGTGCTGCCCACCGTCGGCGCCGCCCGCCACGGCGACCACCGGCCCAGCCAGGCCGCCGGCTGGTCACTGCGGATGATCCAGATCGCCGTCGTCTGCACCTACTTCTTTTCCGCGTACGCGAAGATCCGCTTCGGCGGCTGGGGCTGGTTGACCGGCAGCGTCCTGGCCCGCGCGTTCCTGCGTCGCGGCTCGGAGCTCGCCGACCTGATCGCCGCCGTGCCGTACGCGCTGATCGCCGCCCAGATCGGCATCGTCGTGTTCGAGGCGCTCAGCCCGCTGGTCTTCCTGACCCGTGGGCGGCTGCGGTACGCGGTGATCGGCTTCTTCTACTCGTTCCATCTGCTGTCGTTCGCGACGATCTCCATCTCGTTCGCCCCGCACCTGGTGGCGATGGGCGCGTTCCTGCCGCTGGAAAGGGTCCGGCCGATCGTGTGGGCGCGGCGGCTGGCCGGCCGCCGCCGGGCCCCCGGCCCGGACCGCCCGGACGGTGACGGTGGCCACGATCGCGGGCCGGGCGGCGGCCCGGCGCGTCGGGCCGGCCCCGACGCGCCGGCTGTGCGGGATCGGACACATCCGGTGGCACCGGCTGGCGCCGACGCGGGACAATGATCGTATGAGTGACGCCAGCGCACCCTCAGGCACCTTCGTCTACGACGGCGACTGCGCGTTCTGCACCATGTGCGTCCGGTTCATCGAACGTCGGGTGCCCAACGACGCCACCGTCGTGCCCTGGCAGTGGACCGACCTGGCCGCGCTGGGCCTGACCCGTGACCAGGCGGTGACCGCCGTGCAATGGGTGCCGGCCGACAAGAGCCGCTCCGCCGCCGGGCCGGCGGCGATCGCCGCGCTGCTGCGCACCAGCAACCCGCTGTGGCGGGCCGCCGGGGCCGTCCTCGGGCTGCGCCCGGTCACCGCCCTGGCCTGGCCGGTGTACCGGTGGATCGCCGACAACCGGCACCGGCTGCCCGGCGGTACCGCCGCCTGCGCCGTGCCGCCGGCGGCGGCACCGACCCCGACGCACTGACCCCGCCCCGCCGGCCAACCGGGCAGCTACCGGGCCGGGCGACACCCTGATCCCGCCTGGTCAGCTTCCGGAGGACCAGAACCGGGCCAGCGCGCTGGTCGCCGGGTCGTCGCTGCCCAGCAACACCGCCCACAGGTCACCGCCGACGGCGTCCACCCCCGCGTAGCCGGCCAGGTCGACCGGGTCGACCGGGTCGACGTGCGGCGACACAGCACCGACCGGGCCGCCGTCGCCGAGCAGCTGCGGGTCCGCCCACGGCCAGCCGTCGACCGGCGTCGGCACCCCCGCCGGGTCCAGTAGCGGCGGGAACTCTGCCTCCGGCCACCCGTCGGCCCCCGCCGGCACGTCCGGGTCGACCCCGGGCGCCGGGTCCGCCGCCCCGAACCCCTGCTCGGCCGCCGGCTCCGCCCCGAACCCGGCGTCCACCGGCTCCGCCGGGTCCGCGCCGGACAGGTCGTCGCCGTAGCCCAGCGCCGGCACCGCGTCACCCCCGCCGTACCCGCCGTCGCCGTATTTGCCGTCGTCGGCGATGTCGCCGGTCAGGTCGTCGCCGGCCGGCGGGTCGGCCGCCCCGAACCCCTCCACCGGGTCGGCGGCGCCGAACCCCTCCACGGCCGGGCCGCCCGACCCGTCGTCGACCGGACCACCCAGGTCGGCGGTGTCGGCGTCGTCACCGGTCGGGTCGTCCCCGGTCCAGTCACCGAACTCGCTGGTCATCGCGGCACCGCCTCCGCTGTCGGGGTCAACACCCGGGCCCGGGCCAGCACCTCGTCGACCTGCTTCACCCGCGCCCGGACGGCGTCGCGGCGGGCCTGCGCCGCCGACCGCCGCCGCGCCCGGTCCGCCTTGTCCCGCGCCAACGCCGCGTCGATGTCGGCGATGTGCGCGTCCAACTGCGCCAACCGCCGCTCCACGGCGTCGTCCAACGCCACCGTCAACGCGTACTGCAGGTCGGTGAACCGCTGCGCCAACTCGTCGGTCAACGCCGCCCGCGCCTCGCCGAGCACCTCCCGCAGCCACACCCGGGCCTGCTGCCGGTCGCTGGCGACCCGCCGCCGGAACAGGATGAACGCGCCGGCGGCCAACCCCAGACCGAGACCGGCGACCGGGATCAGCAGCCCACCACCGACCAGCGCCCCGGCACCCAACGCCGACGCGCCCGCCGCGACCCCCCGGCCGGCCATGAACGCCATCCCACCGGCCGACAACGCCACCATCACGTTGTCACCGCCGCCGCCGTCACGCCGCGGCCGGGTCGCCAACGCGTGCCGCAACGTGCCGTTGATCCGCTGCAGCACGAACTGCAGCTCGGCCGGCCCGAACACCTGCGCCAACGTCCGCTCGGCGACCTTGTGGAACCGGAACCGCAGATCATGCGACAGCTGCAGCGACAACGCGTGCAACGCCCGGTCCACCTCGCCCGGCAGCGCTTTCAACGCGTCCCCGCGGGCCGCGTCGATCCGGGTCAGGAACTGCTCCTGCAACCCGCCGACCGCGGTCCGCAGCCGCCCCGTCGCCTCCACCCGGGCCCGCTGCGTCTCCGTGTTCAACGCCAACGACCACTGCCGCGCCTCGGTCCGTTTCCGCGCCGCCAACCCGGCCCGGTCCCGCTTCGCCCGCTCCACCTCCGCCGGATCCGGGTCACAGGCGGCGACCCGCTCACCGGCGGCCAGATCCAGCCGGACCAGTTCGCTGCGCACCGTCCGCAGCACGTTCGCCTGGGCCAGCAGATGCCCGTTGCCGGCCAACCCCACCAACGCGTGCTGCAGCGGCGCCACCCGCGACTCACCGACCAGCTCACCGGCGGCCTCCGCCGGCAGCGTCAACGCCAACTCGGCCAGCCGCGCCGACACCGGGAACCAGGCGGCGGACGCGAACCTCGGCGCGTGTGCCTGCAACTGCGCCCGGTTGTCAGCCAGGATCGTCCGCCACCCCGGATAGGCGTCGACCTTCGTCAACGCGAACACCACCACGTCGACCCGTTTGCTCGCCTCGATGAGGAAGTCCAGCTCCGGCCGGGTCAACGGCGTCGACGCGTCCACCACGAACAGTAGGGCCGCCGCCCGCGACACCGCGTCCAACGCGATCTCGGTGTGCGCCGGATCCAACCCGCCGGCACCCGGGGTGTCCACCAGCGTCAGATACTGCAGCAGCGGCGCCGGACAGGTCACCGCGATCCGTCGCGGCGGGCGCATCCCGTCCGGCAGCGCCGCCGACACCGTCGCCCAGTCCGCCAACCGGTCCACCGGCACCGGCACCGGCTCGTCGCGGCCCGGCACGAACGCCTGCGCCGACGTCGTCGCCCCGTGACCGAACTCCAGGTACGCCGACGTCGCCACCGCCGCGTCCACCGGCGACAGACCCGTCACCCCGATCAACGCGTTCACCAGCGAACTCTTGCCCCGCTTCGTCTCACCGACGACCACCACCGACGGCCGGGTCACCTCCCGGCGCCGCTGCGCGTCGATCTCCGCCGCCGCCTCCGCGTCGACGGTGCGGACGAACCCGAGACACGTGTCGACCGCCCCGGACAGCAGCGCACCCAACGCCGCCGGGCCGCCGCTCACCGAGACACCGCCCGCACCTGCTGCGACAGCAGATGAAACCCACGGTGGGCGACCAACGCCACCCGCGACTGCGCCGGCGACGCCCCGGCGACCGCGAACACCCGCCACCGGGTCGCCGCCTCCACCGCCGCCGCCGACAACTCCTGCGCCGACGCCGCCGGCAACTCCAGCACCCAGCGCGGATCCGCCGACAACGCCAACCGGGTCAACTCCCGCTCCATCGGCTCCGGCAGCTCCACCGCGCCCGTCGTCACCTGCTGCGCCACCTCCAACAGCCGCAGCCGGTGGTACTCCGGCTGGTGCAGCAGCCGCTCCACCGCGTCCCGCAACAACTCCCGGTCACCCGGATTCGCCGTGTGGCTGGCCACCTTCTCCAGACACGACAACGCCCACCCGGCCTTGATCGCGTCGGTACGCCACCGGAACGCCTCGTCCAACGTGTGCCGCAGCCGCGCGAAACCCGACGCGGCGTACAACGCCCGCACCAGATCCCCCGACGCCAACTGCGGCGACGCCTGCAGCTGCGCCACCGCGAACCCCACCCCGTACAGGTCCAGCAACGCCAGCAGCCGCTCACGCTGCTTGCGCGGCACCGGAGCCTCCCGCGACACGAACAGGTCCACCGACGCCAGCAGCACCGCCCGCTGCGCCGCCGGCAACCCGGCCAACGCCCGCAGCGCCTCACAGTCGGCCGCCGTCAACCGGCCCGCCTCGGTCGTCTCCGCCAACAGCCCCACCGTCGGCACCACGTCGGACACCACCCGCCGCAGCACCCGGGTCTGGTCGGCCGACAACGGCGCCGCCACCGGCCACGGATCCGCCCCACCGGCCACCAATTTGTCGACCTTGTTGAACAACCCCACCGAGTTGATCGGACTGCTCGACAGCCGCGCCGACACCGACCGGAACGCCTCCAAGGCCCGCACGTCGTCGTCGCGTACCGCCTGGGTGAACACGTACACGATCGCCTCGGCCCCGGACACCGCGCCGACCGAGTCGTCGTCGATACCGGCGTCGAACGGCGCCGTGTCGTCCACCACCGGGCCGCCGCCCCCGGCACCGGCCGGCGCGCCCGCCCCGGCGAACAGGAACCGCCGCGCCGACTCACTCACCCCGACGCTGGTCGACGACAACCCCGGCGTGTCGATCACCGTCAACTCCCGCAGCCGGTCACTGGTCAACGTGACGTCGACGAACGCGACCTGCGCCCGCGGCACCCCCAACCGCTGCGGAATCACCCCCGTCGGATCCAGCGGCAGACTCACCCGGGTGCCGTCCCGGCGTACCACGTCGACCCGGTCGGCCGTGCCGTACCGGAACTGGGTCACCACCCGGGTGCACTCACCCACCTCCGTCGGCGCCACCCGCCGCCCGATCAACGCGTTCACCAGCGTCGACTTGCCGGCCTTCAACCGGCCGGCGATCGCCACCCGCAGCGGCTCGTCCAACCGCCGCCGCACCCGCAGCACCTCACCGCCGGCGGCCGCGCCCACCCGGGGACCCACCTCGTCACACAACGCGGCGACCCGGCCACTCAACGGGCCGGCGTTCACAGCCGACCCCCCGCCGCCCGGTCAACGGCGACGACGGGCATCCGACGGCGGCACACACTCATTTCGCTGGTCGTCCTCCCGACAGCACGGCACCCGGTGGTGCGCCCACCACCGGCATCCACCGTACGAATATCCTCACCGGCGCAGGATCCCATGTTCGTGCCAACCTCGCCCGGCGAGGCCACGAGCCGTAGCGGGGGAGGAGGACAAGTGCGGCACCCAGCCGGCGGACACCCCGCCCGCACCCGACCCGACGGCACCACCGCCAGCGGCAGCGTCCCCACCGGGACCGTCGCCGACGCCGTGGCAGCCGCCACGCGACGGCTGACCCGCCCCGGGATCGTCATACTGACCGGGCCACCCGGCAGCGGACGCAGCACCCTGCTACGCCGCGTCGCCGCCGCCACCACCGGGCCCGTCCACGCCGGCGGCGGCCTCGCCGCCCTCGGCCACGTCCCGGCGTTCCCCCTCAGCCACGCCCTGCGGGTACGGCTGCCCGGCCACGACACCGCGCTGCTCGCCGAAGCCGTCCGCTCCCGGGTCCGCCACGGCCTGCTCGTCCTCGACGACCTGCAGTGGGCCGATCCGGCGACCGTCGCCGCCCTGCCCGGCATCGCCCGGCACTGCCGGGTCGTCGTCGCCCTGCGCACCCCGCACCAGCTGCCCGACACCGCCCTCGACCCGCTGCGCGGCGACACCGGCCTCTGGCTGACGGTGCCGGCACCCGACCCGGACACCCTCGCCGGCCTGATCCGCCGCGCCGCACCCACGCTCGACCCGGCGACCGTCGCCGCCGTGGCCCGCCACGCCGGCGGCAACCCGCTCGCCGCCACCGCGCTGGCCCGCCACGCCGCCCGCACCGGCACCCCACCCACCGTCGGCGGCACCCCGGGCGGTGCCGAACTGGACCAGGTCGGCTACGCCGTCGCCGCCGCACTGGCCAGCCTCACCCGCCCCGCCCGCACCGCACTCGCGGCCCTCGGCCTGCTCGGCCACGGCGCCCCGGCGAGTCTGCTCGGCGACGGCGTCACCGAACTCACCGCCGCTGACCTGGTCCACACCGGCGACGACGGACTGGTCACCCCGACCTCGCCGTACCAGGCCGCCGTCGCCGCCGGCCTGCTCGACGACCCGGCCCGCCGCGCCCTGCACCGCCGCCTCGCCGACCTCGTCACCGACCCGCTGGCCGCCGCCCGGCACCTCGCCGCCGCCGGCGACACCAGCGCCGCCTACCAGCGCGCGGTCACCGCCGCCGACACGGCCGCCACCGGCGGCGCCCGCGCCGAGTTGCTGCTGTTCGCCAGCGCGCAACCCGACGCCACCGAACCGGTCCGCCTCGCCGCCGCCCGCGCCGCGCTGACCGCCGGACGGCCCCGCCGCGCCGCCGACCTGCTCACCGGCACCGCCCTGCCCACCCCCGACACCGCCGTGCTACGCGCCGAGGCGCTGCTGCAGGCCGGCGACCCGACCGCCGCCCGCACCGCCGCCGCACCGGTGCCCGACGACGCGCCACCACCGGTGGTCGCCGCCCGCGACCGGGTCCTGCTGCTCGCCGACCTGGCCACCGACCCCACCTCCGCCGCAGTCCGCGCCACCACGATCGCCCGCCGGCACGGACCTGAACCGGCCCACCTGGGGCTGCGCGCCGCCCTCGCCGCCACCGCCGCCGCCGGCCGCCGACCCGGCTGGGAGTACGCCCTCGCCGGCACCGCAGCGGCCGCCGGCGCCGCCGGTGACCTGCTCACCGCCCGGTGGACGGCCTGGCATCTGGTGCAGACCCTCGCCGGCGACGGACGGCTCACCGAGGCCGCGCAGGCCGCAGCGGCGGCCGCCACCGCCTGCGCCGCCGACCTCGCCTACAGCTGGCAGGTCCGGTTCACCGCCGCCCGGCTGTGGTGCCTGGCCCTGCGCGGCGACCCGACCGGCCCGGCCACGGCCGGCACTGGCGCGCAGACCGCCGACCAGAGCGACCCGCTGCCCGCCGCCGGGGACGCCCTGCTGCGCGCCGCCGCCGACCTGACCGACCGCACCCTGCCGGCCGCCGCCCACGACTACGCCGTCGCCGCCGCCGGCCTGCTCGAAGCCGACAGCGGCCTGCTCGCCCCGGCCCGTGCCCGGCTCACCGGTGCCCCCGGCACCCCGAACACCGCCACCGCCGTACTGGACTGGGTGGCCCGGGAAGCCGCCTGGCTCGACGGCCAACCGGACCAGGCCACCGCCGGGGCACCCCACCTCCCCGTACCGCCGCTGGTCGACGGACTTCGGCGGATCACCGCCCACTGGGCCGCCCACGACGGCGCCCACCCCGCCACACCGCCGGCCGCCACACCGGTCACGCTGCCGGCGCCGGCCGCCGCCACCGTCACCGCCTGGACCGCCGGCGATCCACGACTGTTCGCCCACGCCGCCGACACCTGGCGCGACGTCGCCGTCCGCGAACAGGTCCGCTGCCTGCTCGCCCACGGCCTGCACGAACCCGACCCCGCTCGGGCCGTACCCGCCCTGCTCGCCGCCGAGTCCCTCGCCGAGCACGCCGGACTGGTCGTCCTGCTCGGCCGGGTCCGCCGCGCCCTGCGCCGGCACGCGGTACGCCGCGACGAACGCGGCCCCCGCAGCGGCGACCTGCTCACCGTGCGGGAACGCGACGTGCTGCGGCTGGTCGCCCGCGGCGAACCCACCCGCCGGATCGCCAACCAGCTCGGCATCTCCACCGAGACCGTGGAAACCCACGTCCGCGCCGGGATGCGTAAACTCGGTGCCCGTACCCGCACCGAGGCTGCGGCCCTGGCGATGGAGCCCGACCGATGAGCGACCCGCCGCGCTACGTCCTCGACAGCGCCGCCGACGCCACCACGGTGCTGCGCCGGCTGGCCCGCGACGGCTGGACCACCCGGGAAGGGTTCGCCGTCACCGACCCCACCTGGGACCTCACCACCGCCCGGCTCGCCCTGTACGGGCGGGTCCCGGACACCGACACCGTCGCCCTGGTGCTCCTCGCCGCCGCCCGGGGCGCCGCCGTCGTCGCCATCTGCGACCCGGCCGGTGATCTCGGCCGTGCCCTGCTCGACGACCTGTCCCGCCTCGGGCCGGTGCTGCGCCACGCCGAGGCCGAACCACCGGCCGCGGCGGCCACCGACACCGTCACCCTCATACCCGAGCAGCGGGCCCTGCTGGAACGGCTCGCCAACGGCGAGACCATCGCCGCCGCCGCGGCGGCCGAGTTCCTGTCGCTGCGTACCGCGAACCGGCGCATCGCCCAGGCCCGCGCCGCCCTCGGGGTCCGCACCACCCGCGAAGCCGTCCTCGCCTACCTGCGGCAACGACCCGCACGCTGAACCACCACCGACACCGCCGCCACCAACTCGTGGCCGGTCGCGTCCGGCGTCAGGTCGCGTCCGGCGCCGGATCGGCCTGGTCGGCGTCGTCGTCGGCCAGCACGTCGGCGGTCGCCCCGTCCGGCACCACGTCATCCCGGCCGCGCCGGTGCCGCCGGCTCAGGTCCACCGGCCGGGTCGGGTCGACATGCCGGGGCATCGCCGGCTCGTCGGGCCGCAACCCGGCCAGGGTGTCGGTGATCGCGTCCACGATCCGCACCGTCGCCCGCTGCGCGGCACCCGGGCGGGCCGGGTCGATCCCGGACAGGTCCACCGGCGGCCCGAACCGGACAGTGACCACCGGACGGCGCAGCATCGACCGCAGCACCGCCCGGACCAGGCCACGGGGCGCCGCCCACGGCAGCACCGCGTGCGCCCCCCACTGCGCCACCGGCACCACCACCGCGCCGCTGGCCAACGCGAGCCGGGCAGTGCCGGTCTTGCCGCGCTCCGGCCACATCTGCGGGTCCAGCCCGATCCGCCCCTCCGGGTACACCAGGACCACCGAGCCGTCGGCCACCGCCCGCGCGGCCGACCCCAACGCCTCGGCGACCGTGCTGGTCCGCCGGTCCACCCGGATGTGCCCGGCCCGGCGCATCACCGCGCCGACCAGCGGCGCCCGGAACAACCCACCGGTGGCCAGCACCCGGGGCGCGACCCGCCGCACCTGGCAGGCGGCGGCCAGCACGACCGGGTCGAACGGGCTGATGTGGTTGGCGGCCAGGATCAGCGGGCCGTCGCGTACCTCGTCGGGCACGTCGCCGCTGACCCGTAGCCGGGCGACCAGTGCGACGACCAGCCGGGCGGTGACCTGCAGCGCCCGCCACAGCAGCGGGGCCCGCCAGCGGGGCGGCGGGGCGGCGGTGTCGTCCATCGACCGTCGATCGTCGCACAGCCGGGCCGGTCGGTGGATCCCACCGTCGGGACGCCTGCCCGGGTCGGACGTCCCGGGGGAGAGGGGACCTCCGACCCTGGCCGCCAGAACGACAGGTTGTAGTATTTACTACGCTTCGTAGTATCTAGATGGGGGAGCCGTGGACGCGCTCGACATAGCCCGCTGGCAGTTCGGTGTCACCACCGTCTACCACTTCCTGTTCGTCCCACTCACCATCGGGCTCAGCCTCCTCGTCGCCATCCTGCAGACCGCCTGGCACCGCACCGGCGACGACCGCTACCTCAAACTCACCAAGTTCTACGGAAAACTCTTCCTCATCAACTTCGCCATGGGCATCGTCACCGGCATCGTGCAGGAATTCCAGTTCGGCATGAACTGGAGCGACTACTCCCGCTTCGTCGGCGACATCTTCGGCGTACCACTCGCCATCGAAGCCCTCCTCGCCTTCTTCCTCGAATCCACCTTCCTCGGACTCTGGATATTCGGCTGGGGGAGACTCCCCAAGGCACTGCACCTCGCCACCATCTGGCTCGCCTCGTTCGGCAGCATCATCAGCGCCTGGTTCATCCTCGCCGCCAACTCCTGGATGCAGAACCCCGTCGGCTACCGCATCAACCCCGACACCGGCCGCGCCGAACTCACCGACTTCATCGCCGTACTCACCAACAAGGTCACCCTCATCACCTTCCCGCACACCCTCGCCGGCTGCTTCATGGTCGCCGGCGCCCTCGTCCTCGCCGTCGCCATCTGGCACCTCGTCCGCCACCCCGACGGCCCCGACACCCCCGCCTTCCGCACCGCCACCAAACTCGGCGCCTGGACCACCCTGCTCGCCACCGCCGCCGTCATCGGCACCGGCGACATCCAAGGCAAGATCATGACCCAGGTCCAGCCCATGAAAATGGCCGCCGCCGAAGCCCTCTACACCACCGAAAGCCCCGCGTCCTTCTCCGTCGTCACCGTCGGCACCCTCGACGGCAGCCGCGAGATCTGGACCCTCAAGATCCCGTACCTGCTGTCCTGGCTGTCCACCGGCGACCCCACCGGCGAAGTCCAGGGCATCAACGACCTGCAGGCCCAGTACGCCGCCCAGTACGGCCCCGGCAGCTACACCCCGATCATCCCCGTCACCTACTGGAGCTTCCGCTTCATGATCGGATTCGGCCTCGCCACCGCCGCCATCGCCCTCTGGGCACTCTGGGCCACCCGCCGCGGCCGCACCCCCACCGGCCGCTGGCTGCTCCGCGCCAGCCTCACCCTGCCCGTCCTACCCCTGCTCGCCAACACCTTCGGCTGGATCTTCACCGAAATGGGCCGCCAACCCTGGATCGTCTTCGGCGAAATGCTCACCCGCGACGGCGTCAGCCGCAGCGTCTCCCTCACCGAAGTCCTCACCTCCTTCACCGCCTTCACCCTCACCTACGCCACCCTCGCCGTCATCGAAGTCAAACTCCTCATCCGCTACGCCCGAAACGGCCTACCCGACCTCACCGACCCGCCACCACCGGACGACACCGACGACACCACCACTGACCGGCCCCTAGCCGCCACCCACTGACCACCCACCGGAGACCCCTCGTGGAACTCACCACCGTCTGGTTCGGGCTCATCGCCATCCTGTTCACCGGATACTTCATCCTCGAAGGATTCGACTTCGGCGTCGGCGTCCTCGCCCGCCTCATCGGCCGCACCGAACCCGAACGACGCGCCGCGCTGAGCACCATCGGACCCGTCTGGGACGGCAACGAGGTCTGGCTCATCACCGCCGGCGGCGCCATGTTCGCCGCCTTCCCCGAGTGGTACGCCACCCTCTTCTCCGGCTTCTACCTACCGCTGCTGCTCATCCTCATCGCCCTCATCCTGCGCGGCGTCGCCCTCGAATACCGCGACAAACGCCCCGAAACCCAGTGGCGCACCCGCTGGGACAACGCCATCCTCGCCGGCTCCGTCATCCCCGCCGCACTCTGGGGCGTCGCCTTCGCCAACATCGTCGCCGGCGTACCGCTGGACGCCGACCACGAATACACCGGCACCCTGACCACCCTGCTCAACCCGTACGCCCTGCTCGGCGGCGCCACCACCACCGCCCTGTTCATCACCCACGGCGCCGTCTTCCTCGCCCTCAAGACCACCGACGACCTGCGCCACCGCGCCCGCCGCGTCGCCGGCTGGACCGGGCTGGCCGCCGTCGCCCTCGCCGGCGCCTTCCTCGCCTGGACCCTCACCATCCGCGCCAACCCCACCGCCGTCGCGCTCGCCGTCACCGCGGCGCTCGCCCTCGCCGCCGGGCTGGCCGCCAACCAGGTACGCCGCGAAGGCTGGGCCTTCACCGGCACCGCCGCCGCCATCGGCCTCGCCGTCGCCGCCCTGTTCGCCGCCCTGTTCCCGACCGTCCTACCCTCCACCACCGACCCCGCCGGCACCCTCACCGCCACCAACGCCGCATCCACCCCCTACACCCTGACCATCATGACCTGGGTCGCCGCCGCGCTCACCCCCGTCGTCCTGCTCTACCAGGGTTGGACCTACTGGATCTTCCGCCGCCGCGTCAGCGTCACCGACCAACCCAGCCACTGACCCCACCACCCAGCAGCCGGCCGGCGAGGCCACCGCCGCACCGCCGACACCCGTGAACCACCCCGCGCCGGGCGCCGACGGTGCGCGGCGACGTCAACCGACCTCCGGCAACTCCGCCAACCGTGCCTCCACCTCAGCCAGCTCCGCCCGCAACTTCTCCGCCTGCCGCTGCGCCTCGGCCCGCTCCGCCGCCAGGATCTGCTCCACCGCCTCATGGACACCCGGCACGTCCACCAACGCCACCATCTTCAACGCCTCGGCCGGCCGCACCACGTACGGCTTCGCCAACGCCTTCGCCCCCTGCGTCGCCGCCACCGTCCACTCACCGTCGGTGTACGCCAACGTCACCGTCAACCCGGCCGGCGCCTTCGGCTTGGCCGCCTTCGCCGCCCGCCGCACCGGCTTCTCCGTACCAGCATCCACCGTGGACCCCTCCGTGTCCTCCCGACGCGCCACCGGCACCACCGGCGGCTCACCCAACTTGAACTCCGGCTCCGCCACCGGCTCCACCGGCTCCGGCTCCGGTTTCGACTCCGCCCGCCGACCCGCCGCGCCCCGCGGCGCCACCACCAGATCACCGGGGGAGAACGGCAACTCGTCACGGCCGAACCGCACCACCACCCACTCGTCGGACACCGCCGGGTCACCCAGACCCACCACCTGGCCGACCTGACCGGCGATCTGCCCCGCCGACTCGGTGAACATCACCTTCGGCTTACGGCCGGCGGACACCGCCTCCCGGATCACCCCCAGCTCCTCATCCGACAACCCACCCGCAACAGCACCCGCGGCAGCCATGACACCCTTTCCGTACACCTGTTTGAGTGCTGACCTTCCTACCAGCCGCCGCCGACACCGTCGACCGCGACCCCACCACCCACGATCACCCCGACCCGACAGCACCACCCCACACCCCACGCACCCGGCCAGCCGCCAACAGACCCTGCCGGTACCCGGCCCGCGCCGCCCCCGGCCGCCGC
Source organism: Solwaraspora sp. WMMB762 (assembly GCF_049179115.1). Lineage (NCBI taxonomy): Bacteria > Bacillati > Actinomycetota > Actinomycetes > Micromonosporales > Micromonosporaceae > Solwaraspora > Solwaraspora sp. WMMB762. The sequence continues at coordinate 997,101 of NZ_JBMHMD010000001.1, forward strand.
GCCGGATCCAGCAGCCGCCGCCCGATCGCCCGCCGCGCCCCCCGGTCCGGCGACACCACCATCGACGAGAACCCGGCGGCCAGATCCGCGTTCGTCGCCGACCGCATCCCACCGTCGACGAACCGCCGACCACCGATACGCACCGGCGGCCACACCCCCGGCACCGCACAACTCGCCGACACCGCATCCACCAGATCCGCCCCGCACCCGGGACCGCCGAACACCACGAAATCCCCCGAGTCCGCGTCCACCGCCGTCACCCACAACCGCCGCCGCGGCCACGACCACGCCGGCACCAGCTGCCCCGCGTACAGCCGCGCCAGCCCGGACAACACCCCGAGCTGCCAGGCCACCCCGGTCACCCCGCCGCTGCCCAGCACCAACGCCCGCGTACCCGCCACACCATGTCTATTGCCCGCCACCGCCGCCGGTAACGTCACCGGCGGGCCCAGACCCGACACGGACAGCAGGGGAGAGGAGTGCCGGGATGACACCGGTCACCGTGGTCACCGGCGGCAGCCGAGGAATCGGGGCCGCGACCGTACGCCGCCTCGCCGCCGCCGGACACGACCTCGTCGTCGGCTACCGGACCGACGTCGCCGCCGCCGAAGGGGTACGCGACCACGTCGAAGCGCTCGGCCGCCGCGCCGTCACCGTCGCCGTCGACACCACCGACCCCGACTCCGTCACCGCCCTGTTCGACACGGCCGCCGAACTCGGACCGGTCACCGGGCTGGTCAACAACGCCGGCGTCACCAGCCGGATCGGACCCTTCGTCGACCTCACCGTCGACGACCTTCGCCGGGTCGTCGACGTCAACCTGGTCGGCTACGTCCTGTGTGCCCAGCAGGCCGCCCGCCGGATGACCAGCGGCGGTGCCATCGTCAACGTGTCGTCCGCCGCCGCCACCCTCGGCAGCCCCGGCGAGTACGTGCACTACGCCGCGGTCAAGGCCGCCACCGACACGCTCACCGTCGGCCTGGCCAAGGAACTCGGCCCGCGTGGCATCCGGGTCAACGGCGTCGCGCCGGGCACGGTCTGGACCGACATCCACGCCCTGTCCGGCGAACCGGACCGGCCGGCCCGGATCGCGCCGGCGGTGCCGTTGCGCCGGGCAGGGCGACCCGAGGAGATCGCCGGCGCCGTCGCCTGGCTGTTCGGCGACGAGGCGTCGTACACCACCGGGACGGTGATCCGCGTCGCCGGCGGACTGTGAGCGGCGGCGTCCGCGCGTGGACACCGGGTCTGCCCGGGACGGCTGTTCCGGGACACCGCCGATATCAGGTCGATAATATACATTATGTCAACTAGAGGCTTGGACGAAGGCGACTGGCCGGCTCGGTTCGGCCTGAAGTGACCTCGCCGGGGTCGGGTGCATCCTTCCCGCACCCCCCGTCACCGGACGTCCGTCACTCCCTGCGGGCGGCGACGCCACCGGCGCGCCGTCGGTGACACGTCCGCTTTCCGCCTCGCATCCGAGGTGTCATCGGACCGGTACGGGCGCCGGTGGACGCTGGGACGCCGATCCGCTCCTTTGGCCGCCCCCCCCTTGCCGGCCGCAGCCCCCCTCGAACAGCTCTGGCGGCAATCCGAAAAACATGCATAATATCCCTTATGCACCAATTTGTGGATCTGGTGGCGGTACGGCTCGTCGAGGACTTCCTCGCCGACCGCGCCTCCCGCAAACCCTCCCCGCACACCCTGGACGCCTACCGCCGCGACCTCGTCGCCGTCCTACGCCTGATCGGCGACTCCACCGAACCGACTCCCCTGCCCTGGACCGACGTACCGCTGGACGCGCTCGACCAACGACGGCTCCGCGCCGCGTTCGCCCGGTTCGCGGCCCCCCGCTCCCCCGCGTCGGTGCACCGGGCCTGGTCGACGTGGAACTCGTGGTTCAACTTCCTGGTCGCCGACGGCGTCGCCCCCGGAAACCCGATGCCCGCCGTGGGCCGCCCCCGGGCCCCGGTGCCACTACCGAAGCCACTGCGGGGCGAGGAGACCCCGGAGACGCTGCTGGCCGCCGCCGCGCGGACCGACCCCCGCCAGCGCGACCCGTGGCCGGAGCGTGACCTGCTGGTGGTCGCCCTGGCGCTGTGCGCCGGTCTGCGGCTCGGCGAGCTGCTGGGGCTGCGGGTCGGCTCGGTCGCGGGACGTCCCGGTGAACGCCGGATCGAGGTGGCCGGCAAGGGCGGTCGGCTGCGGACCGTCCCGGTGGAAGCGGCCGTCGACGTCGTCGTCGACGGCTACCTGGCCAGCCGGCGGCGACGGTTCGGCCCCCGGTCGGTACGCCCCGGAGGCCCGCTGCTGGTCGACCGGCGCGGTGCCGCCCTGCGACGCGGCGGCCTGCAGTACCTGGTGCGGTCGTGTTTCCGGCGGGCCGGGATCACCGAGCGGGTGCCGCGGGGTGCGCAGCTGCACGCGCTGCGACACACGTTCGCCACCCGGTTGGCCGAGGACGGGGCGAACGCCGCCGAGATCATGCGGCTGCTGGGCCATGCGAGCCTCACGGCCAGCCAGAACTACATCGAGGTGACGGCCGACCAGCAGCGGGCGGCGGCGCGGGCCAACCGGTCGAACCGGTCGCTGCGCCAAGTCGTCGGGCCGGCCTGAACCGGCGGTGACGGCGCTGGCCCCGAACCGGTCGGGGCCAGCGCGGCTACCGGGTGGCGGTCGAGACGGTGACGGTCAGTGGGCGGTGGTCGGAGACGGGGACGTCCGGTGCGGCGACGGCGGTCACGGCAGTCAGCACGGGCGGCGCGTCACGCGGGTCGAGCAGGATGTGGTCGAGTTGGATCCGGGGCCGGGCGGCCGGGTAGGTGGGCAGCCGGCCCAGCGGCCGCCAGCCGGTGGCCGCGGCGGCCACCCCGGCCGGCATGTTGAGGTCGCCGAGGAGGAGCCGCGGTGGCGGCATGGCCCGCAGGGCACGGGTGACGATCCGCAGCTGACGCAGGTTCCAGCCGGGGACGAACGACAGGTGGGTGGCAGCGACGGTGACCGGGCCGTGCGGGGTGTCGAGGACGGCGGCGAGCAACACCCGTGGTTCGTCGCGTAGGAGCAGCAGCCGGGGGCCGGGGCCGCCGACGGCGACCGGTGCGGGTACGGGGGCCGGGCCGAGCCGGATGGTCCGCCAGTGCCGGGCCGGGTACCGGCTGATCAGGCTGACCCCGTAGCGGGGTTCGCCGTGTCCGTCGTGGTCGTGACGGGGCACCCGGTAGGTGCTGCCGGGGGTGCCGACGAGGGCGGCGGCGAACCGGTGGGTGCCGGCGGTGAGCGCGGCGGCGGCCAGCGCGGTCAGGTCCAGGTGACCGCTGCGGGGTTGGGCGTGGTCGACTTCCTGCAGGGCGCAGATGTCGGCGTCGAGGTCGGCGATGGTGGCGGTGATCCGGTCGGGGTCGATGTGCCCGTCGTGGGGTGACCGCCCGTGCAGCAGGTTGTAGGTGGCCATGCGCACACGGGCACCTTACGGGGTGCGGGTGGTGTGGCAGGGTGGCGGGATGGTGGTGAAGGCGTTGTGCTGCAGCGCGCTGGTGTTCGTGGCGGTGGGCTGGTGCGGGGTGTGGCTGCGGCGGCGTCGGGGGCGGTGAGGCGTGCCGGCCGTGCCGGTGGTGTGCCGGTTGGCTGTGGGCGGTGCAGGCCGAGGTCCGTGGGAGGTGCGGTGTCGTCGGTGGAGTGTCCGGACGTGGCGGCGACGGTGGCGGCGGTGCGGCGGTGCCGGCCGGAGCTGGTGGATGCGGTGGCGGCGGCGGTGCCGGGGGCACGGGCGGCGGTGCTGGCCCGGTTGTGGGGTGCGTTGGGCCGTGAACCGGTGCCGGAGGTGACGGACCGTCGGGTGGTTGACGGACGGCTGGTGCTGGGGTTGGTCGACGGGCGGCGGGTGGTGGGGCCGGCGGAGGCGGCGGAGTTGTTCGCGGCGGCGGGCCCGGGGCTGGGGGTGTCGGTGGTGGGGCCGGCCGGTGACCGGGCGGTGGCGGATCCGGCGGAGTTGTTGTCGGTGCTGGGGTGGCCCGGTGGTGGGGCGGTCGCCGCTGAGCTGGCGAACAGTGTGGCGAATCTGGCGTTGGCGCGGGGTGCGCGGGTGGTGGCGGGTGGTGGCGGGGGTCTGGTCCGGTCGGCGCTCGGCTGGGAGCAGGCGGTCGTGGATGGGCATCCGGTGCATCCGGGGTGCCGGACCCGGGTGGGTATGTCGACGGAGGAGGTGCTGGCGTACGCGCCGGAGCATCGGCCGGTGGTGGAGGTTGAGTTGGTGGCGGTGCCGGGTGACCGGTGGGTGAGTTCGGGTTCGGGGTTGCCGCCGCTGCTGCCGGTGCATCCGTGGCAGCGGGATCATGTGCTGGGCGGGTACGGGTGGTTGCGGCGTACCGGCCGGGTGGTGCGGGTGCGGCCGTTGTTGTCGTTGCGGACGGTGGAGCCGGTGTCGTCGGGCGGGGGCTGGCAGTGGAAGACGGCGGTGGATGTGCAGATGACCAGTGCGGTGCGGACGGTGTCGGAGGCGGCGGTGCGTAACGGTCCGGTGGTGACGGCGTTGGTGGCGCGGTTGGCGCGGCGGGTGCCGGGGTTGTGGGTGTTACCGGAGGTGGCTGCGGGGGCGGTGGTGGTCGACGGGGGGTTGTGTCGGTCGTTGGCGGTGGTACGGCGGCGGGTACCGCGGGTGGGCCCGGGGGTGCAGGTGATGCCGGTGGCGGCGTTGGCGGCGCCGGTGGGGGTGCCGGGTGGTCCGTCGGTGGTGGCGGGTCTGGTGCGGGCGGGGTACGGCGGTGATCCGGTGGCGTTCGTGTCGCGGTTGGCGCGGGTGGTGCTGGGGCCGGTGGTGGAGTTGCTGGGTCGGGGGGTGGGGCTGGAGGCGCACGGGCAGAACGTTCTGCTGGTGTGGCGCGGCGGTCGGCTGGTGCGGGTGTGGTACCGGGACGTGGGTGGGGTGCGGTTGGATGTGCGGCGGCTGGCTGCGGCGGGGGTGCCGGTGCCGGCGGTGTACGGCGATGTGGTGGCCGAGGATCCGGCGGAGGTGGCGGTGACGGCGGTGGCGGCGGTGGGGACGGCGTTGGGTGAGCCGGTGGCGGTGCTGGCCCGGGAGTTCGGGGTGGAGCCGCAGGTGTTGTGGCGGGCGGTGGCGGTGGTGGCGCGGGACGTGGTGGCGGGGTTGCCGGCGGCGGTGCGGGGGTCGGTGGCGTCGGCGGTGCTGGGTGGGCGGTGGCCGGTGAAGGCGATGTTGTCGATGCGGTTGGCGTCGGATCCGTTGACGCCGCGGTGGGCGTGGGTGGCGAGTCCGTTGGCGGGTGCGTGGTGAGCGGCGTCGGGTCGGCGGTGGGGGTGCTGTCCGGTGGCCGGTCGTGTGGTTGCGGGTTGGGTGTGGTCGGGGTGGACGCGGCGGTGGCGTCGGCGGTGGCCGGGTTGGGGCGGGTGGCGCCGGAGCTGGTGGCGGGGTTCCGGGAGGCGGTGCCGTGGGCGGCGGGGGTGGTCGGTGGGCGGTTGGTGGACGCGTTGTGCCGGGAGGATGTGGGTGGGGTGCGCCGGGCGTGGCGGGGCGCGGGCCGGTGGCACGGGTTCGACCGATTCGTGGCCGACGCGGGGTCGGTGGCGGATCCGTTGGCGGTGTTGCCGGTGTCGGTGTTGGCGCGGCGGCGGGGGTGGGCGTTGGCGGCGGAGTTGACCGACGCGGTGGTGAATCTGGCGGTGGCGGCGGCGCGGCCTGGTCCGGCGCGGGGTCCGGATGATCCGGACGGGTGGGGGGTGTGGGCCGAGCGGCTGGCGGTGACGGGGCACAACCTGCATCCGTGCGGGCGTACCCGGTTGGGGTGGTCGGTGGCGGATGTGGTGGCGCACGATGTGGAGTCGCCTGCGACGGGGGTCGGGTTCGTGGCGGTGCGCCGGGATCTGCATGTGGGTGAGGATGTGGCGGCGGAGTTGGCGCGCTGGTATCCGCAGGTGCCGGTGGCGCAGCCGGGTTGGGTGGTGCAGCCGGTGCATGTGTGGCAGCGGTCGGTGGTGTCGTCGCGGTACGCGGATCTGGTGGACCGGGGGCTGGTGCGGTTGTTGCCGGGGGTGGTGCCGGCGGTGCCGACGGCGGCGGTGCGTACGGTGCTGCTGCCGGCTGGGCGGGACGGTGCGCGGCGGTATCTGAAGGTGTCGGTGGACATTCAGGTGACGTCGACGCGGCGGACGATCTCGGTGGCGAGTGTGCGCAACGGTCCGGCGTTGTCGACGGTGTTGGCGTCGTTGGTGGCGGCCGACGAGGTGGCGGCGCGGCGGCTGGTGTTGTTGCCGGAGGTGGCGGGGTCGGCGGTGCGGGTGGGGTCGGGGCGGGACATGTCGGTGATCGTGCGGGACGGGTTGGCGGGGCGGCTGGTGCCGGGTGAGGTGGCGGTGCCGGGGGTGGCGTTGGTGACGGCGGCGCAGTTGGGGCGGCGGGTGGCGGATTTCGGTGGGGTGCGGGGGCTGGTGGGGGCGGCGGCCGGGTTGGGGTTCCTGGGGGCGTACGCGCGGGTGGTGTTGCCGCCGTTGTTGCGGTTGGCGAGCCGGTTCGGGGTGGCGTTGGAGGCGCATCTGCAGAATTGTCTGCCGACGTTCCGGGGCGGGGTGCCGTTCCGGTTGGTGGTGCGGGACTTCGCGGGTCTGCGGTTGTTGTTGCCGCGGTTGGCGCGGGCGGGGGTCGAGGTGGGGTTGGCGGCGGGTTCGGTGGTGGGTACCGACGACGCGGCGGTGATGCGGGCGAAGTTGGGGTACACGGCGTTGCAGGCGCATCTGGGTGAGGTGGTGCTGGGGCTGGTGTCCGGGTGGGGGGTCGACGAGGCGGCGGCGTGGCGGGTGGTGCGGGAGGTGGTGGACGAGGTGTACGACGGGTTGCGGTCGGCTGGTGGGGTCGCCGCGGGGTGGGCGGCCGACGATCATCGGGCGTGGACGGCGCCGATGGTGGCGCACAAGGCGTTGGTGCGGATGCGGTTGACCGGTGCCGGGGACGTGTACGTGCCGGTGCGGAACCCGGTCGGTGACGCCGGGTTCGATGGTGGTCCGCCGGTGGGGGTTCGGTGACGGTGCCGGCGGTGGTGGTGCCGCCGCGGGTGGCGGCGGTGGTGGCGGAGTTGGCCGCCGGTGACGAGCCGGTGTGTGCGTACGTGTACGACCGGGCGGTGTTGCGGTCGGTGGCGGCGCGGGTGCGGGCGGCGTTGCCGGCGGGTTCGGTGCTGCTGTACGCGATGAAGGCGAACGGGCATCCGGCGGTGGTGGCGGAGCTGGCGGCGGCGGTGGACGGGGTCGAGGTGGCGTCGGGTGGCGAGTTGGCGGCGGCGGTGGCGGCGGGTGCCGGTCAGCTGGTGTTCGGTGGGCCGGCGAAGACGGACGGGCAGTTGGCGGCGGCGGTGGCGGCGGGTGCGGTGGTGAACGTGGAGAGTGTGTTGGAGTTGCGGCGGCTGGATCTGGTGGCGCGGGCGGCGGGAGTGCCGGCGGTGGCGGCGCTGCGGGTGAACCGGCCGGGTGGCGGGTTGGCGGGTAGTCACCGGATGGCGGGTGCGGCGACGCAGTTCGGGGTGGACGAGGCCGATCTGGGTGCGGTGGTGCAGGTGGCGGCGGAGCTGCCGGGGGTGCGGCTGGTGGGGTTCAGTCTGCACGCGGTGTCGAACAACGTGGATGCGGTGGCGCATGCGGGGTTCGTGGTGGATGCGGTGGGCTGGGCGGTGGCGGCGGCGCGGCGGTGGGGGGTGGGGTTGGAGTATGTGAACGTGGGCGGCGGGTTCGGGGTGGACTACCGGGGTGTGCGGCGGTTCGATGTGACGGCGTTTCGGGCCGGGTTGGCGGGGTTGGCGGTGCCGTCGGGGGTGCGGCTGGTGTTCGAGCCGGGCCGGCTGCTGGTGGCGGACGCCGGCTGGTACGTGGCGCAGGTGGTGGATCTGAAGCGGACGCAGGGCCGGTGGTTCGCGGTGGTGCGGGGCGGTACGCACCATTTCCGGTTGCCGGCGGCGTGGGGGTACGACCATCCGTTCGGGGTGGTGCCGGTGGACCGGTGGCCGTATCCGTTCGCCCGGCCGCAGGTGGCGGCGGTGGCGGTGGATGTGGCGGGTGAGTTGTGTACGCCGCGCGACGTGCTGTGCCGGGGGCAGGTGGTGGGGCGGCTGCGGGTGGGTGACGTGGTGGTGTTCGGCCGGGCCGGCGCGTACGGGTGGGACATTTCGCATCATGATTTTCTGCGGCATCCGTACCCGCGGATGGTGGTGGTGTGACGGTGCCGGCCGGTTGTGACGGTGCCGGGGTCGGGCTGAAGGTCAGCGCCGGGCCCAGCGGGCGGCGCGGATCTCACGTAGCGCCCGGCGGCGGGTGTCGCCGCGCAGGGTGTCGACGTAGAGGCGGCCGTCGAGGTGGTCGGTTTCGTGTTGCAGGGCGCGGGCGAGGAATCCGCTGCCGGTGACGGTGACGGGTTGGCCGTGCTGGTCGACGCCGTGGACGGTGGCGCGGCGGGCCCGGGTGGTCGGGAAGTACAGGCCGGGGATGGACAGGCAGCCTTCGTCGTCGGTGTCGGTGTCGTCGGGTGACAGGTCGCCGGTGGGTTCGAGTCGGGGGTTGACGACGTGGCCGCGGTGGCCGTCGGCGTCGTAGACGAACACGCGGGCGCTGACGCCGATCTGCGGGGCGGCGACGCCGGCGCGGCCGGGGGCGCCGAGCAGGGTGTCCATCAGGTCGGTGACCAGTGCGCGCAGGGTGTCGTCGAAGTCGGTGACCGGTTCGGCGGGGGTGCGCAGCGCGGCGTCGCCGATGATCCGGATCGGGCGCATGGTCATGGCGGTCAGGCTACCCGGGGCGGGGATCCGGGGGCGGGGCCTGGTGCGGGTGGCGGGGGCCGCACCGTTCGTCGGAGCCGACGGCGGGTGGCGGCCGGGGCCTAGGATGTGTGGGAGCGTTTCCACGCCAACCGGTCGGACATGCCTCGGCCGAAGGGAGGATTCTTGGTCCCGCGGGCCGTCACCTGCCCGGAACGGTGTCGTTCGGCTTGGTAACGTTCATCACTGGTCATGTGAACCATGACACAGCACCCCCCCACAGTTCCCGGAGATCCCGATGTGCCAGCACCAACCGATCTGTCCCTCGGCTGACGCCGTCGACCGGGAAGCGGCCCGCGTCGTCGCCTGCTTCCGCGAACAGGGCTGGAGCCTGCTCTGCAACGGTGTCATCGTGTTCGAGGACACCGGCGAGCTGCTTCCCGACGGCAGCAGCATCGCCCCGCACCGCGGCCCCGCCCGGCACGCCCTCGCCGCCTGACCGGCCGCGGCCACCGCAGGCTCACCGGCGAGCCGACCCGACCCGTACTCCGCCGGCGGCGAACGCCTCCGGCGGAGGACACGCGCACAGCAGATTCCGGTCCCCGTAGGCGCTGTCGACCCGCCGTACCGGCGGCCAGTACTTCCCGGTCCGCTGCCCCGGCCCCGCCGGGTACGCCGCCACCGACCGCGGATACGGCAGCGCCCACTCGTCGGCGGTGACCAGCGCCGCCGGGTGCGGCGCCTGCCGCAGCGGGCTGTCCGCCACCGGCCACCGGCCCGCCGCGACGTCGTCGATCTCCGACCGGATCGCGATCATCGCGTCGCAGAACCGGTCCAGCTCGGCCAGGTCCTCACTCTCGGTCGGCTCCACCATCAGCGTGCCGGACACCGGAAACGACATCGTCGGCGCGTGGAACCCGTAGTCGATCAACCGTTTCGCCACGTCCTCGACGGTCACCCCGGTCGCCCGGGTCAACGCCCGCAGGTCCAGCACACACTCGTGCGCCACCAGGCCCTTGTTGCCGGCGTACAGGACCGGGAAATGCGGCCGCAGCCGCGCCGCCACATAGTTGGCCGCCAGCACCGCCGCCCCGGTCGCCCGCACCAGCCCGTCGACACCCATCAGCCGCAGATACGCCCACGGGATCGGCAGAATCCCGGCCGAACCGTACCGGGCGCCCGACACCACCGGCCGGTCGGCATCGTCGCCGCCGACCGGATCACCCGGCAGGAACGGCGCCAGATGCGCCCGCACCGCGACCGGCCCCACCCCCGGCCCGCCGCCGCCGTGCGGAATGCAGAACGTCTTGTGCAGGTTCAGGTGCGACACGTCGGCCCCGAACCGGCCCGGCCGGGCGAATCCCAGCAACGCGTTCAGGTTCGCCCCGTCGACGTACACCTGCCCGCCGGCGTCGTGCACCCGGGCACACAACTCGGCGATGCCGTCCTCGTACACGCCGTGCGTCGACGGATACGTCACCATCATCGCCGCCAGGTCGTCACCGTGTACGGCGATCAGCCGCGCCGCGTCGTCGACGTCGACGTTGCCGTCGGCGTCGCAGCCGACCACCACCACCCGCATGCCCGCCATCACCGCGCTCGCCGCGTTCGTGCCGTGCGCCGACGACGGGATCAGGCACACGTCCCGCCGCGCCTGCCCCCGGGACCGGTGGAAGCCGCGGATCGCCAGCAAACCGGCCAACTCCCCCTGCGACCCGGCGTTGGGCTGCACACTGACCGCGTCGTAGCCGGTCACCTCCGCCAGCCAACGCTCCAACTCGCCGATCAGCTGCCGGTAGCCGGCCGTCTGCCCGGCCGGCGCCAGCGGGTGCACGTCGGCGAACCCCGGCCAGCTGACCGGCTCCATCTGCACCGCCGCGTTCAACTTCATCGTGCACGACCCCAACGGGATCATCCCCCGGTCCAGGGCGTAGTCGACGTCGGCGAGCCGCCGCAGATACCGCAGCATCGCCGTCTCGCTGCGGTACGCGTGGAACACCTCGTGGGTGAGGAACTCCCCGGTGCGCCGCCACCCGGCCGGAATCAGCGCCGGCGTCTCCCCCGCGTACGCGGCCACCCCGAACGCCGCCCACACCACCGCCAGATGCTCCCCGGTGGTGGTCTCGTCACATGCCACCGCCACCGTGTCGGCGTCCACCAGCCGCAGGTTCACCCCCCGGTCCGCCGCCCGCGCCACCACCGCGGCGGCCCCACCCGGCACCGCCGCGGTCACCGTGTCGAACAACGGCCCGTCCGCCACGGCGACCCCGCCGGCGGCCAGACCGGCCCGCAACCGGGCCGCCATCGCATGGGTACGCTGCGCGATCGCCGTCAACCCCTGCGGGCCGTGGTACACCGCGTACATGGCGGCTATCACCGCCAGCAGCACCTGCGCCGTGCAGATGTTGCTGGTCGCCCGCTCCCGGCGGATGTGCTGCTCCCGGGTCTGCAACGCCAGCCGGTACGCCCGGTCACCGGCCACGTCCCGCGACACCCCGACCAGCCGGCCCGGCAGCATCCGTTCCAGACCGGACCGCACCGCCAGGTAACCGGCGTGCGGACCACCGAACCCCATCGGCACCCCGAACCGTTGCGTGGTGCCGACCGCCACGTCCGCGCCGTACGCCCCCGGTGGCCGCAGCAGTGTCAACGCCAACAGGTCCGCCGCCACCGTCACCAGCGCCCCGGCCGCGTGCGCCGCCGCCACCAGCGGGGCGTCGTCCCGCAGCCGCCCCGACACGCCCGGGAACTGCAGGTGCAGCCCGAAGAACTCGTCCGGCAGGCCGGCCCGCACGTCACACACCCGCACCTGCACACCCAGCGGCTCCGCCCGGGTCCGCAGCACCGCCACCGTCTGCGGCAACGTGTCGGCGTCCACCACGTACACGTCGCTGCGCGCCTTCGACGCCCGCCGCGTCAACGTCATCGCCTCCGCCGCAGCGGTCGCCTCGTCCAGCATCGACGCGTTCGCCGTGGCCAGACCGGTCAGATCCGACACCATCGTCTGGAACGTCAGCAGCGCCTCCAACCGGCCCTGGCTGATCTCCGGCTGGTACGGGGTGTAAGCGGTGTACCAGGCAGGATTCTCCAGCACGTTGCGGCGGATCACCGCCGGCGTGTGAGTGCCGTGGTAGCCAGCCCCGATCATCGACACCGCCGCCGTGTTCGCGTCGGCCAGCCGCCGCAACGCGGCCGTCACCTCCGGCTCACTGACCGGCTCCGGCAGATCCAGCCGGCCCCGCCAGCGGATCACCTCGGGAATGGCGGCATCCATCAGATCAGCGACGCTGGCGTACCCGACGACATCCAGCATCCGCTGCTGGGCGACCGGATCGACGCCGACGTGACGGTCGACGAACAGGGACGAGGCACTCACCAGGCGGCTCCCGGGACGAGGTCGGCAGGCAACCTCCCCCTCTGTCGGCGCCGCCGCCTCCAGAGTCGCCAACCCGTGTGGTCCTTCTGCCTGAGAGGTTCCGGGGAGGATTTGCCCCTTCGGCGCCGCCCACCGGGTAGCGGACGGTCTCTCCCACACGGGATGTACGGCGGTCTCCACGCTACCGGCAGCACCTGCTCTGCGGGGCGGTGACGTCGATCACGAAGCCAGCTCCGGCCGTGTCGACCCGAGCGCCGCCGTTCAGCCGGCGCGGCGGCGCGCCCGGCGCGCCGCCAATTCGTCGCCTCCGGCCACCGGCGCCACCACCTCCGGCTCGGAAGTCACCGCCGGCTCCGCCGGAAGCTGCGACAACGATCCCTGGATCTCCTTGAACGCCCCGCCGATCGCGATCCCGAACACCCCCTGGCCGCCCTGCAACAGGTCGACGACCTCCTCGGGGGAACGGCACTCGTACACCGTCGTCCCGTCCGAGATCAGGGTGATCCCCGCCAGGTCCCCGACCCCGCGGGACCGCAACGTCTCGATCGCCCTACGGATGTTCTGCAGCGACACACCGGCGTCCAGCAGCCGCTTGACCACCTTCAGCACCACCAGGTCGCGGAACGAGTACAGCCGCTGCGAACCCGAACCTGTCGCGTCACGCACGCTCGGCACCACCAGCGACGTCCGCGCCCAGTAGTCCAACTGCCGGTAACTGATCCCCACCGCGTGGCAGGCGGTCACTCCGCGATAGCCGACGGCGTCGGCGTCCGAACCGGCACCGTCCACATCATCAGACGACCCCGGCTCCGGCTCTCGCTGTGCGGGCATACGGAAACCTCCCCGTCAGGGCGGCCCACACCAGGACGGAACATGAGCCGATCGACAGGACCAGCCTAACGCCGGCAGCGGGCCGTACCAGGCAACCCGGGCCGCGACACGCCGCGTACGGGCTGCCACGCCACGGGATGACACCCGCCGGCAGCGGTCAGCCCGCGAAATCCTCTGGACGCACCTGGTCCAGGAACTCCCGGAACTTCTCGACCTCGTCCTCCTGCTCATCCGGAATCAGGATGCCCGCCTCGGACAGCACCTGCTCAGCACAACGAATCGGAGCACCGACCCGCAACGCCAACGCGATCGAATCGCTCGGCCGCGCCGACACCCGCACACTGTCACCGATGACCAGGTCCGCGTAGAAGACGTTGTCCTTCAACTCGGTGATCTCCACCGCCTGCAGCGGCGCCCGCACCGCGGCCAGCACGTCCCGCAACAGATCATGCGTCAACGGCCGTGCCGGCTTCACGCCCTGCTGCTCGTACGCGATCGCCGTGGCCTCCACCGCACCGATCCAGATCGGCAGGTAACGGTCCCCGTCCACCTCACGCAGCAGCACGATCGGCTGGTTGGTGGGCAACTCCACCCGCACCCCGACCACGCTCAGCTCACGCACCGCCGCCTCCGTGTCGTCGTCACCAAACCCGCTCCGGCCCTCCCTGCACGGTACACGGACCACAGCGCCACCGTCCGGTGCCGCCAGTCACCTCACCGGCCGAGCGCCCCCCGCAGACCCGCCCGCACCAGCGCCGCGTGAAGCTGCTGCGACAACCCGATCAGCTCCCGCGCCGTCTCCGCCGCCCGAGCCCGGGCAGCCGGATCACTCTGCCGCGCCAACGGCGCCACCAACTGGGCGAACAGACCCGACTCGCGGTCCGCCGCCGCCCGTACCGCCCGCAGATGACGCACCTCGAGGCCATGCCGCAGCAGCCCCGCCACCGCCGTGGCGATCACCAGCGCATCGGCGTCGTACCAGCCCGGCGCCACCGCGACCACCAGACCCAGCCGCTCCACCTCGGTCAACGTCACCGACTCGAGACCACTGCGGGACAGCAGCTCCGTACGGCTCAACCGGGACTGCGCCGGCTGCCCCTGCGCCGGCACCGGCGACCGGCCCGGCACCTCACCGGACGGACCGACCGCCACCAACGTCGGACGCGACCGGCCCGCCGCCGACTCGGCGTCCCGCGCCGCCAGCTGCTCACGAATCACCCGCAGCGGAAGATACTGGTCCCGCTGCGCCGTCAGGACGAAACGCAACCGGTCCAGATCGTCCCAGCTGTACTTGCGGTAACCCGACGGCGTCCGCCGCGGCTCCACCAGGCCCTCGGCCTCCAGGAACCGCAACTTCGAAATCGTCGTGTCCGGAAACTCCGGGCGGAGCTGGGCCAGCACCTCGCCGATACTCATCAACGACGAACCGGCCACGTCCTCCCGGGCCGCCGCCTGCTCACTCACCACGACACCCCCGGCTCACCGACCGGCGTCAGCCACACACCGCGCACGAAGCCACCTCCGTCCGCGCCCCGGACGTCAACCGCGGCCGGCCTCCTCGTCCGGCCGCGGACCGGCGATGAAGACCAGCCGGAACTTACCGATCTGGACCTCGTCACCGTTGCTCAGGGTCGCCGCCTCCACCCGCTCACGATTGACATAGGTGCCGTTCAGGCTACCCACATCGCGCACCGTGAAGGTACCGCCGTCACGGTGGAACTCCGCATGCCGCCGCGACACCGTCACGTCATCCAGGAAAATGTCACTGTCCGGATGCCGGCCGCTCGTCGTCACATCATGGTCCAGCAGGAACCGGGCCCCCGCGTTCGGGCCCCGCCGCACCACCAGCAACGCCATCCCCGGCGGCAACGAACCCGACATCCGGCTCGGCACCACGTCGGCGTCCGGCCCCTCCAGCACTTCGTCGAGCGAACCGAGGTTCAACGTCGACGTGACGTCGAGCGGGGGGAACTCGTCGTCTGGGCGCGTCATGGACCACCTCACGGATCTGTTCGGTCGGCGTCGGGTGTGTCGGGTCGGCCACCAGACCTTGAACGATCGCAAGGCGCAAGCTCCCCCGTGCCAGGACGGCAAATTCCGCAACGCTCAACTGTTGTTGGCTTCTCGGTCGACTGGGCGAGCCTAGCCAGCGCCGAAAACAAGGGTCAACAAGACTCGCGGGCACACGATACCTCGCCGCCCCCGCCGGGTCAGCGCTCGGTGAGCTCCCGGTACGCCGCGGCGTCGAGCAACCCGCTCACCGCCTGCGGATCAACCGGCGCCAACTGCACCAGCCAACCGGCACCGTACGGGTCGGCATTGACCGTCTCCGGTGCGTCCACCAGCGCCTCGTTACGGGCCACCACCGTGCCGGTCAACGGCGCGTAGATCTCCGACACGCTCTTCGTCGACTCGATCTCACCGCACGGCTCGCCCGCCGTCACCTCGGCGCCGACCGCAGGCAACTCGACGAACACGATGTCGCCCAACGCCTCCTGCGCGAAATGGGTCACACCCACCCGCACAGGACCGGCGGCGTCGCCCGCCACCCACTCATGCTCCGCGGTATACCGCAGATCCTCTGGAATCACGGCCGGTCCTTCGGTCTGTGCACCACTCACCACCACTGACAACCCGCCCACCGACGACACCCCGTCCGATCAGGAGACCGGGCGGGCGTACCGCAGCTGGCTCGGATCGCTCAAGGCCGACACCTCGACCACGTCGCGCTCCTCGACGATCACCGTACCGCCGTCACCGGACACCGAAGCCACCACCCCACCCGGAATGTTCAACGCCGTCCGCATCGTCGACGGCTCCCCGATCGCCAGCACCTCGTACGGGCCGGTCAACCGCACGCCGTCCACCTCCACACCGCCGTCGACGTCCAGCAGGTAGCTGCTCGCCACGATCCGCACCGACCGCCCGTCCCCGCCGCTGATCTGCATCACCTCGGCACCCGCACCCCGCAGCTCCTGCACCGCGTCCAACAGCTCCGACGCCCGGATCGGCTCCCGACCGGCGACGAACCGCACCCGCAGGCCCGGCCCCTGCGCCGGCAGACTGCCGCCCAGCACCCCCAGCTCGTCCGCCCGACGCGACGCCTCCTCCAACGCCGCCGCCCGGCCCTCGGCACCAGAGGTCAACTGCCGCTGACTCGCCTCCAACTCCGCGATGTCCTGCCGCAGCCGCTCCTCCCGGGCCTCCAGATCCGACAGAATCCGCACCAGATCCTCCTGGCGGGCCGCCGCCAACGTCGGATCCGTCGACGTGCTGCGAACCTGAACGGCAAGGGTGAACCCGAGCAGCACCAGCAGACCCACGATCATCAGCCCGGCAGTGGACACCCGCCGGGAACTCCGACCCACGCCGGCACCCGACGACCCGTCCACCCCACCGTCGACCCCAGCGCCCAAACCGTCCGGACCGTCCGGAGATGGCACCCCGGCGGTGTCCAGATGCTCCCCGGACCCGGCCGGAACCCGCCCACCCGCACCCGGCGACCGCGTCGGCACCGCGTCCGGCCAGCCCGTACCGGTACTCCTACGTTCCACCATCAGCCACGCCTCACGCCCGGAACAGATGCCGTCGGATCGCCGCCACGTTGCCGAAGATCCGCACCCCGAGCACCACGACCACACCGGTGGACAACTGCCCGCCCACCCCCAACTGATCGCCCAGATACACGATCAGACCGGCCACCAGAACATTCGAGATGAACGAGATCACGAACTGCTTGTCGTCGAAGATCCCGTCCAACTTGGCCCGGACCCCGCCGAACACCGCGTCCAACGCCGCCACCACCGCGATCGGCAGGTACGGCTGCAGCACCGCCGGCACCACCGGGTCGAAGTAGATCCCCAGCAGCATTCCGGCGAGCAGCGCCAACACGGCGATCATCGAGGGCCTCCTCCCGAGGCGGTCACGGACGGGTCGGCGCCACCCGTCCCGGACGGGCTGGCCGACGCCGACGGCGCGCGGGCGTACCGCAGCTGCGGCTCGCTCGCCGCCGGCAACATCAGATCATCAGCCGAACGGACCCCGAACGACAACCCGTGATCAGCCGAGACCGCCCGCAGCACCGCGGCCGCCTGACTGGTCCTGAACGCGTCGACCATCGACTCCGGGCCGATCGCCGACACCTCGTACGGGCCGGTAACCGGCCGGAAATCGACCAGGATGGCGCTGCCCGCCGCCCGGATCGTCGAGGTCGCGGTCAGCCGTCTGCCGTTGACCGCGACCGCCTCGGCGCCGACGCTCCACAAGGCGTTGGCCACGTCCTGCAGATCCCGGTCCAACACCCGACCCAACTCACTGACCGAGCCCTCACCGGTCACCGGATCCACCACTTCCGGCGCGTCCGCCAACTCGACGACCACCCCGTCCCCGGTGACCCGGGCCAGCCCGGCGGCGGCTTCCAGGTCGCGCAGGTCCGCCGCCCGGGCCCCGTCCAGCACCGTGTCGCGCTCCCGGGCCACCTCGTCCCGCAACGCGTCCACGCGATTCTGCAGCTCGTCGGTCTCCGTCTGGCGCTGGGTCACCTGCTCCACCAGGCCGGCCCGTGCCTGCGACCGGCTCGGTTCGTCCGCCACCGTCTTCTGGTAGGCGAGCACCACCAGGAAGCCGACCGCGGCCATCGACAGGGCCATCGCCGCCCGTGCCGTCACCCGCCGCCAACCCTGCGGTGGTCCGGTCACCGACCGGCGGGCCGCCGCGTCCGTGTAGCCGGGATCCAGCGGCGCCCGGAACAGTTCGGTCAGAAAGTCCGGCGCGTATCCACGGTGCGGGCCGGAACCGCTGCGGTCCGCCTCGCTCATGCCCGCTCCGTTTCTGCCCCGGCGGCCCGGACCAACGCTGCGGCCTGCCGTACGTACAGCAGGCCCGCGATCCAGTACAGCACCAGACCCCACCAGGCCAGACCCCATCCGACCGCGGCCGCCACCGTCGCCGCCGTGGTGAATCCCAGCACTGCCGACAGCAACAGAATGGGAAACGCCGCCAAAAGTACGAAAGTCGCGGTCTTTCCTACATAGTGCACCTGCGGTGGTCCGTAGCCAAATCGGCGCAACACGACAAGGCAGCCGGCCAGCAGCACCTCGCGACTGAGCAACGCCACCGTGAACTGCCACGGCATCACCTCGCGGGCGGTGAACGCCAGCAACGTCGCCAGGATGTACAGCCGGTCGGCGAGTGGATCCAGCAGTTCACCGAGCCGGGACACCTGACGGATCCGGCGCGCGACGAACCCGTCCACCCAGTCGCTGGTCCCGCCGACGGCCAGGACCAGCAGCGCCGCTATATCAGCACGATGCACCAGAAACAGGTACAGAAACAGAGGTACACCTAGTAAACGGACAAAGCTGATCAGATTAGGAATGGTGAAGACCTGGCTCGCCACATCGGTCCGCGTCGACGCGGACTGCGCGGACGGACGCGACACCGACACTTCCTCTCCCCCGCTCCGACCGGCCTGTCCCACCGGACCGGAAACGAGCGGCGGCGAACGAGCCCGACGGTCCCCCAAGGGGCACTGTCACCTGGCGAGCGCCACTATAACGCGCCCCTCACCCACCACCTGCCGACTCACCGTGGCCGTCCCTGCCGACAGCCACCCGGCGACGCATGAACGACTGCCAGTAACCGACCATCCGCTCCACCCCGTCCACCCCGTCCACCAGTTCAGCCAGCCACCGGGCCCGCTCCGGGCTCCACAGGCCGTCGCTGACGATCCAGCCCTGGCCACCCAGTTCGTTGAGCACCTCCAGCCGTCGGCCGGTCAACACCTGACACCGGTGCCCCGCGCCGTCAGCGACCACGGTGACCGTCGGCCCGGCGGCCGGCTGCCTACCCCCTTCGGCAGGTGCCACCGTCTGCACGAAGTACAGGTACCCGTACTCCCAACGTTCGTCGAGCGGTGCCCCGACGCCCGCCGTCGGTGCCACCGCCTGCCGCTGCTCGGCCACCCGGCCCGGCTACCCGCACGGGTCGCCGGCAAACCCCGGCCCACCCGGTCCGACATCCCCGCTACCTGCGACCCCTTGCCATGGGACGGCAGTCGATCATGCTTGGATGGTGGACATGCCGGCCCACCTTGACCCAGACGCCCGGCGTGACCGGTCCACGGCCGACGCCTCACCCGGCGAGATCTCCCGCCGTCGTACGCAGCGGACCCGGTGGTACCCGGTCGACCAGCTCAGCCCGCTCGCCCGAGCGCTGCTCAGCGACGACCTCGGCGGTCGTGACGTGGTGCCACAGCACGTCGCCGACCGGGTCAACGCGGAGGCTGACCAGTGGGCCAGCCACGGATTCACCGAGCAGACCGTCCGCCCCTGGCGGGATCTGCCCCCGGCGGCCGCCGGGCACCTCGCCGGTCGGCAGGTCGACCCGAGGGTGCTCGATCTGCCCGTCGCCGTCGTCGCCGGAACCCCGCCGGTGCCGTTGCGGATCGCGATCGTCACCGGCCGGCTGCCTGCTGAACGGGCCTACGAGCTGCTGGTACTCACCGGCGAACACCAGCCGGCGGAGTCCCGGGCGAGCAACCTTCCGCCGACGACCCCCGAGCCTTCCCGGGCCCGACCGGTGACCCCGGTGCTGTTCTCCCATGCCCAGCCCGACGATGCCGCCGGGCGGAGCTGACCAGGTACTGCTGCGGTCTGTGTGACGTCGTTGGTGCTGTTTCGTGTGTGCGGGGTCGGCACACTCCCTAGAGCAGGCTAGGACGCTAGGTTGAGTCGTCCGGAAACGCCGCCGGAGCTGCGATCAATCGAGAGACTTCTCTAGTATCGGAATGTCCCGTGCCGGTCGTCGCCTTCGGTGGGCGCCCGGCTGCCAGGAGGTGAAACCATGTCCGAGCTCCGGGCCGCCGAACCCCGCAGCTACCCCTTCTCCGCGCCCGACCGCCTCCACCTCGACGATACCTACCGGCAGCTGCAGCAGGACCGGACGCTGGTCCGGGTCCAGCTGCCGTTCGGGGAACCAGCCTGGCTGGCCACCCGGCACGCCGACGTCCGGTTCGTCCTCGGCGACGCCCGGTTCTCCCGCGCCGCCAGCGTCGGCCGCGACGAACCACGGATCACTCCCCGACAGATCGAGGGCGGAATCCTGTCGATGGACCCGCCGGAACACACTCGGCTACGGCGGCTGGTCGCCAAGGCGTTCACCGCCCGGCGGGTCGAACAGCTCCGACCACAGACCCGGCAGTTCGCCGACGAACTGCTGACCGACATGGTCGCCGACGGGCCGCCGGCGGACCTCGTCGAACGGTTCGCCACACCGCTGCCGGTCCGGGTCATCTGCGAGCTCCTCGGTGTGCCCTACGCCGACCGGGAACACTTCCACACCTGGAGCGAAGCCGTCGTCTCCACCACGTCGCTCTCCCCCGACCAGGTACGGGGGTATCTCGAAAACCTGCACGGCTACATCGCCGGACTGGTCGAACAGCGCCGCCGGCACCCGACCGACGACCTGCTCGGCGCCATGGTCCACGCCCGGGACACCGACGCGAGCCGGCTCACCGAGGCCGAACTCGTGCAGCTCGCCGCCGGGCTGCTGGCCGCAGGCCATGAGACCACCGTGACCCAGATCCCCAACTTCGTCTACGTCCTGCTCACCCAGCCGGACCAGTTCGCCGCCCTGCGCGCCGACCCGGCCCTGGTACCGGGCGCCGTCGAGGAGCTGACCCGGTACGTCCCGCTCGGCGCCGCCTCCTCGTTCGCTCGGTACGCCACCGTGGACGTCGAGGTCGGCGGAGTACTCGTTCGGGCCGGTGAACCCGTCATCGGGTCGTTGTCGGCAGCCAACCGCGACCCCGAGGTCTTCACCGACCCGGACCGGCTGGACCTGACCCGGACCGGCAACCCGCACGTCGGCTTCGGTCACGGCGTACACCACTGTCTCGGCGCCCAACTGGCCAGGATGGAGCTGCAGGTGGCAGTGGAGGCGGTGGTGCGGCGGCTGCCGCTGCTACGGCTGGCCGTACCCGAGGATCAGCTGGTGTGGAAGACCGGCCTGCTGGTGCGCGGGCTGAGCGCGATGCCGGTGACCTGGGGGTGATCCTCCTCCCCGGGCCCGACGCGGGCCGCGCCGTCCCGACCGTGCCGTCCATCGGAGATGAGCCGTCCCAGTCCCCTGCAGCCCGTGCCGTGGCTGTTCCCCGGAGGTGGCGATGAACCAGCGGTCCTGGCAGGTCAGCGTCGACGGGCAACGGTGCGTCGGGTCCGGCATCTGCGCCGGTACCGCCCCGGGACACTTCAGCCTGGTCGACGGGGTGTCGCGGCCGACCGCGTCCGACATCGACCCGGCTGACACCGTCGTCGACGCTGCTGAATCATGCCCGGTCGAGGCGATTCTGGTCCGCGACGCCGACGGCACCCCGCTGGCACCGCTGCCCTGACCCGGCGGGTCGGGCCCGATCGACGACCATCCGGATCTGGCCGGGGCGGACCGGACGGCCACCGGCGGTCGGCTTGCACACGTCCGGCCCGGTCGACCACGATTCCTCCCGGCACGCACGCGTCCGTTCCTGGCGCTCGGCCCACGAAACGACCGACGTCACCGGCGGTCGGTACGCCCACGACCCGCCCGGAGTCGATCGCGATGAACCGTTGCCCCGTCCGCACCGAACTACCAGGGGTGAGACAACGACGAGCCGCCCGGTGGGCCCGGCACGCCGCAGCCGGTGCCGTGGCACTGCTACTCGGCGGCATGCTGGTAATAGTCGCCCCCGCCGGCCCGGCGGCCGCACACGCGGTGCTGGTCACGGCGGAGCCAGCCCCCGGATCGGTGCTGGGCAACTCGCCCCGGGAAGTGGTGCTGACGTTCAGCGAACCGGTCCGCCCGGTCACCGGGCGTCTGCAGGTGCTGGCGCCGGACGGTAAACGGATCGACGACGGAACGCCACGAACCAACGGGACCACAGTCACCGTCCCGGTCCGGGTCGCCGACCGCCCGCTCGGCACCTACCTGGTCAGCTACCGGGTGATCTCGGCGGACAGTCACCCGGTGGGCAGCGGCTACACGTACTCGGTGGGAGCGCCGTCCGCGACCGTGCCCGAGCCGCGCGACGGCGGACAGCGACTGCCGGTCGCGATCGCCGTGACCACCGCGAAGTACGTCGGCTACGCCGGGGTGCTGCTCGCCGTCGGGCCCGCGCTGCTGCTGGCGCTGCTGTGGCCGCCCCGGCTGAGCCGCCGGCCCGGCAAGCTCATGGTCGGCACCGGGCTGGGGCTGATCGGCCTGGCCACAGTGGCCGGACTGTACCTGCAGGCACCGTACTCGACCGGCAGTGGTCTGCTGGAGGTCTCCGCCGGGGACCTGGCCGCCGTCGTGGACAGCGGGTACGGGCTGGCGCTGCTCGGCCGGCTGGTGGTCCTGGCCGCGGTGGCGGCACTGGTGTCACCGGCCCTCGCCGGGATCGGCGGCACCCGTCGCGGGCTGGCCCTCGTCGGGCTGGGCCTGGCCGGGCTGGTCACCTGGCCGCTGACCGGTCACGCGGTGGCTGCGCCGGTGCCGCCGGTCAGTATCGCCGCCGACACCGTGCACATCGCCGCAGTCGGGGTGTGGATCGGCGGGCTGGTGACCCTCGGCGCGGTCCTGCTGCGCCGCACCCACCCCCGCGTGCTGGGCCGGATCCTGCCGGTCTGGTCCCGGTGGGCGACGGTGGCGGTCTGCTGGCTGCTGCTGGCCGGTGCCGTCCAGGCGCTGATGGAGACCGGCGGCACGACCGCACTGGCCAGCACCGCGTACGGGCGGTTGGTGTTGGTGAAGATCGCGCTGGTGGCGGTTCTGCTACTGACCGCCGGGTACGCGCGACGGCTGGTCGGGCGATGGCGGGCGTCGCACGTGCGGCGACTCACCGGCCTGGTCGGTGTCGAGGTCGCGGTGGCCGTGGTGGCGCTCGGGGCCAGCGCGGTACTGGTGCAGACGACACCGGCCCGTACCGCCGTCGTCGAGGCCCAGGCCCTCGGGCAGGACACCTTCGCCCAGACGCTGACCAGCTCGCTGTACACCCTCCAGTTCGACATCTACCCGGTACAGCTCGGCGAGCACAACACGGTGCATGCCTACGTGTACACGCCGGAGGGCGCGCCGGTACGGGTCGAGGAGTGGACGATGACCACCTCGCTGCCGGCACAGGACGTCGAACCGGTGACCACCCTGCTGCTGGGGGTGGACGACAACCACGCGGTCGGCGCGGTCGCGTTCCCGGTGCCGGGCGAGTGGGAGCTGCGCTTCACCATCCGGCTGTCCGACATCGACCAAGCGACGGTGCGTACCACCGTGCCGGTGCGCTGAGCGGCGGCGGGCCGGTCTGCGGTAGGGAGACCGGGGACGGCAGCGGTCACTGTTCGGTGAGCCGCCAGGGGGTCGTGCCGCCGGTGACGACCAGTTCGCCCTCACCCTCGTCGTCGGCGGCGCCGGCCCCGGTCGGGTCCGCCGGGACGCTGCGGTGGTGGCGGCGGCTGCGCCACCAGACGACGGCCGCGCCGATCGCCGCTCCGCCGGCCAGGCCGGCCAGCAGCAGTCCCATCCCAGTGCCGGCGGCGTCGTCCGAGCCCGCGGCGGCGACCTGCGCCGGTGAATCCTGGGCGGCGGCCGGTGCCGGGCCGCCGTGCTGGGCTCCGTGACCGGCCGCTGCCGGGTCGGCCGGCCCGAGGGTCAGCACCGGGCCGGGCCGCTGCGCGTCCAAGCCGCCCCAGCGGACCACGGTGCCGTCGGAGTAGGTCTGGGTCACCGCGAAGTCGATCCGGTCCGCGTCCGGCAGCGGTCCGACCGACACGGTCAGCAGCACCGGCGCCGGTTCGGCGGCGGGTGGGGCGACCAACTGCCAGATGATGCTCTCGGTGGCCTCGGTCATCAGGCCACCGTGCAGGCCGGGCAGCGGCTCCGGCAGGGTCCGGTTGATGATCCGGGGTGCCCAGTCGTCGACCGACATCGGGTAGACCTCGGCGATGGGCAGGTCCGCCGGCAGGTCGAGGCGCACCTCGGTGGTGTGTGCGTCCGGCCGTTCCTGCGGCAGTTCGAAGGTGAGTTGGATGCCGGCCCCACGAGGTGCCTGGGTCGGTTCCAGGCCGATGCCGGCCGCGGCCACCGCCGGCCCGGACAGCGCGACCGCCAGCACCGGACCGGACAGCACCGCGCCGATCCGGACGGCGTTCGCGCGCAGACAGTTGACCATGAGCCTCGCCTCCCGTACGTCGGCGGCCGCTGCCGCCGGATCCTGATCCACCGGTAAGGGGTTCGGCGGACGAGGCCGAACGGTTCAATCCGACCACGGACCTTTTTCGCCGGACGGGGCGGGGGCGATCGGCGGCGGTACCGCCGGTGGGCACGGCCACACGTACGGTACGGAGGCGAGGTCGCCGAACCGGGGACGGTAGTGGTCGGGGTCCTTGTGTACCAGTGCGGCGCGGTGCGACAGGTGCAGGTCGGCTCGGCCGAGCCAGGCCGGCAGCGCGGTGGCGGCGCCGAGTTCGGCCTGGTCGCGGACCAGGGTGCGGCCGGTCGCGGCGGTGAATTCACGGCGCAGGGTGTCGGCGACGGTGTCGGCCCGGCCAGTCCGGGTCCATTCGGCGCAGACCGTCAGTCCGTACCGGACCAGTGCCTCCAGGTGGCCGTGCCACATCCGGACCGCCGGATGGTGACGCCAGCCGTACCCGGGCACGGTCAGGCCGCGCAGCACCTGCAACGCTTCGACGCGCTGTTTGCCGAGTCGTCGGGCGTCGAGCACGGCGGCGCTGGCCGCGAAGTCCGGGTACGGCAGGAACGTCTGCATGGTGCCGGGGCCGACCGGAGTGGTCAGTCCGGCTGGTCGTCGGATTCGCTGTCGTCGTCGGCGACCGGCGGGTGAGGACCGTACGGCGAGACCTGGCCGGCCGGGACGGGCCGGTTGCCGCCGCCACGGCGCCCGGGCCGGCGGTCGGCTCCGTCGGGACCCTTGCTCTCCTGGACCAGCGGGTTGTCCCCGCTGCGACGCATCTCCGGTTGCTGGACGTTGGTCACGATGCCTCCCGGTGATCTGGTCGGTCATCGTCCGGTTACCCGGTACGGGCGGCGGTATGCCGGCGGCGGGTCGGGCTAGCCCGACCGAGGGTGGCGGATCATCCGCCCGTCGGCCGGCGGCGCTCATCCCGGCCGGCGGGCATGGCGTCCGGGGTGCCGGGTATCTCGGTGCCCCGACGAGCGCTGAGCGAGGAGGAACCACGATGAGAAGGACCGTAGTGACCCGGCTGGGTCTGTTGGCGGGGCTGACCGCCGTCGCGTTGATCCCGGCGGCCGCGCACGCGACGGCACCGTCCGAGCAGGACAGCGATTACCTGCGTACGATCCACCAGGTCAATCTGGCCGCTGTGCAGATCGGCCAGTTGGCGCAGGACAAGCAGGATGCCGACCAGGCGGTGAAGGACCTGGGCGGTGACATGGTGGCCGACCACACCCGGCTGGACGAGGAGGTCACCCGGGTGGCCGGTGAGGTCGACGTCACCCTGCCCGACTCGCCCACCCAGGAGCAGCAGGACGTGGTCACCCGACTGGACGGGTTGTCCGGTGCCGAGTTCGACACGGCGTTCGTGGAGAGCCAGCTGGCGGGGTACGCCCAGGCGATCGAGGTGAACAACGCCGAGATCGCGCAGGGCTCCGACGAACGGGTGGTGAACCTGGCACAGGAGGCCGGACCGGTGCTCGAGGACCTGTACGCGGCGTTGCAGAACCTCGCGGCGCAGCTCGGGCTGCCGACCTCGCCGAGTCCCGGGGTGAGCCCCACGGTTGACCCGACCACGCCGGGCACCGCCACGCCCGAGCCGACGGTGAACCCGACCCTGCCGTCGCCGACGGTCAGCCCGCAGACGCCCCTGCCGGCGCAGAGCTGACCCGGACCGTGGCCCTACGCCGGTGCGGTCGGACCGGGACGACCGCACCGGCGGGCCCGGACGAGATGATCGCTCACAGTGGTCGACCGGGTTGGTGCACAGTCCGAAACGGGGCTGGCACATCAGCCGCACATACCGTAACGTGACGGCTCACACACCGCGCGCATCAGCGGATATCGGCACATGTCAATGCCTCAGGATCCTCCCTCCCCGGCACCCGTCGCCACCCGACCGGAGGTACGACGTGGATTTCGTCATCACCAGGAGCTACCAGGGCACCACGGTACGACTCGCCTTGCACGGTGAACTCGACCTCGCCACAGCCGGCGAGGTCCGCGACGCGGTCACCGCGCTGCTCGCCCGGTCCGCACCCGAGCGGATCGTGCTGGACCTCACGTGCGTCAGCTTCATCGACTCGACCGGGATCGGCAGCCTGGTCGCCTGTCACCAGGCTGCCGGGGTCAGCGGCAGCCGGCTCGAGCTGGAGAACATCAGCAGCTTCACCCGACGGCAGCTGTGGGCGACCGGGCTACTCGGGCTGTTCGGCTTCCCCGCCGACCACGCGACGCCGTCCGACCTGCCGGTGGGGCGCTGACCGTACGGTCACAGCACCCGGCCCAGTTGGGTGTGCCGGCTGCGTCGCGACTGCCGACTCGCCCACCGGGCCTCCGCGACCCGCAGGTAGCAGGCGGTCAACGGACCCGGGTGGTAGGTGGTGGCGGCGAACCCCCACTGGGAGGCCAGACTCTCCCCCCGACGGAGGAGGTTGTCCACATCGTGCAGGGTGAGCCGCAACCGCCGTACCGCCGTACCGATCACCGCCCGGCGTACCGGCACGGCACGGCGGGCCTCGATGTCGGCGACGTCGACGTGCTCGCCGAACTGGTAGCCGACGATGCGGATCACCTCGTCGGCGGAGACCGGTTCCCGGCCGGCGGCGGTCAGCCGTACCGCGGTGTCGGCGAAGCAGCGCAGCTCGGTCAGTGGGAACCCGCTACGACCCAACTGGTCGACGACCGTCACGAAGGTCCCCTCGACCACCCCGAACAGGGCGATCGGATCCAGGCCGGCGCCCCGGCGCTCCAACTGACGGATGAGCCAGAACTGGCCAAGGACGCAGGCCCGCAGGTGGTGTCCCTCAAGCGTGGTCAGCAACTAGCCCTCCCCGGTCGGCATCCGTCCCGAACCGGGACGGAGCACCCACGCCAGCCGGATGATGGAGCTATCCACCGTCCAGCCATCAAAACCGACCAAACGTTACCGCGAACCGTACGTCGGAACGAACTCCGGGGCCACCACGGCACCCACCAACTATTTGATTGATTAGTCACACAACCGCCCCGTCGCCGGGTCAGCGTAGCGAGACCCGGCACAGGGCACCGAGCGGGATCGTCCGTGCTCCGGGGCACTGGTCGGGACGCGCTCCGGGGCACTGGTCGGGACACCGGATCCGGCCGTCAACTGGGCGATGCCGCAACGGTCTGGCAGGATGGGTACGCATGTGCGGACTTGCGGGTGAGCTGCGCCGCGACGGTTCCCGCGCCGATATTGGTGCGGTGGAGCGGATGGCGGCGACAATGAGTGACCGGGGGCCCGACGACGGGGGTTCCTGGTCACACGGAAGTGTGGCCTTCGGACACCGGCGCCTGAAGATCATCGACCTGTCGGCGGCCAGCAACCAACCGATCGTCGACTCCGCCGCCGGCCTGACCGGCGTCTTCAACGGCTGCATCTACAACTACCGTGAGCTGCGCGAGCAGCTGCAGGCACGGGGTCACACGTTCTTCTCCTCGGGCGACAGCGAGGTCGTCGTCAAGGCCTACGCCGAGTGGGGCGTCGACTTCGTCGACCACCTGGTCGGCATGTTCGCCGTCGCGATCACCGAGCGCGACAGCGGCCGGCTGGTCCTGGCCCGCGACCGGCTGGGCATCAAGCCGCTGTACGTCGACGAACGCCCCGGCGTGGTCCGGTTCGCCAGCACCCTGCCGGCGCTACTGGCCGGCGGCGGTGTGGACACCGGCATCGATCCGGTGTCCCTCGCCCACTACCTCAGCTTCCACAGTGTGGTCCCCGCGCCGCGGACGATCCTCAACGGCATCCGTAAGCTGCCCCCGGCCACCGTGCGGGTCTACCAGCCCGACGGCCGGGTGGACGAGCGCCGCTACTGGGATCCGCCGTTCGGCCGGGACCCGCGCCGCGCCGACTGGTCGGAGCAGGACTGGCAGGACGCTCTGCTCGAATCGTTGACCACTGCGGTGCAGCGCCGGATGGTCGCCGACGTGCCGGTCGGCGTCCTGCTCTCCGGTGGGCTCGACTCCTCGCTGGTCGTGGCGCTGCTGGCCGAGCAGGGCCAACGTGGTCTGGCCACCTTCTCGATCGGCTTCGACGCGGTCGGTGGACGGGAGGGCGACGAGTTCGTCTACTCCGACCTGGTGGCGCAGCGGTTCGACACCGACCACCATCAGATCCGGGTGGCCGCCCGTGACCTGGTGCCGCCGCTGGAGGCCGCCGTCGCGGCGATGAGCGAACCCATGGTCAGTCACGACTGCGTCGCGTTCTACCTGCTCAGTCAGGAAGTCGCCAAGCACCTCAAGGTGGTGCAGTCCGGCCAGGGCGCAGACGAAATCCTCGGCGGGTACCACTGGTACCCGCCACTCGCCCGGGTCGGCCGTGACCAGGCACTGGACACCTACGCCACGGCCTTCTTCGACCGCGACGCCGCCGGTCTCGCCCAGGTGCTCAACCCGGAGTACCTCGCCGCCGGTGATCCCGCCCGCGAGTTCGCCGCCGCCCACCTGGGCCGCGCCGGCGCGCAGGACGCGGTCGACGCGGGGCTGCGGATCGACACCACGGTGATGCTCGTGGACGACCCGGTGAAACGGGTCGACAACATGACGATGGCGCACGGGCTGGAGGCCCGTGTCCCGTTCCTCGACCACGAGTTCGTCGAACTCGCCGCCACCTGCCCGCCCGAGCTCAAGTTGGCCCAGGGCGGCAAGGGGGTGCTCAAGGAGATCGGCCGTCGGGTGCTGCCCTGGGAGGTGATCGACCGGCCGAAGGGGTACTTCCCCGTACCCGGGCTGACCCACCTGGAGGGCAAGCTGCTCGACCGGGTGCGCGACGCCCTGCACGCGCCGCCGGCCCGTCGGCGCGGGCTGTTCCGCGACGGGTACGTCGACGGGCTGCTGCGCGACCCGAACGCCGAACTCACCCCGCTGCGGGGCAACAAGTTGTGGCAACTCGGACTGCTGGAGATGTGGCTGCAGAACCATGGCATTGACTGACGACGCGAGCTTGCCCCGCCCCGACTCCCCCGCCCCCCGGCGGGAACGGATCGGCCCAGGTGGCGACCCGGTCGTCCCAGGCGATCCGCCGGCCAAACCCACCGACAGCGCCGACGTCATCCTGGAGTGCGGCTGGGGCCGGCTGGTCTTCGGTCAGACGTTCGCCGACCCCTCCGACGTCGCCGACGTGCTGCGTTCGGAAGCCGCTGGCTCCCGCGACATCTGCATCTACCTGCCCGATCCGCACGTGCTGGTGTCGCGGCTGCCGGACGAGTTGTTCATCGACCCGTCGCTGACCTTCCGGCTGGACCTCACCGAGGTACGCGAGCCGCAGCCGCCGGAACCAGGGCTGCGGATCCGGCCGCTGCGCGACGATTCCGACGCCGACGCGGTCAACCGGATATACGCCCACAACGGGATGGTCACCGCCCCGGTCGACATCCTGGTCGACAACGCCGCGACCGAACGTTTCGTGCACCTGGTCGCCGAGTCCGTCACCGGGCAGGTCGTCGGCACCATCACCGGCATCGACCATGTGGCGGTCTTCGACGACCCGGACAACGGCTCCAGCCTGTGGTGCCTGACCGTCGACCCGCTGCACGCACCGCCCGGCACCGGTCAGGCGCTGCTGCTGGAGCTCGCCGGCCGGCTCGCCGACCGCGGCCGGGTCTACGTCGACCTGTCCGTGCTGGCGGAGAACGACGGCGCGATCCGCCTCTACGAACGGCTCGGATTCGAACGCACGCCGACGCTGTGCGTCAAACGCAAGAACCCGATCAACGAACGGCTCTTCCTGGCCAGCATGCCGGACGGCTACGACGAGCTGAACCCGTACGCCCGGATCGTCGCCGACGAGGCGATGCGCCGCGGCATCCGGGTCGAGGTGGTCGACGCGTCCTGGGGCGAGCTACGGCTGACCAACGGTGCCCGCAGCATCGTCACCCGCGAGTCGCTGTCCGAGCTGACCTCGGCGGTGGCGATGAGCCGGTGCGACGACAAGCGGGTGACCCGGCGGGTGCTGCTCGACGCCGGGCTGGCCGTGCCGCACGGCCGAACCGCCACCGGCGACGCCGACGACGAGGCGTTCCTCGCCAAGGTCGGTGAGGTGGTGGTCAAGCCGGCCCGCGGCGAGCAGGGCACCGGGATCACCGTCGGCGTCACCGACCCGACCGCCTTACGGGCCGCCGTCGACCTGGCCCGCAGGCACTGCCCGCAGGTGCTGATCGAACAGCGGCACCAGGGGGAGGACCTGCGGGTCCTGGTGATCGACCACGAGGTGGTGGCCGCTGCGGTCCGCCGCCCGGCGGCGGTGACCGGCGACGGCGTACACACGGTGGCCGAGCTGATCCGGCGACACAGCCGGCGGCGGGCCGCGGCCACCGGCGGCGAGTCGAAGATCCCGCTGGACGACCTGACCCGGGAGGTGGTCACCGAGGCCGGGCACACGATGGACGACGTGCTGCCGGCCGGCGAGGTGCTGACCGTACGGCGGACCGCGAACCTGCACACCGGCGGGACGATCCACGACGTCACCGACCGGCTGCACGCCGACCTGGCGGCGGCGTGCGTGGCCGCCACCCGGGCGCTGGCCATCCCGGTGGCCGGCATGGACCTGCTGGTGACCGCTCCTGATCAGCCCGACCATGTCTTCGTCGAAGCCAACGAACGGCCCGGACTGGCCAACCACGAGCCGCAGCCGACCGCGGAACGCTTCATCGACCTGCTGTTCCCGGGCACCAGCGCGCAGCAGCGGCGGTGGAGCCCGCCCGGCCCCGGCGGGGCGCCGGCAACGCCGTGATCGGCGACGGTACGGTCTTGGCATGCCGGCCGACCCGAACCCCCCCGCCCCCCTGAAACTGGACCTCGACTACCTGCAGCAGGTGATGCTGGAGCTGCTGGACATCCCCAGTCCGTCCGGTCGCACCGACCATGTGCAGCAGTACGTCGGGGAACGGCTGTCCGCTCTCGGTATCCCGTTCACGGTCACCCGGCGGGGCGCGCTCAGCGCCTCGCTGTGCGGGCCGCGGACCACCGGCGCGGACCGGGCGATCGTGGTGCACACCGACACGATCGGCGGGATGGTCAAACGGTTGAAGGAGAACGGCCGGCTGGAGCTCAAGCAGATCGGCACCCACAGCGCCCGGTTCGCCGAAGGCGCCCACGTGCGGGTCTACACCGACAGCCTGGACCGGGTGATCACCGGCCAGGTGCTGCCGTTGAAGGCCAGCGGCCACCGCTACAACGAGGACGTCGACCTGCAGGGGGTCGGCTGGGAGCAGGTCGAGGTGCGGGTCGACGAGCCGGTCACCGACATCGCCGGGCTCCGCGCGCTCGGCATCGACGTCGGCGACTTCGTGGCGATGCTGCCGGCACCGACGATCACGCCCAGCGGATACGTCAAGTCCCGGCACCTGGACGACAAGGCGGGGGTGGCGGCGGTGCTGACCGCCGTGAAGGCGATGGTCGACGCCGGCCGCCAGCCGCCGGTCACCGCCCACCTGCTGATCACCTGCACCGAGGAGGTCGGGCACGGCGCCAGCCACGGGCTCGACCCGGACGTGGCCGAGATCGTCTCGGTCGACGCCGCGGTGGTGGCCCCCGGCCAGCAGTCCCGGGAGGACGCCGCGACCCTGGCGATGGGCGACGGTGTCGGCCCGTTCGACTACCACCTGACCCGTAAGCTCGCCGGGCTTGCCGCCGATCACGGCGTGGACCTGGTCCGCGACGTCTTCGACTACTACCGGTCGGACGTGGCGGCGGCGGTCGAGGCCGGGGCGCACGCCCGGGTGGCACTGCTCGGCTTCGGGGTGGACGCCACCCACGGACACGAACGCACCCACCTGGAGGGGCTGCGGCACCTCACCCAGCTGCTCTGCCTCTATTTGCAGAGTGAGCTGGTGTTCCCGGAGTGGGATGCCGAACCGGACGGCGACCTGGCCGACTTCCCGTCGCTGGCGGTGCAGCCGGCGCAGGAGGAGGGGCCCAGGGAAGGACCGATCGGGGTGGCCTGACGCCCCGGGCGGCGGTCCGCCTCAGCGCCGGTCGCCGAGCAGCGTGGCCAGGACCGCCGGATCGCTGGCCGACGCGGCCTGGGCCCACGCCTCGTACTGCACCGAGGCGTCCAGGCCGGACGAGGCGGCGATCCGGACGCTCTGCTTGACGTGGCGTACCAGATGCGGGTCCAGGTCGGCGTAGCGGTGCGCGGCGGCCAACGCGGCGGCCAGCGGATCGTCGACCACGTCGAGCACCAGGCCCAGCTCGTGGGCCTGGGCGGCGTCGAGCATCGCGCCGTCCAGCAGGATCTGCATGGCCCGCTGCGGGCCGAGCGCGTCGACCAGGAAATAGGTGCAGCCGCCGCCGGGGTGCAGGCCGATCCGGGTGAACGTCGCCCCGAACCGGGCCCGGGAGCCGGCGATCCGCTGGTCGCAGCACATCGCCAGGTTGAGGCCGGCGCCCACGGCAGGTCCCTGCACGGCGGCGATGGTCACCAGGTCCAGGTCGCGCACCGCAAGGAAGCTGCGGTAGATGTCCTCCAGGTCGCGGCGGGTCTGGCTGACCGGCCGGACCGGGCCGCCGAAGATCTCGTCGAGGTGGGCACCGGAGCAGAACGCGGTGCCGGCGCCGGTGACGACCAGGACCCGGGCGTCGCGGTCGGCGGCGACGGTGGACACCGTCTCGGCCAGTTCCCGCTTCATCACGGTGCCGATCGCGTTGCGCCGGTCGGGATCGTCGAGGGTCAGCACCCGCACGCCCGGATGGTCGGCGGTACGCAACGAAAGGGTTTCCACGTCAGCTCCCGATCCGATCGGTCACGGTCCACTGCCACAGGTCGCCGCCGTCGGCGACCACCATGCCCAGGGTATGGGACGCCACGCGGGTGGCGACCGGCTCGTCGCGCCAGGCGAGCAACCGGCCGGTGCTGCGGTGCAGCGGGTGTTCCCGGGTGATGCCCACCGCGCCGTGCAGTTGGTGCGCCAGCTGGGCCACCGTGGTGGCGGCCCGGCCGAGGACCACCCGGGCGGCGGCGACCCGGCTGGCCGCGTGGTCGCCGTCCCAGGCGTCCAGGGCGCCGCGCAGCGCCGCCCGGCTCTGCTCCCGCTCCCCCGCCATGGTCGCCACCGCGTGCGCCACCGCCTGCTGGGCCAGCAACGGCCGACCGAACTGGGTGCGGACCCGGACGTGTTCGATGGTCAACTGGCAGGTCCGTTCGACGGCGCCGAGCAGCGCGGCGGCCCGCAGCAGCGACTCCCGGCACCGCACGTCGGCGACGTGCGGTGCGGTCATCGCCACCCGTAGCGGTACGCAGCCCCGCAGGGCGACCCGGTCCCGGGGTTCGCCGGCGAGGTTGGTACCCGGGGTGACGTGCAGCCCGTCGGCGGCCGGGTCGACCCGGGCCAGCAACGGCCGGCCGTCGTCGGCCGCGACGGCGCCGACCAGCAGCGCGGATGCTGCCTGCGCCCCCGGCACACCGGTGGCCGAGCCGGTCAGCCCGGTGTGCAGGGTGATCGCCTCCGCCGGGTCGGGCAGCGCCACGGCGTACCGCTCGTCGCGGTCCGGGTCGAGCCAGCCGGCCTCGCCGAGCAGCCAGCTGGCCTGCATCGCCTCGACCAGGGTGAGCTCCGGGGCGACGGCGGCAGCCGCCCGCACGATGGCGGCCGCGTCGTGGACGGTGCCGCCGGAACCGCCGGCCTGCTCCGCAACGCCGACGGTCAGCCAGCCGAGGTCCCGCGCGGTGGCCCACAGCGACCCGGCCGCGACACCGGTCAGCGCTTCGGCGACGATCTGGCGCAGCATCACCTCGTCGGTCGGTTCGTCACCGGACATGGTCCGCCTCCCCTCGGGCGATCAGGGTCAGCAGCACCTCGGTGGTGCCGCCGCGGATGGAGAACCCGGGAGCGGCGAGGATCCCCTGGGCGAGCAGCGCGGGCAGGCCGTCGCCGGTGGGATCCGGCCGGACGCCGGTGACCCAACGGGCGGTCTCGGTCACTTCCCGTTCGAAGGTGGTGCCGAGGTGTTTGAGCAGCGCCGCCCGATGCACCGGGGCGGCGCCGGCGTCCAGGTCGGCGGCGATCTCCCAGGCGATCCGGCGCAGCACCGACAACCGGGCGGCGAGTTCGCCGACCGCTTCGACGGCGGCCGGCTCGGCTCCGTCGCTCACCGACCGGGCCAGAGCCTCCAGTAGCGGGTAGGTGCTCATCACCCGTTCCAGTCCGCCGCGTTCGAACGACAGCTGCTCGGTCACCTGCCGCCAGCCCTGGCCGACCTCGCCGATCACCCAGCGGTCCGGGACCGGCACGTCGTCGAAGATCATCTCGTTGAAGTGGTGCTCGCCCTGCAGGTCGATGATCGGCCGGACGGTGACGCCCGGAGCGGCGAGGTCGACGACGAACTCGGTCAGCCCGTCGTGGCGGCGCGCACCGCCGCCGGTGCGGGCCAGGACGTAGGCGTGGCTGCTGCGGTGCGCGTGGCTGGTCCACACCTTGGCGCCGGTGATCCGCCAGCCGGCACCGTCGCGGGTGGCGGTGGTGCGCACCGCCGCCAGATCGGAACCGGCTTCGGTCTCGCTCATCCCCAGGCAGAACGTCACCTCGGCGGCGGCGATCCGGGGCAGGAACTCCCGGCGCAGCTGCGCAGTGCCGTACCGCAGGATCGCCGGGCCGATCTGCCGGTCCGCGATCCAGTGCGCGGCCACCGGGGCACCGGCCCGCAGCAACTCCTCGGTGACCACCAGCCGGGCAAGGTTCGACCGGCCACCGCCGCCGTACTCGCCCGGCCAGGTGATGCCGATCCAGCCGCGGCGGGCCATCTCCTTGCTGAACTCGATGTCGTGCCCACGCAGCCAGGCGTCGCAGACCGGCTGGAAGCGGCCGGCCGCCCGCCATCGGTCGGCGAGGTCGCGCACCTGCCGGCGCAGTTCCTGGAGATCGTCGGTCAACGCTGCCCTCCGTCGTCGGTTACCGGGTGGCCGGGTCCTGTCTGGTCGGTCGACGCCTGCCGGGCCACCCGGTAGCCGCGGCGGGCCGCCTCGGTCAGGGTCCGCCGCGCGGCGCGGCGGGCGGCCGGCGCCACCGGTGCCGCCGGCCGGGCACCGTCGACCGGCACGCCGAGTTCGGTCAACCGGTGCAGGAACTCGGCGGTGCCGGCGGTGTCGACCAGTTCCACCAGCCGGGGTCGGGTGCCGAGGTGCAGGGTTCCCCAGCGGGTGTGCAGCCGCACCGACGTGGCCGGCCCCGGGGCGGCGGTGACGTGCTGCACGCGGTCGGCCAGCCGGGCCGGATCGGCGCCGCCGTGCAGCAGCACCAGTTCGCGGGCGGCAGCGGCGGCGTCGGCCGCGCCGCCCCCGCCGGCCAGCCGGACCTTCGGCGGCCGACCGACGCCGATCATGCTCGCGTTGATCCGGCCCGCGAGGTCCACGTTGGCCGCGTCCAGCACCACCCGGTCGCAGCGGGCGACCAGACAGAGCAGCACGTCGGCGCTGGTGCCGCGCCAGCCCACCGCGTCAGCGTACGCGTGGTAGTCGGTGGTACTGGTCGCGACGGTGGTGGCCGGACCGTCGCACACCGCCCCCGCCTCGTACACCTCGGCGAACGGCTCCCCGGGCAGGTGGTGGGCCAGCCGGGCGGCGAGCACCGGCCAGTGGAAGCCGGTGAACACGTAACCGCCACGGCGGAACTCACCGGCCGCCCGGACCAGGAAGTCGACGACGCTCACCGGGGCACCGCCACCTCGTCGGCCAGCCAGCGGGCGAACCCGTCGCTGGTCCGGGCCGCCGCCAGGTACGCCTGGTAGGCGGCCACGTCGCGCGGATAACGGCCCGGTGCGCCGTCCGGGTGTACCGCGCCGGGTGCCGCCACCACCGCCGTCACCAGCAGGCCGGGCAGGGTGGCACCGGCCGCGCGTACCTGCTCGACGCTGGCGGCGGCCTCGGCGACCACGACGACCCGCCGCGCCGCCTGGCAGGCGGCGGGCACCTCACCGAGCGGGGTACGGATCACCGCGTTGCCTCGCTCGTCGACCAGGTCGGCGTGCACGAATGCGACGTCGGGGGTGACCGCCCGCACGACGGTGGCCGGGCCGAAGTCGCCGTCGGCGGTGCCGAGCAGCCCACCCGACCAGCCGCCGTCGGTGTACCCGGTGCCGGGCGTCGACGGCACCGGCATGAACGGCACCCGCCAGGCAGCGGCGGTCAACGCCGCGTTCAGCATGCCGAGGCTGACCTCGCGCAGCGCGACGGACCGGTCACCCGATTCGACCAGCCGGCGGAAGTTCCACGCCGGGTCCGGCCCGACCGGGCTCCAGCAGTGCCCGAACGTCGCGGCGGCCAACGTCCCGGCGCCGATCAGCTGGTCGAGCAGCAGGCCGCCGGAGGCGACGACCGCGTGCAGCCGGCGGCGGCGCTGCCGGATCAGTTCGTGGCCGACGCTGAACAGCTGCGCGCCGAAGTTTCCCAGGTAGACGCAGTCGCCGTCGGCGACGTAGCGGGTGACGGCCTCGGCCAGGGTGAGGGTGGGCCGGCGCAGCCGGTCGGCGGGCCGCGTCATGACCGGCGGCGGGCGGCGCCGGCCGCCTGTCGACGCAGCAGCAGGCCGGGCCGGTACCGGGGGTCGCCGGTGAACCGGGCCAGCGCGACGAGACCGTCGAGCACCCGGTCCGCGCCGACCTGGTCGACGTACTCCGTCGGTCCGACCGGATGGTTCATCCCGAGTCGCAGCGCGGTGTCCACCGCTGCCGCGGTCGCGGTGCCCTCCTCGACCACCGTGACGGCCTCGTTCGCCATGGTGTACATCAGCCGGTCGGCGACCAGGCCCGGCAGGGCGGGCAGCCGGACCGAGGAGGCCCCGGTGGCGGCGAGCACGGCGGTGACCGCGGCGGTCTCGGTGACCGCGGCGACGTCGTCGTGGACCACCTCGGCGAAGACCCGGTCGGCGGTGGGGTGCAGCCGCAGCCAGCCCACCCCGGGCGGCGCGACGTCGAGCCAGCCGGCGTTGGAGCTGTCCAGCACGACGGTCCGGCCGGCGGCCACCAGGTCGGTGATCTCGGCGGCGCACCGGCGTGGATCACCGGCGGAGGCGTACAGCAGGACCGCGTCGGCGGGTGCGTCGGCGGTGTCACCGATCAGGCCGGCGACGCCGTGCAGCCGGTCGGCGGCCGGCCCGGTGAGCACGACCGGACCGCCGCCGGCCGGTGCCGGCCGGACGACCCGCTTTCGCGCGGCGGCGGGTGGTTCGGCCGCGTAGTCGTAGTAGCCGCGGCCGGCACCCCGGCCGGTGAGCCCGGCGCGGACCAGCGCCCGGGTCAGCGGGATCGGCCGGTAGCGCGGATCGCCGAACTCCCGCAGCGCGGTCTCCGAGGAGGCCAGGTGGGTGTGCAGCCCGGTGAAGTCGAGCAGCTCCAGCGGCCCCATCCGGTGACCGAGCGCGCCCCGGGCCACCGCGTCCACCACCGGGGCCGGCACGCCCTGGGTGACCAGCAGTTGGGCCTCGTAGTACAGCGGCCGGCAGACCCGGTTCACCACGAAGTTGGGGGTGTCGGCGCAGCGCACCGCAGTCTTGCCCAGGCCGGCGACCCACCGCTGTGCCCGGTCGACGACCTGCGGCGCGGTCTGTGGACCGGCGACCACCTCGACCAGCCGCATCCGGGTCGCCGGGTTGAAGAAATGCAACCCGACCAGGCGGGTCGGGTCGCCGAAGGCCCGGCCGAGTTCGGCGACGCTCAACGAGGACGTGTTGGTGGCCACGACCAGGTCGGCGGACCCGGCCGCAGCGACCCGGGCGAGCAGGTCACGTTTGACCGCCAGGTCCTCCACGACAGCTTCGACGAGCAGGTCGGCACCGTCGAGCGCGGCGGTCAGGTCGGCGGTGGCGGTGACCGGCACCGGCCGGTCGTCGCGGTGCGCCTCGCGCCGCAGCAGCTCGGCGTTGTCGCGGGTGCTGGACTCGTCGGCGTCGACCACGCTGACCCGCGCACCCGCCTGGGCGAACACCCGGGCGATGCCGCGGCCCATCGGTCCGAGCCCGACGACCACCACCGACAGTTCGTTCACCGTCGCCATCAGCTGACCCTTTCCAGTACGGCGGCGACCCCCTGGCCGCCGCCGACGCAGAGGCTGGCCACTGCGGTGGTGGCGTCGCGGCGGGCGAGTTCGTGCACCAGCGACACGACGATCCGGGTGCCGCTCTGCCCGGTCGGGTGGCCCAGCGCGATACCGCCGCCGTTGACGTTGACCCGGTCCTCGGCGAGGCCGAGTTCGCGGACGTTGTGCACGATCTGCGCGGCGAACGCCTCGTTGATCTCGAACAGGTCCACGTCGGCCGTCGAGCGGTTGGCCCCGGCCAGCGCGCGGGGCACGGCGTGCACCGGCCCCACCCCCATTTCGGTCGGATCGACGCCGACCGCCGCGAACGACACCAGCCGGGCGGCGGGCGTCAGGCCGTACCGCTCGACGGTGGCCGCGTCGGCGACGATCACGGCGGCGGCGCCGTCGGCCATCTGGCTGGCGTTGCCGGCGGTGACCGTGCCGCCGTCGACGAACGCCGGCCTCAGTCCGGCGAGTCGCTGCGGCGTACTGTCGGTACGGAACGTCTCATCACGCTCGAACGCGCCGTCGGCGGTGGGTACCGGCACCGTCTCGGCGGTGAACCGGCCGTCCGCCCAGGCGGCGGCTGCCCGCTGGTGGCTGCGGGCGGCCCAGGCGTCCTGGTCGACGCGGCCGATGCCGTACCGCTCGGCGATCCGTTCGGCGGTCTGGCCCATGTTGAGCCCGCAGACCGGGTCGGTACCGCCGTCGCGCCAGCCGTCGACCAGGGTGATGTCGCCGCGTCGCACACCGTCCCAGCGCAGCCCGGAGTCGGCCAGGTAGGGCATCGTGCTCATCGACTCGACGGCGACGACCAGGGCAGCCCCGGTGTCGCCGGCGGCGACCGACTGGGCGGCCAACTGGATGGCCTTCAGCCCGGAGGCGCAGGCCATGTTGACGGTCTGCGCCGGGGTGCGCTGCGCCAGGCCGGCCCGCAGGGTGATCTGCCGGCCCGGGTTGGGGCCGTTGCCGGCCTGGCGGCAGTTGGACGCGACCACCTCGCCGACGGCGTCGGCCGGCAGGCCGGCCCGGTCCAGGGCAGCTCTCGCCGCGACGGCGCCCAGGTCCACCGCCCGCACCGCGCGTAGCGAGCCGCCGTAGCGTCCGTGCGGGGTACGCACGGCGCCGATGAGATACACGTGCCGGTTCACGTTCGCTCCGTCCCGCCGCCGCGTCGCACGACGCGGCGGGCCTTGTGGGTGTGGCGCGGCAGGCTGCCGGGCGCGACCGCGACCACCTGGGCGCGGACCCGCAGCACCTGCCGCAGCGCCGCGGTCAGTTCGGCGGTGGCGGTCGCGGTGCCGTCGGGCACCTCGATCTCGACCTTGATCCCGGTCAGATATCCGCTGTGCCGGTCGGTGACGTCGGCGTCCAGCACGATCTGGTACTGGCCCCGGCCGGCCGGGTGTTCCCGCAGGACCTGCTCCACCGCGCTGGGGAAGACGTTGACGCCCCGGACCACCAGCATGTCGTCGGCCCGGCCGAGCACCCCGCCGGCCAACCGGGCGTGGGTGCGGCCGCAGCCGCACCCGGTGCTGTCACGCACCACCAGGTCACCGGTCCAGAACCGGACCAGCGGAGTGGCCTGCTTGTCCAGGTGGGTCAGGACGAGGACGCCGGTCGTGCCGTCGGGCACCGGTTCGCGGGTACGTGGGTGCAGCACCTCGGCGTGGACGAAGTCCTCGGCGAGGTGCCCGCCGGCCTGTTCCTCGCATTCCCAGGCCACCGGCTGGAACTCCAGGCAGCCGTAGCCGTCGAAGCAGCGGGCACCCCAGGCCTGCTCGATCAGGGCCCGGGTGGCGGGCACCGCGCCGCCGGGTTCACCGCCGACCATGACCCGGCGTACCGGGCAGTCACGCAGTGGCCGTCCGCTCTGCTCGGCGACCTCGGCCAGGTGCAGCAGAAACGACGGCGTCCCGCCGA
Organism: Solwaraspora sp. WMMB762; assembly: GCF_049179115.1. NCBI lineage: Bacteria > Bacillati > Actinomycetota > Actinomycetes > Micromonosporales > Micromonosporaceae > Solwaraspora > Solwaraspora sp. WMMB762. The sequence continues at coordinate 1,037,204 of NZ_JBMHMD010000001.1, forward strand.
CTGCGGTGACGCCGTACCGGAAGATGGTGTCGATCTGCCGGTGCGTGTCGGCGGATCCGCCCGGCACGACCGTCGCGCCGATCCGCTGGTAGCCGGCGGTGGCGCCGAGCCCGCCGACGAACCACGGATAGCTGAACAGGCACAGGTAGACGTCCCGGTCGCGGATGCCCTGCCCGTACGCCATCCGCGCGTAAAGGTCGGCCCAGCGGTCCAGGTCGGGGCCGGTCCACAGCACCGGTACCGGGTCGCCGGTGCTGCCGGAGGAGAAGTGGACTCGCTGGACCGCCTCCGGATCGGCCGCCCGGGTGGTCCCCCACGGCGGGTCCTCGCGCAGCCCGTCCAGGTAGTCGGCCTTGTCGATGATCGGCAGGTTCCGCAACGAGTCCAGGTCGGTGAGGTCGGCCGGGTGCCAGCCGATGTCGAGCATCCGCCGCCGGTGCAGGGTGCTCGCCTGGTAGACGTAGCTGAGCTGGCGGCGCAGCGCGGTGAGCTGCTGCTGGGCGAGCCGGTCGCGGGGGAAGGTCTCGCACTCCGACCACCAGCGGCGTACCGGCCGGTGCCCGATCATGCGGTCCTCCCCGGTCGGGCGGCCGCCGGGGTCAGGGTGAGCAGCTGCCCGGTGAGCAGGGCGGCCGCCGGGCCGGCGAGGTAGCCGATCAGGTCGGCCAGCGGCGGTGCCGTCGGTACTGCCGGGGTGAGCAGGCAGTTCACCCGGATGCGCTGTGGCGCCCATTCGGTGGCCAGGGTCCGGGTCAGCGAGGTCAGGCCCGCGTGCAGCGCCGCGCCGGTCGGGCCGGGTGCGTCGGCGGCGATCAGCAGCAGGCCGCCGCCGGATGCGCCGGTGAGCAGGTCGTATCCGGCGCGGGCGGCGGCGAAGACGGTGGTGAGGGTGGCTGCGGCGTCGCCGGTGGTCGGGGCGACGCCGTCGCGCAGGTCGGCGACGACCAGGTCCGGCGCGGCCTCGTCGGCCTCCGGCGGTCGGGTGCCGAGGCCGGCCAGGGCCGCGGTCAGCGCCGGGGTGGGTGTGCCGGCGACCCAGCCGACGGTACGGCCGGTGAGCGCGCCGGCGGCCAGGCAGCTGGCCCGCGTGGCGGTCACCGGACCGGCTCCGCCTGGTCGGCGCCGATGGCCCGGGCGATGACGATCCGCTGGATCTCCGAGGTGCCCTCGTAGATTTCCAGCACCCGCTGGTCGCGGTAGAGCCGCTCGGCCGGGCATGGCTTGCAGTAGCCTTCCCCGCCGTACACCTGAACGGCGAGGTCGACGGCGCGATGGGCGACCTCGCTGGTGTAGAGCTTGGCCATGGCGCCGATGGTGGACACCGACGCGCCGTCGTCGTAGGTGCGGGCGGCCTGGTAGGTGAGCAGCCGGGCGGCGGTGAGCTCGGTGGCGAGGTCGGCGAGCCGGAAGCCGATCCCCTGGTGTTCCAGCAGGGGGCGGCCGAACCGGCTGCGGCGGGCGGCCTCTGCGGTGGCGAGCTGGTAGGCGGCCGCCGCGATGCCGAGCCCCTGTGCGGCGACGCTGATCCGGCCCAGGTCGAGGGTGCGCAGCGCGAGCCGCAGTCCGCGGCCACGTTCGCCGAGGATCGCGTCGGCCGGTACCCGGGCGTCGAGTTTCAGGTTGCTGGTCCGGGTGCCCCGGATGCCCATTTTGTCCTCGTAGCGGTCGATGACCGCGCCCGGGGTGTCCTTGTCGATCAGGAACGCGGTGATGCCCCGCGCCCCGGCGTCCGGATCGGTCTTGGCGAAGACCACGTAGTGCTGTGCGGCGCCGCCGTTGCCGATGTAGATCTTCTCGCCACGCAGCCGGAACCCGTCGCCGTCGGGCAGTGCGGTGGTGGTGATCGCGGCGGCGTCGCTGCCGGCGCCGGTCTCGCTGAGGGCGAAGCTGACCGCCCGGCCGCGCAGCAGGTCACCGAGGACCAGTCGGCGTTGCTCGTCGGTGCCGGCCAGCAGCAGCGGTACCGCGCCGAGTTCGTACGCGGCCAGGATGGCGCCGGTGGCGGCGCAGGCCCGGGAGACCTCCTCGGTGATCGCACACACCGCCTGCATGCTCAGCCCGGCGCCGCCGTACTCGGTCGGCACGAAGATGCCGGTCAACCCGGATTCGACGAAGGCGGCGACGTTTTCCCAGGGGTAGCGCTGGTCCCGGTCGAGTTCGGCGGCGAGCGGGGCGAACTTCTCGGCGGCGAGGGTCCGGGCGGTGGCCAGCCAACTGGCCCCGACCTGGTCGAGTTCCGGTTCCCACAGCACGCCCATCCCGGATCCTTTCCGAAGTCTCCGCCGGTACTTCCCGACCACCGGTCGCGTTGATAACGTCAACGTAGATGTCGACCAGCTTGCCGAGCGGGGTCCGACGTGTCAAGGAGGTCGCACAGTGGCAGACCCGACAGGGACAGTGGCAGACCCGACCGGGCCGGCAGCCGAACAACCGCCGCCGGCACCGGCGGTGCTCACCGAGCGGGAGGACGCCGTCGCCGTCGTCCGGCTCAACCGGCCGGACCGGCGCAACGCGCTCACCACCGACACGATGCACGGCCTGGTGGACGCCCTGGCGGCGGCCGACGCCGACCCGCAGGTCCGGGCGATCGTGCTCACCGGCGGCAGCCACACCTTCGCCTCCGGTGCCGACGTGCGGGAACTGCTCGCCCTCGACACCGCCCGGTACCTGGACTCACCCCGGGTCGGTGCGTGGCGGCGGATCATGTCGGTCGGCACCCCGCTGGTCGCCGCCGTCGCCGGACCGGTCCTCGGCGGCGGCTGCGAGCTGGCCCTCGCCTGCGACCTGGTCGTGGCGGCGGACAACGCGGTGTTCGGCCAGCCGGAGATCCGGCTCGGCATCATGCCCGGCGCCGGCGGCACCCAACGCTGGGCCCGGGTCGCCGGCCGGTTCGTCGCCGCCGAGGTCGTCCTGCTCGGTCGCACCGTGGACGCCTGGCGGGCCCGGGACCTGGGCCTGGTCCACCGGGTCGCGCCGCGCGAGCGGGTGGTGCAGGTCGGTGTCGAGGTCGCCCGGGAACTGGCCGGGTTCGGCCCGATCGCCACCCGACAGGCCCGCGCGGCAGTCCGGGCGACCGAGGAGACCCCGCTCAGCGCCGGGCTGGACCTGGAACGCGCGATGCTGGCCGGGCTGCTCGGCACCGCGGACCGCACCGAGGGGATCACCGCGTTCCTGGACAAGCGCCCGCCCCGGTTCCAGGGCCGGTGAGCACCATCCGCGGGGTGCGGAGCATCCGTGACGAAGGGACCGAGATGAACATCGCCACCGTCGCGGTCGGCGCCGGCGCCGACCTGGCCGACCTGGCCACGGCCGTACGCGACGCGGCGCGGCAGACCGGGCTGGCCGCCGTCCTGGTGGAGGTCGCCGGGGAGGCGCTGGACCCGCGGGGCGACCAGGTCGCCGCCGGCGGTGCCGCCGCCCGGTTGCGCGCCGCGCTGCGCCGGGCGGCGGCACCGACCGTCCTGGCGGTGACCGGCCCGGTCGGCGGCGCCGGGCTGGCCGCGCTGCTGCACTTCGACGTCGTGCTTTCCGCACCGACCAGCACCTTCACCGCCGGCGACCCGGACAGCGGGGCACTGCTCGCCAGCGACCTGGCCGGCTTGCTGACCCGGCGGGTCGGGGCGGGACGGGCCCGGCAGTTGGTGCTCACCGGCCGGTTCCTCGGCGCCGCCACCGCACTGGACTGGGGTCTGGTCGCCGGGGTCGACCCGCAGTGCGCCGACCGGGCCGGTGAGCTGGCCCGGTCCTGGGCCGACTCCCCGGGCGCCGGGCTGGCGCTGCGGGCCCTGGACGCGGCGCAGCGGCTGCCCGCCGCCGACGCCGCTGGCTACGCCCGTGACCTGCTGCCACTGCTCGCACCGGCCCCGGCGGAGGACACCCGGTCAGACCGGTGACGGGAACAGCCCCGCCCGACTGAGCCGGCCCGGGGCGGTGATGCCCAACGCGGCGGCCAGCCAACGGGCGTCGTCCAACACCGTCGGCAGGTCCAGGCCCACGTCGACGCCCATCCGGCTCAGGGTGTAGGTGAGGTCCTCGGTGGCCACGTTGCCGGTGGCGGCCGGCGCGAACGGGCAGCCGCCGATCCCGGCCAGGCTGGCGTCCAGGGCGGTGACCCCGGACCGCACCGCCGCCACCGCGTTGGCCACCCCGGTGCTGCGGGTGTCGTGGAAGTGCGCCCGCAACGGCAGGCCGGGGGCCAGCGCGGCGGCCAGGCCGAAGCGCTCCTCCACGTCCGTCGGCACCGCCACCCCGATCGTGTCGGCCAGCACCAGCTCGTCCGGTGATTCGGCGAGCACCGCGCGCAGCACGGTCGCCAGGCGTGCGACCGGGACCTCGCCCTCGAACGGGCAGCCGAACGCCGCCCCGACCGTCACCGCGACCCGTACCCCGTCGGCGGCGGCCCGGCGGCGGACGGCTGTCATCGCCCGCAGCGCCGCCGTCACCGGCATCCCCTGGTTCCGTCCGCTGAACGTATCGGTGGCGAGCACCACCATGTTGACCTCGGTGAAACCGGCGTCGCGGGCCCGCAGGTAGCCGCGCTCGTTGAGCACCAGGGCGGTGTAGCGCACCCCGGGGCCGGGGTCGGGCAGACCGGCGGCCACCTGCTCGGCGTCGGCCATCTGCGGTACCCGGTCCGGGCGGACGAAGGCGGTGACCTCGATGCGCCGTGCACCGTGGCGGACCGCCCGGCGGACCAGTTCGAGCTTGTCACCGGTCGGCAGCAGGGTGGCCTCGTTCTGCAGCCCGTCCCGGGGCGCCACCTCGACGATCTCGACCATGACCACTCCCTGCTGTTGCGTCAACGTTTACGTGGACTGTATAACATCAGACATGACGCACGCGCCGCCGGACGGCACCCCGGACACCGCACCGCCACTGGCCGGAGTGCGGGTCATCGAGATGGGCTCCCTGATCGCCGGCCCGTTCTGCGGGCAGCTTCTCGCCGACCACGGCGCCGAGGTGATCAAGATCGAGCCGCCGGGCGTCGGCGACCCGATGCGCGAATGGGGACGGGAGAAGTCCGACGGACGGTCGCTGTGGTGGCCGATCATCGCCCGCAACAAGAAGTCGATCACCCTCGACCTGCGCACCGGGGACGGCCAGCAGATCGCCCGCGATCTGCTGGCCGACGCGGACGTGCTGCTGGAAAACTTCCGGCCCGGCACCGTGGAGAAGTGGGGACTCGGCTTCGACCAGCTGACCAGGATCAACCCCGGGTTGGTCATGGTCCGGGTCTCCGGGTTCGGCCAGCACGGACCGTACGCCGAGCGACCCGGCTACGGCGCGATCGCCGAGGCGATGGGCGGCCTGCGGTACGTCGTCGGCGATCCGTCCACCCCGCCCAGCCGGGTCGGCATCAGCCTCGGCGACTCCCTCGCCGCGACATTCGCCACCCTCGGCACCCTGCTGGCGCTGCGCGCCCGGGACCGCACCGGCACCGGCCAGGTCGTCGACGCCGCGATCTACGAAGCGGTCCTCGCGCTGATGGAGTCCCTGGTGCCCGAGTACGGGCTGGCCGGCTTCGTCCGCGAACGCAGCGGACCGATCCTGCCCAACGTGGCACCGTCGAACGTCTACCCCACCAGCGACGGCGCGATGGTGCTGATCGCCGCGAACCAGGACACCGTCTTCCGGCGGCTGGCCGCTGCGATGGGCCGCCCGCAGCTCGGCACCGACGAGCGGTACGCCAGCCACACCGCCCGGGGCCGGCACCAGGCCGAGCTGGACGCCCAGATCGCCGACTGGACCCGGACCCTCAGCGTGGACGCCCTCACCGAGACGCTGATCGCCCATTCGGTACCGGTCGGCAAGATCTACCGGGCGCCGGAGATGCTCACCGACCCGCACTTCCAGGCCCGCCGGACCATCGTCTCGGTCGACGATCCGGCGCTGGGCGCGGTGCCGATGCAGAACGTGTTCCCCCGGCTGGACCGCACCCCCGGCGTGGTCCGGCACACCGGCCCGGCACTCGGCGCCCACAACGACGAGATCTACCGCGGTCTGCTCGCGATGACCGACGAGCGGTACGCACGGCTGCGGGCCGGCGGCGTCATCTGACGGTGGCACCGCCGGGTCGGCGTCAGTCCAGCGGCGCCGGTGGCCCATAGCGCGCTTGACGACACCTCAGCCGTGGTGCAGCAGCGCACCGGCGGCGCCGACGAGCGTGGCGCCGCCGTCCAGGGCGATCAGCTGGCCGGTGATCCACTCCCCCGCCGGTCCGGCCAGGAAGGCGACCAGCTCGGCCACCTCGTCCGGGGTGGTGGCCCGGCCCAGCGGCGTACGGCGCAGCACCTCCGCCAGCGCGGCGTCGGTGAGTTCGTGGCGTACCCCGTCGGTCAGCACGGTGCCCGGCGCCAGGCAGTTGAGCCGGATCCCGTCGGCGGACCAGCGGTCGGCCAGTGACCGGGTCAGGCCCAGCACTGCGGCGCGGGCGGCGGCCGAGTGGGCCAGGCCCGCGATGCCGGCCTCCGGCACGGACAGCGACACGTTCACCACCCGACCGTGGCCACGCGCGGCGAGCCACGGATGCGCCGCGCCAGTCAGCCGGGTGACCGCCGTCAGATTCAGGTCGGCCACCGCGGCGAAGCCCCGGGGGGAGATCCCGGTGGCCGGGGCGACGAACTGCCCGCCCGCGTTGTTGACCAGGATGTCCAGGCCGTACCGGCGGCCGACCTCGGCGATCAGGTCGGTGACCTGCTCCGGACGACGCACGTCCAGCGGCCGGGCGACGAAACGGCCCGGTGCGGCCAGCCCGGCGGTGCCGGCCAGTGGCTGCGGCCGCCGCCCGACACCGACCACCAGGGCACCGAGGCCGGCCAGCCGCAGCGCGACCGCCCGGCCGATACCGGTGCCGGCACCGGTGACCAGCGCGGTCCGGCCGGCGAGCAGACCGGTGCGCAGCACCTGCGGATCGGCGTCCGTCACGGCCGGGCCAGCCCGGCGACCAGGCCGCCGTCGACCGGCAGCAACGCCCCGGTGACGTAGCTGGCGGCGTCCGAGGCGAGCCAGCAGACCACCTCGGCGATCTCCTGCGGCTCGGCGGCCCGCCCGATCGGGTGTGTCGCCTCCAGCGCGGTGGTGTCGAACCGGACGATCGGCGTGCGGACCAGGCCGGGACAGACCGCGTTGACCCGGATACCGGCGGCGGCGTACTCGATCGCAGCCGTCCTGGTCAGTCCGGCGATGCCGTGTTTGCTGGCCACGTACGCGGCCGACGCCGGCACCCCGCGCAACGCGGCACCGGACGCGGTGTTGACGATCGACCCGCCGCCGCCCTGGGCCAGCAGCTGGGCGATCTCGACGCGCAGGCAGTGGAAGGTGCCGGTGAGGTTCACCGCCAGCACCCGCTCCCAGACGTGTGCCGGGTAGTCGGCGGTGTCGGCGAACACACCGGTCACCCCGGCGTTGTTGTGCGCGACGTCGAGCCGGCCGAACCGGCGGACCACCGCGGCGACCATCGCCGCGACGGAGTCGGCGTCGGCGATGTCGACCGGATGCGCCACGGCGGCCGGGCCGATCGCCGCCGCGACGGACTCGGCGGCCGTCAGGTCACGGTCGGCGACCAGCACCCGGGCACCGGCCGCCGCCAGCCGGTACGCGGTCGCCGCGCCGATTCCGGACCCGCCGCCGGTGACCAGCGCCACCCGGTCGGTCAGGTCGGGACCGGTCGGACGGCCACCGCCGGTGGCCGGTGCCGGTGCGGCCCGGCTCACCGGCCGGCCCCGGTCGCCCGGGGCGGTCTGCTGCCGGACGCCGCGGCGCGGCACCGGCCGGCGGTCAGGACTTCGGTGCCAGGCTGGACAAGGCCAGCTCGATGAAGATCTCGCCGAAGTCGGCCAGGCTGCGCGGCCCGTCCGGGTCGAACCAGCGGTAGGTCCAGTTGAACATCCCGACGATGCCGAGCACTGCCACATTCGGGTCGACGTCGGAGCGGAACTCGCCGCTGGCCGCGCCGTCGGTGATCACCTTCGTCAACAGCCGGCCCCACAGGTCGGCGTTGCGCTGGATGTCGGTCACCTCGTCGCCGGTCATCACCTTGTGGATGTTCTCGCCGACGAAGATGAACAGTTCCGGGCGGCGTTCCATCGCGTGTACGTAGGCCCGTAGCCCTCGGGCGAGCTTCTCCCGGGGCGGCGTCGGCTCGGCGACGATCTGCTCCAGCTCCACGCGCATCTGCTCGATCGGCTGATGCAGCAGCGAAACGAGCAGCTCTTCCTTCGTGCCGACGTAGTAGTAGAGCGTGGCCCGGTTGATGCCGACCTCGGTGGCCACGTCCTCCAGGGTGGTCTGGGCGTAGCCGAGCCGCTGGAACACCCGGGCCGCCCCGTCCAGGACCTCCTGCCAGCGGGCGTCGGACTTGCGGCCGCTGGCCAGCCTGCGCTCCATCCGCCGACGAGCGATGTCGCTGGCTGCCGTCCGGTTGCGTTCCCGGGTCGCCACGGGCGCCACACTCCTCCAGCACGACCGACCAGAGTCGATCTATGAACAGTAGCGTTGATGATAGCGCAGCGCGTCGGACAGTGGTCATCGGGTACGCAGCGTCCGCTTGAGGACCTTGCCGCTGGCGTTGCGGGGCAACGCCTCCTCGACCCGGAACACGGCCGGGATCTTGTACCCGGCGAGCCGGGTCCGGCAGTACTCCCGGACGGCGTCCTCGTCGAAGGCGCCACCGGGGTTGAGCACCAGGTGCGCCCGGACGATCTCGCCCCACCGCTCGTCCGGCACCCCGACCACCGAGACCTCCTGCACCGTCGGAAGCTCCGACAGCACCTGCTCGATCTCGATCGGGTAGATGTTCTCCCCACCTCTGATGATCATGTCCTTCTTGCGGCCGGACAGGTAAAGGTAGCCCTCGTCATCGCGCCAGGCCATGTCACCGCCGCGGAACCAGCCGTCTACCAGCACCCGGTCGGTCTCGTCCGGCATGCCGAGGTAGCCGGCCATCACCGCGTCGGACCGGGTGACGATCTCACCGACCGTGCCGTCCGGGACCTCGTTCAGGTCGTCGTCGCACAGCCGCAGGTCGACACCCATGCCCGGTTTGCCGATCGAGCCGAGCAGATGCTCGTTGCCGGCCACCGCACGGCGGTGGTCCTGCGGGGTCAGCACGGTCTGCAGACCGGCCTCGGTGCCGGCGCCGAACATGTTCATGAAGTCGCACCGGAACGTGTCCATCGCCCGGCGCAGCAGGGTCGGCGACATCGGCGCCGCCCCGTACGCGATGGACAGCAGCCGGTCGTAGCTGGCGTCGCGCACGTCCGGCTGCTGCAGCAGCATGTCGATCATCGTCGGGACCAGGAAGACGCCGTTGAGCACATCGCGGCGCAGCCACTTGAGGACGGTGACCGGGTCGAACGCCGGCAGGATCAGCGACGGGAAACCGCGGGCCACCCCGGCCAGCACGTAGCCCATCCCGGCGACGTGGTACAGCGGCGCCGGCGAGTAGTGGAACGAGTCCGCCGGCAGCCGCCGCTCGAGGATGCACTGAAACACCAGATGCTTGGTCATCCGCTGGTGGTGCATCACGCCCTTGGGCAGGGCGGTGGTGCCGCTGGTGAACGCCAGGCACATGATCTCATCGTCGCCGAACGGGGTGTCGATCTCGACGTCGTCACCGGCGGCCACCAGCTCCTCGTACCCCCGGTCGGCCGCCGCGGTCTTCTCGTACGACACCGTGTAGCGCAGCGTCGGCACGTCGACCGACTCGACCATGGCGGCGTACCGCTCACTGAAGAACAGCACCTTCGCCTCGGCGGTACGCAGCAGCATCTGCAGCTCCGGCTGGGCCAGCCGGAAGTTCAGCGGCACGTAGACCGCGCCGAGCTTCATGCAGGCCAGCAGGGTCTCCATGTAGCAGTGCGAGTCGGTGGCGAACAGCGCCACCCGGTCGCCCTTGCCGACACCCATCCGGCGCAGTTCGTTGGCGACCCGGTTGACCCGGCTGTTCACCTGGGCGAACGAGTACGAGTCGGTGTCAGTGACAAAGCAGGCCCGACCCGGCGTGTTCCGGGCATGCAGCCGGACCCAGTCCGCCGCCCGGCTGGTGCGCTGCGTGGACATCAGCCACCCCCTCGGTACCTAGGAGAACTCGGGCAGCACGTGCTTGCCCAGCAGCTCGATCGACTTCATGACCTTCTCGTGCGGGATGTTGTACGGCTGGACGAGGCAGAGCAGCAGATCGGTCCCCACCGCCTCGTACCGTTTGGCCATCTCGACACACTGATCGGGGTTGCCGACGATCACCGCGTCGTTGTCGAGCAGGTAGTCGAAGGTCAGCGAGTCCAGGTCGATCCCGCCGAGCAGCTTCCTGGCGTACTCGTAGCTGCCCAACTGCGCGCCGTCCTTCCAGTCGCCGAGCTCGGCGACGGACTTCAGCGACGTCTGCACGTACCAGCCGAAGCAGTCCCGCGCCGCCGCGTACGCCTCCTCGGTGGTCTGGGCGCAGTGCACCTGGGTGAAGGTGGCGATCTGCTCGTTGACGTACGCCCCGACCGGTTTGGCGCGCCGGATTCCGTCCCGGTACCGGTTGAACCGTTTGACCAGGGTCTCCGGTGCGGCGGCCACCGAGAACGACAACAGCCCCAGCCCTTTCTCGCCGATCAGCTCGTGGCTGTCGGCGCTGGACGAGGCACCCCACAGCGGCGGGTGCGGGCGCTGCATCGGCTTGGGCACCACCCCGCGCGGCGGCAGCTTGAAATGCTCGCCGTCCCAGGAGAACTCCTCCTGGGTCCAGCAGCCCATGATGACCTCCAGGGCCTCCTCCCACATCGGCCGGGTGTCGGTCGGGTCGATGCCGAACCCTTCCAGCTCGGTACGGGTACCGGAGCGGCCGGTGCCGAACTCCAGGCGGCCGCCGGAGAGCACGTCGACGGTGGCGGCCGCCTCGGCGGCGCGCACCGGATGGTTGTACGGGAACGGCAGCAGCCGTACGCCGTGCCCGATCCGGATGTTCTTCGTCTTCGCCGCGATCGCGCCGTAGAGCACGCCCGGCGCCGACGAGAACGAGTACTCGTCGAGGAAGTGGTGTTCGACGGTCCAGACGCTGTGGAAGCCGAGCTTGTCGGCGAGCACGATCTGGTCGAGGACGTTCTGGAACGCCACGTAGGCGCTGCGGTCGTCCCACGGGCGGGGCACCGCGATCTCGTACATCAGGGCGAACTTCATCCGATGTCTCCCTCGTGCAACGGGTACGCCGCCACGCCCAGGTCGTACGCGACCAGTTCGCCGGTCATCGAGAAGGTGACGTACAGCTGACCGTCGCCGATGCAGCAGTTGGTGGGCTGGGCGCCGGGTGGGGTGTCGATGGTGTCCCGGACCGAGCCGTCCGGTCCGATGACCACGACGACATGCCCGACGCTGCCGCACACGTACAGGTTGCCGTCGGTGTCGAAGCAGAAGCCGTCCGGTGAGCCGGCCGGCAGCTTGGCGAAGACCTGCGGGTCGCCGAGCCCGGTACCGGGCGTGTGGTCGAACACCAGGATCCGCCGGGTCAGCGACTGGGCCAGGTACAGCCGTCCGTCCGGGCCGAACGCGATGCCGTTGGGCATCGCGGGGACCTCGGCGACCTGCTGCACCGTGCCGTCGGCGGACACCGCGACGATCCGGCCAGGCTTGAGGTCGCGCAGGTTCTCCCAGTTGTGCGAGTCGGTGACGTACAGCCGACCGTCGGGGCCGAAGCACAGGTCGTTGGGCCGGTGCGGGGCCGGACCGGGAAGGTCGGCGACGACCGTGCTGACGGTGCCGTCGGCGGCGACCTTCTGCACGCGGCCGTCGAACGGTTCGGGCGCGTGCCAGTATCCGCCGGTCCGGGTGGCCGACAGGCCACCGTTGTTGGCCACGTACACCGCGCCGCTGGCACCCCGCGCGCTGCCGTTGGGGCCGCCGCCGAGGTCACCGAGGGTGGACCGGCTCCCGTCTGCGCCGACCCGGGTCAGCCGCTGGCCCTGCATCTCGACCACGGCGACCGCGCCGTCGCCGAGGTGGCTGGGGCCCTCCGGGAAGTCGAGGCCGCCGGTGACCACCCGGGGTGTCCAGGAGGTCACGACGTCACCTGCGCCGGCTCGAGCGCCTTGAGCCGGGGCATCACCTCGGCGGCGAACAGCCGCAGGTTGTGCTCGGCGGTCTGCGGCGACATGCCGGCGAACGAGAAGACCCCGTTGAACCCGTCGTTGCCGACCTTGGACCGGATGTCGACGATCCGCTCGTAGCACTGCTCCGGGGTGCCCCAGATCTGCAGTTCGATGAAGTTGTCGACGACCCGGTCGGAGCCGTGCTTCTGGATGGACCGGGCCAGCTTCTGGTAGTACTCGTAGCCCATCGTGGTGTCGAAGTGCCGGCCGCCGAGTTCGTAGTGGTTGAGCACGTACTCGTAGTAGCCGCCGATGTACTCCTGGGCCATGTCGCGGGCCTTGACCGGGTCCTCGTCACAGCAGACCCAGCCGGTGACCAGCGGGGCCGGCGCGTCGACGCCCTTGAGTTCCTTGAAGGTGGCCCGGTAGGCGTCCAGGTCGTCGGCCACCTCCATCCAGTCCTTCTGCGGGTTGATCAGGATGCCGGCGCCGACGTCGGCCATGATCCGTACCGACTCCGGGGAGACGGCGGCGGCGTAGAGCCGGTCCCGGAAGCTGCGCGTCGGGCGGGGCCGCAGCTCACGCCGGGGAATGTTGTAGTACTTGCCCTCGTACTCCAGCACGCCGGTCTCGAGGGCCTGCATGATGATCTGCGCGGCCTCGACGAAGCGCTCCCGCGACTCGCCCATCGGCACCCGCATCCCGTCGAACTCGATGCGGCCCAGGCCACGTCCCATGCCGAAGACGAACCGGCCGTTGGAGATGATGTCGAGCACGGCGACCTGTTCGGCCACCCGCACCGGGTCGTGCCAAGGCAGGATCACCGCGCCGGAACCGAGCTGCACCCGTTCGGTGCGCCCGGCCAGGTAGGTGAGGAACTGCAGGACGTCGGGGCACATGGTGTACGACGTGAAGTGGTGCTCCACGCCCCAGATGGCGTCGAACCCGAGCGGCTCGGCGAGGTCGGCGAGCCGCAGCTCGTTGTGGTAGATCTCCTCGTCGGTCGCGTTCTCGTGACCTTCGAAGATGCAGGTCATCCCTACACGCATCGGGCTTCAGCCTCCAGTGGACGGATCGGGGGCGGCGTCGGGTGCCGCGAGCTGCTGGTACCGGCCGTGGCAGAAGACCAGCGGTCGGCCCTGGGCGCGGACGTCGAGGTTGCGCACCCGGCCCAGTACGAACAGGTGGTCGCCGGCCGGGTGGCAGCGCTCGAAGACGCAGTCGAACCAGGCGAGCGCGCCGTCGATCACCGGGGATCCGGTCTCGGCCGCGGGCCGCCAGTCGACGCCGTCGAACTTGCGACCACCGGATCGGGCGAAGCCGCGGCACAACTGCTCATGCTCCTCACCGAGCACGTTGACGCAGAACGTCCCGACCGGGACCATCAGCGGCCAGGTGCTCGAGGTGCGGGCCGGCAGGAAGCCCACCAGGGGCGGGTCGAGCGACGCGGAGACGAACGAGCCGACGGTCAGACCGACCGGCCCCTGCCTGGTCATCGCGGTGACCACCGTCACGCCGGTGGGCACGTGACCCATCACGTGCCGGAAGCGCTCCGCGGTGAATGGATTGATCCGGGCCGGGCGGATCGGGGTGTCGACCACCATCTACCTCGCCTCCAACATCCTCGGGGTTCCCGGTCAGGCGGACTCGATGACATGCACGTCACCGCTGATGTTGACGGAAGGCTAGCATCGCACCGGACCCTGCGTCAACAGCAGTGCTGACAATCCAATTCAACCCCGGCGGGGCGTTCCGAACGGCGGCCAACTGTGTTAACACTAGTGTTTACGCGATGCCCGGTCCGTACCCGACCTGCGGCGACGCCGCGGTCCGCGACCGCCGACCCAACCCAGAGGAGAGCGAGATGGAGCTGGCAACGCAGCGGGCACCCGACCCGGCGGGCATCCACCCCGGCCCGGTCGACGTGGACCCTGACCCGGCCGACATCCACCCCGACCTGGCGGACATCGATGCCGACCTGGCGGTGGAGATGCTGCGCCGGATGCTGCGGGTGCGGCGGTTCGAGGAAGCCACCATCGACCTGTTCCACGCCGGCGAACTACCCGCCATGGTGCACCTGAGCATCGGCCAGGAAGCCGCGATCGTCGGCGCCTGCCTGGCCACCGGCGTCGACGACTACATGACCGGCAACCACCGCTCGCACGGGCACCCGATCGCCAAGGGTGCCCGGCTGGACCGGCTGATGGCCGAACTGCTGGGCCGCGCCGACGGCGTCTGCAAAGGCAAGGGCGGCAGCATGCACCTGGCCGACTTCTCCGTCGGCAGCCTCGGCGAGTCCGGCATCGTCGGCTCCGCCATCCCGGTCGCCACCGGCGCCGGCCTCGCCGCCGATGTCCTCGGCGACGGGCGGGTCTGCCTGTGCTTCTTCGGCGACGGCGCCGCCAACGAAGGCGTCTTCCACGAGTCGCTCAACCTGGCCGCCGTCTGGAAGCTCCCGGTCGTCTACCTCTGTGAGAACAACGGGTACGCGGTCAGCGTGCGCGCCGACGATCTCACCTCGGTACCGGACATCGCCACCCGGGCGCTCGCCTACGGCATCCCCGGGGTGGTGGTCGACGGCCAGGACGTCACCGCCACGTACCGGGCGGTCGCCGCCGCGGTCGCCCGGGCCCGCGCCGGCGACGGACCCAGCATCGTGGAGACCAAGACCTACCGGTTCCACGAACACGCGTACGGGCTGAAGCTGCGCGAGGCGTACCGCGACGACGCCGAGGTCGGCACGTGGAGCGCCGACCGCGACCCGATCAGCCTGTTCACCGCCCGGCTGCTCGCCGACGGGCGGACCGACCCGGCCCGGATCGACGCGGTACGCGCCGAGGTCGACGCCGAGATCACCGAAGCGGTCGAGTTCGCCCGGCGCAGCCCCTACCCGGAGCCGGCCGAGGCGTACCGGGACCTGTACCACGAGCCGGAAGGAGCGGGCGCGTGAGCGCGGGCACCGCGTCGGCACCGACCCGACGCCGCAGCGCCGAACTGGGCTTCCTGCAGGCCATCCAGCAGGCCCAGCAGGAGGAGATGGCCCGCGACGAACGGGTCATCCTGATGGGCCAGGACCTGCGGGCCAACGTCTTCGGCGCGGCCGCCGGCTTCCTCGCCGAGTTCGGCCCGGCCCGGGTACGCGACCTGCCGCTGTCCGAGGCGGCCAGCGTCGGGATGGCCGCCGGCGCCGCGATGGCCGGCCTACGGCCGATCGTCGATCTGACCGTGGCCAGCTTCATGTTCGGCGCGATGGACCAGTTCATCAGCCAGGTGGCCAAGAGCCGCTACATGTTCGGCGGGCAGGCCCGGCTCCCGGTGGTGTACCGGCAGGCACTGTATTACCACGGCGGCACCGCGGCACACCACGCTGACCGCCCCTACCCGATGTTCATGAACGTGCCCGGTCTGAAGATCATCGTGCCGAGCAACGGACCGGACCTCAAAGGCCTGCTCAAGACGGCGATCCGGGACGACAACCCGGTGCTGTGCTTCGAGGACGCCAACCTGTGGGGCCGCCGCGGCCGAGGGCCGGCACCGGCCGACGACGAACATCTGGTCCCGTTCGGCGTCGCCGCGGTCCCCCGGGCCGGCACCGACGTGACCGTGATCGGCATCGGCGGCGGGGTGAAACTCGCTCTGGAGGCTGCCGACCAGCTCGCCGCCGACGGCATCTCCGTCGAGGTCGTCGACCCGCGCACCCTGGTCCCGATGGACTGGTCGACGATCGTCGCCTCGGTGTCCAGAACCGGCCGCGCCGTCGTCGTCGACCCGGCCAACCGCACCTGCAGCGCCGCCAGCGAGATCGCCGCCCACCTGGTCGAGGAGGCGTTCGACGTGCTGCGCGCACCGGTGCGGCGGGTCACCACCGACGACATCCACGTGCCGTTCAGCCCGGCGCTGGAAAAGCAGATCTACCCGTCCACAGACAAGATCGTCGCGGCGGTACGCCGCACGCTCGGAGAGAGGTGAACATGGAGACCGAGGTGCGTCTGCCGCAGTTCGGCATGGGCATGTCCGAGGCCGAGGTGATGCAGTGGTACGCCGCCGACGGCGACCGGGTCGAGGAGGGCACCGACCTGGTCGAGGTGGAGGCGGAGAAGGCCCGCGAGGTGCTCGCCGCACCGGCCAGCGGCACACTGCGGATCACCGCCCAGCCCGGCGACGTCGTCGAGGTCCGTACCGTCCTCGGCGTCATCGTCGGCGACACGCCGTGACCAGCCCACCCGGCCGGACCGGCGCCGGGAGCGAAACCAACACCGCGGCCGGGACCGGGACCGGGACGACGGTAGCCGCGCCCGCCGACCCCCGCGGGCCCGGCGAACTGGTCCGCCCGGACGGGCTGCGCCGCCGGATCGCCGCTCACATGGTCAGGTCCCTGGCGACCAGCCCGCACGCGGCGATGGCCGTCGAGGTCCGCTTCGACGCCGTCGAAGCCGACCGGGCCACCCGCGGCGACCGACCACCAGGGATGCTCGCCTACCTGGCCCGGGCCACCGCGCAGGCGTTGACCGAGTTCCCGATGGCGAACGCCAGCTGGGAGGAGGCCGGAATCCGGGTCTTCGAGCAGGTCAACCTCGGCATCGCGGTCGACCTGCGACACGAAGGCCTGGTCGTGCCGGTCGTACACCGCGCCAACGAACTCGACCTGACCACCCTGCACGACCGGATCACCGACGTCACCGCCCGCGCCCACCAGCGCCGGCTCGGCGTCACCGACATGACCGGCGGCACCTTCACCCTCTCCAGCCTGGGACGGTCCGGCACCCTGTTCACCGTCCCGGTGATCAACCAGCCGCAGGCCGCCATCCTGTCCTTCGACAGCGTCGCCGACCGGCCGGTCGTCGTCCGCGACGGCGGCCGGCCCCGACTGGACGTCGGCCGGGTCGCCGTGCTGACCGCCTCGTTCGACCACCGGGTCTTCGACGGCGCGTACTGCGCCGCCTTCCTCGGCCGGCTCCGGCACCTGGTCGAATCGGCCGCCGACCAGCGGTAGTCGTCACCACCAGGGGATACGCCGGGCGGGACGGTTCCGCGCCGGCCCGCCCGGCGGTAGGTTCGGACCGAACCTGTGTGACGACGACGTTTCAGGAGGGTTCCGATGAGCCAACACGTCCGGGGTGTGATCTCCCGGAGCACCGGTACGCCGGTCGAGGTCGCCACGATCGTCGTACCGGACCCCGGCCCGGGCGAGGCGGTGGTGCGGGTGCAGGCCTGCGGTGTCTGCCACACCGACCTGCACTACCGCGACGGCGGCATCAGCGACGACTACCCGTTCCTGCTCGGCCACGAGGCGGCCGGCATCGTCGAACAGGTCGGTGACGGGGTGACCGACGTCGCCCCCGGCGACTTCGTGGTGCTGAACTGGCGCGCCGTCTGCGGCACCTGCCGGGCCTGCGTCCGGGGCCGACCCTGGTACTGCTTCGCCACCCACAACGCCACCCGGAAGATGACACTGACCGACGGCACCGTGCTCTCCCCCGCGCTGGGCATCGGCGCCTTCGCCGAGAAGACCCTGGTGCACGCCGGCCAGTGCACCAAGGTGGACCCGGCGGCCCGGCCGGCCGCCGTCGGCCTGCTCGGCTGCGGAGTGATGGCCGGGCTGGGCGCCGCGATCAACACCGGCGGCGTCGGCCGAGGCGACTCCGTCGCGGTCATCGGCTGCGGCGGCGTCGGCGACGGCGCGATCGCCGGGGCCGCCCTGGCCGGTGCGACGACCATCATCGCCGTCGACACCGACCCTCGGAAACTCGACTGGGCGCGCGGCTTCGGCGCCACCCACACCGTCGACGCCCGGCAGACCGACGTGGTCGAACGGATCCAGGAGCTCACCGGCGGGTTCGGCGCCGATGTCGTCATCGACGCGGTCGGCCGCCCGGAAACCTGGAAACAGGCGTTCTACGCCCGGGACCTGGCCGGCACCGTCGTCCTGGTCGGCGTACCAACCCCGCAGATGCGCGTCGAACTGCCGCTGCTGGACGTGTTCGGTCGCGGCGGCGCGCTCAAATCCAGCTGGTACGGCGACTGCCTGCCGTCGCGCGACTTCCCGATGCTGACCGAACTGTACCGGCAGGGCCGCCTCGACCTCGACGCCTTCGTCACCGAGGAGATCCCGCTCGACCAGGTCGAGCAGGCCTTCGACAAGATGCACCACGGCGACGTGCTCCGCTCGGTCGTGGTGTTCTGATGACCACCCGGATCGACCACACCGTCACGTCCGGGACGTTCTCCCTGGACGGGCAGACCTTCGACGTCGACAACAACGTCTGGGTGGTCGGCGACGACACCGAATGCGTGGTGATCGACGCCCCGCACGACGTCGAGGCGATCCGCGCCGTCGTCGGCGCGCGTACCGTCCGGGCGATCGTCGCCACCCACGCCCACGACGACCACGTACGGGTCGCGGCGCGCCTGGCCGACGAGACCGGCGCACCGGTGCTGCTGCATCCGGCCGACCGGGTGCTCTGGGACCAGGTCCACCCGCACCGGCCCCCGGACGCCGCGCTGGCCGACGGTCAGCAGCTCACCGTCGGCGGCACCACGCTGCGGATCCTGCACACCCCGGGGCACAGCCCCGGTGCCTGCTGCCTGTCCGCGCCCGAGCTGGGCGTGGTGTTCACCGGCGACACGCTGTTCGCCGGCGGCCCGGGAGCCACCGGCCGCTCCTACAGCGACTTCGGCACGATCGTCGCGTCCATCCGCGACCGGCTGTTCACCCTGCCGGACGACACGATCGTGTACACCGGACACGGCGACAGCACCACGATCGGCACCGAACGGCCGCACCTCGACGAGTGGATCGCCCGCGGCCACTGACCGGCATTTCGCGACCGGTCCGGTCCGCCGACTCTGTCGGCGGACCGGTGCCGCGTCACCCGGCCGCGGTCGCGGGTCCGACGCCGGCCGCCAGCGACGCCGGCAGCGGCCGGCCGCCGAGCGTCGGACCGTCGGTCTGCAGGTGACACGAGACGTGACCGCCGTCGTCCACCGGCACCGCCGCCGGCATCTCGACCCGGCAGCGGTCCAGCACCAGCGGACAGCGGGTATGGAACGGGCAGCCGGACGGCGGCGCGACCGGGCTGGGCAGCTCACCGACCGGCGACGCGGCCCGCACGCCGCGCTGGCGGCGCCGGGCCACGCCCGGCACGGCGGCGAGCAACGCCCGGGTGTACGGGTGGGCCGGTGCGGCGAACACCCGGGCGGTCGGCCCGGTCTCCACCACCCGACCCAGGTACATGACCGCCACCCGGGCCGCGACATGCCGTACGGCGAGCAGGTTGTGGCTGATGAACAGCAGGGCCACCCCCCGTTCCCGCTGCAACGCCCGCAACAGCATGAGGATCTGGTTCTGAGTCGACACGTCCAGCGCGCTGGTCGCCTCGTCGGCGACGATCAGCCGGGGGTCGAGGATCATCGCCCGGGCCAGCGCGAGCCGCTGCCGCTGCCCGCCGGAGAACTCGTGCGGGTAGCGGTACAGGTGCCGCTCGTCCAACCCGACCTGACGCAGCGCCGCGGCCACCCGGGCGGCCCGCTCGGCGTGCCCGTCGCCGGTGTGCACCCGCAGTGGTTCGGCGAGGCTGTCCAGCACACTCATCGACGGATCGAGCGACGAGTACGGGTCCTGGAAGACCATCTGGAACCGGGGCCGCAGCGGGCGCAGCTGACGGCTGGACATCGCCCCGATGTCGCGGCCCTCGAACAGCACCTGACCCCGGGTGGGGCGGATCAGCCGGACTGCGGTACGGCCGAGGGTGGACTTGCCGCAGCCGGACTCGCCGACCAGTCCTACCGTCTCGCCCGGCGCCACGGTCAGGTCCACGCCGCGTACCGCCTGCACCGGCGCGGCCCGGCGGCCGAGCAGCGACCGGCCCGGGAACGTGACGTGCAGGTCGGAAAGGCGCAGCAGGTCACTCATCGGTCATCGCCTCCGGGTCGAGCAGGCAACGGCTCGCGTGGCCGTCGGCCGTACGGCGCAGCACGATCGGTCCGCTGCGGCAGGCGTCGTGGGCGTACCGGCAGCGCGGCTGGAACCGGCAGCCGGACGGCAGTTCGTCCGGGCCGGGCGGGGCACCGGGGATCCAGGTCAGTTCGCCGTCGACGGTGGCGTCCGGCGCGGCGGCCAGCAATGCCCGGCTGTACGGATGGCGGGGACCGGCGAGGAAGGTGTCGATGTCGCACTCCTCGACGACCTGGCCGGCGTACATCACCACCACCCGGTCGCACACCTCGGCGACCACCCCGAGGTCGTGGGTGACCAGCAGGACGGCCAGCCCGAACCGGTCGCGCATCTCGTGCAGCAGATCCAGGATCTGCGCCTGTACGGTGACGTCCAGGGCCGTCGTCGGTTCGTCGGCGACCAGCAGTTTCGGCTCGCAGGCCAGCGCGATGGCGATCAACACCCGCTGCAGCATCCCGCCGGAGAACTCGTGCGGGTAAGCCCGGGCCCGGGCCCGGGCGTCCGGCACACCGACCAGGTCGAGCAGTTCGACCGCCCGGTCGGCGGCCGCCCGGCGGGACAGCCCCCGGTGCCGGCGCACCGACTCGGCGATCTGCTCGCCGATGGTGAACGCCGGGTGCAGGCTGGACATCGGCTCCTGGAAGATCATGGAGATCTGGTCGCCGCGGACGTCCTCCCAGCCCCGACGGGACAACCGGTACAGGTCGGTCCCGTCGAGCCGGACCGTGCCGCCGCCGACCCGCAGGTCCCGGGGCGGCAGCAGCCCCATCAACGCCAGCGCGGTGGTGCTCTTGCCGCAACCCGACTCCCCGACCAGCCCCACGGTCTCACCTGCGGCCACCTCGAACGACACCTCGTGGACGAGGTCGGTCCAGCCACCGACGGCGGTACCCACCGCGACGGTGAGGTCGGTGACCTGCAGCACGGCGTCGGTGGCCGGCACCGGCTGGGTGGTGCTTTTGGCGGGCTCGGTGCTTTTGGCGGGTGTGTTCATCACCGGCTCCTGGATTCGCGGCCGAGCGAGTCACCGACACCGTCGGCGAGCACGTTCGTGGCCAGCACGGTCAGGGTGATCACCGCGCCGGGGGCGACCGCCAGCCACCAGGCGGTGTCGATGTACGGCAGCGCCCGGCCGAGCAGCGCGCCCCAGCTCGCGTCCGGCGGCTGGACACCGAGCCCGAGGAAGCTCAGACCGGCCTCAGCGAGCATGGCGAACCCGCTGGCCACCGCCACCTGCACGACGACCGGGCCGGTGATGTTCGGCAGCACGTGCCAGCGGACCAGCCGGCCCAGCGGGGTGCCGATGACCCGGGAGGCGTCGATGTACGTCTCGTGGTAGACCTGCAGCACGCTGGTGCGGGTCAGCCGGGCGAACCGCGGCACGAACACCACACCGACGGCGATCATCGCCTGGCTGAGCCCCGGGCCGAGCACGCCGATCACGCCGATCGCCAGCAGCAGCGGCGGAAACGCCATCACCCCGTCGACGATCCGCATCAGCAGGCCGCCGGGCAACGCCGGCAGCAGCACCGCGAGCAGCCCGATCGGCACTCCGAAGCCAACCCCGACCGCGAGGGACTGCAGCACGGCCAGCAGCGACGGCCGGGCCCCGACGATGAGCCGGCTCAGCAGGTCCCGGCCCAGATCGTCGGTGCCGAGCAGGTGCCCGCCGGTGGGTGGCTGCAGCACCGCACTGAGATTCTGCGCCAGCGGGTCGTGCGGCGTCAGCCGGCCACCGAACACGGCGAGCAGTGCCACGACGAGCAGGTATCCGGCGGCCAGCAGCGCACCCGGGTGCCCGGCGAACCGGCGCAGGAACCGCCCGCGCTGGCGGCGCTGCAACGGTGTCGACGAGGTGTCCACGGCCGGCGTCGCGGTGGCGGTCACGGTCGCCTCCCTTCCTGTTGGTCCGAAGGATGTGGGTCGGGGCGGGTGCGGATCACCGGGTCTTCGGGGCGAGCCATGCCTGGGCGACGTCGGCGAGCAGGTTGGCCAGCACGATGGCGACGGTGCTGACCACCACGATGCCCTGCACGACGGTGAGGTCGTTGCCGATCACCGAGCTGACCGCGAGCGCCCCCACCCCAGGGATGGTGAACGTCTGCTCGATGATCACGGCGGCGCCGAGCAGCAGCGCCACCTGGGTGGCGAGTACGGTCACCACGGGCGCGGCGGCGTGTTTGAGGGCGTGTTTGCCGAGCACCGCCCGGTAGCGCAGCCCTTTGGCGGTGGCGGTACGGACGAAGTCGCGGTGCAGGGTGTCGAGCATCGACCGGCGCAGTTGCCGGGCCACCTCCGCGCCGGCCGAGGCACCCAACGCGATGGCGGGCAGCGTGATGTGGCGCAGCCAGCCCGCCGGGTCCTCGCTGATCGGCGTGTAGCCGATGGTCGGGAACCAGCCCAGCCGGATCGAGAAGGCCAGCATCAGCAGCAGGCCGAGCCAGTAGCCGGGAAAAGCGATGCCGACGGTGGCGATGGCCCGGACCAGCTTGTCCGGCCAGCGGTTCGGGTGCAGGGCGGCGAGAATGCCGGCCGGTACGCCGAACAGAACCGCGACGACCAGCGCGGCAAGGGTCAACGCCAGGGTCACCGGCATCCGCTCCAGGATCAGCTGGGTCACCGAGTCGTTGTTGAAGATCGAGTTGCCGAGATCGCCCCGGACCGCGTCGGTGAGCCACCGCCAGTACCGCACCGGCCAGGGCTCGTCGAGGTTGAGCCGGTCCCGGGTGAGAGCGATCTGTTCGGGAGTGGCGTTCTCCCCGGCGATCCGGACCGCCGGGTCGCCGGGGACGAAGATCGCGATGCCGTGCACCACGAGCGTGACGAACAGCAGCAGCGGCACCATGGTCAACAGGCGCCGGCCGACGAGTCGGATCATGTCCTCACCATGTCTGGTCCGGGTCGTGCCGGGTGGGCGGCCGCGGCCGCCCACCCGGCACGACGACGATCAGTCGGCGACGCCGACGCCGGGGAACTCCAGCTTGCCGGAGAGCCAGTTCTCCAGGCCCACCACCTTGTCGCTGTACGCGACGTTGCTGTACGGGAAGTAGAGGACGACGTCGAGGGCGTCGGTGGTGATCTGGGCCGACAGTTGCCGGGCCAGTTCCTGCCGCTGCGTCTCGTCCGTGGTGGCCAGCAGGTCCTGGTAGAGGGCGGTCACCTCGGGCGTGGTCACCTTACCCGGGTTGGCGAAGCCGTTCTCGGCGAAGACCAGCCCGACCGTCTGTGACGGATCCGGCCGGCCGGTCCAGTTGATCGCTCCGGCGTCGCCCTGGCCTTCGACGTAGAACGAGTTGGCGAAGTTGACCGTCTGGGTGATCTCGACGTTGAGACCCACCTCCGCCAGCTGTGCCTGCAGTGCCTCGGTCAGCTGGGTGTACGCGGGGGCGTTCTGGTTGATGAACTCCAGGGTGTGGCCCTCGGGTACGCCGGCCTCGTCGAGCAGCTGCCGGGCCCGCTGCGGATCGTAGGGGTACAGGTCGGCGACAGACTCGTCGTGGGCGAAGTACCCGCTCGGGAACGGCTGGACCGCCGGCTCGCCGAGGTCGAACAGCAGGCCGCTGACCAGGTCCTCACGGTTGATCGCATGGTTGATCGCCTGCCGTACCCGCACGTCGTCGAGGTACTCGCGGGACAGGTTGAGCTGCAGGTGGTAGAACTGCAGCACCGGGGCGGAGTCCACCACCAGACCGGCCGACTCGGCCGCGGCGACGTTCGCCGCGTCCAGGATGGTGGCGTCGATCGAGTCGGTCCGCAGCGCGTTGAGCCGCTGCTGGGAGTCGGTGATGCTGGTGAACTCCATCCGGGCGGCGGCGGCCGCGTCCGGGTCCCAGTAGTCGGGGTTGCGCTCGTATGTCGCGCTGGAGCTCGGCTGGTACTCGGTGACCCGGTACATCCCGGTGCCCACCGGGTTGCGGGCCAGGTCGGCGTCGAACGCCGCCGGGCTGGCGATGGCTCCGGCACGGTCGGTCAGGATGTAGGGCAGGGCACTGTTGACGGCGTTGAGTTTGAGGTCGACGTGTGTGTCGTCGACGATCTCGACCGAGTCGATGACGGCGAGTTCGCTGGCGACGGCCGACCCTTCCACCGTCTTCGCCCGGTCGATGTTGGCTTGCACGGCGGCGGCGTCGAACGCGGTGCCGTCGTGGAAGCTGACATTCTCCCGCAGGGTCAGCGACAGGGTGCGGCCGTCATCGGAGAAGGACCATTCGGTCGCCAGGCCGGGGACGAGCTCGGCCGACGAGTTGAGGTGGATGAGCCGGTCATATACGGGAAAGAGCCAGACGTTGTTGCCGGCTCCGGGTGATTTGTGCGGGTCAAGGGTGTCGATTGGCAGGGTGTCTGCGAAGCGGAAGGTGGCGTCGGGGTTGGCAGTGCCATCCGATGGACTACTGTCCGGGTCCGTGTCACCGCCTGACGAGCAGGCGGCAGTCAGGATCACCGCAACGCCAATCACCGCCGCGTGACGCCACAACCTGGTGTGGGCCTTCTGCATGCTGGCCTCCGTCGACGTCTTCGTTGGTGTTGACGAAGCCTTGCACTTCACGTTTGTTAACGCAAGAGGTCGACGCTGAAACAAGCCCGCGACGAACGGCCGGGCCAGCAGGACCCGGACGCGCAGGGGTGGCCGGCGGGGGTCGAACGCGCCGGGTTCAGCCCGGCGGGTGCCGCGAGACCATCAGGACTGGCGGACGAACGTCGCCGCCGACTCTGCCCCGCGGGACAGGGGCACGAGGGATCAGCTGATCGCTCGTAGCTGCCGGCCGGACTGCCGCCCCGACTCCGTCATTGCGGCGACCAGGTCCTCGCGGGCCCGAGCGACCCGGGACCGGATCGTCCCGACCGGGCAGTCGCAGATCTCGGCGGCCTCGGCGTAGCTCAACCCGAGCACCTGGGTCGCCACGAACGCCTCCCGGCGGTCGGCTGCCAGGCCGGCCAGCAACTGACGCAGCGCCACAGCTTCTTCGAAGCGTGGGCCGGCGACCGCAGCCTCGGCCACCGCCTGCCAGTCGGCCAGGTCGGCGACCCGGGGCCGCACCACGACGGCGCGGATATGGTCGACGGCGACCCGCCGGGCGATGGACAGCAGCCAGGTACGCGCGCTGGAGCGCCCAGCGAAGCGCGGCAACGACCGCATCGCCCGCAGGAACGTCTCCTGGGCGAGGTCCTCCGCCTCGGTGGTGTCCACCAGATGGGTGAGGAACCTCTGCACCTGACCCTGGGTGGCCCGGACGAACGACGTGGCGGCCGCCCGGTCACCGTCGCGGGCCGCGAGGGCCCAACGGGTGATCTGGGCGTCGTCCGGTGCGGCGTGCGGCATGACTGAAAGGGTATCCGGGAAGCCTCCCCCGCCATAGTCCACCCGCCCGGTGGCGCCTGCCCGGCCGGGCGCCACCCCGGTGGGAACCGTCCCGGCGGACGGGCCGACTATTGACATGTGGGGTGCGTGGACTTTCGTGAGCTGCTGTCGGCCGAACTCGACGGGGAGACCGACGCCGCCGAGTCGGCTGCGGCGCGGGACCATCTGACCGGCTGCGCCGGGTGCCGGGCCTGGTACGCCGACGCCGACATGGTCACCAACCTCGCCCGGCGTACCGGCCCGGAACCGGTCGGCACCGTCGACGAGTCGGTGCTCGACGCACTCGCGCCACCCCGACGGCTGACCGCAGCCCGGGTCGCCCTGCTGCTGCGGTACGCCCTCGGCGTACTCGGAATCGCGCAGTTCCTGCTCGGCGCCGCCCAGATCGGCGGCGTCGCCGACGGCCATCTGCATGTGCCCGATCCGGTCGGTGGAACCGCCCCCAACCACCTGTGGCACGAGTCCGCGGCCTGGAACGTCGCACTCGGCGCCGGCTTCGTGTGGATCGCCGTCCGGCGCACCCGGCCGGCCGGGATGCTGCCGACCCTGACCGCGTTCGTCGCGGTGCTGGCACTGCTGTCGGTCAACGACGTGATCACCGGGCGGGTCGACTATCCGCGGCTGCTCAGCCACGGCCTGGTCGTCGCCGGATATCTGCTCATCCTGGCGCTGCGCCGACGCGGTGGCGACCCGGACACGGCACCGGGGGACGCTGGCCGCACCCGGTCACGCTGGCGCGTCGAACTCGACGACGAGCCACCGGCGACCAACCCGACACGGTTGCGGGTGGTCCGGGGCGGCGCGGCCAGCATCCGCCACCGCCGGGACCGGGCGGCCTGATCCGTCGGCCCGGGTGCCGTTGATCTGACAACCCGGCCGGTCAACCTCCGCTCCCGCTGGCGGGACATGGTGACGACGGACCAGCCTCCGGCTTCGTCCGGGAGCATCCGCAACGACGACACCGTCCAGAACCGGCCAGGGAGCAGCTATGCCGGCCACCCCGCCCGCCGAGCGTCCGACGAACGCCCAGATCGTCAGCCGGTACCTCGCCGGAGCGCCGATCCGGCGCATCGCCGCTGAGCTCGGCGTGTCGTACAGCTACGTGCACCGGCGACTGCACTTCTCGGGCGTGCCCATCCGCGGTCGCGGCGGACGCCGCCCGGATCCGACCGTCCATGCTGACCGTACACCTGAGTCTCAGGACAGCGTCGCAAACGCCGATCAGGACACACTGGACTAGGTCGCGACGCATACGGTTAATCGTCTTGCCTGGGTCCTAGACTGACGGACGTACCTCCTCCGCCCCTCAAGATGACCACCCGGTCACCGATCACATTGGTCAGAGAGCCACCATGGTTGACTGCCGAATCCGGCTGGATCCGCCAGGCTGGCTCGTCGCGGAAGGTGCCAAGCAAGTGTCCGCTTCACCGCTACACGACCAGGGAGACAATGGTGACTTCCCGCAGCCGACGAGAGCACATACTCCACCGGGCTGGCGCGCTGTTCGCCAGCCGAGGCGTCGCCGGCACGACCGTCCGCGAGATCGCCGACGACGTGGGCATCCTGTCCGGTAGCCTCTACCACCACTTCGAATCCAAAGAGGCGATGGTCGACGAGATCATCTCCAGCTACCTCGCCGACCTACGCGCCCGCTACCAGCAGATCCTCGACGGGCCGGACGGGCCGGACGACCAGCTGCGGCAACTCATCCGGGCCTCGCTCGAGTGCGCCGCCAGCCACCCGCACGCCACCGAGATCTACCAGAACGACGCGAACTACCTGCGTGGCCTGCCCCGGTTCGGCTATCTCAAGGGCGTGGCCAAGGAGGTGGAGAGCGTCTGGCTCACCGTCATCGACGCCGGACGCCGGGACGGCACCCTGCGCTCCGACATCGACCCAAAAACCTTCTACCGGCTCACCCGCGATGCGGTTTGGCTCACCGTGCGATGGTTCAGGCCGGGCGGCAAGTACTCGCTGAACCGGCTCATCACCGACTGCACCACCCTCTTCCTGGACGGCATCGCCGCACGCCACTGATCAGCGGCGCTACGGCCGGCCCGGCGATGCACCGCGGTCTACTGGGTGGTTGAGCAGCGCTCCCGCCCAGCCGCTGCACCTCAGCCGCCGGTCGGCCGATCCAGCTCTTACGTTCCACTGCGGACACTTCCCTTGGTGAGTAGCTGATGGACGTTCACGTCCGATGGAGATGGCCGCCGACACAGTCCCTACTGCTTCCTAGGAGGCTGGGTTACATTCCCGTGACCGCCGAGGCCGTACGCGCCGCCCCTCGGCGCCGCGCGACCAGCGAACTCCCGCCTGACCGGCGTCAGCCACCCACGAAACGTCACGGAGAGTCGCCAGACCACTTCATCGGGGGCGGTGCCGGTCGCACCATCAACCATCGGCCGGTACATCGGTGCACGCCACCGGCGAGGTCACAGCGGTTCGGAGAAACGCGACAGTGCATGAGCCTCGAAAGCGCGTTCACACCGAGTCATGTCGATCCGGTCCTCGGCAACGCGGCAGGAGCCTTGCGATATCCGGCGGAGCGCCCGACATCTTCCCTGATCGTCGGGAAGACGACGCGACTCGGCATCCCCCACCTCCTGGTCCGCAATATCCGAATAGGCACCAGGCATCGACCCCTGCCGCGCCCGGTCACCGGGGAAGTATCGTCGGCCGAGCAACGTCACGACCTGTCCCGGCGATCAGAGGCAGTTCCCAATAATGCGGTACGAGTTCCGGTGAGCGGCACGGGCCGCAGCTCGCGCCACCAGCCGGTACGGCGGGTACCGTGACGGCGTACCGACGAGGTGATCCGATCTGGATCCACCGTACCGGGGCCTGGCGGCCCGGAGTGGTGCTCAACTTGTCCGACACCGCGGTCACCGTCCGGTACCGGGTCACCGGCGCGGAGGGCACCGGCGTGGACACCGTGGTGCTCGGCCGCCCCGAACTGGCACCCCGCGCCGACCGGCGGCCACCACCCGAACCCGTGCGTGCCACCCGAGCGGCGAGGCCCGCGACCGTGCCGGGCCCACCGAACGGACGCACCACGACACCGACCTGCCGTCCGGAACGCGATCCGCCCCGGCGTCCCCAGCGCCAACCGGCGGCACGCGTCCGGCCGCAGCCGGCCGGTCGACCCGCCCCACCAGCCAGCGGGCCCATGGTCGATCGACGGGTCTCCGACGGCGTGGTCGAGCTGCGGGTCCTGGTCCGATCGCCGGGTGGCCGGCCTGCCGAACTACCGCTGCGCTGTGCCGTGGACCGGCGTACCGGCACGGTCGCGCTGCGGCTACCCGACGGCCGCACCGGACAGTTCGACCTCACCTTGGCGCGGGCGGCCAGCATGATCCTGCATGAAGCGGTACTGGCCTGCCTCGACCCACAGGAACTGCGTCTCTGGATTCAACGGTGACCACGAGCGGCATCCGCGCCGCTGTGCTGGTCCGCGGCGATGACCAGCTGCGCCCGACCCGGTTCCGCCGAGGTCACCGTCACGGTCAGCGGACCGACCCCCGCCGTCTGCCCGACCGGGATGTAATAGGGCTGTCCGGCGTAGACCACGGTCACCGATCCGGCGACGAGATCCCGGAATTCCATCTGGTGATCGAGAATCTCCACGCTTGCAGTTTCGGTTGTCTTGACGGCGACCGTACAACTGGAGGACTTCCCGAAACTATTACCGGGCTTTCTCAACGTAATCCGTAAACGCGAAAGATCTCCAACTTCATTACCGTACGTAATGTGGCAGGAAAGTGTTCCAACGATCTGCGGAACCCGGTCTTGAGAACCTTCCAACACTTCAGATGGGCGATCGCGCGTTCGACGGCGGCGCGGAGCCGGTTGAGTGCGGTGTTGCACGCGCGTCGGACCCCGGTCAACTCCCGACCCCGAGGCTTCTTGTACGGACTCACGATGCCGGCACCCTGGTACCCCTTGTCACCGATCATCCCGGGCCCGCCGGGGGCGTAGTGGCCGGCCCACCCGGCGGCGATCCCGGACACGTCGAACGCCTTCCGGTCGTGCATGCCACCCGGACACGGGTCACCCACATCGACCACCCGCCCGGCGAGATTGGCCACCACCTGCACGTTCTGCCCACAGAAGCCCTTCTTCTCGGAGAACAGCCCGTCGACGTCGTCGCGTTCCCCGACCGGCGCGACCAGACCATCGACCAGGACCGCGTCCCGGCGGGCCTGGTCACGGACCTGCTCGTACAGCGGGGTCAACACCACGTCCACCAGCGGCTCCAGCTCCTCCTGATACCGCTCCACGGTCGTCGAACCGCAGCCGAAAACCTCACCGATCACGTCCGGCGCCAGATTGTGCCGCAGCCCGAACAACACCAGCACCAACGCCGTGTACAGCGGCAACGCCCGAGGGCGCCCCACCGGCAGGTCCCAGTCGACCAGCGCGTCCACCTGCTCGTACAGCCAGTCCAGTTGATCGGAGTCCAGTCCGGTCATACGCTCACAGCGCGGCGGCCGGCCGTCGATCGTTTGAGTCCACACAACCCAGATGATCCAGACGTCGCCGGCCGCCGTTTCCACAAACGACACGCCCACCTTGGTCACACCACAGGCCGTCACCCCACGTAATATCGACGAACCTCGGTGCCAATCGGCTCGAAGCC
Source organism: Solwaraspora sp. WMMB762 (assembly GCF_049179115.1). NCBI lineage: Bacteria > Bacillati > Actinomycetota > Actinomycetes > Micromonosporales > Micromonosporaceae > Solwaraspora > Solwaraspora sp. WMMB762. The sequence goes on from NZ_JBMHMD010000001.1 coordinate 1,067,224, forward strand.
TATTGGGAAGTCCTCCTGTTGTTTCGGCATTTCGCGCTGGTCGCGCTGCAGGCAGTCAGACACAGCAGCAGAACAAGGAGGACCCCGGCATGTCGGGCCGTTCGTGACGGGCGCATGCCATCGACGATCACATCTGTCCGCGACGACCGGGCCCGGCCGGCCCATAGATGGCACTTTACCGGGAGACGGCCGGGCGATCAGCCGACGACGAGCAGCAGGAGGACACTCAGGACGGACCCGACCACGCCGACCGAGCCGATCACGATCGCTGCCAGCGCCCTGCCCCGCTGGTCTGGAACCCGTCGGCCCGGACCCGCCAGAACGATCGCCGCGACAGCCGGTACCGCGCCAGCGCCGTAGCAGGCGGCGAACGGCAGCGACGCGACGGCCATGATCAACGCAGCAGAGGTACGCCGGACTCGGGCCCGATCGGCGACGGACGAACCGACGACCGGCGTACCAGGGTCCCAGTCGAACCGCCGCGGCAGATCGGCCAGTTGCGCGACGAGCTCCCCCGACGTTGTCGCCGCGGTCGCCTCGACCAGCCGCCGCTCGTACTCGGTGAGGTCCAGATAGCCCTCACCGAGCGCCTGGGCGAGCAGCTCGACGACGTGGTTGCGCTGCGCGTCACCGACCCGCTCGTCACCGACCCGCTCGTCACCGACCCGCTCGTCACCGGCCCGCTTGCTGACCCCGTCGCCGCCTTCCACAGTGTTTCCGAGGCTACCCCATCTGACGGTCTCCGCAGGTCACGCTGGACCAGCGGGCCGGAATCCCCCATCATGACTACGCTCGGTACACGATCCGGTACGAATGGCTATGTGCGGGGGTCTGTCGGCATGACGCCCAGGTGTGGCAGGACGTGGCCGCTGCTGTTGGTCGCGGTCGCACTCGCCGCGCTCGGCGCGGCCACCGGCGGGATGCTGGCCCTGGCGTACCGTCCCATCGGGCTGGCGTATCTGGACGTGCTGACCCGTTGCCCGCCCTCGGCCGGCGACCAGACGATGTGCCTGACCGAGGTGACCTGGGCCGTCGGTGCCCTGATGGCCTCCGGTGCGGCGATCGCGCTCGGCAGTGGTCTGGCCGGGACGCTGGTCACGACGGTGCGCGCCCAACGCTGGATCGCCCGGTTACCCCCGGCCCGTCCGATGGCCGAGGCGCGTTTCGAGGAACTCTGCCGGCAGCACAGCTTGGTCGGTTCCCACCGGCCCCGGTTGCGGATCGGCGGCCATCGGACGGACAGCATCGCCGGTCCCGGCCAGCGGGCGGCGGTCGTGCTGCCGGCGGCGGCGGTCCGACAGCCGTTGGTTCCGGTGGTGTTCGACCCGCTCGTCCGCGCCGAACTGGACCGGATCGCCTCCGGCCAGAGCGCTCGCCGCGCCGTGCTGCGCGGCTGGCCGTGGCTACTGGCCTCGGTGAGCGCCGCACTGGCCGCAGCGGCCGCGTTCACCGGACCCGCGTTCACCGGACCAGGGCCCGGCCCGCTTGCCGGATCGACGACCCGCGTGCTGCTGCTGGCCGCCGCCGTCGCCGTCCTGACTGTCGGATTACGCCGCGGCCCGGACGGGACGCGCGGCACCCGGGCAGCGGCCTGGTGCGCCGTGCCAGCCGCCGGGGTGATCGCCGGTGCGGGGGGCCAGGCCGGGGCGTCCGTCCTGTGGCACCTGGCACCCGCCGCGGGAGATCGGCTGGTCGCCGGCGCCGCACTGGCACCCGCTCTACTGGTCCTGGCCGGCCTGCTGCCGGCGCTGACCGCTGGACGGCCCGGCGCGACCGGATCGCGGGGCACAGCTGCCGTCCCGGCGATGTTGGCCGGAGTAGTCGCCGGTCTGCTCGCCTTCCCGGTGGGCACCGCGGCCGCGCCGAATCTCGCCGCGCCGCTGCTGGTCCAGCCGTCGCCCGCCGTCCCGGACAGCGGATCCGACCCGCGCGGCGGATCCGACCCGGACCGCACCCGCCGTGCCCGTCCGGATGGCCCGGGGGCCGCCGGTCCCGTCCCGATCGACACGACCGCCGCGGACCGGGCCGCCCGAGCCGTCGAACCCGTGCTCGGCCCGGCGTGGCGGGCGGATCCGCTCCCGGCACCACCACCGGCTGGGAGTCGACCGGCCGGCTGTCAGCCGTCGATCGTCAACGACTATCTGCGCCGGGCGGCCGCCGGACGTACCGGGCGGGGCGTGGCGCGCTACGCGACGCTTGCCGCACCGGGCGGCGGTGGGCTCGGCCGGACCACCCTGCAGATCGACGTCGTGTCGTACCGGCCGGACGCGATGTCCTCTACGCGGCCGGTGGAGATGGTCTTCGCCGCAGTCGAACGGGCCGGCGCGGCCTGTCGGGAGTTCACCGACGGACGATCCGGGCTACGGGTCCAGTCGCTGCCCCGCGCGGCACCGGCCGTCGGCGACCGCGCCTGGCGGATGGATCTGGTACGGACGCTGGGCCGCGGTGCCGGACGGGTCACCGCGACGACCGCACTGGCTGTCATACAGGTCGACACCACGCTGGTCGTGGTGTCGATGACCGCGTCGCTGGCCGTCGTCGACGGGGAGCTGTTCGAGCAGGCCATGCGGCGGACGGTGGCCGCGCTGGTGGCCGAGCGGTGAGCCGGGTCCAGCCTGTCGACGGGTCCAGCCTGTCGACGGGTCCAGCCTGTCGAGTCGGGTACGTCACCCGGTCAGGGCGTCACCGGGACGGTCCGTCGCCAAGCGTCGATGATCTGCACCGGCCGCATGCCCTCGGAAAGGTACAGGCGCAACGCCGGCCGCCGGGGGTCGGTATCGACGTGCAGGAAGGTGCCCCGCCGCTGGTCGGCGGCGTCGGCGGCGAACGCCCGGCGCAGCAGCAGGCGACCCAGGCCACGCCCCTGCCATTCAGGTCGGACCGCGAGCAGCCGTATGTAGCCGCTCTGCTCGTCGGCCACGAAGGCATGCGACCGCAACACAATCGCGGCCGGGACGCCGTCCAGGTATGCGACCTCACCCAGCGACCAGTCGTGGTCACTGTGCGACTCGAGATGCCGGACCCAGTCGGGGTAGGCCTTGGCCGCGAAACCGAAGTGGTCGGCGAAGGCGGCCTGGTGCACCGTCCATGCCTGGTGACGGACCTCGGGATCGTCACCAGTACTGCGGATCCGCACACCGTCGGGTTCCCCGGGGTCGGCCCTCGGGCTCGCCGCGTCGTGCGGGACGAACAGTCGGTTGAACACGGTCGCCACTGAGAAGCCGAGCTCGGCCAGCCGTCCGGCCGTGGCGGTGTCCTCCCGGTAGCAGCCGACGTCCAGCACGGCCCGGGAATGGCCCAGTTCGGCGGCGATCGCGACGGCGCGACGTTGGGCCTGGTACCAGAGCCAGTCGCCGACCGCCGGCTCGGTGTCGAGATGGTACGCATCGATGTCGACGGTGTCGCTACTCCCCTTGCGGCACGCCCAACCCCAGCCGACCGTCACGCCATCCGGGTCCTGCACCAGCCAACCGTCCCGTGTCGGGTCGAAGTCCGGTTCGGCGAGTTCGTCAGCGACTTCGTCGAGGGTGTAGTCGGGTCGGCCGATGACCGCGGTGTTGCAGGTGGCGATCAACTGGAAGACGACGGGTGCGTCATCGGGCCCGGCTGGCCGCTGGGTGTATCCAGCAGGAAGTGACGGAATCTCGGTGGTCGCTGTCATCGGGCGATTGTCGGGCGGGCCGCCACGCCGGCACGAGCGAATTTCAGCCGACCCAGCAAAACCGGATTTGGGGGTATAGAGACAACTTGGGATGGTTGAATGCTTATGTCGGTTATTAGTTTCAGAAAGTGGGAGACATGGCGAACACACCGGTGGTGATCGTCGGCCAGGGGTACGTCGGCCTGCCCGTGGCGATGCGCGCCGTAGCGGTCGGACACCTGGTCGTCGGGCTGGACACCGACGCCGAGCGGATCCGGATGCTGCGCGCGGGCATCTCGTACGTCGAGGATGTCACCGACGCCGAGCTGCACGCCGCGTTGGGCAGCGGCCGCTACACCGCGACCACCGACTACGCCGCAGCCGCAGGATTTGACACCGCGGTGATCACCGTGCCGACGCCGTTGCACGACGGCGCACCCGACCTGCGGTACATCGAGCAGGCGGCCCGGTCGCTCGCCGAGCAGCTCACTCCCGGCGCGACGGTGATCCTGGAGTCGACGACCTACCCCGGCACCACCGACGAGTTTCTCCGGCCGCTGTTGGAGAAAGGCAGCGGTCTGCAGGCCGGGCTCGACTTCCACCTCGGGTACAGCCCGGAGCGCATCGACCCGGGCAACCGCGAATGGACCTTCGTCAACACTCCGAAGGTGGTCTCCGGGACCACCCCCGAGTCGTTGCGGTCGGTGCAGGCCTTCTACGACGGTCTGGTGGACCGGACCGTGCCGGTCGCCGGCACCCGGGAGGCCGAGACCACCAAACTGCTGGAGAACACCTTCCGACACGTCAACATCGCCCTGGTCAATGAGCTGGCGGTGTACGCGCACATGCTGGGCATCGACATCTGGGAGGCGATCGACGCCGCCAGCACCAAGCCGTTCGGCTTCCTACGGTTCACCCCCGGACCGGGCGTCGGTGGACACTGCCTGCCGGTCGACCCGTCCTACCTGTCCTGGGAGGTCAAGCGGACCCTCGGCCGCAACTTCCGGTTCGTCGAACTCGCCAACGACGTGAACAACTACATGCCGATGTACGTCGTGGAACGGTTGACCAGCGCGATGAACCGGCGCAGCCGGGCGTTGCGGGGCGCGCGGGTGCTGCTCATCGGGCTGGCGTACAAGCGCAACAGTGGCGACTGTCGCGAGTCCCCGGCTGTCCGCGTCGCCGAACTGCTGCACCTGGCCGGCGCGCAGGTGCATGTCGTCGACCCACACCTGCGCCCGGAGCAGATGCCAGCCTTCGTACGGGCGGTGCCGCTCACCGTCGACCAGGTCGAAGCCGCTGACGCGGTGGTCGTGCTGACCGACCACGACGGCATCGACTACTCCCTGCTCAGCGATGCGCCACTGGTGCTGGACACCCGCCGGAGGCTGGCCGCCACCGCCGGCACGGAACTGCTGTGACCGGCCCGCCGCCTACCTGGGCGGCGGGGCGCTGACGCGGTCAGCTCGTCGGGGCGTGTTCCCGCGCCCGGGCCGCCGGTGCCACCGGCATCGGGCGACCGGCCATCCGGACGACACGGTAGAACATCGCCCGCCGGGGCGCCACGAGCTCGGTGCGGTAGCCGCGGGACCGGACCAGACCGGCCGCCGCCACCTCGACCATCCGCTGCGGCTGGGTCAGCAGCCGCCGGACCACCTCGGCCAGCGTCGCCGGATCACCGGTGCTGACCAGACAGTCCGCCTCGAACAGGTCCGGCGGGCCCACCGCCGCGACGGCGACCACCGGCAGGCCCCGGGCCATCGCCTCGACCACTACCGGGGAGTACGCGCCGGCGGGAGTCGGCGACACGAACACGTCGGCGGCGTCCAGCCAGGACCGGATCTCGGTGGCGGGACGCTCACCGGCGAGGACGACCCGGTCGGTCAGTCCCAGCCGGGCCGCGCGGCGTTCGAGCTGCGGCCGGGACCGGCCGTCGCCCAGGTGGACCAGGTCCGCCCGGATGCCGTCATCTGCCAGCCGACGCATCGCCGCCAGGACGACGTCGACGCCGTGCCGGGAGCGGTCGAGCGTCCCGGCCGAGATCAGCGTCACCGGACCGCCGGACGCCGCCGGTTCGCGTGGCTCGCAGACGAACGCGTCGGCCCGCAGGTCGACGTCCGGGTAGTCGGCGGCGACGGTGTGCGGACCCGGCGGACATCGCAGCTGCAGCGATGTCCCGGTGGTGTAGGCCACGGCGGTAGCGTCCCCACACTGCTCCAGCAGCTGGCGCGCCGCCCGGTGAGCGCGCCAGCGGCGCACCAGGTACGTCGCCACCGGGCCGTCGAACATGTCCTGCGGGTCCGCCACGACCTCGACCGCGTAGCCACGGTGCGAGCGCCGCAGGATCGGTGCGAGCAGGTTGGCGGCTGGTGACGGGCTCCGCAGGATGACGGCGTCGACGTCGTCTACCCCGTACCGCAACGACCTGCGCAGCGCCGCACGACCCGGCAGCAGACCGCGGGGCCCGCGACCGCACGGCAGCGGCCAGACTTCCACTCCCGCGCCGTCCACCCGGGCGGCGCCGGTCGGCGGTAGCGGTACGTCGGTGACCTCAGCGAGCAGTCGGACCCGGTCGAAGGCCGACAGGTACCGGGTCCAGAAGCCGTGCGTCGGCCCGAGCACGGTCCACACCGCACCGTCCGGTGTGCGTTGGAACCGGTTCTGGGTACTGACCGCGACGGTGCCCATCGCGGAACCTGGCAAGTTCTCCACTGTGCTCCCTACAAGGCGGTAGTCAGAGTCAGGTGCCGGCGCGGCGCCGGTCGGCAGCGGTCCGCGCCGGTCACCCGACCGGCGCTGCGGCCGACCGGCGGCGAGACACCGGCTGGCGCCCGCCGATCGTCTCGACCAGGTCGGCTACCGCCCGGGCACAGTCACCGCTGTCGAACCGCCGCTGGATGTGTTCCCGTGCCGCCGGTGAACGCCGGGCGAGCCGACCGGACCGGAACTCCGCGTGTGCGCCGCGCAGCGCGGCGGCGAGTGCCTCGACGTCACCGGTCGGGACCACCCAACCGCTGTCCCGGTTGACTGTCTCCGGCAGTCCGCCGGCGTCGGACACGACAGAGGGCACCCCGCAGGCTCCGGCTTCCAGCGCCGCTCCGTGGTTCTCCGACCGCGACGGGCTGACACTGACATCAGCCGCAGCGTAATACTGCCGTACGTCGATGACGCCGGCGAACCAGTCGACGGTCGGATCGGCCGTCACGTCGAAACGTCGTAGCAGGTCCCGCCGGTGCTCCTCACCGGACGCGTCCCAACCCCCACCGACCAGGATCAGCCGGGAGCGGGGACAGTCCCGGGCGAACGACCGCCACGCCGCGAGTAGCACGTCGTGACCCTTGATACCGGTCCCCCGGTGCACCATCGACTTGGGTGCGTACACGTACGCCACCATGACCGCCACGAAGACGTCTGCCGGTAGACCCAGCCGGCGACGTGCGGCGGCCCGGGTGGCGGCGTCCGGCAGGCGGAACAGCCGGGTGTCCACCCCGTACGGCACGGCCGCCAGCGCGTCACCACGACGGCCCATCGACCGGTAGAGGTCGGCGGTGTGCGTGCTGCCGGCGATCACGAGGTCGTCCAGCCGGGCCAGGAGGCGCTCCGCAGCGCGGATCGGCGTCGACTCCAGAAAGAGCGGACCCGGCACCATGAAGACCCTGGCGACGTCGAGCCCGAGCAGGCCCAACCGGACCGCCAGCGCCGCGTGGTAGTGGTGGTAGTGCACCACGTCCGGCCTCAGCCGACGCAGCAGCCGACGCAGCGACCACAGCTGCATGGCCGTGGCCAACGTCGGGCGGAACCGAAACCGGAACGGCGAGTCGATCATCGGCACCCCGGCCCGGTACAACTGTTCGCGCAACCGGCCCGGACCGGCAGGCAGCACGACCGTCACCTCGTTGCCGCGCCGACGCAGCTCCTCGACCTGGGGCACGATCCACCGGCCGCCCTCGGCTGTCTTGAGTATCACGACCACCCGCATGCCTGACACCTCCCTCGATACCGGCGGCACCCGTCGCGACCGCCAACGGACCTTCATCGGGCGGGCACCCCCTTGACCACCGCGCCGGGCAGCACGTCACGCACGACGCACGCGCCGGCACCGACCGTGGCTGCGGCCCCGACCCGGCGACCCTGAAGAACCGCCGCGGTCGTCCCCACCAGGACGGCCTCGTCCAACGTGCAGGATCCGGAAACAGCCGCCAGCGGTCCGACCGAGCCGTAGTCCGCGACGGTCGTGTCGTGGCCGACCACGCCGTTCTGGTTGATGTGCACGTGCCGGCCGAGTGCCACGTTGGTGGTCACTCGGGCACCGGCGAACAGCACTGAACCCGCGCCGATCCGGCTGTCCAGACCGACCGTGGCGCTGGGATGGATCAGGGTGGCGGCAACCAGCGGTTCCGCCGCCGGCCGGGCGGCGTCGATCCGCTGGCCTACCGCCCGGCGGTACGCCGGCAGGCCGATCCCGATCACGTACGCCGGCGGGTCGCCCTGCCCAATCAGCCAGTCCACGGCGCCGAGCAGCACGGCACCGAGCCGGTCGAGGCGGTCCTTGTTGGCCGGGCTGGGATCGTCGTCGACGAATCCGATCACCCGCCACGCCGGTGCCGGACCGGCCCGGTTGACGGCCTCGACGATGCCGAACACCTCACGGCCGTGCCCACCGCAGCCGACGATCACCAGGTCCCGGGCGCTCATCGGCCGATCCGGTGTCCGTCGAGGAACGCCTCGATCGCCGCGAGCACCCGGCCGATCTGCTCGTCGGTCAACGACGAGCCGCTGGGCAGGGCCAGTCCGGTCGCGAAGAGCCGGTCCGCCGCCCCGGTGAGGATCCGCGGCGCGGCGGCGAAGACCGGCTGCCGGTGCATCGGTTTCCAGACCGGCCGGGTCTCGATCCGCTGATCAGCGAGGTAGCGGCCCAGTTCGGCGGCGTCCCAGCCGGCCTCGGCCGGCTCCACGATGATCACCGTGAGCCAGGCGTTGCCGCCGAGGTCCGCCTCGTCACCGAGATCGCCGAGCAGGCGCACCCCCGGAACGCCGGCGAAGGTCTTCGCGTACCGCTGGCGGGTCTCCCGGCGGTGGGCGACCATCGAGTCGAGACGGTGCAGTTGTGCCCGGCCCAGCGCGGCGAGCAGGTTACTCAGCCGGTAGTTGTAGCCGATGTCGGTGTGTTCGTAGTGCGCCACCGGCTGGCGTGCCTGGCTGGCCAGGTAGCGGCACCGGTGGGCGATCGCCTCGTCGTCGGTGACCACCATCCCGCCCCCCGAGGTCGTCATGATCTTGTTTCCGTTGAAGGAGAAGACCCCGGCCTGGCCGAAGCCGCCGGCGGGACGACCGTGCAGGCCGGCACCGAGCGCCTCCGCCGCGTCCTCCACGACCGGCAGGCCGTACGCCGCGCACAACGGGACGATCTCGTCGTAGTCGGCGCAGCGGCCGAACATGTCGACCGGCACCACCGCGCGTACCGGCGGCTGACCGGGCTCCCGCCGGGTCAGCACCTCGGCCAGCAGATCGACATCGATGTTGCCGGTTTGCGGGTCGCAGTCGACGAAGACCGGCTGGGCACCGGTGTAGACGATGGCGTTTGCGGTGGCGACGAAGGTCAGGGTGGGGACCGCCACCGCCTGTCCGGGCCCGACCCCGAGTGCCAGCAGGGCCAGGTGCAGGCCGGCGGTCGCCGAGTTGACCGCGACCGCGTGAGCGACGCCGACCCGTCGGGCCATCTCCTGTTCGAAGGCGTCGACCTCCGGGCCGGACGGGGCGACCCAGCCGGAGCGCAGCGTCCGGACCAGGAACTCCTCTTCGAGCACGCCGACGTCCGGCGGGGACAGGTAGATCTGCCGGGTCATCGCGCGGCTCCGGAGAAATGTCCTGGTCGCGGGCTAGGCTGACCAGGTCGTGGCCGGGTCGGTGGCTGCGACCGACTGGCCGGCGCGGTCCGGCGGCCGGTCGCGGAGACATCGGATTGGCTGGCGTTGATGACCACTGATCGGTTCACCATCCTGTTCGTGTGCCGGGCGAACATCTGCCGCTCGCCGCTTGCTGAACGGCTGACCCGGCATGCCGTGCAGACCCGGCTGGGCGCGGACCGGGCCGACGTCGCCGCGTACAGCGCCGGCATCGAAGCGCTGACCGGCCGGCCGATGCATCCGTATACCGAGCAGGTTCTGCGAGAACGCCAGGCTGATCCGGACGGGTTCGCCAGCCGGCAGGTGGATGCCGCCATGCTGACCCGCGCGGATCTGGTGCTGACCGCCAGCCGCCGGCACCGGGCGTACTGCGTCGCGCTGGCCCCGGCCGCGCTGACCCGCACCTTCACCGTCCGCCAGTTCGGACGGTTGGCCCAGGCCGCACTCCTGCCACCGGCTACCTCCGCACCCGACGCCGCCGGCCGGGCCAGGTCGCTGGTGGCCGCCGCGGCGGCCGCCCGCAGCCGGGTACAGCCGGTCTCCGCCGAGCAGGACGACCTCGCCGACCCGGTGCTGCGGCCGGTCGGGGACTTCCGGATGTGCGCCGGCCAGATCGACCAGACCATCGACATCCTGCTGGACGTCATCACGAAGTCTTGACCGGTACGCCAACGTCCGCCGTCGCCTGATCCTCGGCGGCCTTCGTGGTGTCGGGAACCGCGACCGCCTGACGCTGCCGGGCCGGACCGGCCGGGTTCGCGGACCGACGCCGACGGCCGTGCTCGTGGTAGTAGTAGTTGTAGGCACCACTGCGGTGTGGCGTCATGTTCAACACGCAGCCGAGCAGCCGAGCGTCCACCGCGCGTAGCGCGGCGACCGCCGCCCGCAGGTGCGTCTCGGTGGTCTTGGCGCACCGTCCCACCACGATCACGCCGTCCACCTGGGCGGCGATCGGCGCCGCGTCGGTGACCGGCACCAGCGGCGCGGTGTCCACGATGACCACGTCGAACCGGGCGCGCAGCGTGGCGAGCAGGTCCGCCATCTGCTGTGAGCCGAGCAGCTCGCTCGGATTCGGCGGGATGAAGCCACTGGGCAGCAGCGTCATGCCGCTGTCCCCCCATGGTTGCAGTACGTCGTCGAGCTCGGCCTGCCCAGCGAGCACGTTCGTCAGCCCGACCGCGCCCTCCATGTTCAGGTAGGAGGTGGCCTGCGGCCGGCGCAGGTCCGCCTCCACCAGCAGCACGGAGTTGCCTGCCTCGGCGAAGGTCAATGCCAGGTTCGTCGCGGTGGTGGTCTTGCCCTCCTCGGGCATCGCACTGGTCACCACCAGGCTGCGCACCGGCTTGTCGACGTCGGCGAACTGCAGGTTGGTCCGCAGTTGGCGGAACGCCTCGGCCCGTGGCGAGTGCGCCTGCCGGCCGATGATCAGCGGGTCGCGTCGGGCCGCGTTGTCCAACGGGATCGTGCCGACCACCCCGGTCGCGGTGACGTCGCGCAGCTGATCGACCGTGCGCACGGTGTTGTCGAGCATCCCGCGCAGCAGCGCCAGGCCGACCCCGCTGAGCAGCCCGAGGAACAGGCCCAGGCTGATGTTGCGCACCGGTTGCGGCGAGACCGGCGCCGGGTTGAGTAGCGGGCCGGCGATCACCTCGACCTTGATCGCCGGTTGATCGGCACCCGGGGATGTCTCCAACTGCTCTACCAGGCGGACGAACTCAGCGACGATCGCCTCGGCGACCTGCTCCGAGCGGTTCGGTGAGCTGTCGGTCACCGTCGCCTGCAGCAGGACCGTATCCGGCACCGGGCGGGCGCTGACCCGCGACTGCACCTCCCCGGCGGTCAGGCCGAGGCTGTGCCGGTCGACCACGGTCTCGGCGAGCCGGCTGCTGGTGAGCAGGCCGCTGTAGGACTTGACCCGCTGCTGGGAGAAGAGTCCGCCCTGGTATGCGTCGGTCACCCCCTGGCTGCTGGAGGTGGAGACGAAGAAGGTGACCGAGGTGGCGTACTGCGGGGTGGTCCGGACATTGATCAGCACGGCGGCGCCGACCGCGACGGTCACGGCGGCGAGTACCCAGAACCATCGCTTCCGCACCGCGTCGAAGTAGTCACGCAGTTCCATCGGTACGGCCTCCCAAAAATACTGCTCCGTCATGGTCAGCACCATCTTGTACCAATCTGCACTGCCAAAAGTGGTTTTCTGGTCAAATAGTGGCATTGCCGCGCTACCCATCCGGAGTGAACGAGACCGCAGGCACCGCCGGCCGCACCCGGCGGATGCCCGTACACCGACTGAACGGGGCTGGAATGCAGACATCGACCCGACCCGCTGACACCACCACCCGCCGCAACCGGGAACGCGCCGTCGCACCGATGTGGCTGGTGGACCTCGGCGCCTGGTGCGCTGGCCTGATCGTCGCCGTCTGGACCCGCTACGAGTTCGCCCTCGCCGGAACACACCTCAACGGTCTGCTCCTGGTCACACTGGCAGCGATCGTGCTGCACACGGTGGCCGGTCACCTCAACTACCTGTACCGGGACCGGTACCGGCTGGGCAGCTTCGACGAGGTGTGGGTGGTATCCCGCTGCGTGCTGGCCACCATGGCCCTGCTGCTGCTGCTCGATCTCGCCGCGCCGCAACGGCCGGTGCCGGCCAGCGCACCGCTGGTCGGTGGCTGCCTGGCGCTCGTCCAGATGCTCGGCGTCCGGTACCTGCGCCGGCTGCACCGGCAACGCCGCCGCCGACCCGCCGGCCGGGACATCCAGCGGGTGCTGCTGTTCGGTGCCGGTGCCGCCGGGCAGTCGCTGCTCCGGGCGATGCTGGACGAGCCGAGCGGGCGGTACCTGCCGGTGGGGCTGCTCGACGACGACCCGGCGAAGCGGCAGCTACGGCTCAGCGGGGTACCGGTACTGGGTAGCCGGCAGGACATCCCGGCCGTCGCCGCCCGTACCGGTGCCACCACCGTCGTCGCCGCGGTCGCCAACGCCGACGCCGCGCTGATCCGGGAAGTACGCCACCTCGCGAACCAGGCCGGTGCCCGGTTCAAAGTGGTCCCGTCGGTCGGCGAACTGCTGGAGAACGAGCCGGCCGTCACCGACCTGCGCGACCCCGACTTCAGTGACCTGCTCGGTCGGCACCAGATCGACACCGACCTCGACTCGATCGCCGGCTATCTGACCGGCAAACGGGTGCTGGTCACCGGGGCCGGCGGCTCGATCGGCTCCGAGCTGTGCCGACAGATCCAGCGGTTCCAGCCCGGTGAGCTGATGATGCTCGACCGCGACGAGTCCGCGCTGCACGCCGTACAACTGTCGTTGCGCGGCCGGGCACTGCTGGACAGCCCGGACCTGATCCTCGCCGATCTGCGCGACAGCGACACGATCCGGCAGATCATGCGCGCCCGTCGCCCCGAGGTGGTCTTCCACGCCGCCGCGCTCAAACATCTCACGCTGCTGGAACGTCACCCGGGTGAGGCCGTGAAGACCAACGTGTGGGGCACCCAGACCCTGTTGGAAGCCGCATCCGGTGTGGAGCGTTTCGTGAACATCTCCACCGACAAGGCCGCCGACCCGACCAGTGTGCTCGGCTTCTCCAAGCGGATCACCGAGCGGCTCACCGCCTTCGCGGCCGGCGCCAACCAGGGTACGTTCCTCAGTGTCCGGTTCGGCAACGTGCTCGGCAGCCGCGGCTCGGTGCTGCACGCGTTCCTCGCCCAGGCTGCGGCCGGCAAGCCGATCACCGTCACCGACCCGGACGTGACCCGGTACTTCATGACCATCCAGGAAGCGGTGCAACTGGTCATCCAGGCAGCCGCGATCGGCCGCGATGGCGAGTCACTGGTGCTCGACATGGGTGATCCGGTACGGATCGCCGACGTCGCCCGCAGCATCGCCGAGCAGTACGACAATCCGGTCAGGATCATCTACACCGGGCTGCGGCCCGGCGAGAAGCTGCACGAGGACCTGCTCGGTGCCGGCGAGCCGGACAACCGGCCACTGCACCCGCTGATCTCCCAGGTCCCGGTGCCGGCGCTGGACCCGGTGCACGTGCACCTGCTCGACCCGTACGGCCGGCCGGACGATCTGGTCGACGAGCTGGCCGCGCTCTGCGAGCCGCACCGGCCGCTGGTCGGCGCGCGTCGGCAGCGTGGCGCTGCCCCGGCCGACCTGCTCGCCGCAGACAGCGACGGCAGCCTCGCCTCGCCGGACGACCCGCCCGGCACCCCGATCGTCAGCAACAACGGGTCCACCGGGGCGGTCTGACCTGATCTGGTGGCTGGTCAGGCCGCCGCTGGTGGCTCGGACGGTGGGTCGGCCACCGTGGCTGCCAGGTGCAGGGACAGTTCCTGCACCAGGTCGTCCATGCTCTGCCCGGTCTGCACCCGGACCAGCGCCAACGCCAACTCGGCCAGCAGGCAGAAGCCGCCGGTCCGGGTCGCCTCGTCGGGGAACTCCGCCAGTAGCGCCGCCGCGCCGTCGTGATCGCCGCGCTGGCGGGCGGCGATGAACCCGGCGGCGCGCTGCGCGGCCACGAACGCCGACTCGGCGAAGGCCCGGCTGTCGCCGCCGCTCATGGCAAATCGATCGGGCTGCCTGCCGTGCTGGCGGCGGCGAATCGGGCCGCGACGTCGCTCCAGTCGACCAGATCCCACAGGCGGTCGACGTAGTCCGGACGGACATTGCGGTACTGCAGGTAGTAGGCGTGTTCCCAGGCGTCGAAGACCAGGACCGGAGTAGTGGCCTGGCCGACGTTGCCATGGTGGTCGTAGACCTGCTCGACGATCAGCCGACGGCTCATCGGTTCCCAGGCGAGCACGCCCCAGCCCGAGCCCTGCACCCCCTTGGTGGCCGTGGAGAGCTGCCCGGCGAACGCCTCGAACGAGCCGAAGTGCTCGTCGATCGCGGCGGACAACTCGCCGTCCGGACGGTCACCGCCGTCGGGCGACAGGTTCTTCCAGAAGATCGAGTGCAGTACGTGGCCGGAGAGGTTGAACGCGAAGGTCTTCTCCAAGCCGACCAACGTCGAGAAGTCACCCTTGTCGCGCGCCTCGGCGAGCTGGTCGAGAGCGTCGTTGCTGCCTTTGACGTACGCGGCGTGGTGCTTGCCGTGGTGCAGCTCGAGGATCTCCCCCGACATGGCGGGTTCGAGGGCACCGTAGTCGTACGGCATGTCGGGCAAGGTGTAGACAGCCATCGTCCACCCTCCGGTCGCGGGCTCAGCGGTCCGGACCAGTATGCGTTATTGCAAGGGATTTGCAACTACATGTCGATTGCTTCTACCTCTGGTCACCTCGAGGCGCCCGGCCCGATCGTCGGCCAGACCGCCTCCACCTCGCCGCCGCGTACCGCCGTCACCTCACCAAGGCCGGCGAACACCATGCAGACGTGGTTCGGAACCACCTGCACCCGCTGCCCGACCGTGAGCGGACTCGGCTGCCCCGGACCGGCCCACCGCAGCCAACCGTGCTCCTCGGAAAGCCGGTCGATCCGCCACCCGGGCAACCCCACCAGCAGCCCGTGGCCGCCGTAGGCATCGAGATGCGCCGACGCCGGCAGGCCGTCCTGGCCGAACGTCTTCGACCCCGCGTCGATGCAGGCACGGTGCGGCTCCGGATGACTGACCACGGTGGCGAGGACCCGCACCGCGCAGGTCGCCACGGTGGCATTACCGAGCGCGATCTGCCCCAGGTCGTTGAAGGCGTAGATGCCGGGCCGGATCTCGGTCACCCCGGGCTCGGCCACCACGGTCCGGGCGGAAGCGGAAGCACCGAGCGACACCGTCGACAGGGTCAGCCCGGCCGACCGGATCGCGGCCGCGGTATCCACCATGACACCGGCCGCCTCCTGTGACCGCCGGGTCAGATCCGCACGGTCAGTCGCCGCGTACACCGATCCCTCGTACGTCATCACCCCGGTCAACCGGACGCCAGGCAGCTCGGCGATGTCCCAGGCGACCCGCGCCGCATCCGCCGGCGCCACCCCACACCGGCCCAGACCACTATCGACAATCAGCAGTACGTCCAACAGCCGTCCGGCAGCGGCAAACGCCTCCCCCAGCGTCTGGGCACCGGCGACGCTGTCCGCGCCGACGGTCAGCTCACAGCGCTGCGCCAACCGTACGGCGCGTTCGGCCTTGTCCCGGCCGACCAGCGGATAGGCCACTGTCATCCGGGTCACCCCGGCCGAGGCGAACGCCTCGGCCTCACCGAGCTTCGCCACACAGATGCCGTCCGCCCCACGATCCAGCTGCATCGACGCAAGCCGGGGCACCCGGTGGGTCTTGGCGTGCGGCCGCAACCCCACCTGATGCAGTTGGCACAGCGCGGCCATCTCATCGAGGTTGCGCTCCAGGACGTCGAGGTCGAGCAGCAGATTGGGAGTCTCCAGGCCGGCCGGTACGGCGAACAGGTCCGGCGTGGCGGTCTGCGGGCGGGTGTCGGTGGTCACGGCGTCTCCGGCAGTCGTCGTCGCGGTACGGGCGTCTCCGTCGCCCATCCTGCCGTACCGCGACGGTCATGCGACGACCCCGCAACGTGGTGTCGCGCTCACCCGCGCGTACCGGCCACCGCCCAGGCTGACGGCCCAGCGGGCACGGTAGTGATCACCGTCTGCGGTGTGACGTCGGCGACCGCGCCACCGCCATTACCGAGAAGTACCTAGCCGGTGGAGATGCACCACCCGGCCTCGATGTGGAACCGGAGCTTCGGTAAGGCTACCCTTCATGGAACGCGGGACTCGCCGACCGACGCCGAGGAGCAGCCCATGACCGACCTCGCAGAACTGCCGGTGACTGTGCCCGGACCCGAACCGCGCGAAACCCGACCTACCGGAAATGCACCCCGGCTACGGACCCGGGCCCTGCGGCTCGGGTACGGCCACCAGGTGGTCGTCCCGCACCTGGACCTGGACATCGTCGACGGATCGGTCACCGCGATCGTCGGGCCGAACGGCTGCGGAAAATCGACCCTGCTCCGCGCCCTTGGCCGGCTGCTGCGGCCTACCGCCGGGGAGGTACTCCTCGACGGCGAGCGGATCCAGCGGTTGCCGACCCGGGAGGTCGCCCGCCGACTCGGCATCCTGCCGCAGGCTCCGACCGCGCCGGACGGGCTCACCGTGGCCGACCTGGTCGCACGTGGCCGCCAGCCGCACCAGACCTGGCTGCGCCAGTGGTCCCGGACCGATGAGGAGGTCGTCGCCCAGGCGCTGGCCTGGACCGGCCTCACCGACCTGGCCGAACATCCGGTGGACACGCTCTCCGGCGGCCAGCGGCAACGGGCCTGGATCTCCATGGCGCTCGCCCAGGGCACCGACATCCTGCTGCTCGACGAGCCGACCACATATCTCGACCTGGCGCACCAGATCGACGTACTCGAACTGGTGGACCGGCTGCACCGGGAGGGCGGCCGCACCGTGGTGATGGTGCTGCACGATCTCAATCTCGCCGCGCGCTACGCCCGACACCTGGTCGCGATGAAGGACGGACAGGTGCTGGCCAGCGGCGCACCGGGCGAGATCCTGACTCCAGAGCTGGTCCGGGAGGTGTTCGGGCTGCGGGTGATGGTCATCGAGGACCCGGCCAGCGGCACCCCGCTCGTCGTCCCACTCGCCGCAGGCGCGGCCCGCGCCTCCACCATGGATCAGAAATCTATTCCGGTGATTCGTGCCGTTACGCACTGACGGGTCGGGTCGAGGGTACTGTTTGGCCGGGAACGCGCACCGACCGAAAGAGAGACCCTCCATGGCATACCCCGTGGTCACCACTGGTGACGTCTCCCGGCTGCTGGACGACCTGGTGGACCGGGTGCCGCAGGCGCAACAGGCGGTGGCGCTCTCCCCCGACGGCATCCTTCTGGCCTGGTCCAAAGGGGTCGACCACGAGCTGGGCGAACAGCTGTCCGGCCTGGTGGCGGGTCTGCGCGCCCTCGCCGTCGCGGTCGGTCAGCACGCCGACACCGGCCGGGTCCGGCAGATCGTCGTCCAGATGGGTACGGCGTTCCTGTTCATCGCCGCGACACCCGGTGGTGCCATCATCGCAGCCGTCTTCGACGCCGGCTCCGACATGGACTCGGTGGCCTACGAGGTGGCGCTGTTCGCCGGCCGGGCCGACCGGCACCTGCCGGCGTTCCCCGCGCCGGAGGAGGCCCCGGAGACTGCCGTCCGCACCGCTCAGGCGCTCCTGCACGGCGGCGCACCGACGCTCGGCGCGCATGCCGCTGAACGACAGGACCTTCCGACGCGCCGCTGAGCCGGCCAGCGCCGTTCACCAAGGCGGCGCCCCGGCCGGCGGGGAACCCTGGTTACCGTCGGGTCACCGTGAGGTCGGCGACCCCGGCGACGGCGTCGATGTCGTAGCGGTCGGTGGCCTCGTCCCAGTCCGTCGAGATCACCGACTCGCCGCCAGCGACCCCGTCGCGCCGCTCGCCGTCCAGGTCGACGCTGCCCGCGCCGGAGCCCAGCCGGATCCGCACCGGCGTCCGCTCCGGCAACTCGATCCGCCAGGTGCTGACGCCGCCGGACATCCGGACGACGACCGTGCCGGACGGCTCGGGCAGCGCCAGGTCCAACGCGCTGGCGCCGCCTGCGACGTCCACCTGGGAGACCCGGGCACCGGTCAGATCGACCCGGGTGCTGGTCGCCCCGCCCAACACCCGGACCGACCAGAGCAGATCGCTGTGGACGGTGACTCGCAGCTCGCCGGCACCGTCGTACCCGGTATCGGTCAGTCCGACCCGGACCACGCCGTCGGAGGTGGTCACCTCCGGCGCGGCCGCGCCGCCGACCGGAGTCTCCGCCCGCAGCAGCTGATCACCGAGGTCGGCGGCTACCACCTGAATCTCTGGTGCACCGTCGGGGATCTCCAGCCGCGCCTCGGTCCACCCCTCGCGCGGTGTCTGCACCGTCCACGCCACGTCGCCGTCGGTGGCCGGGCGTGAGCCCACTGCGTTCACCACCACCGCCACGATCGTCGCCGCCACCAGCAGGGCGGCGACGACGGCGACGGCGATCAACGCCCGGCGCGACGTCCCGGGTGGCGTGCCGGGTGGTGTGCCGCCCGGCAGGTCGGTGGACGGTTCGTTGCTGGCTGCGGTCGGTCGCACGGCTCCCCACTCCAGTTCCTGCCCGCCCGTGGCGCGGCGGGGTTTCGTGGCCCGTCGATGCGGCGGACGGTGCCCCTGCTACCCGGTTGCGGGACGGGGCAATCTTAGGCCCGCCGGATGGGCCGGACCCGCAAGCCCGGTCACCAGCCCATCAGCAGCTTGGTCACAGGCCCAGCAGCCGACGCAGGTAGTCGGTGAGGAACCGCCCGTCGGGATCGAGTCGCTCACGGACGGCGAGGAACCGGTCCGCCTGCGGGTAGCGGGCAAGCAGATCCCGGCCTTCCAGCCGGTGGATCTTGGCCCAGTGCGGCCGACCATCATGGGCCAGGAAGATCGGTTCCACATCGGCGAAGAACTCGCGGTACGGCAGCGTCGCGTTCTGGTGCACCGAGATGGTGATGCTGTCCCGACCGTACGCCGGGCTGAGGAACGCCTGATCGGCAGCCACGTACCGGTAGAGCACCCGCCAGGCGGCGTGCTTCCGGTGCCGGGTCCGGATCCGGTGCCGGACCTCGCGGAAGCAGGCCGGACCGGCCGCGGCCGGAACGAAGTACTCGATCTCGTGGAAACGCAGGGACCGCCGTTTGATCAGCGCGGCGTCGCTGGAGCCGGTCCGTTCCTCGGTGCAGCCGCTGCCGGGCAGCCTGTCCGGGCCGGGATCGTCGGTAACCGGGTTCACCGTCCGCAGGTGCGCGTCGTCACGCCGCGGATACCAGTAGAAGTCGACGTTGCGGTTGACCTTCAGCAGCTCGTCGAACGTGGTCAGGCACGCCTCCACCGGCAGGCCCCACTCCCGCCGCCGGGCCTGGAACGCGGGGACCAGCCGGGTCCGCAGCGCGGTGAACACACCCAGCACGCCGAGCGACACCTGGGCGGCCGGCAACAGGTCGGGGTCGCTGTCGGCGTCGATCTGCACCGGTTGTCCGGCGGCGGTGACCAGTCGGACCCCGGTCACCTGGGCGGACAGGTTCGGCAGGCCCAGGCCGCTGCCGTGGGTGCCGGTCGAGACGGCACCGGCGAACGCCTGGGTGTCGACGTCGCCGAGGTTCGGCATCGCGAGTCCGTGGTGGCGCAACTGGCGGCCCAGGTCGTGCAGCCGGGTGCCGGCACCGACCCAGATCTGCCGGTTGTGCGGCGGTTCGAGTACCCCGGCGGGCAGCCGGTCCAGGCTGAGCAGGACGTCCCCGGTCTGCACGAGCGGCGCAGACGAATGCCCGGCGCCAACCGGCCGTACCGTCACCGCCTGCTCGGCGGCGTCGCGCAGAACGCGGCACAGCGCGGCGACCGACTCCGGCCGGGCCACCGTGGCCGGCTCGAAGGTCAACCCACCGGACCAGTTGCGCCAGGTCGTGGTAGCGGTGCCGGGCGGCGAGGTCACAGCGCTGCCCGCAGCGGATCACCGGGACGGCGGGTGCGGCGACGCGGCCGGGCCAGGTCACGCCGGCCCCGGCCCAAGGCGTCGATCAGGCCCCAGCGTCCCGGGATGTCGTGCAGCTCGATGTGCCCCATCCCCTCCGGAACGGCCGGGTCGATGATCAGGTCGCCGTCGTACGGGTCGAGACCGAGCAGCACCCGCAGGAACAGCAGCGTCGCGCCGGCCGAGGTGGCGTGCGGGCTGCCCGCGGCGGAGTACGGGACGGGGTACTTGGTCAACGACCGGTCGTAGCCGGCGAAGCACTCGGGCAGCCGGGCCCCGAAGTACTGCGACGCCTCCAGCACCGCCCCGGCCACCCGGGCTGCCTCCTCCCGGTAGCCGTACCGCCACAGTCCCCAGGCGATCAGCGAGTTGTCGAACGGCCAGACCGAGCCGGTGTGGTAGCCGACCGGGTTGAACCGCCGCGCCTCGGTGGCGAGGGTGCGGATCCCCCAGCCGCCGAACAGTTGCGGACTCATCAGATGCCGCACGACCGACCGTGCCTTGGTGGGTTCGGCGATGCCGCTCCACAGCAGATGACCGATGTTGGAGGTGAGCGCGTCGACCCGGCTGCCGTCGGCCTGCAGCGCATGGGCGTAGTAGCCGCGGTCGGCGATCCAGAAGTCCCGGTTGAACCGGTCCCGCAGCTCGGCCGCCTGCTGTTCGAGCCGGTCCGCGAAGGCGTGGTCACCCCAGCAGGTCCGGGCCAGCCGGGCGCCACGCAACCGCGCGTCGTACACGTAGCCCTGGATCTCGCAGGTCGCCTGGGGGAAGGTCGCCTCCCGCCCGTCTTGAAAGCTGACCGCGCCCGGCGAGCACTTCCAGCTCTGGTTCAGCACCCCGGTACGGGTCGGCCGCGGCCCGTACCAGACGTAGCCGGTGCCGACCAGATCCGCGTGCCGGTCGATCCAGTCCAGCGCCGCGCGGGCCTCGAACTCCATCTCGCGCACCAGCGCGGTGTCGCCGGTCCACCGTTCGTACTCGTCCAGCAGCACGATGAACAACGGTGTGGTGTCGGCGGCGGAGAAGTCCGCGGCGTGTGAGACCTCGTTGAACAGCGCTGCCTCAGCGTACCGGCTCTCCTGGGGGATCTTGCCAGGCTGTTCGGCCCGAAACGGATCCTCGCGGGTGCCCTGCGCCAACGCCATGATCGCCAACGCGGGCACCGTGGTGGCGGGCAGGAACGGTAGCGCCTGCAGGCAGCTGATCAGGCTGTCCCGGCCGAAGAACGTCATGAACCAGGGCATTCCCGCCGCTGGCAGCATGTCACGGAAGTTGACGCCCTTGTAGCGCAGCGCCGCCAGATCGACGACGCTCTGCCGGTACGCCTCCCGCAGCGGTTCATGGTCGCAGGTCAGTTTCGGTGCTCGGGCCATCCACTCGTCGAGTTCCCGGTGCACTTCGGGCTTGGGCCGCTCGGCGTAGCTGCGCAGGCTCTCGCGCAGATCGCGGTTCCCGGCCCCACGGACGAAGGTCTTCACCGTCAGATCGGTGCACCAGGTGTCGTGGGCGTCGAGGGCCAACTCGAAGGTCAAGCCGCCGGGATCGATGCGGGCCGGCACACTGCTGGACAGGATCGTCTCACGGAAATAGGTGCCCCGCTCGTAGCGGAACCGCAGCGCGTCGGGCTCGGCCGTGACCTCGATTTCGCGCTCGGTGTGGTAACCGTCCTTGACCTCCA
The DNA here is from genome assembly GCF_049179115.1 of Solwaraspora sp. WMMB762. Taxonomy (NCBI): domain Bacteria; kingdom Bacillati; phylum Actinomycetota; class Actinomycetes; order Micromonosporales; family Micromonosporaceae; genus Solwaraspora; species Solwaraspora sp. WMMB762. The sequence continues at coordinate 1,088,960 of NZ_JBMHMD010000001.1, forward strand.
GCACCTCGGCGAAGTCGGCCCCCGCGTCGATGCGCAGGCTCAGCCGGACGGGCTCCTCCCGGTGGTTGAACACGGCGATCTGCTCGGTGAACGCGTCGCCGATCCAGCGGTGCCGGAACACCGAGATGGTGGCGTCCACGTAGTGCGTCGGCTCGCCCGGCACCTGGAAGAACCGCGACTCGAAGTACTGCAGGTCGTCGATGGACAGGGTGTTCATCCGTTGCCCGTCGACGGTCAGCCGCCAGTGGGACAGGAAACGGGTGTCGTAGAAGAACAACCCGAACGGTGCGGACGGCACCGGTTCGATGTCGCCCCGGCGATCGCTGACCATGAACAGGTTCCCGTAGAGGATGCTGACCGGCTTCGCGGTGGCCGGCCGGGCGCCGACCGGCTCGGCGACCGGCCGGGCCCTCGACATCGCCCCGGCGCTGTCCGCGTGCAGCGGCAGCAGTCGGCGGAAGGTCAGGAACAGCGGCAGATCGCCCCGGACCGACACGCCGTTGCGCAGCAGCAACGAGATGCTGTTCTCCCGGCCCTCGATCAGTGCCTGGAAGGTCTCCTCCGAGGTGTCGATGGTGCAGTCGACCTGCTCCGGGTCGTGCTCGAGCACGGCATGGCCGTCCCCATACGTCACCGACCAGCTGCGGATACCGCCGTCCGGGGCGGTGAGGTTGAACCGGATCGTGCCGCTGACCGGCGGCGGCAGTCGACCGTCGCCGCGCGCCTGGAGACCGTCGAAGAACTGACCGATCACGTCGGTCATCGCCGCTCCCCTCAGTCGTCCTCCGTCGGTCCACCTGGCGCCAGCATGACCCGTCCACCACCCGCAGGGGATCACCCAGGGCGGGTGATCCGTGACCGACAGGAGACGGACGGTAGACCACGGATGCCGAAAGTAACCAGATGAGGCACAATGATTACAGGCCGTATCGGGGGCACGGCATGTGCCGAAGCGAAGGAGGCCAACGTGAGTCACGACCGCACGGCCGCCGGGATGCGCTACTGGCAGACCGGCCGCGGCCGACAGGACGTTCTGCTCGTACACGGATGGTGCTGCAACCACCGGTTCATGAAGCCACTCGCCGCCCATCTGGCCAGCTGGCGGCGGCGGATCATCTCGGTGGACATGCGGGGACACGGTGCAAGCCCCGCCGGAGACCGCGGCTTCAGCGTTCCCGAACTCGGTGCCGACCTGCGGAACCTGATGGTCGAACTCGAGATGGACGACGTCGTGCTGATCGGGCACAGCATGGGCGGGGTCTGGTCGTTGGCCGCGGCCGCGCAGGCGACCGACCGGGTCGCGGCGCTGCTGCTGCTGGACGCGTCGGTGGCCGTGCCGCCCGGCACCTCGGAGCAGGTGGCCGCGCTGGCGGAGTCCATCCGCGGCGCGGACCCGCGCCAGGCCCGGATCGACATCATCCGGTCGTTCTTCATTCCCGAGTCGGACCCCCGGCTGGTCGACTGGACGATCGACCAGATGCTGCGGCCGAGTGACACCGTCGCCGCCGCCACCCTCGACGGTCTCGCCGACTTCGTCGAGGCCGGTGGCGACGCCGCGCTGACCGCGTGGGGACGCCGGCTGCTCTACATCGGTGGCCCGGCACCATTCGCCGACTACGGACGGCTCCGGGAGCTCGTGCCCGAGGCCGTGATCGGCCAGGTGGTGGGCTCGGGCCACTTCTTCCAGTTCGAGGTGCCGCGGCAGACCAACGCGATGGTCAGCCGCTATCTGCGGCTGTGGGGGCCACCGTCGTGGTGATCCGCAAGCAGGGCCTTCACCGAGTCCGTCAGGTCGTAGCTGGGTGACCAGCCGAGCACCTGCCGGGCACGGCTGATGTCCGCGCACATCCAGGGGACGGCGGCGGACCGGTTCACCGTCGGGGAAAACTCCCCCGTACCGAGTTCGCCGCTGTGACCAGCGGCCCGGGCCAGACAGGTGACCGCGTCCCGGACCCCGACCGGCCGCCCGCTGCCCACGTTGAACAGCCGGTGCGGCAGGCGGGTGGCGAGCGCGGCGGCGCGGACCGCGGCGGCGATGTCGCGCAGGTCGACGAAGTCGCGCACGGTGTCCAGCAGCCGCACCGCCAGCGGCGACCGCCCGCCGCGGCGCAGCAGAGCGGCCGCCCGCCCCAGAGCGCTGTCCGCCGGCAGGCCCGGCCCGACCGGATTGAACACCCGCAACGTGACGACCTCGACCCGTCCGTCGGTGCTGACCAGTTCGCCGAACTGGGTGGCGGCCAGGTGGCTGAACCCGTACGGGCTCACCGGCCTGGCCGGATCGTCCTCGCCCACCGGGCGGCCACTGGGCACGACGCCGTACTCGGCGGCGGAGCCGATCCGCACCAGCCGGGTGCCGGGCACGACGTCGGCCATCGCCTCGGCGAGCGCGGCCACAGCCAGTAGGTGGATCCGGATCAGCTCGGCGTTGTCACCAACGGTGCGGCCGGCACAGTTGACCACGACGTCCGGCCGGACGGCCGCGAGCAGCCGGGCGAGTTCGGCCACGCCCGTCGTGGCGAGATCGCAGTCGGCCCGGGTCGGTGCGGTCACCACCGCGTCCGCCGTGAGCGCAGCGTGGATCTGCCGGCCCAGCAGTCCGGTGGAGCCGAAGAGCAGGATCCTGGTCCGGCTCAACTGCGGCACCGGCCGGCCAGGTCAGCGCGGGGTCGACGGGAGGTTGCTGCCGAACCGTCGGGCACGGCGGCCGGGACCGGGCCGGCCGCCGGGACGGGGTCCGGCGGCGTCGGGGTCCCGGTGAACTCGTGCCAGGTGACCGCCCCCGGCGCGGCGATCCCTTCCCGGCGCAGCACCACCCGGACGGTCTCGACCAGGATCCGCAGGTCGAGCCGGAGACTGCGATTGTCCACGTACTCGATGTCGTAGGCGAACTTGTCCTCCCAGGCCAGCTCGTTGCGGCCGCGGACCTGGGCCAGGCCGGTGATACCGGGTCGCACCTCATGCCGTCGGGCCTGCCAGGGCGTGTAGATCTCCAGGTACTTCACCAGATGGGGACGCGGGCCGACCAGGCTCATCTCACCGCGCAGTACGTTCCACAACTCGGGCAGTTCGTCGAGGCTGCTGGCGCGCAGCCAGCGGCCGACCGGCGTGAGCCGGTCGGCGTCGGTGACCAGGCCGCGGGCCGGATCCACCTTGAGCATGGTGCGGAACTTGACCATCTCGAAGAGTTCGCCGTCCCGGCCGGGTCGCACCTGCCGGAAGAACACCGGCCGGCCCAGCGTAGCGAGGATGAGTAGGGCGACCCCCGCCAACAGCGGCGCGCCGACGACCAGGGCGGTCGCCGCGCCCACGACGTCGAACACCCGCTTGACCCGGTCGTAGCGGCGGGGACGACTGGTCGGCATCGTCGGTTCGGCTGCGAGGCAGGCCGCTGGCGAGGTCATGGACGGGCCTCCAGAAGTAGCTACTCAACTGACAAAAGCTTTGTAACAGAATGAATACGACTAAGCGTGTCGTTCACCGTAAATCGGAACAATGGTTGAGCCGCTGCCGTCGGCTCGGGTGACCACGGGACCCGGACCGGTACGCTGATCCGCAGGTCAGCAGCACCGACCGGGCCGGCAGAGGGAGGGACGCGTGCCGCTGCGACGCCAGGGTTTCGACGGGCCGGCCGGGCTGCGCGAGTTCAACTCCGCGCTGCGACACACCCTGGTGCAGCAGACCGTCACGATCCGCGATCCGAGCCGGTTCCGCGCCCGCATCACCGAGGTGCCTCTGGGACCCTTGCGGCTCATCTCCGCCGCGGTCGCCGCGCTGCACTCCTCCCGCCGACCGCACGACACCACCGGACCCGACGCCGCGGACGGGGTGTTCCTGCTGCTCGGCCAGCGGGCCACCGGCACCATCACGCACCGGGGCGGCACCGACCCGATCGGCCCGGACCGGCTGGTCGTCGTCCCCGGCTCGGAGACGTTCGACGTCGACTACCCGGCACCGGCCCACGTGCTGTTCGTGGCGCTGCCCTGCGCACTCGTCACGGCCCGCTTCCCCGGCCTCGACGGACCGGTGCGCTCCGCGGCGTTGGACCCGGTGGGCCGGGCGTTGTGCCGGCAGTTGCCGCACCTGATGCACGCGGCCGCAGCCGCCAGGGCCGGGCAGCGGCCAGCGGTCGCCGCCATGGTCGACACCGTCCTCACCACAACGCTGCACGGTGCCGGCGTCGCCGTCGACGCCGACCCGGTGGCCGCGCTGCGCACCGCGGCGGAACGGCTGATCGAGCACTCACTGGCCGAACCGGCGTTGTCGGTGCCGTGGCTGGCCCGCCGGCTGGCGGTGTCCCCGCGGCAGCTGCACCGGGCGTTCGCCGCCGACGGCACCACCCCGCACCGCTGGATCCAGCAGCGTCGGCTGGACGTCTGCGCCATCGCGCTCGCCGGGTCCGACGTCCCGGTCGCGCAGCTCGCCCACCGGTACGGCTTCGCGTCGGCGTCGCATCTTGGAGCGCTGTTCCGCATCCGGTACGGCGCCCCGCCCGCGCGGTGGCGCAACGAGCAACGCGCCAGCCGACCAGCCGGCCACAGCGGGCAGGATCCCGACAGCGATCCGGCGCGACGCCGATAACCCGCCGTGCGCCGGCCGGCCTACCGTCGGGCCCACCGACCGCGACGGAGGCACCCGACATGCGTTTCGTTCTCGTTCACGGATCCTGGCACGACGGCAGCTGCTGGGACGGCGTCCGGCAGGTGCTCACCGCCGCTGGACACGAGGTCCACACGCCCACCCTGCCGGGCAACGGTGCCGCCGCCGACCCGACGGTGTCCTTCGCCCGCACCGCCGGTGCCGTCGCCGAGCTGATCCGGCGGGCCGACCTGCGCGACGTGGTGCTCGTCGGGCACAGCCTCGGCGGTGCGGTCGTGCAGGCCGTCGCGGTCGCCGTACCGGACCGGCTCCGCCGGCTGGTGTTCCACAACGCATACGTCCTCGCCGACGGCGACACCATCTTCCAGCATGTGCCGCCGTCGGCCGCCGCCGCCTTCACCAGCCTGGCCACCCCGGAAGGCACCCTGATGCTGCCGTACGAGGCGTTCCGCTCGTTCATCAGCGACGCCGACGAGCAGACCGCCCGCGCCGCCTACGCGCGGCTGACCCCGGAGCCACTGGCCCGGGCCGCGGAGCCGGTCGCGCTGCCCGGGTTCGCCGACCTGCCGGTCCCCCGTTCGTACCTGTACGCGGTCGACGACGTCGCGTTCCCGCCAGACGAGTTCCGTTGGCATCCCGGCCAGTCGCAGCGGCTCGGCGAGTTCCGGCTGGTCGAGATGCCGGGTTCACACGAGGTCCTGTTCACCGATCCGCAGTCGCTGGCGGCGAAGCTGGTCGAGGCGGCGGCGGACTGACCACCCGTCGACCGGGTGGGGCTCGAACGGGAGGCGGGGCATTGGAGCTACTGGACGGGTCGATCATCGAGCTGACCGCCGCCGTACGGTCCGGCCGGGTGCACGCCCGGGAGGTCGTCGAGGCGGCGGTACGCCGCATCGAGGAGCGTGACGCCGGGCTCAACGCGGTGGTGGCGGTCGACTCCGGGCCGGCGCTGCGTCGCCTGGCCGCCGCCGGTGGCCGACCGGTCGGACCGCTGGCCGGGCTGCCGTACCTGGTCAAGGACCTGCACGCCGAGGTCGCCGGCTTTCCGCTGACCCGGGGTAGCCGGCTGGCCGTCGGCCTGGCGCCGGCCGGTACGAGCACGTTGCTGCGCCGCCTGGAACAGGCCGGAGCACTGATCATCGGACGGACCAACTCGCCGGAGTTCGGGCTGAACATCACCACCGAGCCGGTGCTGCACGGGCCGACCCGCAACCCGTGGCGGCCGGACCGGTCCGCCGGTGGCTCCAGCGGCGGCGCGGCCGTGGCGGTGGCCGCGGGGATGGTGCCGGCGGCGCACGCCAGCGACAGCGGCGGATCCATCCGGATCCCGTCGGCCTGGTGCGGCGTCATCGGCTTCAAACCGACCCGAGGCCGCAACCCGGCCGGGCCGTACCGGGTGGACGACTGGTCGGGGCTCAGCCACGAGCACGCCATCACCCGCACCGTCGCGGACTCCGCGTTGTTGCTGGCCGTCAGCAGCGGGTTGGCCGCTGGCGAGCCGTACCCGGTGGACGGTGTCCAGTGGACCGGTTCGACGGACCCCGGCCGGGTCCTGCGGGTCGGGCTGCTCACCGAGGCACCCGACGGCACCCCGGTACATCCGGCGTACCGGGCTGCCGCCGAGTCCGTCGCAGCCGAGCTGGCCGCCGCCGGTCACCGGGTGGTCCCGGTCGGGCCGGTGGAGCCGGCCGGCCGGCTCGGGCCGGTGCTCGGTGCGGTCATCGCCGGCCATCTGGCCACCGCGGTCGACGACATCTGCGCCGCCACCGGACGGTACGCCGGGCCGGACACCCTGGAACCGGCGGTGCTCGACCTCGTCGAGCAGGGCCGGCGGGCCGATGCCCGTACCCAGGTCCGGGCGACAATGGCACTGCGCCGGCTCGCCGGTGAGCTGGCTGCCGTCCTCGACGGCGTCGACCTGCTGCTCAGCCCGACCACCGCGCGGGCGGCACCACCGCTCGGGCAGCTGCACACCGACCGGCCGGCCGGCGAGCTGTTTCGGGAGATCTTCGCGATCTCGCCCTTCGTGGGAATGTTCAACGTGACCGGCGGGCCGGCGATCAGTCTGCCCTGGGGGCGCGACGACGCCGGGATGCCGATCGGGGTGCAGCTCGGCGCGCGGCCGGGCGACGACCGCACCGTCCTCGCCGTGGCGGCGGCGTTGGAGGCGACCCGACCCGACCTGGTCAGGCCCGGCCCCGGCCCGGCGGGCACGGGTCACGGCGACCCGGCCTGACCCCCTGGCCCGCCGGCGTCCCGGCCTGACCCCTGGCCGACCGGCGTCGCCGGTCAGACCTACCCCATTCGCTACGGCCGGCGCAGCCAGGCAGACAGCCATCTCCGGGTGGGCGACCGGCGGACGGCCGGTGGATGAGCGGATTCCCGGTTGCCGCCGACCTACCGGCCAAGGAGCGGCACCGCCAGTTCCGCAGGTCAGCCGAGCGGCCAAGATCCAAATTCGTTCGACGCCCCTCTTGACATCCCACAAGGTCGGGCGTAAACAAACCTGAAGCAAAACGAAACGGCGGTGAAACCACATGTACGCCGAGGAACGGCAGCAGGAGATCGTCCGGCTGGCCCGGGCCGACGGGCGGGTCGACGTGACCGCGCTCGCCGAGTCACTCAACGTGACCGCCGAGACGATCCGACGCGATCTCACCACCCTCGAGCGGGCCGGCGTGCTGCGTCGGGTGCACGGCGGTGCGATCCCGGTCGAACGGATCGGCTTCGAGCCCGCGCTCGCCACCCGGGACGCGGTGCTGACCACCGAGAAGGAACGGATCGCCAAGGCCGCGCTGGCCGAGCTGCCCCACGAGGGCGCGATCATCCTGGACGCCGGCACCACCACCGCCCGGCTGGCCGCGATCCTGCCGGCCGACCGGGAACTCACCGTCGTGATCAACTCGCCAGCGCTGGCCACCGTCCTCGGTGCCCGCAGCAACCTCAACGTCCTGCTGCTGGGCGGCCGGGTACGCGGTCGCACGATGGCCACCGTCGACGACTGGGCGCTTCGTCCGCTCGCCGACGTGTACGTCGACGTGGCCTTCATCGGCACCAACGGCTGTTCCGTCGAGCGTGGCCTGACCACACCGGACCCGGCCGAGGCGGCGGTCAAGCGGGCGATGATCGGCGCCGCCCGCCGGTCGGTCGTGCTGGCCGACCACACCAAGATCGGCAACGACTACCTGGCCCGGTTCGGCCGGCTCGCCGACATCGACACACTGATCACCGACAACGGCCTCAACGCGGACCTCGTCGCCGAGGTAGAAGCGGCCGGGCCACGGGTGGTACGGGCATGATCCTCACGCTCACCCTCAACCCCAGTCTGGACCGCGCCGTCGAGATCGACGACCTGGTCCGCGGCGAGGTCATCCGGGCTACCGGTGCCCGCCTGGACCCCGGCGGCAAAGGCGTCAACGTGTCCCGGGCGCTGCTCGCCAACGGCGTACCGTCGGTCGCCGTGCTGCCCTGCGGCGGCGACGAGGGCGGTCAACTCGTCCGGCTGCTGGCCGCCGAGGGGGTCGAGGTGGTCGCCGTGCCGATCGCCGGGCGGACCCGGTCCAACATCACCCTCGCCGAGCCGGACGGCACCGTCACCAAGGTCAACGAGCCCGGGCCGACCCTGAGCCGGGACGAGTTCGACGCGATCACCGCCCGGCTGCTGGACACCGCGCACCGGGCCGACTGGGTGGTGGTCTGCGGCAGTCTGCCACCGGGGCTGCCGGTGGACGGGTTCACCGCGCTGTGCCGGCAGTTGCTCGACGCCGGGCTCCGGCTCGCCGTCGACACCAGCGGCCCACCGCTGCGGGCCGCCGCCGAGGCCGGAGCCGATCTGGTCAAACCCAACCGGGAGGAGCTGGCCGAGGCCGTCGGGCGGCCGCTGGACGGCCTCGGCGACGTGGTCGACGCCGCCCGACAGGTCCGTGCCTGGGGTGCCGGCACGGTGCTGGCCAGCCTCGGGGCGCAGGGCGCCGTGCTGGTCGACGCCGACGGGGTGCGCACCGGCGACTCGCCGGTCGACCAGCCGCGCAGCACGGTCGGCGCCGGTGACGCGCTGCTCGCCGGTTTCCTCGCCGCCGGTGCCAGCGGGCCGGACGCCCTCGCCGAAGGGCTGGCCTGGGGGGCGGCGGCGGTCAGCCTGCCGGGCAGCCGGATGCCGGGGCCGGCCGACCTGCGCCGGCACACCGTACGACTGCACCCCCGACCGGATGACCTGCAACAACTCGTCACCCAAGGATGACCCGTCACCTCGATACCCCAGACCGATCGCCTACTCCCTACCCCCGCACATAGAAGGAGCAGCAGACCATGGCCACCGACTACACACCCCAGGTGCAGGGCACCGGGGTAAAGGCCACGATCCAGAGAATCGGCGGCTACCTCGCCGGCATGGTGATGCCCAACATCGGCGCGTTCATCGCCTGGGGTCTGATCACCGCGCTGTTCATCCCCACCGGATGGATCCCCAACGCGACCATGGCCGAACTGGTCGGGCCGATGATCTCGACGCTGCTGCCGATCCTGATCGGCTACACCGGCGGCCGGCTGGTGCACGGCCAGCGCGGCGCGGTGGTCGGCGCGGTCGCCACGGTCGGCATCATCGTCGGCGCCGACGTACCGATGTTCCTCGGTGCGATGATCATCGGCCCGCTGACCGCGTACCTGCTGAAGCTCTTCGACGGCCTGGTCGAGGACCGGATCCCGGCCGGCTTCGAGATGCTGATCAACAACTTCTCCGCCGGCATCATCGGCGGCGGCATGGCGCTGGTCGGCATCTGGGTGATCGGCCCGGTGGTGCAGGCCGTCACCGACGCCGCCGGCTCCGCGGTGGACTGGATGGTCGGCCACAGCCTGCTGCCGTTCGTGTCGATCCTGGTCGAGCCGGCCAAGGTGCTGTTCCTCAACAACGCGATCAACCACGGCGTGTTCGGCCCGCTCGGCGTGGCCGAGGCCGCCGAAGACGGCAAGTCCATCCTGTTCATGATCGAGTCGAACCCCGGGCCGGGCCTCGGCCTGCTGGTCGCCTTCCTGCTGTTCGGGCCCCGGCTGCTGCGGGCCAGCACCCCGGCCGCGATCATCATCCACTTCCTCGGCGGCATCCACGAGATCTACTTCCCGTACGTGCTGATGAAGCCGCGGCTGATCCTCGCCATGATCGCCGGCGGCGCGGCCGGTGTCTGGACCTTCATGGTCACCGGTGCCGGTCTGGTCGCCACCCCGTCACCGGGCAGCATCTTCGCCTACCTGGCGGTCACTCCCCGGGGCGGCTGGTTCCCGGTCCTGCTCGGCGTGATCATCTCAGCGGCGGTCTCCTTCGCGGTCGCCTCGGTGCTGCTCGGCTTCGGCCGCGGCGAGGGCAAGGAACCGGTCGAGGAGAACACCGGCCCGCAGGCCGCCACCATGGACACGCCCGCCGGTGCGCACGCGTACCACGCCACCCCGACCGCCGGTACCCACCGGCCGACCGCCACGGAGGTATGACGATGGCCACCATCGACGCCCAGAGCATCCGCAAGGTCGTCGTCGCCTGCGACGCCGGCATGGGCAGCAGCGTCATGCTCGCCAGCCAGCTGCGCAAGCAGCTCAAGAAGCAGCAGGTGACCGTCGAGCACACCCCGGTCAACTCCATTCCGGCCGACGCCGACGTCATCGTCTGCCACCAGGGGCTCGCCGACCGGGCCCGCGTCAGCGCACCCGGCAAGGTGGTCGTCCCGGTGCAGATCTTCCTCGGCGACCCGGCCGTCGCCCGGCTGGTGGCCGTGGTGCAGCAGGGCGGCCAACTCGATGGCTGAACCGCAATCGGACCCCGGCGCTCTGCTCGAGCGCCGGGCCGTCCGGCTGACCGAACAGGCCGGCGACCGGGTCGCCGCCGTGCGCCGATGCGGCGAGGTGCTGGTCGAGCTCGGTGCGGTCACCGAGGAGTACGTCGCCGCGATGCTGCAGCGCGAGCAGTCCATCTCCACCTACGTCGGGGAAGGTGTGGCGATCCCGCACGGCACCCTGGCCGGCAAGGAAGCGGTACGCCGCGACGCGCTCGCCGTGCTGCGCTTCCCCGACGGGGTGGACTGGGCCGGATCCCCGGTCACCGTCTGCGTGGCGATCGCGGCGCGCGGCGACGGCCACGTGGAGCTGCTCGCCGCCCTGGCCCAGATCCTGCTCGACCCGGAACAGGCCCGCGAGCTGCGTGAGGCCACCGAGATCGACGACGTGCTCCGGCTGCTCGCGCCGGTAGGAGAGGAGAGCTCCACATGAAGGTCGTCCGGTTCCACTCCCCCGGCGACGTCCGGATCGAGGAGGCACCGCAGCCGCAGCCCGGCCCCGGCGACGTGTTGATCCGCGTCCGGGCCTGTTCGACCTGTGGCACCGACGTCAAGATCCGCAACTACGGTCACCACCACATCGCCCCGCCCCGGGTGATGGGCCACGAGATCGCCGGCGAGGTCGTCGAGGTCGGCGCCGAGGTCGCCGGGTGGCAGGCCGGCGACCGGGTCCAGGTGATCGCGGCCATCCCGTGCGGCACCTGCGGCGAGTGCCGGCGCGGCCGGATGACGGTCTGCCCCAACCAGGAGTCGATGGGCTACCACTACGACGGTGGGTTCGCCGAGCACATGGTGGTCCCGGCCAAGGTGCTCGCCGTCGACGGGCTCAACCGCATCCCGGACGGGGTGAGCTACGCCGAGGCGTCGGTGGCCGAGCCGCTCGCCTGCGTACTCAACGGGCAGAACCTGGCCCGGGTCGGCCCAGGCGACGACGTCGTCATCATGGGCTCCGGCCCGATCGGCTGCCTGCACGTACGGCTGGCCCGCTCGCGCGGCGCCGCCCGGGTCTTCCTGGTTGACGTCAACCGTGAGCGGCTCGACCTGGCCGCCGCGCTGGTGCATCCCGACGCCACCGTCTGCGGTGCCGAAACCGACGTGATCGACGAGATCAAGAAGTTGACCGACGGACGCGGCGCCGACGTGGTGATCACCGCGACCGCCGCCGGTGTCGCCCAGGAACAGGCGTTGCAGATGACCGCCCGGCAGGGCCGGATCAGCTTCTTCGGCGGTCTACCCAAGGACAAGCCGGTCATCGCCTGCGACTCCAACCTGGTGCACTACCGGGAGCTGACCATCGTCGGCGCCAACGGCTCCAGCCCGTCGCACAACGCCGAGGCGCTCGCCCTGATCGCCAGCGGCGCGGTACCGGTCGCCGATCTGATCACCCACCGGCTGCCGTTGGACCGGGCCCTCGACGCCTTCGACGTGGTCGCCCGGGGCGAAGCCATCAAAGTCACCATCGAGCCCTGATCCAGGAACCAAACGAGCCCTGACCCAGGAATCCATCGAGCCCTGACTCCCACCAGGGACAAAGGAGGCAGCCATGCCTACCCGTACCGTCACCGTCGGCTCCGCCAGCGGCCTGCACGCCCGGCCCGCCGCGTTGTTCGTCGCCGCCGCCGCCACCGCGCCGGTGCCGGTGATGATCAGCACCGCCGGTCGGCCGGCGGTGCCGGCCCGCAGCATGCTCTCCGTGCTGTCCCTCGGCGCGAAGCAGGGCACCGAGGTGACCCTGGAAGCCGACGGTGACGGCGCCGACGCCGCGCTCGACGAGCTGGCCGCGTTGCTCGCCCGCGACCTCGACGCCGAGCCCGACGGCGACGGCGCCGGTGCCACGGCGGCCGGTCGTGGCTGAGCTGCAGACCGGGCTCGGCGTCAGCACCGGTCTGGCCGCCGGCCCGGTGCACCGGGTGGCCGAGGCGCCCCGGCTGCCCGCGCCGGTGCCGGTCGACGACCCGGCCGCCGAGGCGGACCGGGCGGTCGCCGCCCTGGTGGCGGTCGCCACCGAACTCGGTCGGCGGGCCGGCACCGCGACCGACCCGACGGCGGCGGAGATCCTGCGGGCGCAGGTGATGATGGCCGAGGACCCGGTGCTGCACGAGGCGGCACGGGCCCGCGTGGCCGCCGGTGCCGACGCACCGCACGCCATCGACGCCGCGCTCGCCGAGCACCGGGCGGCGTTCGCGGCCGCCGGCGGGTACCTCGCCGAACGGGTCGCCGACCTGGACGACCTGCGCGACCGGGCGGTCGCGGTCTGCCTGGGCGAACCGATGCCCGGCGTGCCCGACCCGGGCGTGCCGTTCATCCTCAGCGCCCGGGATCTGGCCCCGGCCGACACCGCCGGGCTCGACCCGACCCGGGTGCTCGCCCTGGTCACGGCGGCCGGCGGGCCGACCAGCCACACCACCATCGTGGCCCGGGCGCTCGGGTTGCCGGCGGTCGTGCGGTGCCCGGGCATTCTCGACGTGCCGGACGGCACGCTGGTCACCGTGGACGGCACCACCGGCGACGTCACGACAGGGGTCGACGACGACACCGTCGCCGAGACCCGTCGGCGGGAACAGCACCGCCGGGCGGAACTGGCGGCGACCAGCGGGCCGGGACGCACCGCCGACGGACATCCGGTGACCCTGCTGGCCAACGTCGGCTCCGCCGCCGACCTCGTCGACGACGTGGAAGGCGTCGGCCTGTTCCGCACCGAACTGCTCTACCTGGACCGCGCCGAGCCGCCCGGTCACGACGAGCAGGTCACCGCGTACGCGAAGGTGTTCACCGCCGCCGGTGACCGCAAGGTGGTGCTGCGGACCCTGGACGCCGGCGCGGACAAACCGTTGCCGTTCCTGCACGCCGGCGAAGAGCCGAACCCGGCGCTCGGCGTACGCGGGCTGCGGACCGCCCGGCGCCGCCCCGAGGTGCTGCGCACCCAGCTCGACGCGATCGCACAGGCCGCTGGGGCCACCGGCACCGAGGTGTGGGTGATGGCACCGATGGTGACCACGCCGGCGGAGGCGGCCGAGTTCGCCGAGCTGGCCCGCGCGGTCGGGCTACCCACGGTGGGCGTGATGGTGGAGGTGCCGGCCGCCGCGCTGCGGGCCGAGGCGCTGCTACGGCACGTCGACTTCCTCAGCATCGGCACCAACGACCTGAGCCAGTACGCCTTCGCCGCCGACCGGCTCTGCGGCGACCTGGCCGACCTGCTCGACCCGTGGCAGCCGGTCCTGCTGGAGCTGATCGCCGCCTGCGCGCAGGCCGGTGCGGCCGCCGGCAAACCGGTCGGGGTCTGCGGTGAAGCGGCCGCGGACCCGGCCCTGGCCGTGGTGCTGACCGGGCTCGGGGTGTCCAGCCTGTCGATGTCGGCCCGGTCGGTGCCGGCGGTGCGGGCCGCGCTCGCCGCGCACACCCTGGAGGACTGTCAGCGGCTGGCCCGGGCCGCGCTGGCCGCGCCGGACGCGCCGGCCGCCCGCGCGGCGGCCTCGGTCGGCCCGGCCGCCGGCTGACCCGGTCGCCGCGCGGGCTCGGTCAGCCGGCGAGCAGCAGCCAGGTGAACGGCTGAACCGTGCCACCGGGCGTATGGTGCTCCTCCCGGTGTGCCTGGCACACCCGCAGCCAGGGGAACTGCGCGGCGAGTCCGGCGGGGGTGTACCGGGCGGTTGGCAGACCGGAACAGTGGGTGGGTCCGTCGTCGGCGAATGTGCCGACGACGGCGTACCCGCCCGGTCCGAGCGAACGGCGCAACGTCGCCCGGTACCGTTCCCGGTCCGCCTCCTCGGTGAGGAAATGGAACACGGCCCGGTCGTGCCACACCCGGTAGGTGCGCGCCGGTTCCCAGTCCAGTACGTCGGCGACCACCCAGTGCACCGCCGACGCGTCGGGCCCGAGCCCGCGCCGCGCGGTGGCCAGCGCGTTTCCGGACAGGTCCAGCACGGTCACATCCTGGTGTCCGGCCTGCCACAGCTGGGTGGCGAGGGCCGACGCGCCGCCACCCACGTCGATAACCGCGCCGCCGGTGCCGTCCAGCGCCGCCGCGATCAACTGCATCGACAGCCGCGGCTCGTCCTGGTACCAGCTGACCTCGGTGATCTCCTTCGTGCCGTACACGCCCTCCCAGTGGGTTTGCCTGTCCGCCATCAGACCAGCCTGCCACACCCGTCCGGCACCGGATCGACGGAGCCGTACGGCACGTCGGGGCGGCAGCGGCGCAGCCGGGCGGCGGCCAGCCGGCCGCCGATACCGAGGCCGTGGGTGCGCACCGCAGCCAGGCCGTACGCGCTGCAGGTGGGCGTGAACCGGCAGCGGCCCGGCCAGTACGGCGACAGCCAACGGCGGTAGCCACGGATGGCCGCCTCCCCCGCCCGGTCCAGCACGGGTGCCCGGGTGGCGGCCGCCGCCAGCGCGCCGACGGTCAACAGGGTCGAGAACAGTCCCAGGTCGCAACAGTCGCAGCCGTCCCAGCAGCCGTCGACGCTACGGGAGCGGGACCTGCGCTGCCGGCGGCGATTCTTTCGGGCGTTCGCCCGGTCCTTCAGGAACATGCTGTTGATCATCGACGACGCAGGCAACAGCGACGCGAGACGGTCGTCGTTGACGTGGCAGTGGACCGGCCGCAGGATCAGCTCATGAATCGGACGATCCTGGTCACCGGGGCCCGACGCGGCATCGGCGCGGCCCTCGCGACCGGTCTCGCCGCGCCGGGGACGACCCTGGTGCTGCACCACCTGGCCGCCGCCGACGAGGCGGAGGCCGTCGCCGGACGGTGCCGGGCGGCCGGCGCGCACGCCTGGATCGTCGAGGCGGACCTGTCGGTCCCCGCCGAGGTGCTGGCCCTGGCCGAGGCGGCCGGGCCGGTCGACGTACTGGTCAACAACGCGGCACGGGCGTCCAACGTCTGGATCGACGAGTTGCCGCTGGCCGAATGGGAGGCGACGTTCGCGGTCAACGTCACCGCCCCGATGCTGCTCAGCCAGGCGTTAGCGGCGGGGATGCGGGACCGTGGCGGCGGCCGGATCATCAACGTCACCTCGGCCACGGTCCGCCTGGGCGGCCCGTCCGGGCCGTCGTACGTGTCGAGCAAGGCGGCGCTGGTCGGTCTCACCCGTTCGCTGGCCCGCGCGTTCGGGCCCGACGGCACGACGGTCAACGCGATCTCGCCGGGTGCGATCCGTACCGAGGGCGAACGGGAACTCGCCGGGAACGCCCCGGTCGACGAGGCCGCGGTCGACGCCGCGATCCTGCACCGGCAGGCGGTGCAGCGCCGACTCGACCCTGACGACATCGTCTCCACCGTCCGCTTCCTGGCCAGCCCCGACTCCGGTGCGGTCACCGGTCAGGTGATCGAGGTCGGCGGCGGGCTGGTACACCGCTGACCCGGCGGGTACGGGCGTTCATCCGCTGGTCAGCGTCCCTCGACGGTGCTGTTCACCTGTGCCGGCGATGCTGCGGCTCGTCTGATTCCCGCAGCGTGGAGGCATCGTGTCCAGACCGATCTGGCAGTTCACCGCGATCCTCGCGGTCCTGACCCTACTGATGGGCGCGGCGGCGCCGTCCGGGGCGAGCGCCGGCACCGGCGCCGACCCGGTCCTGCTCACCGAACCGTTCCTGCAGTCCCCGGCGAAGAACTCCGTCCGGGTCGTCTGGTTGACCGAGTTCGCCGGTCGGCACCACGTCGTGGTGGTCGGCCACCGGGCCGGCGAGCTCAACCGGGCCGAGCTGCGGGCCGCCGCCACCGGCGGCAAGATCCGGGGGGTACGGGTGTTCCGGGCCCGGACCGGCGAGTTGTCCCGGGTAGCGGAGGACGCCGGCTCGCAGATCCCGGACCCGCCGGCGCAGATCACCCGCCGGCACATCTGGCGGCACGAGGCGACGGTACGCGGGCTCGGCGTGGGCAGCCGGACACCGTACCGGGTGGTGTCGATCGACCGTGGGGCGATGGTCGCCTCCGACACATACACCCTGGCGCCGGCAGCCGCCCCCGGCCAGGCGCAGCAGATCCTGCTGACCAGCGACCACCAGTCGATGCCGAACACCCCGGCGAACCTGCAGAAGGCGATCGAGACCGTCGGCCGGATCGACGCGGTGTTCCTCGCCGGCGACCTGGTGAACGTCCCGGACCGGGCCTCGGAGTGGTTCGACGACCAGCGCGGCGGGGCGTTCTTCCCGGCGCTGCAGGGGCGGGCGTCGCGTACCGTGAACGGGGTCACCTGGACCGGCGGTGAGATCCTGCAGAACGCACCGATCTTCCCGGCGATCGGCAACCATGAGGTGCAGGGCCGTAGTGGGCTGCCGACGCTGAACGAGTCGTTCAACGCGCCGGTGCCGCGTGAGGTGGCCGAGGCGGCGTACCGCAAGGTCGCCCGGCAGGTGAACCCACGGAACAACCGCAAGATCAAGGAACGCTGGATCCTGGAGAACTCGTTCAACACCGAGACGTACGAGGAGATCTTCTCCCTGCCGACCAGCGGACCCGGCGGGGAGCGCTGGTACGCGACCACCGTCGGTGACGTCCGGTTGATCTCGCTGTACGCCACCCGGATCTGGCGGGGCACCGGCATCGCCGCCGACCCGGCGAACTGGCAGCGGACCCGGTACACCGAGGCTCCGGCGACCACTGACGACCTGCTCGCCCAGGGCTGGGGTTCGCACATCTTCGAGGAGATCGGCGTCGGGAGCCGGCAGTACCGGTGGTTGCAGCGTGAGGTGGCCAGCCGACAGTTCCGGGACGCGAAGTACACGGTGGTGATGCTGCACGAGGGCCCGCACGGGCTGGGCGACAACGTCAACCCGCCGTTCACCGACCCGGTACGCACCGTGCAGACCGACGCGGCCGGCAACACCCTGGTCCGGTACGACTACCCGCGGGCGGACAACGTGCTGACCCGCGACGTCGCCCCGCTGCTGGAGTCCGCCGGGGTGAACTTGGTGCTCAACGGCCACTCGCACCTGTGGAACCGGTTCACCGCGGAATCCGGCACCCACTACCTGGAGACCTCCAACGTGGGCAACTCGTACGGCGCGTTCCACCCGCTGTCGGGTCGGTCCCGGCCGGTCCCGCCGGCACCGTGGAACCCGGACAACTACCTGGTCCAGGGCAACCCGGGCGGGCTGGAGCCGCAGGTGCCGACGGTCGCGCCGCTGACCGACCCGGCCGGTACGCCGTTGCCGTTCGTGCAGAGCAACGACTACTCGGTGTTCAGCGTCCTGGACACCGGCACCGGCGAGGTGACCAGTTACCGCTACGACATGCGTACCCCGGATGTCGCGCCGGTCGTGCTGGACCGGTTCCCGCTCGGCGGCTGACAGCGGCGGTCCCGCCACCGGCCGGGCCGGTGGCGGGACCGCAGGTCGTCGGTTCAGTTGCCGGCCCACACGTAGGACCTGCCGGCGGTGGAGGCGTCGGTGGCCGTCGCGGCGGCTCGGGCGAACAACTGGTCGACCCGGGCCGCCTCGGCGGCGCTCGGGTAGGCGTTGCGGCAGGACACCGGCGCACTGCTGCCGGACATCAGGTCGGAGCAGAGGCCGGTACGCCGGTCCGGCAGCCCGAGGATGTGTCCCCACTCGTGAGTGGCGATCCGGGTCCGGTCGTAGCCCTGGTCCACCGCCTGGGTACCCATGTAGATGCGGCCGGCGCCCAGCCGGGTCACGTACGCCCGGGGCCAGCCGCTGTCGACGTAGATGACGACCGACGCCGGGCTGCCGGGCTGCAACCGGACGTTGTCCACGCTGCTGTTCCAGATCTGCGCGGCCTGGGCGAAGTTGGTCGCGAACTGGCCGGCCCGGCTGGCGTCGTAGTAGATCGTGGTCACCGCGGCTGAGGCCGGCGCGGTGGCCACGACCTGGACACCGATCAGCGACAGGATGGCGGTGACCGTCGCGAGGATCGCCCGGACGGTGCGTTGTCTCGGCATGGCATGGCTCCTTGGGAACGGGCCGCGATACCGACTGGTATCGACCGGTATCGCTCACCGTAGGCCACTTTGATCGACGTACACCTATCCCGTTTCGCTCATAGCGCGGTACGCCGGTCGAGCCTCGCGGCACACCCGGGAGCCGGGCCCGACGTGACGACTCGCACAGCACGGACCCCCGGCAGCCGACCACTGCTTGAAGAAGTCTTCAATTGTTCATATGACAGTACCGCTGTACCAGAAGAAGGCCGAGTTCTTCCGGATGCTCGGCCACCCGGTGCGGATCCGGGTGCTCGAGCTGCTCGGCGAGCGCCCCCGCCAGGTGCGCGAACTACTCGCCGAGATCGACGTCGAGGCGTCGAACCTGTCCCAACAGCTCGCGGTGCTACGCCGGGCCGGGATCGTGGTCTCCAGCCGGGACGGCTCCGCGGTCACCTACGCCCTGGCCGGGCCGGACGTGGCGGACCTGATGCGCGCCGCCCGGCGGATCCTCACCGAGATGCTGGTCGACCAGACCGAACTGCTCGCAGCGCTGCGTCAGGCGTCCCCCGGCACCACCTCGGGTCGCCGGTGAACACCACGGCCGTACGCCGCCTGCTGCCGCAGGCCGCCGACTGGCGGGCGGTCCGCCGGCAACCGGGCCGGGACCTGCTCGCCGGACTCACCGTGGCGGTCGTCGCCCTCCCACTCGCCCTCGGCTTCGGTGTCGCCTCCGGGTTGGGCGCCGCCGCCGGGCTGGTCACCGCGGTCGTCGCCGGTGCCCTCGCGGCGGTCTTCGGCGGGTCGAACCTGCAGGTCTCCGGACCCACCGGGGCCATGACGGTGGTGCTGGTGCCGATCGTGGCCCAGTTCGGTCCGGGCGGGGTGCTCACCGTCGGGCTGCTGGCCGGGGTGATCCTGATCCTGCTGGCACTGGTCCGGGCGGGTCAGGTCGCCCGGTACATGCCGGCCCCGGTGATCGAGGGCTTCACCGCCGGCATCGCCGGGGTGATCCTGCTGCAGCAGATCCCGACGGCGCTCGGCGTGGACGTCCACGGCGAGCGGGTGCTGCCGCTGGCCGGGCAGGCGGTGGCGGCGTTCGTCCGGCAGCCGCAGTGGCCGTCGCTGCTGATCGCCCTCGCCGTCGCCGCCGCGATGCTGACCGGGGCGCGGTGGCGGCCAACTGTGCCGTTCTCGCTGCTCGCGGTCGCCGCAGCGACCGTCACGACGATGCTGTCCGGATTGCCGGTGCCGACCATCGGCGCACTGCCGGCCACCCTGCCGGCACCGTCGCTGGCGTTTCTGGACCTGGCGGCGGTGCCGGCGCTGGCGACCGCGGCGATCGCGGTCGCCGCCCTGGCCGCGTTGGAGAGCCTGCTGTCGGCCACGGTGGCGGACGGCATGTCGGTCGGGCAGCGGCACGACCCGGACCGGGAGCTGTTCGGCCAGGGCGTGGCCAACCTGGTGACGCCGCTGTTCGGCGGGGTGCCGGCCACGGCGGCGATCGCCCGGACGGCGGTCAACGTCCGGGCCGGCGCCGCCTCCCGACTGGCCGCGCTGTCCCACGCGCTGATCCTCGCGCTGCTCATGGTCGCGGCGGCCCCGCTGGTCAGCCATATCCCGCTGGCCGCGCTGGCCGGGGTGCTGATCGCCACCGCCATCCGGATGGTCGAGGTGAGCGCGCTGGCCGCGCTGGCCCGCGCCTCGCGATCCGACGGGCTGGTGATGGCGCTCACCGCGGCGACCACCGTACTGCTGGACCTGGTCACCGCGGTGCTGGTGGGCCTGGTCGTGGCCGGCGGGCTGGCGCTGCGCAGGATCGCCCAGGCGGTACGGCTGGACCGGGTGCCGCTGGACACCGGCGACCACCACGCCGAGGAGCAGGCGCTACTGGCCGAGCACATCGTCGCGTACCGGCTGGACGGGCCGTTGTTCTTCGCCGCCGCGCACCGGTTCCTGCTGGAGCTTTCCGAGGTCGCCGACGTCCGGGTGGTGATCCTGCGGATGTCCCGCGTGTCCACCATCGACGCCTCCGGCGCGTTGGTGCTGCGCGACGTGGTGCAGCGGCTGGAGCGGCGGGGCATCACCGTCTACCTGTCCGGGATCCGGGACGGACACCACAAGGCGCTCACCGCGTACGGGCTGCTGCCCCGGCTGAGCGGACTCGACCGGATCTTCCGCGACACGCCGGAGGCGATCGCCGCCGCCCGAGCCGTCCTCGGCCAACTGCACAGCACCCGCGACGACGGCGTCACCCCTTGAGGCCGGTGTGCGCCAGGCCCTCGATGAACTGCCGTTGGGCGATGACGAAGACGATCAGCACCGGGATCGCGGTCAGCGACGCCGCCGACAGCTGCACGTTCCACATCGGCCCGCCGTACGCGTCGACGAACTGGGTCAACGCCTGCGGCAGGGTGAACTTCTCCGGGGTGGACAGGAAGACGATCGGCTCCAGGTAGAGGTTCCAGCTGTGCAGGAAGGTGAAGATCGCCACCGCGCCCAGCGCCGGGCGGGCCAGCGGCAGCGCGATCCGCCAGAAGGTGGCGAACCGGCCGAGCCCGTCGACCCGGGCCGCCTCCTCCAGCTCCCCGGGCAGGGCCAGGAAGAACTGCCGCATGATGAAGGTGGCCAGCACACTCGGCGCACCGAAGATCGGCACCAGGATCAGCGGCCAGTGGGTGTCGATCAGGCCCAGTTGGTTGAACATCTGGAACAGCGGGACGATCGTCACCTCGCTGGGGATCAGCAGGCCGAGCAGAACCAGCAGGAACAGCCCGTTCTGGCCCCGGAACCGGATCCGGGCGAAGGCGTAGCCGGCCAGTGACGACACCGCCAGGGTGCCGACGGTGACCACGGCGGCGATGTACGCGCTGTTCCAGTACTGCTGGGCGAACGGCTGCAGGGTGAACACGTCACGGTAGGCGGCGAAGCTGACATCGGTCGGCCACAGCGCCGGCGGGAAGGCGAAGATCTGGCTCACCGGCTTCACCGACGAGGTGACCATCCACCAGGTCGGGAAGACGAACGGCACGGCCAGCACCAGCAGTACGCCGTACAGGGCGAGCTTCGCCCGTGGCGAGAGGCTACTGCTCATGGAACACCCATCTCCTACGCATCTGCCACTGCACCACGGTCAACGCCAGCACGATGCCGAACAGCAGCACCGACAGGGTGGCCCCGTAGCCGAAGTGATGGAACTGGAACGCCTGCTGGTACAGGTAGTAGACGAGCACCGTGGTCGAGTTGCCCGGCCCGCCCTGGGTGAGCACGGCGATCTGCGCGAACACCTGCAACGAGCCGACCACCGTGATGATCGAGGTGAGCAGGATGGTCGGGCTGATCAGCGGTACGGTGATCCGCCGGAACCGGGTCCACCGGCTGGCCCCGTCGACCCGGGCGGCCTCGTACAGTTCGCCCGGCACGCCCTGCAGCGCGGCCAGGAACAGCACCATGTTGAGTCCGACGTTCTTGACCACCTGCACCACGATCACCGAGATCATCGCGGTGGCCTCGCCACGCAGCCAGTTCGGACCGTCGGCGCCGACCGTGTCGAGCACACCGTTGACGCCGCCGTTGTCCTGCAGCAGGAACCGCCAGACGATGGTCCAGGCGACCAGTGACACCACCACCGGCGAGAAGAACAGCGTCCGGAACACGACGGTGCCGCGCAGTTTCTGGTTGAGCAGCACCGCCAGCAGCAGCGCCAGGCTCAGGTTGACCAGCACCAGGCCGACCGAGAACAGCACGGTGGCCCGTAGCACGCCGGGCAGGCCGGGGTCGGCGGCGAGTTGCCGGTAGTTGTCCGTGCCGGTGAACTCGAAGGTACCGGCCAGCACGTTCCACTCGTGCAGGCTGTACCAGCCGACCAGGCCCAACGGCACCAGCACGAACAGCGCGGTGCCGATCAGCTGCGGGGTGACGAACAGGTAGCCGGCCGCCTGGTCCCGACGCCGGGTGGTCCACCAGGCGGGCCGGGCCACCGCCGTCGACCGGGCCGGCATCACCCGGCCAGCAACGGTTCGATCGCCGTGCAGACCCCGGCGAGGACGTCGGCCACGTTCGCGTCGGCCTGCCACATCGGGTCGAGCGCGGAGCGGACCGCCTGGTTGATCTCGGCGCTGTCGGTGTGGCTGGGCTTGACCACGCCGTCCGCGATGCCGTCGATGACGACCTGCTGCAGCTGCTGCGGGGTGAGCAGCGGGTTGGTCTGCGCCAGGGTGTCGGCGGTCAGCAGCGACTGCCGGGGCGGCGGGAAGAACTGCGCCAACTTGGCCGAGTTCTCCGGGTTGGTCAGGAAGCCCAGGAAGTCGGCGGCGATCTCAGGGTGGGGCCCGCGTTGCAGCGCCGCGACCCCGGCCTGGCCGATCACCGCGTACTCGCCGGCCGGGCCGGCGGGCAACGGCAGCAGATCCCAGTCGAATCCGTCGTCCTCGAGCAGCGACGCGCGGGAGATCTGGGTGACGGTCAGCGCGGCCTCCCCGGCGAAGAAGTCCGCGCTGGTGCCCGGTCCGGGCAGCGCGCCGGCGGTGAAGATCGCCTCGTGCAGGAAGGTCATCGCGTCGACCATCGCCGGGTCGGTGAAGCCACAATCGCGCCCGTCGTCGCTCCAGGCCTCGGCACCCCAGCCGGTCCACAGCGTCGACAGGTTGTCCCAGCCCTGGTAGTCGAAGTCCCGGATGACCAGGCCGGCCCGGTCGGTGGCCGAGTGGACCGCTGCGGCGGTGTCGATCGCGTTGGCCCAGGTCCACTCCCCCGCCGCGAGCTGCGCGGCCGGGTCGGGCCGGCCGGCCTCGGCGATCAGGTCGCGGTTGACGAACACCCCGAACGGCGACGTCGAGAACGGGTACGCGTACAGGGTGTCCCCGTCGCGCCACAGCGCGGTGGCCGAGTCGACCAGGTCGTCGGCGTCGGTGACCACGTCGTCGAGCGGGGCGAGCGCGCCGGAGGTGACGAAGTCCGGTGCCGAGCTTTCGAAGATCCAGGCCAGGTCCGGCGGGTTCCCGCCGGCGATCTGCGTGGTCAGCGTGGTGGTGTAGCTCTCGAACGGCAGCGGGTCGAAACTGATCTCGGCGACGTCGGGATGGTCGGCCAGGTAGGCGTCGGCGATCTCGTCGAACAACGCGAGGTGCGCCTCGTTGGCCGACCAGATCGTCATCCGCAGCGACACCGGCCCGTCGGAGCTGTCGGTGTCACCGCCACCGCAGGCGGCGACGCCGAGCAGGCTGACCGCCAGGGCCGCGGTCGCTATCCGGTTCCTCATGTCGTGGGGTCCTTCCTCAGGTGACGGGTGAGGTCAGTAGCCGGTCACGTCCGGCCAGCGCCGTTCGACACCGGCGGCGTCCAGCCGGGCGGAGAAGTCGGCGAGCAGGTCGGTGTCGGCGCGCACCGCGTGGGGCTCGACCCGCCGGTCCAGGCAGTATGCGGCGAGGGCGCCGGCGACCTCGCCGACGTTCCACTCGACCGGGTGCAGCCGGTACGCGCCGTTGGTGATGTGGGTGGTGCCGATGTTCTTGCCGGCCGGTAGCAGGTTGCGCATCCGCTGCGGGAGCAGCGCGCCGAGCGGGATCTCGAAGGGACACGCGGCGACGTCGACGTAGTTGTCACCGCCGGTGGAGGGGTGCAGGTCGATGCGGTACATGCCGACGCCGACCGGGTCGGGGTAGCGCACCGCGCCCTTGTCGCCACGTACCGCCAGCGACAGATCCTGTTCGACGACGGTGTACTCGGACCGGATCCGGCGGGACTCCCGGATGTAGGGGGCCTGGGCGAGGCCGTCGGTGCCGCCGGTGACGTCGCCGCGCAACCGCAGCCCGGGGAAACCGGTGCCGCCGTCGGGGCGGGGTGCCTCGGTCTGCAGCCAGTAGAGCACGCTGCGGGACAGCTCCCGGGCGGCGGCGAGGTGGTGCGCCGGGTCGGGCACGTCGATCACCGGCGACTCGAAGTAGTCGATCATCGGCCAGTTGACCAGGCAGATGTCGCTGGCGTACGCCCCGGGGCGGAACATCCGACGCGCCGCGATCCGCCGGAACGTCCACAGGTTGCCGTCGCCGGGGCTGAGCCGCTGATCGGCGACGACGGTGAGCGGGTCGTCCTCGGGGTTCGGGGTGAAGCTGCGCTGCCCGATCTGCAGGGTACGGGGGTTGGGTGAGCGCCACGACAGCATCCGGTCGCCCCAGAACGGCGGCTGGTAGTCGCGCCAGAACCCGTACCGGGCCGGCCGGTCGACGGTGTGGTCGCCGTCGACGTGGTCGATGGCGAAGCACACCGACACGGCCTGCATGTTGGTCGGGTCGGCCACGTCCGGGGCACTGGGTTCGCCGGTGTCGGCCCGCGACTCGAAGCCGGTGACGTACTCGGTGCCGGTCAGTGGCAGCAGTTCACCGGTCTCCGTCGCGTCCAGCACGTACGGCGCGGTCAGGGTGATCTCGCCGCCGCCGTCGCGGTGTGCGACGGTGACCGCGGTGACTCGGTCGCCGTCGGTGTCGGCGGCCACCGGTCGGTACGGCTGCAGGACCCGCAGCTGTCCGGATCCCCGGTACGGCGCCAGCATCGCCTCGATGACCGCGACGGCCACCCGGGGCTCGTGGCAGAGCCGGCTGACGTGACCCCCGCCAGGGTTCAGTTCGGGGTGGGCACGGGCCGCCTCGGTCAGCGGGTAGTGCCGCCGGTAGTAGGCCCGGATGCCGTCGCGCAGCGCGCGGTAGCTGGCGGTTACCCCGAACCGTTCCACCCAGGAGTGCTCGTCCGGCGGGACGGCCTGACTGGTCAGCTGCCCACCGAGCCAGTCGTGTTCCTCGGTGAGCAGCACCGTCCGGCCGGCGCGCAGCGCACCGAGCGCGGCGGCGACCCCGCCGAGTCCGCCGCCGACGACCAGGATGTCGCAGCCGTGTTCCGTCACTGTGCCGGGTTCCTTCCGGTTGGCGGCGCCAGGGTGGTGCCGGGTACCTCTTCGCAGGGCAGCAGCCGCTGCACCGGCCCGGAGCCGCCGATCAGTCCGGTGAGGACCTCGACGGCCTGCCAGCCCATCTGCTGACGGGGAATCCGGAAGCCGGTGAAGTCCAGGTCGGTGCTGGCCGGGCGGGTCGGGTCGCCGAGAGCGACGATGGACAGATCACCCGGAACGTCCAGACCGCGGTGCCGGGCCTGGGCGGCGATCGCGACGCCGTCGGCGTACTCCTCGACGAAGACCGCGGTGGACGTGCCGGCGATGACCGTGTCGAGCACGGCGCCCGGGTCGCGGCCGGCGGTCTGCTCGTGCCGCCATTCGGCACCGGCGGCGACGGCGGCGGCACGGAAACCACGCATCCGGTCGGCGTGCGATTCCGGCCCCTCCCCCTGTCCCAGGTAGGTCAACCGGCGGTGGCCCATCGCAACGGCACGTCGGACGAGCCCGGCGGTGGCCGCGGGGTAGTCGGCGCCGACACACGGCACCGGGCCGCCGGCGTCGTCGCGGCGGCCGACGGAGACGAACGGCGGCCCGTCGGCCAGCAACCTGGTCAGTTCGACTCGGTCGAGCTGGCGGCCGAGCAGGATGGCACCGTCGGCCAGCCGCAGCCGGTTGTCCTGGTGGAGCAGCCGACGGCGCCCGTCGACGACCGGCGCGCTGGTGAGCAGCAGCAGATCACAACCGAGGTGCTCGGCGCTCTGTTCGATGCCGAGCAGAAACAGGTGGTAGAAGTCGCCCGTACTACTGGGGAAGACCGGCTCGGAGGTGAACACGCCGAGGATTCGGTTGTGCCGGTCGGCGAGCCGGCGGGCGACCGGATCGGCGACGTAGCCGGTAGCGCGGATGGCGGCGAGTACCCGCTCGCGGGTCTCCGGGGCGATGCGCACGTCGGCGTCGGCCCGGCCGTTAAGGACCAGGGACACCGTCGCCTGGCTGACGCCGGTCATCCGGGCGATGTCCTGCTGGGTCACCCGCCTACGGGATCCGGTCACGCTGAGTACCCGTCCATTCTCTGCTAATACGCATTAGCGGCTGTCGTGAGTCACAGCCTGGACCCTGTCAGGCGCTCGCGTCAACCCCTGATGAATAGATCGTCGGGTATCGAAGTTGCGGTGATAATTCGTATTAGCTCCTTGACGCCACGCCGCCGGCCACACCAGACTCAAGCCACCCGAGGGCTCGGCCGGCCGTCCCGCCTCACCTGACTGCCAGTAACGACGCCATGGACTCCCCCGGTCCACGGCCCACGTGTCGGAAAGGCCACCCCATGCGTCCGCACCCTCACCCGCAAGCCTCGCCCGGGTCGACACCACCAGACCTGGGCGGCATCGACCGACGCCGGCTGCTGCGCGGCGCGAGCCTGCTCGGCGCCGCGACCCTGTCCGGCGGCGTCGGCGCGCTCGCCGCCACCGCCGGACCCGCGGTCGCCGCGCCCGCCGGATTCCCCAGCTACGCCTATCTCGGACAGCCGCTGGACCACGCCAACCTGCGCTACAACCCGACCGGTGAGCTGATCTTCCCCTGCGTACGTGGGGTGTACGACCGGATCAGCGGCGGATTGGCCCGGTACTACCTCTACTACGCCCCGCACGACAGGCCCGGCGGGATCTGCCTGGCCTACGGCAACTCCCTCGCCGGCCCGTTCACCGAGTACGCCGGCAACCCGATCGTCCGGCGCGACTGGTCACCGCACTACTCGGTCGAGCACGTCTCGTCACCGCATGTGCTGTGGAACGCCGCGACCCGGCAGTTCTACCTCTACTTCCACGGCGACAACGACACCACCCGGCTGGCGATCTCGAACGACGGCGTGCACTTCACCTACTACGGGGTGGTGCTGTCCACGACGATGGTCCCGAACATCACCGAGTCGTCGTACGCCCGGGTCTTCGAGCACAGCATTCCCGCCCTGGGCAGCCGGTACGTCATGGTCTACATGGGATACCACCAGGTCCGACCGGGCTACCGGAAAATCTTCTGGGGCTGGTCGGCCGACGGCCGCAGATGGCAGTTCGACCCGCAGCCGCTGATCAGCCCGGCCGGCGACGGCGAGAGCGACCTGAGCGGCGCGCACCTGCTGCACCGCAACGGCACCACGTACGTGGTGTACCACGGCGGGTCCGGCCGGATGTACCTGACCGAGGTGGGCAACAACTTCGACCGGGAGATCCACCTCGGGGTGTTCCACGCACCGTTGACCGGCGCACCCGACAACCGCCGATCGGCGGCGCCAGCGTTCGGCACCGACCGCGGCCGGTGGTACATGTTCTACGAAGCCGGCCAGCGGGGCAGCACCAGGATCGCGGTGGCCCGGGCGATGTGACAGCCGTCCAAAGCGACCGCTGGCTGGTGGGGTGAGGGGCGCCCCCGTTCCGCGCCCCTCACCGCACCAGCGGCATCGAGGTCGGCCACTCCAACGGGTTGGTCAACCTCAAGTCGTGATCGTATACTGACTCGGCGTATGGTCGTCAACCGATATTAACCGACAGCGCCAACGTGGCTAATCTTAGCTGTAGTTCCCAACCAGATCTTAGCTGTAGTTCCCCAGATCTCAGCTGCACATCCGACGGAGGTAGCCGTGACGGGCGGCACCACCCCCCCTGGCGGATCGGGATCCAGCCTGGCCGACAAGCTCAACCTGCTCTTCGAGACGGTCCGGCCGGCCCGCCGCGACCCGTACACCTCACGGGAGGTGGCCGATGCCATCCGGGACCGGGGCGGCTCCATCTCCGACGTGTACATCTGGCAGCTGCGCACCGGGCGGCGGACCAACCCGACCAAGGAGCATCTGGAGGCGCTCGCTGACTTCTTCGACGTGGACCCGGCGTACTTCTTCGACCGGCGCCGCTCCGGCGAGATCGAGCGGGACCTGCATGCGCTGCAGGCGATGCGCAACCTCAAGGTACGCGCGGTGGCGACCCGGCTGAGCGCGCTGCCCGAGGCGCAACTCGACGCGGTCGGCGACATCCTCGACCGGGTGGTCCAGGCGCTGGAGAACCGTCACGCCGAGGGCGGCCCCGGTGCCGACGGACGGCAGAACCGGTGATCGTCATGCAGTGGCGACGGACGGACCAAGCTGAGGGAAGCACGGACATGAAGTCATCCCCGCTGCGCCGGACCTGCCGCGACCGGCTGCGTCAGCTCGAGGAACAGGGCCTGCGGATGCCCCGGCCGTTCGACGCGCCACAACTGTGCCAGCGGGTCGGTGCGGTGCTCGGCCAGCGGATCACCCTGGTCGGCGTGCCGATGCCCGCCGGTGCGCCGTTCGGCCTGACCTTCTTCACCGACGCCGGTCACGTCGTCGCCTACGAGGAACGCACCAGCCGGGTGCACCGGGACCACATCATCGCCCACGAGATCGGCCACATCCTGCTCGGCCACCGCGCCCTCGCCCTCGACGACCAGCAGGCCAGCCAGCTGCTGATGCCGGCGCTGCGCCCCACCCTGGTGCACCGGGTACTCCCCCGCACCGGGGTGTACAGCCGGGGCGAGGAGCAGGAAGCCGAGATGATGGCGACCATCCTGCTGGAGGCCGCCGCCCGCGAGACCGACCTCGGATCGGCACCCGCCCGCGACGATGCCGGGCCGGTCACCGACGCCGCGTTGGAGGCCCGGCTGCGGCACGGGCTCGAACCACCGCCCCGGTGAGCGCCGATGGACATCCCGCTGTACGCGGTCTGCGCCGCCGCCGGCTGGCTCGCCTTCGGCTACAAACTGGGTGACCTGCGGCGGGACCGCGACAACCGGGTGCTGCGGGCGATGGTGTACGCCTTCTGTTCGTTCGCCGCCGGAGTGACCGTCGCCGTCCGCCCGGTCGCCGAGGCGGTGGACCGGATCACCGGGCTGCCGAACCTCGCCAAGCTGCTGGCGCACGCCGGAGTGATGGGGGTCGCGGCCAACTCCGAGATCCTGCTGCTGTTCCTGGCCCTGCCGCCGGCGGTCGCGGCCCGCCGGGTCCGGCGTCGGGTGATCGCCTCGATGACCGCGTTCGGGCTGCTCACCGTACTCTGGGCGACCACGTTGGCCGGTGCCGCACCGATCCGGTTGGTGGTCGAGGACGCCGCTCATCCGGCGGTCGCCGGCTACCTGGTCGTCTACCTGATCGTCTTCGTCTGCTACGCCGCCGACCTGGCCCGGCTCTGCTGGCGCTTCTCCCTGGTCACGCCACGTCGGTGGCTCCGTCGCGGGCTGCGGATCACCGCGTTCGGCGCGACCGCCGCGCTACTGTACTGCGCCACCAAGGCCGGTTACCTGGTCGCCTACCGGGTCGGCCGGGAACCGGCCGGCGAGCCGCAGATCGCGGCGGTCCTGGTGACCGTCGGTGCGCTCAGCATGCTGATCGGTCTCACCCTGCCGACCTGGGGTCCCGCCATGGACACCGGGCGGACCTGGTTGCGGCGGCACCGGTCGTGGCGGCGGTTGGCACCCCTGTGGCGGGCGGTCAGCGCGGCGCAACCGCACCTGGTCCTCGACGACCGGGCCCACCACCGGCGGGTGGCCCTGCGCGACATCGACTACGCGCTGCACCGCCGGATCACCGAGATCCGGGACAGCCGGCTGGCGCTGCGCCCGTACATCGACCGCCGGATCGCGCCGACGGCCGACCGGCTGGCCGCAGCCGCCGGCCTGACCGGCCCCGACCGCACGGCGCTGGTCGAGGCGGCGATGATCGCCGCCGGAGTGCGGCAGGCCGCAACCGGCACGCCGGTGCGGGAGCCGGACTTCTCCGAGCCGCACGATCCGCCGAACGGCTATCCTGGCGAAATCGCCTGGTTGAGTCGGGTGACCGAATGGTTCAGCCGCTCCCCGCTGGTCGACCAGGTGCTGGCCGCCGCCGCGTCGTCGCCCGAGCCACGGCCCGCGCCACCACCGCCACACCGATCCTGAACGGGGCCTTCGTGCAGCCGCACCGATACGCCAACCTCCGACGTAACCGATACGCCAACCTGCGGCGAATCCGTGCCCTCGACCCGCAACTCGACTACCTCGAGATCTATCAGACGATGGTGCGCCACGAGTTTCCGTGGGACAGCAAACTCGGCCTGAACCTGGCGTTCAACCGGTCCTTCTCGCTGCCCCGGGTCGCCGCCGTGCACGTGCGCACCGGGGAGCTGCTGCACCACACCCGCAAGCGGATCGACGACACCGGACTGCTGATGTACGAGATGATGCTGCACGGTCTCGACGCCCCGCGGGGTCGCGACGCGATCCGGCGGACCAATCAGATCCACCGCCACTACGACATCGCCGACGACGACTATCGCTACGTCCTCGGTTGTCTGGTGGTCGTCCCGATCCGCTGGCTGGAGCGGTACGGCTGGCGGCGGCCCTGCTGCCATGAACGGACCGCCACCTACCACTACTATCGCGAACTGGGTCGACGGATGGGCATCCGGGACATCCCGGGCTCCTTCGACGAGTTCGCCACCTGGTTCGACGACCACGACCGGACGCATCTGCGCTACAACGACGACGCCGCGTCGATCGAGCGGGCCACCCGGGCGCTGCTGCGCGGGAAGATCCCACGGCCGCTCGCGCCGTTCGGTGACGCGTTGGTCGCCGCCTTCTACGACGACCGACTGCGGGCCGCGACCGGGGTGGCCACGCCGAACCCGGCGGTACGCGCGGGTCTGCACGCCGGGCTGCTGCTACGCGCCGCGCTGCTGCGCTGGGCCGGCCGACCGCGTCGGACCCCGCTGTTCGCCGACGGTATCCACACACCCACGTATCCGGACGGGTACGACATATCCCGGCTCGGCCCGGTCGCGACGGAACCCGGCCACCGCACCGAGGAATCGTCGTAGTCGAGCAGACACGATTAGTCGACCATGTTTGGTGGATGTGGTCACAGTCCGGGTACGGGTCCAACCATCAGCGCGACGCACCCTTAACATCCCGTGCATGACGGTGCCATCCGAGAGCCTCGACCCGGCCGTTGGATTCCCGCCGGCCACGCCGGACGACTGGCGACGGCTCGCGCTCGGCGTCCTGCGCAAGTCGGGCGCCGCCGGCCCGGACACCCCGGCCGAGCATGTGGACGAACTGCTGGCCACCACCACCTACGACGGCATCCGCCTCGCCCCGCTGCACACCCGGCCGGCGGCCCCACCGGACGTCGGGGTGCCCGGGACCGCACCGTACGTGCGCGGGGCCCAGGCCCGACGCGACGGCGGCGGCGCGGGCGGCACCGACCCGGCCGAGACGGTGGCCGGCTGGGACGTCCGGCAACGGTACGCCGACCCGGATCCGAAGGCGGTCCGGGAGGCGATGCTGACCGACCTCGCCAACGGTTGCACCTCGGTCTGGATCGACCTGACCGCCGGTGGCCTGCACCCGACCGACCTGCCGGAGATACTCGACGGGGTCCACCTCGACCTGGCCCCGGTGGTGCTCGACGCCGGCGCGGACAGCGTCGCCGCGGCCAAGGCGCTGCTCACGCTCGCCGACGACCGGGGCGTCGAACGCGGTGCCCTGGCCGGCTGCCTGGGCGCCGATCCGCTCGGCTGGCAGGCCCGCACCGGCCAGCCCGGTGACCTCGCGCAGCTCGGCGTCCTCGCCGGGTACGCCGCCCGGTCACCGCGCCTGCGCGCGGTCACTGTGGACGTGACCGCATACCACGACGCCGGTGGCAGCGACGCCCAGGAGATCGGCTGCGCCCTCGCCACCGGGCTGGCCTACCTCCGGGCGCTCACCGACGCCGGCCTCGACCTGCCGGCCGCCTTCGGGCAGCTGGAGTTCCGCTTCGCCGCCACCACCGACCAGTTCGCCACCATCGCCAAGCTGCGCGCCGCGCGCCAGGCCTGGGCCCGCGTCGGGCAGCTCTGCGGCGTACCCGAGGCGGGTCGGCAGCGTCAGCACGCGGTCACCTCCGCAGCGATGATGACCGCCCGGGACCCGTGGGTGAATATGCTGCGCACCACAGTGGCCTGCTTCGCCGCCGGGGTCGGCGGGGCGGACGCGGTCACCGTCGCGCCGTTCGACGCCCGGCTGGGGCTGCCGGACGGCTTCGCCCGGCGGATCGCCCGCAACACCCAGTCGGTGCTGCTCGCCGAGACGCATCTCGGCCGGGTACTGGACCCGGCCGGCGGGTCCTGGTACGTCGAACAGTTTACTTCGGACCTGGCGGCGACCGCCTGGGACTGGTTCACCGAGATCGAGCGGGCCGGTGGTGCCGCCGCCGCGCTGTCCGCCGGGCTGATCGCCGACCGGATCGACGCGACCTGGCAGCGCCGGGCCGACAATCTGGCGCACCGACGGGACCCGGTCACCGGGGTCAGCGAGTTCCCCGATCTGGACGAGCGGCTGCCCGCCCGTACCCCGGTGCCCGTACCGCCCGGCGGCGGCCTGCCGCGACGGTTCCACGCCGAGGGGTTCGAGGCCCGGCGGGACCGGGCCGACGCGTACCTGGCGGCCACCGGCGCCCGGCCGAGCGTCTTCCTGGCCACCCTGGGGCCACTCGCGGCGCACAGCGCCCGCGCCGGTTTCGCCGGCAACCTCTTCGCCGCCGGTGGGATCGCCACCACCCGGGGTGGCGACCCGGCCGACGACCCGGCGGCGATCGCCGCCGCCTTCGCCGCCGACCCGTCCGCTGTGGCCTGCATCTGCGGCACCGACGCCAGCTACCCGGCGGCCGCGGCACCGCTGGCCGCCGCGCTGGCCGCCGCCGGGGCCCGGCGGGTCTGGCTGGCCGGCCGGCCCGCCGGCCACGACCACGTCGACGGCTACCTGTACGCCGGCTGCGACGCGACGACCGTCCTCGACGCCACGTTCGACGACCTGGAGGTCCCCCGATGATCCCGGACTTCTCGCAGGCCACGCTGCTGCCGCAGGACGTTGCGGGCAACGCCGGCGGGCCGGCCGCGACACCGGGCCCGCAGCCGCCCGGGCCGAGCTGGCACACGCCGGAGGGGATCGAGGTCGCGCCGCTGTACACCGCGGCGGACACCGCCGACCTGACCTTCCTCGACACGGTGCCCGGCGTCCCGCCGTACCTGCGCGGACCGTACCCGACGATGTACACCACCCAGCCGTGGACGATCCGCCAGTATGCCGGGTTCTCCACCGCCGAGGAGTCCAACGCCTTCTACCGGCGCAACCTGGCCGCCGGACAGAAGGGCCTGTCCATCGCCTTCGACCTGGCCACCCACCGGGGGTACGACTCCGACCACCCCCGGGTCGCCGGGGACGTGGGGATGGCCGGGGTCGCGGTGGACTCCATCCACGACATGCGCCAGCTGTTCGACGGCATCCCACTGGACCGGATGAGTGTGTCGATGACCATGAACGGCGCGGTGCTGCCGGTCCTGGCGCTGTACATCGTCGCCGCCGAGGAACAGGGCGTGCCGCCGGAGAAGCTCACCGGGACCATCCAGAACGACATCCTCAAGGAGTTCATGGTCCGCAACACCTACATCTACCCGCCGGGGCCGTCGATGCGGATCATCTCCGACATCTTCGCCTACACCTCGGCGCGGATGCCCCGGTTCAACTCGATCTCGATCTCCGGCTACCACATCCAGGAGGCCGGGGCGACCGCCGACCTGGAGCTCGCGTACACCCTCGCCGACGGAATCGAGTACCTGCGGGCCGGGCAGACCGCCGGGCTGGCAGTGGACACCTTCGCGCCCCGGCTGTCGTTCTTCTGGGCGATCGGGATGAACTTCTTCATGGAGGTCGCCAAGTTGCGGGCCGCCCGGCTGCTGTGGGCCCGGCTGGTCCGCGACGCCGGCGCCACCAACCCGAAGTCGTTGAGTCTGCGCACCCACTGCCAGACCTCCGGTTGGTCACTGACCGCCCAGGACGTGTTCACCAACGTGGTCCGCACCTGTGTGGAGGCGATGGCGGCCACCCAGGGGCACACCCAGTCGCTGCACACCAACGCCCTGGACGAGGCCCTGGCGCTGCCGACCGACTTCTCCGCCAGGATCGCCCGCAACACCCAGTTGCTGCTGGCTCAGGAGTCCGGCACCAACCGGGTGATCGACCCGTGGGGTGGCAGCTACTACCTGGAACGGCTCACCCACGACCTGGCCGGGCGGGCCTGGCAGCACATCCAGGAGGTGGAGGCCGCCGGTGGCATGGCCCGGGCGATCGACGAAGGGCTGCCAAAGCTGCGGATCGAGGAGGCCGCCGCCCGCACCCAGGCCCGGATCGACTCCGGCAGGCAACCGGTGATCGGGGTGAACCGGTTCCGGCCGGACGCCGACGAGCCGATCGAGGTGCTCAAGGTCGACAACACGGCGGTACGGGCCGCGCAGCTGGAAAAGCTGCGGCGGCTGCGCGCCGAGCGGGACGGGGCGGCGTGCGACGCTGCGCTGGCGGCGCTGACCCGCGCTGCCGACGCCGGACCCGACGCCGGCGGTGACGGGCTGTCCGGCAACCTGCTCGCGTTGGCGGTCGACGCCGCGCGGGCCGGTGCCACCGTCGGGGAGATCTCCACCGCGCTGGAGCAGGTGTACGGCCGGCACGCCGCGCAGATCCGTACCATCAGCGGGGTGTACCGACAGGAGGCGGGCGCGGTGGCCGGGATCGACCGGGCCCGGGCGGCGACCGACGCGTTCGCCGTCGCCGAGGGACGCCGGCCCCGGATCCTGGTCGCGAAGATGGGCCAGGACGGGCACGACCGGGGGCAGAAGGTGGTCGCCACCGCCTTCGCCGATCTCGGCTTCGACGTCGACGTGGGTCCGCTGTTCCAGACCCCGGCCGAGGTCGCCCGGCAGGCCGTCGAGGCCGACGTGCACCTGGTCGGTGTCAACTCCCTCGCCGCCGGGCATCTGACCCTGGTGCCGGCGCTGCGCGACGAACTGGCCGCCCTCGGCGGGGACGACATCATGGTGATCGTCGGCGGGGTGGTGCCGCCGCAGGACTTCGAGGCGCTGCGCGCAGCCGGTGCGGCGGCGATCTTCCCGCCCGGCACGGTGCTGGCCGACGCCGCGGTGGACCTGCTCGCCGAGCTGTCCCGTCGGCTGGGGCACGACACCGCCGAGGCCGGATGACCGGCGGACGACGTGCGCCGGCACCGGTGGCCGACTACGTCGCCGGGGTGCGGGCGGGGGCACCGGCGTGGCTGGCCCGGGCGATCACCCTGGTCGAGTCGACCCGGCCGGACCACCGGGCACACGCCCAGCAGGTGCTGGTGGCGCTGGCCCCGTACGCCGGGCAGGCCCGGCGGGTCGGGGTGACCGGCGTACCCGGGGTCGGCAAGTCCACCTTCATCGACGCGCTCGGGTCCCGGCTGACCGGCGACGGGCACCGGGTCGCGGTGCTGGCCGTCGACCCGTCGTCGGCCCGTAGCGGCGGCAGCATCCTCGGCGACAAGACCCGGATGGCCCGGCTGGCCGCCGACCCGGCCGCGTTCGTCCGCCCCTCGCCGACCGCCGGCACGCTCGGCGGGGTGGCCCGCGCCACCCGGGAAGCGATGGTGGTGGTGGAGGCCGCCGGCTACGACGTGGTGCTGGTGGAGACCGTCGGGGTCGGACAGTCCGAGACCACCGTTGCCGAGATGGTCGACACGTTCCTGCTGCTCACCCTGGCCCGCACCGGTGACCAGTTGCAGGGGATCAAAAAGGGTGTGCTGGAGCTCGCCGACGTCGTGGTGGTCAACAAGGCCGACGGCGCGCACGCGGCCGAGGCCCGGTCCGCCGCACGTGAGCTGGCCGGGGCGTTACGGATGCTGCGCGGCGGGCACGACGACTGGACCGTCCCGGTGCTCACCGCCAGCGGCCGGGACGGGACCGGGCTGGCCGAGGTGTGGCAGCAGGTGACCGCCCACCAGGACCGGCTGCGGGCCAGCGGTGAGCTGGACCGGCACCGCCGGCAGCAGCAGCTGCGCTGGGTCTGGGCGATGGTGCGCGACGGGCTGCTGGACCAGCTGCACGGGCATCCGGCGGTGGTCGCGCTGACCCCGCAGACCGAGAAGCGGGTGCTCGCCGGGGAGATCACCCCCGCGCAGGCCGCGGCGCAACTGCTGGCGGCGTTCACCGGCCCGGCCGGCGGCGGCACCGACCGGTCGAGCGG
Source organism: Solwaraspora sp. WMMB762 (assembly GCF_049179115.1). Taxonomy (NCBI): domain Bacteria; kingdom Bacillati; phylum Actinomycetota; class Actinomycetes; order Micromonosporales; family Micromonosporaceae; genus Solwaraspora; species Solwaraspora sp. WMMB762. The sequence continues at coordinate 1,125,217 of NZ_JBMHMD010000001.1, forward strand.
CCAGGGCTGACCCGACGCTGATCAGCCCGGGCGACCGGACGCTGATCAGCCCGGCTGCGGACCGGGCAGGATCCGGCGCAGCTGGCCGGGCACCGCCAGGCGGCGACGCCACTCCCGGGGGTAGCCGACCGACACCTCCTCGAAGCGCACGCCGTCGTAGACGGTGGTGCGCGGGATGTGCAGGTGGCCGTAGACCATCACCGCCGCCCGGTACCGCAGGTGCCAGTCGGCGGTCCGGTCGGTGCCGCACCACATGGCGAACTCCGGGTAGCGCAGCACGTCCATCGGCGTCCGGACCAGCGGGTAGTGGTTGATCAGGACGGTGGGCAGTTGCGGTCCCACCTCGGCGAGACGCTCTTCGGTCTCCGCCAACCGTCGCCAGCACCACTGCTCCCGGGTCGGGAACGGGTCCGGATGCAGCATCGCCTCGTCGGTGCAGACGATGCCGGTGCGGTGTGCGTACGCGAGCCCTTCCGCCTTGGTGCCGGTGCCCGGTGGCAGAAAGCTGTAGTCGTACAGGGTGAACAACGGTGCCACCGCCGCCGGTCCGCCGGCACCGGACCAGATCAGGTACGGGTCCTCCGGGGTCCGCACGTCGAGCGACCGGCAGAGGTCGACCAGGTGCGCGTAGCGCTCCACGCCGCGCAGCTGTACCGGGTCGTGCGCGGTGGTCCACAGTTCGTGGTTGCCCGGCGACCAGATCACCTCGGCGAACCGCTCGCGCAGCGTGGCCAGCGCCCACCGCACGTCGGCGATCGTCTCGGCGACGTCGCCGGCGACGATCAGCCAGTCCTGCGGCGCCGGCGCCGCCAGGTCGGCGACGATCTGGCGGTTCTCCGGGTACGCGATGTGCAGATCGCTGATCGCCCACAGCGTCGGTGCCGTCCCTGTGGCCTCCCCGTCGCCGCCGGTCTGCCGTACCGTCACCGTGGCCGCCCTCCCGTCCGCGTTCCGTGTCCGGTCCACCACCGGTGTCGATCATCCGGTACGCGGCCGCCGAGCGGTAGCCCGCCCGCCGATCGATGTCGGCAAGGGTCACCCCGGCCCGGGGCCGCCACCACGACCGGCGACACCCGCGCTGGCCGCCACCACCACCCGATTCTCGCCGCGCAGCCGGACGTCGGGCTCCGGCTCGGCGGCCCGGGTTGCCCCGGACCGCTCGGGTGTCTCGTCGCCGTCGGTCCGGCGGTCACCGCGACCGACCAGATGCAGCCGGCCGTCCTCGTCGAATCGGCCCAGGTCCCCGCTGCGGTAGAGCAGCTCACCCGGAATCTCCGGAAACGGGTTGGCGACGTACCCAGCGGCGGCGCGCCATGCCGTGCCGTGCCGGCCGGCGCCGACGCCGGCGCCACCGATCAGGATGGCGCCGGTGGCACCGGGCGGCAGCAGCCGCAGCCGGTCGTCGGCGACGAGCAGGTGGCAGTTGTCGACCGGCTGGCCGACCGGGATGGCGTCGCCGTCGGTCTCACCCACCCGGTGGTAGGCGACGGCGGCCGTCCCGACCGGACCGTACCCGGTGCTGACCTCGACCTGCGGCAGCAGGCGTCGCAGTCGGCGGGCACTGGCCGGCCGCAGCCCCGGGCCCGGCACCACGACATGACGCAGGCTGGCGAGACGCCCGGCGACCGCGGCGTCCCGCTCGATCGCCGCCACCATCGCGTCGAGCGTGTCCGGCTCCGTGTCGATCATCGTCACCTGCTCGGCCGCGACAACGGAGACCATGGTGGACAGATCCGGCCGGCCGGAGACGGGGGACGCCAGCACCAGCCGCCCGCCGGTGGTCAACGGCCAGATGAGGTTGCCGACCGACGGAGCGGGCCCGGGGCCGCCCGGCAGCACGACCTCACCGCCGGTGGCGGCGAAGAAGCGGGTCATGAAGTGCACCCGGTCCGTCAGGGCGACATGGCGACTGACGGTGCACCGCGGCACCCCGTCCGCGTCCGCGGTGACCAGGGCGTGCGCCAGGTCGTCGGGCGTCCCGGCCGGGTCCGGGCGCCGGCGGGATGAGGGGACCTGACCCGGCCGTACGTCGATCACGCGGGCGCCGGACAGCGCTGGGTCCCCGGACGGCGCGGCGGCGAGTACGGGCGCACCGGGTACCGATGCCAGCACGGACCGTAGCCTGGCCGGTGACCAGCGCGGATCGACGGTGACATGGACGGCCCCGATCTTGAGCAGCGCGAGACTGGCCACCGGCAGCGCCGGGCCGACGGCGAGCAGTACCGGCACCGGGTCGCCGGGCCGAACGCCGACCTCGGCCAGGGTCGCAGCCAGTCCGTTGGCGGCGTCGTCCAGTTCACGGTAGGTGAGGCGGCCTCCCGCGCCGCTGACGGCGACCCGCTGGGGATGGCGGTCCACCACCTGCTCGACCAGCAGGTGCAGCGGACGGAACGGCCCGCGGTCCACCCGACGACCGGCGTACCGGTCGAGCAACAGGTCACGCGAGGTGCCGCTGATGCCGGCGGTGCGCCAGCTGGCCTGGCCGGGTTCGTCGACCAGTTCGCGCAGCACCTCCGCGTACAGTTCGGCGACCGCCGGCAGGCAGCGCCGCCACGGGTCCCCTCCGGGGCAGCTGGCGTGGATGGTCAGGTGGTTCGCGGTGACCCGCCAGTCGATTCGGGCCGTGGGTGGGCCGGGCGGAGCCGCCACCCCGGTGGTCGCCCGCACCAGCAGGGTGTCCCGCCGTTCCGGCAGCAGGTCCACCGGGCGCAGCCGCCGGGACAGCCAGGAGCGGACCGCCGGGCCGGCCAGATGGCGCAGCTGCTCAGGGGGGTCGACCAGGTCGAGGCCGAGCGTCGTCGTGGTCGACCGGATCGGCACCGGCCGGTCCAACCGGGCGGCGGTCTCCAGCGCGGCGAGCGCCCCGAAGACAACCGCCTGGGCCTCGTCGATCGACGTCCGGGCGCCGACACAGGACGTGCGGTAGGTCGCCACGGTCGGGGCCACCCGGGTGGACGCCGCCGTCCCGTCGCTGGCCTGGACACGTTCGGATGCCATTCCGCTGTCCTCCCCTGGCGACGGCGCGCTGCCGATCGGCCACGAACGCAAACTCACCGCGATCGGACCATCACCCAGAGAGGCTATGTCAAATAGGCAGAAGTGAAAACATCTAACTTTGCGTGACGACGATTTCCGACAACAGGTACTCCGCTCCCCTACGCCCACATAGTTCCTATGCGGCACATGCCGGAAAGGCGGTGGGCGCCGTGCCGACCTTCGGGTTCGGCCGTCACGGCGCCCACCGACCGACGCGGATACTCCCGCTCGGTGGCTAATGCCGGCTTTCAGTGGGTCGGGAAGTCGTCCGCACTGCGAATCCGTTCCCGAATCCAGACACCCGCCTCCTTGAGCGGGGCGGTACCGGCGTAGGAGCCGCTGCCGCACACACCGGTTCGGAAGACCGCCCCGGACCGGAAGTCGTCGGAATAGTTCCAGTTCACCCAGCTGATTTTGCGCGATTCCAGCAGGTCGATCCACAACTGGGCGTTGACCAGATCGTTGGCCCCGTCGCCGGTGTAGGTCTGGATGCCGAACTCGGTGACGAACATCGGCAGCTGGTCCGCCGCCCGCGACAGCGCCGAGCGGTACGCGTCGTGATGCGAGCCGGCGTAGAAGTGGAAGGTGTACATGATGTTGGTCGCGTTCACCGGATTGGCGATGACCTCGGCCTCGCTGCCGCCTTCCGACACACCCAGCGACGACCAGGCCCGAGTGCCGACCAGCACGACGCCGTCCGGGTCGGCCGCCCTGATCACCGGGATGACCTGCTCGGCGTAGCTCTTGATACCGGCCCAGTCGACCCCGTTCGGCTCATTGGCGATCTCGTAGAGCACGTTCGGCTTGCCGGCGTGCCGTTGGGCGATCTCAGCGAAGAAGGTCTTGGCCCGGTCCAGGTTGTAGTTGGGGTCACCCGGGGTCAGCATGTGCCAGTCGACGATGGCGTACATACCGCGGTCGGTCGCCTCGTCGATCAGTCCGTGCACCCGGTCGGTGAAGCCGCGCGGATCGGTCTCGTAGCCGTCCTCCTGGATGTACATCGAGATCCGCAGGACGTCAGCCCGCCAGTCGGTGGCGAGCGTGTCCAGCGAGGCATCGTCGAGGCAGTGGGCGTACCACTGCAGTCCGTGCGTGCTCATGCCGCGCAGCTGGATCGGGTGGCCGTGCTGGTTGCACAGGTTGACCCCGCAGACCCGCAACTGACCGTTGACCGCGACCGGCGTGGTGCCGGTCGGCGGCGGGGTCGTCGGTGGCGGGGTCGTGGGTGGAGCCGTCGTCGGCGGCGGGGTGGTCGGGGCCGGGCCGCCAGCACAGTCGGCCCCGTTGACCGTACAGTTGCCGGGTGTTCCGCTGCCGACGACGATGAACCCGAACGTGGTAGTGCCGCCGGCCGCGATGGTGCCGTTCCAACTGGCGTTGTCGAACGTGTACCGGTTACCGACGATGGTCGACCGCGCGTTCCACGACGAACTGATCCGGCTGCCGGCCGGCAGGTCGAAGCCGACCTGCCAGGAGGTGATGGTGCCGGCCGTGTCGTTGGTGACGGTGAACCGGCCCTCGTAGCCGCTGCCCCAGTCGTTGACCTTCACGAAGGCCGCGGTGGCGGCGCTGGCCGACGGTGCGAGCAGGGCCACCGCCCCGACGACGGCCGCCGCGAGCCCTCCGGCTGCAACGACGAATCTCCAACGACGCACGACGCCCTCCCTCAGGTCAGCGGGCACAACATATCGACGTGCGACGTTAAACAAGATTTTCAGTAAGGTCAACCGTCGAGGTGGGACCACCGGTCCAGCTGTCCCACAGCCGCCGGTAGTCGCCGCCGGCGGCGATCAGCTCGTCGTGCGTACCCGAGGCCACGACCCGGCCGGCGTCGAGCACCACGATCCGGTCGGCCCGCCGGGCCTGGGTGAGCCGGTGCGCGACGATCAGGGTGGTCCGACCGGCGGTCGCGGCGAACGCGGCCCGTTCCAGGTCCCGCGCCCCGGCGCTGCCCGCCTCCGCCGTCGCCTCGTCGAGGATCGCCACGTCCGGATCGGCCAGCACCAACCGGGCCAGGGCGAGCTGCTGCGCCTGGGCGGCGGTCGGCTGGTGACCGCCCTCCCCGACCACGCTGTCGACGCCGTCGGGCAGCGCCCGGACCCAACCGAGCGCGCCGACCGTGGCCAGCGCGTCGGTGATCTCGTCGGTGGTGGCGTCGGCACGGGCCAGCCGCAGGTCCTCGGTCAGCGGACCGGCGAACACGTGCACGTCCTGGCTGACCAGCGCGATCCGACCGGCAAGCCCCGGGTGACCGGCACGGTCCGGCCCGGCGACCGGCACCCCGCCGAGCCGGACCGTGCCCGCGGTCGGCCGGAGCAGGCCGGCGACCACGCCGGCCAGGGTGCTCTTGCCGGCGCCGCTGACCCCGACCAGCGCCACCCGTTGCCCCGGCTCGACCCGCAGCGTCACGTCGAGCAGCACCAACGGGCCGTCGTCGTACCGGTGGCTGACGCCGTCGATCTCGAGCCCGGTGTCGGCTGGCACGACCGGTCCGGTCACGGCCGGTGCCGGGGGCAGATCGGCCACCCCCACCAGCCGCGCCAGGCTGGCCCCGGCCTGCTGGACCTGGTCGAACTCGGCGACCAGCGCGCCGAGGGGGTTGAACAGCCGGTGGAAGTACAGCGCCGCCGCCGTGGTCGCGCCGACCGTCACCAGGTCGGCCCGCACCAGCAGGAAGCCGACCACCAGCACCGAGGTCAGCCCGACGCACTCGGCCCGGTTGAGCCGGGAGCCGAACCGGGTGAACATCCGCAGCACGGACACCGACAGGTCGCGCGACGCCGCCGAGCGCTGCTCGATCGCCGCGAGGTGGGCCGCCTCCAGCCGGTACGCGCGGACCGTCGCCGCGCCGCGCAACGCGCCGATCATCGCCTGGGACCGTTCCCCGGTGACCAGCCGTTCCCGGGCGTAGTACGGCCCCGAGCGCGGCAGGTACCAGCGCAGCGCCAGCAGGTACATCGGCACCGCGGTCAGCCCGGCCAGGCCGAGCCGCCAGTCCAGCGCGAACAGTCCGGCGACGGTGAGCCCGACGGTCAGCAGCGCGGACACCAGTACCGGTGCGGTGTCGGTGATCACCCGGGTGACTACCGACACGTCGTCACCGACCCGGGCCAGCAGGTCGCCGGTGCCGGTGCGGTCCAGCGTCTGACCGGGCAGGTGCAGAGCGCGGTCGAGCACCCGTTCGCGCAGCCGGGCCAGCACGGTCTCCCCGGTCCGGGCGACCAGCGCGGCCCCGAGACCGGTCAGTACGGCGCCGACGGTGGCCGCGAGCACGATCAGCACCACCGAACGGACCACCTGTCCGGTGTCGGCGCCGGCCCGGATGTCGTCGACCATGACGCCGAGCACCCAGGGCGCGACCAGCCCACTGGCACTGGCCGCCAGGACGCTCACCAGCGCGGATCCGCTCAGCACGCCGGCTCGGCGCAGCTGCCCACCGAGCACCGCCCAAGTGCGCCCGCCGGTGGCGGTCGGCAGCCGGTCGCGGGCGGGGCCGGTCATCGCAGCACCGCCGCGCGGTAGGTCGGATCGGTCCGGACGAGATCGTGGTGCGGCGCGGCGCCCGCCACCCGACCGGCGGCCAGGACGCAGACCCGGTCGGCCCGGCTGAGCAGCGCCGGGCTGCTGGTCACCACCAGGGTGGCCGGGGCCTCTGCCGCGACGGCCGGGTCCACCGTACGGCCGTGGCGAACCGCTCGCAGGCCGGCCGCCAGCCGTTCCTCGGTGGTCGCGTCGACCGCCGTCGTCGGGTCATGCAGCACCAGGATCGGCGGGTCGGCGGCCAGCGCCCGGGCCAGCCCGATCCGCTGTCGCTGGCCACCGGAGAGACTGGCGCCCCGGTCGGTGACCGGATGGTCGAGCCCGGCGGGATGCGCCGCGACGATGTCGTCCGCGCCGGCGGCGCCGATCGCCGCCGGTAGCGGGTCCGCTGCCTGGCCGGGCCGGACCAGCAGGTTGCTGCGCAGCGTGCCGGCGAACAGCGCCGTGTCGTGCGGTTCGACCAGGACACGTTCCCGCAGGCCGTCGAGAGTCAGCTCGGCGACCGGTACGCCGTCCACCGCCACCGTTCCCCGATGGTCGTCGGCGGCGACGGCACCGCGCAGCAGGTCGAGCAGCGCTTCGGCGTCGCGCGGCTCGTACGCCACCACTGCGAGCAGCTCACCCGCTGCCAGCCGCAGGTCGACGTCGCGCAGCGAGCGGTAACTGACCCCGGTCAGTGTCAGGCGCACCGGCTGCGGCCGGGGCGCCGGACGCTGACCGGGCAGTACGGCGGGCGGTGCGGCGAGCACCCGGGCGACCCGCGCGGCCGAAGCCCGCACGGCGGCGGCGAGCTGACCGCAGAAGCCGAGGGCACGGACCGGCTCGGCGATGAACTGGGCCAGACCGACCACGGTGATGAACTCACCGACGCCGATCCGACCCTGGACCGCCATCACGCCGGCCGCACCGGCGACGCCGGCCAGGAGCAGCCCGCTGGCACCGGCGGTGATCCCCTGGTAGACGCCGGCCATGGTGGTCGCCCGCAGGGTCACCTGGAGGGTGTGCCGGCTCGACTCGCGGTAGCGCCGGGCCGCGTTGCGCTGCGCGCCGAACCCGCGCAGCGCGCGCAGCCCGTCGACCAGGTCGGTGGCGAGCGCGGTGGTCGCCCCGGCGGCGGCCTGCTGCGCGCCGGTACGCCGGGTGACCACCGGGGCGAGCGCCTGCAGGGCCAGCACCAGCGCCGGCACGCCGAGCAGGACACCGAGGCCGAGCGGCACGTCGATGGTGAGCAGGACCACGGACGAGACCGCCAGCGCCGCCACTGCGGCGACGGCGACAGTGGCCGCCCGGATGATCAAGGCGGTCCGTTCGGCGTCGGCGGCGGCGATGGCGAGCAGCTCGCCGGAGCGCAGCCCGGTGCGGTGCCCGCGCGGGTCGAGTGCCCGCCCGGCGACCTCCACCCGGAGCCGGTGGGTTTCCCGGTGGATCGCGGTCTCGGTCAGCCGGGCACCGAACCGCCAGGCGAAGGTGAGGACGGTGAACAGAGCGGCCAGCCCGGCGACCGAAACCGCGAGCGCGGTCCAGTCGCCGGTCGCGACGGCCTGCTCGACGATCAGTCCGATGGCCAGCGGTACCGCCGCTTCGGCCGCCTGGTGCAGGCTGAGCAGTGCGACGCCAGCGGTGAGTCGGCCGCGGTGCCGGCGCAGGGTGCGCCGCAGCAGCCGGGCCGCGGTCAGCGGGGCGGGACGGGGTACGGGCACGGCAGGTCTCTCTCCGGCGGGGTCGGTGGCGGGTCCGGCTCACCGACCGGCTACCGGTGAGCAGAGGCTAACCTAAGCCGCGACCGGGCTCCATCATCGATCACCGGCACCAGACATGACGGTCGCCACGTTGGGGGTGACATCCGGTCCACCATGAGATAAGTTCTTCTCAGGTTGAGTTGTTCTTAGTTAGAGATTTTCTAGCAACGAGAAGGATCGCGATGTCGGAGGCCGAGTTCCTCGCCAGCTACGACCCTCGGGCGTTCCCGCCGGTCGCCGTCACCGTCGACGTGGTGGCACTGACCATCCGCGACGCGCGGCTGCACGTGCTGCTCGTGCGGCGGGGCGCGCCGCCACACGAAGGGGCCTGGGCGTTGCCCGGCGGCTTCGTCCAGCCCGATGAGGACCTGCCCACCGCCGCCGCCCGGGAGCTGGCCGAGGAGACCGGGCTGGACACCCGGCCCGGCCGGGCCGCCGCGATGGACCGGGTGCACCTGGAGCAGCTGGCCAGCTACGGCGCACCCGAGCGGGACCCGCGGATGCGGATCGTCTCCGTGGCGTACCTCGCCTTCGCGCCCGAGCTGCCCGACCCGGCGGCCGGCAGCGACGCCGCCGCCGCGGCCTGGGTACCGGTGGACGCACTCGGCCTACCCGAGCAGGCCGACCCGGACCGGCCGGTGCGGCAACTGCCCGGCACCAGCCGGCGGCTCGCCTTCGACCACGCCCGGATCGTCGTCGACGGCCTGGATCGGGCCCGCGCCAAGCTCGAGTACACCCCGCTGGCCACCCGGTTCGTCGGCGACGAGTTCACCATCAGCGAGCTGCGCAGCGTCTACCAGACCGTCTGGGGAGTCGAACTGCACGCCGGCAACTTCCACCGCAAGGTGCTGTCCGTGCCCGGCTTCCTGGAAAGCGTCGGCGCCACCACCGAACGCGGCGGCCCGCGCGGCGGACCCCGGTCGCGCATCTACCGGGCCGGCGACGCCCGGCTGCTGCACCCGGCGCTGCTGCGCCCCGCCCGGGAGGAGGAAGTCAGGTGACCGTGACCGAGGCGATCGAACTCGTCCTGACCGCGCACCACCCGGCCGAGGTGTTCGGCACCGACCAGACGACCCGGCGCTACCACCAACTGGCCCGGCTGCTGCACCCGGACACCGCCGGGACGACCGCACCCGACCGGCGCGCCACCGCCGCGTTCATGCAGCTGACCGAGCTGTGGCGGCGGCACCTCGCCGGCGGCCGGGACACCGTCACCATCGACACCGGACGGCACCGGTACGTCGTGGACCGCGCCGCCCGCTACACCGGCGACCTCGCCGACCTGTACCGGCACGGCGACGACCAGCTGGTGAAGGTGCCCCGGGACCCGGCCAACAACGACCTGATCGCCCGGGAGGCGACCGCGCTGACCCGGCTCGCCGAGCGGGGCGACCCCCGCTACCTGCCGTACGTGCCCCGGGTGGTGGACGAGTTCCGGCACCGGGACACCGGCACCGGCGCCGTCCGGCAGGTCACCGTGCTGGGCACCGCCGCCGGGCTGCGCAGCCTCGCCGAGGTCCGCCGGGCGTACCCGGACGGGATCGACGCCCGCGACGCGGCCTGGATGTGGCGGCGGCTGCTGGTCGCGCTCGGCTTCGCCCACCGCACCGGGCTGGTCCACGGCGCCGTGCTGCCCGGCCACGTCCTCATCGAGCCCGACCAGCACGGCGTGGTGCTGGTCGACTGGTGCTACGCCAGCATCGACGGCACGCCAGTGCCGGCGCTGGTCCCGGCGTACGTCGACTGGTACCCCGACGAGATCCGCCGACGCCGCAGTCCCGGCCCCGGCACCGACCTCGCCATGGCCGCCCGCTGCCTGGACTGGCTGACCGGTCCCCGGGCACCGGAGCCGATGCGCCGGTTCACCGCCGGCTGCCAGCTGGCCGCGCTGCGGCAACGACCCGACGACGCGTGGCGGCTGCTCGCCGAGTTCGACGACCTGCTCGAACGGCTCTGGGGCCCCCGCCGGTTCCGCCCGTTCACCATGCCCGACCCGAACCACCGTTAGAAAACCACCCATCCCAAAGGAGGCCCGTCATGGGCAGTGGAGCCTGGTCGACCGACGTCTACCGCGCCGCGAGCGCCTACCGCAAGGCCACCGGCGCCAGCGCGTTCGCCTACAGCGACGGCGGCGCCCGCACCGTCCACCCGACCCTCGACCCACGCGGCGTCGCCGCCCGGGAGAGCCGCGACTCGACCGAGCACCCGCAGTCGCTGGCTGTCGCCGTCCTGTTCGACGTCACCGGATCGATGGGCGGCGTACCCCGGACGCTGCAGCAGAAGCTGCCACAGCTACTCGGTCTGCTGCTGCGCAAGGGCTACGTCACCGACCCGCAGATCCTGTTCGGTGCGATCGGCGACGCGACCTGCGACCGGGTGCCGCTGCAGATCGGCCAGTTCGAGTCGGACAACCGGATGGACGACCACCTGGGCAACATCGTGCTCGAAGGCGGTGGCGGCGGGCAGATGATGGAGTCGTACGAGCTGGCCATGTACTTCATGGCCCGGCACACGTCGATCGACTGCCACGAGCGGCGCGGCAAGCGCGGCTACCTGTTCGTCATCGGCGACGAAATGGCGTACCCCAAGGTCAAGGCCCGCGAGATCCGCAAGGTCATCGGCGACGACCTCGACGAGGACGTCCCGTTGCGCGCCATCGTCGACGAGGTCCGTCGCCGGTGGGACACCTACTACCTGATGCCGGCCGGCAGCCACTACGCCGGCAACCGCCGCATCCTCGACTTCTGGCGGGACCTGCTCGGGCAGAACGCCGTCGAACTCGACGACCTGGACGCGGTCTGCGAGACCATCGCCACCACCGTGGCGCTCGGCGAAGAGGCCTGCGACCTCGACACCGCCCTGGCCGACCTGCGCGACGTCGGTGCCGGCGACGCCGCCACCACCGTGTCGCGGGCACTAGCCCGCATCGGCACCGGCCGCACCCCCGCGGTACGCGGCACCCTGCCGGCCGCCTCGGGCCACGCCGACCAGGTGACCCGGCTGTGAACCCGGTGGCCAGCAGCATGATCGGGGACGGGACCGGCCGGCACGTCGCCGTGGTCGACCTCGGCTACGGCGACGCCGGCAAGGGCACCGTCGTCGACTGGCTGTGCGCGAGCAGGCCGGTCAAGGCGGTCATCCGGTTCAACGGGGGCGGGCAGGCGGCGCACAACGTCGTCCTGCCCGACGGCCGGGCCCACACCTTCGCCCAGTTCGGCGCCGGCACCTTCCACGGCGTACCGACGCACCTGTCCCGGTTCGTGGTCGTCGACCCGCTGGCGTTGGCCGGCGAGGCGATGCACCTGGCCGGGATCGGGGTGCCCGACGCACTGGACCGGGTGACCGTCGACCGGGAGGCGCTGCTGGCCACCCCGTACCACCGGGCCGCGAACCAGGCCCGGGAGATCGCCCGTGGGGCCGACCGGCACGGCTCCTGCGGGATGGGGGTGGGCGAGAGCATGTCGTACGCTCTCGCCCACCCCGACACCGCTCCCCGGGTCGGCGACTGCCTCGACGAAGGCCTGCTGCGACACCGGTTGACCCTGCTGCGTGACCGGCTCACCGCCGAACTGGGGCCGCTGGACGCCCCGCCGGTGGCGGACACCGTCACCGCGTTCACCGCGTTCGCGCGGCGGGTGTCGATCGTCGACCGGTCATGGACGGCTCGACTGCTGCGCGCCGGAACCGTCGTCTTCGAAGGCGCCCAGGGGGTGCTGCTCGACGAGTGGCACGGCTTCCACCCGTACACCACGTGGAGCACCACGACGTACGGCAACGTCGACACCCTGCTGGCCGAGGCGGGCATGCCCGGTACGGCGACCCGGCTCGGGGTGCTGCGGGTGGTCACCCCCCGGCACGGGCCCGGCCCGCTGGTCACCGAGGACCCGACGCTGCGGCCGCCGGAGCGGCACAACGGCACCAACGCCTGGCAGGGCCGGTTCCGGTTCGGCCACTTCGACGCCGTGGCCCACCGGTACGCCCTCGACGTCACCGGCGGCGTCGACGCCCTCGCGCTGACCCATCTGGACCTGGTCGGCGCGCACCGGCTGCGGCTGTGCGACGGGTACGACTGGACCGACCGGTTGCCGGTCGGCCCGCCCGGCGACCTGGACCGCCAAGCGGCGCTGACCGCGAAGCTGCTGGCCAGCCGACCCCGGTACGCCGCCGACCCGGAGCCGGAGCCGGCAGCCTGGATGGCGGCGGTCGAGACTGCGCTCGGCGTACCGGTGCGGCTGACCTCGCACGGCCCGACGGCCGCCGACAAGGTCGCCCGGCTCATTGCGGCGGCAGGAAGGTGACCTCGGTAGGCCCGCCGCCGGTGATCACCACTGGCGTCGCGCTGTCGAAGTCGGTGCCGCCATGCCAACTGGTGGTGCCGCCACACAGACACTGGATCTTGACCTGCTGCCCCAGCACGACCCGGATCCGCACCTTGGAACCGGAGCCGAGTGATCCGACGCCCACCGACTCACCGGTGGTCACGTTGCGCAGCACCACCCGGTTGTCCGAGCCCGCCGGCGGGTCAGCAAAATTGACGATGGCGGATACGCCACGCTTGACAGTGAAGTCGCGGATAGGCGAATTGCCCGGTACGGCGGCCTGGATCAGATCAGCCCGCAGTCGGTTGCCGCCACCCCCGCTCCACTGGTCGGCATGGCCGGAGACCCGGAACAGCAGCGGCCACTCGTACGGGCCGAGCCAGAGGATGCTGAAGCTACCGTCGGAACCGATCACGGAAGCGTAGGGCTGCCACCGGTTCCCCGGCTCCGGGGCGACGATCCCGACGGTGCCGACCTGCCCTGGGGGCAGGATCTCCTCCGGTGCCGGGAGCTTACCCCGGATCGAGCCACGCCGATCAATGAGGATCGTCGGAGCGGTCTTGGTCTCACCCGGCACCGACACGGTGATCAACCGAGCCGACTGTTGTGTCCCGGTGCCACCAGACGGTCCCACCCACTGTGACCCGTACATAGTGCTGGGCGGAACGAACGCGAACAGGTTGTACGACCCGGGCACCGGCACCGGCACGTTCACCCGCCCCAGTCCGGTACTCTTCGGACCGCACCCGTCCGGGAAGCTGAAGGTGCCTCGCACGGGGACGGCAATGACGCAGACGCCCTTCATCGGCAGTCCGGTGTCGCGGGCGTACACCCAGGTTTTGATGTACGCCTCGGTGGACTGCGCCGCGGCGGCACGCGCCGGCGGCCCGCCGACCATGGTGACGACCAGGGCGGCGATCGCTACCGCGATGCCTGCCGTCCGGAACCTGGTCACCATCTGATGGTGCCGGCCATGCACCTGACCAGACGATCTCCTGCCGCTGCCTGCCATGTCGTCACTCCCTGCTCTCTGGATGTCACAGTTGGGTGGCGGCGCTCCCGCTCGGCGTACCGGTACGGCTCACCTCGCACCGCCCCACCGCTGCGGACAAGACGGTCCGCCGGTCCGGCTACGTCAGGTACAACCGGATCCAGTCGAAGTACTTGACGACGACCGCAGTGGCCGTGTCGAAGTCCGTACCGCCGTACCAACGGGTCTCCCCGTCGCACTGATATTCGACCTTGATCTGCTGCCCACCGGCCATCAGCCGGCTGTAGCCGGTGCCACCCATCACATCGCCGGTTGCCGCGTTGCGGTAGAACACGCGAAGGTCCAGACAGGGTGGTGCGGTATCTGCCATCTGGACGAACAGCCGGGCCTCGTTGTGTGATTCATAGAACCGGTAACGATCGGCGGAGCCGCCCGGCAGTGCCGGCACCGTCTCCGCGAGTAGCCGGTTGCCGACCCTGCCGCTCCACTGCAGCTCCTCACCGTCGAGACGGAACAGCAGCGGCCACTCGTACGGGCCCACCCAGTCGATGTCGAAAGAACCATCCGGGTCGATCGGCAGCACCCGCGCGTCGTCGGCAACGTCCGGATTCGGCGCGGCGATGGAGACCAGACCGGGTAGGTCCCCGGGATCTGTCCGCCCACTGATCGTGGCACGAGGATCGAGCAGGACCTGCCCGACCCGCTTGGACTCGCCTGCGGCTAGGGTGACCCGCCGGGCGTCCTGTTGCCGGCCGGTGCCGCCGTCCGGACCCACCCACTGGGCACCGTACGGACTGTCCAGCTTTGGCAGGGCGAACAGGTTGTACTGACCAGGCCCCGGCACCTGCACCGTCACCCGACCACCACCACCGCTACGGGCCGGGCAGTCGTCCGGCAGGCTGAACGTCAGCACCGGCATGGCCAGCACACAGACGCCCTTGACCGGCTCGCCGGTGGCCCGGTCGAACACCCGGGTGGTGATGGCGGCGCCAATGTCGCTCTCCGAGGCTGGCGTCGCCGCCGCAGCGCTGCTCATCACCACTGCCAGCGCTACACCGGCCGCAGCCGACAACAGCCACCGAGGGTGGCCGGAGCGGACGCCCGACTGGGCATCCGGAAACCACTGCCTACTGCTCGTCACTGCCCACCTGCCGATCCTTCCTGGACGTGGAGTAATCAAATGCCTACCACACGCATAGATGATCGTCGGGGACGTTGGGGGCCCGGACAGCCGGCGTGTCGACGAGTGTCCGTCATCCAGGTGTCGCCGACCGGTGCGTGGGTAGGTCCGGAGAGGTCCGGCCCTCCGCTCGAACACGACCCAGGGAAACTCACCGTGCCGACCACCTTCCGTCTGCGCCAACAGCCCACCCCCGCTCCGTCCGGCCGTGACCGGCCCCGCTGGTACGGACCTGGCCTGCTGTGGATGGTGTCGTCAGTGGGTTCCGGCTCGGTGCTGTTCACCCCCCGGATCGGGGCGCGGTACGGCTACGAACTGCTGTGGCTGGCACTGATCGTAACCGTTCTCATGTGGATCATGATCCGGGAGGCTGGCCGGTACAGCGTCGCGACTGGCCGGACCCTGCTCGACGGCTTCCGCGACGTGCCGGGGCCGGCCGACTGGGCGGTCTGGGTGATCTTCGTACCGCAGGTCGTCGCCGGGGTGGTCACCATCGCCGGCATCGCCGCCCTGGTCGGCAGCGCGCTCATGGTGGCGCTGCCCGGCGGACAGGCGCTCTACGCCGGCGTCGTCATCCTCGGCTCCGGGACGCTGGTGCTGGCCGGCCGCTACCGGGGCGTGGAGCGGATCACCGCGGTGATGGCCCTGGTGCTGGTCGGCGCGGCCCTCACCGCAGCCGCTAGCACGGTCAGCAGGGACATCACCACGGGCCTGGTACCGGACGTGCCGGACGACCTCGACCTG
The DNA here is from genome assembly GCF_049179115.1 of Solwaraspora sp. WMMB762. Classification (NCBI taxonomy): domain Bacteria; kingdom Bacillati; phylum Actinomycetota; class Actinomycetes; order Micromonosporales; family Micromonosporaceae; genus Solwaraspora; species Solwaraspora sp. WMMB762. The sequence continues at coordinate 1,140,766 of NZ_JBMHMD010000001.1, forward strand.
TACTTCGTCCTGCCCTGGGTCGGCTTCATCCTGGCCGGTGCCGTCGGCATCATGTGGTTCTCCTACTGGGTCGCGGCGCGCGGCTTCGGCGGGCCGACTGGGGCGTCCACGTCGACAGATCAGACCGATGGGGCCCGCGGCGACATGCCTTCGGGCGGGCAGGTCGACCGCGACGAGCGGATCGAGCGGGTACGCGCCTGGACCCGGACGATGAGCCGGACCGCCGCGCTCGGCGTCGCCGGCGGTGGGCTGGTCATCGTCTCCTTCCTGGTGCTGGGCGCCGAACTGCTCGCCCCGCAGGGGCGGGTTCCCGACGGGGTCGACGTTGCCCGCGACCTGACCGCGCTGCTCGGCGACCTGTGGGGCACCTTCGGTGAAGTGCTGCTGCTGACCTGTGTGGTGGTCGCGCTCTGGGGCACCATCTTCGCCAACCAGGACGGCTGGGCGCGCACCTACGCCGACGCCACCCGACTGGTCGCCGGCGGCCCACACGACGACGGGGCAGCTGGCGACGAGGGCCCGGCTGGCCGGGTTGCCCGGCTGGTACGCGGCCCACGGGCGGTCTACCTGACGTACGTCGCGGTCGCCATGACTCTTGCCCCGCTGGTGCTGTTCCTGCTGGTCCGCAACCCGGTCGAGATCCTGTCGGTCGGCGGGATCATCGCCGCCGCGCACACCCCCGTCGTGGTCGGCCTCACCCTGTACGTCAACCGCCGACTCCCCGCACCGGTACGGCCGTCGCGGACGAGTCAGGCGGCGCTCGGCACCGCCGGGGTGTTCTTCGGCGCCTTCGCCATCGTCTACCTGCTGAGCCTGGTCGAAGTCCGAATCGGATGACCCCTGTCCGGCACCGGCTCACAGGATCAGGTTCAACCAGTCCCGGTGACGGACCCGTACCGAGGTGGCCGTCGCAAAGTCCGAACCGCCGTACCAGCGGTCGCCACCCGTACAGCGACACCGGATCTTGACGTGCTGCCCGCCGCTGACCCGCAGATACCCCCAGGTCGCCTCGTCGCCGATCGCCACCGACCCGGCATGCTCGCCGGAACCGGAGTTGTACAGGACCAGTTGCCGGCCGGCGCTCGTCGGCCCGTCGAGGATGTGAACGGTCAACTCGCCGCCGTACCGCAGCCGGTAGGTTGCCGGCTCCGGGGTGCCGACGACCGCCGGGACGAGGTCTGCCTGGGCACGACCGGCGACACCACCGCTCCACTGCACGGCGAGGTTGTCGCCCCGGAACATCAACGGCCAGTGGTACGGGCCGACCCAGTCGATGGTGAACGCACCGTCGTCGTCGATCGGTGTCTCACGCGCACCCTGGTAGGCACCGGGCGGCGGGGCGGCGACACCGACCACACCGCCGACGATCTCCCCTTTCCTGGGCACCATGTACCCGGTGATGGTAGCCCGCAGGTCGAGCAGGACCGCCGGCACGGACTTGATCTCGCCGGCCGCGACGGTGATCCGACGGGCCTCGGACTGGACGCCGGTGCCGCCGTCCGGCCCGACCCACTGCGCACCGTACGGGCTGCCCGGAGCCGGCAACGCGAAAAGATGGTAGGAGCCGGGCCCCGGCAGATCGATCGACACCCGACCGGTACGGCCGCTGTTCGGCCGGCACTGCGCCGGGATGCTGAACACCCGGACCGGGGTCGCGAACACGCAGACGCCAGCCACCCGGGCACCAGTGTTGCGGTCGCGCACCCACGTATCGATCCTGGCAGTGTCCGCGCTGGCGGCGGCTGCCGTCTGCGACGGGTCGCCACGATCAGCGTGCGCCGCAGAAGCGAAGACAACGGTGGCGGAGGCCGCCACCAGCGCGATGGCTGTCACGGATCCGAACCCGGCCACTCTCATAGTCACCTCTTGACCTCGACCTGTCGGGGGCGGCTCCGCTCGTTATATCTCCACTACGCTCAGTTTTCGCTCACTCGCCGTACGTGTCGACATCGCTCCGGAGATAGGCCCCGATCTTGGGCTCGTGGTCACTCTCAGCTCCGCAAGGCCACCGGACGCCCGGTGCTCGCCATAAGTAATTGAGCTATAACGTCCGGCTTATCCTTGACGGAGGTACGCGGCGGCGAGGCCGGCCAGCGCGGCGACGATCCCGCCGATCGCGCTCACCGCAGTCGATCGCCCGGGACCACCCGCCACGAGCATGATGACGACAATCGCCACGACGCCGAACAGGCCCACGCCAAGTGTCCGATTGACGACAGCGACCCGGCGAAGGCCAGGTCGACCTTGATCCGACTGGTCCATTGTCTGCGCTCCTCACCCACCGTCCGGCGTCATCACCGCTGCCCCTTCCAGGACAGCAGGACCAGGTAGCGCCGACACGCCCCGTTACCGGATACGCAAGCGCTTTGCACGCGCTGGCACGCCCGTTGCACAGTGGAGGCAATACCGAGCGTGATCATGGGTGGGAGACTGCGATGAGCGGCGACCGCCGGTGGGCCGGCCTTCCCGAGACGCGTCGGGCGGCGGCAGCTGGCGACTACGGCAACCTGATCCGGCTGGCCCGCACTGCTGCCCGGCTGACCCTCGCGGAGGCCGGACGACGCTGCGGCTACTCTGCGGCGAGCCTTTCGCGGATAGAACGCGGCCGCCAGCGTCTGACCGACGTGTCCGCCCTACGACGGCTCGCCGACGTGTTCGACATTCCACCGGAGCTGTTCGGCTTGACCAACTCTGGCACATCGGCCAGCCACCACGAGTCCACTTCGATCGTTAGGCTTCGCGGTAGCCGATCCTGGCCTGAGACGGGAGAGGACGTGATCCGACGGCGCGCGGTACTGGGCGGTCTGGCGGGGCTCGCCGGTGCGGCCATCCCCACCGGCCCGGGCTCAGCCGGCCACGCCACTGCCCACCCACCGCAGCTGGCCGCCGGGCTGTCTAGCCTGCTCCTCGGTGCGGATCCGAGCACCACCCCACCTGTCGGTTCGGTCGAGCTACGCGCCACGCTGGCCGCCGCGTCAGCGGACCTTCAAGCATGTCGGTACGCCCGACTCGCCCCCCGCCTACCGCAGCTGGTCACCGGCGCGGCGACGGCCACCGCGAACGCCTCCGACGACCAACGGTGTGCCGCCACCGCCCTGGCGACCCGGGCATACCACCTCACCGCACAGGTGTTGATCAAACTTCACGAGGACGGCATGTCCTGGTCGATCATGGACCGGGCCGGTCAGACGGCGCGGGCCTGCGGGGACCCGCTGCTGCAGGCCGAACATGCCCGGATCACCGCGATCGTGCTCCGCCGGACCCGGCACCACAGCACCGCGCAGGAGGTCGTGCTCGCCGGCGCGACGACGCTCGACACCACGACCGGCCTACGGCGGCGCGATGACGTCACCGCGTACGGGCGGCTGCTCGCCACCGCTGCCTACACAGCCGCACTCGGCGACCAGCGGAACACCGCGCTGGATCTGCTCGCCGAGGCGGACGAGGCCACCCGGCGAGCGGATCTGAAGCCCGCCTTCGGCAGCGTCGATGTCGCGTTGTACCGGATCGGAGTCTGCCGAGCGCTGGGTGACTTCGGCGCGGCGGTCGAATGCGCCCGCGCCATCACCCCACAGCAGTTGGGCACCGTGGAGCGTCGGGCCCGCTACTGGCAGGACACCGCGCTGGCGTTGCACGGCCGAGGCGCGAACGCCGAGGCGTACCGGGCGTTGCTCGCCGCCGAGCAGACCGCGCCGCAGGAGGTCCGCTACCGGCCGTGGGCTCAGCGGTTGACCGTAGACCTACTGTCGAGCGACCGCCACCGGTCTCTTCCGGACCTGCGCACCTTCGCCGCCCGCGTCGGCGTGGACGCCTGATCCGACGCGGCAGGCCGACCGATCCGCCGATGGCACACTGCCGGCACGACGGCACGATGGACGGATGCGTGTTGGTGACCCAGACTTCGACCACGCTGTCGACCTCAGCATCGACGCACTTCGGGATCTTGCCCGGCAGGCGAGGCGCTTCGAGGATGCGCTGATCACCTATCGCCAGCTCAGCGAGCGGCTCGCCGTTGACAATCTTCTGGTGCCCTACCACCAGGGGCCCCTGCCGCACATCCTTGAGCACGCGTCACGCCGCGAGCACGCCGAAGGCCGTGGGCTGATCTCCGCGCTGGTCGTGCAGCAGGGCTTCGACGGTCGGCCGTCGATGCCGTCCGGCGGCTTCTTCGCCATGGCACGGCGGGCACCCTTCAAGCGCTCCGGCAGCAATGAGGCGATCTGGATGACCGAGGTCCAGCGTGTGATCGACGAGTGCGCCGAGCGCAGCTGAGGCAGTCAGCCCACACATGATCCGATACGCCCCAGCAAACCCGCCACCGGCGTGTCGGTTCGATGACGCGCAGTAGATCAACCACCGCGAGGAGGTGGATCAGCGCCAGCTACACCAGCTTGCGTCCGATATAAGCAATCACGAGAGCTCTACGGCTACTGTCGAGCCGAAGGTGCAGCCGTCCCGGGCCGGGCGTGAACCGCGCATGCAGGTCAAACAGGCGGCGCTCGCCGTCCTCGTCGTCGGTGAACCAGCACAAAGGTTTACGACTGTCGCTGTCCGGTGTCACCTTGCTGCGCCAGCTCGGTAAGGGGCCGCCCGCAGCGCTCCATTCAGCCGCAGCCGACTCCAGCTCCGCCAGCCGGACCTTCACCGCGTCGAGCGCTGTGGCGGGGAGCTTATGCAGGTCATCAGCGACGCGGGCGAGGAAACGTAGATGCGGAAACACGTCCTCCCGGGCGTCCCACAGATCGCCCGGGCTGATCAGGCGGGTCAGGGCGGAAGTGCACATCCACGCCCGATGACCATCGACGTGGCCTACCGAGAAGGCATGGCGCACGGACGCCTCGCCGTCGGCGAGGACCACATCACCGGCAGCCGTCTCGCGAAGGGTCCGCTGCACGAGTGGCAACACGCCGTGGTCCCACTTCGCCTCCAGCGGCAGGCTGAGCGCCAGTCCGCCCATCAGATGGGCAACGCCGAGGCCGTCTGCCGGAACACCGGCGTGGAAATACTCCGCCTCTGAATCAGCGCTTGTGGTCACCACCGCCCGGAACGGTGCCCGGTTGCGCATGCTTCTGATGTACCGCAGCGCATCGGCGTTGCGTCCATCCGCAGCCCACTTGCGCAGCGAGAAGTCATCCGACATCGGAAGATCGATGAACTGCCGCTCGGTGACCAGGGCGACGTCGGTGCGGTGCCGGCGGGCCTGTCGCAGCACCGATACCAGTTTGTGCAACGCGTCAGAGAGATCATCGTAGCGCGCTTTGACCTCACGGTACGAAAGCTCGTTCAGGACCAACAGCAGCGGCACTGTGGACTCCGAGATCAGGGTCAGTCAAGCAGGCGATCGAGTGCTCTGTCCCATTCGTCAAAGAAGCCGATGGGCCACCGCGAGAGCATACCGTCCACATCAATCTGTGGCGAACTCGTCTCGATCTTGCCATGATCGTCTCGATCGAAGTAGTGCAGCGCCACACTGTCCGGGCTGACGACCGACTCCTTGACCGCCAGCCTGATCCCGTTGAGGATATGGTCGCTGTGGCTCTCGATGAGGACCTGGGCACCCGCCGCGACGGCCAGCGCGGCCAGTCGCGCCATCGCGGTCTGACCCCGAGGGTGCAGATGAGCTTCCGGATTCTCCAGCATGATCAGACTGCTGGGACCGGCGGAGATGCAGGCGACGATGATCGGTAGGGCGTAGGTGAGTCCAAACCCGACGTTCGTCGGCCGGTACCGGATGTTCGACGATCCGATCCCGGCGGTTCCGCCGAATCCGTAGCTCAGCTTGACGAAATCTGTGCCGCGCACGTCCTCCGCCATCAGGTTGACTCCAGGGCACACCGTCTGCAGCCAGGCCTCGACTTGGTCCAGCAGACCAGTCGACTTCGCCTTGGGATGCCGCACCGGCAAGGCAGCCACCGGATCATCACGTCGTGCCCTGAGGAAGTTGACGGTGTGCTCACCTCGCGCGCCCAGCGAACCTCTACGAATAACCGCCTGATAGGACTTCGGGTAGTGCACGGCGGGAACGATACGGTCCGCCTTCAGGAACTGGAACCCGCTCCCTAGGAGCCCGCCAGCCCCGTCCTGTGCGCTGTCCGGCAAGGGCTGGCCCGCAGCGAATCGCAGCAGGTCCGCCTCGCGATCCCGACTGGTTTCGTACTCGGCCTGCCACCAGAGGTCACGGGAGCCGACGGTGCAGCCGATTTCGATCGGAATCGGCGCGTCGCCTCGCCCATCCGTGTAGTCCTCGTGTAGCACGTCTTGCCCGACACCCAACTCCACCAAATCGCCGTTGAGCAGGAACCCACCACCAGCGTCGAGCACGCCTTCGTCGTAGCTCTGCCGCACCAGGGCGAGGCTCTGGATGATGGTGCTCTTACCAGCAGCATTGACCCCAGTCAGTAATGTGAGCGGCCCGAGCCGGAGCTCGAGCTCTCGGAAAGCTTTGAAGTTTCGCAGCCGCATACTATCGATCACGAGGCGCAGACTCCACTAAAGAGGTTTTGGATCGCTACGAACCGTCGGCGGACCTGTCCGGGGTCACCAGTTCCCTGACTGATCGACAACTGGAACTCAACATCACCCATAAGCTCGACGAAGTTCTCACCCACGACCTTGCGACGTTGCACCAGAAGCTGCAGTTCCTCATCCGATACGGCGGCGAGGTTCCCCGCCACAGATTCGAACAGCGCCTTGTTGATCGGGTGCTTCCACTCGCCACCTGCGCGGTTACGTTTTCGGAAGGCGTGGACCCCGAAGATCTCGGCCGCCGCCACCATCGACCGCTCAAACCTGGCCCTGAGCACTTCCGTCTCCGTACGCGACAGGGCACTCAAACGCTTCATTGAGCTACGCAGGAAGGCGTCGAAATCCTCCTCGCCGTACCTGTACGGATCGGTGAGCTGAAACGCGATGAACCGCAGGACCATCTCACGGTCGGCCATCCGCTCGCTACGGACACTGTTGCCGGTCGCCTGCCGGAACACTTCGGACCCGGCCCAGTCACGGAGGATGTCGCGGGCCTGCCCAGGTATCAGGGCGTGTCGCAGCTCCTGGCGGGAGAGCGGAAGTCCACCAGTGTTGATGCGGGCGAAGATGTTGAACTTGACCTCATCCGGCGTGCCACGCCGGATGAGGTGCACGATCAGCTCGGTCTCTCGCAGCCGGGTCTGCAGCCGACCGGGGAGATCCGCGAACACGGCGTCGTTGTATTCGGTACCAAGATATTCCAGGTCACGCAGCCGTAGCGGCTGCGCCCCGATCGACTTCGGCTCGATGAACTCCACGATGCTGGTCAACCGCTGGATCCCGTCGACCATCGCCCACACTTCGTCGTCACCTTCGGCTGCGTAAAATGTCGGCAGTGGGATCCTCAGCAGCAACGACTCGATGAGTCGGCTCTTGTTGCTGGCTTTCCAGATGCCCGCGCGCCGCTGAAAGTCAGGCTGCAGGTCGATCCGCCCGCTCCGCACCCTGGACAGCAGCAGGTCTACGGTGGTGTTACGAGTCACCACGTCGATCTTTTCCGGATCGAACGGGGTACGGATGCTTTCGCCTGACACGCCCTCGCGGGCGTCGGGATCCTCCTCGATCTCGACGCCTGTGCGCAGGCCGAGGGAGTCAAGCTCCTCGACGACATCGTCGGTCACGGATGAAATGATCGCGCACCTCGATTCACAGCAGTACAGCCAAGCGTCACGCGCGCTGGGGCCACCGCCGTGAGCCTAGCCGACTGCCCGAACTTCCAGTTCCCAACCCGGAGTCGACCGAGCCCCACCGAGCTCTACTGGGACCGTCTTGGGAATCGGTCGCCGTCGACGAGCAGAGTCACGCCGTTGTCCCGGCAGATGTCGCGCCACACCACGTCGACCGGGGCCGAGGTCAGCAGGATCGGGGTGACCGCCCGGCCGAGCAGGGCCAGCAGATGCCGGTACTCGAGCACCTGCCCGAGACCGAGCCGCAACTGATCCTCCGGGCTGGCACCGACGAGGCTCTTGACCTCCGCGATGTACTGCCGGCCGTCAGCGTCCTGCCAGGCCAGGTCCACCGGCACCCCGGCCAGCCCGGTGCCCACCAGAACACCGGTGGCCGCCAGCGTGTCGATCAGCCAGCGGCTGAGCCGGTCGTGCTCGTCGCACCCGGCCACGTACGCCTTCTTGTCGAAGGCCCGAGTGTCGGTCAGCGCCGCCGGGTCCACCACCGGAGACCGATACGGACGGTCAAACGGCGCCCCTGGCACCGGCTGCGGCATCAGGGAATCGAAGTGCACCTGCCCGGCGGACCAGGCCCGGGCCAGCCGCTCCGGCCGGTAGAGCCGCTGGAACGAAAAGCCGCCGACGGCCAGGCACTTGACGTTGACCAGCCGCGCCGCGGCGAGGACCTGCGGCTGCCGCAGCGCCCACAGCGCGTCGTCGACGGTGTCGCACACGCAGCCGACCTTCTCGCCACGCAGGGTGTCGTACGGGTCATCCTCGCGCTCGGCGACCCGGGCGACCCAGGCGTCCTCGTCGATGGCTCCGGCGTCGAAGGCCGCATCGAGGGCAGCCGTGTCCAGGTGGAAGTTGATCCCGTCGCCGTCCTCGTAGAGCCACAGTGTCTCCAGCCGGCCGAGGGTCACCCGCAGCAGCGACCGGCCCCGTACCCGCCGCTGGTTCAGGAACCACAACTTGCCGTCGGTCTCGACCGGCTTCGGCACGGTCATCCGGATATACCAGCCGGCGAGTGCCCACGAGGCGCGCGCCGACTCGTCAAGATCAGCGTCGAGTGGAGCCACGCTCGGTGCCGCCAGTTCCCCGGCGGCGGGCAACGCCGGATCGGCGAAGACCCAGTGGGCCAGCTCCGCAGGGCTGGTGTAGCTCCACAGCCCGGCCTTGGGGTGCCGGGCCAGGTCTTTCTCCACGTTGGCGACGTCGTCAGCGGTCCACCACGATTCAGTTGGCACAAGCAGCCCTTCAAGCCAGAAACGAGGAGCAATGTTTACATCACTTTAAGTTATACTTGCTGGTCGGCCGGGTAGACACGGCCGGCGCGACGATGTCAGCGCCGCGCCGACCGCAGCCGGCTTCCAGCACGGGTACGGGTCGGTGCCGTTGACGGCACGCGGGGCTTGCCGCACGCCGGGGTCGGTCAGCGAACGTTTGTAGATCGCGATCGCCACCATCCGGCCGTCGCGTCCACCGCCGACGATCGTGGCGAGGATGCCGATCACCGGCGACTCGTCGTTATCGTGGCCGTAACGGATGTCGGACACCCGCACCCGCATCGAACGGTCACCGAACACCCAGTCGGCCTTGCCCAGGTGCAGCGTTTCACCGACCCGCAGCGGCTCGTCAGACATCGTCGTCCTTTCCGTGCGGGTAGCCGTCCGGCATCAGCCCGGACAGCTGCAGCACCGCCCGCACCCGCCGGGCCTTGCCCGGGTCCCAGCGGTCGAGGATGACCAGCGACCGCAGGAACGGCTGGCACGGCGCGGCGACGTCACAGGTGCGGCATTCCCCGAGCCGCGCCGACGGCAGGTGTTCGGCGATGTCGAGCCGCGCCTGGTGCACCGCCTGCACCACCACGGTGTCGCCCGGGTCGAGCGCGGCGTCGAGCGCACTGGCCGGGGTGGGCGCGACCGCGCAGGCGGCGGTCAGCCGGGGCGTCCCGCCGATCCCGTCATTCCTCTGCACCACCAAGATCCTCCTTGGATAGCCGATCAGTCGTGACATCCACCCTGGACTCGAAACCACGGTTGGCGGAACCCGACCGGCAACCCTGTGCACGCCGGGAGTCCCATACCGCAGACCTCGAACACCCCGAGGGAAACTGAGGGACACGAAAGCCTTGCAACGGCAAGAGTCCATCTGATAGACGCTTGAAGATCAATTACTCAACCTGATCTCGCAGTTATCCACAGGACCGGAATCCATGCTGGACGCCTTAGCACCCGTGAAGGAAGATGAATGGCGACCGCACGCAACGGGGACGCTTTTCGGCGATGCCTCCGCCGCGTGTACACGAGGGAACCCGAGGGATGCGAGGGCTTGTGAGCGGCAGCGAGTATCTGATATCGGAGCTACGGCGGGTGCGCGAGTCGATGGGCCTCACCCAGGAGTCGTGGGGTGAGCGCGTCCACTTTTCGGCGAAGCACGTCGGCTCCATCGAGCGCGGCGAACGCCCTGCCCTGCCCAACTACCTGGGCATGGTCGACAAGGTGTTCGGCACCGCGTTCATGAAGTTCTACCGCGAGTTCGTCATCGGCGAACACGCGCCGATCTGGTTACGGCCGTTCATCGAACACGAGCAGCAGGCCAGCTTGCTCCGTGTCTTCCAACCACTCGCAGTCCCCGGTCTACTGCAAACCGAGGCGTACGCGAAAACCATCATCACCGCCTACGGCGCAAGCATGGCCGTTTCAAGATCATTGTGACCGTGGGTGACGGTTGGTGTGTCGGCGTGTCGAGTAGGGACGAAGCTCCGTTAGGACGAGGTCTTCTCAAGGATCTTGTCCACCCGGAGCTTCGTCATGCCGCATTCTGTCACCCCTACCGTCGATCCGGTGTCCACGCCGGTCGTCGGTGACGTCGCGTCGTCGTGTCACGACCTGCTGGAGCTGTTGATCGCGGTGTCCGACGGCCGGTCGGCACAGGGGCGCGACCATCCGGTCGCGGTCGTCCTGACGCTGGTGGCGGCCGCGACCGTGGCCGGAGCGACCGGCTACACGGCGATCGCGGGCTGGGTCGCCGACGTGCCGTGCGAGATCGTGGACAGCCTCTACGAACGGGTCGCGGCCCGCCCGGCCGGACGGCCGTCCCGGTCGACGATCTGGCGGGTCTGCACCGACGCCGACGCCGACGTGCTCGACGCCGTCATCGCCGAATGGACAACGACACGCCCACGTCAGAGCCGGCGCGCCGACCCAGTTACGCCTGGACGGCAAGACCGTCGGCGGCGCCGTCGACGACGACGGGAACCAGTTGCACCTGCTGTCCGCTCTCGCCGGGGACCCGCGACCGGGAACGGTGGGCGTCGTGCTCGCCCAGGCGCCGACCGACGGCGCCAAGACCACGGAACCGGCCACCGCCCGCGCCCTGCTGCAGACCCTCGACCTGCCAGGCATGACCGTCACCGCGGACGCGTTGCACACCGCCAGGGCGACCGCCGAACTGATCCACCACCGTGGCGGCCAGTTCATGTTCCCGGTCAAGGAGAACCGCCGGACCCTGTTCGACGCCCTCAACACACTGCCCTGGGCCGACACCCCGCCCGACCTGGAAAGCGTCGACATCGGACACGGCCGCCGGACCCGCCGCACGATCCGTGTCCTGCCCGCCCCGCCCGATCTGCCGTTCCCGCACGTCAACCAGGTCTGGCTGATCGAACGCTACGTCACGCACACCGCCACCGGGAAACAGTCCGCCGCCGCGCAGCTCGGCGTCGCCAGCCACACTCCCGACCAGGCCGGCCCCGCCGAACTGGCCGCCTACAACCGCAGTCACTGGGCCATCGAATCGTTGCACTGGATCAGAGACACCTGCTACCGGGAGGACCGGTCGACCACGCGTACCCGGTCCGGGCCCCGGATCCTGGCCTCGCTACGTAACCTCGCGATCAACGCCCTACGCCTGGCCGGCCGAACCGACGTCACGGAAGCCACCAGATGGGCCGCCCGCAACATGACCAGGCCATTCACCATCCTCGACCTCACCAGATGATCTTGAAACGGCCGTGACGGCGCAAGGGAGGAAGACCTGGAAGCCGCGCTCGGCACGCGACTCACCCGGCAGGAGATTCTGCACCGCAAGCCCGACCCCTGCCAGCTCGTCGCAGTGATGGACGAGTGGATGCTCCATCGAGAGATCGGCGGGCCGGAGGTCATGCGGGAACAACTGCTCGCGATCCTCGCCGCAAGCGAGTCACCCAGCATCCGGGTGCACATCGTCCCGACGAGCGCGGGTGCCTATCTCGGACTCGACGGCCCATTCACGCTCGCGACGGTCGACGGCAGATCAGTCGGCTACCTGGAGGACTTCCCAATCGGCTCGAAGCCTATTGGGAAGTCCTCCGGGTTCCGCAGATCGTTGGAACACTTTCCTGCCACATTACGTACGGTAATGAAGTTGGAGATCTTTCGCGTTTACGGATTACGTTGAGAAAGCCCGGTAATAGTTTCGGGAAGTCCTCCTGGAAGGCCACCTCAAAGGCCGCGTAGTCGAAGGCTCCGAAGACACGGCAGACCTCGAACGGACCTGGGAGGCAGTCCGAGAGTACGCTCTGCCCGGGAATCAGAGCCGCGACGTAATCATGAGGATGGCGGAGAAGTGGACATAACCGCTGCACGTTGGCACAAGAGCACGCACAGCGACACGAGCGGCTGTGTAGAGGTGGCCGAGAACCTGCCCGGCCGGGTGTACGTCCGGGACACCAAGGACCGCGACGGCGGCACCCTCGCCTTCGCCCCGGCTGCCTGGCGGTCGTTCCTCGCCGAGATCACCGTCAACCGCTGAACCACCGGCCGGCCGGCCGGCAACTGACCGGCCCGGCCACCGGCGCGCACCGTAGCCCCCTGTCCGGCCCGCAAGCAGGGCCGAGCAGGGGGCTGACGCGTACCGCCGGCCGATCTCACACGTTCATCAGCAGCAGCATCATCGCCATGCCGGCGCTCATGACGCCGTAGCTCAGCAGATGCAGCCGATGGTGGGACGTCGTCGCGGCACGATACAGCCACCACAGCGCCCCGGCCGCGCTCAGGACCACGAAGACGACGTTCGTCAGGTCCGCCCACGCCGGAGTCGGCGTGGGCGTCGCCCCGGCAGCGGCTACCCCGTGCACGTGCCCCGAGCCACCGCCGATCCCCAACTCCGACATCAGGGTCGGCATCGCGGCGAGCATCCAGATCATCGCCAGGTTCTGCGTGACGTGGCCCAGCACGTCGACGCGCTCCGACCTGCCACGCGCCCGCCCGTACCCGGGCAGCAACGCGAGCGCCAGGATGCCGAAGATCGCGACCTGCGCCCAGGCGAGCGGGCCGTCCACCATCAGCCAGACCATCAGGATCATCGCGGCACTCATCCCGCAGTGATTGACGTCGATCAGCTCTGCGTCGGAGAACGCCTGGTCGCGCGGCACGCCACGACGACGGATGACGAGGTCACCGACGCAGACAAGCCCGGTCAGCAGGAAGACGATCGTCAACACGGGAACCCACGGGGCCTCCAGCACGACTCTAGCTAGTACCACAGGCTCCGCCGACGAACAACGTGACGATCAGGGAAGGGCCCGCCGCGATGACCACCGCAGAAGCCGAGACACCGTCTCCCGGGGAGACACCGCCCTCCGAGGAGGCGCCGTCGTCCCTGGCCCGGCCGCGCAAGACCAACTGGTTCGCCGCGTTCTGGCGCTGGCACTTCTACGGGTCGGTCCTCGTCATACCCGTACTCTTCTGCCTCGCCGTCAGCGGCATGACCTACATGTTCCGGGCAGAAGTGGACTCCCTCGCCCACCCCGGGGTGCTGCAGGTGCCGGTGGCCGACGGCGCGCAACGGGCCGACCTGTCCGCCCAGGAAGCGGCCGTACACGCGGAGTTCCCGGACCGTCCCATCCTGTCCGTGCAGGACGGCACCGGTGACCGGGCGACCCTGTTCGTTACCGGGCTGGAGGACGGCGGCAGCACCAACATCTACGTCGATCCCTACACCGCCACGGTCACCGGCGAGCTGAGTCAGGACCAGCTCATCTCCACCTGGGCCGAACGCATCCACGGCGACCTGCTCATCGGCGACGGCGGATTCGGCGACCGCATCGTCGAACTCGGTGCATCCTGGGCCATTGTGCTGACGATCACCGGGTTCATCATCTTCTTCCTCGGCCGCCGTGCGCGCAGTGGCGCAGAGGCGAAGGGCAAGCGTGGTGCTCGGCTCCGCAGCTACCACGCCCTCGTCGGGCTCCCCGTCGGCCTAGGCATCCTGCTGCTGGTCGTCTCCGGGCTGCCCTGGACCGGTGTATGGGGTGCTCAGGCCCAGCAGATCGCCGTCAACTCCGGCTCTGGGCTGTGGGGCGCGGACCCCGGTGCCGAGTCCACCATCCGGCAGCAGATCGAGGACGCCGACGGTCAGTCGGCTCCCGCCGGTTGGGCCTCCGGCAACGCCCCGCAGGGCAGCAGCACCGGCAGCGGCACCCCGATCTCGATCGACCGGGCGGTCGGCGCGGCCCAGGCGCTGGGTGCCCCCGGGCCGCACCTCGTCCTGTACCCGGAGGGCGAGACCGGGGTGTTCAGCGTGATGAGCAGCCAGTGGTACGACGTCGGCAACCCCGCCGAATCCGACGTGACCCAGGAGACAACGATCCACGTCGACCAGTACAGCGGCGACGTCGTGGGCGAGTACGGCTACGACGACTACAGCGCGATGGCGAAGGTGGTCTCGCAGGGCATCGCCCTGCACGAAGGACGCCGCCTCGGCACCTTCAACACGATCATGTCCACGCTTTTCTGCCTCGCCGTGATCTTCATGTGCGTCACCGGGCCGATGATGTGGTGGACCCGCCGGGCCACGGCCGCCGGCCTCGCCGCACCGCGGGCGAAACTCCCGGTCTGGGGCAACTGGGTACTGCTCGCCTCGATGGTCGTACTCGGCGTCTTCCTGCCCTTGTTCGGTCTCTCCCTGCTTGTCGTCCTGGCGCTGGACCAGTTCCTCATCCGCAGAATCCCGGCACTCAGGTCCTTCTTCGGTACGGTCTGACCGGCACCATCTCCCCATCTCGGGTCGACCGCAGTGGCACCGGTCGACCCGGGATGGACACGTGCCGGGTGCCCGCACCGCAGCCTGCCTACCTGCCCTGCGATGCCCTCGGCTACCAGGACGCGCCGATGGTCTGCGCTTCGTCCCACACGGCCGGCATCCTGCCGATCTCCTGCAGCGCGAGCGCGGACGGCTCGAACACCTTGTCGGGAAGCGCGGCGAGTGGGAAGTAGTCGAGCTGCGCGAAACGCTCCTTCGGCATCAGCCGGGGCTTCCCTTCGACGCGCTCGAACAACACCGGGACATGGGCGTACGGCACCCGCGTGCCGTAGGTGAAGAAGGCGGGACCGACCCGCGCGTCAAGGCCGACCAGGCCGGCCTCTTCATGGAGTTCACGCCGTGCGGTCTCGATCGGCGACTCGTTGCGTTCGACGTGCCCACCCGGCAACGACCACTGACCCGCACCCGTCGTCCGCACCCGCAGGCCCAGCAGCACCTCCTGGACGCGCCCGGCGCCGCGCCGCAGCACGACGCACTGCACACCACAGTAGAACTCCTGATTGCGTCGCCACCAGCTCACCCAGCACCACCGATCTTCGAGTTCCAGATACCCACCAATTCGCTGACGATCGCCTCGGGCCGCCGGCCTGTCGTGTCAACGACATGAGTGCCGGCGTACGACCGCAGGTGCCCCGACACGGCGGCCCGGAACCCGTCATCGTCGTTGAGAGCCCGCTCGAATGGATCCAGCGGTCGTGGTCTGCGCAACAGCCGGGCACGCCGTTCGGTCTCGTCAACGTCGAGGAAGAAGGTGATGTCCGCGCTCGGCCAGGCGAGCCGCCGCAGCGACTGCGCGACCGGTCCGGGCACGTGCAGGTGCAACGCGTGGGCGGAGGCCACGAACCGGTCCGCCACGACCGGGCCACCCGCTCGGGCCGCCTCCGCGATGGACGCCACCCCACTCAGGTAGTGCAGGTATCTGGCCAATGAGTCGTGTCGCCCGAAGATCGTGCTGTCCCGCAGCGCCAACTCAGCTGGTGGCAGTGTCATGTATATGGCATCGAGCCGGTCGGCCAGTGCTTCACCGACAACAGTCTTGCCGGCCCCGTCCAGCCCTTCGACAGCGACAATCATCAGTCAACCCGCGTCCGGGCCCGGCATGGTCGGGCTGTTGCCCTGGACAGACTGTCAACGATCCCGGCTGGCGTCAGGTCACGCAACCGGTCGAGGCCACGGTTGACCATACAGTTATAGACGTAGCCCTGCGGATCGATCCGGGTGCCGGTGACCCAGCAGAGGTCGAATCCACATAGGTACCTGCAGTAGCGGATCTCCACGCCGTCCACCCGGCAGGCGAGGTTCGACTCGCCGAAGTCCGCGGTGGGCTCGAAAGTCACGGGAGCACCGACACCTTCGACGATCCTGCGCAGCGCGCTGTCCATCGACACGTGCGGCCGGGCGACCATGCCGCCGACCCGCCCGGACGCACCGTACGCGGCAACCTCGACATGCTCGAAGAACTTGATGGACAACCCGTTGACCACCGCGAACCGCGCCAGCTCGCCGAGCATGTCCCGGTTGAACCGGGTCACCACCACGTTCAGGTCGACCGCCAGGTTGGCCGCACTCGCCGCACGCACCACGTCAGCCAGGACGAACCGCCCCGCCAGCCGCCCCGGCGACGGTCGCGGCTTGGTGTCGTCCAACGAGTCCACCCCGATCCGCAGTTTGCGCAGCCCCTGTGCGGCGAGCACCGCCAGTTGCTCGGGTCGGGCGAGCACCCCGTTGGACACCAACGAGACGTGGTCGCTGAACCTGGCCGCGGCGGCGACGATCTCCACCAGCTGAGGGTGCAGGAAGGGCTCACCGCCGCTGATCGTCAACTCCTCGGCCCGGGTGCCGACCGCGCCGAGCGCCGCGCCCACCGCCTCGACACTCGCCAGCCGCAGGAACGTCTCCTCCTTGGCCTGACCCTCGTTGTGGCAGTAGAAGCAGTCGAGATTGCACTTGCCGGTGACGATGAGCCGGATCTTTCCATTGGCGAGTACAGGCATCGGGACGCTCACCTATCATGCGAACGGTGCGGGCCACGGTCTCGTGTAGTAGGGATTGATCCACGGCGGCCGTGCGCACCAGGCCAGGAAATCCTCCGCGACGCACTGGCGGGACAGGTGGTATCTGGCCGCTGGCGGCAGGATCGCCGACCACCAGTTCGAGCCGGTGAAGTCGGCCAGGTGCACATTGGTGCACGACCGGAAATCCGCCAACATCAACTCGCAGTCGAGCAGCCGCCAACCCCGGACATCCTGCCGGCCCAGATGTGCCCGCTGCATCCGGCAGCCCCGGGCGACCAGCGTGCTCGCCACCGACTCCGGCAGGTCGAAGGCGGCGACGTAGGACCGGGTGCTGCGGTCGATCTGGTCCCACGCCCCGTCGTTGATGCCGTCCCAGACGTCGGCGAGATACTCCGCCCCCGCATCCGTCAGGTGGCGCACGGCCGCATCGAACCCCTCCGCGTTGCGGCGCATCAGGCTCGTCGTCGCACCGGTGACCGCCACATCGAGGATGTCCTCGTACCGCCACGACCCGTCGTTCGGCAACAGCTCCGTCAACGCCGTCTCCGCGAAGGTGCGCAGCGGCAACCCAGCGGCCCAGGCCCGCGCCGCCCACCAGATCAGCTCCCCGCCCCGGAAACAGCTGTGCTCCGTATCCGGCGTGGCGCGCAACGCCTCGATCAACGCGGCGACCGCGCCCTGCATCGCCGCCAGCAGCGCGCCCTCTACAGTGGCGGCGACCGCCGGCTCGATCGTGCGGACCTCGGAGTGGTCCGGGCCCTGAAGGGTGAGATCGGTGAACTCCAGCACCCGACCGGCCGGCAGACGGGCCCGCAGCGTGCCCAACACCGGCCCGAGGTAGCCGGTCTGGTCGAAATCCAGCCCGGCCAGCGATGTCAGCTTGCGATCCACCAACGCGGCCAGCTCAGCGCTGCCGACCAGCTCGCTGAGCACATCCAGCACCGAGACCCGCAGCGGAGTGCCGATCGGCCGAAGCTCACTGTCACTCAACAGATCACTCAGCCGCCGGGCGGCGGCGAGATCCGCCCACGCTGGAGAATCAGGCTGCACGTATCCGGCCTCCCACCGTAGCGGTCCCCCGAGCTGTGCTCGCAGTTGCGCGCTGCCGTACCGGCCTTCGACCCGCGATCCACTCAGCAGTGACGACATCCGCGACAGCGTCACCATGAACGGATCGTTAGCAAGTGTAAACTCTCCGAGTAGCCGCCACATGCCCCGACGCGCCTCACGATCAGCTACCGTGCCGCCCGCCTGAATCCAGCGGGCTGCCAGCAGATCACGCACCCCGGAGGCGGTCAGTTTCCGCTCGTCGGCGGGTGCGCTGCGGGCCATCGCGAGGACACCGGCGCGACGCAGGGCCTCATCGGCGAAGTCCGCCGGGTCCAGGCCGAGCGTACGGCACAGCTCGGTGATCTCATCGAGGTCGTACGGCCGGATCACGTGCACCTGGCACCGCACGCCCGGGGTCGCGTTGAACAGCACGGCCTGGGGTGTCAGCCGGTACGCCTCAGCGAAGCGCGCCGCCCAGTCCGACGTCACGGCGATCGTCACCCGTCGCACACCTGCGGTGAGCAGCGTCGGCAGCACCCGGTCGAACAGGTCGAACGCGCTGCTGAGCCCGTCCTCGTCGGCCGTCCGGTCAATGTGGTCGACCAGCAGCACCGTCGCCGGTTCGCCGCGCAGCAGCTCCTCCCGCCAGTTGACCAGCGACAGGTCCAGGTAGCGGGTCCGCTCGTCGGCGGTCTGATAGTGCCGGGCCAGTGCACGCAGCACCGTCGACTTGCCGGCGTCATCCGGCCCGACCAGCACATCGATCCGATGCCCGGCATGCCCGCTCAGGCCGGCGAGCAGCGGCCCGACATCGACACAGCCAGCAGTGGGGACCGGCAGCAGGTGCCACCCGACACCCGCGACGGCGCGCCCGCCCGGGTCGGCCCGGACCTGATCGGCCCGAACCTGATCGGCCGCAGACGCCGTCAATCCGCGCAACTGACCGATGAACCGCTCCCCCGGCAGCCGCCCGCCGGTGACGTCCTCGTGCTGGATCCGGCCGAGCCCGAACCAGACCTGCCCCTGCAGCAGCAACGGAAAGATCGGCTTGTGCTGCCGTTGGGCATGCTCCACCTCCTCGGCCACCCACCGCGACCGCTCCGAAGCCGCCGAGACGACGAGGATCACCCCCACCGACGCGCCGAGTCTGTCCCTGATCACCCGGTCCCACCGGTCGCCGCTGGCGATCTGATCGTCCATCCACACCCCGACGCCCGCCGCGCGCAGGTGGGCCACCAGCCGTCGGACGTACGCCGCGTCCTGCCGCGCATAGCTGACGAACGCGTACCGTCCGGAAACACCAGGGTCCCCGCCGGTCACCACCGCCCCACTCGACATGGTGCCGAAGCGCCAGATCGCCAGGACCGTGATGGTCACCACCGCCACCGGCACGACGACCAGGTGCGCGACGCCCTCTGCGATCACCAGCACGGAGACGGTGGCCACGACGCCGGCAGCAACCGAAGCGGTGACGCCCGGTGCAGACCTGCGAGGCACTGGCTCCTCCGCATCGATCAGCACGTGCGCGTCGGTTTTCTCCATCGTCACTCATCGTTGCAAGACGTCAGCGGCGGGCGGCCAGCACGGCGAGGATCTCCCGGCGTACCTCGGCGGTGTCGTGCACCAGCCGCCGGCGGCTGGTGCACCACCTAAAGTGGTCGTGACCCCCAGATCTCCAACGGGCCGTGGCAGCCGGCCGCCAGCTTGCCCAGCAGGTCCCGCAGCTGCGCCCGGCCGGGCAGCTTCGGCACCCGGTGAGCGCCGCGGCGATACGCTCCGGGGTGCTGTGCCGCCCCGCCACCGTCTGGATGACCGGGCCGCGCCGCTCACCGGCTGGCAGCAGCGGCCAGGAGTCGACCAGGGCCCGGTCCAGCCGGGTGACCGGCACCCCGTGGCGCGTCAGCGTCTGCGGCGCGTCGAGGCTGAACCCGCATACGTGGTGCACCACCAGCCCGGGGTGGTTGCTCAGCCGTACTGTCGCCGGGACCGTCAGGTGCACCGGCTCGCCGGTGGCCGGCTGCCACAGCCCCCACAGGTGCAGGGCGGTCAGGTGGCTGAACGCACCCCGCCCGTCGGCGTAGCCGAGCGCTGCCCGCCGGGCCCGGCCGGGTCGAGTCCTGCCGCAGAGGGTGCCCCGTCAGGCCCCGCCTGCGCGGCCGTCACCAGCGTGGTCTGTGGACAACCGGGGCGGCTGTGGACGGGGTTGCCGTGATCGGATGCTGCTGATCTGACGGGGTGTCGGCGTGTCGAGTCGACCAGGCAAAGTCGATCAACGCATCCGGCCGCAAGACGACGCGGGCCCTGGTGGCCGTGACCCGGGTACGGGTCACGGCCACCAGGGCCCTTCGCGGTGTGCGTGACGTCAGTCGGCGGCGGCCAGCCGGTAGGCGTGGATCACCGTCTGGCTGAACGTGTTGCCCTGGCGGTCCTCGGCAGCGAACCGCAGCGACACGTAGCCGTCGCTGTCCGGGTGCTGCACGGTGGCCACCCAGTTACGGCCGTCGGCGCGCACCGGAGCCGGTAGCCAGGTGGTCCCCTCGTCGTAGGAGACCTCGACCGACAGGGCGTCCAGGTTGACGGTGACCCCGGTCTGCCGGCGCACCGTCACCGGGATGTCGACCTGTTCGCCGGCCGTGGCGTTACCGGCTTCGTCGACCGGCGGCGCGGGACGGGCCACCATCACCGGCAGCCGACGCCACTCGTCGCCGCCTGCCCGACCGGACTGGAAGGTCCAGGCCATGGCGACCTCGGTGGCGAGGTCACTGACGTCGCGGGTGGCGGTGGTCTCCACCCGGTAGTCGGCCTGACCGGGCGGGACGACGAAGTAGCCGAACCCGGCGACGTCCCACTCGTCGACGAGTTCGCCGTCGCGGTAGAGGGCGGTACGTGCGGTCAGGGTCTGCGAGTCACCGGCGTGCCCGGCGGCGTCGCCGAACAGCGGTGCCTCGACCACTATCTCGTCGCCGAGTCGGCTGGCCCAACCGCGCGGCAGCGGCGTGGCCGGCATGGCCGGGCCGAACGGCGGCCGGTTCCAGGTGTCGGTGTGCCGGCCGCCGGCGGTGTACGCGCGGGCCGGGTCGAACAGGAACGACACCGGCTCCGGCCAGCTGCCCTCGACCGAGTTGGAGAAGTACAGGTCGGAGAACCAGGACACCTGGTCGGTGCTGAACCATTCGATCCGTTCACCGGGTACGGGCACTGCGGTGACCTCGCCGACCCCGCCCAGCGCCGGGTCGTCGAACTCGGCGACGAGCAGCCGGTCGGAGATGTCACCGGTCGGGGTGCCCCGGAAGTCCTGGCGGACCCGGGCCAGCTCGTCGGTGGTGTAGTCGCGCTGGTATCCGGTCGGCAGCCGACCGTCGACGACGTCGCTCAACGCGTAGGCGAACGGGCTGTTCGCGTACCCGCCGTCGGGGTCCGGCTTGAACCACTGGTGGGAGATGGCGGAGCTGAACCCGGGTGCCGGGTCGTCGTCGCCGAGCTGCTTGGTCGACAACCCGTCGAATCCGGGGTACGCGGAGCCGATGCCCAGCGGGCCGTCGACGGTGTCGAAGCCGACCGTGACGTCGACGATCGCGGCCCGGGCGGCCGGATGCGGCACCGTGGCCCGCACCGGTGCGGCCTGTCGGGCGTCCAGGGTGACGGCGGTTTCCCCGGTGACGGTTATCCGAGGCTGGGCAAGGATCGCGCTGCCGGTGTACCGGTCCTGCCCGTCGTATGCGTCGATGGCGGTGAACAGGCCGTAGGCGCCCTTGGGCAGCCGGGTGACGATGGTGCCGTCCTCGTCGTACGGGTAGTCGAAGTACGAGTTGTTCAGGCCGGCCAGCGCGGTCCAGTACGACGCCGACGGTTCGCCGTCGACGTCGATGTGCGACAGGGTCACGTCGTAGCTCTCGACCTCGCGGTGCACTCCGACGGGGGTGACGACGCGGGTCTGCCCGGCGGTGGCGACCAGGTGGCCGCTGTAGAAGCCGTCGGTAGCGTCGACACTGGTGTCGGCGGTGGCGTCGACACTGGCCGTACCGCCGGCTGGCACCTCGACCCGCGCGGCGCTGGTGGTGAACATTCCGGCCGGGACGCTCGCGTCGGCCGGTCCGGTGATCTCCCAGGTCAGGTCGAGAGTGACCGGCTCGGTGCCGGTGTTGCGGTAGGTGACGGACCGGGTGATCGGCTCGTCGTCCTGGTGCGGCCAGATCGCCCGGCCGAACGAGACACTGGCCGGCTCGGCGGTCACCGTCTGGGTGATGGCGCGGGCCACGTCGACCAGGCCGGCGCCCTGGCCGTACGCAGCGGTTCCGGGGTGTGGCGCGGCGGAGCCCATCAGGGTGGACTTGAACTGCGTGGCGCTCCAGTCCGGCTGCTGCTGGGCGAGCAGTGCGACGGCGCCGGCGATGTGTGGCGCGGACATCGACGTGCCCGGCGCGGAGACGTAGTGCTCGTCGATCGGGATGTCGAGGGTGGTGCCCTCGGCTCGGGCTGCGACTATGTCCACACCGGGTGCGGTGATGTCGGGTTTGACGGCGTCGTCGCCGACCCGGGGGCCGCGGCTGGAGAAGTCGGCCAGGGAACCATCGCGGTCGACCGCGCCGACGGTCAGCGCCGCGTCGGCGCTGCCGGGTGAGCCGACGGTACGCTCGGCGCCGGCGTTCCCGGCGGAGATGACAAACAGGGTGCCGGTCTGCGCGGTGAGGGTGTTGACCGCCTCCTCGAGGGGGTCGATCTCCGGTCCGTCGCCACCGCCGATGCTGATGTTGACCACCGGGACCTGCTTGTCCACGGCGAACCAGTGCATCGCGTCGATCATCGCGGAGTCGTCGCAGAACGAGCCGGGGCAGACCTTCGCGGAGATGATCTTCGCGTCCGGGGCGACGCCCCGGTACTTGCCGCCGGAGGCGGCACCGCTGCCGGCGATGATCGACGCGACGTGGGTGCCGTGGCCGGCGGTGTCGCCCTCCTCCGGCGCGTCGGTGAAGTTGCGCGTCTCGATGACGACGTCGGCCAGGTCGGGGTGTCCGGTGTCGACGCCGCTGTCCATCACCCCGACGGTGACGCCGGCGCCGGTGAACCCGGCCTGGTGGGCGGCGGGCGCGCCAATCTGCGCGACGCTGCGGTCCAGCAGCATCTGCCGTCTGCCGTCGAGCCAGATCCGCTCGATGCCGGTTTCGGTGCCACGGGCGGCCGGGCCGCCGGACACCGTGGACCACAGGTCGGCGATGGTGGACTTGTCGGCGGTCACCGCCGCACCGTCGATCGCGGGCAGGTCACGTCGGACGTCGAGACCGTCGGCGGCGAGTGCCGCAACGCTACGGGTGGCGGTGTCTCCCGGAGCGGCGGTGACGATCAGCGGCAGGGTGTCCCGCGCGGCATCGTGGTAGCCCCACTCGATCAACTTGGTGACGTTGAACAGCCTGCTGTCCAGCGTGCCGCGCTGGACCAGTTCAGCGGCGTCACTCGGGACGACGTGCAGGTCACCGTCGATGCGGTAGGTGCGGAACTGCATGCCGTCGCGGCCCTCGCCCGGACGCAGTGCCGCGGCGCCGGTACCGGTAACGGTGACCTGGTCGCCGGTGATCAGGGTGACGGTGGTGCGTTCCCCCGCCGACTGCTGTCCGATCGATGTCCGACCGGCGCTCGCACCGTCGGTCGGCGCGGCCCGGCCGGGTTGCCCCGGCCCGATCACGAGTACGGCGGCCAGTCCGGCCGCCGCGAGTCTTCTCGAACGTGTCACCAATACCTCCCCATTGGACGTCTGTCAGGACGTCGGGCAGACGCGAAACCTCAGCGTTACACAGCCGACCACCGGAGGAAAGGGTTGAAGTCGACTTACTGTGACAATGCCGGGCAATAAGCTGGCAATGCAACGGATTCGGCGTCAGCCGGTCTGCGCGCCGCCCGGCACCGGACCGGGCGTCGCCGCAGTCCTCGTCCCTGATCTGAACCTCGCCGGCCGGCTGATCGTCCTTGCCGTGGAGCAGCCACCGACGAGGAGTCATCGTGAAACTGACGACCGGTACCCGCCGGGCGATCGCCGGCGCGGTCTTGTCCGCCGCGGCGCTGTGCACCATGGTGGCCTCGGTGGAGTTCACCCCGGCCACCGCCGCCGGGATGTTGCGCGGCGCCGACGTGCCGGCCGACGATCAACGCACGGTCATGGCCGCAGCCGGGTCCTGCCCGGCGCTGACCCCGGCCCGGTTGGCCGGTCAGCTGATGACGGCGTCGCAGTTCAGGTCCGAGCCGGTGCAGGCGGTCAGCGCCAGCGGCGGTAGGGGTGTCGCCGGGCTGACCGACCCGGTGTGGCGCCGCTGGGCACCCTGGCCGCAGGCGCAACCCACCGACCGCAGCGCCAGCATCCACGCGCTCGCCCGGCACATGTGCCAGCTGGTCGGGGCGCTACGGGTCGCGCAGGTGCCCGGCGAACCGTGGCAGCTGGCGCTCGCCGCGCACCAACTGGGCGTGCCCGAGGTACGCGCCGCCGCCGGGGTGCCGACCGCCGCCGGCGACTACGTCGACACCGTCGAGGGATACACCCGGTGGTACGCCCTCTACCCCGCCTTCGGCGGCACCGGCACTCCCGATCCGACCCCGGCGGTGGTACCGGCGGCTCAGGCGACGGTCAGCCGGGCCGCGCCGGTCGCCGTACCGGACGAGTACCTCGCGGCCGTGCGTACCGCCGGCGGGGTCTGTCCGACGGTGACACCGGCCCGGATCGCCGCTCAGATCATGGCCCAGTCCGGGTTCGACCCGAACCTGCTCGGCCCGACCGGCGGTCAGGGCATCGCGCAGTTCCTGCCGCAGGTATGGGTCCAGTACGTCCAGGCAGCCGGCGACGCGACACCGTGGGACGCGCAGGTGGCCATCCCGGCGCTGGGCCGCACCATGTGCCGCCTCGTCGAGGAGATGACGCCGCTCAGCGACGACCCGTACCCGCTGGCCCTGGCCGCGTACCAGTGGGGAGCCGGCACCATCCAGGCCGCCGGTGACGTCGACGGCTCCTCCACCCTCGCCGCCTTCACCGCACTGGTACACGGCCACGAGAAGTTCTACGCGGCGGATCCAAGGCTCGGTACCGGGGCGGCACCATCGCCGTCGGCCGCTGCCGACCCCAGCCCGGCGCCCGCCGCCGGCACGCCGCCGCCAGCCGCAGCCGGTACGCCGGCCCCCACGCCCGCCCCCAGCAGCATCGCGCCGAAGGCGACCACCCCGGCGCCGAAGACCCGGTGGCAACTGGTCAGCCACGCCTCCGACAAGTGCCTGACCCAGCACCACGGGCCGCAGACCGAACGGTCCACCCCGCTGACGATCTCCACCTGCACCGGGGCGGCCAACCAGCTGTGGGAGTTCCTGCCCGACGACACGATCCGCTCCCAGGGCATGTGCATGGACCTGACCAACGGCCGGACGGCGGACCTCACCGTCATCGGCAGCACCCGGTGCAACGGCACCGCCGCTCAACGGTTCTACCTCAACGGCGCCGACGACCTGACCTCACTCAAGGCCTCCGACGCACGCGGCAAGCTGATGTGCGTCGACGTGTACGACGGACGCACCGCCGACGGCAGCCAGGTCATCCTCTGGCCCTGCACCGGTCAGGCCAACGCGAGCTGGAGCCGCCGCTGACCGGCTGACGTCAGGCCGGCGGCGGCTTCGCCCCAGGCGCGGGCCGCCCCTGCGACAGGTCGAGGACCGTGGTGACCCGGGTGTCCGTCGAGGTCGTCGCGGCCGTCGAACCGCCGCCGTCGAGGTCAGTGGCACCGCCGGGCGACCCCGTACCCGCCGGGTCGGTGCCGGCGACGGACGTCTGGTCGTCCTCGGCCGCGAAGGAGTTCGCCGGCCGGACGGCGGACTCGCCGCCGCCCCGGGCACCGGCTCCGGTGTCCGCCGCCTCGGCGGCGGCCGCCTCCACCGGTGCACCGAGTCTGCGCCGGGCCCAGAACAGAGCACCGAGAATGACCAGCACCACCGACGCCACCGCCAACGGCCAGCCGGCCGCCGCGCCGGATCCGCCGGCGCCGTCGTCGACAGGACCACCCGGACGGGCACCGCCGGCACCGATCGCCGCTACCGGGTCGACACCGCCCCAGCCGACTTCGTCGTCCCGGTCGGCCGCAGCCGCGAGTTCCGCGGTCTCGGTGAGCCGTTGCACGACCTCGGCGGCGGTGAGATCCGGTTGCGCGGACCTCAGCAGCGCGGCGACGCCCGCCACATAGGCCGCCGCGTAGACCGTGGCGTCGCGCGGTTCGGTATCGGACACCGCCGGTGCCACCACGTCCACCTCGCCGGCCGGGTGCTCGGCCACTGGCGTGCCCTGCTCGTCGACTGCGGCGACCCGCAGTACCGCGTCAGGTGGGCCGGGCGCCGGATCCAGGTCCGCACCGGACCTGGCCGGCACGACCACCACGCTGTCGTGCTCGGCGACACCGGCGAGAGCCTGCACCACCTGCGGGTCGGACAGGTCGACGTAGCCGCCGATCATCAGAACCCCGGCCCCGGTGGACAGGGCCACCTCGATCGCGGTCACCTGATCGGTGATCCGGGCCCGCGCATCGGTTTCGACCAGACGCACCGGCAGCACGGTCGCCTCCGGTGCCACTCCGCTACGGGAGCCGGCGCTGTGGTCGGCGGCGACGATCCCAGCGATGGCGGTCCCGGTGCCGAGACAGTCGGTGCCGGCCCGCCCGGCCCCGGTCACGATGTCCGCCCCCGCAGTGACCCGGCCGGTCAGTTCCGGCAACGTCGCGTCGACCCCCGAGTCGACGATCGCGACGGTCACCCCTGCCCCTCGGCTACGCGACCAGACCTGGTCCAGCGCCGGCCACGGCTGCCCCCAGTCGGCCAAGCTCGCCTGACAGCCGGAAGTCAGCCAGGGCAGGGCGCCGGAGGCCGTACCCGGTGGCCGGCTCGCCCCCGCCGAGGGCTTCGCTGTCGGTGTCGGCGAGGCGGACGGCGAGGCGGGGGTCGGGCCCGGTGGGGAACCGGACGGCTGCCCGCCTCCCGGTTGGCCGTTGCCGGTGCCCCCGGGGCGGGGAGTAGACGTCGCGTCCGGAGCCGGCGGCCGGGGTGACGGTGCCGGGCTGGTCGGGGCGCTCACCGGGCTGAGATGGCCGTACCGTACGCCCTCCCCGACCGCGTCCCACGGCAGCACCAGCTCCCAGCCCGCCCGCAGCACACTCGGATCGACCAGAGCGCCGCCGGTCGGCTGCGGCCGACCGGCGTTGAGGTCGAAGATCTCGGTGGCCCGGTCGGCGTCGCCGAGCAGCCGGCTGGCGATCAGCCAGAGGTTCTCCGGTCGGCCGTCGACGCTCGCGGCGACAACGTAGTAGAGCTGGTAGCTGCCGGACGGCCCGGGGTCCGGGGCGGACCGGTGCACCGGTACCGCTGCGACGGCACCGCCCGCCGCTCCGGCCGGCGCGGTGACGCCGAGCGGGCCAGCGGCGATGACCGCGAGGAGCAGGCCGAAGGCGACCGGTACGCGGCCGCCGCGCATCCTCATCAGATCGTTCCTCCTTGATCGGGTGCCGGTGATCCGGCGGTCCGCTACGGCATGGACGACGGCGCGATGTCCTAGGTTCACCACCACTAGGGAAGTACATCGTGAACCTTTGCATATGCTGCTTCGTCCCAGCGTTGGCAGAGCTTTGATGGTTGGCGGGGCCGTCCCGCGCAGCGGCAGGAGTGGGCATGCGGCACCGATCGGAGATCCGCCACGGCCTGGTGAGGCGGGCGGGCCGGATCGTCGCCGTCGCGGTGTGCGCGACGGCGGTCAGCGTACCGACCGGGTGGGCCGATGCCCGACCGGCCGGCGCTGGTCCGGCACCCGACGTCAGCTCCACCCAGGATGCCGCGACCACGGGCAACGTGCGGTACTACGTCGTCGGTCAGCAGCCGGGCGGTGAGCGGGACTTCCTGTTCGCTATCGCCGCTCGCACGCTCGGCGATGGCCGACGGTACCCGGAGATCTTCGATCTGAACGTGGGGCGGACGCAGCCCGACGGTGGACGGTTGACCGATCCGACCGTCCTGGAGCCGGGCTGGGTGCTACGGCTGCCCGACGACGCGCGCGGTCCGGGCGTCCGGTACGGGCCGTTGCCGGCAGCCGACGGTGTGTCGACCGGGCCGCAGCTGCCGACCGTCGGCGGTGCGCGGCAGCCGGACCCGGGATCCGAACTGCTGTTGCGGGGCGGGGCGGCGATGGTCGCGGTAGGGCTGTTCGCTCTCGCGGTGGTAGTGCTGCGCCGAGGCGGCGGACGTCGACCGGCTACCAAGGCAGTCCGGCCGGCGTCCAGGGCAGTCCGGCCGGCGTCCAGGGCAGTCCGGCCGGCGTCCGCGCTGGTGCCGGCTCCGGCGACCGGACCGGCTCCGGCAGCCGACCTGACCGCCGGGCCGGCCCCGACCTCCGACCCGATGCCGACGACCGGGCCACCGGAGAGTTCGGCCGAGGACGACCGTCGGCTCGCCCACCTCGAGGTGCGGCTGCGGGTGGGTGACGATCCGGCGGTACTGCGGCTGACCGGCCTAAGGCGGCCACGCGGCGACACGCCGTACGGCTGGCGGTCGGCGGAACCGGACACCGACCAGCCGGGATCGGAGACGACGCTCGACGTCGGCACCGGCACCGGAGGGCAGTTCTGGATCGAGCTGCGGCAGGCGCCCGACGTACTCGCCGTGACCGGGTCGGCCGACGCCCGCGAACGGGTCGCCCGGCTGCTCGCGACCCGGCTGCTGGCCGCCGGGGCCGCCGTCACCGTCGTCGGCGACGGGCTCACCACGCTGCCGCCGGGCTGCCGGCGCTACCCCGCCGACCTGCCTGCACTCGCCGACGACGACGCGGCACGGACAGTGGTCACCCTGGTCACCGACCCCGCACCGAGTCAGTTGGCGGCACTGGCGGCGCTGGTCGAACGGCCAACCCCGGCCACCGTGCCGATAGTGGTCACCGCAGGGCCGCCGGCCCGCTGGACCTTGCAGATAGTCGATGGTTGACCGGCGCGGCAACGGGGTCGAGCAGCTCCCGCAATGCCTGCAGAGCGTAGAACGTGCGCGATTTGACCGTGCCGACGGGCACCCCGAGCCGCTGCGCGGCCTCCTGGCCGGATCGTTCGCGCAGATAGACCTCGACGAGTACGGTGCGCTGCCGCTCCGGCAGCGCGTCCAACGCGGCGTGCACCACTCCCGCATCGATCACCCGCTCGACCGGGTCGTCGTCGTCCGGATGGTCGTCGAGCAGGTCCCCGACGAGCTCGACCGGGCGGGTGGTCCGCAGGTCGTCGATGGCGACGTTGCGGGCGACGGTGTAGAGCCAGGACCTGCGCCACTCACCAGTCTCGGTGCGCGACTCCGGGTGCCGCCACGCCCGCACCAGGGTCTCCTGCAGCAGGTCCTCGGCCCGGTACCGGTCCCCGTTGGTGAGCCGGACCAGGTAGCGCAACAGGCCCGGCGCCGGGCCGTCGTAGAGCGCACGCAGCTGCGCGTCGAGGCCGGCTGATGCCGACGCAGCGCCGGGGTGCACGGTCATCTTCGTTGTCGTCCTCGTACGAGTGGCTGGCTCTACGCGACGGTATGGAGGTCGACGATGATGCGGCAAGGCAAAGTGTCCGATCCCCCAGCCAACGCCTGGAGGATCCCATCTCGACACGGATTGTTAACCGACGGCGTCTCCCTGGCACCAGGCCACCATGGTAGGGATTGAGCGACATGACCCTGGTACCTCACACCTCCAAGCCGACGCACGATGTCGCCCCGCATCGCATCACCCTGACGACCACCGTCGGAGGCGGACTGGCCGAACCGGACAGGCCGCAGACCGCGCTCACCGCCGGAGAGCTCGCCAGGATGGTCGTCCGGGCCGGCGGCGGAGGCCGTGACGTGCAGGTGCTGGTCCCGGACGGTGCCCGGCACACCGCGGTGCTGCTGGCGCTCGCCGATCTACTCGGCCGGGACGTGCTGATCGTCCCGGCGGGCGCGGTTGCGAGCCGGCCGACCGCGGACGCCGACGAACCGACCCCGGTGGACCGGACGACCGGTGCCGTGGTCGACTGGCTGCACATCCAGCCGCCGTCGATGTCGACCAGCCTGCCCGGTTGGTACGACCTCGACGGTGGTCGGGTCCGGCCCCGTCGAGGCTGGGCCACCCTGCCGCTGCCCCGGGGTCTGTCCTTCACCACCCGTGAGGCGTTCCCGATCGCCCGGGCCGCCGCAGCGCGGCTCGGCGGTGGTCATCCCGGGCTGGCCACCGTCGCGTTCAGCGTCGACGGCGACACACCGCTGCTGAGCGGGTACGACGGCGTGCGCACCGCTGCGTCCGGAACCGACCTGGCGGCGGCGCTGGCCGCCGTTCCGCTGTACGGCGGCGACCTGCGAGTCTGGCCGCAGGTGCCTGACCACCGACCGGCTTCCAGCCGGGGCGGCGCCAGCGGCGACCACAACGCTCCGGCGGACCCGAGCGGTCACCCGGCGGATCCGCGCGTCGACCCAGCGGACCGGGTCATGTTCCCCGGCCTCGGCGCCGAGGTCACCGCCGGCCTCGCGGCATACCTGGCCGAACTGGCGGGACGCGTCGGGGCCACGGTCTGGGCACCGCCGACCGGTAGCCGGGTGGTGCTCCTCGACGGGGTCCGTGACCTCGCCGTCCGTGACCGCGACGGCCACCAGCGCGGCTGGCAGGCGTTCCGGCCGCCCGGCCCGGACCATCCGGACCGGTTCTGGTCCGACCGCGACGGACGGCTGGCACCGGTCGGCGGAACCATGGACACGGGCCTGTCGACCGCCGAGATCCGGCTCCAGCACCCGGGCGAGACCGGCGAGGCCGCAGCTGAAGAGACCGGCGAGGAGGCTCCGCACGCACCGGCGGCCAGCGGTGTCGAACTGGTCAGCGTGGCCACCGAGGCCCGGCCGGCGGCGTTGCGCCGCTGGGCGACGGTCCGGCGACGCGACGGGCAGTTCCGGGTCGAGCTGGCGGTGCTGGACGACGGACGGTTGGCAGCCCGCCACGGCGACGGCGGGCTGCTCGCCCTCGGGCCGCGGGAGCTACCGGCGCTGCTGCGCCGGGCCGGTTGGGCCGGCCAGGACCTGGCCCTGTTGATCTCGGTTCCACCGGAGGGTTTCGGGCATCTGCGGGCCCACGTGACAGCACTCGCCGACCAGATTCCCGCCGAGATCTGGGTGCCGGAGCCGGGGGCGCGGCTGGCCGTGGTGCAGGGGCAGCCGCGGTCGTTGCGGGCCGCCGGTGAGCCGGCCCGGTGGTGCCGGGTGGCACCGTCCGCACCCGGCGCCACCGACCTGGTCACCGTGTCCGGGCGGTGGCGCAGCCACGACGGCTGGCTGGTACCGACGTCGGCGTCGCCCGGCCAGGGCCGGCTCACCACCGATCCACCGGCGACCGATCCACCGCCAACCGGCCGGCGACCGTCGATGGTCCCGGCCGCCCGAGGCAGCCGCGGGCACGGCGTGACCTGGTTGCCGGAGCGACCCATGGTGAACGCCGAGCCGGTCGAGCTGTACGTCCCGGTCACGCAGCCCGCTGCCCGGATCGCGGCCGAGGGACTGCCCACGGCGGAGCTGTTCGTCGTCGGTCAACTCGACGCGGACCGGCTCCGGACGGCACACCCTGGCGCGGTGGCGCTGCGGGTGTCGGTGGCCCCAGGCGGGGCGGTGGTGACGACGGGGCTCGACGAGACCGCGCCCGCCGAGGTCCGCCACCTGCTGCGCGGTGTGGACAGCTACCTGCTGCCGGCCGGATGGTTGGACCGGGTCCAGGTGACCCAGGGCTGGACACCGGCGGGCCCCGGCGAGTGGCGGGCACAGCCGGACCTCGCTCCGACCTCGTTGTTCCTGCGTTGCACCGGCGCGCGGCACGGTGCTGACGGCCTGCCCAACGACGTGGTCCGCTGGCCGGCGGGGCGGCGCGCCGCGACCGCGTACGCCATGCTGCCGGCCGCCGGCGGACCCGACGGCGACCAGCTGGTGGTTTCCGACTCCCGACCGGCGGCACCTGCCGACGGGGTGCGGTTGGTGCGGTTACGGATCGAGCCGGGCCAGGCGATCGACGTCGCGGCCAGCGCCGGCCGAATCGCGCCGCTGGCCGCCGTCCGGTCCCGGCTGGTGGCGCTCAACGCCGCCGGTGTCGAGGTGCTGTTGCCACCGCGCAACTACGACCGGGTCACCGTGACCCGGGTGTACGGCGCCGAGGGCGGCCGCTGGGTCCTTCGCGCCCGGCGGGTCGAACTGCCGTTGGCGACGCTGCTCACCCAGCCCGGCTGACCGGGCTGAACAGCTGCCACGGCGAGTCGTCTGCCGACTGCTCCGGCGGCACCCGCAGCCGCGCGGCCGGCGAGCCGACGCGCGGCGCGACTGACAGCACCAGGACGTCGACACCCATGGCGCTCGCGTAGGCCGAGACGAAACCGCCGTCGGCGGTGCCGACGTCACCAATGATCAACGCCACCGTGCCGGACAGACCGGCCAGGGGGGCGGTCATCCTGGCCAGCTGGCCCGGCGTCACCGGCACCTGCCGGGTCCGGCCGTCCGCGTCCAGTACCGGAACGAGAATCCGGTCGCCGGCTGCCCGCACGACCACCACCGGCATCTCGCCCGGGGGCAGGAGGTCGGCCGGCGACATCCGCTCCAGATCCGCGTCGTCGAGCAGCGCGAGTCCCGTCCGGTCGCCGGTCAACCGCTCGCCCAGCACCTGCTGCCCGTCGAGGTACCAGCGCCGGTCCGGCCTCCTGGTCAGGTCCGCCTCTCCGGCAGTCGGCTGCGCGGTCCCGGCGGGCGTCGCCGGGGCCGATGCCGTGCCCGCAACGGACGACGGGGTCAGCGCGGCGAAGATCGGATCGTGCTCCGGCTCCGTGGCAGCCGCCGTCGGCGGGCGGGCGGATGACGCCGGCTGGGTCCTGCTGCCGACCACGGCCGGCCCCGCCCGCCGCGGCACGACGGTGACGTCGGACTCCTCAGCTGAGTCGGACTCGGACGAAGACTCCGCCTCGGATGAGTCGACCTCAGCCGGTGGGCCCGACGCTGCGCTCGCCCGGCGGTCACCCACCGGCGCGGTACGGGCGGCTGGCGGTGCCCCGGCGGTGGGAGTTGCCGCAGGCGCGGGATGGTCCGCCCCGGACCCGTCGTCAGAGTCGGATTCGGATTCGGATTCGGATTCGGATTCGGATTCGGAGTCGCTGCCGGAATCAGCCTCGTACCCGGCCTCTGCCGTGCCCGAGCTGTGGCTCGACTCCGCGTCCGTCGTGATGTCGCTGCCCGGCGGCAGCGGGATGTGCGCGGGAAGGCGCGCCGGCGGGTTTGCCGACATGGCGAGGAAGCCGTCCGTGACGTCGATGACCAGCGTGCCGGCCCGGCCGGATATGTAGACGGTGACGTCGTAGCGGTACTGGTGGTAGCTCCGCAACGACTCGACGTTGCGCTCGGAGACGTCCCCGATCGACAGCTCACCACCGGCTTCCCGGGACCGCTCGACGGTGAACGGGGCGTCCGTGCCGAGCCGGACCCCCTTCACGACGTCACCCCGGCCGGACGGCCCCAGGGTCACCGTGGTCCTGGACCCGCTGGTGTTCCCGGCACTCGGGGCCGCTTCCTTCTGCCCGTATCTGCGGCCCTTCTTCCGGACGGTGAGCGGCTCCCCGGTCGACGACTCGTAGTACTGGACAGCCCGAATGTCGATACCGACGGTGATGTCCGTTCCGGGGATTCGGTACCCGTTGTCGAGCAGATCCCACACCCGGGACCGCATCGTCGATCCGTCGGCGTGGTCGCCGAGCGCCAGGGTGACGACGCTGTGCCACGGCAGGCCGGGCACCCGGCCCTCGACCACCGACGTCGGCGGCAGCTGTGCCGACAGGGTGGTCAGTCCGGCGAACGCGCGCACCAGCTGGGCGACCTTGTCCAACGTCCAGGGATGCAGGGACTGGTCCGTGAGCAGATCCCGGTTGGCCTGCGGACGACTCGCCGGTCTGGTGCCCCAGCGCACCGGCGGCGCGGCGGGAAACCCGGCTGGCCGCTGCGCGGTGGAGGAAACCCACCGCCCCCGCTGGTCGGCGGTCTCGGCGAGGTACGTCGGCACCAGCAGCTTCACCGTGCCGGTCAGCGGCGTCGCGGTGGCGCTCTCCCAGTCCCATTCCGTCAGCCGGTTGTCGAACCAGATCTGCCGGGCCCACTGCTCGCCGCCGTCGCGCAGCGAGCTAGCGAGGAAGAACGTCTCGCGTAGCGTCGCGGAGATCAGCTGCATCCAGTACGGCTTGTGGTTGGTCAGTCCGATCCGTACCTCGAACTCCATTGGCTGGATGAACTGGGTGGCCCCGCCCTTGACACCGACCCGGAAGATGTCCTTGTCGTCCTGAGTGACCCCGAGGTCCGACTCGTGCTCGCGGGAGTAGGCCAGCCCACCGGAAGCACCGGCGTCGGTGGCGTCGGTGGGCTTGCCGTAACCCTTGATCTTGACGACCGTCCAGGACCACTCGTCGCCCTGGCTCTCGGACCGGGACGACCCGTCCAACGCCTCGCCGCGCAACAACAGGTCCACGTCGCTCCGACTGCCGCTGGCCGTCGGCGCACCGGTGAACCGACCGGTCACCTCGATCAGCATCAACCGCAGATTGCGCAACGGACTCGGCACGACGAACAGCCCCCGTACGCCGGAGCCGACGAGCGCGGTCCACTGGTTCTCCAACGGCATGGACGCGAACTGGGCACGCACCGCGCGGCGCAGCAGGGTGTGCCGGTCGCCCGCTGGGATCAGTCCATTGGTCCGCATGGTGTCTTCGATGAACGTCAGAACCGGGCCGGCCTGCAGCCGTTCCGGGTGGCCGAGGGCCTGCGCGAGATCCGGATCCGAGTAGATCGCGACGGGCGCCGCGGGTACCGCCGCCGGATCGGTGCCCGTCTCGGAATCCGCTGGATCGGTGCCCGTCTCGGAATCGGCCGGATCGGCTGGCGGCACAGGCAGTGGCAGGCTGAGCTCGTCGGCGATCTCGACCGGCATCATGAAGTCGAGTCCGCCCGGCACCTTGAGGTAACCGGTCCGGGTGGTGCTCGTCGGCTGATCCGGCCGGTCGGGCTGGAAAAGGTCCTTCAGGTCGTTCCACTCCACGATCGAGGCTTCGATCAATACGTCGCCCTGGAAGATCCCTTTGTCCCCGCCATACGTGGCGCGGCTGATGTCGGCGCTTCCGGCGCTGTCGGCGTTCTCCTCACCGACGGACCATTTCCGGCCTACGCCGGCGATCTCGACATCAACCCGGCCGATCGCGGCTTCGTCGTCACCGCTGGGGTTGGGGGCCAGGTAGCTGCCGCTCGGCGCGAACCCCAGCTTGGTGTCGGAACTCTGTTCGGCGCCGAGCTCGTGCTTGCCCGCGCGCTTGAGGTAGTGCTCGATCTCGACCGTCCCGGAGACGCGGCCGGTGCCCGGCGGCACCACCCGGGCCCGGATGATCAGCACCATGTGGGAGGTGATGCCACTTTCCAGCGAAATGATCCAGCCACGGCCGTCGGTCAACTCGCCGAAGTGGGCATTGAGGTGGTTCGGGATACCGATCTGCCACAGTTCGCGTGGCCAGTTCAGCGGATCGCTGAACCACTCCTGGGTCCGGCCGGTGCTCTGCCGGTAGAGGTCGGCGGCCAGCGCGACCAGCTCCGGCATCGTCACGAACGCGGTCTCGACGGCATTGACGCCGTACAGGTCGAACCGGACGAAATCGAGAGCGTCGACGTCCTCCCGCATCGCCGACCACTGTGTCTCGACAGCGGCACCGGAGGTCAGGGTGTTCGCCTGGCGGACCTGGTCGAGGGTCAGCGGTGTCTCCGGGACATGCTCGACCGGGGTGACGATGCCGGCCTGCGAGCCGAAGACCCAGGTGCGGCGTTGCCCGCCGACCTTCGACTCGCGGATCACGAATACGTAGGCCACACCGTAACCGTTGTCGACGACGTCGCCGGTGGTCTCGGTCCGGCGGTACGACTCGACCGAGACCGACCGGTCGTCGCTGTGCCCCGCCGAGTGACCCTTCTCCGCGCTGAACGGCAGCGCGACCCGGGCCTCCGTGGCGACCGGGATCACCGGACCTCCGCTGAACGCGACGGTCACGCTCGCGTCGTCGGCGATCGACCCGGAGTGGCCCTGCGCGACGATCGTCCGGGTGTTGACGCTCATCCCGTACCGGCTGCTGTCGCGATGCTCCTCCAGGTAGACCGTCAGCATGATGTCGTAGTCCTTGCCGCCGACAGTGACCGTGAACGGGTCGCCGACCAGCTGACGGTTGAGGTCGGCCTCCAACGCCGGACGGCCCAGTCGCTGGACGATCGTCTGGGAGGTGTCCCGGTCCAGCCGCGGCACCCCGGCGATCAGCCGCAGAGCCCGCTCGATGGTTTGAACCACCACTTCGGACCTCGGTAGCGACACCGGCACCCCCCAGCCCGTGCCGCGCCGGGTGGCCAGCGCGAGCGGCTCGCCCGCCGTCGGGGTGGCGATCCTCCGACCCCGGTGGTGCGGCATCGGCACCACCGGCTGGGTACGCGGCTGCGACGGCGGCGGTGCCGGCTGCCGCGGGTTGCCCGGCTGAGAGACGCCGAGCAGCCGGTCCAGAATCTGCCGGGGGTGGTACTGGATCATGTCCAGTGGCCCCGGTGGAGTCCGCGTCCACCGGGTGACACCCCGGGTCAGCACGCCACCGGCGATCGCCCGCTCGAAGCTCACCCGGTCGGGTTCGGCCACGCCGAGTTCGGCCGGTACGTCACTCAACGACACCGGAGCGATCAGCTGATTGTCCAGTTCGGTGTACAGCGCGACCCGGTAGCGGACGAGGTAGCGAGCCTGATCGGAGCGGCGGACCAGCACGACATGGTTGGACACGTCGCTGCTGAGATCCAGGGCCAGGCTCTCCCCGCCGGAGACCTTCAGTTCGACACCGAGCGTCCCGGTGACCCGTTGGCCGGTTTTCCCGATCGTGCCGGTGCTCGGGTCGACCATGCCGATCGCCGTGAACGACGGGTCGAACGCCAGTCCGCTGGTGACGGTCGCCCCGTCGCTCTGGCTGAGCACGACACTCGTGTCGTCGCGCACCTCGACACCAGGTGCCGAGCCGATGTACTGGATCTTGGTGGGCGTCACGGTGAGGTTCAGACTGCCGTTGAGTCCGCCGACGGACAGCGAATCGGTGCGTACCCCGTTGGACAGCAGATGTGTGCTGCGGTTGATCAGACTGCGTTCGTTGAGCAGTTGGCGGGTACCGGCTGCGGCGACGGCGACCCGCTGCTGCGGTGTCAACCGGCTCCTGGCGAGCTGCCGGTGCCACTGGACGACGAGTGTGGTCAGGCCGATGGCGTTCAGCACCGGCCTGGCCCGGGTGATTCGCTGCTGCTCCTGCCGCTGCGGCGCCGGGGTTGTCTCGTGCCCCGGCCACCCGTTGTCCCGGTTGGCGTACTGCTCGGGCACCACGACCGTCAGTCCGCTCCGGTCCGGCGGAGCGGTGCCGGTGGAGCCGAACCGCCGGCCGTCGGCGTACACCTCGAAACGCAGGCCGACATCGAACATCTGCCGGTTCTTGACGAACATCTGCCGGCCGGCGACCAGGGTCCGGTTCTCCGACCGGGGATTGTCGAAACCTCCTTCGAGCTTGAACGGGAAGTTGAACATCAGCCGGCTGACCCGCTTGGCGAAACCAGTGAGGCCGACCAGCATCAGATCCATCGGCGCGGGAACCCCTCGGTCGACCCCGCCGCCGCGCGAGGTGTTCGTCGATCCCGAACCGAAGACGACCTTGTACGGAACCGGGCCGGTCCGGGTCCGCTGGTGTGGCCGGCCGTTGTCGATGACCGGATGAATCCAGACAAGGCGATCACCGGCCAGTACGGTGATCCCCTGCACGAGGACCCGGTCCCACTTCTCCAGGAACTCGCTGTACCGCTCGTCGATGAACGGATCCGGGGTGTTGTCCGCCGGCCCGCCGGCCGGTGCGGGCGGCAACGGTGGCGCGGTGTAGAGGTCGATCAGCGCGTCGCGTACCGCCCGGCGGACCGCGTCCCGCTGCCCGGCCGGGAAGATGGCGGGTGTCGGACCAGCTATGAGATCGCTCAGCAGCTCACCGACGAGGTCCTCCGCCCGCTGTCCCGGTCGGGGGCCTGCCTGGTAGGCGTACATCTGGCCGAGCGCACCGTCGAACTGGGTGTACCAGGGCAGAGCGGGTGGCTCGGCGAACAGCTCCGGCAGATCCAGATCGTCCGGAAAGTCGTCCGACCGCTCCGCGAACAACGCCGGTAAATCCAAATCATCCGGAAAATCATCCGACCGCCCCGCGAACAACGCCGGCAAATCCAAATCATCCGGAAAATCATCCGACCGCCCCGCGAACAACGCCGGCAAATCCAAATCATCCGGAAAATCATTGACCGGGAGAGCGCCCGACATGACCGGTGGCCGGCGTACCTGCGGACGGACCGCGTCGCCGTCGTCGCTTATCTCGCGGTCGGAGTCGTCGTCCTCGCTGCTCTCACCATCCGAGTCGGTCGCGGACTCCGGTTCGCCGGTCGTCGTGGTCCGCCGGTCCACTGGTCCGGCGATCGGACCGGACTCGGTGGTCACCGCAGACAACACCGGCGGCTCCGGGCGCGGACGATCGGCCAGATCATCGAGCTCGGTCCCGGGCTGTCCGTCGGCGGTTGGGCGGTCGACCGGGGTGGAAGCCTGCGACGTAGTCGGCGGACGGTTCGCAGCGGCTGGCGGCTGCTTCGGCGCACGTGGTGCGTACTCATCGGCGGTTGGCCGGACGGGCCGGTCCACGCCGTGATAGCCGCCGTCCTCACCGACCGGCCCGATGAGGACGTCCAGCAGATCCAGATGGCGCTGCCGCAGGCCGCCGTCGCGCCAGAGGTGCCACCTGTCCGCTGGCGTCGCCACGTCGTCGCCGGTCGGCTTGGGCACGGTGAAGTCGCCGAGCAGGCTACCGGGGACCGATCCGCTGCCGGACCGGTCGTCGCGCAGGCCAAGTTGGTGAGCGATTTCGTGCGTGTAGTACTCAGCCGCCGCGTCGGCCCACCATGAGTACTGGTGCATCTCCTGGTCCCGGTCGACCAGGTTCACCGTCAGGTGTGCGCTGTCCGGCGAATCGGCACGCAGCACGGTGACATGCAGGCGATCGCCGTTGCCCAGCTGATAGCCGGGAATGTTCAGGTGCTCGCGCACACCGGAGGCGAGTCGGTCGTGGACAGCGTCAACGCCGGCGGGTCCCACTTCGGTGTTGTCGTCGATCCACACCCGGACTTCGAGGTCGGTGAACCATTGACCGTCGTGGAACACCCGCCGCGCGTCGAAGCCGGACCGTACGACCAGCTGCTGCTCGCCGTCGGGGCCGAACCGGTGAACCGGATCGCCCCAGGAGTGCGTGCGAACTCCGACGCTCGCGTTTTCCCTTGCCGACGTCCAGGCGGCGTCGCTGGGCAGTGGCGGCGGCGGGACCGGGGTAACCACCGGCGATGGCGGCGGCTCCGGCGGGGTGTGCGTCCGCTGGTCGGCGACGTCGGCTCCTTGCCGGACCGGGTCGGCTCCTGCCGCGGCCTGGGCCGCCTGCTCTCCGTCCGGTTGGTCCGAGCCGCGATGGGGTGCCGCAGACTCCTCGACCAGATCTCCGTCGCCCGGCGCAGGGGACAGGAGTGGTGTCGGAACGGATTCCGTCGCGGGCGGACCAGCCGTCGCGGGCGGACCAGCCATCGCGGGCGGACCAGCCATCGCGGGCGGCGCCACCGTACCGCTCGGAACATTCGGCTCGGCAGTGACGACCGGCGCTGCCGGTGGTGCCGGGTAGGGGGGCGGCGGCGCGGTCGGCACCAGGAGATCCGGGTTCGGTGTGGTGCCGACCACTGGTGGCCGGAACACCCCCTCCGACGCGGAGGGGCCCGACTCTGTGCGGTGTTCTGATCCGTCGATCAGGCCCGGGCGGTCTGGCCGGTCCGGTGTCCGCTCCCCCACCGGGCCGGGGCGGGGCGCGTCGCCCGCACCCTTCTCGCCGGCTACCGGGCTTTGGCCGGGCGGGGGCGGGTGCGTCGTAGGCGGCTGCGACGTCCCGCCGGATGGCGGGCCGGCGGTGCTGCCCCCGACGACCGGCACCGGGCCGAAGGTCAACCGGCCGAGCCAGTTGCCGAGCGGCTGCGCAACCTTGATTTCGGTGATGCTCTGCAGGACCGCGGCGGTGGCCGCGAGCCCGGGCATTCCCGGGTCGATGTCGACCTTGCCGTAGACAGCCGCCCCGGAGATCACCTCACCGAGGGTCTCGCCGATCGCCGTTCCGACGGCCACTGACGTCAGGATGATCGGTAGACGCAGGTGACGTACGGGTGACGGTCCCCCGCCGGTACGCGGGCCCGGGCCGACGTTCGGCCCCGGTCCGGGTCTTGGACCTGCGCCATCAGGACCGCTGGCCCCGTCCCGCTTCACCGGGGGCGGGACCTTTTCGCTGAGTCCGCCGATACCCGGTCGCGGCCCGCCCGGCGGGTCGAGGTCGAATCCCCCCGGCCCGTCACGGCCCAGTCGCGGCGGCGGCAGAAACTTGCGCAGCAGGCTGTCGGTGATGACGTGCTGGAACAGGCCGGAGAAGTAGCCGCTGACGAACGACGACACGCCGTGCTTGTCGTTGAAGCCGTCGCGGTTGCCCTTCTTGATCTGGTAGTCCTGTACACCGTACGACATGCCGGTCTCGATGACCCCGTCGATCGGGCCGTAGATGAACACTCCCTGGCCGACTGTCTTGAACCAGGGCGAGTTGATGAAGGACTTGAACCAGGGGGTGTTGACGACGGTCTTGAACAGCGGCGACGAGGTGATCCGCAGGATCAGCCGTTGGATGCCCAGGCGGATCAGCATCCGGGTGATGGCGAACTTGACCGGCAGCAGTGCGGTGGACAGCCCGAAGCTGAAGTAGGACATCGCCACGGCGATCGCGATCTCGACGAGCAGCACGATCAACTCGGCGATGATCATGAGCTTCATGTACTCGGCCTCGGTGGCGACCTCGCCGGCGAACGCCGCCAGCGCACGTGCCTGCTCGGCCGCGCCCTCCAGCACGGAGATGTCGCCGGAGACAAACTGTTCCATGTGCATGGCGAAGGCCTCGGCGGCCTGCCCGTCAAAGGACCGGCGGACGCCGGCCACCAGGTACTCGACGTGACCCTGCAGCTCACCGAGATCGCCGGAGACAGCGAGGTACAGGTCCTCAACGGTCCGCAGGATGTCCTCGTTGATGTCCGGCATCCGGGAGCCGGTGAGGACCATGTAGAGGTTGTTGACCTCGTCCGAGGGCTGGATCGCCACCGGTCACTCCGCCGAGGGTGGTGAACTCACCACCGTCGGCCTGCGCCGCCGGCGTCCACCTCGCCCTGGTCGAAGATGTTGCTCACCTGCTGGCCATTCTCGTCGGTCATCAGCAGCACGCCACGCACTCGTTCGACGAGTACCTTCAGATTGTCGGTCGGTCCATCGACCTTGGAGCGGTAGGTCTGGGCGATCTCGTCGCCGGTGTTGCCCGCGCCGGCGAGATTGAGCTCGTGGATCTGCTCGATCGTGTCGCCGAGCCGCGCCAGGACCTGCTCGGCCTGGCCGAACCGCGCGAACCGGTTTCGCAGGTCCGAAGGAACCATCAGCTCAGACACGCGACTCCCCCGACCGACATCGGGCCACCGGACGCCCGGCCGGCAGCGCTGCGGCAACTCTGCACGGTCAACGTGTCAGATCACCTCCCACCGGCACCAGTGGGCATCTCCCTAGTTCCGTCCCCGGGGCTCGACATCGAGTCCGCCGGCGGCGCGGGCGGCGCGGCGGATCGGGCCGAGCAGCTCCTCCAGCGGATTGTCACCGACCATGGTGTCCCGGATGCCGGTTCCGCGTTCGACGAACGACCGCACCACCTGATCGGT
The DNA here is from genome assembly GCF_049179115.1 of Solwaraspora sp. WMMB762. Lineage (NCBI taxonomy): Bacteria > Bacillati > Actinomycetota > Actinomycetes > Micromonosporales > Micromonosporaceae > Solwaraspora > Solwaraspora sp. WMMB762. The sequence continues at coordinate 1,182,509 of NZ_JBMHMD010000001.1, forward strand.
TTCCGCCGCCATCTTCTGCCGGGCCTGCTGGTACGCCCCGACGATGGCCTTGGCCAGATCGGTGCCGGCCATCGACCGGTACGCGGCACCGTGAAACTCGATGTCCGTCAAATCGCCCTGCGCACCCACCACCACGGTGATCGCCCGGTCGGCAGTGGTGACCGACGCGCTGCGCTCCAGCAACGACTGCTGCATCCGGGCCAGGTCCTCCTGGTAGCGGCGGACCTCGGCCATGCCCTGTTCGATCCGGGCCTCCCAGGCGGAGGTCATCAGCCGCCCAGGATGTTGGTGCCGCGGCGATCCGAGTCGATGTGGATGTTCTGCATGTCGCTCAGCGCGAGCGCACCCTTGCCGAACGAGTTCTGCATCTGAGCGTCGGCCTGGGAGACGGCGACTTTGAACGCGTCCCACTGGGGACGGGATCCGTCGGCTGCGAAGGTCTGCTCGAACGGGGTCAGACCCTGCATGAGCTGCTGCATGGCGTTACGCATCTGGGTCGTCGCCTGCACCATGTCATCGATGGCCTGACTGAGGCCCGGGTGGTTCAGATGGATGTCGGCCACGGCCACTCCTTCGGTGAACAGACCAGCTGGTCGCCTCAGGCCCGGACACTACGGCGTACCCGGGCGGCGGGGCCAGAGTGGGACGGCACCGGACCGCGAACTCTAGTAACCACCCCAGGCTTGTGCCCGCCGCCGTGGAGCCCGCCACACCCGCCGGTACGCTGGTGCGCGAAACGATATTCCAGGTACGGTCCGCGGCGTCGGGGCCACCATATGGCGTCCGGTCCACGACAACGTGACGGGACGGCGATGCCCGCGTGACGCGCCAGGTGTTGACGGTCGACCCGTCCCGCCCCGGGGGCCACCGCACGATCACCGACGCTCTGCGCGCCGCCCACGCCGGCGCGTTGATCACGGTCGCCGCGGGTCAGTACGACGAGCGGCTGACCATCACCACCGTGGTCACCATCGTCGCCGCCGACGGTCGTGGTTCGGCGCGGATCACCACTCGCACCGGCCCGGTGGTCCGGGTGCTCGGCGAGGCCGTCAAACTGTCCGGCCTGATCCTGCAGGGCCAGGACGCCGAGAGCGCCACTCTGGAGATCCTGCGCGGTCAGGTGGAGACAGACGACTGCGAGGTTGTCGGCGCCGGCTGGACCGCGGTGCTGGCCGCCAATCAGGGCGCGGTGGCGATGCGCGGCTGCCGGGTGGTCAACCCGGAAGGCGCCGGGGTGGTCGACACCTCCGGCGCCGGCAGCGTGCTGGAGGACTGCGTCGTCGAGCACGTCGGAACGTCCGCACTGGTGATCGCCGAACGCGGCGATCCGGTGGTCCGTCGGTGCGTGCTGCGCGACGCCCGCGGCAACGGCATCTGCGTCAACGGGCAGGGTCGGGGGTTGATCGAGGACTGCGAGGTGTCGGCGACCGACAAACCGGCGATCGCCCTCGAACAGCAGTGCACCACCCGAATCCAGCGGACCGCCGTCCGGGACACCGACATCGGCGTCTACGTGACGAGCAAGTCCCGGGTCACGCTGACCGACTGCCAGATCAGCGACACCCGTAGCCACGGCATGGTTCTCGGCGATGTCTCCGATCCGGTCGTCGAGGGGCTACGGATGGACCGCCCCGGCGGCCACGGCATCTGCGTGGTCGAGCAGGCCCGGGGGACCTTCAACCGGTGTGAGGTCACCGAGGCCCGGCTGGACGGTCTGTTCGTGAAGGGCGCCGCCGGGCCGGTGCTGACTGACCTGACCGTACGGCGGTCCGGCGGCTGCGGCGTCGCGGTGCTCGAGCGGGCCAACCCGCAGTTACACCGGTTGACCGTCGACCACGGCACCGGGGCGGCGGTACGGGTCGACGACTCGGCGACCCCGCTGCTGCGCGACTGTCGACTGACCGGAACCGACGGTCCGGGTCTGCTGATCGAGGGCGGCGGTCAGGGCCGGATCGAGGGCGGTGAGATCGCCGACACCGGGGACGATGGCGTACGGGTCACCGGCTCGGCGCACCCCCGGCTGACCGCAGTGACCGTCCGCAACGCGGCCCACAACGGCGTGTCCGTCGCGGGACGGGCCCGGGTGACCGTGACCGACTGCGAGTCCACCGGAGCCGGCGGGCACGGGATGCTCGCCGACGAGCAGGGGCAGCTGGTCGCTGACCGGAGTCGCAGCCTGCGTAACCGTCGGCACGGCGTACAGGTCGCCGGCGCCGCCCGGGTCTCACTCACCGGCTGCACGGTGAGTGAGAACAGCGGCGACGGTGTCCGGGTCGACAGCGCCGAGCCGGTGACGTTGACCGACTGCCAGCTGACCGGCAACCGGGGTGTCGGCCTGCGCGAAAGCGTCGGTGCCGCCCGGGTCAGCGCCGACAACGTGGTGGACCGCGACAACGAGTCGGCCGCTGCCACCGGCCCCGACGGGCTCCCCGCAGAGCCCGGTCCGGACGACAGCCCGCTACGCCAGTTGCAGGCCATGGTGGGGCTGCCGACGGTGAAACGGCAGCTGACCAGCCTCGTGGACCTGAACCGGATGGCCCAACGACGGCGGGCCGCCGGTCTGCCGGTGCCGCCGACCAGCCGGCACGTGATCTTCGCCGGCCCTCCGGGCACCGGCAAGACCACCGTCGCCCGGCTCTACGGTGGCATCCTCGCCGAGCTCGGTGTGCTGCGCAGCGGGCACCTGGTCGAGGTCGGCCGGGGCGATCTGGTCGCCCAGGTGATCGGCGGCACGGCGATCAAGACCACCGAGGTGTTCACCGCCGCGCTCGGCGGGGTGCTGTTCATCGACGAGGCGTACACCTTGACCTCGCAGGAGTCCGCCGGTGGCCACGACTTCGGCCGGGAGGCGATCGACACCCTGGTCAAGCTGATGGAAGATCATCGTGACGACGTCGTGGTGATCGCCGCCGGCTACTCCGACGACATGCGCCGGTTCGCCGCCTCCAACCCCGGGCTGGCGTCGCGGTTCAGCCGGACCATCGAGTTCGACGACTACACCAGCGACGAGATGGTGACCATCGTCGGTCAACTCGCCGAGCAGCACCGTTACCGGCTCGGGCCGGGCACCGCCGAGGCGCTCGCCGCCCACTTCGACCGGATGCCGCGCGACCGGACGTTCGGCAACGGTCGCACCGCCCGGCAGACCTTCGAGGAGATGGTGGACCGGCAGGCCGGCCGGCTCGCCGCCCAACCCGACGTGGACGGCGACGAGCTGAGCACGTTGCTGCCGCCCGACGTCGGCGAGCAGCACACCACCGGGCCGGACCCGACGGACATCCCCGGCCCGGTCGAGCGGCTGCGTGGCATGACCGGCCTGCAGGGGGTCAAGGACGCCGTCGAGGATCTGGTCAACCTGCTGGCTGCGGCCAGGATGCGCCGCGCCGCCGGGCTGCCCGCGATGTCCATCGACAACCATCTGGTGTTCGCCGGGCCGCCCGGGACCGGCAAGACGACGGTGGCGCGACTCTACGGGGAGCTGCTGACCTCACTCGGGCTGCTGCGGACCGGGCAGCTGGTCGAGGTCGCCCGGGCGGACATCGTGGGTCGCTACATCGGTCAGACCGCGCAGCTGACCCAGGAGGCGTTCGAACGCGCCCGGGGCGGGGTGCTGTTCATCGACGAGGCGTACACGCTGACCTCGACCGGCGGCGCGATCGCCGACTTCGGCCAGGAGGCGGTGGACACGCTGCTGAAGCTGATGGAGGATCACCGCGACGACGTCGTGGTGATCGCCGCCGGCTACTCGACGCAGATGCGCCAGTTCCTGGCGTCGAACCCCGGGCTGGCGTCCCGGTTCAGCCGGACCATCACCTTCGACAGCTACTCCGACGACGAGCTGGTGTCCATCGTCGAACAGGCTGCGGCCGCCGACGGGTACGAGTGCGATCCGCGGACCGTGTCGGCGCTGCGGGAGCATTTCGCCGCCGTACCCCGGACCGAGACGTTCGGCAACGCCCGGTACGCGCGGACGCTGCTGCAGGCCATGGTGACCCGGCAGGCCGGCCGGCTGCTCGCCCGGCCCGGGGCCAGCGTCGACGAGCTGCGGCTGTTGCTGCCCGACGACCTTCCGCAACGCGTCGGCGTCGGCTGACCGGCCCCGGTCAGCCGAATCTGGTCGACCAGCTCCGGTCAGCCGGCCCTCGCTCCTCGGGCCCGGTCAGCCGGCCAGGTCCGGCGGCGGGTCGGGCTCGATCAGAGCGGTCTGCACCTCGGTCACCCGCCGCCGGGTGATGTGCTGTGCCCGGCCGGTCGGCAGCACCCGGGGCCGGACGTTGTTGAACAGCACCCCTTCGGCCGGTGGGCAGGACAGCAGCAGGGCCGGACTGTTGACCTCCATCAGGGTCCGCAGCAGCGGGTCCATCATGGCCCGGGACAGACCATTGGCGCTGCGCGCCACCACCAGGTGCAGGCCCAGCTCGGTGCCCTGGGCCAGGAACTCCAGCAACGGACCGAACGGGTTGGCCCCGGACGAGTTGGACACCATGTCGTAGTCGTCGACCACGAGGTAGAGCTCCGGGCCCTGCCACCAGTCACGGCGACGCAGTTGCGCCGGGGTGATGCTGGAGTCGGGCAGCCGCTGACGCATCGCCCGCGCCACCGACTCGACCATCTGCTTGATCCCCGACGCCGACACCCCGTAGCCGAGCTGATGCTCGGTGGGGATGGCATCGTAGAGGCCGCGGCGCACGTCGACCGCCATCACCCGGGCCTCGTCCGGACGGTACCGGGCCACCACGGCGGCGGTCACCAGCCTGAGCAGATTCGTCTTGCCGGTCTCGGCGTCACCGGCGACGACCAGGTGCGGGCTCTCCTCGAAGTCGTGCCACTGCACGCCCAGGGTCTGCCCCTCCCAGCCGAGCGGCACCCGCAACGAACCGTCCGCCGCCGGCAACCGGTCGGCGGTGAGCACCACCGGCAGCATCCGTACCGCCGGGGCCCGCCGGCCCGGCCAGGCGGCGTGGACCGCGTCGACGGTGGCGGCCACCCCGTCTCCCGGGTCCCCGGCATCGCGGACCAGATGCGACAGCCGTGGCAGCGCGGTCAGGAAGTGCAGTTTGGTCTCGGTGATACCCCGGCCGGGGATCTTCGGCACGGTCTGCGCGACCCGCATGTTGACCATCGAGTCGACGGCGTCGCCGAGCCGCAGTTCGAGCCGGGTGCCGAGCAGGTCCCGCAGGTTGGTGGAGATCTCGCCCCACCGGGCCGCCGCCACCACCAGGTGCACGCCGTAGCTCAGGCCACGGGACACGATGCTGGTGAACGCCGGGGTGAGGTCGATCAGGTCGTGCCGGACGGTGGCCCATCCGTCGACGACCAGGAACACGTCACCGTGAGCCTCGTCCGGGAACTCGCCGGCGGCCCGCCGGCGGCGGAAGTCGACCATCGAGTCCACTCCGGCGGTGGCGAACAGCCGTTCCCGGCGGCTCATCACCTCCAGGACCTCGGCGATGGTCCGGCTGATCCGCTCACTGTCGAGCCGACCGGCGACCCCGCCGACGTGCGGCAGCCGGGCGACGCCGGAGAGCAGGCCACCGCCGAAGTCCAGGCAGTAGATCTGGACCTCGTCCGGGGTGTGCGACAGGGCCAGGCTCATGATCAGCGTACGGAGCAGGGTGCTCTTGCCGCTCTGCGGCCCGCCGGCGACGCCGACGTGTCCCCCGGCCCCGGCGAGGTCGACGGTGAGCAGATCCCGTCGCTGGTCGAAAGGGCGGTCCACGACCCCGACCGGGGCGGACAGCTGCGCTGGATCCGCTCGACGGCGCCAGGTCAGCCCGCGCGCAGGGTCGGTGGTCAACGCCGTGAGCAGGTCGTCGAGGGACGGCGGGTCGCCCAACGGCGGCAGCCACACCTGGTGGGCCGGCGGGCCGCTGTCGCGGAGCCGGTCCAGCGCGGTCTCCAGCAACGACGGCGCCTCGTCGTCGGTGCCGGACTCGCCGGGATCAGGTTCCGCAGGCGGCGGTTGGTCGGCACCGGGCGGGTCGACCCAGCCGCTGCGGTAGGGCAGCACCCCGGTCGCGACGCCGGCTCCGGGATCCGAACGCCGGGCTGGCCGGTACCGGCCCGAGACGTAGGCCGCCTTGAACCGCACCATCGTCGTCACGTCGGTCTTGAGGAACCCGTTGCCCGGCTGCGACGGCAGCTCGTACGCGTCCGGCACGCCGAGGACACCGCGGCTCTCCATCGCGGAGAAGGTCCGCAGGCCGATCCGGTACGACAGGTGCGACTCGAGCTGGTGCACCCGGCCCTCGTCGAGCCGTTGCGAGGCCAACAGCAGGTGCACACCGAGGCTGCGACCGAGCCGGCCGATCATGACGAACAGGTCGATGAAGTCCCGGTGCGCGGCGAGCAGCTCGCTGAACTCGTCGACCACCACGAACAGGCTGGGCAGCGGGGCGAGCGCCGGGTCGGTGCGGGCGCGGCGGGCCGCGTAGTCGGCGGCGGAGGTCACCCCGACCCGGCGCAGCACCTCCTGACGGCGGACGATCTCGCCGTTGAGTGCGTCCTCCATCCGGCCGACCAGCGCTTCCTCGTCGGCCAGGTTGGTGATCACCGCCGAGGTGTGCGGCAACTGGTCCAGCCCGAGGAACGTCGCCCCGCCCTTGAAGTCGACCAGGATGAAGTTGAGTGCCTCCGACGAATGGGTCAACGCCAGCCCGAGCACCAGGGTGCGCAGCAGTTCGGACTTGCCGGACCCGGTGGCGCCGATCAGCAGTCCGTGCGGGCCCATCCCGCCGCGCGCGGACTCCTTGATGTCGAGTTCGACGGCGCGTCCGTCGGCGGACACCCCGATCGGGACCCGTAGCCGCCGTTCGGCCGGCCAGCGCTGCCACAGCTGCGCCGGGTCGTGCCGGTTCAGGTCGGCGATGCCGAGCATGGAGGTCAGCTCGACGTCAGCGGTCAGCGCCTCCCCGCCGTCCAGTCCGCCGCTGAGCCGCAGCGGGGCGAGCGCGGTGGCGAGCGCGGTGGCGGTCGCCGGGCCGAGCCGGGTAGGGCGGCCCAGCACGGTCACCCGTTCGGACTGGTCGGGGGCGGCGGTGACGGATTCGACCTGCTGCGCCGAGATCCGCAGCCAGAGCGTCTGCGCCCCGGTGCGCCACGGCAATGCGCCGGCCAGGTCCAGCACCGTGACGTTGCGGTACCCGTCGTACCGGATCCGGTGGTTGTCGGGTACCTCGACGCCGTCGAGCAGCACGACGACGTACGGCTCATCGACACTGGCGACCGCGTCGGCGGTGAACCCACCTCGGGCGGCGAACTCCGCACCGAGCAGACGTTCCAGGTCGGCCACCCGGTCGGTGAACAGCCGGACGGGGCCGGCACCGTCGTCGTCGGCCGGGTGCAGGGCGTGCGGCAACCACTTGATCCATTCCCACCGTTGCCGTACCGCGCCGTCGGCGACGACGACGATCCGGACCTCCTCCGGCCCGTGGAACACCGCCATCTCGGCGAGCAGGGCTCGCACGAGCGTCACGGCGGTGGGCCGATCGCCGTGCAGCAGCACCCGGGCGTAGCGGGCGAGGGTCACCGTGATCGGCTGGTCCGGCACGGTGCGGTACGCCTCGACGAAGCGTCGCAGGGCGTGCGCGGACAACGGTTCGAGGTTCTCCACCGGCTTGGTGTGCAGCGGGTGGAAACGCAGTCCGAGTGGCTGCACCCCGGTGGCCACCCGGACCTCGGTGAAGTCGTCGTGACTCGGACGACGTTCCCACATCCGGGAGGTGCCGACGAAGTTCGGCAGCGCCTGCGGATCCGGGTGGCGCCACTGCTGGGCCCGATGGTGGCTGATCACGGCGGCCCGTACCTGCCGGCGGATCCGGCTCAGGTAGCTGAGGTAGTCGCGCCGTTCGCCGTGCAGCTGTCGCTTACGGTCGCGTGCGGTCCGGACCACCTGGCTCAGCACCATGGCCAGGGCGGCGATCAGGATCAGGCCGACCGCGAACACGGTCAGGCCGGCACCGCCGCCGCCGACCGGCCGCAGAAAGATGATCACCATGCCGAGTGAGGCGAGCGCCATCGGCAGGTAGCTCAGCATCTGTGACAGGCCGCTGACCGGCTCGGGAAGCTCCGGTGGCTCCTGGAGGGTCATGTCGCCCTCGACGGCTTCCGGTCCAGGTGGCCGCGGCGGCCGTCGGATCAGCAGCGTGCTCACCGCGCCATCCTGCGCCGCGGCCCGTCGACAGGCCAGGAGGCCGCGATTGTCTGGGGATTCACCCAGTCTCCGATGGACCGGTTGGACAACGCTGCGGCCGGGGGACTATCCAGTGTGATACTGGCACGGTTCACGGAAAGGCCTACCTCTGGTGGCAGACGTCGACACCCTGTGCCGACTGGTCGTCGTGGTGCCCTCGGGGCGGGTCGAGTTGGCGGTGCCGACCGACGTGGTGGTCGCCGAGTTGCTGCCGGCCGTGGTGCGCCTGGGCGGCGAGGAACTCGCCGAGGCGGGCATCCCGCACGGCGGCTGGGCGCTGCAGCGGCTCGACGGCAGCCGGCTCGACGGGGAGCAGACGCTGCGCCAGGCGGGCCTGGTCGACGGCGAACAGCTGCACCTGCGGCCGTACTACGCCGAGATCCCTGCGGTGCACTTCGACGACATGGTCGACGGGGTGGTGACCACCATGGCCGACCGCCCCGACACCTGGCGGCCGGCGTGGACCAGGGCGCTGCTGCTGGCCTGGGTGGGCGGCGCGCTCGTGCTGCTGCTGGCGCTGCTGGCCGGGGCAGGCCGGCCGGGGACGTTCGCGGCGCTGGCCGTCGGTGTGATCCTGCTCGGCGTGGCCACTGCGGTGGCCCGGGCCCGGATGCATCCGGCGGCGGCCGGCGTGCTGGCCACTGTCGGTACGGCGTACGTCGCGGTCGGGGTCACCGCCTTCGCGCCGGGCGCCGGGGCCGCTCTGCTGCTGGCCGGACTGGCGGTGGTGGCGGCGGCGCTGGTGGCGGTGCCAGCCGTCGGCTCCCGGACCGCACCGGTGTTCACCGCCGTGTGCCTGGCCGGCACCATGGCGGCGCTCGGCGGCGTCACCCTGCTGGTCGGGGCCACCGCCGCCGGCGCGGCGGCGATCGTCGCGGTGACCACCGTGGTGGTCGACTCGCTGCTGCCGGCCACCGCGTTCCGGCTGTCCGGGCTGCGGATGCCGATGCTGCCGACCGACGCCGGCCAGTTGGCCGACGAGGTCGACCCGTTACCGGACACCGGTGTCCGGCGACGCACGGCCCGCGCCGACGTGTACCTCAACTGGCTGTACCTGGCCAGCGGCACGGTGGCCGGTGCCTGCCTGTTCGTGCTGGCCGGGCAGGACGGCTGGTGGACGTTCGCCCTCACCGCGGTGCTCACGTTGCGGCTGCTGCTGCACGCCCTGGTGCTGCGGGCCCGCTGGCAGCGGCTGGCCGCCGTCGTACCGGGCAGCGGTGGAGTGGTGCTGATCCTGCTCGACCTGGTGGCGCGGACCGGTCAGGTCGGTTTCCTGGTGATCGTCGGCGTGCTGCTCGCCGTCTCGGCCGGGCTCGTCATGGCCAGCCACTACGTTCCCGGCCGACGGTTCGTGCCGTACTGGGGACGGGCGGCGGACCTGGCGCACACCGTGGCGGCCGCGGTGACGGTGCCGCTGATGCTCCAGGTGCTCGGCCTGTACGGCCTGATCCGCAGCGTGATGGGCTGACCGGTGCAGTCCCGGCGCGACCAGGTCCAGGCGCACATGTTCATGATGAGCCGGCTGTCGGCGGCGTTGCTGCGGTCGGCGCCGGACCACCCGGACCAGCCCACCGGGCGGTCGCTGCGCGGCATGGCCGGCGGGCTGGCCATCGCGTTCATCGTGGCGGTGCTGGTCACCATCGTGACCGTCCTGTTCCCGCCGGCCCGCGAGGTGAACTGGCGGGTCAACGGCGCGGTCGTGGTCGACCTCGACACCGGTGCCCGGTACCTGTACGCCAACGGCGTGCTGCATCCGGTGGCCAACCTGACGAGCCTGCAACTGCTGCTGGGCAACCAGCCGTCGGTGGTGACGGTCGGCGGCGCGGTACTGGCCGGCACCCCTCGCGGCGTACCGCTGGGTGTGGTCGGGGTGCCGGAGCGGTTGCCGGACGCCGCCGGGTTGAGCGTGGCGCCCTGGCTGGCCTGTGCGGGTCGCACCGGTCCGGGTGACGGTTCCGCACCACGGTTCACCCTGGAGGTCGCCGCGACGCGCGCGGTCGAGCCGCTCGGCGGTGACGCGGCGCTGGTCAGCGCGCCGGACGGCAGCGTCCACCTGCTGGTCGGCGAGACCCGGCACCTGATCGACGCGGACCGCGGCGCCCGGGAGGCGTTGGGGTACGGTGCCGCGACCGCCCGTCCGGTACCTGCCGAGTTCCTGCGGCTGCTGCCGGCCGGGCCCGACCTGACAGCTCCGGACGTGCCCGGACGGGGGTCGGCCGGGCCGACGCTGGCCGGCCGGGACACCCGCGTCGGCCAGTTGTTCAGCGGGCCGGGCGGCACGGCGTACCTGCTCACCGCCGCCGGCCTGGCGCAGCTGACCCCGACGGTGCTGGCGTTGCTGATCGGTGACGCCCGCACCCAGGAGCAGGCGTACGGCGGGGCCACCCCGGAGTTGGTGCCGCTCGGCGCGAGCGACGTCGCCGACCACCGCTCGGCTGCTCCGTTGGGGACCCGGATCGACGCGCTGCCGCCGGCGCCGCCCGCGCTGATCGACCTGGTCGGTGTGGACCTGTGTGCGAGCGTGTCGGCCGATCAGGAGCAGCCGACGCTGACCCTGGTCACCGCCGGGCCGCTGCCGGTCGCCTCGGGTGGTGTCCCGGACGGTGGCACGCTGCCGGTCGGTGTGGTGCCGGGGTGTGGCCAGGTGGACCAGGTGGCGGTCCGGGGAGACACCGGTGTGCTGCTGCAGACCGCGCCGACGGCCGACTGGTACCTGGTGGCCGACAACGGCGTGCGGTACCCGTTGGGTGCCAACGGCCCGGCCGGCGAGTTGGGCTACCGGGGAGTCCAGGTGGGACGGCTGCCGGCGGCCCTGGTCGATCTGCTGCCGACCGGCCCGATGCTGGATCCGAAGGCGTACCGCGAGGGCGGAACGCCCGCCGCGCCCCGCCGACCCGACTGCGGCTGACCCGCCGGATCAGCCGAGATCGAACCGCTGGATCAGCGAAGGTGCTACCGCCGCCGTCAGCGGGCGGCCTCACCGCTGGCGGCCAAGTCGGCGCCCCAGGTGTTCTCCTCGCCCCGGATCGTGTCCTCCATTGTCGGCACCCGGGTCGCGGCGAGCCCTGCTTCGCGGGCATCCCCGACCGGCAGATCGCTGGCGGCGTCCTTGGCGGTACGGGCGGTGGCCGCCGACCGCTGCGGGTTGCCGGCCAGCACGTTCACGATGTCATCGGCCGACACCGGCTGTTCCTCGACCGGCTCGGTCGGTTCCCACGGCCAGCCGCGCGGCTCGTCGCCCTTGCGCCGGCCCGCCTTGCTGCGTGCCTGGTCGATGTCCTCGCGCAACGGGTACGGGGTACGGCTGCGTGGCTGGTCCTGGCTGCCGCCACCGCCACCACCGCCACCACCGGGCGGTGGCATGTACGGCGGGTAGCTGCCCTCGCCGGCCGGGTTGCCGGCGGCACCTACCGGGCCGAGCCCGGCGCCGACGGCAGCGGTCGGGGACTGAGCTGACGGCTGGTCGTCAGCGGTCCCGCCCGGTGGGTCGACGACCCGGTCGCCGGCGGCGGGCAGCAGGGCGCCGGGTCCGGACGGCGGGTCGGCGGTCCCGACCTCGGGCGGCGGGATCACCGTGCCGGACCCGGACGGCGGCAGCAGCGTCCCAGGGTCGGGGCGGGGCGTGTCCAGGCCGAAGTCGTCACGGCCGCCGACCAGGTCGGGGCGGGGGGTCGGGCTCGGCTGCGGCACGTTCGGCGGGAGGACCGTCCCGGGCGGGGAGACGCCGCCACCGGGGGTCAGCCAGTCCATCGGGGTCCGGGTACCGCCATCGGTGACCAGGTCGTAACCACCCTGCCCGTCCGGCACCAACTCCAGGCCGTCAATCGTCCGGCGGGTTCCGTCCGGGCTCACCAGGTCGACACCGCCGTCACCGTTGGGCAGCAGCCGCACCCCGTCGTCGTCGCCCGGGGCGAGGTCGAAATCACCGACCGGGGTGCGGGTACCGCCGTCGGTGACCAGGTCGTAACCACCCTGCCCGTCCGGCACCAACTCCAGGCCTCCGACGGAGCGCTGCGTCCCGTCCGGGCCGACCAGGTTCAGTCCCCCGTCGCTGCCCGGCACCAGCCACATCGGGTTGCGGTCCTGCGCCAGGTCCCAGGGGGTCTGCAGGTCAGGCGGCAGGGTGTCGAATCCGCCGGCGGGGGGTTCGAGCCGGCCGACCTGGGACGGGCTGCGGGGCGGGTCGGTCACGATCGAGGATCCGGGCGGCACCACCACGGGTGCCCCGTCGGTGTCGCGTACCGGCTGGCCGTCCGGACCGGTGACGGTGCCGTCCGGACCAACGCGGGAGCCGGGGGGCACCAGGACCCCGGCGCCGTCCGCGTCGAGCACCGGACGGCCGTCCGGGCCGAGCACCGTGCCCTCCGGAAACTGCAGCTGCGGCGATCCGTCGCGGCCGGGCGGCTGAAAGGACTGGGTGGGTGACAGCAGGACCGGGCCGGGGTTGACCGTGCCGAACTGCTGCGGGCCGCCCTCGCCCCCGCCGAGGAGCTTCTCGTAGTCCTCCTTCTGCGAGGTCAGATCGTTCTGCAGCCCGTCGATGACCCGCTCGTAGTCCTCCTGCATGCTGGTGACGGCGGTGCGCTGATCATCGCCCATGTTGTTGATGATCTCGTCGTACGACTCCTTCTGGGCCCGCAGATCGTCCTGGAGATCGTTGATGATCTGGTCGTAGTCGTCCTCCATCTTCTGCATCGATTCGCGGTTGTCGTCGTTGTTCTGCGCCAGGATCTCTTCGAACTCCTCCTTCTGCGACCGCAGGTCGTTCTGGAGGTCGTCGATGATCTTCTCGTAGTCCTCGACCAGATCGTCGATGGTCTTCTCGTAGTCCTCCTGGAGCCGATCGATCTCGTTCTGGCCGTTGCCGCCGCCGGATCCGCTGCCGGTCGGTGGGATGAGCCGGACCTCGGGGTCGAACTTCGCGTCGGCGAACACCTCCGCGGAGGTGCCGTACTGGGTGCGGATGTTGTTGAGCACCGTCGTCCCGACCGGGTCGAGAAGCTCGGTCACCCGGTTCAACCAGCGCCTCTTCGCCTCGGCGTCAACGGCGTCCCACATCGCCTGACTACGCGGGTCGTACCGCTCCTCCTTGAAGACCGGTTTGTCGTCCTCGATCCGGACCAGGTTGTCGACCCCGTCGTAGTGGTCGTGCAACGCGTCGAACACGTGGTAGGACGGCTGCCACATCCCGTCGGAGGTGTAGAAGGCGCCGTGCCCGTCGTACAGGTCGTTGAGGGCCTTCTCCATGGCCAGCACACCGTCACCGATGGCACGCGGCACGGACGTACCGCTGCCCGGGTTGATCTCACTGTGCACGTCACGCAGCAGCTTTTCGAACTCCCGCAGCAGCGCGGAGAACTGCCCGGCCGCCGACCCTTCCCAGTGGGCGGAGTCGACGTTCAGCTCCTCGGCGTACCGCTTGAACTCTCCCGCCCAGTGCTCGGCCCACTTGCTGACGCCGACGAGGACCGGCTCGGTGTTCCAGAAGGTCCGCCGGGACGCCACGTCGTTGGCGGCCGGGTTGTAGTTGATCAGCGGAGTCAGCGAGATGAACAACCGCTCGAAACGCCGAATCGGGCTGTCCTTCGGCATCGACAGGACCTGGTCGTCGATTTTGACGCCAGCGACGACATAGTCGTCCGGGTCGTACGTGGTGCTACTCAACCCGAACTGCGAGCCGTTGGGCGGGATCGGGCGATGCTGGACGCCCTCACCGGCGAAGAAGAAGACCGCGTAGGCGTTCAGATCCTTGTAGGTGAGCCCACGGGAGGCCGTCGGCGGCGCGTAGTTGATGACGAACGCGTCCCCGCCGGTCACCCACTTCGGCGATTCCGGGCCCGCGACGGCATCGCGGTAGGCGATCTCCGCGTCCGACGGCACGAACAGTGAGTTCGCCAGCTCCCACTTCTGATCGGTTGCTGGAACGCTGCCCTCGGCCACCTGAGTCGCCTCCCGCCTACTCGGCGGTTACCTGTACAGGCTCGGCGTCGGCTGCCAGACCTCACGCACCAGGTCGAGCATCTGGGCCTCGGTCAACGCGTCCTCGGCACCGACGTCGAGCGTCTCCTTGACCTGCAGGAAGTCGTCACGCAGCTTCTCGATGATGGTGAACAGCGCCTGGATGTTGCCCTTCGCGCTGTCGGCCATCGCCTTGAAGTTCGTCTCCACCTGACCGACCTCGGTCATCACCCGCTCGTTGCCGGCCAGCAGGATGGTGAACGGTGCGAGGTCCGCCGGCGCGGGCGGCTCTCCGGTGTAGGCCAGCAGCCGCCGCACGTCGTCGTTGTCCCGCACTTCGGCCAGGAACTCCTCGAAGCGTTCCCGGACGGTACCGCTGAGATACTGTTCGGTGACGGTGAAGGTCTCTTCGGCCACGGCTCAGACTCCCGCTGCTCAGACTCCCGCTGCGTACCGGATCAGCGGCCGACCGGTGCGAGGATGTCGTAGATCCCGTCGTCGGTGTCCCAGCTGGCTCCCGTGACACCAGCGCTATCCTCACCGGAGTCGATGATCTGGCCGACGAAGCCGGTCTTCTCGCCGAGATCCTGGAACTTGATCATCACGTTGTTGTACGCGCTGATCCACTCATCGAGCTTCGCCTGGAAGACCGAGCTGGAGCCCGCCTGGTAGGTCGCCCGGATCTCGCCCTGGATCCGGTACGCGGTCTGCCCGGCGACGATCATGCTGCTGACGTGGTCGTCCAACGCCGCGATCGCGGTGGCGAACCCGGCGTCCTCCTTGTTGAAGTTCCCGTTCACAGTCGCGCCCCACCTTTCCGTCGACACCGGGTCCACACCGCCGACCACACGACGGACCCCGGCTGCACAGCACCCGCTGGAGCCAGCGTTGCGGCTCGGGCCGAGCGCGGCAATAGCGGAATCCCTAGATCCCGCAGGTCCGGTAGGACTTGCGCGGGGTCACCGAGTGCAACGATGATCGGCGAACCAGATCCGGCCCGGCAGGTGACGGGCGGGTTCGACAGCCCACGTCCTGATTTGAGATCATCGATCCTCGTGGAGACCGCTCAAGACCGCCCGTCCGCCCCCCAGCCCTCGCTGTGGCGGTTCCTGCGGCACGAATGGACCTTGGCCGTGCTCGGCGGACTACTCCTCGCAGTGGTGCTGACCTGGCCCACCCTGCGCCACCCCGCCAGCACCATCCCCGGCGACATCGCCGACCCCACCCTGCAGGCCTGGCAGGTCGCCTGGGGAGGGCATGCCCTGTTGACCGACCCGACCGGGCTCTGGCACTCCAACACGTTCTTCCCTGAGCGCTACACCTACGCCTACAGCGACACGCTGCTCGGCTACGCACCGGCCGGGATGATCGGCTCCGGCTTCGAAGCCGCGCTGATCCGCTACAACATCCTGTACGTGCTGCTGTACGCGTTGGCGTTCATCGGCGCGTACGCCCTGATCCGGCAGCTCGGCGCGGGCCGGATCGGCGCGGCGGTGGCCGGGGTCGCGTGGGCCTTCGCCCCCTGGCGGCTGGCCCACTCCGGGCACATGAACATCCTCTCCACCGGTGGGATCGCGCTGTGTCTGGCGATGCTCGCCCGTGGCCACGGCTGGTCGTTGCGGCACGGCTACCGCCCCGAACGGCGCAGACCGGGCTGGGCCCTCGCCGGCTGGCTGGTGGCCGCCTGGCAGATCAGCCTCGGCTTCGGCATCGGGCTGCCGTTGGTCTACTTCCTGCTCGCCGCCGGGGTCGTCGCCGCAGGCGGCTACGGGATCTCCTGGTGGCGGCACCGCCGCCGCCCACCGTTCGGCCGACGACTGCTCGCGGCCGACGCGCTCGGCGGGGTGATCTTCGGCGCGGTCACCCTCGCGATCGCGGCGGCCTACTTCCGCGTCGTCGAGCTCAACCCGCAGGCGGAGCGGAGCCTGGCCTGGACCGAGATGTTCTCCCCGCCGGTGGTCGGCCTGATCACCGCACCCGCCGAGTCCTGGCTGTGGGGGGAACGGCACGCCGCCACCCGGGAGCAGATCTTCTGGCCGCCGGAGATGACGCTGCTGCCCGGGGTGACGCTGATCGCCCTGGCCGCCGCAGGCCTGGTCGTCTCGTCGTTTCGGATCCGGCACCGGGTGGCGCTCGCCGCCGGAGTCATCGGCACGGCGCTGCTCGCCCTCGGTGCCACGCTCGGCGGCGACGGCGACCCCGGCTACCTGACGCTGTCCAAGCACCTGCCGGGCTGGGACGCGCTGCGCACCCCGGGGCGGATGATGATCTGGACCAGCCTGCTGCTCGCGGTGCTGGCCGCCGGGGCGCTCACCGCCGCGGCCACGGCACTGCGCCGGGCCGCCGCCGGATGGCCGCAGTGGTCCCGGCAGGCCGTCGGTGCCGTACTGGCGATCCCGCTGGCGCTGGTGGTGGTCGAGGGGATGAACCGGACCGCCCATCCGCAGGTGCCCACCCCACCGGCCGCCTGGGACCAGGTCACCGGGCCGGTGCTGGTGCTGCCCAGCGACGCCGGCGCGTTCGAGCTGAACGTCATGCTCTGGACCACTGAGGGAGACTTTCCGCAGGTCGCCAACGGTCTGGCCGGTTTCGTCCCGGCCAGCCAGGAGCAGACCCGGGCGGTCACCGCGTTCTTCCCCGACCCGGCGAGCGTCGAATACCTGCGTGACCTGGGGGTGCGTACGGTGCTGGTGATGCCGGACCGACTGATCGGCACACCGTGGGACGGGGTCGCCCAACGTCCGGTCGACGGGTTGGGCATCACCCGTGAGGAGATCGACGGTGTCCTCGTCTACCGGCTCGACTGACCGTCCCGGGCCAGCGGCCGGTCGGCCGCTGCGGCTGTCGGTCGTGGTCCCCTGCTTCAACGAGGACGCCTCGCTGACCCGGCTGCACACGGCGGTGACCGCCGCGGTGACCGCGCTCGACGACGTCGAGGTCGAGTACGTCTACGTCGACGACGGCAGCACCGACGGCACCTTGGCCGAGTTGCGCCGACTGGCCGCCGCCGACCCGGCCGTCCGGTATCTCGCGCTGAGCCGCAACTTCGGCAAGGAGTCGGCGATGCTCGCCGGGTTGGACCGGGCCAGCGGGGATGCCGTCATCGTGATGGACGCCGACCTGCAACACCCTCCACGCCTGCTGCCCGATATGGTCGCCCTGTACCGGCAGGGGTACGACCAGGTCATCGCGTGCCGCGACCGACGGGGTGACCGGTTCGTCCGTACCGTCGCGTCGCGGACGTTCTACCGGCTGATGAACCGCTGGGTGGACGTGCAACTGCTCGACGGTGCGGGCGACTTCCGGTTGCTCTCCCGCCGGGCGGTCGACGCGCTGCGGGCCATGCCCGAATACAACCGGTTCTCCAAGGGCCTCTACTCGTGGATCGGGTTCAACACGGTCGTCTTCGCGTACCCGAACGAGGCCCGCGCCGGCGGTGGCAGCCGCTGGAGTTTCCGGTCTTTGTTGAACTACGCCTTCGATGGGCTGCTGTCGTTCAACGACCGGCCGCTACGGTCGGCGATCTACGCCGGCATGGGGCTCACATTCGTCGCCGTGGCGTATGCGGCCTGGGTGGTCGCGGCGGCGCTGATCCGGGGAATCGACGCCCCCGGCTACACCACGATCATCGTCAGCGTCATCGGTCTCGGCGGCATTCAAATGATGATCCTCGGCGTGATCGGCGAGTACATCGGCCGGATCTACTACGAGACGAAGCGCCGCCCCCGTTACCTGGTCATGGAGTCCGAAGGGGCCGACGGTACGCCGCAGGTGCCGACGCCTCGGCGGGAGACGGCCGTCCCCGGCCCGGCGGCCGACTCGGAATGATCCGGCGGGCACCGTCGTTGTGCATGGTCGCGCCACGCACTCCGGCCCGCAGCCGCCAGGCGGCAGTCAGGCTCCGGGCCCGGCCGGGCAGCCCCGGCGGGTGGACCCGGTCGGGAATCGTCGACGGGTCGGCGTGGTTGTACATGGTCACGGCGCGCAGCAGCGCACCCGCGCCCGACCCCGGGGCGCGCCGGAGCCGCCCGCGAGCCGACATCGCACGTCTGAGATCCCGTACCACCCGGATGACCGTTTACCGCGCACCCGCCCGCCCGTGACGGGTGCGCCCCCTCGGCAAACGGAAGGTGGACCCCCCATGACCACGATCATCACCCGTACCCTGCGTACCAGCCTGCGCACCACCGCCCTCGGCATCGCCGGGCTCACCCTCGCCGGCGGCGCGATCGCCGCCCCCGCCCTGGCCGCCGACCACGCCCCCACCGCCCTGGCCGCACCCGTGTCCGCCGCCGCCAGCAGCGGCGTCGACACCGACAAGCTGACCCCGCACGGTGTGCAGGGCGAGCAGTCCCGCATCACCCTGTCCGGCGAGCAGACCGACAACGTCAAGGGCATCATCGCCGCGACGAAGAAGGCCGGCATGGACGAGCGGGCCGCTGTGGTCGCGATCGCCACCGCCCTGCAGGAGTCGAAGCTGGAGAACCTCGGCCACCTCGGTGACCGCAACGACCACGACTCGCAGGGCCTGTTCCAGCAGCGCCCCTCCTCCGGCTGGGGCACCGTCGAGCAGATCACCGACGTCGAGTACTCCACCACCGCGTTCCTCGACGCCCTCAAGGCCGTCGACGGCTGGCAGGACATGCCGCTGACCCAGGCCGCCCAGACCGTCCAGGTGTCGGCGTACCCGGACCACTACGCCCAGTGGGAGACCCAGGCCGCCGAACTCGTCGCCCAGCACTGGAACAGCTGACCCGAAACACCCCAAGCTCAGCGCGAGGGCCGGACCCCGTACCCCGGGGTCCGGCCCTCGACGCATGCCCAGGTTAGGTCAGCCGGCCGCAGCCGCCGTCCGGTATCGGGCGGCGAGGTCGGCGGCGCCGACGGTGGTGAGCCGGCCGAACAGCCGCAGCCGGGCCATCCCACCGTCGGGATGGATGTCCAGCCGGACGTGACTGACCGGGCGCGGCCGGTCCAGCCGGAATCGGTGCCGGGTGTCCGGCTGCAACGGGGTCAGCGGCAGCAGCTCGGGCCAGTCGGTGGAGTCGACGCCGGAGCCGCCGTCGAGGGCCGGGTCGGTGCCGGTGAGGTCCGTGCCGAGCAGCCGGGCCGCCGCCGGTGCGTTGCCCTTGAAGTGGCTGGTGTCCAGCTCGACGAACTCGACGACGCCGACGGCACAGAGCCGGACCTGGACCCAGTCGTTGCCGTCGTCGCGGCGGCGGGCGGTCTCCCAGCCCTCGCCCATCGTGCGGGCCGGCCCGGGTAGCAGCAGCTGCTGCGGGGATCCGTAGAACCGGTCGCTGCACGCCTCGACCCGGCCACCGTGCTCGACCGCGGCAAGGTCGAGCACCTCGGTCAGCAGATCCGGGTCGGGCACCGGCTCGCCGTATACCCGCAGCCGGGCGACCCCGCCGTCGGGAAAGATCGTCAACCGTACGTGGGTCTGCCGTGCCGGCACGTCGACCGGGACGACCAGCTGGCTGTCCCCGGCCAGCGCGGTTCGGGGCACCAGCGGTGTCCACCGCGCCGCGACGAGTTCCTGCGGCCCGGGATAGCCCAGGAGGCAGCAACCGTCCACCGCCGCGTACGGCGGGTAGTTGCCCGTGAAGTGCGCGGTGTCGATCAGCACGGCGCGGACCATCCCCGGGGCACCGAGCCTGACGATGGCGTGGTCCGCGCCGGGTAGCCGCCGGCGGCGGGTTTCCCAACCGTCGTACACCTGGCCCTTCGCCCCGAAGGTGCCGGCGGCGAAGACCGGCGGACGCGGGTCGACCAGGTTGTCGGCGGCGGCGAAGAACTCGTCGTTAGCGGCGACCACTCCCCCGCCGAGGGCACGGGACGCCAGGTCGGGCAGTCGGGTCGGGTCGGATCCGTCCGGCGGACCGGGCGGTGGCGTGGATACGTGACTACCGGTCAACGGTCCCCTCTCGCGACAACAGGCGGCCACGTGGCGCGTCCGGGGTGACCGGCGCGCCGCGCAGCCAGGTGGCCCGGACGATGCCGGTCAGGCGTCGTCCGGCGTACGGGGTGATCGGATGACGTTGCCGCAGCCGGGCGGGGTCGACGTGGTAGCTCGGTGCCGGGTCGAAGGCGACTAGGTCGGCGTCGGCGCCGACGGCGAGCCGGCCCTTGGTGGGCAGCCCCACCAGGTCGGCCGGCCTCTGGCACATCCACCGGACCACGTCGCCGAGACCGAACCCGCGCCGACGGGCCTCGGTCCAGACCGCCGGCAGCCCCATCTGCACCGAGGCGATGCCGCCCCAGGCGGCGGCGAAGTCCCCGGTGTCGGGTGCCTTCAGCGCGGGCGGGCAGGGGGAATGGTCGGAGACCACACACGAGATGGTGCCGTCGGCCAGGGCGGCCCACAGCGCGTCCTGGTTGTCGCGTTGCCGGATCGGCGGGCAGCACTTGAACTCGGTGGCCCCGTCCGGGATCTCCTCGGCGGCCAGGGTCAGGTAGTGCGGGCAGGTCTCGGCGCTGACCGGCACCCCGGCCCGCCGGGCCGCAGCCAGCACCGGTACCGCTCCGGCGGCGGACAGGTGCAGGATGTGCAGTCGGGCGCCGACCCGACGGGCGACGTCGATGGCCGCCGTCACCGCCTCGATCTCTGCGGCCGGCGGTCGGCTGGCGAGGAAGTCCCGGTAGCGGGTCGAGGAGGCGGCGGCCATGAGCTGGTCGGGTTGTTCGGCGTGCACCACGAACAGGGCGGGTACGGCCGCCAACGCGGCGGCGAGCTGACCGGTGTCCAGTGGGGGGAACTCCGGCACCCCGGAGTCGGCGAGGAACGCCTTGAACCCGAAGACCCCGGCGGCGTACAGGTCGGGCATCACCTGCTGGTTGCCGGGGACCGCGCCGCCCCAGAAGCCGACGTCGACATGGCACTGCCCGGCGGCGGCCCGCCGTTTGACGGCCAGCGCGGCCGGGTCGACGGTCGGCGGCAGGCTGTTCAACGGCATGTCGATGATGGTGGTGACTCCGCCGGAGGCGGCGGCCAGCGTGGCGGTGGCGAATCCTTCCCATTCGGTACGGCCGGGTTCGTTGACGTGCACGTGGGTGTCGACGAGTCCGGGCAGCAGCGCGACGTTGCCGAGGTCGCTGTCGACCGTCGCCGGCACGTGTTCCCGGTAGTCGGTGACGGCGACGATCCGACCGTCGCCGACGGCGATTGCGGCCGGACGCTCACCGTCGGGCAGCACCGTGCGGCGGGACCGCAGTACCAGATCAACGGGCATGGTCGGTGGGCTCCTCACCGGACGCGGTCGGTGGGTGGGCGGTCGGCGCGGCATCTCCAGCGGCGGTCGGCGCGGCATCGCGGTCGGCGGTCGGCGCTACCTCGGTGGCGCCCGGACCGGCCAGGGTAGTCAGTACGGTGCGGTCGAAACCGGCGTCGGCCGGGTCGACGGCGCCGCAGTCCAGCCCGCGCAGCAGGAAACGGGCCAGCGCCCGGGCGGTCGCCGGCTCGTCGAGGATTCCGCCGGACCGGCGGGCGAGGTAGGCGTCGAGCCGCCGGACGGTCTGCGCCCGGCCGGCACGGTAGAAGGCGTAGGTCGCCGCGAACCGGGTCGGCAACTGGTGCGGGTGCAGGTCCCAACCCTGGTAGAAGCCGCGTTCCAGGGATCTGCGGACGAGGCCGGCGTGGCGCTGCCAGGCAGACCGCACCGTCTCGGTGTCGCCGACCGGCAGGATGTTGGTGGAGCCGTCGCTGAGCGGTACCCCGGTGCCGGCGGCGGCCACCTGCATGACGGCTTTCGCGTGGTCGGAACTTGGATGGTCCATACTCAGGTAATCGGCGGCGACGCCGCAGGCGGTTCCATAGTCGTAGGTGCCGAAGTGTAGTCCGGCACACCGTCCGGCTGACTCACCGATCAGCCGGGCGACGGTCGCGGTGCCGTCGCCGGCCAGCACCGCCGCTGGCGTCTCGATCTGGATCTCGAACCGCAGCGCCCCGTCCAGCAGCCCGTACGCCTGCTCCAGCCGGAAGCAGACGTCGACCATCGCGGCGACCTGGGCCGGGTGGCTCACCTTCGGCAGGGTGACCACGAAACCGTCGGGCGGCCCAGCGCAGGCGTCCAGAAAAAGGTCGAGGCTGCGCACCGCCCGCCGCCGGGTGGCCGCCTCCAGAGACTTGATCCGAACCCCGACGTGGGGTGGGCCGACGCCGGCGGCCCGTGCCTCGGTCAGCGCGCGCGCCGCGGCCCGCAGGTCGGCGTCCTCAGTGGCGTCGTCGCGTACGCCGTACCCGTCCTCGACGTCGATGCGCAGGTCCTCGACCGGCTCGCGGGCCAGTTTGGCGCGGACCCGTCGGTCCAGTTCGGCCGGGTACGGTGCCGGCGGGTGGGCGTCCAGCGCGGCCAACGCGGCCGCGCCCCAGGTCGGCACCAGATCGGCGGTGATCCGGTCGGCGGGCACGTACACGGTGTGCACCGGCTGGCGCCCCGGCGTCTCGCCCGGGTAGCGGGCCCGCAGCGCGGCGTCGACGTCGGCGAGCCGGTCGTCCAACGCGGCGTACACCGCCGGGTCGAGCCGGGCCATCAGTCGATCAGCCGGTACGCCGGCAGGGTCAGAAAGTCGACGTAGTCGGCACCGAGAGCGACCTCCTCGAACAACGCCCGGGCCTGCGGGAACCGGCTCGCCGCCCAGTCCGGTTCGGTCAGCGCGGCGCGGATCGCCGCGAGTTCGGCGTCGCCGATGGCCCGGACCAGGTCGGCGGTCACCAGGGTGCCGTCGGGCAGCCGTACCCCGTTGCGGATCCACTGCCAGATCTGCGACCGGGAGATTTCGGCGGTGGCCGCGTCCTCCATCAGGTTGTCGATCGCCACCGCGCCGTTGCCGCGCAGCCAGGCCTCCAGGTAGCGCACCGCGACGGCGACGTTCGCGCGCAGCCCGGCCTCGGTCACGGCACCGCCGGTGGCGGCGACGTCCAGTAGCTGCGCGGCGGTGACCGCCACGTCCGGGCGTTGCCGGTCGAGCTGGTTGGGCCGGTCGCCGAGGACCTCGTCGAAGACCTCCCGGCAGGCCGGCACCAGGTCGGGGTGGGCGACCCAGGACCCGTCGAAGCCGTCGGCGGCCTCCCGACGTTTGTCGGCCCGGACCTGGTCGACGGCGCGCGCGGTGACGTCGGCGTCCCGCCGGTTGGGGATGAACGCCGACATGCCGCCGATCGCCATCGCGCCCCGCCGGTGGCAGGTGGCGACCAGCAGTTCGGTGTAGGCGCGCATGAACGGCGCGGTCATGGTGACCGCCGCGCGGTCCGGCAGCACGAACCGCTCGCCGGCGTCACGGAAGTTCTTGATGATGCTGAACAGGTAGTCCCACCGACCGGCGTTGAGCCCGGCGGCGTACGGGCCGAGCGCCCACAGGATCTCGTCCATCTCGAACGCGGCGGTGATGGTCTCGATCAGTACGGTGGCCCGGATGCTTCCGGCCGGCAGGCCGAGCGCCTGCTCGGTGTGAACGAACACGTCGTGCCACAGCGCTGCCTCCTCGTGGCTCTCCGTCTTGGCCAGGTAGAGGTAGGGGCCGCTGCCCCGGCGCAGCAGTTCGGCGGCGTTGTGGAAAAGGTAGAGACCGGCGTCGACCAGCGCGCCGACGGCCGGCGCGCCGTCGATGACGAGGTGCCGCTCGTCGAGGTGCCAGCCACGGGGCCGGACCACGATGGTCGGGTACGGTCCCGGGCCGAGCCGGTATATCTTCGACTCGGTCCGCAGCTCGATGGTGCGCCGCACGGCGTCGGCGAGGTTGCGTTGCCCGTCGATCACGTTCGCCCAGTGCGGGGTGTTCGCGTCCTCCAGGTCGGCCAACCAGACCCGGGCACCGGAGTTCAACGCGTTGACGGTCATCTTCCGGTCGGTGGGCCCGGTGATCTCGACCCGCCGGTCGGCCAGGTCGGGCGGGGGCGGCGGCACCGTCCAGCTGCCGGCCCGCACCTGCGCGGTGTCGGGGCGGAAGTCCAACCGGCCGGTGCGGGCGATGTCGGCCCGGCGGCGACCACGGGCGGCGAGCAGCTCGGCCCGCCGGCCGGCGAACCGGCGGTGCAGTCCGGTGAGGAAGGCCACCGCGTCGCCGGTCAGCACGTCCCCGGTGGCCGCCGGCCGGCCGGCCGGGGCCGAAACGGTCACGGCGGCTGGCGGCGGGTCGACCTGGCTGCGGGGCATCAGAGGTCACTCCTGTTCGATGGGACCGGGGACATCAGGGTCCGGTGCGTACGGGCGGCCTCGCGGGCCAGGTCGGCGGCGTCGGCGGTACGCAGCTCGCCGCGTTCGACGACCGGCCGGCCGCCGACCAGCAGCAGCTCCACCGGGGCGGGTGGGCCGAGCACCAGCGCGGCGACCGGGTCGTCGATGCCGGCGTGGCCCAGCCCGTCGACCCGCCACAGCGCGACGTCGGCGAGCTTGCCCACCTCCAGCGAGCCGATCTCGGCCGCCCGGCCCAGGCAACGTGCGCCGCCGATGGTGCCCAGCGCGAGGGCGTCGCGGGCGGTCAGCGCGGCGGGTCCGCCGCGCAGCCGGGCCGCGTACAGCGACTGGCGCAGCTCCGCACCGAGGTGGCCGACCTCCTGACTGGCGGCACCGTCGACACCCAGGCCGACCGGTACGCCGGCGGCGAGCAGGTCGGTCACCCGGGCGGTGCCGGCCCCGAGCCGGGCGTTCGAGCTGGGACAGTGCGCGACGCCGGTGCCGGTGGCGCCGAGCCGGGTCACCGCCGCGTCGTCGAGGTGTACGCCGTGCGCCAGCCACACGTCGTCGCCGAGCCAGCCGAGCTGTTCGGCGTACTGCACCGGGGTGCAGCCGTGCGTGGTCCGGCAGTACTCCTCCTCCTCGACGGTCTCGGCGAGGTGGGTGTGCAGCCGGACCCCCCGGCGACGGGCCAGTTCGGCCGACTCGCGCATCAGCCGGGGGGTGACCGAGAACGGCGAGCAGGGGGCGACGGCGACCCGCAGCATCGACTCCGGCGCCGGGTCGTGCCAGCGGTCGATCGCCGCCTCGGTGGCGGCCAGCGCGGCGTCCGTGTCCTCCACCGTGGAGTCCGGGGGCAGCCCACCGGCCGACCGGCCGAGGTCCATCGAACCCCGGCAGGGATGGAACCGCAGCCCGATCCGGCGCGCGGCGGCGATCTCGGCGGCGAACAGGTCACCGGCGTCGCGGGGGAAGACGTAGTGGTGGTCGGTGCTGGTGGTGCAGCCGGACAGCGCCAGCCAGCCGAGGTTGGCCGCGGCGGCGGCGTGCACCGTGTCGGCGTCCATCCGCGACCAGACCGGGTAGAGGGTGGTCAGCCAGCCGAACAGGTTCTGCTGCTGGGCCAGGCCACGGGTGGCCCACTGGTAGAGGTGGTGGTGGGTGTTGACCAGGCCGGGGGTGGCCAGGCAGCCGGCGCCGTCGACCCGGCGTACCCGGCGCTGGTCCCCGCCGGTGAGCGTGTCGAGCAGGTCGGCGGGCACGTCGCCGGGGCCGACGGCGGCGATCCGGCCGTCGTCGCCGACGACGAGATGCCCGTCACGGTGCTCGGTGCCGGCGGCGTCGACCGTGGCGACGGCCGCGCCGGTGACGACGATCACCACTGCCCCAGCTCCGGCGGCGCGTCGTCGCGGGTGACGGTGCCCTCGATCAGCCCGTACGGTCGGTCGGCTGCGACGAAGACGCTGTTCGGGTTGTCCAGGTCGAACGGACTCAGGTCGACCAGCAGGTGGTGCTTGTTCGGCAGGGCCAGCCGCACCTCCACCACGTCGGGCCGGTCGGTCAGCACCCGCTCACCCATCGCGTACAGCGTCTGCTGCAGGGACCGGCTGTAGGTGCTGACGAACGCGTCGACCAGTGCCTGCCGTACGGCCGTGTGGGCGGCGTCGAAGCCGCCGGGTGGCGCGGTGCCGGCGTAGCGCCACCGGGCGTCCACGGCGGTGGCGAGGATCCGGTCGTCGGTCTCCGGCAGGGTGGTGTACGGGTCAACGACGTAGCCCCGGAATTCCGAGTCGGTGGAGTTGAGCAGGACCAGGTCGGACAGGCCGGCGATCACCTCCGCCCGGTCGCCGTCGTAGCGGACCGTGGCGGTACGGGTGGACCCGCCGTCGCGTTCGAACGAGTGCGACCCGAGCCGTCGCCAGTCGTACTGCTCGATGTCGACGCGGGCCCGGGTGATGCCGGGCTGGCTGTCCACGAAGTGCCGGGCCAGCAGCAGGGCGAAGTCCTCGGCGCTGGCGATACCGTGGCGACGGGCGAACGCGTACACCGTGTTCTTCTGCGTGTCGGTCGGCAGCACCTGGCTGTTGTCGCCGGTGAGGTGGGTGGCCGCGAGGTCACCGGCGAGCGCGACGGAGACGTTGAGGTCGCGCAGGCTGTGCCGGTCGCCGTCGCGGTCCACCCGGACCACCCGGGTCTGTGCCTTGCCGTACCGGTTCGGCCCCAGAACGATTCCCATCCGGTCAGCTCCCTCGGTAGGTGGTGTAGCCGTACGGGCTCAGCAGCAGCGGTACGTGGTGGTGGCGGGCGGTGTCGCGGACGGTGAACACCACCGGGATCTCGGGGTAGAAGGCGTCCGCCCCGAGTCGGTCGGCCACGTCGAACACCAGCCGGTACGTCCCGGCGGCCCAGCCGGCGCCCGGCACCCAGTCACGCAGCCGGCCGTCGGCGTCGGTGTGTCCGGTGGCGACGGTGCGCCAGCCGTCGACCGGGTCGGCGGCGTCGAGCCGCACGGCGATGCCGGCCGCCGGGGTTCCGGTGGTGGTGTCCAGCACGTGGCTGGACAGCGGCGCCGGCGCGGCGATGTCGTCGACCAGCCGGCCCAGGCGCAGCGCGGCGATGTCGCCGAGCTCGGTGCGGACCACGCCCTGCTCGGTGTCCGGGTCGTGGTGCAGCCGCTGCCGGGCGGCGGCCACCAGTTCGGCGGCGCCGCGGCCGTTGGCGAAGATCAGGAAGCGGTACCCGAACCGCTGCTCGTAGGCGTCGTTGGCGGCCGCCAGGTCGGCCGCGACGGCTGCGCCGGCCCGGTCGGCGGCGGAGCCGTCCGTGCCGGAGCCGTCGGTGCCGGCGTCGTCGGTGCCGGAGCCGTCGGTGGCGGAAGCGGCCGTCGCCGCCGCCTGCTCACGACGGGACCACTCGGCGTCCCGGCCGGTGCCGGTGGGCGGCCGCCCGATCCGCGGGTGGGCGGCGACCGCGCCGACCACCTCCGGCCAGGGCAACGCCCCGATCCGTGCCCGCGCGGCGGCGGTCAACGCCGCCCGGTCGGCGTACGGCCGGTCGGCCGTCACCGCGGCGGCCCAGCCGGGCGCGGCGCAGCAACTCAGCAGCAGTTCCCGCACGTCATCGGCGGGCAACGTGTTGAACACGTCGAGTCCGCGGTCCAATCCGGTCCCCTTTCGCTGGGCAGCAGCAGTCAAGCAGTTGCGGCGAGCCGGCCGGTAGCGGCGCAGGGACCAAAGACGAAACATCGTCACCGTACGGTTTTGGAGGTTCATCCAATCACCGTGACCGGAGGCGACCCCTGTGCTGCTGGCCGACGTGCTCGACAAGGCCCATCTGAAGCTGGTGCCGCTGACCGGCGACGACGGTCGGGACCGCACCGTCGGCCGGGTCAACGTCATCGACCTGCCCGACCCGGGCCGCTATGTGTCCACCGCAGACCTGGTGCTCACCGGCCTGATGTGGCACCGGGGGCCGGCCGATTCCGAGGTCTTCGTCGCGGCGCTGGCCGCCGCCGGGGTGACCGCGCTGGGCGCGGGTGAGGCGCTGCACGGCAGCGTGCCCGGCGACCTGGTCGCCGCCTGCCGCCGGCACCGGCTACCGCTGTTCGAGGTGCCCGCCGACGTGTCGTTCCGCGACATCATCGACGACGTTCACCCGACCCTGTGGGCGCAGCGGGCCAGCTCGCTGGCGGCGGTGCTGGGCCGGCAGCGCGGACTGGTCGCCGCGATGGCCGCCGGCGCCCGGCTGACCGATCTGCTGCCGACCGTCGCCGCAGCGATCGACACCGACTGCTGGACGTTGACCACCAGCGGCCGGGTGGTGGCCGGAACGGCCGAGCTGGCCGATCCGGTCGCCGACGCGCTGAGCCGCGCCTTCCTGACCGCGCAGCGGCTGCCCGCGACGGTGACGGTCGATGGTGCGCGGTTCTCCGTGTTCGGGGTGCCCGGCCGGGCCGAGCACCGGCTGGCTGCCTGGTTGGTGGCCTGCCGTGGCGCGCTCGACACGCTGCCCGGCACGGTCGACGAGCTGACCAGCGTGGTGGCGCTGGAGCGAGCGCACCTGGACGAGGCCGCCCGGGTGGAGGCACGGTTGGCCGGTCAGCTGCGGGCGGCGCTGCGGGCGCCGGGGGACCTCGCCGGGCTGCGGGCCGCGCTGCTGGCCGCCCGACTCGACCCGGACGCCACGTTCGTCGCGGTCGCCGCCACGCTGGACGGGATGCGCGCACCGGCGACGCTGACCGTCGCCGTGGTCGACGAGTTCCTCAGCCGGCTGGCACCCGACCGGGCGGTCGCCGTCCTCGAACCCGACCTGCCCTCGGGGGCGCTCGCCGTGCTTGCGCTGACACCGCAGGCGGCCGGCACCATCGGTTCGGCGCTGGTCGCCGCCGCCGACCGGATGGCGCCGGGGCTGCGCGGCGGCCGGCTCATCCTCGGCGTCTCCGCCGCCGGCGTGGGTGCCGCCGGGCTGGGCGGGGCGGTCGAGGAGGCGCTGCACGCGCATCGGTCCGCCACCGGCACCGCGACCGGCCCGGTCAGTGTGGTGGCCGCCGGTGAGCTGGCGTCGCATTCGCTGCTGCTGGCCGGGGTGCCGGCCGGCACCCGGCAGGGGTTCCGTGGCCGGCTGCTCGGTCCGGTCGAGGAGTACGACCGGGCCCACCACGCCGACCTGCTGCGTACGCTGTCGGCTTTTCTCGACTGTGACGGATCGTGGAGCCGCTGCGCGCAACGGCTACATGTGCACGTCAACACCTTGCGGTACCGGATCGGCCGGATCGAGCAGTTGACCGGCCGGGACCTCGGTCGGTTCGAGGACCGGGTGGACTTCTTCCTGGCGTTGCGGCTCACCGCCGGCTGACCCGTGCGCCGCAGGCCCGTACTCCGCCGGATGGATCGAGCCCCGGCCGCCGGTCAGCCGTCCGCCGTCGCGGCCGCTGCGGGCCGCGACTATCTCGGCGGCGATGCTGACCGCGGTCTCCTCCGGGGTCACCGCCCCCAGGTCCAGCCCGATCGGCGCGGACAGCCGGGTCAACGCGGCCGGCGGCACCCCGACGGCACGCAGCCGGGCCGCCCGGTCGGCGGCGCTGCGCCGGGATCCCATCGCCCCGATGTAGGCCAGCGGCAGGTCGAGCGCGGTCCGCAGCAGCGGTACGTCGAACTTCGGATCGTGGGTGAGTACGCAGAGCACCGTACGCGCGTCGACCCGACCGGCAGCGGCCTCGGCGCTCAGATAGCGGTGCGGCCAGTCGACGACCACGTCGTCGGCGTCCGGGAACCGCTGCCGGGTGGTGAAGACCGCCCGGGCGTCGCAGACGGTCACCCGGTAGCCGAGGAACCGGCCCTGCCGGACGAGCGCGGCGGTGAATTCGGTCGCCCCGCAGATGATCATCCGGGGCGGTGGCAGGATACCGAGGACCAGCAGGGTGGTGCCGGCGGCGGGCTGGGCGAGCGTGGTCCGCCCGGTGTCCAGCGCCGGGCGGGCGGCCCGGACCGCCGCCGCGTCCAGCGTCGGACCGCCGAGCGAACCCCACTGACCGTCGGCGTCGACCAGCAGCCAACGGCCCCGGCTGGCCGGCGGCCCGGTGAGGCAGGTGACGACCGCGACCGGGCGGGCGGCCCGGGTCGCCGCATGCAGCCGGTCGAGCTGCGGCACGCTGTCGCGGTCCACCCGCTGCACGTACACCTCGATGGTGCCGCCGCAGGTGAGACCGGGGTCGAAGAGCTCGTCGCCGGTGTCGCCGAAGCGCGCCAGCCGCCCCTCGCCGGTGTCCAGCACGGTACGGCACAGCTGGTAGATGGCGGCCTCGACGCAGCCGGCCGAGACGCTTCCGGTGACCGTACCGTCCGGGGCGACGAGCATGCTGGTGCCCGGTGGCCGGGGTGCGCTACCGGCGGTGGCGGTCACCGTCGCGACGGCCACCTGCTCACCGGCGTACCACCAGCGCATCGCCTCGTCGAGGACCGGCCCGATCATCCGGTCGCCACCGTCCGGGCCGATGCACCGCCGGACCCGCTGCCCTCGATGAGCCGGTCGAGGCCGGCGAACCGGTCGGGCTCCGGGAACCGTGCCAGGTCGCCGGGCCGGTCCAGGTCGGTCGGGTCGGCCACGTCGCCGCACGGCACCAGACGCAGCTGGTCGGGGTGGGCCCGCAGATAGTCGCGGGCGCCGGTGTCACCGGTCGCCGACGCCGCCACCGCCGTCCAGTGTGCCCGACCCAGCACCACGGGATGCCCCGGCCGCCCGTCGACGTAGCTGGCCGCAGCCAGCGTCCGCCGATCGGCGCCGGCCGCCACCCGGCGGACCGCCGCTGGACCGATCCCCGGCATGTCGACCAGCAGGACGACCGCGGCGTCCGCCTGGCCGGCGCCCACCGCCGCCAGGCCGACCCGCAACGACGAACCCATCCCGGTGGCCCAGTCCGGGTTGACCGCCGGCACGGCACCGGCCAGGTCGGCACTCGTACACACCGCGTCGGCCGCCGCGCCGAGCACCACGATCACCGGCCGGCAGCCGGCCGAGCGCAGCGTCTCGACGGCCCGGGACACCAACGGGGTCCCGTTGAGACGGACCAGCGCCTTGGGCCGACCGTAGCGGTGGCCGGCGCCGGCGGCGAGGACGATTCCGGCAAGCACCCGTCAACGATGGGCAGCGGCTGATCACCCGGTCAAGGCGCCCGGGTACGCCTTGGAGGTTCGTCCAACCACCCGGCTGATCGGCGGGTCGGGATTGTGTTCCGCCGTCATTGTCCGGGCCGACGGCGGCGACGGACGATGCGGACCGTGGATCTGCATACCGTCTCCGACGTGATCGCCGCCGACGCCGACGCCTGGCGCCCCGGCGACCGCTGGCTCGCCGGCGGCAGCTACCTGTTCTCGCAACCTCAGCCCGGGGTGCGCCGGCTGCGTGACCTGACCCGGCTACGCTGGCCGTCGATCCGGATCGATTACGACGGGCTGGAGATCGCCGCCACCTGCACCGTCGCCGAGCTCGCCCGGTTCGCCCCGCCGCCCGGCTGGAATCGGGTGACGGAGCTGGTCGCCGGCTGCTGCGACGCGTTCCTCGCCTCCCGCAAGATCTGGAACGTGGCGACCGTCGGCGGCAACATCTGCGCGGCGCTGCCGGCCGGTCCGATGACGTCGCTGGCGGTGGCGACCCGGGCCGAGTACCTGCTCACCGACCTGGCCGGCGGGCAGCGCCGGGTGCCCGCCGACGGATTCATCCGCGACGTCGGTGCGACGGTGCTCGACACCGGCGAGTACCTGCGCAGCGTCCGGCTGCCGGCCGCCGCCGCTCGGGCCCGGTACGCGATGCGCCGGGCGTCGCTGTTCCGGCACGGCCGGTCGGCGGCGCTGGTCATCGGCTCGGTCGATCAGGACACCGGCGGATGGACGATGTCGGTGACCGCGGCCACCCGCCGCCCGGTGGTGCTGTCGCTGCCGGCCGCACCGACCGGGCCCGAGCTGCTGGACCGGGTCGACGCCGGATGCGCCGCCGCTGGCTGGGTCGACGACGTGCACGGCCTGCCGCGCTGGCGGCGGCACCGCACGCTACGGATGGCCGAACAGGTCCGGGCCGAACTGGCCACGGCCGGCGCCGACGGCGAGGACGGCCGGTGAACGTCGTGGTGAACGGCACCGCCGCCGCCGGGGAGCCGGCCGCCGGCCAGTGCCTGCGCACGTTCCTACGCGACCAGGGCTGGTACGGCGTGAAGAAGGGCTGTGACGCCGGGGACTGCGGGGCGTGCACCGTACACGTCGACGGAGTCCCGGTGCACAGCTGTGTCTACCCGGCGGTACGGGCCGAGGGCCGGTCGGTGACCACGGTCGAAGGACTGGCCGACGGCGACACGCTGCACCCGGTGCAGCAGCGGTTTCTCGACGCGCAGGGATTCCAGTGCGGGTTCTGCACCGCCGGGCTGGTGATGACGGTGGCCGCGCTCGACGGCGACCAGCACGCTGACCTGCCGCGCGCGCTGAAAGGCAACCTGTGCCGGTGCACCGGCTACCGGGCGATCCGCGACGCGCTCGACGGGGTACGGCACGTGACCGGCACCGCCGACGGCGGCCCTGGCTGCCCGGCGGTCGGCGGCAACGTGGCCGCCCCGGCCGCCCGGCAGATCGTCACCGGCACCGCCCGATTCACCTTCGACGTCGACGTTCCCGGGCTGACCCACCTGAAGCTGGTCCGCTCGACGGTGCCGCACGCCCGGATCGTCGACGTCGACACCGACGACGCGATGCGGGTACCCGGGGTTCTGGCGGTACTCACCCACCGCGACTGCCCCGACCTGCGGTACTCGACGGCCCAGCATGAGAACCCGCGCGAGGACCCTGCCGACACCCGGCTCCTTGACGACGTGGTCCGCTTCGTCGGACAGCGGGTGGCGGCGGTGGTCGCCGAGACCGAGGCGGCCGCCGAGACAGCCGCCAACCTGGTCCGGGTCAGCTACCAGCCGCTGCCGGCGGTGTTCGACCCGGCGGCGGCGATGCTCCCGGGCGCGCCCGTCCTGCACGACCTGGATCCGGCGGTCAGCGGCATCGCCCGGCCAGTGGACAACGTGGCCGGTGAGGTGCACGGTGAGATCGGCGACGTCGACCGGGCGCTGGCTGACGCCGACGAGGTCTTCACCGCGACGTTCCGTACCCAACGGGTGCAGCACGCCCACCTGGAGACGCACGGAGCGGTGGCCTGGCCGGAGCCGGACGGCGGGCTGACCGTACGGTCCAGCACCCAGACGCCGTACCTGACCCGCCGGGCGCTGGCCCGGCTGTTCGGCCTGCCGGTCGAGAAGGTCCGGGTGGTCGCCGGCCGGGTCGGCGGCGGATTCGGCGGCAAGCAGGAGATGCTCGTCGAGGACGTGACGGCGCTGGCCGCGCTGCGCACCGGACGACCGGTGAAACTGGAGTTCACCAGGGCCGAGCAGTTCACCGCGGCGACCACCCGGCATCCGTTCCGGACCCGGGTGACGGTGGCGGGGCGCCGCGACGGGACGCTGACCGCGATCCGGCTGCATGTCGTCGCGGACACCGGCGCGTACGGCAACCACGGCCCGGCGGTGCTGGCACACGGCTGCAGCGAATCGGTGGCCCTCTACCGGTGTGCGAACAAGCAGGTCGACGGTTGGTCGGTCTACACCAACACGGTGCCGGCCGGCGCGTTCCGCG
The DNA here is from genome assembly GCF_049179115.1 of Solwaraspora sp. WMMB762. Lineage (NCBI taxonomy): Bacteria > Bacillati > Actinomycetota > Actinomycetes > Micromonosporales > Micromonosporaceae > Solwaraspora > Solwaraspora sp. WMMB762. The sequence continues at coordinate 1,215,994 of NZ_JBMHMD010000001.1, forward strand.
GCTACGGGCTGGGGCAGGTGTCGTTCGCGGTGGAGTCCGCCGTGGACGAGCTGGCCCGCCGGCTCGGGTTCGATCCGATCGCGTTCCGCGCCCGCAACGTGATCGGCCCGCAGGATCCGCTGGTCACCCCGGTCGGGCACGACGACACCGTACGGGTGCACAGCTACGGCCTGGACCAGTGCCTGGAGCTGATTCAGCGGGCTCGGGACGAGAACCGGCATGCGGACGCCGGAGCCGGCTGGCTGGTCGGCGACGGCATGGCGGTGGCGATGATCGCCACCGGACCACCGGGCGGTCACCACGGCCGGGCCCGGGTCACCCTCGACACCGACGGCGGCTACCAGCTGGACATCGGGATGGCCGAGTTCGGCAACGGGTCGACCACCGTGCACCGGCAGTTGGTCGCCGACGCGCTGGCCACCACCGTGGACCGGATACGGATCCGGCAGTCGGACACCGCGCTGGTCGGTCACGACACCGGTGCGTTCGCCTCGACCGGCACCGTGGTGGCCGGCGCCGCCGCCCAGCTGGCCGCGCTCGCACTGCGGGACGTACTGGTTGACGCCGCCGCGCGGGCGACTGGCGTCGACCGGCGGGAGTGCCGGGTGGACGCGACAACGGTGCGGTGCGCCGGCCGGCGGATCGATCTGGTCGACCTGGCCCGGGCCGCGTCGACGGCCGGCCGGCCGCTCACCGCCGAGGGGCACGCCGACGGAGCGCACCGCTCGGTGGCCTTCGACGCGCACTGGTTCCGGGTAGCGGTCGACCCGGACAGCGGGGAGATCCGAATCCTGCGCAGCGTGCACAGCGCGGACGCCGGCACGGTGCTCAACCCGATGCAGTGCCGGGGGCAGGTGGAAGGTGGGGTGGCGCAGGCACTCGGTGCCGCCCTCACCGAACATGTGGACATCGACGACCAGGGTCGGGTGACCACCGACGACTTCCGCAGCTACCACCTGCCGACCTATGCCGACGTGCCGCTCACCGAGGTGCTGTTCGCCCGAACCAGCGATCCGCTCGGGCCGGCGGGCGCGAAGTCGATGAGCGAGAGCCCGTTCAATCCGGTGGCCGCCGCGCTGGCGAACGCGCTGCGGGACGCGACCGGAGTCCGCTTCACCGATCTGCCGCTCACCCGGGACCGGGTGTGGGACCGACTGCAGCGCGGCCGGGCCGGCGGCGAGTAACGACGAAGGAAGAAAGATTCGCATGGTGGCTGTTTCGTTGGCGAAGATCGTTCGGGCGCCGAAGGTGCTGCTGCATGACCATCTGGATGGTGGGTTGCGGCCGGCGACGGTGGTGGAGTTGGCGGACGAGGTGGGTCATGTGTTGCCGGTGACGGATCCGTCGGAGTTGGGTCGGTGGTTCGTGTCGGCGGCGGATTCGGGGTCGTTGGAGCGGTATCTGGAGACGTTTGCGCACACGGTGGCGGTGATGCAGACGGAGGCGGGGTTGTTCCGGGCGGCGGCGGAGTGTGCGGTGGATCTGGCGGCGGACGGGGTGGTGTACGCGGAGGTGCGGTTCGCGCCGGAGCAGCATCTGTCGCGGGGGTTGGGGTTGGGTCAGGTGGTGGAGGCGGTGTTGGCGGGGTTCGCGGCGGGGTGTGCGGAGGCGGCGGGGGCGGGTCGGGTGATCCGGGTGGGGACGTTGTTGACGGCGATGCGGCATGCGGCGCGGTCGCAGGAGATCGCGGAGTTGGCGGTGCGGTACCGGGAGGTGGGGGTGGTGGGGTTCGATATCGCGGGTGCGGAGGCGGGTTTTCCGCCGACGCGGCATTTGGACGCGTTCGAGTTTTTGCAGCGGGAGAATTTTCATTTCACGATTCATGCGGGTGAGGCGTTCGGGTTGCCGTCGATCTGGCAGGCGATTCAGTGGTGTGGTGCGGATCGGTTGGGGCATGGGGTGCGGATTGTGGATGATATTGAGGTGGGTGGGGGTGGGGTGCGGTTGGGGCGGTTGGCGTCGTATGTGCGGGACAAGCGGATTCCGTTGGAGTTGTGTCCGTCGTCGAATGTGCAGACGGGTGCGGTGGGTTCGATCGGTGAGCATCCGGTGGGGTTGTTGCGTGATCTGCGGTTCCGGGTGACGGTGAACACGGACAACCGGTTGATGAGTGGGACGTCGATGTCGCGGGAGATGTGGTTGTTGGTGGAGGCGTTCGGGTGGGGGTGGTCGGAGTTGCGGTGGTTGACGGTGAACGCGATGAAGAGTGCGTTCATCCCGTTCGACGAGCGGCTGGCGGTCATCGACGACGTCATCAAGCCCGCGTACCGGTCCCTCGTCGAGAACGAGGAGGTCGACCGTGTCGGTTGACGCCCAACCCCGCCGGTGCGGCGGTGCGACCGCCGGCCGGTGGGGCGCCATCCCGCACCGCAGGCTGCTCGACGCGGTCGCCGCAGCGGTCCCGGCCGACCGGCTGCCCAGAGTGGAGACCGCCACCGTGACCCATCTGCTGCGGCCGGTGCCCTGGCAGCGGCGCTCCGGGCTGGTCAGCCTGGTCAGCACCGCCTACCCGGCGCTCGCCCACCGGGTGGCCACCGTGGTCGACGGCGAGTTCCCCGGGGTACGGATCGCCGCCACCGCCCGGATGAGCGGACGCGACGACCGGGACCGGTTCGACGTACTCGTCCCCAGCGGTCGGGCCGACGAGGTGCTCGGCTGGCTCGCGCGGCTGTGGCAGACGGCAGCTGAGCAGGTCGGGCCGCACGCCCGGCCGGGTCTGCGCACGCCGGCCGCCCGGACGATGTGGCGGGCGGCGCTGCTGGTCGCCAATGGCTCCCGCCGCCGCAGCCAGGTCCGGGTCCGGGTGCCGGATCCGGCTGCGTTGACCGCGCTGACCCAGGCGGGTGACGCGCTCGGCCTGGCCGTGCACCAGCACGTGCGGCGGGGCAACTCCTACTTCGTCACGGTGGATGATCCGGCCCAGTCGGTCCAGTTGCTCCGGATCGTCGGCGCCGGGCCGCACGCCGAGGCATGGGTGCGCGACACCGCTGCCTGACCGGGCGGCCGTGCGGACAGGTCCGCAGGGCTCCCCGAGCCGTGTCGCTAACCCAGAGCAGCAGCGTGGTCACCCTCGGTCGCTATGATCCCCAGCAGGACACAGGGGCGGGAGGCCGAATGCAACCGGTAGATCCGTACCGGCTCGTCGAGATGCTGGGATCGTGTCCGGCGGGCAGCGTCTGGTCGGCTGTGGAACCCCACGGCGAGCAGATCACCGTGGCGATCCTCGACGCCGATGTGGCCGCCGACGAACGGTGGCGGGAGGCGTTCTCCTCAGCCGCCGAGGCGCTGGCCGACCCGGCGGCGGGAGCGCCGGCCTTCCGATACGCGAACTTCACCGCCCGGGTCCCCTGGGTCGCCTGTGCTGCCGGGCCCGGTGGAGGGGCGGAGCGGATCTTCCTCGCCCTCGGCCAGGAGTACCAACCGGCCGGACCGCAGGGCGCGGTCGGCCCGGCAGCCGAGCGACCACCGGCCCTGGCCCACCAGCCGGCGTACCCTCCGGTGCCCCGGTTCGCCCCAGCCGAACCACCGCGCCGACGCGTTCCGGGCCCGCTGCTGGCCGGGGCGGCGGTCGTGGCGGTCGTGGCGGTCCTGCTGGCCGGTGCCGCCGTCATCTGGTGGCCGGACCGGTCCGACCAGAACCCACCACGGTCCGCAGCGAGCGCGTCGCCGGGCCGGGCGGTCGACACCCCGCCGAGCGACACCCCGCCGGGCGGCCCTCCGCAGGATGGCACCCCGCCGCTGGCCACTCCGAACCAGCCCGGGTTGGAGCCACCGGCGGAGAGCTCCTGGCGGGCCGACTGGCCCCAGTTCACCCCGGAGGACACGGTCCGCACCTACACCGACCTGGCCGACGTGGGTCTGATCCTCAAGGTGCCGTGGAGCTGGGACTGCTCCCCCGTCCCGGACGACGGGGCCCCGCAGATCCGCCGGCTGCGGTGCAGCGGCACGTTCGGCGAGCAGCAGCAGGAGGTCGGTGGCGAGGTCGTGGTCCGGCCCTGTCCACAGCGGTGCACCCCGGACCGGCAGGCGAGGATGCGCCAGGCCGAGGAGGCGTGGAGTCAGCGGTGGCTGCAGGCAGGCATCGCGACCGCGTACGCCGAAATCAGCACGCTGCAGGTCGACGGTGAGCGGCGGCACGGTCTGGTGATGGTCGCCTACTGGCGCGGCGGGCAGGACGGGTCGATCGACCGGCAGCTGGTGCTGCGACTGACCGGCCCGGCCGACGGGGCCAGCCCGCTGCGCATGATCGCGAACTATCTCCGCAGTTCGCTGCTGCTGTAGTCGGCTGGCGGTGGTGCCGTCACCGACACTCGGCTTCGATCCAGTCGGCGAGTTTCGCGGCGAACTCGGCCGCGGCGAACGACTTGGCGTGTGCCTGGATGCCGGCGGCGTCGAGCTGGTCGAGCCGACGCAGCAGCGGGACGTAGTCATCGGCCCGGGTCGAGTCGACAAGGTGTCCGGTCGCACCGTCGACGACGGTCTCCAGCAGCCCGCCACGGCGCAGCCCGAGGACCGGCGTACCGCAGGCCTGGGCCTCGACCGGAATGATGCCGAAGTCCTCGTGCACCGGGAAGAGCAGCGCCCGGGCACCCCGGTAGAGCTGCCGCAGCCGGGCCCGGTCCGGACGTACCTCGAAGGTCACCTCGGCACCAACCCGGTCGGCGTGCCGGCGCAGATTGGCCTCCTGGGGCCCGGAGCCGGCGACGACCACCGGCATCCGGGCGGCCGCGGCGATCGAGATGATCAGATCGAAGTTCTTGTACGGGATCCAGCGCCCCACCCCGAGCAGGTAGTCGCGTTGCGCGACGGGGTCGTCCGGCTGGGCGGTGGCGAAGAAGTCGACGTCGACCGGCGGATGGATGACCACCGCGTCGCGGTGCCAGAACCGCCGGATTCTGTCCCGCACCTCACGGGAGTTCGCGGCGTAGCTGGCGACGTGCCGGCTGAGCCGCACGTCCACCGTCTGCAGGGCCCGCCGGGGCAGGGCGAGCAGCCGGCCGGAGCCGCGGCCGTCGTAGTCGGGGCTCCACACGTAGCGGGCCGGCGAGTGGACGTAGCTCAGATGCCGGGTCCGCCCCGGCGCACCGAGCCGTACGGTGTGCGCGAAGGCGTGGCTGGACGACAGGACCACGTCGAAGTGCTCCCGACTCAGGGTCCGCCACACCAGCGGCATCAGCGGCAGGGCGAGGGTCTTGCTGCGGCGCAGCGGTGTCCGGGCCAGCCAGGATTCCCGCAGGCCCTGGTCGGTCACCCCGGGGTCGGACCAGAGCACGAACCGTTGGGCGTGCGGGACGAGGTCGGCGATCCGCCGGAACACCTGCTCCGACCCGCCGGTGTCGCCGAACCACTCATGGACGAGTGCGACCGAACGGCCGGCAAGTGGTGTCGTCAACTCCGTGAGCTCCCCTCGTCTGCGTCGGTGTGCCGGTCGGCTGGATCAGCGCCCGCGGCCACGGAGCACCTCGGCGACGGTACGCAGCACCACCTTGATGTCCAGCCACAGCGACCAGTGCTCGATGTAGAAGTTGTCGAACCGGGCCCGGTCGGAGATCGGCGTGTCCCCCCGCAGGCCGCTGACCTGAGCCAGCCCGGTGAGTCCCACCGGGACCCGGTGGCGCGAGGCGTAGCCGGGCAGCTCGGCGGAGAACTTCGCCACGAAGTACGGACGTTCCGGCCGGGGACCGACCACGGTCATGTCGCCGCGCAGAATGTTCCACAGCTGCGGCAGCTCGTCGAGCGACGTACGTCGCATGAACCGTCCGATCAGGCTGACCCGGCGGTCATCGGCGATCGACCAGGTGGTCCGGGCCTCCTGGTCGGTCTCGGGGCGCAGCGACCGGAACTTGATCACGTTGAAGGTCCGGCCGTGCTGGCCGATGCGCTCCTGCCGGAAGAAGATCCCCCGGCCGCCGTCGATGAAGGTCGCCAGTGCGCACAGCGCCAGCACCGGGCTGAGCAGGACCAGCGCCACCGAGGCGAGTGCCACGTCGGAGGCCCGCTTCACCATCCAGCGCGGACCGGACAGGGCGATGTGCCGCACGTGGACCAGCGGGATCGCGCCGATGTGGTCGGGTTGCCGCCCGTACGATCCCGACCCCCACAGTCTGGCCACCGCCCAGAGGTCCTGGCTGGCGCACTCGGGTCGGCGCAGCAGATCCATCAGCCCGGCTTCGGGGCAGTCCGGATCGGCGATGATGAGCACGTCGCACTCGACCATGTCGATCAGCCGGCCGAGGTCGTCGAAGGTCCCGACCAGCGGCAACGACGCACCGTCGGTCTGCCGGGCGGCCGAGTCCACGCAGCCGGCGAACCGTAGGCCGTAGCTGGGGTAGCGGCGCATCAGCCGGGCCAGCTCGGCTGCGACCGGACCGCTGCCCAGGATCAGGGCGTTGTGTTCGACCCAGCGGCGGCGGCGGGCGAAGACCACCACCGCCCGGGTGACCGAGCGTCCGATGATCAGCAGTACGGCCGAAACGGCGATCCCTCGCATCAGGTCGGCCACGTACTCCACCGAGTCGTGCCGCAACCCGGCGATGATCGCGACGGTGCCGGACGCGGTGAGCAGGCGTCCACACAGGGTCGGCAGTTCGTCGAGGAAGCTGACATGGCGTCTGGCCCGGTAGAGCCCGCTGAACGCGAAGACGGCGATGGTCAACGCCGCCATGAACAGGGTGCCCCGCCAGTAACGGTCGGAGATCAGCAGCGGAGCGAGCAACGCGGCGAGGTCCACCGGGGCGGCGATCATCCAGGCCCGGAGCGGCCGGGTGCGGCTCGACGCCCGCGAACCGGCGTACGGCAGGACCGCGGTGGCGCCAGTCGACGGGTCCGGCCCCTCGTCCGGCCGTGGCCGGGGCACCAGCGGCAGCAACGGGGCTTCCACGACTTGGCCATGCCTTCCCGGTTCGGTGGAGCGGGGCTGGTGGTCGGCGCCGGAGGTCACCGCGCAGCGGCGAGGATCTCGTCGACCGCGTCGCGACGGACCGCGTCGTAGAAGGAGTCGGCCGCCTCGGTGTCGGCGAACACCACGCTCTCGTCACCGACCCGACCGGTGCCCTCGGTCGGGCTGGTGACGAAGGTGAGGTCGTCGCCGCGCAGGTGTCGCAGGTCCATGCCGAAGTCGAGCAGGGACAACGTCTCGTCGACCGCCACCGCATCGGCCGTGGCCCGGATGAACGAGTTCAGCGTGGCCGGGCTGGACAGCACCCCACCGGAGGCCGCCTTCTCCAGGATGGCCTTGATGACCTGCTGCTGGTGGCGGATCCGGGCGAAGTCGCCATCGGCGAAGGCGTACCGCTCGCGGGCGTAGTCGAGGGCCGCCGCGCCGTCCATCGTCTGCGGGCCGGCGGCGAACGACCGTCGGTTGTCAGGGTTGAGGGAATGGTTGGAGGTGAACGCCTCCTCGACGTCGATCTCGACCCCGCCGAGCGCGTCGACGATCTCCCGGAATCCGGCGAAGTCCACCAGGGCGACGTTGTCCACCCGTACTCCGGTGAACTCCTCGACGGTCTGCACCATCAGCGGGATACCACCCCAGGCATACGCGGCGTTGATCTTCGCTTCCCGTCCGCCGTATGTTCCTTCCTGGTTTTCCGGCACGAAGACCCAGGTGTCCCGGGGAATGGAGATCAGCTGGGCGCTCTGCCGGTCGGCCGCGATGTGCGCCAGGATGATCGTGTCACTGCGGGAGCCCGACGTGCTCTGCGGGTCCCGGGTATCGCTGCCGAGGATGAGGATGTTCGTGGCGGTGGTCACCTTTTCCGGCCGGAACTCCTCCGGCACGTCCACGAACGCCTCCACCCGCTCGATCCCGGACTCGATCGACCGCAGGTAGAACCCACCGGCGAGCAGTCCACCGCCACCGAGCAGCGTCAGGACCACGAGCACCGTCAGAACGATCCGTAGCCCGCGGCGACGGCGACGCGGCGGCGCGGCGGCGGAGTCCATTACCGACCCGGGATCCTGCGTCCCCGACCGCACCCCGTCCGCAGCCCCGCCCATCTCCTGGGCGGCCGTCGGGTCCGCGAGCCGTTCTCGACGTGACATGTCAGTGATAGTACTGACGAAGGTTTCCGGATGATGTCCGCCCGGGACAGTCAAAGATCCACTTTAATCATCCACGCCGGTCTTATCCGCATTCATCTTCCTACCGGCGCGGCTCGGGACAGCGGATCATCATCCCTACCTTGCCGACGGACCTGACGGATTCCCGTCAGACCGCCGGGCATTCTGCCCTAATCGTCCGGTCCGCAAGCCAGCAGGTGGCAGCCTGACCGACACTGGATGGACCGTCCGCTCGACCGCAGGATCGGAGTGCCGAGGTGACCATGGAGGCCGGTGCGAACCGGGCACGTGACCGGCTCGCCTCCCGGGGCGTGGCCGAATTGCTGACCCTCGTCGGCCGACTACTGCGCCGGCCCCGGCGCGGCGAGCACGACCTGCCGGTCGTTGTGGCCGTTGGCGCCGCCGGGTCCGAGGTGCATGCCGGGCTGCTGCGCCGGCTACGCCGGCCGGCCCACCGCCGAGTGCCGCATGTCGACGTCGACGCCGCCGAGTTCCCCGACGGAGCAGGAATCCGCCCGCTGCTCGACGCGATGCACCACCAGCTCGCCCTCGACGCGTTCGGCGGTGAGCCGTTCACCTTCCGCCACTATCCGCTGGCCCGCTGGCTGATGGACCAGCGGTTGGCCGACGTCGAGGTCACCGAACGCCGGGCCCGGCTCACCCAGATGCTCCGCGACTGGCGCCGCCGGCCGGCCGCCGAGAACCTGAGCGGCGCCTCGGACGCCGAGACCATGTTCGCCACCGCGTACCGGCTGCTGCTCTGGCTGGTCCTGCGGGCGGTCCCGGACGTGGTCTTCCGGGCCGCGTTGTCCGGACGCCTACCGGTGATCGGCGGCCGGTACCGCTGGTTCATGCGCCAGCAATACCTCGCGCCACGACAGAGCGGCACCTTCATCGGCTTCGCCGAACGACTCACCACCGACCTGCGTACCGGGGAACAGCCCGAGCAGGTGCGCAAACTGCTCGTGCACGCCTTCCTGGAGGACCTGCGCGCCGGACATCTGCGCCGTGTCTGGTCACCGAACGGCTGGCAGCGCACCGCCTATCCGGTGCTGCTGCTGCGCGACGTCGCCCCGGGCAACGCCGGACACGCCCTGCTGCGGCTGGTCAACGATGTCCGCAACGAGACCGGCCGGTGGGACCCCCTGCTGATCCTGGCCACCGCGGCCGAGGGCTACACCCCGGTACCGGACGCTGCGACCCCGATCCGGCTGACCGAGGTGGACATCGGACTCGACGAGTGGCGCGACGCCCTGCCGGAGCAGCGGCGGCTACGCCGCGCCGACGCATGGATCCTGCCGCTGGCGGCGACCGCCGACCCCGACGACCGGTACGGGCACCCGACCGCCGCCGACCTGGCACCGCCGGCGCCACCGTGGTGGGCCCGGCGCACCGTCGCCGCCGCCGTGGTCCTGGCCCTGCTCGCCGGTGGACTGTTCTGGGCCGCCGGGCGGTGGGGTCCGGGCTGCCTGCCGCGCCCGGGGCAGGGCGAGATCTCACTGCGGCTGATCGACGGGGAGTGCATCGGCTACAGCGACAACCTGGCGTACGTGTTCAACCACGACCCGGGCCAGGAGGCGTTACGCGGGGTGCAGGAGCGCATCTTCCGGCAGAACGAGGAGGTCATGCAGGTCTGGCGGAGCAGCCAGCGCCGCCGCCCACTGATGACGCTGGTCTATCTGGGCATCATGACCGGCCAGCGGACCGGTCCCCGGGAGGTCTCCTACGTCTCCGAACGCGAAGAGCTGGAAGGGATGGCGGTCGCCCAGTATGCCCGGATGAAGGCGTCGGCGAGCACCGACGGCCAGGCGCTGCTGCGCATCGTGGTGGCCAACGGCGGCAAGCAGATGCGACACGCGGAGCGGACGGTGGAGCTGCTGGCCGGGCTGGCCCGCCGGGATCCGACGGTGGTCGGCGTGGTCGGCCTGGTGGAGAGCCGCACCACCACGGCACGGGCCCTGCGGCGACTCAACGAGGTGGGGCTGCCGGCGGTCGCGCCGACGCTGTCCGCCGACGGGCTGCACCGCAACTCGCGGCTGTACCTGCAGATGGTCCCGCCCAACGCGGACCAGGCCGAACTGGTGTCGGCGTACGCCGCCCGGGAGCTCGGCCTGTCCGAGGCGCACATCTACTACACCACCGGCGACAACAGCCCACTCGCCGACGACCTGTACGTCAACACGCTGGTCACCGGCCTGACCGACCGGCTCGGCGAGCAGGCCACCGCGCGGGCCTTCCGGGTGGGCGACTCGCTCGGTCACGAATGCGGCTACCCCGGTCTGCTCTTCTTCGCCGGCCGGTACTCGGAGTTCGACGAGTTCCTGGAGGCGCTGCGGGGCTGCCGGAACAATCCTCCGCTGCATCTGGTGGCCGACGACTCGGTCAACCGGTACCTGGCCAACCACCAGCTGCGGGCGAACGCGCCGGGCAACCTGCCGGTGACGTACGTGTCGAAGGCCGCGTTGGCGATGTGCACCCGGCTGGTGACCGACGCGGTCGCCGACGAGTCACGCCGACGGTTCCTCGACCTGATCCGGCGCGACGACCTGCTCGGCGAACGGCGGTGCGTGGACGGCTCCGGGCCGCCGGTAGGCGAACGCGTGGCGCTGGCCTACGACGCGACGATGATGCTGATCGCGGCGGTGGAGCAGCTCGCCGCCCGGCTGAACGTCGGCTCCCGGCCGTGGGACGCGCGGGCGGTCAGCCCGGTCGCGGTCTTCACCGAGGTGCTGCGGCAGAACGCCGCAGCGGCGTACCCGGGGGTGACCGGGCCTACCCGGTTCTCGGCGGACACCGGCGAGCCGGTGGAGAAGCGACTGTCGCTGATGTATGTGGCCAGCGTGCCGCAGGTCGACCAGGAACCGCAGGAGGTCTTCTACTGTGGCCGGGCGCAGCCGGAGGACCCGCCCGGCTGCCATCCGGCCCCGGCGACCCCGACCGGCGACACCGGCTGAGCCGCCCACCGGCCGACGGATGGAACCTTCCGGACCGCCGGGGAGTCGGGCACTGCATGGGAGAATCCCCGCCGGACGCCGACGGCGGCGGCCTGGCGCACCCCGACGACGTCGTCGGCCAGGTGTACGCCGGCAGCTACCGGCGGCTCGTCGTGCAGCTGTACGCCGTCACCGGCGACCTGGGCGAGGCACAGGAGACGGTGCAGGAGGCGTTCGTCCGCGCCCTGCTCGCCCCGCACCGCTTCGCCGAGCTGGACAACCCGGAGGCGTGGCTACGCCGGGTGGCGGTCAACGTCGCCCGCAGCCGGCACCGACGCCAAGCCGTTCTCGCCCGGCTGCTACCCCGGCTGGCAGCCCCGGTCGACACCGAACGGCTGATCGCCGACAGCTCGGCCGAGCACGTCGCGCTGATGCGGGCGCTGCGCCAGCTGCCGGCCGGGCAACGACACGCGATCGCCCTGCACTACCTGGCCGACCTGCCGGTCGCCGAGGTCGCCGACGCGCTCGGCGTCACCGAGGGCACCGTCAAGTCGCGACTCTCCCGAGGCCGGACGGCCCTCGCCGGTCTGCTCGTCGACACGTCGACCAGTTACACCCGGAGCAGCCATGCCTGACCTGCGGCTGACCACCTTCGACCGGGAGCGGATCAGCGAAGCGGTGATCCAGCCGGCGCTGGACCGGCTCCGGGCACGGGCCCGACGCCGACGGCGGACCATGATCGTCGCCGCCGCGCTCGGCCTGCTGCTGGTGGCGCTGGTCGCCCCGGGCCTGGCCGCCACGGTGGGCCGTCACCGGTCCGACGGCCCCGCGCCACCCGGCCCGCTGCGGATCACCGTCTGGGACGACCGGACCGTGGTGGGTGTCGACGGCCCCGGCGAGGACTGCCGGTTCCGGTTCACTCGCAGCGACGACGCCGGATCAACGTGGCTGCCGTTGAACGGACCGGACACCACGGCGGACTGCCTGCATGACGCGGACGGCCACCCGGTGTCCCGGGCGGTGGCGTTCAGCCTCACCCCGGACGTCTTCCTGGTCGGTGTCGGCGTCAACGACCACGTGTCCACCGACGCCGGCCGGACCTGGCGGGACGCCACCGCCACGGCCCGCACCGTCTCCGCGTTCCCACCCGGAGCGCAGCCGGTGGACTGCCTGACCCGCTGCGCTGATCTGCGCCCGCCGGTCGCGGTCGACCCGGTCGACGGCACGGTGTACCGGCTGGCCGACCCGCCGACGGTCGGCGGGCGGGTGTACGTGGCCCCGGACGGGGCGATCTGGACCGCCGGACAAGCCGGAACCGGACCGGGCACCGTGGTCGCGGTCAGCACCGACCGGGGCGCCAGCTGGCGGGTCACCGCCGGGCCGGCCGGCGCCCTGGTCGCCGGCCTCGCGGCCCGCGACGCCCGGCAGGCGTTCGTCCTGTTCGACCCGTTCGACGCGGGCGGGACCGGCTCGTCGGCCGCCCGACCGGTGCTGTGGCGTACCACCGACGGCGCACGCAGCTGGCAGGACCTGGCCATACCGCTGCCCAGGCTGGACCAGAGCGCGCTCACCGTCGGCGACGACGGCCGGCTGCTGGTGGGTGGCCTCGGCCGGCACACGGTGCCGACGTGGACCAGCGACGACGACGGCACGACCTTCACCGCCGGCACCGCCGGCCCGTACGGCGAGCTCGGCGCCCTGCCGGGACGGCTGTGGGTCTCCGCCGGGCAGCCCGGCGCGCCCGGCTCGGTCACCGTCGACGGCACCAGCTGGCAATCCGTACCACTGCCGACAGAATGACCTGCCAACCTGGTCTGAGCTGCGCGGATTCATGATCACGTGACAGCCGCGTCACGGTGCCGACATCAACCGGCCGGAGATTGTGGCCACCGCTTCACCGCCAGGAGGTTCCATGGCCCCCACCCCTCCGACCGACGACGAGTTGAACACCTTCATCGTCGCCCAACTCGCCTCGCTCGGCATCGACCTCGACCAACTGCCGGCCGGCACCACCGCCGACCCGGTCACCGGCTCTCCCGGCCGCGACTCGGTCCTCGCCTCGCTGCGGTCCTTCATGCGCAGTACGGTGCCGGCCCTCGCCGCCTACCAGATGCCGACCCCGGACGCCGGCGACCCGGCGACCGCCATGGCACTGTCCCAGCAGCCCGCACCGGTCCTCTACCCGTCGATCAGCACCGAATGGCGCAAGCCCCGTTGACAATCCTCCCCGCACTAAGGGACGGGGATTCCCTGGGTCGCCCCAGGGGGTTCCTGCTTCACCGACGACCGCCCCGTCCGAGAGGAGGACTCCCGGTGAGGTCTTACACCGCCTCCACAGGCAATCACGGAGAGCCCCTCCGCGAGAATGTTCCGTGCCGCGTTCACGTCCCGGTCGTGGGCCTGCCCGCACCGGCAGGTCCACGACCGCACCTGCAACGACAGGTGTTCAGCCAGGGCGCCACAGCCCGAGCACAGTCGGGTCGACGGGAACCAGCGGTCCACGACCACCAGGTCCCGGCCGTACCAGTCCGTTTTGTACCCCAGCATGCTGCGGAACCGCCGCCAGCCCGCGTCGGAGATGGCGCGGGCCAGACGGTGATTGGCCATCATGTTGCGGACGGTCAGGTCCTCGATCACGATCGTTTGGGTTTCACGAACGAGCCGAGTGGTCAACTTGTGCAGGTGGTCGCGGCGGCGGTCGGCGATCCGGGCATGAACCCGGGCCACCGCCAACCGGGCCTTGGCCCGGTTCGCCGAACCTCTGGCCTTGCGTGCGAGGTTCCGCTGGGCCCGGGCCAGCCGATCGCGGTCGCGGCGTTCGTGCCTCGGGTTGGGGATCTTCTCCCCGGTGGACAGGGTGAACAGGCTGTCGAGGCCGGCGTCGACCCCCACCACAGCGGTGGTGGCCGGGGCCGGTTCGATCCGGTCGTCGCAGAGCAGGGAGACGAACCAGCGGCCCGCCGGGTCCTGCGTCACCGTCACCGTCGACGGCGCCGCGCCCTGCGGGAGTGGCCGGGACCAGACGATGTCCAACGGGTCGGTCATCTTGGCGAGGGTGAGGCGGCCGTCGCGCCACCGGAACGCGCTGGCGGTGTACTCCGCCGACCGCCGCGACCGCTTCCTCGACTTGAACGTCGGGTACCGGGCCCGTTTGGCCCAGAAGTTGGTGAACGCGGTCTGCAGGTGCCGCAGCGCCTGCTGCAGAGGGACGCAGGAGACGTCGTTGAGGAACGCCAGTTCGTCGGTCTTCTTCCACGCGGTCAGCATCGCCGACGTGGCGTTGTAGGTGACCCGTTCCCGACGCAGGGTCCACGCCTCGCTGCGGGCGGCCAGCGCCATGTTGTAGACCAGCCGGACACAACCGAACGTCCGGGCGAGCTCGGCGGCCTGCCCGGGGGTGGGGTGGAAGCGGTACCTGAACGCCCGCTTCACGGTCCGCGACACAGTCCACAGTCTAACGATTCGGTCGTGAGCCGTGGGGTCGCGTGTGGGGTGGACGCCGATCCGCCCTGGCGGCGGATCGGCTTTCCCTGCCCTGCTCCGCAGGAGTTCCGTTTCCTCCCCGGCCTGAAGGCCGGAGTATCCACGGAAGGAATCCGATGACAACAGAGGACGCCATGACAGACGCTTCGACAGGCGTACAACTGCCGCTCGACCGGCTCCTCGACCGCCGCGCGTTCCTGGCCCGCACCGCCGCGCTGGCAGCCACCGCCGCTGTCGGCACCGTGGCGCTGCCCGGCCTGGCCGGGCTCGCCTCGGCCGCGCCGAGCGACACCAGCGCCCCGGCCGTCACATTCAACCCGGATCTGGACCGGGGAGCCGCGTACAACAAACCGCGCGAGTCGGCTATGTCCGATCCGACCGAATGGACCATCTCGGAAGCCGCCTGGATGATCCGGCACAACAAGATCGTGCCGGTCGAGCTGGTGCAGGCCTACCTGGACCGGATCACCGCGTACGAGTCGACGTACCAGGCGTTCAACGTGGTGCTCGCGGAGGCGGCGGTCAAGGCCGCCCGGCAGTGGGCCAACCGGCCGTACCGGGGGCCGCTGCACGGCATCCCGCTGGCCATCAAGGACAACTACTTCACCGAGGGCGTGCCGACCACCGCGAACTCGTACCTGTTCCAGGACTTCGTCCCACCGTACGACGCCACCTCGGTCACCAAGCTGGTCGTGCAGGGCGGCATCGTGCTGGGCAAGACCCAGATGGGTCCGCTGGCCACCACCCGGGCGACCCTGCCCAACGGTCAGGTCACCACCGTCAACGCCTGGACGCCGACGAACCCGTCGACCAACCCGGGCGGATCGTCGACCGGCACCGCCACCGCCGTCGCCGGCCGGCTGGCCAGCTCGGGGATCGGCACTCAGACCGGCGGCTCGATCACCTCGCCGTCCAACGCCCAGAACCTCACCGGCATCAAACCGACGATGGGCCGGGTGTCGCTGGCCGGGATCGTCCCCCTCACCTACACCCGCGACCACCCCGGCCCGCTCGCCCGCGACGCCAAGGACGCGGCGATCATGCTGATGGCGATGGCCGGCCCGGACCCGGCCGACCCGCGCAGCCAGGGCCTGCCGCCGGTGCCGAACCTGATCAACGCGGCAACGCCCCGCTACGACGGCGACAACCTGCGGATGCGCTGGAAGACCCGGATCGGGGTGCTGCCCGGCTATGCCGACGGCGGCTCGGAGACGGCGGCGGCCCGCCGGGCGTTCCTCGCCGAAATGTCCGCCATACCGGAGTGCGAGCTGGTCGAGGTGCCGTTCCCGGACGAGTGGAGCCTGCTCACCGGAAGCGCGTTCAACAACGTACGGCTGCCGGAACGCAGCGAGCCGTTCATGCCGTACCTGCGCAGTGACCTGCGTGGCTTCGGGGTGTCGGTGACCAGTTGGCTGCAGGGTGCCTTGCTGGGCGCCAACGGGTGGGTCACCGGCCAGCGCGCCAAGCTGCTGCTGCTGGACCGGATTCTGGACCAGATCTTCAGTAGCTGCGACGTGGTGGTGCAGACCAGCCCGGTGCCGTTCGACATCGTCGGGCTGCCGGAGATCGCGTTCCCGATCGGCTTCTCCGGCGGCGGGGTACCGATCGGCACCATCCTCGGCGGGCAGCCGTACGCCGAGGACCGTCCGCTGTCGGTGGTCGCCGCGTACCAGGCGGTCACCGACTGGCACTGGCGGCGGCCGGCCGACCCACCGGCGGTCGGCCCGTCGCCGACCGCGTCCACCGCCGCCGCCCGGTCCACGGCGGCGACACCGTCGCGGGGCCGGTTGACCGCCGAGGAGGTCGCCGAGCTCACCCAGTGACCGGACGCGCTTCGGCGCGCTGCGGGCCGTCCACCCGGCGGGTGGGCGGCCCGCAGTTCGCCACCCGGCGGAACGCGGTGCCCCGACGCTCGCTGCGGGTCGGCCTTCCGGACACCGGCACCACCAACTAAGGTTAGGCAAACCTGACCACACCGGGAGTCCGTGGCCACGCCAGCCGCACCGGCCGCTGTCGCTCGGCCGGGCGTGCTCCCGCGCGACCTTATGGAGAGCGATGAGCTTCAAGGACGCCAAGAAGCACACCACGCTGTGTGTGGTGAACGTCGTCGGCACCGAACGGATCAGCCCGAACTTCATCCGGGTAACCCTCGGCGGCGACCAGTTGCAGCGCCTGCCCGACCACGGATTCGACCACTGGTTCCGGCTCTTCCTGCCGCAGGAACACGGCGAGACCACCTTCGACCTGCCCAACCGGGCCGACACCATCGGCTACCTGAAGTACCTGCGGATCCCGTCGGCGACCCGCCCACACCTGCGCAACTACACGGTCCGCGCGTTCCGGCCGCAGGCCCGCGAACTCGACATCGACTTCGTCGTGCACGGCGACGAGGGGGTCGCCAGCCGGTGGGTGCAACGCACCAAGGCCGGTGACACCGTCGCCCTGCTCGACCAGGGCCGCGGCTACGAATTCGCCCCCGACACCACGTTCCACCTGCTGGCCGGCGACGAGACCGCGCTGCCGGCGATCGTCGGCATCCTGCGGGACCTGCCGCGCGACGCCACCGGTTTGGCCGTGGTCGAGATCCCCGACCCCGCCGACACCCAGCCGGTCGACGCGCCCACCGGGTTCGAGGTCCGCTGGTTGCCCCGCCCGGCCGAGGCCCGGCCGGGCAGCCTCGCGCTCGCCGCGGTGCAGGCCTGGACGACCGACAGCCCGACCACGGTGTCCGCCTACTTCGCCGGCGAGCAGGCCCTGCCCGCCGGGGCCCGCCGCCACCTGGTCGAATCTGGTGTTCCGAAGCGCAGGATCAGCTTCACCGGCTACTGGCGGCTCGGCAAGACGCACTGAACGGCGAATCGCAGACCGCAGTGGATCCTTCTGCGCCGGAGGCGGCGGTAGATTACCCCCCAGCGCCACCGCCCCCCGGTGGTGCCGATCACGGTTCGTCCGTGCACATTCTACGAAGGGATGATGTGGTGAGCAGACGCTTCACCGCCGGTGCCGTCGCTACCGCGACGACCCTGGCCCTGCTGGGCGCCGTACCGGCCGGACCGGCCGCCGCCGCCCCCGGCGCCTCGGGCGACGTCACCGAGTACACGGTGGTCGCCGAGGCCGGCACCGGCACCGCCGAGGCGACAGCGGCCATCGAGGCCGCCGGCGGGACCGTCACCGGCAGCACCGTCGACGTGGGCATGTACCAGGTCGTCACCGACGACGCCGAGTTCGCTGCCAAGGTCGCCGCCGCTCCCGCGCTGCTCGGCGCCGCGGAGAAGCGGGCCATCGGGTACGCGCCACGCCAGCGCTTCGACGCGGTGGAGCAGGAGCACCACATCGCCGGCGCGACATCCGCCGGGGCGGCCGGGCGACGCGGCACCCGGATGGACCCGCTCGACGACAAGCTCTGGGGCCTGCCGATGATGCGGGCGGACAAGTCACGCCGGGTCGAGCCGGGCGACCGGCGGGTCACCGTCGGCATCCTGGACACCGGGGTCGACGGGCAGCACCCGGACATCAGGCCCAACTTCAGCTACTCGCTGTCGCGCAACTTCGCCCCCGACATCCCCGACATCGACGGGACGTGCGAGGTGGAGTCCTGCCTGGACCCGGTCGACCGCGACGACAGCGGCCACGGCACCCACGTCGCCGGCACCATCGGCGCCGCCGCCAACCGCTTCGGCCTGTCCGGCGTCGCCCCCAACGTCACCCTGGTGGCGCTCAAGGGTGGCCAGGACTCCGGCTACTTCTTCCTCGACTCGGTGGTCAACGCCCTGGTCTACGCCGGTGACGCCGGCATCGATGTGGTCAACATGTCGTTCTACATCGACCCGTGGCTGTACAACTGTCTGGACAACCCGGCCGACTCCGCCGAGGAGCAGGCGTCGCAGCGGGCCACCATCGAGGCGGTCAACCGGGCGCTGCGGTACGCGCACAAGCGGGGCGTCACGCTGGTCGGCTCGCTCGGCAACAACCACGAGGACCTGGGCGACCCCCGCCCGGACTCGTCCAGCCCCAACTACGGCGGGACCCCCCGGCTGCGCACCATCGACAACGACACCTGCTGGGACCTGCCGGTCGAAGGTGCACACGTGATCGGGGTGTCGGCGCTCGGCCCGTCGAAGGCCAAGGCGGACTACTCCAACTACGGCACCGAGGAGATCTCGGTCGCCGCGCCCGGCGGCTGGTTCCGCGACGGGTACGGCACCCCGACCCACCGGACCTACGACAACACCATCCTGTCGTCGTACCCGCTGCACGTACTGCAGGAGGAGGGCGCGGTCGACGCCGACGGCAACATCGTGCCGGACGCCGAGTCGTACGTGTTCAAGGAGTGCACGTCGGCCGGGACCTGCGGCTACTACACGTACCTGCAGGGCACCTCGATGGCGTCGCCGCACGTCTCCGGGGTGGCGGCGCTGATCGTCAGCCGGTACGGCAAGCGCGACGGCCACCGGGGCGGGTTGACCCTGGACCCGGACAAGGTGGAACGGCACCTGTACCGGACCGCCGCCGACACGGCCTGCCCCGAGCCGCGCCTGGTGTCCTACGCCAACGAGGGCCGGTCCCCCGAATGGGACGCCTACTGCGACGGCGGCACCAGCTTCAACGGCTTCTACGGCCACGGCATCGTCGACGCCTTCGCCGCGGTCACCCGACCGCTGCACCACCACTGAGGACGTCCGGTCCGGACGGCCGGGGTTGGCTGATCACCGCCCACCCCGGCCGCCGGCCGCAGCCGGTTCCGCACCGCCGCCGGTCGACGTCGCGTGACATCGCCGAATCCATCGGACCCTCCTCGTCATACCAACAGAATCGTCAGGTTCGCAGGGTACGGACCACAGGCCGGTCCGGTGACCGGTCAAGGTTGCGCCGTCGTTCGGGTGGCCACTGCCCACCCATCGACCGGCTGGCGCCGGACAGCCTGTTCAGGAGGACCGCCGGCCGGCGGGTCGCGGGTGGACCAGGCCGCTCTCGTACGCCGCGATCACCAGCTGTGCCCGGTCCCGGGCGGCCAGCTTGGTCAGCAGGTTGCCGATGTGGGTCTTGACGGTCTTCACCGAAATGGTCAGTACCTGCGCGATGTCGTCATTGGACAACCCCCCGGCGACCTGGACCAGCACCTGTTTCTCCCGGTCGGTGAGCCCGTCGAGGGTGGGCGCGCAACGCGCGGCGCGCCGGTCGGCACGGTCCACGTAGTGCTCCACGATCCGGGCCAGGACGCTGGGAGCGAACAACGACTCCCCCGCGTGGATCCGCCGGACGGCGTCGAGCAGCCGGTCCGGGTGGGTATCCTTGAGCAGGAATCCGCTCGCGCCGGCACGCAACGCTCCGTACACGTACTCGTCGAGTTCGAACATGGTGAGCACCACCACCCGCACGTCGGGCAGCGTGCCGTCGCCGGTGATCGCGCGGGTGGCGGCGATGCCGTCCCCGCCGGGCATCCGGATGTCCATCAGGACGACGTCCGGGCGCAGCTGCCGTGCGAGGGTCACCGCGTCCGCGCCGGTGGCGGCCGAACCGACCACCACCAGGTCGTCGACGCTGTCGATCACGATGGCGAGGCTGTGCCGCAGCAACGGTTGATCGTCGGCGACCAGGACCCGCACCGGTCGCGACGTCACCCCGCCGCCCCAGGCTCGGGTAGCCGCGCCACCAGGTGGAACCCGGGACCGACCGGACCGGCGTGCAGCGACCCGCCGAGGGCGTCCACCCGCTCGCGTAGCCCGGTCAGCCCGTGGCCGGCACCGGGCTGCGGGCACCATCCGGCAACGGGTCCGCCGTCACGGACGCTGGCGACCACCGCGTCCCCGTCGCGGTGCACCCTGACCCGGACGTCGGTCGGCCCGGCGTGCCGGGCGGTGTTGTGGAGTCCTTCCCGGACCACCGCGCACACCGCCAGCTGCACCCCGGGCGAGACCGTGCCCAGCTCCGCCAGGTCGAGCGCGGCGGGCAGCCCGCTGTCCCGGGCCGCGTCGACGATCTCCGGCAGGTCGCCCAGCGACGCCGCCGGCAGCACCGGTGCCGGCCCGTCACCCGAGGTACGCAGGACGGTGAGCAGCCGTCGCAGTTCGGTGGTCGTCTCGCGGGCCACCCGCTCGATGTCGGCGAGTGCGGCTGCACGTTCCGCGTCACCGCCCACGCCGGCCACCCGGTTGGCGGCCGCCGCCCGCACCGTGACCAGGCCCAGCCCGTGTGAGACGAGGTCGTGCAGGTCACGGGCGATCCGCAGGCGTTCGGTCTGACCGGCCCGCTCGGCGGCCCAGGCGGTCAGCCGCTCCTCGTAGCGGCGGCGCTGCCGGCGGCTGCGGACCAAGGCCCAGGCCAGCACGACGAACGCCGAGACGATCGCGAGGGCCGGAACGACCAGCGCCGCCGGCCCTTCGGCACCGGTCACGAGGGCCAGCGTGACAAGGACGGCGGCCAGCGCGGCGGCGACCAGCCACACCCGGGAACGCCAGGTCGGACGCCCACTGCTGTCCACCGGCCCGAGTCTAGGTCCGCCGGGTCGGGCCGACAATCGGACCGTGGTCGCACGACCACGGTCGCAGGACCGGTCCGCAGGTCCCGTCCCCGGCCCGACGACACGGCGACGGATCGGCGGTGGGATGGCAGGCATGCTGCTCATCGACGACGTCGTCAAACGGCGAGGTGCCCGACAGGTGCTGCGGGGCGTCAGCTTCGAGGCGGTGCCCGGTCGGGTGACCGGATTCGTCGGCCCCAACGGGGCCGGGAAGTCCTCCGTACTGCGGATCCTGCTCGGTCTGGACCGCGCCGACGCCGGCCGGGCCCTGGTCGCCGGACGGCCGTACCGAGAGCTGCGCCGGCCGCTGCACACGGTCGGTGCGATGCTCGACGGCTCCGGCGCGCACCGGTCCCGTACCGCCCGCAGCCATCTGACCTGGTTGGCGCGCAGCAACGGGATCCCCCGACGCCGGGTCGACGAGGTCCTCGACCAGGTCGGGCTGGCCGAGGCCGCCCGGCAGCGGGCGGGCCGGTTCTCCCTCGGGATGGGCCGCCGACTCGGGCTCGCCGCCGCGCTGCTCGGTGAGCCGGCGGCGCTGGTGCTGGACGAACCGGTCAACGGACTCGACCCGGACGGCGTCCGGTGGGTCCGGCGGCTGTTGCGGGCCCACGCCGACGCCGGCGGGACGGTGCTGTTGTCCAGTCACCTGATCGGCGAACTCGCCGGCATCGCCGACGACCTGGTGGTCGTCGCCGACGGCCGGACCGTCGCGGCCGGCCCGCTGGCCGAGGTCGTCGCCGGACACGGCACTGCCGAGGCGGCGTTCTTCGCCCTCACCGGCAGCGACGCCCGGCCCGGCGCCCGGTGACGGCGTTCGACACGGTCGCCGCCGAATGGCGCAAGGCCGTCACCCTGCCGGCGACCGCCGTCGCGATGGCCGTCGCGGTCATCGGATCGGTCGCGATCACCCTGGTCAACTCGGTCACGGTACGCGGCGCGTTGGCGTCCGGCCGTCCCGAACTGGTCGCGTACACGTCCGCGCCGGAGGCGTTCTTCGCCGCTGTGCCACTCGGCACCGTCGGCGCGGTCGTCATCGGCGTCGTCGTGGTCGGCAGCGAGTACACCGCCAACAGCAGCGACAGCGGCGGTGGCCGGCAGATCACCACGACGCTGACCGCCGCGCCCCGGCGGCTGCCGGTGCTGGCGGCGAAGGCTTTGGTCGCGGTGGGGCTGGTCGCCGTGACGGCCGGGGTGGCGGTGCCCGCGTCGCTGGCCCTGGCCCATGCTGTCGTCGGCGGGGCGGGCGCCAACGCCGGTGCCGCCACCGTCGCCGGCGCCACCGCGACGGCGGACACCGTGGTCCGGGCGGTCGGCGCGGCCGTCTACTGGGCGCTGACCGCGCTCACCGCACTGGCGGTCACCGTCGTGACCCGCAACGGGATCGTGCCGATGACCGTGCTCATCGTCAACAACTCGCTGGTGTCGCTGTCACTGCTGCTGTCGTACGTCACCCCGCTGGCCCGCTACCTGCCGGATCTCGCCGGCATCCGGCTGTTCGCCCGCGAACACGTCGCTTTCGGCGACGCGCTCGCCCCACTGGCCGGCGGGCTGGTGATGGCCGGCTGGACGTTCGGGCTGCTCGCCGTCGCCGCCGGGGTACTCCATCGGCGCGACGTGTGACCGGCGGTTTCGGCGACGTCGTCGCGGCCGAGCTGGTCAAGCTGCGGACGCTGCCGGGTGTCGTCGCCACCCTCGGCGGTACGGTCGGCACGGCGGTCGCCGTCGTCGCCGCCACGGTCGCCACGGCCCGGTCGACCGGCGAGGGCGGGCCAGCGGATGTCGACGCCGTGGCCCTGGCCTGCCGGGCGGTTCCCTTCCTGCAGGCGGGCCCGATCATCATCGGGGTCCTCGGCGGCGCGGCCGAGTACGCCGGCGGCCTGCTGCGGACCACCCTGGTCGCCTGCCCGGACCGGCGGGCGGTGCTCGCCGGTCGGGCGGCGGCGTACCTGGTCGTCTCGGCGCTCACCGCCACGGCGGCGCTGGGCGCCGGCCTGACGACCGGTTGGATCGCCGGTGCCGCCGTGCGGCCGGTCGGGTGGGCCGCTGTGCAGGTGTCGGTCGGCGCGGTCGGCTATCTGGTCCTGGTCGGACTGCTCGGCCACGCCGTCGCGGTCGTGCTGCGCGGAGTCCTACCAGGGTTGGCCGTGACGCTCGGGCTGGTGTTCGTGGTCTGCCCGGTGCTGGCCGGGTTCACCGGCGTCGCCGGTGTCCTGCCGGAGCGGGCCGGTCGGCTGCTGGCCGGAGCGTCGGACACTGCTGCGGTCGCCGTGCCGGATCTGGTGACCGGGCTGATCGTCCTGCTCGGCTGGATCGGGGTCATCGGCACGGTGGCGGCGACGGTCTTCCTCCGACGGGACGTCTGAGCCGTGTGCGATGCGTTGTGTTCGGCGCCATTGCCGTGAAACGATCACGGTGGACATTCGCCTGACGAGATCAGCACGAGGCCGGTTCAGGAAGTGGTCGCGTGCGCGGGCAGGAGACGGCCATGGCACGGTGGGAGCAGGGCGACCGGCCACCGGGGCCGCGCGGGCACTGGCTCACCGGCAACACCCCGGCCTACGAGGCCGACCGGATCGGCTTCATCGAGCGCAATCACCGCGAGTACGGCGACGTGTTCACCTTCGACGACCGCACCGTATTCGTGATCGATCCGGAGCTGGCCCACGACGTGCTCACCCGGCCGGGCAACGCGTTCCTGCCCGAGCTGGCCCCGTTCGACGCCCGCCCCGATCTCGACCGGGCCGCCGAGCGGGCCGATGCCTGGCTGCCGGCCCGCCGGGCCGCATGGGCCGGTCTCGACCGACAGGCCAGCGCCGCCTTCGACGGGCGTACCGTCGAGATCCTCGACGCGGCCCTCGACGCCGCCGCCGGTCGGGAGACCGACGTGCTGGCGTTGATGCGACGGTACGCCGCCGCGACGATCGCCGACTACTGCTTCGGGGCCGACGCCGCCGGGGTCCCGGAGCTGCTCGCCGAGGGCGTCGCCGCCACCGCGCCGTTCGAGACCGCCAGGTACGGGTTCGCGGCCTGGCTGCCGGTGCGCCGCAACCGTCGGTTCTTCCGCGCGCACCGCGCGTTCACCGACGCCCTGCTGTCGGTGGTGCGACGCCGTCGGGCCGGGACGGCCCCGACTGGTACATCCTCGGCTGGTACGTCCACCCCGGACCTGCTGGACGTGCTGCTGGCGGCCCGGCCGGCACTGCCGGACCGGGCGGTCGTGTCGACGCTGCGCCCGGTCCTGCTCGGCGGACACGGCGTGCCGGCTGCCGCGCTGACCTCGCTGACCTGGGAACTCGCCAGCCGGCCGGAGCTTGTCGCCGCGCTGCGGGCGGAGGCGGGCGGGCCGGCCGGGTCCGGCGACCCGCCGCCGGCGGCCCGGTTACCGCTGGCCGAGGCCGTGGTCAACGAGGCGCTGCGGCTGTATCCGCCGGCGTGGCTGATGACCCGGACCGCCCGTACGGCCACCGGGTTGGGTCCGTGGACGTTGCGGCCCGGCGACGAGGTGCTGATCGGCGCGTACCTGATCCACCGGGATCCACGGTGGTGGCGGCGGCCTGACGAGTTCGACCCCGGCCGGTGGGCGGCGGGCCGGCCGGCACCGGGGGCGGCGTTCCTGCCCTTCGGCGCCGGGCCCCGGGTCTGTATCGGTACGGCGTTGACCATGCGCCAGCTCACCCTCACCGTCTCCCGGCTGGCCCAGCGCGGCTCGGTCGAGTCGTCGAACGCCGCGTCGACCCGGCTGCGGTTCGCCGGTCGGCTCGCACCGGCCGGCCTACGGGCCCGCTTTATCGACAGAAAGTCGTGATCACGTCTCGTTGCGTACAGGTGACCGGTGTGCGATGGTCATGAGAATTACTCACCTCGATCGAGCGAGGAGGTAGCCATGCGGACACTGCGTCACCTGGCCGCCCGGCTGGCCGGCAGGAAGCGGGTCAGCGGCCGGTACATCTACTGGCCCTACCACTACGAGTAGACCGACCCGGCGGACGACGTCGACGACTGCAGGACTGGGTCCCCGGGGCCCCGCCGATCGCGGGGCCCCGGGGACCCTCCCTGTCTGACTGCCCGGACCGGTGTTCCAGCCTGCCCGGAACGGTGGTTCAGCCGCTGGTCAGCTGATGGTGCAGGCGGCACCGTTGAGGGTGAACGAGCTCGGTGCGCCGGAGTTGCCGGTGTGGGTGGCCTGGAAGCCGATGTCCACCGAGCCGTTGACCGGGATACTGGCGTTGTAGGACATGTTGCGGGCCGTCACCTGCCCCGAATTCGGTGAGTAGGTGGCGTTCCAGCCCCCGGTGATGGTCTGCCCACCGGGCAGGGTGAAGACCAGCGACCAACCGTTGACCGCGCTGGAACCGGTGTTGGTGATCCGGAAGTTCCCGGTCAGCCCGTTGTTCCAGGCGTTGATGGTGGCCGCGACCCGGCAGGCGCCGGTAGGCGGCGGTTGCGTCGTCGGCGGCGCGGTCGTCGGCGGTGCGGTCGTCGGCGGCGCGGTCGTCGGCGGCGCGGTCGTCGGCGGCGCCGTGGTCGGCGGTGCGGTCGTCGGCGGCGCGGTCGAGGTCAGCCCGAAGAACTCGATGGCGACGGCGGCCATGCCGCCACCCGGCAGGCTGTGACCGGCGCCCTGGACGCTGTACGCCTCGACCTGGACGGTGCCGGAGCTGTCAGCGAACTGACGTCGGTTCCAGCTGGGCTGCGGCGTGTCGGTACGGGTCGGCGTCTGGCTGAGCCCGAACACGTTGGTCCACTGGTCGACCGCCTCCTGCAGCAACGAGTACGGCACCAGGGTATCGGCGGTGCCGTGCCACAGCTGCGCCCGCGGCCGCGGGCCGGAGTAACCCGGGTACGCCTGGCGAACGGCGTCACCCCACTGCTGCGGGGTCCGGTTCATGTTGCCGCCGGTGCACTGGCTGCTCCACGGCGGATAGTCCGCCGCGTTGGCGAAACAGTTGTACGGCACACCCATGAACGCCGACCCGGCCTTGAACACGTCCGGGTAGACGGCCAACATGTGGTTGGTCATCATGCCGCCGGACGAACTGCCGGTGGCGTACACCCGGTTGGGATCGCCGCCGTACTGCTGCTGGGCGTACTGGACCATCGACATGATCGACACCGGATCGCTGCCGCCGCCGCGCCGCTTCGCCGCCTCGGACCAGACGTCGAAGCAGTTGCCGAAGCCGGCCTGCTGGGTGGCGGTCGGGTAGATCACGATGAAGCCGTACCGGTCGGACAGTGAGGCGAACTCGCTGCCGGAGTAAAAGCCGGGCCCGGATCCGCCGCAGCCGTGCATCGCCACGACGATCGCCGGGTTCGCCGGACGGCTGTCCGGCACGTAGACGTGCATCTGCATCCCGCCCGGGTTGTTGCCGAAGTTGGTCACCTGGACCAACGACGCCGCGTACGCCGGCCGGAGCGCCGGGACGACCAGGCCGGCGGCGACCAGCGACATCGCCATGCCGAGCAGCAGTTTTCGTCTGATTCTCATGCACCTGACTCCTTCCTGTCGTGTGCTGTCCCCTGTCGTGTGCCGACCGGCGGGACGTCCGGCCCTGCCCCGCCCGGCCTTCGCACGGCAACGTGTGTCACTTAGTGTTCCCGCCGGACCGACAAGTGTCAATCGATGTGGCTCTATCAGCAGGCGCGGCGGCACCGAGGAACCCAGGTCACCTGCGCCAACCGGAGATCACGCCGTCTACAGTCGGTACCGCTGCCCCCGAGCCACGCCGGAGTGCCCGTGACGAGCCTGTTCAGCATCGAGGAGATCTATCCCGAGGAGGCGGGCCGGCCGGTACGCCTGCCCCGACGGCAGACCGGCAACTCGCCGCAGGGCCTCGCGGTGACCCTGCTGGCCGACTACACCCTGCGGACCCGTGCCTGGCTGCCGTCGGCCGCCATCGTCGCGCTGCTCGCCGAGTCCGGCGTCACGCCGGCCGGCGCCCGGACCGCGATCAGCCGGCTCGCCCGCCGAGGGGTACTCGAAGGCAGTCGGCGCGGCCGGCACAGCTCGTACCGGCTCGCCCACGCCGCCGCCGCCAGCCTGGCGATCGGCGGGCACTGGATTCTCACCGCCACCGCGACGACCCGGCCGTGGGACGGCCAGTGGACCCTGGTCGCGTTCTCGCTACCGCAGGAGCACAGTGCGCAACGGCGGGCGCTGCGCGGCCAGCTCCGGTGGCTGGGGTTCGCGCCGCTTTACGACGGGTTGTGGATCTCCCCCCGCACGCTGCCCGGGCCCGCGATGCGCCATCTCGCCCAGCTCACTCCCGGCACCATCTCGGTCTTCCGTGGCCGGCAGGCCGACCTGGGCGCCACCACCGGTCGCGACCCGCTCGACGCCTGGGACGTCGAGGCCATCGCCGGACAGTACGGCGACTTCGTCGACCGGTGGCAGGCGCTGCTGCCCCAGGTGCGCTCCGGTCAGGTGAGTGGACCGGCGGCGGTACGGGCCCGCACCGAGGTGATGGACACCTTCCGGCGGTTCCCCACCCTCGATCCGCAGTTGCCGGTCGAGCTGCTGCCGGCCAACTGGCTACGGGATCCCGCCCGGGAGGTCTTCGCCGCCGTCTACGACGGTCTCGCCGACGTCGCCGAACGACACGTCCGGGCCGTCGTCACCCGCTTCGCCGGTGACGCGGCCCCCGACGACGTGCGGGCCCACACCACCGGCGACCTGTTGGCGGGAGTCCAGCCGGCCGGCCCTGGCCCCGGCTACAGCCCGGGCCCCGGTTTCAGCCCCGGCCCAGGCTTGGGAACGGGCCTGGGCCTCGGCCTCGGAGCCGGAGCCGGTGACCAGACGACGCAAGCCGGGTCGGCGACCCGTACCGTCGGACGGTGACCACGACCGGGCCGCAGCGCCCCGACATCCGGGTGGTCACCGTCGGCGTCGGCGCCTACCAGGCCGGCGACGACTGGGCCCTGACCGGGCCGGTCGACGACGCCATCCGGTTCGCGCGGTTCTTCGTCGCCCACGGCGTACCCGCCGGAAACGTGGACCTGCTGACCGACCCGGCGCCGCCGGCTGACGACCTGCCGGCCGGGGTGCGGCGGCGACGCGCGGACCGGGCCACCGTCCGCCAACTGCTGCTGCGCGAGCTGCCCGCCAGCTCCGCGCGCGAACTGTACGTCTACTGGGGCGGTCACGGCTTCGTCGACCCCGGTCGGCGACGCCGGCTGTACTACGCCGACGCCACCGACGCCGACGCCGTCGACCTCGACCTGGACTCGCTGCTGGCGACGTACGCCTCGGATTTCGTCGCGGCGCTGCACCGGCAGCTCTGGCTGGTCGACGTCTGCCAGACGTACGGCCCGGCCCGGCCGCGCCACATCGACGGACATGAGACCTTCCCGAGCGGCGGGCCGGTCACCGGACGCAGCCAGGACGTGCTGTTCGCCGCAGCCGTCGGCCAACCCTCCGCCAACCTGGACCGGCAGCGGACCGGGCTGTTCAGCCGGGAACTGCTGCGGCTGATGGACACCGACGGCATGACGGCGCTCGACGACGCGCAGCGGCTCGCGGAGCTGCTGCGGGCCCAGTTCACCGCGCTACGCGCCGACGGTCTGACCGGGCAGACCCCGACCTACCTGTGGTACCGCAACGCCTACGGCGACGAAGGTCTACTACTGGCGGCGGAGCCGGGCGGGTCGCGCAAGCCCGTCGAGAGGCCGGTGCGGCCGTCGACGGCGGCGATCGGCGCGGTGGTGGACGCGCTGTTGGAGATCCCGGAGTTCCTCCGGCCGAACGACCGCGAGGAGATGCTGTCCCTGCTGCCCCCGTCGGTGTACGCCTCGATCCGGCGTAACCCGGCTGCCCGGATCGACGCCGTCAACATCGTCCGCGGCTGCCTACGTCACACCACCGGACTGTCCGAACTCGTCGCCGCCGTCCGCTTCTTCACCGGCGACGATCCGGCCGTCGACCACCTCGCCGAGACAGTCCGACGGCTCGCCGCGTAGGTGCCGCCGATCGACGCGACCACTGTGACGCATGTGCCTCGGCGCTTCCGTTGCCGTGCGGGGATAGGCGATGATGAGGATATCGACCGTCACCTTTCGTGAAGGGCTACCGCTGATGGACAGCACCCCGGCCGGTATCGAGTCCGAGATGCTCGATCTGTCGACGGTGGGAATATCGCAGCTCACCAGCATGAACGGTAGCGGCATAACCGCCGCTATCACCCGGGTACGGCACCGGATCGCCGACCCTGATGGCAACATCAGCGGCTACAGCGTCTCGTTTGCCAGCCGGGCCGCCCCCGCCGGCCCGCAGGCGGAAGACCTGCTCGGTTGAGCGGCCCGGCAACAGCTACGCACACCGTCACGGCGGAGGACTTCCGGCAGCTGGCAGCCACCGGCGGCGACGCGCGTGCCATCGCCGCCCTGCGCAGATCCGAACGCAGTTGGCGGCTGACCGCGCTGCGTGCCCTGGTGGACGCCGCCCGACATCGCACCGACGCCACCGGCCCGCTGCCCG
The DNA here is from genome assembly GCF_049179115.1 of Solwaraspora sp. WMMB762. Lineage (NCBI taxonomy): Bacteria > Bacillati > Actinomycetota > Actinomycetes > Micromonosporales > Micromonosporaceae > Solwaraspora > Solwaraspora sp. WMMB762. Next base: position 1,245,464 of record NZ_JBMHMD010000001.1, read on the forward strand.
GTGTGGACGCCGCGTGGCAGTTGCTGGTCCGAGCCGACCGCGCCGACCCGGACGCCACCGAGGACGTCGTCGCCCAACCGCAGGTCGGCATCTGGGCGGCGCACACCCTGCGCCGGCTCACCGCCGACGGGCCCGGCGACGTCCCGCTCTGGGTCGACGTCGGCTATCTGCACGCGCTGGCCACCGCAGCGGCGGTCCGCGCTGGGCTCCGCTTCGACCTGGTAGTCCCGGCCCGGGATGGTCACCTGGTGCTGCCCACCGTCGCCGCCGTGGAACTCGACCCACAGGTAGATCTGCTACGGGTGGTCGCCGTCGACGGGACGGTCAAGGTGTCCGCAGGCGACGCGGGTCCGGTCAGCCTTGGCGACCCCCAATGGCATCCGCCGGTCCGACTGGTCGCCACCGCCGGCGGCATCGACCTGCGGGTGGAACTCCTCGACCGAGACGTCTACCGGGACCTCAGCGGACCAGCTTCGCCGGCACCGCTGGCCGAAGAGCGGGTACGCCGCTGGCGGGAGCTGACCCAGCAGGCATGGGATCTGCTGGTGCGGCAACAGCCGGACCGTGCCCGGGCGATCGCGGCGGTGCTGCGGACCGTCGCGCCGTTACCAGCCCGGGAGCCGTTCCGGCAGCTGTCCGCCTCCGGCGCGGAAGCATTCGGCGCCATACTGCTGTCCGACCCCCAGGACGCCACCGAGCTCGCGATGACGTTGGTGCACGAGACCCAGCACCACAAGCTGGGTGCGCTGACCCATCTGCTGACCCTGGTGCGCGACGATCCCGACCGGCGCTTCTACGCACCGTGGCGCGACGACCCGCGACCGGCAGCCGGGCTGTTGCAGGGCGTGTACGCGTTCGCCGGCATCACCGACTTCTGGCGGATGCACCGCCGGCAGGCCCCGGCCCGGCGGGTCGGGCTAGCCGACTTCGAGTTCGCGTTGTGGCGCCGCCAGACCCGGCACGCGATACGGTCGCTGCTCGGCTCAGGTCGGCTCACCGGGCACGGCACCCAGTTCGTCGAAATCCTGTACGACACGGTCGCCGCCTTCCAGACCGAGCCGGTGCCGGCCGACCCGCTACGGATGGCCGACCGGATGGCGGTCGACCACCGGGCCCTGTGGCGGGCTCACAACCTACGGCTCGACGCCACCGCACGGGCGGAGCTGGCCGCCGCCTGGTCTGACCGGCGGCCGGTGCCGGCGTGGCTGCTGGATGCCCGGTCCGGCCAGCCGGCCGCGCTGCCCCGGCCCGATCGGGCCTGGTTCGACGCCCGCGCGGTGCTGGTCCGCCACCGGCTGGCCGACCCGGCCGGTTTCGAGCGGTGGTGCGCCGAGCCGAACGCGGCAGCCGACCGAGTCGCCGGCGCGACCGCCGCCGACGTCGCGCTGGTCGGCGGCGACGTCGACCGGGCCCGCGCCGGCTACCTGCGACAGCTGGCCGTTGACCTGGCTGGCGGGACGATGGCGGCGCACAGCTGGGTTGGGCTGGGACTGACCTGGCCAGATGAGTCGACACACCCGGCGGCGCGGGCCCTGCTGCACCGGCCGGAGCTGGTCATGGAGACGCTGCGGCAGACCGCACGCGGCAGCGCAGCGGTCGACCTACCGGACCCGGTTGAACTGGCGACCTGGGTCGGTGAGTGCTTGGCGAATACCCCGGCCGGCCAGGACGAGTCCTCTGGTTGGCCGGTACGGGGCCCGGCCGGCCGGTGAGCTAACCCGTTCGGGCCGATCAGCTACGCCGACGGTACCTGCTCACAATGGCAGTGGATCGATGTCGCAGTTGGCTCGCACCCCGGCCGCCGCAGCCGCGGTCGCCGGATGCAGCTCACCGAACGTCGACCGGTACCGTTCCACGATGTCGTCGAACAGCAGGCTCGCCGACGGCTCCCGCCCCAGCCCGCGCAGGTCCATAGCCAGGTTGACTCCGCAGGCCAACGTAGTCGGATGGCCGGGCCCGAGATGCTCCACGCAGCTGGCGAACGTCTCATCGTCAAGCGCCCGCGCCGCCTCGTACTCACCGAGTTCACACCAGGCGCTGGCCAGGTTGATGCGGGCGGCGAGAACCAGAGGATGTCCGTCCTCGAGACGCCGCGTCAGCCGGCGCAGGCCATCCTCGGCAACCTCCCGGGCCTGCTCGTGCTCGCCGAGCAGGCGCAACGTCACCGCCATGTCGACCTGCGCCCCGGCGGTGTGTGGGTGGTCGTCACCGTACAGCGCCCGTAGGCCCTGCACGGCTGCCTCACCGGCCTGCCGCGCGGCCCGCAGGTCACCGGTGACGCGCAGGTCGATCGAGACGGTCAGGTTGGCCAGCACACTGTCCGGGTGGTCGTCGCCGTAGCGGATGCGGAACCGCCGCAGCGCGTCGGTCGACAGGTCCAGCGCCTCGTGATGCTGGCCGGCCTTACGCCGGAAGCAGGAAAGCTGGTGGCTCTGCCGGATCAGGTCTGGGTGGTCATCGTACTTGAACACCCGCCGGGCGGTTGCTACAAGATTCTCCTGACTCGTGTGTGCAGCGGCGTAGTCGCCCAGCTCACGCCGGTCGAGGTTGATGCCGCCGAGGGTGTCCAGGCTGTTCGGATGATCAGTGCCGTAGATCTGCACCAATCCCTCGTAGGTCTGCTCGTCGAGCTGCAGCGCCCGACCGAACAGGCCGGACAGCCGCATGCTGACCGCGAGGTTGTGTGCCGCCTGCAGGGTGAACGGCTCTTCGTCGCCGAAGCTGCGCTTGGACTGCTCGTAGACGGTGATCGAGCGCTCCAGCGCCCCGTCGAAATCACCGGCGACGCGATGGTCGGCGGCGACCGCACCGAGCGCGTCAAGCGTCTCCTCTTCGGTGTCGCCGACCGTCTGCCGGTACAACTGCAACGTCCGGGCATTCAACTCCGCAGCGGCGGCGTAGTCCCCGACGACGAAGTACATGAATCCGAGCCAGGTCGCCATCCGCAGACTGTCCGGGTGGGTCTCATCACCCATCTCGATCCACGAGCTGTACGCCCGCTGGGCGAGGTCGCGGGCACCGATGTGGTCGCCCCAGCGCCACAGATACTTCGCCTCGTTGAGCACCATGTCCCGGACCAGCTCGTTCCGGCAGGTATCGGCTCCGGACGCGACGATGTGCGGGTACAGCTCGGCGTAGCGCGGCCAGTGGTCGGCGTCGTCGGGCTCGTCAGGGTCGTTGCCGGCGAGCAGCAGGTGGGCGCTGTGCCGCAGTTCCTTGCGGTCCTGCTCGCGCATCTGGTGGATCAGCACCCGCTGAACCAGCCGGTGCATCTGCAACGAGTTGGTCCGGTGGTCGATGCGGGCCAACGACAACCGGCCGATGGTCCGGATTGCCTGCTTGAGCCGGATCGGGCTGCGCACCAGCGGGTCCAGGTCGGGATGGATCTGCAACCGGGGCTTGGACAGCAGCGACCGGCCGATCGGTTCGGACGCGAAGAACGCGCATACCTGCAGCAGTCGCAGCGCCGACGGGTCCCGCTCCCGCAGCCCGTTGAGGGAGATGTGCCAGGCCGCGGCGACCAGCGGCGGGTAGTCCTGCTCTACGTCGGTCACGTCGTCGACGTCGGGTTGACTGTCGTGCAGGAGTTGCAGGTACTCGTCGGCGGTCATCGCCGTCTCCGCACGCCAAGCCGCTGCCTGCTCGATGGACAATGGCAGGTCACGCAGCGCGGAGGCGAGCCGCTCGGCGTCGCTGACCAGCAGGTCCGGGTCGCGCCGACGAAGCAGCTCGATGCTCTCCTGCCGGTCGAACACGTCGACCGGTAGGCTGCTGGCGATCTCACCCCACCGCGGGTCGCGCGAGGTGACCACGATGCTGCCCGGCCCGCCGCGGGGGAAGAACCGCTCCACGTCTTCGGGATCCTCGGCGTTGTCGAACACCAGCAGCCAGTTGGCGTACGGGCGACCGACGCGCAGCGCGTCGAGCACCGCAGGCACAGCGGTGTTCGCCGTCGCCGGCACCTGTAGATCGAGCCGGCTGGCGAGCTCGGCGAGCGCGGACTGGATCTGCGCCGGCCGCTCGGCAGAGATCCACCAGACCAGGTCGAAGTCCTGCTGATGCTGGTAGACGTACTCGATGACCAGATGGGACTTGCCGACGCCGCCGGCACCGTGCACCGCCTCGGGCAGCACCGCGGTGGTGCCGGCACGCAACCGCTGGTGCAGCGTGTCGAGCAGCGCCCGCCGCCCGGTGAAGTTGGTGTTGCGCGGCGGCAGGTTACCGACGACCGCTGGCTGCTGGTCGCGCCGCTGGGCGTGCAGGACAGCGGTGGTTGGCGGGACGACACTGCCGGTCGGAGACACCGCACTCCCTTCTAGGTCGGATCCGGGGTGGGGCACCGGCTGCCGGGCGCCGAACGGGAAGGACGCTCCCGGTGGCTCCATTATGTCAGACATCGACCGCTCCATACCTGTATGACTCGCTTGCGAATTTGTCGCCGGATAGCGAGGTCTCCGGGCTCGAACCGGCGATCCCAACGCCCGTCCGAGCCGCTCGGCGGCGACCAGGTTCGGGCCGCCCAACGCCAGGTGCACCGCCAACTCGACCCGCAGGTACGGCTCGGACGCCGGGGTCACCCGGGGGTACGTGGCCTGGCGAGGGCTACGTACCCGACGGGTCAGGTTCCGCACCGCCTCGATGTCCCGGCCGAGCTCACTTTCCACCGTGTACTGCACCTCGACGATGCGGTCCCGGTAACTCGACGCCAGCAGCTGGTCCCGAACCCCGTGGCGGAACTCGTACCGCAGCCGGGTGTCCCCGCCGGACGTACCGCCGCCGTGCCGGACCGGCCGCAACAAGTCGCTCGTCAGCACCTCGGTGAGATGCGCCGGGCCGAGCCGCCCGGCGGTCCGCTGCACCGCCCGGATGATCCGCGAGGTCAACGGGGCGGCGGCGAGCCGGGTCGCCAACGCGAACGCCCGGGGCGACGCCTTGGCCCGGAACCGGGCGACCAGCTCCGTCGCCCGCAGCCCCGAGGGCACCAGCCGCGGTACGCGCACCGATCCCGGGACCCGATCGGGTCCCGAATCCGGATCCAGGTCCGAGCCAGTACGCCACGAGCGCACCAGCAGCGCCGGCATCCGCACCGTACCGGCCGTCGACCCGGCCAGCAGTCGGCCCCACCGCGACAGCCAGTCGCCGCCGCGCTCGATCACCGGCACGGCGGTCTGCGCCGGCTCCGTCGCCGACCACGCATCCGGCACGCTGGTCCGCCATGCACGCTCAGCGGTCGGCAGCCGGGCGTCGGCCGGGGTCCACAGCACCTCGGCGGTGTCCATTCCCCGGTCGTACCAGTGCTGCTGCGGCAACACGTTGACCACGGCCAACGCCGCCAGGGCTGCCCAGCCGACCAGCACCGGGAAGATCAACCCGGTGGTCCAGGCCGATGACCGGCCGTGCGTCACCAGAAAGACCACCGGCGGCCCGCCGTCACCCGAGGGGACGGTCAGCGGGGCGTGTGGGTCGTCGCGCCAGCGCACCGCGCCGTCGGCGACCACCATGGACCGGACCGATACCGAGGCGAAACAGTCCTGCTCGCGCAGCATCGCCAGGAAGTGGGCGAACTCGTCGGACCAGAACTCCATCACCGGGTCGTCGTCGATGACGACGAGTACCTCACGCCGACCGACGATCTCCAACTGCCGGGTCGGCTCGGGCAGGGATGGGCGGATGGCGAAGGCCGACCCGCGCGACCATACAGAATCCATCATGGTGCACCATCAGGGCGAGTGGCGTCGCCGACCGTCCCCCGGTGACCGTCACCGCTCATTCGCGGGCCTCTCCCAAGTCGTCGCCGGCTGAGCCAGTCTGTCCGGGCTGCCGCATCGGATCGTCCCACAAGATCACAAAGCCGTGCCCGACATGCCGGCCCGAGGCAGACGGATCCTCACCCCAGGCCGACTTCCTCAACTTTGCGACATGCATGGGCAGCTGCGCCATCCCCCCGGCGAACCCATTCGCCGACTCGACCATCGATCGCAGCACCCGGCACAGCTCAACGGCCAGCACCGGATCGCGGTGCCAGACGATGGCTGGGACACCGGACCGTACGCCGACGAGCAGTTGCCGCTCGGCCGCGCTGTCCGGCAACGGCGGATCGCTCAACACCAGAACGACCGCCGCCTCGTCACCCGTCAGCAACGCCTCAAGTTGTGCGTCAACCTGATCAGGCGCGGCGCAGAATATCCGAGAAGACCCACCGCCCGCAGCAACGCCACGCCAACGCACCCGCCAACGCCGATGCCACTCGGGCGATCGCAGCCGCTCCAACGAGCGGATCACCAGTGGATACTCCACCACCAACGGGCTCGGCACCGGCGACCGAAGTTCCTTGCGCCAGGTGTCGACCGGCTCGTTGAGCAACTGCCACGGCAGGATGATCTCGATCGCTACCGGACCCGCCTGATATGCCCAGCGCCGCTCCGTCTCCGACAGCACCTCGTCGACCGCGGCCTCGAGATCACCGTTGCGCACATAGCGGTGCTCACCACGCACCGGCTCCCAAGTCGGCGACGCCCACTGGTACCAGTGCGACATGATGAAGGTGTCGTCGTCGCCGCCGTACTTCTCGAACTGGATGATCAGGTAGGCCGTCGCCGGGCCGGCGGCCTCGTCCGGGGCGACGGTGGAGTCGGAGACGGCCGTCGCGACGAGGGCGTCCTCCAGCACGTCCCACTCCTCGGCAAGGGTCCGCACCAGCTGGCGCAGCCGCTGCCGCGACCCGGCCGGCACACTGTCGTCGAGCCGGCCAAGCAGCCGCAACCAGTGCGGCACCCCGCCGGCCGGCGGTGCCAGCACCAGGTGGGCGAACAGATGCCAAAGCGACGTGCAGTGCTCTGGCGGCGGCAGCTGCCGGCACTCGGCCACGAACCGGCGCCACTGCGCGGTCACTGGCAACAGGGACAGATCGTCACGCAACCAACCCAAGTCATGATCGGTGAACTGCTCGAACACCTGCCACTCGTCGGACAACTGGAACAGCGTCAGGGTCCGCGCGCTGTCCGGCTCCAGCAGGTCGAGACACTCCGCCAGCAGCCGCAGCCCACCTGTACGGTCGATGCAGGCCGTGATCAGCTCCACCAACTGCAGGCGCACCCCCCCCAGCTCACGCAGCCGCAGCGGCCCAGCCAGATCGCGCTCGATCAAACGCAGCAGCGACTGACGGCTGCTCGGATCCCGGACCACCTCCGACTCCTCAAGCAGCTCGGCTACCTTGGTGGTGATCCGGCGATGTTCCTTCCCAGGCAGGGACGGCACACGCCGCTCGCCGTCACTCGGGTCCAACATCGGGCTGGCCACTCCACGGACACTGGGACGACCCGAACCGGATCAATCGGGCCGTCCCGGTCCGAACGGGTCCAATGTCTTCAGCGCGCGAACCACGTCGTCGGCGTCACCGGCCAGATCCGCCCGCCGCCGCTGACCGTCCTGCTCGAACACGGCGATCACTCGCAGCGGCCCGGAGCGGCTGCGCAACATCGACTGGATCGCGTACCAGCCGGCCGACGACGCGATGCCGACCGCGATCTGCAGCAACGTGTCGCCCACTGGGCCTCGGGCGGACAGGAACTCGGAATCCGCCGCCGGATGCCAGGTGCGCGCGGTGACCCCCTGCGCGGTCAACTGGTCGACCAACTGTGTCGTATGTGCCGGGTAGACCGGTGTGCCGTGGTCGAACGCCTGCGGCAGAAACACCACGTCGGTGCCGGCCACGGGCCCCGGACTGGCATCTGCGGGCACGGTGACGACGGATTCCTCGGAGAGCATGTGACGATGGTATGTGGACCACGCGAGCCCGGACGTCCCCGCCCGACCGGGCGGCTTCTGAGGCACCTTCGGGTGACCGCCAGAAGATGGCTGCGGAAGTGGCGATTACGCGCGGCTAGGCGGTCGCAGCGCAGGACCGCCGGTACGATTCCCCCAGCGGTGCAGCACGAACCTCTTGCCCGATGGCCCTTCGGCGTCAGGCGGTAAGGCATGATTAGCCGTCGCCAAGCGGTGGGTGGAAGGACTGCCCCAGATGACTGAACCCTCGCGAGAGGTTGAGCCCTCGGTCGAGTGCGAGTTGGTCGACCTGTCCCTGGTCGCTCTCGCGGAACTGCACCGAACCCGGCTGGCGGAAGCCGAAGCCTGGGTCTCACGTCGTTTACAAGCGTCAGGCGGCAGCATCAGCGGTTACAGCGGCAAGTTCGCCGAACCGGACAACTCAGCGCCAACCACAGCACACGGGTCATGACGATCGGCTTGGCCGCCACCCGGCCTCGACACCGCCTGAGCGTAGACGGCTACCGAGCCCTCTCCGTCGGCCTCGGCGATGAGAAAGCCATTCAGCAGTTGCGGTCCACCGAGCGCAGCTGGCGCATGGTCGTGCTGTCTCTCCTGCTCAACGGGCTGGCCAGTGCTGGCGATAAATCCGGCAATCTGGTCCCGGCCAGTGAAGCTTGGCAACTAGTGGTAGCGGCCGACCGGGCCGATCCTGGTGTTGCCGAGGACGTCCTAGCCCAGCCCCAGGTCGGCATCTGGGCCGCCCACCTGCTGCGCCGCCTCAACGGCTGGGATCAGGGCAGCAGAACACCTCCGCTGTGGGCCGAGGCCGGGTATCTGCACACGCTGGCAGCAGCCGCCGCGATCCGTGCCGGCCTGACGTTCGAGCTGACGGTCCCGGCGCGTGACGGAATGGTAGTGCTACCCACGATCGGCTCGGCAGCAGTTCCGGACGCCGAGCCCTGGTCTACGGCTCATGTCAGCTGCGTGAATGGAGTGTTCGAGGTCCTCACCGCCGACGAAACCGCGGTGGGGCCGGGCGCCGGTGCCTGGCGGCCGCCGATCGTCGTGACCGCGACGGCGGGCAGACTCTCCCTGTCCGTGGAACTGATGGACCGGGATCACTACCGGGACCTACGCGGCCCGACCGCGCCCCGTTCACTATCGCCCACCGAGGTCAGCCAGTGGCAACGGCTACTGACCGAAGCCTGGTCCATCCTCGTCCGCGAACAGCCGGAACGCGCCCCGGCGATCGCCGCCACCCTACGGGTACTCACCCCGGTGCAGTCCCGCGAACGGTTCCGCTACCTGTCCGCCTCCGGCGGCGAGGCCTTCGGCAACGTTCTGCTGTCCGGTCTCGATGACGCCGTCGACCTAGCGGTTACCCTCGTCCACGAGACACAGCATCAGAAGCTGGGCGCTCTTCTCCATCTGCTCACATTCCATGACGAAGACGCGGATCGGCGGTACTACGCGCCGTGGCGTGACGACCCCCGGCCCTTGAGCGGCCTCCTGCAGGGGGTGTACGCCTTCGCCGGCATAACCGAGTTCTGGAGCCGGCACCAGTCACCCGAACACGCGGATCTCGCCGGGTTCGAACTGAGCCTGTGGCGTGGACAGACCTCCAGCGCGTTGCAGACCCTGATCGCCAGCGGCAGACTCACCCCGCGCGGGCGGCAGTTTCTCGACCCCCTGCACGGCCCCGTCGAGGCGTGCCTCGACAAGCCTGTGCCCGAGTCGTTGCAACGCCTTGCCCGGATGGCCGCGATCGACCATCGCGCGATGTGGCGTGGTCACCACCTGGTCGTGGACCCAGCATCCGCAGAGACGCTGGCGGATGCGTGGCGGCGGGGCGGGCCGGCCGTCGTCCCAGCAGGCAGCTGCCGGGTGACCACGTCTACCAGTCCCGAGGTCGGGCTGTTCGACACCCGCGCGGTGCTGATCCGGCATCAGCTCACCGACCCGGCCGCAATGCGGCGGATGCGGGACGATCCCGATCTGCTGGCGGCCACCGTGTCCGGCGCCCGGCCGGCCGACGCCCTACTGATCTCCGGTGATCGGCAGGCCGCGCAGGCGGCGTACGCGGACATCATCGCGGCCGACCCCGCGAGCATCCATGCCTGGGTCGGTCTCGGGCTGGCCCGGTCGGAGCAGACCGGCGACGCGGCCGCCCGCGCCCTCCTGAGCAGACCGGAACTCGTCCGAGCGGTGGCGTCCCTACTTGAACCCTCACCCGATCCGGTGCGGCTGGCCGCGTGGCTCGGCGCCGGGCTACCAGCGGAGTCGCTGGACATGCCGGTGCCTGCGGTCTGGCAGATCGTCTGAACGGCCGGCTACAGCGGTAACGGGTCGATGTCACAGTTGGCCCGGACCCCATCGGCCGCGCTGACCGTCGCGGGATGCCTCGCACCGAGGACCGCCCGGAATCGAACGAGTGTGTCCGCCAGCAGCCGTTCACCGTCCTCGGCGCGTCCGGTCCGCTGTAGGTCCCAGGCGAAATTCACCGCACAGGCCAGGGTCGTGGGATGGTTGACGCCGAGCAGGTCCCGGCATTGCCGCAGGACGATCGCGCCCAAGTCGCGCGCTTGGGCCACCTCACCGACGGCCTGGTAGTCGCTCGCGAGATTGATGCGGGCGTGCAGAACGTTTTGGTGGTTCGGGCCCAGCCGGTCGGTCAGCCGGGCGATCGACCGCTCGTCCAGCTGCCGTACGGTCTCGCTCTCCCCTTGCAGGCGCATCGTGATCGCCAGGTTGACGTCGGCGCTGGCCGTGTGCGGATGGTCTGGGCCGTACAGCTGGCGCAGTTGCTCGGCCGCGAGTTCGCCCGCCTCACGGGCGGCCGTGAGGTTGCCCAGCACCCGCTGATCTATCGATACGGTCAGTCTCGCCAGCGTGGTGTCCGGATAGCCCTCGCCGTACCGCTCCTGGTAGCGCAGCAGCACCCCTTCTGACATCGTCAGCGCGTTCGCCAGGTCACCGGCCTTCCGGCGGGTGACCGCCAGCTGCTGCGTCTGGCTGAGCAGCAGCGCATGGCGTTCGTCCGGCAGCAGGCTACGAACCAGGGTGACCAGGCTCTCCTGGTCGGTACGGGCCGCCACGTGATCCCCGAGCTCACGCCGGTCCAGATTGATGCCGCCCCGGGTGTTCAGGGTCTCCAGATGGTCCGCACCAAGCACTTGAACAAGCTGGGGATAGGTCCGCTCGTCCAGCTGAAGCGCCCGGCTGAACAGCCCGGACAGCCGAAGGCTGACGGCGAGGTTGTGCGCGGCCCGGAGGGTGAACGGCTCGCCCTCGCCAAAGCTGGCACGGGACCGCTCATAGACAGTCAGCGACCGGTCGAGTGCGCCAGAGAAGTCACCGGCCACCCGTAGATCGGCAGCGACCGAGCCGATGGCGTCCAGGGTCTCCTCACGGTCGTCACCCAGCGCCTCTCGATAGAGCTGCAAGGTGTCGGCGTTCAGATCAGCCGCCGCACGGTAGTCACCGACGGTGAAATGCATGTAGCCCAACCAGTTCGCCATCCGCAGTGTGTCGAGATGCGCTGAACCCTCGACTCGGACCAGCACGTCGTACGCCTGTCGGGCCAGGTCCCGGGCACCCCGGAAGTCACCCCAGCGGGACAGGTACTTCGCCTCGTTGAGCACCAGGTCACGGACGTAGCCGTTCTGGCACTGCGACGCTTGTGACGCCAGCACGTGCGGGTACAGCTCCGCGTACCGTGGCCAGTGATCCGTCTCGTCGGGAAGGTTAGGGTCATTGGCGGCGAGCAGCAGATGCGCGCTGTGACGCAGCTCATCACGCTCGTCCGGATCCATCTGGGCCACCAGCACCCGCTGCACCAGGCGGTGCATGTGCAGCGAGTTAGTGCGGTAGTCCACTCTCGCCAGCGAGTAGCGGCCGATGGTCCTCACCGCCTGGTTGAACCGGGTCGCGTTGCGCAGCACCGGGTCGAGGTCCGGATGGATGCCCAGGCCGCGCGCGTTGGACAGCAGGATGCGGCTGATCGGCTCGGGCGCGAAGAAGGCGCACACCTGGAGCAGGCGCAACGCCGCAGGCTCCCGTTCCCGGAGCGCGATCAGCGACATACTCCAGGCGGCGGCGACCGCCTCCGGATAGTCCAGCGGCGAGGAGACCGCTGTGCCATCGGCGGCCGCCGTGGTCAGAGCCGGCCGTCCAGCGTCCAGGCGCCGCAGGTACTCGTCGGTCGTCATGCCGGTCTCGGCGACCCAAGCCGCAGCCAGCTCCACGGCGAGCGGAAGGTCGCCCAACGCCTCGGCCAGCCGGTCAGCGTCTCTCTCGGACAGCGAGCGCCCACGTCGCCGCCGCAACAGTAGGATGCTCTCCGCTCGGCTGAACACGTCAACCGGGATCGGGTTGGCCACCTCGCCCCACTCCGGATTCCGTGACGTCACCATGATCTTGCCCGACTCCCCCGCAGGGAAGAACGGTTGAACGTCGTCGGGATGTACGGCGTTGTCGAACACCAGGAGCCAGGACGGCGACGGTTCGCCCCGGGTAAGCGCGTCGATGACAGCTGGGACCGCCGAACCCGCCAGCGGCGCGACCGGCAGGTTGAGGCGTTGCGCCAGTTCGACGAGTGCGCTGCGGATCTGTGCAGGCCGCTCGGCGGGAATCCACCAAACGATGTCGTAGTCGTTCTGGTAGCGATGCACGTACTCGTTCGCCAGCTGAGACTTCCCCACGCCGCCGAAACCGTGGATCGCCTCCGGCAGCACTGCGGTCGTCCCCGAACCCAGCCGCGAATGAAGGATGGCGAGCAGCTCGGCTCGGCCGGTGAAATTCGCGTTCCGCGGGGGAATGTTGCTGATGGTGGCGACACGGCGGCTCTCCCGCTCGGCGGACGACTCCACGCCACGGCCGAGATCGGTGTCGCCGGCGCGGTGCTGGTCGGGCCCGAGCAACTCGTCGAGGCGGGAGGCGGGAACGTCGGACCGATCCACCGGCGCCATGGTTACCAGCGTAGGGCGTGGCCCGGAGACCGCCGGGCGATCAGCGAGAAGATTCCGCAGCCGGGCGGCCGCGACCAGGTGGGGTCCGCTCAACGCCTCGTTGACGGCCAGCTCGACCCGCAGAAACGGACGGTTACCCTCGGTTGGGCCAGGCGGTTCGGCGGTGGCCGGCGCGGCGATCCGGCGACTCAGGCCCTGGACGGCTTCCACCTCGTCGCGGAGTTCCGCCTCGACGATCCTGACAACGTCGATCGTCCGGTCGCGGTGCCCGTACTCCAGCAGCCGCTGCCGGACCCCACGGGTGAAATCGAAGGTCACCCTGGCCGGATCGGTGACCTCCTCGTCCGGCACGACGGCGCGGATCAGCCCGCTGGTGAGCACCTCCGCCAGCTCTGCCGGGCCGGCCCGTGGCAGCCTCCGCGCAACGGCGAGCATGGTACGGACGTTGAGCGGCGCGGCGGCAAGCGCGATCGCGAGCCGGACCGCAGTGGGTGAAGTCATCGCCCGGAACCGGGCTACCGCGTACTCCGCGGAGTGCTGGCCCACGTTGTCGTCCTGTACTGCGGTCATCCGCGGGTGGCTGGCCGAGACGAGAATCGCCGGCATCGCCACCACACCAGGCCCGGTCCCCGCGACCAGGTTCGCCCAGCGGCGAACCCACCGGCCGTCGATCTCCAGCACCGGCACCGCGACCGGGTCGGCCAGCCGGGCCGTGTCCGGGTCCGCGGCATCGATCGCGGACCTGCTCCACGACACTCGCGCGGTCGTGGCCATCTTGGTCGTGCGCAGCCAGGTCCGCCGCGGGTCGAGCGCGGTCTGCGACCACCGCTGCTGCGGTAACGGGTTCAGCAGTGCGACGACCATGCGCGACGACCAGAGCGCGACGGCCGACTGCGCCGCGCCGGTCCACCAGATCTCCGAGTATCCGTCGGTGAGGATCAACACGACGGTACGACCGGTGGGGTCGACGATGTTGGCTGGTGCCATCGTCGCCCGGCCGGAGACAGAGCCGATCCCGATCCCGTCACGCCCGTCGGACGCCATGGTCCGCACGCGGATGTCCCGGAACACACCCTGCCGTTCGAGCAACGCGGAGATGGTGGCGACATAGCCGGACCAGATCCACATCGACGGCCCGGTGTCCACCAACAGCACGACACTCCACCGGCGCTCGACTGCGGGACGCATCACCGGCAGCCAGCGGCGGTCGATCACGCCACGTTCCGCTGTCGCCTCCTCGTCGATGACCAGGTCCGTGCTGGACGGCACGTCCTGTCTCAGGCTCGCGAAGAAGTCGGCCCGCCCCTGCGTGACTGGGACGGCCAGTTGCTGCCGGGTACGCGCCGAAGGCTCGGGCCGTGCCGCCTCAGCGAACCCGGCGTCGATGCCGGCACCGACGCCGGGGTCCGGCACCGACGGCTCCGGGTCTGCCGGGTCGGGCCCGCCGGGCGATGCCTCCGGATCGGAAACACCGCCTCCTGCAGCAGCTGCCTGCTCCGCCTCGTCCGGCACCGCAACCAGTGCCCGCGTGGCCGCCTCGAACCCGTCACGGCTGGCCAGCCACAGCGCATCGGCGATGTCTGACCAATGCAGTGAAGTCGGGCGCGGCCACTGCGAAGGTTCCATTACACACCCGTCGCATACAGGTTGCGCCACACCGTGTCGAGCAGCCGGGTCCACTCCGCCTCGTCGCCGGCCGGGCGTGCCCCGGACGCCGCCAGGAAGACGGCGTTGAGGAGTTGGTCCGCCGCGAGCGTACCTTGTTCGCCACGCCGCTCGATGAAAGCCGTGATCAGCTGCCGCGCGTTCTCATCAGTTCTGGGAAAGTGCGCCGACACCAGATCGGCGAGCCGCTTCTCATCCGGGTCCGGCAGGTCGAGCCGGATACAGCGACGCAGGAACGGGGGCGGAAAGTCCCGCTCACCGTTCGACGTGATCACCACGACGGGGAACGCATGGCAGTGGACAATCCCTTCCCGGATGACGGCGCGGTGGCCAGGGTCGGCCGTGTGCACCTCAACCGCCGGCATCCGGTTCCTGGCCCGGATCAGCTCGGGAATCGAGAACATGCCGTCCTCGAAGACGTTCAGCAGGTCGTTCGGCAGATCGATGTCGCTCTTGTCGAGCTCGTCGATGAGCAGGACGCGGGGACGCCGGTATGGCAGCAACGCGGTGCCGAGCGGGCCGAGATGGATGAAGTCGCCGAGAACCGACTCGGGGCCATCCGGCGACTGCTCACCGGCGGGCCGCTCGGCGGCGGCCTGTGCCCGGCCGATCGCGTCGTAGTCGTACAGTCCGGACTGCAGGTTGGACCGGGACGTGATCGGCCAGTGCAGCACCCGGCCCAGCCGGAGATCCCGGGCAAGCTGATAGGCCAGGCTCGACTTGCCGACACCAGGACGCCCGGTGACCAGGAGCGGCCGGTACAGCCGCAGCGCCGTGTTGATCACGTCCAACTGGTCGCGGTCCGGGCGGGCCACGCCAGGGCTGCCCAGCCGGCGCGCGGTCTCGTCGGGGTCGTCCGGCGGATCCGGTAGGTCGGGACCACCGTTGAAGGCGCGCCACTGCGGCGGATCAGGCCAGGTGCCCCCGTCTGCTCCCAGCCGAGGGTGTCCCGATCCGTCGTACAGCCACCACCCCGCAGCCGGAGGCGGATCCTGCTGGTCCTGGTCAGTCATTACGAGCCTCTCTCGGTGCGCTCTCTGGTGGCCAGATACGTCCGGGCTGCCGATCCGGATCGTCCCACAAGATGGAGAATCCGTGCCCGACGTGCTGTTCCCGATGCGCGGTGTCCTCGGTCCACGCCCGACGCCTCAGCTGGGCCATCCGCACCGGCAACTGCGCCAGCTCGGACTCCGCAGACGTCCCTACGCCCAACAGCGCCGCCACCAGCGAACGGAGGCTCGAGTCCACCACCTGACTCCGGTGCCAGATGAGAATCGGCAGACCGGCGCGGAGCCCGGCGAGCGCCTGGCTCTCGCCGGGGCTCCTCGGTGTCGGCGGCTGGTTGAGGACCATCGCCACGATGCCGGCCTCGTCCTTCAGGATCGCCTCGAGCCGAATGTCGTTCTGATCGGGCTCGGCGTAGTAGACCGGGTGTGGGTGCCCGGAGCCGTCGGTAAGCTGTCGCCAGCGGGATCGCCACAGGCGGTGCCACTGCCGGGCGTAGAGACGGTCGAGACTCCGGATCACCACCGGGTAGTCCATCGCCAGTGGCGTCGGCGACGGCGACGAAAGCTCCTTACGCCAGGCGTCCACCGGCGTGTTGAGCAACTCCCAGGGCAGGACGAACTCGATCGTCACCGGGCCGTCCTTGTCCGCCCAGTCGCTCTCTGTCCGGAGGACGATGCGGTCGACCGCAGCCTCCAGACCGTCCCGCTCGACCCGCTGGTCCTCACCCCGGATCGGCTGCCAGACCGGCGACGCCCATTGCCGCCAGTAGGAGACGATGTACGAGTCGTCGTCTCCGCCGTACTTCTCGAACTGAATCACCAGGTAGGCCATGCTGGGCCCCGGTGACGGCTCGGATCGGCGCGTCCGCAGGGCCGTCAACTGCGCGCCCATGCCCCAGTTGTCGGCCAGCGCTGCGGCCAGCGCCTGCAGTCGCGACTCCGCCTCGGGCGGCAGCAACGGCGCCACAGCGTCGAGAAACCGCAGCCAGGGCGGCATGCCGTCGACGGCGTTGAGCCCGGACAGATGGGCGAGGACGTGCCACGCCGATGCGCAGTACGGTGGTGCCTCCGGTGATCTGGCCGCCACGAGCAGATGGCGCAGCACCTCACGCCCGCGCAGACGGTGCAACTCCTCCCGCAGCCACCAGACCTCGTGTCCATCAAAGACCTCGGTCGCATGCCACTCATCCACCAGCCGGTACACCTCGGCGACCCGCCGGGTGTTCGGCTCCAGCGACTCCAGACACTCGGCCAGTGACCGGAGGGCTCCCGGCTGCTCAGCGCACGACTTCACCAGCTCGACCAACTGCAGATGGAGCACCTCGTGCTCGCGCCTGGGCGGCGGACCGCCCAGTACGGTGTCGAGTTCCTGCAGAAAGAGCTGACGTCCTGCGGTACTGCGGATGGTGGGCGACTCCCCGAGGAGAGCAACGAGCCGGCCGCGGAGGCGCCACCGGTCATGCATGGCCGTCTTCGAACCATGATCGAAAGCAGGCGTCTCCGGCATGCGGCTGAGCACCGTCCAAAGCGTTGTAGCCGACTACCGGCTTGGTCCACTGATGGCATGCTAATTGATCGGCGTACCCGCAACGCAAGCATCGAAGGCCACTCGCATACAGCTGACACGCCCGGCCGATAGGCAAACCGTCTGGCTGCATGCGATGGTGTCGTTCATGGCCGGTCCTTCTCGTACACACGCCATCGTCGTCGGGATCGACGAGTACGAAATCGGGACAGCGGCACGGCTGACCGGACCCGTCGACGACGCGATCCGGTTCACCCAGTGGTTCCTCAAGAGCGGCGTGCCCGCCGCCAGGCTGCATCTCGCCGTCACGCCGTGCCCCCCGAAGGCCGACGAGCTCCGAAGCGCCGGCGTCGACGTCCGTAGCGCCGGCAAAGCCGACATCCACCGCCTGCTCACCCGTGACCTGCCGAAGTGGGACGGCGACCTGCTGTGGGTAGTCTGGGGCGGCCACGGCGCCGTCGACGAACTACGGCGGCGGCGCCTCTACTACGCTGACTCCACCCACGCCGACCCAGCAACCCTCGACCTCGAATCGGCGATGGCCATGGCTGCGAGCAGCTACATCCCCGCGTTCGATCGGCAGATCTGGGTCATTGACGCCTGTCAAACTCACGGCGTCGCGGCCAGACCACGCTGGGTGGCCGGGACCGAGACGTTCCCGCTCGGCACTCCGGAACAAACCCGCGACCAGGACGCGCTGTTCGCAGCCAGCCTGGGACAACCAGCGCTGAACCTGACGGCCGCGCGCACCGGCCTGTTCAGCGCCGAGGTCCTGCGCGAACTCGAAGCCGTCGACCAAGGGCCGTGGCCGCCCGACATCGACGCGCTCACCGCCCGGCTCCGGGAGCACTTCACCCGGTTGCGCGACAGCGGCGTCCACGGACAGACACCTACCTACCTGTGGTACCGCAGTCGGCACGGCGACGAGGGACAGCTGCTGCAGTCCGGCCCGGCACCAGCCACGCCCACCCACTCGGCCCGGGTCGACCTGCGGCTGCTGGGCACCGCTGCCGACGCCCTGGTGATGATCGACGAGTTCGTCCGCATGGACACACGCGAGGAAATACTGTCTACGCTGCGCCGCAGCATCTACGCGTCGATCAATCGGCAGGCCAACGCCCGGCTGGAGGCCATTAGCGCGCTTCGGACCTGCAGCCGTTACTCCGGCGGCTTGTCAGAACTGGTGGAAGCTGTCCGCTTCTTCAGCAGCGACACCACCCGCGCCGACAACTTCGCAGCCGCCGCACACCGACTCACCGCCGCCAGCTGATCACCGACCGCACGCCCTCGCCGATCCAGCGGAGAAGACCCGGCCGAACCGCGCCACCGTCGAACTGCCCGGTTGATTGGGCGACAGCGGCATGCCGCTCCAGCGGACGCGTACCGTCTCGCAGATGAGCGAGGTAGGAGACCGGGTGAGCAGCCCGGATCAGACGAATGGGACGGACGCACCGCAGCTGCTGACTGCGGCGCGCGCCGGCGACGGCACCGCCTTCGGCCACCTCGTCGGCCCGCTCCGCGACGAACTGCACGCCTACTGCTACCGGATGCTCGGCTCAGTGCACGACGCCGACGACGCGGTCCAGGAAACCTTCGGGCCCTGACCATCATCGAGCGTCGCGGACGACGGGAACTCCCCACCGACCTGAGCCCACAGGGGGCACCCCTGGCCGAGACGGTGTGGCTGGGTCCGTACCCGGACCAGCCGGCCGGACCGACGGCGTCGCGCAGCCCGGAAGCGCAGATCATCGCCCAGGAAAGCGTCGAGCTGGCGTTCGTCGCGGCCCTGCAACACCTGTCGGCCACGCAGCGCGCGGTCCTGCTGCTCCGCGACGTACTCGCCTACCCGGCCAGCGACGTCGCCGACCTGCTGGACACGACCGTCCCCGCCGTCAACAGCGCCCTGCAACGCGCCCGCAGAGCCGTCGCCGAGCTGCACCCGGCCGCCAGCCAGCAGCGGACCCTGGCCGCGCTCGGCGACGCCGCACGGCGCGAGCTCGCCCGACGGTACGCGGCCGCGTGGCAGGCGAACGACGTCGACACCATCGTGGCGATGCTGACCGAGGACGCGCGCTACTCGATGCCGCCGATGACCACCTGGTACGACGGACGCGACGCGATCCGCCCCTTCCTGGTCGACGTGGTGCTGCGGCACCGCTGGCGGTTCCTGCCGACCCGGGCCAACGGGCAACTCGCCTTCGGCACGTACCTGTGGAACGACGACCGGGACGCGTACGTCCCCGCCGGCCTGGACGTGCTCACGCTGCGCGGACAGCAGGTCGCCGAGGTGGTCGCGTTCCTCGACGCCGACTTGCCGACCTTCGGCCTACCGGCCCAGCTGACCCGCTGACCGGCCGGCCGATCGGACCGGTGTGGCGCGGCGCGATGAGTTTGCGGCCCGGCCGGGGTGGTAGTCCCGACGGACACACCAACCGGAAGGACACCACCGACCATGGCCACCACCGAAGAACAAATCCGTACGCTGATCGGACGCTGGACGGCGGCGGTCCAGCGCCGCGACCTGGCCGCCGTCCTGGCCGACCACGCCGACGACATCGTGATGTTCGACGTCCCACCACCGCAGCAGGGGGTACGCGGCATCGACGCCTACCGGGAGAGCTGGCCGCCGTTCTTCCAGTGGCTGGCCAGCGGAGGTGGGGTGTTCGAGATCGAATCGCTGGAGGTCACCGCAGGCGACGACGTCGCTTACGCGT
Source organism: Solwaraspora sp. WMMB762 (assembly GCF_049179115.1). Classification (NCBI taxonomy): domain Bacteria; kingdom Bacillati; phylum Actinomycetota; class Actinomycetes; order Micromonosporales; family Micromonosporaceae; genus Solwaraspora; species Solwaraspora sp. WMMB762. The sequence goes on from NZ_JBMHMD010000001.1 coordinate 1,265,109, forward strand.
ACGCGCTGCTGCGCTGCGGCACCGAGGCGAGCTTCGCCGAGCACCCGGACGTCCGGCTGCGACTGACCCTCGGCCTGCGCAGGCACAGCGGCCGGTGGATTGTCGCCCACGAGCACCATTCCTTCCCACTGGCCGACACCGCCCCGCAGAACCCGGCCCCGGACCCGACCTCGGATCAGGGCGCGACCCAAGCCGAACAAGACCTACGCTAGCTGCACCAGGACTGGTTCGACGCCACCACGGCGAAGGACCTCGAACGGCCGACCGCCCCGATCGCCGACGACGTCGTCTCCTACGAACACGAGCAACCTCTGCGGTCCTGAACCACGTCCGGTTGGAGCCGGCCGAAGCGACGCCCTCCGGCAGCTGGTCGCGCCGGACCCGCGTGTTCCAACGTCGGGATGGCGCGTGGCGGATGGTCCACCAGCACCTTTCGTACCCTACGACCCCCCCGTGGACGGGTGCCAAACTCGGTCCTGAGCTGGTTGCCGTACTTGGGGCCGTCGGCGAAGAGAGCCAACAGCCCCACCGCGCCGCAGTTCGCTACATACCGGACACGCGACCAAGTAGGTAGTTGCCCAGTAAGCATTCCCCCTCGATGCGGCGGTACACGTCTGGTGTCTCCACCCAGGTACGGTGGCAAGCCATGCACGCGCTGAAGCCCTGGCATCTGGCCGTACTGCTGCTCACCGGTCTACTGTGCGTCGGCGGTACCACAGCAGTCATCGCCGCCCTGCTCGTGGCCGCCAAACGGGGCAAACGCTAAACCCGAAAAAGCCTTTTCCGCGTACGCTGCGAGCGACCTTGGCCGGTCTCGTCGTAAGGGCAGAGCTGGGGTCAATCCCCGCATTCGCGGGGAGCAAGCCGGACATCCGGGTCCGGCGAGGATCGCAACAGGACCATCCCCTCGCGCGCAGGGAGCAGCCGCCGGTGCTCGACCGGCTCGACTCCTACCTGGGACCATCCCCGCGTGCGCGGGGAGCAGCGAACACGGCCCGATCGTCACCCCGACCGAAAGGGACCATCCCCGCGTGCGCGGGGAGCAGAGCTGGGCGTCGCGCCAGTCGTAGGCGGTCGGGGGACCATCCCCGCGTGCGCGGGGAGCAGTTGGCGTACATGGCGGCGTTGAGCAGCCACTGCGGACCACCCCCGCGTGCGCGGGGAGCAGACAGCCGCCTTCATTCGCTCGTCTAGCGACCCGGGACCATCCCCGCGTGCGCGGGGAGCAGTCGGTGGCCACGGTCATGGCGGCGTTCGGTAGGGGACCATCCCCGCGTGCGCGGGGAGCAGCGGCACAGCGCATCCTGATTGCCGAATTCGCGGGGACCATCCCCGCGTGCGCGGGGAGCAGGTCGGCCGGTGCCGGGCCGGCCTCGAAACCCGGGGACCATCCCCGCGTGCGCGGGGAGCAGTCCGCTACCGCCCGGTACGCGGTCTATGTGGAGGGACCATCCCCGCGTGCGCGGGGAGCAGCGCCGGAGTCTCGGGACCGTTTCAGGTCCTGCCAGGACCATCCCCGCGTGCGCGGGGAGCAGACGCCGAAGCAGGCCGAAGCGCGGGCGTCCGCGGGACCATCCCCGCGTGCGCGGGGAGCAGTCCACCCGCGAGGGCGACACCGTCGCGGCGCCGGGACCATCCCCGCGTGCGCGGGGAGCAGTGAGCGACTGAAACGGCCCGCGAAAGCGGGCCGGGACCATCCCCGCGTGCGCGGGGAGCAGACGACAACGAGGTCGCCCGCCTCGATCGGCGCGGGACCATCCCCGCGTGCGCGGGGAGCAGTACGTCCCCGACGCCGACCCCCACGACGTGAAGGGACCATCCCCGCGTGCGCGGGGAGCAGATCCCCGCCACCGTCGCCGACCGCGTCGTCCTGGGACCATCCCCGCGTGCGCGGGGAGCAGGCTCTTCCCGACGTCCGTCCCTTTCGGGAAGCCGGACCATCCCCGCGTGCGCGGGGAGCAGTGAGTCGACATCTCACCTGGATAGACGCTGGTGGGACCATCCCCGCGTGCGCGGGGAGCAGAAGGACGAGGCCAACCGGTTGGCCGACCAGCTGGGACCATCCCCGCGTGCGCGGGGAGCAGATCAGCGATGACCTGCGCGATTTCACCGGCCAAGGACCATCCCCGCGTGCGCGGGGAGCAGGTTGCCGGAACGGTGACACCGGGCCCCAGCTGGGGACCATCCCCGCGTGCGCGGGGAGCAGCATGAAGGACTGCAGCAAGTGATCGGACCAGAGGGACCATCCCCGCGTGCGCGGGGAGCAGCGTATCAGCCCGTAGATATTCATGCGGTCCGAGGGACCATCCCCGCGTGCGCGGGGAGCAGCCGCGCCATCGCTATTTGACCCGGATCTTCTGGGGACCATCCCCGCGTGCGCGGGGAGCAGCACTGGCCCTGCTCCTCCGGGCTGAACGCCCGGGGACGATCCCCGCGTGCGCGGGGAGCAGTCGCCCCGGGGTCGCTCGGTGACCCGTCACGAGGGACCATCCCCGCGTGCGCGGGGAGCAGTCGCCCCGGGGTCGCTCGGTGACCCGTCACGAGGGACCATCCCCGCGTGCGCGGGGAGCAGTTGCCGTAGACCGGGTGGCGCAGCCTGCCCTTGGGACCATCCCCGCGTGCGCGGGGAGCAGGAACGTGCTGTAACGTGTTGAGCGCACATCAAGGGACCATCCCCGCGTGCGCGGGGAGCAGGCTTGTTGACCTGGGCGTTTAGAGGCGCGGGGCCGGGTTTTCATTCACTTTGGTTTGGCTCCTGTCGATCAGTGGACCGGGTGGAGGCGCGTCGGGCGAATCGGCGCCGCTTGGACGCTTTGCTCCACCCCGTTGGCGGTGCAGCGGCAACGGCGGCGGGATCGGCCGGACGGCGCATCAACATGATGCCGTCGAAGTCGACCGGGTGCCAGTGGTGGTCGTGCACCTTGAACGACAGCCGCTGCTCGCCGCGTACCTGGTAGACCATCAGGGCACGGCCGGGGCCGGCGAGCTCGACGACTCTGCCCCAGAGCCGGTCGCGTACCCGGGCTGTGACGTGACCGACGTACACGCCGGCCGAGATCTCCAGCAGCCACTGCGTCAGGTGCCCGCGTAGGCCCGCGGGGCAGGCGGTGAGGACGATGACGACCATCAGAAGTCGACCTCGTACTCGTCGGCGTAGTTGATGCCGCTGGGCATCTCGACACCGGACTCGTCCCAGAGGTTGACAACGTCCTCACTGAAGGCGTGCCCGTCCGGCTCGTCGCTGGCGGACGGCGGCAGAAGCAGTCTGCGGACATCGTCGGCGCACCGGTCGAGCAGGTTCAGCTCGAACAGCTTGTCGCGGACCGCGCGGCGGGTGTCCGCCGGTACGTCGACCGATCCGCCCGCCACGACGTCGAACGCGACCGGGATGCTCACTTCCGCCTTGTACAGGTCGGCGATGTCGTAGACGAAGGACCGTTCGTGGCCGGTGTGGATGAAGCCGAGGCCGGGTGCCGCGCCGAGGGCGACGATGACGGCGTGGACGACCCCGTACAGGCAGACGTGCGCGGCGGACAACGCCTGGTTGATCGGGTCGGATCCGGCGAAGTTCTCCGGGTCGTAGTCCCGGTGGGTCCAGGTCACCTTGGTACGCCGGGCATGCTCCCGGTAGATCCGTCTGACCCGGGCTCCTTCCCTGCCTCGCAACTGCTGCATGGTCAGCTTGTCGGTGTCCTCGTCCGGGAAACGCATGTCGTACATGGCGCGGGCGACGGCGAGCCGCCGGTCCCGGTGGGACACGGCGGCGGCCTGGGCGACGAGCAGCCGGCTGGACCGGGCCAGCGATCGGCCGTGGGCGTAGTAGCGCACGCCCTGCTCGCCGACCCAGACGACGGTGGCTCCGTTGTCGGCGAGCAGCATCATCGCCTGGTGGGTGACGGTGGTGCCGGGGCCGAGCAGCAGCACTCCGAGGCTCGCGGCCGCGATGTGCACTGTCCCTTTGGCGTCGGTCGCGGTGATGGCGTTGCTGTCCCGGTGGATGACGCAGCGTTCCTGGTAGATGAAGCTGATCCGGTCCTGGGCGCGGACCAGGTCGGGCAGCTCCGGGGGCCGTACGCCGGGGATCTTCATCGCGCGGCGTCGGCGGGGGCCAGGGTCATCAACCCGCAGCCGTACGCCTTGGCGTGCCCGATACCGGCGGTGAGCACGCGGCGCAGCGCCTGCGGGTCGCGGACGGCGAGGACGCCGTCGTACGTGACGGTACGGATGACGACCGGGCGGTCTCCCCCGCGTCGCCCGAAACTCTGGGTGGTCTGGTTGTGCAGGATCAGGTTCAGGTCGTCGTCGGTGCCGCGCAGGATCTCGAACCCGTTCGGTTCGGCGCGTTTGACCAGCCACTGGGTCTGCTGGTCGACGGTGACGTGGCCGTACCGTTTGGTGTCGGCGGTGGGGTCCTTGGGCCGGCCGTCGCGGACCGGGTTGGCGGTGAGGCGGAACGCCCACTGCTGTCCGGTGGCGAGTTGGTCGAGGAAGCCGCCGTACGGTCGGGTCTGCCACCGTTCGCCGGTGGTCGGCCACCCGGCCTGTTCGACGAGGTGGGTCAGGTCGGGTCGGCCAGGGCTGACGATGTAGAGCACCGGCTGGTTGCCGGTGGTGTCGAGCCGCCACAGGGTGCGCCGGCCGTCGCGGGTGTGGTCGGCGTCGTCGGCGAAGCCGGACATGACGGCGGCGTGCATGACCTGCGGCGAGCCGAGGAGTCGTCGGCTGTCCCGACGTGCCTTGTTGAGTCGGAACCGGGTGAGGTACACGTCAGCCTCCGAGGACTTGCATGGGGTCGTGGCTGGGGATGGTGGCCACCCGTGTGTCGGGGTGGGGCAGTTCGACGTGTTCGCGCACGACGAGCCGCCACCCGTGTTGCCGGTGGGTGGGGTCGAAGCTGACCGGCTGGTCGCGGAGCGTCTCGGTGAACGGGTCGGTGGCGTCGGCGTCGCGCAGCATCTCCAGGGTCACGGTCGCTGACCGTCTGGTGCGCCGGTGCCAGGCGGACGCTTCCCAGCGGTGTCGGTGCAGCACGTCGACCGGGGTGCCGGTGTGCACGCCGAGGCTGACGGGCAGCACCGGCGGGCAGGAGCGGCGGCCGAGGTAGAGCGGGAACTGTGGTCGGCGCAGCGCGTCGTGCAGGCCGGTGAGCAGGTCTTCGTCGCCGCCGACGGCGGCGACGAAGACGGCGTCGCTGAGGTAGTGCCGGTAGGACAGGGGTAGTGCGGAGCCGTCGAGGCGTCGCGCTGTCTGGAAGTCGCGCAGCACGGTGCCGGGCTGGTCGACGCGTACGGCGAAGCTCAGCCCGAGCAGTTCGGTCAGCGGCTCGGTGCGCCGGATGCCCTTGGCGGCGGCGAGCATGCCGATGACGCCGCTTTTCGTCGGCGCGGCTTCGGTGCCACGGTAGACGAACCGGCTGCTGGCGCCCCAGGCTTGCAGCGGTCCGGCGAGCCGCAGCATCAGGGTGTTCATTCTTCCTTCCCGAGTCGCGCGGCGGCCTCGTCGGCGACTGCGGTGACGAGGTCGGCGAAGGGCAGCGCGTCGCCGAGGGTGTCGAGCGCGGCGGTGTGTTCGCCGACCCGGCTGATCCAGGCGGCGAGGGGCTGCTCGCCGTAGGTGGTTTCGACGGAGGTGGCGTAGGAGGCGAGGCGCTCGGCGGCTTCCCGGACCCGGCCGGTCGGCGAGTCGTAGGTGACGACTTCTTCGTACGCGCCGACGAAGTTGATCGGCTGGGTGTCGCGCAGCCGGACGATGACGGCGTCGGGCAGGGTGCGGTTGGCGAAGGTGTTCTGTTTGCCGGTCGGCATGCTCTTGGCGAAGACGGTGACGAAGGCGTGGATGGCGCGTCGGGTGGCTTCCGGGTCGCCGAGGTTGTCGTTGAGCCGGTCGACGTCGAGGGTGGCGTAGCGGTACAGGGTCGACGAGTTGAATTCGACGGTGCCGATCATGCCGGCGCCTTGTTCCTTCGCGTCGTCCTTGCGGTCGTCGACGGCGGTGTAGTAGTCGAATTCGTTGTTGACGGCGTGCACGCTGATCGCGTGGGCGACCTGGACGGCGGCGTCGACGTTGATGTCGGACAGGTCGGCGAGCATCCGGCCAAATAGTGCGATGTCGACGGAGTGCCGCTGATTGGCGAGCTTCTTCAGCTCTTTGCCGTCGGGGTCCTTGCCGGCGCGGTGCGCGGCGATGGCGTGTGCGGCGATCGCGTCGAGCTGGTGGTGGCTGAGGAATACCAGGTACTCGGACTCTGCTGCGGTGACGCCGTCGTCGGCCTTGTTCTTGGCGGCTTTGGTCGCCTTGGCCGGTTTGGCGAGCCCGAGGGCGGTCAGTGCCTTGTTGGCGAGGTCGATCTTCACTCCGGCGAGGTCCGGTGCCTGCCCGACGATCAGCCCGCCGAGGGATTCGCCGAGCCGTTTGGTCCGCTCCCCCAGATCGGCGCGGTCGAGCAGCGCGTCGAACGAGGTCCGGGTGGCGCGTTTCCACGCCTGGCTGGAGACCCGGGCCCGGCGTTGGCCGCCGTAGACGGCGGTTTTCGGTGAGCCGGTGTCGTCCCGGTTGAGGTTGCTCGGCGGGACGGTCTGCAGGATGTGGATGTCGATCACGGTTCGGCTCATGGCTGGTCCTTCGAGGAGTCGCTGTCGGTGGTGTCGGCGTCGGTGTCAGTGCCGGTGGTGGTGTCCGTGGTGCGGTGGTATTCGCGGCCCCACAGTGAGCGGATCTTGTCCGGGCCGCCGGGTGCCTGGAATTCGCGCAGGTCGTCGGCGAGCAGCCCGTAGTCGAGGGCGATGCGTTTGTTGCGCAGCAGTCGGACCAGGCCCCGGCAGTGGTGCAGCGCCTCGGTGAAGGTGGCGGCGGTGCCCATCGCGACGAACCGCCGCCGCACGGCTTCCTTGCTGGGGCTCTGCGCGGCGAGCAGCGCGACGGCCTGGCCGAAGCCGTACCCGTCGCGGTGCATCCCACGGTCGTGTGCCGACTGCTGGTGTACCGCGTACAGGGTGAGCGCGGCGTGCCGGGCGTGTTCGACCGGCTCGGGGTCGTCGGCGAGCCGCCGGGGCAGGAACTCCGTCGGTACGGCGGTGACGCCGAGGATGTCCAGGCGTGATCCGGCGAGGGTGCCGGCGGCGGCCCGCAGCCGGGCGAGGGTGGCGATGGCGGCGGGCGCGTCGTTGATGAAGGCGCTCTGGAGCTTCGCGACGTCCTTGGCGACGTCGTCGCCGAACGGGCGTCGCCGACGGATCGCCGCCCTGGCCGGGGTGCTTGTCTGGCTCATGTCAGGGCCACTTCCTCCTGCGGACGGTCGGTGGTGTCTGGCTGTGCCGGCCGGAGCGGGCCGGCCAGTGGCAGCGCCTTCGACAGTTGGTTGCGGAACCAGGCGTCGGCCTGGGCGCTGGTGATCAGGGTCTTGTCGATTTCCCGGCCGGCCCAGGCGACCGGTCCGGCTTCGGCGACCATCCGGTCACCGAGTCCGCGCAGCGACTTCGCGGCGGCGCGGTGCCAGGCGGCGCGGGCCTCGGCGAGGTCGACTCCGTCGACGAGCCCGCGCAGCCAGTCGCGGAACTGCTGGTCGAGGGCGGCGTACGCTTCGGCGGTCGTCTCGTCGCGGGCACCTTCGACGCGTTTGTCGTCGCGGACGCCGGCGGCGCGCAGCAGGTTGCGGCCGAGGTTGACGAGGGCGCGTACGCCCTGGTCGGCGTCGTCGGCGGCGCGTTGCACCTCGATGGCGGCCTGCGGGTCGGTGATGGCCCGTACCGGCATGGTGACCGCGTCGTCGATGATCTCGTCCAGGACGGACTGTTGGGTGCCGTAGACGGCGCCGACGGCACAGAGCCGGATGACGGGTCGGCGCAGCAGCCGACGGTTGGCGGCGTACCCGATCCATTCGAGGACGCCGGGGTCGAGGTTGGCCGGTGGTTCGCCGCTGCCGCCGCGTCCGGCGGTGCCGGGCAGCATCGCTTCGAGGCCGCGCCACAGCGCCCGGCCGGGTGCGTGGGTCTTCGGCAGGTACACCGGGGTGGTCTTGAGTGCCTTCTCCTGGGTGGGGCTGCGCCGCCAGGCGGTGAGTGGTTCTCGTTGGTGCAGGTCGCGAGGGCTGAGCGGGTCTCCGTAGGCGAGCACCACGCCGGTGATGCCGTGCTCGTCACCGTGCAGCCGGATCCGCCGCGACTGCCAGGTGTAGAGGCGCAGCACTCCTGACGGTGTCAGGTCGTCCTGCTCGGCGGGGCCGGGTGGGTCGAGATCCCAGATCGGCGCGTCGTTGTCGTCGCGGCGCAGGTACGGCACGTCGTGTGGCACCAGGTTGAGCAGCAGCGTCTCGCGCAGGTTGTCGCCTTCGACGAAGACGCCGCCGAGGGAGCCGGCGTAGCCGGTGCCGAGCGGGTAGACCTTGCCGCCTTTGACCCGGCTGTCACCGACCGCGCCGGATTTGATCCCGGAGACGTCGTACGCCTGGGCGTGCACCAGCCAGCGGGCGGCTTCGGCCGGAGTGATCCGGCGCAGTGCGGGGCCGGACCGGGCGGTGAACAGCGGTGCGCCGCTGTTCACGTCTGCGATGATCCGTCCGAGACCGAACACTTCGCCTTTGCTGGTCCGCAGGTCGGCGACCTGGTAGAAGGGCGTGGTCGGGTGCAGCAGGTCGAACCGTTCCCGGCGCTCGTCGAGGTAGTCGAGGATGTCGTCGACCGGCAGGTCGGCGGCACCCCACAGCTGCTCCCAGTCGTCCTCGCTGGGGCCGCCGACGGTGTCGTGCAGGACGGCGAGCAGCAGGCGCAGGACGGCGAACTCCTGGGTCGGCACGTCACCGGTGATCCGGCGTAGCGCGCCGGCCCGGCGGAAGGCGTCGGCGAGCGACACCTCCTCCACCTGCCCGTCGAGCCGCTGCACGAGCAGCCAGGGCCGATCAACAAGATCAAATGACATTGGGCTTTTCCCATCGTGGCCAGACAGGACGCTCTGACATGGATCGGGACCCTACTGCGGGCCACCGACATTCCAAACTTGATCATCGGGATACGAGGTGACATCGCATTTCGCTAGCAATCCTTGCCCTGAGCAGGGAATTGTCTCCTCAGCTCTGGCCGGGGCAAGGAGCCGGGCGGCCTCGAACAAGACCACAGATGGCAAAAATGCAGTCGCCTTGCCGACAGATCCTCAACCGTTCGGCCACGTTGTCCGGTCGATCACGCTATGGCGACTGGCCAAGCTGGCACCTTGGATCAACAGCCGTGGCTACGCAACAGACGGTTGAGTTGAGCGACGCGGCGTCGTCGGCGTGGGGCAAGACGAGCGAGGACGGCCCCGGCTGGCTACCGCTGTGGCAGCATCTCGCCGACGCGGCGGCCGTCGCGGAACGGCTGTGGCGGCACTGGCTCAACGACGCCGTACGGCAGCGGATCAGCTCGGCGCTGCCCGGCGGTGACGCCGACGGGCGACTCCTGGTCGCCTGGCTGGCGGGGGTGCACGACATCGGCAAGGCGACACCGGCGTTCGCCGTGCAGCGCGACGATCTGATGAGCCGGATGCACGCTCGCGGGCTGACGGTCGACAACCGTGTCAAGGCAGACCGGCGTATCGCGCCGCACGCCCTGGCCGGCCAGATCCTGCTGGAGGACTGGCTGATCGACGGGCACGACTGGGTGCCGCGAGCGGCGGCCACGTTCGCCGTGGTCGTCGGTGGCCATCACGGCGTACCGCCGACGGACAAGGAGCTGCACGCGGCCCGCAGCCTCGGCTACCTGCTCGGCACCGGGCCGTGGCCGGCGGTGCAGCGAGAGCTGCTGGACTGGATGACCGACCGGTGCGGCGTACGGGACCGGCTGCCCGCCTGGTGTGACGTCCGGCTCCCCCAGCCGGTGCAGGCGCTGCTGACCGGCATCGTCGTGGTCGCCGACTGGATCGCCAGCAACCAGGAGCTGTTCCCGGTGACGTACACAGCCGACGCGCACCGGGTCGAGCGGGCCTGGGACGACCTGGACCTGCCGTCGCCGTGGCGGGCCGTCGACCTCGACCTCTCCCCCGACGCGATCATCGCCACCCGGTTCGGGCTGCCGGCCGGCGCGACCGCGTACCCGGTGCAGCGGGCGGTGATCGACCAGGCCCGGCGGATGGCCGAATCCGGTCTGATGATCGTCGAGGCGCCGATGGGCGACGGCAAGACGGAGGCCGCGCTCGCCGCCGTCGAGATCCTCGCCGCCCGGTTCGGGCTGTCCGGCTGTTTCGTCGCGCTGCCGACCCGGGCCACCAGCGACGCCATGCTGTCCCGAGGTTTGTCCTGGATGGAGCGGCTGCCGGACCGCGACGCCGACCGTGGTGCCTACGGGGTGGCGCTGGCGCACGGCAAGTCGAGCTTCAACAACGAGTACGACACGCTGCGCATGGACCGGCGTCCCAGCTCGATCGGCGTCGACGAGGACGGCGTGCAGCTCGCCGTGCACCGGTGGCTGGCGTCGCGCAAGAAGATCCTGCTGTCCGACTTCGTCGTCGGCACCGTCGACCAGCTGCTGTTCATGGCGTTGAAGGCCCGGTACGTGGTGCTGCGTCACCTCGGGCTCGCCGGCAAGGTCGTCGTTGTCGACGAGGCGCACGCCTACGACGTGCACATGAGCCAGTACCTGGACCGGGCGTTGGAGTGGCTGGCCGCGTACTGCGTACCGGTGATCGTGCTGTCGGCGACGCTGCCGGCGCGGCGTCGCCGGGAGATGATGAAGGCGTACGACGACGGCCGGTTCGGTCAGCCGACGCAGCGCCAGCAGCGGCGACGCACGCCGGCATCCGACGCGGCCCCAGGCACGGATGCCGACCCGTACGCCGGCCTGGCCGGGGACATCGGCTACCCGGTGATCACCTGCTCCGGCGCGACGGACCGGCAGCCGGCGGTGACGACGACGGCTTCGTCCGGCCGGGCGGTGCAGGTGCGGGTGAGCCGCCTCGACGACGACCCGCAGCGCCTCGCCGACCTGCTCGCGGACGAGATCGGTCGGGGCGGCTGCGCCCTGGTGGTCCGCAACACGGTCCGGCGGGTCCAGGAAACCGCCGCCGTGCTGCGGCGACGGTTCGGCACGGACATCCCGGTGTTCGTGGCGCACTCCCGTTTCCTGGCACCGGACCGGGCCGCGAACGACCGGCGGCTGCTGGACATGTTCGGTCCGCCGAGCCGGGTCGCGGACCGCCCGGAGCGGTATGTCGTGGTCGCCAGCCAGGTGGCGGAGGTGTCGCTGGACGTCGACTTCGATCTGCTGGTCACCGATCTGGCCCCGGTCGATCTGCTGTTGCAGCGGATGGGCCGGCTGCACCGGCATCACCGCAGCCGGCCGGCTCATCTGGCGACGGCGCGCTGCCTGATCACCGGCGCGGACTGGTCGACGGACCCACCCGAGCCGGTGCAGGGTTCACGCATCGTGTACGGCCGGGCCGGTTTGTGGCGGGCTGCCGGCGTCCTCTGGCCGCATCTGGACGGCGACGTCCCGGTCGAGCTGCCCGGGGACATCCCGACGTTGGTGCAGACCGCGTACGACGTGCCGCTGGTCGGCCCGACCGGCTGGCATCCGGCGATGCGCGAAGCCGACGAGGCGGCGACGAAAAAGCAGCAGGAGCATTGTGTACGGGCGGACGCGTACCGGCTGAAATCGGTTGCGGCGCAGCCGGCCGCCCTGCTCGGTTGGCTGGTGGCGCACATCGGCGACGCCGACGCGGGTGGCGACGACGCGCGCGGGCGTGGTCACGTCCGCGCCGACTCCGCCGAGAGCCTGGAGGTGATTCTCCTGGTACGCCGTGACGGCCGGCTGCACATCCCGGACTGGGTGCCGGACGACCCGGGTCGTGAGGTGCCGACGGAGATGGCACCGGACAACCGGCTGGCCCGGTCGGTGGCCCGGTGCACGCTCGCCCTGCCGCAGCTGATGACCAGCAGACTCGATGAGGTGATCGCCGAGCTGGAGGCCCGCGACTGCTTCCCGGCCTGGGACGCGTCGCACTGGCTGGCCGGCGAACTCGTGCTCGACATCGACGACACCGGCCACACCCAGATCGCCGGCTTCGACCTGCACTACGACAACACCGACGGACTCACCGTCACCAAACTGGACGCGTCACCGACCTGACAGGCGTCAGCCATGTGACCAGCCCACCAGCGTCCAGGAAACTCAAGATCTAATCCCCGCGTACGCGGGGAGCACGATCCCGCCCTCGCCCCCATACAGGTTCTTGGGACCATCCCCGTGCGCGGGGAGCAAACGTCGGTGATCTCGTCCTGGGCGACGGTTCCGGGACCATCCCCGCGTGCGCGGGGAGCAGACTGTCCACGTAGCGGCGTTCGAGAGGCCCGGAGGACCATCCCCGCGTACGCGGGGAGCAGGACGGCGACGATGACCGCGCACACCGCGAGCAGGGACCATCCCCGCGTGCGCGGGGAGCAGCGGTGCCGTCCCATCCGGGCCATCCCCGCCCCGGGACCATCCCCGCGTGCGCGGGGAGCAGACCAGCCCCGCGTACCCGCAGCTGATGGACGAGGGACCATCCCCGCGTGCGCGGGGAGCAGCCCTTGCCGCGCGGCGGGCGCGTCTGCCACCCGGGACCATCCCCGCGTGCGCGGGGAGCAGGTCCAGCCGGTGACGATCCAGTCGACCGCCCACGGACCATCCCCGCGTGCGCGGGGAGCAGCAGCTCGGCCAGGCCGCGACCAACGAGGTCACGGGACCATCCCCGCGTGCGCGGGGAGCAGTCCGTACCCCACGCGGTCGCGTAGGCCTGAACCGGACCATCCCCGCGTGCGCGGGGAGCAGTCGATGATCGGGCTGACGTGGTAGTTCGCCGCGGGACCATCCCCGCGTGCGCGGGGAGCAGGAACTCAACACCATGGCCATGAAGTCGCTGACGGGACCATCCCCGCGTGCGCGGTGAGCAGTGGCACGGTGGATTGGAGGCTGATTAGGACCCCGCGTGCGCGGGGAGCAGCTCGCTGGCGCGTCCACCGCCGCGAAGGACTGGGGAACCATCCCCGCGTGCGCGGGGAGCAGGTTCGATCCATGGAACAGACGCTAGTGGCGTTGGGACCATCCCCGCGTGCGCGGGGAGCAGCAGCTCGGCCGACTCCCACTCGTCCGGGTCCTGGGACCATCCCCGCGTGCGCGGGGAGCAGACACCATCGAGGGCTGGGAGGGCTACCGAGGCGGGACCATCCCCGCGTGCGCGGGGAGCAGAGCGACAGGTAATCCGTCAGTACCGGGGCGCAGGGACCATCCCCGCGTGCGCGGGGAGCAGCCGTACCGGTAGGCCATCGGTGGCTTCCACCCGGGACCATCCCCGCGTGCGCGGGGAGCAGGACGCAGGCGAGGACTACACCCTGGGCGTGCAGGGACCATCCCCGCGTGCGCGGGGAGCAGGAGCTGGGCGCGCTCGGTGTCGGCTGCAGCGCGGGACCATCCCCGCGTGCGCGGGGAGCAGAAGCCCTCTTTCAGCTCGCGCATCCGGTCCGCGGGACCATCCCCGCGTGCGCGGGGAGCAGCGCCCCGCGCGCAACGGCAGCCACTACCAGCCGGGACCATCCCCGCGTGCGCGGGGAGCAGGTCGGTACCGGCTATCCGTCGCGTATCGCCTGGGGACCATCCCCGCGTGCGCGGGGAGCAGTCGACGAACCCGCCCAGGTTGCGGCTGTAGCGGGGACCATCCCCGCGTGCGCGGGGAGCAGAACGTCCCCGACGCGCTGCCCCAGCTGGTGAAGGGACCATCCCCGCGTGCGCGGGGAGCAGAACCTGCCGCGCCTACTTGGCTGGCTTGGCGAGGGACCATCCCCGCGTGCGCGGGGAGCAGTTGAGGACGGCCGGGTTGCGTCCAATGACCTCGGGACCATCCCCGCGTGCGCGGGGAGCAGGAGGGACACGGTCAGTTCCCCGCCGCTGGCGCGGGACCATCCCCGCGTGCGCGGGGAGCAGCGTGGGCAGCTGGCCACCCACTGCCTGCGCCGGGGACCATCCCCGCGTGCGCGGGGAGCAGCGCGAAGACGAGTGCTTCAGCGGCAAACGCCCGGGACCATCCCCGCGTGCGCGGGGAGCAGACTTCCTGACCTGGGCGCTTACGAGGTTACCGGCCGGTTTTCGTTCACTTTCATTCGGAGCTACTCCAGGTCCAACGAGGTGTTGCGGGGCGGATGCAGGCAGGGTACCTGTCTGCATCCGCCAGACGGTGACCTATCGGGTGGGCAGGTGGGCGGTGAAGGTGGCCCACTGGGCGGGGGCGAAGGTCAGGACCGAGCCGGTCGCGTCCTTGCTGTCCCGTACGGCGATGACGTCGGGCAGGTTCGTCGCCACCTCGACACAGTTGCCCGAGTTGCCACTTCGGCTACTCTTCCGCCACTTCGCGTCGGTCAGGCTGTCCACTAGCGAATTCCTCCAGTATCTGACGGATGAGATCCCTTGACGCCGATTCGTCGAGGGCACGGCTCTCAAGATCCTTCCAGACCAAATCGTAGGCCCTGACTTCATCGGCCTTGTTCAGGAGGACTTCCCAATAGGCTTCGAGCCGATTGGCACCGAGGTTCGTCGATATTACGTGGGGTGACGGCCTGTGGTGTGACCAAGGTGGGCGTGTCGTTTGTGGAAACGGCGGCCGGCGACGTCTGGATCATCTGGGTTGTGTGGACTCAAACGATCGACGGCCGGCCGCCGCGCTGTGAGCGTATGACCGGACTGGACTCCGATCAACTGGACTGGCTGTACGAGCAGGTGGACGCGCTGGTCGACTGGGACCTGCCGGTGGGGCGCCCTCGGGCGTTGCCGCTGTACACGGCGTTGGTGCTGGTGTTGTTCGGGCTGCGGCACAATCTGGCGCCGGACGTGATCGGTGAGGTTTTCGGCTGCGGTTCGACGACCGTGGAGCGGTATCAGGAGGAGCTGGAGCCGCTGGTGGACGTGGTGTTGACCCCGCTGTACGAGCAGGTCCGTGACCAGGCCCGCCGGGACGCGGTCCTGGTCGATGGTCTGGTCGCGCCGGTCGGGGAACGCGACGACGTCGACGGGCTGTTCTCCGAGAAGAAGGGCTTCTGTGGGCAGAACGTGCAGGTGGTGGCCAATCTCGCCGGGCGGGTGGTCGATGTGGGTGACCCGTGTCCGGGTGGCATGCACGACCGGAAGGCGTTCGACGTGTCCGGGATCGCCGCCGGGTGGGCCGGCCACTACGCCCCCGGCGGGCCCGGGATGATCGGTGACAAGGGGTACCAGGGTGCCGGCATCGTGAGTCCGTACAAGAAGCCTCGGGGTCGGGAGTTGACCGGGGTCCGACGCGCGTGCAACACCGCACTCAACCGGCTCCGCGCCGCCGTCGAACGCGCGATCGCCCATCTGAAGTGTTGGAAGGTTCTCAAGACCGGGTTCCGCAGATCGTTGGAACACTTTCCTGCCACATTACGTACGGTAATGAAGTTGGAGATCTTTCGCGTTTACGGATTACGTTGAGAAAGCCCGGTAATAGTTTCGGGAAGTCCTCCAGGTAGAGCGATCCCGTCAGGGTGTCGACGTAGACCAGCGGCGGCTCAACCGGATCCGGGCTGAGCGGGGCGTTGGGAAAGGTCAGGAAACTGAACGCCGAGTTCATGCCGGCGTGGGCACCGACCGTGTAAGGGATCACCTGAACCGAGACACTGTGCCGCTCGGTCATGTCGAGAAGGTGCTGAAGCTGCTCGACCATCACCTCAGGCCCGCCGACCTCCCGACGCAGTACGGCCTCGTTCAGCATCACCTTCAGGTGTGGCGGGCGCGGCGAAGCCAGAAGCGCTTGCCGTTCAATACGAACCTTGACTCGGTGTGCGATCTGTTCCTCGGTGAGCAGCCCGACCGGAAGGCGGGTCACCGTCTCGGCGTAAGCACGTACTTGCAGTAGTCCTGGAACTGACTCCGGCTCGTACTGCCGGATCATGGCGGCGCTGTCTTCGAGGGAGACGTAGAGGCCGAACCAGGCGGGTAGAGCCGATTCGGTGTAGTCGTGCCACCAGGCACGCCTCGGGGCTTCGCGGGTCTCTCTGGTCATGGTGAGCAGGCGGTGGCGGGTCTCCGGGGAGACCCGGTAGAGGGTGCACATGGCGTCGACGTCGACGTCGCGGAAGCGGATCCGCTCGTCGCCGGCCTCGATGCGCCAGATGGTGGAGGAGCCGCGTTGCAGTGCCCGAGCTGCGGCGTCCTGGCTGATGCCGGCGGACTCCCGCAAGACGGTGAGCCAGCGGCCGATGTGTCGGCGGAGCAGGGTTGTGCCGATGGAGCCGGACAAATCGCTCGCCCCCTTCATCCTCTGTGGTGAGTGTAGTCACCAACGTGGCGGACAATCAACTGACGAGCGCCTTCATAATCGTGAAGGCGCTCGGCACTGAAATGATTGACCTCGACCAGAGGTTGCCCACGACGATGAGTGCGCATCGCGCCTTGTCTTATGCATGCGGTCCAACTTAGATAACTGATGCCGGTGCTGTCCATAGTCACCCGCCGCAGTCGGAGAACCCCCCGTGACCGGCTGCGGCGGGCCCGGCGCATGCGCTCCTGCCCGCACGATTAATTGATCTTCGCTCGGGAGGAAATGAAATGTCCACCGCCCTCGCGTTCATTGCCGCCGGCTTTGTGCTCGGCATTCCGCCGGGTCTGCTGCTGTGCCGGCTGCGGCGGCGCTGGTGCCCGGCCTGCGGGCAGACGCTGCGCTGCCCCGACTGCGGCTCCCGGCAGTTCGTCACCTTCGACATCCGGCCGACGACCGGGCGGCGCTGGTCGCCCCGGGCGCGGTCGGCGACCCGGGCAGCCGGCCGGTGACCGTCGAGCATGTGGCGGCGCGGCCGTCGTGGCGGTGCCGGGTGTGCCGGGCACCGTGGCCGTGTCAGCCGGCGAAGGCGCAACTTGTCGCCGCGTACGACCGGATCGGCCTGTGTCTGTATGTGGCCGAGCGGTCCGCGGCGGCCGCCCTCGACCTGCCGGGGCTGACCCCGGCGGCGGCGTACGCCCGGTTCCTCGGCTGGGCGCGGGCCGCCACCCGTTCCGAACCCACTGGAGAGACCACGATGGAATCCGAGATGACCGTCCGGGACGCCGACGTGACCGACATCGCCGAGTTGTCGGCGCTGCTCGCTGAGGCGTTCGTGACCAATCCGGTGGCCGGCTGGCTGATCGCCGACGTGTCCACCCGGTACACCACGTTCCTGCGGCTGTTCGACGTCGAGTTGACGCACGGGCTGAGGCACGGCGTCGTGCACGTCGCCGGCAACCGCGAAGGGGTGGCCGTTTGGCAGCCGTACCCGATGCGGTTGACGACGGTGACCGACCACGAGCGGGAGGTGCTCGGCGCGGCCGGCATCTACCGGCGGCGGGTCGCGCACCTGCGGGCGGTGCGTGACGAGCACCGGGCGGCGGCGTTGCGGCTGCCGGTCGGGCCGTCGGCCAGCCTGTCCGCGCGGTCGCCGGTGGGGTCGGCCGGGCCGGCCGGCGGGTCCGCGCCGGAGCCGGTGGTCGGCCACGAGCTGGTGTATCTGGCGGCGGCGCCGTGGCTGCGACGCCGCCGGATCGGCGCGGCGCTGCTCGACCACCACCAGCGCACGTTGGACGCCGCCGGGCTGGTCGGGCACACCGTCACCGACGAGGAGTACGCCCGTGACCTGCTGGCGGTGCGGGGTTGGCGGACGCCCGGCCCCCGGCACCTCTCCCCCGGCGGGCCGCCGCTGTGGTCGATGCGCCGCGACCCCGGCACCCGGCCGATTCCGCCTACAGCGGGGTACGGACGATGAAGGTGGCGTAGGACGCGTTGGCGCCCCTGCCGATCTCGGCGAGTTTCAGGTACCTGCCGTCGTGGTGCAGGTAGCGGTCCGGGTAGTTGTAGGAGCGCAGTGAGGTGTGCTGCCCGGTCAGTCCGGCGACCGGGCAGAACGTGGCGTCGGCCCGGAACAGGGCGCTGCCGTCGATCCGGTGCAGGAAGAAGCGGAAGTCCTGGTGGCGCAGGTAGTAGCCGGGGAAGTTGACAGCCTCCAGGGAGATGCAGTCCGACTTGGCCAGGCCGCGGCGGACCACGAACGCGGCGTCGGCCTTGCTGCGCTGGTCGACGACGTCGACGCGGCCTTCGAACTCGAAGTGCCGCACCCTGCGGCCGGGCAGGTTGACCGGCTCCAGCCCGTACATGCCGCCGACGGTCAGGGTGAGGTGCGCGGGGGCGGTCGGTTTCGGGTCCGGCTTCGGGTCGGTGGCCGGCGGCGGTGGTGCCGGGGCGGCCGAGGTCGATCCGCCGCCGGGTGCGGCGGCGTCGGGCGTGGTGGTGTGAACGCCGTCGCCGACCGGTCCGGCCTGTGCCGTCGGCTCGCCGGTCGGCGGTACGGCCGAGGGGTCGGCGGTCGCACCGGGGTCGCCGGTCGGGTCGGTGTCGGCCGGGGAGTTGCCGGGGCCGGACCCGGTGTTGACGCCGCTCGGAGCTCCGGCGACGAACTCGCCCCGGATCGGCTCCTGCTGGGCGCCCCGGTTGGTGGCCACGGTCGCGGCGATGACGGCGGCGGTGAGCACCGCAACGGCACCGATGGCGGTACGGCGTTGCGGGATCGCCGGACGCTCGGCGTGGCTGACCGGCGCGGCGGGCAGGGCGTGGGCACCAGATGCTTTGCTGCCCGGTCCCCCACCGCCGGGTCCTCTGCCGCCCGGTACCGTGCCGCCGGTTGCGGTGCCGTCGGTGACCTCTCCGTCGATTGTCGGGGAGGCCGACCAGCTGACCTGGCCGAGCCGGGCGGTGGCCTCGGTGAGCGGGCTCTCCGCCGGTGGCCTGGGCCAACGTGGGTTGGCGCGGGCCCGCCGGGACAGCTCGCGGCCGGGTGTCGGCTCCCCCTCGGACGTGAGCCAGCGCCCGACGCGCAGCGGATCCTGCTGGGTGTCCTCGTCGGACATCGCGGTCCTCCCACTTTCCGGATCACAGACTGTTCCGGTTTTGTCACTGCATCGCGGCGCATACATTCTCATTTCGCCCCTGGGCTGCGCCAGTACCCGGAGCCACTGAGTTGATCTCTTTTCGGTGTTCGCCGGGTTCGTTGCCGGTCTCGGTTACCGTTACGAGGGTGACCGGTCGACTCACGGTAGCGAAGTCGATCAGGTCGGTCCCCGCAAGTGAACGGGCGACCACGATCAGTAGAGTGGGGACGTGCCTCTGTGGATCGCAGCGACGTGGGGACTGGTCGGCAGCGTAGTCGCCGAAGCGCTCAATCTCTACGCCATGATGCGCCCGACCACCGAGTCGAAGGGGCGTTGGCAGTGGCCGTGGCGCACCCGGGCGGACCAGCCCATCATCATCTTCGCCGTCACGCTGCGGGCCGTCGCGGGCACCGGCCTGGCCGCCGCCGCGGCGGCTGGTGGGGTGGCCACCACGGCGTTCGCGACGTTCGTCTTCGGCGTCGCCGCGCCGCTGTTCATCGCCCGGATGTTCGACCAGGTCCGGGTGGTGGACCGGGGCACGCCGCCGCCGTCGATCACGCACCGCTCTGCCGCAGACCCCGATTCACCTGTACGGGAGCCTGGCGATGAAAGCCCGTGACGGTTTCCTGTCCCGGCTGGTCGCGGCGCTGGCCGCCCGGCCGGCCGAGACCACGACGTCGGTGCCGCTGCCGGCGCGGACCAGGCTGGCGGCGGCGCTCGCCGCCCGGCCGGTGGTCGGGCAGCCAATCGACCGGCCCGCCGACAGTGCCGTCGTCGGCACGGCGGCCGGGGCGGTGTCCGCCGGGGACAAGCTGACCGGCCAGGTCAAGCTGGTCGTCGCGGAGCTGTTGAAGACCACCGTGGACCAGCTGCTGCTGGACTCCGACGGTGACATCGGCATCCGCGCCGGTTCGGCGATGATCCTGGTACGCGCCCAGGAGGACCCGCCGCTGGTGGAGGTCTTCTCGCCGTTGCTGACCGGGGTGCAGCCGTCCGAGACGCTGCTACGGCGGCTGACCGACCTGACCGTGACGATGCCGGTCGGTCGGATCTACTGCACCGGCGACACGGTGTGGGCCTCAATCCCGGTGCTCGGCGTCGACTTCCAGCCCACCCATCTGCTGCTGGCGATCCGGGCCATGCTGCGCCTCGCCGACGACCTCGACGACCGGCTGCAGCAGGAGTTCGGCGGCAGCCGGGCGGCCGGGCCGGAGTCACCGGGCCTGGCGGCGCTGCCCGACCCGACCGGCTACCTGCGGGACCTGGCGGCGGCCGGTGAGTCGCCGGCCGGGCGGATCCTGGTCGACCTGCTCGCTGACCGGGGCCACCTGGACCAGCTGCGGACCCTGGCGGCCAGCGGTGACTGGCATGCGGCGTCCCGGCTGGCGACCCTGCTGTACGCGCAGGGCGAGCAGGCCGAGGCGGAGCACTTCTGGCGGCTGGCGGCCGACAAGGGCGAGCCGTCGGCGCGGACCGAGTTGGCGACGGTACTGGCCGGGCGGGGCGACGTCGACGAGGCGATCGCGTTGCTGCAGGCCGGGGTGGCCGCCGACGACTGGCACGGGGTGGGTCTGCTGGTGACCCTGCTGGCCCGGCAGGGCCGCGTCGACGAGGCGGTGGCGTTGCTGCGCGACCGGGCAGGCTGAGCCTGGCCGGCTCGACGTCGAGCCGGCCAGGCGTTACCGGGCCCGCCGACGGAGCAGCCAGCCGGCGAGCAGCAGCACGAGCAGTCCCCCGCCGCCGGCGGCGACCCCGGCCAGCAGCGGCCCGCTGCCCCGGTCGTCCGACCCGGCGGCGGCCGTGTCGGCCGTACCGCCATCGCGATCGGCGGAGTCGGCCGGCTCGGCCGCCGCAGCGCCTGGTGCCGGCAGCACCGCGCGGGCGCAGTCGGCCGGGTCGGCGCTGTCGGTGCCGCCGTCAACGACCTCGAAGTAGAACTTGCCGCTGATCTCGTGTCCGTCGGCCGACGTCGCCTCGTAGGCGAGCGTGTGCACGCCGGTGGTCAGCGGGTCGACGGTGGCGCACAGGGTCTTCGCGTTGACCACGATCGCCTCCCCCACCGCGACGGTGGTGTCGTCGGGGCCGGTGAGGGTGATCCGCCGTTCCCCGGTGCCGGCCAGCGGGCCGAACGTCAACGCGATGGTCGCCACGCCGGGGGCGAC
This sequence comes from Solwaraspora sp. WMMB762, assembly GCF_049179115.1. Taxonomy (NCBI): domain Bacteria; kingdom Bacillati; phylum Actinomycetota; class Actinomycetes; order Micromonosporales; family Micromonosporaceae; genus Solwaraspora; species Solwaraspora sp. WMMB762. Next base: position 1,286,173 of record NZ_JBMHMD010000001.1, read on the forward strand.
CTCGTCGCCCGGCCCGGGTGCGGCGGCGACCAGCTCGGTGTGTGCCCACGCGGGAGCGGCGAACGCGACCGCCGCCACCCCCGCGCAGGCCAGGGCCGTGGCGTGGCTCAGAAGTCGGCGCATGCCAGCCGGTTGTCCATGGCTTCCATCGGGTGGATGACCACCGACTTGGCGGCGTCGCCGACCTGCTGCTCGTTGGTGACGGTCGCGGTGCCGGTGCCGTCGGTGGCGGCGGTGAAGCCCAGGTGGACCTCGTTGGGCGGGGTCTCCGGGCCGCTCTCGTCGAACTTGAAGTGCGGTCCGCCGTTGTCGGCGGCGCACTCCTGGGCGTGCAGGTGGCCCATGTACTGCGCGCCGGGCTCCAGCCCGGTTATGGTGACGGTGACCGTCGTACCGTCGTCGGTCTGCGCCAGCCAGGCGGTCCCGGCGGCGTCGTCGGTGCCCGGTGGCCGGGTGTCGAGCAGGGCGAAGGTGGCCTCCACCGCGCCGTCGATCTGGTCGGCCGGGGTGGCGGACGGGTCGTTCATCATCCCGTCCATGCTGTCCATCCCGTCGGAGTCCATGTTGTCGGACATCGCGGAGGCCGTCGCCGACGGCTCCGGGGTCGGGTCGGCGGCGTCGGTGGTGCCGGACGAGTCGTCGCCGCAGCCGGCGAGGACGCCGACCGCCGCGAAGCCGACCACCGCGACAGCGGTACGCCAGCGGTCCGATCCGTTGATCTTCACGTGTCGTGTTCTCCCTGTTCGGATACGAAGGCAGGCCGGCCGCCGGGACCGCCCGGTTGCCGGCACATGTCTGACCGTTCGGGCGGTCCGTGCGTTCTTGGGCCGTCCCTGTGTTGAGTCGGACGCGCCCACGCGGAAGTTCCCGCGAGATCGACTCCGTAGTGTCAGGGTTGTGACGCCGTCGGCTTACTCCTGATCACGGCACCGGCCCCGGGCCGGCCCCCAGATACTCGGTGGTGCTGCAGAGGACGTGATGCCGCAGGTGCATCTTGATGCATCTCCGGCATCAGACTCGACCCGCACCTCGACCCGAAGCGGTAGCGTTGCGCACAAGGACCGAAGCGCACCGTCACCGGCGGCCGAATATCGATGACAGCCCGTACCGCTACCGTGCTGGTGCCGCTACCGGTGGTCGGCGGAGGAGCTCTGGTCGCCGACGCCGGGGGTGGTCTCGACCGCCTCGGGGTCGGACAGGTTGACCCGCTGCAGCGGGGCCGACGGGTGCGACGTACCGCTGTCGTGACCGCCGACCTCGGCGCGGACCCGGGGCCGCGACTGCGGGTGCTGCTCCTGCACCCAGGCGACCAGCTGCTCCCGGACCAGACACCTCAGGTCCCACAACGCGGACGAGTTGGCGGCTGAAACGAGCGCGCGGGTCCGGATGTTGCCGCCGGTGGCCCCGGTCACCTGAAGCCCGCAGACCCGACCGTCCCACAGCGGCGCGGCCGCCTCCGACTCGACGATGCGGCGCAGTTCCTGACGCATCGCCTCGACCGGCAGGCTCCAGTCGACGTCGATCTCGGCGGTGCCGAGCACCGACGACGCGGTCCGGGTCCAGTTCTGGAACGGCGTGGTGGTGAAGTAGTTCGACGGCAGGATCAGCCGGCGCTCGTCCCAGATCTTCACCACCACGTAGCCGAGGGTCATCTCCTCGATGCGGCCCCATTCGCCCTCGACGACGACCACGTCGTCGAGGCGTAGCGCGTCGCCGAAGGCGAGCTGCAGGCCGGCGAAGATGTTACCGAGGGTGCTCTGCGCGGCGAGCGCGGCGACCACGCCGACCAGGCCGGCGGAGGCCAGCACGCTGGCCCCGGCGGCGCGGGCCCCGGGGAAGGTGATCAGCATCGCGCCGACGGTGAGTACGCCGACGACGGCGAACGCGACCCGGCGGATCACGGTGATCTGGGTGTGCGCGCGGCGGGCGGCGAGGTTGTCGTTGACGTCGATCGGGAAGCGGCGCAGCGCGGTGTCGGCGGCCAGCCCGAGCAGGGTGGCGACCAGCCAGCCGCCGGTGGCGATGGTGGCCAGCAGGATCGCGTGCTGCACCGGCTCGTGCCAGCCGTTGGTGGTGGCGATCGGGATGGTGAAGCGGGCGGCGAGCAGCGCGGCGATGATCGCTGTCGGCCAGAAGGCGCGCCGGGAGATGTCGGTGAGCAGCGTGGAGCGGCGGCCCGCGAAGCGGAGGATGCGGTAGACGACGGTGACGGCAAGGGCCGCCGCAGCCGCCGATCCGATCACGATCGCGGCGCTGACCAGGGCGTCGGACACGTCCGACATCTCCTTCCCATCGGTTTGTCGGCAGCGGCCAGCTAATCACATCGACCGGTGCCGGCCGAGGACCGGTCGACGTCGCGCAGCGTGACCAACGGCGCGGACCAGCCACGCAGACCGGCCAGGAACGGTACGGACCGGGCCAGCACCACCCCGACCAGCCCGTCCCGGCTCGTCTGCTGGTCGTACCGGTCACCCAGCTCGGCGGCGAGCCGCGACTGCAGGCGCCCGTGGTCCGAGACCACGCCAGGTGGCGCAGCGGGCGGTGAGCAGCGCGGCGACCGTCGCCTCGATGACATGTTCCAGGGCCGGTTCGAGGTCGTAGTCCGGCCGCCGCGGCCGGTAGGTGAGCGCCACCAGCGGGTACCGCCGGACGGTGTCCTCGATCGCGCGCAGGTCGGCCGCCCAGTCCGCGCAGCGCTGCCGGGTGATGTCGACCCCCTCGGCGGTCAGGCTACGGACGATCAGCCCGACGCCGTCGCTGCCGTGGACCTGGTCGTGCACGGCGAGCGCGAACCGGTTCCGCACCGTCAACCCGGTGATCAGTTCGATCAGGTACGTCGCCAGCGCGGCGAACAGCGCGAAGCCGAGCGCCGCGACACACACCGCGAGAAGTTTCTGCGCCGGAGTGTCCGGGGTGAGATCGCCGTAGCCGAGCACCGTGAGGGTGCCGGCGGAGAAGTACAGGGCGTCGTCGAAACCGGTCGGGCCGTAGCCGGCGACCCGGTGGTAGCCGTCCAGGTGCGGCCACACCACCAACGCGACGCCGACCACCAGCGGCACGATCCAGGCCAGGAAAGTGCCGGTCACCAGCACCACCACGGCGATCAACGCGCCACCCGGTACCGCCCACAGCCACATCATGGGCGCAGGTATACCCCGTTTACCGGCTGGTCGACTGCACCACCTCGAACTCGAGCAGGCTGGCGCCGGTCGCCACCGGCGGGCGGGGACGCTCGCCGTCCCCGCCCGCGTGGGCCTGCCGGGCCGGGCCGGCCGCCCACGCCTGGTAGGCCTCCTCGCTCTCCCACCGGGTGTAGACGAAGTAGCGGCCCTCCCCCGCGACCGGGCGCAGCAGCTCGAACGCCAGGAACCCAGGCGCGTTCTCCACCGCCCCCTGGCGGGCGGCGAACCGTCGCTCCAGCTCGTCGCCGGCTCCGTCGGGGACCTCGATCGCGTTGATCTTCACGACTGCCATGTGGACAGCCTAGTCGGGGGTGGGCGCGGTCAGCCCTGCTTGGCCCAGTCGCCCAGCGACCAGTCCCGTACCTCGGGCATGTCCTCCAGGTGCTCCACCACGTACGCCTCGTGCTTGGCGAGCTGCTGCTCGCACCAGACCTTCAGGTCGGCGGCGCCGCGCGGCAGCCGCCGGGCGTTGTTGATCGCGTCCATCACCAGGTGGTAGCGCGACGCCCGGTTGCGGACCGTCATGTCGAACGGCGTGGTGGTGGTGCCCTCCTCGATGAAGCCCCGCACCCGGAACCGGTCGGCGTCCGGCCGGCCGTGCACCAGCTGGTGGATGGCGCCCGGGTAGCCGTGGAAGGCGAACACCACGTCGACCGAGTCGGTGAACAGCTCGGAGAACATCGTCTCGCTCATGCCGTGCGGGTGGTCCTTGGGCCGGGGCAGCCGCATCAGGTTGACCACGTTGACCACCCGGACCTTCATGCCGGGCAGCCGCTGCCGGAGGATCTGCGCGGCGGCGACCGTCTCCATGGTGACCACGTCACCGGCGCAGGCCAGCACGATGTCCGGCTCGGAGCTGCCGTCGTCGGTGCCGGCCCACTCCCAGATGTCCGCACCCTTGGCGCAGTGCTCGACCGCCTCGTCCATGGTCAGCCACTGCAGCTGCGGCTGCTTGTCGATGACGATCAGGTTCACGTACGACTTGGACCGCAGGCAGTGGTCGGCGACCGACAGCAGGCAGTTGGCGTCCGGCGGCAGGTAGACCCGCGACACCGTGCCCCGCTGGTTGAGCACCACCTGAATCAGACCGGGCCCCTGGTGGGAGAAGCCGTTGTGGTCGTTACGCCAGGCGGTCGAGGTCAACAGGATGTTGAGGCTCGGCACCTTGGCCCGCCACGGCAGGTGCGCCGCCTCCTGCAGCCACTTGCCGTGCTGCACCGTCTGCGACGCGCTGACCATGGCGAACGCCTCGTAGGTGGCGAACATGCCGTACCGGCCGGTCAGGTTGTAGCCCTCCAGCCAGCCGTGGCAGTTGTGCTCGGACAGCACCTCCATCACCCGGCCGTTGCGGCTGATCGCGGTGTCCGTCGGGTACACCTGCTCCATGAAGCCGCGGTCGGAGACGTCGAAGACGGCGCCGAGCCGGTTGCTGTTCGTCTCATCCGGGCAGAACAGCCGGAAGCGGTCCGGGTTGCGGGTGTAGATGTCACGCATCAGCTCGCCGAGCTTGCGGGTCGACTCGGCGCGTAGCTGCGCCGGCTGCGGCACGTCGACGGCGTACTCCCGGAAGTCGGGCATGTCCAGGTCGCGGGTGAGCAGGCCGCCGTTGGCGTGCGGGCTGGCGCTCATCCGCAGGTCGCCGTCGGGGTTGACGCCGGTCACCGTCGCGGTCGGCACACCGTCGGCGTCGAACAGCTCCTCCGGGCGGTACGAGCGCAGCCAGGTCTCCAGGATCGCCAGGTGGTCGGCGTTGTCCCGGACGCCGGACAGCGGCACCTGGTGCGACCGCCAGGTGCCGGTGACGGTGATGCCGTCGACCTTCTCCGGACCGGTCCAGCCCTTCGGCGACCGCAGGATGATCATCGGCCAGCGGGGGCGGGAGCCGTCCCAGTCGCCGGAGCGGGCAGCCTCCTGGATCCTGCGGATCTTGCCCCATGCATCGGCGAGGGCGGCGGCGAACCGGTAGTGCATCCCGGGCAGGTCGTCGCCTTCGACCTCGATGATCTCGTACCCGTGGCCTTCCAGCAGCGAGCGGACCTCGCCGCGGTCCTTGCGTCCCAGCACCGTCGGCCCGGCGATCTTCGCGCCGTTGAGGTGCAGGATCGGCAGTACGGCGCCGTCGTGGGCGGGGTTGATGAACGAGACACCCTTCCAGGAACCTTCCAGCGGGCCGGTCTCCGCCTCGCCGTCACCGACCACGGCGATGGCCAGCAGGTCCGGGTTGTCCATCACCGCGCCGAACGCGTGCACCAGGACATAGCCCAGCTCGCCGCCCTCGTGGATGGAGCCGGGAGTGGTGACCGAGACGTGGCTGGGGATGCCGCCGGGGCTGGAGAACTGCCGGAACAGCCGCAGCATGCCGGCCTCGTCCCGGGTGACGTCCGGGTAGATCTCGGTGTACGTGCCCTCCAGGTAGCCGGCGGCGACCAGCGCCGGGCCGCCGTGACCGGGGCCGGTGAGGTAGATCGTCTGCTGCCCGGTGTGCCGGATCAGTCGGGACACGTGGGCGTAGATCAGCGACAGGCCGGGGCTGGTGCCCCAGTGGCCGAGCAGTCGCGGCTTGATGTGCTCCGAGGCGAGTGGCTCGCGCAGCAGCGGGTTGCCCCGCAGGTAGATCTGCCCGACGGTCAGGTAGTTGGCGGCCCGCCACCAGGCGTCCAGCTGCGCCAGCTCGGCGTCGTCGGGCGCGGCGAGGACCCGCAGCAGCCCGTCGTCCGCGCCGGCACGGCCGGTCAGGGTCGGGGTGCGCTGATCGGTCACGGCAGTCACGAGCGGATTCCTCCTCATCAAGGGGTACGTCCACGACTGATCGTAGAGGGACGGCTGAGGTTTTTCGCGGCTCCAGTGCCTGTCGGGCAGGGGCACAACGACCCTTGACATGCCCTGACATGCCCCTGGCCGGGGCCGTTGCTGGCCACCGCCGGCGGCCACGGTGAGCTGGAAGGCGGCAGTCAGTCGATCGACGCACGGCAGTGTGATTTGTGCGTCCACAGCCAACTCGACCCGGCCCGTAGTGCCCGACACTTTTCTTGTCAGAGGAGTTTCGAGTAGGAAGTGATCTGCAGTGCGTACCCTCTACGACACTGGGTCGGTCCATCCGCTGGACCGCTACGAGTACTACCGAACGGAAGCGACGGCCGAGGTGGCGCCGGTGGAAATCCGTGGCCGATCGTCGCTGTCCCTCACCGCCGCGATGCGGATCGCCCAGGTCGGCCGATATGAGATCGAGGCGACGAGTTGGCGGTCCGACATCGAAGGCGTGGCCCTCCGGACGCAACGGCTGATCCGGGCCAGTGACCCGGAGTCCTACCGGATCTGCGTCCTCGTCAGCGGTGAGCTCCGGGTCGAGCAGAACGGTAACCAGGGGCGGTTACGCCCACGGGATATCGCGCTCTACGACACGTCACGCCCCTGGGACGCCCGGCACGTGCCCGGGCGTACCCCCATGCGGTTGGCGATGGTGACCTTCCCCCGGGCTCTCGTGCCAGTGCCCGAGGCGGCGGTACGCCCACTCGTCGGCTCGGCCCTACCGAGACGGATGCCGGGACGCGGGCTCGTCGCGGCGTTCCTGGTCGGAATCGCCGAGGCCGCGGATCCGGCGGCGGACCCCCAGCTCGTCGACGCTCTCGGCGAATGTGTGGGCGGAATCATCCGGCAACGACTCGGCCAACGTCCGGGGATCAGCCCGGCCGCGCGCCGGATGCTGCACCGCGCCCACGTCACCGCAGTGATCCGTCGGAAACTCGCCGATCCGCATCTCGACCTGGACGGGATCGCCAGGGCCGCCAGCATCTCGCCACGCTACCTGTACAGGATCTTCGAAGACACCGGGACGACACCGATGCAACTCGTCAAGAAACTGCGGCTGGCTGAATGCCACCGCAGCCTGCGCGACCCGGAACTGTCGTCGACCGCCATCAACGAGATCGTTTCCGCGCACGGCTACTCCCGTCCGGACCAGTTCGCCCGAGACTTCAGGCAACTGTTCGGCATGTCGGCCACCGAGGTACGTCAGTCGGTCCGGGACCGGTCGGCCGGAGATCGGAATCGGCCATGACGACCGGACGAGGGCCCGTCGGAGACAAAGGCCGACGCGGACCCGGTGACAGCGCGGACGCTGGCGGCGATGGCAGCGTCGGAGCGAGCCAGGCGGCCCGGCCCTTGCCGCCGGTCGAGTTCCATGTCACCGTCCGGGTCGTGTTGCGCCGCCGAGGAGCCTGGCTACTGCTCGGTGTGGCGATCTGCCGGCTCGCGGACGCCCCGCTCGACGCGGTGGCCGCAGTGGCCGGCACCATCCAGGTGCTCCTGTCCGGTTAGCCGCCGTGCCTGCCGGCAACGCCCGTCAGCACGGTTGTGCATGATCCACTCCCTTCGTGTACAGTCTTGCCCCGTGCGGCCCTCAGCCGCCGGCCCCACGGTGTCGACGTCCGGATGTCGACCTATCGGATGGGGGCGGTAGAGTGGTCCGGGCAGGTCCGGGTGGCGGAATGGCAGACGCGCTAGCTTGAGGTGCTAGTGCCCGTATAGGGCGTGGGGGTTCAAGTCCCCCCTCGGACACCAGTTCTGGTGGAGTTTTACTGATGATGAGTCGGACTCGACTCCGCAGCTGTGCACGCACGACATACCCGCTGTAACAGGTGATCGTCGGCACCGGCGAGCCGCACATCGCTACCGGCGCGCAGCGGCGTACTCCCGGTTGGACCGGCCCTGACATCACCTCGTCGCCGCGACCGTGAGCAGCTCATCGGCGCCTTCATCCCCACCCCACTGCCCCACCGACCGCGACCCCGCCCGATACCGGGTGAAAGCCGGCAAGCAGCGCGGGCCATGGCCGAGCTTCGTTCCCGTACCCTCGCCGATAGGGAGGAGAACCCGCTTGCGCCAGGCGTTCGGCGTACGCGACGGTATCGGAGCCTGCGACGAGACACGCGATGTTTCCGGGGTGGCCGTGGCGCGGGATCCGCTCCGTCGTAAACGATCTCGGCGCAACCGCCGCGTGCACTCTGGAGGTTGACGTATGAAGCCCGCCGCCCAGATGGCATGGTCGTCCACGATCGCGGCCCGGATGATCGAGGCCCTCGCACACGGCTCTGCTGCCGGTGGTGACGCCGACGGGGACCGGCTGGCAAAGACGGTCGCAGCCTACGCCGGGCTCGGTCCCTCCGACGTCGCCGAGATCCGCGGCAGCGTTGCGCGGGGCCGGGAGAGCCGGCAGAACCTCGTCGCGGCAGCCGCCGACTGGGCGACGCCGATCGACGAGGCGCTCACCGCCGGCCGCGACCTGCCACCGGCGCTGGCCGCGCTTGTCGACGGCGTCACGCCGGCGACCCTGGACCCGCTGGCGGGTGAGGTCTACACCCGGGTATCGGCCGCGCGGGCCGCCGACGCCCGCGATGAGGCCCGGTACCGCCGGCTCCACGCACGGTCCGAGCGCGTCGAAGCCGGAGAGCGTGCCGCGAACGCTGCCCGGCAGGCCGATCTCGGCGCGGTCCAATGGCGCTACCGCCCGTTCGTCGGCCCCTTCGTGCTGATCGGCATCCTCCTGACGTCACAAGCGGCGATTCTGGGGCTGGTGCTTTCGTGGTACTTCGGCCTGGGCGCGGTACCCATCGCTGCGGCCGCCGCCTGGACCGTGGTGTGGATTCGCCGGCACTCGATGCTGCTGCTCCATGACGGCGGCCTCGTGGTGACCGGTGTGACCGGGCGCCTGCGGATGGTGGCCACCTGGCACCAAATCGCCGGCATCGACGGGTGGTCGGCAGCCACGTGGGTGTACACGTGGGTCAACTACACCGTGACCCTGCGGTCGGGCCAACGGATCCGTTTCATCGCCGCCGCGAAAAGCGATGATCCGGACCTGGTATACACGGTGAACCGCGCCCTGCACGGATAAGACCTTGAATGGTCAGATTGTGGCGGATTCGAGAGTGAGTCCGGTGTGCGTGAGGGACCCGTCGAGTTGCTGGTGGGCGGCGGCGGCACCCAGCCATGATTCACGCCGGTACGGCGAAGTCGGGCACGTTGATCGTGGGATGCTCGGCGAGTACGGCACGTGCCAGCGCGTACTCATCCTCGCGCAGCACCGGTGTCTCGGTGCGCTGGCGGCTGGCCCGGGACAGCGCCGTGCCCTCCTGGGAGTCGGCCGCGAACGTCCGGTACGCGGCGTCGATCTCGTCGGCGGGCAGCCCACAGAATGCCAGCACCGCGGCCAGCGTCGCCGACAGATCGGCGGTGAGGTCCTCGTAGCGAACCGGCCGGAGGGGCACGCCGGCCCGGCCCAGCCGCAGGCAGGCCTCCATCGCGGAAAGCCAGGTGAGCAGGTACGCCTCGACCGGGGCGGGTTGGCGCTGGTGCCGGACGGCGAAGGGCATCAGCAGCGGCGCCTGCGCGGTGACGTACCGCAGGAACGTCTGCTGATCCTGGGGAGCGGACAGGTGCGGGGTGAAGCCCACGTGCATCGACTCCAGCCACCGTTCGGCGTGCCGGTAGAGAAAGATGCCACGGGCGTCGGGGAAGACCTGCTGGAACAGGTCGGCGAGTTGGATGCCGCTGGCGCGGAACTTGACGGCCAGCGTCCCGGCTCCCCGCCCGAGCAGCCGGGCGCAGCTGCGGAGCAGCTTCGCGTACTCGTCGTCACGGGTGGGATCCTCGTGCCGCGACACGGCGATCTGAGTGAAGACGTCGGGCTCGGAATAGCTGCGGACGCCGGTCACCGCCCCGAGCGCGTGGCTGAGGGCGGTGGAACCGCAGCGACCCACGGAGTAGACCAGGATCGGCCGCACCGGGTCCGGCACCTCCTCGGCGATCCGGTGCAGCGTCTCGTACGGCACGGTGAACAGTCGCCGCGCGTTCCGGTACTGGGCGAGGTAGACGAATGGCGCCCTGGTCAGGTCGACACCTGGGGCGGTCTCGACGAAGTACGCCAGCTGGTCGTCGATGTCGAGGCAGTAGAGACTGACGTCCGGTCGGTGCAGCAGGTCCCGCGCCGGGAGCTGCCCGTCCGCGTGTGTCACGAAGTTCTGCGGTACGGCGGGGAAGAACTCGCCCGGAGCCACCTTGTCGACGATCCGTAGCACCTGCGCGATCATGCCGTCTCCCGTGGTCGCTCGTCGCGGCCGGCGAGCTCGCGCAACAGGTCCGCCGCGCGCTGCACCCCACCGGCCTTACGGCTCTGCTCGCCCCAGTACCGGCTGCGCTGCCGGAAACCGTCCTCCGACAGCAGCCGGAGCAGCTTGCCGGCAACCTCGTCCGGGTCCACCGTGGGCGGGTCGTCGAGAGCCAGTCCGACGCCCGCGTCGACGGCCCGGGCCGCGATGTCGTAGCAGTCCAGCCAGAACGGGGTGAGCAGCATGGGTTGCCCGAAGTGGACGCCTTCGTGGAAGCCGTTCGCCCCGCCGTGGCAGACGAAGGCCCGTACGTGCGGGTGGGCGAGCACGGCCAGTTGGGACGGGATCCACTCCTCGGTGCGGACGTGCGGGGGCAGTGGCCTGGTCAGCGCTGCGCGCTGGTCGGCCGGGAGTTTCCACAGCACCCGGTGTCGCGGGCCGATCCGGTCCAGTGCCTCGGCGAACGCGTCAAGCTGGGCGGTTGAGAGGGTGGCGAGGGTACCCAGGCCGACGTAGACCACGCTGGGATGCTGGTCCAGCCAGGCGGTCAGTTCGTCGACGGGCTGGCCGGGCCCGGTGACGTCGGTGGGCACGATCGCGCCCAACAGGTGCAGGTGGTCCGGCGCGGGAAAGGGATACTCCAGCCCGAACACCGTGTAGCCGAAGACAGCGACCGCGGCGGCGGCGTGCTTCGCGGGGTCGCCGGACGCGTTGGCCAGCCCCAGGGTTTGGCGCCGCCGGGTCGGTCCGGCCACCGCGCGCAGCAGCGCCAGGTGCAACCGTACGCGGAACAGCGCATTGGTCAACTTCTGTGTCCTGGTCAGCCGGCGCGGCAGCCCGGAGGTGGGCGTCGGATAGTTCCACGGCAGACGGCTCAGGTAGACGGCACTTACCGGATACGGCACGCTCAGCACGAAGGGCACGCCTGCGGTGGTCGCCGCGTCGAGCGCACCGAGGTTCATCACGTCGATGACCATCAGTCGTGGGTTGACCCGATCGATGTGGTCCAGGGTCCGCTGGTAGACCTGCGCGGTGGCATCGGCCGTACGCATGGTCCGGGCGAGTGCGGCCACGCCGGCGGTGCTTCGTGGCCCCCGGGCCATCGCGGCGTACAGCTCGCCGTCGATCCGCACGGGGGTGTCCGCGCCGGGAAGGTACCGCAGCGGGCTGCCGATCGTTGCCGACTCGACCCGGTGCCGGGCCTCGGCGTCGACGCTGAACCAGAGGTCGGGTTCCCCCCGTCGGGACATCTCGGCTGCGATGGTCAGCAGCGGGTTGAGCTGTCCAGAGTGGGACGAGCTGGCGAACATGATCGGTCGGGGTGGCGGCGCGGGCCCGATCATGACCGCAACCGCACTGGCAGGTGGTCGTAGCCACGTAGGACGCGGGTCGGCCGACGCCGTGGCACGCCGCCGAGCGCCAGGTCGGGGTACCGCTCGAACAGGCTACGCAGCCCGATCTCACCTTCGAGCCGGGCCAGGCTGGCACCGAGGCAGTAGTGCGCACCGCTGGAGAAGGAGAGGTGGTCGCGCGCGTTGAGCCGGGTCACGTCGAAGCGGTCCGGATCGGCGAAGACGGTCGGGTCCCGGTTGGCCCCGCCCAGCATCGGTATCACGATCTCGCCTCGGCGTAGCCGTACACCGGCCACCTCGGTGTCGGTCCGGCAGTACCGGCCGGTCGTCTGCACCGGGGAGTCGTAGCGCAGGATCTCCTCCACCGCGGTGGGCCACCGGTGCGGCTCGGCACGCAGCAGGGCGAGTTGTTCGGGGTGAGCCAGCAGCAGCGCCGTGCCCGTGCCGAGGAGGTTCACGGTCGTCTCGAAGCCAGCGGCCATGAGCAGTCCGGCGAGGGCGACCAGTTCGTCCTCGGTCAGTCGTTCACCCTCGCTGTTCGGCAGCACCAGTTGGCTCAGCAGGTCATCACCGGGGTCGGCGCGCAGGTTGGCGAAGTGTCCCCGCAGCCAGTCGTTCAGCTGCCGGGTTCCCGCCTCGACGCGCCGAAACTGGCCGAGGGACAGTCCCAGGTCCAATGCTGGCGATACGGCGGCGCCCCAGTCCAGAAAGCGTTGCCGCAACTGTGCCGGCACGCCGAGGATCTCCGCGATCATGGTGACCGGTAGCAGGCTGGCGTAGTGCGCGACCAGGTCCACCGGCCCGCCGTCCGGCGCGGCCCGCCCCAGTTCGTCGAGCAGGTCGGCGCAGTGCCGCTCGACCCGGGGTCGGAGGCTCTCGACCGCCCGCGCGGTGAAGACCTTGACGACGAGCCTGCGGTAACGGGTGTGCTCGGGTGGGTCGGTGACGAGCATCGACGGCGGGTCGATCGGCCCGACCGGCATCCGGCGTCGGCCGAGGTCGCGCAGCATCGCGATCGGGGCGGGCAACGGCAAGGTGTCCGGATCGACACTGAATGCGTCGCTGCGGAGCACCTCGGTGGCCACGTCGTGCCGGGCGGTGCTCCAGGTCAGGTGGCCACCTACGAGCGCACCGGCCTGGCGGACCTGGCGGTAGAACGGGTACGGGTCCTCGCGAATCATCGGATCGAGGAAGTGGCGGGCCTGTGGATCATCCCGGCGTGCCGCGGCGGCGACGCTGAGCCGCAGCAGTCCGTGCCGGGTCGCCCACCGGAGGAAGGTTCCCGGCCCGGCCCTCGGCACTCCCCTCGTCCGGTGCGCGATGCCGGCCTCAGATCGTCGATCCGACGAGTCCACCCGCCCCATTCCCTTCCAAAACCGCTGGTGACCAGAGCCGAACACCAGTACATCAACCCCGGTCGGACATCGATGGTTTTCATTGGGCGTCGAGTGCGCCGACCCGAATACACTTATACAGCAGTCGATGGTCAGCACGCAACGCCTCCCAGATTGGTGAGCGAGAGGCTCGATCGGCAAGGATTGACTCACGGCGATGACATTGCGTAGCCTCTCGGGTATGCTGACCCAGCGTGATCAACTGGGCAGCTGTGACACAAAGCCACGCTCGAACGATTTGCGCTACGCGTGCACCAGGAACAGGCATCAGGAAACAGCTGAGTACGGTCTTCGCATGGACTCTGCCGTCACGAGGGCGCTCCGTGGTGGCCAAGTTTCGACTCCAGCAGTGTCGCCGGCACGTTGACCCGGCTCTTGATCATGCATGATTCGCAAAGGCCCAGGTCAGTGAGCGGCAGCGAGTAGAAGGTGCCCCGTGATGGACTCAGGTCGGACGCCGCCAACCACCTACCAATCAGACATCTGGGTCGCAAGTCGCCTATCTCCCGATCTTCCGCAGTTTAATGTGTGCGGATACGAACAGTTCGTCGGCCCGATCGACCACGAGGTCCTGCTGTCCTGTATGCAACAGGCCCTACAACGGAACGACGCGTTTCAATTACGTTTCGACGAGGAAAACGGGCAGCTCGTCCAATGGGTGGAGCCTGAGTCGGCGGTGGTCGAGGTCCATGATTTCGCCACCGCACCCGACCCCCACCAGGCGTGCCATTCCTGGATGGCACAGGCGTTCTCCCAGCCGTTCAAGCTGCGCCGCAACCGGCTGTACCGGGTGGCCCTGCTCCGGGAGAGCGAGTCCGTCGCCTACGCGTACCTCAACGCGCACCACCTGGTCACCGACGGCTGGGGCGCCCGGCTGTTGCTGCGGCAGCTCTGCGCCGGGTACGCGGCCGCCGTCACGGGAGCAGAGCCTGCGGTCGACCGTGTCCCCTCCTACCTGGACCTCGCGCGAAGCACCGTCGACTACGCCGGTTCCCCCCAGCGACAACGCGACGTCGAATACTTCCGCGCCAGCCTCGACGGAGTCACCCCCGCGCTGTTCGCTGGCCGGACCGCCGGTCGCTACCGGACCGCCCGGTACAACTTCCCCCTGCGTCCGGAGGTCGTCGACCGGATTCGGGCCACCGGCCAGTCACCGTTCACCTTCCTCGCGGCGGCCCTCGCGGTCTACCTCGGCCGGATACACCGCACCGAGCAGGTCGTACTCGGCGTACCGGTGCTCAACCGGAGCACGTACGCGCAGCGGCAGACAGTCGGACACTTCGCCAACGAGCTACCGGTACCGGTCGCGGTTCCCGGTACGCACACCATGCTCGACCTGGTAGCCGAACTGCAAGGGACCCTGCGCTCGTTGCGTACCCACCAACGCCTGTCCCGGGGCGAACTGCTGCGCGAGATCATGCCACCGGGCGGGCCCCGGCAGCTCTACGACGTGACTCTCTCCTGGCTGCGTTGGCCACGACCGGAGCCGATTCCCGGCATCACCCACCGGACGGTGGCCGCCAGCCGGCTACACGAACAGGACGCCCTGGCCGTGCTCGTCAACGAGTACGACGACGGCGCGCTGACGGTCGACCTCGACTACTCCCTCGACGTGTTCGACGAGAACTCCCCCGTCACGGCGCTGGCCCGGCACCTCGAGACCCTCATCGGCAACGCGCTCGACCGGCCCGGGGAGCCGTTGGCCCGGATCCCGATGCTCACCGACGCCGAACGCGACCTGGTCACCGGGGCGCACGACGGCAGTGAGGTCGAGTACCCGACCGAGGCGACGCTGCACGGCCTGTTCGAGCAACAGGCCGCCCGGACACCCGACCGGGTCGCCGTGGTGACGGACGGCACCGGCGACACACTCAGCTACGCCGAACTCGACGCCCGCGCGAACCAGGTGGCGCGAACGCTGCGCGCCGACGGCGTCGGCCGCGACGACCGGGTGGCCATCCTGGCCGAACGGGGAGTGCCCCTGATCGCCGGGATCCTCGGCACCTTGAAGGCGGGCGGAGCCTACGTTCCCATCGACCCGGACCAGCCGCCGGCCCGGATCCGGCGGTTGCTCGTCGACAGCGGCGCCAAGGTGTTACTGACGACCGCGCACGCGGAGCGGGAGCGCGGCGACCACGACGTCGTCGCGGGACTGACCGTGCGCCACCTCGACGCGCTGACGACCTGTCCGAGCGACCCGGTCGGACCACTCGCCCGGGCCACCGACCTCGCCTACGTCATCTACACCTCAGGATCGACCGGCGAGCCCAAGGGGGTGATGGTCGAGCACCGCTCGGTGGTCAACCGGCTCGCCTGGATGCAGCGTCAGTACCCTCTCACCGGCGACGACGTGCTGGTGCAGAAGACGCCGGTCTCGTTCGACGTCTCGGTGTGGGAGCTGTTCTGGTGGGCGCTCGCGGGTGCCCGGCTCGTCCTGCCCCGCCCCGGGGCGCACCGGGATCCTCGTACGCTGGAGGCCATCGTGGCGCGGCACGGCGTGACGGTCATCCACTTCGTACCGTCGATGTTGGGGCCGTTTCTCGACCTGCTGGCCCAGGAGCCGGACCGGCGTCGGCAGGCCGACACGCTCCGGCTGGTCTTCGCCAGCGGCGAGGAGCTGCCCGCCCGGCGGGTCGACCAGTTCCACCGACTGTGGCACCCGCCACCAGGCGCTGATCCCACCACCGGGCCACGGCTGGTCAACCTGTACGGGCCAACCGAGGCGACGGTCGACGTCTCGCATCACGAGTGCCACCACGATCCGGACCGGCCGACGCGTCGGGTGCCGATCGGCCGCCCGATCGACAACGTCCGGCTCTACGTGCTGGGCCCCGACGACCAACCGCAGCCGGTGGGCGCGGTCGGCGAGTTGTGCGTCGCCGGGGTCGCCGTCGCTCGGGGCTACCTGGACCGCCCCGGATCCGGTGGGGCGGGAGCCGGCGATGCCGGAGCCGATGGGGCGGCCCCGACCGCAACGCGGTTCGTCACCGATCCGGTACGCGGCGCGGGCCGGATGTACCGCACCGGTGACCTCGCGCGCCGGCTCGCCGACGGCAGCCTCGAATACGTTGGCCGCATCGACGGACAGGTGAAGATCCGGGGAAACCGGGTCGAGCCCGGCGAGGTCCAGCAGGTACTCGCCAGCTACCCGGGGATCCGGGAGGCGGTGGTCGTGGCCCGTACCTCCGCCAGCCGGGATGCCTACCTGGCCGGCTACTACGTGGCGGAGACGGATCTCGATCCGGTACGGCTGCGCGGCCACCTGCTGCGCCAACTGCCGGACTTCATGGTGCCCGCCCTGTTCGCCCGGCTGGACCGGGTTCCGCTCACCCGCAACGGCAAGCTCGACGTCGAGGCGCTGCCCGACCCCGTGGCTCGGCAGCAGCGGGAACTCGACCAGCAGCCCCGCGACGACGTGGAACGGACGCTCGCCGCGATCTGGTCGCAGGTGCTCGACCTGCCGTCGATCGGCATCCACCAGGACTACTACGCCGTCGGCGGCGACTCGATCCTGGCGTTGCGGGTGCATGCCGAGGCGCAGCGGCAGGGCCTGCACTTCACCCTCGCCGACCTGGCCGAGCGGCCGACCGTGGCGGCGCTGGCGAGCAAGGTACGGCACATCGCGCCGGCCGACCAGCCGGCCGACCCGGCCGCCCCGTTCGCGCTCGTCTCCCCGCTGGACCGGGCCCGGCTCGGCGAGGCGGCCGACGCCTCCCCGGCCACCGCGCTGCAACTCGGCCTCCTGTACCACAGCAGCGAGCACGAGGCGGCCACCGCCTACCACGACGTCTTCCGCTACTCGGTCCGGATGTCGTGGCACGAGGAGGCGTTCCGCACGGCGTACGACCGGCTCGTCGCCCGACACCCCGGCCTACGCTCCTCCTTCGACCTGGGCGGCTTCACCGAGCCGCTGCAGATCGTGCACAACCGGATCGCCGGCGGCCTCGAGGTGGTCGATCTGCGCACCTGCGACCCGGAGGTTGCCCGCGCCGAGGTGCTGGCGCACATGCGACAGCGGCGCCGCCACCGGTACGCCTTCGACCGCCCCCCGCTGTTCCTGTTCCGGGCGCACCTGCTCCCTTCCGGTGTGGTCGACCTGGTGTTCAGCTTCCACCACGTCCTGCTGGACGGCTGGAGCGTGGCCACCGTCATCGGTGACCTGTTCCGCGACTACCTGCACCTGACCGGCGCCGCGATCGCGGCGGTCAGCGAGACGGCGCTGCCCGGACCGGCCGCGTACGCCGCCGAGGAGCGCCGGGCGCTCGCCTCGGAACCGGCCCGACAGTTCTGGGCCGACCGGCTCGCCGGTGCCGAGCCGACCCAGCTCGACGGCTTCCGGCAGTACGAGCCGCCGGGCGCCGACGAGCCGCCGGTCCGCCTGGTCGACCTGCCGCAATCCCTGGAGCAGCGGGTACGCGCATTCGCCCGCGATCACGGGCTGCCGGTGAAGTCGCTGTTCCTGGCGGCCTACTGCCTGACGGTACGGCTGTACTCCGGTGCCACCGACGTGACCGTCGGGCTGGTCACCCACGGCCGCCCGGAACTGGCCGGGGCGGACCGGATGGCCGGGCTGTTCCTCAACACGGTGCCGTTGCGCCTCGGGCCCGGACCCGAGCCCGCCTCCTGGCTGGCGACCGTTCGGCAGGTGTACCGGCGGGAGCAGGAGTGCCAGCCGTACCGGCGGTATCCGCTGCACGCGATCCAGCACGACCGAGGTGCCGGGCCGGTGTTCGAACTCGCCTTCAACTACGTGCACATGCACGTCCTGGCCCCACTGCTCGAACTGCCCACGATCGAACCGCTCGGTTTCGACGCCTGGGAGGAAACCAACTTCACGCTGTTGCTGAACGTGTTCGTGCACCCGGCGCAGCAGCGCGTGTCGCTGCGCATCGACGCGGACCGCCGGACGATCACCTGGGCGCAGAGCGGCCTGATCGCCGACACGTACCTGCGGATCCTCGGCCGGATCGTCGACGAGCCGGACGCCGTACCGGACTTCGGGTTCCTGGCCGCCCCGGCCAGGGCGCTGGCCACGCCTGGGCCGAGCGGCGCGCCCGGGCCGAGCGGCGCGCCCGGGCCGAGCGGCACAGCCGAGCCCACCGGCACGCCGGGCGGGGCACGCAGCGACATCGTCCGCCGCCTCGCCGACCACGTACGGCGTACCCCGGAGGCCGTCGCGGTCGCCGCCGGAACCCGGCGGTGGACGTACGCGCGGTTCCACCGCGAGGTCGACCGGATCGCCTCCGCGCTGGCTTACGCCGGCGTACGGCGGGGCGACCTGGTCGGGGTCGCGGTGGGCCGCTCCCCCGAGATGATCGCGGCGATCTACGGCATCGCCCTGGCCGGGGCGGCCTGCGTCCCGCTGGACGTGACCTACCCGCCGGAGCGGATCGCGGCGATGCTCGCCCAGGCGCGACCGGCCCTGGTCGTCGCGGACCGGCAGCACGCCGGACTGATCGGCGAACCGGCCACGGTGCTCGTCGTGGATGACCTCCGTACGCCGTCCCGGGCGATCGTGCCGACTCCGCTGCCCCCGATCCGGCCCGACGACCTGCTCTACGTGCTGTTCACCTCCGGTTCGACCGGTACCCCGAAAGGGGTGGCGATGTCCCACGCCGCCCTCGACAACTACCAGCAGTGGCAGGTGGCGGCGGCCAGCTCGGCGGCGGGCGGCGTCACCTTGCAGTTCGCCCCGCTCAGCTTCGACGTGTCGTTCCAGGAGATCTACACCACGATCAGCGCCGGCGGCACCCTGCAGATCATCGACGAGCGGCAGCGTCGGGACACCCCGGAGCTGTTGCGGCTGCTCGACCGCGAGTCCGTCGAACGGATCTTCGTGCCGTACGTGGCACTCCAGCAGCTCGCCGAGGCCGCGGTGGTGCTCGGTATCTATCCCCGGGCGCTGCGGGTGGTGATCTCGTCGGGCGAGCAGTTGCGGGTGACCGCCGAGATCCGCCGGTTCATCGCCGCGCTGCCGGCCGGCGCGATCCTGGAGAACCAGTACGGACCAACCGAAACCCACCTGGTCACCGCGTACCCGATGGCCGGCGACCCGGAGCGCTTCCCGAACCTGCCCCCGATCGGACCGCCGATTCCCGGGGTCGACGTGTACCTGTTGGACGAACGGCTACGCCCGGTGCCTACCGGGGTCGCCGGGGAGCTCTACTTCGGCGGGGTACAGGTGGCGCAGGGCTACTACCGGCAGCCCGAACTGACCAGCCAGCGGTTTCTGCCCAACCCGTTCGGCCCGCCCGGCGACCGGATCTACCGCACCGGCGACCTGGCCCGGGTGCTGCCCAACGGCGACCTGGTCTGGCTGGCCCGTACCGACACCCAGACCAAGATCCGGGGCTTCCGCGTGGAACCACTCGAAGCCGAGATAGCGATCATGAAGCTGGCCGCGCAGCATCCGGGCATCCGCGAGGCCGCGGTGGTGGCGCGCCGGCGGGACAGCGTCGATGCCTTCCTGGCCGCCTTCCTCGTCGGCGACCCGGCCCGGGTCGACCTCACCGACCTGCGTCGACGGCTGCGGGAAACACTGCCCGAACACCTCGTTCCCACCAATTTCAGCTGGCTACCCGAGATGCCGCTGACGCCGAGCGGCAAGCGCGACGACCGCCGCCTGCGGGAGCTGCCGCTGCGGGTGGAGACCGCACGGCCGGTGGCACCACGGAACCGACGCGAACATGTTCTCGCCGAAATCGTCGCGGACCTGCTGCACCTGCCGCAGATCGGCGTCGACGACAACCTGTTCGAACTGGGCGCGACCTCACTCACCGCGATGCGCCTGGTCACCCTGATCGAGAAGCGGTACGACGTCGCCGTACCGGTCTCCGCCTTCGTCACCGCCCCCACCGTGGCCAGCCTGGCCGAGCTGCTTCGGGTCGGCGGTGCGGACCCGGCGGCGTTCGACCCGCTGGTGCCGGTCCGCGCCAGCGGCAGCCGGCCACCGCTGTTCCTCGTGCACCCGATCGGCGGCAACGTCCTGTGTTATCTCCAGCTCGCCCGACAGCTGCCCGGCGATCAACCCGTCTACGCGCTGCAGGCGGCCGGGGTCGACGCCGGGACCGAGCCGGTGCGGTCCGTGCCGGCGCTGGCCGCCAGCTATGTCGCGGCGATCCGCCGGATCCAGCCCGACGGGCCGTACGCGATCGGCGGCTGGTCGTTCGGCGGCGTGGTGGCCTTCGAGATGGCCCGCCAACTCGACGCCGCCGCAGCTGGCCCGGTCGAGCCGCTCATTCTCATCGACCCGATCGCCCGGCGGCCGGGTGATCCGGTGCCGGTCGCCGACGACGTACTGCTCGACTGGTTCTTCTGGGAGCTGATCCCGCTCGATCAGGACCGGCCGTCGCTGGAGCCGATCCCGACGAATCTGGTGACGCCCGAGGAGAAGCTCGACTTCGTCGCCCGCCGGGCCGGCGCCGCCGGAGTGTTGCGTCCGGGCGAATCGCGGGCGGCGGTGCGGCGGCTGTTCGAGGTCTTCAAGGCCAACTGGGAGGCGATCATCACCTACCACCCGGAGGTCGTCGACCAGGACATCACACTGTTGCGGGCCGGCGATCCACTACCGACGCTGCTCGTACCGATGCACGACATCGCCGGAACGCTGCATCGCGACCCCCGCAACGGATGGGGCGAACTGACCACCGGCCGGATCGACGTGCTCGACGTACCCGGCAACCACCTGGCGCTGATGGAACCGCCGTACGTGGCGGGCGTGGCGGACCGGATCGCCGGGCTGTTGGCTGATTCGTCGGCGTGGTCGGCCGCCCGGGTCGAATCCAGCCCGGTCGGCGGTGCGCAGTGACCGCGCCCAAGGCGTTGATCGTCGGCGCGGGCATCGGCGGACTGGCGGCGGCGGCGACGCTGCGTCGGGTCGGCATCGACGTGGAAATCTACGAACAGGGCGCCCAACCGCGACCGGCCGGGTCGGCGCTGTCACTGACCGGCAACGCGCGCGTCGCGCTGCGCACCCTCGGCATCGATCTCGACGTCGAACAGCGAGGCCGGGTGTACCCGGCACTGCAGCTGCGCACCGCCGCCGGCCACCTGATCAGGACCGTACCGTTCGCGCACCTCGGCGACCGGGTCGGCGCGCAGAGCGTCGCCATCCACCGCGCCGAGCTGCATCAGGCCCTGCTCGCGGCGGCCGGCGACCCGCAGGTGCGCCTCGACGCGGCGGCCCGGCGGTTCCAGCTGGCCGGTGACCGGGTCCGGGTCGAGTTCCGCGACGGGCGGACCGCCGAGGGCGACCTGCTCATCGGCGCCGACGGATTCCATTCGGTGGTCCGCCGGCAGATCGCCGGGCCCGAACAGCCCCGCGAGCCCGGGTACGTCTGCTGGCTCGCGACCGTCCCGATGCGGCACCCGAAGATCCGGGACGGCTACGCCGCCCACTACTGGGGACGGGGCCAGCGGTTCGGCCTGGTACAGCTCGACGGCGACCGGGTCTACTGGTGGGCAACGTTGAACATGGCACCGGCCATGGCCCGCGACTGGCGGGGCGGCAAGGCCGACATCGAACGGACGTACACGGGCTGGGCCGAGGAGGTCCGGGCCGCGATCGCCCGGACCCCCGAGTCGGCGATCATCGCCGTGCCGGCACGGGACCGGCCGTTCCTCGAACGCTGGGGCCACGGACCGGTGACGCTGCTCGGTGACGCGGCACATCCGATGTTGCCGAGCCTCGGTCAGGGCGCGGCGGTGGCCGTGGAGGACGCCGTCGTCCTCGCCCACTGCCTGCGTCAGGCGGTCGACCTGCCGCTGGCCCTGCGGCGTTACGAGGCCGCGCGACGCGAGCGGACCCGCTGGATGGTCCACCAGGCGTACGCGCTGAGTCGGGTCGAGCAGCTGGCCCACCCACTCGCCGACCTGGCCCGCCGCGTCTACCTGCGCTGGCTGCCCGGTCGTCTCCTCGACCGACGCAACGAGATCGCGCTCACCTTCCCCGGTGTGCGCGACGAGACGGTGGCACCTGGATGAACGCGCAGCCGAACAGTCATTCACCGGCCGAGGTACGGCGGGCGCTGAGCCCGCTCGAACGCTGGTACTGGATCGCCGATCAGGTCTCGCCGCTCAACGTCATCGCCCGCGTCCAGGTACGCGGGCCGCTACCTGAACCGCTGCTGCGCGCCGCACTGGACCGACTGCGCCGGCGACACCCGCTGCTGCGGGTGGCGATCGCCACCGAGCCGGACGGGCGTTCCCCCCGGTTCGTGCCGACCGACCGGCCGATCCCGCTGCGCCGGGCCGCCGACGACGAGGCAGGCTGGGAACGGTGGGTCAACGAGCACGAACTCGTCGACCGGGTCGACTGGCGCAGCGGCCCGCTGTGCCGGGCCGTGGCGCTGACCCGCCCCTGCGCACGCGCGGTGGCCGACGACGAGGTACACGACCTGCTGCTGACCATGCCGCACTGTGTCGCCGACGGCACGACCGTGCTCTCCCTGCTGCGACAGTGGATCGACCTCGCCGAGCTGGAGCGTTCCCGTGCCGCGGTCACTGACGGCAGCGGGGACACCGAGCCGGGTGAGCCGGCGCTACCCGGGTGCGAGGCGATGTTTCCCCGACGGTACCGGGGCCTGGTCGGGACGCTGCGGCTGCGGTGGCTGCTGGCCCAGGACCTGTTCCGGGTACGCCGGTACCGGCCGGCCCGGGTCGTACCGAGCCGCTTCGTGCCGTTCACCGAGCGACGTACCCGGCTGATCTCCCGGGCCCTCGCCCCGGCGCAGGTCGAGGCGCTGGTAGCGGCCTGCCGTAGGGAGCAGACCACGGTGCACGGCGCGCTCGCGGCGGCGATGGTGCTGGCCGTGGCCGGGGAGGCCGGCTCACCGGCACCGGGACACGTCACGATCGGTTCCCCGATCACCTTCCGGGACGCGCTGGTACCCGCCGTACCCGAGCGGGCCGTCGGCACGTACGTCGCCACCGTGCCCACCTTCGTCGCGTACCGTCCGGACCGCTCCCTCTGGGACGTCGCCCGGTCGATCGGTGCGGATCTCGCGGTCCGCCGCCAGGCGGGCGGCCACTTCGCCATGGTCGACCTGGTCACGATCTCCTGCCCGAGGTCGGTGGCCACCGCCGGGCGGTTCATCGCAATGATGGAACGGACCGGACCGGTCAACCTGTGCCTGTCCAACATCGGTCGGTACGACTTTCCCGACCGGGTCGGGCCGTGGCGGCTCTGCGGTGCCCAGTTCATCGCCGGACTGTCCGTGGTCGGCTACTTCGTATCCACTGTGAATACCAGCCACGGGCAACTGTTCTGGAACTTCACCTACGTGCCCGACGCGCTGTCACCGGATCGGGCGGCCGCGCTGGTGGCGGCGAGTATCGACGCGGTACTCGCCGCGATCGACTCTCAATCGGAGCGGCGCCGGCCATGACCAAGGGAACGCGACGCATCTCCCCGACAGGCCGTACCGTGGTGATCACGGGCGCGTCGTCCGGCCTCGGCCGGGAAGCGGCGCTGCATCTGGCCCGGATCGGTTTCCAGGTCTTCGCCGGAGTACGCGCCCCGGCCGACGGCGAGCGGCTGCTCGCGGAGTCGTCGGGCGACCGGCTGCATCCGCTACGCATCGACGTGACGCGATCCGAACAGATCCGGCAGGCGGTCGACGAGGTGACCGGGCGGCTCGGCGACACCGCACTCTGGGGCCTGGTCAACAACGCCGGTGTCGCCCAACCCGGTCCGTTGGAGTGCCTGCCCACGGCAGCGCTCCGGCGGCAGTTGGAGACGAACGTGATCGGCCAGGTCGAGACGATCCAGGGGTTCCTGCCCCTGCTGCGGGCCGGCCGGGGCCGGATCGTGAACGTCACCTCGGGGCTCGGCCGGGTCGCGCTGCCGTACCTCGGCGCGTACGCGGCAGCGCAGTTCGCGAAGGAAGCGATCAGCGACAGCCTGCGGCGCGAGTTGCGTCCGTCCGGCGTCACGGTGTCGGTGGTGCAGCCGGGCGCGATCCGTACCCCGATCTGGGAGAAGCTCGACCAGGCCGGCGAGGAGGTCATCGACGGCGCGCCGGAGTCGACCGTGGCGTTGTACCGGGGTCCGTTCCGGGCCTTCCTGCGCGACAACGCACGCCAGGTGCTCCGCAGCAGGACCACACCTGCGCGGTACGCCCGGACGGTGGCTCGCGCCCTCACCGCGTCCCGGCCGAAGACCCGTTATCCGGTCGGCCCGGACGTCCGGTTCGCCAGCCTGGCCGCCCGGTTGTTGCCGGACACCCTGATCGACCGCAACCTCGCCGCGCGGGTGCGGCCCCGCGCGGGCTGACCCGCCCGCCCCGCGGTGCCGGGCAGAGACCAGGCCCGGCCCCGGAACCTCGGCTCGTGACGACCGACCTCGAAAGGTGGACACCGTGGACATCGACCAGCAGACCCGGGCGCAGGCGCAGGAGGTGTTCGCCCGCAACCTCGAGTACATCACCGCTGGACGCATCCGGGAATGGGTGGAGCTGTTCGACCCGGCCGGGGTGCTGGAGTTCCCGTATCCGCCGCCGGGCGTGCCGTCCCGGTTCGTCGGGCACCAGGAACTGTACGAGCACATGAAGGACTTCCCGAAGCAGTTCGACGTTCGCTTCTCCGGCCTCACCTTTCACGAGACGACCGATCCCGAACTGGTGATCGCCGAGTTCGTGGGCGAGGGCAGGGGTGTGGTCACCAGGCGACCGTTCCACCAGGTCTACATCTCCGTGGTCCGCTTCCGGGACGGCCGCATCGTCCACTTCCGGGACTTTTGGAACCCGCTGGTGACGATCCGCGCCGCCGCCACGGTCGGCCACGTGTGGCGTGGTCTCGTCGATCTGATGCGTCCGGCATCCAAGCGAGGGCCAGCTTGACCTCGCGCCCTACCGTAATCGGGTTGTCCGCCACCACGGTGCTGCGTAGGTTCCTTGGCTGTGTCACTCTTCGGCAAGATCACCGGCCCGGTGTACCCGTGAGCGGCCGTCTTCGCCAGATCGCGCGGCAGACGGTGACGATCACGGATTCGGGCCGCTACCGCAACGACATCGGTGACGAGGTCGTCATCGCTGACGCGGTCCGCGCCGCGGTCGCCGGGACCCGGCATTACCTACCCTATGAGACGATCACCCTCGCGCGCCGCGAGGCAGGTACCTGCACAGTGGAGGTGACAGACGAATCGACGCTGCTCGCGGCACGCCGCCTCGGCCCCGGTGCGGCGGCTCTGGTGTTCGCCTCGGCCAGGAATCCCGGCGGCGGGTTCCTCAACGGCGCCCAAGCGCAGGAGGAGAGCATCGCCCGATCCTCAGCCCTCTACGCATGTCTGCGGGCCGCACCCGACTTCTACGCCTTCCACCGCGCCCAACAGGACCTGCGCTACAGCGACCGGCTCGTCTACTCCCCCAACGTGCCGGTATTCCGCGACGACCACGGCAACCTGCTCGACCAGCCGTACACCACCTCGCTGCTGACCGCGGCCGCGCCGAACCTCGGCGCGATCGTACGCAACCAACCTGACCACGCCGCTGACGTGCCAGCCGTACTCGCCCGGCGAGCCCGGCGGATCCTCGAGGTCGCCGCCGCGCACCAGCATCGCGGCCTCGTGCTCGGCGCGTGGGGATGCGGGGTGTTCCGCAACGATGCCGCGACCGTGGCCGACGCGTTCGCCCAAGCCTTGAACGCGGTCGCTCACTTCGACCACGTCGTCTTCGCCATCCGCGACAACCTGCCCGGAACGCCGGTCCACGCGGCGTTCGCCCAACGTTTCAGCCTCACCACCGACGAACGGACCAGCGGCCACCCTCGTGGCTGACCACCGCCCGGTACGCCGGACACCACCGGCAATCCGCTTCCAGTTCCAGCTACGCCCGCTGAACCAGGTGCACCCCTGCGGTCGGGACAAGCAGACGCTGCGCTGGTTCGGACTCACCGACGGCTGGTACCGGCTCGACCTCAACGGACATCAGCTGCTGCGCTACTCCGCCGAGACGGCGCGCCGCCGGCGACGACGACATCGCCTTCGCCGGCCCGGTACGCGGGGCGTACAGCTCGGCACACAGCAGTTCACCGATGCGGTGCGTGATCTGGATCGCCACCCGATGGCCGCCATGAACGCAGCGGCTGTTGGTTGCCGTCTGCTCGTGGTGAGACGCCGGGCCGGTGCCGGCGTCTCACGGGTCGCGGCGGATTCGTTTGTGGTCAGGCCGGGCGCAGGCTGATCAGATCCGGTACTCCGTACCGAGACGAAGGTTGATGTCCAGGCCGGCGTGGGTGTAGTAGTTCAGAATGCTGAACAGGGCGAAGACCAGTCCGCTGCCGAACCAGAGCCACCGCGCGGCGGTGAGCAGCCAGCCCGGACGCAGGCGGCTCAGCGGCGCCAGGATGGCACCGAGGCCGGCAGCCAGGTAGAGCAGCACGAAGAAGGTGTTCTCCACAAGTGGATAGCCGTTGAGCAGCCCGGTGATGGGTTCGGCGGCCGGCGCGCCGCCGACGATCTCGAACCGTGCGATGGCGGCGGCACAGGCGATCAGGACGCCGCCGAGTCCGATGACGACCACGGCGACCGGGGTGAGGTCCACCTGTTGCAGACCGGCGAGGTCGCCTCGCAGGTGCCAGAGGTAGACCGCTGCGGCGAGCAGCAAGACGCCCAGGATCAGGCACGGCTCGCCGAAGATGAAGTTGAGCGGCGGGTTGACGGTCAACGGCCAGGTGGTCGCCATCAGCGCGCCCAGCGGCGCGAGGACCAGGCCGAGCGCGCCGAATACCACCGCCCACAGCCGCGGGTCGAAGGTGCCACCGGCTGGTGCCACCGCCACCGGCCGGTCCTGCGCTAGATCGGGCTCCGTGTTGTCGAAAGCCGGCAGGGCGGCTGCGGCCGCCCGCCGAAGCAGTAGCGACACCAGGATCAATGCCAGCCCGGCGACCACTCCCATGGACGTGTTGTAGAGAATCACGTGCCCTCCCTCATGTGGTGTCGACCCTTGCCTGGGATCGGTGCCTCGTCGGCATCCGCCCGTCACCATGACCGCGGCCGCCGCTGCCTGGGCAGCGGCACTGCGCGGTCGGATCCGCCCGGTCTTCCGCGACCGCGACGGCGAGCGATTCCGTGCTGCCCGCGCGGCCGTCGCCGGCTGTCGGCGTGTCGCGGTCCGGGAGTCGCTCGTCGAGTTCGGGAATCTGGCCCCAGGTGGCACCGGCTGGAGCGGATCCGCGTGGCGGTTCATCCGTGACCACAGTGGTCGCCGGTCCGCGTCGCATCCAACCAATGGTCAGCTGGGCTGTAACCACATAGCCACTTTACGTAGTATCAACCTGCTTACGCCAGGGCTTTGACCGGGCCAACTTGATCATCCACAGTGACATTTGCTGGAACGCCAGGTGATCTGCCGGCGACTCGACGTCGGGACGGGCGGCACCGACGACATTGGACGCGCTGCCTCGCCATGGACCGCCTACCGACCGACCGCCGACCCGCCGGCGCCAGGGCCGAAGCGTGTTGTCCTATCAGTACAGCCCACACCGGACGGCAGGAAGACCGCCACGGCGACGGCCGTCGCCGTCGGCCAGAGCCAGTCCCGGCAGCCTGGGACCTGGCCGGCCACAGTTGGTCCAACTGATGCCAGCCGCCGCTTCCGCGCCTTACCGGTCCCCGGTCCAGGCCGCTTCGAGGATGGCGGTCAGGCTCGCGGTGTCGGTCGGGCCCGGATGGTTCTGGATCAGACGGGTGACGCCACTGGCCATCTCCGCGAAGCGCGGCAGGTCGGCACGGGCCACGCCGATGTCCGCCAAGGTGGGTGGGATGCCGATGTCGGCAAGGAGCCCGTTGAGCCAGGTGAGGAACGCATCTGCGGCCTCGGCCTCCGAGGCGTCGGTCACGTCGAGCCCGCAAACCCCGGCGAGGATGGCCAGCCGGTCTCCGATGGCATCCCTGGCCGCGGCCAGCGCGTAGGGCAGTAGCAGTCCGACGCCCAGGCCGTGCGGCGTGTGGGTGGCTGCGCCGATGGGGTACTGGAGGGCATGCGGGGCCGCGTTGCCTGCGTGGGAGAACGCGAGCCCGGCTAGCATTGACCCGTAGGACATGTCCGCGCGCGCGTCCTTGTCGCCTCCGTTCCGGACCGCACGACGCAAGCTACGTCCGATCCGCTCCGCAGCCAGGAGCGCGTAGTGGTCGGTGACCGGGTTGCGGCCGAGGAACACCTGCTCCACCGGGTCGCGCGGTCCGTGGGCCCGGGGTCGCGCGGTGTAGCTCTCCACCGCGTGGCAGAACGCGTCGATGCCCGAGTGGGCGGTGACGGTCGCAGGGCAGGTGTAGGTGAGTTCGGGGTCGACGATCGCGAAGTCGGGCACGATGTGGACGCTGGAAACCCCCACCTTCAGCTCGCGGTCCGGGTCGGTCAACACCGAGACGGGTGTGAGCTCGGAGCCGGTGCCGGACGTCGTCGGGACCGCGACGAGAGGAATCGTCGGCCCCGGCACCTTCGACTCGCCGTAGAAGTCGCGCGGCGTCCCACCGTGGCGCCGGATCACGCCGACGATCTTGGCGAGGTCGATCACCGTGCCGCCACCGATGGCGAGGATCACGTCGGCGTCCACCTCTGCGGCGGCCGAGACGGCCAGGGCGACATCGGCGAGCGGCACATCCGAAGTGGCGTCGGCGAACACCTCGACGATCTCGACCTTCTCCCGCACAGCGGCGACGATCTCGGCCACGCCCGGCTGTCCCAGTAGAACCTGGTCGGTCACGATGAGGACTCGCGAACCGCTCTCGGCCACCACTCGTGGGATGTTCTGCGCGACCCCTTCGCCCACTATCAGCTGGCGTGGTCCGCGGACGGTCTCAAGCATGTCGGCGCCTCCCCGGCAGCAGATCGGTCACGGTAGGTCGATCGCCGCGTAGGTGAGGTCGAGGTACTCAAGGATGCCCTCGTGCGACCCCTCCCTGCCGATCCCGGACTGCTTCACGCCTCCGAAGGGAGCTGACGGGTCCGAGATCAGCCCACGGTTGATGCCCAACATCCCCGTCTCCAGCCCTTCGGTGAACCGCAGCGCCCGCTGCAGGTCACGGGTGAAGACGTATCCGACGAGGCCGTGCTCGGTGTCGTTGGCCTTCGCCATCACCTCGTCATCGGACGTGAACGGGATGATCGGCGCCACCGGGCCGAAGATCTCCGTCTCCAGGATCCGCGCGTCTTCGGGCACGTCGACAAGGACCGTAGGCGGATAGAAGTGGCCCGGCCCATCCGGACGCTCGCCGCCCACCAAGACACGGGCACCGCGATCGACCGCGTCGGCGACCAGCTCGTCGATCTTGGCGACCGAGGCCTCGTCGATCAATGCCCCGACGTCCACGCCGTCGTCGAGACCATGGCCCACCGAAAGTGCGCCCATCCGCGCGGCGAAGCGCGCCGTGAACTCCTCGCGCACCGGCTCCTCGACGTAGATCCGGTTGGCCGCGATGCAGGACTCCCCGACGTTGCGCATCTTGGCCACCATGGCACCGTCGAGCGCGACGTCCAGATCCGCGTCGGCACACACGATCAAGGCCGCGTTGCCACCCAGTTCCATGGAGGTGCGCAGCACGTTGTCCGCCGCCTGCCGGAGCAGCACGCGCCCGACCTCGGTCGACCCGGTGAACGAAAGCTTGCGGGTCCGACGGTCGGCTAGCAGAGCGGAGACCACTTCGCCGGCACGCTTGGTTGTCACCACGTTGACGACGCCCGGGGGTACGCCGACCTCCTCCATGATGCGGGCCAGGAACAGCATGGTGAGTGGTGTCTGAGCTGCCGGCTTCGTGATCGTCGTGCAGCCCGCTGCCAGCGCAGGAGCGATCTTGCGGGCACCCATGGCCAACGGAAAGTTCCAGGGCGTCACGAAGACGCACGGTCCGACCGGCTTCGGCACGGTGAGGATGCGATATCCACCTGCGGGAGCGGTGCTGTAACGCCCCTCGACGCGCACCGCCTCCTCGGCGAACCAGCGGAAGAACTCGGCGCCGTAGACCACCTCGGCCCGAGCCTCGGCGAGCGGCTTGCCCATCTCGAGCGTTATCAGCCGGGCGACCTCCTCGGATCGCTCGGTCAGTGCCCGGTACGTCGCGGTCAACAACTCTGACCGTTTCCGCGGCGGGGTCGCCGCCCACTGCGCCATCGCCTTGCTCGCCGCGTCCAGAGCGGCGAGCCCGTCGACGACGTCGGCGTCCGCCACCTCGGCGATGGTCTTGCCGGTGGCCGGGTCCTCTACGGAGAAGGTGGCACCGCTTGCGGCGTCGCGCCAGGCGTCGCCGATCCGGAGCCGCCGGTGCTCGGGGGCCAGGATGTTCATCGGGTCGCTCATTGCGTCGCCTCCTGCGATCTTCTTGCTGATCTCCGGCGGGACCTCGGCGATCGCATCCGACACGGCTACCGCCCCGCCTCGGACAGTGACAGCCCGGTGCCCGCGTCGAACAGGTGCGCCCGGTCCAGGTCGACCGTGACAAGCAGCCGTTCGCCCGGCGTACCGGTGACGGTGGGTCGTGCCTTGACCTTGAGAATCTCCGTCCCCACTCGAACGTCGACCACCGTGCGGTCACCGAGCGGCTCAAGCCCGTAGAGCTCCCCCGGCAACGACGCGTCCCCACGCCGCTCGACGGACAGGTCCTCGGCGCGCAGGCCCAGCAGCAGCGCACGACCGTCCTCGGCCGTGGTCCAGCGGGGCCTCGGCAGCGTCCAGCCGTCCGCACCGACCAGACGGTCTCCCTCGGCGCGGCAGGCGAGCAGGCTGATCGGCGGGCTCCCGACGAATCCCGCGACCCACTGGTTGGCTGGCCGCTCGTACACCTCGGTCGGCGTTCCGACCTGTTGCACCTTCCCTTCCTTGAGGACCGCGACTTGGTCGGCCATGGACAAGGCCTCGACCTGGTCGTTGGTCACGTAGACGAAGGTTGCGCCGAGGCTGCGGTGGATGCGGGTGAGCTCGGTGCGCATCTCGACGCGGAGCTTGAGGTCGAGGTTCGTCAGCGGCTCGTCCATGAGAAACGCGCGCGGGTGACGGACCAGTGCCCGGGCCAGGGCGACGCGCTGCATCTCGCCGCCCGACAACTGAGCGGGCCGACGCTGCAGCAGCCGTTCGATGTGCAGCAGGCTCGACATCTGGTCGACGGCAGCGGCGATCTCGCTCGAAGAACAGCGGCGTGCCCGCAGCGGCGAAGCGATGTTCTCGTACGCCGTGTGTCGCGGGTAGAGGGCGTAGCTCTGGAACACCATGGCCAGGTCGCGTGCGGCCGGAGTGTCGCCGGTCGCGTCCCTCCCGTCCAGATGAACCGACCCGGCGTCGAGCTTCTCAAGGCCGGCGATCGCTCGCAGGGTCGTCGTCTTGCCTGCCCCGGAGGGCCCGAGCACGACGAAGAACGAGCCGTCCGGCACGTCCAGCGTCACCCCGTCCAGGGCTTGGACTTTGCCGAAGGACTTGCACAGCCCGTTCACTGCCACGGTTCCCATCAGGCCACCAGCTCTTCCGTGCTCACGTCGTAGACCGCCGGGGTCCCGCCGATGTGCCGCAGCCCGACCGATGCGTCAGCGGCGAAACGGACCGTCGGTGGCATCCGAACCCGTAGGTCACGCTGGCCGCCGTGGTCGACCACGTAGATGATCTCGTCGCCCAGCCACTCCGCCGAGACCACGCGGGCCGGGACCGAACGGTCCGCCCCTGGTTCGGTGACTTCCAGTGCCTCCGGCCGGACGCCTGCGACCAGGCGACGGTCGCGCCGCAGGCCCGGCGGTGGCGGGAGAACCAGTCCGCCCTGACTGCGCAGCTTCCCGTCGACCAGTTCCACCTCGATCAGGTTCATCGGCGGGGAGCCGATGAACGCGGCGCAGAAGAGGCTCGCCGGACGGTCGTAGACTTCCAGCGGCGTACCGATCTGCTCGACGCGGCCCTTGTTGAGGATGGCGATTCGGTGACCGAGCGACATCGCCTCGACCTGGTCGTGGGTGACGTAGACCATCGTCGCCCCCAGCTCCCCCTGCAGGTGCTTGATCTCGGTACGCATGTCCGCCCTCAGCTCCGCGTCCAGGTTGGTGAGAGGTTCGTCCATGAGGAATGCACGCGGCCGTCGGACCAGGGCGCGGGCAAGCGCGACGCGCTGCTGCTCCCCGCCGGACAGCTGGCGCGGCCGTCGGTTCAGGAGTGGACCGAGCCGCATCAGCCGGGCGGCCTCGTCGACCCGCTCGCGCACCTCCGGCTTGGGTAGGCCCTCGGCCCGCAGTGGGAACGCCAGGTTGTCGCGGGTTCTCAGATGCGGGTAGAGAGCGTAGAACTGGAACACCATGGCGATGTCGCGCTCGGCGGGCGGCAGGTCGTTGACCAGGGTGTCGCCGATGCGGATGTCGCCCGTCGTCTGCCTCTCCAGGCCGGCTACGGCCCGCAACGTGGTCGTCTTGCCGCAGCCCGAAGGGCCGAGCATCACGAACAGCTCGCCGTCGCCGATGGACAGATCCACGTGCTCGACCGCGACCGTCCCGTCCGGGTAGCGCTTGTGCAGCGCGGTCACCTCGATGCCCGCCATCAGCGTCGCACCGCCCCGAGCGTCACACCGGCGACGAGGTGCTTACGCACCAGGTAGGCGAAGACGAGCACCGGCAGGGCGAACACCACGGAGGCAGCAGCCACCAGGCCCCAGTCCACAGTGGTGCCACCGATCAGGCCCGCGATGGCGGGCGGGGCCGTCCGTACGCCGTCACTGGAGGTAAGGAAGATGGCGAACACGAACTCGTTCCAGGAGAAGATGAGCGCGAAGACCGCTGTCGCGGCGATGCCGGGCACGAGCAGCGGAAGCGTGAATCGCCAGAACGCTTGCAACCTGGTGTAGCCGTCGAGCATGGCGGCATCCTCGTACTCCGCGGGCACCTCGTCGACGAACCCCTTCATCATCCAGATGGTGAACGGGAGGTTGAACGCGGCGTAGATGAGGATCAGTCCGAGCTTGGTGTCGATGAGTCCGACCTGACGATACATCAGGAAAATCGGGACAACGACCACCACGGGCGGCATGAAGCGGGTGGACAGGATGAAGAAGAGTTGATCCTTCTTGGCCTTCACGGCGAAGCGAGAGTAGGCCCAGGCTGCCGGGACTCCCAGGACGGTGGCCAGCACCGTGGAGACCCCGGCGACGACGACGGAGTTGAGGAACGCGACGGACAAGGATGAGCGACCGCCGGCCGAGCCGACGAACACATCCTTGAAATGGTCCATGGTGACCGTGAAGCCAAGAAACTTGGCTGGGATCGCGTAGACGTCCCGGTTTTCCTTGATGGACGTCTCGATCATCCACAGCACCGGAAAGAGCATCACGACGGCCAGCACGGCCAGCAGCGCGACCTCCAGCACCGAGCGGCCCCGGCCGCGAAAACGGCGCGCTGGGGGCGGGTTGTCCCGGGCAGGACCTGTGGACACGGCCTCGTCGACGGAGACGGCCATCAGTCCTCCTTGAGCTTGTTTAGGTAGCGCAGGTAGAACTGCGTGAGGACGATGACGACGAGGACCATGAGGATCCCGTACGCCGATGCGGTTCCGGTGTTGAAGCCCAGGAACGCGACCTTGTAGACGTGGAACGACAACGTCTCGGTGGAGACACCCGGACCTCCGCTAGTGAGGATGTAGACGAGGTCGAACAGCCGGAAGGCCTCGATGGCCCGGAACAACACGGCGATGAGGAGCAGCGGCCATACCAGCGGAAGAGTGATGTGGCGAAACCGGAACCACTCGGATGCCCGGTCGATCGAGGCGGCCTCGTACAGGTACTTGGGGACCGCCGTAAGGCCGGCAAGTGCGATGAGCATGATGAACGGCGTCCATTGCCAGGTGTCGACCAGGATCAGGGAGAACAATGCGGTTCGCTGCTGGGTCAGCCACTCCACCTGCCCCAGGCCGAGCGAGCCGAGCATGCTGTTGATCACGCCGAACTGCGTGTCGAGCATGAATCGCCAGAACAGCCCGACCACGACCGGCGACAGCATCATCGGGACCAGGAACAGAGTTGTCAGCAGTCCTCGCCCGTGGGTGCGCCGTGAGATCAGGTACGCGATGGCGAAACCGAGCACGGTCTGCAGGGTGACCGCACCGACGACGTAGATCAACGTCGTCAAGGCCCGCTGGTGGACCTGCGACGAGGTCAGGACGGCGGTGTAGTTCCCGAACCAGATGAAGTGGGCGGGCCCCCCGCGAGTGGCCGAGTAGTCGGTGAACGACAGGTACAACGCCCACAGCAACGGAAACACCGACATCGCGAGCAGCAGGAGCAAGGCGGGGGCGATGAAGGCCACGGCGAGCCCGCGGTCACTCAATCGGCGGGACCACCCCGGTGCAGGTGGCGTCGCAGATGCCACCTGCACCGGGCGGTCGGTCGTCAGAGGGGCGGAGTCACTCACAGTCCGCCGCCACCCTCGCGGCTGCTGGAGTCGAGCACGCTCTGCTGCTCCCTGGCGATGTCGTCGAGCGCCTCCTTCGGCGTCTTCACGCCGTTGAGAGCCGCGTTCACGTTGGTGTTCTCGATGTCGACGAGGCGCGCGTACTCGGGCACGTTCCACATGTCCCGCATCCGTGAAACCGAGTCGGTGTACACCTGGTTGAACGGCTGGGCATCGAGGAACTCGGGCGACTCCAGGGCGTCCGTGCGCGATGGCACACCACCGGCCGAGGCCCACTTCTTCTGAATCTCAGCCTGCTCGAACCACTTCATGAAGTTCAGGGCCTCCGCCTGGTTCGCCTCGGAGGCGTAGGCCGACACGTGCATCCCCATGCCGCCGAGGGGCACCAGGTTCGTCTTCTGGGCCGGCAGGGTGGCAAAACCCAGCTTGTCGAGAATCTCCTCGCGCGAGGTGCCGAGCGTCGACTGCTCCGGGTCAAGCAGGCCGCCGCTCGCGGCGATCCAGTTGAACGCGATGCATGCCTTGCCCTGGGCGACCGCCGCGTTCACCTCGTCGATGAACCAGTTCCCGGAACCCTTGGCGGTCAACGGCTTCATCTTGTTGACGAGGACGTCCATCGCCTCGTGCCCCGCCTCGTCGTTGAGAACGCCCTCGATCTTGCGCTCCTTGGCGTTCCAGAGGTTTCCGCCGTAGACGCCGTTGACCGTGTTGTACGTTACGGCTGCGGCGTCGGAGCCGTTGGCCTGGTGGAAAGCCAGCCCGCTGACGCCAGGGTTGTCCGCCTGGCACTTCTCGGCGACCGAGATCATCTCGTCCCAGGTCTCCGGTGGCTCGTCGCCGATCAGATCCTTGCGGTAGATCATCGTCCAGGTGTCGCCGAGCAGCGGCAGGCCGTACAGGCTGGCGTTTTCGTCGCGCTGGCCGGTCTCCGCCTGGGGGAACTGGCCGTAGGCCGCCAGGAGGTACGGGTCGTAGGCCTCGACGTCGATGTTCTCGTTGACGAAGTCGGTGATGTCGAGGATGTTGCCGTTCGTCACGGCCTCGCCGATGTGTTGCGAGTCCAGGATCGCGATGTCGAAGTCGGTCTTGCGCGCGGCGAACTGGGTGAACATCGCGTCGTGCCAGTTCGCGTTCGGCACGGTGTTGACCTTGATGGTCACGTTCGGCCGCTCGTTCGCGTACTCCTCGTTCGCGAAGTCTTCCAGCGCCTGAGCGGGCGGCCAGTCGAACCAGATGAAGCTGAGGGTCAGCGGGTCCTCGGTGAGCGTCGGGATGGTCGCCGGCGCCTTCGGGGCGCCCCCCTGCCCACCGTCGTCCTGGCCGCCGCAGGCCGCCACCATCGTGGCGACCAGTACGGCCGCCGTCGCCATCCGCGCCTTTCGCCCGGTAAAGGTCAGTCGTCCGGTTCGCTTCTGATATCGCATCTTATTGCCTGCTTTCTAAGTGGGGACTTCCGGAGCCCTGCCGCATGCTTCGCCGAGCAGTCGCTGCGTTGTTCAGGCGTGTTGCCGTGCTGTCGCGGGGGACGACCCGCAGACCGGCGTCACGAGTACGCCGCGACGTACCGGGGTCATGCAGCCGAGAAGTCCTTCGGTCCTGGTGCGGCCCGGTGGCGAACCGAGCAGGGCGCCGAGCATGCTCATGGAAGCTTCAGGTGATCGAAGTAGGGCGCTGGCAGGCGGTTCGGCGATGATGCAGGATGCCAGCCTCCGTCACCGTTCCTATACGATTCGGGGGACGGCGTCAGCATGCAGCAGCGTCGCGACCGATGTCAACAGGTTCGCGCAGACGCAAGAAGGGACCTCACGTCACGATGGACGACGGAGCGATGACCGCGCGGGGCCGCGGAGCCATGACGGGCGGAGTGCCGCCGGAACGATCTCGCGGCCGGCTCGCCGACGAGGTGTACGACACGCTGCTCGGACAGCTGATGTCGCTACGGATCGAGCCTGGCTCCCGCGTCACGATCGACGTCCTGGCGCGAGAGCTGGGGGTCTCGCAGACGCCGATCCGAGACGCGCTGAACCGCATGGAGGCCGAGGGCCTGGTCGTACGTGTGCCACACGCCGGCTACCGCATTCCACCTCAAATCACCCGGAACCGATTCGAGGACATGCTCGAGATCCGCCTCCTTCTCGAGCCGGCAGCGGCCCGCCGATCCGCTGAACGCGCGACCTCGGAGCAGGTGGCCGGCCTGCAACGGATGCTGGAGGAGATGGCAGAGCTGGAGGGGGGCAACGGGCGCATGGCCTACGGCGCCTTCGGGCTACGCGACGCCGCTTTTCACGATCTCGTCGCCCTGAGCGCGGGGAACCAGGTCATCCGCGAAGCGCTCGCTCGCCTGCACACCCACGTGCACCTGTTCCGGCTGCTCCACGACACCCAGGTCACTCACCTGGCCATGGCCGAGCACGAAGAGGTTCTGGCCGCGATCGCCGCGCGTGACCCCGACGCCGCCGCCTACGCCATGCGTCGGCACATCCTGCTGTCCGGCGAGCGGTTCCGACGACTGTTCGACGAGGCCAAGGCCGCGGACGGGATGGCGGTGAAGGCTTGACGGGCGGGCCGGGCCGAGGAATGCTAGCTCAAATCGGATCGGATCGGATTTGATCTGCCTCATGCAGCCCCACGATGCGAGGAGAAGCAGGTGCCCAGAGCACTGCTCCTGACCGGCGACGCCGCCGAGGAGCTCGACACCATGTATCCCTACTACCGCGTACAGGAGGGCGGCTGGGACGTTGACGTCTCGTCACGGACGATGCGTGACATACAGCTGGTCATCCACGAGTTCGACCCCAACTCCGACGCCTACGTGGAGAAGAACGGCCGGAAGCTGCCGGTCGACGTGCCCTGGGCCGAGGTCGACGTGGAGCGCTATGACGCCCTCATCATCCCCGGGGGACGTGCCCCCGAGTGGATCCGGGTCGACGCCGACGTCAGGCGCATCACCGAGCACTTCTTCGCGCGTGACCTCCCGATCGCGCTGGTGTGCCACGGTGCGCAGGTGCCAGCGGTGTACGGGCTGCTCAAGGGTCGAAGGACGGCGTGCTTCCCACCCATCACCGGGGACATGGAGAACGCGGGCGCTACGGTCGTCGACGCTCCCGACGTCGTGGACGGCAACCTCGTCTCCTGCCGCGGGTGGCCCGACATGCCGCAATTCGGCAGGGCGATGATGGAGCTCTTCTCGAAGTCCGTCAAGCCCGCATCGGCATGAGCGCACCTGGCCGGCACCGGTGACGGCACCTCGGATCGTCACAGTCGGCGGGTCCCCCGTCCACGTCCTGGAGAGCGGCACCGGGCCCGCAGTGCTGATGCTGCACGGCTCCGGACCCGGCACGACCGGGTCCGGAGCCTGGGCGACGACGGCGCAGGCGCTGGGCACAGCCTGGCACTTTGTGGCTCCTGACCAGGCGGGGTTCGGCCGTACCCCCATCCCGGCTGGCTCCCGAGGTGGGCTCCGGCTGTGGACGGAGCAGGCCGCGGGCCTGATGGATGCTCTCGGTATCGAGTCCTATGCCGTGGTGGGTCACTCCATGGGCGGTGCCGTGGCGCTGGCGTTGGCGGCCGCGCGCCCCCAGCAGGTCACCCGTGTCGTGGCGGTCTCGACGATGGGCGCCCCTGGGGCGCCCCTCTCCGCCGACCTCGACGCCATCTGGGCCGCCCCCGCCAGCCCGCTCGGAGCACGAGACATGCTGAGTCGCCTCGTCCTCGACCAAGCGCTCGTGACCGAGTCGGCCGTCGCTGCCCGAGCGGCTGCGATGCGGGCGGGTGCGGCCGCATTCGCGTCGCTGTTTCCTCCACCTAGGGCGCGGTGGGCCGACGAGCTCGCCCTCTCGGCGCAGACGCTGGCAGAGGTCCGCGCACCCGCACTGCTCGTCCACGGCGCCGAGGACCAAGTCACCCCGCTCGGGACGGCAGCCCTGCCCCTGCTCGAACACCTGGCCGATGTCCGTCTGCACGTGCTCGGACGATGCGGACACGTGCCGGCGATCGAGCACCCGCTCGAGTTCCGGCAACTACTGTCGTGCTTCCTCCGGCGCGGACCGCTGCCCGAGCCGGAACTAGCCACACCGGCACCTACCGCCTGATCACCACCCTGCTCGACGAACACGCCCACCCCGCCGGGTGAACTGGTCGCCCTGCACACCTCCCGTGACCAGGCCATCCTCGCCGCCGGAGTGATCGCGGACGCCCGCATCGACCTGATCGGCGCGATCGGCCGCCGGGTCCTGACCACACTCCTACCCGACCGACGCGTCCTTACCAAGGCCCGGATCGTCAAACGCGCCATCTCCAAGTACAACGCCTGCGGACCCGACATCGACCGGGCCAGCTACCGGGCCACGATCGACATCACGGTCATGACCAGCCGTTGACACCAACCCACACCGCCTAATACGGCAGCCGCCATTTGCTAGTTGACCAGGGCGTAGTCACGGTTGAGTCGGGTGCGTTGGTGGTGCCAGCGGGCGCGGGCCTGGTGTCGGCGTCGCCAGGTGAGCCAGTCGATGGCGTGGTCGGGTGGTTGTGGGCGGTGAAGGGCGTCGGCGAGGAGTCGTCCGATCTCGGGCACGGTCAGCGGGATCAGTCCGGGTTCGGCCGGTGGCGGCTGGTCGGGTGTGGTCGGTGGGGGTGCCTGGCTGTCGGTGCGGTGGCGTAACTGCGCGGCGGTGACCGCGCAGACCGCGAGGGCGGCCATGACCAGCACGGTGTGCCGGGCGATCGCCCCGTGCAGGCGGGCCTGGCACTGGTCCAGGCCGAGGTGGTCCTTGCCGAACTCGGTTGGGTGGGCCGCGCGGCGAGGTGCCCGTGGTGGGTCCTTTTCCGCGCGGCCTCCCGCCGAACCGGACGTGCGAGTTTCCCCGCATCCGGCTCTCCAGTGACCTATGCCGTGAGTGTGGTGGATTGGCCTGCGTGGATGTGGTCGTGGCAGGTGTCGCAGACGACAAGGGCTTTGCGTCTGCGTCGGGCCATGACGGCTGCCCATGCGGGCTGGGCGGGTCCGGGCGGGCCGAGGTCTGCGAGGTTGCGGACGTGGTGCACGTTCATGTGTCCGGTCTGCTCGCAGAGCTCGCACCGCCGTTTCAGCATGCGGGTGATCAGCTCTTTTCGAGGATGATGCAGCCCGTCCGGTTGGCGGTCGTCGATGACCGCCGTTTTCTGCCGCTGTAGAGGGATGCCACCGAACCTGGCGACCAGTGGTTTCCTGCCTTCGCGGTGCAGGGTCGCCTCGAAGCAGACCCGTGGCCCGCTCGGCGTGACGATTTTGGCCTGGTGCTTGCGGGCCATCCTCGTCGGCGTCGAGTGGTGCTTGGAGGCCAAGGTCCGTAGCAGCGAGGAAAGCATGACCCACCGCAGCCGGTGAAGTCGTCGGACGTCTCCGGCAAGCAGGTAGTACTGGACGATGCCCCGATACTCAGCCCCGTAGGTCGCGACGATGGTGTAGTCGTCACGGTTCATGATCGGGGTGCGGCGCGCGGGTTGACCGCGCTGGAGGTATCGGGCGCGCTTGGCCTGGATCACCGACCGGGGCACCCGCAGAGCCACCTGACCGTTGACGTTGCGTCGGCCACGGGTCAGCTTGCGGTCGTTGTGCTGGACGGTGACGTCGTAGCCGAGAAATCTCGCCGCGCCGGTGCGGGCGTGGGTGATCAGCGTCTTGGCGTGGTTCAGTTCCAGCTTGAGGTCGTCCCGCAGGAACTGGGTCAGCCGCTGTTTGATCTCCTCGGCTTCGGCCTTGGGTCCGGCGAACCCCAGCAGGTGGTCGTCGGCATAGCGGATGTATCGCAGCCGGCGGTAGCCCGGGTCGTTCGGGTCCGAGCTGGGCAGGGCCAGCATTGCTTTGCGCAGCGTCCTGGCTTGGGCGCGGTCGCCGCGTCTGCGGGCCTTGGCCAGCTCGTTGGCCACCTGAAGGTAGGCCGGGTTGCGGGCCCGTCGTCTCCCTCGGGTGTAGTGCGGAATCAGAACCGTCTCGATGAAGCGGTCCAGCCGGTGCAGGTAGATGTTGGACAAGATCGGGGAAGCGACCCCGCCCTGCGGCGCGCCGCTGAGCGTGGCGTTCCAGGTCCAGTCCTCCAGGTATCCGGCTTGCAGCATGTTGCGCAGCAGCCGCAGGAAGCGGTTGTCGTGGATCTTCTCTGCCAGCGCGTCGAGCATGACCTGGTGATCCAGGGACCCGAAGCAGTCGGAGATGTCACCCTCGATGAACCATGCCGTCCCGGACCAGGTGTTCGCCACCTCCCGCAGCGCGGTGTGGCAGCCCCGACCGGGACGGAATCCGTGGGAACGGTCGGAGAACGACGGTTCGTAGTACGACTCCAACAGTAGCCGCACCACCTCGCCCACCAGCTTGTCCGACCAGGTCGGTAAGCCGAGCGGGCGCATTTTGCCGTTCTTCTTCGGGATGTATACCCGCTTGGCTGGGCTAAACCGGTAACGCTCATGGCGCATCGCATCGATGATGCGTCCGATCTTGTCCAGCGACATGCCGTCCACGGTTTCCTGCGTGACCCCCGGAGTCATCGCGCCGTGGTTGGCGTAGATGCGTCCGTAGGCCAGCAGATACAACTGCGGGTTGAACAACTGTCGATACAGTTCTGTTAGCGGCAGACCCTTCCTGCCGCGCTCACGGAGGACACCCAGTACCGTTTCGGCGTTCTGCATTTCGCATACCTCCCGATCTTTGGCATCCGATCACCTGGTCCCCTTCGCCCATGCGGACGGCTTTCCCGTCCTCCCTGGCAGGGCGTGACTCCTGCGACTACTACGGGACCTGCGTCGCCATAGGACTCGCGTCCCGTAGGCGATCCCACGTTCATCCTTGTCGTACGTCCGAGCGTGACGTAGGCGGCCCACTCATCTCCTTGAATACCCTCGCTGGGCATCGCTTCGCGTTCCGAAGGTTGCCGCGGCTATGCTTCATCACCGCAACAGAACGCGACACCGGTTTCAGACGCCTTTCCGGTGGATGGGAAGTTACATCGACTGGAGATTGGACTTCAGGCAATCCAGCTTTCGCCATATCACTCGGGTCTCCCAGTGCACCGCCCCTAACGCCTGAGCCCGGCCACTGGTTTCCTGGCATGCTCTTGTCCCCGTTCACCTTTCGGCTTCGGGTAAGCCATTCAGACCCAGAAACCTCCCTCCGAGTTCCTCCCAACTGCGTTGGGGATACGACAAGGCGCCTCGTGGCGCACAAGCATTCCTCGACCGGCCACCGCAGCCCGGCGGCGCGGACCAGCCGCGACACGACCGCCGGCTGACCCTCGGGCACGTAGCAGTAGTGGAACGCCAGTTCGCCGGTGGCCAGGTGACGGCGGACGAGGAGGTGGTGGCGGGGTGAGGCGGTGGCGATCCACGCCCACGCGTACCAGCGGTGTCCCTTCGACCCCGTGCCGGCCGAGCGGACCTGCCAGCCCCGACCGGCCCCACCGACCAGCAGGTCAACGGCTTGCGCGCTGGTCGACCTGTCACCCGACGGCGTCCGGACCATGAAGGTGGAGGCGACCCGCGGCACGTACGCCTGCCCGCGGGCTTCGAGGAACTCCCTCAGTTCGGTGCGGTTGCCGTAGACCTCGTCGCCGCAGATGACGTCGAAGGTCAGCTCGTCGGCGTACGCGTGGGTGCACAGGTCGATCGCGAGTTGACCCTTCGTGCGGAACTCCGCGTCCGGGGGCAGGCCCGTCCGCGCGGCGGTGTCCGGGTCGGTGATCTGCTCGGCGGGGATCCACTGCCGGGCAGCGATCAGGGCGTGGCCGGTCCGTTCCCGCACGTAGGCCAGATGCACGGTGTTGATGCCGTTGGCGACCCGACCGGCGCATCCCATGTACTGCCGTTTCACCCCGGCCGTCCCGGTGCCGTGCTTCGGCTGTCCGGTCTCGTCCAACGCACCGACCGCCAGCCCACGCCGCCGCCGGGCGGCCGCCGCGGTGTCCAACCCGGCGGCCGCGTACCGCCGCACCTCCCCGGCCACGCCCTCGGTGTCCCACACCGCCCGGTTCAACAACCGCTGGGTCCGGTCCGGCGTGGCGTCCCCGACATGCTCGGCGATGGTCCACCCGTTGCGTTTCGGGATTCTGCTGACCAGCGCCGACATGTACCGGCCGACGTGCCGCCACGTCCGCGCCTGGACGAAACACGACCGCACCCGCTCCAACAGGTCGCCCTGTGCGCGCACCGCCCGGTCAGCCGCTACCCTGGCAGCAGCAGCCGCCTTCGATCTTGTAGTCCTCACAAACACATGATCAACAGGCGGCTGCGTCCACGTTGCACCACCCCTGCCGACCCGTCCTACCTGGTCACAGCCCTAATGGCGGCTGCCGTACTAGACGAGTAAGTCCGAAGTCGGGTCAGTGGTCGTAGGCGATCAGGGACCTGGTCACGGGCTGGCCGGTGGCCCGGTTGTGCCAGATCGCGGCCGTCATCGCGAGGAGCCGCTGCGCGACTCGGGCGGCCACTCCCTCGATACTTCGGCCGCCATGTAACTCAAGGTCGAGCTGGCCCTTCAACGTGTCGTTGACCGACTCGATCAGCTGACGGACCGGCTTGAGCAGGTGCTCGTCATGACGGGGAGCGCGGTTACGGTACGACGGTCGCAGCAACCGCACCCCGCGCTCGGCCAGCCACCGGTCCAGCTCAGCGGAGACGTACCCCTTGTCCGCCACGATCAACAGACCCGGACGGTCGGTGACGAGGTCCGGGTCGTGATCGAGGATCGCGGTGAGTACCTGCCGCTCGTCGACCTTCGGGGTGGCCAGGGCCCGGGTGATGGGTAGACCGGACGGGGTGCAGACCAGATGCAGACGCAGGCCCCAGAAGAACCGCGAGTGCGAGGCGCAGTAGCCGTAACCGGCCCACCCGGCCAGGTCGGAGCGTTTCACCGTCGGTCTCGACCGGCCGCACTCCACCGGTGTGGAGTCGACCACCCAGGTCGTGTCGGACCACAGGTCGGTGTCTGCGGCGACCGCCCGGAGGGCGCGCTTGAGCAGCGGTAACGCGGCCCGCAGACGCTTGTTGTAGCCGGACTGTCCGGGCAGGTACGGGAACGCTCCGGGTAGATGCCCGGGTACGAACCGTAGCCAACGCGCCTCGGAACGTACTCCGAGCAGTGCCTGCGCGACAGCCAGGGTGAGTAGTTCCGCGTCGGACAGCTTCGGTGGCCTACCGGTCCTGCGAGGCCGTCCGAGCCAGTCGTCGATCTTCACGTACAGTGCGGTCAGAAGGGTGTTGAGGTCTGTCGTCACAAACGGATCTTCAACACCCTTCGCCTGTACCCACACGCCGGGGTCGTTAGGACTTACTCGTCTAGGTCTCGTGCCTGCACAGGGCCGGATCGGGGCAGAGCAGGTCAGCCCCACGGCACGCAGTGACGGGGTGCGAGATCATC
Source organism: Solwaraspora sp. WMMB762 (assembly GCF_049179115.1). Taxonomy (NCBI): domain Bacteria; kingdom Bacillati; phylum Actinomycetota; class Actinomycetes; order Micromonosporales; family Micromonosporaceae; genus Solwaraspora; species Solwaraspora sp. WMMB762. The sequence goes on from NZ_JBMHMD010000001.1 coordinate 1,329,957, forward strand.
CACTGCCGATACCTACGTTGCCGGCTCCAGTTTCGCCGCACGGGCGGCGGCGTACCGGTCGGCGGCCCACAACAGAGGGCCGCTGAGCCCGGTGGTGACCAGTGCCATGACGATCAGCGCCAGGAACAGGCCGGGAGCAAGGATTTCCGCGCTGTAGCCGGCCTGGAGTACAGCGATCTCCGTGAGGCCGCGCGTGTTCATCAGGGCCGCGAGCTTGAGACTCGCGAGTCGCGACTGCGCCCCCAGGCGGGCACCCGCATAACTGCCAGCCAGCTTCGAGACGATCGCGAGACCGGTCGCGATGACGATCGCCTGCCAGGAGACGATGTTCGGCACGCCGGCCGCCAGCGCCGCTCCGGTGAGGGTGAACATGACCGGGAGCAGCAGGCGGCCGAGCCGGCCCAGTTGGTGACTCACCCGCCCCCAGGCCCCATCGCTGGGAAGGGCGAAGCCCACCAGGACAGCCCCGAAGATCTCGGTGAGACCGAGCCCTCCGGTGGTCCGCGAAGCAGCGTAGGCGATGACAGCGACCAAGATCATGGCCGCGTACGGGTAGCGGTTCGCGAGCGTTTGGAGTGCCTTGGTCCGGGCGATCCACCGGACCACCAGCACCGCTGGAATACCGCAGAGAAGTACCGCGACCGCCTTGACGGCACCATGCTGTCCGGTGGCGAGACCGATAGCGACGGCCAGCAACACCCAGGTGACCGCGTCGATGGCCACGGCTGAAGTCATGGCGAGCCGGCCGATCTCGGTGTTCTCCATCCGCCGGTCCCGCAGGATGCCGGCGAGCACCGGGACCGCCGTGACCGCCAGCGAGACAGCCAGCATGAGTGTCAACGCGGTGGGCGACGCCTCGCCCCGCAGGTCGGCGCCGCCGGCCGTCAACACCCAGGTCGCGAGCAGAACGCCGGACAGCATGGCCGGCAGGGTGGACCCCGCTGACAACCAGGCCACGGCTCGGCTGGAGAGCCGTCCGCCACCCTGCCGAATGCCATGGGCGGCGCTCACCAGGAACAGGGCGAGACCGAAGTGGCCCAGAAACTCGAGTACCTCCCGCCCTGCGGTCTCCGGCGCGCCCCAGCCCACCTGTGACACCAGCACTGCGCCCAGCAACAGGCAGCAGGTGATCTCAAGGACGATCTCCGGCTGTCTGAGCCTCCCCGCCAGCCAGCGCCCCGCCGCCGCGGTAACCAGCACGCCGGCCAGCACGAGGGCCAGCGTGCCAGCTATGAGCGCGTCCAACCGCGCCTCCCTATCGGAGTGTCCACTGCGGTCGACCTTTTCTGTTCAGCGCCCGGGTGCGAGGGCTGACCGCCACTCCTCGGCCGGGGTGAACGGGACGGGTGTGGGGCGTTCGACCACCGTCGTCAGCTCGACCCGTCGGCCCTCAGCGGCTGATCGGAGCAGGGCGGTCATGATCTCGAGTACATGCAGCGCCACCTCACCGCTGGCCCGTGGTGGACACATCACGTCGGACCGGACCAGGTCGATCAGGCCGATCCCTCGGGCGGCGGCGACGTAGCCGGCCCGCGGTTCGACGGTCCGCCACCCGGGGCCGTCGAGCGCCAGGTGGCGGACCTCGCCGTCGAAGGTGTTCGGATCGGGTACGGCGAGGGTGCCGTTCTCCCCGTGCACCTCGATCGGCGCGGCCGTCGTCGCGACCCCGTCGAAACTGGTCGTGAGGGTGGTCAGGGCACCGCCCGCGTGTTCCAGCGCACCGGTCACGTGGGTCGGCACCTCGACCGGGATCCGCTGACCGAGGCGGGGTCCCGAGCCGATGACCCGGACGTCGCGCAGCCGGCTGGCCGCCCCGATCACGGCACGGACCGGCCCGAGCAGGTGGACCAGCGCCGAGATGTAGTACGGCCCCATGTCCAGCAGTGGGCCGCCGCCCGGGGCGTAGTAGAAGTCGGGGTCAGGGTGCCAGCGCTCGTGCCCTGGGGTGACCATGACGGCGGACGCGGCGAGCGGACGCCCGATCAGGCCACTGTCGATCGCCGCGCGGGCGGTCTGCGTACCGGTGCCCAGGACGGTGTCCGGCGCGCAACCGACGCGGACGCCGGCCGACGCCGCCCGGTCGATGATCGACCGGCCCTGCGGGAACGTGACGGTGAGCGGCTTCTCGACGTAGACGTTCCGGCCGGCGTCGATCGCCGCGCCGGAGATCTCGGCGTGCGCCGCCGGGATCGTGAGGTTGAGTACCGTCGCCACGTCGGGGTGATGGAGCAGCCGCTCGACGCTCACCGCCTCGGCACCGGGAATCGCGGCGGCGGCAGCGACGGCTCGGGCCGCGTCCAGGTCGGCCAGCGCGACGACCCGCACCGTGGGGTGGTTGGCGAGCGTGTTCAGGTAGGCGCGGGAGATGACTCCGAGACCTACGACGCCGATGCCGTGCGGGTCGCCCACACCATCCCCCTCTCGATGACGGTACGGACGCACTGATGCTCCAGCACATCGAGGCTATGTCCGGGAGTCGTCACGACGATCCGCCCGGCGCCCCAGGTTCGGGTCCAGATCGCCGGCGAGGTGACCGGCCGGTGCCACGGATGCCACACCTGCGTAGGGTGGGTAGTGGTGGCCAGCACATCGATCAGGTCGTCGTGCAGCACCCAGTACTGCTCGGTGACCAGGTCGAAGTCCTCGATCCCCGCAGTGATCGGATGTTCCCGACCGAGGTCGGTGATGGTGACCGAGTGGGGCAGGAAGTTGTCCTTCTCCGCGCCGCTCCGTTCGCACGGTTGGATGCCCGGATGGGTGGCGAACTGGCCGCCCACCAGGTGCAGGTAGTCCGAGCAGGCGCGAAACGAGTCGACGATGCCGCCGTGCCAGCCGGTGAACCCTGTCCCGGCCGCGATCGCCGCAGCCAGACCCGCCACCTGTTCCCCGGTGATCTGCGACATCGTCACGCACTGCACGATGAGGTCGGTACCGGCCAGTTCGGCGGCGTCGGCGTAGATTTCCGTCGACCCTTCCACCCGCACCACGTATCCGCTGCGTTCGAGGAACGGGATGAACAACTCCGTCGCCTCGACCGGCCGGTGCCCCTCCCAGCCGCCTCGGACCACAAGGGCTCTCCGCTGCACCACACCCGCTCCCTCCCCCGGTCCGCCGCCCCAAGCGCCACCGCTGCTGCCCGGCCGACGCCCACAGCTTCCGACCATCGACAACCGTACCCGAGCTACCATCTCTCAGCACTCGCCCGACGGGGCCCTGCCGCACCTCCGAGGCGGGCCTGAGCCAAGCCCTTCTACCGGGAGTCGAGGGCGAGAACCGCCTGGGCCGTGGCCCGGGCGGATCGTCGGTCAAGAATCGAGAAGTGGTCGCCGTCCAGCGATCGCCGCCGGAATGTGCCAGAAGTGTGGATGGACCAGCGCGGGTCGAAGTTGCGTGACCGGGTCGCCGTCAGGAGGTCGACGGGGGCGGCCGTCGTCCCGGTGGGTCGATAGGCCCGCCCCGCCTGCAGGACCGAGCGGAACCGGTTGAGGTAGCCGACGAACTCCGCCGGGTTCAGGCTGGCCAGGTGCGGGATCACCCGGGTCATCAACGGGAAACGGCGGCTGAGCTCGGCCGCCAGCCGTTCCCTGGCCGGGGTGTCGAGGCGCGCCCGAACCGACCGCCACATGACCTCCACGGTCGCCCCGTCGGGGAAGAGCGGCTTGTCGTCGGCGAGCCAGCCGAACTCGTCGAGCAGCGCCCGCTCGGGCCCGGGGAGGAAGTCCTCGTGCCCGGCGCCATTGGCAGCAGGCAGGTACAGCTCGTACGGCGAATCCACCAGGACCACCCGCTCGACCGGACGTCCCCGCTGGTCGAGTAGTTTCGCCATCTCGAACGCGACGAGCCCGCCCAGGCTCCACCCGAGGATCACCAGCCGCCGGGACTCGTCGAACGTCGACTCGATCGCCGCCACATGGTCGCCCGCCAGTCCGGCGATCGTGAGTGCCCGAGGGGCGTCGAACTGCTCGTGGGCCAACTTGACCCCGTACAGGTCCGCCTGGCCGGAGAGCTCCCCGGCCAGGCTCGTGTAGCCGTAGACATCGCCGCTGACATCGTGCACCGCGACCAGGACAGCGTCCTGTCCGCTCCCGTCGCCGGCCCTGGTCAACGGCACGACCACGGTCTGTTCCTCGCGGACCTCAGCCGCCCCTCGCGCGATCCGGTTCCAGACCGCGTCGGACTGCCGGTCGATGGTCCGGCAGTCGACCAGTTCGGCGATCTCGAACTCGGTCGCGAAGGCCTCGTTCAGCTCGGTCAGCAGGATGAGCGACTTGAGCGAGCTACCACCCGCCGCGAAGAAGTCGACGTCCCCCTGCAGCTCGTCGCGCCCGAGCACCTGCAACCAGAGCTGTCTGATCGTGGCTCTCACATCGTCCTTGGTGTGCATCTCGGTGCCCTTTTCGGTCGGTCGTGGAAGCGGCACTCAGCAGGGTGGAAGCGTCGACAACGGTCTCGACGGGGTCGCCACCAGGTCGAAGACGGCCTGGACGACGTCACCCATCGCTTCCGCCGTCTCACGTTTGAACAGTGAGTTGTCGTAGTTGAGGCTCACGCGCAGGCCGTCCCGCGTCTCGTCGACAAGGAACGTCAGCGGGAACTTGCTGATCCGGGGGCGGTCGACGCGGTAGTGCTCGACGGCGAGTTGCTCCCCTGGGACCAGGTCCTCGACGGGCAGGTAAGGGTAGTACGCGAACATGACCTCGAACAGTGGGTTGTGTCCGCCGTCGTCCTGAATTCCGAGGTCGCGGACCAGGGTCTCGAACGGGTATTCCTGGTGGTCCAGCGCCGCGAACAGATCGATGCCATGTGCCGCCAGCAGCTCCGGAACCGGACTCGTACGGTCGACGTTCACTCGGACGGCCAGCGTGTTGACGAACATCCCGATGGTGGACCGGATTCGCGGATCACGCCGGCACTCCACGGGGATGCCGATCGTGACGGTGTCTTGTCGGCAGATGTGCGCGAGGGCACCGGCAAACAGCGAGAACAGCGCCGAGAACCTGGTGGTCCCCGCTGCTCTGGCCAGCGAGTCCAGTTCCCGCCGCCGCTCGGCCCCGATCCACAGTTCGACGTAGTCGCCGCTGAACCGCTGCACTTTCCCCCTCGGGAAGTCGTACGGCAGGGCGGGTCTGGTCGGCTCGCCACCGAGCTTGTCGAGCCAGTAGGCCCGCTGCCGCGCCCGTTCTTCCGTGCTCTGCTGGTCAGCGAGCTGAGCGTAATCGGCGTAGCGCAAACCGGGCGCTTCGCCCGGCGCGGCACCGAGGTACCGGCGGATCAGTTCTCCCAGCAGCAAGGGGACGGAGGCGCCATCGAAGACCACGTGATGGACGTCGATGACGACATGGTGCTCCACGTCTGAGAGGCTCGCGAGTTTGACGCGCATCAGCGGCGCTTTGGTCAGGTCGAACGGCTGCACGAAGCCGCGTAGTACATCGGCCTCCTCACCGGGCTGGATCTGCTGGCGGACGATCGGGACCGCGACGGCCGGTTCGACCAGGCCGACCACTCTTCGATGACGGATGGCGAACCGGGTCCGGAACGCGTCGTGCCGCAGGACGAGTTCGTTGACGGCCTGTTGGAGGCGGGCCGCGTCGAGCGGGCCGCGTACCGCGAAGGAGAGCGGGATGTTGTAGGCCGTACTGCGGGGATCGAGCCGCTGCAGGTAGTAGATGCCGGACTGGGAGGTGGTGATGGGGTACTCGGTGGCGTGGGAGCCGTCCGGGAGGCGGTCCGGCTGAGTGCGCGATCCAACGCCCGGATCGTCCGCCGACAGGTGGCGGATCCGCACCGCCAGCCCTCGTACGGTCGGGTGGTGGTAGAGGTCACTGATCCGCAGTCCGACACCGAACTCCTCGTTGAGCCTGGCCACGATGGTCATGGCTCGGAGGCTGTCGCCGCCCAGGTCGAAGTAGGAGTGGTCGACGCCCGCGTCGGTCGCGTCGATGACCGACCGCCAGACCGCCAGGACCCGCCGTTCGATCTCGTTCTCCGGCGCGGCGGCGAGGCTCCCGACCGTTCGGTCAGGGGCCTGACGCGCGAGCAGCGCCCGCCGGTCCACCTTGCCGTTCGGGGTCGTCGGGAGCTGCCCCAGGCGGACGATTGCAGCCGGGACCAGGTAGCCGGGCAGCGCGGCGGCGAGCTCGCGCCGGACCGTGTCCGGTTCCGGCGACGGTGCGTCCGCCGGCCCGTCGGCAACGTAGTACGCCTCCAGCTCGGCGGTGCCCCCGACTTGCCTGATCAGCGCGGCAACGTGCCGCACGCCGGGAATCCGCTGCATCGCGACCTCGATCTCACCCAGCTCGATACGTCGCCCGCGAACCTTCACCTGCGCGTCACGCCGACCCAGGTAGATCAGGTTGCCGTCCGGTGCCCACCTGGCGTGATCACCGGTCCGGTACAGCCGCTCGCCGGGAAAGTCGGGGTGCTCGGTGAACACTTCCGCGTTGAGGCGGGGGCGGTTGAGGTAGCCCCGGCAGAGCCCTCGGCCCGACAGGTAGATCTCCCCGGTCACGTCGATCCCGACGGGCTGCTGGGTGGCGTCCATGACGTAGACCCGGGTGTTGTCGACCGGCCGGCCGATGGGAACGGCCGGCGTGCTGTCGTCGAACCGGTAGACCGTGCTGTAGGTCGTGTCCTCCGAGGGGCCGTACAGGTTCCTGACCTCGATCCTGCGGTGATCCAGCAGATCGCGAAGCGAGGGCGGGGCGGGTTCGCCCGCGACGTTGACCGCCGTGACGTTCGAGAAGTCGCGGCCTGAACGGCACAGTTCGACGACCACCGAGGGCACCGTGTTGACGAGGATGCGCCGGTGCGCCCCGAGCCACTCGCCGATGTGTGCCGGCGACTCGATGAGCCGGACGCTCTTCCCCGTCGACAGCGGGAAGAGAAGCTCGAAGATCGACAGGTCGAAACAGATCGAGGTGGCCGCGATGACCACCCCGACGTCGGTGTCCGCGAACTCGCGCCGGCTCCACTGCAGGAAGGCGGCGAGATTGTCGTGGGTGATCTGCACGCCCTTCGGGTCGCCGGTGGACCCGGACGTGTAGATGAGGTAGGCGACCGCGTCAGGGGGCGACGGCGCCGCCGGAACGGTTGGCCAGGAGCCCAGGCCCGCGCGGAACCGGCCCAGGAGCTGCGGATCGACGAGGAGCCTGCAGTCGCAGTCGTCGAGGATGAACTCGATTCGGCGGGCGGGATACGCGGGGTCGAGCGGCACGAAGGCGGCACCCGCTTTGAGGACGCCGATCAGGCACGCGACGAGCCAGTCGTCGCGCTCGAGGAGGATGCCGACGTAGTCACCCGGGCGCACACCCAGTTCCTGCACGAGGAAGCCGGCGAACTGGTCAGACCGGGCATTCAACTCCGCATAGGACAGCTCCTCGTCGTCGACGAGGAGCGCTGTGGCGTCCGCCGAGTCCGCGCACCGGGCGGCGAGCATGGTCAGGAACGGCGTGTAGGCCGGATCGACCCTGCCCCGGCCGAAGTCCAGCACCGTGCCGCGCTCGGCCGGCGGGACACACGGCAACCGGCCCACCGGGCGAGCCGCGTCGTCGCTTGCCGCCGCGAGGAGGGTCTCGAGTGCGCCGACGAACCGGCGGATGGCATCCTCGGCGTACAGGTCGGTGTTGTACTCGACCTCCAGGGCGAGTCCGGCCCCCCGCCCGCGTTCGACGAAGTTGAAGGTCGCGTCGAACTTGCTGAACCGCTGGGGAGCCGACCTTCTGGTGAGGCGGAAACCCGGGCCCTCGATGTGGTTCAGCGCCTGGTTCTCGGTCGCGTTCTGCAGGACGACCATCAGGTCGAACACCGGGCTGTGACCCGGATCCCGGCGTAGCCCGAGATCGTCGACCACGGAGTCGAACGGATGGGCCCGGTGTTCCAACGCCGCGGTGACGCCCGCCTTGACCCTGGCCAGCAGCGCGTCGAACGTCTCGTCCGCCGACAGCGTCGTGCGCAGCGGGAGCGTGTTGACGTAGAACCCGATCTGCTGTTCGACGTCAACGTGGTCCCGGCCGGCGACCGGGGTCCCGAGCGTGATGTCCGGCTGACCGGTCTGTCGGAACAGCGTCGCCTTGACCCCGGCCACCAGCACCATGAACAGGGTGCATCCCAGCTTCGCTCCCAGCTCCTCCAGGCGAGAGACGAACGGCGCGGAGAAGGTGTGCCCGACGACGGCGCCGCGGTGGGTCTTGACGCTCGGCCGCGCCCGGCAGCCCGGAAGGTTCACCGCAGGGACCGTCTCCAGGCCCGCCAGATGGTCGGACCAGAAGCGGCGGTGGACGTCGTGGTCCCCGGACTCCAGGCGGCTCCGCTGCCACGCCGCGTAGTCCTTGTACTGGATGTCGAGCCGGGCGACCGGCGGTCCGGCAAGGGCGGGGTCGTAGAACTTGAGCAGGTCGCTGACGAACACGCCCAGCGACCAGGCGTCGCAGACGCTGTGGTGGATGGCGAAGGCGAAGGTGTGGCTCCCTCCCCCGGTCACCGCGAGTGCGGCCCGCAGCAGCGGACCCCGGCTGAGGTCGAAGGGCCGCCCCACGAACTCGGCCAGCGAGTCCGCCGGGTCCTGGACCGGCGGGATGTTCTCGAGGTTGAAGTCCACCGCCGACACGGGCAGGACCGCCTGCCGCACGTCACCGTCCGGGCCCGTCCGGAACACCGTACGCAGGCTCTCGTGCTTCTCGATGACCTGCCGGAGCGCGTTTTCCAGCCGCCCGGGCTCGACCTCGCCCTGGATGTCGTAGACCGAATGGAGGTTGTACGCCTGGGAGGCGGACTCGAACTGGGATGCGAGCCAGAGCCGCCGCTGCGCGTTGGACAACTCGTAGTCGGCGGCGGGCGCGAGTCGGGGGATCCCGGCGAATCGGCCCGGGTCGGCCGCGCTGATGACGCCGGCCAGATCGTCGAGCCGCGGGTGCTCGAACACGGTGTTGAGCGCGAGCTCGACACCGAAGTCCTTCGAGACGTGCGACAGCAGGCGGATAGCGGTCAGGCTGTGCCCGCCCAGCGAGAAGAAGTCGTCATGTCGTCCCACCCGCCCGACGTCCAGCAGACCCGCCCAGAGCCGGGCGAGCCGCTCCTGTGCCGCGGTGACCGGCGGAAGGAAAACCTCCCGCGCCACCTCGGCATCGGGTGTGGGCAACGCTCGCCTGTCGAGCTTCCCGCTCGGGGTCAGGGGAAAAGACGTTCGCTGGGTGAAGTAGGTCGGTACGGCGAAGGGGGGCAGACCCTGCGCGGCCTGCTCCTTCAGCGCCCGCGGGTCCAGCGGCGTGTCCGCGATGAAGTAGGCCACCAGAACGTTCTCACCCCGGACCTTTCTGGCGCAGACGACCACGTCGTCGACCCCGTCCAGCCCGCGGATCGCCCGCTCCACCTCCCCGGGCTCGATCCGAAATCCGTTGATCTTCACTTGATCGTCGGCCCGACCGAGGTACTCGAGCCTTCCGTCGCCGTCCCAGCGGACCAGGTCCCCGGTCCGGTAGAGGACGCCGTCGAAACCGATCTCGTCCAGTTTGACGTGGACGAAGCGCCGTGCCTGCTCCTGCGGGTCGTTCAGATAGCCCTTGGAGAGTCCGGCACCCCCGAGGTGGAGTTCACCGACCATGTGGGGGGCGCACAACCGACGCTGCGGGGTCAGGGCGAACAGCTGGATGCCGTCGATCGGGCGGCCGATAGGGACCGTCCGGCCCCCCGGCCGCAGCTCGTCGGCGGCGAGCCGGTGGAACGTGACGACGTCGGTGAACTCGGTGGGTCCGTACGAGTTCATCACCGCGGCCCGGAAGTTGGGCGACTCCGACCAGGTGCTCAGCTTCGACGTGTCGATCGGTTCACCGCCGAGCACGACGTGGCGCAGCGACCGTAGCGCGTGGAACCGGTGCTCCGCACCGAACTCCAGCAGCGGATAGAAGGCACTCGGCGCGCAGTTCACGACCTCGATCCCGTGCGCGTCGATGTACTCGGCCATGGCCGAGTAGTCGTCGAGCGCCGCACCCAGCAGGTGTAGCTGTCCTCCGCACAGCAGGGGCGCGAACAGGTTCTTCTGGGCCAGGTCGAAGCTGACGGGGGCGATGAGCAGGAAGCTCGGCTGTCCCGGTCCGCACACCTGCCGGGTGTACCAGGCCAGCAGGTTACGGAAGGCCCCGTGCTCGACCGCGACCCCCTTCGGTGTCCCGGTCGACCCGGAGGTGAAGATCACGTACACGCTGTCGTCCGCGCGGATGGTCACCGGGGGGTCCGTCTTCGGGTGTTCGGCGATCCGGTCTGCGGCCGGCGTCAGCGCCACCACGTTCGCGACGGGCGTGGCGAGATCATCGGGCTCCCGCACGATCACGGCGGCGGCGCGGCTCTCCCTGACCAGCAGCGCTTTGCGGTCCGCCGGGTAACGCAGGTCGATCGGCACGTATGCCGCGCCGGTCTTGAGCACAGCCAGGACCGCCACGACCAGGTCCCGGCTGTCGCGCAGCGCGACCGCGACGAAGTCTCCGCGCCGGACGCCACCCACATCCCGCAGGTAGTGCGCGAGCTGGTTGGCGTTCTCGTCGAGCTCGCGGTAGGTGAGTGCACCGGCGCCGTCCACCACCGCTACGGCGGCAGGCGTAGCGGCCGCCTGACGTTTGAAGTCCACGAGCAGGCTCGCGGGCAGGTCTGGATCGGGTGCTGGGCCGGGTAGCGCCGCGGTGAGCTGTTCCAGCTCGGCGGGGGTGAGGACGGGGATCCGCGACAGCGACAGGTCAAGGTGGTCACGCAGCTTGCGCACGAGTTCGACGTAGTGCCGGAGGAACTGGACGGCGAGTTGCTCGTCGCATCCCGGGCCGCAGGAGAGCCGGACCTCCCGGTCGTCCGCCGCGACCGGCACCGTCAGGCAGATGGCCGTCCCACCGGCCAGCCACGGGTTCGCGACCGGATCCGCCCCGCTCACCAGCCCGAAGCGGACGAGGTGGGAAGTCTGTTCCTGGGCGGTCATCCAGTCACGCAGTTCGTTCCAGCGGTAGTCGCGGTACGCGGCGCCGTCCTGCGTTTCGTTGCGGACGGCACCGATCGCGTCGCGCAGCGTCCCGTCCTGGTCGAGCGGCGCAGTGTAGAACAGCAACGCCTCGGTGCCGCGTGGGTGCCCGCCCACCGCCACCACACCGGCTTCCTGTCCGAAGTAGAAGGAAAGCAGGATTCGGTACAGGGTGACGTAGATGACCAGCTCGGCCTCCGGGTCACCCCGGCTGGCCTTCTTCAGGAATCGCAGATCCTCCTCGCAGACCGTGACCGACCAGTGCCTTCTGCTGTCAGCGACACCGGCCGGGTCCGAGGCTGTCAACGCCACAGGCAGGTCCGACCATTCGCAGCCGCTGACCTTCCGCACCCAGTAGTCAAGGGCGATCCTGGGGTCCAGCGTCTTCCCGGTCATCGTCGCCTCCTAGAAGTCGAACTCGATCTCACGGCCGGCGGCGACCCGTTGCTCTTCCTCGACCTGCCCGCGGTACTCGTGCAGTGGGCGCCCAGGAGTGTCGACGACCTCCGACAGCAGCGCCACGAACCGCCGCCAGAGCAGGGCGACGGAGCCCTCGTCGTACAGCTCGGGGTCGTACTCGACCGTCGCCTCGACGCGCCCGTGACGGGACACCAGGTTGAAGGTGAGGTCGAACTTGGCGACGCATTCGACGCGGTCGCGCAGCGCGATCTCCACGCCGGTCTCCCGGAGCACCCGCTCCTCCAGATCGCCCCAGTCGTGTAGCACCAGGAGGACGTCGAACAGGAATCCGTGTCCCGGCTCCTGGCGTGGGACCACGTCCGCGAGCTGCTCCAGCGGGTACAGCTGGTGCGTGTGGGACTCCAGGAACTCCCGTCTGGCGATCGCCAGCAGCTCACGAAAGCTCGTGTCGGGCGAAAACGTCGTCCTGAGTGCCAGAGTGTTGGCGAGGAAACCGATCTGTGGCCGCAGGTGCCGGGAGAACTCCCGCCCGGTGGTCAACGTGCCGAGGCAGAGGTCGGTCTGCCCGGTCCGGTTGTAGAGGGTCAGCACCAGGACGGAGTGCAGCAGGGTGAACAGTGTGACGGCCTCGGTACGGCACAGCTCCCGCGCGTGGCCGGTCAGCGCCTCGTCGACAGCGCCGTGGAAAACCGACCCGGTGAACGACTTCACCGGCCTGCGGCGCCGGTCCGTCCGCAGGTTGAGCACGGGTACGCCGTCCTTCAACTTGTCCGTCCAGTACGCCCGGCCCGGGTCGAGAAGGCCGCGGTCGCCGAGGTCCCGCAACCAGAGGGCGTAGTCGCCGTACTGGATGGCGGGTTTGGGCAACGATTCTCGCCGCGTCGTGTACGCCCTGAGCACCTCCTCGGTGAAGATGGCGATGGAGACCGCATCGCAGACGATGTGGTGCATGGAGAGCATCAGCACGTCCTGCGGACTCGTGCCGGTCACGTACGTCACCTGGAACAGCGGGCCGCCGGCCAGGTCGAAACCGCGGTGCAGCTCCCGCCTCTCCAGCTCGGCCAGCACCTGCTCCTGGTCGGCGGACGAGTCGAGGTGCTCGATCAGGACCTCGGTCGAGATCGCGGGGTCGACGCGCTGCACGACCTCGTCGCCTCGCACGACGAACCGGGTACGCAGGATCTCGTGCCGGGCCACCACGGCGTCGACGGCGCGCTCGAGCCGGTCGGGTCGCAGGCCACCGACCACGTGGATCGACGCCAGGACGTTGTAGGACGCGCGCTGGCTCTGCACCCAGATTCTCAGCTGACTCGACGTCAGGGGGTACTCGGCGCGTGACGGGCTCCGCGACAGCGCGGGCCACGCCGGTGCCGGGGCCGCCGCCAGCCGCGCGGCGATGGCGGCGACGGTCGGGTCCTCGAAGACGTCCTTGAAGGTGAGTACCAGTCCGGTGGTCCGTTCCAGCCGGTGCAGTAGCTCGATGACGCTGATGGAGTTCCCGCCCAGCGCGAAGAACGACGACGTTGGGCCGGTGGGCGCGACACCCAGGACCCCCGCCATGCAGTCGGCCACGGTGCGTTCCCGCGCGTCCATCGGCCGCGCGACCGCCGGGCCGGCCGGTGCGGGCTCGCCCGGTTGCGGCAGCCCGGCCCGGTCGACCTTGTTGTTGGGCGTGAGCGGGAAGGCGGCCAGCACCATGGTGGTGGACGGGACCAGGTAGCCAGGCAGGTTCCGGACCAGCAGGCCGCGCAGTTCCTCGGGGTCGAGGGCGGCACGCCGCCGCTCGTCTGGAACCTCGACGTATGCCGCGAGGGACTCTCCGCCGTCGCCCCGCTGCTGCTTGAGCACCAGCGCCCGAGCGACCGCGGGGTGTCCCATCAGCACTGTCTCGATCTCGGCGGGCTCCACCCGGTAGCCGTTCACCTTGAGCTGGCGGTCCACGCGGCCGACCAGTTCGATCTCCCCGCTGGGCAGGAACCTGCCCGAGTCACCGGTGTGGTATCCGGCCTCGCGGAACCTTTCTGCGGACAGGCCCGGCAGTCCGACGTAGCCCTTCGCGACGTGCGGTGAGCCGACCACGATCTCGCCCACCTCGTACACCTCCGGACCGCCCCCGTGCGCGACGCGCAGGGCCAGTGACGTGCCGTCGCAGGGAACGCCCAGCGTGACGGTGCGCGTGACGTTCCCGTGCACGAAGCGCCGAAGCGAGTTGAGGGTACTTTCCGCCTGGCCGTAGAGGTTGTAGAGCTCGACGTCGGGGAACAGCTCGAAGTGCCGTATCCCGTCGGCGGGCAGCACCGGCTCCCCGCCCAGGACCACGGCGCGCAGGCGGCCGCTGTCCGAGCCGCGTCGGGTGGCCATGAGCTTGCGGTACAGGGAAGGGGTCGCGTGCAGGACGGTGACCGACTGGTCGACCACCCATTGCCAAAGGTCGCGGTGCGCGTCGTTGTCGTGCAAGGCGAGAACCTGCAACTGGGCACCGGTGACCATCGCGGTGTAGACATCCAGCACCGCCGCGTCGAAGCCGAGCGACGACACCAGGCTGAGCGAGTCCTGCTCGGTGATCGACAGCCGTCGCCGGTACTGTTCGACGAAGTACCGGACGTTGTCCGCCTCCTGGATCACACCTTTGGGGGTGCCGGAGGTACCGGAGGTGTAGAGCAGATACCCGGCCCGGGGTTCGTCCGGACCGTCGCCGGCCTCTCCCGGACCGTCGCCGGCCTCTTCCGGACCGGTCTGGTCGATCCGCACCACCTTCGGGCGTACGCGGCCGGGCTCGTCGGTGTCGTCCGCTTCTGCCCAGGCGACCGCGCCGTTGGCCAACACCACCCGGACCCCGGCGTCCGAGACGATCCGCCGCAGCCGCGGCGCCGGGTCCCTGGGCTCCAGAACGACGTAGCGGCACCCGGCATCCAACGCGCCGACCATCGCGGAAATCGCCAGCGGGGTGTCCCCGTGACGGAAGTACAGCCCGACCGGACCTGCCACCGAGGTACGCCGCAGGTAGCCGCTGACCCGGCGGCTCCATCCGAGCAACTGCCCGTACGTCGTCGCGCCGCTCGGGGTCACCACCGCCACCCGCTGCGGGATCCGCTCCATGGTCTGCCTCACCAAGGCGACCAGCGGTTGCGGGACGTCCGCGGACCCGACCTGTGGCGGCCGCCCGAGGCGGGGCGGAACCAGGAGCGGTTGCGCGTCGAGTGGCCGGTCCGGATCCCGGTCGAGACGGCGGAGACAATTCTCGAAGCCGGCCATCCACAGGCGTACCGTCTCCGGATCGAACAGCGCCGAGTCGTAGTCCCACCGCAGCGACCCGCCGCCACCGCTGTCAAGGATCGCGTAAACGTCGAGGTCAAGCCGTGCGGTCTGGCCCCGGTCGCCGAGGAACCCCTTGGCGATCTGCTCACCCGGCCCGAAGGTGAGGCCGTTGAAGTATACCGAGGTGACCGGGACCCTCCCGTCGCTGCGACCGCTGGTGAGTTCGCCCGCCACCGCACGCACCGGCAGCGCCCGCAGTCCGAGCGCCTCCGACAGCCTGCCACCGACCGCCGCGACCCGCTGCACGCCGGACTGGTCGCCGGCGAGCTGCAGGCGCAGCGTGACCGGGTTGACGCAGGGCCCGAACGTGTCCTTCATGGCGGGAAAGTCGCGATCGAGAAGCGGAACACCGACCGCGATGTCCGAGCGTCGCGTGACTCTGCCGATGACCGTCGCGAACCCGGCCAGCGCCACCGCGAACGGCGTCGTGCCACACCGCCGGGCCAGCCGGGCCAGGGATCGGGACTGCTCGTCGGTCAGGTGCAGCCACTCGGTGGCGATGCGGCCCCGGGCGCCGTCGGCTGGGGACCAGCGGTCCCGGGGCAGCCGCAGCGGTACGAGACCCGTGAGCTGCCCGCGCCAGTACGCCCCGGCGTCCGCGCCGTCGCGCGCCAGCAGGTCCCGCTGCCGACGCACGTACGTGCGGTACGAGGTGTCCCGTTCCTCGTCGGTACGCCCGGTGCCGTCCCCGCCGGCGCACGCCGACGACAGTCGCTGGGCGAAGGCGTTGAGCGAGAACCCGTCGCAAATGATGTGGTGGGCGACGAAGATCAGCGTGTGGGTGCCGCCCGGCAGCCGCACGAGTGTGGTGCGAAACAACGGGCGCTCGTCGAGGTCGAAGGGCTTGCGGACGAGTGCCTCGACGCACCCGTCCAACTCGGCCACCGCCTGCTCGGTGCCCGATCGGGAAACGTCGAGTACGTCCGGTCGGTGCTCCTCGTCGTCGCACGGGAGCAGGCCCAGGTTTCCGTTCCGCCAGACGAACTGGCAGTTCAGCAGTTCCGCGCGGCCCAGCTCGAGCGCGAGCGACTTCTCGATCCGCTCCCGTGGGATCTGCGATGCGAAGTCGATCCGGATCGCGATGTTGTAGCGGCTGTCCGGTGCTCGCGACTGGTGGTCGATCCAGATCGACTCCTGGATCGAGCTGGCCGGCAGGAGACCGTCGCCGGTGAGCACCTCGGGCGCAACGGGCGGCGGATCGGTGTGCGACAGGGCGTCCAGCCGCGCGGCGAGCCCGGCGATCGTCGGATGGTCGAACAGCAGCTCGACGCCGATCAGCTGGCCCACCTCATCGGACAGCGCGGCGGCGAGCTCGGCCATGCCGAGGGAATCGAACCCGACGCTGAAGAACGTGTCGTCCCGCCCCATCCGGACCGGCCCCTTGAGATGTTCGACCGCCCGCATGATCTGCCGCTCCGTGTCGGAGGCCGCCGCAGCCGGGGTCCGTCCCTCGCCGGCTGCGCCGATCGGCCCGCTGGACTCCGCCTTCCAATGGGCGATGCCGCCGGTCTGCCCCGCGAGGTATGTCGACCTGCACAGCGCCCGTTGGAGCTTGCCGCTGCTGGTACGAGGCAGGTGGCGAGGGGCGAAGAGGAACACCTCCGACGCCGGGATGCCGAACTCCTCCAACAGCACGGTCCGGACCGACCGGATGACTTCGGCGTGGGCAAGTCCGCCCGTACGGTCGTACTCGCACTGGACAACCAGATCTTCGCCGTGCTCCCGGTCTACGGAGAACACCACGCAGCCGTCCCGGATGACACCCGGTGCGCCCTCGGCGATCGCCCATTCGAGGTCGTAGGGGTAGTGATTGCGGCCACGGATGATGATCAGTTCCTTGATCCGGCCCGTCACATGCAGCTCGCCGTCGCGCAGGAAGCCAAGGTCGCCCGTGCGGTAGAACGGGCCCTCACCCGAGCGGGTGAAGGCATGCAGCGCCTCGGACGCCCCGGGGTTGTTCCAGTAGCCGCCCGCGACGCTCGACCCGCTCAGCCACACCTCTCCCACTCGGCCATCGGGGCACTCGGCACCGTTGCCGTCGACGACGAGGCAGCGGAAACCACTGGGGACGCCGCACGACACGACCGGGTCGCCGGGCGACGCGGGCCCGCTGTCGTCCGCCTCGCTCCCGGACGGCTCCGGCGTGCGCGTGGTGAGCCCTTCCGCAGCGGCCACCAGCAACGTGGCCTCGGCCATGCCGTAGCAGGGCCGGAAGGCATCGGACCGGAATCCGGTCGCCGCGAACCGGTCCGCGAACGACGACAGCGTCTGCGCCCGGACCAGCTCGGCCCCGCAGTAGGCCACCCGCCAGCGGCTCAGGTCGAGCCCCGCAACGTCGTCGTCGCTGATCCGGTCGGCGCAGTGCTGGTAGCCGAAGTTGGGTCCGCCACTTCCCGTCGCGCGGTAGCGGCTGATCGCCTCCAGCCACGTCACGGGCCTGCGCAGGAACTCGAGCGGCGAGAGGAACACCGCGTGCGCGCCGACGTACACCGCGTGCAGGACGTTCCCGATGAGCCCCATGTCGTGGTAGAAGGGCAGCCAGGACACGACCGTCGATTCGCTGTCCTGGCCGAACGCCGCCCGGATGAGCTCCTGGTTGCGGTACAGGTTCCGGTGCGAGACGACGACACCCTTGGGCGCGCCGGTCGACCCGGACGTGTACTGCAGGAACGCCGGGTCTGCCGGGCACACGGCCACGGGTTCGACGGCACCCGTCCAGCCGCCCGCTGTCCCGCCGGCCGTGATTTCATCGACCGTGATCTCATCGGTGACGAGGCAGGGCGCGGTCTCCGTGAACCTGTCGCCGGCTCGGCCGAGTGCCGCCCGGTCGGTCAGGACGACGGAAGCCTGCGCGTCCCGGGCGATGACGAGGAGGCGGTCCACCGAGCGGCTGTTCCTCGGCGGGTAGCACGGAACGGGCACGATCCCGGCGACGAGACACGCCCAGAACGCGCGGATGAACTCCAGCCCGTGGGGGTAGACCAGCAGTGCCCGTGCCGGCCGTGGGAGCCCATCAAGGTGGACCGCCAGGGAGCACACAGCGTCGTACAGCTGCCGGTAGTTGACGGTGTGCGCCTCGTCGAGGCCCTGCCGCAGGAACGTGTACGCCGGTTCCGCCGGTGACCCGGCTGCCCGGTGCCGCAGCACGGCCGCGAAGTTGTGCTCGCTGTGCGGCGAGCCGCCCTCAGTCACCGACCCGCTCCAGCTTCGCATCGCCGAACACCGCTTTGATCCGCTGACGCCGCAGTTTTCTGGTGCCCGTCAACATGCCGTTCTCCACGGTGAACGGCACCGTGCTGTGCGCGAAGAGCGTCACTCTCTCGTGTTCGGCCAGCCTCGGGTTGACCTCGGCGAGGTAGCTCCTCAGCGCCGCCGATCCGCCCCGCTCGACGGGCCAGTACGCGACGGCGGCGATCCGCTTGCCGTCGAAGGAGGTGACGCAGATGGACTCGTCCACCTTCAGCTCGTGGAAGACGGTCTCGACGCTGGCGGGGAACACCTTCTTGCCGTTGTCGAGGACGATGACGTCGTCCTTGCGTCCGCGCAGGAACAGGAAGCCGTCCGCGTCCAGGTAGCCGATGTCGCCCGTGCAGATGTACCCCTCCTGGTCGAAGGTGACGACCGAGGGGTCGGCAAGCTCGCTCCGGTCGATCTTGACCCGGATCTCGCCGTCTGCGGCGATCTTGACGGGAACCCGTGGCCGGCCGACGCTGCCGATGCGGAAGTCCTTCTCGGAACTCATGGAGATGATCCTGGGCAGCTCGCTCTGCCCGTACCCCTCGTAGATCCGCACACCCACGCGGTAGAACGTCGTGAGCGTCCGCCGGTCGATCGGGGCACTGCCCGTCACGAAGTAGTCGGCCCGGCCGCCGTAGATCTTGCGCACCTTGCCGAACAGGTAGCGGCCGAACAGTCGTTTCACCCAGCTGCGGTTGGGCAGCCGGTTGATCCGAAGGCGGAGGTAGACGTCGAAGACGGCCCGCTGCCGCTTACTCATCTGCCGCAGTTTCTGTTCGATCCGCGCCGCCAGGGCCTCGTATATCATGGGGACGCTCACCATGATGTTCGGCTTCTCGACGATCAGGTCCTGCACGCAGCGCCGAGGATCGGAGAGCACGATGTCGATCCGGCGCATCAGCGCCAGCCGTACGAAGGCCCGCTGCTGCAGGTGCGAGAAGGGCATGAAGACAAACAGCCTGTTCCCTTTGCGGCTCCAGAAGCTGGTCCGGTACCGGTAGTACTGCAGCGCCAGGTCGAGGGCGCGTCTCCAGCCGATCGACGGCTCCTCTGCCGGGAACATCAAATCGATGCGTTTGGCCTTGCCCGACGTCCCCGACGAGTAGCCGATCGAGTAGTGGTCCAGCATCCCGTCGGCGGTGCAGGTCCACTCGACGCCGGCGAGCTCCTCGAAGCCGCTTCCGACCGGAGTGGCACCGCCGGTACCGAAGAACCACACCGGTGCGTCGACCTCGGTGAGCCGGTCCGCCACCGCCCGGTCGGCGAGCACGACGTCGGCCTCGGCCTCCCGCAGCAGGGCACCGATCTCCCGGGCGGTAAGGAACTCCGGCACCGCGACCGACCGGAAGCCCGCCTTGATGCAGGCCAGATCGAGCACCATCCACTGGTACGACGTCGGCCCGACCAACCCCACCTGGAACTCGCGCCCGCGCCCGTGCGGCCGCAGCGACGCCAGCCGGCCGACCGCCCGGTCGATGTCCTGTGCCAGCTCGGCCCACGTCCTGCTGACCCTGCCGCCGTCGCGGTAGACCACCTGGTTGTGGTGGTTGTCCGCGAGCTTTTCCAGAGCCGCGAAGAGCTGCCGCTTCATCCCAGGTTCCTGCGGATGACCGCCGCCACCTCGTCGAAGCGGCTACCCGCGAAAAGCTGGTCCGGCGGCAGCACGTTCTCGCCGAAGGCCTCGTCCACCTCAAGTACCATCCGTACCGACTTGAGTGAGGTGCCGCCGAGGTCGAAGAAGTCGTCCGAGGTCCGGACGGACTCGACCTTCAGCAGCCGGCACCAGATGGCGGCAAGCCTTTCCTCGATCGCGGACATCACACCCGGCTCCGCGGCGCCTTCCGACGCGATCATGGCGCCGAGCGCGGCCGCATCGATCTCGCCGCGGGTGTCCCTCGGCAGGGCCGCCACGAACCGGAACCGTTCGACGGCGATGTCGGCGAGTTGCGGGATGCGTTCGCGGATGGCCGAGGCCAACGCCCGACGCGTCGACAGCGGCCGCCGCCAGTTCGGGGCGGCGGGGTCCGGCGCCACCGGTCCCCGACGGGCGTAGACGCCGTACATGTCGGTGCTCAGCAGATCCGGGTTGCGGTCGATCAGCACGCTGAAGCCCTTGTCCTCCAACAACCTGACGCAGGCCGCGACCCGTCCGTCGATGTCGTGGACCTCCATGACCACCTGATCGATCCGTTGCCACAGCCCATCGTCGATACCGTGCAGGACCTGCCACTCCGCTTTCTCGACGTCGATCTTCAGCAGATCGATACGGTCGACGGAATGGCCCTCGAGCGCCTGTCCCAGTGTCTGCACGCCGCACTCGACCGGCTCGCCGACGAGCAGCTCGGCGACCATCGCGTCGAGCCCGGCGGCGGAGGCGCCGTCGTGGCCCGCGAGATAGGTTTTGAGAACCTCGCGGTCCGTCTGGTCCGCGAGGAGCCCGGACATCGCTGTGTTCTTCGGGTAGTACGTGATCACCGTCTGACCGCGCGCGTCGCCGACTGCGCCGGCGACGATGACGACATCGATGTCGTGCAGCCTGGCGTTCAGCTCGACGGCCCGACACAGCTGAGGTACGGGTTCGACCGCGAAGATCCGGGCCCCCTGGCCGACAAGTCCGAACAAGACGGAGGCCCCGCCGATGTTCGCTCCGACGTCGACCACGGTCGGATGGTCGGGCAGTGTCACCCCGTTGCGCAGGTACTCGTTGTCCCGGAACACCTCACGAAAGATGAAGTCGGCCTCCCGCCGGTTGCGGTGGAAGATCATCAGGTCGTCGTCGGGCTCGTACAGGGCGAGCTCGCCGTCGACGCCTGCCTCCTCGCGAAGGAGCGTCGCTCGCCGGACCACCGGGGCGGCCTCGCCCGGCACGACGAAGACCGCGGCGACCCGCCGGTCACCCGTCCGGTGCCGGACGAGAACGCCTTCCTCGACGAGCCCGCCCAGGTCGTGATCGATCGTCTCGACTTCGAGTGCAGCCATGTCGGTCATCGCCGTCCAGGTGTGCTCAGGTACTGGGCCGCGACGAAGTCGGCGGCCAGTTGGACGAGTCGGGACGAGGTGTCGAAGACGGAGAGGTGGTCGCCGCTGGGCTCCTCGACCAGCCGGGCGCGGGCGAGCTCACGCGCCACGCGATGCGAACCTTCCGGGTGCGCGGTCGTGTCGGTCCGACTCGTCACCACCAACGTCGGGTGTGGGATCCGGCCGAGCAGATCAGTGATGTCGAAAGACATGATCGCGAGGTTCAACCTGCAGTAGTGGTGGAACAGCACCGGCGACGCGTAGGGGTAGAGCACCAGCGGCGCGAGCCGCTCGGGGATCTTCGCCAGGGCGGCAGGGCGGTGCATGAGTTTCTGGTAGGCGGCCGCCTTCGCCAGGGTGTCCGCGCCCATCTCCATCAACGCCTGGACGTCCCGCTGGTGATCGGTCTTCGTCGAGCCGGCCCCGAAGTCGTAGTCCCCGTGCCACAGGCTGATCGATCCGAGGCGACCGGGATGTCGGTGGGCGGCCTCGACCACGATCACCGCGCCGCCGCAGAGCCCCATCACGTGACAGGCCGGCAGGTCGAGCGCGTCCATGACCGCCAGCAGGTCGTCGGCCTGGTCGGCCACGCCGCTCGCCATACCGGCCTCGGGACCGTGCGCGGAGAACAGACCGCGGGTCTGCCAGGTCACGACGAAGTGCTCCTCGCCGAGTGCGCGCAGCCACCGCAGCGACAGCTCGACCGGCATGCCACAGGGTGGGACCAGCACCACCGCGGGACGCGCCCGGTCGCCCGCCGTGAACGCGTCGAGCGTCAGTCCGTCGCGGGTTTCGACCCGCACCAGCCGGGGCGCCCGATCACGGGCATTGGCGGCGGCGCGTACGATCGGCGCCTCCCCGGCGTCGCGGACCCAGTCGTCGAGCGGTCCGGCGTCGGCCAGCAGGCTGCTGATCCGGCGCTCCACCGCCAACCCGAACGAGCTGCCCGCCGGCTGCGGCGCGGCGCGCACGTGGACCGTCTGCCGCAGACCGACCTCGCGGGCGACGCTGTCGAGTAGCCGTCCGGCGGCGGTGCCGAGACGCTCGTGATCCGCCACGGCCATCTCGAAGTGGTCCTGCGGCAGCCGGTCTGCCAGTGGCTTGACCTCGCCGAACACCTCGACAGCGGCCGCCGCCCACTCCTCGAACCCGGTCACGGTCAGCTCTTGCCGAACGGGACGCCGGTCGTCGTGTGGGTTCGCAGCCGGTTCCGCCCGTACCTGTCCTCACCCGACACCAGCACGCACCCGAAGTCGTCCAGCGAGATGCGCCCGCCGTACTCGTGGATCTCGGTCAGACCCGGATAGACGCGTACCGAAGCGGGGACGTAGCGGCTGGCGAAGCCAAGGCGCATCTCCTGCGTCCGGCCCGCGTGACCGTGGGAGGCGTGCATCAGCGTCGACCAGAAGACGATGAACTGCCCCGCCTTCATCTGCATCGAAACCGCCTTGCTCTCGTCCGGGGACCAGTCCGGGTCGATCTGTAGTTGGCGGTAGTCGTAGCCGAAGAATCCCCGGGCCACGCCGTTCTTGGTCTTGTTGCGGTTCGCCTCAGGGTCGTAGTGCATCCCCAGGGTCTCGTCGTAGAACATCTGCCGGTGGGTACCCGGGATGAACTGTAGGCAGGCGGTCTCGATACTCGCCTCGGTGAAGGCCGTCCAGACCGTGATCGTGCCGCCGTACTCCCGGTCCTCCTCCCAGACGATCTGCGGCTCTCCCCCGGCGTTCGCGAACGTGTCCGCCTGGTGCCAGTCGGTGCCCTCGTCGCCCGGGTACTTCGGGAAGAACTCGGACCGCCAGCAGATGACGTCCTTGCCGAGAATGCTCGCCACCCGGTGGACGATCTCGGGCCGGGCGATGTGTTCGGCAAGGAAGCTGTTGTCGAGATGGCGGTCGTAATTGGAGATGTTGGTCCCCTGCGAGATCGCCTCGGTGTCCTGGTAGACGGCGTTTGTCCGGTCGAGCAGCTTCAGCCGCTCCTTCCGCCAGCGGTCAGCCATCTCGTCAGGTTCATAGAGCGTGAACGGCCCGGCGTAGCCGTTGCGCTGGAAGTCTGCGAGCTCGGTGGGCGTGAGGCTGAACTTGCTCATGACATCCACTCCCGGATCTGGGGCTAGCTAGGCCCGCGTTCTGCGGTCGCCCGCTTCCTCGACGCGAACTGTTCGCCGACGTGGTCGACGTAGACGTCCAGCGACAGACCGTCGGCGAAGGCACCCAGGTCAACCTCCACCGCGAGCTGCTTCTTGGTCTCCTGCATGATGCGGATGAGGTCGAGCGACGTGCCGCCGGCCTCGAAGAAGTCCTCGTCCGACGCGGCGACGGGCTTTCCTAGCACCTGCTCCCAGATAGCCTTGACCTTTTCTGCGTGACCCACGACCGCCTCCAGTGGCGGTGACGGGTCCGGCGCGTGGTACGTCGCCTGCAGCGAGTCGTGGTCTATCTTGCCGTTGTGATTCCTCGGATACTCGTCGAGCAGGACACACCGGGCCGGGCACATGTATGCGGGAAGCGTCGCACGGATATTCGCCAGCACCAGATCGGCGGCGGCCGCACGCTGCGCCGGCCCGGTCTCGGGATCGTACAGGGCGAACAGCATGAGATGCGCGTCGTCACCGGAGCCCGGCACCTTCGACACCACCGAGTTGGACAGACCGGGGAACGCGTCCGCGACGGCCTCGATCTCCCGGGGATCGATCCGGTACCCGTGCAACTTGATCTGGGTGTCCGCGCGCCCGACGAAGAAGTACTCGACGCCGTCATAGGTGACACCGAGGTCGCCCGTGCGGTAGACCCGGTCCGCGCCCGATCCGGTGAATCGCGCGGCGGTCAGCTCCGCTTCGTGCAGGTACCCCAGGGCGACGCCCGGCCCGCGCACGTGAATCTCCCCGACCGCGCCGTGCGCGACCGGCTGCCCGGCGTCGTCCAGCAGCTGGATGGCCAGATCTGGAATCGGCACACCGATCGGCGAGTGCTCCGAACCGTCGAGTAGTTCGAGTGACAGTGGTCGGTACGTCACGTGCACGGTCGTCTCCGTGATCCCGTACATGTTCACCAGCTGCGGGGCGGACTCACCGCGCCGCGCCAGCCACGCCGCCGCGACATCGCGGTCGACCGGTTCACCGCCCAGGACGACGTGGCGCAGCGAAAGGTCCGCGTGGTGGCGGGCGTCGACCGCGTCGAAGGCACGGAACGCCGTCGGCGTCTGACTGAGAACCGTGACCCCTTGGTCAACGACCAGCTGGTAGAAGCGCTCAGACGTACGGGTCGTCACGTACGGCACGACGACCGCCTTGCCGCCGTGCAGCAGCGCGCCCCAGAGCTCCCACACGGAGAAGTCGAACGCGATTGAGTGGAACACCGTCCACACGTCGTCCTTGGAGAACCCGAACCAGCTCTGCGTGCCGCTGAACAGCCGGTCGACGTTCCCGTGCTGGACGACGACACCGTGCGGTTTGCCGGTCGTGCCGGAGGTGTAGATGACGTATGCGGGTGCCTCCGGGGACACCACCACCGGTGCCCAGTCCGGTGCGACGCCGTCCGGCAACGCGCCGCGCTCGTAGGCCACGAGGTTGACACCAGGCCGGTCGAACAGGCCGACCAGCTCGGCAGCGACGACGACGAACTGCGCCCGGCTGTGCTCGATGATGTAGTCGATCCGGGGTGCCGGGTAGTCCGGGTCGACGGGCAGGTAGGCCGCCCCCGCCTTGAGTACGCCGAGCATGGCGACGACCATGTCGATTCCCCGGGGCAGACACAGACCGACCACCTCTCCGGGCTGCACACCACGGGTGGTCAGCCCGAAAGCGAGCCGATCGGACAGCCTGTCGAGCTCCTGATACGTCAGGGTTTCCCCGGCAGAAGCGACCGCGATCCGCGACGGCGCCTCCGCCGCCTGCTGACGGAAGATCTCATGAAGTCCACCCCGGAATCCGGAAGTGGCGTGCGCTGTGCCTGACATCCGTTCCTCTTCCCGCCCGAGCGTCACTACGCACCCGTCGTCCGGGTGTACAGCCTCCCGTTGCTCCAGATGTGGTCAACATGACCCCACTCGGCGACGCTGCGGACATCCGGGAAGAACCCGGAGCCGAGGTCGTTCGCGCTGGTGTTACAGAGGATCGGTAGTCCGCTGTACTCCGCGTAGTGGTTGAGCAGCGCGTGTATCTCCGGGTTCTGCCGCTGGTTGACCGTCTGCAGGCGGGCCGTCCCGTCCAGGTGGCAGACCGCGGCCAACCGCCCTGCCGCTTCCGGACGCACCCGGTGGTCGTAGAGCATGTACGGATCGGGCGTACCCGGGTCGAAGAACCGAGCCGCGTCCTCCTCCACGCAGATCGGCGCGACCGGCCGGTACGACTCGCGCCGCTTGATCCGGTTGAGGGTGGTCTTCATCTCCGGCGAGGTCGGCGCCGCCATGATGCTGCGGTTTCCCAATGCCCGCGGCCCGAGCTCGGCCCGGCCGTTGAGCACGATGACCGGCTGCTGCGACTCGTGGATGAGACCCGCCAGCTCCTTGAGTGAGCAGTCGCGCGACGACCAGTCGGCGGCGTCCCATGCGGTATCACGGATAGCTGGCCCGCTGTAGACGTCCCAATCGACTGACTCGTAGCCATGCTTGGCAACAAGCTCGCTGCAGACGGTGCCGATGGCGCTGCCCGCGTCGTTGGGGAACGGTGGAATCCAGAGCTCCGCCAGGTTGCACGAGCGCCTGATCGCGCTGTTCCACTTGATGTTCAGCGCACACCCACCGGCGTAGCACAGATTCCGGGGTCCCCGCCGGTCCAGTTCGTCCAACCGTGCTGCCAGCGTGCGGACCAGCACCTCCTCGAGGAAGCAGTGGAAGGTGGTGAGGATGTCCTCATCGCCGAGCCCACTGGCTTTGGCCCGGAAGACCAGCTTGAGCAGCAGCGCCCGCTCGAACTCCAGCATCTGTTCGTGGGTCGTGACCGGCCCGGTCCTCGCCACCAGCTTCTCGAAGATCGTGTGGAAGCTCTCGCCGAGCGACTGGACCCTCTTCCCTTTCGCGATGTAGGCCATGTACTTGCCAGCCAGCGACAGGTCATTCGGCCGATAGTCCTGGTACGGCGCAAAATTCACCGCGAAATAGGTGTAGATGAACCCGCTCATGGGAAACAGGTAGCCCAGGCATTCGAGTCTGCCACCCCGGTCATAGTGGAACAGCTGCGGAAACGACATGCCGTCCCACGAGAGCACGTACGACGACTCACCCCGCCGAGCCATCGGACTACTGCAGTAAGATGAGAAAATGTGCCCCGCGATGTGATGGTAGCTCGTGTACTCCCGCCCAAAGTAGGTACTGAAAGCACCTTTACTCGCCAACGGGTTCGCGCGGATGTCGTAGAGGTGACCGTAGTCCGCCACCTCGAACGGAACCTTTTCGTCGCCCAGGGTCACCTCGAACGGAGTAGTGTGCCAACCATCGATGACGAGGGAGTCCACCTCAGACCAGTCGTAGCCGATATCGTTGAGCAGGCCGAACAGCTCACTCCTCGTTAGCCGGAATTCCGAGTAACGCGGGTTGTTGCCTATCTTTTCCATCTCGTGACACTGGACCAGGCGGTTGTCTTCGAAGAGGGCAACGCCGCCGTCGTGGCTCAGCTTGATTCCGACAGAAACGACCCTTTGGTTACGCATGGCGCCCCGCTTCGTTGTCCCATGCTCCATCGTCGGTTACCGATGTTACCGGCAAGATTCCTCGGGTTCAAGAGAGTAAGGCGCAACTCCTCGGCGGACGCAGCGGATCTCGATACCCCAAAAAAGTTCCACTGTGGCTAATGATCTTTTGTCATGGCTGGCTGGCCCGCACGAGGGCAGCTTGAAACAGGCTGGCGGACGGGGTGTCGACCCGGATGTTTTCGCAGATAATGATGATCGAGAAGGCCACCGGCACGGGGCACCGAATCCGGCAGGCATCGGCCCAGCGGACCCGACGCCCAACCGTGGCACCGCGACAGCCCGGAGGTGGCATCGGCCGCGCCACCCGGCACCGGCCCCGTCCGCAACGGCGGTACCGCGTTCCCGGGCCGCCTGCCAGAATCGACGTCACCTCGTTCGGGTACAGTCACGCAATCATGAAGTCGCTGGCTTATCTGACGCGACAAGCGGCACCACCGTCGGCCGTCACCGCCGGTCTCGTCGCGGTACTCGTCGGTACCGCGAGTTCCGCGGCGATCGTGTTCACCGCCGCGCAGGCCGCTGGCGCGTCCAGCGATGAACTGGCCTCGTGGATGCTCGCGCTGGGTGTCGGTATGGGAGTGACGTCCATCGGGCTGTCCCTACGCTACCGGGCACCCGTCGTCACCGCGTGGTCCACTCCGGGGGCGGCCGTACTCGCCACTGGACTGCTCGGGGCGAGCATGGGCCAGGCGGTCGGCGCCTTTCTGGTCTCGGCGGCGTTGATCACGCTCAGTGGGATCACCGGGTGGTTCGCCCGTGTTATGAACCGTGTCCCGGTCGCGCTCGCGGCGGGCCTCCTTGCCGGAATTCTCGTCCAGTTCGGTATCGGGCTGTTCAGCGAGATGCACCACAGTTTCGCCGTGGTGTTCCCGATGTTCACGGTCTATCTGCTGTTCCGCAGGTGGCTGCTCCGGTACGCCGTACTGGCGGCACTGACCACTGGCGTCGTCGCTGCCACGCTCACCGGGTCGGTCCGGTTGCGTGACGTGGACCTGGCACTGTCCACTCCGGTCTTCACCGTTCCCGAATTCTCCTGGCAGGTCGTCATCGGTGCCGGGCTACCGCTCTTCGTGGTCACCATGGCCTCGCAGAACCTTGCGGGAGTCGCGGTGCTACGCAACGACGGGTATCAACTGCCGGTCTCACCGCTGGTCGGCTGGACGGGTGCGGCCAACCTGGTGCTGGCACCGTTCGGCTGCTTCGGACTCAACCTCGCGGCCATCACTGCGGCGATCTGCACCGGTAGCTCAGCGCACCAGGACCCCGACCGCCGCTACCTGGCCGCCGTCTGGGCCGGAGTGTTCTACCTGTGCCTCGGCGTGTTCGGCGGCACGGTCGGCTCCCTACTCACTGCCCTACCGGTGTCCCTCATCGCCGGGATCGCGGGTCTCGGGCTGCTCGCCACCGTCATCACCTCCCTCACCTCGGCGCTCGCCGACGAGCAGTGGCGGGAGTCTGCCGTGATCACCTTCCTGGCGACCGCGTCCGGGGTGACGCTGCTGGGAATCGGGTCGGCGTTCTGGGGTCTGCTCGCCGGTGTCCTCACCGCACTGGTGACCCGCAGCCTGCGGCGGGAGAACCGGCTCGACGGTGACACGGCGCCGCAGGACCGTCCGCCGAGCGTCCGGCCGCCGCTCGCAGAGGCTGCGCAGCACCGGCGCCGGGCAGGCGCAGACAACCGCATCTGACGGGACACCGGGCACCTCGTCGGTCCGGGCAGCCGCAACGGGATGACCGCCCGGCGGTTTCTCCGGGAGAGCCGGTCGCCGGCCGCTATCCCAGGTGCGGGCCGTGCTCGCCGGCCGGTACCGGGTCAGCGTCGCCGGACACCGTGCCGATCCAGCGATGGTAGACGTCCATGTCGACGTTACCGCCGCAGACGATGGTGGCCACCCGCCTGCCCGCGAAACGGTCGCGGTCCTCAAGGATCGCCGCGATACCGAGCGCGGCCGACGGTTCGACGACGAGGCCCGCATGATCCAGGAGCAGCCGCATCCCGGCGACGATCGACGCCTCCCGGACGAGGACGGCGTCATCGACGACCACGAGCAGGTCCTGCAGGGCGTCCGGGTTGGGGATGCGACCCGCGACACCGTCAGCGATGGTGTCGACCGAGTTGGTGGTGACGACGCACCGTGCGTGCCATGAGCGCGTCATCGCTGGTGCTCCCAGCGGCTGGACACAGATCACCTCCACCTCGGGTGCCATGGCCTTCACCGCGAAGCCGACGCCGCTGGCAAGGGCTCCGGTGCCGAGGGCGACCACGACGGCGTCGAGGGGCTGTGGGTCGGAGGCCAGTTCGATGCCGATGGTCGCCGCACCGTCACAGGTCTCGACGTCCACACCGTCTTCGATCTGCCGGATACCCCGGGACCGGGCGATCGCCGCCGCCCGCGCACAGGCGGTGTCGTAGTCACCGTCGACCAACTCCAGACGGGCTCCCAGGGCACGGATGCGCTCGAGCTTGACCACGGGCGCGTAGCGGGACGCCACGACGGTGACGTCGAGCCCACGACTACGGCCGGACCAGGCCAGCGCCTGACCGAGGTTTCCCGCACTGGCGCACACCACAGCGTGCTCGCCGCTGTCGGCAAGGCCGTTGGCGATGATCTCGGTACCCCGGCCCTTGAAACTGCGGACCGGGTTCACCGACTCGACCTTGAGACTGACCGTGCACCCGAGTTCCGACCCCAGCGCCTCGCAGCGGTAGTGCGGGGTGCCGAGGAACACGGGGTCGATCGCCCGGCTGGCCGCCTGGACACGGTCCATGTCGAGGCGCAGTCTCTGCATGGTGGAGAGTCTAGAACCGACACCCGAGCTCTCCCTAGCCCTGACTGCCGCCAGGGGGCTGACCCCGCGGCGGGGCAGGACGGGCCGGCCGACGGAGCCAAAGGTCTGAGCATCTCGATAGTTGCGGACATTGATCGGCGGGTACTGTCCGAGCATGGCACTTTGGCCTTCCTTCGTCCGACGCTGAGGGAGCTGAGCATGACCGGTCAGCCGCTCTACCTCCGGGGTATCGCCTACACGGTGGGAGACGCCGTCCCTCTCGCCGACATCGAGGAAGGCGACCCCGAGCAGGTCGAGGTCTTCACCAAGCTCGGCCTGCACTACTTCCGGAAAAGTCCACTCAGCCTGCCCGACCTCTGCCACCGTTCGGTCGGAGACACCCTGCGGACCGGCGGCGTCGACCCTGCCGACATTGGTGCCGTACTGCTGGCCACGACGGTCAACTCGATTCATGCGGTAGGACTGGACTATCCCGAGGTGGCGCAGATTCTCGGTGACTACGGTCTCGTCGACGCCAAGTTGTACGGAGTGAGTCTCGCGAAGTGTTCCAACCTGTCGGCGGCCCTGGAACTGGGGTCCAGTCTACTGCGGGCAAACGACTACTCGGAGGTCCTGGTCATCGTGGGCGACAAGTGCGCGCGCGACCGCGACCGGTTCATGGACTCGGCGGAGTCGATTCTGAGCGACGGAGCCTTGTCGTTCATCCTGTCGCAGACCGGGGGCACCTACGAACTCAGGCACCTGGCGACCAGCAGCGACCTGTCCCATCTCACCAGGACGTTCGGTGTGCTCGAGTTCGTGGACAACTCGGTCAAGAACCTCGGTAGGCTGTGGCGGGCCATCCCGCCAGAGCTTCCGAGAGACCAGATCGAGAAGGTCTTCTGCGGAAACTACAACATGCTGATCCAGCGCAACCTGATGCGCGAGCTCGGAACCGGCCGCCAAGCGTTCTACCTGGACAATCTACGGCGCCTGGGGCACGTTTTCTCGTGCGACGTGCTGATCAATCTCAGCGACTATGCCGCATCGACCAACGTGGCGCCGGCCACCACGTTCGCCTGCCTGACCGTGGGGTACTTCCGGTGGGGTTGTTTCGTCGTACAGAAATGCTGACGAGCTCACAGCTCGGACTCGGCGATGATCTCCCGCATGATCTCGCTACTCCCACCCGCGATCGTGACGAGCCGGGTGTCCCGGAAGACCCGGGAAATCGGCGCTTCCGCGAGGTAGCCGTGCCCGCCGAAGAGCTGAAGGCACTGCCCCGCCACCTCGACGGCGAGCTCGGTGGCCCGCAGTTTGGCCATCGCGCACTGGGACATCGCCTGCTGTCCCTGGCTGTACAGCCAGGCCGCGTGATAGGCGAGCTGGCGCGCCGCCGCTGTGTGACTCATCAACTCGGCCAGCCGGTGCCGCACCACCTGCAAGCCCAGGATCGTGGTGCCGAAGACCTGCCGCTCGTCCGCGTACCGTCTAGCCAGTTCCAGCGTGTAGTCGATCTCCCCGAGCGCCAGGAGTGCGGCCGCGATCCGCTCGAGCTGGAACGCTTTCATGATCCACAGGAATCCCGAGTTCCGCCGACCGAGAAGCTGGTCTTCTCCGACCACGACATCGTCGAACTCCACGCTCGCGGTGTCGGAGCAGTGCCACCCCAGCTTCTCCACCGGAGTCCTCGTCACCCCTGGTGCTCGGGCGTCGACCACGAACAGGGAGATACTGCGGGATCCGTCTCCGTCGCCCGTCCTGACCGCCGTGACCATGAAATCCGCGGTCAACCCGTTGGTCACGAAGGCCTTGCTGCCCCGGATGGTGTACCGGTCCCCCGTGGCCCGTGCTACGCACCGGATGCCCGCCACATCGGATCCGGCCTGGGGCTCCGTGATCGCCAGTGCGGCGATCATGTCGCCCTGCACGGCCGGCTTCAGGTACTCCGACTTCTGACGGTGGTCGCCCGCCAGGTGCAGGTAGGTCGTCGCCATGTAGCTGTGAACGGACATCGCCCCGCGGAAGCCACCATTGCCCAGCTTACCTAGCTCCTCAAGGTAGGCGACCGAGTGGAAGAACGGCAGGTCGCGACCCCCGTACACAACGGGGTAGTGCAGTCCTAGTAGCCCGTGCTCCCCGAACAGCTTCCAGATGTCGCGCGGAATCCGGCGCTGCGACTCCCACTCGTTCAGCCGGGGAGCCACGTGTTCCTGCAGGAACCGCCGCGTCCACGCCCGGAACGCGTCCGCATCGGGGGAAAAGTAGATCGAGCTAGCGCTCACAACGTCGTCCTAGGGCTCTGGCGGGTATTGCCTTGCCGGCACGGAAGACGGGCCATCAGGCGTTGGCGCCGTACAGGAACGTGCGGGCGTTCAGCTCGAACAGCTTGCCGGCCTGCGCGTCGGTCAGGAATCCACGCATTTTTCCGATCTTCGCTGTCAGGTCTCCGGAGAAGTCGAACAGCGGTGCGTCCGACCCGAACAGGATCTGGTCTGGCACCTCGGCGCAGAGCATCAGCATCAGCTCCAGGTCGCCGTCCGGGATCTGGTGGAACGACGAGATGTCCGCGTAGAGGTTCCCGGGATACTTCCGCAGCAGCTTGACGGTCCCTTCCGGGTCCCAGACCATGCCGTGCGCCAACGCGATACGCAGGTCAGGAAACCGCCGGACGACCTCCTCGACGCTGTGTGGGTACCGTTGGGCCCGGCCAAGCGTCGGCAGCGACGGCCCTGAGTGGGTCAGTACGGGCACACCGTTGTCGCTGCAGTAGCGCCAGAGCGGCACCATCCGCTCATCATCCAACTCGAAGCCACACGGCGGGTACAGCTTGACCCCTTCGCAACCAGGCAGGGCAGTCCAACGTTCGACGGTACTGAGCGCCGACGCACCACGCGAAGGGTCGAAGCCCGCGAAGAACGTCAGCCGGCCGTCGGACGCCTCGGCCACCTCGGCATGGTGCTGGTGGATCTCCTCAATGGTCAACTCGGGCTCACCGAGCGCCGGGCCGAAATCGGCGATCAGCATGACGGATTTGGCGATTCCGTGGGCGTTCATCTGCGACAGGAGGCGGTTGCCGTGCCGGTCCAGCAGGTAGAGGCGTAGGGCCCGCTCGACGCCGCTCCGACCGAGCGGGCCGTCCTCGAGCATCGAGCCGGCGATGCCCGCGATGAATCCGGGCGAAATGCAGCGGGCGTCGGCCAGATGAACGTGGATGTCAATCATCACTGGTTCGTTCCGTCGACGGCGCGCGTCCGGTTCACCCACCACCTGGTCACTGCATCGCCGTATGGTGCAGTGTCGGAAAGATGACCGGGTCGCTGTAGTCCGGTAGGCCGTTCGCTGATTTCCGGCAGATCAGGTCGTGGGAATGCTGGAAGACCGGCTTTTCTTTACTCAGAAAGCTCAGGTCGCGGTAACGGTTTTCGCCGTCCTGCAGGTGGACCGACAAGGCCCGCCGCGGCGAATCGGATACATTGGCGTAGCTGCCGTGGATGGTGTAGCAGTCGTGGAAGCTTACCTGGCCCCGCTTGAGTTCGAGCGGCACCTCGACGAGTTCGTTCCCCTCGGTGTTAATCAGCTCCGACTTGATGAAGTCCATGTTCTTCTCGCCGAAGGTGACCAGCGCGTGGTTGTTCCGCCACCGGTGACTGCCCTTGATCACTACCAGGCAGCCGTTCTCCGTCGAGCAGTCATGCAGCGGGATCCACGCGGTGATCATCCGGTCCGACTTGCAGGTGGGCCAGTAACGCTTGTCCTGGTGGAACCCGGTGACGCCCTCACTTTCCTCGGACGCACGCGCGGGTGGCTTGTAGATGAGTTGGTCCTTCCAGTACCTGATCTCGGTGGCCCCGATCAGGACGGCCGCGATCGCCGAGATGATCGGAAGCCGGGCCAGCGCACGGAGTCCCAGGCTGTGGAAAGAGGCGTAGCCGTCCGCGCGGCTAAGGCTTCGATCCAGGAAGGGCACGCCGAAGTTGGGGTCCACCCGCGGATTGTCGCTCCACGGAAAGCGCTCGTCGTAGTCGCAACGGTAGATCCGCTCACTGCCGTCCAGCGCCTCGGCTATCTGCTCGTCGCTCAGAATCCTCTTGGAGATGTAGTAGCCGTTGCGCCGATAGAAGTCGATGTCCTCTTCGGACGGCATCAGTCCCTGCGTTTCGGTCTCGCTGTCGCTCATGACCCGACTCCCGTCAGAGGTCTCGCAGCCGCTCCACCAGCGTGACGAGATCGCCAACCGTGGTGATCTCAGAGAGGTCGATGTACTCGGCAACCTCGTCGAGTTCCTTACCGATGATGTCCTCCAAGCTGAGGAGCAGGTTGATGTATTTCATCGAATCCATGCCCAACGACTGGAGTGACGTGGACCGGGACAGGTCGGCTCGGCGGACCGCGCCCTCCTCGCCGAGCATCGCGACCAGGATCCGGCACACTTCGTCGTACAGGACGATTTGAGTCGACATCGGCACCTTCCACTGGGCGTTCGCAGCGAGAGTAACGTGGACGATCGGCACCGAGAGGCAATCACCCGAGGCGGGGGTGCCGACTTCCTCGCCCCAGCTATCGCCATCGACGCTTATCGTACTCTTGCACCCCGATGGGTTCAAGGCTGTCCATGGATGTTCGACAGACATGATCAACGATGTGGTCGGATCGAAGAGCTGGGCCGTCAGGTCGACGTGGTGATCGGCGAAGCAGCCCTACGCCGCCCACTCACCAGCCGCCGAGCTGATCGGCTTGCGGCCGCGGATCGTTCGGTGGCGCTCCCGGACAGCGCCCGACGTCGCGGAGCACGTCGCGGAGCACGTCCCGGAAGCCCGCCGAAGACAGTGGAGCCCGGGAGAGTTTCTCTCCCGGGCTCCACTGTGATGGCTAGCCCGCCCGCTGCGACCGCGAGCGGTACCACTCATAGATTCAGGCCGACGTGGGCAGCAGCGGGCCCGGCGCGGGGAACCGGGCGCACAGCGCCCGGACCTCACTGCGGATAGTCTCCGCCCCATCGCTGTCGCCCTTGTTCTGCAGCGCACGGACGAACAGGTCCGCGACCGCGGTCATCTCCCCGGCTCCCATGCCGCGGGTCGTCGGCGCGGGGGTCCCGAGCCGCACCCCGCTGGTCCGCTGCGCTGACAGGCTGTCGTCGGGAATGAGCTGCTTGTTGGTGGCGAGCCCGACCTCCTCCAGCAGCTTCTGCGCGTCGCGGCCCTCGATGCCGTACGATCCGACCGTGTTGACCACCATGAGGTGATTGTCGGTCCCGCCTGAGACGAGCTGGGCGCCGTGCTCGAGCAGCCGACCAGCCAGCACCTGCGCGTTCGACAGAGTACGCGTAGCGTACTCGCGGAACTCCGGCTCGGCCGCCTTCTTGAGGGCGACGGCGATGGCCGCGATCGTGTGCATGTGCGGCCCACCCTGCAGGCCTGGGAATACGCTTTTGTCGATTTTCTTCGCGAACTCGCCCTTACTGAGAATCAGGCCGCCGCGTGGACCACGCAGACTCTTGTGTGTGGTCGTCGTAACCACATCGAACCCGTGCTCCAGCGGGTTGGCCAACTGCCCACCCGCGATCAACCCGCCGACGTGGGACACGTCGGCCATGGTCAGGGCACCGACCGCGTCCGCAACCCGCCTAAATCCAGAATAGTCGAGCTCGCGCGGGTACGACGAGTGTCCGCACAGTATCATCTTCGGGCGGACTTGCTCCGCAATACGCAGGACCTCGTCGAAATCGATGCGACCGTCCGCGCCGGCCTTGTAGCGGTGGAATTGGAAAACCCTGGCCATATGTGAAACGGGCGAGCCGTGCGTCAGATGGCCGCCGTGGGTGAGATCCATTGCGAGAATAGAGTCCCCCGGTTCCAGGAGCGCGTAGTACACGACCTGGTTCATCGCCGCACCGGAGAGCGCCTGCACATTGGCGTGGTCGGCCCCGAAGAGCTCTCGAGCGCGCGCGCAGGCCAGACGCTCGATGACATCGGTGTAGGTCTGACCGCCGTAGTAGCGATTGCCGGGGTATCCCTCCGAGTACTTGTTGGTGAACACCGTCCCCAGTGCGGCGAGCACTTCCGGATAGGTGTAGTTCTCGGAGGGGATGAGCTCCAACTCGCTCTGTTGCCGACGCTCCTCGCCGAGGATCGCGTCAAAGACCTCCGGATCGTACTCCTGCAGTAGGTCTCGCATCGCTCGCTCTCTAGACTCTTCCTCGGAGCCCGGGAGAGTATGCGTACGTGACGGTCACGCCAAGAACGCAGGCCCCGGACACAACAACATTCTCAGGCCAGACCGTACCGCACCTCGGCACCAGTCGGGGCGAGGCACACTGCCGTCACGGCATCGGGGCGCGGCGGACGGCGCGGTGGGCCGCCGCCAGCTCGTAGCAACATGGATGGCACCGCTCGCCTCCACCTCACCGCATGGATCTTGATCAGATCGACAGCCTCGCATACTCTGACGGGCGGTAGTCATCACGTAACGACGAGCCAATGGCGACCACCGTCCCTGGGGGCACAGCTTGCCGCACCCATCCTGCTCTGCCGGACACCCCCCACGCCCGAGGTCGACGGCACCTGACGTATCCGCCGGCCGCTCGTGACCGTCACCGATCAGGACCCGGGCCGCACCAGCAGCGGGATGCGGCACTTCCGGTTCCTGGTGGTCGGCAACGCGGTCTCGGCGTACGGCACCTATCTGGACATGATCGCGCTCAGCCTGTTCGCGTACTCGCTGACCGGCAGTGCCACGCACACCGGGTTGTTCCTGGCACTACGGCTGGCCACGAGTGTCCTCACCGGATTCGGTGCCGGGAGCCTGGTGTCCCGGCTCGACCGCAAGCGGATCATGGTGACGTCCGACATCAGTCAGGCGGTCGCTTTGGTCGTGCTGGTTCTCGCACCGACGACGGCCCAGGCCGGCCTGCTGTACGCCGTCGCGGTCGTCACCGGCGCTGGCGCCACCCTCACCAGCGTCGCGCTGCGCAGCAGCATCCCCGAGATCGTCGGGCAGGACCAGCGGGTCCGGGCGAACGCGCTGCTCGCCACCGGCCGATCGCTGGCGATGGTCGCCGGATTCGCCTCGGCCGGAGTCCTCATCTCCACGGTCGGCTACACCGGTGCGTTCCTCATCGACGCCGGAGCGTTCCTTTTCTCAGCCGCGGTCCTGGCCCGGCTACCGATCACCACCCGCAGCCGACAGCCGGCAGCCGCAGCGGGCTCCGGGCCGGGCTCAGGGCGGGGCGCCGCGACGGACACCGGGCCGGACTCCGGGCCGGACGAGGCGCGACGGCCGTCCGGAGTCCTCACCGCGCAGTTGACGGCCCTGCGCTACCTGCGGGTGACCCCGGTCCTGCTCGCACTGATCAGTCTGCGCGCCGCCGACGCGTTCGGCTCGGCCTCGCACAACGTCGGCCTGCCGGTGCTGTCCACCATGCTGGACCCGCAGCATCCGGCCGCGTTCATGTCCCAGTTCTGGGCCACCTGGGCGATCGGCAACATCATCGCGCAGCGCGCCGTCGCCCGCTGGGCCAGGCGCACCGGCCGGACCATCAACGAGCGCGCGTTCGCCGCTGGCGCGGCGCTCATGTCGGTGGCCTTCATCCTCACCTTCACCGCGCCGCCGCTGCCGCTGGCCATCCTGGTCGCCACCGCCGCCGGTATCGCCGACGGTTTCACCGAGATCGCCTACACCACCCGGCTGCAGGCCACTCCGGATGATCAACGCGGCTACGTCTTCGGATTCTCGGCGACCGCGGAGAACCTCGGCTTCGGCGTCGGCATGGTGGCCTGCTCCTTCCTGCTGGAACAGTTCAGTCCGTTGACCGTGGTCACTCTGTTCCACGGGCTGGCGGTGCTGCTGGCAGTGGCTTTCCTGGCCACGCTGTGGGCGCGTCGACGGACGACGACATGAGCGTGCCGACACGCGGTGGCACCGGCGACCGGCGGATCGCCGTTATCGGCATGGCGTTGCGGCTGCCGGGCGCGGACACCCCGCAGGCGTACTGGCGCAACATCCGCGACGGCGTGACCAGCGTACGCAGGTTCAGCCCCACCGAGTTGGCCAACGCCGGGGTACCGGCGCAGCTGCGCGAGTCACCCGATTTCGTCGCCGTCAGCGGCGTGCTCGACGAGATCGACTCGTTCGACGCCGATTTCTTCGGGATGAGCCCGCAGGAGGCGCGCACGGTCGACCCGCAGCACCGGCTGTTCCTGCAGACCTGCTACCACGCACTGGAGAACGGCGGGTACGCGGTCAGCCGACCCGACACCAGGGTGGGCATCTTCGCCGGTGTCGGATACCACCTGTATCCCCTCAACACCTACCTGCGCAACAACCTGGCCGACGCCCGCTGGGACGGTGACTTCGGCCCGGCCTTCCAGGTGGCTCTCGGAAATTTCAACGACTTCGTCGCCACCAGGGTCGCGTACCGGCTCGGCCTGACCGGCCCGGCGGTCACCGTGCAGAGTGGCTGCTCGACGGCTCTGGTGGCGGTGCACCTGGCCGGACAGGCGTTACTAGCCGGCGACGCCGACCTGGCCCTGGCCGGCGCGTCGGCGGTGCACATCCCGCAGATCCTGGGTTACCGCCACGTCAAGGGCACCATCCTGTCCCGCTCCGGCCGGTGCCGCGCGTTCGACGCGTCGTCCGACGGCACCGTCGGCGGCAACGGGGTCGCGGCGGTGCTGCTCAAGCGGTACGACCGGGCGGTCGCCGACGGGGACACCATCCACGCGGTGATCCTGGGCGGCGGAGTCAACAACGACGGCGCGACGAAGACCAGCTACGCCGCGCCCAGCGCCGCCGGGCAGCGCGACGCCATCCTGCGGGCGCTCGACGTGGCCGGGGTCTCCCCCGAGACGATCGGCTACCTGGAGACCCACGGCACCGGCACCTACAAGGGCGACCCGATCGAGTTCGAGGCCATGACATCGGCCTACCGCCGGCGTACCGACCGGACCGGCTACTGCGCGATCGGCTCGGCCAAGCCGGCCATTGGACACCTGGACGCCTGCGCCGGTATGGCCAGCCTGATCAAGACGGTGCTGGTGCTGCGGCACGCGACGGTCCCGCCGCTGGTCGGGTTCGAGCGACCCAATCCGGCGTTGGACCTGGCGGCCAGCCCGTTCGTCATCCCCACCGAGGCGCGCGCCTGGCCCGATCTGCCCGGGCCGCGCCGGGCGGGGGTGACCGCACTCGCGGTCGGTGGCACCAACGTCCACCTGATCCTGGAGGCACCGCCGGCAGCACGACCGACGCTGCCGGCGACGACGAATCCCGCTAGCCCGGTGCCGGCGGTGCCGACGGAACCGGTGCCGGTGCCGCTCTCGGCGTACCACCCGGAGAGTCTGCGTACGCTCGCCCGCCGGATGCGCGACCACCTGCGGGCCGACCCCGGGCTCGACCCGGCCGACCTGGCCACCACCACCGCGCTCGGTCGGCCGCACCTGCCGCACCGACTCGTCGTGA
This sequence comes from Solwaraspora sp. WMMB762, assembly GCF_049179115.1. Lineage (NCBI taxonomy): Bacteria > Bacillati > Actinomycetota > Actinomycetes > Micromonosporales > Micromonosporaceae > Solwaraspora > Solwaraspora sp. WMMB762. The sequence goes on from NZ_JBMHMD010000001.1 coordinate 1,368,861, forward strand.
CCGGCGCGACGACGACGGCACTCGCGGACGCCCTGGACGACTACCTCGCCGCGCCGGGGCGGCAACGCCCGGGGCGGGTGGCCACCGGCACGGTGCCGGGTGCCGGCATCGCCTCCGGCGGGCTCGGCGGGGTGGCGCCGGTGGTGGTGTACGGCGGGCAGGGCACCTCGTACCCGGGTATGGCCGGGCCGCTGTACCGGCGGTACCCGCAGGTGCGGGCGGTGCTCGACGCCTGCGAGGCGTACCAGCGCCGCTGCGGCGGACCGTCGGTGCTGACGCCGCTGCTCGACGCCGTCTCCGGTGACGACCGGATCTGGCCGGCCGACGTGGCGCAGCCGGCGCTGTTCGCGTTCCAGGTCGCACTGACCGGGCTGTGGCGTTCGCTCGGGGTGGCGCCGCGCCTCGTCGCCGGCCACAGCATCGGCGAGTACGCGGCCCTGGCCGCAGCCGGCGCGCTGACGATCGAGGACGGTCTGCGGCTGACCGGGCTACGCGGACGGCTGATGCGGAAGCACACCGCACCCGGCGGCATGGTGGCCGTCTTCGCCACCCGGGCCACGGTCGACGAGGTGCTCGCCACCGACCGGCGGCTCGACCTCGCCGCGACCAACGCGGCCGAGCAACATGTCGTCGCCGGGCCGGTCGAGGCGCTCGACGCCGGCTGCGGTGTGCTGGACCGCCTCGGGGTGCGTTGGCACCGGCTCGCCGTCGACCGCGCCTTCCACTCGGCACTGCTCGACCCGATCCTCCCCCGGCTCGGCGAGGCGTTCGGGTCGGTCCCGTGGGCGCCGTTGGACACGCCGCTGGTCAGCAGCGTGGACGGCACCGTGCTGCCGGTGGGGCACCGCCCCGACCCGGCGTACCTGGTGCGGCAGACCCGGATGCCGGTCCGGTTCGACCTGGTCGCGGCCGCGATCGCCGAGACGTCGGCCGCCGCCGGGTCGGCCGGCGTGCCGGTGCTGGAGCTCGGTCCACAACCGAGTCTGGTCGGGTTGCTGCGCTCGGCGCTGCCCGGATGGCCGGTGCTCGCCGCACAGCGCCGGGGCACGGAACTCAATCAGCTCATCGACAGCTTCGCCCAACTGCACGTACACGGGGTCGATTTGGACTGGGCCGCCCTGCTCGGCTCTGGGCACGCACGCCGGGTGCCGCTGCCCGCATATCCGTTCCAGCGCCGAGTCCACTGGACCGGACCGCCGCTGGCACGAACCGAACCTGGAGGGTCGATGGCCGACGTTGACACCGTCCGCGAGGCTGGCTCCGCGGTCGCCGCCGGATCAGCCGCGCCGGACCTCGCGCCGGTGGTCGAGCGGGTACGCGAGATCAGCGCCCGGCACCTCGGCTGCGACCCGGACGACATCGCCGTCGACCGCCCGTTCGTCGAGATGGGTGCCGACTCGCTCGCCATGATCAACGCGCTGCGGGAGTTCGAAGGCGAGTTCGGTGTCCGACTCGCCATGCGCGAACTGTTCGAGGAGGCGGACACCCCGAGCAAGCTGTCGAGCCTGATCCTGTCCCGTCGGGCCCCGGCGCCGCCGGCACCAGCCACACCGGCACCGGCCGAACCGCCGGTGCCAACTGCGGTACCGGCAGCACCGGGCGTTGACGCGCACGGGCCCAGGGTGGTCGTGGCACCCGACAGCGGTCAGGCCGGCGCGGTCGCTACCGATCGCGGCCGAGCCCACCTGGACGACCTGCGGCGACGGTTCGTGGCGAAGACCCGGGGGTCGAAGGAAATCACCCAGCGCCACCGTGGCGTGCTGGCCGACAGCCGGGCGGTCGTCGGCTTCCGCAGTGCCACGAAGGAGATGCTGTACCCGATCGCCGGCCAGCGCGCCAAGGGCGCATGGCTGGAGGATATCGACGGCAACCGGTACGTCGACATCACCATGGGCTTCGGGGTGCTGCTGTTCGGCCACGAGCCGGACTTCGTCGCCGACGCGGTCCGGGAGCATCTGTCCCGAGGCGTTCAACTCGGACCGCGCAGCGTCGACACGGGTGCGGCCGCCGTGCTGTTGAGCGAGCTGACCGGGATGCCCCGGGTAGCGTTTGCCAACTCGGGCACCGAGGCGAACTCGGCGGCGATCCGACTAGCCCGCGCCGCCACCGGACGCGACAAGATCGTCATGTTCCACGGGTCCTACCACGGACATGCCGACAACGTGCTCGGCCGCTCGGTCGGGACCGGAGCGGACCGGACCACCGTCCCGGTCAGCACCGGCATCCCGGCCAGCGCCGTCGCGGACCTGGTCGTGCTCGACTACGGCGTACCGGAGAGCCTGCAGGTGATCGAAGAGCTCGGCGAACAGTTGGCCGCCGTCGTGGTCGAGCCGGTGCAGAGCCGCCACCCGGCGCTGCAGCCGGCGGAGTTCCTGCGCCGGCTCCGCGACATCACCCGGCGGTACGGCATCGTGCTGATGTTCGACGAGATGCTCACCGGGTTCCGGCCCCATCCGCGCGGCGCCCAGGGCCTGTTCAACGTGACCCCGGACCTCGCCACGTACGGCAAGCTGCTCGGCGGTGGCTTCCCGATCGGGGCGATCGCCGGACGCGCCGACATCATGGACGGCGTCGACGGCGGTTTCTGGCGCTACGGCGACGACAGCCGCCCGCAGCGGGAGACGACCTTCTTCGGCGGCACCTACATCCAGCATCCGGTGTCCATGGCCGCCGCGCGCGCAGTGTTGACCCGGTTGACCGAGCACAGCCCACGGCTGCAGCAGGAGCTCAACGCTCGGACCGACCGGCTCGTCGGCACACTGAACGACTTCTTCACCGAGGAGGAGTACCCGCTGCGGCTGAATCACGTCGGCTCGCAGTTCCGCTTCGAGCACCGCGCCGACCTCGAGCTTCTCTACCACCACCTGCTGCTCAAGGGGGTGTACGTCTGGGAGTGGCGCAACTTCTTCCTCTCCACCGCGCACACCGATGACGACGTCGACCTGGTGATCGACGCGGTGCGCGCCTCGCTACGCGAGATGCGCGGCGGCGGGCTGCTCCCCCGTCCGGCCGGCACCGCCGTGCCCACGGCGAAACCGAACGGCACCGCCCGGGTCGAACCGACGGTACGGACCGGACCGACGATGAGTGTCGCCGCAGCGGGCGGCCCCACACCGGCGGACGCACCGGCGGGCGCACCGGTGCGTCCGGCACCGGACTTCAGCGTGTACTTCTTCGGCGACTATCCGGCCGGCTCGGGGGCTGCCGACCCGTACGAGCTGATCGTCGACACGGCCCGCTTCGCCGACCGGCACGGATTCCACGCGCTGTGGATCCCGGAGCGCCACTTTCACTCCTTCGGCGGGGTGTTCCCCAACCCGGTGGTACTGGCCGCCGCGCTGGCCCGCGAGACGAGCCGGATCCGGTTGCACGCCGGATCGGTGGTCCTGCCGCTGCACGACCCGATCCGGGTCGCCGAGGACTGGTCCATGGTCGACCGGCTGTCCGGCGGCCGGGTCGGCATCGGCTGCGCACCCGGCTGGCACGCGGGCGACTTCGTCCTCGCCCCGGAGCACTTCGGCACCCACCGCGACGTGATGTACCGCCACCTCGACCAGGTACGCCGGCTGTGGCGTGGCGAGGCCGTCGAACGGCGCAGCGGCACCGGCGAACCGGTCGAGATCCGCACCCTGCCCCGCCCGGTGCAGGCGATGCCGCCGATGTTCGTCGCCGTGGTGGGCAATCCGGAGTCGTACCAGCGCGCCGCCGAGCACGACCTCGGCATCGTCACCAACCTGATGAGCCAGTCGGTGGAGCAGTTGGCCGACAACATCCGGCGCTACCGTAAGACCCGCGCCGAGCACGGGCTCGACCCGCACGGCGGCCGGGTGGTCGTGCTCGTGCACACCTACCTCGGTGCGGACTCGGCCCGGGCGCGGGCCGAGGCGTTCGCGCCGCTGAAGGCGTACCTGCACTCCTCGCTGTCGCTGTTCGGACAAATGACCAACAGTCTCGGATTCCAGGTGGACCTCGACACCGCCGACGCCGACGACCTGGACTACGTGTTCCAGCGCGCCTACGACCGGTACTGCGAGGCACGGGCGCTGATCGGGTCGCCGGACGACGGCGCCCGGCTGATCGACGCGCTCACCGCCGCCGGAGTCGACGAGGTGGCCGCGCTGGTCGACTTCGGCGCATCCCCCGACCAGGTGCGGGCCGGTTTGCCGCAGCTGGACCGGCTACGGGCCAGCTACCAGGCGCCGGCCGACGCGCCACCGATCGACACGTCGGCGGGCGGCCACCGGGCGACCGGTCGCCCGGTGGCCGCCCGCGACGTGGACCCGGACCGGTCCGGACCGACGTCGCGCGGGCAGGCGCGGATGTGGTTCCTCGAACGGCTGCATCCGGGCCAGGGCACCTACAACGAGGCGGTCACCGTACGGCTCGACGGTCCGCTGGACGTGCCGGCGCTGCGGGCCGCGCTGGACCAGCTGGTGGCCCGGCATGCTGCGCTGCGGACCGTGTTCCGGGAGCGCGACGGCGAACCGGTCCAGGTCATCCTCGGCGAGGGCACAGTGGACCTCATCGTGGAGGAGCACGCCGGGCGGGACGAGGACGACACCGTACGGCGGCTGCTGGCCGAGGAGAGCCGGCGCGTGTTCGACCTCGCGCAGGGTCCGCTGCTGGTGACCCGGCTGCTGCGCTGGTCGGCCGAGCGGCATGTGCTGATGTTGTCCCTGCACCACATCGTGGTCGACGCCGCGTCGGTGCGGGTGCTGGCCGGGGATCTCTCCGCGTTGTACCGTGCCGTACTCGACGGCCGGCCCGCCGACCTGCCGGAGCTGCCGGTGGACTGCCTCGACCTGGCCCGGCGGGAGGCGGACGCCGGCGGCGGTTCGCCCGACGAGCCGGCCGGTCTGTCCTACTGGCGGCAGCGACTGGCCGGTGAGCTGCCGGTGCTGGACCTGCCGACCGACCGACCACGCCCGACGGTCCGCGGTGGCACCGGCGCGTCGGTCCGGTACCGGCTCGACCCGGAGCTGTCCGGGCTGCTGAGCCGGCTCAGTAGCGCGCACCGGGCCACGCTGTTCATGACGGTGCTCGCCGGGTACGCGGCCACGCTACGCCGGTTCACCCGCAGCGATCAGCTGGTCGTCGGCACACCGGTGTCGGTCCGGCCCACCGGTGCCGAGGCAGTGGTGGGGTTCTTCCTCAACACGGTCGCCCTGCGGCTGGACCTGTCCGGCGACCCGACCTTCGCCAACCTGCTCAAGCAGGTCCGCGACACCGCCCTGGACGCGTACGACCATGCCGACGTGCCGTTCGACGCCGTCGTCGGCGCGGTGAGCCCGGACCGGGACACCAGCCGGACCCCGGTCTTCCAGACCATCGTGGAGTTCGACAACGGCGGCGACCCGCTCCCGCTCGACCTGCCCCGGGTGACCGCCCGCGCGCTGGCACACCGGGCCGAACGGGCGGTGACCGACCTGGCCCTGTACGTGACCAACCACGCCGACGGGATCGACTGCCGGTTGGAGTACGGCACCGACCTGTTCGTGGCGGACAGCGCCGAGCGGCTGCTGTCGTATCTCGTCGCGACCCTGGCCGCCGCCGTCGACCAGCCCGATACGCCGATCTCGAAGCTGGTCGGCGTCCTCGACACCGACCGGGACGCGCTGGCCCGTTGGGGCGTTGGACGCCAACGCGAGGTGGCGCCCGGTGGCGTGCCCGACGCGGTGCGGCAGTGGGCGCAACGCACCCCGCAGGCGGTCGCGGTGATCGGCGGCGGCACGGTGCTGACCTACCGGCAACTCGACGAGCAGGCCACCGCTCTGGCGCAGCGGCTGGCCCGGCAAGGGATCGCCGCAGGCGACATCGTGGCGCTGTGGCTGCCCCGGTCGCCGGAGTTCGTCGTCGCCGCCCTGGCGGTGCTGCGCGCCGGAGCCGCGTACCTGCCGTTGGATCCGTCCCTCGGCGGCCGGCAGGTGCGTTTCATGGTCTCGGACAGCGCGGCCCGGGTGGTGCTGGCCACCGGGGCTGACACCGCGCCGGACCTGCCCGACGGGGTCCGCCTGCTGCACGTCGACGAGTCCGGCGACGGTGACCCCGTCGGCGGGTACGGCGACCCCGGCCGTACGCCCATCAGGGACAGCGACCCCGGCCGCGCGGCGATCAGTCAGGATGCGGCGTGCTACGTCATGTACACCTCCGGTTCCACCGGCCGGCCGAAGGGTGTGACCATCACCCACCGCAGCGTGCTGAACCTGTGCCAGTGGTACCGCGACGAGCTGGAGCTGACCGCCGATGACCGTGGCGCCGTGGTGTGTGGGCAGAGCTTCGACGCCTCGGTGCTGGAGATCTGGCCGCCACTGCAGGTCGGTGCGAGCCTGACGATCGCCGACGATGCCGTACGGCTGGACTCGATGGCGCTGGCGCGTTGGATGCGTACCGCCGGGGTGAGCGTCGCGATGCTGCCCACGCCGGTCGGGGAAGGCTTGCTCTCGCTGCCTGTCTCGGCCCAGCCCCGACTGCGCCATCTCACCGTCGGCGGCCAGCAGCTGCGGGTACGCCCACAGCCCGGAGTCCGGTACGTCGTGCGCAACGTGTACGGGCCGACCGAGACGACGGTCATCGCCACGTCCGAGGTGGTGACACCGGCGGCGGCCGGGTCCGACGGTCCGATTCCGATCGGCCGGCCGCTGGACAACGTCCGCGTCGAGATCCGCGACGAGTGGGGCAACCTGGCTCCGGTCGGCGCCGTCGGGGAACTGTTCATCGGCGGTGCCGGAGTGGGTCGTGGCTACCTGAACCGGCCCGAGCTGACCGCGCAGCGGTTCGTCGACGACCCGGCCGGCGGTGCCGGTTCCCGCCGCTACCGCACCGGCGACCTGGCGCGGTGGACCGCTGACGGGGTGCTGGTGTTCCTCGGCCGTACCGACGATCAGGTCAAGATCCGGGGAAACCGGGTCGAGCCAGGCGAGGCGTCCGCGGTGCTGCGCGGGCTGGATCTGGTCGCCGACGGCATCGTGGTGGCCCGCCGAGACCGGCGCAACGAGGCGTACCTCGCCGGGTACGCGGTACCCGCGCCGGGCGTGGCACCCGACGGACTGGCCGACCGGATCGTCGCCGCGATGGCCCGCGAGCTACCCGATGTGCTGATCCCCCGGGTGTGGGCGGTGCTGCCGGCGCTGCCGCAGACCGGCAACAACAAGGTCGACCGGGCCGGGCTGCCGGAGCCGGCCATCCGTACCGGTGAGCCCACGCCGCCGCTGGCCCGACCGGTCCCCCGGCCACCGGCCGAGCCGCCGACACCACAACCGGTGGCCCGGCACGACGACCCGACCGGTGACGCGCTGACCGGGACGGTGCGGGCGTTGTGGGCCGCCGAACTCGATCTGGATCCGGAGCACATCGACCACGGCGCGTCCTTCTTCGCCCTCGGCGGCCATTCGATCAACGCGATGCGCCTGCTCAACCGGGTACGCGAGGCCACCGGAGCGGACTATCCGGCGTTGGAGTTCTTCCGCGCCCCGACCATCGCGGCGATGGTCGGCCGGCTGCGCGGACCCGCCACGTCCGTTGACGACGGGCCCTCCCGCCGGGTGCGGGGCACGCTGTGACCTTCGACGAGCTGCTGGAGTACGTCGCCGGGCACGATGTACGGCTCACCGGCACCGGCGACACCCTGCACTACGACGCCCCGGCCGCCGCGATGGGTCCGCAACTGGTCACCGCGCTGCGGTCGTACAAGGGTGAACTGTTGCGCTGGCTGGCCGCACCGGCTGACGAGCGCGAGATCACCCGGGCGCCGCTGTCGGCCCAGCAGGAGCGGGTGGTGGAGGTCGCCGGGCGTAGCACGCACCCCGCCAGCTGGAACGTCGGTCTGCGAGTGGAACTGGTCGGCGACCTCGATGTCGCCGCGCTCGACGCCGCGCTCGATGGTCTGGTCGCCCGGCACCATGCGCTGCGTGCCCGGCTGATCCGCGACGGTGGCACCTGGACCCAGCGGATCCTCGCCCACCGGCCGGTCCCGCTGCCCGTCGTCGAGCTGGCCGCGCTGCCGCCGGAGGCGGCGCGGCGGCGCGCCGAGACCCTCTGCCGGGAGGTGGTGGCACCGGTGTTCGCGCTGGCGGACGAGGCACCGGTGCGATACACGCTGATCCGGCTAGCGCCCGACGAGTCCTGGCTGATGTTGGTCTTGCATCACGTCGCCTGCGACGGCCGGGCGGTCACCGTACTGCTGCGCGAGCTGGCGGACGGGTACCGCACCGCCCGCGACGCAGGTACGCCGGACTTCGGCCCACCCGCCACCCAGTGCACCGACTACGCACGCTGGCAGCAGGGCCAGTGGGATGAGCCGACCCGCCGCCGGCGGCTGGCCTACTGGGCGGAGCACCTTGGCGACGGGCCGCTGGCGCTGGAGCTGCCATTCGACCGCCCCGCACCGCAGCGGCCGAGTGGGCAGGCCGCCACCTGCCGGTTCGAGATTCCCGGACAGGTCCGGCTCGCCGCCGAGGTGCTCGCCCGGGAGCTGGGTGCCACGGTGACCGCGGTCGCCGCTGCGGCGTTGGCGCTGCTGCTCGCCCGGCTCAGCGGGCAGCCCGACGTGACCCTGTCGATGCCGTACGCCAACCGGTCACCCCGGGCGTACGAGGACACCGTCACCGTGCTGGCGACGGCGTTGCCGGTACGGATTCGCACCGCCGCCGCCACGACGTTCGCCCACCTGGTCGGCCAGGCCGCCGACGCCCTGTTCGCCGGCATCGACAATCTGCTGCCCACGGCCTGGATCTACCAGCAGCTACCCACGCCGGACAAGGGCGCGGCGCCGTCCGGGATGACGGTGAGCTTCGCCTTTCAGAGTACGTTCGACACCCGGATCGAGCTGCCGGCGTTGGCGGTACGGGTGCACGAGGTGCCGACCGGGGTCGGGCGGGCGGCCCTGGTGATCGTTCTGGTGCCCGGCCCGGACGGGATCGACGGCTATCTGGAGTATCCGGTGGACCGGCTCGACGACGACACCGTCCGCCGCTGGATGACGAGGTACGTCGACCTGCTTGCCTCGGCGGGTGCCGGCCCGAACCGCCTACTTGCCGACTTCTGACCGCCGGCGCCGTTCACCAAGCCGCCGGTGCCGTCCGACGAGGGCCGCGCCGACGGGCCCGGATTGAACGATCGTGTTCGATTCCTTGACACTCCAGATGCGCTCGCTAACACTGGTCCGAAACACGAACGTAACGTACCGAATACGTGGCTTCCTGCCCGGCCCGACGCGCCGGATCTGTCCTGCCCAGTGTTAACGCGAACATAGTCAGATCCACCGGAGAGACAGCGGTGCCGGCGGTAGCCGTCCGGCCCGGTGTCCGTTTCCCAGGGAGGCCAGATCTTGTCAGAGTCATCGTCCAGAACCCGGTCGTTGCGTCGATTGTCGATCACCCTGGTGGCCGCGGTGACGGCGATGGTCGGCACCGCAGTCGTCACATCGTCGCCAGCCACCGCCGCCACCAGCCAGTTCCGCGGCATGAACTGGGCCGTGCTGGGTGACAACTTCAGCACCGGTCCGCTCGTCGTGCACGGACTCAACTCATCCGACAGCAACGCGACGGTGCGGGCGAAGGCCAACGCCATCTACGACGACATGGCTGCCACCATGGGCGTCAACACCGTCCGGCTGCCGATCAACACCCACACGGTCGGGACGGCCTGGTGGGAGGCCTACCGAGGGGCCATCGACGCCGCCACCGAACGCGGGTTCAAGGTCATCCTCGCCTACTGGGAGGACGGTGCCGCCGCCGGCGGCCGGATCACGAACATGGCCGCGTGGAACGCGATGTGGTCCACGGTCACCAACACCTACGGGTCGAACCCCAACGTCTACTTCGAGCCGATGAACGAGCCGCACGGCTACAGCTCGGCGCAGTGGCGCGACGTCGCGGCCAACTGGCTCAGCTACCACTACTCGGCGGTGCCCGGTCGGGTGCTGATCGGCGGCACCGGCCTCAGCCAGGACCTGCGGGACGTCTGCAACGACAGCCGCTTCAACTCGACGCTGTTCTCCTTCCACCACTACGCCTTCTTCTACGGCGAGATGTCCTACGACGCCTTCCGCAGCCACATTCAGACCCGCCTCGGCAACTGCGCCTCCCGGGCGGTCGCCACCGAGTTCGGCGCGCCCATGAACGACGGCCGCAACTACGCCGACCCGAACAGCACCGACAACTTCGTCCGCCACATCCGCGCCATGGCCCAGGTCATGCGCGACAACCAGATGGGCGGCACCTACTGGCCGGCCCTCGGCGGCAAGACCGGCAACATCGGGTACGACTGGTACTCGATGTTCGCGCTCAGCGGCAGCGGCACCAGCCTGAACCTGACCGTCCGCAACCCGTCCGGCGCCGACCGGATCCGCTACGGCTGGGGCGACACCGTCAGCGACGACCCCTCGACGCCGCCGACGGGGACGTTCTACCGGGTCACCGCGCGGCACAGCGGCAAGGCCATGGACGTCCAGCAGCCGAACACCGACAACGGTGCCCGGGTCGGCCAGTACGCGTACAACGGCAACCCGTGGCAGCAGTGGCAGTTCCAGGATGCCGGCAGCGGCTACTGGCGTCTGATCAGCCGGCACAGCGGAAAGTGCCTCGACGTGGTGAGCGCGTTGACCGCCGACGGGGCCGAGCTCATCCAGTACACCTGCGGCACCGGCGCCAACCAGCAGTTCCAGATGGTCACCAACGGCAGCTACTTCCAGCTGCGGGCGCGGCACAGCGGAAAATGTGTGGACGTGCCGGCTGCGTCGACCGCCGACGGCGTCGTCCTCACGCAGTGGTCGTGCCACACCGGCACCAACCAGCAGTGGTCGCGTACGCCCGTCTGAGGATCGCTAGTCTGCTGGTCATGCGGACGTCCCGCGACCGGCTCGACCTGGCCGTCGACCCGGCCAGGTCGACCGGGCGCATGCTGCTCGCCGACGGCGTCGAGCAGTCGTACGTGGATGTCGCCGATCCCGCGTACCTGCGCTTCGAGTACGTCCGCCGGATGGCCGCCGGGGCCGATCTCGCCGCGCCGGCTGGTGCTCCGCTGGACGTGCTGCACCTCGGCGGCGGTGCGCTGACGCTGCCCCGCTACGTCGCCGCCACCCGGCCTGGCTCGGCGCAGACCGTCGTCGAGCGGGATCCCGAAGTGGTCGCGCTGGTGGCGCGGGAGCTGCCGCCCCGGCCGGCCGGCGTCGAGGTCGTGGTCGCCGACGCGCGGGAGGCGGTCACCGCCGCGCCCGCCGACGCGTACGATCTGGTGCTCGCCGACATCTACCAGGCGGCCCGGATGCCGCCGCATGTCACCACCGTCGGGTTCGCCGCCGAGGTCGCCCGGGTACTGCGACCTGACGGCATCTACCTGGTCAACGTCACCGACCTGCCACCGCTGGCCGGCACCCGGAGGCAGGTGGCCACCCTGCGGGCGGTCTTCGCCGACGTCTGTGCCATCGCCGACCGGCGGATGCTGCGGGGCCGACGGTACGGCAACGTGGTACTCGCTGCGGCACGGACGCCGGACCGCCTGCCGGTGGCGCGCCTGGTGGTACGAGCGCTGCGCGACCCGGTATCCGGCGGTGTGCTGCACGGACCGGCGCTGGACAGGTTCGTCGCCGGAGCCCGGCCCCGCGCCGACGAACCGCAGCGATGAAATCCCGGCTCGGCGGGCCGGCACCTGAGTGCCGGCCCGCCGAGCCGGTTGATCCGACCACGGTGGTGGAGTCAGGCTCCGGCGCAGGTGACGGTGGCGCCGCTGCCGTTTCCGCTGCCCTGGAATCCGAAACTGGTGCTCTGGCCGGCGGCCAGCCGACCGTTGTAGCTCTGGTTGGTGACGGTAACGGTGCCGCTGGTGCCACTGGCGACGCCGTTCCACATCGAACTGACCGACGCTCCGCTCGGCAGGTTGAGCGTGACCCGCCAGCCGGTGAGCGGGGTGCTTGCGGCGGTCACGGTGACGGTCGCGACGAAGCCACTGTTCCACTGGTCCTGCACCGTGTAGGCGGCGGTGCAGGCGGGGGTGCCGGTGGGCGGCGGGGTGGTCGGCGGCACCGTCGGCGGCGCAGTGGTGGGCGCCACGGTCGGCGGCGCAGTGGTGGGTGGCGGGTCGCCGTCGAGCGTCAGGTTCTTCTGCTGGACGCTCCACTGGCTGTGGCACAGGCCGCAGTTGGCGCCGACGAAGTTGGCGCCGGCGGTGGTGTCGCCCTTGAGCCGCCACTTGAGGTAGAGCACCGCCACCCGACCGAACTCGCCGCCGTTGGGCTGGTCGTAGGTGCCGCCGTGCCCGACGTTGAGGTTGCCCATGAAGGCGGGCAACCCGGCCGGCAGCTTGCCCCAGTCGTCGATGGCGTTCGGGTACGCGATGTCGCTGGGCCCGCCGATGAAGTAGGCGATCGGCTTGGTCAGTCTCCTGAGCTGGTAGTCGTCGGCGTCGTTCAGCAGACCGCTGCTGAAGATGCCGGTGGTGGTGACGCGCGGGTCGTTGGAGACGGCGTACGCCTCCAGTCCGCCACAGGAGAAGCCCGCCACGGCGACCTTTGTCGTGTCGAGCTTGTCGTAGTACTTGCTGCCCGGCCGGGAGTTTTCCGCGACGGCCCAGTCGATGGACTGGGTGAGCATCTGGGAGGTGGTGGAGCCGGACCCGTTCGGGGCGCCGTTGGCGATGGCGAGGAAGCCGTGGGAGGCGATCTCGCGGAGGAAGTTGCCTTGCGAGAGGCCGTTGGCCGAGCAGCCGCCGTTGCCCCAGACGAGGATCGGAAGGCGCTCGGCCGGGAGGTTCTGGGGTCGGAAGATGGTGTGGTTGGCCAGGCTGGCCGCGTTTTCGTAGTCAGCGGGATAGGGGCCGGAGCCGCCGACCGCGGCACCGGCCGGTGGCGCGCCGAGCGCGACGGTCACGGCGGCGACCGGGACGATGACGGTCGCCAGGACAGCGGCGATCTTCGGTCTACTTCGCATTGCCCCTCCTGCGGGTGTCGCGACAGGCGCGTGGACCGCCCGGCCGCGTCCCACAGCATTCCGATGCAAGCTGTGCAGTTACTATCACCCTGGCAACGAAATGTGTCAATGGATTGCCCGGTCGGAGTCCCTCGATGCCTGGAAGTGTGTGATCCACGAGGCGGCATCCGGCCAGTACGGCGTCACGACCTCGACGAGCCGGGCCTGCGCCAGCGAACCGAGCGCCGCGTGGATGTCCAGGAAGATCTCCCTGGCCTGCTGCCGGGGCCAGGGATCCGGCAGCAGATGCGCGGGCAGATCCGGATCGGTGTCGGGGAACCTCCGCCAGGAGTCCATGGCGGAGGTCCGGGCCACCAGGGCGCTGACCGCGTCCACCTGCCCGTCGCGCACGGCGGTGCGCAGCGGTGCGAACCGCGCGATGAAGCTCGAGTACGCGGCGGCCAGCCCGGCCAGGTCGTACGCGCCGGCCGGGCCGTGCGGCCCCGCCTCCTCGTCGAACCGGACATGCATGACCGACCACCGGGCGCCGGTCACGTGGCGCAGCAGCTCGCTCAGTGCCCGCTTCACCGGCTCGGCGTCGGATCCCGGCCGGATCCAGACACTGTCGTACAGGCCCACGAAACGCAACGCGCTCAACGCTCTGCGTACCGCGTGCCGCGACGCCTGACCGGGGCTCGGGATCGAGAAGGACACCATCAGCCACTGGCCGGACCACTGGGGCGGGCGGGCGCCGAAGCTCAGGAAGTGCCGCATCCGCGAACGGTGCCGGGCGATCGCGGCGGGCGTGAGGTGGTAGACCGGTGGCCGCCCGGTCCCCCGGGTCGCGATGAGTCCCCGCTTGACCAGTCGGGACAGCGCCGCGCGGGCGCTGGGCTCGCTGACCCCGAACTCAGCCAGGATCGCGATGACCGCCGCCGACGGCAGATCGGCGTCCGACGAGTCGAGATACTCACCGAGCAGGGTCGCCAGCAGATGCTGCGGGCTGGAGCCGGCCTGCGCGCGGGGGATGCGAAGGTCGTCGGCGGGTTCCTCGGCGTTCACCTCACCAGATTGCACCCACCGGGCCGGCACCGCCTCGCCGGTCAGGTCCGTCGTTCGTAGACGACGACTGGGACGCCGCCCGGGTCGACGACCACCGACCGCCGCTCGTGCGGGCCCGACACGGGCTCGCCGACGGACGCACCGGCCGCGGTCAACTCGGCGACGCAGCTGTCCAGGTCGTCGACCTCGACGCTGAGCAGGGTGCGGCCGGCGACGGGCTGCTGCGATCCGTCGGCCAGGCCGATGGTCACCGTCCCGTCGGTGAGCGCGACATACCGGTCACCGTCGCGGAACCGCACCGTCAGTCCGAGCCGGGTGTAGAAGTCGGCCTGGGCGGCCAGGTCCCCGGCCGGAACGATAACGTGGCCGATCCTCATCGCCGGAACCTCGGCATCACCTCGTGGGCGAACCGTTCGACAATCTCCACGGACCGCTCGATCGGCAGTCCGAGCCACTGGGCACGGAAGACGAAGTGGTTGAACCCGGCGGCGGCGAAGTCGGAGACCTTCGCGGCGATGTCGTCGGGAGAGCCGAAGAAGAGCGCCTTCTCCTTGATCGCCTCCCACTGGGACTCGAAGTAGTCCATGCCGTACTGGACGTACTCGCCGTAGGACCGCCGGACCGCGTCGCCGGCGATCGCGTGCGCGGCGTCGGCGGAGTCCGCGACGCACAGGTCCCGGTGGATCGGGAACACCGCGTCCTCGTCGTCGAACCCAGCCGCCCGGCGCTGTTCCCGGTACTCGGTCAGGTTTCCGATCGCCCAGTTGCGCCGCACGTTGGACGGGGCGAGCCACGGCAGTCCCTGACGGGCGATCCGGGCGATGCCGGTCGGGCCGTTGGCACCGACCCAGATCGGCGGGTGCGGCCGTTGCCGCGGTAGTACGCTGCACCGCACCCCGTCGAGGGTGAAGTGCCGCCCCTCGTGGTGGACGGGCTCACCGGTCCACAACCGCTGCATCACCGACAGCGCCTCGTTCATCCGCGACACCCGGGTACGCCGGTCGATGCCGAACGAGGCGAACTCAGCGTCGCGGTAGCCGGAGCCGATGCCCAGGACGAACCGACCACCGGACATCTGGTCGATGGTGGCGATCTCCTCTGCCCAGTGCACCGGATGTCCGAGGGGCAGGATGAGGATGCCGGTGCCGATCTGCATGCTGCCGGAGTGCTCGACGAGCCGGCTCAGCAGCGGCATCGGCTGGGGTGTGGCCAGCGACGACAGGTAGTGGTGGATGCCGAACACCGAGTCGTAGCCCAGGTCGCGGATGTGCTGGACGTACTCGACCGTCTCACCGATCCGCCGGTGCAGGTCGTCGCCGAGGTCGTACTGGTGGTCGAGGAGAATGCCGAACTTCACGGTTGCGCCTACTTCTCACGCGACCGGGTGTCGCTGAGCCGGAAGTACGGTGCGACCAGCCGGTCCCGGTCGGCCAGCGCCTGGCCGACGCCCTTCTCCCGGCGTTCCTTGAGGAAGTTCCAGTCCCCTTCGTCGAAGCTCACGTTGGTCGCCCAACCGTGCCCGACCCAGCCGGTCATCGCGCCGAGGCCCTTGCCCCGGGCCTCCATGACCAACTGCATCATCGACTTGCCCATCATCAGCGAGTCCAGCGGCATGACCGCGATCGCGTCGGCGTAGTCGTCGACCCACCGCTGCAGTTCGTCACGCTCGACGACCTTGGTGACCAGGCCCTTGCGTTCGCCCTCCTCGGCACCGATAGCCCGCATGGTCAGCATGACGTCCTTCATCGTGGTCAGGCCGACCTTCTCGATCCAGTGGTACATGTCCTGTGGGGCGGGACCGAGGTAACGGAACGCCGGATGGGTGAACCGGGCGTCGGGGCTGGCGATGACGATGTCAGCCGACAGCGCGATCTGGAAGTGGCCGCCGTAGCAGTACCCCTGCACCTGGCAGATGGTCGCCTTGAGCGACTCGATGATCGGGCGGGTGAATCCGGAGCTGAGCACGTTGCGGTCGGGCAGGATGCGTTGCCGCTGCGCCGGCCGCCGCCGCGATGACTTGTCGGTGCCGGTCCGGTAGCCGATGTAGTGCCCGAGTTCGGCGGCGTCGGCGCCGGTGCCGAAGTGTTCACCTTCGCCCTTGAACACGATGACCTTGACCCGGTCGTCGGTCTCGGCCGTCCGGACCAGGTCGCCGACGCGTTCGAAGGCGGCCACCGGAATGGCGTTGAGCCGCTCGGGACGGTCGAAGGTGATGGTGGCGACCGACCGCTGCTCGTCGACGTCGTACCGGACGTACTTCGCCAGGACCTCGGGGTCGACCTCCATGTTCTCGACGTCCCACTGGTGTTCCAGGAGTTCGGCTTCGGTCTTCTTCACGGCGGGTTCCTTAGGTCAGCTGGTATGGAAGGCGGGCATCACCTCGGCGGCGAACAGCCGCAGCGAGGCGCGCAGTTTCCCGGTCGGCATGCCGAGCCACCCGGGGCGGAAGATGACGTGGTCGAACCCCAGCTCCCGCAGGGCGGAGATCCGCTCGATGAGGAAGTCCGGTGAGCCCAGCAGCAGCGTGTTGCGGACCAGTTCGTCGAAGCGGTCCCGCTGCCAGCGCAGCGCCGGATACTCGGCGTAGGTGGCGTACTCCCGCCGGGCGTGCGGCAGCGCCTCGTTGACGGCCTGCTCGGTGCTCGGCGCGCAGTACAGCTCGACCCCGACCGGGCGCTGCACCGTCGTCGGGTCCCGGCCGTACTCGGCCAACGCCTCCTCGTAGACGGCCCGATGTTCGGGCAGGAACCGCCGGCTCGGTGAGTTGCCCGGCGCGTACCAGGCGTCGCCGAGACGGGCGGCCCGGCGGACCGCCTTCCGGCCGCCGGCGCCGATCCAGATCGGCGGACCGCCCGGGGTCAGCGGCGCGACGCCGATCGTCGCGTCGGTCTGCGGGTAGAACTCGCCGTCCTGGGTGACCGTTTGCCCGGTCCACAGCGCGCGGATCAGCCGGATGCTCTCGTCGAAGCGCCGGAACCGGGTCTGCGGGTCGATCCCGAAGGCGGCGAGCTCATTGTCCCGGTAGCCGGCACCGACGCCGAGGACCACCCGTCCGCCGGAGAGGTGGTCGAGGGTCGCGAACTCCTCCGCGATGTGTACGGGGTGGAACATCGGCAGCAGCAGAATGCCGGTGCCCAGCAGCATGTCGCCGGAGCGCGGGATGAGGCTGGCCAGCATGGAGATCGGTTGCGGGGTGGCCAGGTTCGACTGGAAATGGTTGATCGTCCAGACCGAGTCGTAGCCCAGTTCCGCGGCGAGTTCGACGGTGCCGAACAGGTCGGCCAGGTGCGCGCCGAGGTCGTCGCCGTGCGGATACTGGTGCGAGGCCATGATGCCGAACTTCATCCGGACGCACCTGCCTGCGTCGCACCTGCCGGCGTCGTGGCCGGCGTGGCTCGGCTGATCTTGCCGGTGGCGCTGCGTTCCAGCGCGGCGACGAACTCGATCCGTCGGGGCGTCTTGAAGTGGGCGAGCCGGTCCCGGGCGTACGCGACGAGGCGCTGGGAGAGTTCGCCGTCGGTCACCGCGTCGTCCGGCCTGCGCACCACGAGCGCGACCGGAATCTCGCCGAGCCGGTCGTCCGGCCGCCCGAGCACCCGCACGTCGCTGACCAGCGGATGCTTGCGCAGCTCGTCCTCGATCTCCTCGGGCCAGACCTGGAAACCACCGCATTTGATCATGTCTCGTTTCCGGCCGACCAGGAACAGCACCCCGTCGTCGTCGACGTAGCCGATGTCACCGGTGTGCACCCACCCGTCCCGGACCAGCTCACGGGAGGCGGCGTCGTCGTCGACGTAGCCCCTGGTCAGCTCGGAGCGGACCACCACCTCGCCCTGCCGGCCGCCCGGCAGGGCGGCACCGGTCTCGTCCCGGATCTCCAACTCCACCCCCGGGTAGACCCGCCCGGCGGAGCCGGGCTTCCAGCGGCCGGCCTTCATGTCCCGGCCGGTCCAGCCGGCGATGTGCCCGGCCTCGGTCGATCCGTAGTTGACCAGGATCGGCACCCGGTACCGCTCCTCGAAGGCGCGGCGCAGCGACCACGAGATGGCCTGGCCGGCCACCAGGACGGACTTGACCCCGTCGAATGGCAGGTCCCGTTCGGCGTGCACGATGTCGTAGACCATCGTGGGCAGGAAGAAGAAATTGTCGAACCGGAACCGGTCCATCAGGTCGGCGAGCCGGTCGACGCCGAACCTCTCCCAGACCACCGCCGGACGCCCGACGAAGAACGCGAACAGCAGCGAGTGCTGACCGCCGCTGTGGAACAGCGGCAGGGCGATGAGGTTCGGCCTGGCCGCCGCCGTAGCGGTGCCTTCGGCGTCGGTGCCGGTGGCGACGCGGGCCAGCCGCATCAGCGAGTCACGGGTCCCGCCGTGGGTGACGCTGACCGCCTTCGGCCGGCCGGTCGTCCCGCCGGTGAACAGCACGCAGGCCTCGGCCTGCGGGTCGACGTCGACCGCCGGCAGCCGGACCTGCCGACGCCACTGCAGCTGCTCGACATCCGGCTGCGCGACGCGGCGGATCGGGACTCCGGTGCCGGTGCTGGCGAGTTCGGCGATCACGTCCGGGCTGCGCCCGTCTACGAGCAGCAGCCGAGGGCTGGTCTTGGCCAGCGACTCGGCGAGTTCGGCCGCGTTGTACAGACTGCTGACGGTGACCGGGACCGCGCCGATCTTCCAGCAGCCGAAAAGGAAGAAGACAATGTCCGGGCCGTTGGTCAGGTAGCAGGCGACCCGGTCGCCGGCGCCCACGCCTTCGTCCCGCAAGGCGACCGCCACCCCACCGGCGAGCAGGTCGATTTCGTCGAACGTCCACGACCGGCCGTCCTCGCCGTACAGGCCGACGACGCCGGCACGGTCGGCGCGGCGGCGTTCCAGGACCCGGGCCAGATTGTCGGCGTCGGACGGCGTGCTCACGTGGTCGGTGCTCATCGGGCGACCTCCGGCGCGGATGGCGACGCGGGGCGTGACCCGGCGAGTCGGGGGACGACCTCCGCGCCGAAGCGGGCCAGTTGCTCCATCGCCTCGGCCTGGCTGGCGCCGACGAACTGGTGCCGCAGCGAGACCTCGGTGATGCCGAGTTCAGCCTCCCAGCGTCGCAGCTTGTCGACGATCTCGTCCGCCGAGCCGACCAGGCAGTCCTGCGCCAGGTACCGGTCGATGTCCAGGGACTGGGCGTCGTCCCAGGACCGGTATCCGGCGTACTGACGCTGCAGGTGCGGTCGGACGGCCTTGACCGCGGCGGGGTAGCTGTCGCCGATGAACGCCTCCCGGCTCATCGGATACTCACGGTCGAAAGAAAAGCCGCGGTCAGCGAGTTCGCCCCGGTAGACGCCGAGCAGCCGGGCGAGCTCCGCGTCGGTGCCCTTGGGACCGATGAGCCACGGCGCGTCCAGTCGAGCGGCGCGGCGGACCGCCGGCTCGGCGAACGCGCCGATCCACAGCGGAGGGCCGCCGGGCTGCACCGGCCGCAGCGCCAGCGACGCGCCGGGGACCTCGCCCCAGCTGCCGGCGATGTCGATCGTCTCGCCGTTCCACAGCGACCGCAGGATCGGGACGTACTCGCGTAGTCGGCGCAGCCGGTCGGTCCACTCCACGCCGAACGCGGCGGTCTCCCGCTTGCGGTAGCCGGCGCCGATGCCCACGGTCAACCGTCCCCGGCAGAGCACGTCGAGGGAGGCGAGGTCCTCGGCGAGCGCGACCGGGTTCAGCAGCGGTGCGAGCAGCACCCCGAAGCCGATGCGTACCCGGGTGGTCGCCCGGGCGAGGTAGCCGGCCAGCGGCACCGGTTGGACGAACGCCGACTTGGCGAGGAAGTGGTGGCCGAGGTAGACGGCGTGGAAGCCGGCCGCCTCGGCGGCGGCGGCCTGGTCCAGTACCTGGTCGATACCGTCGGAGGCGCTGGTCGACGGATCGAACTGGGCACTGAGGAAACAGCTGACCCTCATCCGATGACCGCCTGGCTGGCGGAGGTCGTCAAGACGTCATCGGCCCGGTCGTGGCCGTCGGTCCGGCCGCCCGCCTGGTCCGCCGCGCGGAAGTGCGGGATCACCTTGGTGGCGAACTCCTCCATGGACTTCAGCGCGCTCCGCCGGTCGAGCGACGGGATCCGCAGCCAACCGATGTAGTGGTTGATGCCGAGCTGCTCGCGCAGCATCTCGATGGTCTCGATGACGCGCTGCGCCGAGCCGAAGTTGCCACCGTGGGTCAGGGTCTGCTCCAGAGTCAGCAGTTCGATGTTCTTGGCGACCGCCGCGTAGTAGGACCGCTCCTGCTCGATCGCCTCCTCCGAACCCGGGATCACCTTCCCGACGGACTTGTAGTAGTTCATCGCGGCCCGGGCGGCCTCGCGCAGGCCGTCCTCGCCGTCGCCGCACCACACCTGTTGCATGAAGGGCAGTTCGTAGGTGGCGATGTCGAACCCGTTGGCCTGCATGCTCTGCCGGTAGAGGCTGAAGTTCTTCTGCATGATGCCCAACGGCGTGAAGTTCGGTGAGGTGATGATCGGCTCGCCGACCGCGCCGCGCTCCCGGAAGCTGTCCGGGGAGACCGTGCCCTGCAGGATCGGCGGACCACCGGGGGTGAACGGCCGGGGGTAGGTCGTGACGTCGTCGAAGTGGTAGATCTCGCCGTGGTAGGAGAACTTTTCCTGGGTCAGCGCCAACCGCAGCACGTCCAGGGTCTCCTGGTAGCGCTGCTTCGACTCGGCCAGAGCGATCCCGAAGCCGGCGAACTCGGCCGGCTGGTAGCCGCGGCCGACCCCGATGGTCACCCGACCACCGCTGAGCACGTCGAGCGCCGCGATGTCCTCGGCCAGCCGCAGCGGGTGATGCAGTGGAAGCACCAGCACGGCGGTGCCGATCGTGATCCGCCTGGTCCGCTCGGCGACGGCCATGCCGAAGTTGACCGGGCTGCCGAGGATGCCGTACTTCGAGAAGTGGTGCTCGGCCAGCCAGATCGAGTCGAAGCCGAGTTCGTCGGCCAGCTGGATCTCGTCGAGAGTCTCTCGTAGCACCTGATGGTCCGATGCCCCGTCGGCCACCGGGAACAGGTTCATGATTCCGAACTTCACGACCACTCCTCGTTTATTCCGACCAGCCGGTATGTTACCGCTGCGTTACTGGCACTGCAAGGTCTGCGCAGGTCAGCGCCTTAGTCCGTAGGGTGTCCCGGGCCCGTCCGGCGCGCCTCGATCCGTAGCGCGCCGGCCCGGTGCCGGTGCCACCGGCCACGGCCGGCCCGGGCGTCGAGCACCAACGCCCGACGCAGGAACAGATGCGGATCCGCTTCCATGGTGATGCCCATCCCGCCGTGCACCTGGATCCCCCGCTCAGCGGCAAAGACCGCGGCCTTGCCCGCCGCCGCCTTCGCCGCGTGCACCTGGATGCCAGCGTCCGGGCGGCGGTTGTCGACCGCCCAGGCGGCGTAGAGCGTCAGGTCCCACGCCGCCTTGCGCGCGGTGGCGGCCTCGGCCAGCTGGAACGCGACCCCCTGGAACGACCCGATCACCCGGCCGAACTGCATCCGGGTACGGGCCTGCTCGGCGGCCAACTCGATCGCGCCCTGCGCGACGCCGCACAGCTCGGCGGCGACCACCAGGGTCGCCCGCCACAACCCGGTGCCGACCGGGTCGACCCGCTGCGGTGTGGACAGCGACACGTCCGACAGCGGTACCGACGGGTCGAACGACCGCCGCTCGGTGACCCCGGACCGCTCGACGAGTGCGGCAGCGTCGGCGACCCAGACCCCGTCGGGACCGGCGACGACGAACCCGTCCGCCTGAGCGGCGTACGGCACCAGGGTCCGCACCAGCGGATCCGGCACCGACCGGTCCGGCCAACCAGGCGTGGACGGCACGTCGACCGCCGGAGCGAGCACCCGGCGGCCGTCGAGGATCTCGTCGGGCAGCGGCACCGACCGTCGGTCGTCGCCGCAGAGCAGCTGTACGGCACCCGCGTGAGCCGCGAACCGACTCGGGACCAGGTGCTCACCGAGCACCTCTACGGCGACGAGCAGGTCGATCAGAGCCGACCCGACACCGCCGGCCGACTCCGGCACGCCGAGCAGGCCGAAGTCGCGCAGCAGCGGTCCGTCGGCGGCGCAGGGCCGCCAACCGGCTGACAGCGCGGCCCGCGCCGCGCCGGCCTGCGCCTTGGCGAGGGCCGCGACGGTCCCGCCGATCTCCTGCTGTTCCTGGGTGAATGTCGCGTGCACGCGGCCACTCCGCTCAACGTGAACGGGGCAGGTCAAGCACCCGCTCCGCGAGAATCGACTTCTGGACTTCCTCCGTGCCGCCCTCGATCGTGTGGGCGCGGGCACGCAGGTAGCGGTGCATCCGGGCGGCGGCGCCGGCACCGTCGAGAAGCACTCCGCCGGCGTCGTCGAGCTGCACCGCGAGCCGGTTCGCGTTCTGCACCACGCCGGCCCACAGGCTCTTCAGCGCCGACGTCTCCGGGCCGGGGATGCCACCGGCACGGCTCTCCGCCAGCATCCGCATCGACCCGATCCGGACCGCCTCGGCGTCGCACTGCAACGCGCCGATCGTGTCGACGACGGCGCTGTCGTCAGCCAGTCCCCGCGCGATCGCCAGATCGACGACCCGGTCCACCGCCTGGCGGGCCCACACCCACAGGTTCAGCGCCATGCTGCCGCGTTCGAAGGCGAGCGTGGTGAGCGCGACCTTCCAGCCGTTGCCGACCCCGCCGAGCACGTCGGAATCGGGGACGAACACGTCGTCGAGGAACATCTCGTTGAACTCGGTGTCCCCGTTGATCATCACCAGTGGTCGGACGGTGAACCGGTCCATCGGGGCCAGGAAGTAGGTGATGCCCCGGTGCCGGGTCTCCTCGGGGTCGGTCCGCGCCAGCAGC
Source organism: Solwaraspora sp. WMMB762 (assembly GCF_049179115.1). NCBI lineage: Bacteria > Bacillati > Actinomycetota > Actinomycetes > Micromonosporales > Micromonosporaceae > Solwaraspora > Solwaraspora sp. WMMB762. The sequence continues at coordinate 1,391,694 of NZ_JBMHMD010000001.1, forward strand.
AGACACCGGGAGGCGTTGTGCGCGTTGGAGGTCCAGATCTTGGTGCCGTTGATCAGCCAGCCGCCGTCGACCCGGGTCGCGGCGGTACGCAGACTCGCCAGGTCGGAGCCGGAGCCGGGCTCACTGAAGCCCTGGCACCAGTACTCCTCGCCGCGCAGGATGCCCGGCAGGTACCGGGCCTGCTGCTCGTCGCCGCCGTGCGCGATGATCGTCGGGCCGGCCAGCATCATGCCGACACCGTTGAGCGGGTACGGCGCGCCCCGGACCGCCGCCTCCTCGTTGAAGATCGCCTGCGCCAACGAGTCCATTCCCCGACCGCCGTGCTCGACCGGCCAGGACAACCCGGCCCAGTTGCCGGCGCAGAGTCGCTCCTGCCAGACCCGTGACCAGTGCTCACGCTCGCTCTGGGACAGCTCCTCCTGATCGGGCACGTCGCGCAGCGCCTGGTCGAGCCAACTGCCGGCCTCGCGCCGGAACGCGAGGTCGCTGTCGCTGTCATCGAAGTCCATGCCGGGCTCCCCTGTCGTCGGACACCTCACACGTCGTGGTCACGCCGACACCTCCGGGGCACGGGTGAGCCGCGCCTTGTAGAGCTTGCCGTTGGGGTCGCGAGGCAACGCCGCGCGGACGACGTACGAATGCGGACGTTTCGGCTTGGCCAGCCGTTCGGCGAGGTAGGTGCGGATCTGCGCGAGCGCCGTCTCGGCGTCGGGCGCGCTCTCGGTCAGCACGACGTGGGCCTGCGGCACCTCGCCGAACTCCGGATCGGGTACGCCGACGACCCCGGCGTCGGCGATCCAGTCGTGGCCGAGCAACGCGGCCTCGATCTCGGCCGGGTAGACGTTGACCCCGCCGACCAGGATCAGTTCGGCCGCCCGGCCGGTGATGTACAGGAAGCCGTCGGCGTCGACGTGGCCGACGTCCCAGACGGTCATCAGCCCGTCGCGGCGGGCGCCGTCGGTCTTGCCGGGGTCGTTGTGGTACTCGACCCGGTCGGAACCCTGACGCATGTACACGATGCCGGTCTGGCCGGCCGGCACCTCGTTGCCGGCCTCGTCGAGGATCCGCAGCGTCGAGATGGAGGCCGGACGACCGACCGTGCCCGGGTGGGCGAGCCACTCGTGCGGACGGGCGATGGTGGTGCCGACCTCGGTCGAGCCGTAGTACTCGTAGACCACCGGGCCGAACCAGTCGAGGATGCGCTGCTTGACCTCGCGCGGGCACGGCGCGGCGCCGTGCAGGACGTAGCGCAGCGAGGAAATGTCGTAGCTGTCGCGAACGCCCTGGGGCAGTTGCAGCAGCCGGTAGAAGTGGGTCGGCACCATGCTGGTCCCGGTGACCCGCCGCTCGTGGACCCGGCGCAGGAAACCCTCCGGCGTCCAGCCGTCCATCAGCACCATCGTGCCGCCGGCGTGCAGGGCACCCATCGCGGGAGTGATGTTCGCCGAGTGGTACAGCGGAGCCGAGACGAGCCAGGACCCGAACGCGGGACGTTCCATCCCGAACTCCTGGAACAACCACCGGTAGGTCGACGCACCGGTGTCGGCGTCGACTCCGGCCAGGGGCCGCTTCACCCCCTTCGGGCGGCCGGTGGTGCCCGAGGTGTACATCATCAGCGACCCGGCCGGGGTCTGCTCCGGGCTGACCGTCGACATACCGTCGGTGAGCTGCGACAACGGACGAACGCGATCGGTGGTGGGGACTCCGTCGACGTACACCTGGATCCCGGGCACGCCGACGGCGGCCGCGGCTGCGACGACCGGCTCCACCCGCCCGGAACAGACGACCACCTTGGCGCCGCTGTCGGCGAGGATGTAGGCGATCTCCGGCTCGGTCAGGTGGTAGTTGAGCGTCACCAGGTAGAGCCCTGACTGCATCGCGGCCAGGTAGAGCGCGACCATGCCGGCACTGTTGGTCATCACCGCCGCGACCGTGTCACCGGCACGCAGGCCCGCACGGGTGCGCAGGCCGTGCGAGATCCGGTTCACCTCGGCGTACAGCTCGCCGTAGGAGATCTGCCGATCGTCGGCAGTCACGATCGCGCACAGGTCCGGCTCGGCGGCTGCCCAGAGCCGGAAGCCGGTCCGCTCGTCGCTCATCGGACTCCTTGAGTTAAATTCCGACCATCCGGTATGTTGTTGTTTCCACAGTAAGGGAGGCGTCTGACGATGTCCAGACCCGTGAACGACACGCATGCCGCCAGCTATCACGCCCGGCAGATACCCGCTCCGACCGAGGTCACCGACGGCGTCTGGGCGATCCCGGTCCCGCTGCGCGGCAGCGCACTGCGCTACGTCACCGTCTTCCTGGTCGACACCGGTGACGGTGCCGTTCTGATCGACGCCGGCTACGACCACCCGAGCTGCTGGCAGTCGTTCACCGAATCGGTCGCCGCGATCGGCCACCGGATCGAGACGATCTCCACCGTCCTGCTCACCCACAACCACCCGGACCACATCGGCTTCGCCGCCCGGGTCCGGGCGCTGTCCGGTGCCTCGGTGGTCATGGGGCAGGCCGACGACTTCGCCACCATGCACCGGGGCAGGGGCGGCTTCCTCACCCAGCTGCGGACCGCCCTCACCACGACCGGTGCCCCGCCCGACGTCGTCGAGGCGATGTACGCCGACGCGATCGCGGTCACCGCGCACCACGAGGACCTGCGGATCGACCTGGCTGTGGCCGACGAGACCGAGTTCCGGTTCGGCGACGTGACCATTCGCGCCGTGCCAGCCCCGGGGCACACCTACGGGCACACCGTCTACTTCGACACCCGCGGCTCGGTCTTCACCGGCGACACGATGATGCCCGAGGGCCCCACCCAGCTCGCGATTGTCAGCCGCGCCGACGACGACCCGGCGGCGGACCTGTTCCGGACGCTGGAGCGCGTCCGCGACCTCGGCGCGACGATCGCCTGCCCGGCCCACCAGTTTCCGTACCGCGACGTCGCGGCCCGCGCCGACGAGCTGGCGGCCTTCCACCGTGACGAGGTCGCCACCGTCAGCGCTCTGGCCGGGACCGACGGGGAAACCACCGCCTGGGACGTCGCCCGGCGGATGCGGTGGCGTAAGCCCTGGGACGAACTCGGCCGGGGCACCCAACGGTTCTCCCTCGTCCATGCCCAGGCCCTGCTGCGGCACACGGCGGGCGTCCACCGGTAGTGGTCAGTCGCGTCGCGGCCGGTCGTAGGTCCAGTCCGGGCGCGCCGACGACCGCAGCTCCCGCAGGCTCCGCTTCAGCACCTTGCCGGACGGATTCGTCGGGAACTCGTCCACTACGTAGATCTCCTTCGGCACCTTGAAGCCGCCGAGGCGCTGCCGGGCATGCGCGATCAGCGACTCGGGTTCCAGGCCGGGTCGGCCGATCACGAACGCCACCGGGACCTCCAGCCACACCGGATGCGGCGCCGCCACCACCGACGCGGCCAGCACCAGCGGGTGGTCGGCCAGCACGTTCTCGATCTCGGCGCTGGACATGTTCTCCCCGCCGCTGCGGATCATGTCCTTGAGCCGGTCGCGGATGTACAGGTAGCCGTCGGCGTCGAACCGACCGATGTCGCCGGTGTGGAACCACCCGTCGCGCCACGCCGCCCTGGTCGCCTGCGGATCGTCGAGATAGCCAGGGCTCACCTTCGGGCCGCGCGCGATCACCTCACCGTCGTCGCCGACCAGCACGTCGTTGCCGTCCACGTCGACCACCCGTACCTGGACCCACGGCACGGGCAGGCCGACCGACCCCTGCTTGGACCGCATGTGCGCCTCGTCCAGGTACGTCAGAGCGCTGCACGTCTCGGTGAGACCGTAACCCTCGATCAGCCGGGCGTCCGGAAAGAGCTCCCGCGCCACGGCGAACAACGCCGACGTGACCTGCGAATAGATGACCCACCGCACCGAGGTCAGGTCGGCGGCGGCGACATCGGCCGCACGGCGGACCATGTCGAGCATCGTCGCCGCCATCACCATGCCGGTGATCCGCTCGGTCTCGATCGCCCGCAGCACCGCCGCCGGCTCGAACCGCCGGTGCAGCACCATCGTGCCGCCGACATGCCAGATGCCGAAGCCCGGCAGGTCGGTGCCGCCGACGTGGTACAGCGGTGCGAAGTTGAGGATCCGGTCGCTCGGCCGCAGCCCGAGCTCGACGATCTGGGCGTGCATGTTCATGTTCACGTTGCCGTGGGTGAGCAGCACGCCCTTGGGCAGCCCGGTCGTGCCGGAGGTGTAGACGATCCGGTGCAGGGCCGCGTCGTCGAGATCGACGTCGGCGACCCGGGCACCCCGGTGGGTCCCGATCAGCCCGCGCACGTCGACCCAGCCGTCGTCGATCGGTTCCAGCGCGAACCGGCGTACGTCGGCCGTCGGGCCGGCGCCGGCCTCGGTCAGCGCGGCGTCGGTCAACGCGGCGAACTCCGGGACCGTGGCGACCGCCTGGACCCGCGCGTGCCGCAGCAGCTTGGCCAGTTCGCCGGCGGTGAGCCGGTAGTTCAGTGGCACGAAGACCGCGCCGAGCTTCGACAACGCCAGCGACAGCAGCAGGAACTCGGGCACGTTGTTCGAGATGATCGCCACCCGGGCGTCGCGGCGAACGCCCTCGGCGGCCAGCCCTGCGGCCAGGGCCTCGACGTCGGCGGCGAGCTGGCGGTGGGTCCACCGGCGGTCCTCGAAGACCAGCGCGTCGGCGTCGGCGAAGCGCCGGGCGTTACCGGCCAGCATCGCGGCGACGTTCGCCGTACTCATCCGGTCACCGCCGCCTCGCGCAGCTGCTTCTTGAGCACCTTGCCTGAGTCGTTGCGCGGCAGCGACGTCACGATCTGCACGTACTTCGGCACCTTGTACCGGGCAAGTTCGGCCAGGCAGTGCTCGCGGATCCCCTCCGCCGTGGTGGTCGCGTCGGCGCGCAGGATCACGTACGCCTTCGGGACCTCGTCCCAGGTCGGGTCCGGCACCCCGATGACGGCGACCTCGCTGACATCGGGATGCCCGGCGATGACCCGTTCGACCTCGGCGCTGGCGATGTTCTCCCCACCGGACTTGATCAGGTCGGCGCGGCGGTCGACGAACCACAGGTAGCCGTCGGCGTCGATCCGCCCGACGTCGCCGGTCAGGAACCAACCGTCCCGGCGGGTCCGCCGGTTGGCCTCGTCGTCGTTCCAGTAGCCGGGTGAGATCTTCTCGCCCCGGATGATGATCTCCCCCTCCACGCCGGGCGGCACCGGCTGGAACTGTTCGTCGACGATCCGGACGTGCACTCCCGGGAACGGTGCGCCGAGCGCGCCGAGCTTGTTCTGTTCGTGGGCTGCGTCCAGGTAGCAGACGCCGTTGCACAGCTCGGTCATGCCGAAGGTGTCCACCAGGCGTACGTGCGGCAGCCGGCGTTTCACCTCGCGCCGCACGCTGGGCGCGACCCCGGCGAAGAGCAGGTAGCGCAGCGACCCGAGGTCCGACTGGTCGTCGCGGTCGAGCAGCCCGAAGAGGATCTGCGCCGCCAGGACCATGCCGGTGATCCGCTCCCGGGCCACGGTCCGGGCGATGTCCGCGGCCTTGAACGTCGGGGTCAGCACCATCGTCGCGCCCGCCACGAACGTCGCCAGGCCCGGTGCCTCCAGCCCGCTGACGTGGAACAACGGAGCCGAGACGAGGATCCGGTCGGCTGCGGTGAGCTCCAATTCGAGCACCTGCGCCAGGTGGTTGGCGGTGAGGTTGCCGCAGGTGTGGATGACGCCCTTCGGGCGTGCGGTGGTGCCGGAGGTGTAGAGCAGCCGGTGTATGTCGGCCGAGGTCTTCTCCGCGTCCGGCACCCGCACCCCCGGCGGCTGCGCGGCGAGCAGATCGGCCAGTCGACGGGCGTCGGCGACGACCCGGGTGCCGTTGGCCACCGTGGTCCGCAGGCCGGTCGTGGCCGCCAGGGTGGCGGCGGCGTCGGCGAAGTCGTCGTCGTAGATCAGGGCGGTGACGCCGGCCTGGTCGATGACGTACGCCTGCTCGTTGGGGTGCAGCCGCCAGTTGAGCGGAACGGAGATGGCACCGAGGCGGCTCAGCGCCAGCAGTTCGATGACGTACGTGGCGGTGTTGCGCCCGAGCACCCCGACCAGGTCGCCGACGCCGATGCCGACGGCGCGCAGCGCCGCCGCGTGCCGGTCGACGTCGGCGTCCAGTTCGGCGTACGTCCAGCGGGACTCTCCGTCGACCAGCGCCTCCCGGTCGGCGCGGCGCAGCGCCTGCCGGCGCAGCGTTTCGGTGAAGTTGCTGGTCGCCATCAGCTGCCGCCTTCCCGCCGCCGGGCCAGGATCTCCTCCCGGGACGGCAGCGCCACGAACTCCAGCAGGTTGCCGTCGAGGTCACGAGCCGCGAACGCGGTGATCGGCCCGTAGCTGTCCAGCAGAACCTGGTTCGGCGGGCTCAGACACTGCGCGCCGAGCTCGACCAGCCGGGCGTACAGCTCGTCCATCTCCGCCAGCGGCACCGCGAAGCTGAGCAGGAAGGTACCCAGTTCCAGATGTCCACCGGTCGCCGTCCGGGTCGCGGTGCCGTTCCACTCGATCAGTTCCAACTGGCCGATCTGGCTCGGTCCCTGCAGGTACTGGACCCGGCCGGCGGTGCCGGCGGGCAGGCCCAGCGACACCTCGATGCCGGGGCCGGCGACGTCGGCCCTAAGCGTCCGACGGTAGCCCAGCGCCTTCTCGTAGAAGTCCGCGGCCCGGTCGACGTCGGAAACGGTCACGGCCACATGGTGCACTTCGCTCACCGGCATGGTGGCTCCCTTCCTTGACGGCTCAGGCGGTTGGACCGGCTGGTCCGGACAGCGCCCGCTGGATCAGCGTGACCTCGTCGGCGCCGCTGTCAGGAACGATGAAGTCGTCGAGTCGGCAGATGTCGTCGATCGACGCGCTGATGTCGTCGGGCGAGACCGGCTCGGCCCCGCCGTACCAGCCGGGGGTGACGCCGAGGAAGATCCGCCCGACCCGGCCGCCGCCGACGGTGAGGATGTGCCGGTTCAGCTGGCACTGCCCGGAGGCGAGGTAGGTCGCCACCGCGGCGACGTGCCGGGGGTCGAACCGGTCGGTCAGCTCACCGAGGAGGTTCTCGGTCATCCGGGTCGCGGCGGTCGGCGCGATCGCGTTCACCAGGATGCCCCGGCGGGCTCCTTCCAGGGCGAGTACGTTCATCAGCCCGATCAGGCCGGCCTTCGCCGCCCCGTAGTTGGCCTGGCCGAAGTTGCCGAACAGCCCGGACGACGAGCTGGTCAGCACGATCCGCCCGTACCCCCGCTCGGCCATCTGCCCCCACGCGGGCCGCAGCACGTGGAACGCCCCGGCCAGGTGCACGTCGAGGACCGCGGTGACGTCCTCCTCGCGCATCTTGGCCAGCGTGCTGTCCCGCAGGATGCCGGCGTTGTGGATGACCGCGTCGATCCGGCCGTACTCCTGCACGGCCCGTGCGACGAGGTCGGCGCCGCCGGCAGCGGTGGCGACCGAGTCGGTCGACGCGAGGGCGACACCGCCGGCGGCGCGGATCTCGTCGACCACCCGCTGCGCCGCACCGGAGGAACCCGAACCGTCCACCGCCCCGCCGAGGTCGTTGACGACCACGCGGGCACCGCGTTCGGCCAGCAGCAGGGCGTGCGCCCGGCCGATCCCGTTGCCGGCGCCGGTGACGATCGCGACCTGCCCGTCGAGGCGCACCTGGGGGCTCACCGCTGGCTCCCCAGCACCGCGACGAACGCCACGCAGGAACCCGGCTGCCCGCCGAGATTCTGCGCGAGGGCCAACCGGGCGTCGGGCACCTGGCGGGCACCGGCCGCACCCCGCAGCTGGGTGAAGCACTCGAACACCATCCGCAGCCCGGTGGCGCCGATCGGGTGGCCGAACGACTTGAGACCGCCGTCGGTGTTCACCGGCAACGCACCGCCCAGGTCGTACCGGCCGTCGAGGATGTCCCGCCAGGCCTTGCCCCGCTCGGAGAATCCCAGGTCCTCCATCAGCACCACCTCCGTCGGAGTGAAACAGTCGTGCACCTCGGCCAGCGAGATCTGTGTCGCCGGGTCGGTGACGCCCGCCTGGTCGTAGGCCTGTCGCGCCGCGTCGACCACCTCCGGGAAGGTGGTGAAGTCGTAGCCGTCGGTGGCCAGGCCCGCGCCCGAGCCCGCGACGAACCCCATTCCCCGCAGGAACACCGGCTTGTCGGTGTAGCGGTAGGCGTCCTCGGCGCGGACCAGGATGGCCGCGGCGGCGCCGTCGGACACGCCCGAGCAGTCCAGCACGCCGAGCTGCCCGGCGACGCGCGGCGCGTTCTCGACGGCCTCGGCGGAGACGGCCTTACGGAACTGGGCGCGCTCGTTCAACGCGCCGTTCTCGTGGTTCTTCATCGCGACCTTGGTGAGCGCGTCGCGCATGTCCCGCGCCCCGACGCCGTACGCCTGCTGGTAGGCGGGGGCGAGCAGGGAGAATCCGGCGGGTGCGGTCCAGTCGACGTCGGTGCCGTCGGCGGGTGGGTAGACGGCGGCCAGACCGGAGTACGCCGAATCCTTCAGCTTCTCCACACCGGTCGCCATGACCATGTCGTACGCCCCGGAGGCGACCGCGAACGCCGCGTTGCGCAGCGACTCCGAGCCGGTGGCGCAGTAGTTCTCCACCCGGGTCACCGGCTTGCCGACCAGGCGCAACGGCCGGGCCAGCGTCTGCCCGGACATCCCGGAGCCCTGGGTGCCCACCCAGAACGCGTCGACGTCGTCGAGGGTGGCACCGGACAGCGACCCGACGCACTCGTGCACCGCGTCGACCAGCAGATCGTCGGCGGAACGGTGCCAGTGGTCACGAAACGGGGTACAGCCCATCGCGACGATCGCGACGTCGTGGGCCATCCGTCTACTGGCCATCGGTGGCCTCCTTCCGTGGCCGGAGTTTCCAGAAGTAGTTGTGGATCGAATCGGTGGTCCACAGCCGCCGGAAAGTCGGCGTCATCGCCATGCCCACGGCCACGTCGCCCGGCGCGACGTCGGTCGCGTACATGCTGAGCCGGCCACCGCCGTCGACGTCGGCGACGACGACCGCGACCGCCGGTTCCGGCATGGTGGTCAGATGGTCCGTGGTCACCGAGACGACCCGGGCCGTCTTGTCCCGCAGCGGGACCGTCGCTGGCGTCTGCCCCGACGCGGCGGTGCCGCAGGAGGCGCAGACCTTGGCCGGCGGTGTGGTGACCTTCGCGCAGGCGGCGCACCGGCTGCCTTCCAGCCGGAACTTCCAGCCGGACCGGCGGACCATCGGCGGTGACGCCGGTGCCGGCGATGCCGGCCGGGCCGGACCTTGCACCTCCAGTAGTCCGCGCCAGCGCAGGTAGCGGCCGTACCCGACGGGTCGCCGGGCGGCGAGCTGCTCCCGTACGGACGCCCCGCCGCGCGCCGCCCGCACCTCGTCGCCGACCCGCCAGACGAAGGCGTCGGCGCCCTCGGTGGCCGACAGCAACAGGATCGTCCGGCCGGGCTGCGCCTCGTCGAGCGCGGCGGCGAGCAGCAGCGCGGGGTGGGCGGCACCGGTGAAACCGGTGGCCCGTTCGACCTTCGCGTCGGCCCCCGATCCGCCCAGCGTGCGGCGCAGCGCTGCGGCGGCGCGGGCGTTCGACGACGACACGACGACCTCGTCGACGGTATCCAGGCTGGCGAGGGTGAACGCGCGGCGGGCCGCGTCGAGGCCGGCGGTGACGAGGACGTCGGCGGTGAACCGTTCGTCCCAGACGCGGTCGTGCCGTTCCCCGGGCAGCCGCCACCGTTCCAGGATCTCGGTGGTGTGTCCGGCGCGGGCCAGCAGGGTCGCGGCACGGGTACCGCCGCCGACGAACGCTGCGGCGCCGTCGCCCTGAGCGAGTTCGTCCGGTGCTCCCGGGCGGGTGGTCCGTAGGTCGGCCATCATCGCCGCGGCACCGGAGCACGCGACGAGGTCGAGGGCGGTCGCGCCGCAGCGGTGTCCGCGCAGATCGACCGCGCTGACGGCCGGATCGAGCCCGAGCGCGGCGTGCACGACCCCGGCCGAGGTCTTCGCCTCGTACGGTGCGCTGGTGGTGGCGAGCAGCAGCTGCCGACCGACGTGGCCGGCGGCGGTGAGCTGCCGCATCGCCTCGACCGCCATGGTGACGGTGTCCTCGTCGTAGGCGGCGACGCTGCGTACCGGTCCGCCCGGCCTGGGCGGTCCGGACGCGTCGAGCCTGTTGTCGTGCAGGGCGTACGCCGGCAGGTGTACCGCGTAGCCGTCGATGCCGGGCTGGTCAGGCATGTGTCGCGGTTCTCCTTCAACTCCACGATGGGATGGCGGCGAGCAGTCGCCGGGTGTACTCCTGTTGCGGCTCGTCCAGCACCTGCTCGGCCGCACCCTCTTCGACGACCCGGCCGCCGCTCATCACCGCGATCCGGTCACAGAGGTCGCTGGCGAGCATCAGGTCGTGGGTGACGAAGAGCAGGCCGATGCCGAGTTCGTCGACCAGGGTGCGGAACAGCTCGACGACCTTGGTCTGGGTGGTGACGTCGAGGGCGGTGGTGCACTCGTCGGCGATCACCAGCGCCGGACGGGTGACGACGGCCAGCCCGATGGCGACCCGCTGGCGCAGCCCGCCGGAGAGCTGGTGCGGGTAGCTGCCCAGCACCCGCGCCGGGTCGGTGATGCGCATCTGCGCCAGGACCTCCACCGAGCGGCGCTCGACCTCGGCCCGGGTGATGCCCCGGACGTGGCGGCGCAGCACCTCGGCGAGCTGTGTGCCGACCTTCATCAGCGGGTTCAACGACCGGGAGGCGTCCTGGAAGACCATGCCGACGGCGCTGCCCCGGACCCGGTCGGTGCGGTCCACGCCGGGGGCCATTACCTCGTCGCCGGCGAGCGTGACCCGGCCCTGTTCGACATCGACGTTGCGTTCGAGCAGCCCGACGACGGTGCGGGCCAGGGTGGTCTTGCCGCTGCCGGATTCGCCGACTACGCCGACGATCCGGCCTCGGTCGACGTCGAGGTCGACGTCGTCGAGCAGCCGCAGGTCGCCGTCGGCGAGTCGGGCGACGACGGACAGGCCGCAGACGCTCAGCAGCGCGGTCATCGGCGCCTCTTCCGTGGGTCGTGGTGGGTGAGCAGCGCGTCGCCCAACAGGTTGACCAGCAGCACCAGCAGGGTGATGGCGAGCCCGGGGAAGAGCGCGATCCACCAGGCCTGGCTCAGCTCGTCCTGGCCGGAGGCGAGCATCGACCCCCAGCTCACACTCGGTGGCGGTACGCCGAGGCCGAGGAAGCTCAACGCGCTCTCGATCAGGATCGCCGTGCCGATCTGGAGGGTGCCGAGCGCGACGACCGTACCGGCGAGGTTGGGCAGGACGTGCCGGAAGACGATCCGCGCCTCCGACGCGCCGGCCGCCCGTAGACCGGTGACGAACTGCCGCTCGCGGATCGCGAGGGTCGCCGACCGGGTGACCCGGGCGCAGACCGCCCAACCGGTCAGCGCCAGCACCAGGAACAGCACCGGCAGGGAGCTGCCCCGGTTCGAGATGATCGCGAGGGCGACCAGGATGAACGGCAGGGCCAGCTGGGCGTCGATGAGCACCGAGATGACCCGGTCGACCCAGCCGCGGAAGTAGCCGGCCAGCACGCCGAGCAGGGTGCCGGGACCGATGGCGACCAGGGCGCCGGCGACGCCGATCAGGATGGTCAGCCGGCCGGCGGAAACGAACTGGGTCAGGACGTCCTGGCCGAGTTTGTCGGTGCCGAGTGGGTGCGCCCAGGTTCCGCCGTCGAGGAAGGCGGGCGGTCGCCGGGTCGCGGCCAGGTCCTGCCCGGGCTCCGGCAGCAGTCCGGTCAGCGGCAGTACCAGCACCAGACCGGCGACGACCACCAGCGGCAGAGACAGCCAGAACACCGAGGTACGGGCCCGCCGTACCGGGCGTCGTGGGGTCTGCGTCGCGGGTGCCGGATGCACATCGGTTCGGCTCATGGCCGTCACCTCACCCTCGGGTCGACGACCGAATGGATCACGTCGACGAGCAGGTTCAGCAGGACGAACGTCAACGCACCGAAGACGACAATCGCCTGGACAAGCGGGAAGTCCCGGAACTGGATGGCCTGCAGCGCCAGCTGACCGAGGCCGGGCCAGGAGTAGACGTACTCGATCGCGACGGCGCCGGAGAGCAGGATGCCGGTCTGGAGCACGACGATGGTCAGGATCGGCATCATCGCGTTCTTGAACGCGTGCCGCCACACCACCCGCCGGCCGCGCAGCCCGCGGGCCCGGGCGGAGTCGATGTACGGCTCGGCCAACGTCTCGCTCATCGACGCCCTGGTGAGCCGGGCGATCTGGGCCATCGGGTACACCGACATGGTGACCGCGGGAAGGACCAGATGCTGCGGGGTGCCGGACTGCCCGGCGGGCAGCCAGCCGAGGTTCACGGCGAACAGCGCCACCAGCATCATGCCGAACCAGAAGACGGGCACCGACTGGCCGAGCAGGGCGACGGTGGAGGCGGCGCGGTCCCACCAGGTGCCCTCCCGGGTCGCGGCCAGCACCCCGAGCGGCACCCCGACCAGTACGGCGAGTGCCATGCCGGCGGCGACCAGTTGCAGGGTGAACGGCAGCCGGTCGGCGATCAGGGTCGTGTTGGCCTGGTAGAACTGCAGCGACTGGCCGAGGTCACCGGTGAGGATGCCCTTGAGGTAGTCGAAGTACTGGACGACCAGCGGCAGGTCGAGACCGAGTTGGTGCCGCAGGGCGTCCCGCTGCTCCGGGGTGGCCATCGGTCCGAGGATGGCCACGGTCGGATCGCCGGAGAGCCGCCCGAGGGCGAACGCCAGGCTCAGCGCGATGAGTAGGGACGCCAGCAGGGACGCCAGGCGACTGCCGACCCGTCGGACGGTGCTGGCCTTCATCGGCGGGACCTCCAGCGGGCACCGGGCATCGCGGCGAGCAGCTCGCGCGTGTAGTCGTTGCGGGGGTTGACGAAGACGGCCTCGCACGGCCCCGACTCGACGACCCGGCCCTGGTACATGACGTACACGGTGTCGCAGACGGAGCGCACGACGGCGAGGTCGTGGCTGATCATCAGCAGGGCCGTGCCGGTGCTCTGCCGGATCTGGGCCAGCAGTGCCAGCACGTCGGCCTGCACCGAGACGTCGAGGCCGGAGGTCGGTTCGTCCGCCACGATCAGCCGCGGCCGCATCAGCAGTGCCCGGGCGATGCAGACCCGCTGGGCCTGGCCGCCGGAGAGCTGGTGCGGGTAGCGGTCGAGGATCTGCGGCGCGAGCCGGACCCGGTCGAGCAGTTCGGTGTCGCTGGTCCAGGAGGTGCGCTCGGGCTGCAGCCTGCGCAGCTCGCGTAGCCCGGAGCGGACCGACTGCCGGGGGTCGAGCGATCCGTGCGGGTCCTGGAAGACCACCTGCACCTCGGGGCGCAGCCGCCGCAGCCGCGTCCGACTGATCGAGGAGAGCTGGTGCCCGAGCAGCCGGATGGCCCCGTCGCCACGGGTGCCCAGCCCGGTGGCCGCCATGGCGAGCGTCGTCTTGCCGGATCCGGATTCGCCGACAACGGCGACGCTCTCGCCGGCGCCGATGTGCAGCGACACGTGGTCGACCGCGCGCAGCACCGTCCCGGTGCTCCGGTCGCGGTGCTCGACGACCAGGTCGTCGACCACCAGCACGGCGGTGTCGGTGTCCGGGGTGCGGGGGTGCCGGGCGGGTTCGCCCGACACCCCCGTCTGCGCTGCTCCGGTCATCGTCAGCGGGTCGTCTTCGTGAAGTCCACGGTGTTCAGCGGACCGAACTCGACACCGGTGACACCGGGGCCGGTCGCGTAGTTGAAGATCTGCCGGTAGAGCGGGACGTAGCAGTGCTTCTCGACCACTCCGATGGTGTTGAGCTGCTCGTAGATCGGGGCAGCCTGCTCAGCGCTGTCCTGTTCGAGCGCCTGCTGGGCGAGCTGGTCGATCTGCGGGTCGGGGCAGTTGCCGGTCAACGACGCGGTCTTCATGAAGCCGCTGACGAAGTAGTCCGGCACGGCGACGTTGGGTACTCCGGCGAAGATGGCGACGCCGGGGACCTGGCGGCCGATGATCCGCTGCACCAGGGTGCCGTAGTCGAGCGGCTCGTAGCTGACCGTGAAGCCGGCCTGTTCGAGGCTGCCGCCCACGGCCTGGGCGACCTCTTCGATGTTGGTGTACTGCGCCGCCGGATAGGTGATCTGTACGGTCGGGGTGGCGTCACCGACGAGTTGCGCGGCCTTCGCCGGGTCGGCGGTGACGCTGTTCTGCGGTTGCTGGCCGGGCCGGACGTTGAGCAGTCCGGCGTCGGCGGCGGCCTGGCCGTCGAAGATGCCGCTGACGATCGCGTCCCGGTCGATGGCCAGGGCTGCGGCCTCGCGCAACTGCGGGTCGTCGAACGGTGCCTTGGTCGAGTCGAGGAAGGCGACGATCTTCATGGCGGTCTCGGTGCGGACCACGTCGACCCCGGCCGCTTCGGCCGCCTGCGCCTGGGCCGGCGGTAGGTCGAAGGAGACGTCGACGGTCCCGCTCTGGATCAACGCGAGCCGCTGCGCGGCCTCGTTTGCCCAGGTGAAGGTGACGCCGTCGTTCGTCGGTTCGTCGCCCCAGTAGTCGGGGTTCTTGGTGACCGAGATGTCGCGGCCGGCGTTGGCGCCGGCCCACACGTACGGGCCGGTGCCGACCGGGGCCGCAGCGAAGCCTTCGGACCCCTGCTCCTGGTAGTAGGCCGGTGGGACCAGGTAGACCGTGGTGAGCAGATCGGGAATGTTGTACTGCGGCGTGCCGGTGGTGACCACGACGGTGGCGTCGTCGGTTGCCTCGATCGAGGTGACGTTGCCGAAGTAGGACTTCAGCGGTGACCCCTCGGTGTCGCGGGTGAGCGTGATGGTGTTGGCGACGGCGGCGGCGTCGGCCGCTTCCCCGTTGCTGAAGGTGATGTCGGGGCGGACGGTGAACGTCCAGGTCGTGGCGTCGGCACGGGTCCAGTTGGTGATCAGACCGGTGTCGGTGGGCACGAGGTCTTCGTCGATGTCGATCAGTGGTTCGAGCATTGTCGCCCAGACCACCTGGGCGGAGCGCGCACCGACGATCGGGTCGAGGGTGGCGGGCTGGGCCGCGAGCAGCGCACGGATGATGGTCGGGCCGGACGACCCGGTGTCATCGGGTTCGGTGCCACCGCAGGCGGTCAGGCCGACGCTGGCGACAGTGATGGCGGCGGCGGCCACGAGAGGCCGCCGGGAACGCAGGATTTTCATGATCATCAGGGGTGTCCTTCACAGCGATGGACCCGTTCACGTCGCCGCGTTGCGCACCGGTGACGCTCGCCACAAAGTACCGACCAGCCGGTATCAAGTCAACGGTTCGCGCAGGTATCTCGACTATGACATTCGCGTGACAAAGACCGGCCAGCCAGCGGCGTTGTGAACATACCGACCGGTATGTATGATACCCCGGTGGCCCCTACCCTCACCCCTCGGCACGACGGACGCCTCATCCGGGTGCGCTACGACAACGCGGCCCGCGGCAACTGCTTCGACGACACCGCGCTGCATGAACTCGTCCACGCGCTGGAGACCGCTGCGGCCATCGACAGTTGCGCGGTCGTCGAGCTCGAGATGGCCGGCCGGAACTTCTGCGGCGGCTGGGACACCACGGCGTTCACCGAGCTGGCCGGCAGTTCGCCGGAGACGGTGGCGGACGGCCTGCGCACCAGCGACGCCGCGCTGCGGCGGATCCGGCGACTCCCGGTGCCGGTGGTCGCCGCGGTACGGGGCCGGGTGATCGGCTTCGGCGCCGGCCTGCTCGACGCCGTACACCTGCCGATCGCCGCGACCAGCGCACGCCTGTCGCTACCCGAGGCCCGGTTCGGCTTCGCCCCCGCCGGAGTCGGCTACGCGATCGCCCGGGCGCTACCCCGTCCGCAGGCCTACCACCTGCTGACCGGGGCCACGACCGCGTCCGCCGACCAGATGCTCGTCTGGGGGCTGGTCGCCGAGGTCGTCGCCGACGACGACCTCGACCGCGCGACCGAAGCTCTTGTCGAGACGCTGCTCGCCGTACCCGGCCGCACGCTGCGAGCGGTGGTCGAGGTCGTCGAGTCGAGCCGGGCCACCGGCCGGCCCGATCATGCCTACGACATCTCGGCGCGCACCATCGTCGCCGGTGTCGCCGCGCGCGGGGCGGACCGATGAGCGGTCGGTTCCAGGCTGGCGAGGCCGTCTGGGTGGAGCTGGCCACCCCCGATCCGGACAAGGTCGAACCTTTCTACCGCGCGTTACTCGGCTGGACGGTGCGCGCCGAACGGCTCGGTGCCACCACCTACCGGATGTGTGGCATCGACGGACGCGACGTGGCCGGCATCTCCGACGCCGCAGCGCTGCACGCCGGTCGGCCCCGGGGCTGGATCGTCTACTTCGCGGTCGACGACATCAGCCGGTGCGCTTCCCGGGCGGTCGAGCTCGGCGGCGAGCTGGTCACCCCGCCGCGGTATCTGCCGGCCGCCGGCACCGGCGCCGTCGTCATCGACCCGTTCGGCGCCGCGTTCGGCCTCTACCAGGGCGAGTCACGCACCGGTGTGCAACTGCTCAACTCGGTCGGCGCACTGTGCTGGAACGAATTGAACACCGGGGAGCCCGCCACCTCGGTGAGCTACTACCGGTCCCTGTTCGGCTACACCACCCGGCGGACGATGGACACGCCCACCGCCCGCCCGTACACCCTGCTGATGCTCGGCGATGTCGCGGTCGCCGGTGTGCTGGCACTCGACAACGAATGGCCGAACCTCATTCCGGCGAAGTGGATCACCTACTTCGCCGTGGACTCTCTCGACGACGCGCTGCGGCGGGTCTGCGCGCTCGGCGGGACGCCGACCGTCGGCCCGGTCCGGAGCCCGTACGGACGCCTTCACCTGGTGAAGGATCCCGGCGGCCATTCACTTTGCCTCATCCAGCTCGACGGCGGCCTGCGCCCCGGGCACGATTCCTCCCCCAGGCGGTGACCCTCGTTGACAATCCTCCCCGCCCTAAAGGGACGGGGATTCCCTGGGTCGCCCCAGGGGGTTCCTGCTTCACCGACGACCGCCCCGTCCGAGAGGAGGACTCCCGGTGAGGTCTTACACCGCCTCCACAGGCAGTCACGGAGAGCCCCTCCGCGAGAATGTTCCGGGCCGCGTTGACGTCCCGGTCGTGGGCCTGCCCGCATCGGCAGGTCCACGACCGGACGGCCAACGGCATCCGCTCGGCCAGTACGCCACAGCCCGAGCACAGTCGGGTCGACGGGAACCAGCGGTCCACGACCACCAGGTCCCGGCCGTACCAGTCCGTTTTGTACCCCAGCATGGTGCGGAACCGCCGCCAGCCCGCGTCCGAGATGGCGCGGGCCAGACGGTGGTTGGCCATCATGGTGCCGACGGTCAGGTCCTCGATCACGATCGTTTGGGTTTCACGAACGAGCCGAGTGGTCAACTTGTGCAGGTGGTCGCGGCGGCGGTCGGCGATCCGGGCATGAACCCGGGCCACCGCCAACCGGGCCTTCGCCCGGTTCGCCGAACCTCTGGCCTTGCGTGCGAGGTTCCGCTGGGCCCGGGCCAGCCGATCGCGGTCGCGGCGTTCGTGCCTCGGGTTGGGGATCTTCTCCCCGGTGGACAGGGTGAACAGGCTGTCGAGGCCGGCGTCGACCCCCACCACAGCGGTGGACGCCGGGGCCGGCTCGATCCGGTCGTCGCAGAGCAGGGAGACGAACCAGCGGCCCGCCGCGTCCTGCGTCACGGTCACCGTCGACGGCGCCGCGCCCGGCGGGAGTGGCCGGGACCACACGATGTCCAACGGGTCGGTCATCTTGGCGAGGGTGAGGCGGCCGTCGCGCCACCGGAACGCGCTGGCGGTGTACTCCGCCGACCGCCGCGACCGCTTCCTCGACTTGAACGTCGGGTACCGGGCCCGTTTGGCCCAGAAGTTGGTGAACGCGGTCTGCAGGTGCCGCAGCGCCTGCTGCAGAGGGACGCAGGAGACGTCGTTGAGGAACGCCAGTTCGTCGGTCTTCTTCCACCCGGTCAGCATCGCCGAGGTGGCGTTGTAGGTGACCCGTTCCCGACGCAGGGTCCACGCCTCGCTGCGGGCGGCCAGCGCCATGTTGTAGACCAGCCGGACACAACCGAACGTCCGGGCGAGCTCGGCGGCCTGCCCGGGGGTGGGGTGGAAGCGGTACCTGAACGCCCGCTTCACGGTCCGCGACACAGTCCACAGTCTAACGATTCGGTCGTGAGCCGTGGGGTCGCGTGTGGGGTGGACGCCGATCCGCCCTGGCGGCGGATCGGCTTTCCCTGCCCTGCTCCGCAGGAGTTCCGTTTCCTCCCCGGCCTGAAGGCCGGAGTATCCACGGAAGGAATCCGATGACGGCCGAGCCACTGTTCG
The DNA here is from genome assembly GCF_049179115.1 of Solwaraspora sp. WMMB762. Classification (NCBI taxonomy): domain Bacteria; kingdom Bacillati; phylum Actinomycetota; class Actinomycetes; order Micromonosporales; family Micromonosporaceae; genus Solwaraspora; species Solwaraspora sp. WMMB762. The sequence goes on from NZ_JBMHMD010000001.1 coordinate 1,410,091, forward strand.
ATTCGACGGAGTTCCGTCAGGTGTGTGGTCACTTCCCCACCGGTGTCACCGCGGTCACCGCGATCACCGCCCAGGGCGGCGTCGCCGCGCTGACCGTGAACTCGTTCACCTCGGTCTCACTGCAGCCGGCGAAGGTGTTGTTCTGCGTGACCAGTTCCTCGTCCAGCTTCCCGGCCCTGGTCGGATCCGACCGGATCGCCATCCACATCCTCAGCCGGGACCAGGAGGACGTGGCGCGCCGGTTCGCCACGTCCGGGCTGACCGGCGCGGAGAAACTCGCCGGGGTGTCCTGGCTGCCCGGCCCGGACGGGGTTCCGCTGCTGCCCGGCACACCGGCGGTGCTCGCCGGCCGACGTGACGAGGTGATCACCAGCGGCGACCATGTCATCTTCCTGCTCGACATCGACCACGTGCACCTGAAGCCGACGAACGTGCCGGCGCTGTCGTTCTACCGGGGGCGGTTCGTCAGTCCGTCGGCCACCGCGACCGAGTGAGCGGGGTGAGGACGTCGCGCCGTCGCCAACGCCGACGCGACTCAGCTGTAGTACCGGAACAGGATCTCGGCCACGCAGCAGGGCGTCGACCCGTCGGCGAACTCCACCGTCACCGAAGCCTTGGCCTGCACACCGTCCCCGGTACCGGGGACGGCGGTGATCGGCTGGGCCGACACCAGCGTCGCGGTGCCCTGGACCGGCACACCGGGCGGCAAGGGTCGGACGAACCGGACCCGGTCCAGCCCGTAGTTGACACCCATGGCGAAGGTCTGCACCTCGAGGATGTCCGCGAGCAGGCGCGGGACGAGCGCCAGGGTCAGGAATCCGTGCGCGACGGTGGTGCCGAACGGGCCGGTCCGCGCCCGCTCGACGTCGACGTGGATCCACTGGTGGTCCCCGGTGACGTCGGCGAACTGGTCGATCTGCCGCTGGGTCACCACCTGTGGTGCGCTGGCCCCCAGCTCCGTGCCGACCAGGTCGAGCAGGTCACCCGGGCTGCGCACGATCGTCCGTGATGCGGTTCGCATGGTCACTCCAGTTGGCGAACGGGCCATTGGCGGCCTTCTTCATTCCGACCGGATGGTATCATCAGCTTCCGGATGGCTGAGCAGGGAGGTTCCGTGGTGTTCGAGGCGTACCAGCTGCCCGAGGAGCACGCAGCAGTGCGGCAGGCCGTACGAGAGGTGTGCGATGACAAGGTCGCGCCGCACGCGGCGGCCGCCGACGAGAACGCCGAGTTCCCGCAGGCCTCCTACGACGCGCTGCGCGCCGCCGACTTCCACGCCCCGCACATCCCCGTCGAGTACGGCGGCGCCGGTGCGGACGCACTCGCCACCGCGATCGTCATCGAGGAGGTGGCGCGGGCATGTGCCACCTCCTCGCTGATCCCGGCCGGCAACAAGCTCGGGACCATGCCGCTGCTGCTCGCCGCCGGCGAGCACGTCAAGCAGCGGTATCTACCACCGGTCGCCCGGGGCGAGGCGATGTTCTCGTACTGCCTGTCCGAACCCGACGCCGGCAGCGACGCGGCCGGCATGCGGACCCGCGCCGAACGCGACGGCGACTCCTGGGTGCTCAACGGGGTCAAGCGCTGGATCACCAACGCCGGACTGAGCGAGTACTACACGGTCTTCGCCGTCACCGACCCGGCGGCACGCTCGCGCGGCATCTCCGCCTTCGTGGTGGAGAGGTCCGATCCCGGGGTCAGCTTCGGCGCACCGGAGCGCAAGCTCGGCATCAAAGGATCCCCGACCCGCGAGGTGTACCTCGACAACGTCCGCGTCCCGGCGGACCGGATCATCGGCGCGCCGGGAACCGGCTTCGCGACGGCGATGCGGACGCTGGACCACACCCGGGTCACCATCGCCGCTCAGGCCCTGGGCATCGCCCAGGGCGCGCTGGACTACGCCCTGGGTTACGTACGGCAACGACAGCAGTTCGGCCGGGCCATCGCCGACTTCCAGGGTGTCCAGTTCCTCCTCGCGGACATGGACATGACCCTGGAGGCGGCACGGCAGCTCACCTACGCGGCCGCCGGCAGGTCCGAGCGGGGCGAGCCGGACCTGACCTACTTCGGCGCGGCAGCCAAGTGCTTCGCTTCCGACGCGGCGATGAAGATCACCACCGACGCCGTCCAACTGCTCGGCGGCTACGGGTACACCCGTGACTTCCCGGTGGAACGGATGATGCGCGACGCCAAGATCACCCAGATCTACGAGGGCACCAACCAGGTGCAACGGGTCGTCATGGCCCGCCAGCTGCTCGCCGGCTGACCGGCCCCGCACGGTTCAGCGGAGACCATCGAGCACCATCGCACTGAACTGGCGCGCCACCTCGTCGATGCTGAGCGGACCGTCGACGTTGAGCCACTGGTACGCCCAGGCGCACATGCCCACCAGCCCGAAGGTGACGATCCGCGGGTCCATGTCCGCGCGGAAGACGCCACGGGCGATACCGTCGGAGACCATGCCGGCGAAGGCCGCCTCCACCGCGTCGCGCTTGCGCGTCACCTCGGCGAACATGTCTCCCGTGAGGTACCGCCGCTCCTGGTAGAAGATCGTCACGTGTGCCCGGTACTCGGCCACGCTGGTCAGGCTGAACCGGATGAGCTCCGCCACCCGTACCGTCGGGTCGTCGCTGCCGGACTCGATCTGCTGGATCGCGGCCAGTTGCGCCTCCAGGTACTCCTCCTGAATGTGCCGCAGCAGGTCGTCCTTGCTCTCGAAATGGTGGTAGAAGGCGCCCTTGGTCAGCCCGGCCTGGTCGGCGATCTCCTGTACCGACGTCCGGTCGAAACCCCGACGCCCGAACAGTTCCAGCGCGCTGGCGATCAACGACTTGCGGGTGTTCTCCGGGTCGTAGCCGTCGGCCCAGCGTTGCCTGCGCCGGGTCGCCGCCGGGCGGTTGGACGTCGCACGAGCCATCGGTGGCCTCCGCTTCCCGCTCCACTCGGAGCCCGACAATCCTACCGCCCGGTCGGAAGGTTCGCTGTCACCGCCCCTCCGGCAGCCGGGATTCGATGGTGGCGATGATCCGCGGGCGCAGTTCGGCGGCGCCGATGACGGCATCCACCGAGCCCACCTCCACGGCGCGCTGGATGTCGTGGATCCGGTCGAACTCGGTGGCCACCTCGCCCAGCTTCTCCGCCCGTACCGACGAGCGCAACTCGTCGAGCTCGGCGGCCAACGCGGCGCGATCGGTCCCGGCCGCCGCGGCCACCCGCGCCTCCAGGTCCCGGATTCGCGGGTCGCGCGCGGTACGGGCGTCCACGTCGCCGGAGAACACCACTGCGGCGGCGGGAGCGCCACCGAGCACCGAGGCGAACGAACCTTCCAGCGCGAGCACCGTCATGGCGGGGTTCAACGCCTTCGAGAAGACCACGAACGCGCCACCGTGGTACCGCGAGATCACACAGAACACGATCGGCCCACGGAAGTTCACGATCGCCCGGCCGATCTCGGCGCCGTACTCCAACTGCAGCTTGCGCATCGACTCTGGCGAGCCGTCGAAGCCCGACAGGTTGGCCAGTACCACCAGCGGCCGGTTGCCGCTGGCCGCGTTGATCGCCCGCGCCGCCTTCTTCGACGACTGCGGGAACAGCGTGCCGGCGGTGTAGGTGTCCGGACCGTCGGTGGGCGGGAAGCCACGCCGCGGCACCGTCCGCGACTCGATGCCGAGCAGGCAGACGGGGATGCCGCCGAGATGCACGTCCTGCACGACGGCGGTGTCCGCGTCGGCCATGCCCGCCCAGCGTTCCAGCACCGGGTGGTCCTGGTCGGCCAGCGCCCGCATCACGGTCCGGATGTCGAACGGCTTCTTGCGGTCCGGGTTGGCCTCGGCCGAGAAGATCTCACCGACAGTGGTGAAGTCGCTGCCGGCCACCGTGTGCGGGAAGGTGGAGACGTCGCGGTCGGTGGGGTCGGTGGTGGTCGCCCGCCGGGGCCCGGTTTCGCCCGGTACGACGTACGTGTGGTCGTAGTGGGCCAGCAGCACGTCCCGCGCGGCGGTCAGGCTCGGCGCCCAGTACTGCGCCTGCCCGTTCGGACCCATCACCCGGTCGTAGCCGCCGATGCCGAAGTTGTCCTCGGCGGACACCCCGCCGGAGAAGTCCAGCGACTGCTTGCCGGTGAGCACCATCGCCGAGTCCGGCGTCATCACCAGGATGCCCTTGGTGTGCATGAGCATCGTCGCCTCAGCGTTCCAGTACGGCTGGGCGCCGACGTTGATGCCCGCGACCACGATGTTGATCTCACCACCGGCCTGGGTGAACTCGACGATCCGTTTGAGCGCGGCGGCCACCCAGTCCATGTTCTCGGTGCCCGACTCCATGGAGATCCGGGCCCCGGCCGACAGCGCGTACCACTCCACCGGCACCCGCATCCGCTCGGCCAGGTCCAGGGCCGCGATGATCCGGCGGCACTCCGGCTCGGACAGGGCGCCGAGCGACTTCGTGGGATCGCCGAACAGCACGACCCGGGTGACACCCTCGGGGTGACGGGTGGTGGCCGTGCTGACCACACCGGCGACGATCGCCGCGCTGTTGCCCCCCTTCGGCCGGTCGACCGGCACCAACGCGTTGTCGGCGTCGAGGTCGTGCTCGACGAAGTCGCCGAGCCGGCCGGTCAGTTCGTACGGGTACACCGTGTTGCGGCTGCTCGCCCGCAGCACCTTCAGCCGGTAGTCGTCCAACGGCTCGACCGGCTCGACCGGCGGCTCGCCGACGACCAGTTCGGCGCCGCCGGTGGCGTCGAAGGCGATTCGTACCGCCATCTTCGTCAGCTCGCCGGTCACCCGGTCCCGTTGGCGCCCGATGAACAGGATCTCTTCCAGTCCGGCGCCCGCGGTCGTCGGGCGCATCCGCCCGGCGATCATCTCCATCTCCTGGCGGGTGAGGTCGTTCGGCGGCCAGACGTAGATCACGATCCGGTTGGTGGTGAAGCGGGTCTTCGACGGTCTGCGCGACTGGGCCCGGCGGATCGAGTCGAGGCAGGCCGCGACGGTGTCCTCGGTGGTCGGCAGCGACACCAGGCGTCCATCGTGGTCACGCAGCTGAGTCAGGTCGCGTACCTGCGCGAACGCGACGAGACGCTGGTCCGACGGGTTTTCCCGCGCGACGCACTGGAAAAGGTAGACCTCCTCGTCCAGCGAGGGCAGCCGGGTCAGGTCGAACTTGCGCAGCCGTTCCAGCTGCATGCGCTGCGCGATGTATGGGTGCAGGCCGCGGATCAGCCGTTCCTCGACCATTCCCCGGCTCGACGGGCGGAACGTGAAGTGGTGGTGCATCACCGCGCCGGCGCGGCCCGCGATGGTGGTGGTCACCCGGCGGACCTGCGGCGGCAGCGGGTGCGCGGCGACGACGTCGAGCAGCGCCGCCGCCATCGCGTCGAAGTCCTCCGGCTGGTTCTCCCAGGCGAGATACATATCGACGTCGATGGACTCCCGGCCACCGGCAAGCTCCGCGAGTCCGTCGAGGGCGGTGCCCAGGGCATCGATGGCCACGGCGGCGGTGACCACGCTCGAGTCCGCCCGCTCGGCGACCACGAAGGTGCAGCCGGCGACCTGGTGGGCGTGGACCGCGGTGAGCCCTTTGTTGCCGTAGTACCGGCGGGTCAGCACCTCCAGCATGACCGCGTTGTCGAGGTGGTCACGGACGATCCGCTGGCCGAGTAGCCGGACCAGCGGTTCGGTGCTGCGGACCATGTCGGCGATGCGTTCGGCGCGCTCCGGCGTGTCCGGATGGGCGTCCAGGTGACGCAGGTGCGCGCGGACCCGGGCGTAGACGGTGGCCCGGTTGCGGCGCAGCAACGGCTGGGCGAACCAGGCGAACACCACGCCTCGGGCAAGGTCGGCGATTACCGGGAAGCGGACCTGCGTGGCGGCGACCAGTCGCTCCAGGGCGAGACCGGCGGGCTCGTGCAACGACTGGCCGGGCGGCGGCTCCCGCAGCCACGCGCGCAGCAGTGTGGCGACGACCGTGGCGTCGGCGGCGGCACGCTGCAGTGCGAGGAAGATCCGGAAAACAGCGGCTTCGAGATCGGCGGAGCGCTCCAGATCGGTGACGCCGTAGTGGCTGAGCGCCTTGGCGAGCTTGGTCTGGAAGGCGTCCGGCAGGCCGGCCCGTTCGACGTCGAGGCTCTGCAGGTAGGTGTGGAAGTACTCGCGGTCGCTGTGGACGTGCCCGTCACCGCCGTCGGCATCGGTCGGCCGGTTGCGGCTCAGCTCGGCGAGGTCGGCGAAGACCTCGATGAGATCGATCTCAGCGGCCAACGGCCGGTCGCCGTCCTCGGCGGCGGCCCGGCGCGCGACGAGATAGTCGTCGAGGACGCGGCGGTCGTCGTGCGGGTCGACGTCGAAGCCGAGGAGCAGTCCGCGCAGACCCTCCTGACCCCGACGGCACCGTTCGGCCGGTGGGAGCGCCCCGGATGCGGCGGGCATGTCCAGCTCGACGGGCGCGGCCGGCCCGGTCTCCGTACCGGCTGCCGCGTCGTCCGCGACCGGCTCCAACCGCAGCAGCGGTGCACCCGCCTCGACCTGGTTTCCGACCGACACGGCGGATTCCTTCAGCCGGGCCTTGAACGGTGCCCGCAGCACCGTCTCCATCTTCATGGCCTCGAGTACCAGCACCGGTGTGCCCGCCTCGACCTCGGCACCGACCGGCACCGGGGTGGCGACGACCAGGGCGGGCATCGGTGCGCGGAGCACGCCGCCCTCGTCGCGGCTGACCCGGTGAGTCACCCCGTCGACCTCGATCAGGTGCACCGGCCCGTGCGTTCCGGTGACCAGGCGGTGCCGGCTGCCGTTGACGACGATCTGCCCGGTGTGCCGGTCGAAACGGTCCAGCTCGACGTCGGCGCTGTGCACGAGGTCTGCCACCTCGATGCCGACGCGGAACCGGTACGCGCCGGTGCGCGCCACCCGTACCCGGTAGCCGACGCTGCGCAGCTTGAGGTCCACCGGTCGGCCGCTGGCGTGCTGCACCTGTGGACGTCCGCCGGACGCGGTGGCCAGCAGTCGCTGCCGTTCGACGCGCTCGTCGGCTTCGTAGCCCTCGATCGCGGCAGCGGCGAGGGCGACGGCGACGTGCCGGTGCGCGACGAGCCGGCCTTCACCGCGGACCCGGTCGATCCACCCGGTGTCCGCGCTGGCGTCGATCACCTCGGGCTGATCGAGCAGGTCGATCACGAAGCTCTTGTTCGTCGCACCGCCCTCGATGATCACGGTGGTGTTCGCCATCGCCCGGCGCAGCCGGCCGAGCGCCTCGTCACGGTCCCGTCCGTACGCGATGATCTTGGCGATCATGGAGTCGAAGGCGGCGGGAATGGTGTCGCCCTCGCTGACCCCGGTGTCCACCCGGATCCCGGGCCCGGCGGGCAGGTCCAGCCGGGCGATCCGACCCGGCGAGGGCGCGAAGTCGCGGTCCGGGTCCTCGGCGTTGAGCCGGGCCTCGACGGCGTGCCCACGCTCCACCGGCGGGTCGCCCTCCAGCCGCCCGCCCGACGCCACGTGCAGCTGCGCCTTGACCAGGTCGAATCCGGTGGTGGACTCGGTGATCGGGTGCTCCACCTGCAGCCGGGTGTTGACCTCGAGGAACGCGAACATGCGGTCACCGGGGTGGTAGAGGAACTCGACGGTCGCCGCGCCCCGGTAGCCGACCGCGACGGCGAGCCGTTCGGCCGACGCCTTGAGGTCGGCGACCTGCGCCGGGCTGAGCACCGGCGACGCCGACTCCTCGATCACCTTCTGGTTGCGCCGCTGCACCGAACAGTCCCGTACGCCGAGTGCCCAGGCGGTGCCCTGACCGTCGGCGATCACCTGGACCTCCACGTGCCGGGCACCGGTGACCAGCCGTTCCAGGAACACGACGCCGCTACCGAACGCGCGGGCGGCTTCCTGACTGGTGCGCTCGTACGCGTCGACGAGCTCGGCCTCGTTGGTGATCACCCGGATGCCGCGCCCGCCGCCACCGGCGGTCGCCTTCAACATCAGCGGGTAGCCGATGCCGCCCGCCGCCGCCACGGCGGCCTCCAGGGTCTCGACCGCGCCCCGGCTCCACGGGGCGACCGGCACGCCGACCTCCTCGGCGATCAGCTTCGCGCCGATCTTGTCGCCGAGCTGCCGCATCGCGTGCGCGCTCGGTCCGACGAAGGTGACGCCGGTCTTCTCGCACAGCTCCGCGAACGCCGGGGACTCGGCGACGAAACCCCAGCCGACCCACGCCGCGTCGGCGCCGGTCGCCACCAGGGCGCGTTCCAGGACCGTCAGATCGAGGTACGGCCGGGCGGACGCCGGCCCGAGGTCGTAGGCGATGTCCGCCTCACGGACGAACGTCGCGGTACGGTCGACGTCGGTGTACAGGGCGACGGTCTCGATCCGCGCCCCGGTTTCGGCAGCCAGCTCCCGGACGGCGTGGATGAGCCGCATCGCGGCCTCACCACGGTTGACGATGGCAATGCGGCTGAACACCCGATCGGCCCTCCGGTACGCCTACGATCCACGCGTCGCTGATGCGACTCCGACAGGATCACCTTTACGCCTGCCGGCCGGAAACACCATAGGGCGTCCGACAAAGTAATGACCATGTCACTCAATGCGGTTGCGCCACCGGTGGGGGCCGGACGTCTCGCCGGGACCTCAGGCCAACGTGCTCGGCGCGGCGGTAGGTGCCGGCGCGGTGGGTCCGACCTGGGCGGATGCCGGTGCTGCGGCGACTCCGTCCGGGGTGGCTGCGGCCGCCGGTGCCGCAGCGTCCCCATTCGGAGTGGCTGCGGCGGCCGTCGCCGCTGAGGCGGCCGGGACGTCCGCGCCGTGCGGCGGATGGTGGGGACGGCACGACGCGCGGACCACCAGCTCGGTCGGCAGCCGGATGTGGGTGTCCCGCTCGACACCGGCGATCAGGTCGACGAGCAGACCCAACGCCTCCGCCCCCATCCGCTGCAGTGGCTGCATGATCGTGGTCAGCGGCGGCTCGACCGACGCCGACTCCGGGATGTTGTCGAACCCGATCACCGACAGGTCGTCGGGCACCGTCAGACCCATCTCCTGAGCGACGTTCAAGGTGGAGATCGCCGACAGGTCGTTGCCCGCGAAGATGGCGCTCGGTCGGTCCGGCAGGGCCAGCAGTTCGGCTGCGGCGCCGGCGGCGCTCTCGATGCGGAACCCACCGACCCGCACCAGGGTCTCGTCCACCGGGACGCCGGCGTCGGCCATTGCCTGACGGAAGCCCGCTTCGCGCAGCCGCGCCGACTCCAGGTCGGTCCGGCCGGTGATGTGCCCGATCCGGCGGTGGCCGAGGGAGAGCAGATAGTTGGTCGCCAGGATGGCGCCGGCGAAGTTGTCGGAGTCGACGGTCGGCAGGCCGGACGGACCGGTGTGCGGGTCGACCGCCACCACGTGGAAACCCTGCTTGGTCTCCACCACGGTCGGCGTGACGATCACGGCACCGTCGATGAGCGTGCCGGAGAGCCGGGCCAGCGACCGGCGTTCCCAGCCGACGGCCGTGCCGGCCCCGTCCCCGCCGGAGTAGGCCAGCAGTTGGTAGCCGGTGCCGGCGACCTGCTTGGAGGCGCCCTTGAGCAGCTCGGTGGAGAAGGGTTCGAACTCGGCCACCAGGATCCCCAGCACGTTGGTGCGATGGCTGCGCAGGCTCTGCGCGCCCAGACTCGCCTCGTACCCCAGCTGGTGGATGACCTGCTGCACCCGCTCGACCGTCGCCTGCGCGACGCCGTAGCGACCGTTGACGACCTTCGATACCGTCGCCACGGAGACGCCGGCCGCCCGGGCCACGTCCGACATCTTCACACGCTGCGAGAACTCCACGTCGACGATGATAGGGGTCCGGCGGCGGCCCGTCACCGCCGAGTCGAAAACGTTATCGATACCGATTGACACCGCGTTACGCGGCTGTAAAACTCCCCGACAGGCCAAGCACCCGACTGACCAGTCGAGGAGATCACGATGGCAATACCGCGCCGCGCAGGCGCCGTCCTAGCGCTCTTTCTGACCAGCTCCCTGCTCGCCACCGGATGCAGCGGCGGTGACGACAACACCGAGCCCGCCGGCGAGCTGTACGAGAACCCGGTGACCCTGACCTGGTGGCACAACGCCTCCCAGGACGGACCCGGCAAGGAGTACTGGGAGAAGGTCGCCAACGACTTCTCCGCGCTCCACCCGACCGTCACGATCGAGATCGAGGCGATCGAGACCAACCAGCTACAGCGCACCCGGCTGCCCGCCGCCCTGCTGAGCAACGACCCGCCGGACATCTTCCAGGCCTGGGGCGGCGGCGAGCTGCGCGAGCAGGCCGAGGCCGACTACCTCAAGGACATCACCGACCAGGTGCAGGCCGAGGTCGAGAACATCGGCTCCTCGGTGGAGATCTGGCAGGCCGACGGCCGACAGTACGGCCTGCCGTACCGGATGGGCATCGAGGGCATCTGGTACAACAAGGACCTGTTCGACCAGGCCGGCATCGACGCTCCCCCGGCCACCTTCGACGAGCTCAACGACGCGGTCACCAAGCTCAAGGCGATCGACGTCATCCCGATCGCGCTCGGTGCCGGCGACAAGTGGCCGGCCGCGCACTGGTGGTACAACTTCGCCCTGCGCGCCTGCTCGGTGGAGACCCTCCGGTCGGCCACGACGGAGCTGAACTTCGACGACCCGTGCTGGGTGAAGGCCGGCGAGGACCTGCAGGCCTTCATCGCCACCGAGCCGTTCCAGGACAACTTCATCGCCACCCCGGGTCAGAACGACCCGACCAGCGCCAACGGACTGCTCGCCAACGGACAGGCCGCCATGGAGCTGATGGGCGACTGGAACCGGGGCACGCTGGACACGGTCGCCTCCGACCCGGAGGCGCTCGCCGAGTTCATCGGCTGGTTCCCCGTTCCGGCGATCGCCGGCTCCGCCGGTGACCCGGCCGCGGCCCTCGGTGGCGGTGACGGCTTCGCCTGCGCCAAGAACGCTCCGGCGGAGTGCGTCGAGTTCCTCAAGTACATCGTCAGCCCCGAGGTGCAGACGGGTTACGCCGAGACCGGCACCGGTCTGCCCGTGGCCCCGGAGGCGGCGGCGGCCGTGACCGACCCCGCGCTCCAGTCGATCCTGCAGGCCACGACCGACGCCAGCTACGTCCAGCTCTGGTTGGACACGGCCTTCGGCAGCACCGTCGGCAGCGCGATGAACGACGCGATCGTCGCGATCTTCGCCGGTAACGGCTCGCCCGAGGACGTCGTCACGGCAATGAAGTCGGCCGCAAGCAAGTGACCACGATCAGCCGAAACCCGAGCCCCGCCGGCGGCGCCACCGCGCCCCCGGCGGGGGTCCGGCGTGCCGGGCGCCGTTCGTCCCGCGCGGCCGAGACCCGACGCAAGTGGTACGAGATCATCGGACTGACCACCCCGGCCGTGATCGTCTACGTGATCTTCGTGCTGGTCCCGATGGGCTTCGCGTTCTACTACAGCCTGTTCCGGTGGCGTGGGGTCGGCCCGCCCACCGACTTCGTGGGCCTGAACAACTACGTGCTCGCCTTCCAGGACCCGATCTTCCGCGACGCGCTGCGCAACAATGCGTTCATCGTGATCGGATCGCTGGTGGTGCAGGGTCCCATCGCCCTGGGCATCGCGCTGCTGCTGAACCGGCCGTTCCGCGGCCGTACGGTGTTCCGCCTGCTGGTCTTCGTGCCCTACGTACTGGCCGAGGTCACCGCCGGCATCATGTGGAAGCTGCTGCTGACCGACGGCGGCACCGCGGACGCGCTGCTGCGATCGGTGGGGCTGGGCGCCCTGGTACGGCCCTGGCTCGCCGACCTCGACCTGGTGATCTGGACCCTGCTGTTCGTCCTCACCTGGAAGTACGTCGGCTTCGCGATCATCCTGCTGCTCGCCGGTCTGTCCAACGTGCCGACCGAGTTGACGGAGGCGGCCGAGATCGACGGGGCTGGCTGGTGGCAGATCCAACGCCACATCACCCTGCCGTTGCTGGGGCCGACGATCCGGATCTGGATGTTCCTGTCGATGATCGGTTCGCTGCAGGTCTTCGACGTGATCTGGGTGACCTCGGTGCCCGCGGTCCGGTCGTTGGGCGCCTCGGCCACGATGGCGACCTACATGGTGGACAATGGCTTCTTCGCCCGGCTGTGGGGCTACGGCAACGCGATCGCCGTGATCCTGTTCGCGATTTCGTTCGTCGCGGCGCTGTTGTTCCAGCGCTTCCTCCTCCGCCGGGACATCGAGGGCGCAGTGACCGGAAGGAGGAACTGACCGTGACCGCAGTCGCCGCTCCCCGCGCCAAGCGCCGCCGGGATTCATCGTGGGGCAGTCCGCTCACCTACGCGTTGGCTCTCGCGGTGGCCGGGGTGTCGATCGTTCCGGTGATCTACGTGATCATCGGTGGCTTCCGTACCACTCCGCAGATCATCGCCGACCCGGCCGCGCTACCCGATCCATGGGTGGTCGACAACTACGTCCGGGTGATGACCGAGAGCGACTTCTGGCTGCAGACCGTCAACAGTGCGATCGTCGCCTTCGGCACGACGCTCGGCGTCGTGACGCTGGGACTCTGCGCCGCGTTCGTGCTGGCGCGGTACACCTTCCGTGGGCGGGAGGTCCTCTACACCTTCTTCACCCTCGGTCTGCTCTTCCCGGCCGGGGCGGCGATCCTGCCGCTCTACCTGATGCTGCGCGACATGAACCTGATCAACTCGTACTTCGCGGTGATCCTGCCGCAGATCGCCTTCGCGCTGCCGCTCACGATCGTGATCCTGCGTCCGTTCCTGACCGCCGTGCCCCGCGAGTTGGAGGACGCGGCGGCCATCGACGGTACGGGGCGGCTCGGCTTCCTGTGGCGCATCATGCTGCCGCTGTCGCGTCCCGCGCTGGTCACCGTCGGGATCCTGGCGTTCGTGACGAGCTGGAACGCGTTCCTGCTGCCGCTGCTCGTCCTCGGTGACGCCGACCAGCACACCCTGCCGCTGGGCGTGCAGAACTTCTCCAGTCAGTACACTTCGGACACCGCCGGAATTCTCGCCTTCACCTCGATGGCGATGCTGCCGGCGCTGCTCTTCTTCACGATCGCCGAGAAGCAGATCGTCGGAGGTCTGCAGGGTGCCGTCAAGGGCTGACCGGCCCCGGCACGTACAACGGCCGTGCCCGCGACGACGTGGCACGCGCACGACACGGAAAGGCACAGCATGACTGAGGTCCGCGCGACGGTGGACGGGGGCGAGCCGGTGCAGACCGGTCCGCACCACGACCGGCCGGAGCGGCCCGACCGGCGGAACGTACCCGACGGCGAGGCCCGCGTCCGGGACCTGCTGGACCGGATGACGGTCCAGGAAAAGGTCGCGCAGCTGGTCGGTTTCTGGGAGAAGGAGGACGGTGAGTCGGTCGCCCCGATGCAGGGTGAGTTCGGCGCGGCCGCCCGGCTCGAGGACTTCTCCCGGCACGGGCTCGGCCACGTCACCCGGGCGTACGGCACCCGCCCCGTCGACCCGGCGGCGCGTGCGGCCTGGCTGTGGAAGTTCCAGTCCGAGCTGGTGACGGGGACCCGGCTCGGCATTCCGGCGATCGTCCACGAGGAGTGCCTGACCGGCCTCTCCGCGTGGCAGGCGGCGACCTTCCCGACACCGCTGGCGTGGGGAGCCGCCTTCGATCCCGACCTGGTCGCCGAGATGGCGGCGGCGATCGGCTCGTCGATGCGGACCCTCGGCGTGCACCAGGGCCTCGCACCGGTGCTCGACGTGATCCGCGACCCCCGTTGGGGCCGGGTCGAGGAGTGCATCTCCGAGGATCCGTACCTGGTCGGCACGATAGGCACCGCGTACATCCGGGGTCTGCAGTCACAGGGGGTGCACGCCACCCTGAAGCATTTCGTCGGCTACTCCGCATCGCGGGCCGGGCGCAACTTCGCTCCGGTACACGCCGGTCCACGGGAGGTCGCCGACGTGCTGCTGCCCCCGTTCGAGATGGCGCTGCTCGACGGTGGCGCCCGCTCGGTCATGCACTCGTACGCCGAGATCGACGGGGTGCCGGTCGCCGCCGACCCGGCCATGCTCACCGGGGTGCTGCGGGACCGGTGGGGGTTCGACGGTGTGGTGGTGGCCGACTACTTCGGGGTGGCGTTCCTCAAGCTGCTGCACCACGTCGCGGGTGACCACACCGAGGCGGCGGTCCAGGCGCTGACCGCCGGCGTCGACCTCGAACTGCCGACCGGCGACGCCTATCTGATGCTGCCGGAGGCGGTCCGATCCGGCCAGGTCGACGAGGCGCTGCTCGACCGGGCCGTGCTGCGGGTGCTGCGCCAGAAGCAGGAGCTGGGGCTGCTCGACGCCACCTTCAGCGAGGATCCGCCCCGGGAGATCGACCTCGACTCGCCCGAGCACCGGGCGATCGCCAGTCGACTCGCGGAGCGGTCCGTCGTTCTGATCTCCAACCAGGACGTCCTGCCGCTGCCGGCGGGTCGCCGACTGGCGGTGATCGGGCCGAACGCCGACCTGGCCAGTGCCCTGTTCGGGTGCTACTCGTTCGTCAACCACGTACTGCCGCAGCATCCTGGCGTGGCGGCCGGGATCGAGGTGCCGACGGTGCTCGACGCGGTACGGGCCGAGTTCGGCGCCGAACTGGTCAGCTGGGCGCACGGCTGCGACGTCGACGACACCGACCGGTCCGGCTTCGCGCCGGCCGTCGCCGCCGCTACCGCCGCCGACGTCGCCGTACTGGTCGTCGGAGACCGGGCCGGGCTGTTCGGCCGCGGCACGGTCGGCGAGGGCTGCGACACCGACGACCTGGAACTGCCCGGGGTGCAGCGCGACCTGGTCGAGGCCGTGCTGGCCACCGGCACCCCGGTGGTCCTGGTGCTGCTCACCGGGCGGCCGTACGCGATCGGTTGGGCACTGGACCGGTGCGCCGCGGTGGTGCAGGCGTTCTTCCCCGGGGAGGAGGGCGCGGCGGCGGTCGCCGGGGTGCTCTCCGGGCGGGTCAACCCGTCCGGCCGGCTGCCGGTCAGCCTGCCCCGATCGGCGGGGGCGCAGCCGTACTCGTACCTGCACCCGGCGCTCGGTGAGGGCAACGAGGTGACCAACCTGTCGGTGACCCCACCGGCGGTGTTCGGCCACGGGCTGTCCTACACCACGTTCGCCTACTCGGAGCTGACCGTGCCGGCGACGGCGCCCACCGACGGGGCGCTGGTGGTGGCGGTACAGGTGACGAACACCGGGGCGGTCGCCGGCGACGAGGTGGTCCAGCTCTACGGCCACGACGTGGTGGCCTCGGTGACCCGGCCGGTGGCGCAGCTGCTCGGCTACCGCAGGGTCCATCTCGAACCGGGTCGGACGGTCACGGTCGAGCTGACCGTGCCCACCGCCCGGCTGGCGTTCGCCGACCGCACCCTGACCCGGGTGGTCGAGCCCGGTGAGGTCGAGATCTGGGTGGGCACCAGCGCACAGCGGTTGGCGCAGGGGCGGATCGACCTGGTCGGGCCGACCGTGCCGGTCACCAACGCGTCGCCCCGGTGGACGGCCTCCGAGGTGCGCTGACCATCCATCTGTCGGTGAGCTGGGCTTCCACTGGGTGAAAGCGGGGGTCCCGGGTGCGTGGGCCATCCGGGACCATACGACCGTCCGGCCGTCGTGAGCCAGGGAGGTCAGTCACATGCCGTTCGCCCGTAATCAGTGGTACGTGGCCGCGTACAGCAACGAGGTCGGACGGGAGCTGCTCGCCCGCACCATCCTGGGTGAGCCGTTGGTGCTGTACCGCACCACCGCCGGCACGGCGGTGGCGCTCGCCGACCGGTGTGTGCACCGACGCTTCCCGCTCTCGCAGAGCCGTCTCGACGGCGACACGATCGTCTGCGGCTACCACGGCTTCACCTACGACGAGACCGGCAGCTGTGTCTTCGTGCCGGGCCAGCAGCGCATCCCGCGCACCGCGCGGGTCGCCGGGTACCCGGTGGTCGAACAGGACACGCTGGTGTGGGTGTGGATCGGCGACGCCGAGCCCGACCCGGGGACGATCCCCCGGGCGCCGTGGCTGGACGACCCCGGATACACGGTAGTGCGCGGCATGGCACCGCTGAACGCACGGTACGGACTGCTGGTCGACAACCTGATGGACCTGTCCCACGAGACCTACCTGCACGGCGGCTACATCGGCACACCCGAGGTGGCGAACACGCCGATCACCACGACGGTGGACGAGGAGAAGGGCGTCGTCCACGTCAGTCGGCACATGGACGACGCGGAGTGCCCGCCCTTCTACGCCCGGTCGACCGGCATCCAGGGCCGGATCACCCGGTGGCAGGACATCGAGTACCACCCGCCGTGTCTCTATCTGCTGCACAGCCGGATCGCCCCGCAGGGGGTGTACCCACCGGCCGAGGGCCCGGACAGTGCCGCGTTCCACGCCGAGATCGTCTACGCGATCACCCCGTCGACCGAGCACACCACCTACGACTTCTGGGCGGTGGCTCGGGACTTCGCCGTCGACGACGAGTCGGTCAGCGAGTACCTCTACCAGAGCAACCACACGGTGGTCATGCAGGACGTCACCGCGCTGAACACCTTGGAGCAGGTGATCGCCGCCGAACCGGAGCGGTACCAGGAGCTCAGCATCAACATCGACACCGGTGGCCTCGCCGCTCGACGCCTGATCGAGCGGATGATCGGAGCACCGACGGTAGGGGCGTCCCGGTGACCGTCCCCGACGGGCTGCCCACCGGCGACCGGCTGTACCGGATCCACTGGCTGCCCGGCACCGACACCCTGCGGGGCACCTGCCACTGCGGCGCCGAACGGACCGCCGACGATCCGGTCGAGTTGTGGCAGTGGCTGCTCGACCACCCGCGCGACCACCTCGCGCAGCGGGCGGTGCCGGCGACACGGCGGACCCCGGCGGATGCCGCCCGTCGCACCTCGGTACCGGCATGAGCGCTGACGGTCCGACCGCGATGCAGCTGGTGGTCGCCGGCCGGGAGCAGGTGGCGGCCGGAGTCGTCGTGCTGACCCTGCGCCACCCGACCGGCGGTGAGCTGCCCGGCTGGTCCCCCGGTGCGCACGTGGACCTGCTGCTGGGCCCAGGGCTGGTCCGCCCGTACTCGCTCTGCGGTGAGCCGGACGACCGCGCCGCGCTGCAGCTCGCGGTGCAGCTCGAACCCGGCGGACGGGGCGGCTCCCGGCACGTCCACGAGGGGCTCCTTCCCGGCACGCAGGTACTGGTCCGCGGGCCGCGGAACAACTTCCCGCTGGTCACGGCGGAGCGGTACCTGTTCATCGCCGGCGGCATCGGCATCACCCCGATCCGGCCGATGATCGCCGCCGCCGAGGCCGCCGGAGCCGACTGGCGACTGGTGTACGGCGGACGCAGCCGCGCCACGATGGCGTTCGCCGACGAGTTGCGGCAGCGCTACGGCGACCGGGTACGCCTGTACCCGCAGGACGAGGCGGGCCTGCTCGACCTGGCCGGACTGCTCGATGCTCCGGGTGACGAGCTGGTCTACTGCTGCGGGCCGGAGGCGCTGATCGCAGCGGTGGGGCAGCGGTGCCGGGGGTGGCCGGCGGGCAGCCTGCGGGTGGAGCGGTTCACGCCGTCGGGCGGCGGCGAGGTCGACCAGGGTGACGGCGGCGACCGGGCAGGCGACCGCGACCGGGCGGACACCGACGGCGCGGTCGAGGTGGAGTTGGCGCTGTCCGGTCGGACGGTGTCCGTGCCGCCCGGGACGTCGATCCTGGCCGCGGTGGAGCAGGCCGGCGTCGCGGTGCTCTCCTCGTGCCGCGAGGGCACCTGCGGCACCTGCGAGGCCACGGTACTGGCCGGGGTGCCCGAACACCGCGACAGTCTGCTCACCGAGGACGAGCGGGCCGCCGGTGACACGATGCTGATCTGTGTCTCCCGGTCGCGTACACCCCGACTCGTACTGGAGCTGTGACCGGCCGACGGCGATGATGGCGGGATGGGTACGCAGCCCGGCCGGTCGGTCACCAGCAAGGTGCTGGCGCTGCTCGCCGCGTTCAGCCCGGCCGACCCGGCGCTGACGCTGAGCGAGCTCGC
The DNA here is from genome assembly GCF_049179115.1 of Solwaraspora sp. WMMB762. Taxonomy (NCBI): domain Bacteria; kingdom Bacillati; phylum Actinomycetota; class Actinomycetes; order Micromonosporales; family Micromonosporaceae; genus Solwaraspora; species Solwaraspora sp. WMMB762. Next base: position 1,428,122 of record NZ_JBMHMD010000001.1, read on the forward strand.
CAGACGGGCCGGACTGCCGGTACCCACCGCGCACCGGCGGGTCGCCGAACTGGTCGACTGGGGCGCGCTGGAACGCGGCGCGGACGGCCGTTACCGGATCGGGCTGCGGTTGTGGGAGGTGGGCTCACTGGCGCCACGCGGACTGGGCCTGCGGGAGCTCGCCCTGCCGGTGATGGAGGACCTGTACGAGGTGACCCACGAGAACGTCCAGCTCGCCGTACGGCAGGACCTGGAGCTCGTCTTCGTCGAACGGATCGCCGGCCGACACGCGGTGCCGGTGCTGACCCGCGTCGGCGGCCGCTTCGCCCTGCACGCCACCGGGGTCGGACTGGTGCTCCTCGCGCATGCGCCGGTGCCGGTGCAGGAGCAGGTGCTCGGTGCTGCGCTGGAGCGGTACACCGAGCGGACCGTCACCGACCCGGCGGCGTTGCGCCGGCAACTCGCCGGGGTACGGCGGGCCGGTTACGCGGTGAGCGACCGACAGGTGACGATGGACGCCCTGTCGGTCGCCGCGCCGATCACCGGGCCGGAGGGGGTGCTGGCGGCGATCTCGCTGGTGGTGGCCTACGACCGGGCCGACCCGGTGGCCCTGGCCCCACTGGTGCAGGCGGCGGGGCGGGCGATCTCCCGGGCGGTCGCCCGGCCCGGGGTCCGGTAGCCGCAGCGGCCCCCGGCCGCGGTCAGTCGGGAAACGCCAGCAGCCGCAGGATCCGCGCCAGCCGCTGCCGGTCCTCGGGGGTGACGCCGGCCAGCAGGTCGGCCTCGGCCGCCCGCGCGGACTCCTGGGCCCGGGCGAAGAGCGCCCGGCCGGCGTCGGTAGCGACCAGGACGTTGGCCCGCCGGTCGGCGGGGTCGGTGCGCCGCTCGACCAGGTGACGCTTCTCCAGGTCGTCGATGAGGGCGACCACCTGACTCGGGTCGAGGCGGAGGAACTCGGCCAGCTCCCGCTGGGTCGGGCGGGTGTCGTAGACGGCCAGCGCGAGGACGGAGAAGGATCGGGCCTTCAGACCGTGTTCGGCGAGGGCCGAGTTCGCCGCCGTCAGGCTGAGGGCGTTGGCTCGGGCGAGCAGGAAGCTGAGGTCTTCGCCGAGAAGACTGTGCCGTAGGCCGGCGGTTCCCGCCGGCCGGGGCTTCTCGCTCGCGGTCATGGCGGCCATGGTAGCAAGCTTCGACAATAATTGACTTCCTCAACGGTTCGTGATTCGATCGGCTGCGACGCGAAGGAGTTCCCGATGTCCCTGGACGGCAAAGTCGCCATCGTCACCGGTTCCGGCAAGGGTCTCGGCCTGGCCTACGCCCAGCAGTTGGCCCGACAGGGTGCCGCCGTGGTGGTCAACGACGTCGACGCCGAGGCTGCGGACCAGTCCGTCTCGGCGATCGAGGCGGCCGGCGGACGCGCCGTCGCGCTGGTCGCACCGGTCGGTCCCACCGAGACCGCCGAGGCCCTCGTCGCCACTGCGGTCGAGCGCTTCGGTCGACTCGACATCCTGGTCACCAACGCGGGAATCCTACGCGACACGGTGCTGTGGAAGATGAGCGACGAGGACTTCGACACCGTCGTCAACGTGCACCTGCGGGGCACCTTCACCACCGTCCGGGAGACCGTCCGGCACCTGCGGCAGGCCGGCGAGGGCGGGCGCATCATCTGCATCGGCTCCCCGACCGGCCAGCGCGGCAACTTCGGGCAGACCAACTACGCCGCCGCCAAGGCCGGCATCGTCGGCATGGTGCGGACCTGGGCGCTGGAACTCAAGCGGGCCGGCATCACCGTCAACGCGGTCGTGCCGGTGGCCGCGACCGCGATGACCGCCACCGTCCCCTACTTCGCCGCCGCGGTGCGGGCCGCCGACCAGGGCGAGCCGATGCCCGACTTCTTCCGGCACGATCTCGGGTTCGGTACCGCCGACGACGTGGCCGGGCTCATCGCCTTCCTCGGCTCCGCCGCCGCCGCCGGCGTGACCGGCCAGGTCATCGGGGTGGGCGGCGACCGCATCCAGATCTGGACCCACCCGGAGGCCGCGCTGACCGCGTACCACGAAGGTGGCTGGTCCTACGACGCGCTGACCGCCGCGTGGCCGACGCAGTTCGCCGACGCGCTGCAGAGCGTCGGCGAACGCTTCCCGGAACTCCCCGAGGAGTTCCGGACCGACGCCTCCTGACCTGCGGCCGGACGGAGGACGCCCGAGCATGTACCAACCCGCGATCGACCTTGCCGCGATCACCGCGATCGACGTGCACGTGCATATCGAGGTGGACGGCCACGGCCACGCCTCGCTGCCCGAGCCGCTCGTCGCGGCCGCGTCGAAGTACTTCCGGACCGACGGTCCACGGCCGGCCGTCGAGGCCGTGGCGCAGTACTACCGGGAGCGCCAGATGGCCGCGGTGGTGTTCACCGTCGACGCCGGCACCCAGCTGGCCCACCGACCGCTGTCCAGCAGCGAGATCGCCCGAGCCGCCGCCGACCACGCGGACGTGCTCATCCCGTTCGGCTCGGTCGATCCGCGCACCGGCGACGCCGCCCTCGAACTCGCCGCCCGTCTCGTCGAGGACGAGGGAGTACGCGGTTTCAAGTTCCACCCGACAGTGCAGGGCTTCGATCCGAGCCACGACGAGTACGCGCCGCTGTGGAGCCTCATCGAGAAGGCGGGCGTGCCGGCGTTGTTCCACACCGGGCAGACCGGCATCGGCGCCGGCCTGCCCGGTGGCTACGGCCTGCGGCTCGGGCTGTCCAACCCGATCCTGCTCGACGCCGTGGCCGCCGAGTTCCCGGATCTGCAGATCATCATGGCGCACCCGTCGGTGCCCTGGCAGGACGAGGCACTGTCGGTGGCGACACACAAACCCAATACCTGGATCGACCTGTCCGGGTGGAGCCCGAAGTACTTTCCGGCCGAGCTGGTGCGCCACGCCAACTCGATCCTGAAGCGCCGGGTGTTGTTCGGCACCGACTATCCGCTGCTCACCCCCGACCGGTGGCTCCGGGACGTGGCGAACATCGATCTCAAACCCGACGTGCTACCCGGCATCCTGAAGGACAACGCCGCCCGGCTGCTGCGCCTGACCGGGTGACGAGGACGAGAGGAATCCTGTGACGACGACTGTCGAGTTCCAGCAGCTCGGTGAGCTCACCGGCACCGATCTCGGATACACCGCCTACCGGACGGTCACCCAGGAGCAGGTGAACCTGTTCGCCGACGCCACCGACGACCATCAGTGGATCCACGTCGAACCCGAGCGGGCGAAGGCGGGGCCGTTCGGAGCGCCGATCGCCCACGGCTTCCTGACCCTCTCCCTTGCCGTTCCGTTCTGGACGGAGCTGCTCGATGTGACGGGCGTGTCGACGAAGGTGAACTACGGTCTCGACAAGGTGCGTTTTCCCGCGCCGGTGGTGGTCGGGTCGCGGGTACGGATGCGGGCCGTCATTGCCGAGGTCACCGAGGTCTCCGGCGGGTACCAGCTCACCGTCGACCAGACGATCGAGATCGAGGGCGGGGCCAAACCCGCGGTCGTCGCCCGGGGCCTGTACCGCTTCTACGCCTGAGCGGTGCCGCCGGCTCCCACCAGGAGTCCGCTGCCCACCAGGAGTCCCCCACCAGGAGTCCGCTCCCTCACCAGGAGGTCGCCGATGCATCAGCACGGAATCGGCACCTGGCTGTCCAGGCGCCGCCGGACCGCCCCGGACCGGATCGCCCTCGTGTACGGCGAACAGTCGGCCATCACCTACCGGCAGTTCGCCGACGGAGCGGACCGGATCGCGGCAGTGCTGCGAAACCTCGGCGTCGGCAAGGGAGACTCCGTCGCCTACCTCGGCGAGAACAGTCCCGAGTTCCTACAGACGATGTTCGGCACCGCCCAACTGGGTGCCGTGTTCGTACCCGTCAACACCCGGCTCGCGCCGCCCGAGATCGCTCACGTCCTCACCGACAGCGATGCCGCGGTGCTCCTGCACGATCCCGAGTTCGCGCCCCGGCTGGCCCCGGTCGTCGGCACCGTACCGACCCGGCATGTCGTCGTCACCGGGGCCGGCACCGCGCAGCGTCCGGGCCTCGACTCGCTGCCGGGTGATGCCGCACCGGGAGACGCCGCAGACGTCACCCCGGACGACCCCGCCGCGATCATCTACACCTCGGGCACGACCGGTCGGGCCAAGGGCGCGGTGCTGACCCACGGCAACCTGACCTGGGTGGCGATCAATACCATCGTCGACTACGACGTCGTCTCCACCGACGTCGCGCTGATGATCTCGCCGCTGTTCCACGTCGCGTCGCTGGGCATGGGCGCGCTACCGGTCGTGCTCAAGGGCGCCACGCTGGTGCTGGAGAAACGGTTCGAGCCGGGGCGGGCGCTCGCCCAGATCCAGCGGCACCGGGTGACCATGCTCAGTGGGGTGCCGACCACCTACCAGATGATGGCCGACCATCCGGACTGGGCGTCGACGGACCTGTCGACGCTGACGAAGCTCACCTGCGGCGGGTCGGCCGTCCCGACCCGTATTCTCAACGCGTACGAGGAACGCGGTCTGTCCTTCTCGCAGGGGTACGGGATGACCGAGACGTCACCGGGCGCCACCGCGCTGTCGGCGGCGATGACCCGGGCGAAGCAGGGCAGCGTCGGCCTGCCCCACTTCTTCACCGATGTCCGGGTCACCGACGAACGTGGCGAGCCGGCTGCGGCGGGCACCGTCGGCGAGATCGAGATCACCGGCCCGAACGTCTTCGCCGGCTATCACCGGCTGCCCGAGGAGACGGCCCGGTCGTTCACCGCGGACGGTTGGTTCCGCAGCGGCGACCTGGGCTACCTGGACGCCGACGGTTACCTCTACATCGTCGGCCGGCTCAAGGACATGATCATCTCCGGGGGCGAGAACATCTACCCGCCCGAGATCGAACTCCTGCTCGGTGAACTGGACGGGGTGACCGGGGTCGCGGTCATCGGGGTGCCGGACCCGCAGTGGGGCGAGGTGCCGTGGGCGGTCATGACGGTCCGGGACGGCACCGACGTCGACCTCGACGTGGTACGCGCCCACTTGGACGGCAAGGTCGCCCGCTACAAGCTGCCCAAGAAGGTCGTCATCGTGACCGAGCTGCCCCGGACCGCGTCGGGGAAGGTGCGGAAGGCCGACCTGCGGGCCCGGTTCGGCGGCTAGGTCCGGAGCGGGCGGCGAGCGCGGCGAACTCCGCGTCGGACTCGGCGGCCAGCCGCTCGTGCACCTGCCGGTACACCTGCGTCGATCTCGTCGCCGGCCAGTCCTCGTCCATGAACTCGCGGGGCAGTCTCGGGTCGACACGCAGCAACGCGAGCCAGTCCGCGACAAGCATCATCCGCACCGTCAGGGCACTCGGCGCCTGTGTCACCGCACCCGGGTCGTCCCAGACCTCGATGAACGCCAGGTGTTCGCGCCGGATCGCCTCGATGTCCCACGCCGAGCGGACGCTGTCGGCGATCGGGAAATCCGTGAACTCCCGCGCGTGGAAGGCGATCACCGTGTTCGGCGGCAGATCCTGGCGCAGCGGTTCCAGGGAGCCGGCGAGGTCGACCTCGCCGGGCGCCAGCCACAACCCGTCGCGAAGCGGCGCGAAGCCCTCCCAGGTGAGGGTCGACCGCAGCCGGTGACGGAACGTACGCTGGCCCTCCGGGATGGTGAAGGTGACCAGCGTCCATCCGGTGCCCTGTGGATCGAACGGGTGCGGGCCGCGGACCCGGTCCGTCGCCTCGCGCAGGACCGCTGACCCGTGTCCGGTCAGGGCGAAGGAGATCTCCCGACCGCTTCTGCTCCGCGCGAGGATGCCGCTGTGTACGAGCCGGTCCAGGGTGGCCCGGGTCGCCGGGGCGGCGACGCCGGCTCCTTCGAGCACCCCGATCAACGCGCTGGCCCGGATCGGGCCTGGGTCGTCGTCGACGACGTACTCACCGAAGAAGGCGAGCAGCAACTGCTTCGGCTGACGGCTGCGCACGGTCATCCCCCGGACGAATCGATCGACGGTACGATCATGGCGCCACGGCCTGCCCCCGTTTGGCCCGTTGAATCTGGTCGTACACGTGCGTCCGCAGCTGTGTGAAGCGGGGCAGCGCCCGGGTGTTGATCTGGTCACGGCCCGGTGGGAGGTCGACGGTCAGATCCTCCTGCACCCAGGTGGGCGACCTGGACAACACGAGGACCCGTTCGCCCAGGTAGATCGACTCGTCGATGTCGTGGGTGACGAAGACGATCGACATGTTGCGCGAGGTGTGCAGCTCACGGACGAGATCCTCCAGGTCCGCCCGGGTCTGGGCGTCCACTGCGGCGAACGGCTCGTCCATGATCAGCACCTCTGGTTGGTACGCGACGGCGCGCGCGATCGCCACCCGCTGCTGCATCCCACCGGACAGTTGCCACGGGTGGCTACGGGCGGCGTGGCCCAGGCCCACCGCGTCGAGGGCGTCGGCCACCAGCTTTCCCCGTGCCGCGCTGGACAGCCGCTTGTGGCGCAACGGCAACTCGACGTTGCCGCGGACCGTCAGCCACGGGTAGAGGCTGCGGCCGTACTCCTGAAAGACGACGGCCATCGCCGGGCTCGGGCCGGTCACCGGGGCCCCGTGCATCTCGACCCGGCCGCTCGTCGGCCGTAGCAGACCGGCGAGACACTTCAGCAGGGTCGTCTTGCCACAACCCGACGGCCCCACAACGCAGAGCAGTTCACCGGCGTCCATGGTGAAACTGACGTCGCCGATCGCCTCGACGTCGCCGGTGGCCGATTCGTAGACCTTGCGCAGGTGCTCCACCTGCAGCAGAACATCGCGGTCAGGCACGGTTGACCTCCCTGATTCCGTGGTACCAGCGCAGCACCCGCCGCTCGACGACACCGAACGTCACGGCGAGCAGGACACCGACGAGACCGAGCAGCAGGATGCCGCTCCACATCTCGGCGATGAGGTAGTTCCGTTGGAAGTAGGCGATCCGGTACCCGAGACCAGCGGACGAGGCGAACATCTCCGAGATGACCATCAGGATTAGCGCCACCGACAGGCTCTGCCGCACACCGGCCATGATGCGCGGGCTCGCCGAGGGCAGTACCAGGAACCAGAGCCGCTCCCACCAGGTGACCTGGAACGATTCCGCGGTTTCCGACATGACGCTGTCGATCGCCCGGACCCCGTCGATCGTGTTCAGCAGGACGGGCCACAGCGCACCGGAGACGATCACCACCACCTTCATGGTGTCGGTGATCCCGAGCAGCAGCATCACGACCGGGATCAGCACCGGCGGCGGGATGGCCCGGAAGAACTCCAGCAGTGGTTCGAGCAGCTCACGCAGCCAGCCGAACAGACCGATGAGGGTGCCGGCGGCGACACCGAGCACGATCGAGGCGAGGATTCCCAGGGCGAGCCGGTACAGGCTCGGCAGTACGTCCTCGACGAACGCCGCGCCGACCCAGGTGTCGATGAAGGACTCGGCGATCGCGACCGGTCCGGGGAAGAACCTGTTCGTCGACGAGGTGGACAGCACACCCCAGAGCACCAGCAGCAGGAACGGCAGACCTAGGGAGTAGAGGAACCCGCCGACGACGCGGCGCCCGACGCCGCGTCGACGACGCGCTCGCCCGGTCCCCGGGACGGTCCGGGCGGTCACGGCGACGGTCCGGGTGCTCACTGGACCTGCTCCCCTCGCACCGACTGGTGCCACGACAACGATCGGCGCTCGATGTACCGGAAGACCAGGTTGACGCCGAGCCCGAGCAGCCCGGTGACCACGACGAAGGCGTACAGCCCGGTGGCGTCGCCGGCAGACCGGGACAATTCGATCATCTGGCCCAGGCCCGGGTTTCCGATCACCATCTCGGCGGTGATCGCGAGGATCAGCGCGACCGCGGCGGCCAGCCGGACGCCGGTCATGAGGTACGGCAGCGCGGTCGGCAGGACCAGGTACCACAGACGTTCCCGACGGGTCAGGTCGAAGCTGCGGGCGGTGTCCCGGGCGACCGCGTCGACGTCGGCGACGCCGTAGATCATCTGAACGAACACCTGCCAGAACGACGCGTAGATGATGATGACGAGGGCGGCCCGCATCTGGATGCCGAACATCAGGACGGCGAGCGGGATGAGGGCGACCGACGGGATCGGGCGTAGGAACTCGACCATCGTGTGGGTGGCGCGGCGCAGGAAGGGCACCAGGCCGACGACCGCGCCCAACGCGACCGCCGCAGCCGTCGCCACCGACAGACCGATCCCCCACGACGTCATGGTGAGCCCGAGCCGACGCCAGAAGGCGAGGTCACGGAACTCCTCGACGAGCCGCACGAGCACATCGGTGACGTAGGGCAGGTACTGCGAGTTGACCAGCCCCAGGGTCGGGACCAGCTGCCAGATGAGGAGGAACCCGAGCAGGCCGGCGCCGCCCAGCAGAACTTTGCGCGGCGAACGGGGACGCCGGATGGACAACACGTGCATGTCGCTCCCGTGGTGGGCGGTCCCGCCCGCTCGCGGTGGGTGCCGGAGCGGGCGGGACCGTTACGGCTACTGCTGCTGGATGAGGCGGTCGAAGTCCGGCTGCTCGTCCAGTACGCCGTACTCGCCGGCGAGCGTGGCGAGCGCCTCCAGGCTCGCCCGGTCCAGCTCCCAGCCGAACTCCGGCAACCGGACCGAATCGGCGACCGCCTCGGGGAGCTCGAGGTTGTCCTTGATCGCCTGCCGGACGTCCGCCTCGTTGGCGGGGTCCTGCGCCCACTCGAGCGTCTCCTGCATCGCCGCCGAGAAGTCGGCGATCAGCTCGGCGTCGGACTCGAGGCTGTCCGCGAGGGTGATCGTGGTCAGGGTCGCCAGCCCGGGGATGACCGCCTGGTAGGGCTCGACGACGACGGCATCGCCGCGCTCGCGCAGCTGGGTGACGAACGGCTCCGGCACCCACGCCGCCTCGATGTTGCCGGCTTCGAGCTGGGCCGGGACGTCGGGGAAGGCGACCTCGACGAACTCGATCGTCGTCGGGTCGCCCCCGTCCTGCTCCACCGCCGCCATGATCGTCACGTCGCCGGCCGCGCCGAGGCTGTTCACCGCGACCCGACGCCCGGCGAGTTCGGCGGGACGGGTGATGCCGGACGCCGCGGACGCCACCACGGCGTTGATGTCGTCGCCCTCCGCGTAGGAGGACGCGTAGTTGCCGATGAGCACGACGCCGAGGTCCTGCAGGTCGGCGCGGAACGGGCCGAACGGCTGGCCGATGGCGAAGTCGATGTCCCCGTTGATCAGGGCGGGGATCGCCTGGGCGCCGCCCTGCGCGGGCAGCACCTCTACCTCGATCCCCCGCTCGGCGAAGATGCCGGCTTCGATGCCGCCCCACAGCGCGGCGGTTTCCGTGATCGGCAGCGCCGCGACCCGGACCTGACGCAGCTCGCCGTCCGTCTGGTCGTCGGTCGGGGTCGCGTCCGAGTCGGTGCAAGCGGTAAGGGCGAACGCCATGGTGGCGATCAGCCCGAAGGTAAGTGTCTTCTTCACTGACGAGGCCTTCCGGGACGGAGGTCGTGGGGTGCGTCAATCCCGGCAGTAGGCCCACCCCGCGCAAATATGTATCGATGTGAGCGGAGTCACCCTGCCGTGGTGGCCATGCTCGACTACGAGGCCGCCAGATGTCAACAAATTCTGACGACCGTCACGGAAAAGTTGAATATCGCTGCCTGGCCGGTCGCGCCACGCGGCCGCGCCGGACCGGGATTCCCGGTCCGGCGCGGCTGTCGTACTTGGGTCAGCTCAGCGGCTCGACCCAGATGTTGCGGTACTGCACGGCGTTCTGGTGGTCCTGCAGCCGGATGGACCCGGTCGCCGGCCCCTCGGGGATGTTGCCGCCGGTCGGGCCGGTGATGACGACGTCGTCGTGCACGGTCACACCGTTCCAGACCAGGGCAACCCGGGCGTCGGAGGTCTTCTCACCGGCGCTGTCGTAGCGGGCCGCACGGTAGGTGATGTCGTAGGTCTGCCAGGTCTCCGGCGGCCTCGCGGCGTTGACGTCCGGCGGCTTCTGCAGGTAGATGGCACCCGCCTCGTTGTTGTCGAGGGTCGGGTCCCCGTACGAGTCGAGGATTTGGATCTCGTAGCGTTCCTGCAGGTAGACGCCGCTGTTGCCGCGGTTCTGCCCGGTGACCTCCGGCGGCAACTGCGGCACCTTGAACTCGACGTGCAGCCGGAAGTCGCCGAACGCCTGCCGGGTACGCAGGTCGCCGCAGCAGACCTCCATCGCCCCGTCACCGACCAGCGGCCAGCTCGCCGATCGACCGTCGGTGTGCTGCCACTCGGACAGGTTACCGCCGTCGAACAACACGATCCGTTCACCAGGCTTACGGACGGTGATCAGATCCAGGTTGACGTGACCGGTGTCGGTCGCGTCCACCCGGTACTGGATCGCGTTGGTGCCCCGACGCAGGGTGAGCAGTTCCGTCTTGGTGGCCCACTCCTTCCAGGTGACGGTGGTCGGCAGGACGGTCTGCCGTACCTTCTCGCCGTTCACGTAGATGCTGACCGTCTTGTCGCCCTGGAACGGGTTCGGGCCGTTGCTGTAACGCAGCCCCACCTCGTACTCGCCGTTGCGCTTCACCTCGACGTGCACGGTGTTGGCGGCGTTCAACTCGCCGAACCCGGCCACGAAGCCGACACCCGAGTGGCCGGCGTGCTCGGTGTCGTACCGGGCACTGCCCTGCTGGTAGCCCTCCTCGGCCTCGTAGAAGATGCGGTCCGGCTGGGCACCAGGAATGGCGTTGAGCGTGTACCAGGCCTCGGTGCTCCACAGCTCCTCGCCGTTGGAGGCGGTGAACGAGCGGGGCGAGCGCAGGTGCACCACCCGGCCCTGCTGCAGGCCGTCGACCATCAACCGGACGGTACGGCGGTCGTTGGAGACGATGACCTCGCGGACGGTCAGCGTCTCCTCGTCGACCTTCGGTCCGCCGTACGTGGGGGTCGGCGCGTAGCGCCACTGCTTGATCTGGTAGCGCTCGGCGATGTCCTGGATCGTCTCGGTGGACAGCGGCCGGGTGTATTCGATCTTGAAGCCGTTCGGGGTGGCGCTCATCGACTTCATGTCGAACGTCCGGTTGCCGTTCGGGGTCAGCTTCTGCAGTCCGTACCGCAGCTTGCCGGCCTGACCCCAGTTGCCGTCGGCACCGAGCCCACCCACGTAGATCGAGCCGTCCGGGCCGATCGAGACCTCGTTGACGCCGGCCTCCAGCCCCTGGGTGTGCCGGAACACCGCGCCCTGGTACTCGCCGTGCACCTCCTCCAGGTACGCGCGCTGCAGGCCACCGTAGGTGACGTCACCGATCAGGAGCTGGTCCCGGTACGGGCCCTTCTTGATCCGCACCGGGGTGCTCGGCGAGTTGGCGATCTCGTTCTGCGGCAGCCAGAGCGCCGGTTGGCTGACCGGGTTGGCGTCGAACGGCCCGTCCGGGTTGGTGTAGTGGTTGAAGAACCGGTCCTGCTCGATGTGCACCAGCTTGGAGGCGGGCAGCCAGCCACCCTGGTTGTCGGTGACGAAGAGCTCCTGGTCCCGGCCCCAGCCGATGCCGTTCGGGGTCCGCAGACCACCGGCGATGTAGCTGACCTCGCCGGTGCGCCGGTTCACCTTGATGCTGGTACCCCGGTTGCCGATCGGCTGCGGGTCGGTGGTGGCGCCGCCGTAGTCGATCGCCACCGAGAGGTTGAGGTAGAAGTGGCCGCCCCGGTAGAGCAGGCCGAAGGCGAACTCGTGGAAGTTGCCCCCGTACGGCCACCTGGCCACCGTCCGGTACTCGTCGGCGACCTCGTCACCGTCGGTGTCGCGCAGCTCGGTGAGCTCGTGCTTCTGCGAGACGTAGATGGTGCCGTCGACCACCGCCAGGCCCATCGGCTCCCGCAGGCCGCTGGCGACCTTCTTGTACGTGACCTGCTCGGCGCTGGTCGTCCCGGTGACGTTCTCGACGATGTAGACCTCGCCGAGAATCTCCTCACTGCCGCCCCAGGTGGCGATGACCAGCCGACCGTCCTCGGTCCAGTCCATGCCCGAGACCTGCGGTTCGAACCCGTCCGGCCGCAGGTCGGTCAGGGTGTAGTCGGGGTGCACCGCGTCCAGCGGAAGCCCGTCGCCAGGGGTGTCGGTAACACCCTGGCACGCCTTGCGGCCGGGCGCGGTCACCCGGACCACTCCGGCGTCGGTGCTCAGTACGGAGTTGGGCACGACGGTGAACTCCTCGGCGCCCGGCGGCTGCCAGGACAGGGTGAGCTCCTGCCCGCCACCGGCCTCGAAGTACTCGATCCGCAACGCGTGGTAACCCTCGGTCAGGGTCACCGCACCGTCCATCGGGGTCGCCCCGTGCAGCCCGTCGTGGTCGACCACCACCGCGTCGTCGATGTAGAGACGGGAGCCGTCGTCGCTGACCAGCCGGAACGTGTACGTCCCCGCAGCGGCGACGTGCAGGTTGGCGAGGGCGTGCGTGACGAAGTTGTCCTCCTGCCCGAAGTCGTCCGCCGTGGACCAGTCGACGACCGGCATCAACTTGTCGACGTTCGGGGTCTGTCCGGGCTTGAGGGTGCAGATCTCGGTCAGCGGTACGCCGACATCATAGGTACGCAGGGTGACACCCGGCTCCTGCGGCGGCAGGTCGACGATCTGGGCGGCGGCCGGTGACGCCCCGACAGCGGTCAGTGAAGCGAGCATGGCGGTGACGACGACTATGGCCGGGCCACGTGTTCTTGGCGGGCGTGGAGACATTCCTCCCCCTTCGAGGGTGCCGATGAACGCCGCGGTCGCAACCATCGCCGAGGGGGTGCCTGCCCGGTGGACGAGATGATCTCGAAGCACGGCTGCGGCACATCATGAGTCACATTCGCTGAAGTAGCAAGATCTTCTGAGCGATCGAGTCAAACTTTTGCTCATCTCAGACGAAAGATTCCCCGCAGGGGCCGTCGATGTCCGTCGAAGGACTGGCTGTCAAGACGGTTGGCGGACTGTGCGTCCACCCGGCACACCCGCACGAGACGGTAGAGTCGGCGGGCCAACCTGCGCCCATCAGAAGGAGTGCCGATGGCCGCGCGTTTCGAGGAACTTGACTGGCGGCAGACCCCGATGGGCGAGATCAGCCTCCGGCGGCGGCGGGACCCGGTCGTGAACCGCGAGGTGTACGAGGTCAAACTGGGCGACGAGTACCTGATGTCGAGCCTGTTCACCGTCGCCGAGATCGAACTGGCCCGGCTCGCCCTGGCCGAGCTGTCCCGTGAAGACCTCGACGTCGTCGTCGGCGGGCTCGGCCTCGGCTACACCGCCCACGCCGTACTGCGGGATCGTCGGGTCCGGTCGATGATCGTCGTCGAAGCGCTGGCCGACGTCGTCGGGTGGCACCAACGCGGTCTGGTGCCGGGTGGAGAGGCGCTGGTCGCGGATCCCCGGTGCCGGTTGGTGGCCGGAGACTTCTTCGCCCTGACTGCGGCGGCCGGCCCCGATCCGGCCGCACCTGGACGACGGTTCGACGCCGTCCTCGTCGACATCGACCACTCCCCCGGGCATGTCCTGCACCCGTCGCACGCCGCCTTCTACCGACCGGACGGCCTGCGGCACCTGGCCAGCCATCTGCGGCCCGGCGGCGTATTCGCGCTGTGGTCCGACGACCCACCGGAAGCCGGGTTCACCGAAGCGCTCGGCCAGGTGTTCCCGCAGGTCCGCGCCGAGGTGGTCACGTTCCGCAACCCACTGATCGGCAACGACTCGGCCAACACCGTGTACCTGGCGCAGACCCAGGCACGGCCGCCGGGCGAACCGGGTCAGCCGCCGCCCGGCTGAGCGGCGATCGGCAGAGCCGCCACCGGAATGCGCAGGTCGCGGACCTGCAGGGCGGTCGGTGTGCCGGTCGGGTCGGGATGGGCGCACGGGGTCGACGCAGTGGCCAACGCGGCGCGGTCGTCCGCGCTGCTGATCTCGACCGCGACCTCGACGCACCCCTCGGTGGTCCGCAGGACGTTGCCGTACACGCTGTACACCTGGCTCGGCACCAGATAGGGATAGTCGAACCGACTGACGGCCCCGTCGGACGGACGCCTGATGGACAGCCGGATGGTGACCCCGGTCGGCACCCGCTCGGTGGAGACGAAGAGTGGCCAGGCCGCCTGGCATCGCTGGGAGTAACGCAGGGTGAGGCTGCCGTAGGGCGGCTGGGTCGCGTCCCGGTCGGGAACCTGCACGGTGTGCGTGCTCACCGCGTCGAGGTGGCACTGTTCCTGCTGCGGGTCCGCGCCGTCCGCCGCCGGTGACACGGCGGCCGAGGTCGCCACGGGTTCCTGCACCGCCCCGCCGAGCCGGTCGAGTACCGACGTCGGCACCAGGATCACCGCAGCGACGACAGCCGCGATCCCGCCGGTCGCCGCCAGCGCCCGGCGGGAGACGTGCGGCTCGCGTACGGCGGGCCGGTCGGCTGGTGGCGCGGCACCGTTGATGAGTGCGTCGACCTGGCTCCACCGCTGCCGCCAGTTGTCCTCGTCTCCGTCACAGGCACGGACGAACGCCAAGGTCAGCTCCAGCGAGGGCAGCCGGGTTCCGGACAGCACACCGGACAGCGCGGTGTGCGAGTAGTGGGCCTTCTCCGCCATCTTGCGCAACGAGGGCTGCCCGGCGTCGCGTCGAAGCTGTTCCAGATCGGCGACGAAGGCACCGATCTGGCCGGCGGCGGCACGAGTGCCGGCGTGTCCATTTTGATCCGTCATGGCCTCTCCTGAACGCGTAAACCTGGTGTCAACAGCGGTCAAGCCAGTGCTTTACGAGCAGGTCCGCGCCAGTATCAACCTCGACGCAGCTGCCCGTTGGATAGACGCCAGTGAACAGCGTCTCACAGTCCGTACTGGACCACGTGCGCCTTCGTATCCTGACCGACCGGCGTATCCGGGCGACGGAAGCCGCCTGCGGAGGCGTCCGGCATGGACGCGGTATCGGGGGGACGGGCAGCCCGCTCTACGACAGGAGGACCGCGTGCACCACCGCAAGCAGACTGAACCCGTACCCGCCCGCCGACCGGTGTCCAGAACCCTCCCCCGGATCCTGCGGGGTGTCCTGGCGTCCCTCGCCGCACTGGTGATGGTCCTGGTCGGAGCAGCCGCACCGGCGATCGCCGGGATCACCGGCTACCGGGTGACCGGCACCGGTGGTGCCGGGCTGATCGTGCGGACCAGCCCGCACGATGCCTCGGCACCGGCGGTCACCGTCCTCGCCGACGGCACGTATTTCACCGCCGAGTGCGCGGTACGCGGCCGCAACATCTACGGCAACAATGTCTGGCACCAGATCAGCGCGCCGGTGAACGGCTGGATCAGCGACTACTACACCACCACGCCCGGCTTCAACCAGTACCTGCCGGGCGAGCCGGAGTGCGGCTCCGGCACCCCGCCGCCGACCGGCACCCGGGAGCAGCGCGCCCTCGCCTGGGCCCGGTCGGTCCTCGGACACACGCACACCAACGGCGACCTCGGCGACAGCAACCATCCGTGGGACGGCTGGTGCGACAACTTCGTCGGGCACGCGTACGGACGGGCCGCCAGCGGCTACGCCACCGCACTGGTCCACTACAACGCGTTGTACCAGCGCGGCCTCATCCACACCACCGGCACACCGCCGCCCGGCGCCCTGGTCTTCTTCGCCGGAGCGCAGATCAACGGCTACGCCGGTCACGTGATGCTCTCCGAGGGCAACGGCAGTTACATCACCACCGCCCCCACCATCCGGCAGGTCTCGCTCAGTTGGCCCGGCGCGCCGTACCTCGGCTGGTCGTACGCGGACCCGGAGTGGCCGGGACGTTGACCACCGCTTCACCCGACCGCCGCTTCACCCGTCGGAACTCAGTCATCGCTCGTCGTTTCCAGGAAGACATCCCAGGAGCTTGAATGTCAAGCAGCAGCTTCGTTGAGGTGATGCGACCACGCGGTCGCCTCGTCGTAGACGGTGCCGGTCTTCAGGCATCCGTGGAGGATGCCGACGAGCCGGTTGGCGAGCTGACGCAGCGCGGCGTTGTAGCCGGCGCCACGGGCTCGTTGCCGGTCGTAGTAGGCGCGGGCACCCGGGGATGTGTGCAGGGCGGAGAACGCCTGCGTCATCAGGGCGTCGATGAGTCGGTCGTTGTGCACGAACCGGGCCGCGACGGTCCTCTTCTTCCCGGACGCGCGGGTGATCGGGCTGGTCGCGGCGTAGTTCTTCCGGGCCTTCGCGGTGGCGTAGCGGTCGTGGTCGTCACCGAACTCGGCGAGCACCCGGGCGCCGAGGACGGCACCCAGTCCGGGCTGGGACAGGATGATCTCAGCGTCCGGGTGCCGGCCAAAATGGTCCTCCACCTGCCCTTGCAGGGCCTTGACCTGTTCGTTGAGGGTGACCAGCAACGCGACCAGGGCACGTACCGACGCGGCGTACGCGGCGGTGACCACGGCGGGCTGGCCGAGGTGCTCGGCGCGCAGCGCGGCTTGGATCGTGGCCGCCTTGGCCGGGATGTCGCGGCGGCGGGCCCGTTTGAGGGCCGCGCTGATCTGCGTCAGGCTCAACCGGGCGGCGGCCGCCGGGTCGGGGGCCTTCGCGAGGAGTTCCAGGGCGTCCGGGGCGTCGAGGTCGGCGAACGCCGTGAGGGCGGCGGGGAAGTAGTCGCGCAGCGCGTGTCGCAGCCGCTGACCGGCGCGGGTGCGTTCCCAGACCAGGGTTTTGTGTGTTCGGGTGACGACCTTGACCGCCTGCGCGTCGGCGGTGTCTCCGGCGATCGGGCGCAGTTGGTGCGAGTCGGTGCGCACCATGTCGGCCAGCATGTGCGCGTCGGCGGCGTCGCTCTTGGCCCCCGACAACGCCAGGCGTTCCCGGTAGCGGGACGCCTGCAACGGATTGACCGCGTACACCGTGTAGCCGGCGGCGACGAGGGCCTGCACCCACGGGCCCCGATCGGTCTCGATGCCGATCCTCACCCGGGCGTCGTCGTCGGTGTCGATGTCGTCACCGAGGGCCTGGCCGATCATCGCGTGCAGCCTGGTCATCCCCGCGACGCCCTCGGGCAGCCGGGCCCTGGCCAGCCGGCGGCCGGAGGCGTCCATCACCTCGACGTCGTGGTGGTCCTCCGCCCAGTCATCTCCTACGAACAGCAACACGTCTCCCGTCTATCGAGTCGATCACCTTCGGTAGCCGGGAGGAGAACCATCAGCGACCTAATGAAGCAGTGCTCACGCCGCGACCGGGCGGGCACGACATCCCATCAGCGATCAACTCTCCACACCGACCGGCAGGGGCACGATCTTCCGTCAGGACTCGACGTCCGGGAACAACGAGTGCTCACCCGCCGGCGGCTACCTATCCATCAGGAGTCTGCCGGATGGCTCACTCCCAGAACTCATTAGGAACATGATGGATCCCGATCATCTCCCGCCCGCCTCCGCCGGCGGCCGTCGGCGCCGTCCTCGGCTGGCGCTGGGCCTCGCCCTGCTTTCCGTCGTCGGCGCGGTCGCTCTCGCGGTGCCCGGCACGGCCAGCGCCGCACCGGACAGCGGTGCCGTCGACGGCACCGTCCCGGCCAGCGTCGGCGAGCCGGCCGCCACGCCGGCACCGGACACCGTCAGCGTCAACGCCGTCGGTATCGACCTGTGCGCCCAGGTGGGGTACGCCGCCGGGTTCCGGGGCAGCCCACTGGTCACTGCGGTCGCGGTGGCCATGGCGGAGTCCTCGTGCAACCCGTCGGCGGTCGGCAGCAACGGCCCCACCGTGGGATGTCCCTACGGATCACTGGACCGCGGACTCTGGCAGATCAACAACTGTTACCACCCCACCGTGACCGACACCTGCGCCTACGACGCCCAGTGCAACGCGAACGCCGCGTACAACATCTCCAGCGGCGGCAGCAACTGGCAGCCGTGGTCGACCTACAACAGCGGCGTGTACGCCAACCACCTGTCCGCCGCGCAGGCGGCGGTGAACCGGCTCGGCGGCGGCGGCACGCCGGGCGGCGTGACCGGGACGATCCTGGCCAGCCCGTGGCTCAACGTCCGGGCCGGTCCCAGCACCACGTCCGCCGTCGTCGGATACACCTACTACGGCAGTACGGTGACCATCTCCTGCTACACCTTCGGTGAGTACGTCGGCGGCGGGTACTGGCCGTCATCGACGTGGGACCGGATCACCGATCCGGCCACCGGTGCCACCGGATTCGCCGCGGACACCTGGATCAATACCACCCACGACGTCAAGAGCATGGTGCCGTCCTGCTGATCCGTCACGTCGGACGGCACCGGTGTGCCGGCCGTGTTGTCCCGTGCCGCTGGCGGCAGGGGACGACACGGCCGGCTGCCGTGAGACGCCGAAGGCAGCCGACCGGAGCAGGTCACCGCGCGGCAGCGGACTGAACCCGCGCCGACCGACAATTCGGCCCCTTACGTTAGAGTCCGGTCGTCGACCTGCCACCACACACGGGCGACGAAAGGAGAAGGACGTCAGGTGTCGGGAACAGCGGAAGCCCTACGACCGGTCACGGCGGAGGCGGCGCGGCGGCGTACCTTCGCGGTGATCTCCCACCCGGACGCCGGCAAGTCCACCATCACCGAGGCCCTCGCGTTGCACGCTCGGGCGATCAACTCCGCCGGCGCCGTGCACGGCAAGGGCGACCGCCGTGGCGTGGTTTCCGACTGGATGGCCCTGGAGCAGCAGCGCGGCATCTCGATCACCTCGGCGGCGCTGCAGTTCACCTACCGCGACACGGTGGTGAACCTGCTCGACACGCCCGGGCACGCGGACTTCTCCGAGGACACCTACCGGGTGCTGACCGCGGTCGACTGCGCGGTGATGCTGCTCGACGCCGCCAAAGGACTGGAGCCGCAGACACTGAAGCTGTTCGAGGTGTGCCGCCACCGCCGGGTACCGGTGATCACCTTCATCAACAAGTGGGACCGACCCGGGCTGGAGCCACTCGAGCTGCTCGACGAGATCGAGCAACGGATCGGGTTGCGCTGCACCCCACTGACCTGGCCGGTCGGTGTCGCGGGGCAGTTCCACGGGGTGGCCGACCGGCGCACCGGCCGGATGGTCGCGTTCACCCGCACCCCGGGCGGGGCGAGCGCCGTCATCGAGGAAACCTTCACCGCCGACGAGGCCAGCCGACGGTACGGCGCCGACTGGACCCAGGCGGTCGAAGAGCTGGACCTGCTCGCCGCCACCGGCGCCGAACACGACCGGGCCGCGTTCGTCGCCGCGACCACCACGCCCGTGCTGTTCGGCGCCGCGGTCACCAACGCCGGCGTACGCCAGCTCCTCGACGTGCTGGTGGACACCGCCCCCGCGCCGACGGCCCGACCGGACACCACCGGCACCCCCCGCGAACTGGACGCGCCGTTCGCCGGATTCGTCTTCAAGACCCAGGCCAACATGAACCCGGCCCACCGTGACCAGGTGGCGTTCGTCCGGGTCTGCTCCGGCCGGTTCGAACGCGGCATGGTCGTCACCCACGCCGGCACCGGCCGCCCGTTCGCCACCAAGTACGCCCAGCAGGTCTTCGGCCGCGACCGGGACACCATCGACGAGGCGTACCCGGGCGACGTGGTCGGACTGGTCAACGCCACCGCGCTGAGCATCGGCGACAGCCTCTACGCGCCTGGGCCGGCGGTGACATTCCCACAGCTGCCGTCGTTCGCCCCCGAACACTTCGTCGCCATCCGGGCCACCGACGCGTCGAAGTTCAAACGGTTCCGCCGCGGCATCGAACAACTCGACGGCGAAGGCGTGGTCCAGGTACTGCGATCGGACCGCCGAGGAGAGCAGTCCCCGGTACTCGCCGCGGTCGGGCCGATGCAGTTCGAGGTCGCCACCCACCGGCTGGCGACCGAGTTCGGGGTACCGACCGCGGTCGACCATCTGCCGTACACCCTCGCCCGGCGCACCGAAGCGGCGAGCGTGGCCGGGTTGAACGCCGCCCCCGGGGTCGAGGTGATGACCCGGGTGCGCGACGGTGAACTACTCGCCCTGTTCCCCGACAAGTGGCGGCTGTCCACCGTCCGCAACCGCGACCCCGACCTGGTGCTGGAGCCGTTGCTCGCCGACGCCGGGAGCTGACCTTGCGCACCGCGTCAGGCAGCGGGCCGGGCCGGCGACCGCCGCGCGGTGACCAGGTACGTGCGAACCTCGGGGTAGACCAGTGGCGCGGCGGACGACGGTGACGCCGGTCAGCTGGTGCCGCGCGATGGTCACCGAGTACGACGAGGTCCGAGGTCGTGGCGAATGGCTGCATGGTCGGTCACTCCTTTAATCGGATGAGGAGACGAGGGTTGTCGCCGAAGGTGCGCCGGCGTGCCGTCCGGCTCGTCGGCGATGGCCAGCCGCACCAGCCGAGCCACCGTCGCCGCCGGGTCGTCCGCGGCGAGTTCGACGAACCGCTCGGTTCGGCGCAGCAGCGTCGCCGCGTCCACACCGGCCAGATGTTCGTCGATGTTGATCCTCACCCAGACCGCGCCGGGCACCCGCCACGACCAGAAGACGAGTTCGCCCTGCATGTCCATGAGGTTGTCGGAGCGTCGGGACACCATCACCTCGGTCGGCCGTGACCCGCTGGCCGGGTCGACCGGACCACGCTCGTCGGCCGCTACGTCCCAGGCGTTGAACATCACGAAACCATCCGTCGCCGCACCAATCTGCCCGGCGCGCTCGGCCCGCAGGTCCAGCAGGGCACAGACGTCGAAGTCGCCGTGCGCGTATCCGGCCATGGTGGCGATCCGGCCGTGTCCGAGCAGATCCCGCACGGTGCAGTCGGCTGGGATGTCCAGCAGCAGCAGCGCCCCCAGGGACTGCGGACCGACGTACGACACACCGGGCGCCCAAGCCAGAGGACCCGGGACGTTCTCCGGACGGCAGTCGACGATCCGTACCGGCGCCGGTCGAGCCGGAGCGACGTCGGAAAGCAGCCGGACCGCCACCCGGTCCGCCCGCTCGTCGAGCAGTCGCCGACGGTCGGCGGCGCGGGTCATCGGTAGCGCACCGACCGGGGTGTCCGGCGCGGTCCCGATCCCGTCAAGCAGCACGAGGTAGTGCTCCGCCAGCCGGGCGATCGTTGTTGGGCTGAACCGGGTACGCGGGTACTCGACCAGTCCGGCGAGGCCGTCGCCGTCGCGGCCGACGACCAGGGACAAATCGAACTTGGTGGTGCCGTCCACGGAACCGTCGACCCGGCCCTCGGTGACGACCGAGACCAGCCCCGGTACCTCGGACGGGTCAGCGACGGGTGGAGCGGGCAGGTTCTCGTACACGAAAGCAGCCTGGAACAGCGGGTTCAGGCCGGTGTCCCGGGCGGTGCCGGTCGCCGCGACGACGTCGGCGAACGGCACCTCGTGCGCGAACGCCTGTGCGGTCAGTGACCTCAGTCGGTGGATCAGCCCGGTCACGGTCGGACCGTCGGACAGGTCGCAGCGCAGCACCACGGTGTTGGCCAGGAAACCGACCGTGCCGGCCAGCTCGGGGCGGTCCCGGCCGCTGGTGACGGTGCCGATCGCGATGTCGTCCTGCCCGGTGTGCCGGTGCAGCAGCGCCGCCCAGGCCGTGAGCAGAACGACGTACGGCGTGGTGTCCAGTTGCCGGGCCAGCACCCGTAGCCGGTGCAGCAGCCGCGCCGGCACCCGGAAGTGCCACGTCGAGCCGCGGTGGTCGCGTTCCGGGGCTGTGCCGTCGCCGTCCCAGGGCAGGTTCAGCGGGACCATGTCGGCCAGGTGCCGACGCCACCAGTCGAGCCGGTTCCGGTACGCCGGCGCGGACCGCCGGGCCTTCTCCCAGCGGACGAAGTCCGGGTAGTCGACCGAGCCAACGTCGGACAGCGGCCCGGCGGCGGGCCGGCCGCTCGTCAGCGCGCCGTAGCTCCGTACCAGCTCGGCCAGGAGCAACCCGACGGACCAGCCGTCGGTGACCAGGTGATGCTGGGTGACGGCGATCAGATGCTCGTCGTCGGCGACGGTAACCACGGCGATCCGGGTGAGCGGTCCGGACGCCAGGTCGAACGGGGTGTGCTGCTGGCTGCGCAGCAGTTCGTCGGCCGCCGCGTCGGACGGGTCGGCGGTGGCGATCTCGACCAAGGGCTCATCGTCCGCCGGACGGACCACCGCGACCGGCGCCGCCCCGGAGGTACGGAAGACGGTACGGAGTGCGGCGTGCCGGCGCGCCAGTGCGCGGGCGGCGGCCGACATTACCGCCGGATCCAGACGGCCGCGCCACCGCAACCGGACGTGTACGTGGTGCAGGGTGCTCGGTCCCACCATCTGCTCGACGAGCCAGAGCCGTTGCTGTCCGCTGGATATGCCGGACCCGGCACTGGTGGACCTGGTCGGCGCCATCGGCTCGGTGTCGGTGCGGCGCAGTACGCCGACGATCTCGTCCCGGTGGTCGACGAGATGCCCTCGCAGATCGTCGGGCAACCCGCCGGTGGCCCGGTAGCTGAGCCGGTCACCGTCGAGGCTCAACGTCACCCCGGCCCGTACCGCCCGCAGCAGCAGTTCGTCGACGTTCACAGCTGCCCCTGCTCGCCGGGCCGGACCAGCGCCAGGTCTGCGACGATACCGACCCCCTCTGCGCCGCCCCTGGGCACGGGGAACGCCGAGCGGCGGAATCCGACCGCGGCGAAGGTATCGCTGAGCCGTTCCAGGGTCCCGGCCCGGACCAGCTCGGTCCCGATGATCGCCACCTCAATCGTCGACAGGTCGATACCGGACAGCCCGGTCACGGAGAACGGTTCGCCGGGGGGCATCGCGAGCAGACTCGCAGGTGCCGGTCGGCGGTCGTGCCAGCAACCAGGCACTGCGGCCGGAACGGCGATGATGCCCGCCCGCACCGCACCCCGGTGGACCGCGTCCACGATGGTCGTGACATCTGTCGCCTGGTCGGGCCTGGTCAACTCCACTGCCTCCCACGGGTCTGCGCCCCGACCGGCCCAGGGCGCTGGCCGCGTCAGTCAAGCAGCGGCCGCCCGGGGCGACCAGGAGCATTGACCGGAAGAAATGTTTCCGGTCGGCTGCCGCCGTGGTCGACCTGGGGCGACCGGCTCACCCGGAAGTGCCGGGACACCCGCGCTCGCCGCCGCCGGGCGGACGGTCGATGCTCCGCAGCAGGGAGCGGAGCTCGAAGGCATCCCGGTGGCCGAGGTCGTCGAGGATGTCGAGTGCCGCCCGCCAGGCGGCCTGAGCCGGCCCGACGTCACCGGCCGCCAGGTGAGCGTGCCCGAGATGGGTCAGCGTCGCCGCCTCGAAGAACCGGTTGCCCGAGGCCCGGTACAGCCGCAGGGCCCGCTGGTAGCAGTCGACCGCCTCGCTGTGCCGGCCGAGGCGGTGATTGGCGAATCCGATGCTGTCCCAGGTATCGGCGGCCCCGTCCGGATCGTCGAGCTCCTCGAACAGGATCAATGCCTCGACGCAGTGCAGTCGGGTCTGCTCCGGTTCGCCGAGCAGCGCGTGGTACCAGCCGACCGCGTTGTGGGCGCGGGCCTGCAACCAGGGGTCGGCGGCCTCGCGGGCCAGTCGCAGCGCCACCAGGACCTGTCCCAGTGCCTGATCGGGCAGCTGCTGCCGTTCGAGGGCGTACGCACTGGTCAACGCGACCCGGGCCTGGCCCGCACGGTCGCCGATCCCGGCGTAGCACCGGTCGGCCCGGCGCAGGTGGCGGTGGGCCTCGTCGAACCGGTCGAGGTTGGCCGCCGCCTCACCGATGTGGTGATCGCTGCGCGCCTGCATGGGCAGATCCCCCATCCGACGTGCCGCCCGCAGCGCGGTGAGGTGGACCGCCGACATCTCCGGCCAGCGGCCCTGCCGGTGCAGGTAGGTGCGCAGGTTCGCAGCCAGGCGCCCGACGTACCCGTCGAGCCCGAGCTCGGCGGCGATCCGGATGCCGCCGAGGACCGTCTCGAACTCGGCGTCGAACCAGCGCATCGCGGCATCGCTGTCGGAAAACCCGGTGCACACGGCGCCGGGCACCGGCGGCGGCAGGGCCAGCCGGTCCCGGTGTACGCCGAGCGCCCGGTCCGCCGTCGCACTCGTGTGCAGACAATGGTCCAGCAGTCGACGCAGCGCGGCCCGGCGGTCTACTGCGGAGTCGACCTGGCCGACCAACTCGCTGGCGTAGCTGCGCCAGAGATCGTGCAGGCCGTAGCGGCCGGGAGCCGGTTCGGTCACCAGGTGCGCGTCGGCGAGCTCTGCCAGTAGCGGCTCGACGTCGCGGACCGTGGCCCCGACCAGGCTGGCGGCGGCTGGCGCGGCGAAGTCCAGGCCGGGATGCAGGCCGAGCAGCCGGAAAAGGCGGGCGGCAGCGGGGCGCAGCTGCCGGTACGACCAGGAGAGCACGGTCCGCACGTCGATGGCCGCCTCGGTGCCGTGCAGCGCGTCGAGCCGGTTCTCCGCGCGGTCCATCTGGCCGACGAGCCCAGCCAGGGAGAACGTGGGATTGATCGCCGCCCGGGCGGCGACCACGGCCAGCGCCAGGGGCAACCGGCCGCTCCGCGCGACAAGGGCGTCCACGGCCACCGGCTCGGTCGAGATCCGCCGTGAACCGAGCCGGCGGACCAGCAGCTGTCGGGACTCCTCGACGGTGAGCAGGTCCAGACTCAGCGGGACGGCGCCGTCGGTGGCGACCAGGCCGGCCAACTGCCGGCGGCTGGTCACCAGGGTCAGACAGCCTGCGGTCCCGGCGATCAGCGGCCGGACCTGTGCTGCGTCGACGGCGTTGTCGACAACCACCAGAACCCGCTGATCGGCCAGCAGGCGGCGGTACAGGGAGGTGCGGCCGGGCAGGTCCGGGGGCAGTTCGCCGGTCGGTACCCCGAGTGCGCCGAGCAGGTTCCGCAGCGCCTCGGCGGGGCTGACCGCCGACCCGGCCGGGTCGAAGCCGCGGAGGTTGACGTACAGACGCCCGTCGGGAAAGTTACCGGCCACGGTCCGTCCCCAGTGCACCGCAAGGGTGGTCTTGCCGACGCCGGCGGTCCCCGACACGACGACGGTGGCCCCCGCCTGGCTGTCCAGCAGACCGTTCAGCCGCGTCAGCTCCGCGTGGCGGCCGACGAAGTCCGCCACGACCGGCAGCAGGTCGGGCATTGCACCGGCCGATCGCCCGGCTGCGGGTGGCGCGGCGGTGCGCTGTGCCGGTGCCGGCAGCCGCCACGACGCGGCGGACGCGTAGAACCGCTCCCGGTCGGTACCGGACAGGCCGAACACGTCGGCGAGCAGACCGACGGTGATCCGGCGCGGCGATGGGCTCCGCCCGCTCTCGATCGCCCGGATCGTGCGCGAGCTGATCCCGGTACGCTCCGCCAACTCCTCCTGGGTCAACCCCGCCTCCTGACGGTAGGCACGCGTCAACTCGCCGATCACCAGAACTCCTCCAGCCAGGCCCGTCGTCGCCTCGGCGGAGGCGACGACGAAGGCCGGCCGGTGGCCGGGCGACGGCAGCCGGCGGAGGATCGTGTGGACCACCGCTGGGGGTGGTGTTTCACCTGGTCCAGCCGCGGAGAGGATGGCATCGACGACGTCGAACTCCTACCGACGACCGCCAGTATTGGACCGTCGAAATTGGCCTGTCAACGTCTTCCGGAAATGTCCCGGAGACTTCCGGACGCCGTGGGCTCAATCCCGTACCGCTGGTATAGGCTGTTCACCACCAGTCGGTGGGTGCGAACGAGCCGGGTGTGAAGAACCGAGGTGGGGTGCCGCCGCGCCGCTGGCGATCGGGCTGATCGAGGATCGAGCAGGTTTCCGGAAATCTCGCGGACCGCTGCTCAGCCCGTGCTCGGGGGACGCGGCCGCGTCCGAGAGCCGTCCACCATCGCTCGCAGCGTCTGCTCGACCCGCTCAGCACCGACCGCGACCGAGAATACCTGGTCGTAATAGGACCGACCAGCCTGCCCGAGCAGCTCGAGCTTCTCGCGGCCCAGGTCGCACGCTTCGCGCAGGGCGGTTCCGATCGAGTCCGGATCCCCCGCCCGGGCGACGAAGCCGGCGCCGCTGTCCTGGGCGACCGTTGCGGCGTCGCCTTCGGCCGCGACGAGCAGTGCCCGACCTGCCGCAAGGATCGCCTGCACCTTGCTCGGCATCGTGTACGCCGACATCCCACCGGGGCGCAGGCTCACGTAGTGCACGTCGCCGGTGGCCATCAGTGCGGGCATCCGGTCGCGGGGCAGCCGGCCGAGAAACCGGATGTTGGAGGCGCCTGCCCGCGCCGCCCGGGCACGCAGCCGGTCCTCGGTGGTGCCCGACCCGGCGATGAGACAGACCAGCCTCGGATCGTCGACCCGGACGCACGCGTCGATCAGCGGGTCGAGACCCTGTGCCTCACCGAGCGCCCCGGCGTACGACAGCACCACCTGATCGGGACGGATCCCGAGCTCGGCGCGCAGGTCGGGTTGGCGAACCGGCGTCGCCTCGTCGGCCCACATCGGAATGTAGACCAGCTTCTCCGGCGGTACGCCCCGCCCGGCAAGCAGCCCGCCCGCGCCGGGCGAGACGTAGGCCACCCGATCCGCGCTGCGGTACATCGCCTCGCACCAACCGGCCATCCCCCGCGCGAGGCCCCGTGACAATGGACCGCCACCGAGGAATCCGCTGGCCACCGCGCTGTCCGGCCAGATGTCCAGAACGTGCAGCAGGACCGGTACCCGGTGCATGTACCGGGCGTACCACATCGGCATCGCCACCGAGATCGGCGAGTTGCCGACCCAGAGTGCGTCGAGTCCGCGCAGCGCGTCGGCGCCGGAGATCAGCGCCGAGCCAGCGAACGAGCCGTAGTTGACCAGTCGTCGTGCGGCGGACCGGTCATGGCTGGGATAGAGCGCCACCCGACGGATCCGCACGTCGCCGTCCATCTCGTCGACCCGACGCGCCATCCGGTAGCCGGGTGTGAGCCGGCCGGTCGGATAGTTCGGGAAGCCGGTGACCACCCGTACCTCGTGTCCCCGTCGAGCGAGGGCGTGAGCGAGCCGGCCAGGCAGCGCGGCCGGCCCCGGCTCGGGATCGAACCACTGGGTGAGCAGACCGATCAGCATGCAATACAACTACCAGCCATTAAGGAATGTTTTGCCCTTTTCGCGGTTAATGATGACCCGGCCCGCGATCGCGGGCCGCCGGAGCATCCGAGCTTTCCTCACCTTGCCGGAAATGCCCTCTACGCCAGTTATGTAGCTATATCGTCACGTGCGACAACCTCCACCGTCCCCCCAGGGTGGCCCGACGGGAGAAGCAAGACAGGGGCAGATGTGGTTTCCTCGCTATCGGACCGGCGCTTCCTGGTCACCGGTGGCACCGGGTCCTTCGGCCAGACAATGGTTGCCCGGTTGCTGAACGCCGGCGCCGAGGAGGTCCGGGTCTTCAGCCGCGACGAGTCCAAACAGGACGCCATGCGGCACCGACTCGCCGACGAGCGCGTCCGCTACTACGTGGGTGACATCCGAGACTACGACAGTGTGCTCAAAGCCGTACGGGGCATGGAGTTCGTCTTCCACGCCGCCGCGCTCAAGCAGGTGCCGTCGTGTGAGTTCTTCCCACTCGAAGCGGTCCGGACCAACGTCCTCGGCAGCGCGCACCTGGTGGACGCGTGTGAACGGGTCGGGGTCGAGGCACTGGTGCTGCTCAGCACCGACAAGGCCGTCTATCCGGTCAACGCGATGGGCATGACCAAGGCGCTGATGGAGAAGGTGGCACAGGCACACGCCCGGGACAACCTGACGGCCCGGACCCGCGTCTGCTGCGTGCGGTACGGCAACGTCATGTACTCGCGCGGCTCGGTCATCCCGCTGTTCATCGACCAGATCCGCCACGGCAGCCTGCCGACCGTCACCGAGCCGTCGATGACCCGGTTCCTGATGTCCCTGGCCCAGTCGGTCGACCTGGTGGAACACGCGTTCCACAGCGGCCGGCAGGGCGACGTCTTCATCCGCAAGGCCGACGCCTGCACCATAGGCGACCTGGCCACCGCATTGTGCAACCTGTTCGGCGTACCGGCCAAGTTCGACGTGCTCGGCATCCGGCACGGCGAGAAGATGTACGAGACGTTGGCCAGCCGCGAGGAGCTGTCCCACGCCGAAGACCTGGGTGAGTTCCTCCGGGTCCCGGTGGACAGCCGCGATCTCAACTACGCCCTCTACGTCGACGAGGGCGACGTCGCCAGCGGCGGGCTCACCGACTTCAATTCGCACAACGCCCGACGGCTGACCGTGCCGGAGGTCGAGTCGCTGCTACTCACCCTGCCGGAGGTGCGGGCGCACCTCGATGCCGCCGCGACCCCGGTCGGCGCGGCATGAGCGCCCTTGCCGGCGATGGCGGGCACCTGGAGCGGGTGCCGCGGCGGCGGACCGACGGGCCGGTTCCCGCTCGACGGCGGGTCCTCATCGTTGGCGGCACCGGGATGCTCGGCCACGCCCTGTTGCGGGAGCTCAGCGCCGATCCGGAGCTCGACGCCCACGGCACCGCCCGCAACCTGGCCGACCGCGCACACCACTTCCCGGTGCCACTGGTCGACCGGATCACCGGCGACATCGACGCCACCCGGTTCGACCAGGTCCACCGGATCGTCGACGAACTCCGGCCGGACGTGGTCGTCAACTGTGTCGGGGTGATCAAGCAACGCCCTGACGTACGGGACGCCACCCACACCGTCACCCTGAACGCTCTCTTCCCGCATCTGTTGGCGCGGACGTGCGGCCAGTTCGGCAGCCGACTGATCCACGTCAGCACCGACTGTGTCTTTTCCGGACGCCGGGGCGGCTACGTCGAGGACGACCTACCCGACCCACCGGACCTCTACGGACGGTCGAAGCTGCTGGGCGAGGTCACCGGAGAGGGAGCGCTCACGCTGCGCACCTCGATCATCGGTCACGAGCTGACCAGCAACCGGTCGTTGGTGGACTGGTTTCTGTCGCGCCCCGGTGGCGTCCGGGGCTGGACCGGGGCGATCTACACCGGCGTGACGACCGTCGAGTTCGCCCGGCTGCTACGGACCGTGGTGCTGCCCCGGACCGATCTCACCGGGCTGTACCACCTGGCCGCCGAGCCGATCTCGAAATACGACCTGCTCCGGTTGATCGCCGAGGTGTACCGGTGGCCGGGTGACATCGTGCCAGACGACGGGTTCGTCTGTGACCGGTCGATGCGCGCCGATCGGCTGGCCGAGGCCACCGGCTACCGTCCGCCCTCCTGGCCGGACATGGTCCGGTCGATGAACGCCGCCCGGGCCCGCTGGGCAGGTGCCCTGACCGAGGCGGACCGGCAGCGCCTCGTGGTCTGACGCGCCGGACCGACTGACAGACCGCTAGGGGTGACCCCGGCCGACCGCAAGCCGAAGGACGACACGTGGTAGACCGAATGAGCCGACTGACCGTGCTGGTCGGCGCGGCAGTCCTGCTGGGGGTCACGACCATCCTCGCGGTACGGAATCCGCTGGTCGCCTCGGCCGCCGTCGCGCTGCTCGTCATGCTCATCTGCGCATTCCAGATGGATGGCTGGCGATGGCTGCTGGCCCTGACGATGGCGCTGCTGGTCGGCGCGTCGTCCGATGTAGAGGCATTGGCCGACGCCAGCTTCTATCCGCGGTACGTGGCCGTCGGCGGCCTGGTCGTCTGGACGCTGTGTCTCCGCCGATCCGCCGCTGCCGGGCCGACGAAGCCGTGGACCGGTGTCCTCATCGGGTCGCTGTGGGTACTCGCCGGTCTCGCCACGCTCAGTGCGGTCTGGTCGATCGCTCCGTTTGAGTCCTTCCAGCGTGGCCTGGCCCTGCTGCTGCTGGCCGGGCTGGTCCACCTGCTGGCTCAGCGGCGGTGGCCGGACCGGGCGGTCATGATGGCCGACCTGCGGGTGGTCTACCTGGTGCTGGCCGTATCCGTCGTGGTCAGCATCGGCTACGGAGCGACCAACGGCACGTTGGCCACCGCGTTGTCCGGCAGTTCCCGGTTCCAAGGGCTGTTCAGCAACCCCAACATGCTCGGCATGGTCTGTGCGTTGGCCGTGCCGCTCGGCTGGGCGGTCTACCGGGAGACCGGGCGACGTGCCGAACTGCTCGGCATCCTGCCGGTGGCTGGCGCCCTCGTGTTGTCCCAGTCCCGCACCGGACTGGGCGCCGTGCTCGTCGGGGCGCTCTGGGTGGTGCTACGACATGGGATCGGTACCCTGACCCGGTTCGTCGTCGGCGCGACCGCGGCCCTGCTGGCCGGGTACCTGTCCGGCCTGTTGCCGTCCGTCTTCGCCGCGTCCTGGATGCAGCAGTTCGTCAGCCGGTTCACTCAGAGCGACCTGTCCAACGGCCGGATCCGGCTGTGGCACATGACGGTCGACCTGTGGTGGGAGAACCATCCGGCGCTCGGTTACGGGTACGCGTCCCGCGACCATCTCTACGAGCTGGCCAGCTACGACGAACTGCGCGGCTTCAACGTCGGGCTGGTGCACAACAGCTACCTGCAGATGATGCTGGAGCTCGGGCTGGTGGCCGCGGTGCCGCTGCTGCTCACCGTGCTCGCCGCCGGGTGGGCCGCCGTCCGGGCTCCGGTGAACCGGGCGAACTCGGGTCTGGTCTGGCTCATCGTCACCGGCCTGCTGATCCAGGTCACCGAGTCGGCGATGTTCGGTACCGGGCAGACGTACCCGTACGTGTTCTGGCTCGCCGTGGTCGCCGTCCTGCTGCACCTGCCCGCCCGGCGACGGGCCGGACACCACCGGGCGGCGGCGGACGCCCCACCGCCGTCGCCCCGACCGGAGGCGTCGCCACAGCCAGCTGCCTCGCCGCGGCCAGCACCGTCGGCTGAGCCGGGCACGTCGCCCCACCGGGGGCGGACCCCGGTCCTGCGGTAGTGGTCAGTCCCGGCCCTCGACCGGGACAACGAACTCACTGACCCGCTCCGACCAGGCCCGGTGGTCGAACGAACGGCGGGCCCGCGACCGCGCCGCCTGGCTCATCGCCGCCCACTGCTCGTCACGCAGCCGCAACGCGCGCTGCACCGCCAGCCGGACGTCGTCCGGACCGTTGCCATCGAGCACCAGCCCTTCGGCGCCGTCACGCACATAGTCGGCCAGGTCACTGGTGTGGTTGAGCAGCACCGGGCACCCCGCGGCGAGACTCTCCGGCACCTTGGACGGGAAGCCGTTCGCCGCGTAGCCGCCGGTGGGCCGCACCAGCATGGCGAAGTGCGACTCGGCCAGCAGGTCCAACACGGTCGCCCGGGGTACCCGGCCGAGGAACACCACCTCGGCGTGGACCGCATCGAGCACCGCCGGGTCCAGGTCGGACAGGTTCGCCGCGTCGTCGCGGGTGATCCCGGCAATGGTCAGCCGGACCCGCCGCTGGTCCAGCGGCGCCAGTCGGCCAATCCCCGCGACGATCACGTGGAGCATGTCCTTGCGGCCTGGCGTACCCGCGTACAGCAGTCGCAGGCCGGCGTCGAGCGACGGCGGCCGTGGTGGCGCGAACTCGTCGCAGTCCACCTGCGGTGGCACCACCAGTACGGCGCCGCCACGCCGCTCGAAGTGCCCGGCCAGGGTGGTGGAAACCGCGGTGAACCGGTCGACGAGCCTGGTCGCCAGGAACGTCGACCACCGGTGGCGCACGAAGTAGGGATCGGACCAGCCGCGCCGGAACTGTCGCCGGTCGTGGCGTTCGCTGGCGTCGACCACGATCGGGCAGCGCAGCCCGAGACGCAGCACCGCCCAGTTGCCGAGCGTCATCATGGCCATCGGCAGCAGGACCACGGAGACGTCGCCGCGGCCGACGCCACGGCGCCGCAACGCCCGCAGCACGCGGACCGGACGGGCCAGCCGGGCCCACATCCGGCTGAAGTGGTTGGCTCCCCTGATCCGCAAGGTGATCAGTTCGACACCGCTGGCCCGTGGCCCGTCCGGCGGGAACGGCAGTTCGCAAGGCCAGTCGTTGACCACCAGTGTCGGCCCGGCGGCGCCGGCGGCGCAGCGGGCGAGTTGCAGCAGCCGGTTCGAGGTGGCGTCGCCGTACGGAAACGCGTACGCGCCGATCAGCAGCGGTCGTGGCCGACGCCGCCGGTCTGCCGGCCGGTCACCGGGTCGTGGTCCGTGCTCGACCGTCGTGGTCTGCTCGGTCATCGGACTCCTTCGGTGCTGGGCCGGACGCGGGCCGGACGCCGTCGGTAGATCGCCAGGTGGGTTTCGGCCGCAGCGTCGATCGCGAACGCGCTGTGGGCGAAGCGCTCGCCGGCGGCCGCAGGGGTGGTCGCGGCGGTGTACGCGGCCGCGACGAGCGCCGCCTCCGCCCAGTCCGCCGCCGACGCCCCGGGATCGACGATCACGACGCCGGGCAGCCGCTCGTCGATGAACCGCACGCCGGGCAGGTCGCAGGCCACCGTGCCGATACCCAGCGCGACCGGCTCCAGCACCCCGCCGGGCAACCCTTCCAGGCTGGACGGGTGGATGACCAGGTCGGCCTGTGCCAGCAGGCCGCCCACGTCGTCCCGAGGCCCGAGCAGATGCACCCGGTCGGTCACCCCGGCGGCGTCCGCCGCGGCCCGCACCCGGGCGTCGTCGGCAGGATCACCCGGCCCGACGAGTACGGCGTGCGCGGAGACCCCCCGGTCACGCAACGCGGCCAGGATCGGCGGCAGCAGCCAGCGGCGCTTCTCCGCCGAGGCCCGTCCCACGCTGACGCAGACGACATCGGCGACGCCCGCTCCGATCATCGCCCGTAGGTCGTCGACCGACGGTTGACGCAGGCGGTCCAGGTCGAGCCCGTTGAGCACCACCTGGCAGCGTGGATCGTCCCGCCAGGCCCGGTGGAAGCCGAAGGTGAGCGAGCCGGGCGACACGCCCAGGACGTCGGTGGCGAAGGTCCGCAGCAGCCGCCCGCCGAGCCACCGGAGGATCCGACGGCGCAGGCTCCTCGGCGCGTTGTCGTCCCCCCGGAAGTGCGCGACCCGGCCGGGCACCCCGGCGACCGCGGCGAGGGCGAGCAGCACGCCGGAGAAGTTGGCGCAGTCGACGTGCACCACGTCGGGCCGCAGCTGGCGCAGCAGACGGTGGAACCGGACCGGGAACCACGCACCGAGCGGTACGGCGGTCACCGAGCCGCCGTACCGCTCGACCGTCCCGGCCAGCGGCCCAGGCCCGACGCGGTGGCTGAGCGTGACCAGATGCATCTCGGTTCCGCCACGGACGAGCCGTGGCAGCAGTTCCGCGGTACGCGTCTCGGTGCCGCCGAAGTTCAGTTCGCCCACCACCCGCAGGACGCGGCGGCGGGCCACGCCCGGCGGTGGGGCGCCCGGCGGTGGGGCGGCCGCCCCACCGCCGGGCGGGTCCGGATGGTCACGGACGTCGCCCTGGTCAACCACCAACTCGGACACCGGTCCCCCTTTCGTCGACTGTCGGCCGGAGCGCCGTGCCACCGCCAGCGCCCGGGTCGGGCGCTGCAAGGTCGGGCGCTGCAGGCGACGGGCCGGCGCCCTGGCCGGCCCGGTCCACTGCCCGCCGGTAGCCGATCACCGCAGCGGGCCAGATGGTGAGCAGATACGCCATGCAGGCCGCCAGCGGCACGGCCACCAGACCGAACTGGTGCAGCCCCCAGATCTTCAGGCCGGTCGCCAGGACCAGGAACGCGGCCCAGCCGACCGCCTGCGGCCGGAGCAGACCGGCGCTGTTCTGCACCAGGATCAGCGGCGAGCTGACCGCGACCAGGAAGGACCAGCAGGCGAGTCCGGCGAGGACCGGAACCGGAACCGCGGCCCGGTCGATGCCGCCGACCCACAACTCGATCAACGGGTGCCCCCAGCCGACCAGCGCCGCACCCGCCATCCCGACCACCGCTCCGTAGAGCAACACCATCCGTCGGGTGTGCCGGCGTACCCAGGCCACCTCACCACGGGCCAACGCCGCGCCGTTCACCGGCCAGACGGTCATGCCAACCAGGCCGACGAAGATGGACAGCACGCCGAAGAGCTTCACCACGACGGCGTAGTGCGCCGCCACGGCGAGTCCGAGGATGTTCGCCACCAGCGGGCTGTCGATGTTGATCGCGATCGACGACATCGTGGTAAGCGCGAAGAACCGCAGGCCGAGCCGGAGCAGGCCGGCTGCGGTCGCCCGGTCGACCAGCCTGGGGCCGGGGCGCTTGGCCGGCTGTTGGACGCCGAAGTAGACCACGGTGTTGACCAGGTTGACGGCGGGCACCGCCAGCACCGCGCAGGCGATCACCGCCAGCGGATCCCATCCACCGCCGATGGCGCACAGCACAGCCACCATGGCGGCCAGCGAGCCCGCCGACTGCCAGACGCTGCTCTGCACGACCTGACCGTCGGCGTACTGGATCCGTTGGATCAGCGACAGCGGAATGTTGCCGGCGAACGCCCCGAACGACAGCAGGACCACCGTAGACGTCTCGGCGGCGATGCCCGGATCGGTCACCCCGAGCAGCCGGTCCCAGGGCACCAGCGGATTGACCACGAGCAGGCCGCCGAGCAGGGCGATGGCGACCGTGCCGACGGTGGCGAACGCGCTGGAGATCTCCCTGGCCTGCTGCCCTACGTCGGTACCGAGCCGGCTGAGCCGGGTGAGCAGCCCGTTGCCCAGGCCCAGGTCGGCGAACCAGGCCATCCCGGTGAGCGCGGTGACCGCCATCCACAGCCCGTACCGCTGGTCGCCGAGGTACTGGAAGCAGGCCGGGGTGATGACCAGCGGGGCCGCCATGCCGGTCGCCTTCGCCGCCATTGCCGCGGCGATGCCGGACCGGACGGCACGGTCACGGTCCCGGTCATGGCCGTCCGGCCCGGTCCGGTCGACGGCCCCGGTCACCGGCTCGCGACGGGCCCGACGGCCAGCCGACGGGCCATCCACTCGACGGTCGCCCGCAAGCCGTCCCGGCGGTCGACCGGGGTGATGCCGGGAAAGAGATCCCGCAACGTGGCGGTGTCGGCCAGGGAGTGCGCGACGTCGCCGGGACGCGGCGGCGCGTGCTCGCGGTCGATGCGCCGGCCGAGCAGGCCGGCGAGGTCGTCGAGAACCTCCAGCAGGCTGGCGCGGGCACCGAAGGCAAGGTTGACCGGGTGCGGGTGACACACCCGGCGCCGCAGTGCGTCCAGGATGACCGCGCACACCGTGCCGACGTAGGTGAAGTCCCGGGACTGGGTGCCGTCGCCGTGCACCAGGGCCGGCTCGCCCCGCAGCGCGGCGTGGACGAACCGGGGGATGACCGCTGCGTAGGCGTGGTCGTGCCGCTGCCCGGGGCCGTAGACGTTGAAGAACCGCAGCGCCAGCGTCGGCAGCCCGAACGACGCCTGGTGGGCCAGGGCGTACGCCTCGGTGGCGAGCTTGCTGGCCGCGTACGGGCTCATCGGCCGGGTCCAGGTCAGCTCGGTCTTCGGCAGCGTCGGGTTCATGCCGTACACCGACGAGGAGGAGGCGACCAGCAAGTGGGATATGTCGTGCCGGCGGGCCGCCTCCAGCACCAGCAGGGTCCCGGTCGCGTTCGCGTGATGAGAGGCCACCGGGTCGCTTAGCGACCGGGGCACGCTGGGCAGGGCGGCCAGGTGGACCACGGCCTCCCGGCCGGCCATCGCGGCGTCCAGTGCGGCCGGATCCAGGATCGACCCCTCGACGACCTCGACGTCCAGCCCGGTGAGGTTGTCGCGCAGTCCGACCGACAGGTCGTCCAGGACGGTGACCTCCTTCACCGCCGGCTCGACCAGTGCGGCGCGGGCCAGGTTGGAGCCGATGAAGCCGGCACCGCCAGTGATCAGAATGCGCATGGACAACTCCTCACAGTGCCGCCCGGTCACCTGTACATCGAGCCAACCAAGGGCCGAGTAACGGGTCTATAACATCTTTTATTTGGAAATATCGGTTTAGATCAGCCATGTCGCCCGTGGGTACCGCCGATCGTGCGGCAGGCACCCGCCAAACGGCCGACAGCGCTGTCACGTCACCGACCGGAGAACCGTCCTGGCCAGTGAAAAGGCGCACAGTGACAGCAGATCGAGCGGCTCGCCATGGAGGTGCCGAGATGCCCGGACTGACGGTCTACCGGTCGAACGCCCTGATGTCGATCAGGTCGAGGTTCGACGGCACCCGGGACCTGGTGATGCCGGCCAACCTGGCCTACGCCGAGTCGATGGTCGGCATGTGGCACGCGGGCCTGCCCCAGGTCACCCTCGTGCCGTCGACCGCCACCGACGCCCAGGTCTGGCCGGTCATGTCGGCGGTGGGTACCCGGATTCACGACACCTCAGACGACAACTGCCCGATACACACCGGCTGGTCGTACGTCGGCGGAAACCACGGCTACAACATCGGCACCCAGATCGCGGTCACCAACCACGGCAAGACCACCGCCGACCTGGGCTCCCGGTGGACCGACGGAATCCGGATCTTCACCCTGCTCGGCGTGCCGAACGGCAACAGCCTGCTGTTCGGCAACCCGTACACGATCGTCGACGGCGTCGCCCAGGGAGTGCGGGTGCGGCCGGCGGCGGCGCTCACTCACGTCGCCGGGGCGACGAACCGGACCACGGTACCGATCACGGTGCTGACCCCGGACGTACAGATCCGCCCGGCCACCCACTCGCACACCGTGGTCGTCGACCTCGACGGCCGGCCACTGCCCGACGGCCGGTCCGTCGGTGACCAGCTACGGATCCGGGAGTCGTACATCATCCCCTCGTACCGGGGCATGATCGACACCGCCCAGGCCAACATCGGCACACCGCTCGCCACGATCATGACCCGGATCCCGCCGATGTGTCGGATCGACAACGACTACCGCTGGTCACCGGCGGGCCTGCTGGTCACCCAGCGGGTGACCGCCATGGACCGGTTCACCCTGAGTACCGGGGTCACCCAGTGCTCGGCGCTGACCGTCCCGGCGGGCGGCAGCCGCCGGCAGTTCATGCCGAACGTCGAAGTCGCCGGGACACTGAACTGGTCGACCTGGGCGCGGATCGACACGATCACCGCGATCACCGACATCACCCCGGCGAGCCTGCGGGACCCGACGATGCCGGCGGCCGGCATGACCCAGTGGGCGGTCAGCGGCGGCGGGGCCCAGCTGTGGGGAATCGCCGCCGGCCTGCTGCCGGTCGACGACGGACAGCCGGCGATCAGGGTGCGGTACACCACGGCGAAGAGCTGGTTCGTCTCGTCCAGTCTGAAGAAGAACTACCCACAGCTGGTGTGGGGCCGCGAGCTCTGGCCGGGGCAGACGGTCACCGGTACCGCGTACCGCCGCTATCTGGCACCGCCCTCGGCCGCCACCGAGCTGGTCGTCTCCGACGGCAGCCGCGACTTCGTGATCATCGAACGGGTGGGCACCGTCGCCGCCGCCCGGATGGCCGTGCCGGAGCTGTTCCACCGTCGGCTGGTCCCGGTCGGACCGACGAACCTCGCGGTCGCGGAGCGGATCGCGGCCGACGGCATCGCCTACCAGGTGCCGGTCTCCCCCGGGTACGGCATGTGGCGGGCGGACCCCGACCAGGCCAGCCCACAGCCGCTGCCCGGCGCCACCTCCGGGATCGGCAGCTACTTCCTGCCGCTGGCCGGTCCGACCGGGACCACCACCTGCACCGGCGCGTTCCAGCGGCTGCTGCTGCACCCGATGTACCTGGCGGAGGCCGTCCGGGTCGACCGGGTGTGTGTGGAGGTGACGGCGGCCGGCAGCGGCTGGCTACGCCACGGCGTGTACGCCCACGACCCGACGACCGGACGACCGGCGTCGCAGGGACCGATCGCCGACTTCGGCGCGCTCGGCGTGGCCACCGCCGGAATCCGGGAGTACGTGCTGGCCGCGCCGGTGACGCTGCCCGCCGGCTGGCACTGGTACGCGGTCGTGTGGCAGGGCTCCGCCACCACCCCGCCCACCCTGCGGACCAGTCAGGTCGGCGGTGCCACGGCGTTGAACATCGGCACCGGCCCGGCGGCGATGACCGGTGACCGGTTCGGCTACCAGATGTCCGGTGTGGCTGGTCTACTCGGACCGGTCACCGTCGCCGGCGTGCACCAGTTCCCGCCGCCGCGGATCGCCTACCGGCGGGCCTGATCACCGCGCCGGTACGCCGTAGATCCGCTTCATCTCCGCGTGCTTGGCGGCGACCGGAAGGTGCCCGATGCCCAGCGACTTGGCCTGCAGCCGGCGCAGGTACTCGTCGGTCGTGCGCAGCGGTCGGGCCGGCACCCCCGCCGCCACGGTGTTGTCCGGGATGTCGCGGGTGACGACCGAACCCGCGCCGATGACGCACCGGTTGCCGATGGTCACCCCGGCCAGGATCATCGATCGCATCCCGATGTAGACGTCGTCACCGATGACGATCGGAGCGGTCCAGTCCAGCTCGGGATGCTCCTTGCGGAGGATCAGGGTGCCCCCGTCGTGGGTGACGAACTGCACCTCGGAGGTGATGTAGACGTTGTCGCCGATCGTGATCAGCCACGGCTCCGAGCCGAACATCGCCCGGTTCACGCCGTAGAACCGCACCCGACCGGTCAGGTTGACCCCCAACGATCTGACGAACGCCTCAGGGTCACGGCTGGCCGCCAGATGGTCCCGCACCCGCCGGACGATGGTACGAAGACGACTGGACACACCCAGTCCAACGAGCCTGGCGCGGCACCGGTTACGGCGGGTCACCGGCAGAAGTGGCGGGCGTGGTCGAGGACGTTGAGTTCGCGGACCTGCCGCCGCCAGAGCCGGTACCGCCGCCCCGCCGTCACCTTCGCCGCCGCCCGCTCACCCGCCGACCGGACAGCCAGTTCGTTCACCACCTCGGCCAGCGCCGACACGGCCATCGGCCGGACCACCGCCCCGCCGGCGCTGGAAATCAACTCGCTGAACGGGGTCCGGTCGGAACAGACGACCGGGCAGCCGGCCGCCAGGCTCTCCAGGATGACGTGTCCGAAGTTCTCGCCCAGGGTCGGGAACAGGAATGCGTCGTACCGGGCGAAGGTTGACAGCACCTCGTCGGCCGGCAGCTCGCCGTGGTACCGCACCCGGACATGGCCGGGCATCGTCGCGATGAGCTGGCCGCAGCGCGCCCAGTACGGCTCGTCCTCGTCGGGCCCGAAGATGTCGAAGTCGACCGGCCGGGTCGCCCGGGCCACCGCTGCCAGCGCCGTGACCAGGTTCTTCATCGGTGAGATCCGGCCGATGAAGACCAGCCGCAACGGACCGTCGTGCGCCACGACCGGCGGCGGCGGACGGTCCGGGATCGGGCACTCGTTGCCGTTGACCATCACCCGGGCCCAGGGCAGGGCCGACGTGATCTGGTCCGCCTCCAGTTGGCTGCACGCCTGCCACCGCACGCCGAGGTGCCGCAGCACCGGTGCCCACACCGCCAGGAAGAGCCGCTTCTTGCCGCCTTTGATGGCCAGGGCGGCCGGGGCCAGTTCGCCGCGCGGGGCGATCATGATCGCCGGTACCCGCAGCAGTCGCAGGGCCACCGCCAGGATCGGGACCACCGAGAACATCGACCACAGGCTGTTGACGTAGAGCAGATCGACCGGCCGCGACCGGACCTGCCGCAGCAGCCGCAGCCACTGCCGGGGGCGCACCGGGTCGAGATAGAACACCGCGGACCGGGCGTCGCGGTGGACCAGTTCGCCGGACAGCCCCGGGTACCGGTCGGTCGCGTACAGGTCCCGGTCCCGGGTGACCAGGGTCACGTCGAGGTCGTCGGGCAGGGTGTCCAGGATGAAGCGCAGCGACCGGATCGGGCCGCCGCCACGGAATCCCGGCTCGAACACCGCGGCGGTGGCGAGGATCCGGAACGTGGTGGTCGCCGCGTCGGCGGTGTTCTGCCGGGTCGCCGGCCCGCCGGCGGCGGGCCGGACCGGGGTCGTCGTTTCACGCACTGTCGGCTCGGCCTTCGATTCGTCCGGCTGCCGCGCTCAGCGACGCAGCCCGGCCCACTCGTGGTGGCGCCGCACGGTGGACAGGATGAAGTCGACGACCCGCCGTGAGGTGTCGGGCACCTGGTAGTCCGCCGGGCAGGGCACCCCGGCCGAGGCGACCTGCTCGACGGTCGCCCGGACCGCTTCCACCACGCCGGCCGGGTCCAGCCCGGTCATGATGATGCCGCCGGCGTCCAACGCCTCCGGCCGTTCGATCGACTCCCGCAACGTCACCGCTGGAAAGCCCAGGATCGCCGCTTCCTCGCTGATCGTGCCGCTGTCGGACAACGTGCAACGGGCGGCGCACTGCAGGCGTACGTAGTCGAACAGCCCGAACGGCTCGTGGAAGGTGATCCGGTCGAGGCTGGTCGGGTCGGTGGCCAGCGCCTCCAGCCGTTTGCGGGTACGCGGATGGGTGGAGACCAGCACCGGCAGCGCCCACTCGTCGCGTACCGC
Source organism: Solwaraspora sp. WMMB762 (assembly GCF_049179115.1). Classification (NCBI taxonomy): domain Bacteria; kingdom Bacillati; phylum Actinomycetota; class Actinomycetes; order Micromonosporales; family Micromonosporaceae; genus Solwaraspora; species Solwaraspora sp. WMMB762. The sequence goes on from NZ_JBMHMD010000001.1 coordinate 1,468,388, forward strand.
CCGCAGACAGTCGAGCAGCCGGTGCAGCCGGTCCGGCCGGTCGACGTTCTCCTCACGGTGGGCACTGACCACGAAGTACCCGCCGGCGGTCAGCCCGAGCTGGTCGAGCACGGTGGACCGGGCGATGTCCTGCCGGTAGTGCTCCAGCACCTCGCGCATCGGGGAGCCGGTGTGCAGGATGCGCCGCGGATGCAGTCCTTCGGCGATCAGGTTGCGGCGGGCGTGCTCGCTGTAGACGAGATTGAAGTCGGAGACGTGGTCGACCAGCCGTCGGTTGGTCTCCTCCGGCACGTTCAGGTCGAAGCACCGGTTGCCGGCCTCCATGTGGTAGACCGGCACCCGCATCCGGCGGGCCATCAGGGCGGCGATGGCGCTGTTGGTGTCCCCGAGCACCAGCAGGGCGTCCGGCCGGCAGTCGTCGACAGCTGCCTCGATACCGACCAGCACGCCGCCGAGCACCCGGCCGAGCGAGGTGGTGTCCACCCCCAACGACCGGTCCGGCGGGCGCAGCCGCAGTTCGGTGAAGAAGACCTCGGAGAGGAACGGATCCCAGTTCTGCCCGGTGTGTACCAGGACATGGTCGACGGTACGGTCCAGTCGGTCCATCACCCGGGACAGCCGGATGATCTCCGGCCGGGTGCCGACGACCGTCATCACGCGGGTCATGACCGACTCCATTCACTGCCGACTCGGGGCGCACACCTACTACCAGCACAAAAACGGGCAATCTCCGCATACCATAGCGGAATATCGAGGCAACGGTGACGGCCCGGCCGAATCCGAACCCTGGCGCCCTGGCCCGTTCGTACTGTCGTCCACCGGACAGCAGAACCTGTTGGTCAGAGCGGACCGCCGCTCTCCCAGTTGTTGTCCGACAACCGTCGGGCACATCGAGAGGAGCAGCGGACCATGAGATCCGAATCCGTACGCGGCACCTTGAGCCGCGTACTCGCCGCGCTGATCGTCGCGGCGACGGCGGCCACTCTCGCCGGTGGGGCGACGACCCCGGCGGCGGCCCACCCGGGCCCGCCCTCGGCCGTCTTCGACCCCGACGAGGTGGGCTGGGCGTCGGTACGGGACATGACCCCGGCCGACTTCCAGGTGCGGTTCGACGAGTACGCCGCCGCCGGTTACCTGGTCGTCGACCTGGATGTGGACGTGGCCGACGACGGACGGCGCATCGGCGCCGCCTTCCAACGCAACCTCGACGGGCGGGGCTGGCTGGTACGCACCAGGCTGACCAAGGCCGAGTTCGACACCGAGTTCGTCAAGGCGGCGGACGACGGGATGCGGCTGGTCGACTTCGAGACCTACGTCGAGGGCAGTGCCCGCTACTACGCCGCCGCCTGGGTGCGCAACGTGGAGGGCTACGGCTGGTCGATGAAGTACAACCTGACCGCCGCCGAGTTCACCGCGTACTACACGGAGCAACGACGCACCCGGCTGCCGGTCGACGTCGACATCTACCCGACCGGTGCCGGCACCAGGTATGCGCTCGTCTGGGTGGACAACGCCGAGAACCTGGACTGGCGGCTGCTCGGCGGCATCACCCGCACCGAGTACCAGGACGCGGTCGACGCCTACCAGATCGTCTACCGGTCGTTGGTGGTCGACTCGGCGCTCACCACGGTGGGCCAGCGGTACGCCGGCATCTGGGTGGAGAACACCAACCACCGCCGCTGGCGGGTACGTAGCGATCTGACCCGGCAGGAGTACGTCAACTGGTGGCACCGGTACGCCGACGAGGGATACCGGGTGATCAACTTCGAGCGGTACGAGACCGCCAAGGGCACCCGGTACGCCGGGGTCTGGCGGCAGAACTCCGACCGGCCGGGCTGGAAGCTGCGCCGGTCGGTGGACAACCTGGTCCAGGGCGAGGCGAACAGTCTCAACATGCCGGGCATCGCCGTGGCGGTGATGCAGGACGGTGAGTTCCGCTACCTGCGCGGGTTCGGGCACGCCAACGTCGACGACGACGTGTGGCTGGACTCCGGGCACGTGCTGCGGATCGCGTCGGTGTCCAAGGGGATCGGCGGGGTGCTCACCATGCGGGCGGTCGAGGACGGGCAGATCGACCCGGCCGACGACGTCCGCGATCACATCCCCGGGCTGCCCACCCACCACGCGTACACAGTGGAGCAGGTGGCCAGCAACCGGGCCTGTGTGCGGCACTACGCGGGCACGGAGGCCGCCGACGGCGCCGACCCGGCCGACGTCGCGCAGTGGCAGGCCGAGGACACCGATCTCAGCACCACCTGGTACGCCAACGCCACCGCGGCCGCGGCCGAGTTCTGGGACTCCGACCTGGTCTGCTCGATCGGTGACGGGCACTACAGCACTCACGGCTACACCATCCTGGGCGCGGCGTTGGAGGGCGCGACCGGCACCCCGGTGGCGGAGCTGACCGAGTCGGAGTTGACCGCCGCGTTCGGCCTGGGCACCCTGCGGCCCGAGGACCTGTCGGACACCTCGGTGCGGCGCAGCACCTTCTACGACGGCGCCAACGACGAGTACGGCGGCGACGAGGTGAGCTGGAAGGTCCTCGGCGGCGGGATGGAGTCCTCGATCGCCGACCTGGCCCGGTTCGGCGACAAGCTGATCGACGGCGAGATCGTCGGCCCGGACTCGCTCGACGCCATGTGGGTCGACACCGGGTGGAGCTACGCGTACGGGTGGTCGATCAGCACCGAGGACGGACACCGACGGATCGGCAAGAACGGCGGCGCCGACGGGTCCACCGCGTACCTGCAGATGTACCCGGACGACGGGATCGTCGTGGCGGTGCTGATGAACCGGGCCGACGGGGTCGCCGGCGAGAACCGGGCCGAGGAGCTGGGTTCCGAGATTGGCACGCTGGTGCTGAACACGCTGCCCTGACCGGTGCCGGATCCCCGGTCCGCGAGATGCCCGAGCGGCGTCCGGCGGGCCGGGGATCCGGCGTCGCCGCCGGTACGCCGAGCGGCCGGTGACCGGCGACTTTCCCTCGATCAACGTTTAGGGTAGCCTCACCTAACATGATCGCGACGGCGTTGCACGGCGACGACCTGGTGCTCGGATACCAGCGCACCACGGTCGTCCACGGCGTGTCCGTCGCCATCCACCCCGGCGTGGTGACCGCCCTGATCGGCCCCAACGGCAGTGGCAAGTCCACCGTGCTGCGCTCGCTCGCCCGACTGCACCGGGCGTCGTCCGGCCGGATCCTGCTCGGCCGCGAAAACGGCGACCTCGAGGACGCGGCACCGCTGTCCGCCCGCGACTTCGCCCGCCGGGTGACCCTGCTGTCCCAGTCCCGACCGCACCCGTCCGGCCTGCGGGTCCGCGACGTCGTCGCCTTCGGGCGCCACCCGCACCGGCGCCGGTTCAGCCCGCTCACCGACAACGACCAGGCGATGGTCGACCACGCCATGGAGCTGACCGGGACCACGCCGATGGCCCATCGCGCGGTCGACCAGCTCTCCGGCGGTGAGCTGCAACGGGTGTGGTTGGCCGCCTGCCTCGCCCAGGACACCGGCGTGCTGCTGCTCGACGAGCCGACCAACCATCTCGACCTGCGCTACCAGGTCGAGATCCTCGACCTGGTCCGTGACCTCGCGGACCGGCACCAGACGGCGCTCGGCGTCGTCCTGCACGACCTGAACCAGGCCGCCGGCGTGGCCGACCAGATCGTGCTGCTGAGCCAGGGCCGGGTGCGGGCCGCCGGCGCGGCGGCCGAGGTACTGACCACGGAACACCTGTCCGAGGTCTACGGGTTGCCGATCGACACCACCGTGGACCCGACCACCGGTCTGGTGCGGGTCGAGCCCCGAGGGCGACACCACCGGCGCCGCTGAGCGCCCGGTCAACCAACGAGTGAGGAATCTGATGAGAACCCGATCGATGACGGCTGCCCTCGCCGCCGTCCTGTTGATCCCGTCGGCGCTGGCCGCCTGCGGCACCAGCGATCCGCAGACCGCAGACGAGACGCCCACGGCCAACGCCTCCGGTGAATGCGCCGACGACACCACCGTGACCTCTACCGGACCGGTGGAGGTCACCGACGCGCTCGGGCGCACCGTGACGTTGGACGCGCCGGCGCAGCGGGTGGCCGTACTGGAGTGGCAGCAGATCGAGGACGTCCTCACCCTGTGCCTGACCCCGGTGGCGGTGGCCGACCCGGACGGCTACCGCACCTGGGACACCGCCGAGGAGCTGCCGGACGGCGTCGCCGACGTCGGCCTGCGCGGCGAGCCCAACCTCGACGCGCTGTTCGCCGCCGATCCGGACCTGGTGATCGTCGAGGCCACCGCCGAGGACGACCCGGTCATCGCGCAGCTCGCCGAGTACGACGTCCCGGTGCTGGCCACCCGGGGGGCGGATGCCGCCGACCCGGTCCAGAACATGCTGGACACCTTCGCGATGATCGCCGAGACCCTCGGCCGCTCCGAGCGGGCCGACCTCGTCGCCGACGAGTTCCAGGCCAGCCTGGACGAGGCGAAGCAGCAGATCGCCGGTGCTGAGCTCACGAGCACCGAGTTCGTCTACTTCGACGGCTGGGTCCAGGGCGGCAACGTCGCCATCCGGCCGTTCGGCCAGGGATCGCTGGTCGGTGAACTCGGCGAGGCGATCGGCCTGACGAACGCCTGGACCGGCGAGGTCGACCCGGCGTACGGCCTGGGCCAGACCGACATCGAGGGGATGACCACCGTCGGCGACGCCACCCTGTTGTACACCGGCACCACCGACCCCGCCGGCAGCGTCCTGACCGAGCTGGAAAAGAACGAGATCTGGGCGTCGCTGCCGGCGGTCGAGCAGGGGCGGGCGTACGCCTTCCCGGCCGGCATCTGGACCTTCGGCGGCCCCCGCTCGTCGCAGCAGGTGCTCGACGCCTACGTCGACGTCCTGGCCAGCTGACCATCGTGAACGACGGTCCACGGGTGCCCACGGGGATCCGTCCGACGCCGGGCGCCGCCGCCACCCGACCGGTGGCGGCGTCCGGTGTGGACCGCCGGGCCGTGGTCGGCGGGTTGGGCACCCTGCTGTCGCTCGGGGTGGCCCTGGTGGTCGCCGCCGGCTGGCACCTGACCCAGGGCACCTCGGGGGTGGGGCTCGCCGACCTGCTCGCGGCGGCGGGCGGCGGGGAGACGGGCGCCGACGAGGCGGTCCGGGAGATCCTGCTCGGCTCCCGGCTCCCGCGGCTGGCGGCCGGGATCGCGGTCGGCTTCGCCCTCGGCGTCGCCGGCGCGCTGTTCCAGTCGCTGGCCCGCAACACACTCGCCTCACCGGACACCCTCGCGGTGACCGCGGGGGCGTACTTCGCCGTCAGTGCGGTCGCGGCGTTCGGCCTCGGTGTGCCGCTCTGGGCGTCGGGCGTCGTCGCCTTCGTCGGCGGGCTGCTGGCCGCCGGTCTTGTTCTGGGTCTCGCCGGCGGCGCGGGCAGCTCGACGACTCGTCTCGTCCTGGCCGGCTCCGTCGTCGCGATGGCGTTGCAGTCGGCCACGGCCGCGGTGCTGATCGGCTTCCAGCAGGAAACGACCGGGCTGTTCGCCTGGGGCAGCGGATCGCTGAGCCAGCTCGGGCTGACCGCCTTCGGGCAGGCCGCGCCGGTCGTGGTCGGCGCCACGGCGGTGGCCGGGCTGCTGGCCCGCCGACTCGATCTGCTGGGTCTCGGCGACGACACGGCCGGGGCGCTGGGCGTACCCGTCCGGGCGACCCGGGCGGTCGGGACGGTGCTCGCGGTGCTGCTCACCGCGGCGGCGGTGACCCTGGCCGGCCCGATCGGGTTCGTCGGTCTCTGCGCGCCGGCGGTGACCCGGATGTCGGCACGGTTCGTACCGGCGCTGCACCGGCACGCCGTACTGGTGCCGGCGGCGGGTCTGGTCGGCGCGCTGACGGTCGTCCTGGCCGACGGGGTGATCCGCGCCCTGCTCGGCGCGGACCGGGCCGGCCGGGTGCCGACCGGGGTGGCCACCACCCTGGTCGGTGCCGTCCTGCTCATCGTGCTGGCCCGCCGGGTACGCGACTCCGGCCCGACCCGGCAACCGCCGGGCAGCCGGATGGGGCCCCGGAGTCGCCGCCGGTACTGGACGGTCCTGGCGGTCGTCGGCGCGACCGCCGCCGGCGCCGGGCTGCTCGGCCTGCTCGCCGGCAACACCTGGCTGCTCACCGGCGACATCGCGCTCTGGCTGTCCGGTGAGGGACCGCCCGTCATCCGCTTCGCGCTGGACGAACGGGCACCACGGGTGGCGGCGGCGCTGGCCGCCGGGGGTGCCCTCGCGTTGTCCGGCTCCCTGGTCCAGGCGACCTGCCGCAATCCGCTCGCCGAGCCGGGAATTCTCGGCATCACCGGTGGTGCCGGGCTGGCCGCGGTGATCGTGGTAACCGGCGGCGTCGGCGGCAACGCGACGATGATCGCCGCCGCCACCGGCGGCGCACTGGCCGCCTTCGGTCTGGTCTACTCCGTGGCCTGGCGAGGCGGGCTGCACACCGACCGGCTGGTCCTGATCGGTGTCGGGGTCTGGTACGCGGCGACCGCCCTGACGACCTATCTGCTGGTGCGGTCGAATCCGTGGGACACGCCGAAGATCTACACGTGGCTGTCCGGCACGACGTACGGCCGCAACTGGACCCAGGTGGTCCCGGTGGTGGTCGCCCTGCTGGTGGCGCTGCCGGTCGCCCTGGCCGCCCGCCGGGAACTGGACCTGATCGCCGTCGACGAGGACACGCCCCGGATCGTCGGTGTCGGTCTGGAACGGATCCGTCTCCTGGTGCTGGCGGTCGCCGCCGTGCTGGCCGCGTTGAGCGTGACCGCGATCGGCGTCGTCGGTTTCGTCGGGTTGGTCGCTCCGCACGCCGCACGGGCGCTCGTCGGCGGCCGGCACGCCCGGATCATCCCGGTCGCGGTGCTGCTCGGTGCGGTCCTGCTCGGACTGGCCGACACCGTGGGCCGCACCGTGGTCGCGCCGGCCCAGCTGCCGGCGGGACTGGCGGTGGCACTGATCGGTGCCCCGTACTTCGTCTACCTTCTGGCCCGGTCCCGAACCTGATCCCGGCGGCCCCCGAACAGGTTCAGCCGACACTGTGGTCACTGCTGGTGACCCTACGCCCTTCCACATCTTCTGTCGACACTGGCAAAAGTCTGGGATGAACCACCGAAAGATGTAGACACCTCGATCCCAAGTCCGCTAGCCTCCAGATCACCGAGGCATTCGGTTAGGTAACCAAACAGTTTGGCTGCCCCGACCGGACGCCGTCGGGCGGGCACGGCACCCGCCCGACGGCGACAATCTCGCCGGGGCCGTGGCACCCCCCGGAAACACTGGACGCATCCGATCGGCGCGGCGGCGCGCGCCTCCACCTCCCGTCGCCCTACTCACCCCTGGCCCGCCAGGGCAGTCGTCACCTGTCGGACCCGCCCAACGTTTCCCGTCACCTACCTACCCGCACACCCGGTATCACCACCGCACCCGCCCGGCGTCGGCCGCCTGCCCCGGGTGCCGGTGAAGCGTGGCCGCACCCGTACCCCCACTGGTGCAGTTTCCGCGCGCCCGGATCACCCCGGCCGGTGGCCGACCATGCACCGAGTCCGTCCGAAACGGACCGGTCTGTGATGAAAGGTACGCTGAGATGGCAGTCAACCCTGACCAACACGGCGGAGCTGTCCGCCCGAGCAGACCGCCGACCAGGCCGAGACGATCGCTGACCGCGCTGGCGGCCGTGCTCGCCATGGTCCTCACCAGTACCTTGGCCGCGGCGCCGGTCAACGCCCGCCCGACCCACGGCGGTCCACCGGAGTACCGGGCCGCCCAGGTGCTGACCTGGACCGCCGGCAACGACGTCACTGCGTACACCTCGGCGCCGACCACCGCCGAGCCCGGCCCGGCGACGCTGGTCTTCGAGAACAGCGCAGCGACCGGCAACACCAGCGGCATGCAGCACACGCTCACCTTCGAGACCGGTGACCCGACCTACAACCAGGACGTGAACGTCAACATCCTGGCCGACCCGTACGACGCCAACGGCGGCCTGTGGACCGTCGACGTGGTGCTCACCCCGGGGACGTACCGGTACTTCTGCGCCATCCCCGGCCACGGTCTGATGAACGGGCTACTGGTGGTCAGCGACGACAACACCGAAGACACCACCGCACCCCAGGTGACCGCGGCACTGTCCGGGCCGCGCGACGACGACGGGGCCTACCTCGGTGCCGCCACCGTCACCCTCACCGCCACCGACGACATGTCCGGTGTCGACACCATCGAGCACTCCCTCGACGGCGGCGAGTTCAGCGAGTACACCGCCCCGGTCACCGTCAACGAGCCGGGCCAGCACACGGTGGCCTACCGGGCGACCGACATCGCCGGCAACACCTCGGACCCGCAGTCGGTCACCTTCACCGTCGCCCCGCCACCGGACCCGGACACCACCGCACCCACGGTGACCGCGTCCGTGTCCGGCGCGCAGAGCGAGGACGGTTCCTACCTCGACACCGCAACGGTGACCGTCACCGCGGCCGACGACGACTCCGGGGTCGCCAGTGTCGAGTACTCCCTCGACAGCGGCGCCTACACCGACTACACCGCCCCGGTCACGGTGAACAGCCCGGGTACGCACACGGTCAGCTACCGCGCCACCGACGAAGCCGGCAACACCTCCGACCCCGGATCGGTCACCTTCACCGTGGTCGCCGGCGGCGGCGATCCGCAGTGCCCGGTGCTGGACACCCGCCCGACGGTCTGGCTGGGCACCCGCAACAGCGGGGTGACCAACCGGCAGGTGGGTCCTGGCTGCACCATCAACAACCTGATCGCCAGCGAACGGATCTGGCGTAACCACAACGAGTTCATGCAGCACGTCCGCGCCGTGGTCAAGAACCTGCGCGAGCAGGGCGTCATCAGCCAGGCCGAACGGGTCACCCTGATCGACACGGCCAAGCTGTCCGCGGTCGGCAAGTCCGACGCACACACCGGCTACCAGTCGATCCTCAACCGGTCGGGCGCGTCGTTCGATCAGTGGGAGCAGGTCGGCGCGGGCGGGTTCACCCGCAACGCCGACGGTTCGGTCACCAGCCGGCCGGTAGCCGGACTCGGCCTGCTCTGGTTCCCGATCCGCACCTACGGCGACTTCTCGATGAAGCTGCAGTGGCGCGACGACGCACCGGGTGACGCCCGGGCCAACAGCGGCGTCTTCGTCCGGTTCCCCGCCGTGCACCAGCATCCCCAGGAGCCCCGGCCGGAGTGGGTGGCCATCAAGTACGGCCACGAGGTGCAGATCTTCGACAGCCCGGACGGCGACCGCTACAAGACCGGTTCGGTGTACGGGTTCGACGGCGTCGACGTCGACGGGGCCCGGGTCACCCCGAAGGGCACCTGGAACGACTACGAGATCCGGGTGGTCGGGCAGCACTACTCGATCTTCCGCAACGGGGAGCTGGTCAACGAGTTCGTCAACACCCCCGACCTGGTGTTCGACCCGCCCCGGGCCGACGACCCGGGCGGCGCCGGGCGGCAGCGCGCCGAAGGCTACCTCGGCCTGCAGGTGCACGGCGCCGACGACATCGTCAGCTTCCGCAACGTCCGGATCGCACCGCTGACGCCGTGAGCGGACCGGGACCCCGACGGACACCCCACACCCGGCCGGCGATGACCGGCCCGACGAACAGGAACGGGCGTTGAACGAAACGACAGAGTTGAGCACCGAACCGATCGACGAACCGGCCAGACCGGGCGGCCCGCTCGGCAACGGCGTGGGCCGGGCCCTGGTGGTCCTGGCGGTCCTGGCGGTCACCTTCGCCAGCGCGGGTGCCGCGTATGCCGTCAACCACCGCGCCACCGACCAGGTCGCCGCGGTCGAACCGGCCGACGGCGTGGTACCCGAAGGCTGTGTGGCACCCGACCGGGAACTGCAGCTGTACGCCGTGGAGCTGCCCCGCGACCCGGTGACCAACCAGATCCGGCTGGGCTACGGCCTGACCCCGCAGACCGCCTCCTACCCGGGCCCGACGATGGAGATGATCGAAGGCGAGTGCCTGGCGATCACCCTGCACAACCAGGTGACCGCCGAGACGCTGGGGCAGCTGCGGACCGATCCGGAGCACCCGCTGGGCGTCTCGTTGCACGCGCACGGGGTGAAGTACACCCAGGACTCCGACGGAACCGTACACAGCGGCTCCTATGTCGGGCCGGGTGAGTCGCGGACCTACACCTGGTACGCGAAGCCGCGCAGCTCCCGGACCGGATCGCCGGGCACCGCCGGCTACTGGTGGTACCACGACCACGTGGTCGGCGGCCCGCACGGCACTCAGGGCATCGGCTCGGGCCTGTTCGGCGGCCTGGTGGTACGCCGGCAGGGCGACCCCCGGCCGGACCGGACCTACGTGACCGTCTTCGGCGACCGCCAGTCGATCAACCTGCGCCGAGGGGCCGCGACCGACGACTGCGACCTCGACAACCCGGTGCCCGGCCCGGCCTGCTTCGTCGCGAAGGTCGGCGAGCGGGTCGAGTTCATCGTGGTCGGCACCGGCGACGACATGCACACCTGGCACGTTCACGGCCACTCCTGGGCGGACACCCGCACCGGCGTGGTCGCTGGCGACAACAAGGCGATCGTCGACTCCATCCCGGTGATCGACAACAAGACCCTCGGTCCCGGCGATTCGTTCGGCGTGACCATCATCGCCGGCGACTCGGTCGGACCGGGCCACTGGATGCTGCACTGCCACATGCAGTTCCACTCCGACCTGGGCATGGCCACCACTCTGCACGTCCTCGACGAGAACGGACAGATGCCACCCGGCGGTCACCAGCACCGGGCGGTGCTCGCCCAGTCGGGTGTCGACGTCGGCGGCGGGCCGGCCGCCGACGTCCAGGCCGGTGCCGGACACGACGGCCACCAGAACTGACCCCAGCCACCCCACCCCGGCGCACCCCGCGCCGGCCGCCCTAAGGAGCAGGAATGGCCGACAGACGCCATTTCAGATTCCCCCGACTGCGCCACCGATCAGCCGCCGCAGCCGCGGCCGTCACCCTGCTGGCCGGTCTGCTGACCGCGCCGGTCTCCCCCGCCCAGGCCGACCCCACGCCACCCACCTGGGGCAACCGGGTCGTCAACGTGCTGGTCTTCCACGGCCCCGAGGCCGAACAGGCCGACCCGGTCCGCCGGGCCACCAACGTCATCCGACGGCTCGGCAACGAGCACGGCTTCTACGTGCACTCGTCCGACGATCCGAGCGTGTTCAACCCCGACAACCTGGCCCGCTACCGCAGCGTGGTCTTCCTCTCCACCGCCGGTGTCACCCTCGACGACGCGCAGGAGGCGGCGTTCCAGGCGTACGTCAAGGGCGGCGGCGGCTTCGTCGGCGTGCACGACGCGGCGTACGCCCAACCCGGATCGGAATGGTTCACCGGCCTGCTCGGCACCCGGCCGGCACCGACCCTGCCACCGGCGGAGACGGTGGTCGAGGCGAGCGCCAGCGGCAACAACCCGCCGAACGAGACCGCCAGCCACGCGTTCGACCGCGCCACCGGCACCAAGTGGCTGACCCGCTCCCCGACCGGCTGGTTGGCCGGTGAGCTGGCCGAGCCGACCGTGGTCAACCGGTACGCGCTGACCTCGGCCAACGACTTCGCCGGCCGGGATCCCCGGGACTGGACGCTGCAGGGCTCCAACGACGGCGAGACCTGGACCGACCTGGACCGCCGGACCGGGCAGAGCTTCCCGCAGCGGTTCCTCACCCGGCAGTTCGCGTTCGACAACGCCGAGGCGTACCGGCACTACCGGCTGGACATCACGGCGAACAGCGGCGAGCCGCTGACCCAGCTCGCCGAGCTCTGGCTGATCGGCGCCGACGCCGGTGCGGCCCCGGAGACCCAGGTCCAGCAGGCGAAGGTCGACGTCACCGACCGGAACCACCCGGCGACCCGCGACCTGCCGGTGCACTGGACCCGCGACGACCAGTGGATCAGCTGGGATCCGAGCCCGGTGGGCCGGGTGCACGTCGTGGCCCAGGTCGACGAGACCAGCTACGACGCGGGGCTCAGCGGCAACGGTCCGTTCCACCCGGTCGCCTGGTGCCACGACTACGACGGTGGCCGGTCGTTCTACACCGGGATGGGCCGCACCGAGGCGAGCTGGGCCAAGGACCTGCGGTTCCGCGACCACATCCTCGGCGCGATCCGGTGGACCGCCGGCACGGTACGCGGTGACTGCCAGGCGACGATCGCCGCCAACTACCGGGTCGAGCGGCTCACCGGCGCCAACCAGCAGGGCGAGATGGACCAGATCGGCGAACCGCACGGGCTGACCATCGCGCCGGACGGCACGGTCTTCTACATCGGCCGCGCCGCCTGCGCCTCCGGGGCGATCCCCGACTGGTCCAACCCGGACATCGGCAAGGGCTGCGGCACCATCCACCAGTGGGATCCGCAGACCCGGGAGGTGAAGCTGCTCACCACCCTGGAGGTGATGGGCAACCGGGGCAGCGGCAGCGAGCTGGTCAAGAGCGAGGAGGGTCTGCTGGGCATGACCCTGGACCCGGCGTTCGCCGACAACGGCTGGTTCTACGTCTACTGGATGCCGCACGAGTCGATCGACCGGGAGAACCGGATCGGTCAGCGGACCGTGTCCCGGTTCACCTACGACCACGACACCGCCAGCATCGACCAGGCCACCCGGAAAGACCTGCTCAGCTGGGACACCCAGATCCACAGCTGCTGCCACGCCGGCGGCGGGATGACCTTCGACGACGCGGGCAACCTGTACGTCAGCACCGGTGACGCCAACTCGTCCGGCGGCTCCAGCGGCTACTCCGGCAACAACTGGACCCAGGAGTACGCCGGCACGTCGTTCCAGGACGCCCGCCGTACCGCCGGCAACACCAACAACCTCAACGGCAAGATCCTGCGGATCACGCCGGAGCCGGACGGCACGTACCGCATCCCGGACGGCAACCTGTTCACCGGTGACGAGGAAGGGGGCGGCAAGACCCGCCCGGAGATCTACGTGATGGGGGTACGCAACCCGTCGCGGATCGCCTGGGACCCGGTCAACGACTGGCTGACCGCCGCCTGGGTCGGCCCGGACGCCACCAACCCGGACCCGGAGCTGGGTCCGGCGAAGTACGAGCACGCCACGATCATCACCTCCGCCGGTAACCAGGGCTGGCCGTACTGCATGGGTAACCGGCAGCCGTACCGGGACCGCAGCAACACCGACGCGTCGGTGCTGACCGGCTGGTACGACTGCGACAACCCGCGCAACACCTCGCCGCGCAACACCGGCCTGGTGGAGCTGCCGCCGGTACGGGACAACATGATCTGGTACTCGCCGCAGGGCGGCGGTCCGGTCTTCCCGACCCGCACCGACGGCAGCGGGCTGCCGACCTACGAGCCGGGCGAGGAGACCTTCACCCGACCGTACCTGCGCGGCGGCGGCCAGGCCGTGATGAACGGCCCGACGTACCACCGCTCGCAGGTCGACACCGACAGTGGCGTCGCCTGGCCGGCGTACTGGGACGGCAAGTGGTTCATCGGTGACCAGTCCAACTCCGGCAACCGGGTGGCGGTCACCGTCGACCCGGCGGTGGTGCCCGACCATGGTGCCCCCGCCTACGCGGAGGATCTGCGGGCGATCATCCCCGGCGGTGGCGGCGGCGCCCAGCTGCAGTCCTGGATGGACGCCAAGTTCGGCCCGGACGGCGCGCTCTACCTGCTGGACTACGGCGGCGGCTTCTTCACCCTGCACGGCAACCAGAAGCTGATCCGAATCGTCTACGACGGCGGCGCGCCGACCCCGGGACCGGAGTACGCCTCGGCCCGGGTCCCGGACCCGAGCGACCCGCGCACGGTCACCTTCTCCAGCCACCGGGTCGGCGGGGTGGCCTGGGAGTGGACCTTCGGTGAGGGCAACCGGGTGTCGCACCTGCCGCACCCGACCCACACCTACCGTAAGCACGGGCGGTTCGAGGCGACGGTGAAGGTGACCTACGCCGACGGCGAGGTGGCCGAGCACACCGTCGTGGTCGACACCGGCTGCGACGCACCGGACGCCCGGAAGACGGTCTGGCTGCTGGACACCGACACCGGCGTACCGAATCACGACGCCGGTGCCGGGTGCACGGTCAACGACCTGATCGACGACGAGCGGCAGTGGCCGAACCAGGGCTCGTTCGTCAGCCACCTGGACGAGGTGCTGGCGCAGCTCACCGACGCCGAGGTGCTCGACGAGCAGGAGGCGGCGACGCTGCGCACCGCCGGCGCAGACTCCCCCGTCGGCCGGACAGCCGGCTACCGGACGTTGTTCGACGGCACCAGCTATTCGCTGTCCGGCTGGCGGCAGGCCCCCGGCGGCACGTTCCGGCTGCTACCGGACGGGTCGATCAGCAGCTCCGGCGGGCTGGGCATGCTCTGGTACGGCGAGGAGGAGTTCGCCGACTACTCGCTGCGGCTGCGGTTCAAGGACGTCTCGCCGGGTGACACCCGGGCCAACAGCGGGGTGTTCGTCCGGTTCCCGGATCCACGGGTGCCGGTGGACGAGCGTCCGGAGGGCAGCTGCGGCACGGTCGGCTCCGCCCGCAGTTCCCAGGCCTGGGTGGCGATCTTCTGCGGCCACGAGATCCAGCTCTACGACGGGGCAACCGGGGAACCGCAGAAGACCGGGTCGATCTACAACTTCCAGCCCAACGACCTGGAGCAGGCGCTGCCCGCGCCGAAGGGCGAGTGGAACGACTACGAGATCCGGGTGGTCGGGCAGCACTACACGATCATCCGTAACGGGGTGACGATCAGCGAGTTCGACAACGTGCCGGGCAAGCAGTCGTCCCGGGCCGGTGATCCGCCCACCGATCTGCGCCAGTTCGTCAGCGGATTCATCGGTTTGCAGAACCACGGTAACAGCGACGTGATGGAGTTCCGCGACGTACGACTGCGGGCGCTCTGACCGGTGACGTGCCGGGCCCGGACGCATCGTCCGGGCCCGGCACGTCAGGCCGTCCGGGCCCGGCACGTCAGGCCGTCCGGCCGCCGACCTTCGCCCAGAGTTCGGTGACGACGACCTGCCGCAACGACGGCACCAGCACCGGGTAGCCCGACCAGACCAGGCCGATCGCGACGCACGAGGCGGCCGTGTGGAGCAGTCCGTCACCGGCCAGCGCCCAACCGACGAGGGCCGCCACCGCCACCGCCGGGGCCAGCAGCGACAGTAGCCGGACCAGTTGGCGGAGCAGGTGCAGCGACAACGCCGAGCCGACCAGCATCACGAGGCTGGCGACCGTCGCGGCGACACCGATGGTGACCGGACCCCAGTAGCGCCACATGACGAGGTTGACCACGGCGGCGGCGCCGAACGCCAGCCCGTTGACCACCGCCACCCGCCGGTTCCTGCCCCGGGCGTTGAGCACCTTCACGAAGGTGTACCCGAGCACGTGCGCCCAGATGCCGAGGGCGAAGCCGAGCAGCATGACCGACGTCACGTCCACCGCCCGGTCGTCGAACGCGCCACGAGCGTACAGCAGCGAGGTGATGCCGCGGGCGTTCACCGTCAACGCGACGGACAGCGGGATCGTCACCAGCAGCACCGGGGCGATCAGCCGCTCCAGCCCGGCGACGACCTCGTCGTCGCGCATCCGGGCGAAGGCGGCGAGGCTGGCCAGGCCGAGCGGGGCGGCGATCAATGCCATCAGCGAGTCGACGACGAACCGGGAGTACTCGGTCGCGGCGACCACCTCGATGCCGAGCAGCGAACCCACCGCCCGCTCGACGGCGATCGACCCCTGCAGCAGCACCGGAAGCAGCAGCAACGGGCGGAGCCGACGCCAGAACATGGTCAACGCCACCTCGTACTGCGCCCGCGACGTGGGCGGCAGCGACCCGTCACCGCCGTCGGCCCGCAGGTAACCCCTGCGCCGGACCCAGTACGCCCCCCAGAGGAAGAGCACCACGTACGGCACGGTGAAACCCCAGGCGAGCAGGACCACGTCACCGGTGAAATAGGCGAGCAGCGTCGCGCCGATCAGGCCGACGCTCTGCACGCCGGCGCGCAGGTTGACCAGGCTGACGTCGTCGCGGGCCAGGGCGACCAGTATGTACAGCGCGTACTGCACGTAGAACGGCACCGAGAACGCCGCGATGGTCAGCATCGCGACGGCAAGCGTGGCGGCGGCGTCGTCGAGTCCCGGCCCGAGCAGTGCGATCCACAGCTCTCGCAGCAGCAGCAACGCGACGACCAGCAGCACCGAAAGCCCGCCGAGGATCGTCCGGACCGCCCGGTAGAGCGCCAACGCCAGCGCCGGGCTGTCCTGCCGGTAGCGCACGTAGAGCGGCAGGAATCCGGCGGACAGCGCGTCCGCGGTGAAGAAGTTGACCGGCACCATGGTCGCGGTCTGCGCGACCCGGTTCGCCCCGACCGCCCGGCCGGCACCGAACAGCGCCGCCAGCAGCACCTCGCGGACGATGCCGAGGAGCTTCCCCGCGATACCACCAAGTACGAGACGAAGAAAGGTGCTAGCCACGGCCCGTCGCCAGCCCGGTCACACCAGCTCCCGGTAGAGTGATTCGAGCTTTGCGGTCTGCCTGCTCAGGTCGAAGCGGTCCTCGATCAATGTCCGTCCGCCGGTACCGAGCCGCTGGCACAGGTCCGGATCACCGAGCAGCGCGACCAGACGATCAGCGAGCGCGGCGGGATCGCGCTCCGGCACCAGGTAGCCGGTGACGCCGTCGACGACGGCCTCAGGGATGCCGCCGTGTCGGGTGCCGACAACGGGTCGACCGGTGGCGGCGGCTTCCAACAGCGCCATGCCGAGCCCTTCCTGGTCTCCGTTGGCCGCCGTCACGCTCGGCAGGCACAGCACTCGAGACTGCGCCACCGTGGCCAGTACCTCGGCGTGTGGACGGGCTCCGAGGAACCGCACCGTCTCCGCTACGCCCAGCTCAGTGGCGAGCGCACCCAAGGGCCCACGCAACGGGCCGTCGCCAATGATGACGAGTTCTGCCGCCGGCACGGCTCGGCGCACGACGGCGAAGGCGCGCAGCAGGTCAGCGGTGCCCTTCTTCTCGACCAGCCGGGCAACGTGCACGATCCGGGGTGTCTCCGGCAGCGGCACCGGGGTGACGACCTCGGTGTCCACCCCGATCGGAAGCATCAGGGTCCGCTCAGCCGGGTAGCCCCACTCGATCGCGCACCGCTGGATGTGCCCGGATACGCAGATGAACTTCACACCGGTGTCGAACAGTGAGTCCCGCCGGGCCACATAGTTGATCCAGGACGGCTTCCGCGATGCCAGGAGTTGCTTCTTGGTGACGGTCACGTCGAAACCGTGCAGGGTCGTCACCAGCGGCACTCCGAGCGTGCGGGCCGTCGGGACGAGGTAGACGCCCTCGACGCCGAAGTGTGCGTGCAGAATCCGCACGCCCCGGTCACTGATTTCCTTGACCATCCGGTCGGAGCGGCGGGTCAGCAGGTACGAAAACGTCGCCGCCCGGCCGTGGGTGGCGAGACTGACGACGTCAGCGCCGGCCGGCGCCCGCAGCGCCGGGTCCCGACCGACGAAGACCGGATGGTACGTGCGCATCGCCAGCGCCTGCGCCTGGATGAACGTCTCGGACGGCTGGAACAGCTGGTGGCGCACTATCCCCACGCTCGGTCTGCCGGACACGTCGGACCTCCTCGGGAAGCGGATGGGCCAAAAAGCACAGGAGCAGGGCGATCACCGGGATCGTATGGATGTCGCCGAAGACGTCGGTGTTCTCCCCCATCGCCTGGATGCAGACCCAGGCAACGGCCGCACCGGTCCAGGCGACGAACATCGCGTTGCGTGGAGAGCCACCGGCCGCTGCGCGGGCGACAAGCCGGAACTCGGCGACGAGGAACCCGATCGTCGCGGCAAGACCCAGCAGGCCGGTGGACGCCCAGGCCGCCAGCAGGATGTTGTGCGGTGGGAAGGTGTCGTCGTAGATGTCGTTGCGGCGCGCGTAGTCGGCGAAGCCTTCGAACCAGCCACCCCAGCCGAGCCCCAGCACCGGGCCGTCCCGGAACGCCTCGACGGCGTACCCCCAGATATCGGTCCGCTGGCCGAACGCCGTCCGGACCGCGCCGAGAAATCCGCCGCCGTCACCGAGGGTCACCACCAGCACGGCCGGCACCGCCGTGGCGCCCACCGCGACCAGCAGAAGGCGGCGGGCCCGGGCGGTCATCCGGGTCTGCCAGTAGTACGCGACGACCACGGCCAGCGGCAGCACCACCGCGAGCACCCGGCCCGCCTTGGAGCCGGTGAACCAGACGCCCAGATAGGCGACGAGCCCGCAGATCAGCACGATCCGCTGCCGGGTAACCGACCAGATGGCGAACGCCGCCATCGCGCAGACGCCGAGAAACAGCCCGGCGACGTTGCCGTTGACGAACACGCCACCGGCCTTCGCCGGGTCGAGAACGTTGTTCCGGTTCACGTCGAACAGCCCGGCGACGGTGTTCTGCCCGGCGAAGTATCCCGCGACCCAGCGGAGGTAGGCGTCCTCCACATCGGGGAAGAGCTGAAAGACCGCGACCACGCCGGACTGCGCGACGACGAACGGCCACAGCAGGTAGTGGGCCCGGTAGAGCAGCCACGGATCCTCCCGAGCCGCGTTGTCCATCAGCACCAGCGTGACCAGGAACTGCACCAGCAGCATGGTCGGCAGCCGCCCGTCCCCCGGATCCGGCGACCAGGCGAACGCCGCCAACCGGGCCAGCAGCAGCACGAGCAGGCTGCGCACCAGGGCGGTGCGCAACAGTCGGCTACCGGGGGTGCGGCACGCCCGGGCGGCGACGACCGGCGCCAGCGCCAGGGCGGCGACCGTCGACAACGGGATGTCGATCGTGCCGGCCGGCAGGAGATACAGCTGCGGTACCGCGAGCGCGAAGACGATCATGACGCCGGTCCGTTGCGGTACCTGCGCCGCAGCGGCCACGATCCGGTTGCGCATTTTCGGGCCTCGATCGGGGGTCGGAGGAGCCGGTGAATTCGGTCATCCGGCGGCGGTCCGCCGGGCGGTGAGCAGCGCGGCCAGCAGCTGACGCAGCAGCTGACCACGCTCGCCCCAGCCGTGCCGCCCGGCGCTGTCGATCCGTTCGGCGATCACCTCGTCGGTGACCGGGGTCAGCAACCGGCCCAGATGTTCGGTGAATTCGTCGTCCCCGGCGGTGACGACGTGCGGGTTCGACTCCGCCACCCGGCGCACCGATGGCAGCGCGGTGCTGAGCACCGCGAGGCCGGACGACAGGTACTCGAAGCACTTCAACGGGCTGACGCCGACGGTGTACTCGTTCAGCGCGTACGGGACCAGGCCGACCGCGCAGCTGCCGGCCACCTCGGCGAGCTGCGACGGAGTGAGCAGACCGACGTGGCGGGCGCCCACCCGTTCGAGCCGGCGCAGCTCGGCGGTGAAGCTGCCGCCACCAGCGGCGAGTGGGCCGGCCAGGATCAGCTCACCACCCAACTCTCCGACGGTGGCGCCGACCCGCTCCAGCAGCGCGACGTCGAGCTTGGCGGTGGTGAGGTTGCCGGAAAAGATCACCGCCGGTCGACGCTCGACCGCCGGACGGCTGCCCAGCTGGAACACCGTGGTGTCCGCGACGTTCTCCAACAGCTCGATCCGGGAGAAACCGGACGACGCCAGGTGTTCGCGTACCGCGTCACTGGTCGCGATCGCCACCACGCCGGGCCGGGCGGCGAGGTCGCGCTCGCCGTTGGCCACGGCCACCGGGTCGACGCCGGGGAACCTGGCCAGCAGGTCGACACAGTGGTAGACGACCACGTCCGCCGCATCCTCAAGCCCGTAGGTCACCGGGGCGAACGTCCACAGCACCCGGGGCCGGTCACCGGTGAGCCAGTCCGCCGTCGCCCGGCGCAGGACGGCCCGGTTCAGTCGTCGCGTCGGTGCCCGGTGCACCGGTACCACCAGCGGCGAGACGATCGTGGTGTTCGCCGGCCTCACTCTGGCCGGCTGGCGAGGCACCGGACCGGCCGACGCGCCGAAGGCCCGCCGGGCGCGGCCGAACATCCGGGCGATGTCGTCGGGGCGCAGCGTCGGTCGACGTAGACCGAGCGATTCCACGAAGGTGACCCGCGCACCGACCGCCAACTCCCGGGTGACGTAGTGCTGATTGGTGGCGACGGCCGAATCCCATTCGGCCGTACCCAGGATCAGCACGCTGACCGCAGATTCTCTCGCACCGCCCGGTGTACTCAGCATCGCCCATCCCAACGAGTCCGCCGGGCAGAGGAATCGACAGTTGCCCGACCCACGGTCGGCCTTCGTCGCACCACGGCCCGCCGACTGCGACAATCGCGCCATGGGTGACAGCGATGAGAGCGTCGACCGCGCCTCGGCGAGCGCGGACTTCCTGGAGTGGAGCTTCTCGCTGAAAGGAGAGAGTTCCCCGTGGTCGGTGGAGCAGAGCATGACCCAGTTGCTCGCCCACGAGAGCGCCGAAGGGATCGGCCTGCCACTCGCCGACGCCGTACAGGACGACGCCGCGGTCATTCACGAACTGGGCCGGCGGCGGACCCCGACGGCGGTCGCCGCGCTACGCGGTTTCCAGGCGATGAGCACCATCGACACTCAACGGGAACTCGCCCGGCTCAACGCCGACCGGCTCGTCGGGCACGGGCTGCCGGAACCGCCCTGGGCCGGCACCATCGGCCGGGTCGACGTCGACTGCTGCCGGTGGACGCACGACCCGTACGGCGAGACGGCGGTACTGCTCTGCGGCTTCTCCTACGGCGGCGCCGACGAACACGGCATCCTCACCGTGATCGACCAGGCGATCGGCGGTGGACGGATCCGGGAGATCCTGCTCGGCACCCGGGTCGACTCGCTACGGCAGTTGCTCGACCGGACACACGGGGGCGAGGACGGTTTCGTGACCGAACCGCTCGATCCGGCACTGGCCCGACGACTGCTCGAGGACGCCGTCGCCACGTCGGACGAACTCATGGAGAACCCGGAATACAAGCTGCGGCCGATGCCCGACGCGTACCGGAAGATGCGGGCGTTGACGCTGGCCCGGGCCCGCGCGCTCAGTGACGTCGCGGCCCCGCCGGAGCCGTTTCCGACCACCGTGGAGATCGAGCTGCTGAAGCGGGCGTTCCTGGCTTCCGAGGCGGCTGCCGGGTTCCCGACCGACGGCACCGCCAGCCGCGCGGTCGACCTGCTCGTCGAGCAGTTCGTCGAGCAGGCCGCCTGCCATCCACTGCAGCTGGGTCCACGCCGGGTGCTCGCCGTACTCGGCCTGCCGGCGCTCGCCGCCGAAGCCGGTGCCGACCCGGTGGCCGGACCGGTCCTGCCCGACGTCGCCGCGGCCTGGGTCGGCTGGACCGCCACCGAGCGCGGGTTGAGCCCCGACGCACGCGAGCGACTCGCGCGTACGGCGGACCAGGCCTGTGCTCAGCTGCGGTCGGCGATCGCCGGTGGCGACCCGCCGGTCTGACCGCCGATACGCCCGCACCGGCGGGTCGTTGACAGAGCACCCCGCCGCCATTCAGGATGATCAAATCCGTACTGGTCGATCACTTCTCGCCTACCCGTGGCGGTGCCGCACCGTGCGTCGTCGCGGATCGTTGCGGCCTCCGCCCTGCTCCCACCCGTAGATCAGCGGCACCGCGAGTGGAAGGTCCCCACATGGTCCCCACACCTGCATCCCAGTGGCGACGACAGCTCGCGGCGGCCGTGGCCGCCGCCGGTGCCGTCGTCCTGTTGGCCGGTCCGGCCACCGCGCCGTCCGCCGACCGTCCGCAGGTTACCGACCGTGCGCGGATCCAGGCCCCGCTCGAACGGCTGGCCGACGAGCAGGCCAGCGTCGTGGAGGTCGTCGTGACCGACCGCGACGAGCTCGACGATCTCGTCGCCACCGGAGTCGACCTGGATCACCACGTGTCGCAGACCGCGGCCGGGATCGTCGTCCACGCCGTCGTCACCCCGACCGAGATCGACGGTCTGCGGGCCGGTGGCTTCCGGATCGGCCAACTGCTGCACGAACCGGCCGACACGCGGGCACGCGTCGCCGAGCGGGAGGCGACGATCGCCGACCACCGCGCCGACAATCAGACGTTCACCGCGCGGGTGCGGCAGGACGCCGCCGTTGCCGACATCAGGATCATCCGGGCCGACTACTACACCTCCGGCACCGACCAGGTGCTGTCGGTAGAAGCGAAGTGGGCCCAGGGACAGAGCTCACCGAGCACGTTGACCGTGGCCCGGGACAGTGGCCCGGGCACCGCCATGGGTTCCGGTGGCACACAGGTCATCACGCGGTTCGTCGACGCCGGCGTCTACCTCTACCACCGGGGCGCGAGCACGGTCGGCGTACCGCCGGACCGGATCCAGATCGTCAGCCCGACCGGCGACGTGGCGGTGGCCCAGGTCGAGCAGTGGCTGCCGGTCCCGGACGACTCCCCCGAGGGCCCCGGGTACCAGAAGGACTTCGTGACCAGCTACCTCACCCCGACCGAGCTGTACGACCGGATCCAACGACTGGCCGACGAGTTCCCCCACCTCGCCGAAGTCGTCGAACTGCCGTACCGGACCAACGGCTACCGACGCAAGGCACAGGTCGTGCTGGGTGCCACCACGGCGAACCGGGTCGCCGTCGACTCGCACGCATGGGGTCACCAGGGCGGCAACGACATCACCGTGGAACTGGTCGACCCCGGTGCCGGCGACCGGCCCCTGTCGGTCACCGTCGACGGCAGCGCCATCCAGGTCAACCTGGCCACCGACGGCGGCGGCACGGTGGCCAGCACCGCCGCGCAGGTCGCCGCCGCGATCAACGCCTCGGCGGGCGACCTGGTCAGTGCCTACACCTACCGGGGCAGCGCCGGCAACGGCGTTGTCACCCCGGCCCCGGTGACCCCGTTGAGCGACAACCTGACCGCGCCAGCCACCGTCTCCCGCGACCCGCACCCGGTGTACGCGCTGCGGATCGGCAAGTACCGGGACGGCTCGCGCACCGGGGTGCTCGCCTACGCGCAGGAGCACGCCCGCGAATGGGTTCCCCCGCTGGTCGCCATCGAGACCGCCGAACGCCTGCTGCGCAACCACCGTACCGACGAGAACACCAAGCAACTGCTCCGTACGCTGGACATCTGGATCGCGCCGTCGATCAACCCCGACGGCGGCCACTACTCCTTCTACGATTACGGATTCCAGCGCCGCAACATGACGAACCACTGCGCCGCCGGTGGCACGACCGACGCGCTGGCCCGCAACTCGTGGGGTGTGGACAACAACCGCAACTACAGCGAGTACAGCCTCTTCGACGGGTACTCCGGCGCGTCGACCAGCTGCACCAGCGACGTGTACGCCGGCCCGAGCGAACTGTCCGAGCCGGAGAACAAGAACCTGGACTGGCTGGCCAGCCGGCCGAACATCAAGTTCTCGATGAACCTGCACTCGTCGGGGAACTACTTCATGTGGTCGCCGGGTTCGTACGTCACCCCGGGCCGGGTCACCGCGCCACGGCCGACCCTGGCGCAGGAGTCGTTCTTCTGGGGGGCGTCGTCGCGGATCCTCACCGCGATCAAGCGGCACCGCAACCTGGCGGTGACCCCGGCCAGGACCGGCCCCATCTCCGACGTGCTCTACTCCGCCGCCGGCAACTCCGGGGACATGCTGTGGTACAAGTACGGCATCTACGCGTGGAACTTCGAAGTCGGCACCTCGTTCCAACCGGCCTGGGACGAGGCACACCAGCAGACCATGGAGTACGCCAACGGCCTCGTCGAACTGATGCGGGTGGCCCGCGACCACGACAAGGACCGCAGACGGCCGACGAGTTCCCTGGTCACCTCGCCGGGGCCGGACGACACCCTGGTCGACGTCCGGTTCGAGGTCAGCGAACCGGCGGCGATCTTCTACACGCTGGACGGTAGCCAGCCAACCTTCGGGTCGACGCTCTACGCCGCCGGCGGGGTACGGGAGGGCGGCGAGACCCTGACCGTGCCGTACGGAACGAAGGTCTTCTGGTTCTCGGTGGACGCCGCGGGCAACATCGAGAACAACTACCAGCCGGACACCGACGCCAAGAACTGGCGGCGTGGGTTCGCCATCGTCACCGACAGTTGACCTGCCCGGCCGGCGGCGGTCACCAGCGCTTGCGCCGGTAGTGCCCGTGGTAGCCGTGGTGGCCACTGCCGTAGTGACCGTAGTGGCCGCCCCGGTGCCGGCGGTTGAGCCGGTGGTCGACCTCACGGAGCAGGCTGTCGACGGGCGAGCCGTGCCCCCGCCGCCGGGCGTGCCGGCTCAGCTTCGACGCAAGCATCGACAGCAGGAAACGTTTGATGAAGCTGCTCATCGTAGGCTCCTCCAGCCCTGGGTCCCGACGCCCGCCACGGTAGCTCCTGGTGTCCAGGTCCAGCTGGGCGGAAGCTGACGGTCAGCTGGCAGTACGACGGCCCACCTCCCGGCATGGTGCCGACGTCTGCCATGCTCGCAAGGGTGACCACCGGGTTTCCTACCGGCCGCCGCCGCGGCCGGACCCTGCGTATCCTGCTGATCCTCGTCGCCGTCGCGACGGTGCCGGCCGTCGTCGCGCTGGGTGTGGTCGTGGTGCCGTGGCTGCGGGAGCCGGGGCCGCGGCCGTTGTTCCAGCTCCCGGTCGCCTGCGGCGAGACCTGGCAGCTGGGCACCTACCCCGGCCACGACGACTACGACGTCGACCTGTTCCCGACCGAGGGCGACCCGTGGGGTCGACCGGTGCTCGCCTCCTACGACGGCGTGGTCACCGTGGCCGGCGTCAACGGCTCGGTGGGCGGTCGGAACCCGGAGGATCCGGACGGCCCCCGGGGCCGTGGTGGCGGTTACTGGGTCAAGATCGACCATGGCGGTCGGTGGGAGACGCAGTACCTGCATCTGCTCGAACCGCCGATGGTCCGAGAGGGTCAGCGGGTGGCGCGCGGCGAACCGATCGGGCTGCTCGGCAGCACCGGCAATTCCGGCGCGCCACACCTGCACTACGAGCAGCGGCGCGGCTGGCAGAAGGTGGAGACCTACTTCGACGGCCTACCGTCGGGCATCACCCACGACGACTACGAGTACACCGTGCGGCTGACCAGCAACAACTGTTGACCCGGCCGGTTTCAGTAGCCGTAGCGCGACTTCAGATGACGCCACCAGTCGCGGAGCATCCACTTGTCGAACTCGGTGATCGCGCTGCTGCTACCGGCGCGCATGATGAAGTTGTCCACGCCGGTGGGTGTCCAGTCGTAGAAGTCGTCGAGACCCCAGGTGTGGCCGATCTCGTGCAGCAGGATCGTCATGTTCTCGGCGTCGAGACTGTTCATGAAGTACTCGCGGCCCATCCGCTGGCCCCAGTCACCACCGGCACCGCCGCCGAAGCCGTCGGTGAGCCACAGTGACTGGTCGTAGTGCCGTGCGGCGCCGCCGGGACAGTTGGGGTACTGGCCGTTCTGGTTGAAGAACCGGCCACAGCCGGTGGCGCACTGCGGGGCGTTCTCCCGGATGTCGTTGACGTAGATGTCGACGGAGTTGTCGGTCCACTGCAACTGGTTGCGGTCGCGGACCGCCCAGCCGACGACCCGGACTGGGACGTCGGTGTACGGCCAGGCGTTGTGGCCGACCAGGGTGTCCATCCACTTCTTGTGCTGCCGGGCAAGAGTGGCGTGGATCCGGTCACGCTGAGCGGCGGTGACGCTGGCGGTGGAGTCCCAGCGGACGCAGTAGCTGACGTAGCCGCGGTTGGCCATCACCTGGTCCCAGCCGTAGTTGCGGAAGGCGTACAGGTTGCCGTTGTTGTAGGTCTGCTCCTGGTGCTGCCAGACCTGGTCGAGCGGGGTGACAAGGTGGGCGGGCGGGTTCCAACCGGAGGTGGGCGGTGGCGTGGTCGGCGGCGGTGCGGTGGTCGGCGGTGCCGTGGTCGGGGTGGTCGCGCCGGTACAGGCGACACCGTTGAGAGCGAAGGCGGTCGGTGGCGGATTGCTGGTGTCGCTCCAGGCGCCGTTGAAGCCGAAGGAGACGGTGGCGCTGGTCGCGAGGTTGCCGTTGTAGCTGGCGTTGTCGGCGGTGACCTGTGCCCCGGACTGGGTCACCACGGCGTTCCAGGCCTGGGTGACCGTCTGCCCGGCGGTGAACGACCAGGTGAGCCGCCAGGCGGTGAGGGGGTCGCCCAGGTTGGTGACGGCGATGGTGGCACCGAATCCGCCAGTCCACTGGCTGGCGATCTGGTAGTCGACGCGGCATCCGGAGGCGGCGGTGGCGGCGGTGGCGGTCAGGGCGAGGACGCCGCCACTGACGGTGACGAGTGCCGCCGCCGCAGCTGCGGATACCCGCCATCCGATGGTGTGTCTCATCTCAATGACCCCTTCGATGATGGACCGGACACACACCCGCTCGACCGGTGAGCAGGTGTGTTTTAGTTTAGAACGAAGACTATCAATATTATTGGGCCAGGGCGAGGGAGGCAGTCAGAACAGTCCGGGGATGGACCGGACCTCGACGTGCCCGCTCCGCCCGGCTAACATTTCCGCCGTCTGGATCTGCTGGCGCGATTCACCAGGCACCGACCACACGTACGTACGTCCGTGCAGGAGCCTTCATGCGCCTCAGATACCACCCACCCCGTCCCCCTGCGCGACCGGCCGCCCTCGCCGCGGCCTGCGCGGCCGCGCTGGTGGCCACGATCGCGACCGCCCCGGCCGCGACGGCGGACACCACGGTGCTCGCCAACGACTTCGAATCCGGCTCGTACGCACCGTGGGGCCCCCGCGGTGACGTGACGCTGGCGATCGCCGAGGAAGGTCGGGACAGCGCGAGCAGTCTGTCGGTCACCGGCCGTACCGCCGACTGGCAGGGCCCCGCGACCAGCGCGACCGACCTGTTCTCGCCCGGCGTCGCCTACTCGGTCACCGCCTGGGTGAAGCTGCCGGCCGGCACCGACGGCGCGGCCGGTGTCCACTTCACCGTCGCCGCCACCCCGGCCGACGGCGGCGACGACACGTACACCTGGATCGGCGACGAGGCCGAGACCACCGCCGACAGCTGGGTGCGGATCGGCGGTGAGTACACCATGCCGGCGGGCCTGGCCTCGGCGACGCTGTACGTCGAAGCCGCCGGGACCACCCCCTTCCTGCTCGACGACGTTCTCGTCACCGGCCCCGACGAGACTCCCGGCGTGGTCACGGTGAGCGCGGTCGACTTCGAGGACGGCACCACCGGCACCTGGTCCGCCAGCGGTGGCCCCACCCTGACCGTCGTGGACACCGACGACGGCCGGGCGCTGCGGGTCAGCGACCGTGTCGAAGGGTTCGACGGGCTGCAGAGCCCGACCGGAATCTTCACCGCCGGCGTCACCTACACCTTCTCGGCGCGCGTCCGGCTGGCCCCGGACGGGCCGGCGTCGTCCGGATTCCGGTTCGTCATGAAGCCGGACTACGACTGGATCGGCGACACCACGGTCACCGCCGACGACTGGACCACGGTGACCGGCGAGTTCACCGTGCCGGCCGACGCCGACCCGGCCACGTACCAGGTCTACCTGGAGGCCGCCGAGGCCACCGCCACGTACCTGGTCGACGACATCCTGATCACCGCGCCGGACACCGGGCCGGGCGGGCCGCCGCCGGGCACCGTCGTCATCGACAGCGACTTCGAGGACGGCCTCGACGGTTGGGGGCCGCGCGACGGTGGCCCGGGAGCACCGACCGTCGAGTTGACCGACGTCGCGCACGGCGGCGCGACGGCCGCGCTCGTCACCGACCGGGTCAACCAGGGCGCCGGAATCGGGCGGGACGTCACCACCGCGTTCGAGCCGGGCGTCGGCTACGAACTGTCCGGCTGGCTGCGGTTCGCGCAGGGTCAGCCGACCGACGCGATCTGGTTGAGCATTGCCGCCACCACCGCCGACGGCAGCGAGTCGTTCAGCACCCTCGCCCAGTTCGACACGGTCACCGATGACGGGTGGACCGAAGTGACCGCGAGCTTCACCGCGCCGACCTTCACCAGCGCGTTCCTCTACTTCGAGACCAGCTGGCAGGGCGCGGACGTCACCGGCAACACCAGCGACTTCCTGCTCGACGACGTCGTGGTGCGGGTGCCCGAGCCACCGGTCGTCGAGGACCTCACCGGGATCCACGAGACCACCAACTTCCCGGTCGGCGTCGCGATCGACAGCCGGGAGACCGTCGGGTCCGCCGCCGAGTTGCTGACCCGGCACTTCACCAACGTCACACCGGAGAACCACATGAAGCCGGAGGCGTGGTACGACGCGGACCGCAACTTCCGGCCACACGAGCAGGCGATCGCGATGATGGACTTCGCGCAGGCCAACGAGCTCGGCGTGTACGGGCACGTGCTGGTCTGGCACAGCCAGACCCCCGAGTGGATGTTCCAGGACGCCGACGGCGAGCCGTTGAGTTCGTCGGCCGCCGACCAGCAGGTGCTGCGCGACCGGCTGCGCGGGCATATCTTCGCGGTGGCCGAGTCGCTGAGCGACCGGTACGGCCGGTTCGGCTCCGACACCAACCCGCTGAACGCGTTCGACGTGGTCAACGAGGTGGTCAGCGACAGCGGCGAGTACGCCGACGGCCTGCGCCGCAGCGAGTGGTACCGGATCCTCGGCGAGGAGTTCATCGACCTGTCGTTCCAGTACGCCGACGAGGCGTTCAACGACGTGTACGCGGTGGCCGACACCGATCCGGTCACTCTGTTCATCAACGACTACAACACCGAGCAGAGCGGCAAGCAGGCGCGCTATCACGCGCTCGTGCAGCGGCTGCTCGACCGAGGCGTGCCGCTGGACGGGGTGGGACACCAGTTCCACGTGTCGCTGTCGACACCGGTCGGCAGCCTCGAAACCACGCTGGAGAGGTTCGCCGGTCTGCCGGTGGTTCAGGCGGTCACCGAGCTCGACGTCACCATCGGTACCCCGGTGACCCAGGCCAACCTGATCGAGCAGGGCTATTTTCTGCGGGACGCGTTCCGGATCTTCCGGGCGTACACCGATGAACTGGCCGTCGTCACCGTGTGGGGGCTGACCGACGGTCGGTCGTGGCGCTCTGACAGCGGCGCCCCGCTGCTGTTCGACGACGGATACCAGGCCAAGCCGGCGTACTACGGCGCGGTCGACGCGGAGCTGCCGGCCCGGCTGCGCACCGCGAACGTCTTCGCCGGCGACGTCGCGTTGTCCGACGGGGCCACCTCGGACCTCACCTGGCGCAAGCTGCCCCTGCACCCGGTGGAGGAAACGGCGGGATTCCAACTGCGTTGGTCGGCCGACCGGCTGACCGCGTACGTCTCGGTCACCGACCCCACCGCGTCGCCGGACGACCGGGTCGAGTTCGTGCTCGACGGCGAGCTGTACCCGGTGTCCCGGGACGGGTCGGGGGACGTACCGGCGGTGGTGACCGAGCGGGACGGTGGCTACGCCGTCGTCGCGCACCTGCCGCTGACCGATCCGGCCGAAGACAGCACCGTCCCCTTCGACCTGCGGATCACCGACGACGACACCACGACCGGATGGGCCACGGCCGGCACCGTCGGCACCCTCACCCTGGTCGAGGAGCTGTCCTACCTGGAGGTCGTCCGGACGCCGACCGCGCCGGTCGTCGACGGCACGGTAGACGCGGGCTGGTCGCACGCGAACCAGGTCACCACCGCCAAGCAGGTATCCGGCACCGACGGGGCGGTGGCCACCGTGCGGACCCTGTGGCAGGACCAGACGTTGTACGTGCTGGCCGAGGTGGCCGACCCGGTGGTCGACGTCACCGGCTCCGATCCGTGGACGCAGGACTCGGTGGAGATCTACGTCGACGCCGGCAACGCGAAGAACGGCCCGTACCGCTACGACGACACGCAGATCCGGATCAACGCCGACAACGTCGTCTCGTTCGGCACCGGTGACGAGGCGTTCCAGGCCGGCCGGTTGACCAGCGCGGCGGTGCGCACCGAGACGGGCTACACCGTCGAGGCGGCGATCAGCCTGCTGGAGTACGGCGGTCTGGACACCTTCCATGGGCTGGACTTCCAGGTCAACGACGCCGCCGACGGTGCCCGTACGGCGATCCGCAACTGGGCCGAGTCCGACGGCGTCGGCTACCAGACGACCGCACGGTGGGGGGTCGGCCGGCTGGTCGACGGCACCAACGTCGACGTGACGTTCGAGCCGATCACGCAGTGGGACTCGGACAGCGGCGGCGGGTACTGCACGGAGATCGTCGCCAGCAACGCCACCGATCAGCCGGTCGACTGGCGGGCGGCGGTCGAGCTGCCCGGCGACATCTACACCGCGTGGAACTTCGAGCGGGAGTCATTCGGCGACGGGACCTGGCGGATCACCGGCGTGGACTGGAACCGGACGTTGAAGGCTGGTGCCCGGACGTTCAGCGTCGGGTACTGCGCCACCTGGTGACCGCTGCCCGGGGGCGCGTCGACGGTCGTCGGCGCGCCCCTGGGTGCCACCGGATCGCCCCGGGTCTCCGTCGGCGGGCGGGTTGCCGGGCCGGGGCATTGCCCGGTCGACCGGGCCGGGCATACCATCAGGTCAACCAAGCACTTGCTTGGCAGATGCCCGGTGGGACCCCGGGCACCCGCGCACCGCCGATCCCCGGGAGCTCCGATGGCCCGCAGCTACCTCGGTCATGTCCTGCCCGACCGCCTCGACCTCAAGATCGAACCGACCCGTACGGCGCTGCTCGTCGTTGACATGCAGAACGATTTCGTGCACGACGACGGATACTGCGCGAAGGCCTTCGGCACGGCGATGGTGGCCGGCTTTCAGAGCGTGGTCGCGCCGATCGCCCGACTCGCCGCCGCCGCCCGTACGGCCGGCGTCGCGGTGCTCTACTGCCGGGTGGTGCAGCATCCCGACGGGTCGCTGGCCTCACCGGTCTGGCTCGCCGACAACCTGCGGCACGGCTTCGACCCGCTGCACTGCATGCGGGGCACCTGGGGTTGGGAGATCGTGGACGAGCTCGCCCCGCAGCCGGGCGACGTGGTGTTCGAGAAGCTGCGGCGCAGCGCGTTCGTCGGCACCCAGCTGGAGAACCTGCTGCGCAGCCGGGACATCCGCAGCCTGGTGGTGGCCGGTGTCGCCGGCACCGGATGTGTCGAGTCGACCGTCCGCGACGCGATCGAACGGGACTATTTCACCGTCGTGCCGGCCGACTGCGTCGCCAACAACAACGCCGAGCTCACCGCCGCCTGCGAACCGGCCTTCCGGGCCCTGCTCGCCCCAGAGGACTGGACCACCAGCGATCAGGTCATCGCGATCTGGTCCGGCTCCTGACCCCGCACCGGCCAACGAGCGCAGCGTCACTGTCGCGAGACGGGGTACCGGCCGGTCAGCCGAATCGGTTCGCGGCGTCGGCCCGCAGCCGGGCCTTGTCCGCCTTGCCGCCCGCGCTCAGCGGCAGCTCGGCCAGGGTGACCAGCCGTTCCGGCCACTCGTACTTGGAGACGCCCCGGGCAGCCAGCTCGGCCCGCAGCTCGTCGAGGGTCAGCTCGGCCCCGTCGGTGGTCACCACGTACGCGCAGGCCCGCTCGCCGAGCACCTCGTCGGCGGCCGGCACCACCGCCACCTGGGCGACCCGTTCGCAGCCGCCGACCGCCTCCTCGACGGCCAGCACGCTGATGTTGTGTCCACCCCGGATGATGAAGTCCGCCACCCGGCCGGTGACCGTCAGGTAGCCGGCCGGATCGATCCGCACCAGGTCACCGGTGAGCATCCAGCCCTGCGGGTTGACCAGTTGCCGGTTGGCGTCCGGGTCGTCGTAGTACCCGGGAGTCAGCCCGGGCCCCCGGGCGGCGCACTGTCCCGGCCCGCCGGACGCGGTCACGTCGGCACCGTCGGCGTCGAACAGCCGGACCCGCATCTGCGGGATCACCCGGCCGGCGGTGCCGAGCCGATGTTCCCGGGAGTCGTCGACCCGGGTCACGCTGATCGGTCCGGCCTCGTTGGAGCCGTAGAACTGCAGCACGGCGCAGCCGGTCTCCTCCTCGAACTTCGCCGCCCGCTGGGCCGGCACCCGCTCCCCGCCGGTGAACAGCACCCGCAGCGACGACACGTCCCGCCCGGCGTGCCCACCGGCGTTGAGCATCATCACGAACTGGCTGGTCACTGCGGCGAGCACGGTGACCCGGTGCCGTTCGATCAGCTGCCAGGTCTGCTCCGCGTCGAACTCCTCGGCCAGCACCGTCGGGTAGCCGTACATGGTCGGCACCACGTGCCCGCTCCACTGCCCGAAGCCGTACGGGGCGGGCAGCACACTGGCGAACACCTCGTCCGGACCGAACCGGGCGGCCTCGGCCGCGAGCGGCCCGAAATACTTGCGGGTGTTCATCGTCTGCATCACGCACTTGGGCAGCCCGGTCGTGCCCGACGTGGAGTTGAGGAAGAACAAATCGTTGGCGCCGAGGCCGCGGCCGGCGAGGGCGGCGGTCGCCGCGGCCACGTCGGGCAGCGGGAGCGGCTCACCGTCGCGCAGCAGGCTGACCTCGCCGGCCGAGGTGAGCCGCACGGTCAGGTGCGTCGGCGGGTCGGCCGGGGGTGCACCGGCCGGGAGTGCACCGGCGCGCAGCTCGGCGGCCAGGTCGGCGGCGGCGCGGCCCCGGTGCACCGGCCGGGTGAGCAGCGCGGTCGCCCGGGTACGCCGGATCAGGTGCCGTACCTCGGCAGTGCCGGCCCGGGGGCCGATGCCGACCGTCACCAGGCCGGCCTTCTGCGCCGCCAGGTAGGCGACGTGCACCAGCGCGCCGTTGGTGAGCAGGGTGGCGATCCGCTCCCCCGGCCGCAGGCCGGCCAGCACGTAACCGCCGGCCAGCCGGGTGCTCAGCGTGTCGTACGCCGACCAGCTCAGGGTGGCGTCGGTGGCGAAGAACGCCGGGTCGTCGGGGCGGGCGGCGGCGTGCCGGGCGACCATCGACGCGATGGTGTCGTCGTCCCAGTGCCCGGCCCGGGTGTACTCGTCGATGGTCGCCCGGTCGAAGACGGCCGGTCCGGTGGCTGCGGTCATGCGTTCTCTCCTGTGGGACGGCCGGCCGATGCCGGGTCGGGCCACAGCGGCGCGAGCCGCTCGGCGACGGAGTCGAGGGCGGCCAGCCGGTCCGCCCGGGTGGCCGCCGGTGGCAGCCGGGTGAACGGCGCGACGACCAGGTGGTCGAGTCCTGCGTCGCGGTACGCCTCGACGGCGGCGACGCTGATCTCGCCGGAGAGCCGGACGTGGTGGGTGAAGTCGTCGTCGGCCCGGCCGAGCTCCTCCCGTAGCGCGGTTATCCGACCGCACAGCCGGGCGGAGGTCGCCAGGTCGACGTCCGGCCCGAACCAGCCGGCGCCGTGCCGGGCCGCCCGACGCAGCGCGGCCCGGCTGTGCCCGCCGACCACCACCGGCACCGGCGGTTGCGGCGCGGCACCAAAGTGTACGGTCGGAAAGTCGAAGAACCGCCCGTGGTGGGCGACCGGCCGGCCGGACCAGAGCAGGTCGAGCACCCGCAGCATTTCGTCGGCGCGGGCACCCCGGGTGCCGAAGTCGGCGCCGAGCGCGGCGAACTCCTCGGCCATCCAGCCGACCCCGACGCCGAGCACCGCCCGGCCACCGGACAGCTGTTGCAGGCTGGCCCAGGCACGGGCGATGTGGAACGGGTCCCGCAGCGGGGCGATCAGCACGCCGGTGCCGAGCCGGATCCGGGTGGTCCGGGCGGCCAGGTGGCCGAGCGTCACCGTCACGTCGGCCAGTGGGGTGCTCGGCCGGATGCCGGGGTCGCCGGAGGACCGGTACGGGTAGGTCGGTGCGTAGGTTGCCGGGGTGATCACGTGGTCGGCCAGCCAGACTGTGTGGAAGCCGAGCTGCTCGGCGTGCACCGCGAGCGACGCGTACTCGGCGGCCGGCAGACCGAACAGCTGCAGGTCGAACCGCATCAGCCGGCACCGTCCGTCCGCTCGCGCATGCTGCGGGCGTCGTGGCCGGCCAGCGGATCGTCGCCGACCTCCGCGTTGTGCGCGTGCGCCACGTGGTGCAGACCGAACACCGAGTCCATCCCGGCGCGCAGGCCCATCAGGTCCTCGGCCTGGTTGACCGCCTTCTTGGTCAGTGCCAGGCCGAGCCGGGGCATGGTGGCGATCCGGCCGGCCAGCTCCATCGTGTACGGCTCCAGCTCGGCCCGGGGCACCACCCGGTTGACCATGCCGAGGGCCAACGCCCGGTCCGCGTCCACCCGCTCGCCGAGGAAAAGGAACTCCTTGGCGAACCGGGGTCCCATCACCCACGGGTGGGCGAAGTACTCGACGCCGGGGATGCCCATCCGTACCACCGGATCGGCGAACCGGGCGTCGTCGGCGGCGACGATCAGGTCACAGCACCAGGCGAGCATCAGACCGCCGGCGATGCAGGCGCCCTGCACCATGGCGATGGTCGGTTTGGGCAGTTCCCGCCAGCGCCGGCACATGCCGAGGTAGACCTCGGACTCGCGGGCGAACCGGCTCTCCGCACCGGCCTTGCCGACGTGGTCCCACCACAACCCGGCCCGGCGGGGGAAGCTGCGGTCGGCGTCGCGCCCGGGGGTGCCGATGTCGTGCCCGGCCGAGAAGTGCTTGCCGGCACCGGCGAGCACCACCACCCGTACGTCGTCGTCGGCGGCTGCCCGGGAGAAGGCGTCGTCGAGGGCGTAGGTCATCGCGGAGTTCTGCGCGTTGGCGTACCGGGGGCGGTTCATGGTGACCACCGCCACCGGCCCGTCGGTGGCGTACCGGACCACCGCCTCGTCGTCGGCGGAGGCACGACGGTCGTCGTGGGCCGTACGGTCGTCGGCGGATGGCGGCCTCGCGGCGGCGTCGGTCACGGTCGTCCTCCTTGCTCGGCGGTGGCGGCGGGCAGTCCGATCGCGGTGCCGAGCCGGTCGAGGTGGTGGTCGGTGCCGGCGGTCGCGGCCACGAGCGCCCACGCTCGCTTGGCGTACAGGTGCAGGTCGTACTCGGTCGTGTAGCCGATCGCGCCGTGGCACTGCAGCGCGGCGCGGGCGGTCCGTTCGGCGGCGTCGGCGGCGAGCAGGTAGCCGGCCGAGACATCGGCCGGACGGCTGTCGGCACCGGTGGCGGCCGCCCAGCCGGCGGCGAGCACGGCCGGGGCGGCGAGTTCCAGCCCGAGCAGGGCGTCGGCGAGCTGGTGCTGCACCGCCTGGAAGCTGCCGACCGGGGCGCCGAACTGGCGGCGGGTGCCGACGTGCGCGACGGTGAGGTCGAGCATCCGCCGGCCGAGCCCGACCAGCTGGGCCGACGCGGCCAGGGTGGCCCGGTCGGCGGTCAGCGCCAGCAGGTCCGCCGGCACGTCGAGCCGGGTGCCGACGGACGGCCCGACGGCGGGGTCGCCGGTGAGTCGCAGCGCGGCCCGGCTGCCGTCCATGGTCGGCACCGGCGTGGTCGCGACCTCGTCCGGCCGGACCAGTCGGGGTCCGTCCGGTGGGGTCAGGAGCAGCAGCAGGTCGGCCCGCTGCCCGTACGGGACCAGGCCGCCCGGCCCGGCGACGGCGATCCGGCAGCGGCCCTCGACGAGCGCGGCGAGCTGCCCGCCGGGATCGCCGGCCGCGGCCAGCAGCGGGCCGGCGACGGCGGCGGTCTCGGCCAGCGGCAGTGGCACCGCCGCGTACCCGGCGGCGGTGAGCAGCGGCACCAGGTCCACCTCGGTCAGTCCGAGTCCGCCAGCGGACTCGGGCACCATCGCGGCGAGCAGGCCCATCTCAGCGAGCGCGGTCCACAGCCGGTCCAGCGGCGCGGGGTCACCGCCGGGCCAGCCGGCGCGGACCACCGCCGGTGGGCATTCGGCGGTGAGCAGGTCGTCGACCGCGTCGCGCAGCGTGGCCTGCTCGTCGGTGAGGGCGAACCGCATGCCGTCTCCTCCTCAGCGTCGGGGCAGGCCGAGCAGCCGCTCGGCGACGATGCCGCGTTGGATCTCGTTGGTGCCGGCGTAGATCGGGCCGGCCAGGGAGAACTGGAAGCCCCGGGTCCAGTCGGCGTCGACCTCGGCGTCCGGGCCGAGCAGGTCGAGGGCGGTACGGTGCAGCGCGATGTCCAGCTCGGACCAGTGGATCTTGTTGAGGCTGGACGCCGCGCCCGGCGGGTCACCGTCAAGCATCCGGGTCACCTGGGCCAGGGTGAACAGGTGGTAGGCGCGGGCGCCGAGCCAGGCCCGTACCACCTGCTCGCGCAGCCGGCCGGTGAGCCGGTCTGGCCGGTCGCCGGCCAGCTGGACCAGCCGGGCGGCGGCCGCAGTGAACCGGCCCGGCGGGCGCAGGGTGAGGCCCCGTTCGGAGCCGGTGGTGGCCATCGCCACCCGCCAGCCGGCCCCGACCTCGCCGATCACGTCGGCGTCGGGGACGAACACGTCGTCGAGGTAGACGTCGGCGAACCCCTCGTCGCCGTCGAACCGGCCGAATCCCCGCACGGTCACCCCGGGGACGTCCAGCGGCACCAGGAAGTAGGTCAGCCCCCGGTGCCGCTGCTGCTGCGGGTCGGTGCGGAACAGGCCGAACAGGTGGGTGCAGAACGCGCCCCGGGTGGTCCACGTCTTGTGCCCGGTCAGCCGCCACCCGCCGGCCGCGTCGTCGCGGACCGCCCGGCTGGTCAACGCGGCCAGGTCGCTGCCGGCCTCCGGTTCGGACCAGCCCTGGCACCACAGCTGCTCGGCGGCGGCCATCGCCGGGAGGATCCGGTCCCGCTGCTCGTCGGTGCCGAACTCGAACAGGGTCGGCGCGAGCAGGAAGATGCCGTTCTGAGTGACCCGCTGCGGAGCGCCGGCGGCGGCGTACTCCTCCTCGAAGATCAGCCACTGCCAGAGCGAGGCGTCCCGGCCGCCGTAGCGGCGCGGCCAGGAGACCACCGACCAGCCGCCGTCGTGCAGCGTGCGCTCCCATTCCAGGTGGGCGGCGAAGCCGGCCCGGGTGTCACCGGAGGGTAGCGGGCGGGCCGGCCGGTGGGCGCGCAGCCAGTCGCGGGCCTCGGCGCGGAACTGTTCGTCGGCGGGGTCCGGACGCAGGTCCATCGGTCAGCCCTCCCGGCCCGGGTCGGCGGCCCGGCCAGCACCGTGTTGCTGTGCCGGCCCGGAGGCGGGCCGGTCGCCGAAACCGTCGCGGACCCGGTGCGCGACACCGGACAGGTTCAACTCGAAGGTGAAGCCCTGTTCGTAGCGGTAGCTGCGTTTGACGTCCCACGGGTCGATGCCGTTGAGCGATTCCTTGGCCGCCCGGATCACCGCCGGGTCCTTGACGGCGATCTGCCGGGCGACCTCCAGCGCGGCGGACCGCAGCTCGGCGGCGGGGACCACGCGCAGCACCGAGCCGTAGGCGTGCAGCTCGGCGGCGGTGGCGGTGGCGGAGGTGTAGAGCATCGCCCGGGCCCGGTGCTGCGGCACCAGCCGGGACAGGTGGGTGGCGGCGCCGAGCGCGCCCCGGTCCACCTCGGGCAGCCCGAACGTGGCGTCGTCGCTGGCCACGATGATGTCGGCGTTGCCGACCAGGCCGATGCCGCCGCCGAGGCAGAAGCCGTGGACGGCGGCGACGACCGGCACCGGGCAGTCGTAGACGGCGGCGAACGCCGCGAAGCAGCCCCGGTTGGCGCCGATCAGCGCGTCGTTGCCGGGGTCGGCCTGGATCTGCTTGATGTCGACGCCGGCGTTGAAGCCACGGCCCTGCGCCCGCAGCACCACCACCCGGGTGGCCGGGTCGGCGCCGGCGGCGGTGACCGCCTCGGCGAGGCGGTACCAGCCGGCGACCGGCAGGGCGTTGACCGGCGGCCGGTCGACCACGATCTCGGTCACTCCGTCGGTGCCGGTGGTCGCGACGACCATCGTGCTGTCCGCTGTGGATGTCATGGTCGGTTCCTCACGGGTGTTGGCTGCTGACCGAGAGCACCTCGCCCACCAGGTACGAGGCGTAGTCGCTGGCCAGGAAGACGATCACGTTGGCCACCTCCCAGGGTTCGGCGGCCCGGCCGAACGCCTCCCGGTCGGCCAGCGTGGCCAGCAGGGCGTCGTCGGTGACCTTGGCCAGGTTGGCGTGCATGGCGAGGCTCGGCGCGACGGCGTTCACCCGGACCCCGGCCTCGGCGGCCTCCACGGCGCTGCACCGGGTCAGCGCCATCACCCCGGCCTTGGCCGCGGCGTAGTGCGCCTGGCCCTGCTGGGCCCGCCAGCCGAGTACGGAGGCGTTGTTGACGATCACGCCGCTGCCGCGCGGCATCATGTGCCGCAGCGCGGCGCGGGTGCACCGGAAGGTGCCGGTGAGGGTGACGTCCAGGACCCGGTGCCACTGGTCGTCGGTCATCTCGGTGATCCGGGCGGTGCCGCCCAGGCCGGCGTTGTTGACCAGCACGTCGAGCTGGCCGTAGCCGGCGACGACCTGGTCGATCATGGCTTGGACCTGGGATTCGACGGTCACGTCGCAGACGACGGCGAGGGGTTCGACACCGGTGGCGGCGGCGATCTCGGTGGCGGTCGC
Organism: Solwaraspora sp. WMMB762; assembly: GCF_049179115.1. Taxonomy (NCBI): domain Bacteria; kingdom Bacillati; phylum Actinomycetota; class Actinomycetes; order Micromonosporales; family Micromonosporaceae; genus Solwaraspora; species Solwaraspora sp. WMMB762. Next base: position 1,506,826 of record NZ_JBMHMD010000001.1, read on the forward strand.
CCGCAGCCGGGTCTCGTGCCGGTCGCTGATCGCCACCCGGGCGCCCTCCTCGGCGCAGCGTCGGGCGGTCGCCGCGCCGATGCCGGTGCCGGCGGCGGCGGTGACCAGCACGGTCCGGCCGGCGAGCAGGCCGTGCCCGGCGGGCGGCGGCGGCCCGGCCGCCCCGCCGGGCGGGCGCGGCCCGGTGGACGTGCGTCCGGTCGGTGGTTCAACGGTCGCCATCGGCTCGTCCCTCCTGCAGTCCGTCCAGCACCGCCGACGCCTCGGCGACGATCCGGTCGATCAGTTCGGCGCAGCTGGGCAGGTCGTCGATGAGCCCGGTCACCTGCCCGGTCGCCATCACCCCGAGGTCGGCCCGGCCGTCGACCATCGCGGCCCGCAGCAGCATCGGGGTGTTCGCGGCGAGCAGCACCTGGCCCCAGGTCAGCTCCCGGTTGCGGCGCATCGCCCGGCCCTCGGTGAGCAGGTGCCGCCACGAGGTGCCGGTGAGCCGCCGGAACCGGGCGGCGCTGCGGACCGAGCGGACCAGCCGGCGTGCCGGCCCGGCGCGTTCCAGCCGGTCGATGAAGTCGGTGCGCAGCACCCGCTGTGGTACGCCGTCGAGCGCCCGGGTGACCACGGTGCCGTCCAACCCGGCGGCGAGGTAGCGCCGCAGTACCTGCGGGCTGACCGTGCTGTCGCTGGTGAGCAGGAACCGGGTGCCCATCGCCACCCCGGCCGCGCCGTAGGCGAGGGCGGCGACCAGCCCCCGGCCGTCGAAGAACCCGCCGGCACCGATCACCGGGATGTCGACGGCGTCGGCCACCTGCGGCAGCAGCAGACTGGTCGGGACCGCTCCGGTGTGGCCGCCGCCCTCGCCGCCCTGCACGATGACCGCGTCGGCGCCCCAGGCGGCCACCTTCTCGGCGTGCCGGCGGGCGCCGACCGACGGCACCACCCGTACCCCGGCGTCGCGCAGCCGGGCGATCAGCTCCGGCTTCGGGGCCAGGGCGAACGAGGCGACCCGGACGTTCTCCCGGATCAGCAGGTCGATCCGCTGCGCGGCGTCGGCGGCGTCGGCCCGCACGTTCACCCCGAACGGCCGCGTCGTGTTCCGCCGGATCTCGGCTATCGCGGTGGCCAGGTCGGGCAGGTCGAGGGTGGCGCCGGCGAGAATGCCCAGCCCGCCGGCCTCGGCGGTGGCGGCGACCAGCCGGGGGCCGGAGACGAAGCCCATGCCGGTCTGCACGATCGGGTAGCGCACCCCGAACAGTTCGCAGATCGGGGTGCGCAGCGCCGGGTGGGTCGGCGTCGGGCCGGCGGCCGGCCGCGCCGGGCGGTCGGTCATCGCCGCACCTCGGCGTCGCGGTGGCCGGCCGGGTCGATGACGGTACGGATGAGGGTCAGCTCCTGCGCCGTCGGCAGCCGGGTCTGCGGCACCTCCCCGCCGGTCCACAGCTCGAACCCGGTCGCCTCGTGGACCTGTTCGACGGTGACGCCGGGATGCGTCGAGACCAGTCGCATCCGGTGGTCCGGGCCGGTGAAGTCGAAGACCCCGAGGTCGCTGACCACCCGACGCAGCTGGTGGAAGCGCGACGCGGACGTCCCGGCCGCCGCGGCCCGGTCGTAGCCGATGCCGCAGACCAGGTCGACCTGCTCGACGAAGGTCCGGCGGCTGTGCCGGGGCACCCAGTAGCTGCACGGGTGGCTGACCGTGTTGCCCGGCGCGCCCCGTACTCCGAGCAGCGCCACCTTGGGCCGGTGGAAGTCGCCGATCGCCGAGATGTTGATGTTGCCGTACCGGTCGATCTGGCCCGGTCCCATCATCACGTGCCGGCGGCCGGACCAGATCAGCTCGAAGATCTGCCGGAACGGCAGCGCCCCCTCGGTCTGTGCCGGGGATCCGCCGACCGGCCAGGTGCCCACACCGAGCGCGGCCTCACCGTCGGTGAGCAGCAGATCCGGGGAGAAGGTGGCCCGGGCCAGCCGGGCGCCGATCGTCGGCACCAGTCCGATCGGGCTGGCCAGGATCTCCCCGTCGCCGCGCCACGCCTCGGCGCAGGCGACCACACACACCTCGGCGCGGGTCGGTTCGGCCGGTGCGCTCACCGGGCCACCTCCGTCCACTCGTTGCGGTCGGCGACGGCCCGCTGGTAGCCGGCCTCGTCGGTGTCGAGGTAGCGGTCCCGGAACGCGGTCCACCGCTCGGTGCCGGCCGCCGCGGCGTACTCCCGCTGGAAGGGTTCGTCGCGCGGGTAGTCCGGGTCGCACGAGGTGAAGTGGGCCCCGCGCGCGGCCGGCACCACGCCGCGGACCTGGTGGCGGCGCACCAGCACCGCCGACGCCGGGGTGAGCTGCTCGGTCGGCACGACCTGTTCGCAGGAGACGTAGGCGCGGTCGGCGGCCGCGCAGTACAGGTCGTCGAAGTACGGGTCGGGCCCGAGACAGAGGGCGTTGCCGTGGATGTCGGCGCGGTGCAGGTGGACCAGGGCGGCGTCCAGCCGCAGCGCCGGCACGGCGAGCAGTTCCTCGTCGTCGTACGGCGAGCGCACGGTCCGCAGGTCGGGGTTGATCCGCATCAGGTCGGAGCCGAGTCCGACCCGGGTGGGCAGGAACGGCAGTCGGCAGGCGGCGGCGTACAGGCCGAGGTAGAGCATGCCCTCGTCGTACTCGACGGCCTCGACGGCGCCGGCCTGGCGGGCGGCCCGGAAGTGCGGCTCCAGCGGGATCGAGTCGAGCGAGACGAAGCCGTACACCAGCCGGCGGACCTTGCCGGCGGCGAGCAGCAGGCCGGCGTCGGGGCCGCCGTAGGTGACGACGGTCAGGTCCTCGAGGTCCGACCGCAGGATCGCCCGGACCAGGGACATCGGCTTGCGGCGCGAGCCCCAGCCGCCGATGCCGATGGTCATGCCGGAGCGCAGTTCGCTCACCACCTGCTCGGCGGTCATCCGTTTGTCGGTCATCGCCACCTACTCGATCCTGGCTGGTCACGGGTGCGGGTACGCCGGAACCGGCGCACCCGCAATGTACCAAGCGCTTGATTGGTTGACCAGCCCGGGTTCAGCTCGCCCGTTCGATCACCATCGCCATGCCCTGGCCACCGGCGGCGCACATGGTGACCAGCCCGAACTGCCGGTCACGTTCGCGCAGCGCCCGGATCAGGGTGGTGGTGATCCGGGCACCGGTCATCCCGAACGGGTGACCCACCGCGATCGCCCCGCCGTTGACGTTCACCCGGTCGGGATCGATGCCGAGCAGCCGCACGCAGGGCAGCACCTGGGCGGCGAAGGCCTCGTTGATCTCCACCAGGTCGATGTCGCCGACGGTCAGCCCGGCGTGCCCCAACGCCCGCCGGGTCGCCTCCACCGGGCCGAGGCCCATGATCTCCGGACTGAGCGCGGAGACACCGGTGGCCACGATCCGGGCCAGCGGGGTGACGCCCAGCTCGGCCGCCCGGGCGGCGCTCATCACCACCAGAGCCGCGGCACCGTCGTTGAGCGGGCAGCAGTTCCCGGCGGTGACCGTGCCGTCCGGGCGGAACACCGGCTTGAGCGCGGCGACCGACGCCAACCGCACCCCGGGGCGGGGGCCGTCGTCGCGGTCGACGACCGTGCCGTCCGGCAACGTCACCGGGGTGATGTCGCGGGCGTAGAAGCCGTCGGCGATCGCCTGCTCGGCCAGGTTCTGGCTGCGCACCGCGAACTCGTCCTGGTCGGCCCGGCTCACCCCGTACACCTGCGCGACGTTCTCGGCGGTCTCGCCCATCGCGATGTACGGATCCGGCAACGCCCCGGTGTCCCGGGGGTCCCGCCACCGCCCGCCGTCGCCGGCGGCGCGCGCCGCGCTGCGGGCACCGGCGGCCGCGTACCGCTCGTTGCGGGTCCCCGGCAGATTGTCCGACTTGCCGGCGTCGTACCGGGAGACCATTTCCACACCGGCGGAGACGAAGACATCGCCCTCCCCGGCCCGGATCGCGTGGAACGCCATCCGGGTGGTCTGCACCGACGAGGCGCAGTAGCGCTGCACGGTGGTGCCCGGGGTGCCGTCCAGGCCCAACCCGACGGCGACCATCCGGGCCAGGTTGTGGCCGTGTTCGCCGGCCGGCTGGGCGCAACCGAGCAGGACGTCCTGCACCTGTGCCGGGTCCAGGGCGGGCACCTGCGCCAGCGCGGCCCGAGTGATGTCCACGGCGAGGTCGTCGGGGCGCAGCGTGGCGAGCGAGCCCTTGCGCGCCCGGCCGATCGGCGAGCGGGCGGCGGCGACGATAACGGCCTGCGGGGTTGCGGAGTCTCGGGGCGACATGGCGGGCAGCGTACCCTAACAAGCGCTTGGTACGCCATGGTCGACATGACCGGCAGCCCGGCAACCGGCTGTCGTTCTGCTGACCAGAAACGCCGGTCAACGCAGATTCTTCTGAACAGAAGCGGGGTTAGCGTCGGGCAACCTCGGCCGGCCCCGCGTCCGCAGACCGGCCCGGCCCACACCCACCAGGAGGCACGTTGACTGCCAGCGACGGGCAGACCGATGAGTTCATCGTGGTCGGTGGCGGCATCGGCGGGCTCGGCACCGCTCTCGCCCTGGCCCGCGCCGGGCGGCAGGTCCGGGTGTTGGAACGGGCCGCCGCCTTCGGCGAGGTCGGTGCCGGCATCCAGCTCGCCCCCAACGCCACCAGGCTGCTACGCGAATGGGGCCTGCTCGACCGGTTGATCGCCGCCGGGCTGGCGCCCCGGCACCTGGTCCTCGCCGACGCCCGCACCGGGCGGGAACTGAACCGGCTCGACCTCACCGGGCCGTTCACCGAGCGTTACCTGGCCCCGTACGTCGTCGCGCACCGCCGTGACCTGCTCGACCTGCTGCTCGCCGGGGCCGCCGAGGCCGGCGCGGTACTCGAACCCGATCGGGAGGTGACCGCGATCCGGCCCGGCCCGGACGCCGTCGAGATCGACTGCGCCGGCGGGCAGCGTCACCGGGCCCGGGCGGTCGTCGCCGCCGACGGCCTGCACTCCCGGTTCCGCGCCCTGGTCAGCGACGACGAGCCGGAATGCAGCGGCTACGTCGCCTACCGGGGCGCGATCCCGATCGAACAGGCCAGCCGGACCGCCGACCTGTCCGAGGTGGTCGCCTTCATCGGCCCCGGGATGCACTTCGTGCAGTACGCCCTGCGCGGCGGCAGCTACTACAACCAGGTCGCGGTGTTCCGCAGCGAACGGTACCGGCAGGGCGACCCGGACTGGGGCGGCCCGGCCGAGCTGCAGGAGGCGTTCTCCCGGGCCTGCCCGCACGTGCGGACCGCCGTCCAGGCGATCCGGACCGACCAGCGGTGGCCGATGTACGACCGGACGCCGATCGACGACTGGGTGCACGGCGGCCGGGTCACCCTGCTCGGCGACGCCGCCCATCCGATGCTGCAGTACCTGGCCCAGGGTGCCTGCCAGGCGCTGGAGGACGCCGCCGCGCTCGCCGCCGCCGTCACCCGGCACCTGCCCGCCGGGCCGATCGGAGCCGACGCGCCGGTCCACCTCGCGCTGCGGGAGTTCGTCCGCGAACGGGCCCCCCGCACCGCCCGGGTGCAGCGCAACGCCCGCACCTGGGGCGACATCTGGCACGTCGACGGCGTCGCCGCCGCGCTGCGCGATGACGCGCTGGCCCACCGTGGCCCCACCGACTACCAGTCCACCGACTGGCTCTTCGGCCACACCGCCGCCCAGCGCGGCTCCTCCCCCACCGCGAACCCCACCGCGAGTCCCACCGCGAGTCCCACCGCGAGTCCCACCGCGAACCTGGTGCCGGACGCGCCGACCGCCACCCCGACGACAAGCCGAGACGAGGCGCGATGATCCCCGACCCCGGACGCGACTGGCGTCTGCTGATCGACGGTCGGCTGGTCCCGGCCAGCGACGGCGGGGCGACCCCGACCCGGTCACCGGCCACCGGCGTGGTGCTCGGCCGGGCACCCGCCGCCACCGTCGCCGACGTCGACCGGGCCGTACGGGCGGCACACGCCGCACAACCGCAGTGGGCGGCCACCCCGCCCCGGCAACGGGCCGCCGTACTACGGTCGATGGCCGACGTGCTGCGCGCACACCGCGCCGAACTCGGTCACCTCGACGCCGCCGACGGCGGCAACCCGGTCACCGCGATGACCGCCGATGTCGACCTCGCCGCCGAGCTGCTGGACCGGTTCGCCGACTGGGCCGACCAACTCGGCGGCCGGACCCTGCCCGGCGGCGACGACCATCTGCACTACACCACCCGACGGCCGTACGGCGTGGTCGCCCGGATCGTGCCGTACAACCATCCGGTCATGTTCGCCGCCTCCCGGGTCGCGGCACCGCTGCTGGCCGGCAACTCGGTGGTGCTCAAGGCCCCCGACCAGACGCCGCTGTCCGCGCTGCGTTTCGGTGAGCTGGTCGCCGAGCTGCTGCCAGCCGGGGTGCTGGCGGTGCTGACCGGCGACGGCGCCACCGTCGGGCCGGCGCTGGTCGGCCACCCACTGGTGCGGCGGATCGCGTTCACCGGCAGCACCGGTACCGGCCAGGCGGTGCTGCGCACCGCCGCCGCGCACGGCGTCAAACAGGTGTCGTTGGAGCTGGGCGGCAAGAACCCGATGGTGATCCTGGCCGACGCCGACGTGGCCGCCGCCAGCGCCGGCGCGGTCGCCGGAATGAACTTCCACTGGACCGGCGGGCAGTCCTGCGGCTCCACCTCCCGGCTGCTGGTGCACCGCTCGCTCGTCGACGAGGTGGTCGAGCGGGTAGTGGCCGGCACCCGCACCGTGCGGGTCGGTGACCCGCTGGACCCGGCCACCGAGATGGGCACCATGGTCTCGGCCGCCCACCGGGACCGGATCGCCGGCTTCCTGCGGCAGGGTCGCGACACCGGGCTGACCGTGGCCACCGGCGGTGGCCTGCCGGACGGGCCCGGCGCGTACGTCGAACCCACCGTCTTCGTCGACGTGCCGCCGGACAATCCGCTGGCCCGCGAGGAGATCTTCGGGCCGGTGCTCTGCGTCACCCCGTTCGACGACGAACGGGAGGCGCTGCGGATGGTCAACGACTCGCCGTACGGTCTGACCGCCAGCGTGTGGACCGGCGACGTCGGTCGGGCGCACCGCTGGGCCCGGTCGGTCGACGCCGGCTACGTGTGGATCAACACCGCGTCCCGGCACTTCGCCGGCCTGCCGTTCGGCGGGGTCAAGGACTCCGGCCTCGGCAGCGAGGAGAGCGTCGAGGAACTGCACTCGTTCACCCAGCCCAAGTCGGTCACCGTCCACCTGGGACCGACGAACGACCCACGAGGAGGCGACCGTGGCGACCACTGACCACCCGGCCGACACCTACGACGGCATCATCATCGGGGCCGGCCAGCACGGCCTGATCCTCGGCACCTACCTGGCCCGGGCCGGGCTGCGGGTGCTCCTGGTCGAACGGCGGCTGCGCCACGGCGGCGGGCTGAGCACCGAGGAACGCACCCTGCCCGGATTCCAGCACAACTTGCACTCGATCAACCACTTCAGCGTCACCTCGACGCCATGGTTCCGTGACCTGGGGCTGTCCGCCCGGGTGCGCTACCTGACCCCACGGTACGAGTTCGCCCAGCCGCACCGCGACGGCAGCGCGCTGGTCTTCTCCCGCGACCTCGACGAGACGCTGGCCAGCATCGGCCGGTTCAGCAAGGCCGACGCCGACACGTTCCGGGAGTGGAACGCCAAGGCGGAGGAGATGACCCAGCGGATCTTCCTGCGGGAGCGGTTCAGTGAGCCGCTGAGCCCGGCCGACCGCGACGATCTGCTCGGCCGTACCGCGTTGGGCCGTGACTTCCTGGAGCTGACCCGACGGCAACCCGGCGAGGTGGTCGAGGAGCTGTTCACCGACGAGCGGGTCAAGGTGCTGTTCCTGTTCAAGCTGTCACTGTTCGGCACCGTGCTGCACGAGACGCTCGGCACGCACAGCCCGCTCGGCTCGCTGATCCGCGCCTTCGACCTGACCACCGGCTACGAGCTGTGCGCCGGCGGCAGTTGGAATCTGGCCCGCGGGCTGATGGAGGAGTTCATCGCCGCTGGCGGACACTTCGTCAACCAGGCGCACGTCGAGCGGATCGTCGTCGAGGGCGGTCGGGCCACCGGCATCGAACTCGCCGACGGGCGCTCGATGCGGGCCCGGCAGTTCGTGGCCAGCACCCTGGACCTGCACCAGACCCTGGAGACGCTGGTCGGCCGCGATCAGCTGCCCGCCGACTACCTGGCCCGGCTGGACAAGTTCCACTACACCGGCTGGACACTGTTCGGCCTGCACCTGGCGCTCGACGAGGCCCCGGCGTACACCTCGGCGGCCTTCGACCCGCATGTGAACGGGGCGCTGAAGTACAACATCGGCTCGGAGACGATCGCCAGCCTGATGGCCGCACACGACGACGTGGACAACGGCCGGGTGCCGAGCAACGTCCAGTTCGGTGCCGGGGCGCTGAGCGTGCTCGACCCGAGCCAGGCGCCGCCGGGCAAGCACACCGCGTACGCCTGGCATGTGGTGCCGTGGGCACCCGACGGCGACCACGAGAACCTGCGCCGGATGCAGGGCGACATGGCCGCGTCGATCATGGACAGGTGGCGGGAGTACGCGCCCAACCTGACCGACGCCACCGTGCTGGGCTCGTACACCTACACCGCGTACGAGTACGCGCAGGAACTGATCAACATGCGGCACGGCGACATCTTCATGGGGGCGCTCAGCGCCGACCAGGTGCTGCACAACCACTTCGGTTACCGCACCCCACTGCCGAACCTCTACCTGGCCGGCTCGGCCTGCCACCCCAACGGGGCGATCAGCGGTGGCGCCGGGTACATCGCCGCCGGGGTGATCGCCCGCGACCTGGGTGTCGAACCGTGGTGGCAGCCGATGGACGCCCGTACCGAACTGTCCCGGCTCGGCGATGGCTGACCGGCTGACCGGCCGGGTGGCCATCGTCACCGGCGGCGGACAAGGGCTCGGCCGGGCCTTCGCGCACCGGCTGGCGGCCGACGGGGCGCGGGTGGTGGTGGCCGACCGCAACACCGAGGCGGCCGGTGCCGTCGCCGCCGAGATCGGCGACGGCGCGCTCGCCGTCGAGGTCGACGTCGCCGACCCGGACAGCGTGGCGGCGATGGTCCGGCGCGGCACCGACGCGTTCGGTGGGATCGACGTCCTGGTCAACAACGCGGCGATCTTCTCCACCCTGGCGATGCGGCCGTTCGACCAGATCGACCCGGCCGAGTGGGACCAGGTGATGGCGGTCAACGTCCGCGGACCGTTCCTGTGCACCCGGGCGGTCGCGCCGGTGATGCGCCGGGCCGGCTACGGCAAGGTGGTCAACATCTCGTCGGCCACCGTGTGGATCGGCCGACCGCACTACCTGCACTACGTGACCTCCAAGGCGGCGCTGATCGGGATGACCCGGGCGCTGGCCACCGAGCTGGGCCCGGCCGGGGTACGGGTCAACGCGGTCACCCCGGGTGCCACCCGTACCGAGATCCCGCGGGCCACCGTCACCCCGGAGCAGGAGGCGGCGATCGTCGCAGGCCAGGCGATCAAACGGCGGCAGGTGCCGGCCGACCTGGTCGGCGTGGTCGCCTTCCTCGCCGGGCCGGACAGCGACTTCATCACCGGGCAGACGGTCAACGTCGACGGCGGCGCGGCGTTCCACTGAGAAAGTTCAGACCGTCGCGAGGATTGGAGGCACCATGGCGCACCGGCTGCCGATCAGCCTGGCCTGCTGGGACTACGACCGCACCCGGGCGTTGCGGGAGGGCACCGTACGGCCGACCGGCGTGGACCTGACCTACCTTCCGCTGTCGCCGGAGGAGACCTTCTTCCGGATGCTGCGCTGGCAGGAGTTCGACGTCGCGGAGATGTCCCTGTCGTCGTACGTGCTGTCGCTGTTCGCCGACGAGCCGCCGTTCGTGGCGATCCCGGTCTTCCCGTCGCGGGTGTTCCGGCACGGCTCGATCTACCTGGCGCCGTCGTCTACGGTCCGCGACCCGGCCGAGCTGGCCGGTCGCACCGTCGGGATCCCGGAGTACCAGATGACCGCCGCCGTGTGGATTCGCGGCATCCTGGCCGAACACCACGGGCTGCCGGTCGACGCGGTCAGCTACCGCACCGGCGGGCTGCACCACGCCGGCCGGCAGGAGAAGCTGCGGCTGGACCTGCCGGACCGGTTCGACGTACGGCCGATCGGGGCGGACGAGACCCTTGACGGGCTGCTGCGCACCGGCGCGATCGACGCCCTGTACACCGCGCGGGCACCCCGGTCGTTCGACCCGGCCGCCGGCCCGGACCGGGTCCGGCGGCTGTTCGCCGACCCGGCCGCCGCCGAACGGACGTACCTGCGGGCCACCGGCATCTTCCCGATCATGCATACGGTGGTGCTGCGCCGCGACGTCTACCAGCGGCACCGGTGGCTGGCCCGGGCGCTGCTGGACGCGTTCACCGAGGCTAAGGACCAGGTCTACACCGAACTGCGGGAGGTGACCGCGTTGAAGGTCAGCCTGCCGTGGGTGGTGCCGGCCGCCGAGGAGGCGGCGGCGCTGCTGGGCGACGACTTCTGGCCGTACGGCGTCGAACCCAACCGGACGGTGCTGGAGACGTTTCTGCGCTACTCGCACGAGCAGGGCCTGGCCCGGCGGCGGCTGGACCCGGCGGAGCTGTTCGCCCCGGAGACCCTCGCCGACACCCTGGTCTGAACCCGACACCCGACACCCGCTGGTCTCAGTCCGGACCGGCTAGGACACGGCGGACCGGCGCAGCAGGGCCCGCAGGGCCGGCTCCTCCACCGGCCGGGACAGGCCGAACCCCTGCCCGAACTCGCAGCCCATCGCGGTCAGCTCGGCCCGCTGGTCGTCGTTCTCGATCCCCTCGGCCACCGTGCTGAGCCGCAGCCCTCGGCTCATCGCCAGGATGGCCTGGACCACCGGCAGGCAGGTCGGATCCTCGGCGCCGATCCGGCCCACGAACATCTTGTCGATCTTCAACTCGTCGATCGGATACCGGTGCAGGTGGCCGAGGGAGCTGAATCCGGTGCCGAAGTCGTCCAGGGCGATCCGCACGCCGAGTCGACGCAGCGCGGACAGCTGCGACTCGATCGCGTCGTGCTCGGTGGCCAGGACGCTCTCGGTCATCTCCAAGGTCAGCGTGGCCGGCGGCAGACCGGAGCGTTCCAACGCGGCCAGCACGTCCGCGACCACGTCGCCCAGCATGAACTGGCGCACGCTGACATTGACGTTGATCTGCAGCGGTCGCCCGCTGAGTCGCTGCCATCCGGCACCGGTGACACAGGCCTCGTGGAGAATCCAGCGGCCGAGGGGGACGATCAGACCACTGCCCTCGACCAGCGGGATGAACTGGTCCGGCCGGACCATGCCGCGCTGCGGGTGACGCCACCGGACCAGCGCCTCCACTCCGCGTACCGCACCGTCGGACAGCGTGTGGATCGGCTGGTAGTGCAGCACGAACTCGCGCCGCGGCAGCGCGTCCTGCGCCTCGACCTGCAGGCGTAGCCGGTCGACCGCCGGCTGGTGCAGCTCCGTGCGGTACCGCACCCGGCGGGCCCGTGGGGCGGCCTTGGCGATCCGCAGCGCGATGTCGGCCTCGCGCATCAGCCGGTCGGCGTCGGCGTCACCGTCGCTGACCGCGATACCGACCCGGGCGGAGACCAGCCGCAGGTGGCCGGCCACCTCGATCGGCCGGTCGAAGACCGCCAACAGGTCGTCGGCGATCCGCTCGGTGTCGCGGGCGGCGGCCCGCTCGGCGGTCAGCAGCACCGCGAACTCGTCACCGCCGAGCCCGGCCAGCAGGTCGGAGTCCGGCAGCCGGTGCCGCAGCAGGCCGGCGACCTCGACCAGCAGGTCGTCACCCGCCTGGTGGCCGAGAGCGTCGTTGACCACCTTGAACGAATCGATGTCGAGCAGCAACAGTGCGACGTCGATGGTGGTGCCGAGCTCTGCGGCCAACCGTTCCCGCAGCAGGGCCCGGTTGGCCAGTCCGGTCAACGGATCGTGGTACGCCTGATGGCGCAGCCGTTCGGTGAGCCGTACCCGCTCGGTCACGTCACGGACGGCGAACAACAGCCCGCGTACGTTCGGATCGTGCAGCAGGTTCTGCCCGCTGATCTCGACCGTGGCGGGTTGGTCGGCGTCCGGGGCCGCGACCCGGCACTGCAGGGTCGCCGCCGCACCGGAGTCGCCGAGCAGCCGGGCGAGCCAGGCGTCGGCCGCCGGCCGGTCCGGCGGGACGATCCAGGACAGCAGCCGGTCACCGGGCAGCCCGTCGGCGAGCCGGAACACGTCCGCCGCCGCCGGGCTCAGGTAGCTGACCGTGGTGTCCCGGTCGGTCAGCACGATCACGTCGCGCGACGACCGGACGACCGCCTCGAACCGGGCCGCCGTACCGGTCTCGAACCGGCGGACCGCGAGCAGCACCAGGCGCAGCGCCAACGACGACAGCAGCAGGCCGGGTCCGTACTGGCCGAGCTGCACCTCAGCCAGGGTGCCGCCAGCGGCGAGCACGCCGGTGGTCATCGCAGCGAGGGTGAACCCGACCGAGAGCAACGCCGCGGGCAGCCCACCGTAGAGCGCGCGCAGCGCGGTGCCGACGAACAGCACCCCACCCGCCGGCAGCGCCCCGACCGCCCAGATCACCACACCGACAGCGGCGGCGGCCACCAGATCGTGGGCGATCGTCGGTCGTTCCCGACGGTACAGCCGCACGGCGAGCACCGCCAGGACGGCGACGGCGGGTAGCACCGGCCAGGACCGGCTCGGCTCGACCACCGGCGAGATCAGCCACTGTGGAATCACAGTGGCCAGGCAGGCCAGCAGGAACGCCAGGAAGGCCCGGCGCACCACCGGCAGTAACGGCTGGTTCGCCCCGACCTTCACCCAGGAGCGCAGCGCGGTCGACCACTGCCGGCGGCGTCCAGAGGCCATGTCCGCCAGACTACGGCCTGCGATCATGGCCTGGGGGGCCGACACTCCAGCGTTCGGTGTCCCTGGTGGACTGTTTGGTGGATACCGCAGGCCGGGCTGCCGGTGTTAGCGACCAGTTCGTCACAACAAGTTGGACCGGTGGAATCCGCCATCGACCGGGATCATCGCCCCGGACAGGTACGACGAGTCCTCCGAGCACAAAAAAGCGATGGCCGCCGCGAACTCGTCGTACCCGCCGACCCGGCCCAGGTGCACCGCCCGGTCGAGATGCTGCTGGCGGTCCGGGGTCCGGTTGGGAAACGGCGCGTTGCCGACGACGATCCCGTTCGACGAGATCCCGCGGGACCCGTACTCCTTGGCGATCGAGGCGACCAGGGCACCCATTCCGGCCTTGGCGGCGGCGTAGGCCGCACCGTTGACCTGGCCGTTGGTGCCGGAGATCGAGCCGATGCCGACGATGTGCCCGCGCCCGGCGGCCAGCATGCCGGGCAGTACGGCCCGGGCGCAGAGGAACGCCGAGGTGAGGTTCAACGCGAGGAATCCGCTCCAGTCCTCGATGCTGGCGTCGGCCACCGCCGCCCAGGCGGCGCCGGGCAGTGCTCCACCGGCGTTGTTGACCAGGATGTCGACCGGGCCGTACCGGTCGGCCACCTCGGCGACCAGGTCGGTCACCTGGTCGGCCGAGGTGATGTCGGCCCGGCCGGCGACCGCGCGGCCGGGCAGGTCGGCGGCGGCCGCCCGGGTCTCGGCGATGCCGTCGGGATTGATGTCGTTGACGACGACCGTCGCTGATTCGGCGGCGAACCGCAGCGCGGTGGCCCGGCCGATCCCCCGGCCGGCGCCGGTGACCAGAGCAACCTTTCCGGTGAATCTCCCGGGCATCGCTTCAGCCTTTCTGGAACAGGGGGTTGCGGGCGTTTTCGCTGATCACGACCATGGTGGCGAAGCGCCAGCCGACGTCGGACTCACGTCGCATGCCGAACAGGTAGGCACCTTCGTGCTCGCCCCGGCGAAACTGCGGGCCGTCGCCGCTGGTCGCGACGAGGCTGTACACGGCGGCGACCGAGGCGGTCCGGCCGTCATCGGCGACCCGGATCACCGGAGGGTGGATGAGGTGACGCAGTTCGTAGGAGTTGATCACGTCGGCGGACGGTGGCCCGTCGGCGTCACCGGAGCGGGGCAGGACCGGGCGGAAGTACAGCTCGCGGAGCTTCTCCTTGCCCTTGACGGTCTCGTTCAGGGTGCCGCGCAACTGCCGCTCGAAGTCCTCGGTGTAGTACTCCAGCAGGTCGTCCCAGCGGCGCCGGTCGCACAGCCAGCCGTAGAGCATCACCAGGTCGGCGATCCGGCGGTGGTCCTCGGCGAGGGCCACCCGCTGCTCGACCGTCTCCGGGGTCCGCTCGGGCAGTTGGACCACGGCGATCAGTTCGTCGAGTTCGTCGTCAGTCATCGGGTCTCCACGTTTCAGGCAGGTAACGGGGTCTCGCTCAAAGTACCAAGCGCTTGTTAGGCTGGCAACGTGCAATCCGATGAACCGGCTCCGTTGCTCGCCGTCGAGAACCTCGCCACGAGCTTCTCGACGCCGCGGGGTGTGCTGCGCGCCGTCGACGGGGTCTCCTTCACCCTCGCGCCCAGCGAGGCGCTCGGCGTCGTCGGCGAATCCGGATCCGGCAAATCGGTGCTGGTCCGCACCGTCATGAACATCCTGCCCCGGCAGGCGCAGGTCGCGGCGGAAAGTCGGATCCTGTTCGAGGGCCAGGAGGTACGCGACCGACGAGGCGCCGCCGCCCGACACTTCTGGGGCGCGGAGGTGGCCATGGTGTTCCAGGATCCGATGACATCGCTCAACCCGGTCCGCACCATCGGTCGGCAACTCACCGAGCCGATGCGTCACCACCTCGGGCTCAGCAGACGGGCCGCCGACACCCGTGCCGCCGAACTACTCGCCGAGGTCGGCATCAGCGAGCCGGTCCGACGGTTGAGCCAGTACCCGCACGAACTCTCCGGCGGCATGCGGCAACGCGTCATGATCGGCATCGCGCTGTCCTGCTCGCCCAAGCTGCTCATCGCCGACGAGCCGACCACCGCGCTGGACGTGACCGTGCAGAAGGAGATCCTCGACCTGCTCGCCCGGCTGCGTACCGAGCTGCGGATGGCGATGATCCTGATCAGTCACGACCTGGCCGTGGTGTCCGGCCGCACCGACCGGACCATGGTCATGTACGCCGGCCGGGTAGCCGAGATCGGTCCGACCGCCGAGCTGTTCCGGCACACCCGGCACCCGTACACGACGGCCCTGCTGCGCTCGACCCCCCGGATCGACCAGCCCAGCCACACTCCGCTGGAGGTGATCGCCGGCGGCGCCCCCGACCTGGTGCACCCACCGCCCGGCTGCCGCTTCGCCCCCCGCTGCCGGCAGGCCCGGCCCCGGTGCCAGCAGGAGGACCCGGCGCTGGCCGACAAGCCCGGGCACCGGTACGCCTGCTTCTACCCGGTCGGCACCGAGGCCGGCGACCGCGCGCTCGCCGAGAACCTCGCCGACGGCCGGACCGGGGCCGGACTGGACCTCACACCGGTCCGCACCGACCGGTCCACCCTCGACGGGGCGGTGAACTGATGGCCGGCACCGGCAAGGCGCACCTGCGCGACACCGACGACGTGGTGCTGCGGGTCGAGGACCTGACCGTACGGTTCCCGGCCGGCCGGGGACGCAGCGTGCAGGCGGTCTCCGGGATCAGCCTCGACGCCCGGGTCCGGGAGACCGTCGGCCTGGTCGGTGAGTCGGGCTGCGGAAAGTCCACCACCGGCCGGGCGATCCTGCAGCTGCCCCCGCCGACCAGTGGATCGGTCCGGTTCGACGGCACCGAGTTGACGGCGCTGCGCGGCGAGCGGCTGCGGCGCACCCGCACCCGACTCCAGATGATCTTCCAGGACCCGATCTCGTCGCTCAACCCCCGCCGTACCGTCCGGGACATCGTCGCCGAAGGTCTGCGGATCTGGCACCGCGAGGGCGGTCCCGCCGCCCGTCGGCGGGTGGACGAGGTCCTCGACGCCGTCGGGCTGGACCCCCGGCTGGTCGGCGACCGACGACCGCACGAGCTCTCCGGCGGGCAGTGCCAGCGGGTCTGCATCGCCCGCGCGCTGGTGCTGGAACCGGCCGTGGTGCTCTGCGACGAACCGGTCAGCGCGCTGGACGTCTCGGTGCAGGCCCAGATCCTCAACCTGCTGGAGGAGATGAAACAGCGGTACGGCCTGACGCTGCTGTTCGTCGCCCACGATCTGGCGGTGGTGAAGCGGGTCAGCGACCGAATCGTGGTGATGTACCTGGGTAAGATCTGCGAGGTCGCATCGCCGGACGTGCTGTTCGCCCGTCCCGCCCACCCGTACACGGCGCTGCTGCTGCGCTCGATCCCGGAGCTGGACGACGGCTCCCCGGCACCGGCCCGCACCAGCGGTGAACTGCCGTCGGCGCTCGACCCGCCGAGCGGCTGCCGGTTCCGAACCCGGTGCCCACGCGCGGCGGATGTCTGCGCCCGCACCGAGCCGCAGCTGCGCCAGACCGGCCCGGACCAGTACGTCGCCTGCCACTTCCCGCAGGACGCGCCGGCCGACGGACCCACCGCCGGCCGGTCGCGGCCGTGAGGGCCGGGTCAGTCCGCGGCGGCCGGCGCCACGAGCAGCTCGTCGTGGCGCATCCAGTCCAGCACGTGTTCCCGACGGCTGATCAGCCAGCGGCCGTCGACCCGGACCAGTTCGTCGAGGTAGCGCAGACCCCGGGTGCGCATCCGGGGGCCGGTGGCCGGCCGGTCGATCAGGTGGGCCTGGGCGTAGGTCTGCGCCACCGCACGGTCGCCGGTCACCTCGGCGAAGTGGTTGCCGATGAAGTGCATCGACGCCCGCAGGTCGACGATCTCCAGGGGGAACCGGACCGGCGACTGGCCGGTGAAGAACGCCATGATCCGGTCGATCCCGCCGGCTACCCGTACTCCTTCGTAGATTCCCTCCACGTCG
This sequence comes from Solwaraspora sp. WMMB762, assembly GCF_049179115.1. NCBI lineage: Bacteria > Bacillati > Actinomycetota > Actinomycetes > Micromonosporales > Micromonosporaceae > Solwaraspora > Solwaraspora sp. WMMB762. The sequence goes on from NZ_JBMHMD010000001.1 coordinate 1,523,774, forward strand.
TCGGTGAAGCAGCCACGCAGCCGGTCCCAGTCCCGGCTGTCGATCGCCATGAAGTACCGGTTCACCACGTCGGCGATGGCCAGCCGGTCGGCGGTCAGCGTTTCCATGACCCGATCTCCCGTTCTTGAGTCGACGGTGTCGCGTAACAGCGGCACCCAATCGAAAGGTGTGCATGATGCCCGGATACGCCGATGACCGAGCGGCCATCGTCGAATTGCTGAACCGGTACGCGCAGTGCTGCGACCGGCGTGAGTTCGAGGCGGTCGGCGGCTGCTTCACCGACGACGCCCAGGCCGAGTACTCCGGCAAGCGGTTGCCGCGCGGGGTGCGCCACATCGTCGCGCACATGGCGCCGCTGGCCCGACTGGCCGCCAGCCAGCACGTGGTCGGCTCGGCCACCATCGAGGTCGACGGCGACTCGGCGGTCGCCAGCTCGTACACGGTGGCCCACCTGGTCCGGCCGGTGCCGGACGGGCACGAGGTGGTGCACCGAGGACTGCACTACGCCGACCGGCTGATCCGCACCGGCGACGGCTGGCGGATCAGTGAACGGGTGCACCAGGTGCTCTGGAGCACCAGCTCGCCGACCACCTGGCCGGTGCCCCGGTTCACCACCGCCGCCCAGCCGGCCGACTGACCGGTCGTCGCAGGCAGATCCGGGGGTGCGGACAGATCCGGGTGGGTCCGGCATCGCCGGGCTCACCCGGACGCCGTCAGGTCGTCGAAAGCGTCCCCGAGGCGGTCGACCGCAGCCACCAGACCCGCCGGGCCCAGCATGCTGAACGACAGGCGCAGGTGCCGGGGATAGCCGTCGGCCAGTGAGAACTCGTTACCCGGGACCACCGAGACGGCCCGGCGCATCGCGGCGCGGGCCAGGGCCAACGCGTCGATCCCCGGGGTCTGGACGCTGGCCCAGACAAACATCCCGCCGTCCGGCATCTGGGTGGCCAGCCGACCGGCCAGCTGGTCGGCCACCGCCCCGGTCAGGGCTTCGGCCCGCACCCGGTACAGGTCCCGCAGCCCGGCCAGGTGCCCGGCGAACCAGTCCGGATCGGCCAGCAGCTCGACGAGCAGCCGTTGGCTCAACGCGGCGGAGTTCAGGTCGGTCGCCTGTTTGGCCACCGTTAGCGCCCGGTGCAGCCACCTCGGTGCGGCCAGGTAGCCGACCCGCAGCCCGGGTGCCACCAGCTTGGAGAAGCTGCCGAGGTAGACCACCTGCTCGGCGGCGTCGGCGGCGACCGGCGGCAGGTCCGCTCCGGCGAACCGCAGCTGGCCGTACGGGTCGTCCTCGACGATGAGGAAGCCGTACCGGGCCGCGAGCTGCGCCAGTCGGGTACGCCGTCGCGCGGTGAGGGTGCGTCCGCTCGGGTTGGAGAAGTTCGGCACCAGGTAGCACAGCTTCGGCCGTAACCCGGCCCGTAGCCGCCCGGCCAGCAGCGCGGTGTCCATCCCGTCGTCGTCGACCGGCACCTCGACGATCCTCGGCTGGTAGCCGGCCAACGCCCGCAGCGCCCCGACGTAGGCCGGCGACTCGACCACCGCCACGTCACCGGGGTCCAGCAGCACCTTGCCGATCAGGTCGAGCGCCTGTTGCGAACCGGTGGTGACCAGCAACCGCCCGGTCGGGTCGGGCAGCCGCAGCCGGCCGGCCAGGTCGGCGCCGACCAGGTCGAGCAGGTCCGGGTCGCCCTCGGTGGCCGAGTACTGCAGGGCGGCGCCGGCGGCGCCGGCCAGCGCCCGCTCGGCCGCCTCGGCGACCGCCCGCGCCGGGAACGCCTCGGCCGGCGGCAGCCCGCCGCCGAGCGACAGCAGCGTCGGCCCGGATACGTCACCGGCGGACGGCCGGGCCGCCGCCGCGACCAGCTCCCGCAGCCTCGACGGACGCATCCCGGCGGTACGGGCGGCGAACTCGGGTCGGGACGTCATCGCATTCCTTCCGTTGACGCTGGTCGGCGTCACCCCATCGACCATCCGCCGTTGGCCCGAATCAGCTGCCCGGTGACGAACCGGGCGGCGTCGGAGACCAGGTAGAGCACCAGCAGTGCCTGGTCCTGCGGCTCACCGACGATGTTCAGCGGCGAGCGGGCCGCCATGCCGGCCAGCCACTGGCTGCGCCGCTCCTCGTCGACGGTGCCGTCGGCGGCGGTGAAGTTGCGGGCACTGAAATTGGTCAGCGTGGCGCCGGGCGCGATCGCGTTGACCCGGACCCCTTTCGGGCCGAGCTCCAGGGCGAGGGTCCGGGTCATCCCGACGACGGCGAGTTTGCCGAGGTGGTACAGCCCGTAGCCGGCGGCGGGCAGGTCGGCGGCGGTCGACGAGATGTTCACGATGGCTCCGTGGCCCTGGCGGGTCATCACTGCGGCGGCGGCCTGGCAGCCGTACAGCACGCCCTTGACGCTGATCGCGAACTCGGCGTCGAGGTCCGCCCCGGTGACCTCGGTCAGCTCACGGACCAGCGACGGCACACCGGCGATGTTGCACGCGACGTCGAGGCCGCCGTACCGGTCGACGGCGGCGGCGGCCAGGGCGTCCAGGTCGGCCCGACGGCTGACATCGGTATGCTGGAAGCTGGCCCGACCGCCGGCGTCGGTGATCGCCGCGACGGTCGCCGCGCCGCGCTCGCCGTCGATGTCGGCGACCACCACCGCCGCGCCGACCCGGGCAAGGGTCTGCGCGACCGCCTGGCCGATTCCGCTGCCGGCGCCGGTGACCGTGGCCACCCGGCCGTCCAGCCGGAACGCCGACTCGTCCATCCGCATGACGTACCTCCTGCTGCTCGGGTCGAGGGCGGCCAGGTCCCGGACGTTGTCGTCAGACCTGCAAGTCCCGGGGATCCCAGCGGGCCCGGGCACGTTCCCCGACGATGTTCAGGCTGAAGACGGTGAGGAACATGAACACACCGGGGATCAGCGGCACGTGCGGGTGCCGGCGCAGCTCCCGCAGGCCACCCTCGGCGATCATGTTTCCCCAGGACGGGGCGGGCTGCTGCAGCCCGAGGCCGAGGAAGGCCAGCGATCCTTCCGCGACGATCAGCACGGCGGCGACGATGAAGGCGTAGGAGACCAGCGGCAGTGCCACGTTGGGCAGCAGTTCGCGGATCAGGATCCGGGTGTGCCGGGCGCCCATCGCCCGGCTGGCGGTGACGAACTCCCGTTGGGCGAACAGCAGCGTGTTGGCCCGGGCCAGCCGGATCATCGTCGGGATGCCGACCACGGCCAGGGCCAGACCGCTCTTGAGTACCGCCTCCGGCACGGTCCGGGGCGGGCCGAGCACCGCGGCGAAGGCGATCAGCAGGACGAGGGCGGGAATCACCAGGGCGGCGTCGGCGAAGACTCCGATCACCACGTCCACCCAGCCACGGAAGTAGCCGGCGACCATACCGACCGCACCGCCGATCAGCAGGCTGACCAGTACGGTGCAGCCGACGGTCAGCAGGCTCACCCGGGCTCCGTAGATGGACCGGGCCAGCAGGTCGAGACCGAAGCCGTTGGTGCCCAGCGGGTTGGCCGAGAACAGGTCGGGTCGGGCGTAGCCGGCGATCCCGATCGTCTGGGTGGTGTCGTCGGCGTTGCCCAGCGGCAGCAGGTCGGCGAGCAGGGCGCAACCGGTGAGGACGACCAGCCAGCCGAGGCTGAACCAGAAGGCGAGGTCGATCCGACGGCGTCGGGTACGGCTGGGCTCAGGCATGCCGCCTCCGGATCCGTGGGTCCAGATAGCCGTACAGCACGTCGACGGTGAGGTTCAGCAGCAGGTAGATGACCGCGATCAGCAGGACACCGCCCTGCACCAGCTTGTAGTCGTTGCTCTGCGCGGCGTTGATGATCACGTTGCCCACCCCGGGCAGCACGAAGACCGCCTCGACGATGATGGTGCCGCCGAGCAGCCGGCCGGCGCTCACCCCGGCCAGGGTGATCAGCGAGAACGACGAGGGGCGCAGCGCCTCCCGGAGCATGATGTGCCAGCCGGGCATGCCCTTGGCCTTCGCGGCCAGGATGAAGTCCTCCTGCAGGGTGGCGACCAGGTCGCCGCGCAGCAGCCGGGCGAAGACCGGGGCCTCGGCCAACGCCAGGGTGAGCGCGGGCAGGAAGGCGTGCCACAGGTTCTGGCCCAGACCGTCGTCGGACGGCCGGGACCACTGTCCGAGTGGGAACCAGTCCAGGTGGATGGCGAACACCAGCAGCAGGAGCAGGCCGACCAGGAACGGCGGGACCGAGATGACGCCGATGGTGCCGGCCGAGATCCACCGGTCGACCAGCCCACCGGCCCGGTACGCCGACCACATCGCCAACGGGACGGCGATCAGCAGGGCCAGCACGATGGCCATCGCGGCGAGCTGCAGGTTCACCGGGAACGCCCGCAGCAGCCGGTCGGAGACGTTCTCGATCGGCGGGACCAGGTTCTGGCCGAGGTCGCCACGCAGTACGCCACCGAGCCATTCGAGGTAGCGCTGCACGGGCGGCTGGTCCAGCCCCATCTCGGTCCGGATCCGCTGGTAGTCGGCAGGCGTACCGGTGTTGCCGAGCACCTGCGCGGCGGGGTCGCCCGGCCCCAGCTGAAGCAGGACGAACGTGCCCACGCTGACCAGGAACAGCACCGGGACGAGCAGGGCCAGTTTGACGGCCACCGTCCGTAACATCAGTGCTCCTCCTCTCGTCGTCGCCGGGTCACACCAGCGGGGCCGGGCCGCCGTCGACCTCGATGGTCTGGCCGGTCAGGTACGACGCCGCGTCGCTGGCCAGCCATCGGATCGCCGCGGCGATCTCGGCAGGGTCGCCGATCCGGCCGAGGACCGCGATCCGGCCCATCGCGTCGATCTCGGCGGCGCTGCGGTTGCGCTCCATCAACGGGGTACGGACCGGTCCGGGTGCGACGCAGTTGACCCGGACCCCGGCGGGACCGTGGTCGATGGCCAGCGCCCGGGTCAGTCCGACCACCCCGGCCTTGGCGGCGCAGTACGCCGGGTTGGCCCGCATGCCGCGCAGTCCGGCCCCGGACGAGACGTTGACGATGGCCCCGCCGACCGCTGTCAGCTGCGGCAGCGCGGCCCGGCACATCAGGTAGACCGAGGTGAGGTTGAGTGCCAGCCAGCGGTCCCACTCGGCGAGGTCGATGTCGATCACGGTACGGCCGGGCCGGCTGCCGCCCACCACGTTGATCAGCGCGTCCAGCCGCCCGTACCGGGTGGTGGCCGCGTCGACCGCCGCGGCGGCGCCGGCCTCGGTGGTCGCGTCGGCGACCACGGTCGTCACCCGGTCGGCGCCAGCCCGGTCGGCGCCAGCCCGGTCGGCGCCGGCCAGGTCGGCGGCGGTCGCTGCCAGCCCGGCCGCGTCGACGTCGGCCAGCACCAGCCGGTGTCCGGCCTCGGCGAACGACCGTGCGGTGGCCGCCCCGATTCCGTGGGCGGCCGCGGTGATCAGGGCCACCGGGGGTGCCGGGGTGGTACCGGCGCTGCCGGCACCACCCCGCCCGGTGACCCGCGCCGACGGGTCAGCGGCGTCGGTCGCGGATCGTCCGGTCATCCCCGCGTCGCCCGACCGAGCAGCACCACGGTGTTGACGCTCTGCAGCACGTCGCCGACCTCGTCGGAGATCAGCACGACCTCCGGCTGCGCGGTCAGCGCGAGGAACGGCACGTCCTCGGCGTACGCCCGGGCGATGGTGCTGATCGCGGCCTTGACCTCGGCCTCGCTGCCGGCGGCCCGGCCGGCGGCGATCGCCTCGTCGACGCTGGGGTTGACGTAGCCGGAGAAGTTGCCACCGCCGGTGGTGACGTAGGTCGAGTTGAAGTCGCGGTTGAGGGCGAAGAACGGCTCGGCGTCGGAGATCGACGAGCCGAAGCAGGCCAGGTCGAAGTCCTTGCGCACGATGACCGCCGAGGTGTTCGCGGCAATCTCCTGCTGGTCGGTGAGGTCGACCTGCATACCGGCCGCCTCCAGCATGCCCTGCACGGCGGTCCCCCAGGTCGGCAGGCCGGTGTGGCAGCTGACCCGGATGCGCCCGTCCCAGCCGTCGGCCTTGGCCTGCTCGACCAGGTCGCGGGCCCGCTCGATGTCGTAGGCCGGTCCTTCGACACCGTCGTACCAGCGGGACTCTTCGGAGATCAGGGCGCTGGACATGAAGCCGGCGCCGCCGTACACCCGCTGTTTGAGCGTCTCCAGGTCGATGGCGGCGGCCACCGCCTGCCGGACCCGCTTGTCGGCGGTGGGTGCGGTGGACTCCAGTTCGGTGCCGTCCGGCTGGCCCTCGCACCGCGGTGCCGGCTCGCCTTCCTGGCAGGTGATCGGGAACCCGTTGTTCATGATCAGGGTGTCGTTGGCGGAGTACTGGACCCGGATGCCCTCGGCACCGTCCGCCTCGGCGTCCGCGATCGCCCCGGCGTCACGCAGGAATGCCAGGTCGACGCTGCCCGCGCGGAACGCCTCGTAGGTCTGCGGCCCGTCACCGGCGTGGATGAACCGCACCCCGTCCAGCGGGACGTCGCCGCCCCAGTAGTCGGGGTTGCGGGTGAGGGTCAGCGACTCGTCGGGCCGGAACTCGTCGAAGACGAACGGCCCGGCACCGGCGCCCTGCGGGTTGGTGCCGAACGCGTCGCCCTGGGCGGCCACCGCCGCCGGGTTGACCACCATGCCGGGGGTCCCGGCGAGGGCGAACGGGAAGTTGTTCCACGGGAAGGCGAGGGTGAACACCACCGTCAGGTCGTCGGGGGTGGCGTAGTCGGTGATCGGCGCGACCAGCGAACTGGCGTTGGACCGTGCCTCGGTGTGCCGTTGCATGTTCGCCACGACGGCCGCCGAGTCGTACGGCGCGCCGTCGCTGAAGGTGATCCCGGACCGCAGGGTGAGGGTCCACTGGGTGAAGTCGTCATTGGGGGTCAGCGACTCGGCGGTCTGCGGCTCGAAGGCGCCGCTGGCCGGGTCGTACCGCATGATCGTGTCGTAGAGCGCCGCGAGCTCCGCGCCGCCGGAGTTGCCGGTGCCGGCCACCTGGACCGGGTCGAGTGACTGGGTGGCGGACCAGGTGGCCATGGTGATTGTGCCGCCGGTCTCGTTGGTTTCGTTGTCGTCGCCGCAGGCGGCGACGGTGGCGAGCAGCAGCCCGGCCACCGCGACGCGGGCGGGCGCCCCGTTCCACTTGTATTTCCGACCAGTTGCCATCTGCTTCTCCTGGTAGCCGTGAAGCCCGAGGCTTTGTGAATGCCATGTAAACTAGCTGCGTACCGGCCACCAATCAAGCGCTCGCTTGGAGATTGTTACCCGAGCTCGATCTGGGGCGACCAGCCCGGCACCGACACCCGTCGCACCAAGCGCTTGATTGACTCTGCTATGCTGGCGCCCGCCCGTTGCACCGCAGACCCGAAAGAGGCACCGTGGCAGAGTCGCTGGATCGACGACAGCAGATCATCGCCTGCGCGGCGGCCTTCTTCGCCAGTCGCGGCGTGGCCGCCACCACGGTCCGGCAGATCGCCGACGAGGTCGGCATCCTGTCCGGCAGCCTGTACCACCATTTCGACTCGAAGGAAGCGATCATCGAGGCGATCCTCGGTCCCTACCTGGAGGATCTGCGCCACCGGTACGCCGAGGTACTGGCCGGGGAGAACGACCCGGCGACCCGGCTGCGCGAGCTGGTCCGCGCCTCGCTGGACACCGCCGCGGCGCACCCGCACGCCACCGAGATCTATCAGAATGACGTCAACTACCTGCGTGGCCTGGCCCGGTTCCACTACCTCAAGGACGTCGCCCGCGAGGTGCAGAGCGCCTGGCTCGGGGTGATCGAAGCGGGCGTCAGCAGCGGAGCGTTCCGCCCCGACATCGACACCCGGGTGTTCTACCGCTTCATCCGCGACGCGGTCTGGCTGTCGGTCCGGTGGTTCCACCCGGGCCCCGACAATCCCACCAGCCGGCTCGCCGACCAGTGCACCGCGATCTTCCTCGACGGCCTGGCAGCGCGCCCGACCGATGCGGACACGCCGGCCCCGGCGGCCCTGCCGACCCCACCAGCCGCAGTCGACGGGGCGGCGCCGGCACCGGCCGGCTGACCGGCCGGTAACCGGCCGGCTGCTCATCCGGCGGCCAGCGAGCGACCGCTCAGATATCCGTACGTCATCCCGGCGGCGAGCGTCGCGCCGGCACCCGGATAGCCCGGTCCGAACGGGCTGGCCGCCACGTTCCCGCAGGCATACAGCCCGCCGATCAGCCCACCGTCGACGTCCCGCACCTGGCCGTGCTCGTCGCAGAGCGGGCCGCCCTTGGTACCCAGACAGCCCAGGTGCAGCCGTACCGCGTAGTAGGGACCGTCACCGAGCGGACGTAGATTGCGGTGCGGGGTCACCGTCGGATCGCCCCGGTACCGGTCGTACACGCTCGCGCCCCGACCGAACTGCGGATCCCGGCCCTGTGCGGCGTGCCGATTGAACTCGGCGACCTGCTCGACCAACCCGTCCGGGTCGATGCCGACCGCGCCGGCCAGCTCCGCCAGGGTCGGTGCCGTCGACATCCACCCCGGGGTCGGCGCGTCCGGGGTCGCCGTGGCGACCGAGTACGACGACCGGAACCGGTCGTCGAACACCAGCCAGCAGGGCAGGTTGGCGTACTCGTAGCGGATCGGGTCGAACGTGGCCATCGCCTTGCCGAGGTCGTTGTAGTTCATCGCCTCGTTGGAGAACCGCCGGCCGTGCCGGTTGACGATGATCCCGCCGGGCAGCGCCCGCAGACCTGACGTGGGCCGGAACAGCGGCGCGCCGTCGTAGGTGTCGCCGACCGCGTACACCATCGGCCCCCACCAGGCCTCGTTCATGTTGCCGAGCGCGGCACCGACCTCCATCACCATGCGCAACCCGTCGCCGGCGTTCGCCGGTGGGCTGGCCGGTGCGTCCATCGGTACGCCGAGGAACTGCCCGACCATCGCCGGGTCCCACTCGAACCCGCCGGAGGCCAGCACCACACCCCGCTGCGCGACGATCTCCACCTCGCCGTCGCCGGTGGCCACGGTGATCCCGTCGACCCGTCCGCCGGTGCGCCGCAGCCGGACCGCCCGGGTGTCGGTGTGCACCGTGGCGCCGAGCCGCAGGCAGCCGTACAGCAGCTCACCGACCAGGGCGGCACCCATGCCGACCACGCCCTTCGCGGTGCGTTCGGCGATCAGCGCCCAGTCCCACCGGTCGAGGGTGTCCATCCCCCACTGGTCCAGTTCGAGCTTGGTGACCGGCACCGTCGAATGCGTCGGCCGCAGCTTGCCGCGCAGCTCACCGAGGACGGTCGCGTCGAACAGGTCGCTCTGCAGGGTGCGTCCGCCCGGATGCGCCCCGGGCAACTCCGGCTGGTAGTCGGGGTGCTCCAGGTTCGGGGTGAAGCGCAGCCCGGTGCGCGCCACCACCAGGTCCAGCATCGGGTTGACCTGGTCGACGAAGGCCTCGATGACCCGGTCGGGGACCCGGTCCAGGGCGAGCCGTCGCAGGTAGGTCAGCGCGTCGTCGCGGCTGTCCGGCACGCCCGCCTCGGCCAGCCAGCGGTTCGCCGGCGCCCAGATGGAGCCGCCGGAGACCACGGTGGTGCCGCCGATCACCGGCGCCTTCTCCAGGATGGTGACCTGCAGGCCGGCCGCGGCGGCGGTCAACGCGGCGGTCAGCCCGGCGGCGCCGGTGCCGACCACCACCACATCGGTACGGCGTGGCAACTCGTGCATGGCTCGTCTGCTCCCCTCGTCAGGCGCTGGCCCGCCGGGCTTCGAGTGCCTGGCGGATGTTGCGCAGGAAGTCCTCGGCGGTCGGCTCCACCATCGGCCCCATCAACAGCTCGACCATCGGGGCCATCGGCCCGCCCGGGGTGAGCTGCAGATGGAAACGCAGCCGGGATCGGCCTGTCCGGGGCGGCCCGGCCGATGTCGGCCTGCCCGACACGTGATCACTCGCCTCGGGAGGGTTGGTCGCCGCCGGAGGGTTGGCCGCCGGACCGGCCGGTGGGTGGGTCGCCCGGCGGCGGTTCAACCAGCGCAGCAGGCGGCCTGCCACGGCGAACCTGATCCGGCGCAACAGGCCGGGTCGGGTCTGTTCGTCGCCGCGCTCGGGCCGTCGCTGCTCTCCCGAGGTTGCGGAACCGCCAGCCGGGGAACCGTCAGCCGAGGAACCGTCAGCCGGGCCGGCCGCGGTGGCGTCGCCCGGTCCCGACGGCACGTCGATCGGCTCGATGTCGAAGCTGCCCTGCCCGGTGATCCGCTCGGTCAGCCCGGTGATGGTGAACTCCGCCCGCCGGCCCGGCTCCCAGACGGTGATGTCGGCCTGCAGGTCCACCTCACGGGCGAGGACCCCGACGTCACCGCGCAGCGTCCAGATCGACCGCCGGTCGTCGACCAGGTCCAGCTTCTGAAAACCGACCAGGAAGTGCGCCCAGTTCGGGATCACCTCGACGAACGACCACACCTCGTCGACGCCGACGTCGATGTCCAGGGTGTAGCTCGCCTCAATCATGGTCGGGCCGACCCGGCAGGATGGAGATCGGCTGCTGCCGCATGCTCCAGGTGAACTCGATGTCGATCGCGCCGGCCGGACACTCCACCCGGCAGACGTCGCAGTAGCTGCACTCGTCCGGGTAGCGGACCATCTCCGCCACGCCCCGGTCGATGTGCAGGATGTCGCCCGGACAGACGTCCTGACAGATCCCGCAGAGCGTACAAAGGTTCTCATTGATCCGTGGTGCCATGCCTATCCCACCTTTCCGGCGAGCCGTGCTCCCCGCTCACCGACCAGCTCCACGACCGACCGGTTCTCCAGTTGCGCCGCACGCCAGGACGGGGTCGGCACGGTGTGCTCCAGCACCGGTTGCTCACCGTCGTGTCCGGCGAGGATCGACACGCCGAGCCACCGCTGGTCGTCGGCGCCCGGCCGGTCGGTGCGGTAGTGACCCATCAGGAAGCTGAACCGGCTCTCGTCGCGCTCCAGCGCGACGGCGGTCATCATCTCGTCGAACAGCCGCAGGTCGAACGCCTCATGGGCGCGCATCAGCTCGTGACCGTTACCGGCGTGGACCTCGCCGGCCGCCGCCGCGTATCCGCGCAGGTACTCGGCGGCCTGCCGCAGCCCGATCTCGTTGCGGTCCATCCCCACGTACTTGGTCATCAGGTCCTGCAGCTGGTGCTCGTACTCGCGCCAGCCGATCCCGCTGGTCCGGTTCAGCGGTGCCAGGGTCCGCCGACGTTCGGCGGCCACCGCCGAGGCGTCCAGCACCGGCGCGGCGGCGGACCGGGCGAACTCGGCGGCGGTCCGGCCGATGACGTACCCGCTGGCCAGTGAGCCGGCCAGGGCGTACGCCGGGGTGGCCAGGTCACCGGCGGCGAACAGGCCGGGAACCCGGGTCTGCCCGTCCGCGCCGACCACCACGCCCTTGGGCGATCCGGTGGCCGACCAGGCGCCGTTGAACAGTTCGAACTCGACCGGGTGCCGGGACAGGTCGATGCCGGACTGCTCCAGGAACTCCAGGAACAGCGGGGCGTCGTAGGAGATGTAGTCGCTGATCGCGGCGATCTCGGCGGGCGGCAGGTGGGTGCAGTCGATGTACACCGGACCACGGCCGGCGAGCACCTCACCGGCCGCCTTACCGACGATGCCGAAGCCGAACCGCCGCTCCCCCTCGACGTCCGGCAGGTCGGCGATGAGCTGACCGTTGCCGTTGACCAGCCGGCCACCGGCCTCCAGCAGGTTGCCCATCGCACCGGTGGCGAAGCCACGCGGGAAGAGGAAGGTCCCGAGGAACTCGATGTTGGCGGCCACCGCGCCGGCCCGGGCGGCGAGCGCGAACCCGGTGGTGGCGTGGTAGGGCCGGTGGTAGGTGTGGAACGCGTCGCGCCGGGGCGAGTTGAAGATGACCCGTTCGGCGTTGCCGGTGGCGACGATCACCGCGCCGGCGCGGAAGGTCAGAAACTCGCAGGACCGGATGTCGAAGCCGGTCGCGCCGACCGCCCGGCCGGTGTCGTCGAGCTGCACGCTGGTGGCGTGCACCCCGCCGATGATCCGGACCCGGTCGGTGGCCGCCGCCCGCTCGGCCAGCCGGGGCTTGATGTCGGCGCCGTCGAACTTGAGCACGATCGGACCGGGCGTCCACATCCGGCCGACCCGCTCGTAGTCGCCGTCGGCGTTGCGCAGCGGCACACCGGACTCCTCCAGGAACCGGCAGACCGCCGGCAGCGGTTCGATGCCCAGCGGCCGGGCCACCTCCATGTCGACCAGCCCGAGGGCGATGTCGCAGTACCACTCAGCGAAGACCTCCGGGGTGTCCCAGGGCTCGCCGAGATCCAGGTAGGTGGTGAGGAAGGCCAGTCCCCGGCCGGCGTCGCCGGAGCGCCGTACCGACCGGGTCTTGTCGACCAGGACCACCGAGGCACCCGCCTCCGCGGCCCGCACGGCCGCCACGCAGCCGGCGATTCCCCCACCGATGACGAGTACGTCGGACTCGATCACGTTGCCGTCCACCGGTGCCTCCCTCCTATCGTCGGTGACTCGCCGTAACCGGCGGCCACCAGAAATCGATCATGTCATCGTGCCTGGTCAGCGGGGTCCGACGAGCGGACCGGGTCATATCCACGGCGGCGGTGGCGCGACCACGGCACCGGTCGGCCGGACCGTCAAACGGTCCGCCGGCACTCGCCCGATCAGCCAGCCGAGCAGCTGCCAACCGGCTCCGGACAGCTCCACCGGCCGGACCGGTGCGGTATCACCGGACCCGGCCGCACCGCTGGTCGCCACGCTTCCCGTACCGCTGGTCGCCACGGTTCCCGGACCGGTCCGCCAGACCCGTGGCCGGTCGGTCGCCCGCAGCTCGACCGCCGGGCCGGTACCACGGCCGGTGAAGGTGGCGGTCACCTCGTCCAGCAGCGCGTCGGTGAGCGGACCGGGCAGATCGGCCAGGGTGCCGCCGAGGTCGAGGTCGGCCTGGTGCACCCAGACCTCCCGGACCCGCAGCCAGAGCACCTGGTCGGCGGGGACCTCGCGGCCCTGACCGGTACGGACGGTGGCCGACCAGGCGTCGTCGGGCATGACCCGGACGGCGTCGGCGAGCCGACCCGCCGCACCGGCCAGGTCGGCGCGCAGCTCGTCGGCGCCGCGCCCGGCGCCGGCGTCGATGTCCGCGCCGCGCTGGGCGGCGCTGGCGTACATCGGGGTCGGCACCCCGGTCCGCGCCCAGGTCAACAGGTTCACCAGGGCGTCGGCGTTGCGGGCCAGGTGGGTGACCAGGTGGGCGCGGGTCCAGCCGGGCAGCCGGCTCGGTGCCGCAGCGTCGGCGTCGGTGAGCCGGTCGACCAGTTCCCGGCACCGTTGCTCCCCGGCTGCCAGCCAGCCGCTGACAGCGTCGGACCCCGCGCCGGTCACGGCCGCTCCGCCCGGCAGGTGTTGCGGCACTCGCCGACCCCGCCGATCCGGGTGACCAGCACGTCGCCGTCGGCCAGGTACCAGGGTGGTCTACGGGCGTGGCCCACCCCGCCGGGGGTACCGGTGGCGATCACGTCGCCGGGCCGCAGGGTGCAGATGGTGGACAGGTACGCCACCAGCGCGGGCGGGTCGAAGACCAGTTCGGTGCTGTCGGAGCTCTGCACCACCTCGCCGTTGACCAGGCACTCGACGCTGAGTCCGGTGTCGAGGTCGAGTTCGTCCGGGGTGACCAGGCAGGGTCCGAGCGGGGTGGTCGCCTCGAAGGTCTTGCCGGCCAGCCACTGCGGGGTGCGGTACTGCCAGTCCCGGGCGGTGACGTCGTTGAGCACGGTGTAGCCGGCGATCGCGGCGGCGGCCTGCTCGGGGTCGGCGTGCCGGACCGTGGTGCCGACGACGACCGCGAGTTCGGCCTCCCAGTCCATCGCGGTCGAGGCGGCCGGCAGTACGACCGGGTCGGTGGCCCCGATCAGCGCCGGTGGGTACTTGGCGAAGATCGTCGGATGTTCCGGGAGCTGCCGGCCCATCTCCAGGATGTGCCGGCGGTAGTTCAGCCCGACGCAGATGATCTTCTCCGGTCGGCTGACCAGCGGAGCGTGGTCGAGTCCGTCGACCGGGTGCCGGGTGCCGTCGGCGGCGGCGGCGCGCTGCGCCCAACCGGGGTCGGTGAGCAGCTCGCCGAGGTCGGCGGCGCCGACCTCGACCGCCGCGTCGGCGTCGACCCGGACCACGGCGGTCCGGTCGCCGGTACGGATGGTGGCCAGCCTCACGCCGGATCACCCACCTGGTGCCGGTCCAGGTGCAGGGCCTGGTAGCTGGGTGCGTCGCTGAACCGGAACAGGTCGGCGCCGTCCGGTGACCGCAGGCTCACCGGGCACCAGGACGGTACGGCGAACAGATCGCCGGTGCCGACCTGGTGTTCCCGGCCGTCCAGCAGCACGGTGGCCTGCCCGCTGAAGACCTGCCACACCGAGGAGCCGACCTCCCGGCGGGTCGCCGTGGCGGTCCCGGCGGCCAGCCGGTGCATCTCCAGGCGCAGCGTCGCCAGGGCGTCGCGGCCGGTGGTCGGGTTGACGAACCGTACCGCCGCGTGGCCGGGCTCGACGAGCGCCGGATGTCCTTCGTCGGCGAGCTCCAGCTGCGCGGTGAGCGCGGCGTCGGTGTGCGTCCAGCGGTACGCCGGCAGCGGCGAGTGAACGGTGTCCGCCCCGGCCGACAGTGGGCGCAGCCCGGGGTGGGCCCAGAGCCGTTCGCCCCGCGAGACGGCCGGGGTCGACGTGTCGGTGAGCTGGTCCGGGCCGAACTCGAAGAACCCGGCGTCGAGTTGAGCGTTCAACGGGATGTCGAGTCCGTCCAGCCAGACCATCGCGGTGTCGGCGGTGTTGTGGTGCTCATGCCAGGCCCAGCCCGGGGTCAGCAGCAGGTCACCCCGGCGCATGGCGACCGGGTCGCCGTCGACCACCGTCCAGACGCCTTCCCCGTCGAGCACGAAACGGAACGCGTTCTGGCTGTGCCGGTGGGCCGGGGCGACCTCGCGGGGCCCGAGGTACTGCACCGCCGCCCAGAGGGTGGCGGTGGCGAACGGGTCGCCGGGCAGGCCGGGGTTGGCCAGGGCGATGGCCCGTCGTTCGCCGCCACGGCCGACCGGGACGAGGTCACCGGCGCGGGCGGCGAGCGGCAGCAGCCGGTCCCACGGCCAGACGTGGGGTACCGCCCGGGGTGTCGGGGCGACCGGCATCAGACCGTCCCGCACGGTCCACAGCGGTTTGAGTCCAGCGGCGTCGAAGTCGGTGTAGAGCTGCTGCAAAGCGCGGTCCTGCACCGTGCCGGCAGCGGCCTCGGAGTCCAGGTCAACCATGTCGCCAGGTTAGGAACCTTCTTTACGACGGAATGATCACGTGGTCATAATTCTCGGGTGCAGAACGCCGTGCCGTACCCCATCGAGTCCGTCGACAACGCCCTGCGCCTGATCCTGCTGCTGCGGGAGCGGTCCCGGCTCGGCGTGGCCGAGGCCGCCCGCCACCTCGGGGTGGCGCCGTCCACCGCGCACCGGCTGCTCGGCATGTTGAAGCATCACGGCTTCGCCGTCCAGGACGGCCGGCGGGCGTACCTGCCCGGCCCGGTCTTCGCCGACCTGGGGCTGCTCGCCGGCCGGTCCGGCCCGGACCTGCGTACCGTGGTGCGGCCGCATCTGGAGCGGCTCAGCGGTGAGCTGCAGGAGACGGTGCACCTGGCGGTGCTGCAGGGCACCGCGGTCCGGTTCCTCGACGGGGTGGAGGCCACCCACGGTCTGCGGGTCGGTTCCCGGGCCGGGATGTCGATGCCGGCGCACTGCACCTCCGGGGGCAAGGTGCTGCTCGCCCAGCTCAGCCCGGCGGAGCTGGAGGTGCTCTATCCCCGAGGGCTGCCGGCGGTGTACGGCCCCGCGGTCGAGGATCTCGCCACCCTGCGTCGCCAGTTGACCACCGCACGCCGTCTCGGCTACGCGGTGAACCGCGAGGAGAGCGAGCGGGGCATCACCGGGATCGGGGTCTGCCTGCGCGACACGACGGGCCGGGTGCGCGGCGCGCTGGCGGCCGGGATGCCCACCGCGCGTTGCCCGAACACCCGAATCCCCGAGGTCGCGACGGCGCTGCGAACTGCCGCCGGGCTGATCGCCACCGAGCTGGGCGGGCACTGACCCCGGCATCGGGCTGCAACATCGGCGCAACATGCCGTTGACGAAGCAAGCGCTTTGTTGGTAGCTTCCTCGCCTACTCTCGCCGGCGCCGTGCCGTGCCGCACCGCTGGTAGAGCAACTGCCGCCTACCGAAGGTGGGACCGAAAAGTGAGATCCCTACACCGCACACTCGCGCCGTTGCTGGCGTTGTCCCTGCTGCCGCTCGCCGCTTGCAGCACCAGTTCCGATACCGACTCCGACACCACCGACGACAACGCCACCGCCGCGCCCGGCTGCCCGCCGGCGACGTCGGGCACGGTGGCCCACGACCCGACCGCGATCCTCAAGTACGGCAGCGTGCCGGCCAGCTCGCTCGACCCGATCCGGATGGTCGAGGCCAACGAGATCACCGTGCTGCAGACGATCTTCGACCCGCTGGTCAAGCTCGACGCCAACGACCAACCCATCCCTGGACTGGCCACCGAGTGGAGCGTCGTCGAGGACAACGTCATGGAGTTCAAGCTCCGCGACGGCGTCGTCTTCTCCGACGGCACCCCGTTCGACGCCGAGGCGGTGCGCTTCAACATCGACCGGGCGATGAACGACGAGGAGTCGAACATCAAGGGCGACCTGGCCAACGTCCAGGCCGTCGAGGTGGTCGACGACCTCACCGTACGGTTCGAGCTGGATCCGCCGAACCCGGCCGCCTTCCCGATCGTCCTGTCCGACCGGCCCGGGCTGATGGCCTCGCCCACCGCCGTACAGGCCGCCGGCTCCTCGACGGCGTTCAGCGACGCCCCGGTCGGCGCCGGCCCGTACGCCGTCGAAGGCCCCTGGTACGCCCGGGAGAAGGTCAGTGTCCGGGCCTGGGACGGCTACTGGAACGCGCAGGAGCGGCTGCTCGGCGGGATCGACTTCATCGAGACCTCCACCGACGCCAGCCTCGGCGCGCTGCAGGCCGGTGACCTGGACGTGCAGTACATCGAGGACGACAAGGTCGCCGCGGCCTGCGCCGACGACCGGCTACGGGTGATGTCCTCGTCGACCAACGAGGTCCGCGCGCTGCTGATCAACCAGGCGATGGAGCCGTTCGACGATGTGCGGGTCCGGCAGGCCCTGCAGTACGCCCTGAACCGCGAGGCGATCACCGAGGCGCTGACCGACGGCCGGTCCGAGGCGGCCACCCAGTGGTTCCCGGAGGGATCGGTGCCGTACTCGCCCGAGTTGGCCGACGCCTACCCGTACGACCCGGACCGGGCCCGGGAGTTGCTGGCCGAGGCCGGCTATCCGGACGGGGTGACCTTCACCGCCGAGATCGGTGGCACCTTCACCGCGTACGTCCGGATGGGTGAGCTGGTGCAGGCACAGCTGGAGCAGGCCGGGTTCACCATGGACCTGCAGCTGATCGACCCGGCGCAGATGCTGGCCCGGCTGTACGGCACCGCCGACTCGCCGCCGCAGATCGCCGCCGCGCCGCTGGCCATGGCACCGGCCCGGTCACCGTCCAGCCGGTTCCGGGAACGGTTCTTCGAGGACGGCCGGTACAACCCGTCCGGCGAGACCATCCCCGGTCTGCGCGACCTGGTCGTCCAGGCGGACGCCGCGGTCGACCCAGACGAGCGGGCCGACCTGCTGCGCCAGGCGGCCACCCTGGTCTCCGAGGAGGCCGCCGCCGGGGTGCCGTTGTTCTTCGTCGCCGGGCACACCGCGATGGGTGCCCACGTCGGCGGGGTGCAGCGCGGCTCCACCCGGTCGAACATGATCTTCGACGGGTTGTACATCACCGAGGGCCGGGTGCCGGTCGGCTGACCACCCGGACCGCCTTGCGCGGGCGGACGCACCAGCGGCGCCGTGGGATCCGTCGGACGGATCCCACGGCGCTGTGGCGTGCCGGGTGCCGGTCGGCCGGCCAGCAGGAACACCCCGCTCGGCGGTGTGCGGATGTGGGTGGATCGAAAGACGGTGGCCGGTCAGGCCAGCGCGCCGCCGTCGGCGCGCAGCACGCTGCCGGCGACGAACGACGCGTCCGGCGAGGCCAGGAACGCGATGGTACGGGCGATCTCAGCCGGTTCGGCCCGCCGGCCGGGCGGCCGCGCCGGGGCCGGGCCGGCGGCCGCACCGCCGGGCGGCCGCGCCGGGTCACCGCCGGCCAGCGCGGCCCGCATCCCGTCGGCCAGCCGGGTCCGCACCGCGCCGGGGCAGAGCACGTTGATCCGTACGCCGGCTGGGCCGTACTCGGCGGCCAGCGAGCGCATCAGCGCGATCAGCCCGCCTTTGGACGCCGCGTAAACCGCGCTGCCGGACCAGCCGTGCAGCCCGGCCACCGAGGAGACCGCCACGACGGTGCCGCCGGTGGCCACCAGGTGCGGCATCGCGGCCTGGGCGAGCAGGAACGGCGCCCGCAGGTTGACGTCGAGCACCCGGTCCCACTCGGCGACGGTGACCGCCTCGGACGGTCCGGCCTGGCCCACCCCGGCGACCAGGGCGAGCACGTCGATCCGGCCGTACCGGCGCTGGCAGGTCTCGACGACGGTGGCCGCCGCCGCAGGCTCGGCCAGGTCGGCGGTGAGCGTCCCGACCCGGCCGCCGCCGGCTCCCACCCGCTCGCGCAGCGCGGCTAGGCCGTCGGGGTCGACGTCCACCCCGAGTACGGTGTCGCCGAGCGCGGCGAGGTGCTCGGCGGTGGCCTGGCCGATGCCGGCGGCGGCCCCGGTGACCACCGCCACCCGTGGCTCAGCCATCCAGCACCGCCCGCAGCACGGCGAACGCCTGAGCGGTCGCGGTCCGGCCGGTGTCCAACTGGTGCCACTGGGTGAAGAAGCCGTGCACCACACCGGGATGGCTGGCCAGGGTCACCGCGACCCCGGCGGCCCGCAGCCGGGCCGCGTACGCCTCGTTCTCGCTGCGCAGCGGGCAGTGCTCGGCGGTGACCAGGTAGGTCGGCGGCAGGCCGGCAAGGTCGCCGGCGCGCAGCGGGCAGGCCGCCGGCTGGTCCGGGTCGGCGTCGCCCAGGTACTGGTGCCAGTACCAGCGCAGGTGGTCGACAGTGACCGCGTACCCGTGGCCGTTGCTGCGGTAGGAGTCGGTGTCGAACCGGTGGTCGAGCATCGGGTAGACCAGCAGTTGGTACGCCAGGGCTGGACCGCCGCGCGCGACGGCGAGCTGGGCGGTGACCGCGGCGAGGTTGCCGCCGGCGCTGTCGCCGGCCACCGCGATCCGCGCCGGGTCGACGCCCAGCGCGGCGGCGTTGTCGGCGGTCCAGGCGGTCGCGGCGTAGGCGTCCTCGGCGGCGGCCGGGAAGCGGTGTTCGGGGGCGAGCCGGTAGTCGACCGACACCACCACCGCGCCGCTGTCGCGGGCCATCAGCCGGCACAGCCCGTCGTGGGTGTCCAGCGAGCAGAACGTGAAGCCGCCGCCGTGGCAGAACACCACCGCCGGCTGCGGCCGCCCGGTCGGCGCCGGGTGGTAGACCCGTACCCGGGGACCGGCCGGACCGGCACGGTGCTCGGCGACCCGGTGCACCGGCGGACCGGGCGGCGGGTTGCCCGGGCGGGTGGCGAGAATCCGCCGCGCCTCGGCGGCGTCGTACACCTCGGTACCGAGCGCCGGCATCCGCCGGGCGGCCGCCGTGACAGCGGCGGCGGACTGCGGATCGAGTGCCATGGGTCAGACCACCGGGTCACTGGTCGGCGTCGGGTCGGGTGCCGGGTACGGGTCGGGTGCCGGGTCGTCGAAGCGCAGGCCCGGGTAGCCGGCCGCCGCGATCTCGTCGCACCGCCGCCGGTAGCGGTCCAGCCCGCCGACGTACGGCAGGAAGACCCGGGGTTTGCCGGGCACGTTCGCGCCGATGAACCACGAGTCGGCCTGCGGGTAGAGGGTGGCCGCCGCGAGGTCGGCGACGTGCGCCACCCACGCGTCCTGGTGGCCGGGGTCGGCCTCCACCCGGGTCACTCCCCGGTCACGCAGGTGCCCGAGCAGCTCGGCGAGCCATTCGACGTGCTGCTCGATTGCCATGATCACGTTGACCAGCACCGACGGGCTGCCCGGTCCGGTTACGGTGAACATGTTCGGAAAGCCGGCGACGGCCAGCCCGAGGTAGCTGCGCGGCCCGTCGGCCCACACCTGGCGCAGCGACCGCCCGCCCCGACCCCGGATGTCGATGCGGGTCAGCGCTCCGGTCATCGCGTCGTAACCGGTGGCGAAGACGACCGCATCGACCGGGTACTCCCGGCGGCTGGTCCGCACCCCGCCCGGGGTCAGCTCGACGATCGGCTCGGACCGTACGTCGACCAGGTCGACGTCATCGCGGTTGAAGGTCTCGAAGTACCCGGTGTCGCGGCAGATCCGCTTCGTCCCGATCGGGTGGCCCTGCGGGCAGAGCAGTTCGGCGACGACCGGGTCGGTCACCGTGGCCCGGATCTTCTCCCGGACGAAGTCGGCCACCGCCCGGTTGGCGTCGGCGTCGGTCAGCACGTCGGTGAACGCGGTCAGGAAGGACACCTCACCATCGCGCCAGCGCTGTTCCAGCTCGGCCCGGCGGACCTGCTCCGGGACCTGCAGCACCCCCTTGCCGGTCCGCCGGTGCAGCGCCCGAGGGTTGTCCCGCATCATCGCCCGGATCTGCGGGTACCGGGCCTTGACGTCGGCCTGTTCGCCGGGCAGCAGCGGCCGGTTGCGGGTGGGCAGGCTGAAATTGGCGGTCCGTTGGAAGACCGTCAGGTGTGCCGCCTGCTCGGCGATCGGCGGGATCACCTGGATGCCGGACGAGCCGGTGCCGACGACCGCGACCCGCTGGCCGGTGAAGTCGACCTCGTGGTGCGGCCACTGTCCGGTGTGGTAGATCGGGCCGGTGAAGTCGCGCTGGCCGGGCCAGTCCGGGGTCCGGGCGGCGGACAGGCAGCCGACGGCGGTGATCAGGAACCGGCCGACGAAGGTCCGCCCGCCATCTGCGCGCAGCCGCCACAGCCCGGCCCGCTCGTCGAAGTCGGCCGTCCGGATCCGGGTGTCGAAGGTGATGTCGCGGCGCAGGTCGAACCGGTCGGCGACATGTTCGGCGTAGCGCAGGATCTCCGGCTGGGCGGCGAACCGCTCGGTCCATTCCCACTCCTGCTGCAGCGGCTCGGAAAACGAGTAGGAGTACTCCAGGCTCGCCACGTCGCAGCGGGCACCGGGGTACCGGTTCCAGTACCAGGTGCCGCCGACGCTGCCAGCCGCCTCGACCGCGTGCACGGTGAAGCCGAGCGCGCGCAGCTTGTGGATCAGGTACATCCCGGCGAACCCGGCCCCGACGACCAGCACGTCGTACCGGTCCGCCGGACCGGCGGGGTCGTCGACCGCGGTGTCCGTCGTCATCCCGGCCGACGCTAGCCAACAAAGCGCTTGTTCGTCAACGCGCGGCTCGCTGCGACGACATGCAGGCGGACGGGGCGCAGGGCCGGGCACCGGCCGGCGCGGGTCGGCACCGCTGAGACGTTGACGAACAAGCGCTCGTTAGGTAGGTTGCCCGGACAGTCAGATGCTGGTCAGCCAGCGTTCCGGCGGCCAAAGGATCACCCACGAATGGTCACCCTCGTCCTCCGGCGACTCCTGTCGGCGATCCCACTCCTGCTGATCGTCTCGCTGGGCGCGTTCTCCCTGGTCGCCTTGCTCCCCGGCGACCAGGCGATGGCGATCGCCGGCGAACACGCCACCCCGGAGCAGCTGGCCGCACTGCGCCAACAGCTACGCCTCGACGACCCCTTCCTGGTCCGCTACGCGCACTGGCTCGGCGGCATCCTGCAGGGCGACCTGGGTGACTCGCTGGTGACCGGCCGGGCGATCAGCGACGAGATCCTGCGCCGCGCGCCGCTGACCGCGAGCATCGCCCTGGGCACCCTCGTCGTCGTGCTGCTGATCGGCGTACCGACCGGCATCCTGCAGGGCGTCTACGCCGGCCGCGTCGTCGACCGGCTCGGCCTGCTCGGCAGCGCCGCCGGCCTGGCCGTGCCGAACTTCTGGCTGGCCACCATGCTGATCACCATCTTCGCGGTGCAACTGCGCTGGCTGCCGGCCACCGGTTACACCCCGCTCAGCGAGGGTGTGCTGCCCTGGGCCCAGCACCTGATCATGCCGTCGATCACCCTCGGCGTATTCACCGCCGCCGAAATGGCCCGCCAGCTGCGCACCGGCTTCCTCCACGCGTACGCCCAGCCCTACATCCGGACCGCCTGGTCCAAAGGGCTGCCGGCACGCACCGTGATCGGCAAACACGCGCTGAAGAACGCGGCTGCGCCAGCGATCACCGTGCTCGGCATCCGGCTCGGACACCTGCTGTCCGGCGCGGTGATCGTCGAGTCCATCTTCGGCATGCCAGGACTCGGCAAGTTCGCCATCGACGCCATCCTCAACCGGGACTTCACCGTCGTACAGGCTGTCGTCCTGGTCTCCGCGGTGGTCGTGCTCACCGCGAACCTGCTCGTCGACATCGCCTACGGACTCCTCAACCCGAAGGTGCGGATCTCTTGAGCCGACCAGTGAGCACCGACGACACCGCGTCCACCGCCGCCCCCACCGAGACCGGTGCCGGGCCGGAGCCGGACGGACTCGACCGCCGCGACCGCGGCGACACGCTCGTCGCCCGGATCCGCAGCCAACCCATGACCGTGGTCGCTCTCGGCTACCTGGTGCTGCTCAGCCTGTTGGCGGTCGCCGCACCGCTGGTCAGCCCGTACGACCCGTACGCCACCGATTTCCGGGCGATCCTCGACCCGCCGTCGGCCGCGCACTGGCTCGGCACCGACGACCTCGGTCGGGACATGCTCAGCCGGCTGCTGTACGCCTCCCGGTCCTCCCTGCTGGCCTGCCTGCAGGCGGTCGGGCTCGGCCTGTTCGGCGGGGTCCTGCTCGGCGTGACCGCCGGCTACTTCGGCGGCTGGGTGGACCGGCTGGTGATGACGCTGATCGACGCCGTGCTCAGCGTCCCCGGCCTGCTGCTGGCGATGTCCATCGTCGGCGTGCTCGGGCCCGGGCTGCGCAACGCCATGTTCGCCCTCGCGGTCATCTTCGTGCCGATCTTCGCCCGGCTGAGCCGCATCCAGGCACTGGCGGTACGCGAGGAGACCTACCTGGAGGCGGCCCGGTCGATCGGGGTCTCCCACCTGCGGTCGGTGCTGCGGCACGTGCTGCCCAATATCGCCGGTCCACTGGTCGTCCAGGTCTTCATCACCATGGCCGTGGCGATCGTCGCCGAAGGCGCGATGAGCTACCTCGGGCTCAGCATCCAGCCGCCGGAGGCGAGCTGGGGCAACCTGCTGCAACGGGCGTTCTCGTCGGTCGCCTCGGCACCCTGGTTGATCTTCATCCCCGGCCTGACCATCACCCTCACGGTCGTCGCCTTCCAGGTGCTCGGCGACGGACTCAGCCAGGCCCTGTCCGGCGGGCACCCGCAGAAAGCAGGCCGCAGATGAGCGCCGCCACCACGACGACCCGCCCACTGCTGGAGGTCGACGGCCTGACCGTCAGCGTCGGATCCGGACGGGACACCGTGCACCTGGTCGAACAGGTCGATCTGAGCATCGCCGCCGGCGAGACCCTCGGCCTGGTCGGCGAGAGCGGCTCCGGCAAGAGCATCACCTGTCTCGCCCTGGCCGGACTGTTGCCGCCCGGAGCCCGGATCACCGGCGGTTCGATCCGCTTCGCCGGACAGGAGCTCACCGGCCGCTCCCCCGCCGAACTGACCCGGTTCCGGGGCAACCGGGTCGGCATGGTCTTCCAGGAGGCGTTGAGCAGCCTGAACCCGGCGTTCACCGTCGGCAACCAGATCGTCGAGAGCCTGCTACGACACTCCAGCATGAACCGCCGGCAGGCCCGGGCCCGCGCGGTGGAACTGCTCGACCTGGTCCGGATCCCGGACCCGCAACAGCGGGTGGCCAGCTATCCGCACGAGCTGTCCGGCGGAATGGCCCAACGGGCGCTGATCGCGATGGCCATCGCCGGCGAACCGGAGCTGCTGATCGCCGACGAACCGACGACAGCCCTGGACGTGACGGTCCAGCTGCAGATCCTGCAGCTGCTCGGCGACCTGCGTGACGCGCTGGGGATGTCTTTGCTGCTGGTGTCGCACGATCTCGGCGTCATCGCCACGATGGCGCAACGGCTCAGCGTCATGTACGCCGGTCAGGTCGTCGAGTCCGGCCCGGTCCGCGACGTGTTCGCCGCGCCCCGGCACCCGTACACCTCGGCGCTGATCTCGTCCAGCGCGGAGGTCGCCGAGAAGGCCACCCGGCTGCCGGTCATCCCCGGCCAGGTGCCGCGCCCGGGCCACTTCCCCGCCGCCGGCTGCCGGTTCGCCAACCGGTGCGCCCACGCCACGCCGGAGTGGACCCGGACGGACCCGCCGTGGACGGTGCTGGACGGCGGCGACCGGGGCACCCGGTGCGGCCGGTACGACGAGCTGGAGCTGCCCGGCACCGGCCCGGTACCTGACACCGGTGTCGAGAACCTGGCGAGCGAGGACCTGGCCGCGGCCGAGTCGGCCGTCGAGGATGCCGGCACCGCCGGTCCGACCGACGATGGCGACACCGGGGACGGGGCCGTGCTGTGGCTGCGCGGCCTCGGCAAACAGTTCCCGATCCGGCGCGGGGTGCTCGGCCTGCGCCGGGTGGTGGTGCACGCGGTCGACGGCGTCGACCTGACGGTGGCCCGTGGCCGGACCCTCGGCCTGGTCGGCGAGAGCGGCTCCGGCAAGTCGACCGTCGGCCGGCTCGCCCTGCGGCTGATCGAACCCAGCAGCGGGGAGGTCTCCTTCCTCGGTCGGGACCTCGCCGCGATGAGCCGGGGTGAGCTGCGGTCGCACCGACGCGGTATGCAGATGGTGTTCCAGGACCCGTACGCCTCGTTGGACCCGTCGATGACGGTCGGGCAGAGCATCGCCGAACCGCTGGTGGTGCACTCCCGGCTCACCCCGGCCGAGCGCCGCCGCCGGATCGGCCAGCTGCTGGAACGGGTCGGCCTGGACCCGGCGCTGGCCCGCCGGTCGCCGCGAGCGCTCTCCGGCGGCCAGCGACAGCGGATCTCGTTCGCCCGCGCGCTGGCGCTCGAACCCCAACTGATCATCTGTGACGAGCCGGTGAGCGCGCTGGACGTCTCCACCCGGTCGCAGATCGTCAACCTGGTCCAGGACATCCAGGAGGCTGAGGGCATCGCCTTCCTGTTCATCGCCCACGACCTCGCGCTGGTCCACCATGTCAGTCACGAGCTGGCGGTGATGTACCTGGGGCGGGTGGTGGAGAGCGGTCCCGCCAGCCGGGTGTACAGCCACCCCGCACACCCGTACACCCGGGCGTTGCTGGCTTCGATGCTGACCCCGGCCAGTCACGGGCTCGCCGGCCGGACCACCCCGACCGGGGAGATCCCCAGTCCGATCGACCCGCCGTCGGGTTGCCGGTTCCGCACCCGCTGCCCGCATGCGATGCCGGTGTGCGCCGAGGTGATCCCGCAGCCGGTGCCGGTCGCCGGCGGTGGCTGGTCCGCCTGTCACCTCACCGGCTGAGCCGGCGAACCGGGGCCGGGCCACTGCGGGGGGTCACCGCGACCGCCGGGCCGCTTCCTCGCCGGCGACCAGGCCGAAGACCGCCGCCTCGAGCAACCCGCCCGCGTAGCCGGCGCGCGGGCCGCCGTGCAGCCCGCCCATGGTCGCGCCGGCCGCGTACAGCCCGGTGATCGGCTGGCCGGCGGCGTCGCACAACCGGGCCCGGCCGTCGACCCGCAGCCCGCCGAGGGCGAACGTCACCCCGGCCACCAGCGGCACCGCCCGCAGCGGCGGCACGGCCAGCCGCAGCCGGCCGGTGCGCGGCGGCGACGCGCCCTCCGGCGCCGCCCGCAGCTGCGCCACCGTGGCGGACAACCCGGCCGGGTCGATGCCGGCTCGTGCCGCCAGGTCCGCCGGACCGGTTCCGGTCAGCACGGTGGCGCCGCAGTCGAGCAGGTACGGGTTGGGTGCCGGGTCGCCGATCCGTCCCTCGGTGCGCCACCCGTCGTCGTCGACGATCAACCAGCACCCGTCGGGTGCCGGGCCGTGGGCCACCGTGTTGGTCGTGGTCACCCCGTGATGGCTCTCGTCGACCAGCCGCCGACCGTCCGGGCCGACGACGATCCCGACCGCCGCCAACGGGTCCAGGATCGGGTACGGCCACAGTCGACGGTCGTGCCGCGCCTCACGGACCAGCAGGTGGCCGTAGAACCCGGTGTCCGGGACGAGCGCCGCGCCGGCCGAGCGGCCCATCCGCAGGCCGTCGCCGGTCGCGGTGCCGGCACCGCGCAGCAGCACCCGGTCGGTACCCAGCAGGTCGCGGCGCAGGCCCGGGTCGGCCTGGAACCCGCCGTCGGCGAGGACCACGGCCCGGCTGGTGATCCACCCGGTGGCGCCGCCCGGCAGGTCCAGCCCGACCCGCCAGGCCGCACCGGGCGCGGGCCGCAGCCGTCGGGCCCGGGCCGGCTGCCGCAGTGTGCCGCCGGCGGTGGTGAACTCGTCGGCGAGCCCGCTCAGGAAGGTCCAGACGCCGAAGTTGGCGTACCGCCGGCCGGGCTCGGTGCGGCGCACCGGGGCGAACACCCGCGCCCGGTGCGCGGCGTCGCCGTCGGTGACCAGCCGGGCGCCGTGCTCAGCCAGCCAGTCCAGGGTGGGCCGCAGGCGTTCGCTCCAGGTACGCAGCACCGCCTCGTCGGCCCGGCCATCGGTCAACTCCCGTACCTGATCCCGCAGCCGGGCCGGCGGGGTTTCCGGATCGCGCAGCGCAGCGTGCAAAGCGCCGCCGGACAGCACCGAGTTGCCCCAGCCGGGGCGGCGCCGGGACCGTTCGACGACGACCACCGACGCGCCGGCCTGCTGGGCGCGGACCGCCGCGCACCAGCCGGCCAGGCCGGCACCGACCACCAGCACGTCGACCGGCGGTTCGGGGCTATCGCCGGTCGGCGGCGGACAGCGCGTATCCAAACCTGGCTCCTTCCAGGATGGCGTGCGTCAGCCGACGCGGCGCCAACGCGTCGCCGACCACCTGACATTCGACGTTCGGCGGTAGCGCGGCGCGCAGGCCGTCGTCGGCGGTACGGCCGTGCGCGAGAACCACCGCGCCGGCGTCGAGGGTCGACCGGTGCCCGGTGAACAACTGCTCCACCTCGACGACCCCGCCGGACCACCGGTGCACCCTGGTCATCGGGGCGAACCCCACCGCCCGGCCGTACAGCCGACGCAGCACCGCCGGCCGGGTCCGCTGATCGAGGTCGGGTCCGATGTCGACGCATTCGGTGCACACCTGGACCGGCCAGCCCTCCCCGGCCAGCAGCTCGGCGGCGAGTAGCGGCTCGAGATGCCGCTCGGCGCCGCCGACCACCAGCACCGGCACGCCCGGCGTCGGTCGGCGACCGACCAGCAGATCCATCGTGGTCAGTACCGGTCGGTCGACGGGAAAGCCGACCGGGCCTGGCCGGGCACCGGTGGCCAGCACCACCAGGTCCGCGCCGATCAGGTCGGGATCGTCGGCGGTGACGGTGGTGCCGGTACGCAGGACCACCCGCCCGCCGGCCGGCGACGGCCGGTCCAGCAGCGGGGCCAGCCGCCGCTCGAGCCGGTGCAGCAGCGGCGCCCAGTCGGCGAGCAGTGGCGTAGCGACCAGGTGGCGCAGCGCCCCGCCGACCGCGTCGGCGGCCTCGGTCAGGGTCACCTCGGCTCCGGCCGCTGCGGCACCGGCCGCCACCTCCACCCCGGCCGGCCCGGCGCCGACGACGGTAATCCGTCGGCGGGCACGCCGGCGGTGGACGAGGGCCGGCCCGCCGGCCGGCGGATCGACTGGCCGTGGACCGGGCTGCGGTGGGCCAGGCGGCAGCGGGTCGAACTCGGCTTCCCGGCCGGCGGCCGGGTTCGCCGGGCAGGAGAACGGCACCCGTACGCATTCGTTGCAGGCGACGCAGCGGACGATGCCGGCGTCGTCCCCGCTGACCGCGCGCCGGGGAAAGGTGGGGTCCGCGATCAGCGCCCGGGCCAGTCCCACCAGGTCGGCCGCGCCGTCGGCGACCAGGGTACGGGCGATCGCCGGGTCGGTGATCCGGCCGGAGACCAGGACCGGCACGTCGACCACGGCGCGGACCCGCCGGGCGGTCTGCGCCGCCGGCGCCGGTGGCACCAGCCAGGATCCGGTGTACGCGGTAGCCGGCCGGCCGTCGCGCAGCCCGTCGTGGTTGCCCAGCGTCAGGTTGACGTAGTCGACGAGATCGGCGATCCCGGTGGCGATTGCGGTCACCCCGGCGGCGTCGATCCCGCCCGGCACCTCCTCGCCGGCGGTGAGTCGGACGCCGAGCAGCGACCGGTCCCCCAGCTCGGCGCGCACCGCGCGCAGGATCCGGCGGATCAGCCGCAGCCGGCCGGCTGGGGAGCCGCCGTACCGGTCGGTGCGCCGGTTGTAGTGCGGGGACAGGAACCGGTTCAGCAGGTACCCGTGGCCGGCGTGCAGTTCGACGCCGTCGAACCCGGCGGCGACGATCGCCGTGGCGGTGGCCAGGTAGCCGGTCACCAGGTCGTCGATCTCGGCGGCGGTGAGCGCGTGCGGGACGGCTCCGGTGTCGTCGCCCCGTACCTGCGACGGAGCGAGGGTCGGCTGGAAGTTGTCCCAGCCGCGCTCCGCGCCCGGGTGGTGGATCTGGCCGACGGCGAGTGCCCCGCCGCCGTGCGCCGCGTCCGCCAGCCCGGCCAGGTGCTCGTGCGTCGCCGCGAGCAGCACCTGGCGGTGCCGGGGGTCGCGGACGTGAAACGAGACCGCGTCGGGGTCGACGTAGCCGTCCGGGTCACCGGCGCAGGCATCCAGCGGGTAGACCGGGTTGGCGTACACCCCCTGGCCGGCCGGCAGCACGATCATCGCCACCCCGCCGGCCGCGCGCTCGGCCACGTAGCGCCGCAGCCGCCGGGACGGCAGCCGACCGAGGTGCGGGGTCATCACCATCCGGTTGCGCAGCCGGTGCCGGCCGACGGTCAGCGGTGCGGCCAGTGGGTCACCGCCCGGCCCGCCGGTCATGCCGGCAGTAGCGTCTGCAGCGCGACGCCCAGCCCGCCGTCGACGGCGATCACCTGGCCGGTGACGTACCGGGCGGCGTCGCCGAGCAGGAAGACCACGACCGGGGCGATGTCCGTCGCGGACCCGGTGCGACCCAGCGGTACGGCGGCACCACGGCGCTGCGCGGCCTGCGGGTCGCGGCTGCTGGCCGAGAAGTTGGTGCCGCTGACGATGCCCGGTGCGACGGCGTTCGCCCGGATGCCGTCCGGACCCCATTCCAGCGCCATCTGCCGGGTCAGGGCGATCACCGCTGCCTTGGCGGCGTTGTAGGCGCCGGCGCCGGGTGCGACGTGGATGCCGCACAGCGACGAAATGTTGACGATCGCGCCGCCCGACGCCATCGCGGGCAGGGCGGCCTGGCTGCAGTAGAGCGCGCTGGCGCAGTCGATCCGCATGATCGCGTCCCAGTCGTCCGGGCTGACCGACCGCAGTGCTCCGCCGCGTACCACGCCGACGTTGTTGACCAGTCCGGTGAGCCGGCCGAGCCGGTCGACGGCGGCGGCCACGACGGCCGCGGCGGACCGTGGGTCGGCCACGTCCCCGGCGACTGGGTAGGCGGTGCCGCCGGCGGCGACGACCGTGTCGGCGGCGGCCTGGGCGGCGGCCGGGTCGAGGTCGTTGACGGCGACCGCCGCGCCGGCCGCCGCGACCTGCAGTGCGGTCGCCGCCCCGATCCCCGATCCGGCACCGGTGACCAGCACCGCTCCGTCCGCCAGTGCTGTCATCCCGACCTCTTTTCTCCGCCGCCCGACGGTCCGCCGGACAAGCTCATTCGTCGATCGCCAGCAGTACGTTCTTGACCCGGCTGAACTCCAGCAGTCCGGCGAGCCCGCCGACCTTGCCGTAGCCGCTCTGTTTCACCCCGCCGAACGGCGCGAACGGCCCGGCGGGGGCGCCGGCCCCGTTGACCCCGACGTTTCCGACGGCCAGCGCCGACGCGACCCGCATCGCCCGGTCGACGTCGCGGGTGTGCACATAGCCGGCGAGCCCGTACCGGCTGGCGTTGGCCGCCTCGACCGCCTCGGCTTCGCCGTCGAACCGGCAGACCGACAGCACCGGGCCGAAGATCTCCTCGGTGGCGAGCTCACTGTGCGGGTCGACGTCGGAGAAGACGGTCGGGGCGACGTAGTAGCCGGCGGCCAGCTCGCCGCCCAGCCGGTGCCCGCCGAGCACCAGGTCACCGGTGTTGTTCTCCCGGGCCCGGTCGATGGTCCCGACGACCCGCTCGCAGGCGGCCGCGTCGATCAGCGGTCCCATCCGGGCCGCCGGGTCGAACGGGTCGCCGACGGTGACCGCGCGCAGGCCGTCCAGCAGCCGGCCGAGCACCTCGTCGTACACGTCGTCGTGGACGAACATCCGGGTCGGGATGGTGCAGCCCTGTCCGCTGTTGGCGGTGATCAGCAGCGCGAACCGGCAGGCCCGGTCGAGGTCGGCGTCCGGGAAGACCAGCGACGCGCTCTTGCCGCCGAGCTCCAGCAGCAGCGGCTTGAGCGTCGGGGCGGCCGCCGCCTGGATCCGGGCCGCCGTCGCCGGACCGCCGACGAACCCGATCTTGTCCACCTCGGGGTGGCGGACCAGGGCGTCGCCGACCGCCGGGCCGCCGGGCAGGACGTTGACCACGCCGGGTGGCAGCCCGGCCTCGGCGCAGAGTCGACCGAACCGCAACGCCGCGAACGGGGCCTGCTCCGGTGGTTTGACGATGACCGTGCACCCGGCGGCCAGCGCCGGGGCGACGGTGGTCTGGATGTTGGCCAGCGGATGGTTCCAGGTGAGGATCGCGCCGACCACGCCGACCGGTTCCAGCAGGGTCAGGTCCAACGCTCCGGGCATCCGCAGCGCGTCGCCGGCGGCCTTGTCCAGCCAGCCGGCGTAGTAGTCAAAGAAGGTCTGGCCGGTGGTGTAGCGGCCGTACGACAGGGCCGCCGGGGTGCCGACCTCGAGCGCGTTGATCGCGGCGAGGTCGGCGGCGTTGGCCCGGATCAGGTCGCCGAGGCGGGACAGCGCCTGGCGGCGCCGGTCGGTGGGCCAACTGCGCCAGCCGGGGGCGGCGGCCCGGGCGGCGGCGACCGCCTCGTCCACCTCGGCGGCCCCGGCCAGGGCGAAGCTCTGCTGGACGCGGCCGGTGCCCGGGTCGACGTGGTCGCGTCGACCGCCGGTGCCGGTGTCGCGCCACTGTCCGTCGATCAGAATGCCGGGGCGTAGCAGGCTGGTCGGGTCGGCCGGTCGGTTGATCACCGTCATCGACGGCCACCGGGGGCCGGGATCGGTGTCGAGTCGGCTGACAGCATCACGATCACCTCACAAGCGCTTGCTTGGTGCCTGACACTACCGCATCCCGTGCCGCCGCGAAACCCGTGGTCAGGCCACAGGTAAACCCGTGGTCAGGCCACCGGCCGGTACGCCGTCACGCCGTCCATCCGGTGCGTCGCCACCCGGCCCTGCTCGGCCAGCAGGTCGAGATGCAACGCCGTCTCGTTGACCGCCAGCATCCGGTGGTACGGCGGCAGATCGTCGAGCGTGCGGCGACGTCGCGTCCAGGGCAGGGTCCGCGCCACCTGGTACGCGGTCCGCGCGCCGGCACCGACCGCAACCGCCATCTCGGCCAACCGGTCCCGGTGATGGGCCAGCAGTTCGTCCACCCGTCGATGGACGCTGTCGCCCACCGGCCCGTGCGCCGGCAGCAGCAGCGCGTCCGGCAACGCACGTACCGCCCGCAGCGACTCCAGGTACCGGCCCAGCGGGCGGTGCGCCGCCACCGCCTCGAAGCCGACCGACGGGGTGATGCCCGGCAACACGTGGTCACCGGCGAAGAGCAGCCCGGCCTGCGGGTCACGGAAGACGTAGTGCCCGGCGGTATGGCCCGGGGTCGGCAACGCCCGCAACCGGCGGCCGGACAACGCCACCTCACGCTCACCGGACAGCCACTCGTCCGGCGGTTGCCAGTCGAGTTCCGACTGCTCCGCGTCGGCGGTCAGCCGCTTCACCTGGTCGGCGAGGTCGGCGGCACCGGCGGCGCGCAGCTGGGCCAGCGGGGCGGCGTACGGCTCGTCGGTGCCGGCCGCCATGAACTCCAGGCTCGGCCGCTCGCCCACCCCGAGCGCGATCGGCACCCCGGTCTCCCGCCGGATCGCAACCGCCTGCGAATAGTGGTCCTGGTGGATGTGAGTGACCAGGAAACGGCGGATCGCGGCGAGGTCGTGCCCACGGTCACCGAGCGCCGCCTCGAGCGCCTTGCGTGCGGCCGGCACCGCCCAGCCGGCGTCGACCAGCACCAGCCCGGCGTCGTCCTCGATCGCGTAGACGTTGACCGCCCGCAGCGCGTCGTCGGGCATCGGCAGTGGAATCCGGTACACCCCGTCCGCGACCGGGTGTGCTCCCGGCGTCATCCAGTCCGACCCCGTCGCCATCGGGCACCCCCTCGCGCTGACCAACCGGCCACCGACCATACCGGTCGCTTGCTTGGTCGCCGGTGGTCCCGCTCACCCGTCACCGGTGATCGTCCACACATCCAGCGGACACGGTGGGTCAGTAGCCGCGCCACGCCGCCCGGCTGTAGGTGAGCACCTGCGGGTCCAGCAGCGTCGACGGCTCGACCGGCACCGGACCCCGGTCCGGTGGGAAGACCTGCGCCGCCCGCAGCACCTCGGGCGCCAGGAAGCGCAGCGCGGGCGCCTCCGCCGGCACCTGCGGCGTCGGCACCGGGCCGGCTCCCTCGCCGTCGGCGACCGCGAGCAGGAAACCCCAGTCGCCGAACGACGGAACATCGACGTGGTACGGCCGGGTCGTCCAGCCCGCCTGCCGCACCGACGCCTCGATGCACCAGAACGCACGTGGCGCGAAGTACGGAGACCCGGCCTGCACCACCATCCTGCCCTGCGGACCGAGTGCCTGCCGGAGGAGCGAGTAGAACTCCACCGAGTAGAGCTTCGCCGTCGCGGTCTGGTCCGGGTCCGGCAGATCGACGACGACCGCGTCGAACACGCCTGGGGCTCCACGCAGCCAGGCGAACGCGTCGGCGTGCACCAGGCGTACCCGCGGATCGTCGAAGGCCGCACCGTTGAGCGCCCGAATGTCCGGCTCGGCCCGGGCCAACGCGACCACCGCCGGGTCCAGCTCGACGACCGTCACCGAGGTGACGTCCGGGTAGCGCAGCACCTCGCGCAGGGCCAGCCCGTCCCCCCCGCCGAGCAGCAGCACCCGGTCGCGCCGCCCGGACAGCGCCGGATGGACCAACGCCTCGTGGTAGCGGTACTCGTCCACCGAGCTGAACTGCAGATCCCCGTCGAGGTACAGCCGCAGGTCGGAGCCGTCGGCGACCGGCGACACCGCCCGGGTAAGGACAATCTCCTGGTATCGGCTGCGTTCGGCGTGCACCACCGGATCCCGGTAGAGCTGCTGCCGCGCGGTCACCTCGAAGTCCGCCGCGACCAGGTAGGCACCGGCCAGCGTCGCCATCACCACCGTGGCGGCGAGCGCGACCCCGGCCCGGCCCCGTCGGCCGAGATCGCCCCGGAAAACCGTGCCGACCAGCAGGATTCCGGCCAGCGCGTTCACCGCGCCGACCAGCAACGCCCCACGCAGTTGGCCGAAGAACGGGATCAGCAGGAACGGAAAGGCCAGGCCGCCGAGCAGGGCACCGACGTAGTCGGCCGCGAACAGGTCGGCGACCGCGCTGCCGGCCGCCTGCGCCCGGATCCGCTGCAGCAGCACCATCAGCAGCGGAATCTCCGCCCCGATCAGCAGCCCCAGCACGAACGCGGTCGCCACCAGCGCGGGCGCATAGAGGTCCAGCCAGGCGAAGGCGGCGTACAGGCCCAGCACCGACAGCCCGCCGAGCAGCGCCAGGGTGAGCTCGACCGCGGCGAAGGCCACCACCGCGCGGTGCTGCAGCGGCTTGGCCGCCAACGCGCCGACGCCCATCGCGAAGACCATCACGCCCAGCACGATCGACGCCTGGCCGACGGTGTCACCGATCAGGTAGCTGCCCAGAGCGACCAGCGCCAGCTCGTACACCAGGCCGCAGGCCGCGCAGACGAAGACCGCAGCCAGCACCGCCGGCCGGGCCAGCCGGGCGTACCGGCGGCCGGTGCCGGCACCGTCGCCCGGCGCCGGCACCGCTACCGCCGACATCAACTGACCGCCGACATCAACTGATCGCCGCCGCCACGATGGCGCCGGTGGCGAGGTGAATGGTCGCGCTGACCCAGACCGCCGGGTGCGGCTCCCGGTCCACCAGGATTTCCCCGAGGCGGCCCGGCGTGACCGCGTCCAGCAGCACGAACGACACCGCCATCACCAGCAGGCCGAGCAGCCCGTACCCGGCGGTGCCGACCAGGCCGGTGACGAAGCTGTTCTCCCCGGCGGCGATCGCCGCGACGACGATGGTGCCCACCGCGAGCAAGTTCGAGGCGAGCAGCACGGTCGCGTTGCGGTTGCGCTGCGCCCAGATGAGTTCGTGCAGCTTGCCCGGGGTGACCAGGTCGACCAGCAGGTAGCCGAGCGCCATCAGGACCAGACCGACCCCGGCGTACGCCAGGGTGAGCAGCAGGTCGACGAACAAGGTACGGAACATGTGCCAACTCCAGGTGGTGGGATGGGGGTGGTTACTTGCCGGTGCCGGGACCGCCGCCCCGGATCGTGCTGCCGCGCTGCCAGTTCCACGAGTTGCCGACGACGGAGCGGTACCGGGGGTACGCGGTCGTCATGCGTTCCAGCAGGATCAGCGAGCCGGCGGCGATCGGCAGGATGACCACCGAGTCGTCGCCGTAGCGCAGGTAGTAGCGGTCACCGACGGTGTACTCGTCGGCCGGGCTGAACGCCCGGGTGAGCTGCTGCGCCACCTGGCGCGGTGGCAGATCGGAGCGGTACCCCTCGGCGTCGGAGCCGATGTCGTCGACCACCGAGCGGGCATAGCTGCGCTCGACGTAGCCGCGGGCGGAGAAGGTGCCGGCGGCCAGCCCGCAGCACGACACGATCACGCCCACCAGAGCGAGGACCACGCCACCGACGATCCATTTGCGGGAAGTCACCGTACTGTCACCACCGTCTCGGTCTCGACCAACTCGGCTGTCTGCGGGTACGCATGCCAGGTGCGCCAACTGATCCGGGCACCATCGATCCGGGCGTGCAGCGCGGTGAGTGCGTCCGGGCTGCCCGGAAAGACGCCGACCAGGGCGTGCGGGTCACCGGTCAGCTGCCGGCGGAGGCGGTCGGCCCGCCCGGCGAGTTCGCCGGCCGACAGCCGAAGCGCCCGCGCGGCGAACCGGTAGCCGTCATCGGCGTCCACCACCGCCGGCAGGTCGGGCGGGTGACCGGGCAGGCAGGCGAGCGTCTCGACCAGGTCATGGCCGGCGGTACGCAGCACGACCTGATGCGAGGCCCCGAGCAACCGCAGGCGCAGCAGCCCTGCCGGCGGCGAACCGGTCGGCGGCGAACCGGAGCGGGCGCCGCCGCCAGCGCCCGGCAGGGGCAGCTCGAGCACGTGCAGGGCGGGTCGCTCGGCCAGACCGAGCGCGAAGCTGAGCTCCGCCGCGCTGGTGTCGACGTACGGTGCGTCCAGGGCGACCAGCATGTCAGGCCTTCCCGACGGTCGGTGCCTGACCAGCGGACGGGTAGATCATCACCTCGGCGCGGTGCAGCACCTCGCCGAAGCCGACCTCCCAGCGGCCCGAGTCGCCGAAGCCTTCGAAGGACAGCCGGGCGTTGTCCGGGGCGGTGTAGTCGAAGTAGCGCACGAAGCCGCTGGGGGTCAGCCCGGTCGCCCCGGTGCTGGTGAACCGGGCCTGGCCGGACTCGTCGAGCCGGTAACGGCGCCCAGCGGCGTCCACCACCGCCGGGCCGGGCTGCAGGTGTTGCAGGTCCGGCCCGGCCGCCCGCCACAGCACCAGCTCCAGGTCGGGATCGGACTCGACGGAGAGCCACAGCTTGTCGCCCCGCGCGTCGTCGAGGAAGTGCTCGCTCCAGGTCCAGCTGCCCTCGGCGAAGTGCAGGCTGCCGCGGACCGCGTACGACTGTGCCCGGATCTCTACGATGTCACCGGGGCCGAGGCGACGCGGATCGCCACGCAACGCGTCGGTGTCACCGGTGTGGAACGGATCGACCGGTCCCCCACCGGGCCTCTTCCGAGAGCCACCGGCCCGGGTCCGGGTCTGCCACACGGCGATCGCCGCCACCACCACACCAGCCGTCGCGATCAGGCATCCCAGCCCGGTCACCAGGTAAGCAATGGTCCCGTTCATCATCGCCGCGTCCTCCGTACGTCGCACCGGTCGACGACCGTAACAAGTGCGCGCACGTCACTCGCAGCTAGCGCGACTAAGTGACGGGTCAGCGACGGAACGCAGCGACTTTCACCGCAGATGTGTGTCGAACCAGCCGGCGGCGTCGGCGGCGACCCGGTCCAGCGCGCCCGGCTCGGCGAACAGGTGGCCGGCGCCCGGCACCACCCGCAGGTCGTGCGGTGCCCGCAGGGCGGCCGCAGCCGCCGCGTTGAGCTCCGCGACCTGCGGATCAAGCTCCCCAACCAGCAGCAGGGTCGGTGCCCGTACCTCGGCCAGGACATTGCCGGCCAGGTCGGGCCGGCCGCCCCGCGACACCACGGCACCGACCCGTTCCGGCCGGGAGGCGGCGGCACTCAGCGCCGCCGCCGCGCCGGTACTGGCACCGAACAGTCCCACCGGCAGGCCGGCGAGTTCCGGCTGCTCGACGGCCCAGTCCACCACCGCGGTCAACCGCCGGCTGAGCAGGGCGATGTCGAAGCGCAGTTGGGCGGTGGTCGCGTCGATCTGCTCCTCCTCCTTGGTCAGCAGATCGGCCAGGACGGTCGCGAGGCCGGTCGCGTGCAGCCGGCCGGCCACCGTCCGGTTGCGTGGACTGAGCCGGGAGCTGCCGCTGCCGTGGGCGAACAGCACCACCGCCCGGGTACCGGCGGGCACCATCACGTCCGCGTCGAGCGCGACGTCGACGGCGGGGACGCGGGTCGCAGTGTCCTGAGCCACCGGAGCCGGGTACCCGGCCGACGACCGGTCATGCCTGCGACCTGACGCTGAACCGTGAGCCCGGATCGCCCTGGTTGCCGGGGTCCAGCTCACCCGGTCACCGGACCGACCTGGTGGCCGACCGGTACGCGACGAGCAGCGCCCGCGCCTTGAGCATCGTCTCGGCGTACTCGTCGGCCGGGTCGGAGTCCAGCACGATGGCACCGCCGGTGCCGATGGTGACCCCGTCGCCGGTCAGCACCGCAGTACGGATCACGATGCTGAAGTCGGCACCGCCGCCGAGGCCGAAGTAGCCGAGGGCACCGGAGTAGATCCCCCGGGCCCGCTGCTCCAGCCGGTCGATGATCTCCATGGTGCGCAGCTTCGGCGCACCGGTCATCGACCCGCCGGGGAAACACGACCGTACGCAGTCGACCGCGCTGATCGACGGACGCAGCCGTCCTTCGACGGTGGACACCAGCTGGTGCAGGGTGGGGTAGGTCTCGGTGGCCAGGAACCGGGGGACGCGCACCGAGCCGACCTCGCAGACCCGGCCGAGATCGTTGCGGAGCAGGTCGACGATCATCAGGTTCTCGGCCCGGGTCTTGGCTGAGCTGGCCAGCGTACGACGTAGCCGGTCGTCCTCGTCGGCGTCGTCCGCGCGGGCCGAGGTGCCCTTCACCGGGCTACTGTCGACCCGGCCGTCCGGGCGGATGCGCAGGAACCGCTCCGGGGAGGAGCTGGCCACGGCGACGTCATCCAGCCGCAGGTACGCGGCGTAAGGCGCGGGGTTGATCCGACGCAGCGTCCGGTAGTAGGCCAGCGGGTCCGCGACCGGTGGCAGCCGCAGTTGGTTGGTCAGGCAGATCTCGTAGCTCTCGCCGCGTCGCAGCTGGGTGCGGGCCGCGTCGACGTCGGCGAGGTAGTGCCTGCGGTCGCGGGCGGGCGTCACCCACCGCCACAGGTCCGTCCCGGCGTCCGGTGCCGACGGCTTGTCGGACGGCCCGGGCCGCGCCGACGACGGCACCGCGCGCAGCCGGGTCGCCGTCGCCGCCAGCCAGTCCCGGGCAGCGTGCTGCCCGACGTCGTCGATGCTCAGCGCCACCAGGTAGGTGCGCCGGTGCAGGTGATCGACGGCGATCAGCCGGTCGGCGAAGATCCAGACCGCGTCGGGGGTGTCGGCCCGGCGGGCGGTGGTGGGCGCACAGTCGGCCTTCATCTCGTAGCCGAGATAGCCGACGTAGCCGCCGGCGAAGTCGAACGGCAGCCCGGCTGGGGGCAGCCGCCGCCGCGCCAACCGCTGGCGGAGCACGTCGAGTATGCCGCCGGTCTCCTGCCCGACGGGACGGTCCGGCCGGCGCACCTCGACCCGGCCACTGCCGATCCGGTAGCTGAGCACCTCGGCCAGCGGTCCGTCGGCGTCACCGAGGAAGGAGAACCGGGAACGCCCGGCCTCGACGTCGGCGCCGTCGAGCCAGTACGCGTACCGTGCGTCGGCGTACAGCTCCTGGAAGACCACCTCGGTGTCGATCTCCGCGTCGAGGACCGTCACGTCGCGCCGCCAGCCGGGGCCGGAGGCCGCAGCGTCAGGGGCCGCAGGGTCAGGAGCCGCAGCGTCAGGGGCCGGCTGCCGGGTTGTCACCGGTGCGGTGGCGGCACGGCGCGGCCCGGCCGCCACCGGACGGGCGGTGGCAGTGGCAGTGGCGGACCCGGTCGCGACTCCTCGGTATCTTACCGGGACGATGGCGGCCCGGGCCAGGGCCAGGAAGTTGCCGACCAGCTGGGCACCGTGTTCGCTGGCGATCGACTCCGGATGGAACTGCACGCCCCAACGGGGCAACCGACGGTGCGTCAACGCCATCACCGTGCCGTCGGCGGCCCACGCGCTCGCCATGAGGTCCGCCGGCACCGGCTCAGCCACCCGCAGCGAGTGGTACCGGACCGCCGCGAAACCCTGAGGTATGCCGGCGAACAGCCCGGCACCGGTGTGCCGCACCCGGTCGATCAGTCCGTGCCGGGCCCGCCGCTGGTCGACCCGCGCGCCGGCGTGCAACGCGATCGCCTGGTGGCCGAGGCACACCCCGAGCACCGGCAGGTCGCGACGGCGGTCGAGCAGTTCCCACCCCCAGCCCAGGTCGGTCACCCGGTGCGGCCGACCTGGGCCGGGCGAGATCACCACGCACTGCGCGGCAAACCGGTCGACGGCGGCAAGCCGGGGGTCGTCGTTGGCCAGCACGGTCGGCTCGCTGCCGGCGACCGCCGCGAGCAACTGGAAGAGGTTGTACGTGTAGGAGTCGTAATTGTCGACCAGCAGGATCCGCACCCGCTACCTCCCACCGCGTCACGGCACCGGCCGATTGTCCACCATCGGCCGGGAGCATGTGGCGCGGTAGCTGACCTCCGCCGGCCCTAGCCCGGACCGGCATGGCTCACCCGTCGGCCCCTGGGGTGGTGTCACCGACCAGTCGTTCGACGGTCGCCGGCGCGTACACCCGGGCGCGGCCGACCAGCGCGACGATCAGCGGAGCGAGAACCGCGGCGAGGCCGAGGACCGCGGCCTGTTGTGCCTCGGTGAGCGGCAAACCGAACGCGGTCACCACGCCCAGCAGCGCGGTGACCGCGGCAGTGATGCCGCCCACCGACCACAGCGGTTCGGAA
This sequence comes from Solwaraspora sp. WMMB762, assembly GCF_049179115.1. Classification (NCBI taxonomy): domain Bacteria; kingdom Bacillati; phylum Actinomycetota; class Actinomycetes; order Micromonosporales; family Micromonosporaceae; genus Solwaraspora; species Solwaraspora sp. WMMB762. Next base: position 1,563,562 of record NZ_JBMHMD010000001.1, read on the forward strand.
CTGCCCGGATTGGGAGTGACGGTCACGGGAAACCTCCTGGTCGAGCGGACACCACGAAGACGCGGCACCGGGCCGGGAGGTTGACCCGGCCGGTCGACGGGGCCGGACGCTCGCCAGGCGGCTGGACGGTGTCCGGCCAAGAGCCGGGGGGGGACACCGAACCGCGCTTACCGGATGGGTTACCCGATGCGGGCCATCCCGCCGTAGCCGAGCTGCCGGGACGGGGTCTGTGCGTCCACGTCGAGACCCGGGTCCGGCCGCCAGTCAGCCATCAGGGTCACACCGGGCTCGACCAGCTCCATGCCGTCGAACCAGGAGGTGATGGTGGCCTTGTCCCGGACGTAGAGGTTCGCGCCGACGCCGGCCTGGTAGGCGGCGACCATCCGGTCCACCTGCCCGCGGGTCTCCTCGTCGGCCGTGTCCGCGCTGAGGTGCGACATCGCGATGTAGCTGCCCGGTGCCAGCGCGTCCCGGTAGGCCGCGACGAGCCCGGCCGGATCCTCGTCGTCCTGAACGAAGACGAGCAGCCCGCCGAGGACAATGCCTACCGGCTGCGACAGGTCGATCAGCTCGCGGACCGCCGAATGCGACCACACCTGGTCGGGATACCTACCGTCGACCTCGGCCATCGCCACCAGCGGCTCCGTGGCGAGGATGTCCTCACCGTGGACGACAGCCGAGTGATCGTTGTCCACGTAGATCACCCGGGCCTGCGGATCCAGTGCGTGCGCCACCTCGTGCGTGTTGCCGACCGTCGGCAGTCCTGAGGCGATGTCAATGAACTGCCGCACGCCCTGGCCGACCAGGTAGCGCACCGAACGGCGCAGCCAGTCCCGGTTGCTCCGGGCGAGCAGGTCGACGCTGGGCAGCATCAGCTTGATGCGTTCGGCCCGCTCGCGGTCGATCGCGAAGTTGTAGAGTCCACCGAGGTAATAGTCGTAGATCCGGGCGATGTTGGCATTTTCCACATCGGCTCGCACATCGCCCGATTGTCCGATAGTTGCCGTCATTTTAACGAACCTCCAGCAAGATGACGGACACACCGGACAGGCGCGTCCGCGAACACGAACGGTGGCACGGCAACTATAAGTGGCGATCATCGAGTCCAGACAGTGCCACGGGATGATCGCACTGGTGCACAGCGACGAGATCCATCGGGCCATTTCCGGGTTTTCCAGTCCGTATCAGATGTCAGCCGGCCCGGGCCGACGGCGGCCCGACCACTGCCCGGCGTCGATTTTCCGGTCCGCCACCCACCAACGAACTATCATCACCGCAGGTGAGCAGGCGCACACTGACGGGTCCGGGTTGGTCCGGCCGGGCGCAGGCACGGCGAGGCCGCTGCGGAGGCAGGCATGGACGAGACCCGGCCGGCGCGCGGCGGGCTGCGCCCGGTCCGTCCCGGTGCCCGGGTCGACCGGCTGGAGATCTTCTTCGACCTGGTCTTCGTCTTCGCGTTCTACAACATCGCCCGGGTGACCGCCGGCGAGCTCACCGGCCATGGTCTCGTCGCCGGAATGCTGATCCTGGCGCTGCTGTGGTGGGCGTGGTGTTCACACCTGATGCTCGCCAACCGGATCCGGCTCGGCGAGGGCATCGCGCCGCTGGTGATGTTCGCGGCGATGGCAGCGGTCTTCATCGCCGCGTTGACCATCCCGCAGGCGTTCAGCGACAAGCCGAGCGGCCTTCCCGGTCCGCTGCTGATGGCCGGCTGCTACCTGGTCGTCCGGGGCCTGCACCTGCTGCTGTACGGGCTGGCCCCTACCGACGACCGGGCCGGTGGCCCCCGGCTGGGTCGGCTGGCGGTCCCTCCGCTGCTCGCCACCGCGCTGCTGGTGGGCGCCGGCGTGGCGCCGTACCTGGGCCTGTCGCCGAACGTCGTGTTCGCGCTGCAGGTCGGCTGTTGGCTGGCCGCGCTGACGGTTGAGTACGCAGCCGGATACCTGCTGGCCACCTGGGGATGGGCGGTGCGGTCCGCCAACCACTGGGTGGAGCGGTTCGAGCTCATCCTGATGATCGCGCTGGGCGAACTGATCGTGTCGGTCGGCGTCGGCAGCGACCTGATCGCTAGGCCGGTCACCTGGCCGGCGGTGGCCGGCGCGACCTTCGCGGTGGCGATCGCCGCCGCCCTGTGGTGGTCGCACTTCGACCTGGTCGCGCCGGCCGCGCTGCAGGCGTTCCATGCCACCGGTGACGGCCGGTCGCGCGCGGCGCTGGCCCGCGACGCGTACGTCTACCTGCACCAGCCGATGATCGCCGGGCTGATCCTGACCGCGCTCGGCATGGAGGAGGCGTTGCATCACCTCGGCACCGCCGGGGTCGACCTGTCGACCCCGGCTGCGGGTCCGACCATGCCGTTGGCCTTCGGCGGGGTGGCGTTGTTCTTCGTCGCCCAGGTGGGGTTCCAGGCCCGGATGCTCGGCACGGTCACCGTCACCCGGGTCGCGGTCGTCGTCGTGCTGGTCGGGCTCGCTCCGGTCGCCGCCCGGTCGCCGGCGCTGGCCGGCACCGCGCTGCTGGCCGTGGTGTGCGTCGGCCTGGTCCTGGCCGAGCTGATGCTGCTCCGGCGGTCCCGCCGGTCGCTGCGGGCGGCGGCAATGCACGAACGGCTGACCCACGAGGCCCGCGAGTCGGCGTGGCGGCAGCGCCGCTACCGCTGACCGGCAGGTAGCGCGCTGGTCAGCGCGGGTCGGCGACGGTGAGCACCAACAGCAGCTCGAACCGGCGGTCCGGGTCGTCCAGGTCGTCGCCGAGCAGCGTCCGCAGCCGCTTGAGCCGGTAGCTGACGGTCTGCGGATGGACGAACAGCTCGGCGGCGACCGCCGACCGGGACCCCCAGTGCCGCAGCCAGCTGTGCAGCGTACGCAGCAGTCCGGCGCGCTGGGTGGGCGGCAGCGCGCCGAAGGGCGCCAGCCGGCGGCCGGTCAGCACCGCCAGCGCGTCGGGGTGGCCGTGCAGCGCCAGCACGGTGAGGTGGTCCTCGGCGAAGACGGCGGTGCGGTCGACGGGATCGCCCTGGTTGGCTCCGCCGGTCCGGGCTACGGTCGCCGCGAGTTCGGCAAGTCGTACCGCCTGGGGCACCTGCGGCCACGGCAACGCCGGGCCCACCGTGGCCCGCCAGCCGTGCAGCGCGTCGGCCAGCACCGGTCGGGTGGTCCGGGGGCCGGCGCGCAGCAGCAGTACGGCGTCGCGGCCCCGGTCGACCACGATGCCGTCGGTACCGAACCGGAACCGTGCGTCGCGGGCCTGCCGGGCCGGCAGCACGACCGGCAGCACGGTGGCCAGGTCCCGCCAGCCGGCCCGGACGGCGGCCGCCGCCACGGTGGCGGCGCCGGCTCCGCCGACCAGCAGCAGTTCGCCCAGCTGCCGGCGGGCCCGGTCGCCCTCGCCGGACTGTTCGCGCAGCTGGCGGGCGAACCCGTCGGTGCCGGCCGCAGCCAGCTCGTCGACGAAACCGGTGACCGCGTCGGCGCAGTCGGCGAGGGCCTCGGCGTCGACCGGGCGCACCGTGGCGAGCGCCTGACCGACCTGACGCAGCAACAGTCGGCCGGCCACCCGCAGGGCGGCGAGCAGCGCCTGGGGGCCACGGTCCTCCCGGGCCTCGGCCGCGCCGAGCGCGACGAAGACCTCCCGCACCCGGGGCGGCAACGCCGGCTCGGTGGTGCCGACCAGGTCCAGAAAACGCTGTAGGGCGACGTCGACCGCAGTCCGGACGTCGGCCCGGAACTTCGGGTCGTCGATCCCGACGAACTCAGGGGTCAGCTCGGTCACCGCAGCGGCCACGGTGTCGACCACCGCCGCCAGCCGGGGCCGCATCGCCGGGGCCAGCTCGGCGGGCAGCCGCTGCCAGGGGGTGACGGTCACTGGGCGGGCTCGCACCCCGCCACTCTGTCACGTGATGACAATTTAGTGAGAATCCGACCCAGGGCAACGGGTCGTTGACGGCGCACGCAGCCTGAATTTGTCACGTGGTGACAATCCGGTCGCTGTTTTCCGCTGCCGGCGGGACGGTGTCCCAGCGGCGGCCGGCGGCGAGGATAGGTTTCTCGCCGCGTACCCCCCCCCGGAGGACCGGAGGACCCGCCATGGACCACCACACTTCCCGCCGGCACGTCGTCGACATGTGTCGAACCATGCTGGACCGGGGCTATCTGAAGGCCACCGAGGGCAACGTGTCGGTCCGGGTTCCGGGACACCGGCTGTACGCCGTCACGCCGAGCAACTACGACTACGACCGGATGCGGATCGAGGACATCTGCCTGGTCGACTTCGACGGTACGCACATACCCGACGGCACCGGCAGTGACCTCGCGCCGTCGATCGAGGCCGGGATGCACGCCAACATCTACCGGCAGCGGCCCGACGTCAACGCGATCGTGCACACCCACCAGCCGTACGCCTCGGCCCTGGCGTTCCTGCGCCGGCCGATCCCGGCGCTCACCGACGAGCAGGTGCGCTTCCTCGGCCGCCAGGTGGCGATCGTCGACTACGCCCCGTCCGGCACCGGGATGCTGGCCCGCAACGTGCAGAAGAAGGTGGCCAGCGGCGACAACGCGTTCATCATCGCCAACCATGGGGTCGTCGCGCTGGGGACCGACCCGGACCGCGCGGTGTTCAACATGGCGCTGCTGGAGAAGGTGTCGATCGCCTATCTCCTGGCGTTGACCAGCGAAGCCGGCAAGGTCTACACCATCCCGACCGCGATCCGGGAGGTCGCGTTCACCAAGCTGCGCGCCGACGAGAAGCGGATCGCCGCGCAGATCACCGAGGCGGTCCCGCCGGTGCGCGTGCCACCGCAGGAGCAGCTGCCCAGCGCCGACGCGGTGGCGGCCGAGATCGCCGCCGCCGGGCCGCCGACCGCCGACACCACCACCGCGCACCTGCCGGGCAGCGAGTCCGCACGACTCGGCTACGCGATCACCGAGTACCTGGACGTCGACGACACGATGCGCCGACTCAAGGCCCTGGTCGCCCAGCCGGTGCGTGGGCTGCGCCACGACGCGATGCTCGACGTGCTCGGCTACTTCACCGACCGGTGCCGGGCCAGCAGAGAAATCACCGACCGGGCGAAGAAGCGCATCCCGGGCGGGGTACAGCACAACCTGGCCTTCAACTACCCGTTCCCGTTGGCGATCGACGCGGCCGATGGCGCCTACCTGACCGACCGCGACGGCAACACGTACATCGACTTCCTGCAGGCCGGCGGCCCGACGATCCTGGGCAGCAACTACGGCCCGGTCAACGAGCAGGTCGCCGCGGTGGTCAAGGAGTCGGGGCCGGTGACCGGGCTGTTCCACGAGTACGAACTGAAGCTCGCCGAGATCATCCACCGGTACCTGCCGCACATCGAGATGTACCGGTCCCTCGGCTCCGGCACCGAGGCGGTGATGGCGGCGGTACGCGGTGCCCGCGCCTTCACCGGCAAACACATGGTGATCAAGGTCGGTGGGGCGTACCACGGCTGGTCCGACACGATGGTGTACGGGCTGCGGGTGCCGGGGACGTACCGGATGAACGCCAAGGGCATCCCGTTCGGCGCCACCGCCAACACCCGGGAGGCGTTCCCGCACGACCTCGGGGCGTTGCGCCGCAAACTGATCGAGAACCGGGTCCGGGGCGGCACCGCTGCGGTGATCGTCGAACCACTCGGCCCGGAGTCCGGCACCCGCCCGGTGCCGCGCGACTTCAACGCCAGGGTCCGCGCGTTGTGCGACGAGTTCGGCGCGCTGCTGATCTTCGACGAGGTGGTCACCGGGTTCCGGGTCGGGCTCGGCGGGGCGGCCGGCTACTTCGGTGTCACCCCCGACCTGACCGTGTTCGGCAAGGCGGTCTCCGGTGGCTACCCGATGGCCGGCGGCGTCGGCGGGCGGGCCGACGTGATGGCCGTCTTCGGCGCCGGGCTCGACGGGCGCGGCGGGACGCACATCCAGGTCGGCGGCACCCTGTCGGCGAACCCGCTGTCCTGCGCGGCCGGCTACTTCGCCATCGCCGAGATGGCCCGGACCAACGCCCCGGTGATCGCCGGCCGGGCCGGGGACCGGCTCACCCGGGGACTGCAGCGGCTGATCGACCGGTACGGTCTGCCGTACGTGGCCTACAACCAGGGGTCGATCGTGCATCTGGAGTGCAGTGGCGTCATGCTGCTCGACATGCGCAACCCGATCAAGCTGCTCCGGGAGAACAAGTCCCGCAAGCGGCTGATGGAGCAGATGGGTGCGGCGTACACGGCGCATGGCGTCATCACCCTGGCCGGCTCCCGGATGTACACCTCGATGGCCGACACCGACGAGGTGATCGACACCGCGCTGGACCGGTTCGACCGGGTGTTCGCGCAGGTGGAAGGGGTCTGACCCGGTGTCGGCCGTCCCGCCGCAGGTTCTCGCGATCGACCTGGGCACCTCGGGGATGAAGGCCGCGCTGGTCGCCGCCGACGGTACGGTGACCGGCTGGGCGCAGCGGCCGGTGCCGCTGCTGGTGCTGCCCGGCGGCGGCGCCGAACAGGACCCGCAGGCCTGGTGGACGGCGCTCGGCGAAGTGGTCGCCGACCTCGGCCGGGCCCACCCGGAACACCTGCGCGCGGTCACCACCGTCTGCTCGTCCACCCAGGGCGAGGGGACCATCGCGGTGGACGCCGCCGGGACGCCACTGACCCGCTGCATCACCTGGTTGGACATGCGCGGCGCGGCGCACCTGCGGCGGCAGTTCGGCGGCTTCCCGGCGTACGGCGGAATGTCGGTCCGCCGGATCGTGCGCTGGCTGCGGCTGACCGGCGGGATGCCGTCCACCACCGGCAAGGACCCGGCCGCGCACATGCTGCTGGTCCGCGACACCATGCCCGAGGTGTACGCGCGGACCGCGACCTTCCTCAACGCGCTGGACTGGATCAACCTCAAGCTCACCGGCCGTACGGTGGCCACGGTCGACTCGGTCCTCACCTCGTGGGTGACGGACAACCGCCGACCCGACCGGGTCCGCTACTCTCCCGCCCTGGTCGCCGACTGCGGCATCGACGCGGACAAACTGCCGCCGATCGTGGCCTGCACCGAGGTGATCGGCACGCTGCACCCGGACGCCGCCGCCCACCTCGGTCTGCCGCCGACCGTCCAGGTGGTGGCCGGGGCGATCGACACCACGGCGGCGGCGATCGGCGCCGGTACCACCGCCGACGACGACCCGCACCTGTACCTGGGCACCTCGTCGTGGATCGCGGCGCACGTGCGCCGCAAGAAGACCGACCCGGTCGCGCAGATCGCCGCCGTGCCGTGCGCGATCGGCGACCGGTACCTGATGACCGCGCTGCAGGCCACCGCCGGGGCGAACCTCACCTGGCTGAAGGAAAAGATCGTCGAGTACGACGACCCGCTGGTCGGCGCCGGCCGCCTCGCCACCGACGAGACGTCGATCTTCGACGCGTTCGACGCGATCCTGCCGACCGTGCCGGCCGGCGCCAACGGGGTGCTCTACCTGCCGTGGCTCTACGGCGAACGCGCACCGGTCGATGATCCGGACCTGCGTGCCGCGTTCGTCAACATCTCGCTCGACACCAACCGGTCCGATCTGCTGCGGGCCGTCTTCGAAGGCGTCGCGTTGAACACCCGGTGGCTGTCGGCGGCGGTCGACCGGTTCCTCGGCACCCCGGTGACCTCGTTGACCGTCACCGGTGGCGGCGCCCGGTCGACGGCCTGGTGCCAGATCTTCGCCGACGTGCTCGGCGTCGAGGTGCGTCGGGACCCGGACCCGGTCGCGGTCAACGCCCGTGGCGCCGGCTGGATCGGCGCGGTCGGCACCGGGCAGCTGACGTTTGGGCAGATCCCGGCGTTGCTGCGGACCGACCAGGTGTTCGCCCCGACGGCGGCGCACCGCGTCCGCTACGACGAACTCTTCGACGTCTACCGGGAGCTGCACCGCCGACTCGCCCCGGTGTACCGGCGGATGCCCGGTGGTGCACATCGGACCGATCAGCGAAGATAGCGGCATGGCCCGATCCGTTTCCGCCGCCCGGCACGCAGTCGTCATCGGCGGCAGTCTCGCCGGGCTGTGCGCGGCCCGCGCACTCGCCGAGCACGTCGACCGGGTGACCGTGGTCGACCGGGACCGGTTCCCCGACGCGCCGCAGGTCCGCGCCGGCGTCCCGCAGGCGCACCACCTGCACGTGCTGATCACCGCCGGGCAGCGTGCGCTCGATCAGCTCTTCCCCGGCCTGATCGCCGAACTGCACGCCGCCGGCGCGGTTCGGGTCGACGCGCCGACCGACGTCCTGTACCTGGCGCCGACCGGGTGGCGGGAACGGTTCCCGGCGACCCACCAGCTGGTCGGGACCAGCCGGGAGCTGCTCGACTGGACGGTCCGCCAGCGGCTGGCCACCGATCCACGGATCCGGTTCGAGCCGTCCCATGACGTGATCGGGCTACTCGGCGCCGACGGCCGCGACGCGGTCACCGGCGTACGGATGCGTCCCCGCGCTGCGGGTGCCGCCGACCGGAGCCTGCCGGCCGACCTGGTGGTGGACGCCAGCGGCCGCGGCTCACACGCGCCGGACTGGTTGGCCGAGCTCGGCTACGGCCGCCCCGACGAGACCCGGATCGACGCGGGACTCGGCTACGCGAGTCGGCGCTACCTGCTGCCGCCGGGGGCCAGTGCCGGGTGGAAGAACATCGTGGTGATGCCGCAGCCGCCCCGGTCCGGTCGGGGCGGGGTGATCTATCCGATCGAGAACGGACGGTGGATGGTGACCCTCGGCGGCCTGGGCGGCGACCACCCGCCGACCGACGAGGCCGGTTTCCTGGAGTTCGCCCGTGGGCTGCGCAGCCCGCTGATCCACCAGGCGATCCGCGACGCCACACCCGACTCACCGATCCACGGGTTCCGCAACACCGCGAACCATCGCCGCCGATACGAGGCGATGCCACGCTGGCCGGACGGGTTCGCGGTGGTCGGCGACGCCTCGTGCACCTTCAACCCGGTCTACGGCCAGGGGATGGCCGTGGCCGCCCGGACGGCGGTGGTGCTGGCCGAGCAGCTGCGCGACAGCGGTGGCGCGCTGGGCCGCGCGGCGCAGGCCCGGGTGGCCGGCTGCAGCGAGACCGCCTGGCTGATCGCCACCGGCGCCGACCTGCGGTACCCGACGACCGTCGGGCCACGACCGCGGCGCGGCGGTGTGCTGTCCCGCTGGTACCTGGACCGGGCGGCCGACGTCGCCAACCGCGATCCGTACGTGCAGCGCGTCCTGACCGACGTGTTCCACCTGGTCGCACCGTTGTCTGCGGTGGTCCGCCCGGCCGTCGCGCTGCGGGTGCTGCGCGGTCGGCCCGGCCCGCAGCTGGTCACACCGCCGTCGAGCTGACGCTGCCGACGCGGATGAGACTCCTACAGAGCCGGTGGGCGGTGCCGGCGACGGTACTGGTGTGGCTGGTCACCCGGGCCGCGCTGATGGCGGTCTACGCACAACTCGTTCCCGGGTTCGACGCCGGTGAGGTGTTCGCCGACGTCGACCTGTACCGGCGGTGGAGCGGGCAGCTGCGCGACGGCCGGGTGCCGAGCGCCGACCCGATGTGGCAGTATCCGCCGGGCGCGGCGGCGTTGTTCGTCGCGGTCGGCTGGCTCGCCGAGTCGACGCGGACCGGCTACACCACGGTCTTCGTCCTGTTCGCCCTCGGCGCGGACCTGGTGGTCCTGCTGGCCCTGATCCGGCTGTCCCGGGGCGGCAACCGGATTCTCGGCGCGCTGTGCTGGGCGCTCGCCGTACCGCTGCTGAGCCTGCTGACCTACGCGCGGTACGACGTCTTCGTCACCGCGCCAGCGGTGGTCGCGCTGGCCGCCACGGTCCGCCGGCCGGCGCTGGCCGGCGCGACGCTGGCGGTCGGTGCGCTGGCCAAGGTCTGGCCGGCGATGTTGCTTATCACCGCTCGGCCGCTGCGCGGGCTGCGCCCCATGTCGATCGGCTTCGTGACCGCAACGGCCGTGCTGGGCGCCGTACTGACGGTCTCCTACGCCGGTGCCTGGTCCGGTTTCTCGGACAACCAGGCGGACCGTGGGCTCCAGGTCGAGTCGGTCGCCGCCACCCCGCTGGTCCTGGCCCGGATCGCCGATCCGTCGATCGTGGTGGAGTACAGCTACGGCGCGATGGAGTTCATCCACCCGGTCGCCACCTCGGTCGCCGCCGTGCTGCCCTCGTCGACCCTCGCCGGTCTGGGTCTGCTCGGCTGGTGGTGGCTCTTCCGGGGGCGCCGGATCGACTGGACCCCGACGGTCGGCTTCGACCTGGCGCTGCTGGCCGTCGGGGTGGCGGTGGTCACCAGCCGGGTGCTCTCCCCGCAGTATCTGCTCTGGCTGCTCGGACTGGCCGCGGTCTGTCTGACCCGCCGGGACACCACCCAACGGGCACCGGCCGTGCTGATCGTCGGGGCGACCGTACTGACCAGCACCTACTTTCCGTGGTTCTATCCCGATGTGATCGGCACGCCGGGCTGGCCGGGGGCCGTGCTGCTGGCCGCCCGCAACGCGGTCCTGGTCGCCGCCATCGTGATCGGTCTGCACCGGTTGCTGGTCGGGCACCGGGTCGTTCCGCAGGCGACCCCGGCGGCGGTCGACTACCGGCAGCCGGTCGGCGGAACCGGCGGCCTTGGCAGAATCCGGTCATCCAGTTAGGTTAGGCTCACCTCATCGACGAAGGGAGTGGCATGGGCCTCGACCACACGACGGACGCCGGCGCCGCACGCCACCGGGTGGTGCTGACCGACCGGGTGCAGATCGACGATCTCGCAAAGGTGTACCGCCAGGTGCACGCCAAGGACCTGCACCTGACCGACCACACCCAGCCGTCGGTGGAGCAACGGCTGGAGTGGACGGCGCAGGCACCCGGATTCGCCGCCACCGTCGGCTACGTCGGCGACCAACTGGCCGGAACGGTGATGGGCTGTCCGCTGCCACCGGAGACGCTCTGGTGGCGCGACCTGCGGTCGGCGGCCGACCCGGACCTTGCCCGGGAGTGGCCGGGCCGGACCTTCGCCGTCTGTGAGGCGTTCGTGCTGCCCGAATTCCAACGTCAGCAGGTCGGCGTGGCGTTGTTCTCCCAGTTGCTGGCCAGCCGCACCGAGGAACGGGCCTCACTGGCGGTCGCCGATTCCAACTCCCGGGTGCTGCGCAGCATGCGGGTGCTGGGCTGGCAGCACGTCGGCGACCTGGTGCCCTTCCCCGGCTGGCGCCAGCACGCCATGTTCGTCCGACCGTTGCCCTGGTGATCCGGTCGGCTCCGGGAACGGCTGCGGGCCGGTCGCCGGCCGGTACCGGCGCTGGTGGCGGACGCCGACGACGACTCCGGCGAGGATCAGCACGATCGCGGCCACTGCGACCGCCGGGTAGCCGACCCGGGCCGCCGCCGTCAGGCCGAGCGCCGCAGCCAGGTAGGAACAGACCAGCCCGAACGACGACAGCACCGTGAAGTCGGTACCCCCGGTGCCCGGCCGGGAGTAGTCCATGTTCACCGTGTACAGCGCGACGTTCGCCACCGTGTACGCGGCCATGAAGCAGCACAACGCGACCGTGGTGAACCCGCCGGCGGCCCGGCCGGTGAGCATCGGCAGCAGCAGCACCGTGGCGACGACCATCGACCCGCCACCGACCACCAGCACCCCGGCCCGGCCGATCCGGTCCACCAGGCCACCGGCGACCAGTCCGGCGACGACGGCCGGGACGCTGGTGACGATCCCGGTCACGAAGCCGATCCGCTGCAACGACCAGCCGGCGTCGACCAGGGCCGGCGACACCAGTCCGTACGCCGCCCCGGCTCCCATGTAGAGCAGCGGCACCACGCCGAGCGCCCAGCGGCGGCAGCCGGGCTGGCTGAGGACGGACAGCAGCGCGCCGTACGCCTGACGCGCCCCGGCCGGCCGGGCGATCCGCTCGGGCTCGCGGAACCGCCACACCACCAGCAGACCGGTCGCGGTGAGCGCGGCGAGCAGGCCGACTGCTGCCTGCCAGCCGAATCGGTCGTAGACCACCACGCAGACGCCGCCGCCCAGGATGTTGCCGACGTAGCTCGCCGCCACCTGGATCCCGTTGCCGGTGCCCCGGACCGAGTCGGCCAGCATCCGCACCGCGACCGCGTCGGCGGCGATGTCCTGGGTGGCGGACAGGAACACGAACAGCGCGCAGATCAGCACGACCGGGCCGAGCCGCCCGGTCGCCGGGTCGGCGGCGAGCAGGGCCAGCAGGGCCAGCACCATGCCGCTCTGCAGCACCAGCAGCCAGGAGCGGTAGTGGCCGCCCCGCCGTGGGCCGTACCGGTCCAGGATCGGTGCCCAGAGAAACTTGACCGGCCAGATCAGACCGATCAGGTTGAGCAGCGCGAGAGTCTCCAGCGAGGTGCCGCCGGCGCGCAAAATGCTGGCCAACCCGACGGTGATGAACCCGAATCCCAGGTACTGGGTGACGTACAGCGCGGTCAGTGTCGACATGGTGCGCCCGCGGGCGGCGACGGCGGCGGTCATCCGGCGGCCCTCCCACCGACGCCGAGCGGCCGCACCGGAATCCACCTGGTGGGACGCAGGTCACAAGCGTCCGCTCGGCCTCCGCTGGCGGCATGAATCCGCTGGTCACGACGCACGACAGCGGTCCCGCCGAGGGGCGTGGGACGCGCCTGCCGGCCCCGTGTCCCGTGGAGAAGGGGTCCTGCCCAGTTCCGTTTCACCGGCCCTCCCAGTAGCCTCGCCTAAGTTAGGTTAGGTTACCCTTATGGAGGCGGTGTTGGAGAGACCAATGTACCCGCATCTGTTCGGCCGGCACACCGTGGACACCTACGTGTCCAGCATCGACCGGACCGCAGCGGTCCTCGCCGACCGTGTACGGGCGGTCCGCCAGCCGTACTCCGGCGACGCCGTGGCACCGCTGCAGGCCAAGGTCGACAGCGTCGACCTGGACGCACCGCTCGGCACCACCGACGCCGCACTGGACGAGGTCGCCGACCTGTATCTGGACCACGCGGTGTGGTTCCACGAACCCACCTACCTGGCCCACCTGAACTGCCCGGTGGCGATCCCCGCACTCAACGCCGAACTGCTGCTCGCCGCTGTCAACACCTCGGTCGACACCTGGGACCAGAGCACCACCGGCACGCTGATCGAGCGCCGGCTGATCGCCTGGACGGCCGAGCGGATCGGATTCGGCCCGACCGCCGACGGCGTCTTCACCAGCGGCGGCACCCAGTCGAACCTGCACGGCCTGCTACTGGCCCGGGAGGACCGCCTGGCCCGCGCCGACGCCGACCGGGCCACGATGCTGCCCCGGCTGCGGGTCCTGGCCACGGCGGAGAGCCACTTCAGCGTCAGCAAGTCCGCCGGTCTGCTCGGACTCGCCGCCGACGCGGTCGTCCCGGTCGCCACCGACGGCACCGGCCGGATGGACCCGGTGGCGCTCGACGCCGAGATCGATCGGCTGCTCGACCAGGACCTGGTGCCGATGGCGGTCGTCGCCACCGCCGGCACCACCGACCGCGGCTGCGTCGACCCGCTCGCCGCGATCGGCACCATCTGCCGCGACCGGGCGGTGTGGCTGCACGTCGACGCGGCGTACGGCTGTGGTCTGCTGATCTCCACCCGCCACCGGCACCTGCTCGACGGCATCGCCGCCGCCGACTCGGTCACCGTCGACTTCCACAAGAGCTTCTTCCAACCGATCAGCTCCAGCGCCATCATCGTCCGGAACGCGCCGACCATGCGGCGGGTCGCGGTGCACGCCGACTACCTGAACCCACGTACCGCGACCGTGCCGAACCAGGTCGACAAGAGCCTGCAGACCACCCGCCGGCTGGACGCCCTGAAGTTGTGGATGACATTGCGGGCGATCGGCGCCGACCAGCTCGGCGAGATGTTCGACCAGGTCGTCTACCTGGCCCAACAGGCCTACGGTCTGCTCCGCGAAAGCGACGACTTCGAGCTGGTCATGCGACCGGTGCTGAGCACCGTGCTGTTCCGGTACCGACCGGACTGGCTACCGGTGGAGGACTGCGACCGGCTGCTGCCCCGGCTGCGGGCTCGGCTGTTCGCCGACGGCGCCGCGATCATCGCCGGCACCGTCGTCGACGGGCACTACTGGCTCAAGTTCACGCTGCTCAACCCGAACACCACCGTCGAAGACCTGCGTACCGTGATCGAGCTGATCCGCCGCACCGGCCAGGAGCTGCTCGACGCCGAATGGGATCCGGCGCTGATCGTCCCGGAGCCGGTCACCCCGGAGGTGTGCGCCAATGCGAACGTATGACTTCGTCGCCGTCGGGCTCGGGCCGTTCAACCTCGGCCTGGCCTGCCTGACCGCGCCGGTCGACGACCTGGACGGGGTGTTCCTGGAGCAGCGCGACGAGTTCGCCTGGCACCCCGGGCTGATGATCGAGGGAGTCACCATCCAGGTGCCGTTCCTGGCCGACCTGGTGACAATGGCCGACCCGACGTCGCCGTACTCGTTCCTCAACTATCTGAAGCAGACCGGCCGGCTCTACCGCTTCTACATCCGGGAGAACTTCTACCCGCTGCGCGCCGAGTACGACGCGTACTGCCGCTGGGCGGCCGCCCAGCTGCCCAACGTCCGGTTCGGCAGCCGGGTCGACCGGGTCGAGCACGACGCCGCGACCGGCGACTACCTGGTACGGGTCACCGAGGCCGGCACCGGGGCGACGACGACGCTGCGGACCCGGCGGCTGGTGCTCGGCATCGGTACCGTGCCGTACCGCCCGGCGGTGGTCCGGGACCTGCCCGGCCCGGCCGTGCACAGCGCCGACTACCTGGCGAACAAGGCCCGGCTGCAGAGCCTCGGGTCGGTCACCGTGGTCGGCAGCGGGCAGAGCGCCGCGGAGATCTACCTTGACCTGCTGGAGGAGATCGACACCCACGGCTACCAGCTCAACTGGGTCACCCGGTCGCCCCGGTTCTTCCCGATGGAGTACACCAAGCTCACCCTGGAGATGACCTCACCGGAGTACGTCCGCTACTTCCACGGGCTGCCGGCGGCCAGCCGGGACCGGCTCAACCGGGACCAGCGCAGCCTCTACAAGGGCATCAGCGGCGACCTGGTGGACACCATCTTCGACACGCTGTACCGCAAGGACGTCGCCGGCCCGGTGCCGACCACCCTGCTCACCGGGACCGCGCTGACCGGCGCCGACTGGGACCCCGACACCGGACGGTACCGACTCGCCCTGCACCACCAGGAGCAGGACCGCGATTTCACCATGGACACCGACGGCCTGGTGCTCGCCACCGGCTACCGGCCGGCCGTGCCGGCGTTCCTGGACCCGGTCCGCGACCGGATCCGGTGGGACGAGCGGGGCCGGTTCGACGTGGCGCTCGGCTACACCGTCGACCACGGCGACCGGGAGATCTTCGTGCAGAACGCCGAGGAGCACACCCACAGCCTCACCGCACCCGACCTGGGCATGGGCCCCTACCGCAACTCGGTGATCATCGCCAACATGCTCGGCCGCGAGGTCTACCCGGTCGAGCGCAAGATCGCCTTCCAGCACTTCGGCGCGCCGTCGGACAGCAACACACCGTCGGCACCGGCGGCCGCTACCGGTCCGGTGGCCACGCAGCGGCAGGAGGCGCTGATCCGGTGACCGCCGCCACGACGACCATGTTCACCATCGACGACCCGCTCGGCCGGATGACCGTCGAACCGCTCGACGTCGCCGGTCACGCCGACCTGCTGCACGCCTGGATCACCCACCCCCGGTCGGTGTTCTGGGGGATGCCCGACGCTGATTTCGACACCGTACGGCGCGAGTACCAGCGCATCGACGCCAACCCGCACCATCACGCGTGGCTCGGCCGACTCGACGGCGTACCGCTGTTCCTCACCGAGACCTACGAACCCGCACACAGCGAACTCGCCGACCACTACCCCGTACAGCCCGGCGACGTCGGGATGCACGTGCTGGTCGCACCGCCGGACGGCGAGCCCCGGCACGGGGTGACGTCGGCGGTGATGCGGACGGTGATGGCCTTCGTCTTCGCCGACCCGGCGCACCACCGGGTCGTCGTCGAGCCCGACGTGCGCAACGAGGCGATCGCCGTGAAGAACGCCGAAGCCGGCTTCGTCGTCGACCGGCTGATCCAACTGTCCGACAAGCAGGCCCGGCTCAGCTTCTGTTCCCGGTCCGCGTTCAGCGCCAGCCGGCTGGCCGGTGCCGACGGATCAGCCACGGAGAGCCCAATGACACCCCCCGCCCACCTCGCGCCGGGCCCGATCGCGGCCGCCCACCGCCAGCTGGTCGCCAAGGCCATCGCCGAGTTCAGCCACGAACGGCTGATCCAGCCCCGACCCGACGACACGCTCCCGGCCGGTCCCGGCGGCGACGGGTACCAGCTGACGACCGGCGACCGGGTCGCGTACCGGTTCCGGGCCCGCCGGTACGCTCTCGACCACTGGCTGATCGACGCCGCGTCGCTGACCCGCGAGGTCGACGGCACCCCAGCGGAGCTGGACGCCCTCGACCTCGTCGTCGAGCTGCGGGAGACGCTGGGCATCCCGGCGAAGCTGCTCGGCACCTACCTGGAGGAGATCAGCGCCACCCTGGCCGGTGCCGCCTGGAAGCACCACCACCGCCGGGAACGCGCCGCCGACCTGGTGCACGCCGACTTCCAGACCATCGAGTCGGCGATGACCGAGGGCCACCCGCTGTTCGTCGCCAACAACGGCCGGATCGGCTTCGGCCTGGCCGACCACGAGGCGTACGCGCCGGAAGCCGGCACCCCGGTGCGGCTGGTCTGGCTGGCGGTACGCCGCGACCTCAGCACCTTCACCGCCGGCCACGGCGTCGACGAGCAGAGCCACTACCTCGACGAACTGGGTGCCGAGACGCTGCACCGGTTCGCCGACCAGCTGCACGACCTCGGCCTCGACCCGGCCAACTACCGGTACCTGCCGGTGCATCCGTGGCAGTGGGAACACAAGGTCGGCGTCACCTTCGCCGCCGACGTGGCGTCCCGGGCGATCGTCCCGGTCGGCACGAGCCCGGACCGGTACCGGGCGCAGCAGTCGATCCGTACCTTCTTCAACATCGACCACCCGCACCGGCACTACGTCAAGACCGCACTGTCCATCCAGAACATGGGCTTCATGCGCGGGCTGTCCCCCGCCTACATGCGGGCGACCCCGCCGATCAACGACTGGGTCGCCGACCTGGTCGCCGCCGACGACACGCTGCGCGACTGCGGGTTCGAGGTGCTGCGGGAGCTGGCCTCGGTCGGCTACACCGGGGACGCGTACCACCGCAGCGGGGCGCCGGTCTCGGCGTACCAGCGGATGCTCGCCGCGCTGTGGCGGGAAAGCCCGGTGCCCCGGATCGCGCCCGGGCAGCGGCTGGCCACCATGGCCAGCCTGCTGCACCGCGACCGCGACGGCGCGCACCTGGCCACCGCGCTGATCGCGGCGTCCGGCCTGCCGGCCGCCGACTGGCTGGCCCGGTACCTGCGGGCCTACCTGCGCCCGCTGCTGCACTGCCTACTCGGCCACGACCTGGCGTTCATGCCGCACGGGGAGAACCTGATCCTCGTGCTGGCGGACCACGTACCGGTCCGGGTGTTCATGAAGGACATCGGCGAGGAGGTCGTCGCCATGCACGACCGGGAGCTGCCGGCCACGGTCGAGCGGATCCGGATGCCGGTCGACGACGACTTCCGGGTCCTGGCCGTGTTCACCGACGTCTTCGACGGGTTCCTGCGTTTCCTCGCCGCGATCCTGGACGCCGACGGCGTGCTGCCGGCGGACCGGTTCTGGCAGCTGGTTGCCGAGTGCGTCCGTCAGCACGGCGACGATCACCCGCAGCTGCGGGACCGGTTGAACTTCTTCGCGCCCACTTTCCGGCACTCCTGTCTGAACCGGTTGCAGCTGCGCAACACGCTGCAGATGGTCGACCTGACCGACCAGGCCGGGTCGTTGATCTTCGTCGGTACACAGGACAACCCGATCGCCGCCGTCGCGGCGCCGGCCCCGTGACGGCTCCATCCGGCGCCGGCCCCGGCACGGCCCGGTACGGCACCGGCCGGTCCGGGCGGGTGCACCGGGACGGGTACGGCGTACCGCACCTGTGGGCGGCCGACGTCGACGACCTCGCCTACCTGCAGGGGCACACCGCCGCCATCGACCGGGCCTGGCAGATCGAGGTCGAGCGGTGGCGCTCGGAGGGCGCGTTGGCCAGCCGGCTCGGCCCAACCGAGGTCGGCTGGGACCGGTTCGCCCGCCGGGTCCGCCTCGACGACACCGCCGAACGCTGCTTCCACCGGCTGGACCCGGCGACCCGCCGCTGGGTGGGCGCGTACGTCGACGGCGTCAACGACGGTCTGGCCGAGGGCGCCGTCGCGGCACCCGAGTTCGCCGCCACCGGCACCACCGCCGGCACCTGGCGGCCGTGGACCCCGCTCGGCGTGTTCCTGGTGCAGCACGTGCTGTTCGGCACCTTCGGCAACAAGCTGTGGCGGGCGCACGTCACCGCGACCCTCGGTCCGGCGGCGGTCGACCTGTTCGCCATGGAGCCGCCCGCGTCGTCGGGCAGCAACGCCTGGGCGGTGACCGGACAGCACAGCGGCACC
Organism: Solwaraspora sp. WMMB762; assembly: GCF_049179115.1. Taxonomy (NCBI): domain Bacteria; kingdom Bacillati; phylum Actinomycetota; class Actinomycetes; order Micromonosporales; family Micromonosporaceae; genus Solwaraspora; species Solwaraspora sp. WMMB762. Next base: position 1,582,140 of record NZ_JBMHMD010000001.1, read on the forward strand.
GGATCCCCGGTCATCGCCGGCGACCCGCACCGGATCCTGGAGCTGCCCAATGTCTACCAGCAGGTGCAGCTGACCTGCCCCGAGTTCGACGTCTTCGGGTTCGCCTTCCCCGGCGTGCCGGGGCTGCCGCACTTCGGCCACGCCGGCGACGTCGCCTGGGCGATCACCAACGCCATGGCCGACTACCAGGACCTGTACCGCGAACAGCTGCGCCGGGTCGACGGACGGGTGCTGGTCCGCCAGGTCGACGGCTGGGCCCCGGTGCCGGCGCACACCGAGCTGATCGAGGTACGCGACGCCGACCCGGTGCCGGTGGAGGTGATCGAGACCCCGCGTGGGCCGGTGATCGACGTGGACCTACGCACCGGTGAGGCGATCAGCCTGCGGACGCCGAGCCGGGTCGGCGGGGCGCTGGGCTTCGACGCGCTGCTGCCGCTGCTGCGCGCCCGCCGGGTCGGCGACGTCGAACGGGCACTGCGGCACTGGGTGGAGCCGGTCAACAGTGTGCTGGTCGCGGACCGCTCCGGCACGGTGCGCCGGCTGGTCGCCGGCCGGGTGCCGGTACGCGACGACCGGTGCCGGCAGGTGCCGGTGCCCGGCTGGGCACCCCGGTACGCCTGGCGACCCGGCTACGCCGCCCTGCCCGCCGCCGACGTGTCCGATGTGGTGGTCAATGCCAACGACCGGCGCGGCGGCGACACCGCTGACCTCGGCGTCGACTTCGCCGCACCGCACCGGGCCCGACGGATCCGCCAGCTGGTCGACGGCGGGGCCGCACCCGAGTTGGTGCACATGGACACCCTGGTGCCGCTGGCCGGGCTGCGCCGGCTGCTGTGCGGCCTGGACCTGACCGACCAGCCCGGGCCGGTGCGCCGGCTGCGCGAGAAGCTGCTCGACTGGGACGGTCGGATGGCGGCCGACAGCGCCGACGCCGGGCTGTTCGCCGCCTGGCGGGCCGCGCTGGTCCACCGGCTGTCCGCCGAGCCCTGCCTGCGGCCGCTGCACGCCGAACCCGGCTTCGACGAACTGTTCGCCCCGTGGACCGACCCGGTGGGCCGGATCGGGCTGGCGCTGGACCGGCTGGTCGACGGGCTGCCCCGGCTGGGTGGCGACCCGGGCCGCTGCGCGGTGGCCGCGCTGGTCGAGGTGGCCGACGGGCCGCCGCCGGGTCGGTGGGGCGACCGGCACCTGCTGCACCCGGTACGGGTGCTGCCCGGCGCCGCCGACCCGGCCACCGACGCGCTCGGCAGCCCGGTCCCGCTCGACGGCGACACCGGCAGCGTCCTGGCCACCTCCAGCGTGCCCGGTGTCTCCGACGTGTGCTGGCGCGGGCCGGTGGCCCGCTACGTGTGGGACCTCGCCGACCCGTCGGCGAGCCGCTGGGTGGTGCCGTTCGGTGCCTCGGGACGGCCCGGTGACCGGCACTTCGCCGACCAGCTGCCCCGGTGGGCGGCAGGTCAGCTGGTCCCGGTCGCGCCGGTGCGCTGGACCGCCGGTCCCGGCGGGACGGCACGGCCGGCCGTGTACGTCGAGCAACTGCCCGGCATCGGCCGGTTCCGTCTGGTGGTGCTGGACCCCACTGAGGACCTCGACCTGCTGTACGGCTGGGTCACCGAGCCACGGGCCCGGTTCTGGGGGATGACCGGGCACACCCGGGACCAGGTGGGCGAGATCTACCGGTTCCTCGACGGTCTGGACTCGCACCACGCGTACCTGATGACCGTCGACGACGAACCGGTCGGCATCTTCCAGACCTACCTGCCGGCCGAGGACCCGCTCGGCGAGCACTACCCGGTGCGCGACGGTGACATCGGGATCCATCTGTTCCTCGCTCCGGCCCGGCGGCCGGTCGCCGGGTTCACCGGCGCGGTGGCGGACGCGTTCACCGGATACCTGTTCGCCGATCCGAGCCGACGCCGGATCGTCATCGAGCCGGACGTCCGCAACGACCGGGCGCTGCGCCGCTGGAAGCGACTGGGCTTCGAGTTCGACGTGGAGCTGGCGTTGGCCGACAAGCGTGCTCAGCTTGCGTTCCTGACCCGGGAGGCGTTCACCGCCAGGCAAGCACACGGGCGGCGTACCATCGACCGGTGACCGCCGCTGACCAGCCACGCACCGCTGTGCCGTCCCGGGTGCTGGCCGCCGATCCGCAGCTCGCCGGGTTGCGCCGGTCGCTGGAGTTCTACTACGGCGATCCGGACCGGGACGCCGCGATGGACCTGCTCTACCGGCGGTTCGTCGCACCGGGCGATCTGGTCTTCGACATCGGTGCGCACGTCGGCGACCGGGTCGGCAGCTTCCGGCGGTTGGGCGCGCGGGTGGTGGCGGTGGAGCCGCAGCCGTTGTGTGCCCGCGCGGTACGGCTGGTCTACGCGGACGATCCGGCGGTGACCGTCCTGCCGGCGGCGTGCGGTGACACCGCCGGGCCGGTACGGATGTACATCAACTCGGCCAACCCCACGGTCTCCACCGCCTCGGCCGACTTCGTGGGTGCCGCCGACGGTGCCGACGGCTGGAAGGGCCAGGTCTGGGACGGCGAGATCGAGGTGCCGGCGACGACTCTCGACCAGCTGGTCGCCGAGTACGGCCGGCCCGCGTTCGTCAAGATCGACGTCGAGGGGTTCGAGGAGACCGTGCTCGTCGGGTTGTCCAGGCCGCTGCCGGCGCTGTCCTTCGAGTTCACCACGATCCAGCGGGACACGGCGCTGCGCTGTCTGCGGCGGTTGGCTGGGCTCGGCGACTACCGGTTCGACGTCGCGTTGGGTGAGAGCCAGCGGCTGACCTTCGGACGGTGGGTGTCGGAAGCGGAGATGGCCGATCATGTACGGGCACTGCCGCACGCGGCCAACTCGGGCGACGTCTACGCGGTGCTGCCGGGCGGACCGGCGACCGGCGGGCTGTGACGTCGGCCGGTCAGCCGGCGAGCTCCGCCCGCCACCGGTCGACCTGAGGATCGCGGCCGCGCCACAGCCAGTGCACGTCCCGCCCGAACGACCAGAGCAGCGCGGCCAGCACGCCGGCGACCAACGCGGTGACCACGGCCGGCGGCGCGATCCCGGCGGCGGCCAGCACCAGCACGGCGCCCTGGGTGGCGGCCACCGTCTTGCGGCTGAACCGGGGCGGCAGCGGCACCCGCAGCCAGGGCAGCAACCGGGCGGCGGCGCCGAACACGTAGCGGAAGACCCCGATCGCCAGCACCCACCAGCCGACCGACGCGGCCACGAACACGCTGAGCACCAGGACCAGCGCCGAGTCGGTTTCCATGTCGAACCGGGCACCCAGCCGCGAGCAGGTGCCGGTCCGGCGGGCCACCTGGCCGTCTACCCCGTCGAGCGCCAAAGCCACCGCGGCCAGGGTCACCAGCAGCGCGACCGGGACCGGACCGACGAACGAGTCGGCCACCAGCGCGGTCACCGCGCCGACCAGGGTGCCCCGGGCCAGGGTGACGCTGTCCGCCGGACCCCAGCCGGCCACCTCGGGCTGCTGCATCGCCCGGATGAGCAGCGCCCAGGTCGCCAGGCCGTAGACCAGTCCGGCCGACCAGCCGGCCACGCCGAGGCCACTGGTCGCCGCCAGGATCAGCAGGACCGTGATCTGGGCGAGCAGCCCGATACTCGGCGCATGTACCGACCGAACAGCTTCACTACGTGCACTTACCGTCACTTTTCCTCCGTCACCGAATGGCCACCGGTGTGGTACGCCCCAGTGCCCATATCCCCACCAACGGCGATTCAGTGCGAAGAGTTCACTGGCCGGGCCGGAATTTCAAGTCGGCATCCGGATACCGTGACGCCGACGCAGCCAACCAGCACTTGGTGACGATCAGTAGCCAGTCCAGACGGCTTTCGCCCCCGAGTCGCCGGCCCGCACCACGAAGTAGAGGCTTACCCCGGCGGCGACGACGACCAAACCCTTCACCACCAGGGCAAGCACCCCGTTACCGCGCGCGCCGGTGGCGGTCGTGCTGTGCGCGGCGGCGGCGACCCGGGGACCGACCAGGTAGACCAGGGCCAAGGTGGCGAGCGCCAGCACGATCGACGCGATCAGGGTCAGGTTCCCCAGTTGTTCGTGCTCCTCGATCACCGGCCGGAAACTCTCGGTGATCCGGCCGGCCGCGTCCATCCGACTCAGGAACGCGTCGCCGGAAAGCTTGGTGACCAGGGCGGCGATCGGCGTGACAACGGCCAGCACGGCCAGCACCCACCGGGTGTGCGCCCGGATGAACGGGACCAGGGCGTACCCGACCGCCAGCAACGCCAGCAGCGGGACGAAGACCACCGCCGCGTGCAGCAGCAGTGGATGGGCGGGGATTCCCGCGACTTCCTCGAACATGTCTACGCCTCCTCGGCGGTTCCACGGCAGTCATGGCGACCAGGGATCGGAGGCTAACCCACCAGGAACCGGTACGGCAGCAGCCACCCGGCGACCGCCGGGCGGTGCGTACCGCAGAGTCGGTCAGGAGTCTTCGTCCTCGTCCGCCGACGGAAGCCGCCAGCGTCGTTCCTGCGGACCACGTTGCGCACCGAGAGTGTTCTCCGGTTCGGTGGTCTGCTCGAAACTGGGCCGGCGGACCTGTTCCGGCCGGGGCACCTGGACGGCCCGGGCACCGGACACCGGGTCCGGCACGAAGGTGGCGACCTCGGTGGGACCTTGCGCCGGACCGCGCGGGACGATCCGGTGGGCGGCCGGATCGCGGTGCAGTTCGTCGACGAGGTGCTGCGGCGGCTCAGTGTCCCGCTGCGGCAAGTCCCGGCCGAGGTCCGAGACGAACAGGCCGTACTTGGCCTCGAACGCCGGACGTTCGGACCTGATCCGGGGCAACCGGTCGAAGTTGCGCAGTGGCGGCGGGCAGGTGGTCGCCCACTCGAGCGAGTTGCCGAATCCCCACGGGTCGTGCACGCTCACCTGCTCGCCGAACCGGTACGACTTCCACACGTTCCAAATGAAGAACAGCGTGGACGCCCCGAGGATGAACGAGCCGATGGTGGCGATGGTGTTCAGGACGGTGAAGCCGTCGGTCGGCAGATAGTCGGCGTACCGGCGGGGAAAGCCCTCACTGCCGAGCCAGTGCTGGACCAGAAAGGTGGCGTGGAAGCCGATGAACATCGTCCAGAAGTGCGCCTTGCCGAGCCCTTCGTCGAGCAGTCGGCCGGTCATCTTCGGGAACCAGAAATAGATTCCAGCGAACGCTGCGAAGACGATCGTACCGAACAGAACGTAGTGGAAGTGGGCCACCACGAAATAGGTGTCGGTGACGTGGAAGTCGACCGGTGGACTGGCCAGCAGCACCCCGGTCAGCCCTCCGAGCAGGAAGGTCACCAGGAAGCCGACGGCGAAAAGCATCGGCGTCTCGAAGGTCAACTGCCCCTTCCACATGGTGCCGATCCAGTTGAAGAACTTGATCCCGGTCGGGACCGCGATCAGGAAGCTGAGCATGGCGAAGAACGGCAGCAGCACCTGCCCGGTGCCGAACATGTGGTGCGCCCAGACGCTCATCGACAGCGCGGCGATCGCGATCGTCGCGGCCACCAGCCCTTTGTAGCCGAAGATCGGCTTGCGGGCGAAGACCGGGATGACCTCACTGATGATGCCGAAGAACGGCAGGGCGACGATGTACACCTCGGGATGGCCGAAGAACCAGAACAGGTGCTGCCACAGCAGTGGCCCGCCGGTCTCCGGCGCGTACACGTGGGCACCGAGCAACCGGTCGGCGGCGAGTGCGAGCAGCGCGGCGGCCAGCAGCGGGAAGACCATGATCACCAGGAGGCTGGTGACCAGGATGTTCCAGGTGAAGATCGGCATCCGGAACATGGTCATCCCGGGGGCGCGCAGGGTGATGATGGTGGCGATCAGGTTGACCGAGCCGAGGATGGTGCCGAGGCCCGAGATGGCCAGACCGACGATCCACATGTTGGCGCCGACACCTGGGGTGTGCTCCATCCGGCTCAACGGGGTGTAGGCGAACCAGCCGAAGTCGGGAGCGCCACCGGGAGTCAGGAATCCCCCCAGGACCAGCAGCCCTCCGAGCAGGTAGAGCCAGTACGCCAGCGCGTTGAGCCGGGGGAACGCTACGTCCGGGGCACCGATCTGTAGCGGCACCAGGTAGTTGGCGAACCCGAACAACAGCGGGGTGGCGAACAACAGCAGCATGATCGTGCCGTGCATGGTGAACAGCTGGTTGTACTGCTCCGGCGAGAGGAACTGCATGCCGGGCCGGGCCAGCTCGGCGCGCGTCAGCAGGGCCATGGCCCCGCCCACCACGAAGTAGCCGAAGGACGTGCCGAGGTACAGCAGTCCGATCTGCTTGGCGTCGGTGGTCCGCAGCAGCCTGGTCAGCGAGTTGCCCGGCACCGCGGGGCGGACCGGGCCGGGGGTGGCACCGTCGGCTCCCAGCGCTACCGGGCGCGGCGGGGCCGTCTGTGGCGTACCCACCGTCGTGGTCTGCTCCGTCATCGCCGCCTCTTTCACCCAGCACGTCAACCGACGGTAACCCGGTGAATCATCTGTTGAGGTGGTAAATCAGGATCAGTCAGGTCAGGATCTGGCTGACCTCTCGACCGGGACGCGGGCCGGCTGCCGTAGCGCGCCACGGCAGCCGGACGGACAGCTCTTTCCCCGTAGGTCCGGTTGCGACAGGATGGATCTGTCCACCGACCGTCCGACGGGAGCGGCGTGCCATCGACAATGATCGACCAGTCTGGTGACCCGCCGGTCACGGTCATCGACTCCCACCTGCACCTGTGGGACCCACGACTGCTTGACTACCCGTGGCTGGCGCAGGTCCCCCGGCTACGGCGCAGCTACCTGCCAGCGGACCTCTCGACCGCCACCGCCGGGCTCGGATCGGGCGGATTCCACCTCGAAGCGGTGGTGTTCGTCGAGGCCGGCCGGGCCGACACGGACGCCGACGCCGAGGTCGACTGGGTCGAACAGCTCGCCGCCGAATGGCCGATGCTCCGGGCGGTGGTGGCCCACGTACCGCTGGAGCGGGGCGCCGACGCCGGCGCAAGAATCGCCGCGCTGCGCCGCCATCGGCTGGTCACCGGAGTACGCCGCAACCTCCAGGACGAAGCCGACGGCTTCACCACCACCGACGACTTCACCGCCGGGGTCCGGCTGCTGGGCGAGGCCGGGCTCAGCTTCGACCTGTGCGTGCGGCACCACCAACTGCCCGAGGTGACGGCACTGGCGGCCCGGGTGCCGGAGGTCACCTTCGTCCTGGACCATCTCGGCAAACCACCGGTGGCCGTCGGCGACACCGCGCGATGGCACGACGACCTGGCCCGCATCGCGCAGTTGCCGAACGTGGTCTGCAAGCTCTCCGGGCTGGCCACCGAGTCGTCCCGTGGCTGGCTCGGTCACGACCTGCTGCCCTACCTCGAGCACGCGCTACGCCATTTCGGGCCGGACCGGTGCCTGTTCGGTGGGGACTGGCCGGTGGCCACGCTGGCCACCGGCTACCGTCGCTGGCTCGGGGTGGTCCGGGCCGCCTGCGCCGAGCTACCCGAACCGCACCGGCAGGCAGTCTTCGCCGACACCGCCCGGCGGGTCTACCGGATCGACTGACCGCGCGGACCGCCGGGCGGGTGGCCGCCGACGCGCGGCGTGACGTCACCGCACGGCACGCCGGGCGAAGGCCCGCAACGCGGCGGCGGTGGCCGCTGCCGCGACCCCCGACAGGACCAGCAGGCACAGACCGATCGGCAGGTGGGTGACGTGTGGCGCCATCGCCGCGCGGAGCGCCTCTGCGGCGTACGTCATCGGGTTCGCCGCGGTCGCCACCTGGAACCACGGCATCTCGGCCAGCCGCTGCCACGGATAGTGCACGCACCCGGTCCAGATGATCGGGGTGACGAAAAGCGAGAAGGTGGCCTGGATGCGCTGCAACGGCAGTACCGTCGCCAGGGTCATGCCCAGGGCCGCGCCGACCCAGCCGGCCAGCAGCACCACCACCAGGGACAGTGGCAACGCCGACCAGCCGCCCGGTGCGGACCCGACAACCAGCGCGCCGAGCGGGTAGACCACCACCGCCGCGAACAGGCCACGAAGCGTCGCGACCATCAGCTTGCCGACCGCCACCAGCGCCGTCGGCAGCGGCGACAGCAGCCGGTCCTCGATCTCCCGGGTGAAGCCGAACTCCTTGACCAGTGGTACCGCCACACTCTGCAGCGCGGTGGTGAAGGTGGCAAGGGCGACCGTACCGGGCAGCAGGATGTCGGCGAACCCGACGCCGACGATGCCCTGCATGGTCAGCACCTGGGTGAAGATGAACAGCATGAACAGCGGGGTCATCAGCACCTGCGCGAGGACGAACCAGATGTCCTTGCCGGCGACGAACAGGTCCCGCCACAGGATCGCGCCGAAGGCCCGCGCCACCGGTGGTCGCGGTGGCGCGGGCGGTGCCGACGCCGCGGTGGCGTCCGACGACGGTACGGGGGTGACCTCGGCCAGGCTCAACGGATCTCCTTACCGGTCAGGCTCAGGAAGATGTCCTCCAGGCCGGGCTTGCCGATGTGCACGTCGGTCAGCCGGGCCGCGCGGCCGGTCAACACCGTCAACGCCGGACCGAGCACGGCGGCGGGGTCGGCGTCGAGGTGCAGCCGCAGCCGGATCTCGCCCGCCGGTCCGTCGGCCGTAGCCGCCGGTGCGGCGGCGAACAACGCGGCGAACCGTGGATCGTTGCGGGCGGCGGCGAGCTTCGCGGCCTTCCGGGGATCGGACCTGGCGGCGGCGATCCGGGCCGCGATTCGTGGATCGGCGGCCAGCCCGGCGAGCCCCGGACCGCCGCGACCCGCCGGGCCGGGGGCGGCCGCGCCGCCGGTGGTGACCTCCCCGGTACGGACACCGTCGAGTGCGGTGAGCGCGGCGAGCAGATCAGTCGCACCGTCACCCGGCCCGGGGCGTACGGCCAGGTCCAGCACCGCCCGGCCGGCGACCCCGCGTACCAGGTTCGCCGGGGTGTCCAGGGTGAGCAGCCGGCCGTGGTCGACGATCGCCACCCGGTCGGCCAGCTCCGCCACTTCGGTCATCTCGTGGCTGGTCAGCACAACGGTCACCCCGCGCTCGCGCAGCTGCCGGATCCGGGTCCGGATCAGCAGCCGGGCCTGCGGCTCCAGACCGTTGGTCGGTTCGTCGAGGAAGACCACCCGGGGGTCGTGCATCAGCGCCCGAGCGATCATCAGGCGCTGGGACATGCCGCCGGAGAAGAAGTCGACCCGCGAGTCGGCCTGCTTGTCCAGCCCGAACTCGGTCAGCAGCCGGTCGGCCCGGCGGCGCCGCTCGGCCCGGGGCACCCCGTGGTACGCGGCGTGGCTGAGCAGGTTCTGCCGGGGCGTCAACGCCCGGTCCAGGTTGTTGTACTGCGGCACCACGGCGAACCGGGTCCGGGCCGCCACCGGGTGCCGGACGACGTCGACGCCGTCCACCCGCGCCGTGCCCGAGCTGGCCCGGATCGTCGTGGTGAGCACGCCCACCGTGGTCGACTTGCCGGCGCCGTTAGGCCCCAGCAGACCGAAGACCTCACCGGGTCGGACCGCGAACGACAGCGAGTCGATGGCGTTGCGGTCCTGGCCCGGATACCGCTTGACCAGGTCGACGACCTCGACCGCCGGGCCGGAGCCGGGTTGGCCGCCCGGTGCCGGGGCGGCCGGTGCCGCGGCGGCGCCGAGACCGTCGACCAACGGGTGGGTGCCGGTACTGGACATCTGCTCTCCTGCTCAGGCGGGTCTGGGATGCGAGGCGAAGAACTGCCAGCTGGTCGCGGTGGCGTCCAGTTCGGTGGCGGGCGGGTCCAGGCCGAGGAGCCGGCCCGCCGCAGTCGTCTCGGAGCCGGGCCACTGGTGCCCGGCACCGTCGATGGTGATCAGGGTGACGCCGCGACCCGCGGCGCAGTCCGCCACCGAGGTGGTGACACTCCCCTCAGTGGCGGTCCGCGCGGCACCGCACTCGTCGACCTGTCGCCACCGGCTCACCAGGTCCGGCGCAGCGGGGCCGTCGGCCTTGTCCGGCACCCGGCCGTTGCCGGCGCCGTCGCGGCGACCCGGGCCGCCGGTGTACGGGATCGTCTCGTCGGCGGTGCCGTGGATGTGCAGCACGGAGATCGGCTCCGGGGCCGGGCAGTCGCCGAGCATGGTCGTCGCCACCCCGGTCACCGCAGCGAACGTCGAACTGTCGCAGGCGATCCGGTAGGCGAGCATGCCGCCGTTGGACATGCCGGCGAGGTAGTGACGGTCGGGGTCGAAGGAGAGCTGCTGCCCGAGCGACTCCACCAGGGTGAGGACGAACCCCACGTCGTCGACACCGTCGCGCGCCGAAGCACCGCAGCACTCCTCGGTCACCGCCCAGGCCCGGTTACGGGAATCCGGGTAGACCACCACGAAGCCGTGCTGGTCGGCGACGGCGTTCCAGCCGTACCAGGATTCGGCCTGCCGGCCGCTGCCGAGCAGGCCGTGCAGCATGACGACGACCGGCACCGGCGTCGTCTCGGCGACATCGGCCGGGCGGTACACCCGGTAGGTCCGTTCCTGCCCGTCGACGGTGATCGACCCGGCCGACGAGCCGACCGGTGGGGTGTCGACCGGAGCGACCACCCCGCCGTCCGTGGCCGGCGGGGTGGTGCCCGATGTCGGCGGTGCCGGGTCCGGCGCCGACGTGCAGCCTGCGACGAGTGTCCCGAGGACTCCCGTGACGACCAGAACCGCCGACCGGCGCCGGAACCGCGACATCGCTCACCTGCTTCTCTTAGTGGTGGTGGTGTTTCGGAGTCAACTTGATCAACTCCCAGCCGCCCTCAGGGACGTCATCTGTCGGATCTGTCCGCAGATTCATCGGGTTGGCCATACCGAGGTATACCGTGGACCCGTCCACCACCATGCTACGGACGCCGTAATTGAGGTAGTTCCCGAGCCCGGCGTTGTCCACCATCTTGGCCGGCCGGTGCGGCGACTCGAAGACCCAGAGGTCGGCGCCGAAGGCCAGCTCCTCTTCCTCATCGTCGTCGTCCCCACCGCGGGCGGCGTCCGCCGGCGGCACCGGCTCCTCCTGCTGCAGCTCCTTTGCCAGGTAGCTCCAGTCCATCGTGCCGACATAGAGCCGGCCCCCGGCGACGACCATCTTCCAGGTGTAGTTGAGCGTCGGGTTGTCGAACCCGGACGCCCCGTAGAGCGGGGTGTACCCGGTCGACGTGCTGGCCCAGACGCCGGCGCCGTCGCCGGCCGCCGGGTCGTAGGCCGGCAGCTCGCTGGCACCGTAGAGCAGGTCGACCCGGTCGCCGTGACCGCCACCGCGCTCGCCGTGGCCGTGCTGATGGCTGTGGCCGAAGCTGCCCCGGAAGACGCCGATGGCACGCTGGGTGTTGCGCACCGAGTCCCGCACGCCCTGCTCGTCGGTCGGCGGATACACCGCCAGGTGCACCGTCGTCGACTTGAAGGGCACGTGCATGGTCCCCCAGTAGAGGTAGCCACCGTAGGAGGCAAGCCCGCCCAACCCGTAGGTGCGGGCGATGATCGGATCCGGCTCGTACTCCATCACGTGCCACACCCGGGTCCACCCGTCGACGTCCCGGCTGTCCAGGCCGGGTCCGTTCGCGGACAGTTTCGGGCTCATCCAGACCCCGGCGATGTTGAGCGGAACCGGGTCCTCATCGGTGGGTTCGTCGGCGATGCCGGCGGTCGGTGACACCGGTCCCGGTCCGAACGACTGGGTGTCCTCCGCACCCGGCCAGGTGGTGACGAAGATCCGGCCCTGGTGCACGGTCAGGTCCACCGCCTGGGCCGGCAGGTCCGCCACCGGCAGGAAGCTGAACGGGTCGGACTTGCTGCCGGTCCACCGCAGCACCAGCCCGCGCTGACCACCGTTGGGGCCTACCCCGACGCCGGCGTACATCTCGCCGTCGGCGATGACGAAGTGCCGGATGTTGCCGTACTCGGTGAAGTTTCGCGAGCCAAGGTAGGCACCGGTGTCGGCGTCGAACGCGAACAGGTTGATCGTGGCACCGAGCGCCGGGCCACCGAGCAGCACCACGCCGCGGTGGTTGCCGGCGGCCCGGAAGCCGACGGTCCGCAGCAGGCGGGCCTCGTCGTCGGGTGAGGCGCCGCGCAGGTCGGCGGTGCGTTCGACCATGCTGCGCTGCTTCAGGTCGTAGGTGTACACCCGGGGGGCCCGGTGGTCACCGACGGTCGGCGGCAGGTCCGGGTTGGCGCGGGCGATCTGGCTCTGGCCGTACTCGCAGACCCAGTCGTCGTTGCGCGTCGGCTGCGTGTTGCGCAGGTTGTTGCCGCTGGTCAGGCAGTTGGGGTTGGCGCCGGTGCCGAACCACAACCGGTCCTTGTAGCGGGTCAGTCCCCAGACGTAGGCCTGGTTGACCTTGGGCTGCCCTGTCTCGCAGGGCGGTCCCGGCGGATAGTCGACCCCGATGTCGACGAAACACTCGTCGGCCGACGCCTTGGCCAACAGGGTGCTCTGGTAGCGGGTTCCGCCGTGGTGTCCACCGTGCCTGCCGTCGGTGGTGGCTGCCGACTCGGTACCGGCCACCGGTGCGGCGGCGGCCGGGCCGGCGGCCAGAAGCAGCCCGGCGAGCACGGCGGCGGCGACCGACCGGCTCGCGGATGGGCGCAACCTACGCATCAAAAACTCTCTCCCTCTACTGTGGTTGACTGGTGCGGGATGGCTCCGGGTCACACGGCGGCGGTCTGCCGTACCGCGCCACCCTTGCCCACCCGGCCGGCGACCTGTCGGGCCCAGCCGGACGGGTCGTCGAACTCCAGGAACTCACCGAGCCGGGCCAGCTGCGGCTCCGGGTCGGCGACCAGGTCCTCGTAGGTCATGGTGTGCAGGTGCGCCGGCGGGTTGTCGGCGAGCGCCTGCTCGGCCTGCGCCGCCATGAACGCGCAGAGCCCGAGGTAGCGGGTGCTGTCCTCGCCCCGCTCGCGGAGCAGGTCGGCGGTGATCCGCCCGGGCAGCAGATGCTCGAGCTCGGCCGGCACCTGCTGGTCCGGGCCCATCCGAAACGGGTCCACGCCGCACCGCGAGACGAACTCCAGCCGCAGCTGAATGAGCTGGAACGACGAGTGCCGGCTCATCGACCGCGCGGTGTCCGCCCAGTTGCGGGTCAGGTAGACGATCCGGGTGTCCGGGAACGACCGCAGCAGGTGCGGGGCGATCTGGCTGGACCCGCCGGACCGCTCCACCCAGCGTTGTTTGCCGGTTGACCGGGTGAGCAGGTCCAGGAACATCCGGTGGTGGTCGACGAACGGCTGCTCAGGGAAGTCCGGCACCTGCCCGGCGAGCCGGTCGAACAGGCCGTCCGGGTCGTCGGTGAGCTTCGGCAGGGTAATCGCCAGCAGTTGCGGCAACTCGGTCAGGTTGCCGGCCCACCTGCCGTCCGCCGGGTAGCGGACCTCCTTCGGCGGCAGGCCGATGGCGAACAGCGTGGCGAGTTCCGGTTTCGGGCTGCTCAGCACCTGCCAGTACGCCGCCCCGGTGATCGGCTCCCCGACCTTCGCCCATGACGGGGTGGCCATGAAGAACTCCTGGACGGACAGGGTTGCCGGCTCCTCGACGATCAGGTCGGACAGCAGGGTGGAACCACACCGCCCGCTGCTGATGATGATCGCCCGTCCGGGCGCCTCGAACTGCATCGAAACCTCCTGGTGAAAACGACGACGTCAGCCGCGCAGGGCGGGCTGACCGGTGTCGGCGAGTTGGCGGGCGAGCCAGGGCAATACCTGGCGCCGGACCTGGTCGCGGGCGGTGACCAGCACCGCGTGCCGGTGCCCGGGGACGACCACCAGCTCGGTCTGCGGCAGCAGTCCGACCAGTGCCGGTGCCAGATCGGCGGCGGACGAGTCGCTACCGAAGATTCCGAGCACCGGGCAGGTGATCGCCCGTAGCGCGGCCGGGTCGGCGGGTGTGCTGGCCGGCAGGTCCCGGCCTGCGGTAGTGGTGGCGACGAGCCGGCGGACCGCCGCGGCGTACCGGGCGCCCCGCTCACCCCCGCGGGTAGTCAGCGCCGGCGGCTCGCCGTCGCCGTCCGGCTGCGCGGCCCGCTCCAGCTGACGGCCCACCCGGGCGAGCCACTGGGCGGTGGCCGGCGCCGACTCCACCGCGACCAGCGAGGCGACCCGGTCCGGGTGGCGGGCCGCGTACCCGAAGGCGATGGAACCGCCCAGCGAGTTGCCCAGCAGATGCACCGGTGCGTCGACACCGAGCCGCTCCAGCAGCGCGGCCAGGTCGTCGACCAGGTCGTCCAACCGGTAGCCGGCCGGCGGCCGCTCGGTCCGTCCGTGGCCCCGCAGGTCGTACATGATCACCCGGAATCCGGCGTCGGCCAGTGGATGTGCCAGGCTGAGATACCAGCTGGCCAGGCTGTCCGGCCCGATACCGTGGACCAGGACCGCGACCGGCCGGCCGGCCGGCGATTCGGCCGCTGGGCCGACCGCCGGGCCGGCACCAGGTTCGCCGCCTGGGCCGGCATCCGCAGCAGCGGCCACTCCCCCGGCAGCCGGGTCGGCGGCCACCGGTGGGAGTTCCTGGACATGCGTCACCAGGCCGTTGACCTGGATCATCGTCACTGGCCGGCCACCTGCGCCACGCTGGCCGGCGGGCTGTCCAGCGCGGTGGCGATGTGCTCGACCAGTTCGCCGACCCGCAGCGCGCGCAGCGAGTCCACGTCGAGCCCCGCGACGAACTGGGCGAAGTTGACCGAGTCGCCGTACCGGGCCTGCAGCCGCCCGGCGAGCGAAATGACGTCGATGCTCTCCATCTCCAGGTCGTCCCGGAAGCTGGTGTCCATCGTGATTTCCTCGTCCGGATCGATGCCGGGCAGCACCGCGCGCAGCATCTGCGAGATCTCCGTCAGGATGGTGTCGTGGTCGGCGGGCATGATGCGGGTCTCCTTGTCAGGACGTCGATCGGCTTTCTCGGCAGGTCGATCGGGCCGTTTTCGGGGCCTACCGGGTAGGTTCCGGGCCCCAGGTCCAACCAACGACATAGCGTCGCTGCGGCAGGTCGGGCGGGTTCTCCAGGCTCCGGCAGGTGACCCGGTAGGACCTGCCGGAGGGAGCCTCGACCAGCAGGGTGCCGGCGTCGACGGCGACCACCCGTAGCCGGCGGGGCGCTCCGTCCAGCCCGGTCCCCTCCGCCTTGCCGGCGGCCTCCTTGGCCGCCCAGAAACAGGCGAACCAGAACCACCGGTCGCTGCCGGCGCTGACCTGGTCGAGCAACGCGACCTCCGCACCGGACAGGGCGTAGTCGACCGTGCTGTCCGGCCGGTCGGTGACCTCGACAATGTCGATACCGACGCCGGGGCCGTCCGGCGTCGACCGGGCCGGGCCGGCGATCGCCACGGCGGCTTCGGCGCAGTGCGCCAGGGACAGGTCGCACTCCCGCAGGTCCCGGCCGGGACGCAGGTCGGCACGCGGCCGGCCGTTCGGGTCGTTGGCGATGGTCAACTCGATCGGGTACACGTCGGTGTGTCCGGCGTCCCACTGTCGGAACCGCACCGCGTCCTTCGCCGCGATCCGGCCGAGCAGCCACTGTTTGCGGGTCTTCCCTGGCTGCCGCTCGTAGTCGGCGGACGCGGCGGTACCGAGGATGCCCCGCGCGGCCATCGACTGGGTGACCAGATCGGTCCAGCAGTCGAACACCGCGGTCCACCCTTCCGGCTGACGGACCGACATCGGGTGACGTTCCGGGAATCGTTCAGCCGGACGTGCCTGCGGGTGGCTGTCGAACCGACGGTCGACCGCGCCGTCGATCTGCGCCCAGACCCGGCCGCCGACGGACAGCTGGGTGTCCGCGACCAGTTGAGCGTCGTCGATCGATCGGACCCGGGCGACGCACTCGAACGCCGTGCCGGGCTCGGGCGGCGGGCCGAAGAATCGGACGTGGCCGAGACCGACCGGCAGCGCCACGGTGCGCATCGGCTGGGTGGTGATGAGCCAGTTCCCGATCAGCTGCAGGGCATTGTCCAGCAGGGCACCCGGCGGGACGGGCGCGGTGACCACGCCGCGTACGTGCATCTCGCCGAGGGCGTGCACCGTGGTCACCCCGTGGAACTGGGGACCGTGGAACATCAGCCGCTCCGCGTACATCTCCTCGGCGCTGATCCGGGGAGCGGTCTCGGTGGCCGGATCATGGGTCCACGGTTCGCTCACCGGGGCCGGATAGTCGGCGGCCACGTCGACCGTCGCCCGGGCGAAGCTGCCGAAGTTCACCGCGTACGAGTCCGGGCCGGCCGACCGTACGACGATCTCGACGTCCTGCGCCGGTGCCGCGATGGTCCACCGGTTGAACCGGGCGTCGCGCACACCGACCACCCGCAGACCGGGGACAGCCTGCGCGACGGCGTCCATCATGTGGTGCACGACGGTCGTCGCCGGCACCACCGGCCACCGGTCCTCCGGGTTCGGCCAGTCCTCCGGCTGCACGAAGAAGCAGTGGTCGAGCAGGTACGGCATGGTCTGCACGGAGACCCGCAGGGTGGTCCGGGCGATCTCGGTACGGGGCGGTGGGGCGGCCGTCGGCACCGGCGCCGACCTGGTCGGCCCGGCTGCGGCCGGTACGGTGACCGGCCGGGCGTCAGTCGGCGGTACGGTGGCCGGCCGGGCCGGCGCGGCCGGGGACACCGGGGCCGCTGACGCCGGAGCCGCTGACACCGAAGCCGTTGACACCGGGGCCGGGCCGGCGGGTCGGGTGGCGGCGTCCAGCACGGTCACCGCGCCGTCCGCGGTGTCCCGCAGCAGCGCGGCGAGTTCGGCCGCGGCCTTGGACCGGCCGGCGAGCCGGTGCAACGCGGTGAGCGACCCGGCCGACGGCTCGGCTGCTGCCGACGGCTGAACAGCGGCCGACGGCTCGGTTTCTGCCGGCGATTCGGCGTGCGCCGGTCGCCGGGGTGAAGCAGGTGGCCGGGGTTCAGCAGGCGGCGCGGGTACCTCCTGTGTGGCGGCGGCGGTGGCGGCGGCCGACGGTTGGGCCTCGACGACCGGCGGACCGGACGGCCGGTGTGACGGCAGATCGGCCAGGCCGAGCAGGGTGTCGGCGCCCGGCCCGAGGCGCACCAACGGGCCACCCAGGTCCAGCTGGATCTTCGGCCCCCGGCGCGGTGGTGCCGCCGGGGCAGCCGGTGCCGGCGTCGCCGGGGCGGCGACCGCAGCGGGTGGCCGCAGCGCCCGCAGGTCCGGTGCCGCGCCCTCCACCCACAGCGCGGTGGCCACCCGGCGCAACTGATCGAGACCGGTACGGTGACCCACGTTGACCGGCATCGCGAGATGGTCCCGACCGCGCAGGTTGTCGCTGACCAACGACGCCAACTGTCCCGCGCCGACCTGCAGGAAGACCCGGAACCCGGCGTCGTACATCGCGGCGGTCAACTGCCGGAACCAGACCGGCTCCATCATGTGCCGGACGAAGATCTGGTTGACCTGCTGCTCGTCGGCGGGGAACGGCGCCGCCAGGGTCGCCGACCAGACCGGGACCGTGGTCGGATGCACCCGCCAGGACTGCAGAGCGACCCCGATCGACCGCAGCCCGTCGGCGAACGCCGGAGTGTGGAAGGCCGACCGGAACGGCAGCTTCTGGCACAGCACGTTACGCCGGCGCAGCTCGTCAACCAGTCGGTCGACCTGCTCCTCCGGGCCGTTGACCACCGACTGCGCAGGCGCGTTGTCGTGGGACAGGACCACTCCCGGATAGCCGCCGAGCACCGGCGTCACCTGGTCGGCACCGGCACCGACGGCGGCGAAGACATAGCCGGACACCGCCACCGAGTCGGCGTCGAACAGCTTGAGGAAACCGTCCATGTCAGTGGTGCTGACCTGCCCGCTCACCGCCGCCGCGGACCATTCACCGATGCTGTGCCCGGCGACCGCGTCCGGCCGGATGCCGATCCGGCCGAGCACCTCGTCGAGGAACTTACCCACTTCGATCAGGCCGGCACCGTGCCGGCCCAGGTCGGCGGCGGACCACTCCCGGTCCGCCAGCCCGAAGTGCGCGGCCAGATCCTTGGTACGGGGCGTGAACTCGGCCTCCAGCCCGGGGAAGACGAACGCCAGCTTCCCGCCGGCGGTCAGCAGCCCAGCCGTGGTGAACCAGATGTCCCGGGCACCCCGCCAGGGCTCCCCCCGGCTCACCGCGCGTCGGGCGGTGGCCAGCCGCTTGTCGGTCGGGTCCACCACACCGATCCGGCACGGCGGCGCGGCGTGAGCCTGCGGTCCGTCGGCGAACGCGGCACCCTCACGCCGTACCAGCGAATCGTCGCGGTCCAGCAGCGCGGCGAGGCCGGCCGGGTCGTCGGCGGCCAGCCACAGCACCTGGTCCGGTTCGGCGACCTCGACGCTGGCCGGGCGGGCCGGCTGCCCGGCCGTACCGTTCGGCACGGCCGCCCAGGCGGACGGGGCGGACGGCGGCTGCTCGATGATCAGGTGGGCGTTGATCCCACCGAAGCCGAACGCGTTGACCCCGGCCCGGCGTGGTCCGTCGCTCTCCCACGGCTGGGCGGCTGCGATCGGCGCGAACCGGGTCGCGGCCATCTCCTCGCGGGGCTGCCCGCAGTGCAGGGTGGGTGGCAGGACGCCCCGGTGCACGGCGAGGGTCGCCTTGATCAGGCCGGCGATCCCGGCCGCCGGCATGGTGTGCCCGATCATCGACTTGACCGAGCCGATCACCGGCCGTGGCCCGCCCTGGTACCCGCCGAACACCTCGGCGACGGTGACCAGTTCGGCGGCGTCCCCGGTCGGCGTTCCGGTGCCGTGCGCCTCCAGCAGGCCGAGCGCGTCCGGCGCGGTCGGATCCAGCCCGGCGGCCTGCCAGGCCCGCCGGATGGCCAGCGACTGGCCGCTGCTCGCCGGGTTGAACATGCTCGCCGAGCGGCCGTCGCTGGACACACCGCTGCCGCGGATCACCGCGTACACCCGGTCACCGGCGTCCAGCGCGTCGGCCAGTCGTTTCAACACCACGATCCCGGTGCCCTCGCCGATCAGCAGGCCGTCCGCTGACGAGTCGAACGGACGGATCTCACCCTGCCGGGACAGCGCCCGGAGCTGGCTGAACACCGACCAGAAGCTGATGTCGTGCACGTGGTGCACACCGCCGGCGAGCACCGCGTCCAACCGGCCGGCCCGCAGTTCGGTCATGCCCTGGTCGACCGCGATCAGCGACGAGGCACAGGCGGCGTCGATGGTGTACGACGGGCCGCGAAGGTTCAACCGGTTCGCCACCCGGGAGGCGGCGAGGTTGGGCACCAGCCCGATCGTGCCTTCGGGCTGCTGCGGGCCGAGCCGTTCGTCGAACTTGCGCCGGACCCGGTCGAGGCTCTCCGGCGGCAGATCCGGCATCAGCTCCTTGAGGATGCCGATGACCTGGCTGGACATCCGGACCCGCTGGGCGTAGCGCGCCTGTGCCGGACTCAGGATCCCGCCCCGGCCGAGCAGGACGCCGATCCGGTCCCGGTCCGGCAGCCGGTCCTGGCCACCGGCGTCGTCGATGGCGGCGGCGGCGACCTGCAGGGTGATCAGCTGGTCCGGCTCGATGTCGCCGATCGAAGTCGGCATGATGCCGAAGCGCAGCGGCTCGAAGCTCGCGTGGTCGTCGACGAACCCACCACGCCGGCAGTACATCCGGTCGGGGCGGTGCGCCTGGTCGGGATCGTAGAACTCCTCGTCCCAGCGGTGCGCCGGCACGTCGGTGATGGCGTCGACGCCGTCGACCAGGTTGCGCCAGTAGGCGTCCAGGTCGGGGGCGCCCGGCATCAGCGCCGCCATGCCGACGATAGCGATCGTCTGGTGTGGGTCGTTCAGGTCCGACATCTGGTTCACCATCCCGAGGCGGTGTAGACCACGGAGGTGACCGCCGGGTCACCCCAGGCGAGCTCGCGAAGCAGACTCAGCGCGCCCTCCTCGGGATCGATCAGGTCGATGCCCCGGCGGGCGTACTCCCGGCTCAGCTCGGCGCTGACCATCCCGCCGTGCACCGAGCCCGGCGCCCACGGCCCCCAGTGCACGGTCAGGCAACGCACCCCGGTGCCGGCCGCCCATCGGCCACCGATCCGGTCGAGCGCGTCGTTGGCGGCGGCGTAGTCGCTCTGACCCCGGTTGCCGTACGCGGCCGCGATGCTGCCGAACAGCACCACGAAGCGTGGCTCGGAGCCGTCGCGCAGCGCGTCGAGCACCGTCACCGCACCTTGCACCTTCGTCTGGAACACCCGGTCGAACGACGCCGGATCCTTCTCGGCGATCAGCTTGTCCTCGATCCGGCCGGCCGCGTAGACCAGACCGTCGATCCGTCCGTGCTCGCCCTGAATCTCCTTGAGCAGTTGCCGGGTGGCGTCGGCGTCGGTGACGTCGAGGCTGTGGTAGCGCACCTGGCTGCCGAGTTCCCGCAGCTCGTCCAGGGTCGCGCGGACCTCGCGGGCGGCCAGGATCGCGGTGGCCGTACGGTCGATCTCCGCCGGTGCGCGCATCCCCTGGGCGACCAGCGCGGCCCGCAACGCCGGCTTGTCCGCCGCGGCGGCCAGCGCCGGGGACTCCGCCTCCTGCGGCAGCGGGGTACGGCCGACCAGCTCGATGCGGCATCTGCTGGCGGCGGCCAGGGTACGGGCGAACCACGGGGTGATGCCCCGGGCACCACCGACGAGCACCACCACCGAGTCTTGGTCCAGACCGATCGCCTGGGTCTCGGCGACACCGTCACCGGCCGGTCCGGCACCGCCTGCGGCGAGCGGGCCGAGATCGACCGCAGCCAGGTCGACGGTCTGCCGGCCGGTCGCCGACCAGGTGACGATCGGGGTCTGTCCGCCACTGAGCAGTTCGGTGACCAGGCCGGTGGCAAGCTGGGTGTGGTCGGCGCCCGCCGGTACCTCCAGATAGGTCACCGAGACCTGCGGGTACTCCCGTTGGATGGTCCGGAACAGGCCGGCGAATCCGTCGGTACGCGGACCGGCGGTGCCGGCGGCGACCAGCCACCGCACGCCCGCCGCGAGGGCCTGCTTGACGAACGGGAAGATGCCGGGCAGCAGCGGCCCGCCGCTGTCACTCAGCCCGTCCAGGATGATCACGCCGTCGTAGCCGGCCACCTGGTCCGACCCACCGGCGTGGATCGATCCGGTGGCGCCTGCCGCGCCGTGCTGGGCGAGCTGCTCGGCCAGCGGTGCCAGGGCCGGCGACCCGCCGGTGATCAGGAACCGGGTACCGGCGAGCGCCTCCGGCGCGACGACCGCACCGGTGGCGGGAACCGGCCGGGCGACGAGTCGACGTGGGGCCGTACCGCTGTCCGGGCCGGGTCCGGCCGGCTGCGCCGGAGATGCCGCCGGTGCCGCCTCGGGTGCCTGATCGGCCGCCATCTTCTCGGCCAACCACGCCACCATCGTGCGCACCGTCCGAGCCCGAACCAGCTCCTCCAACTCCGACTCGTCACCATCCACCGACAACCGCAACCGGGTCGCCACCTCACCAGCAACCTCAGCCCGCTTGATCGAATCGATACTCAGATCCGCCTCAAGATCCAAATCCAACTCGATCAAATCCACCGGATACCCGGTCCGCTCACTCAACACCTCCAGGATCGCCTCCTGGAACTGCGCCACCCCCACCGACACAGCCGCCGGCCCGGCCGCCGAAGGCGACGTGGACACAGCGGGTGCCGAGACGGCCGGCGCGGTGGCCGTGGTCGGCACGGCCGCCGGGGGTACGGCCGGAGATGCCGCCGGTGCCGCCTCGGGTGCCTGATCGGCCGCCATCTTCTCGGCCAACCACGCCACCATCGTGCGCACCGTCCGAGCCCGAACCAGCTCCTCCAACTCCGACTCGTCACCATCCACCGACAACCGCAACCGGGTCGCCACCTCACCAGCAACCTCAGCCCGCTTGATCGAATCGATACTCAGATCCGCCTCAAGATCCAAATCCAACTCGATCAAATCCACCGGATACCCGGTCCGCTCACTCAACACCTCCAGGATCGCCTCCTGGAACTGCGCCACCCCCACCGACGCAGCCGCCGGAGACGACATGGCAACAGCAGCCGGGGAGACAGGTGGCGCGGTAGCAGTGGTCGTGGTGACCGCAGGCGCAGGGCTCGGCGCGGTCACCGACGTGACCGGTTCGACGGTCGCGGGTGCGGCCGCCATCTTCTCGGCCAACCACGCCACCATCGTGCGCACCGTCCGAGCCCGAACCAGCTCCTCCAACTCCGACTCGTCACCATCCACCGACAACCGCAACCGGGTCGCCACCTCACCAGCAACCTCAGCCCGCTTGATCGAATCGATACTCAGATCCGCCTCAAGATCCAAATCCAACTCGATCAAATCCACCGGATACCCGGTCCGCTCACTCAACACCTCCAGGATTGCCTCCTGGAACTGCGCCACCCCCACCGACGCAGCCGCCGGCCGTACCGCGACCGTCGCGGTCACCGTCGCTGCCGTCGACACGGGATCCGTGGGGGCCGCCACCGACGTGGCGGCGACAGCCGGTGCGGCGGTCTTGTGGACCGTCGTGGCCGCCGGCACGTCCTCGCGCACCGCTGGAGCGGGCCGGACGGCGGGTGCCGCCGGTGCAGCCTGGGCGGCGGGTGCCGCCGGAGGCGTCGGGTCGGCAGGCGACGCCGGGATGGCCGGCACATCGGTCACCCGGGGTGCGCTGGTCGGCGCGACCACCTCGGGGTAGCTGCTCGGCGCGGCAATCGCCGGCTGAGCCACCACCGACGGATACGCCGCAGGCCCGACCCACCCGTTGCCGGCCGGCGGCTGCTCCCCGAAGTACGCCAACATCACGTCCCGCTGGGAGGCGATCAGTTCCCGACTCGTCCGCAGAAACTCGCTGATCAGTTCGTCGCGCCCGTCCCGGTAGCCGGCTGCGGGGACGGGCCGGACCCCGGCATCGGCAGCTGGAAGGTGGCTGATCCCGTTGCCGTGGACATGGCTATGCCCGTTGCCGGACACATGCGCCACGCCGTTGCCATGGCCGTTGCCGGAGCCATGGCCGTCGCCGGACACATGCGCCACGCCGTTGCCGGGACCATGCCCGTTGCTTGGACCATGCCCGTTGCCGGACACATGCGCCACGCCGTTGCCATGGCCGTTGCCGGGACCATGGCCGTTGCCGGACACGTTGCCGAGACCACGACCGTTTCCGGCCTCGGTGGATGCACTCATCGACAGCTCCTTGATTTGTCGGGGAGGCGTCATGCCGCCGGGCAGCGGCCGGCCATGCTGGTCGCGTACCAGCTGCCCGTCGACCGTCCAGACCGGACGCGACGACGGCGGGGCGGGCGCGATCTCGGCGACTCGCCGGCCGCGGTAGAGCCAGTCGGTCTGCACCGGGACCCCGGCGCAGGCCAGTTCGGCGACGGCGGAGAGAAAACCACGTAGTCCGTCCGCCCGCCGACCGTCGCAGGCGACCGCCACGTGTGGGCGCTCACCCAGGACGGCGTCGACCAGCCGGGTGAGTACCTGGCCGGGACCGGCTTCGACGAAGACGCGGGCTCCGGCGGCGTACATCGCTTCGATCTGGTCGACGAACCGCACCGGGGCGCCGATCTGCGCGGCGAGTTCGTCGCGGATCTGGTCTGCACCACCCGGGTAGGGCTGGGCGGTGCGGTTGGACCAGACGGGGAGGTTGGGGGCGGCCACCGGATGGCCGTCGAGGGTGGATCTGAAGGCGGTGACACCGTCGGCAACCACCGGGCTGTGAAACGCACAGGCCACCGCGATCGGCCGGGCAGACAGACCCTTCTCCTTGAGCACGGACACCGCGCGGCGCACCGCCGGGGTCGGGCCGGAGATCACCACCTGCCGCGGGCCGTTGTGGTTGGCGAGCACCACCTCGCCGGCCAGCCCGGCCCCGGACAGCACCTCACCGATCTGCTCGGCGGTGGCCGCCACCGCGGCCATCGTACCGGGATCGTCGCCGGCGGCCGCCAGGATCGCGTCGGCGCGCTGGCGGCTCAGCTCGAGCAGTGTCCGGTCCTCGAATGCGCCGGCGACGCACAGCGCCACCAGCTCGCCGTAGCTGTGCCCGCCGGCCAGGTCCGGCCGGATGTTCAGCCGACCGAGCAGGTGGTGCACGGCGAGCCCACCGATGCCGAGCACCGGCTGGGCGATCCGGGTGTCCCGGACCCGGTCCTGTTGACCCCGGTCGTACTCGGGGTCGAACGCGGCCGGGGGGAAGAGCGGTTCGACGTAGTCGCGGCCGATGTCCAGGAACCGCCGCAGCTCGGGGAAGCTGACGAACAGGTCGGCCAACGCGCCCGGGCGCTGGCTGCCCTGGCCCGGGAAAAGGAAGGCGACCTTGCCGTCCGCGCCCGGTGGCTCAGCCGGCTGGAACAGCCCGCGCGCCGGATCGTGCTCACCGGCGATCGCCCGGCGCAGCAGTCCGGCCAGGTCGTCGAGGTCACTGGCGACGATGGCGACCTGCACCGGGCCGGACCGGTTCTCAGCCTGGCGGGACTGGGCGGCGGCGAGGTCGCGCAACCGCCAGCGCCGGCCCAGCGCGTCGCGGGTGTCGATGGTGTCCAGCAGCGCCCGCATCGCCTGGTGCGTGCCGGCCCGGTCGCCGGCCCGGAAGCAGAACAGCTCGGCCGGCCATTCGTCGCGGGCGTGTCGCGGTTCGGGTGCGTCGGCGTAGGCGCTGAGCACCGCGTGGAAGTTGGTGCCGCCGAACCCGAAGGCGCTGACCCCGGCGACGCGTTCGCTGGCCGGTGCCGCCCACGGCCGCGCCGAGGTCTCGAAGGCGAACGGGCTCCGATCGGGGTGCCAGGCCGGGTTGGGCCGGGTCACGTGCAGGGTGGGCGGCCGGACCCCGGTGTACAACGCGAGCGTGGCCTTGATCAGACCGGCCAGACCGGCCACGCACTTGGTGTGCCCGATCTGCGACTTGACCGACCCGAGGGTGCAGCTGCCGGGCGTGGCACCCGCCTCGCTGAACACCGTGGTCAGCGTCTCCAGCTCGGTACGGTCGCCGACCACCGTGCCGGTGCCGTGTGCTTCGATCAGGCCGACCTGCGCCGGCGACACCCCGGCCTGCCGGTACGCGCGGTCCAGGGCCCGCCGCTGGCCGGCCGCCCGAGGCGCGGTCAGGCCCAGGGCCCGTCCGTCGCTGGACCCGCCGAGTCCTTTGATCACCGCGTAGACGCGGTCGCCATCGCGCTGCGCGTCGGACAGTCGCTTGAGCACGACGGCGGCGACGCCCTCGCCGAGCGCGATCCCGTCACCGGCGCTGTCGAACGAACGGCACCGCCCGGTCGGGGACAGCGCGTGCGCCGAGGTGAACATGAGGTAGTCGTTGATGCCGTTGTGCAGGTCGGCACCACCGCAGATCATCAGGTCGCTGCCGCCGCTGGCGAGTTCCTTGCAGGCGGCGTCCATGGCGGCCAGCGACGAGGCGCAGGCCGCGTCGACGGTGTAGTTGGGGCCGCCCAGGTCGAGCCGGTTGGCGACCCGACCGGCGATGACGTTGGCCAGGATGCCGGGGAACGAGTCCTCGGTGACGGTCGGCAGCTGCTCGTCCAGCTCACCGGGAACCTCCGGCAGGTAGGCCGGCAGCATGGTCCGCAGCGTCTGCGCGTGCCCCATGTCGCTGCCGGCCTCGGCTCCGAAGATCACTCCGGTACGGGAGTGGTCCACCCCGTCGCTGCCGGGGGTGTAGCCGGCGTCGACGAGGGCCCGCTGGGAGACCTCCAGGGCCAGTAGCTGGGTGGGGTCGATGCTGGCCAGGGCGGACGGCGGAATCCCGTACCCGATGGCGTCGAACGGGACCTCGGCGAGAAAGCCACCCCACTTCGAGACGCTGTACCGGCCGGTCTGACCGGGTCCGACCTCGGGCGCGTAGTAGATGTCCGGGTTCCACCGGTGCGGCGGCACCTCGGTGACAGCGTCGGCGCCGTCCAGCACGGTACGCCAGAACGCGGCGAGGTCCGGCGAGTTCGGCAGCATGCACGCCATGCCGACGATGGCGATGTCCAGCGGCTCCGCCGGCACCTCCGGCTCGGCCGGGGTCCAGTCGGCCCGCAGCCGCTGGGACCGGGCGGCGTGGAAGGCGACCGCCTGGTCGGTGACCGTACCGTGCAGCGCCGAGACGGTGGTCTCCTGCTCCCGCAGCACCGCGACCTGGCCGGCCATGAACATGCCCTCGCTGAGCTGGGCCGCCTCGTTGACGTCCACCAGCGCGTCGCCGTCGCGCCGCTTACCCTTGCTGGCGATCCGCAGCCGGCCCACGTTGAGCAGCTCGAGGTGCTCCCACACCTGGCGGTTCTCCAGGCCGGCGGACTCGAGCTCGGCTCGCAGCGCGTGGAAGTCGTCGACGAAGTCGCTCTGCAGGCACCGGGTCACGTGTCCCGGTGCGGTCTCCAGCAACGCGGTCCGGGTCGCTTCCCGGGCCATCCGGGCGAAGGTTGGTTGGATCGCGCCGTGCGCGACGGCCTCCGCGGTGAACAGGTAGGCGGTGCCCATCAGCACCCCTACCCGGACGCCTCGCCGGGTCAGCGGGGCGGCCATCGCGGCGATCATGGCCGCCGACCGGTCATCGTGGATGCCGCCGGCGAAGAAGATCTGGATCTCGGCCGCCTCTTCCGGTGTCGCACCGGCGAGGTGCTCGGCGAGTACGGCGAGCTGCGCCTCCCACAGCGGAAAACTGGCCCGGGGGCCGATGTGGCCGCCGCACTCGGCGCCTTCGAAGATGAACCGGCGGGCACCGGAGCGCAGGAACTGGCGCAGCAGCCCCGGTGACGGCACGTGCAGGAAGGTCCGGATCCCTTCCCGTTCCAGTTCCTTGGCCTGTGGTGGGCGGCCCCCGGCGATGATGGCGAAGTCCGGCCGGATCCGCCGGATCACGTCGAGCTGGGCGGCGCGGATCTCCTCGGGCGCGAAGCCGAGCACACCGACGCCCCAGGGACGTCCGCCGATGCGGGCGGCGGTGTCGGTGAGCATCTCCTCGGTGCGTTCGGCGGTGGCCAGTGCCAGCGCGATGAACGGCAGCGCCCCGTCGGCGGCGACTGCTGCGGCGAAGCCGGCCTCGTCGCTGACCCGGGTCATCGGGCCCTGCGCGACCGGCACCCGCAGGCCGAGGTCCTGGGCCAACGGACCGCCGGGGCGCAGTACCTCGGCCGCAGCGGCGTCGGTCGCCGCGTCGACGATCGACTCGCGGATGCCACGGACCGCGGCTGCGGCGTCGGACCAGCGGCCGGCGAACTCGGCGGCCAGCCAGCCGTCCTGGCCGACCGGCAGCAGGTCGGCGCGGGCCGGGACACCGGCCGCGCCCGGCCGGCGCGGAGCCCGTGGGATCCCCCGGTATCCGTCGACCAGGACGCTCTCCGAGCCGTCCATCCGCCGGATCGCGGTCAGTACGTCGGCCGGCAGGTCCGACTCGGGCATCAGGGCTAGCTGGTTGTCCAGCACCACACCGGCGGCCCCGCCCAGCACGCAGGCGGCGGCCGTGTATGGCCCGATCCCGCCCAGCGCCCAGACCGGCACGCCCAGGTCGGCGGCGGTGAGTTGCTGGACGAGGACGAAGGTGCTCAGCTCGCCGACCTCGCCACCGGACTCCATGCCGCGGGCGATCAGCCCGTGCACACCCGCCGCCGCTGCGGTCCGGGCCGCGGCGAGGCTGGTCACCTCGGCGAGTACGCGGTAGCGGGTCACCAGTTCGGACAGGTTCCACGGCAGCTCGCCGGTGACGACCACCAGCTCCACCCGGCCGGGCGCGAGCCGTTCGAGGTCGTCCACCGAGGCCGGACAGCTCGCCGGGACGCGGACCGCGATCGGCCCGTCCGACCAGGCGGCCAACTGCTCCACGGCGCGCAGGACCTGCGGCCGGCTTCCGGCCAGGTCGAGCACGCCGGTGCCGCCGCCCCGGCGGACCGCGCTGGCGATGCGTGGGCTCGGCTCGATCTCACCGCAGGGGGTGTAGGCGATCACCAGGTCACGCATGTCGACTGCAGTACTCATCAGACTCCCGCTTCGTGAGCAGTGGTCCCGGATTCGATGCTGACCGCCGGAGGATCCACCGTTGCGGCAGCTCAGAGCGAATATTCTGCATCAATCGATGTCACTCTGCGGAGAAACTTAGCGGCAACCAGTTACGACCGTGTGAACTCTGTCGACCAATAACGCCAACCCGGTGCGGGCAAAACCAGGTCAGCTGACCGGCTTCCGACGACAACCGGCAACAATGCCAGTTCCGCCGGAAACAATCTGGTGACTCAGGTCACATCGGACGGACAGGCAGCGGATCCGTACGCTTGGATCCGAACTCCCCGACGTGCCGCTCGGGTACCCCGGGACCGGGTGGATCGACGGCACCCGGCAGCATGACGAGGTGGCCCAGCCTTCCCTCCTCGTCGGTGTCCGCGACAACGCGGCCGCCATGCGTGCTGGCGGCGACCTCGCCGGCGCGTGCGAATACCTGCTGCGGGCGCTGGATTCGGCCCGCGACGCCTTCGGCACGGACGAACCAGAGGTCCTGTGGACCGCGCACCTGCTGGCCCGCCTCCGGCGTGAGGCCGGCGACCCAACAGCCGCCCGGCGGTTGTTGGAGGAGTCGCTGGCCGCAGGCGAACTACGGTTGGGTGACCGGGAGCCGGTCATGCTGGCCATCGCGTACGAGCTCGGCACGCTCGCCGAAGAACTGGGCAACCGGCATGAGGCCCGCCGTAACTTCGCCCGGGTCGCCGCCGCCGGCCCGGCCCAGCTCGGCGATGACCACTGGCAGATCCGGGCGGCCCGGGAGTACCTGGCCGGCGCATCGGTCGCCCCGGTCGATCCGGCGCCCACCGCTGCGCAGCGCGAGCCAGACCTGCCGACCCGGCCGACACCGCCCACTCAGCCGACACCGCCCACCCAGCCGACACCACCGGTACCGGCACCCCCGGTTTCCGGCCGGGAGGTAACGACCGCCGCCGATCGGCCGCCGCCGTTGTCCATCGCCGTGACCGGACCGGCCGCGGGCGTTGCGGCACCGTCGCGGTCCCTACCGGTCGTCGTCGCGGTCGGCGCCGCGGCCGCAGCGGTCATCGCCGCCGTGGTCGTGGTCATCGTGGGCGTCACCGTCCTGCTCGACGGACGAGCCACCACACCGACCGGACCGGGGCGTCCAGGGTCCGACCCCACTGCGGGCGGCGACCCGCCGACCGCCCTGCGGCTGACCGACGACATCACGGCCGTGACGCTGGCCTGGTCCGACCCGACCGCGGGAACGGTGCCGTTCATCGTCGCAAGTGGCCGTAGCGGACAACAACTCGGCGCACTCGCCACAGTCAATCCCGGCCAGACCGTATTCACCGTGAACGGGTTGAATCCCGAACTCGACTACTGTTTCGCGGTGCTCGCCGTCTACTCCGCCGACGAGTACGTCCCCTCGGACCAGGTCTGCACCGACCGCCGGACAGCCGATCCGGACTAGTCGACAAACTCGGTGTTGATCAGCGGAAACATGAATTCTCGAGCAGTTCCTCGGTAATCCCGTCCGACGTTGTCCACAGGGGCTGCCAGAGCAGTTTCCCGTGAGCGTGACGGCCCCATAGGATGGCCTCCGGCCGGGTGTCGGGGCGATCCCCGGCCGGCGACGATCGACGATACGGACGACGGACACCAGACGACCGACGGGCGGAAGGCGACCTACTGTGGTCACCACGGGCGACGGCAACACAGCCGACGGCGGCACACACGACGGCGGCACACGGCAGAGCGCCGGACCCGACGGCCGGCGACGACGCGGCCGCGGCACGCTGGTGACTGTCGGCACGGTCACCGCGCTCGTCGTCGGCATGGGGCTCACCGTGCTCGGGCTCGGCGCGGCCGACCACGCGGCGGCCGGCTACGACGCGAGTTCGTGGTTGTGGAGCTCCGCCCGAAGCGAGCTGGCCAGGGTCAACGGGCTCACCGGGCGGGTCGACACCCGGGTCGAGGTCGCCGACGCCCAGGGCCGCCAGACTCAGGTGGTGCAGACGGACCAGTTCCTGATCCTGCGCGAGCTGGCCACCGGCAAGGTGAGCTCGCTCGATCTCGCCACGTTGCAGGTCGGCGCGACAGTCCAGAGCACGACCGGGCTCGGGGTGAGCGTGGCGATGCAAGGCGACGGGGCCTTCGTCATCGACGCCGTCCAGGGCGTGGTTCGTCAGATCGACCCCAGGTCGCTGCAGCCCGTCGGCGACCCGGTGCGCTACCCGCCAGGGATCGCCGGTGGACACTTCGACGGCGCCGGTCGGCTGTGGATCGCAGTGCCGAGCGAGGGTACCGTCTCGGCGATCACCGCCGCGCCGCTGCCGAGCGACCCGGCGCAGGGCGCGGCGGAGGCCGTCTTCGACTCGTCGGTCCCCCAGCCGGCCGCTACCGAGCCGGAAGCGGACGCCGCCGACGCCACCGCCGGGCCGGCCCGAGTCCGGACCGTGGCGGTCGCCCCGCCCAGCAACGAGTTGACCATCTCCGCGCTCGACGACGGCGTCGCGGTGCTCAACCGGACAGCCGGCGCGCTGACCCTGCTGCGCGGCGGGGACCGCCGCGAGGTGCCGCTCGACCTGGACGGTCCGGGCGTCCTGCCGGCCCGTACGACCGGCAGCCTGGTCGCGGTCACCGTTCCCGAGCGGCGACGCATCGTCCTGGTCGACGACGACGAGGTCCGGCAGTTGTCGGTGCCGGGCAGCGGATCCGCGCTACGTCCCGCCGTCAGCTGGGCGGGCCGGGTCTACTGCGCCGACGAACGCAGCCGGGAGATCTTCGCGTTCGACGGAGCGGGAGCGCTGCTCCCATCGATCGACGTCACCGAAACCAGCGGCCCACTCGACCTGGAGGTCCGGGAGAACCACCTGTTCATCAACGCGCCCGACGCGGCCACCGCCCGGGTCGTCACCGACGCCCACGAGGTACGGCAGGTGGACAAGTACGCCAACGACATCCTCGGCGGTGACCCACCGCCGACGCCACCACCACCGCCACCACCACCGGAGCCGACGGTCGGCCGGCCGGGTGCGCCACGCGCGGTCAGCGCGGCGGCCGGCGACACCACCGTGCGGGTCAGCTGGCAGGCGGCCGCGGACAACGGCGCGAGCATCCAGCGGTACGTGGTCACCGGCGACGGCCGCAGCTTCGAGGTCGGGGCCAACCAACGGTCGTTCGAGGTCACCGAGCTGGTCAACGGCGAGACGTATCGGTTCTCGGTCCACGCGGTCAACGCCGAGGGCGCGGGTCCTGAGCGGGAGTCCAACCCGGTCGTCCCCACCGCCGAGGTGCCCGACGCCCCGGCGAACGTCACCGCGCAGGCCCGCGCGGACGGCTCGGTCGCGGTGAGCTGGCCGGCCGCCGACGGCCAGGGCAACGTCATCGGCGGCTACACGGTCACCGCGGTCTCGGCCGAGGCCACGGCGCCGGTCGGCGACGTCTCCGGCACCGAGCTGGTCCTCGCGCCCGGGTCGCTCGACTACGGCACGCAGTACGCGTTCACCGTCGTCGCGGTCAGCGACCAGGGAGCCAACTCGACGGCGTCACCGTTGAGCAACTCGGTGGTGCCCTTCACGGTCCCGGGCGAGCCGGCGGCGGTCGAGGCGACCACCGTCGCCGACCAACGGGGAGCCCTCCGGGTCGGCTGGTCGCCGGCGCCGGACAATGGGCGGCCGATCACCCGATACGTGGTGACCGCCGGCGACCAGCGCACCGAGGTGTCCGACGGCACCGCCGTCACCCTGACCGGGCTGGGCGACGGGGCCGACGTGACGGTCTCGGTGCATGCGGTCAACGAGGCCGGGGAGGGCTCGGCGGTGAGTACCACGGCCCGTACCGTCGCCGAGCCGAAGGTCACCGTCACCGGTGCCACCGCCGGCACCAACGCGGTCACCCTGAGCTTCTCGGTGGATGCCGGCGGCGGGAACGTCGCCTGCAGCGCGGCGGCCGACGGCGCGGCCCCCGTCACCGGCAGCTGCGACAGCATCCGGGTCGGCGGACTCTACCCGGGACGGTCCTACCGGTTCACCGTCCGGGCCAGCAACGTGGCCGGCACCGGCACCGCCACCCACAGCCGGGCGACCGCGGACCTGTACGGCACCGCCACCTGCGTCAACGGCCCGGACGGCGAGCAACGCACCTACTGCGACGACGACGTTCCCGGGCGCAACGGCAACGAGATCTTCGCCGTGCCGGAGCAG
The DNA here is from genome assembly GCF_049179115.1 of Solwaraspora sp. WMMB762. NCBI lineage: Bacteria > Bacillati > Actinomycetota > Actinomycetes > Micromonosporales > Micromonosporaceae > Solwaraspora > Solwaraspora sp. WMMB762. The sequence goes on from NZ_JBMHMD010000001.1 coordinate 1,614,264, forward strand.
GACAACAGCCGCCAGGTCGGCTGGGTGCCCGACGGCACCCGACTCACCGCGCTGTGCCGCCGCCAGGGCGGACACGTCGACGCCTGGATCTACAACGGCGGCAAGGCCAGCACCTGGTGGATCCGGGTGGAGTACAGCGGGAAGAACTACATCCCGTGGGCCTGGTTGAACCTGGCCGGCGGCGACGACCTGAACCAGCTGCCCACCTGCTGACACCGCCCACCCGGACAGCCACCGATCCACCCCGGCGAGGAGACCAGCCGCAGTGACCACGACCACCCCGCTGACGCCCCACGAGGTGACCGGCTTCGCCTCGACCGCCGCCCGACTGGCCGGGGAGATCTCCACCGTGGTGCTGGGCAAACCGCAGGTGGTGCGACTGACCCTGACGGCCCTGTTCGCGCAGGGCCACGTCCTGCTGGAGGACGTGCCCGGGGTGGGCAAGACCACGCTGGCACGGGCCGTCGCCGCGACGGTGCACGGCCACTGGCGTCGAATCCAGTTCACCCCCGACCTGTTGCCCGCCGACGTGTCCGGAGTGACCATCTTCAACCAGTCCACTCAGGGGTTCGAGTTCCATCCCGGCCCGGTGTTCGCCAACATCGTCATCGCCGACGAGATCAACCGCGCCTCGCCGAAGACCCAGTCGGCGCTGCTGGAGGTGATGGAGGAACGCACGGTCACCGTGGACGGCGTCCGGCATCCGGTGCCCCGGCCGTTCCTGGTAGTGGCCACCCAGAACCCGGTCGAGATGGACGGCACCTACCGGTTGCCGGAGGCCCAGCTGGACCGGTTCCTGGTCCGGTTGTCGGTCGGCTACCCCGATGAGCAGACCGAGATCGAGGTGCTGCGCGGGGCGACCCTGCGGTCCCCCGAGGCGCTTGACCCGGTGACTGACACAGCCACCGTCGGCCAGCTCATCCAGCTGGCGCAGCGGGTGCACATCGCCGACCCGTTGTACGGGTACGCGGTGCGGCTGGCGGCCGCGACCAGGACACATCCGCAGATCCGGGTGGGGGTCAGTCCACGCGGGGTGATCGCGCTGACCCGGGCGGCCTGCGCGTACGCGCTGATCGGCGGCCGGGGGTTCGTGCTGCCCGAGGATCTGAAGGCCCTGCTGGAGCCGGTCTTCGCGCACCGGCTGCTGCTCACCGCGGACGCCCAACTGCGTGGCGTCACGGCGGCCGAGGTGCTCGCCGACGTGGTCCGGTCGGTCCCGGTGCCGCTGCCGGCAGCCCAGCCGGCAGCGGCCGGGGTCTGACTGGACGTTTGCTTCATCTTCGCGCCAGTAGCGGCCGATTCACGTACCGACCCCAGCAGAGCAAGATGCCCGACCCGACCCAGAAAGACAGCATACCGGCAGCCACAGGCCCGCCCGGCTTCGCCGCATTCCACCCCGGGATCGTGTCTGATTCACTTTGATCCCCACATCGACGGACATGACGTCCGCCGAGCCGCCGCCCGAACACCGTACGCCTACCGAATGACCGAACGGCGAGCCTATCCGTCCGACCTGTCCGACGCCCGCTGGGCCCTGATCGCACCCCGCCTGACCGCCTGGCGACAGGCCCGCACCGACGCCGGCGTCAGCGGCCGCACCCCCACCCACGACCTGCGCGACATCTTCAACGCCATCCTCTACGTCAACCGCACCGGCATCGCATGGCGCTACCTGCCCCACGACTTCCCGCCCCACCGCACCGTCTACGGCTACTTCGCCGCCTGGAGCAAGGAAGGCATCTTCACCGAACTCAACTACCACCTCACCGGCCTCGTCCGCGACCACCACGGCCGCGCCATCCAACCCACCGCATCCATCATGGACAGCCAGAGCGTCAAGACCTCCACCAACGTCCCACTGTCCACACAGGGCACCGACGCCGGAAAGAAGATCGTAGGCCGCAAACGCGGCATCATCACCGACACCCTCGGCCTGCTCCTCGCCGTCATCGTCACCGCCGCCAGCGCCAGCGACAACGCCATCGGCGCAGACCTGCTCGACCAGGCCACCACCACCTACCCCACCCTCACCAAGACCTGGGCCGACGCCGGCTTCAAGAACCGCGTCGTCGAACACGGTGCCGCACTCGGCGTCGACGTCGAGATCGTCACCAAAGACCCACAGGCCAAGGGCTTCAGCGTGGTCAAGCGCCGATGGGTCGTCGAACGCACCCTCGGCTGGCTCATGCACCACCGCCGGCTCGTACGCGACTACGAAGCCCGACCCGACAACTCCGCCAGCATGATCACCATCGCGATGATCGACAACCTCGCCAAACGACTCACCGCCGAAACCACCCCAACCTGGCGATACGGCTAAACCCGCATAACCGGCAAAACACGTGAATCAAACGTCCTCTGAGCCGCCGGCCCATGAACGTCACCGCCCGCTGTCTCGGCCTCGGCGTCACCGCCGCGCTGCTCACCGCCGTCGGGTCCGTGCTCGGCTATCCGGAGCTCGCACTGCTCGGCACCGCCGGGCTGACGGTGGTCGGCTACGCGGCCGGCTACGCGCTGTGGCAGCCCCGGCTGTCGGTACGCCGTACCGTCGAACCCGACCGGGTGAACCGGGGCGATGTGTGCACCGTGACGTTGCAGGTCGGCAACCTGCGGCGGTGGGGCGTGGCGAGCGTCCTCGCCGAGGAGCGGTGCGGCCGGCGGTGGATTCCGGTGCCGCTGGCCCGGTTGCGCTCCGGCGCCACGACCACGGTGCGCTATCCGGTGCCCACCGATCGCCGGGGCGTGCTCCCGGTCGGCCCGTTGCGGGTGCTCCGCCGCGACCCGTTCGGCCTGGTCGCCGTCGCGCGCGCGGACGGCGAACCGGTCCGGGTGTGGGTCCGGCCGCAGGTGCATCCGCTGCGCGCGGTGCCGGCCGGGATCGCCCGGAGCCTGGACGGCCAGATCGACCGGGTGCCGCACGGCAGCATCACCTTCGACTCGTTGCGGGAGTACGTCGTCGGCGACGAACTGCGCCGGGTGCACTGGCGGACCAGCGCCCGGATCGGCCAGCTGATGGTGCGGGAACACGTCGACACCAGTCTGCCCCGGATGGTGGTCCTGCTGGACAACCGGACGGTCGCGTACCACGACCAGGTTGACGGGGCGTCGGCGACGTTCGAGTCGGCCTGTGAGGCGGCGGCGTCGGTGGTCGACGCGGCGACCCGGGCCGACCTTCCGGTGCTGCTGCGGATGGTCGTCGACCAGCCGCCGCCGGACGACACGCCGAGTCGGCACCCGCTGGACCGGCTGGCCGAGGTCACGCTGGCCGGCGCCGACCGGCTGACCGGCGGGGACCCGGTCCGACAGGTCTGCGACCAGCTGCGCCAGCAACGGCCCGGCGACACGCTGGTCTATCTGGCCGGCGCCGGTGATCCGGACGCCGTCGCCCGCATCGGTGGGCTACGGGGCGTCTTCGCGTCCATCCTGGTTGGCCGGATCACCGGTGCCGTCGGCCGGCCGGCGGTCGGGCCACCGGCGGCGGGTGCCTCGACCGGGCTGGCCGGAGTGCTGTTCGTCGAGGCGGCCGATGGTGCCGGCTTCGCCGCCGGCTGGGACGCGGCAGGTGACCGGTGACCGGTGACCAAACGACCGGGCTGGCGCGTCTCGGTGCGGTGGCGGCGGCGCTGATCGCGATGACCGGGTCAGCAGCGGTCCTGCTCGGCCGGATCTACGACGGTTCGGCGGCCGGCTGGCTGATCGCCGGCGCCGGCGCGGCGGCGGTGCTGGTCGGCACGTTCGCCCGGCGGCTACCGAACTGGCAGGTGGCGCCGCTGTCAGTCGTGCTGATGGCTGGCTACCTGCTGGCGGCCGGATGGTGGACGGCGGACCGGGCGGAGCTGACCGGCACGGTGACCCGGCTACTCGCCGATGCCGCCGCGAACGGGGTTCCCCGGCTGCTGACCGCGATGATCCCGATGGAGGCGGTGCCGGACACGGTGGTGGTTCCGGTCGTGGCCAGCTGGCTCGCCGGCTTCACCGCGACCGAGCTCGCGGTACGGGCCCGGCGTATGCTGCTCGGCTGCCTACCGCCGCTGCTGTTGTTCGGCGCGGCGGCGTTCGTGGTCGGGCCGAACGCCGAGCCGGCCCGGTGGCTGGCGCTGCTGTTCGTCGCGGCGGCGGCGGTCGGGCTGCTGGTCACCGCGGCACCGGTGCCCGCTGCCCGGCCGAGCGAGCCGGCGGCAACGGTCGACCAGCCGGCCGGGCCGGGCAGCGGTGGCGGTGGTGGTGGCGCGCTGACGGCGGTACGGCTGCGGACGGCGGCGGTGTCGTTGGCCGGTGCGGCCGCCGTACTGCTGCTGGTGGCGGTGAGCGCCCCGTGGGTGGTGGCCCGGATCGCGACGACCGACGTCGACCCACGCCGCTACGTCGCACCACCGCAGGTGGAGATTCTCGACGAGAATCCCCTGATCAGGATCTCCGGTTGGGCGCTCAATCCCGACCAGCCGCTGTTCGACCTGCGGGTCGGCGCGTCGCCGGTCTCGACGGTGGACGGGCGACGAGCGGCTGGGGCCGGCCCGCGTCCGACCGGAGACGGTGCGCTGCGGTTGACCCTGGCTGTGCTGCACGACTACGACGGCGTCACCTGGCGGGTCGGCGGGACCTATCGCAACGCCGGCCGGGTGCTGCCGCCGGTCGAGGACGCTGCGGCGTCGCAGACCGACGCGTCGTCGACGGACGCCGTACGCCAGGAGATCACCGTGGCCGAGCTGTCCGGCCGGCTGCTGCCCGCGATCACCGCCCCGGTACGGGTCGACGGCGTCCGGGTGGCGTACGACCGGGCCAGCAGCACCCTGCTGCACCCCGAGGGTCTCACTCCCGGCGTCAGGTACGCCGTCGACTCGGTGCCGCGTCGACCACCGCTGAACGCGCTGACCACCGCAGACGTGCCGGCCGGGGAGTCGGTTGCCCGGACCCTGCGGGTGGCCGACGGGGTGCCAGCGGAGATCCGTCGGCTCGCCCAGCAGCTCGCCCGGGACAACGGTGCGCCGTACCAGCGGGCGCTGGCCGTCGAGCAGTTCCTCGCCGACCACTACCAACTTGTCGCCGACGCGCCGAGCGGGCACGCGTACCCGAATCTGGGTTTCTTCCTCTTCGGGCCGCGCGACGCCGGCGGCCAGCGGGGCACCTCCGAGCAGTTCGCCGCCGCATACGCGCTGCTCGGACGGCTGATGGGGCTGCCCACCCGGGTGGTCGTCGGGTTCGTGGTGCCGTCCGGTGACGCGACGGTGCACGGCAGGCACGCGGTGGCCTGGCCGGAGGTGTTCTTCTCCGGTGTCGGTTGGGTGCCGTTCGATCCGCTGCCCCGACCGGACAGCACGCCGCGCCCGATCGAGGAGGAGTTCCGGCCGGCACCGGACGAGCCGACGCAGTCGGTGGAGCCGTCCGTGCTACCGACGGTCGACCCGCCGCCGTCGACACCGCCCTCGGCGGCCTCCGCACCGCCGGGCGGTCGGCCGTCCGGCAGGCTGCTCGGCGTCGTCGCGGCAACGGTGGCCGGGGCCGGCGCGGCCGGATGGGCCGGCGTCGTCCTGCTGCTGCGTCGCCGGCTACGCGACCGGCGACTCGACAGCGGCCCGCCCGCGCACCGGATCTGCGGGGCCTGGCTCGAGGTGGTCGACGCGCTCCGGCTGGCCGGTCACCCGGCCGGGGTGCACATGTCCGCCAGCGAGGTGGCCGGACACGGTCGGGCGCTGCCGGACGGTGCGGCGCTGCCCCGGCTCGACCCACTGGCCGAGCTGGTCAACCTCGCCAGCTTCGCACCGGGGCAGACCGACGACGAGCAGGCCCGGCGCGCCGGTGGTTACGCCACCGTCTGGGTGGCGGCGCTACGTGCCCGGCGGCCGTGGTGGCAGCGGCTGGTCTGGTCGCTGCACCCCGGTCCGCTGCGCTGGGACGGTCGCCGGCGGACAGCCGCCACCGCCGACACCACAGGGAGCGGTTAGCCTTACCTAAGGACGGCGGCGGGAGGCGGACGGTGACCGGGACATCGGGCGACACCCAGACGGAGTCACTCGCGCAGCTGCTCGGCGGGCGACGAGGCGCCATCGACGCCACGCTGCCGGCGGTGGCGTACGGCGTCGGATGGGTGGCCGGCGGGGAGTCGATCTGGGTCGGCGTGTGCTGCGCGGTCGCGGTCGGTGTGGTGATCGCCGGGGTACGCCTGTGGCGTCGCGATCGGCCCCGGTCGGTGCTGATCGGGCTGATCGCCGTCTGCGTCGCCGCGGTGATCGCGCTGCGTACCGGTCGGGCGTCCGACTACTTCCTGCTGCAGCTGCTGTCCAACGCGGCGAGCGCACTGGCCTGGGTGCTCAGCATCGTCGTCCGGTGGCCGCTGCTCGGCGTGGTGGTGGGCGCGGTGCTGGGCCAACGCACCCGGTGGCGCCGGGATCCGGCGCTGCTGCGCGCGTACGGCCGGGCCAGCTGGGTCTGGGTGGGGCAGTACGTGACCCGGGTGGCCGTCTTCGTCCCGCTCTATCTCGCCGACCAGGTGATGGCGCTGGCCGCCTTACGGGTCGCGCTGACCTGGCCGCTGGTCGCCGCCTGCCTGGCGGTGAGCTGGTGGGTGCTCCGCCGGTCGCTTCCGGCCGGGCACCCGGGGATACGCCATCCGGTACCGGCCGACCTGCGGTGACGAATCGGCCTCCCGTACGACCCGGGCCGGTACGGATGTGACTAGAGTGACACGCTGTCCCGACCGCATCCGCACAAGGAGGCAGGCGTTTCCGTGGCCGAGAAACCTGCTGACTCCGCTCGCGGCACCAGACGCAGCGACTTCGCTGCGGACAGTGCCCTCACGCAGCCGACCGTCGAGCTGAACGCGCTGCCCGGTGGCCGGCCGCCGGGCCCGAGGGTTCCGGACGCACCGGCGGTCGAGCAGCCAACGGTCGAGCAGCCGGCGATTGAGCAGCCAACGGTCGAGCAGCCGATCGTCCAGCCGTCGAGCGCCACGGCTCGCCGGGGCCGTCGGGCCGCGAACCGCCAGGCCGACGCGTTCGACGAACCGACGGTCGAGCAGCCGGTGGTCCGCCCTGCGGCCGTCCGTCCCGCTGCCGACGCCGCCGACGCGGACCTGCCCGCCGGCCCGGCACAACCACCGGTTGGACCGACCGGCACCGTAGCGGGATCGGCACAACCGTCAGCGGGACCGGCCGGCACCGGGCCGGGACCGACGGAAACCCTGCCGGGACCGGCAGCGACCGCGCCAGGGCCGGCCCGGACCGCGCCACCGGACGAGCCGGACCGGTTCATCGCGCTGGCCCGCCGGTACGGCTGGGTGGTGGCCGCCGGTTCGGTCGCCGCGGTGGCGCTGCTGTGCTCGGCACCGTTCGTCTCCGGCAACGGACTGTTGTGGAGCCCGGCGAGTTCGACGGGCTCGCCGACCGCGACGGCGGGCAGCGCCCCGGCCGCGACCGTCACGCCGGAGGTCACCGACGCCTCGCCGGCCGCCGGCAACGGCGACGGCGACGGCGACGGCGAGCAGTCACCCGAGGTGCGGCAGGCCGAACCGCCGGCCGTGCCCCCCGAACAGCCGGCGTCCGACCCCGCCCCTCCCCCGCCCCCGTCGGAGGATCCGCCGGCGTCCAGCGCCGCCCCGCCCGGCGGCGGCGAGCCGGAGCTGCTCGGCCCGGACAACAGCGACGATCTCCGGGGCATGCTGGACAGCTACTGCAAACAGGAGCACGGCGGCGAGTGGATGGCGTGGCCGCGCGACTGGCCGGGCAACGGCACCGACTGGGAATGCGTCCGGCCGTGGACCCATCATGACCGGGATCTCGACGTCCGCCGGGCCTGCGCCAGTCGGTACGGCGAGCCGGTCATCGCCGAGGCCGGCAGTCGTCGGGACGCGTACAGCTGGCGGTGCTTCCGGGGCTGACGTCAGCCGACGAACACAAGGGTGTGGTGGGCCGACCGGGATCGCTGCGTTGGCCAATCCCGGCCGACCCACCACGGGCGGGCCTGACCGTGGGTATCAGGCCGTCTGCGGTGGTTCGGCACCGTCAGGCGGTGCCGGACCGTTTGGTGGGACGGTGGTACGTCGGTGTCGGTTCAGGTGATGGATCGTGGTGAAGGTGTCCGGGTGGGCGGGGCCGGCCGCCCACCCGGACACCGGTCTCAGTTGTCCGGGAACAGGTGACCGAAGTCGGCGTAGGCCATCGCCAGGTCAGCCTGTGCCCAGAACCGGTGGTAGCGGAACTCCGGCTCCGGCCCACCGTTGAGGTACGCCTCGACCTTCGGCCAGTCCGGGTCGTCCAGGTAGAACGACCGGATGTCCAGGAAGCTCGCGCCCGGCTCGATCACGTCGCCGTTGGGCATGGTGCCCGACCAGCCGTTCGGGATGTACAGACCCTGCCCGGTCGAGGCGTCGTAGACGTCGTCGAAGCGACGGTAGTCGCCCCGCGTCTCCACCGTGGAGGAGCCCTGCGCGTCGGCGTTGGCGTACAACGCGTCCAGCAGGCCCTTGGCGGTGTCACGGGCCTCGGTGTCACCGGAGGCGGCCGCGTACCACATCAGGGTCCGGGCGTAGGCCGAGGCGACGCCGACGTCCTGGCCGGTGCCGACGACCTCGACGTGCAGGTTGTTGTTGGCACCGGGGTTGCTCGGGTTCCAGGTGTCCGGCGCACCGGTCCACTCCATGGTCGACGGGATCGAGAAGTCCCCGCCGGTGCCGATCTCGGTATGCGAGATGGCCCACGGCACCCACTTGTCGAGGATCTGCTTGGCTCGGGCGTCACCCGTCACGTAGTAGACCTCGGCCACCCGCTGCAGCGACCAGACCTGCATGCCGAACCACTCGTTGCTGCCCGGGTCGTGGTAGACCGGGTGCTCCGTGTAGTACATGCCGTAGAAGGTCGGGGTTCCCGACGGCGGCTGGGCGTAGGAGCCGTTCCAGCTGTTGGTGGCACCACCGGCGATGGCACCTTCAGCGGACTGCAGCCACTGGTAGAACTCCATCTGCCGGTCGAAGCTCTCGGTCCAGTCCTGCACCGCGGTGGCACCGCGCGGCCGCAGCTCGGGCACGTTGGTCAGCGCCCAGGCCGCGAACGGGTTCTGGTAGCCGAAGTGGTTGTGGCTGGAGCCGATCCGCCACGACCAGGCCGCCGAGGTGTCGGTCGCGCCACCCCAGGCGTAGTACCAGGACATCAGGTAGTGCGCCGAGTCCTTGCCGGTGCCGGCCGGGCAGCTGGACGCGCCGACACAGTTGCCGATCCGCTTGAAGTACTTGTCGAACATCGCGTAGCGCAGGTAGTCACCCATCCGGGCGGCCTTCGCGACGGTGGCCGCGACCTCGCTCTCGTTGCCCTGCTCCTCAGCCCAGACCAGCGCCCAGTAGGCCGCCTGGATGGCGCGGGCGTCGGCGTCCGGTGCGTTGGTGTACTTCCATTGCGACGCCGGGGCGTTGTCCTCGGCGATGAACAGGTCCAGGTAGCCGTTCGGGCCACCGTGCGCCTTGGTGTCGCAGGACGGCTGCGGGACGGTCTCCCAGACCGACTCCTGCGGACCGCGCTGGAAGGTGTTGATGTACGCGGGCCGGGTGGTGCCGTCACCGCAGTGGCCGTAGCCGTAGACGTTGTCCACGTCGAGCAGCCAGTGCATGCCGTAGATCTCGCCGGTGCCGTACGCCGACTGCAGCTCGCTGCGCAGCGGGTCGGTGCCGACCGGGACGTTCTGGTCCAGCCGCGACGGGTACTGGTTGGGTTGCAGGTACTCGGCGGCGTACTGCGGCTCGCCGGCCACACCTGCGGTCGGCTGGTCGGCGGTGCCCGGGATGATGTACTGCTCCATCACGGTCCACGAGTTGTTGAACGGTGCCCAGTTCTCGGTCACCCGGCCGTAGTTGGCCTCCAGCCAGATCCAGAAGCTGAACGCCTCGGAGGTGGTCTCGTGACCGTGGTCCGGGGCCTCGACGATCAGCGTCTCGATGGAGTGGTAGGGCACGCCCTCGGGGCTGAAGTACCCCGAGTTCTTGATCTTGCCGTACTGCTCCAGGAAGCGTTCGATGTACTCGTTGTCACCGCCGACCGAGTCGTTGTCCATCTCGGTGACCACGATGGCCAGTGGCGCCAGACCACTCGCCGTGGCGGTGATCGTGGCCGTACCGCTGACCGTGTCGCTGTCCTCGGCGGCCGACACGGTGACCGTCGCGCCGGTGTTCCAGTTGCTCGGCGTCAGGGTGACCGACGACGGCGACCGGGTGATGCTGTTGTCGCCGGAGATCGCCAGGCTGACCGGCACGTTGCTGGTCGGGGCGGAGCTCAACCGCAGGTTGAAGGTGTTGCTGCCGCCTTCTTCGACGCTCACCGACGACGGCGTGGCGATCAATTCCGGACCGGGGTTTGCCTGGCCGACGGTGAACGACCGTTCGGCGGTGGCGCTGGCGCCGGCGTTGTCGTACGCCCGGGCCTGCACGGTGTAGCTGCCTGCCGGCAGGTCCTCCATGACGTACTGGTAAGGGCTGGTCGTGTCGGTGTTGACCAGCAACCCGTTGCGGTAGAACTCGACCCGGTCGACGGTGCCGTCGGGGTCGCTGGCGGTCGCGGTCAGCGGGACGTCGGCCGGGGCGATGAACGGCCCCGACGGCACCGTCAGACCAACCGTGGGCGGCTGGTTCTCCGCCGCGCCGTTGCAGGTCACACCGTTGATGGAGAACGAGGTAGGCCGGGGGTTCGAGCCGGTGTGCGAGCCGTTGAAGCCGATGTTGGTGGACTGACCGGTGGCCAGGTTGCCGTTCCAGGCGGCGTTGGTCGCGGTCACCACGTTGCCGGACTGGGTCCAGTTGGCCGACCAGCCCTGGGTGACCCGCTGGCCGCCCGGGAACGTGAAGCGCAGGGTCCACCCGGTGAGCGGATCACCGAGGTTCTCGATGGTCACGTTGGCGGTGAAGCCGTTGTTCCAGTCATTGGTCGAATAGACGACGTCGCAGGCGGTGGCCGCGTTGGCGACGCCGGGGACGGCGGCGACACCTCCGACGACCATCACGCCAGCGGCGAACATTGCCAGCCGCCGTCTCGTCGCGGTCAATCTCATGTGCGGGGTTCTCCTCGCGAACCAGGCCGAGGCAGTGAGGTACACCTCGGCTTGGCGCCTTGGGCGCGGTGGGCGATGTCGTGGAGCAGCGCGTCGGACGCCAGGCGCCGGATGGGTGCGACCCGTCCCGGACCGGGGTCTGCATACGACGGAGGGCGCCGGACCGGCGGCTCCGGTTCACTGCGTGGCGCCGTACCGACAAGGAGTCGGATGCCCTCGGCTGCCGCTGTCGCGTGGTCTGCTGGCTCCCACCTGCGATGGTCGACAGTGTTACATGGGAGCGCTCCCGCAGCAAGTGGCAACCTTCGACGACCCACCACGGACCCGAGATGAACCCACGCTGAGCAGGCGATTCACCGGGGAAGGTCGGGCGCGGACGAACTCACTCACGCCACCAACATGTTTCGATCTCGTTTTGGGTCTTTCACAAACCCGTGACGGAGACTACAGTCCAGAACCAACGTCGATGGGAGCGCTTCCATCGATGGATGTGGCAACACGTGAGAGTACACCGTACCTGCGGTGCTCCGCCGCCCCGGTGGAGCACACCACTACCGGTCGTACAGCTGACGGCGGGCCAGCCCGGACTCCGCCGGCAGCTGCAGACACCACCCGGGAGAGGAGGTGGATCCAGAGCCACTCGCGTGGCCCGGCTCCCGCGCGTCACGCACGACCTGGACGCCAAACCGCTCGTGCGTGAGAGCAACTGATGGTGGGGACGGGGGTTGCCCTCCCCGTCCCCACACTACTTCCCCGCATCCGGCAGGAAATCGGTCGACCCGGCACCCCGTCCGGCCGTCCGGCCGACGCGACCCGGTTCCACCACCGCCGATCCCCCATCCGCGCCACCTGACCGGCGCATCCGCGCGCCCGTGCCGCACCGCAGTGGATCGGACACCACTGTCAGGAGAGCCCGATGGCCGTACTGTCCCGCCGGCACCTGCACCGCCGGGCCGAGCGTTCCGCCGTCCGCGCCGCGAGCGGCGATCTGAGCGGCGATCCAGGCCGCGCCACCGGCACCGGACGCACCACCGGTGCCGAACCCGGCCAAGCCATCGCCGACCCGGGCGGCGCGACCGGAGCCGACCCGGCCATCCGCCACCGCACCGATCCCGAACGTCCGATCGGTCTGCACTTTCCCAACAACTTCCGCTGGGGCGCGGCGACCTCCGCCTACCAGATCGAAGGCGCCGCCAAAGAGGACGGCCGGGGCGAATCGGTGTGGGACACCTTCAGCCACACCCCCGGTCGGACCCGCGGCGGCGACACCGGCGACGTCGCGGCCGACCACTACCATCGGTACGGCCACGACCTCGACCTGATGCGTAAGCTCGGGCTGCACAGCTACCGGTTCTCCATCTCCTGGCCACGGATCCAGCCCGACGGCACCGGGCAGCCCAACCGGCGCGGGCTGGACTTCTACCGCCGGCTGGTCGCCGGGCTGGTCGAGCGGGGCATCGAGCCGATGGCCACCCTGTTCCACTGGGACCTGCCACAGGCGCTGCAGGACCTCGGCGGTTGGGAACAGCGCGACGTAGCGTACCGCTTCGCCGAGTACGCCCAGATCCTGTTCCACGCCCTCGGTAGCGAGGTCCCGATCTGGCTGACGATCAACGAACCCAAGACCGTGGTACAGAACGGCTACCTCAGCGGGCATCACGCACCGGGCCGACCGGACGCGGACGCGGCGTACCTGGTGGCCCACCACCTCCAACTCGCGCACGGCCTGGCCGTACAGGCGCTGCGCGCCGAGCGGGCCGCGTGCCGGATCGGCCCGGCGCTCAACCTGCATCCCTGCTACCCCGCCGACGGCAGCCCGGCCGCCGCCGCCGCGGCCCGCCTGTACGACGGCTACGAGAACCGGCTGTACCTGGACCCGATCTTCCTCGCCAGCTACCCGGCGGACGTCCTTGCCGATCTCGGCCCGGCCAGCCGGCTGGCCGGTGGGATCCACGACGGTGACCTCGATGTCATCGCCGAGCCGATCGACCTGCTGGCCGTCCAGTACTACACCCCGTTCTACGTCGCCGCAGACGGCAGCACGGTCCGACGCTGGCCGACCTCGGAGGCGGACTGGCAGCAGATCTACCCGGACGGCATGTTCGACGTTCTCACCCGGGTGCACCGGGAGTACGGCACCGTGCCGATCACGATCACTGAGAACGGCCTGCCCACCCCGGACCGGTTGGCGGCGGACGGTTCGGTGGACGACCCTGGCCGGGTTGCCTTCCTCCGGGATCACCTCGCCGCCGTGCATCGGGCGATCAGCACCGGCGTCAACGTGGAGAGCTACCACGTCTGGTCGTTGCTGGACAACTTCGAATGGGCCGAGGGGTACCAGCAGCGCTGGGGGCTGATCTACGTTGACTACCCGACGCAGCGGCGGATCTTCAAGCGGAGCGCACACTGGTACCGACGGGTGATCGCGGAGAACGCCATCTGACAGAGACGATGCCCCATGGCCGGCCGGGCGGGAGACGGCCGGGATTACATCCTCCGGTGGAACTCACCGTCGGTAACCAGAAAACCGCACCAAACCACACACGCACCAGGACAGACTGTGACCATGGTGTTCGGTCCTGGGTTGCGTCTCGACCGGAGATACGTATTGGTCGACCGGATCGGGCTGGGTGGGATGTCCGAGGTGTGGCGGGCCAGCGACGAACTGCTCGGCCGACCGGTCGCGGTGAAGGCGCTCACGCCGCCGATCGCGCCAGCGGTACGGGCCGCCTGTCGGAAGGAGGCCCAGGCCGCAGCCCGGATCACGCATCCGCACGTCACCCAGGTGTACGACTACGGCGAGGCGGCGATCACCGAAACCGACGTGGTGCCGTTTCTGGTCCTCGAACTGGTCGACGGGGAGAATCTCGCCGCCCGACTGGCCGGCGGGCCGCTGCCCTGGCAGGCTGCGGTCTGGTTGACCGCACAGGTGGCCAGCGGCCTGGCCGCCGCCCACCGGATCGGGGTGGTGCATCGGGACATCAAGCCGGGCAACATCATGCTCACCGCCAGTGGCGCCAAGATCCTGGACTTCGGCATCGCCGCGGTGGCCGACGGCCGACCTGCGCCCGACGCCGGCTGGTTGCTCGGCACCCCGGCGTACGCCGCACCGGAACGGCTGCACCACTGGCCGGCCCATCCGGCGGCCGACGTCTACGCCCTCGGCGCGCTCTACTACGAGATGCTGACCGGGGCACCACCCGTGCCCGCCGGCAGTTGGCGGGAGGCGGCCGTCCGACTGCAGCGGCCGGACCCGCCGACGCGGCCCCGCGCCAACGGACTGCCCGCCCCGGCCGCCGACCTCTGCCTCGCCTGCCTGAGCCGGGATCCGGCCCAGCGGCCGGCCGCCGGTGAGGTCGCCGACGCCCTGCACACGGTGCTCGGCGTAATGGTCGAGTTCCCGTTGCCCGGCCCGCGCCCGGTCGGCGCCTCGCCCGGCGGCCGGACCTTGGTGGACCGGCTGCCGACGACCCGGCCGGCCGGGCCGGTGCTGCGGCAGGCCGCGATGGTGGCCCAGCCGCACCGGCCGGCACCGCGGCGGGCCGCGATGGTGGCGCGGTCGGCCGTCCCAGCGGGCACGGCGGACCGGGCCGGCGCGCGACCGCCCACCGACCGGGCCCGGTTGTCCCCGACGGCGGTCGGTCTTGCCGGGGCCGGAGCGGCAGCGCTGCTGGCCTTCGCGGTCGTGGCGGCCGCGGTACTCGGCGCACCTCTGCCGGCCGCCGAACACGCGGCGGCGCCCTCGCCGGTTGCGACCGCGCCGGCGACCGGGGCGACCGGGCCACCGACCGGGTCGGACGACACGCCGCCGGAGCTGCTGGCCACGGCGGCGCGGGTGGTGGAGCAGTTCGATCTGCTCGTGGCCGACGGCTCCACCGACGGGCGGATCCGTGCGGATGCCGCAGCTGACCTACGCGACGCGGCCGACCAGTTGCGCGTCTCGGTGGCGGAAGGTGCCACGCCTGAGCAGCTACGACACCGGGCCGGTGAGCTGAGGTCGAGACTCGCCGGACACCGACGAGAGGGCACAGTGGACACCAATATTTCCATCCAGCTCGACCTCATGCTCACCACGCTCATGGTGGACGTCGCCGACTGAGTTCAGCGCGGCAGCGCCTGCTGCAGTTCGGCGCGCAACGCCGGAGTCAGCATCTCACCGGCCTGCTTGGCCAACCGCGCCATCTCATAGCCGACGACACCGATGTCCGCGTCGCTTGCGGCAAGCGTGGCGAGGATCGAACCGTCCCGGATGTTCATGATCAAGAAGTAGCCGCGGCCCATCTCGACCACGGTCTGCTTCACCACGTCATTGTCGAACATCTGGGCCGCGCCGCTGGTGATGCTCATCAGCCCGGAGGTCACCGCCGACAGCTTGTCGGCGTGGTCCCGGGGCAGATGATCCGAGACCGCGACCAGCAGACCGTCCGACGACACCACGATGGCATGCGCGACACCCGGCACGCGCTCCGCGAACGCGCTCACCAACCAGCTGAGGTCGCGGGCCTCCTTGCTCAAGGTCTTCACTCTTGCTCCTCCTCACCACGGCGGCCGGCCGGCGCCAGGGTCATTTCGCTGGTGTCCTCGGACTCAGCCCGCCGCACACCGCCGTAGAAGCGGGACAGCACGCTGCTGACCGCATCCGGATCCGGCTCGTCGACCGGCGCCGGAACGGGAGCTGCGGGAGATTCGGCGGAAACGGGCAACGACGCCATCGGTACCCGTACCGGTAGTCCCTTGCTGCTGGTCCCGGCGGTCACCGGAACCACCGGCGGCGCTGGTGTCGGTGGCAGCGGAGCAACCGGTCCACGCTGCCGTTCCCACCACACGCTGCCGCCACCGGCCGCAGCGCCGCCGGCCGATGCGCCACCGGCCGAGGCGAGGATGTCCTCGGCCCGCGCCGGTGTGGGTCGACGGCCGCCGCGCCGGACCGCCACGGCCCGGTCACCGGCGGCCGGTCCGGCCGGCAGCGCGGTCATCGGACGCAGCGTCGGTACCGCCCGCGGCTGCTCGATCACAGCTGGTTGCGCCGGCACGACCGGAACCGGTTCGTCCGCCGGGATCGACGGACGAGCGGCCGGCGGGGCGAACGCCGGCCCACGACCAGCCAGTGCGGCCGGTGGCTGGCCGGCCACCGGGTCACCGGCGCTGGCCCGCACCGCCGCTC
Source organism: Solwaraspora sp. WMMB762 (assembly GCF_049179115.1). NCBI lineage: Bacteria > Bacillati > Actinomycetota > Actinomycetes > Micromonosporales > Micromonosporaceae > Solwaraspora > Solwaraspora sp. WMMB762. Next base: position 1,630,453 of record NZ_JBMHMD010000001.1, read on the forward strand.
CGACGGCACGCATCTCCCTGGTCGGGTAGTCGGTGGGACTACGGCCGGCCGACGCGACGTACGGCGGATTTTCGTCCGGGGCGGCCAGCACCGTGCCGGGCAGCCACACGTTGGCCACCAGCCCACGTTCGGCCGGCCGCAACTGCACCCGAACCCCGAGCCGGGCGGCCAGGTGGCTGACCACGAACAGCCCCATCCGCTCGGAGGCGGCGACGTCGGCGGCGGGCGGTTCGGCCAGGGTCACGTTGGCCTGCTCGATCGCCTCGGCGGACATCCCCATCCCCTCGTCGGTGATCTCGATGAGAACCGACTGGGGCGCGTACTCGTGTCCGGTGACGTGCACGTTGGTGTACGGCGGAGAGAAGGCGGTGGCGTTCTCCAGCAACTCGGCGAGCAGATGCACCAGGTCGCCGACGGCGTGTCCGACGATCTGCAGCTTGTCCTCGACGTCGTGGCGGATCCGCGGGTACTGCTCGATCTCAGCGGCGGCCGCCAGGGTCACCGCCGACAGCGCCACCGGGCGGCTCCACCGGCGGCTCGCCTCGGTGCCGGCCAGCACCAGCAGGCTCTCGTCGTTGCGGCGCATCCGGGCGGCCAGGTGGTCGAGCTTGAACAGGTTATCCAGCTGGTCCGGGTCACCCTCGTCGCGTTCCAGCTCGTCAAGCAGCTCCAGTTGCCGTTCGACCAGCACCTGGCTGCGGCGGGCCAGGTTGACGAACATCGCATTGACGTTGCGGCGCATCACCGCCTGCTCCACCGCGACGGTCACCGCGCTACGGTGCACCGCGACGAACGCCTCGGCGACCTCACCGACCTCGTCGCGGGTGCGTACCGCCGCCGGCGGAATCTCGATCTGCGGGACCCCGGACTCCACCGAACGGAGCCGTTGCAGGGTGTCCGGCAGGTCGAGCTGGGCGACCTGCAACGCCTGACTCCGCAGGACACGCAGCGATCGGGCGATCGACCGCCCGATCGCCACCGAGGTGAACAACGCGATGAACAGCACGCCGAGCACCGCACCGGCGACCAGCACGGTCCGTTGCAGCTGCTGGTCGCTGCGGGCGTCGGCGAGGCTCACCGCGCTGCCCAGCACGCTCGACTCGACCTGGCGCAGCAGCTGGTGCCGGTCCTGGCTGGCGGCCCACCAGGCGTCCGGTTCCAGCACCGCCGGGCTGGCGGCGCCACCGACGATGGTGGTTTCCTCCAGTTCCACCGCGGCGACGAACCGGGGGTCGGCGGCGGCCTGGCTGTACCGGGCGATCTGGTTGCCGGTCGCGGTCACCCGAAACTCGGCGAGCGCGGTCAGTTGCTGCGCCCGTAGGTCGGTCAGGCTGACCTGGTCCTCGGGGCCGTACCGGCCGGCCCGGGCGGCGGCGTACAGCTGTGCCCGGATCCGGGAGCCGAGTTCCTTGACCCGGGCCAGCTGGACGCTGCGCAGCACCGCCTGGGTCAGCTCCGGTCGGTCCTGACCCGGCGACGGTTCAGCGAGTAGCTCCAGCAGAGCGTCGATGGCCCGGGTGTAGTTGCCGAAGACAGTATCGGCTCCGACCGCGCCGCCGGAGATGGACTCACGCAGCGGTGGCAGCTGGTCCAGTGATTCGAGCACCCGGCTGTAGGCGGTCTGCCAGGCCGCGTCCCCGCCGGACTGCGGACCGGCGGCGGCCAGGAAGTCGGCGATCCGGCGGTCGACCGCGTCGTAGTGCGGCTGCAGCACCTCGACGCTGCGCTCCGGGTCGAACCCGACGCCGGCCTGCCGGACCGCGAGTTCGCCGGCGGACCGGTCGCGTTCCTGCTGCAGCTCGTGTACCAGGGCGGTGACCTGCTCGCCGATCTGCACCTGCCGGGCGAACTCGTTGAGTGCCGTCGCCTGGCCGACCAGTGAGCCGGTCTGTACCGAGGCGACCACCAGGAACGCCACCGATGGGACGATCAGAACCGCAGCGAGCTTCGCGCCCATCCGCCAGTCCCGGGGGCGCAGCCGGAGCCGACGACGGTGTGGCGTCACCCCGTCGTCGTCGGTCAGGCGGCGGCGGGGGTACGGCACCGCGTTGTCGTACGGGCCACCGGGAGCAACCACCACGCCTCCTCGCAGTTTCCCCGACACCGGCCAAGCCGAGGAGCGGAGTCCATCCAACCAGGCCACGTTCCGCTGTCAACGCGGCGACCTGCGGGAAGACTCACGAAGGATACAGTGGCTGACTGGCGGGTAGCTTACCCGCCGACTCGCCATCGTCCGTCCGGCCGATGTCGCGTGCCGGCCCCGGACCGTCGAGCCGGCCGAGCGCGACCAGCGCGGCCCCGGTGGCACCGACCTCGGGCTCGGCCATGTAGCGCACCTGACGCGGGGCGAGTGCCGCACCGAACGCTCGACGCCACCAGTTGGACGCGGCGAGTGCGCCACCGCCGAGAACGACCTCGGTCACCGGGCCGGCCATCGTCGACTCGATCTCGTCCAGGTCACCGGCCACCTGCCGGCATACGCCCTCCATCAGCCCGGCGAAGATGTCGACCGCCGTGGTGCCGAACCCCAGTCCGCGCAGCTCGCCGGAGCCGGCCGGGGCTCGGCCCGGCGGGCGGTCGCCGCCGAACCGGGGATCCGCCGGTACGCCCTCACCCGGCTCGATCAGTTCCAGCGCCCGTTCCAGCTCGGCGCCCTGCGGCAGGCGCAGTTCCCGGTTCGCCCAGCTGTAGAGGTTGCCGCCGGCGGAGTAGGCCCGGCCGGTGACGATCCGGGTGTGGTCGACCCGGTAGCGCCACAGGTGCGCCGGCAACGGCGGCAACGGGACCCCCGGCGCGGCCAACTGGACCACTCGTACCGCCGCTGAGGTGCCGACGGTGACCGCGGCCCGACTGGGGTCCAGGCATCCGGAGCCGATGTTGGAGGCGGCGCCGTCGCCGATCGTCGGGGTCCACGGCACGCCGGCCAACGCCGGCCAACGCCGGGCGAACTCGGCCCGCAGCTGCCCACGCCAGTCCGCCGGGGCCAGCTCCGGAAGCTCACCGGGACGCACTGCGGCCAACTGCACGGCCTCGGGGTCCCACTGCATGGTCACCAGGTCGAGCATGCCGGTGCCGGATGCCTGGGACACCGACATCGGTGCAGACCCGAGCAGACCGGTCAGCACATACTCCGGCAGGCCGACGAAGCACGCCGGCCGGCCGCCGCAGTGGCGGCGCAGCCACGGCAGTCGCACCGTCCAGTAGAAGCGGTGCCACCAGGTGCCGGTGCGCTGGTGGAAATCGGCCTCGTCGGCCGGCGCGGCCGCACCGGGCAACGCGGCCGGCCGGGTGTCCAACCAGGTCATCAGGGGGCCGATCGGGGCACCGGCAGGATCCAGCGGCAACACCGAATGCCACTGGGCCGCCGAGGCAACCAACTCGACACCGTCGAGCCGGCCGGCCGAGTCGAGCTCGTCGACGCAGTCGATGAGAGCGGCCAGGTAGTCGGCCGGGTCGAGGGTCGCGGCGCCGTCCCGGTCAACCGCCAGCGCCACCTTGCGGCGGGCCAACGCGTCCTGCTGCGGCGCGGCCGCGTTGTCGAGGATCAGGCCGCGCACCGAGGAGGTGCCGAGATCGAGGGCGAGGATGCTCATCGTCGATCACCGTACCCAGCCACCGGCCTGGACCGGTATGCTGTCGCCATGCTCGCGCTCACTCGTTGCTGGTGGCCCGCCGACCTGGCGGCCCCGCCGCGCGTCTAGCGCGAAACCATCCGGCCGCCCGTCGAGGCGGCCACCGGGTTCCCACCCGGGCAGTTCCTCGCCGGGCCGCCCGAAGCCCGGAGGGACCCGATGACCGACCACCTTTCCAGCCTGCTGCGCGCCGTGCACGACGGCGTCGACCCAGGTCCGTTCGCGCTGCTGCGTCGCGACGGCGCCGACGTCGTCGAACTGCTTCGCGGCACACCGCACCGCGCCGACCGGCTGGCGGACATCCCGCTGCCGCCTGGACCGGCGGATCAGCCTGGACCGGCGGATCAGCCTGGACCGGCGGATCAGCCTGGACCGGCGGATCAGCCTGGACCGGCGAACCAGCCGGCGACGCTGGCAGTGGTCCCGTACCGGCAGATCGCCGAACGCGGATTCGCCCACGTCGACGACGGGCTGCCACTGGAGTGCATCCGGGTGTCGACCTACCGGCAGGTGCCGGTCGCGACGGCGATCCGGGACCTGCCCGGCACGCCGGTGGCGACCGACGGCGGCGGCTTCGACATCGCCGACGACGAGTACGCCGACCTGGTGGCCCGGGTGCTGCGGGACGAGATCGGCAACGGAGCCGGTGCCAACTTCGTGCTGCACCGCACCTACCGGGCCCGGCTGGTGGCACCTGGCGGGTCCGCCGCCGACCGGGTGGGCCGCTCGGCGGCGCTGGTCGCCGGGCTGAGCGCGCTTCGCCGGCTGCTGCGCGACGAACGCGGGGCCTACTGGACGTTCCTGGTCTACACCGGCGAGCGGGTGCTGGTCGGCGCGACGCCGGAACGGCACGTCAGCGTCAGCGACGGACTGGCCATGATGAACCCGATCAGCGGCACTCTGCGGCATCCGCAGGGCGAGCCGGAGCTCGCCACCGTGCTGTCGTTCCTCGACGATCCCAAGGAGATCGAGGAGCTCTACATGGTGCTCGACGAGGAGCTCAAAATGATGGCGACGGTTGCCGAGCACGGCGGCCAGGTGATCGGCCCCTACCTGAAGCGGATGTCCCGGCTGAGCCACACCGAGTACCTGCTCGCCGGACGCAACTGCCACGACGTCCGGGAGGTGCTCCGGCAGACGATGTTCGCGCCGACCGTCACCGGCAGCCCAATCGAGAGCGCCTGCCGGGTGATCGCCCGGTACAGCCCCGGCGGACGCCGCTACTACGCCGGGGTGCTCGCGCTGCTCGGCCACGACAGCGACGGCGCGCAGACGCTGGACGCCCCGATCCTGATCCGGGCCGCCGAGATCGATCTGACCGGGGAGATCCGGGTGCCGGTCGGCGCGACCCTGGTGCGTCATTCCACACCGTCCGGTGAGGTGGCCGAGACGCACGCGAAGGCGTCGGCGGTCCTCGCGTCGCTCGGGCTCGCCTCCGGGCCTGTCTCCGGACCTGTCTCCGGACCTGTCTCCGGACCTGTCTCCGGAGCCGCACCCGGACCGGCGGTGCCGGCGGACCGGTCGGCGGCCGACGGTGCCGCCAGCTGCGGAATCGGACTGCCGGCCGGGTCGCCCGGCACCGGCGTCACCGCCGCGCTCGCCCATCCCGAACACCCCACGGTGGTACGCGCGTTGGCCGCCCGCAACGACCGGCTGGCCCGCTTCTGGCTGGAGCAGCGGGTTCCCGGGGCGGTGGCCGAGTCCCGGTTGACCGGTCTGGACGTGCTGGTGGTCGACGCCGAGGACAGCTTCACCGGCATGCTCGCCCACCTGCTGCGGGCGCTCGGCGCGGTGGTCCGGCAGGTCCGCTGGGACCGGACCGCGACGGTCGACCCGGCCACGGCGGACGTCCTGGTGGCCGGTCCCGGCCCGGGTGACCCGACCGACCCGGCGCAGCCCCGGATGGCGGCGATGCACCGGATCGTGGACGCCGCGCTGCACCGTGGGCAGCCGCTGCTCGGTATCTGTCTGGGCCACCAGGTGCTGGCCGACCGGCTCGGCCTGGCGGTGACCCGCCGGCCGCTGCCCAGCCAGGGACTGCAGCGGGAGATCGACTTCTTCGGCGTCCCGCGCCGGGTCGGCTTCTACTCAAGTTTCACCGCCAGCTGCGGAACCGCCAGCCTGCCCACCCGGTACGGGCAGGTCCGGCTGTGCCGGGACGAGACCGACGACGCGGTGCACGCGCTGGTCGGCCCACGGTTCGCCGGGGTGCAGTTCCATCCCGAATCGGTGCTCAGCCCGGACGGCCTGGACGTGCTGCGGGAGCTGCTGGTCGATCTGGTCGCGGTCAACCGGCGGCCAGACCGCGTTTGACCGCCGCAGCGATGTCGACCACCCGCCGGGCGGTCAGGGCGGTCGCGGTCAGCGCCACCTCGTCCGGCGGGATCTCGCCGTTGTTGCTGGTGTGGGAGGCGCCGTACGGGTTGCCGCCGACGAACTGGCTCGGCTCCACGTAGCCGGGGGTGACCACGATGCCGCCCCAGTGGTAGACGACGTTGTACAGCGACAGCAGCGTCGCCTCCTGTCCGCCGTGCGCCGTTGCGGTGGAGCAGAACCCGGAGAACACCTTGTTGACCAGGACCCCCTTGGCCCACAGCGGCCCACTGCCGTCGATGAACTGCTTCAGCTGCGCGGCCATCACCCCGTACCGGGTCGGGGTGCCGAAGATGACCGCGTCCGACCAGGCCAGGTCGTCGATCTCGGCCTCCATCACGTCCTCGGTCTCCAACCGGTGCGCGTGCCAGCCGGAGTTGGACCGGATCGCCTCCTCCGGGGCGAGTTCGCGAACCTTGCGCAGCCGCACCTGCGCGCCGGCCTTCTCCGCGGCCTCCACGGCGGCCTGCGCCATCTGGTAGGTGGTCCCGGTGGCGCTGTAGTAGATCACCGACAGGTTGATCGGGTCGTCCATCGATAGCTCCTTCGGTTCGGCTCGGGTCTGCCCCGGTACCGCGCTACCCGTTCGTTGCGTCGGCAAACACCGGTGCCGGCACCGGCCCCGACGGTGCCCGCCGATCCGTCCGCCGTCGGGAGTGCGGCGCTCGCGCCGCCGGTCCGCTCACAACGCTGGATCCGGGATTGTGAACGAACGGACCCTGGGCGACGCGTGAACAGGGTAGGTAGTTTTCGTTACGACTCGGTCGCCGCCGCCGCCGACCCGCTCTTCCCGCCGGTGCGCCCGCCGGCAGCCCGGCGGGCCCCGCCGTCGATCCTCGAGGAGGTCCTGATGCGTGACCGTCAGGCGCTCGCGTTGGCGTTCGAGGTCCCGGGCCTGCCACCACTGAAGAATCAGACACTGTCCATCTTCACCGCCGGCAATCGGCAGGCAGCGCGGGTCCGTACCCTGCTGACCGCAGCGTGCGACGCGGCGCAGCGCAGCGGCTGGACGCCGCTGACCGAGCCGGTTGCGCTGGAGGTCGTGGTACGCCGCCGCCCCAGCGAGCACCAGTTCGGCCATGCGACGAACTTCCTCGGCGGCATCGGCGACGTACTGCAGGACAAGCGCCATGAACCGGCCGGTGCCGTCGCCCACCTCGGCGTCCTCGTCGACGTGGCACTGTTCGTCACCGACCGGCAGATCCAACGGATCTGCTACCGCGAGGAGTACGCCGACGACCCGTCGTACCAGGTGACGATCGCCGCGCTCGACCAGCCCGACGCCTGAGGCCGGCCCGACGCCTGAGGCCAACGCGGCACTGTCACGCCGCTTCGCTGACCAGCGACGCCACTTCGTCGGCACAGCCCCAGCTCAGCGTCACGCCGGCGCCGCCGTGGCCGTAGCAGTGGATCAGCCGGGTGACCCCGGCCGGCGGCGCGGGATCGGCCTCCACCCGGGCACCGCCGTGCCGCCCGGGCCGCAGCCCGACCCGTTGGGCGAGGACGGCCGCGCCGGCCAGCTCGGGAACGAGGGCGGCGCAGCGGGCCCGGATCGCCCGGCTCGTCGCCGGGTCGGGCAGTTCGCCGTCGACTCCCGGCTCGAACGTGCCGCCGAGCACGACGTCGCGCCGCCGGGGGTGCACGTACGTGGCACCGTCGGGGTGGTGCTCGTCGCGTACCGAGGTGGCGATGCCGGGATTGGCCACCAGCACCACCTGGCCACGGATCGGATGCACCGCAGGGTCGGCGGCCAACCGGCCGGCGGCCAGGCCGGTGGCGTTCACCACCACCGGCGCCAGCTGGCCCGCCTCGGCCAGATCGGACAGGTCACGCTGGCGCAGCACGCCGCCGGCGGCGACGAACTGTCGGGTGAGCCAGTCCAGGTACGGCCGCATCTCCACAGTGGGCACCGTGCACCGCCACTCAGCCACCACCCCACCGGCCGGACCGGAGCCGGCGGCCGGCACCACCGGGGCGACCGGGCAGTAGCGCAGGTCGGGAACGGCCGCCGCCCACCACGGTGGATCGTCGACCGGGGCACGCAGCAGCATCCGGGTCGGTCGCATCACCACCCCCGGGACCGGCTGCCGAGCCTGGTCGGCCAGTTCGTCGAAGGTGCGACGGGCCCAGTCGAGCGCCCGGGACGTGCCGTCGGTCCGGGTCGGGTACCAGACCGCGGCGGCCACCGCCGACACGGTCTGCTCGACGGGGTGGGCGGTGACCACGGTCACCCGTAGTCCCTGTTGCTGCAGCCGGACGGCACAGCTGAGCCCGATGATGCCGGCTCCGACCACCACCGCGTCAGACACCGTCTCTCCTGTCCGTCCCGTCCGCCCGGCCGGTCCGCTCCGGGCGGTACCCGTACCCGCCGGGCCACATCCTGCCGGACCGGGTCACGGTCCCGTGCGACGACCCTAACCGCAGCGGTGCCCGCGCCGGCTCTCAACCGCAGCGGTCGGCGGTCAGTACCCGACATCGACGGCGACGATGAACCGGTCGCCGACGCCGACCTCGGCGACCCGTACCGGCGGCGGCTGGTCCGGCCCGCCGGCCGGGTCGAGACCGAGACCGTAGGTGACCCGGCCCTCGTAGTCGCCGGCGAACCCGTAGCCACGCAGGCTGCCCAGCCGCAGCTGCGGGCCGGGCGATCGCTGGACTGACATCCGGCCGTACGCGTCGTGTGCCTGCGCGGAGACGAACCGGATCTGCAGGAAACAGTCGCCCGCCAGGTCGACCGGCTCCCCCGTGCCTTCGAAGACGATCCGCGGTTGGTAACCGACCTCGTAGGACGGGAATCCGGACCGGAACACGAACGAGATCCGGCTGTACGCCGGGTCGGTGTCAGCGTGGTCGGTGGCCTCGATCTCCACCAGGTACGGCAGCGGCGGAGCCGGCCGAGGTGCGACCGGCGGACGGACGTCGTTGCGGATGACGACGGTCTGCGACGGCACCGCCCAGCCGTACCGCACCTGGTACTCGCCCGGGCCGGGGCCGGGCGGTCCGTCCGGGCCGCTGCGGCTGAGGCCCACCACGGGCGACTCCCGCTGGCCCGCTGCCGGTCCGGGCGGTGTCAGGGTCCCGGCACCGGTTCCGTCCGGTGGCTGGCCGGCGCCGGCTCCCGTCGGTTCGGCCGTGGTACAGCCGGCGGCGGCCAGCAGTACGGCGAGGCTGACGATCATCGGTACGCGCAGATGGGTCATACCGGACTGACGCGCGGCCGCCGACCGGGGTTTACCAGCGGCCGGATCCAGCCCGCACCGACGGTCCGGTCAGGACCGCCACTTGATCGAACAGCCCATGCTCGGCTGGTGCGGCTCGGGCACCGGCTGCCCGGCCAGCACCAGTTCGATCGCGGCCCGCAGCGCCGCCCCGGTGACCGGCTTGCCGTTGCCCGGGGTGGAGTCGTCGAACGCGCCCCGGTAGGCCAGGGTGCGGTCGGCGCCGTACAGGAAGAAGTCCGGAGTGCACACCGCCTGGTAGGCTCGCCCGACCTGCTGGGTGGAGTCGACGAGGTACGGGAACGTCCAGCCGGCCCGCTGGGCCTGCGCGGCGAGCTGCGCGGGGGCGTCGTCGGGGTACGCCTCGGCGTCGTTGGTGCAGATGCCGACGACGGCCAGGGTCGGGAACTCGGTGAGCACCTTGGCCAGTGCGACCTCGACGTGTTTCACGTACGGGCAGTGGTTGCAGACAAAGGCGACGAGCAGCGCCGGGGCGTCGGCGAAGTCGTCGCGGCGGACCACGTGACCGGAGACGTCCGCCAGCGCGAAGTCGGGCGCGGGGGTGCCCAACGGCACCATCTCTGAGGTGACAGCCATGCCCGCCACCCTACCCGCGCGGTCGGCCGGGGCAGCGAAATGCTGAGCGGTGCCGGCCTCGACGCAGTGAGCACGTACACCGGGATGCGACCGCTGGCTACCCTCGGCGCCATGCCGTCACGCGCCGCCGCTCCGGACCGGCTGTTGACCGGGTTCGGGCTGGCGATGATCGGCGGCGCACCGCTGTGGCTGCTCGCCACTGGGCGTACCGAGGTGACGACCTCGGCGGACGTCGAGGCGTCCCCGGTGACGATCCCTGCGGTCGTGGTGCCGTTGGTCGCCGGGATGCTGCTGGCCAGGCTGGTGCCGCCGCGGCTGCCGGCGTTGCAGCCCACGGTTGCCGACGGCCGGGCGGCGCTCACCCGGCAGGTGGTCGGCCTGTGCGCGGTCGCGGTGGTGTTCGCGGTGCTGGTGCTGCTCCTCGGGCCGGGAAGCGTCTGGTACGGCCCGGTGAAGGTCGCGCTGCTGCTCGGCGGTGCCTGGTGGGTGCTGCGGAACTGGCCGGCGCCACCGCCCGGCGGTCGGGAGCATCGACAGTCGCTCCCGGGGCTCTGGTACTGGCTGGGCCCGGTGCCGGCAGTCGTCGGCTGGGCCTGGTTGGCGTACCACAGCCCGCTGACCGGACCGTCCGACCTGTCCGGCTACCGGGCGTACGATCCGATGGTCCTGCTCACGGCGATGCTGCTGACCTTCCTGACCGCGAGTGTGCTGGAGGAGGTCTTCTACCGGCTGCTGCTGCAGACGCGGTTGGAGGCGCTGCTCGGCCGCTGGCCGGCGATCACCGCGACCGCACTGCTGTACGCGGCGATGCACACCCACCGGGTCGGCACCGGTCCGCTGGCTGACACGGTCGCGGTGGTCCTGATGTTCAACGGCGGACTCGGCCTGTTCCTCGGCTACCTCTGGTCGCGGTACCGCAACGGGTGGGCGATCGTCGCCGTGCACGGTGCGGTCAACTCACTCACTCTGCTGCCGCTGCTCGTCGGCTGACCCGCCCGCGTTCAGTCGATCGGTGTCGTTGCCCACACCCCGTCCGATGGGTCGGACGGATCGCCGTGGTCACGCTATCGTCGATTTATTCAACACATGATGAAATCGATGGAGGTGGGCGCGATGGACACTGACACTGCCGACTGTGTGGTCGCCGGTGGTGGACCGGCCGGCATGATGCTCGGCCTGCTGCTGGCCCGAGCCGGGGTGCGGGTCGTCGTCTGTGAGAAGCACGACGACTTCCTACGGGACTTCCGCGGCGACACCGTCCACCCGTCGACGTTGCGGCTGCTCGACGAGCTCGGCCTCGGCGACCAGTTCGCCGCCCTGCCGCAGACCCGGATCCACCAGGTCGCCTTTCCGACCGGCGAGGGCCGGCAGATCGTCGTCGGGGATTTACACCGGTTGCACACCCCGCACCCGTACATCGCGATGGTGCCGCAGTGGGACCTGCTCAACCTGCTGGCCGGGGCGGCGTCGACCGAACCGACCTTCACCCTGCGGATGGGGACCGAGGTGACCGGCCTGCTGCACGACGGTGACCGGGTCGCCGGGGTGCGCTACCGGACCGCGGACGGTGTGACCGGCGAGATCCGCTCGGCGTTGACCGTGGCCTGCGACGGACGCTGGTCGGCGGTACGGCGGGCGGCCGGGCTGCGGCCCCGCGAGTTCCCGGTGCCGATCGACGTCTGGTGGTTCCGGCTGCCCCGACGGGACACCGACGACCTGTCGGGCCTGGTACCGGCCGCCGGCCACGGCGCGATGGTCGTGGTGTTCCCCCGGGAGGGCCACCTTCAGGTCGCCTACATCGCCCGCAAGGGGACCGACGCCGAGCTGCGTAGCCGCGGGCTGGCGGCGTTCCAGCGTCAGGTGGCCACCGTCGCGCCCCGGCTCGCCGACCGGCTCGACGCGCTGACCAGCATGGACGACGTCAAACATCTGGACGTACGGGTGAACCGGCTGCGCCGCTGGCACCGCGACGGGCTGCTCTGCATCGGCGACGCCGCGCACGCGATGAGCCCGGTGGGCGGGGTCGGCATCAACCTCGCCGTCGCCGACGCCGTCGCGGCGGCGACCCGGCTGGCCGAGCCGCTGCGCCGGGGTCGGATCACCCCGGCGGAGCTGGCCACGGTACGGGCCCGCCGGGCCCTGCCGACCGTCGTGGTGCAGACCCTGCAGCAGAGCCTGCACCGCACCATCGTCCAGCCGATTTTGGACGGTCGGCGGGTCGGCCCACCGGCCCCGCTGCTGACCCTGATGCGCCGGTTCCCACCGGCGTCGCTGCTGCCCGCCTACCTGATCGGCATCGGACCGCGTCCCGAGCACGCACCGGAGTACGCCCGCCGGCGGGTTCAGCCCGGCTGACCCCCCCGATCGGCCCGCACGGTCAGGATCAGGTCGGCGACCAGCGCCGTCCAGCCGGTCTGGTGCCAGGCGCCCAGACCGGCGCCGTTGTCGCCGTGGAAGTACTCCGGGAAGGCGATCAGGTCCCGCCAGTCGGGGTGCTGCTGGAACGTCTCGGCGGCACCGTAGATCGGCCGCCGGCCGTACCCGTCGCGCAGGAACAGCGAGATCAGCCGGTGCGACAGGTCGTCGGCGATCGCGTTGAGCGTGCGCTTGGAGCCGGACCGGGTCGGGTACTCGATCAGCAGGTCGTCGCCGAAGAAGGTGGCGAAGTCCCGCAGCGCGCAGACCAGCAGGTAGTTGGTCGGCATCCAGATCGGCCCCCGCCAGTTGGAGTTGCCGCCGAACAGCCCGCTGGCCGACTCGGCCGGCTCGTAGCCGACGGTGAAGTCCTGCCCGCCGAGCGAGACGGTGAACGGTTCGTCGAGGTGCCGCCGGGACAGGGTACGCAGCCCGTACGGGGAGAGAAACTCGTCCTCGTCGAGCATCGGGGCGAGAATCCGCACGATCTGCTCCGGGCCGACCATGGACAGCAGCCGGTGCTGCCGGCCGTCGCCGGCCAGCCGGCGGGCGCCGATCACGTCGGCGTACTCCGGTTTGTTGGTCAGGAACCAGCGCAGCCGGGCCGCCAGCTCGGGCAGCCGGGCCAGGGTGCCGGAGTGCAGCGTGGTGGTGGCGGCCAGCGGCAGCAGGCCGACCACCGACCGCACCTTCAGCGGCAGGGTGTCGCCGTCGGGCAGCCGCAGCTGGTCGTAGAAGAACGAGTCCTCTTCATCCCACAGCCCCTGGTCGTAGGCGGCGGCGGCGATGTAGGCGAAGTGTTCCAGGAACTTGGTGGCGATGTCGGTGTAGGTGTGGTCGTGCACGGCCAGGGTCAACGCCATGTCCAGCATGTTCAGCGCGTACGTCGCCATCCAGCCGGTGCCGTCGGACTGCTCCAGCACCCCGGCCACCGGCAGCGCGGCGGACCGGTCGAACGGCCCGACGTTGTCCAGCCCGAGGAAGCCGCCCTCGAAGACGTTGTTGCCGTTGATGTCCTTGCGGTTGACCCACCAGGTGAAGTTGAGCAGCAGCTTGTGCATGATCCGGGCGAGGAACTCGAAGTCGCGCCGGCCGTCGATGTCGAACACCCGCAGCGCCGCCCAGGCGTGCACCGGCGGGTTGACGTCGGCGAACGCCCACTCGTACGCCGGGATCTGCCCGTTGGGGTGCATGTACCACTCGCGCAGCAGCAACAGCAGCTGGTCCTTGGCGAACTGCGGGTCGACCCGGGCCAGCGTCGAGCAGTGGAACGCCAGGTCCCAGGCGGCGTACCAGGGATACTCCCAGGGGTCCGGCATGGAGATGACGTCGAAGCTGTTCATGTGCCGCCACGCGGCGTTGCGGCCGTGGGCACGCCCGTTCGGCGGCGGCGGGCTGGCCGGGTCACCGGCCAGCCACTGGGCGACGTCGAAGTGGTAGAACTGCTTGCCCCAGAGCACGCCGGCGAACGCCCGACGGGCGACGAGACGTTCGTCGTCGGTGGCGGCGGCCGGGATGACGGTGTCGTAGTAGCGGTCCGCCTCGGCGTGCCGGGCGGCCAGCGTCGCGGCGTGCCCGGCGCCGAGGCTGAGCCGGGGCGGCGGGGTGTTGCCCGGCGGCGGGGCGGTCAACGTCAGCCGCAGCCGGATCCGGTCCTCGCCGCCGGCCGGCACGTCGAGGACGTAGTGCAGTGCGCCCTTGGTGCCGGTCAGCTCCGGGTTGACCGTGTCGGCGCCGTCGACGACGTGGTCGTTGATGCCGTCCTTCGGGTACGGGGTACGCGACGGCAGCCCCCAGAGCCGTTCGGCGTTGCTGTCGTTGTCGCACAGCAGCGGGGTGGGGTCGCCGTCGCCCTGCAGCACCAGCTGCCCGAGCACCCAGTGGTGGCCGATCAGGCGGTCGCCGTCGCCGGTGAGCACCGGGATCTGGTCGCGGCCGGGCAGCCCCCATCCCCAGGTGTTGCGGAACCACAGGCTGGGGAGGACGTGCAGTCGGGCATCGGTGTCGCCCCGGTTGGCGACGGTGATCTCGATGCACATGTCGGTCGGCCCCGCTTTGGCGTAGTCGACGGTTACCGCCCAGTACCGGTCGTCGTCGAAGATGCCGGTGTCGACCAGTTCATACTCGGTCTCGTCGCGGCCGCGCATACCGTTGACCGCGACGAGATCGTCGTACGGAAAGGCGGCCTGCGGATAGTGGTAGCGCCAACGCATCCAGGAGTGGGTGGGCGTGGAATCCTCGTACCACCAGTAGTCCTTCGCGTCCTCGCCGTGGTTGCCGCCGTCGCCGCCCAGGCCGAACATGCGCTCCTTGAGGATCGGGTCCTCGCCGTTCCACAGCGCCAGGCCGAAGCAGAACGTCTGCCGGTCGTCACAGACGCCGGCCATGCCATCCTCGTTCCAGCGGTACGCCCGGGATCGGGCATGATCATGCGGGAAGTAGTCCCACGCCGTACCGTGCTCGCTGTAGTCCTCCCGTACCGTTCCCCATGCCCGCTCTGACACGTAGGGCCCCCATGCCCGCCACGGCTGCTCACCCGCGTCGGCTTCCGCCAACCGGGTGCGCTCCGGATCACGATACGTCCGCCTGGAGTTGACCATGACGGTCATTCTTCCTGGGACGTGTTTCCGGCACTTGTCGGACCGTCACCTTGCCGGCACACCAGCGCCGTTTCGCCGGCCCGGAACCGCTCCGCCACCGCCCAGCACCGCCCGCCGTACCACCGCCCCGCCGTACCACCGCCCGCCACCGGCCCGCAGCCCGCTCTCGCCGGTCGACCAGCCATGGAGGAACATTGCTCGACATCAGCTTCGGACCGCAGGTCTGCGGCGACCTGGCCGCCGGAGCCAGCCGGGAGTGGCTGGTCACCGACGGCCGGGGCGGCTACGCGATGGGCACGGTCAGTGGCCTGCGTACGCGGCGTTACCACGGCCTGCTGGTGGTCGCCGGGGCCACCCCGGCAACCCGGCGGGTCGGGCTGGTCAGCCTGGACCCGGCGGTCACCCTGCCGTCCGGCGCGCAGGTCCGCCTCGGCGTGCACGAATGGGCATCCGGCGTGGTCGACCCGCCCGGTCACACCCTGCTGGAGCGGTTCGACCTGACCGACGGGGTGCCGCGCTGGCGGTGGCGGATCGGCGACGTGGTGATCGAACGGGAGATCGCGATGACGCACGGCTCGCCGTGCGTGGCGGTCACCCACCGGCTGGTCAGCGGCGGACCGGTCACCCTCACCCTGGCCGCGGTGACCACCTGGCGGGACGCGCACGGCGAACGGGACGGGCAGGCTCCCCCGCCGAGGATGGACAACGTCGACGGCGGGACGGTGATCGAGGGCGCGTTCCGGGTACACGGACCGGACTGGGTGCCGGCGGGCAACTGGTGGGACGGCGTGTACCACCGCGAGGAGGCGGCGCGTGGGCTGCGGGCCGAGGAGGACCTGTGGTACGCGGGCAGCTTCACCGCCACCCTCGACGGCCCCGGCGCGGTGGCCGAGGTGACCGCGTGGGCGGAACAGCTGGAACAGGTGCCGGCCCCGGCGGCCACGATCGTCGCCGCCGCCCGGACCCGCAACCGGGCCGTGGTGGCGGCCGCGAAACCGGCCGACGCCGTCGACGCCACGCTGGCCCTGGCCGCCGACGCGTTCGTGGTGCGCACCGGCTCCGGGCCGGACGTGGTGGCCGGCTACCCGTGGTTCGGTGCGTGGTCACGGGACACGATGACGTCGTACGAGGGGCTGTTCCTGGCGACCGGGCGGGCCGACGAGGGCCGGGAGCTGCTGCGCGGCTACGCGGCGACGCTGTCCGAGGGGATGCTGGCGAACACCGCTGACACCGGGCACGTGGAGTACAACACCGTCGACGGCACCCTGTGGTTCCTGCACGCGGTGGACCGGCATGTCACCGCGACCAGCGACATCGACCTGGCGGCCGAGCTGCTGCCGGCGCTGCGCGAGGTGGTCGCGGCGCATCTGCGCGGCACCCGGTACGGCATCCGGGTGGACGAGGCCGACGGGCTGCTCACCGGCGGTGCCGGCGGTGAGGCACTGACCTGGATGGACGCCCGGGTGTACGGGGTGCCGATCACCTCCCGGGAAGGCAAGCCGGTCGAGGTGAACGCCCTGTGGGTCAACGGGCTGGCGGCGGTGAGCGAGCTGGCGCAGCTGGTGGACGGTGACCCGGGGGCGGCGACGAGCGTGTACCCGAAGGCGCAGGAGTCGTTCCGGGCCCGCTACCCGGCCCCGTCGGGGTGGCTCTACGACGTGCTGGACACTCCGGCGCAGTACCCGTTGGGCGGGGATCCGCACGCCGACGACGACGCGCTGCGGCCGAACCAGCTGCTCGCCTGGTCGCTGCCGTACGCCCCGTTGGAGCCGGACCCGGCACCGCTGCGGGCGATCGGCGCGGCGCTGCTGACCCCGCTGGGTCTGCGCAGCCTGGCCCCGGACTCGGCCGGCTACCTCGGGCAGCACCGGGGCGGCCCGGCCCGCCGCGACGGCGCCTACCACCAGGGCACGGTCTGGCCGTGGCTGATCGGCCCGTACGTGTCGGCGGCCCGGCGGGCCGGTCTGGACGTCTCCGACGTGTTCCTCGGGCTGACCGCCCACCTGAGCGAGTACGGACTCGGCTCGGTCAGCGAAACGGCTGACGGGGATCCGCCGCACGGCGCCACCGGCTGCCCGTTCCAGGCGTGGTCGGTGGCCGAACTACTCCGGGTCCGACAAGTCTGATCAGTTGCTGTTACATCAGCGCAACGCGAATGTCTTCCCTGGTTATCCCGTTGCCGGCAGTATCGTCGGCAACCCAAAGACGCGTCAGCACCCGCAATAGGTGTCTGATCGCGCATGTCCGGTGCCGATTTGAATTGAGGGGGGTCTGTCGATGTCACCTGCCGCCGACGTGATCGACATCCGCGCACCACGGTCGCAGCGGATTCTGATGCTGTCCTGGGAGTACCCACCCGTCGTGGTGGGCGGACTGGGCCGACACGTACACGCCCTCTCCGTCGCCCTCGCCAACGCCGGCCACGAGGTCACCGTCGTCACCCGCCACGCCCCCGGCGCCCCCCTCGAGGAATACGCCGACGGCGTCCGCATCATCCGCGCCGCCGAAGACCCACCCCTGTTCCCCCTCGCCACCCCCAGCCTCCTCGCCTGGACCATGGCCTTCAACCACACCCTCACCCGCGCCGCCCTGCGCGCCACCCAGACCGCCGAATACGACGTCATCCACGCCCACGACTGGCTCGTCGCCCACACCGCCATCACCCTCAAGGAACACCTCGACATCCCCCTCGTCGCCACCATCCACGCCACCGAAGCCGGCCGCCACCAAGGCTGGCTCCCCGACGAGATGAACAAGTCCATCCACTCCATCGAGCACTGGCTCGGCCACGAGTCGTGCCGGGTGATCGCCTGCTCCGGCTACATGCGTTGGGAGGTCAGCCACCTGCTGGAGCTGCCGGCGTCGCGGGTGGACGTGATCGCCAACGGGGTGAACGACCGGGTGTGGCGCTCGTCGACGCGGGCGGTGGCGGCGGCCCGCGAGCGGTACGCCGCCGACGGGCCGCTGATCGGCTTCGCCGGCCGGCTGGTCTACGAAAAGGGCGTCCAGCACCTGATCGCCGCGCTGCCGTGGCTGCGGCAACGCCATCCCGGGCTGCGGGTGATCGTCGCCGGCGACGGGCCGTACCGGGGTGAGCTGCAGGCGCAGGCCGCGCGGCTCGGCGTCGCCGATCTGATCGATTTCGCCGGGTTCATGACCGAGTCGCAGCTGCCGGCGGTGCTGGGCGCGACCGACGCGACCGTGGTGCCGAGCCTCTACGAGCCGTTCGGCATGGTGGCGTTGGAGGCGGCGGCGGCCGGCGCGCCGCTGGCCGTGTCGGCCACCGGCGGGCTCGCCGAGATCGTCGAGCCCGGCGTGACCGGCACGACGTTCCGGCCGCAGGATCCGCACGGGCTGGCCCAGGCGGTGCACACGCTGCTCTCCGACGAGTTGTTCGCCCGACGGGTGGCCCGGTCGGCCCGGCAGCTGGTGACCCGGCGGTACGGCTGGGCGACGATCGCGGCGCAGACCGCCGCCACGTACGCCGCCGCCGTGCGCGAGGCGCCGGGCTTCAACACCCGGCGGGCCGCCGCACAGTTGGCCGGCGGGGCGGGCAAACTCGTCGTGCCGGACGGCAACCTGCTCGCGGCGGTCGGCGGCGCCGTCTCGTAGGCGGCTTCAGCTGCTCATCGGCAGCGCGGTTGCTCGTCGGCAGGATACTCGGCTGTTAGGTCACCCGGTGCAGCGAAACGGTGGATGATGGCCGCTTCTCCAGCTGATCCGGCATCGTCAGCCCACGACTACTGTATGCAGTCGTGGGCTGACGATGGGAGACGGTGATGGTGCGACCGCAGCTGATCGCGGACCGCTACCGGCTCGTACGTCCGGTCGGCAGCGGCGGGATGGGACGGGTCTGGCTGGCCCGCGACGAGGTCCTGCACCGCGACGTCGCGGTCAAGGAGGTGCTGCCCCCGGACTGGATGAACGACGCCGAACGCGAGGCGCTGCGCCGCCGTACGCTGCGGGAGGCGCGCAGCGCCGCCCGGCTCAACCACCCCAACGTGGTCCGCATCTACGACGTACGGCACGTCGCCGGCTGCCCGCTGATCGTGATGGAGTACGTCCGGTCCCGCTCGCTGCACCAGGTCGTCGCCGAGGACGGCCCGCTGCCGCCGGTGCGGGTTGCGGCGATCGGCCGGCGGGTGCTGGCCGCGCTGCGGGCCGCGCACGGCCACGGGGTCCTGCACCGCGACGTCAAGCCGCACAACGTGTTGATCGGCGACCGGGGCCGGGTGGTACTGACCGATTTCGGACTCGCCACCCTGGACGGCGACGGCTCGATCACCCGGACCGGGATGGTGATCGGCTCGCCGCAGTACATCGCCCCGGAGCGCGCCCGCGACGGGGTGTCCACCGTGGCGGCCGACCTGTGGTCACTCGGCGCCACGCTGTACGCCGCCGTCCAGGGCCGTTCCCCGTACGCCCGGTCGACCCCGATGGCGACGCTGACCGCGCTGGCCACCGCGCCACCGGACCCGGCGACCCGGGCCGGGCCGCTGCGGCCGGTGCTCGCCGGGCTGCTGCGCCGCGACCCGAGACGACGGCTCGACGTGGACGAGACCGACCGGATGCTGCGCCGGGTGACCGCCGGCACCCCACCCGGCGCCACCGCCGTGAGCTGGCCCCGGCTGCGCGACGTGGCCGCGCGGTTACGGGTTCCCGGCGCGCTGACCCGGTAGGGTCGGCCGCGACGACCATTCACACCCTGGAGTACGCATGGACGCGTCCGCCCTCGCCAGCGCGCCCGGCCTGGGCATCTACCCGGGCGACCCGACGACGCCCCTGCTGACCTGCTACGACGACGCCACCGGCGAGCGGACCGAGCTCTCCGCCACCGCGCTGGGTGCCTGGGCGGCCCGGACGGCGGCGGTGCTGCGCGACGGCTGCGGGCTGGTCGCCGGCGACCGGGCGGCGATCCTGCTGCCGCCGCACTGGCAGACCGCCGCCGTTCTGCTGGGTGCCTGGTCGATCGGGGTGTCGGTGTCGATCCGGCTGGCCGCCACCGCTGGCCTACCGGTGATCGAGCCGGGTGGCGACGAGCCGTTGGACGCGGTGTTCGCCGCCCGTGGTCGGATCGACGACTGGTTGGAGGACGTGCCCGGGGCGCGGCACCGGTTCATGCTCGACGTCGGTGCCCGGGCGGCGGCGGGCACCCCGCCGCCGGAGGGCTACCGCGACTTTCTCGCCGAGGCGTGCCGGTACTCCGGTCAGCCACCGGCGTACGGGCTGGTCCGGCCAGGTGATCTGGCCAGCGTGGACGGGACCAGTTACGCCGAGTGGGGTTCACTGGCGCTGGAGATCGCCGCGCAGCAGGACGTCACCGCCGGTGACCGGGTGCTGGTCGACGGCGGCCAGCACGAGCACCCGCTGTTCTGGCTGCTCGCACCGCTCGCCGTCGGCGCGAGCGTGGTGCTCTGCGTCAACCTGGACCCGGACCGGCTCGACCCCAGGGTGGACAGCGAAGGAGTCACCCGGGTGCTCTGACCGCCGTACCGGTGTGGACGGTGCCACCACCATCTGACAGAGTTGCCTCCGCCGAGAAGTTGACCTTGGAGGATGCTCTGCCATGATGGGTCCGTCCCACGCGCTCTCCGGCGCCGCCGTGTGGCTAGCCGGTTCCTGGGCGCTCGACCAGTTCGCCGGCTACGAGCAGTCGCCACTGATGATCGCGGTCGGCACCGCCGTCTGCGCCGGCGGCGCGCTTTTCCCGGACCTGGACCTGTCCGGCAAGGTCACCCGCAACCAGGGCGGCGCCACCGTCGCCCGGACCTTCGGGGTGGCGTCGCTGTTCGTCGCCGAGGTCATCGAGAAGATCTCCCTCGGCGTCTACCACGCGACGAAGCTCAGCAAGGACCCGCACCGCAACAACGGCCACCGGACCCTCACCCACACCATCCCGTTCACCGTGCTGGTCGGCTGGGGCACCACCGCGCTGTGCGCCGCGTACGGCAAGTGGGCGGTGATCGCCATCCTGTTCTTCATGATCGGCCTGGCGTTGCGGGGCCTGTTCGACGAGTGGGCCAAACGCGCCGGCTGGGTGATCGTCACCCTGCTGTCGCTCGGCGCCGCCTACTTCACCTACCTGCATCTGCCCGGTGACCGGGGCTACCCGATGCTCGGCCTGGCGATGGGGGTCGGCTGCTTCGTCCACATCCTCGGCGACCTGATCACCCGGGCCGGCGTACCGATCCTGTGGCCGATCCCGATCGGCCGGCGGATGTGGCGGATGATCGGCCCGTCGGACCGGTTCTCCATCAAGGCCGGCAGCAAGTTCGAGGTGGTCGTGCTCCGTGGCGTGTTCACCGTCGTGTCGGTACTGGCCATCATCGGGCTGGCCATCCCGGCGGTGCACCGGCACTTCACCGACAGCTGACCCACCAGTCAGGTCAGGGCGAGTCGACTCAGGTCCGGGCGGCCCTGGGTACGGTCGGCTCGGGTCACGCCGGGGTGCGCTGCACCGGCACCGCCAGCCCCCACGCCGCCACCGACTCCGGGGTGTCCACCAGTCCACCTTCGGCGACCCCGTCGCAGGAGATGTCGATCACCTCGCCGGTGTGCGCGAGCAGGTACGGCCGGGCACCCCCGTCGGCATTGGCCAGGGTCGCGATCGCCGCCCAGTGCCGCCGGCCGAACACCATCGGGTAGCTGCGCGTGCCGGCGTAGGTGGCGCAGACCAGCACCTCCGGGTACGGCAGCGCGGTCACCCGGCGAAGCGCGTCGGCGGTGATCCCCGGCATGTTGACCGGAAACACCACCACCGCCTCGGCGTCGCTGTCCTTCAACGCGTCCAGACCGACCCGCAGCGACGAGCCGAGCCCGGTCCCCCAGGCCCGGTTGACCACCACGGTGGCGCCGGTCAGGTCGGCGGTGTCGCGTACCTGGTCGGCGGCGGCACCGAGCACCACCACGACCGGATCACAGCCGGTCTCCCCCACGATCCGCAACGCCCGTTCGACCAGCAGTTGATCGCCGCGGTACAGCAGGGCCTCCGGCCCGCCGATCCGCCGACCCCCACCAGCCGCGATGATCATCCCCGCGATCCGACTCAGCTGAGCCACCCCCGCAACGTCTGCCCCGGCCGGTCCAGCCCGGCCGGCGGTCACAGCGCCCGCCAAACGCTGCCCGATCCGATGGAACGCACAACGGGCCCAACGATCAGGTGGCGATCAGGTGGCGTCCGCGTAGCAGGTGACGGTGGACACCTCGAGCGGCACCCGGACCGGGGTGTCGCCGAACAGCACCGTGGTGGCCCGGCCGGCGCACTCCCGCACGGCGGCGGCCACCGCCGCCGCCTGCGTCTCCGGACAGTGCACCACCACCTCGTCGTGCTGGAAGAAGACCAGCTCGGCGGCGGTGCCGGCGATCGCCTGACGGACGGTGGCCAGCAGGACAAGCGCCCACTCGGCGGCGGTCGCCTGGGCGACGAAGTTGCGGGTGAACCGCCCCCGGGCCGGGGTGCCGACGTCGGACGGTGGACAGGTCCGGCCGAGCCAGGAGCGCACCAGGCCACCGGTCTCACCGGTCCGGGCCGCCGACTCCAGGTACTCGAACGCGACCGGGTAGCTGCGGCGCAGCACGGCGAGGGCCGGCACGGCGGCGCCGCCGGTCTGCCCGTACATGGCGCCGAGCAGCGCCACCTTCGCCCGGGCCCGGTCACCGCCGAACGAGTCGCGGGCCAGCGCGGCGTACAGGTCACCGGCGCCGCCGGCGGCGGCCAGCCGGCGGTCACCGGACATCGCGGCGAGCACCCGGGGCTCCAGCTGGGCGGCGTCGGCCACCACGAAGCACCAGCCGGGATCGGCGACCACCGCCCGGCGGACCGCCTTGGGGATCTGCAACGCCCCGCCGCCCCGGGTGGCCCACCGGCCGGACACCACCCCACCCGGCACGTACTCGGGGCGGAACCGGCCGTCGCGGACCCATGCCTGCCGCCACGCCCAGCCGTGCGCGGTCCAGATCCGGTGCAGTTCCTTGTACTCGATGAGCAGCGGCACGGCGGGGTGGTCCACGCCACGCAGCACCCAGGCCCGGGTGTTCGGCAGGCTGATCCCGACCCGGGCGAAGGCCCGCAGCACCTCGGCCGGTGAGTCGGCGTGCAGCTGCCGGACGCCGAACGCGGCGGCGATCCGACCGGCGAGCTCGGCCAGCCGGCGCGGCGGCCCGCCGACCGGCGACGGCGCGCCGAGCAGCTCGGTGAGCAGCGCGTCGTGCAGGTCGGCGCGCAACGGCAGCCCGGCGGCACCCATCTCGGCGGCGACCAGCGCGCCCGCCGACTCGGCGGCGACCAGCAGTCGGAACCGGTCCGGCCGGGCGGTGCCCGCGATGCGGCGCTGCTGGTCGGCGTACACCCGGGTGAGCGCGTCGATCGGGTCGGCGACCGTCGCCGGGGCCGGCACGTCGTCGAACAGCGCGGCCTGGCCGTGCCCGGGTGGCGCGGCACCGGGCGCGGGCGGGTCGGGTGGCACCGGCGCGCCGGTCAGCCGGGCGTACGCGGCGGCGAGCGACCGGGGCTCGCCCCAGCGTCCGTCGTAGCCGAGCAGCAGCGCCTCGGTCAGCTCGACGTCGTGGCACCGCTCGATCCGTACGCCGGCCCGCAGCAGGGCCGGGTAGATCGCCGCGGTCGTCGCCCACAGCCAGCGCGGCTCGGGCACCGGACGCGCCGCCGGTGGCTGCGACGGTGGCGGCCCAGCCGCCGGTGCCTGCGATGGTGACGGCCGGTCGACGGCCGCCGCCAGGTCGGGCACGGCCTCGGCCGGGCCGGCGGGCCGCCCGTCGGCGTGCAGCAGCCGGCGCACCCCGCCGCCGCCCGGACCTGCCGCCACCGCCACCAGCACCCGCTCATTGTCGCCCCGGCGTACGACACCGGTCCGGTCTCCCGGTCATGCGGTGCGGCCGGCGCCGACCCGACATCGCCCTGCGGGCCTGACGCATGTGCTCTCCAGGTCTGATGCATGTGTGGCATCGCGATGCCACACATGCATCAGACCTGCGAACACCAGGTGGGCAACCGTGTCGACGGGCAGTGGTCAGGGTCAGGTCAAGAACGCAGAAATGCGTATGTCGAGAAGACGGTGCAACATTTCTCGGGGTCGATCAGCCGGTTAGATTCGAGATCCGCCTCAATCACCGGGAGGACGATTATGAAAGCACTACGCCGTACGCTCGTCGCGTTCAGCGCAATCATCGCCGTCATGTTGCCGGCGAATGCCGCCGAGGCGGCGGTGAGCAACTACATGCGCAACCCGATCGGCGGGGTCCTGTACCAGACGAACTGGTGGTACACCAGCAGCACGGTCTCCGGCACCGCGCCGACCGGCGCGCTGATCACCACCGTGCACTGGTCGTACAGCCTGAGCAACCATTCAGGGGTCGAGGCGTACCTGTGCATCCCGGTCGGCTGCTCGAAGCTGACCGGAGCGTCCGGCGTCACCACCGCGTTCGTCGGCCAGCCCGCGTCGCAGAGCTGGACGTTCTACTTCCAGGTGCCCGCGTCGACCACCCATCTGCTGTCGCCGCCGCGCACCGGGGGCGCGCACATGGTGGACGTCACCTACGTGTACTGACCACCACCGGCTACTTGGAGACGCTGCCGGTGAGGCCGGACTGCACCTGCCGCTGGAAGACGATGTAGACCAGCAGCACCGGCAGCATCGCCATGGTCACCCCGGCGAACAGGCCCGACCAGTCGGACTTGTAGCCCTGGTTCACCGACAGGTCGATCAGGCCCTGGGCGATCACCTGGTTCTTCGCCTCACCGCCGTTGGGCTGCATCAGCAGGTACGGCAGGTACCACTGGTTCCACTGACCGATCACGTTGAAGATGCCGATGCTGATCAGCCCGGGTTTCGACATCGGCAGCATCACCCGGAAGAACAGCGTGCTGTGCGACGCGCCGTCCACCATCGCCGCCTCGGCGACCGTGGTCGGCAGCGTCTTGAAGAATGAGTGCATGAAGAAGACCGTGAACGCCAGCGACCAGGCCACGTAGACGAGGATCAGCATCACGTGGCTGTTCGGGCCGAGCAATGGGATGAACACGCCGGTGTTGTAGACGCCCTTGTACAGCGGCACCGCGGCCATGAACACCGGCAGGGTCAGCCCGGACAGGAACATGTAGTAGATGACCCGGTTGCCGGGGAACTCGTAGCGGGCCAGCACGTAGGCGGCCATCGAGCCGAGCAGCATGGTCAGGAAGACCCCGCCGCCGACGATGAGGATGGTGTTGACGAAGAAGTCGCCGATGCCGCCGTCGACCCAGGCCCGGGCGAAGTTCTCCCAGTGCAGCTGGTCCGGGATCAGCGACAGCGGCTCCCGGATGATCTGCGCGTCGTCCTTGAACGACGACATAATCACCCACAGCAGCGGCAGCACCACCATCGCGCCCCAGATCAGCAGGAACAGGTGGGAGAAGCCGTTGAAGAAGGAGTCGCTGACCGCGCCGGCCCGCCGGGGCGGCCGCGACCGGGTGGTACGCCGGCCACCGGCGGTCTTCGACGGCGGTGGCGGCGGGCTGGCCGCGCTGGTCGGTGGGTTGGTGACAGTGCTCATCGCGCGGCCCTCCCTAGAATTCGATCCGCTCACGGCGGGTGATCCGCAACTGCACCGCGGCGAGCAGCAGCGTGAAGATGGCCAGCGCGACCCCGATCGCGCAGGCGTAGCCGAACTGGCCCTTGTTGAAGGCGGTGAAGTTGATGACCGAGGCGAAGACTTCGCTGGCGTGGTCGGGGCCGCCCTGGTTGGGGGTCATCACGAAGACCAGCGCGTACATGTCCAGGGCGATGAAGCCGAGATAGACCCAGGCGACCGAGATACTGTCACGCAGCAGCGGCAGGGTGATCCGCAGGAAGCTGGTGATCCGGCTGGCGCCGTCGAGCATCGCCGCCTCGAAGATGTCCTTCGGGATCGACTGCATGGCGGCGGAGAACAGCACCATGTAGAAGCCGACCCCGCCCCAGACGGCGATCAGCAGCAGCCACCACAGCACCGCCGGCACGCCGAGGAACGGCGTCGGGTCGGAGACGAACTTCAGCGGCTGCTCCGCGTCGACCAGACCGATCCTGATCAGGATGCCGTTGAGCAGCCCCTGGCTGTCGCCCCGGTAGATGGCGCCCCACATGATGGCGACCAGCACCAGGGACAGCACCTGCGGGAAGAAGAAGATCACCTTGTAGACGCCGGAGCCGCGTACGCCGCGTACGCCGGCCCTGTCCCCGCGCCCGCCCACGTTGAGCAGGAAGGCGAGGAACAGGGCCAGCGCGATGGTGAACAACGGCAGGGTGACCAGGAAGAAGACGTTGTGCCAGAACGCCGTACGGATCAGCTCGTCGCCGAACATCTGGACGTAGTTGGCCAGCCCGACGAACTCCTGGGTGTCGGAATAGCCGCCCCAGTTGGTCAGCGAGTAGCCGGCCGCCTGGGCGTACGGCCAGACGACGTAGAACACGTACAGCGCCACCGGCAGTGCCAGGAAGCCCGTCACGAACCGGGCCTTTCCGTGCTGCATCGTCAGGTCACTTTCTGCTCGGTCGGGTCAGCGGAGCGACGACTCAGGACCGGGTGAACTTGTTCACCGCGTCGTCCGCAGCGATCTCGTCGGCCGCCTGCTGCAGGGTGTCCTGGAACTTCTTGGCGGTCATCCGGCCGGCCATCAGCTCGCCGATCGCGTTCTGCTCCACCTTGTCCAGGTCGGCGTACCAGTCGGGGTGACGGAACGAGACCAGGTCGCCGGGGGCGTTGGTCATCAGCTCGTTGGCCGAGGTCAGCGCGGTGGAGGTGGTGACGTTGTCGCCGGAGCCCTTGACCGAGGCGAGCGAGCTGGTCAGTTCGGCGAACTTGCCGGCGCCCTCCTTGGAGAGCATGGCCCGCAGGAACTCCATGCCGCCGGGGGCGTTGGCGGCCTTCTTCGGCACGATCCAGCCTTCGCCGGAGCCGGCCTGCACTGTGCCGTACGGGGCGGCGTCGTCGGCGCCGACGCTCCACACCGGGGCGATCTTCATCTGGAAGCCGCCCGGGATGGTGGCCCGCATCTCGTTCTCCAGCCAGGTGCCGCAGGGCAGGAACGCCGCCTTGCCGTCCAGCCAGGCCTGCTGCGACTCGGTGTGGGTCAGGGTGTCGCTGCCGGTGAGGGTGTAGCCGTCGGCGACCATCTTCTCGACGGCGCTCATCGCGGCGGTGACCGCGTCGGTCTGCCAGGCGCCTTCCTTCAGGTTGTCGATGTCGACGACCGCCTGCCGGCCGCCGGCCAGCCAGATCCAGGTCATGATCGGCCAGCGCATGTAGTACGGGTACTTGCCGGCGAAGGCGAACGGCGCGACACCGGCCGCCTTGATCTTCGGCGCGAGGGTGAAGAACTCGTCGAAGCTGGTCGGCACCGCCCACCCGTTGCGGTCGAACAACGCCTGGTCGAACCAGAGACCGAAGACCGTGTACGCGTAGTTGAGCTGGAAGAACTCGCCGTCGAACGTACCGTCGTCGACGGTGCCGGGCAGCAGCGTGTCGCGGACCTTGACGGCCGGGTCGTCCCAGCTCGGCGCGTCCAGCAGCGGGGTCAGCTCGGTCAGCGCGCCCTCGTTGATCAGGGTGTCGATCGCCATCAGGTCGGCACCTGAGTTGTTGATCAGGTCGGCCGGGGTGGTGGAGAACTTCGGCTGCTGCTCGGTCTTGATCTTCTGGGTGGAGCTGAGGTTGACGGTGACGCTGTCGTGCTTGGCCACGAACAGCGTCTTGTCGAACTCGGGGTACTCGTCGCCGAGGCCGCCGTTGAACACGACGACGTCGACGCTGCTGTCGTCGGCGACACCGAACGGGTTGTCGGCGCTCTTGGTGCCGGTCTCCGTACCCGTGCCGGGGTCGCTGCCGGCGCAGGCGGAGAGCAGGCCGGCCGCCGGACCGGCCAGCAGCCCGGCGGCGGCCGCGCGGCGCAGCAGGGTCCGCCGACGCACCGAGGCGCCGGCGACGGCGGACGGGATCCGCACGGAATCGGGGTAGATCGACATGATGTGTGCTCCTCAGCTGGAGGTTTCGGCGGGGCGGATCGTGATCCGGTCGACGGCCTTGTGACCGTCGACGGCTCGGGCGGTGCGGCGGAACGCCGCGTGCGCACGGTCGTGGGTGCGCTGCGCGACGGCGACGTAGAGCAGGTCGAGGACGACGAGTTGGGGGTGGCGGGCGGAGAGCGCGTCCGGCCGGAAGGTGGTCGCCTGCGGGGCGGTGAGCAGGACGATGTCAGCCAGGTCGGCCAGAGTGGAGCGGGGGAAACTGGTCAACGCGACGGTGGTCGCGCCGTGGCTGCCGGCCTCGGCGACCATCTCGATGGTCTCCCTGGTCTGGCCGGTGTGCGAGATACCGAGGGCCACATCGCCGTCGCGCATCAGCGCCGCGCTGGCCAGGCCGTTGTGCAGGTCGGTCCAGGCCCACGCCGGTACGCCGATACGGTGCAGGCTGAACTGCATCTCCTCGCCGACCAGGGCGCTGCCGCTGGCGCCGAAGATGTTGACCCGGCTGGCGGCGGCGACCGCGTCGGCGGCCTGCTCGACCTGGCTGAGGTCGAGCAGGGCGGCGGTGTCGTGCATGGCCTGGGTGTCGGCGGCCATGATCTGGCCGAGCACCCGGTCGAGCGGATCACCGGGCTGGATCTCCCGGCCGATGTCGACGGTCCAGCCTGCGGCGCGGGCCCGGCCGGTCTCGGCGGCGATGCCGAGCCGCAGGTCGGCGTAGCCGTCGAAGCCGAGCGCCCGGCAGAACCGGGTGACCGTCGCCGGCGACGTACCGCTGCGTTCGGCCAGCTCGACGATGGTGGCGCGGGCGGCCGCGGCCGGGTCGGTGAGCACCTGGTCGGCGACCCGGCGCAGCGCACCGGTGAACTCGGTGAGCCGGATCCGGGCGAGCACCGTGTCGGCCGGCCCCGGGGCGTCGACCACCGCGGTCCCCGCGGGGATCTCCACCTCGCTGTCAGCCATCGGCGTCGACCTTTCGGGAAGGACTGTTAACTGTTAGTGGTAAAAGTTCTTACTAACACCCCCTCCGTGTCAAGACCGTGGGCGAAGTTTTCAAACCGTTACCGGCTGGGAGCGCTACCACCTGGCCAAACCCCTCGATCATGATCAGGACCGCCGCATCGATGCCGCTATGCTCCGGCGGTGGCACACGCACGACTCTGGTTCGGCCAGTACGAGTTGGACCTGGAACACCGGCAACTACGCCACCGGGGCCAGCAGATCCTGCTGGAGCCACGAGCCGTCGAGTTGCTGTGCCACCTCGCCGCTCACCGGGACCGGCTGGTCACCAGGCAGGAACTGCTGGACACCCTCTGGTCCGGGCAGCACGTCACCGAGTCCGTCTTCGCCTCGGCCCTGCGCGCCGCCCGTCACTCGGTCCGCGAGACCGGCGGCCATCAGGAGATCATCCGCACCGTCCACCGGCGCGGCTACCAGTTCGTCGCCGACGTCACCCCGGTCGCCGAGCCCAAGGACTACGACACCGTCCGGTTCTGCCGGACCAGGGACGGCATCCGACTCGCCTACACCGTCACCGGCGCCGGTCCCCCGCTGATCTCCACCGCCAACTGGCTGACCCACCTCGGTCTCGACCGGCGCGATCCGATGTGGATCCACTGGTACCGGGACCTGATGCGCGACAGCCGACGCGGGCTGCGCTACGACGAACGGGGCTGCGGGCTGTCCGACTGGTGCCCGCCGTCGGCCTCACCGCAGGTGTGGGTCGAGGACCTCGACACCGTCGCCGACGCCGCCGGCTACGACACCTTCGCGATCATCGGGACGGCCCAGGCCGCCGCCACCGCGATCGCCTACGCGGCGCTGCGCCCGGAACGGATCACCCGGATGGTCCTGATCAGCAGCCACGCCCGGGGCCGGCAGGCCCGCGCCCACACCGACCTGGACCGCCGGGTCGCCGACGTCGACCTGGACCTGGCCACCGTCGCCTGGCAGTCCGCCGACCCGAGCTTCCTGCGCGCCTACGCCGCCCAGTTCCTGCCCAACGCCGCCCCGGCCGAGCTGGACGCGTACATCGCCTTCACCCGACGCACCACGTCGCTGGAGAACCTGGTCCGCTTCTTCCAGATGATCACCACAATGGACGTGTTCTCGCTGGCGGGGCAGGTCCGCTGCCCCACGCTGATCCTGCACGCCCGCAACGACCCCCGGGTCCCCGCCTCGGACGCCACGGAACTCGCCGCGCTGATCGACGACAGCCGGCTGGTGCTGCTCGACAGCGCCAACCACCTGTTCACCGCGACCGAATCCGCCTGGGCCGAGCTGATCCGTCACGTCGACGACTTCCTCGACGACTGATCCAGCGATACCGGCCGGCGTACCGTGGATCCGTGCGACTGAACCACCTCGGCCTGCCGGTGCGTGATCCGCAGCGCAGCGTCCGCTTCTACCAGAGCTACTTCGGCTTTGATCCGGCCACTGTGCAGCGCTACCCGGACGGCACGGTCATCATCCGCGACACCGACGGTTTCGACCTCGCACTCCACCCAGTTGAGGCGGTCGGCGCGTCACCGCCGTTCCTGCACTTCGGCTTCCGCATTCCACGACCCGAGGCGGTCCGCGCACTGCTCGACCGGATGGGAGCCGACGGCGTCGAGATCATCGAGCGGTACGACGAACCGGCGTACGCCGCGTTCAAGTGCCTGGACCCGGACGGTCACCGGGTGGAGGTCTACTGGGAGCCTCCGCCGACGGCCGAAGGTTGAGCAGGGTGGTTCCGGTAGGTGGTGGAGCGGCGACGCACCGGCCCACCACCTACCGGACAGTTCACCCCCGGGCTACCGCGCCGGCCACGAAGGTCCGCCACGTGTCCGGGCCGAACGTCAGCACCGGACCAGCCGGATCCTTCGAGTCCCGCACCAACACCCGACCAGGCAGGTTGTCAGCAACCTCCACACAGTCACCGCCCTGGCCATTGCTACGGCTGGACTTCCGCCAGTGAGGGGCGTCGATCAACTCCACGACTCTGCTACCTCCATGATCAGATCAAGGGATGACCCTCTGGGCAGAGCGTAGCCTCGGACCGCCTCCCAGAGCTCCTCCAGCAGCGCGACATCATCGGGATCCTCGATCACCTGACCGCCCAGCGGTCCGTCCAGGATTGCGACGGTGCGTCCGTCTACGGTTCCGATAGCCACCGGACCATTCAGGCCGGGGTACGACCCGGTCGAAGATGGCACTACCGCTACCTCGACATTGGGCTGCGAGCAAGCCTTGACGATCGTCTGGAGCTGCTCGCGCATTACCGCCGGCCCACCAATCGGGCGTCGTAACACGGTCTCGTCCAGGACAGCGAACAACCGGCATGGAGTGTCGGTGCGGTGGAGTACGTCCGACCGCGCCAAGCGCCCAGCCACCGCCGACTCGATGTCCGACACGCGGGTCCCCCCGTCGGACAGGATGGCGCGGGCGTACTCCTCGGTCTGCAGTAGGCCTGGCACGACCAGCGGCTGGAACGAACGGATCATGGTGGCGTTGCGTTCGTGCTCCAGCCACGGCCGGACCCAGATCGGCTGGCCGAAATTGGCGCGGGCCTCCGCCGCCAACTCTCGGAACATGTCGCCCGAGTCAAAGAGCGCGTCCAGCCGGCGCGCGGTGTCCGGCTTTGGAATGAGTCGGCTGGTCTCGAACTTCGCGATCAGGGACGACGAGACGTTGAGCCGTGCCGCCAGCTGCTCCTGCGTCATGCCGGCCTGATTCCGAGCGAATTTCAGAATCCGCGCCAGCGCGCTGTAGCCACTCATCTTTCCTCATCCTTCCCCTCAGGCATGAAGAACAGTCCGATTCGCTGCCAGCTGTCAATCTTTCACAATCCTGCGTCGACGTCCAGGGTGGATCAGGACAGGCATGAACATCTCCGCCGCAAGGGAGATCCACTTTGTTGCGCAACGATGGTATCGGCGGCACGCCACGACTCGCCCGCTACACCTCGATCGGTACGCCGCCGCACTCCGAACCCACCCCGAACAGGCCGCCGCTGCCCCGGCGTACCCCCGGTCAGAACGACGTCGACTCCGACCGCCGGTTCCGCCTGGCCACGGCGGGCGGGGCCGCAGCGGCACCGACCGGCGCACGCGCCGACACGACCGCCGCGACCCGCAGCCCGGCCGCCCAGCGGGCACTCACCCGGGCACTCGACGCGCTCAACGTACATCTGCCCAGCCGGCTCGGCGAATGCCGCCGCTGCGACGTCGCGGCGCCCTGCAGGCCTTTCCTCCGCGCGCTGGTGATCGTGCAACGCTGGGATCCGGCCAAGGCCCGCCGGGTACGGGCCGTCCTGCACCTGTCCGGTCTGTGGTCGCCGGGACAGCAGCCCCGTGAGGACGACGCCGGTGCCTGACGAACTCTTGCGCGTCGGAGACAACCTCCGTCTCGGCAAGGCCGACTGGGTGTACGGCGACCGCGCCATGCGGGTCCGCGTCTCCGACATCCGGTACGGCCACGACGACCCGAGCTCCCCCGTCATCGGCATCCTGGCGACCGTCACCGGAGCCGGCCGCGACGGCCGGATGGTGTCGATCGCCGTCTACAAGAGCGCCCTCACCCGACCCGGCGTCCACGAACCCAACCGCCGGTCCGCCAACAGTGTCGATCCCGAAATCTGAACTGCCCAGCAGACATAGGACACGACCGCCCGGAGCGGGGCTGGCCGTCGCAGGTCCTTGCGATGGCCAGCCCGCTTCGGTAGCGACCACCCTGTAAACCACCAGGCTGCTTTCACCATCGACCCAGCCTCGGCAAGGAGTAGTTTCTCGAGCTGCGACCCGCATCTACGAGCCGCTGACGCACTCCCCGCTGCCTCAATGAAGGGCAGCTCCCGAGGGAGCTGCGACCGACGGCGGGTGAGTGAGGCAGGCACCGGTATCCGGCCGGGCCTCAATGAAGGGCAGCTCCCGAGGGAGCTGCGACCTCGACGCGATCGGCGTTCCCGGTCGGCTCGAGCCTCAATGAAGGGCAGCTCCCGAGGGAGCTGCGACCCGTGGTCTACCCCGGCCTGACCGCGACGTCCGGGCCGCCTCAATGAAGGGCAGCTCCCGAGGGAGCTGCGACGCTTCGTGGCGGGGGGACCATGCTCGATTCTTAGGGCCTCGATGAAGGGCAGCTCCCGAGGGAGCTGCGACTGATCCCTCCCTTGCCAGGCCACCCTACCGGCAGAGTTGAGCCTCAATGAAGGGCAGCTCCCGAGGGAGCTGCGACCCTAGCGATGTTCCGGTTCCACATGCGGCGTTGTGTGTCGCGCCTCAATGAAGGGCAGCTCCCGAGGGAGCTGCGACGCGATGTCGACGGCCAGGCCGATCGGGTCGCCGGCGCCTCAATGAAGGGCAGCTCCCGAGGGAGCTGCGACCCCGAAGACCCGCACCCCCCGGCGGATGCTCCACGAGCCTCAATGAAGGGCAGCTCCCGAGGGAGCTGCGACCCTCAACGCCGAGCACCGGCCGATCCAGCGGGGCGCGCCTCAATGAAGGGCAGCTCCCGAGGGAGCTGCGACCGGGGGATGACGACCAGGTGGGGGTGGATCCCGTGGGCCTCAATGAAGGGCAGCTCCCGAGGGAGCTGCGACTGGTGGTCGGTCGCCGGACCTGGGACGGCTACCGGCATCAGCCTCAATGAAGGGCAGCTCCCGAGGGAGCTGCGACGTCGGGCCACACGAGACCAGGGGAGGTCAGCGCCAGCGCCTCAATGAAGGGCAGCTCCCGAGGGAGCTGCGACGGCGTACTCACAGCCGTCACTTTAGCCGGTCGACTCGGCCTCAATGAAGGGCAGCTCCCGAGGGAGCTGCGACCGCTGATGCACGTGCTCACCGAGGTGCGACCGGAGGTGGTGCCTCAATGAAGGGCAGCTCCCGAGGGAGCTGCGACGTGATGAGAGCGGATCGTACGGGCGAACCCGTGAGATGCCTCAATGAAGGGCAGCTCCCGAGGGAGCTGCGACGTTCATGGACGCCGTGGTGCCGGTCTCGCCGACGGAGCCTCAATGAAGGGCAGCTCCCGAGGGAGCTGCGACCGGAACCGACCCGGTCCATCCTCCATCAACGCGGCGCCGCCTCAATGAAGGGCAGCTCCCGAGGGAGCTGCGACCACCACCCCGATTGCCTATGGCGACTTCCGCGAGGCGCCTCAATGAAGGGCAGCTCCCGAGGGAGCTGCGACGGCGGCTGGGAACCGCTGGTCAGCGAAGAGGTGTTGCCTCAATGAAGGGCAGCTCCCGAGGGAGCTGCGACTCTCCGTCGAACGCGTCGGCAGCGTCGAAGATCCGCCTCAATGAAGGGCAGCTCCCGAGGGAGCTGCGACAGGGTCAAGATTTTACCCCTCCTGACCTGCGCCGGAGCGACCGGTCCGCGAAGGGTCCACCGGCAGCGGGTCTTCCGACGGTCCCACAGCCATCATCGTCCACTACGGAACAGGTGCTGAGCAGGGAAAACAGCTCCGCGAAGGGTCCGCGCTCACGGCCGTCATGACGGACCCTTCGCGGCGGGCGGCGATTGGGCTACCGGATTTGCCAGAGCACGGCTGGCGATCGAGCCACTACAGCCGATCACATCGAGAGACCGGCCGATGCTCTCCCGAGAGCGTACCGAGGTTGCCGGACAAGGATGATCCCTGCCGCCCGCTGTCGTCAGCCCCCGCCACTGCCGAGGTACGGCAGCCGTTGCTCGGGGTCGCGTACATGCGGCAACGCCCATCCCTCCACGACCGCCTTCTTCTCCAGCCGTTCGTTCGCGACGAACCACTCGTAGCTTTCGGCCTGCGGCCGGCGAGTCTTCCGGGGGTAGTGCACCTCCTCGGTGACGGGCCTGGCGGCGGCCAGGTACGACTCGGTGGCCTCGCGCAGCACCTCGTTGCCCTTCGCTATCGTGGCGAATCGGTCTGCGAGTTCGGTCAGCCGAGCCGCGTCGACAGGATCGGGGCGGGTCAGCCGCAGCCAGCCGGCCTGGACTCCGGCGGCATCCCACAGCCGGGTCCGGTCCCGGTCGAGCTGGACGTCGACGACGCCGAAGCCGTACGGCTTGCCGGCGCCAAGCCGCAACGGCGTGTCGCCGCCACGGGTGACCAACCACAGCAGGGCACCGAGTTCGGCCTCCGGCACAGCGTCGAGGAACAGCTCGACCTGGAAGGTCGCACCGGGTCGCACCCAGCCTCGGTGGCGGGCCAGCTGCGTGGCGTGGTCCGCGCGCTGCTCGGGCAGGGCCAGGTAGCCAGGGCCGGGAACGGTGCGGTCGCGGCCGGGCTCCCAGTGGTCCGGGGCTTCCGCCCGCCAGCGGTACATCTTGCGGCCGCGTAGCCCGCCGTCGGCGGCGTACCCGTCGGCTTTGCGCACCCCACGCCGAAGAGGTGTCCCGGCGTTGTCGGACGCGGCGTAGAAGCGCGACTGGGTGGGTTTGGGGGTGCTCAGCGGAGCGAGGACGACGCCGTCCGGCGGAAAATCCGTGGGTTTCCAGTCGGGGGTGACGCAGGTGACCGACCGTACCCGCAGCCGGCCACGGTAGCCCGAGGCCCCGTCGTTGGCCTCGGAAACGTCGTCGCCGCCACCGGACGGCACCCACCCGAACAGCCGGTCCGCTGGGGAGAGCTGGTCGCGGTCCTGCGCGGGGCGCAGGCTGGGATGCAGCAGGTCGTCGGGCGCGGCGGCGAAGGGCAGCCGGCCGACCATGACCGGGTGGACCTCGGTGATCTCGTCGCGGGACTTGTCGTACCTGACGTAGACGAGGGTGCCCACCGGCAGTTCCCGCAGCTCGCGGGTGCTGGGCACGTGCTTGGACCGGACGATTCCCTTGGCTGTCGCGGGTTCGCGGCGGTAGGTGGCCTGGGGGTCGTTGTATCCGTGGGCCAGGTCGTAGGCCCGCAGCACCGCCTGCCAGTAGCGTTTGTGGTCGTCGGTGACCGGCACGTCCCGGCCGGCGGTCTCCACGAACAGCCGTTCGTAGCGCTTGGTCTTGATGGTTTTCCCGGTCGCGGAGAGCCAGCCCCACACGATCCGGTGCCGCTCCTCGGTGGCACGAACCGACGTGACGCCCTGCTCTGCCAGGCCCGCGTGCAACTCCTTCTCGGTACGGGCCAGGTGGGTGACCCGCCAGGCGCGGCCGCCGTCGCGCCGCAGGACGACCCGGGCATGGACCAGCGTGCCATGGTGGTCCGACAGCGGCGTGCCGTCGAGTTCGCCAAGGAGGCGTACGGCTGACTCGGCTCCGTAGGCGGGCACCAGGGCGGCGTACTGGGTCTGGTTGCCGCTGGTCCGTGGCCAACCGGCGTCTCCCTGGCACAGCCGGAAGGCGGTGCTGCCGTCGGCAAGCTGGTGAACCCGTGCCGGGGTGAGATTCAACGCGGCGTCGGTGGTGGCCCGGTGGGCGAGCCGCTCCTGGTGGTCGAAGAATACCCCGTACCGGCTGGCGGTGACCGTCTCCACGGCACTGCGCAGGGCACCTTTGACGGAGGCGCCGTGGAGCAGTGGCAGTCCGTGCGGGTCGACCCGGACATCGAAGGTACGGATGCCGTCGGCTGGCTGTGGTTCGGCACGGACCGGCAGCAGTAACGGGGTGACGGTCGTCAAGGTCAGGGCCAGGGTGCCGCTGAACTGTCCATCGGCATGGTAGGCGTGGCTGGGTGGCACGGCGTCGTCGAGGCCGGTGTCGGCCAGGCGGGTGCCGTCCCGGTCCGTCCGGGGCAGGGTCGGCACGAAGGTGTACGGGTTGACGAAGCCGCCGACAGAGTCGAGCCGCTCGCTCCGGTCCGGGTCGGTGGTGACCTTCGCCAGCGGGGCGACCCCAACGAGCTGGGCGGTCCGCTTCCCGTTGGCGGCCAGGTCGGTGACGACGGTGACGGTGACGGTGTCGCCGTCGGCCATGGTGGCCACGTGGTCGGTGAGGGCACCGTCCCACTCGGACGGCTTAAGGGGTTTCAGCTTTGCCGCCTTGCCGCGGCCGTCGATCACTCCTTCGAGGTGGCCGTCCCGCTTGGTCAGCTCGGCCTGGACCCTGCGCTTCAGCTTGTCGTTCGACGTACTCATGCCGTCGTCCTTCCCTGCTCGCGCGCGGCCCCGGTGTCCGCGACCGTGGCCCGCAGCGCGACCGTACGGACGTCGGCGACGTCGAGGTTGCCGTGGACGTCCTCGACGAGGTATTCGACGGTCTCCACGGTGAGCGCCTTGGCACCGACGGCCGTCACCGGCAGGTGCGCGGCGGCGTACCGGTCGCTGGCCAGCGTGGTCCAGCCGGCTCTGGGATGCTGCTGCGGGGTGCCGGCCAGCAGCCGC
The DNA here is from genome assembly GCF_049179115.1 of Solwaraspora sp. WMMB762. Classification (NCBI taxonomy): domain Bacteria; kingdom Bacillati; phylum Actinomycetota; class Actinomycetes; order Micromonosporales; family Micromonosporaceae; genus Solwaraspora; species Solwaraspora sp. WMMB762. The sequence goes on from NZ_JBMHMD010000001.1 coordinate 1,667,550, forward strand.
CGGTGGGTGTCACCGCGTCGCGGTGCCGGCTCGGCGGTGACCGGCCGGCCGAGCGGCAGGTGGGCCGGGTCCTCGCCGAGGGCGACCGCGGTGCCGCGTCCATCAGGTTCGCGCAGCCAGCGCAGTTCCCGTTCACCGTCGAACAGCAGCAGCTCGTACGCTTCGGCGAGGACGTCGTCGGCGTCGCTGACCTGCTCGACGGCACCGTCGAGGCCGATCGACAGCCAGGTGGCGGCACCAGCGGAGAAGGTGTAGCCGACGGTCTGGCCCGCTGCCGCCGGGTGGGCGGTGAACCAGCTGACCGCTTCGGCGGCGGTGAGCGCGGTGGCGGCACGAACGGCGTGCAGGGTCGCGCCGAGGGCGGTTTCTCTCACGCTGGATTCTCCTGGAACTGGTTTGCCCACGTGGCCATCGCGTCGACGATGTCCGTGGGTGGGTCGGCGAGGATGGCGTCGAGGGTGCGGCCGGCGAGCGACTGCCACGCACCGACCAGACCGGCGCCCTCGAAGGTCACATCGGTGACCTTGATCTGGCCCCGGCCCCGGGTGCTGCCGTAGCCGAGGGTCAACCAGCCGTCCCGCAGGTCCCGCAGGACGAGCAGCAGCAGCGGCAGCGCGGCCGTTGCCGACGCGTGCCGGGGGTCGGACCGGTCGGGCCGGGCGAAGCGAGCGAGCCGGGCGACGTCCACCTCGATGCTGATCGGCTCCCACCGGACGGTGGGGCCCGGCTCCAGGACGCTGAACAGTCGGTGGTCGCTGGCCCCTCCGGTCCACCGGTCAATGGCGACATGGTCACTGATCTGGAAGGGCACCTCCGACGAGATGTCGCCGAGCAGGCCGTACAGCCGGGTGCGGGCCTGGTCGCGGTCGCTGTTGCGGTCGGCCCGTTCCTGGCGGGGCTCGGTGCCCGGTGCCGTCCGGGCGGTCGCGGCCCGTGCCTTCGGACTGACGGTGACCACGCTGTTCCAGCTCTGCGCGCTGAGCTGGCCGAGGCTGTGGCAGTCGGCCACGCTCACCGCGCCCCGCCAGCCGGTCGTGTCCCGGCTGCCTGGTCGGCCCTGCCGGTGCCCGTCCGGTGCCGCCCCGAACAGCACGTCGACGCCGATCGGTGGTCGGCGCAGGTTCTCACCGAAGCCGTCGCCGTCAGCGTGATCGGGGGCGTCCTGCCGCAGCAGGGTACGCACGATCCGTTCGGCGTGTGCCCGTACGACACCGCGGATCGACGAGCCGGGCAGCAGCAGCCGCACGGTGCCGTCCACATCGGTCGCGGTCAGCGGCAGCGTGTCGACCACCGTGCCGCTGAGCGAATCGCGTACCAGGACCGGGGTGGTCGGCCGCCAGGCGACGGTGATCCGCAGCCGGCCGTCCAGCGGCGGCAGGTCCGCCACCGGTGGCCGGGTGGGTTCGGCGGTTCCGGTCAGCCAGGCGGCCAGACCGGCCGGTGTGGACAGGTCGGCGTGTCGGACGGTGACGTCGCGCAGCTGCACCCGCCCGTGGCCACGGCCCCGACCGGCACCGATCGGGACCCGGCCGTGGCACAGTCCGGCGACGATGGTCTCCACCGCGTCGTGGACCAGTGCCGACCATCCGCCGGGGTACCCGGGTTCGGGCGCGGCGGTCGGGGTGTCCGCGACCAGACGCAGCGCGAAGGCGGTGCCGGCCGGCAGCACCTCCCGCGTGTAGAGGTAGGCCGCTGCGGCGCTGGCCGACCGGCGGTCGATACCCACACCGTCGCGGACCGCGGGGGTGACCGTTTCGCCGGTCAGCGGGGCGTCGTCGATCCGGATCCAGGACGGTGATCCACTGTGCGAGTACGGCGTGACGTGCCCGAAGAGTGCATCCAGCGGTGCGGTGGGCCCCCCGCCACCCGACCGGTCGCCACCGAACCGGTCGACGCTGGCGAGGTACGCCCGGAGGGCTCCGGCGATGGAGGATCCGGGGAGGAAGGGCCGGTCGGTGCCGTCCCGGGCGATACTCAGGTCCGCCACGGCGGTGGTGTCCCAGCCGCCGACATGGACCGGGCCGAGGCAGGTCAGGGTCCCGAACACCTCGATACGGGTGCCGAGCGACTGTCCCATCAGGAAAGCTCCTTCCCAGTGGTGGCGCGGGTGCCGGCGGCCGCTGTGGACCTGGCCGCTGTGGACCTGGTCCGGCCAAGTGCACGCAGGGCGGTGGTGACCACGGTCAGCAGTGCCTCGGTGTGCAACCGCCGCCGCAGCGTGTCCTCCCGCCCGGCGGCGAGGACCAGGGTGGGTTGGTCACCGGCCAGCCCGAGCCGTTCCCAGACGAGTCCCCGATCGGTGAGCAGCAACGCGGACAGGTCATCCAGGACGGGCTCGGTCCAGGTCTCGCGGCGGGCCCGGACCGCCCAAGTGCCCGCCAGCCAGTCGCGGACCATGTCCGCCCCGCCGGGGAGGGTCAGCCGTTCCAGTTGGGCGCGCAGCGACCCGAGCTGTGCCCGCTGGCCGGCCAGCCGGTCAATGCCCTTGATGACCTCTTCTGGCCGCAGCTCGGCGCTGGCCCGTCGGATCGCCCGCCGCCACGCCTGGAGTTCGATCGGATGGGCCGGCTCCGCCAGCCCAGCCGATCCATCGGACCCGGTCGGCGTGGCCCGCGTCGTCGTGGCCCGCGTCGCCGGCGGGGTGGAACCGGTCGTGAAGTCGACGTCGGGTACGGCGGTCGACAGCTCCGGCGGGTTGAACCGGATCCGGCCGTACCCCTCGACGGTGCGTTCGCCGATGCCGTCGCGTTCCAGCCGGCTGAGCACGGCCGGGTCCAGCTGGCCGGTCACGGTGAGGCGCACGACGCTGCCGGCCCGCAACGCCACCTGGCTGGACCGGGGCCGTCCCCAGGCGACGGCGAATCCTTCCCGCCGGGCCGCATCGGTGGTCGGCCGCCCGGTCGCCTCGACCGACGCCGGCGCCAATGCCGCAGACAATGCCCGGGCCAGCCCCTGTGGTGACGGATCGGGGGCCAGCCGTTCGTCGCGCAGCAGGATGTCGGAGACGCACCACACCAGCAGCTGCCCGTCGGTGAGGGTCGGCGGTGGTGGGGTCGGCAGCGGGTCGATCACCCGGACGACCTCGACCAGGCCGAAGTCGTCCTTTCGGGAGCGGCCAAACCGCAACAGCTCTCCCGGATCCAGTCGCAGCCGCGCCTGCTCCGGCAGCACGATGTCGCTGCAGAGCAGCGTCCCGGCCGCGATGCCGAGATTGGTGAACAGGCCACCGCTGGCGACGGTCGGGCGGCGCTGCGCGTCGTCGACGACGGCGTGGGTCGACACCGTCTTCGCCGGGTCGGCCGATCGCCATCCGGTTCCGGCGGGTGCCACCCACCCGGACATGCGTTTGGCCTGTTCCTCCGGTGCCGGTTCACCGCAGAGGACGTTCCAGACGGTGTCGCCCCGGCCCTTCCTGCTCCGACGCCACACCGTCGGCACCGGGCGGGCGGGGACCACCGAGGCAGGATCGCCAGGGTCCTCGACCGCCGCAGGCACCGCGTCGCCGACCCGCACGTCGGCCAGGCCGATCCGGGCACGCCCACCACCGTCAGCCGAGGGCCCCGGCTGGATCCGGCGCAGGACCGTGCCGAGCAGCATCGTGCCGGGGATGCTGTCATGGCCACTGATGACGTTTCCCAGCACATCGGCGACGGCCACCACCGGGGTACGGACCCGCAGCACCACCCGCACGACCCGGTGCCGGTCCGGGTGCAGCCGGTCGTACGGGTGCACCTCGACCAGCGGACCGGCCGGCGGTGGCGCTGGTGGGTCGGCGGGCACCCCACCGGCCAGCAGCTCGACCAGCCGGCTGTCGGTGACCGTCGCATGCGGACCGTCGCCGTCCACCCGGGCACCGGGCAGTAGGAAGGCGACCCGCCCACCGCCACGGTTGCGTCTGCCGCCGACCGCCTCCACGAGCCGGGCGCCGGCGCGCAACAGCAGCTCCGCCGACGCGGGCAGCCGATCGGGCTCACCTGGGATCGTGGCGGCGACGCTGACCTGGGCGTACAGCCGCATGCCGCGCAGCGCCCGTTCCTCGACCCGGAGGAACCGGTCGGCCGCCGTACCGGTCTCGTCGTCGATCTTCACCCCGGGACGGAGAACAACAGCGGCCTGCGCCAGCGTCGGCTGTCCCCTGACCCCGTCGCGCAGCCAGGCCGGGGCCTGGGCGGGGGTGACCCGCAGGACCGCCGGCGTCGGCTCCTTCCCGGTACGGGCGGAGTCCCCTTCCTCGGCCGGTGGGTGGGTACCGAACAGCCAGTCCACCCATGCCCGCCAGGCCGCCGGCCGGTCGCCGACCCGGTCGAAGGTGTCCGCCACCGTTTCGCAGGCGTCCCGCCAGATCCCGACGATGGTCTTGGCCGGCACGAACGGCAGGTGGTCGCTGTCACGGCGGATCTCGGCGTCGATGCTGCCCAACCGGCCCTGGCCGGTGCCGATGTGCCAGTCGCTGAGGAATGTCAGGGTGATCTTGAATGTCGTGGGCAACGTCATCGGATGTCCTTCTTGGAGGCGGACCGGTCGGTCGACGGGGCCGGAGCGAAGGTGTCCAGGCGCAGGCCGTGCAGGTGCATCGCGTCGAACAGCCGCAGGAACGGCGCGTCGGTGCCGGCCACCGGAGCAGTCGGCCCGCCGTCGGTGACCTGGCCCAGGGTGGGCGGCTGGACGTCGAGTAGGGTGCCGGCCCGGTCCGGGTCGGGGGCGCGGGGCACCGTCAGGCGCACCTGGTGGCGGTATTCGGCGAGGCTCCGGTCAGCGGCCTCACGCAGGGCGTGGGCCTGCGCGGTCGACAACCAGCCGGCCCGGCCGAGCCAGCCGTGCACCTCGTCGAGCAGTTCCACACTGCGGTGACGCAGTTCAACGGGCAGGTCCTCGACGGCCCCGAGCAGGTAAGGGCCGGCGTAGCGGGCCACCTGTGGGCCGCACTTCGCGGCCGGTTCGGTGTGCTCCCGCAGCAGTGTCAGGTCCTGCAGGGTGGCGGCGTGCGCCACATGCAGGTCGAACGCGGCCGCTGACCGGAACCGTTTGGCTGACACGGTGAGCGCCTCGGCCAGCTCGTACGCGGCCCTGAAGGGGTGATGCGGCTTCACCACCGCGATCCCGGCGGAGGCGGTGAGACCGCCATGGCCGGTGGCCTGCAGGGCGATGGCCGACAGCGTCGGCTGCGCGGCGGTGTGCCGGGCGAACCCTTCGGCGAAGGCCCGCACGAACGGCACGGCGAGCGCCGCGTCGCAGATCAGTGTCACGTCGTCTCCGCCGACGACGATCGGCAGTAGCCGCCCGGTCAGTTCCTCCCCCGCCCGCTGCTCCCGCAGGGCGGCAATCGCATCCCGTACGGCGTTCCAGGTCGCCGTCTCCAGCTCTGCGGACACCAACCGCTGGTAGCGCAGATGGGTGGCCAGGTCGACCGGGCCGGTGCCCTCGATCGCCATGACATGGTCGAGGAAGCCACGGAACAGGCCACCGACGCCGTTGCCGTCGGCGTGTACGACCGCTGCCCACCCGCTCTGCCGCAGAACGTCGGTGTTGGCCGGTACGACATCACCGAGGTCGCCGGTCAGCTGCTCCACGAGCCGTCGGCGGGCGCGGTGTCTGGCATCGGACCGGGCCAGCACCCCGGCCGAGGCCGCCACGAGTTCGTCCTCACTGTACCGTTCCACGCGGGCGGCCGGTTGGCCACTGTCCCGGCACAGTCGGTGCCAGGGAAACACCCGGTCCCGCAGCAGCGGATCCCGGCGGGCCGCCCGCACCTCGGCGTGGAGCTCGTACGTGTCGCGCCGCGCCGGCTCGTGCGCGGCGGGGTCGGTCGCGTCGAATGGCGGGCCGACCACCCCGGTCACCTGCAGGCCGGGGGCCTCCCGCAACGCCCGGCAGCTGACCTGGCGGATGACGGCCCTGCCGGCGTCGACCGAACCCACCAGCAGCAGGGCCTTGCCGGAGGCGGTCATCACCACGGTGGCGTCGGGATCATCGAGTCGCCCGACCGCGGCCGGCACCCACTCGGTGCCGATCTCGTGGACGAGCTGCGACGCCCCGACGACGTGCCGCAGCCGGTTGCTGCCGAAGATGTACCGCTGGTTGCCGCCCGTCTCGATCAGCACCCAGTGCCGGCGGCCGGTGTGTTCGGTCGGAGATGGTTCGCCGTTCATGTCCAGAGTCTCGCCATTCGTTCGGTGAAGGGCTGGAAGGTGCGGGTCGCTACCCGCTGGTGCCGTGGCTGGCGATGGCGGCGAGCGTCGTGTGCCAGTCGTGCCACTGGGTGAGCGGCAACCCGCCCACCCAGTGACTACTCGGCGTCCGGTCTGCCGACGCCGCTGCGGCGGTGACCCGGTCGAGCAGCGCCACCGCCGCAGCGGCGTCGCGGGGATCCACGGTGCTGCCGTTGGCGGCGGCCACGCACAGCGCCCGCGCCACCACCTGTGCGGTCGAGGCGGACGCCTGCGGCGAGTCACGCCGCACCGTCAGGTCGGCCAGCACCGTCCGGGCGTGCCGGACCGCCGTGTCGCAGGCTCGCGCCCGGGCTGCGTGTTCCCGGTCGGGCGTGGCCAGGGCGAGGTCGGTGGCGATCCGGGCCGCGAGCTGGTGGCTGGAGCGGGCGGCGACGGCCTTGGCGGCGTATCCGGCCGTTTCCCGGCGGACGACCTCCGTACGCACCGCAGCCACCCGTTCCTGTACGGCGAGGGCTTGACGAAGGTCGCCACGTCGGCCGGTGCGGGACCGCCAGTCCGCGTAGTGGTGCAGGTGGAACACCTGGGCGTCGCTGAGAGAGTCGATCACGGCGGCCAGGTCGGTGTCCGGGTCGATCCCCCGTGCCGCCAACGTCGCCGACCACCACGACCGCATCATCGACGCGGGGATCTGGGCGACGGACATCTCGGTCCGGTCCGTTGGGGAGTCCGGTTCGGGCAGCGCCGCAGGCGGAGAGGTGGCGCCGAGCATCGCGGTGATGCCGATCTCCAGCAGGTACGCCGCCGCGCCGGGGTCCAGCCGACCGGACCGCCAGGACTCCACGACGTGCTGCTGCGAGGCGATCAGTCGCTGCACCGAGGACACCCGGTGGGGATCCGGGTCGGTGTCAGGGCCGGGCAGGCCGCGGGTCGAGTCCCACATGTCGAGGTAGGCGTCGTAGGCGCGAAGCAGCAACGCCACCGGGTCCGTGGGGTCGAGCACCTCGCCGCTGCGCGCGACGGCGAGGGCGACAAGCTCCCGGGTCTGGTGCCGCAGGTCCGACCGGGTCGTCAGGAGTTCGTCGCGGTAGCGGAGGTAGTTGGTGGCGATGTGGGCGACCAGCAGGTGGGCGCGGCGGTGCGACAGCGGAAGGCCTGCCAGCTCACCGGCGTCGGGCAACGTCGGCAGCGTCGGTGTCGGGGCGTGGCCGACGCGGGTCACGCCGCCGAGGGCGGCCGCCACGAACGGAGCGACGACGGCACCGACCCGCACCATGGCCTGGACGTGACGGGAGCCCCGGTCGTCCTCGGTCAGCCACACCACTCCCCTGCCGGGACGCCCGACGTCAAGCAGCCGGTGGCACCAGGCCGAGGCGATGTCGTCGAGTGTCTCCGGGGGCACCGCCGCAGCGCCACCGGCCGGGTCGCCAGACCTGTCCACGGTGAGCCCGACCGCCGGAAGTGTCGCGTCGACCAGGTCGAACGACGTCGGCCGCCAGCGGGTGTCGGCCCGCTCCGCGCCGGTGTCGTCGGCGGGCTGCGGCGCCCAGGGACGGATCTCCGACGGGGCGTCGTCACCTGCGACCACCCGTGCCCGGTCGACCTGCCTGCCCCACCGGGCCGACAGCGACCGCTGCACCTGCCGGGCCTGAACGGCCGCGACGACCAGGGCCGGCTGTGCCCGATAGACCTCGAGGACCAGGCCCGCCCACACCGCCAAGCGGATCTCGCGATCACAGTCGCAGGAGCCGAGCCGTTGGGCGGCGGCAGCGACAGCGGCCGTCGCGTCACGCAGCAGCCGGTTGGCGGCTGCCAGCACCGCAGCGGCCTTGGTGTCGGGGCCGTACCGGTTCAGCGTGGCGTTGCTCAAGCCGCCAGGCAGGGGTGCCTGCGGCGGTGCCCAGACCGCCCGGCCCGCCCACGACCAGTCCCGGTCGCCGGCGGTGACCGGCGCGGCGAGCATTGCGGCGTCCAGACCGGACCGTTGTGCCTTGTCCGGGGCAGGCGCGCCACGCCCGATCTCGGCCAGCGACAGGGTGGTGTAGTCACACACCCAGGACCGGCAGAACGGGGGGAGGTCGCCGTCCACCCCGAACAGCGAGGCGACCTTGCGGGCCACCCGCACCTCCACCACGTCGGCGCGGCGGGCCTCGGCTGCCGGGACCTCGGCCGGGAAGACATGCACGGCCGACACCTTACGCACAACTACTCCGATCGTTCAACTACTAAAGTAGTCAAAGTTTGGATAGGGATGTGCTGTCGGGGCGGGGTGGGACAGCATTCCGACACCCCGTGACAACCCGCGCCGTCGTCCTCCACAATGGCCGCATGCGTCTGCTGGTTCACGTCACCGGCGAAGCGGACCTCCTGCTTCGCTCGGACGGCCCCACCCCCAAGACCGTCCGCGCCGACCGGGTCCGAGATCGCTGCCGACAACTCGCCGCGACAGCTGCCGGCCCCGCCGGGCCGTCCGCAGCCCGGCGACTACTCACCGACGGAACATGGGAGGACGACCACCCGCGTACTGCCGCACCCAGCCCACTGCTCGGCGCCCTGACCAGACTCACCGAGACCCCGGACCTCGACGTGATGTTGATCGGCACCCAGCAGCAGCAGGCTGATGACCTGGACACGGCGCCGATCGCCCAGACCCTCGCCGAGGTGCTGCGCGCCCGGACCAGCGAGGACACGACCATCCACGCCATCGCGACGGCCACCATCGAAGGCCTGGCCGAAGTGGACGTCATCCGCGCCGTCGTCGCCCACCTCGACCGCTCCCCGCGCTACACCGAAGCGGTCGTGACCTGGGGCTCCGGCTCCACCACCCTCGCCATGGGCGTGCTCACCGCGCTGTCCCAGGCGGGGATCCCCTGGCGGCTCGTCGTCACCAGCGGCCGGGCCCCGTACGAGATCGTCGACCCACTGGGCCGGCTCGACCGCGACCCGGTCGCTGGCGTCCTGGTCCGCTGGCGCATGTTCCAGGCCCTCGCGGACCTCGCCCGGACCGATCCGCCCATGGTCGAGCTCACCGACGACGGACACGACCTCGTCCGCCGGGCCGCCGAGCGCCACGACCGAGGATTCGCCGCGTACGACACCGCGTCGTTGCGCGCGGTGCTCGCCGACGCCGTCGTCCGTCGCGACGGCACCGCCAGCCTCGCCGTCCGCCGCTACGTCGTCAGCCGCTACGAGGAACTGCTGGAAGTCGACCGGACCGACCGCACCTGGCCTGAGGACCTACTGAAACGGTACGAGAAGCCCAGCGGCGGCCCTCCGCTCGGCGCGAAGCTCGACTTGACCGCCCACTCTCGCCACGACGACCCGATGATCTGCGCCTCCGTCGACCTGCCGTCCTACCGATGGCTGTACGGATCCGAGGTCGCTTCGCTGCAGAACATCGGAAAGGGCAGTCACAACCTCCGCCCGCCCACCTCCTGCGACGCCACCTTCATCGGTGACTACCTCACCCAGTTCGCTGTCGACGTCGACGGTTGGAGCGACGCCGGCCTGCCTCAGCCGCCGGTCGCCCCGGCAGACACCGTGCTGGCAGTCTGGCAAGCCGGGGTCCCGCGCGGCGGCGGCACCGAAAAGTCCGTCGGAGACCAGCTCAGCAGTGGCATCCCCGTAGCGGTGCGGGACTTCCTCGGCATGCACGAAAACCGGCTGCGCGCCGTCATCTTCGCTGTCGACGACGGCCGAGGTAGCCACGACGTCGCCACGGCCGACGCCGAATCGATCACCACGATCACGCACCACGTCACGGGCTCGGCCAGAGGCGAAAGCTGGGTCGAACCGATCACCTTGGCCGACATCGACGAAGCCGCCATCGAGCGCGCCGTCGAGGCCCGACTCACCCGCGAGACCGGCGCGCTGCTGCTCATCCCCACCGGCCGCAAGCCGGTGGTCCTCGCCCTGATCCGCGCCATGCGCCTCATCGGTGCCCGACACGGCATCCCGCTGTTCGTCCGGGAAAACGCCGCCCCCGTCGGCCCCGACGGCTACCGCAACGTCCACCTGTGGCCCGCCATCACCGGCGGGGACCTGCCACTGCTCATCGCCGCAGAACGGGCACTGCGCTCGTTGGAACTGGACGTAGCCTGGCGGCTGCTGGCCGCATCCGCGATCGGCGCGGACGTCACCGATCAGGCACGACGACTGGCCGACGCCTTCGCCAGCCGACAGCCACCCGACGACCACCGACACACTCCGGCCAGCGCCACCGACACCAGATGGACCAAGGGACTGGCCGTCCAGCGGCTGGAGCTCGTCCACGCGGCCCTCGACGAGGCGACGACACAGGCTGCCCGCATTCGCCTGCTGGTCCTCGCCGCCGACGCCTTGGAGGCGTCCATCGCCGCCACCAATCCGAAGGACAACAAGGGCGGGACGTACCGAAAGTTCCGCGACGATCTGCGAGACAACAAGATCAAGGACCAAGGGATGACGCAGGCATGGCCAGCGCACATCCTTCTGTTGCTCAACAGAGCCCGTGACCGCGCTCCGATCACCCACGGCACCGCGACCACCGCGGAAGCGGTCATCGCCGAGGCCGCCGACGCGCACGCCCGGGACCACCACCTGGGTACGGCCGACGCAGCGCTGCTCCCCCGGACCCTGCCCGAGCTGCTACGCGAATCCGTCCAGGCAGCCGCCGCCCTGGGTGGATTGGGCAAGGCGGGTCAAGCCGGCAGCCTGCTGCACCGTCATCGCCAGATCCTCGACGAGGTCGGCGATTGCATCCGCAGCCGGCCGCAGCCCACCCACTGACCGTCCACTACCGCTTCTCATCCTCCGGAGCCGAAGTGCACGCCGCCGTGGATGTCACGTGCCTGCACCGCCGGGCCGCATACCGGGCCGGAGATCGTGTTGCTGGCCCGGCTGTGGTCGTCTACTGTCCGCGCCGCCCTGACCTCACCCCAGAGCCGGTGCAGCTCGGCGGCGAACACACGGTCGTTGAGCGCGGCTGCGGTCAGCGCAGCGGATAGTTGCGCGATTCGCTGATCGTCCGATGGCGCACGTTGTGCTGCGGCGAGTGCGGTCCCGGTGGCGGGCTGCTCGGTCGCCTTACGCCGGACGAGCCGGACCAGTGCCGTGAACGCGGCCTTGCCGCCAGCGGTCACCTCAGCGACCACACCCGTCGCCAGCGCTGTCGCGACAGCGGTCAGGACCGGGTCGTCCATCCTCACTCACGTCCTTCCTCAGCTGACTCCAACCGCCGCCGCACCTCAGCGACGAGCGGGTCGTCCAGCCCGATCAGCGTCGTCAGCGCCGCCGACCACGCCTGGCACGCTTCGGCCCGGTCTCCGTCCGCCGCGTGCGCGTCGCCCGTATACATCATGGCGATGCACTCGTGGCGGGGATCGCCCGCCGCCGCAAACAGTTCCCGAGCGCGGGCGAGGTGGTCGAGCGCCGTGGCAGGCTCCGGCACCTCGATCAGCGTGCGGCCGAGCTGCAGCTCGACCAGGCCCTCGCTCCAGCGGTTTCCGAGAGTCCGGAAGATCTCCATTGCCTGCTCGTACGACGCGATCGCCTCGGCGTACCGGAGCATGTTGCGGTGGCCGTTGCCGAGGCTCATCAGGGACAGGCCGATGCCCCGGTCCTCGCCGGCGTCGCGGAAGATCTCCAACGCGCCCTCGGCGCACTCGATCGCCTCGTCGAATCGTCCCGAGTCCTCGTAGGCGAGGCAGCAGCCGCGCAGCGCGTAGCCGGCTGTCCAGCTGTCGCCGACCTGCTGGGCCGCGTCCCGCGCTGCCGAGTAGTACTGCAGTGCCTCGTCGATCTCACCGCGGTCCCACCAGGCGTCGCCGAGGAGCAGCAGCATGAAGCCTTCGGCCGATCGGTCCGCCAGGTGGCGGGTGCAGTCGAGGGCCAGCAGATGGCTGTCGATCCAGGCCCGCCAGTAGGAGCGTCGTTCGAAGAACGCCATCGAGGCGGCGGCGAGTTTCCAGGTAACGTCGCAGTGCCCGGTGTCGTGCGCCAGGCGGATGACGTCGAGTACGTTCAGGCGCTCCTGCTCGGACCAGCGCAGCGCCTCGTCGAGCGTTGCGAACGGGGGCTGCCCGTCAGCGGTGACACCGGTCAGGCCCGGAATCGGTCGGCCCTGGGGGAGGATCTTGCGATTGCTGTCGTACACCCGGACCAGGTACCAGTCGAACATCCGCGCCAGCCCGGCCTTGACCTCGGCGGGTGGCTCGTCCGCTTGCGTCCGTTCCGCCGTGTAGAGACGGAGCAGGTCGTGCAACCGGTACCGGTGCCCTCCGATCCGGGTCAGCATGTGCAGCCCGACCAGTGAGTCCAGGTGCCGGCGCGTCTCCGACACCGGCCGCCCGGTCAGTGCCGCCACCGCCGACAACGAGACGTCCGCGCCCGGATGCAGCCCCAGCAACCGGAAGGTGCGCGCGACCGGAGGGTCGAGCGACCGGTAGGTCCACGAGAAGACGGTACGGACGGCGGACAACTCGTCACCGGGCACGGACAGTGCGTCGAGCCGGCCGTTCTCCTCCTCCAGCTCCGTCACCAGATCGGCCAGGCTCATGTCCGGATCGCTGACGGCGCGGTCGGCCACGATGCGTAGCGCGAGCGGGAGCCGCGAGCAGAGTTCCGCCAGCCTGATGGCCTGACCGGGTTCGGCGTCGATGCGTTCCGGGCTGGTCGTCTCGCGCAACAGCCGGATCGAGTCGTCGTCGGTCAGCACGTCGAGCACGGCCCGGATCGCGCCATCGCGTACCGCAAGACCGGAAAGCCTGTCCCGGCTCGTGATGATCACCATGCAGGTCGGGGAGGCGGGTAGCAGCGGTCGCACCTGCTCGGCGGTCGACGCGTTGTCCAGCAGCACCAGCATGCGGCGTCCGTCGGTCAGCGACCGGTAGAGCGCGGTCCGTCCGGGCAGGTCCGTCGGGATCTTCTCCGGCGGTACGTTCAGCGCCCGTAGGAACCCGTCCAGGGCCTCCTGCGGTGTCAACGGCGGCACGGCATCGTAGCCGCGCAGGTTGATGTAGAGGTCCCCGTCCGGGAACCGGGCGCGCACCCGGTGCGCCCAGTGGACGGCGAGCGCGGTCTTGCCGACGCCGGCACTGCCGGAAACGGTCGAAATCGTCACGACTGGAAGCTTGCCGTCGCTGGTCCGTAGATCCGTCTCGTCGAGTAGCGAGTCGAGCTGCCGGATATGCAGCTCACGATCGATGAATCCTTTCGTAGCGGGTGGCAGTTGGCGCGGCGGCGGAAGCGGGACGTCAGTGATCCGGACGTGCACGCCGCCGGAGATCTGCGCAGCTTGGACGACCGCACCGGCACCGCCGGCGAAGTCGTTGTCGGCATCGGCGTTGCCCTGGGTCGGGTTCATACCACCTCGGTTTCGCCGCGCGCGGCGAGAAACTCGGAACCCCGCAGCCCCATCAGCACGACATCCTGATACCTGCCGTCGAAGTACTCCTGTTCGCGCAGTAGCCCTTCGATGACGAATCCCAGTCGTTCGTGCAGCCGCAGCGAAGCGACGTTGGTAGCGTAAATGTCCACAAGGCACTTGTGGTAGCGCCGTTCGGTGAACATGTAGCGCAGCAGGATTCGTGCGGCTTCCGTCGCATGACCGTGACGCCGTTGGTCCCGTGCGATGGCGAGGCCGTAGCTGAAGCTGCCAGTACGGGGGTCCGCGTCGCGGGTCGAGATCGCCCCGATCATTCCCGGGTTGTCGACCCGTTCGATGGCCAGCGCGAAGCAGTCGCTTCCGGCCTGCCAGGTGCCGAGGGCGGCGATCTCCTGCCGGCGTTGCGCCGTCGAGCGCGGCGGCTCGACGCGGAACACGGACCGCGCGTCCTCGGTGTCCTCGCCGAAGGCCTGGTAGTAGCGGTCGTCATCGGGTTCGATCGCCCGCAACCGGACGAGGTCACCGACCCACAGTGAGCTCGACATGCCTGCACCTCCCTCGCTTCGCCGCAGACCGGGACTCGCAGACGGTCACCGCGCATCCCGTCATTACGACCGGTAGTCGGCGAACCTGGTCGCGCGGGTCCATGCCACGTCGCGCCAGTAGCAGTGCCGGAGTATGTCGTGAACCCCGTCGACCGTCTCGAAGCCGAGGAAAGTGTCGTCGTCGCCGAAGTGCAGGACCGCGAGTTTGCGCGAGTCGAATAGCCAGAAGTCATGGTGCGGGAGGTCCAACGCTTCGGCCAGATCGCGATCAATGTAACGGATTTCCTCACCAACAGCCGAGTTGTACGGGGTGATGGAAATTTCGAAACGGAGATAGTCGCTGGGTGGATCATCGACGACCCGGACGCGTTCCACCCGCTTCCCGGTCGAGGTCTGCGACGCCATCAAGTCCAGCCAGTCCCGGAGCCATTCGATGCCGGGGTCCCGGCCAGCCAGGAACTCCTGGAATGGAAGGTCTTCGGCCTTCACCCCGTAGGATCTTCGCACCTCGAACTTGAAAGCGACATGCTCAAAGCTCAGAAACAGCTTCTGAAACGCGTCAGGGTCGTCGATGATTGCCGTCATTCGCTACTTTTGCCTTCGAACCATGACATGAGCGAACGCGGCACTACGACGAAATTCTCGCCCGGCAGCACGTCACGGAGCTGCGAAAGCGCCTCCGGGTCGGTCAACTCGTAGCCTTGGACGACGATGTCGCCGGTATCGGTCTCGTAGAGCGTCGGACAAGATCCAGCGTTGCTCGATGTGGACAGAAGGCGAAGCTTCATCGACTCCTCCATTGGCCGATCTGGGAGACAAGAATACCAGTCGATCAATTAATGACGGAAGCTGCCTATGTCCCTTCCTGTCCGAGCTTTCGCAATATGAGACCTGTCCCATAAGCCTCCTGCCGATGTGCGGTGTGGATTGTACCCTTCGTCCACTCTGGCTGCCCAACTGAGGGCAGGCGCCGCGCAGTCGGTGGCAGCGGTCCACAACGGATCTTATAGCTCGGGACGTTCGGTGGTGGCGGTGAACCAGTCCTTGCGGCTGCTGACGTCCAGCTGCGCGACACGCAGCCCCACCTTGCGACACAGCGCCGCAAACTCCTCCGGCGCGTAGTAGGTGAACCAGCGCGGGGCCGGGAAGTCGTCAGTGCTGCGCCAGCCGTCGCGACCGCCGTGTTTCATGCTGATCAGCGCCTTTCCGCCGGGCAGCAGGACCCGCCGGATGTTGTCGAGCGCGGTGACCGTGTGCTGCCGGGGCAGGTGTAACAGGACCCCGCTGGCGATGACACCGGCGAAGGTCGCGGAACGCAGCGGCAGGGCGAGCGCGTCGCAGCAGACAGCAGCGTTGACGGCGATCCGTACGGTGGTCGCGCGCAGCAGTTCCGGGGTGACGTCGGCGAGGACGACGGCCCGGCCGGTGCCGGCGACCAGGTCGGCGTCGCGACCCGCGCCGCAGCCGAGGTCGAGCACCGGCCCCGGCCCGAGCGCGGTGAGGAAGGCCGTCAACTCCTGTCGCAGCCCGGGAAACCGGCGGTAGTCGGCGGTCATCGCCGTGTAATGCTCGGCCAGGGCCGCATAGGAGCGGCGCACCTGGGCGGTTCCGGACCAGCCGGCGGTCACGGCGGGCACGGGGGTCACCGTGCCGGGGCGCCCGGGGCGCCGCCGCCGGTGACGAGGGTGCTGATGTCGGTGCTCTGATGTTTCCAGGCGACGCCGGGCAGGTCGGTCCTGCTGCCGTCACGGGTGAGCAGGCTGACACCGTCGTCGGGTGGCGTGGCGCGACCGATGACGTCGAAGGTGAGACCGTCGCGGTCGAAGGCGTCCCGGCAGGCGTCGAGCCGGTCGTCGGGCACCGTGAAGGCGAGCTGAAAATCGGCTGACGCGCTCATCGCGAGGGTGACGTCGTCGGTGCCGGCGAGTTTGGCGACGGCGCTGACGGCGGGGTGGACGGCGATGTCGTCGGCGGTGATGGTGAAGCCGACACCGCTGGCGGCGGCGAGTTGCTCGATCGTGGCGCGCAGGCCGTCCGAGGTGTCCTGGCAGGCGGTGGCGTAGCCGCCGGTGGAGAGCAGCCGGCCTTCGGCGACCCGGGCGCGGGGCCGGCGCCAACTGTCGAGCAGGTCGGCTTCGATACTGTCGGGCAGGGTCCACCCGTTGACGGCACGCTTCGGGAAGTAGGCGACGGCCGCGCCGAGGATCCCGCAGGGGCCGGTGACGCAGAGGTGGTCGCCGGGTCGCGCGCCGCGGCGGGTCAGGGCGGTGCCGGTACGGCAGATGCCGATCGCGGACGCGGAGAGCACGATACGTTCAGCGTTGCCGATGTCGCCGCCGACGTTGACGGTGCCGAAGTCGGTGCAGGCCTGGTGGATGCCGGCCATGACGTCGAGGAACCCGGAGTCGTCGAGGTCGTTCGGGTAGCGCACGACGGTCAGTACGCCGATCGGCGCGGCACCCATCGCCGCGATGTCGCTGACGTTGGCGGCGACCAGGTAGTAGCCGATGTCGACGTTGGTGAGCAGGCCGTGTTCGTAGAGGGCGAACTTCGGGCCGCGTACGTAATCGGATCCGACGACGAGGGTGACCGGCCCGTCGAGGTCGTAGATCGCGCAGTCGTCGCGGGTGTCCGCACCGGCGGTGAGGGTGGCGTACGGGCCGTGGCTGTCGCCGAGGACCGAGCCGGACTGGCCGGCGAGGAATGCGCCGACGAGCGCGGCGACCCGGCTCGGTTCATCGGAGTAGCTGGCGGGCGAGGTCATCGGCGCGCTCCCAGATGGTGTACGACTGCCCGCAGCACGGCGGCTGCCGGCAGAAACGTGGTGTCCAGTACCAGGCCGTGTGGCCGGCAGGCGACGTGTTCGCGGATGGTGTCGTCGAGCCGCGCCGGCGGTCCAACGTGGATGACACGGCCCGGCTGCGCCCGGTGCTGGGCGCGGCGGCGTTCCCGCCGGATCGCGTCGGCGGCGGTGAGGAAGATGTGGCAGTCGGCGTCGGTCATGATCGTCGTGGCGCAGTCGCGGCCGACCGCGATCATCCGCTCATGGCCGTCAACGATCGTGCGATGGTATTCGGTGATGTCGTGGCGCCATGCCGGGTCGGCCGACACGGCCCGTAGGTGCTGTTCCACTTCCGACGACCAGAGATCGTCGATGATGCTCTCCTGGTGGTAAACGACCGTCGGGGTGACCGGTCGCGTCCCCGGCGTGGCCGGCTCGTGCCGCAGCGCGTCGAACAGTTGCCGGCCGGGCGGCACCGGCCCACGCGAGGCGACGTAGGCGACGGCGCGGTACGTGAGCCCGGTGTCGAGTACGCGCATGTCCAGCTGCGCCGCGAGCGCGTACGCGAGACTTGTCTTACCGCTGGCGGTAGGGCCGTCAATGGAGATCGCGAGTTCGTGGCGCATCGGCGAGGTGGCCTTCTGTCGAAGCGGGACTGTCGTCACCGTACGTCATTCACGCGAGCACGCATGGACACGTTGGACCCGTCGCGGTGATCAGGGGTGATGAGTTGCTCCTGCCAGCCGGCAGTGGCGATCATCGTCGCCCGCAGCAGGTGCCTGCGGACCACCAGCGACCAGTCCCATTCGGGTTCCGCGATGCCGAGCAGTGTGCCGGCCACCGAACGCAGATACTGTGACCGGATGCGACGCTGCGCGTCGAATGCGACGTGAGTGGTGTCGCCGTCGGCGCAGTAGAAGTAGGGTCGGTCGGACTCGGCGAAGCGCCGCAGCGCGGTGAAATCGGGCAGTCGGATGGCCGACAGCCCGTCGCGGGTGATCATTTCCGCCAGCTGTGATCCATTCACCGGCAGGATATGCCAGTGGGCGTGGGTGATACACCCGGACGGCGTTGTCGTGGAAGATCCATGCTCCATGATGGCCATCTGGCCGAAGGTGGCGACATAGCGCGGCCGCAGCCACCCGACGACGTCCCGAACCTGGGCGATCAGCCCGCCGTCAAGATGACCGAAACTGAGATGGTGGCGCTCCGGCAGCAGGAGCAGATGCCCCACGACCAGCGGAGACAGGTCAGCGACGAGCCGCAGCCCCGACAGGGACGCGATCGTCCGACTCGGCGGATCTCCCCGGTATACGGCGGCGAAGCTGCCGCCACCGCCCGAGCGGAACTCGTCGCACAGCTCGTCACCATCACACGCCGAAAACCGGGCCATACCGACCTCCACGCTGGATGGTTAAGCGTAGACGTTTACGGTATCAGAGACTCGACGGACGTCACTGCCGACAGTTTGATCGACACTGCGGAGGTGGCATTACGACTTACCGTTGAGACATGCGGCCACTCACGGCGAAGCTCCTTGATCGCACGATCATGCTGACCGCAACTTGCGTACTGGTTGCGGAACAGAATTCGGTGCCGTCGGCGACGTTCTGGGACGGATTCGCGGGCGGTCGCGGCCACATCGTCGGCGTCGCCGTCACGGCCATCGCGACGTTCGGCGCGCTCACGCCGGCCCAGCTGTGGGCGGAACGGTCCCAGGTGGCCCGCCGCACCGCCGTACGACAGCAGGTCTTGCACCACCTCGGCCGGCTGCTGACGATAGCCGCCCGGACGGCGCCGCCGCTGCCCGCAGCCGATCTCGGCCTGCACGTGTGGCGGGTCTCCTGGTCGCTACGCCGCCCGCACCGCCGGCTGGTCCGGGTGGGCACGTACCGGCTGGGCAGCACACCGACCACCCGGGCGTTCGCGCCAGGGTGCGGCGTCGGAGTCGTCGGGCTCTGCTGGAAACGCAACGAAGAGGTCGCCGTCGACGTCGAGGCGCTCGCCGCGGAGCTGCCAACACAGGCCGCGTACGAGGCGCACGTCACGGCGCACGGCGGCGATGCGGTCATGAATCTGACCTGGCTGGACTTCCTCCGGGTCCGCCACCGGGGCGCCGTGTTCGCGAGCCCGATTCGTGACGGCGAGGGCGAGTTCGTCGGCTGCGTCAGCGTGGACAGCAGCCGTGGCTTCGCCACCCTCGTCGGTGACGACCTGTGGCACGAGATCAACTCGCTCTGCGTCCTGCTCGGCGACGACGGCCTGGCCCACGTCTGATCCGGCACGACGCTGATCCGGTCCGGCGCACGCACGCCGCTCAGCGCGGCAGCGGACCGGGCCAGCCGAGCGCTTCGGCCGTCGCAGCCGCCCAGGTCTGCGGGTCACAGTTCGGCAGAATCTGTCGGATGCCGCCGGCCGGGTCCTCGACGTCACCGAACCAGCGCGGGATCACATGGACGTGCAGGTGGTCGACGCTACGCCCGGCCGCGCGACCTTCGTTGATCCCGATCGTGTACCCATCCGGCCGCAGCTTCCCGGTCAAATCGTTGCGCACCATCAAGATCAGCTCGTACGTGTCCTGCAGCTCCTGAGGGGTGAGGTCGAAGAACGACTCGATGTGGCGCTTCGGCACGATCTCGGTGTGCCCCTCCGCTGCTGGGAAGTTGTCCAGCCGGGCGAAGCAGGTCGCATTCTCGTGCGAGATGCGGTTGAGCTGCTCATCATCCCGCCGGCAGAACAGGCAGTCCACCAACAGGTCCTCAGAAACGTCCATTTTGTGGCCTTCCGGTCACCCGCGGCCTCCACCGCCGACCTGCCGCCGCGTCCGCAGCCTGTCGTGTGACGTCCCGACGGCCATCGTACAAGCGATGACTGCCGATCACGGCACGCTGCTGAGGATCGGAGCGTCGGGCGCGCCGGGGCGGGCGGGCAGCGGTTCGCCCCGCAGGATCGCCGCGTTCACGGCCCGCAGGTCCGGGCCAGGTTCGACGCCCAGTTCGTCGACGAGCCGGCGTCTCGTGCGCGCGTACTGATCCAGCGCGTCAGCGCCGCGCCCAGCCGCGTGCAGCGCCCGCATCAGGGCGCCGGCCAGGGACTCGGTCAGCGGGTACTCGCCGGCCAGCAGCGTCAACGGACCGATCACGGTGTCTGCGTTGCCGGCCACCACCTCTGCCTGCGCCCAGTTCACAACAGTGCCGAGATAGTGCTGCCGGTATGCCTCCCGGACCCGCTGCGCCCAGTCACCGGGGACCCCTGCCAGGGCGTCACCCCGCCAAAGGCGCATCGCAGCCCGCAGCAGCATCACCCGCTCGTCGCCGGTCCGGTCCGCGGCGGTGTCCGTGAGGCGCTGGAACCGGTGCAGGTCGACGCAGTCGGCATCGACCTCCAGCAGGTAGCAGCCGGGTCGACGCAGCAGTTGAGCCGTCGTCCGTTCCCCACCACCTTGCTCCAGCAGTCGCCGCAGACCGCTGATGTGGGTGTGCAAGGTCCGCCGGGCCCGCTCGGGCGGCTGCTCCCCCCAGATCCGCGCGATCAACGCCTCGGTGCGCAGTGGTCGGTTGGCATCCACCGCCAACGCCGCCAACACGGCCGCCTGCTGCGGTCGCCGGGCGACCAGCGTCCGTCCGTCGATCCGCAGCTCGACCAGCCCCAGTACCCGAAGATACATTTTCAGCCCTCGTTCCATCTCCGACATCGCCGACCATCAGGGTTGCAGACAAGACTGCGAGATCTTTTCACATCGATCTGCCTTTACCGCCAGCATCGACCCGGACATTGACCGTCCGGTATGCTCTTACAACATCGGACAACAGATCTGACGGGATGACACGGGAATCAAATGCCAGAACTAGACCCTGACGACGACGGCCAACGGGAAACGACGACCGCGCAGTTCGCCAAGGAGTTGCGACAGTTGCGCGCCCTGGCGGGGAACCCTTCCTTCCGGCGGATGGCCGGCCGCTCCGGCAGGATCTCGCACACCACCCTGCACGAGGCCGCGACCGGGAATCGGTTTCCTTCCTGGGAGACGACCCGGGAGTACATCCACGCCTGCGGCGGCGACGAGACACAGTGGCGGGCCCGGTGGGAGCGCTGCGCCCAGGCCGGCCCGCTCCGACCAGCGAGCCGTCCTGTCGCCGAGGTCGAACCTGCTGGCGGCCACGGACCAACGGCCGAGCCCGGACCAGCCGCCCCGCTCCCCCTCCGGTCGCCCCGGCGGGTCCTGACCGTCGCAGGTGCGCTCATCCTACTCGCCGTGCTATCTGGGACCGCGCTCGCGCTACGTCCGGAGGACCGGACAACCGCGGAGCCAGGGCCGGAGACGGCGCACCCAACCGTGCCGCTGCCCCCGGCTCCGCGAATCAGCGGCGACCACAGTCGGTTCATCACCGACGTCACCGTTCCGGACGGCACGACGGTGACCACCGGCATGACCTTCGTCAAGGTATGGGAAATCGAGAACAGCGGCACCGTTCCCTGGTACGGCCGGCATCTGCAGCGAGAGGACTCGCCGGCCGCGCCAGATGACTGTCAAACACCGCACCGGATTCCGATCAGCAACACCCTGCCGAACGAGCGAGTAAAGATCAGCGTGACCGTTACCGCACGGAGCACCCCGGGCGACTGCATGGTCCGGTGGAAAATGGTCGACGACCAGGGAGAGCTGTTCTTTCCCAGTTCCCGACCGGTCTTCTTTCTCGTTCGGGTGGTAGCGACCGATTGACCTGCACCGGTGTCGACATCGATGTGGACGCGGTAGGCGGCGGCGCCGTACGGCGAACAGACCGGTACCGGCGGACCACCGCTGAGGAGGTCCGCCGGCCCAGAGCCGGGTGGCTCACCCGCAGTTGCCCCACGGGCTGGTGTAGCTGGTGCCACCGTGGTAGCCGAAGTACCGGACGCACTTGCCCGCCGCCGGGACCCGTACCGGTCCGGCGTAGTAGCGGTAGTCGCCCGTGTCCGTCGACCAGTCACTACCCGACACCTGGAGTGCCGCCGTGGTACGGGTCGGGGTGCCCACCGAGGCGGTCTTGATGGTCACGACACAGTTGCTCGAACCGTTGTAGAGCTGGTAGACCCGCGCACCGGGCAACGGGTACGACCGCTGGACGTAGTAGCCACTGCCGCACACCCCCTCCGGCGTGTAGGCGGCGTGCGCCGCGCTCGGTGCGATCGTCAGGGCGGCGGCGACCGCGACCCCGACCGCCACGACACTGCTGAGTGCCTTCCGAACGAGCATCGTCATCTCCCTCCCAGGGGAATCGTGTTCCCTGTCGACACTCAGCCTGAGCCGCCCGGGTGGGCCGGAAGCCTGTCGAAATGTCAACGCCGTCCCGGAGCCGCTGCACGCCTGCGCCCGTGAACGAGGCGGTCGCCAGCGGGTCAGGGTGAGGCGGGTCAGGTCGGCAGGTCGGATGTGAGAGGACGTCTTCGTTGATCCCGATCGTGTACCCATCCGGCCGCAGCTTCCCGGTCAAATCGTTGCGCACCATCAAGATCAGCTCGTACGTGTCCTGCAGCTCCTGAGGGGTGAGGTCGAAGAACGACTCGACGTGGCGCTTCGGCACGATCTCGGTGTGCCCTTCCGTCGCCGGGAAGTTGTCCAGCCGGGCGAAGCAGGTCGCGTTCTCGTGCGAGATGCGGTTGAGCTGCCCATCATCGCGCCGGCAGAACAGGCAGTCGGCCGGCACGCCCTCGTGAAGATCCATCTTGCAGCCTTCCGTTCGCCCTACCTTCCACCGCCGACCGCAGCCTACGTGCGCCCTCCTGGCTTTCACCCATCCCATCACAACCTCCGTCGAATTCACCATTGTCGCGGCCTGCGTTTCCCTCCCCGATAAGGCAGAATCGATCGCGTACGCCGGGCTTTGTCTCCACTGTGACGTGGCGATCCGGCGAGCGGCCCGGCCCGGTGTTTCATTTTGAAACATTGGCGCGGGTGGTGAGTGTGTCGGATGAGAGGAAGGTGAAGCGATGCCGGTGACCGGACCGACTGTGGTGCGCCGCCAGCTGGGGCGGCGGCTGCGCCGACTGCGAGAGGAGGCTTCCCGCACCGAGCAGGAGGTGGAACGGGCCAAGGTCTGTTCCCGTACGACGTTGTGGCGGATCGAGAACGGCAAATTTCCGGTCAAGATGAACACCGTACGAGGCCTCTGCTGGTTCTACGGAGCGGACCCGGAGACGACGGACGCGCTGACCCGGCTCGCCGCCGCGTCCGACGAGCACGGCTGGTGGGAGTCGCACGGCGACGCCGTACCGGACTGGTTCCGCTTGTACATCGGCCTCGAAGCCGCCGCGACGGAGATCCACAACTACAACCCGGAGTTGGTCCACGGTCTGTTGCAGACGCCGGACTACATGCGGGCGGTTTTCCAGGCCGCCGACCCGCAGGCCTCCGAGCAGCAGATCGAACGGCTGGTGTCGCTGCGGCTCGATCGGCAGATCTCCTACTACGACCGCGAGCAGCCGGCCCGGATCGTCGCGATCCTCGGAGAGGGTGCAATGACTCGCGAGGTCGGCGGCCCGGCGGTCATGGCCAAGCAACGCGCCCACCTGGCCAGCGTGGGTCGACGGGTACGAGTGGAGATCCGCGTCCTGCCCGGAGCCGCTGGTGCACACGCCGCGTTCGCAGGCGCTTTCACCGTGCTGGACTTCGCCGACCCCGACGACCCTGACGTGGTCTACGTCGAGTCCCATATGGGCGCTCGCTACATGGAGCGTCCGGAGGAGTTGGCGGAGTACCGTCGAGTTTTCCGGCTGATCCGCGACCAGTCGATCCCGATCGAGGAGTACCTACGATGAAGCCCGACACCCCCTGGTTCACCTCCAGCCGCAGCGCCGGCAACGGCGGCGAATGCGTCGAAGCCCGCCGGCACGCCGGCCGCGCTGAAGTACGCGACAGCAAGGACCGCACCGGTCCCACTCTCACCTTCACCGCGGCGCAGTGGGGCACCTTCACCACCGCCCTGCGAACCGGCGCCCTCCCCCACTGACCCCACCCACGGCGGTGAAGGCCGCCTCGGTACCCGAGGCGGCCCCCACCGCCCTGCCGCACCAATGAAGGGCAGCTCCCGAGAGAGCTGCGACCCGGGTGCGACTGCATCCTCGGCCAGCTCCACGCCGAGGAGCCTCAATGAGCCCTTTTCATGCTGCGTAGCGGTCGGTCTCGACGTGGTGCAGAACGAGGATGGCCTGCACGATCGCGGTCGCTCGCCGTGGACAGCAGCGCAGCTTGGCCAGGATCTTCCAGGCCTTGAGGGTGGCGATTGCGCGTTCACCGCGGGCGCGGATCTTCGCGTGGGCGCGGTTGATGGCCTTCTGCCGGCGTGACAGCTTCGGGCGGAAGCGGCGTCGCTTGAACGGAGTGCGCACGCTGCCGCGGGCTCCTTGGTAGCCCTTATCGGCGAAGGTCATCACGTCCGCCCTGGTCAGCGCATCGATAATGCCGTAGGTCCTGGCTGCGGTCAGGTCATGAACCGAACCGGGCAGCGCCGGTGAAGCCCAGACGAGCCGGCCAGCGGCATCGGCGATGACCTGCACATTCACGCCGTGGTGCTTGTGTTTCCCAGAGTAGTAGGGTCGCTGGTCGGCGACCCGATCGATCGGAATCAGGGTGCCGTCCAGGATCGCGTACGCCAGTCGGCGGATCCGTACCATGGCGGTGGCCAGGTCATCGGCGGCCGTCGCGAGCAGGGCTATCGCTTCCTGGACGTAGCGCCAGGCGGTGGCGACGCCGATCTCGAAGCCGGCCGCGAGTCGGGTGTAGGTGTCGCCGTTGCGCAGATGGGCCAGGGCGAGCAGCGCCTGCCGGCCGGGTTCGAGGCGCCGCCACCGCGATCGGCGCTGCTTACGGTGGCTGCGGATGCGTTCGGCCAGGTGGTTCAGGGTGCGGCTGGACAACGAGATCGTGGCGGGGTAGGACAGCATGGCGAGGCTCCCGGTCGGGGCTTCGAGTCTTGGTCGACAGCTGTCCTACCTGGAGCCTCGCACCCATCGATCAGCGGGCCTACCGCATCCGCCCTGAGCTGCAAGATCAGCTTGGAAAAGGCTCAATGAAGGGCAGCTCCCGAGAGAGCTGCGACGGGAGGTCGCCGTCCACGTGCTGCAGCTCGCCACGCCTCAATGAAGGGCAGCTCCCGAGAGAGCTGCGACGGTTGTCCCAGGAAGCCCTCGGGGCGCAGGTCCACGCCTCAATGAAGGGCAGCTCCCGAGAGAGCTGCGACTCGGGCACGATGAGCACTGCCCGCCGGCTGCGCGCGCCTCAATGAAGGGCAGCTCCCGAGAGAGCTGCGACTTTCGAAGTTGGTGGTTTCAAGTTGGCAGTATTCGCCTCAATGAAGGGCAGCTCCCGAGAGAGCTGCGACGTCTTTCGCTATGGGTAACGCGATCACCATCGAAGGCCTCAATGAAGGGCAGCTCCCGAGAGAGCTGCGACTCCGTACACCCAGGAACAGCCGTGACCGTCCTCGCGCCTCAATGAAGGGCAGCTCCCGAGAGAGCTGCGACCTGGTGCGGCGCGAGCGGGCAGCAGCACCACGGTGGTCGCCTCAATGAAGGGCAGCTCCCGAGAGAGCTGCGACCTCGAATGCTGTCGTCCAGTCGGCGTACTTCTCCGCGCCTCAATGAAGGGCAGCTCCCGAGAGAGCTGCGACGAAACTTATGATGGCACGCCCTTGCCGTTGCGCCAGCCTCAATGAAGGGCAGCTCCCGAGAGAGCTGCGACCTGGTGCGGCGCGAGCGGGCAGCAGCACCACGGTGGTCGCCTCAATGAAGGGCAGCTCCCGAGAGAGCTGCGACCTCGAATGCTGTCGTCCAGTCGGCGTACTTCTCCGCGCCTCAATGAAGGGCAGCTCCCGAGAGAGCTGCGACGAAACTTATGATGGCACGCCCTTGCCGTTGCGCCAGCCTCAATGAAGGGCAGCTCCCGAGAGAGCTGCGACAATCGGGCGTATCCGTGGCGGACCCGCGACTGTCTCAGTGCCTCAATGAAGGGCAGCTCCCGAGAGAGCTGCGACTGCTGCCGGGCCGGCCGGTGCCGGTGATCCGCCCGCCTCAATGAAGGGCAGCTCCCGAGAGAGCTGCGACCGTGGACGTGATCGCCGTCCCCGTCAGCAGCGTGCCTCAATGAAGGGCAGCTCCCGAGAGAGCTGCGACGGGTCGGCGACGTTGGCGATGGTCGGGTAGCCGCGCTGGCGCCTCAATGAAGGGCAGCTCCCGAGAGAGCTGCGACTGGGCCCGAATCTTACCCCTCCCGACCTGCGGTGGAGCGAGGGGTTCGCGAAGGGTCCGTCGACGGAGAGCCTCGCGACGCCCCGACAGCCGCTTGCGTCCACTATAGAATAGCATCTGAGCAGGTAAAACAGCTCCGCGAAGGGTCCGCGCTCACGGCCGTCACGACGGACCCTTCGCGGCGGGTGACGGGCGGGGCTACAGAATCGCGGGGCCGTGGCCGGTGATCGGCCGACCCTGGCCGATCACGTCGAGGGATCGGCTGGCGCGCTCTCGCAGCGTACCCAGGTCGCAGAACAGGATCGAATCCGTACCCTGGTTGATCATGTCGGTCAGCTCGGCCCGTAGCCGCAGGATCTTCGCCGGACGGACATCCACGACAAACACGCTGTACTGGACGCGGTCGCCGTACGATTCGAGCTTCTTGGCCACCCGCGTGCGGCGGACGTCGTCGGAAACGTCGTATGCGATCAAATAACGCCGTACGTCGTCGAGGCTCATCGGATCTTGATCCCCTCGTATCGGGGCTGCGTCCCGTCGATCACGCCGAGCACCAGGCGCGCCTGGATCTCCATCGCGCGCCGCCAGCTCACCTCGTAGCCGAAGATCGGGTGGCGGAAGGTGCCGGTAACCCGGCGTTCGTAACCGGCGATGAGCGCTTTCCGTCCGTTCGCGCTGATCCGGGTGGTGCCGAGCACCGTGGTGAAGTCCCGGGCGCGGAGTTCGCCGTTGTTGAAGGCGGTGACGACCACCGAGTCGGCGACGGCTGCCCGGAACTCCTCGACCAGGTCGAGAGCCAGCGCCGGCTTGTTGCGGCCGGAGCTGTGCAGAAAGCCGGCGTGCGGGTCGAGCCCGCAGGCGACGACGGCCCGGAGCACGTCTGCGGTCAACAGCCCGTAGCAGAGGTTCAACGCGGCGTTGATCGGATCGCGGGCCGGGCGTCGGGTCCGTACGGAGAACGTCAGCTGCTCGGCGTCGACGACCTTCGGCCGGAACATGGTCAGGAACTGGGCGAAGTAGCCGGCGGCGGCCTCACCTTCGATGCCGAACAGGTCAGCCAACGACAGCGCGTCGAGGGCTTGGCGTTGCAGCTCGCGCAGCCGGGTCACCGTGTCCGGGGCGTTGCCGTGGCGGCGCAGCAACGTCGCCTGGTTGGCGATTTTCGCGGTGACGAACTGCCGGGCCAGGTCGATGCGCCCGTTGTGGGAGGCGACGTGCTGCAACAGTCGCGGGCCGCCGTTGGGTCCCTGCGCCGGCCGGGCCCAGCCGGTGACCCGGCCGGTGCTGGTGCACCACACCACCGACAGGCTGCGCCACAGCACCTCCCTGATCAGGCCGCTGGACAGGTCGACGTTGCCGTGCACCACCAGGCCCTGCACCCGTTCGATCGGAAACGACCCGAGCTTCTCGCCGCTTTTGCTGACCTCGATCCGGCCTCGCTCGACGTACGCCCGCGAGCCGGGTGTGGTCAGGTGCAGCACCTGGGTGTCGGGGTCGGCGACGACGATCCGGCGGATCACCGGCGCGAGTGGGCGTTCGTCGGGCAGGCAGACGCTGATGTGTGAGCAGCGGGAGCAGCGCCGGTCGTTCTCCAGCGGCGGCGGGGCCTGCTCGGCGTCGAGCGTACGCACGGTTGCCGCCACCATCTCCCGGGCGGCCGCCACGTCCGCCGGCGACAGGGTGATGTCGACCCGCACCCGGTGGTTCGTGAAGTAGACCGCCTGCCCGGCCACCGGGTAGCCCATGTCCGCCAACGCCCCAGCGAGCAACGCCACCTGGATCCGCATCGGATCGGTGACGTCCGGCCGGCGGCGCACCGGGGTGGCCTTGTGTTCGACGACGGTCATCGCGGCGTCGTCGTCGAGTTCGACGGTGTCGCAGCGCCCGTACACGCCGAGGTCGTGGCTGACCACGTCGACGGCCCGGTAGCGCCGGGACCGCGACCCGGTCGGGTCGTCGGCCGGGATGTGGGCCTGGACGCCGACCTGCACCTGCTGGGTGTCGGTCGACTCGCCGGCTGCTTCCAGCCAGGCCCGGCGTGGGCAGAAGGCCTGGTGCGCCACCAGGCTGATCGGAAGCAGTTCCGGCGTCGTCATCGTCAGGTTCTCGCGACGAGTGGCTTGTCGGTCTTGAGCAGCTCGCCGCGCATGGCCCGGCGTTCGGGGGCGCTGTCGCTGCCGAACCGCTGCACCGGGAACCGGATGACGGCGGTGACGCCCCGGGCGGCCAGCCACGCTCGGGCGGGTTCGCCGTCGACCGGTGTGCTGTCCGGCGGCTTCCCGAGCGCCTTTGATGGCAGCCCGGCCGCCGCGAACCGGGTCAGCTGCCCGCTGGCGAGGACCGTCCGGTGCCGGGCCGTGCGCCACCGCCCGGTCCACACGGGTACGCAGAACCAGCCGCCCGTTGCCCGCCCGAGGTGGCCGGTGGTGGTGGCGGTGGCGTTGACCCGCTGGGCGATCGGGAACTGCGAGATGCCCCAGAGCGCACACCAGGCCACCGCGTTGTCGGTCGGGCCGGGGGCGGCGAAGCCGGTCGGCGTACGGCTGTCGGGTTTGTCTTTGGCGATCTCGTCGCGGACCCGGCCGCCGGTCAGCCCGTCGGCGACCTCCTCAGCGGTACGGGCGGCGACGGCCGCGGCGAGGGGCCGCAGTCGGTTGCCGACGAACTCGGAGCCCTGGTTACGGGGCTGCATTTCCAGCCGGCTGGCGCCGTCGTCCTGGAGTCGGTCGCCTTTGCCGTTGCAGCTCCAGTAGGCCGGTTCGCCGAGTGCGGCGATCAGCCGCAGGTCGAGCAGCGCCCGTGCCCGCGTGAGCTGGTCGAGCACAGCGTGCCGCCGCTGCTGCAGTGATTGCCAGCTGTCGCCGGTGGTGATGACGCTGATCCGGGGGCTCATCAGCGCGCGCTGTTCGCCGTCGCGCAGGTGCCGGCTGGGCCAGGCGTCCGGGTCGTCGTGGCGGGCGGCGTGCCGGCGGACGATCTCGCCGATCGTTTCCGGCGTGGCCTGCGGGGCGCTGAGCACCGGGCGAGAGTTCATGCCGGGTGTCCAGGAGAGCCGGACGTCGTCGAGGCCGGCGTCCTCGGCGATGGCGGCGAGCCCGTGCAGCGTCATGTGCGACAGCATCGTGTACGGGTCGGCGTGCGGCAGTACGAAGTCGGTCATGACCCCTCCGCGGAGATCTGCCCGTCGGCGGCGCGGAGCAGCGCTTCCAGGTAGGCGCAGCCCCACACCCCCCACCGGCGATGGGTGCGTTCGATCAGTTCGTCCCACCGGCCCTCGTCGAACAAGTCGACGGCGGTGTCGTCGACGGTGCCGACGAGCTGCCCGGCGGTGTGTGGGAAGCCGTGCCGGCCGTGCCCGTGGCTGGTGCCGACCAGCCGGACGATCAGCTCCCGAAGGTCATCGTCCTGGACGGTGGAGTCCTGAGTAGACAGCCTCGACCAGGCCAGGCGTGCCGACAGCTGCTCGTGGCGCCATCCGGTCGGCAGCCCGGACTTCTGGCGCAGCCGCCGGATCGTCCGCATGTCCCGTACTCCACTCTTGGCCAGTGGCTCGGGCGGTGGCTCCCCGTCGCACAGCGACTGCTGGAACCGTTTGTCGGTCTTGCCGTCGTCGTGATGCAGGCCGGCGAGGCGCAGCACCTGCACCAGCTCGGCGGGAAGGCCGAGCCGGTCGCCGACCGTTTCGGCGCGGGCGGCCACCGCGTCGGCGTGCTGGTGCAGCGGCACCCGGCGGCGGCGCGGGGTCCAGGTCTGGCGCAGCTCGTCGTCTACGGTCGCCTTTCGCAGGTCGACGACGATCAGCCGGGCGAGTTGCGGCTTGCCGTCGTCGGATTCCTGCCAGTGCGGGATCACCTCGGCCCCGGCCCGCTCAGTCTCCGGCCGGTCGAGCAGAGCCGCCGCCGCGATCACCATCGGGCGCGGCGTCAGCTCGTCGCGGTGCACCCGCAGCAGTTGGGCGACCTCCTCCGGGTCGGGTTCCACGGCACCGTGGGTGTCCGGGTCGTCCTGGTCGACGATGGTGGCGGCGACGGCGTCGAGGAACCGGCGGTGCGCGGCCGTGTCCCGTTCGATTCGCAACACCACGTCGCCGGGTTTCGGGGCGGCGATGAGGTCGAGCACGTCGTCGACCTGTTCGGTGCCGTCCGGGTCGACGACTTTGGAGGTGAACAGCGGGGTGGTGTCGTCGACGACGAGCATGTCACCGGGGCGGATCCGGTCGTCGATGGTCAGCGGGCGCGGCGGTGACTCACCCGGCCGGACCAGTATCGGCGTGGGCGGCGGGTCCAAGCGGGCCTTGACAGCTGCCTCCGCAAGGTCGTCGAGCCGCTTACCGATCTCCGTCGACTTTCGGATCGACACCGGGAAGACCTCGTACGGGCGGGGCGGCAGTGCCTCGATCAGCTTGACGGCGTCGGCGGTGTCGGCCGGCAGTGCCCGCCGCACCACGACGCCGAACTCGTGGTCGGCTGCGTCGAGGTCGTCGGAGAGCCACAGGTCGAGGTCGTCCTGTGCGGCGGCGGCGAGGTCGTCGCTGGTCCGCGCCAGCTGCCACGCCTGCGCCAGCTCCAGCCGTTGCAGCAGGTCGCGCCGCAGCTCCGGGGCGGGTGGCCGGGGGTCGCGCAGTGCCCACGGGGCGAGGCCCGCCGGGTCGACGGCCCGCCCGGCCAGCCAGGCGCGCGCCGCCGCAAGGTCGTCCCGCTGGTACGGCCCGGACTGGGCCGGGTCGGGCAGCTCGCCGGCCGGCACCAGCACGCTGACCTGCGTAGCTGAACGGAGGCCGAGCCGGTTGACTCGGCCGGCCCGCTGGGCGAGCGCCCCACCGGGGGCGAGCTCGGTCACGGCAGCCGCCAGATCAAGGTCGACACCGACTTCGAGACTCTGCGTGCTGACCAGGACATCGACCGTCGGATCACCGCCGAGGCTGAGCAGGTTCGACGCGGGCGGCCGCAACCGGTCCACGTCGTACGGCCGCAGCCGCCCGCAGATCAACTCGACTCTGAGGTCACGGGCGCGTAGCTCCCCCGCGACAGCGGCGGCGACCGCGACACTGTTGACGAAACAGCCGACCGTCGCGCCGTACGCCGCATGCAGCCGGGCCGCCTCGTCGGCGAGCGCCGCGACGCCCGCCTTGTAGGCCGGGCCGCTGCGTGGGATCGGCCAGGCCGGGATCGGCCGCAGGGTGACCGGTTTCGGGCTGGTCAGCCGCTGCCGCAGCGGCGCGTCCACGGCCAGGTCGTCGGCTTCGACGCCGACCGCCACCCCGGCGTCGGCGTGCGGCGTGGCGGTGGTCTCGACGACCTGCAGCACCGGTACGCCGAGCGGTTCGTCGGCGACGGCGGCCAGCTCGGCGACCCGGCGGGCGGTGGTCACCAGCTGCCGGGACAGGTGCGCCTCGTCGACGACGGCGACGGTGTCGTAGGCGAGCAGCCCGGCTTCCCGAGGCCGGGCCTGCGCCCGCGACCCGTATCCGGCGAGCAGCAGCCGCGACCCCCACATGTCCGGGGTGGCGCAGAGCACCGCCGCACCGGTCGGCTCGTCCAACCAGGACCGGGACGGCGGCGCGCCGCCGCGCAGCAACGCCACCGACAGCGGACTCGCGGTCGGTTCGGCCTGCCCGGTACGCAGCGAGTCGAGCGCGGCGGCGACCCGGGCCAGCACGGTCCGGCCGCCCCGGGCCGTCGCCAACAGGTCGGCGACCGCCGTGGCGTGTGCGTGCTGGTCGTCGACGAGTGCCCGACGGTCG
This sequence comes from Solwaraspora sp. WMMB762, assembly GCF_049179115.1. Lineage (NCBI taxonomy): Bacteria > Bacillati > Actinomycetota > Actinomycetes > Micromonosporales > Micromonosporaceae > Solwaraspora > Solwaraspora sp. WMMB762. Next base: position 1,699,378 of record NZ_JBMHMD010000001.1, read on the forward strand.
ACGACGAGGGCGAGCCGGCGCGGCACCCGTACCGGGTGGCCGGCGGCCATCAGCGCCACCGCGAACACGTGCACGTCGATGACGCTGGTCTTACCGGCCCCGGTCGGCGCAACCAGCTGGTCCGGCCAGCGGCCGGTGGTCAGCAGGTGGTCGAGGAGCCGCTCCTGCCAGCGGAACGGCTGCTGGCCGTTGCGGACGGCGGCGAAGAAGGCGCCGAAGTCGGCGCGGTCGACGCTCACCGGGCCAGCCGGCGGGCGATGGCCTCTGGCAGGTCCCGGGGCACCAGCAGGCCGCCGCCGAGGTGCCGGCTCTGCCCGATCGCGGCGATCGTCCGAGGCCCGGTGAGCGTGCCGAGGTTGAGCACCGCCCGGTACGGCTGGATGATCGTGTCACTGTGGACCTTGTGGACGTACCGGCCGACGTCGCCGTCCATCACCCGTACCGCTGATTCGACCCGGACCCCGCGCGCGGACGCCGCCCGCGCCAACGCCGCGTAGCGGGCTTCGCCCCGGTCCGGCACCTTCTCGAACTCGTCGCGCCAGACCAGGGCGACCGACAGCGCGGCGGCGTCGGTGAGGGACCAGGCGCGGACGCGTCCGCGCGGCGGCCGACTCTCCGGTACGGCGACCGGCTCGGTCTGCCACCACCGCTGCGTGCCGGCGGCCGGCTGCGGCCAGAACTCGTCGGCCGGGACCTCGACCGGCGGCTTGACCCCGAACGGGCCGGTGCCGACCTTGACCTGCCGCAGGTGGTGCGCCGCCATCCGGATCAGGGTCAGGTCGATGTCGTCGGCGTCGCGGGGCAGCAGCAACGCCAGCGCGGTGCCTCCGACGTGCGGCGCGTCCGGGCCGACGAACTGGATCGCGCACCGGTTCGCCGGCTGCGGCACGTTGTCGCCGTACGCGCCGGTGAGGATCGCGGGCGCGCCGTCGCCGACGAGCGAGATCAACGCCCGGTGTACGGCGACCGCGTACCGCACCCGCAGCTGCGGCGGGACCGGGTGGTCCATGCCGAACAGCAGCACCGACGTCCACGGCGTCAGCGGGGGCTGCTGCTCCGTAGGGGTGTAGCGGCCGAGTTCGACGCCGGCGGTCACGGTCGGCGGCGCTACCGTCTTCTCGCTCGACCTGTGCGCGTCGGACTTCAGCGGTGGCGCGGCCGTCGTCTCCCGGTGCGCCGCTTCGAGGGCGTCCGACCGGCCGGCGACGGCCACCGCCAGGTCGAGCCCGTCGCCGGTGAACAGGTCGGCGTCGGGGTCGAGGCGGTGTGTCGGCTCGGCGTCGGCGACGACGAGCCGTACCGGTGACTCGGTCGTGCCGAGGTAGGGCACCTCCGGGCAGAGCGCGGTCAGCGCGGCGGCCACCGGCTCCGGTGGCGGCTGCTCCCAGGTCCACGCGTACCGGCCGGTCACCGCGACACCGGTCACCGCCGGCTTGCCGACCAGCTTGTCCGCCAGCGGGCCGCGGCCTTCCTTGACGATCAGACCCTCCTGCCGGTACGCCGTCGCGCCACCGCCGTTGGGCAGGGTCTGTGGCACGGCGATGCCGTCCGGTGGGTTGGCCTCCAGCCAGCGCAGCGCCTCCCGGTCGGTGTCGCACGGCTGGAGACTGTCGCCGTCGGGGACCGCCCGCACCCCCTGCGCCGCCGCGCAGAGCAGAGCGGCGTGCAGCCGGGCCGGCGACGGCAGCGGGTCGAGTTCGCCGCTGCCGACGTGCCCCTTGTAGATGCCGAGGACCGGCTCGGCGACGATCGCGAAGCTCACTGGTCGTCACCCGTTTCGAGCGCGCCGGAGACGATGTCCGGGTTGCCGTCGACCCGCATCGCCAGACCCGACCAGGTCACGTCGGCGACCTTCTCGGCGTGCGCGAGGGCCTCGCCGAGCAGCAGGTCGGCCGCGTCGATGCTCAGCGGCTCAACATCGGCGAACGACCCGCCGCGCTGGTCGAGCCGGACCTTCGGCTGCTCGGCCTCGACCAGGTCGCAGTTGGCCCGCAGGCACAGTTCGGCGTCGGATCGGGCGAGCGCGTTGAGCGCCAACGCGGCCAGCAGTGCCCGGCAGGCGGCGTCGCCGTCGACGCCGGCCCCGAAGCGCATCTGCCGCAGCGTCGCGAACGACAACACGTGCGTACGGATGATGGTGTCGCAGGCGACGCCGGCCAACTGGTCCAGGGTCGGCGGGATGCCGCCGAGGCCGAGCGCGGACGCCGATTCCGCGGTGCCGACCTTGATCGCACCAGCTGCCTTGAGGATCTTGCTATGCGTGACTGGGCTCAGCTCGGCCTGCTGCCAGTTCGCTGTCTCGGTCATCGTCTTCTTGTCGAGGTTGATCTGCATGCCGACCGGATCGACCCGAGCCCCGCCCCGTCGACCGGGCTTGGGCTCCATCAGGGCGCCGGTCCCGTCCCGGCTCGCCGCGACGAAGCCGACGATCTCCCCGACCAGGGCGCTGCGCCACCGGCCCTGCCGGCTCCGTCGGCTCGAATCCCAGCCGCCGAAGACCAGCGTGATCGGGCTGGTCTCCAGCAGTGCCCGCGCGTTCGCCGGGCTCGCGTCCCGCACCGCCCGGTACGCCGGAGTCTGCGTGGTCGGCACCCCGTCGATGGTGCCGGCGCGAATGTGACCGTCGAACACCCGGTGCGGCAGCGTCAGGTCGTAGTAGCGCTCGACCGCGCCGTCCCGCTCGTAGGTGACCTGCACGTGCGGCACCCGCGACAGCAGCGGATGTCCATCCTCGATGGCCTGAGCGAGGGCCTGCTCGGCCCGGTTGAGCTGGGACTGCTTCGAGTCGATGATCGCGGCGTACCGGCTCTCGTCGCCGAGAAACCGCTGCTCGTACGCGTACACCGACCCCTTCCCCCGCTCGGGGGCGAACTTAGCCGGCGCGACCGAGGTGTGCCGGCCACCGGCCGGCTCCAACGTGGTCGTCGACGTCAGACAGCTCGACCCACCGGGCGACCCGGCGGCCAGCAACACATCAAGATTCAACGAACGCACTCAGAATTCCTTTCGCATTTGCATCGGCGCAGGACAGCACTCACCGAGGACGGATGTGCTAAAGCGCCTATCGGGGACTACTCGGCGGGCGACACTGTAGCGTCCGATGGCGACATTCTCTGCTGGGCGCGGGTGAGGACGTCTTCGGCGGTGAGTGGGCTGGCCGGGTGGTGGGTGAGGCAGAGCGGCGTACGGGCCTTGCGGAACGACTGTCCCTCGACGGCGATGTAGAACTGTCCGCTGGTCAGTCGCGAGATGTCCGGCACGTCGCCGCCCTTGAACCGGGCCATCTCGCGAGCCGCTTCGATGTGCACCGGTGCGTTGAGCAGCCCGAAGAACTGCGTCGCCGCGTTGCCGGGAATCTGACTGTGCAGGCCCTTCGGCGCCTGGGTGGCGAAGACCAGGCCGAGCCCGTACTTGCGGGCCTGGGAGGCGAGCATCAGGGTGCTGCGGGTGCAGGGCGTGATCGGGCCGGAGGGGGCGAGGGTCTGCGCCTCGTCCATCACCAGCAGTCCGCCCAGCGGCCGGTCACCGGCCGGGTTTCGCTTGATCCAGGCGAAGAGGGCCAGCTGGAGCTGGTTGACGAAGCCCTGTCGTTTCTCCTCCCCCGGCAGTCCGACGAAGCTGATCACCGAGACACGGGCGCGTTTGCCCGGGGCCGGGGTCAGCAGCGTGCTGGGGTCGGCCGACTCGCCCGTACCGCCGAACATCGGGTCGTTGATCCGCGCCGCCTCCAGGTTCTCGGCCAGGTCGGCGGCGATCGCCGCCGCTCCGGTCAGCTCGCTCACCCCGTCCGGCAGGTCGCGGAGCAGGGCGATCAGCCCGGCGAGGGTCGCCGTGTCGCTGTGCCGGCCGTAGTGGCGCAACGCCTGCCGCAGGACGGCCTGCCCACGCATCGCCTTGGCGGTGGTGGCGGCCACCTTGGCACGCGGGGCCAACGCGTCGACGGCGCTGTCCACCGCCTGGGTGAACTCGTCGGGATCGTCGCGTACGCCGGAGAAGTCCGGCAAGGGCTGGAACGTCAACGGCCGGCCGCCCTCCCGTCCCGGCGTCCACACCACGACCTCGGTCGCGGCGAGGTAGTCGGCGGCCGCCCGCGCGTCGCCGTCGCCCCAGGCGGCCGGCGGCTCCGGCCAGGCGTCGCCGAGCCGGGCGAGGTCGTTGTTGGGGTCCAGGACGATCGCGGACACGCCGAGCAGCGCGCACTCTTCGATGACTCGCCGGATCAGGACGGTCTTGCCGGAGCCGGAGCCGGCGAAGATGGCGACGTGCTTGCGCAGCGCGGCCAGCTCCACCCGTACCGGATCGCCGTGGTCGAAGTCGGCACCCACCCGCAGGTACGGTCCGGGGCCGTCGACGGCGGCCGACTCGCGGCCGGGTCCGTCGGCGGCCGGTTCGCGGGCGGCGTCGGCGAGCGCGGTCGACAACAGGGCGGTACGCGAGGCGGGGCGACGGTCGGCCAGCCATGCCTGCAGGCCGTCCGGTTCCTCGGCGAGGAGTGTCCGCAGCGCGACCAGGCTGCGTAGGTCGTCCTCGGTGACCGGCAGCGTCCGCCCACCGGCGGCGGCGAAATCGTCCGCCGCCTTGCGCACGGCAGGAGTTCGCGGCCACTCGTCGTTGCGCAGGATGAACAGTCGCCGGTTGGCGACTCCGTGCGCCAACCCGGCGGCCACGCACGCGTTGCGCAGCCGGGACAGCTCGCCGTTGTAATGCTGTGCGGCGATGGCCCGGAGCGCCCAGTGCGCCTCGTCGCCGGTCGCGTCGTCGAGGGTGCGGCGCAGCCGGGCGTGCAGCACCGGCCGGCGGGCCGGGATGGTGTCCTGGTCGAAGTCGGTGTCCGTGCTTTCCCAGGTCCAGGCGCGCAGGCCGGCGGCGAGCAGCTGCGGCACCTGGGTGTCCTCGTTGGCCGGGCCGAGCAGTCCGGCTACCTGTGCCTTCGCGCGAAGTTCGGCGTACCGCTGATCGAGCGTGCCCAACGACGAGCCGTCAGCGGCCGGTGCCGTCGGCCTCGTCGGAGCCGGTTTCGCCTCGGCGGTCGGCTTCTCGGCGGCGGCCGTGGTGAGCGTGGTGAGCGTGGTCATCTCGGTGACCTGGCCGTCGCGTACGCACGCGCGGATGTGGCGTTCGACGTTGATGAGCAGCTGCCGTGGGGTGTAGTCCGGGGCGTCGGCGAACGCTTCGGGCCGCACCGGCCAGCTCGGGTACGGTGGCACGAACCCGACGTCGGCGTAGTGTGCGGCGAGCCGTCGTTCGACCAGGGTCCGGCCGAGGTCGGCGTCCGGGATCGATTCGAGCGGGGCGGTTTCCCGGAACCGGTCCTGCGCGGTGTCGACCGCGTTGCTCTTGATCAACACCCAGGAGACGGGCAACAGCGACAGCACGGTCAGCGTCCGGTGGGTCAGCTCGCGCAGCTCCATCAGGCCGCTGGCGACCTGGTCGATCGAGACAGCCGCCCGCCAGCCGTCCTCCTCTGCCCCGGTGCTGGGCGGCCCGGAAGCGTGGCTGCGGTTGGCCACCTGCGCGATCAGTCCGTCGACCTGGTCCACCGCGATGACCGACGGTCCGGTCAGCGCCAGCAGGCGGGACACGTCGGAGACGATCTCCTGCGGCAGCCGCCGGGCTGGCCGGATGCCCCAGGCGAGGCGTTCGCCGGGCTCGGCCTCCTCGCCGGCGAGCAGGTACGAGTTGGCGACGTCCTGGGCTCGTGGGTCGATGCCGGCGAGCAGGGTCAGCGCGCGGGCGGTGTCCCGGCAGCCGATCCCGATCCGGCGGTTCGACCAGCTCAGGGCGGCCACGAACTCGTTGAGCCGGTCCACGGTCATCGGGGCCCGGCCGGTCACCGCCATCCGGGTCACCACGGACAGTTCGAGGCCGTCGACGAGCCGGTGCAGAAACATCTGCAGCTGGGTGGTGCCGTCGTCGTCCACCGGCTGGTGCAGACCGTCGACCATCGAGACGGCCGCGCTGCGCCAGAAGGCGCTGGCATCGAGCAGGTTGATCAGGAAGAAGTAGCCGCCATCGAGCTGGGTCAACTCGCGGACCCGGCTGAGCAGGTGGGTCTTGCCCGCGCCGCGTTGGCCCTGCACGGCGACACCGATCGGGCTGGTGTCCGGGCTTTTCTTGGCCAGCGCCAGTCCGTCGAGGATGGTCCGGAGCACGTCCGGGTGCAGCCCGTCGACGTGGGACGCCGCCGGCCGCCAGACGTCGTTCATCGCCGGCGTGTAGTTGAACTGCAGATGCGTGAGTGCTTTCAGCGCTGCTTCGGTCATGACGCCGCCATGGTGATCATGTGCTTGGGCTGATCGCCGACCACGACGGCGGCGGCCCGGGTCCGTGCGTCGAGGGCCTTCTGGTTGGCTTCCGGCACCAGGGTGACGCCGGGTCGGCGGTGCAACCGGCGCAGGGCGGCGTCGATGTCGGCCCGGTCGAGGTCGTCGACCAGATCGCGCAGGTCGGCAAGGTTGACCAGGTCGCCGGCCCGGCTGGCAACCTTGTGGTACGCGGACAGTACGCGCTCCTCGACGGTTGGCTCGTCCGCGGCTGGCTCGTCCGCTTTCGGCGCGTCGGGCACGGCCGATAGGTCTTCGGCGACCGGTAGGTCCTCGGCGGCGGGGGCGTTCGAGGCGGTCACGAACTCGCCGAGGCTGAGTCGCTGCGCGGTCAGAAAACGATCCAATCGCAGGAGTACGGCGTAGAGCGCACCGCCGATGGCACCCGATCCGGGTGGCGGCGAGCCCGCAGCGAGTTCGGTGCGGCAGCGCCGCCAACCCGCTTCACTCAACGTCAGGACGAGCCGGCGCGGCGTACCGCCGACTTCGATCAGTTTCAACCGTTCCAGCTTTTCCCGGGACGGCTTCTTCAGCTCGCAGCGATGATCATTGGTGAGGCTGGCGTTGGGCACCGGGCCGGCCTCGGCAAGGAGAATCAGCAGCGCCGACGTCTCGACCATGGTCAACTTCTCGTCCGACATGTCAGGGTCCTTTTCCGGTACGTCGACGGTTGGTGAGGAACTGCTGCAGGAGTACGAGCACGTTGTCGATGTCGTCGAGCACCTGCGCGTTGGTGAAGCGAAGTACGGCGTACCCGTTGAGCTGGAGCATCACGTCACGGTGCCGGTCCTCGGTGAACTTCCCGGGCGTACGGTGGTCGTCTCCGTCGATCTCGACGACGCACCGTTCCCGTTTCCACAGCAGGTCGACCCGGACGGGGTTGACCAGCGGACCGGGCCGGACGGTGTGGTTCCAGGCGCGGCCGGCGGCCCAGGCCCGGCGGGCCAGGGCGGCTTCGAGCACTACTTCGGCGCGGCTGGTCGGGTGCGGCTTGCCGATGACGCTCGGCGTCCGTCGGGTGCTGACCCGCGACTCACGGCGCGGGCGGGCCGGCGGCGTCACGATGGGCGGCGGCGTCACTTCGGCGCGCGGCGGCTCCGTCGCTCGCGGCCGGCTGTCGATGCCGTACGGCGAATCGCTGTCGATCCACACGGTCAGCCGGCCGTGGTCGACCAGCCACTGTGCCGCCTGGGCCAGTGCCAGCGTCGCCGTCTCGTCGAGGTGATCGGGCGGGCGCAGCACCAGCGCGCACCCTGGCCGGTCGAAGCTGGCCGCGATGACCCGCGCCAAGCCGCGTGCCCGTACCTCGGCATGGTGCCGCCGGGTGTGTGCCGTCGAACCGGTCAGGGCGGCGGCGGCCAGGTCGGCGAGGAACGGGCCGGACTGGGCGGTCGCGGCGGCGTGGGCGACGGCGAGCCGCCGCACGGCGGCCCGCGCGGCCCCGGCCGATGTTGTGATGCCTTCGGCTCCGGGCAGCCAGGTGGGGAACAGTTGGCGGGCGGTCGCCTCCAACTCGTCGAGGACGGCGGCGACCGTCGTCTGCTGGCTGGATGACCCGGCGGTACGCTGAACGACGACGGCCGGAGCATCAGTCGATGTCAATAATTCCTGTTCCCAGTCGCTCACGCGTAGGTGCCTGATCCACACCACCCGACCAGTTGGGACCTGCGAGAGCGAATAGACCAACGACCCGCCTAACGTGAGAAGTCGGCACCCATCCTGGCGAAGCGTTGATCGCATCGGCAATCAGCCGAACGTCGGGGTATCGCCGCCGCCCGGCATCAGCCGTCAGCTGATCAAGGGGCGTCACGTCAGCTCACCGGCAGGCCCGAATGAGCGGTGCGGATGAGCGATCGGCTGATGACCGCCGGACACCGTTGATCAACTTTCGTCTGCGAACACGCGTCGATTCCACCCTGGTGGCGGACCACATTCTTCGCCCGGGTACGGTGACTCGATCGTGGACGCCGACCTGTCACGGCTCTGACGTGCGAATTCGGCGGTCAACCCGGCCCGGTGTTTCATTTTGAAACATTGGCATGGGTGGTGGGTGTGTCGGATGAGAGGAAGGTGAAGCGATGCCGGTCACCGGACCGACAATGGTGCGCCGCCAACTGGGGCGGCGGCTGCGCCGGCTGCGGGAGGAGGCGGCCCGCACCGAGCAGGAGGTGGAGCGGGCGAAGGTCTGTTCCCGTACGACGTTGTGGCGCATCGAGAACGGCAAGTTTCCGGTGAAGATGAACACGGTGCGAGGTCTCTGCTGGTTCTACGGTGCCGACCCGGAGACGACGGACGCGTTGACCCGGCTCGCCGCCGCGTGTGACGAGCACGGCTGGTGGGAGTCGCACGGCGACGCCGTACCGGACTGGTTCCGCTTGTACATCGGACTCGAAGCCGCCGCCACCGAGATCCAGCTCTACGACCCGGAGCTGATCCACGGTCTACTCCAGACCCCGGACTACATGCGCGCCGTGTTCCGGGCCGCCGACCGGCAGGCGTCGGAGCAGCAGATCGAGCGGCTGGTGTCGCTGCGGCTGGATCGGCAGATTTCCTACTACGACCGGGCCGAGCCGGCGAGGATCGTTGCCGTCTTCGGAGCCGGCGCCCTCGCCCGCGAGGTCGGTGGCCCGGCGGTGATGGCCGAGCAACGCGCCCACCTGGCCAGCGTCGGTCGACGGGTCCGGGTGGAGATCCGGGTCCTGCCGTGGTCCGCCGGTGCACACGCCGCGATGGTCAGCCCGTTCACCCTGCTCGACTTCGCCGACCCCGATGACCCCGACATCGCCTACGTGGAAACCCATCTCGGCTCCCGCTACCTGGAGCGTCCTGAAGAGTTGGCCGAGTACCGTCGAATTTTCCGCGAGATCCGCGCGCAGTCGATCCCAATCGAGGAGCACCTGGCATGAAGCCTGACACCCCCTGGTTCACCTCCAGCCGCAGCGGCGGCAACGGCGGTCAGTGCGTCGAGGCCCGCCGGCACGCCGGCCGCGCCGAGGTACGCGACAGCAAGGACCGCACCGGCCCCACCTTGACGTTCAGCACCGCCCAGTGGGGCACCTTCACCACCGCCCTGCAGACCGGCGCCCTCCCTCACTGACCCAAACCCACGGTGGGGGGTCACCTCGGGTACCCCGAGGTGGCCCCACACCACCCGCCCGCACCCCGCGATGAGCGGCAACTCCTCGACCGGGAAACGTAGACGCAAGTTGAGTCGGGTGTACCTGTGGAACCGACAGGAGCGGCGGCTACAGCGCCCTCCGATCCCAGCCCGTCCAAGAGTGAGCCTTTTCCAAGCTGATCTTGCAGCTCAGGGCGGATGCGGTAGGCCCGCTGATCGATGGGTGCGAGGCTCCAGGTAGGACAGCTGTCGACCAAGACTCGAAGCCCCGACCGGGAGCCTCGCCATGCTGTCCTACCCCGCCACGATCTCGTTGTCCAGCCGCACCCTGAACCACCTGGCCGAACGCATCCGCAGCCACCGTAAGCAGCGCCGATCGCGGTGGCGGCGCCTCGAACCCGGCCGGCAGGCGCTGCTCGCCCTGGCCCATCTGCGCAACGGCGACACCTACACCCGACTCGCGGCCGGCTTCGAGATCGGCGTCGCCACCGCCTGGCGCTACGTCCAGGAAGCGATAGCCCTGCTCGCGACGGCCGCCGATGACCTGGCCACCGCCATGGTACGGATCCGCCGACTGGCGTACGCGATCCTGGACGGCACCCTGATTCCGATCGATCGGGTCGCCGACCAGCGACCCTACTACTCTGGGAAACACAAGCACCACGGCGTGAATGTGCAGGTCATCGCCGATGCCGCTGGCCGGCTCGTCTGGGCTTCACCGGCGCTGCCCGGTTCGGTTCATGACCTGACCGCAGCCAGGACCTACGGCATTATCGATGCGCTGACCAGGGCGGACGTGATGACCTTCGCCGATAAGGGCTACCAAGGAGCCCGCGGCAGCGTGCGCACTCCGTTCAAGCGACGCCGCTTCCGCCCGAAGCTGTCACGCCGGCAGAAGGCCATCAACCGCGCCCACGCGAAGATCCGCGCCCGCGGTGAACGCGCAATCGCCACCCTCAAGGCCTGGAAGATCCTGGCCAAGCTGCGCTGCTGTCCACGGCGAGCGACCGCGATCGTGCAGGCCATCCTCGTTCTGCACCACGTCGAGACCGACCGCTACGCAGCATGAAAAGGGCTCAGTGGGAGTTTGTCGCCGTTTCGAAGACCGCCGTCTTCGGTCTCCCTTGATCAGTGCAACAAACATGCCTACGCACACGACCGAACACACACCTAGGGCGACTGACGCAGACCGGTTGCTCTTCGGGCCCGCGAAACTTTCGATCGATGTGATTGCGAAACCGAAGGCAAGAACCGGCAACATGATGCGTGCCACACCGCGATGGTGCCGCCGATTGTGGTCGACCTCAATACGGCGCTCCTTGTCAGTGAGATCCTTTGCCCACGGCGTACCGAAGGGCCAGTTGGCCATCCAGATTTTTGTAGCCAGTCCCGCAATAATAAATAGCACCGTGACGATGACCACGCCCCACCCCGTCCCCGACGACCCGACATCACCTACGTCGATTCCCACTTGGCGCTCGTCACCTTGAGCCTCTCAGTATTTGTCAGTTTGCAGTCGAGTTCTTCCGACAGCTCAGCCAGCAGCCGATCCCGATCGAAGAGCACCAACGACGAAGCCCCGATACCCATTGCCTCCGGAAGCGGGAAGCGCGGCGCCCACCTCAAAGCACTCGGCAGCCGCGAGGCACGTTGATCGGGGCTTAGGAATTCCGACCCTCAGCAAGGCCAGCCAAATAGGTTTCAATCTTTTCATGGACCAGTTTCACAAAAGCGGCACCCAGCAGGCGACGTCCTCGAAAGGTGTATACGTGACCGCTGCCCGCATCTACGACAGCAGGTTGAGCCATAGCCGCAAAACCAGAAGTTCCGAGGCGAAAGGATCGCGACATCATATCGGGTATCTCCTCTCCAATGACAGACGCCACCAATATCGGCATCACCAGTACGCCCGACTGGAGGCCGTTCCTCAAAGCCCATCCTGTCGGCCACCATTAAGACCTCGAGGGTGAAGTCCCGGACATCTTCTTCAGTTACCACCGCCCTGCTCACCACAGCGACGAGTACATGCACTCGACACAGCCATCTCCACTCAGACGTATAGCCGAGCGTGATGGTCTCATCATCGACATCTTCCTTTATTACCTCGCAACCGTCGGAGCGCAGCCGCCCCTCAATGGCCTCATTGACATTTACCATACGCACACTCCCGGCAGCCTAGATGTCCTTGCCGCGACCGACGCCGTCCGCCCAACCAACCGTGGGGGGCCGGCCAAGCAGGGAGCCGTTCGCCATCAGCTCAACTCAGCCGCCGGCTCCGGCAGGTACGCCTCGTACGACTGCTTGATCAGCGAGTTGAACGCGTAGCCCCACAACCGGGTTCCCCGGAAGGTCCACACCCGGCCAGCGGTCACGTCCACCACTGCGGGTTGGGCCATCGCCGCGAAGCCGTTCAGGTTCAGCCGGTACGCCTTCTGGGTCAGCGCAGCAGCGGCCGGATCTACCGCCTCGGCCACCAGGATGGGCAGCACGATCACGCCCGACTGCATGCCGCGCCACTGACCCTTACGCCCCAATCCGAGGTTGACCACATCGTCGACGAACCCGCGCAGGCTCTCCTCGTCCACCCGCTCCACCTTCGCCACTACCGCGAAGCTGTGCATCCTCGTCAATAGTCGAACCTTTGCCCGGTATCCGACGACCACCGGCAACGAACCGATGGCTTCCTCGGTTACCGCACACCCAGCGGCAACGAATCGTTGCCGGACAGCCCTCAGATACTCGTCTGCGGAAATCACACTAGTCTCCTCCTCACATGTTTCCATGCTTCCCGCGCAACCGATCAACCAGAGCATAAGATCTGGGCGCACCGAGAATCGACTTCATTAAGTAGATGAGCACCATAAAGAGCGCAACCACCAAAAATCCTCGCCAGAGCATTCTCAGGACAACCATGAGAACCGGCCAAATAGCGGACGTCGGCTCGCCGTATCGACAGTCGGTTTGATTCTCGCCGTAACACGCCTCACGCAGCGTAATTACCTGCCCAACGTCTTCTGGCACAGCAATGGATCGGTCAACCACCGCGTTGGCCCCGACAAGCCGCGACACGGCTATGTCACAGACCCACCAGTAGCCGAATCCATGGTCGCTTACCGGGCCAACCCTACGACAATCCTCGACAATCGCTTCAACCGACCTTTCGGCTGGACCGTAAGGCCGGGCAGAACCAGTTCCAGGGTAGAAACTAGAAACCGTTAGACAGACAAACGTCAAGAAGACTGAAAGAAGAATCGTCGTTGCCGCGAAGAACAATTGACGAATTCGGTATACGGCCGGCCCATAATGATGCCAAGCCGAGATCTCGCGCGACCTATCGTCGCGCGAGTCTCCGACCACATCTGGCTGACCAGTCAGAATGCCCCTCCCACAAGGCCGCCCATAATTTGCATAGGGTGCGTAACCTGATTGAACACGTAACCTTCGCGCATGAACTGACTCACGTCATCTCTAGTTGTAGGCATAGCCCCCCCGACCAGACCGCCAGCTAGACCACTACTGGAGGCGGCCCCACTTTCAACCATCAGGAGAGTATCCAGCGCAATCCGGGAATGCCCCTTAACGCCTCCACCCATCATTTTCGCATCGTCACTCCAGTTTCTTGCGGACCCCATGACAAAAGATTTTGTGTTCTTCAAATCCCGCGCAGCAGGCAAAATACCATTCCATGCCTTCCCTAGGCCTGACCGAACACCGGCACCTGCAGCCCTGGCCGTAAATTGGGAGGCAGCGCCAGCTAGCGCGCCACCGACCGCCGCTCCGACAGCACCGCCGAAAAATCCGAGCCCGGCGCCGACTGCGGCGTCAAGAGCCAGACTTCCCACCGAACACCGACTCTGGTCACCGCCCGCGCATTTCAGCCCGCCAGTTACGAGACCAGAGACCGCGCCGCCGAGCGCACCACATAGGAGCGCCCCGCTGCCGCCGGTCACCACCGTGCAGGTGAGCCCGACAGCCACGCCCGCGATCACGCCCACCACATCGGCGTTTTGCACTACGGTATCTACGAGACCCGAGCCGAAGTCCTTGGCTCGCTGACTGTTGCGGCACCAGAAGCTGGCCTGGCATTCGCGATGCTTGCGTTCTGCTTCGACGCGTTCGTCGATCGCCCTGTGAACCGCCTCGCGTCGTTGCTGGCATTCAGCGGTGCAGGCGGGCGGCACGTACTTCTTGACGATCTTGGTCGTGCCGTTGGACATGACGTAGCCGCGGTCGCCGGTATCGTCGCTGTTCTCCGTGTAGTACATGCCGGTCGGGTCGGCGTTGTCGACCGGGTTGTTGCCGCCGTACTGGTATGCGTTGTACTGGTCCGGATCGTCGGCGACCAGGACCGGGTCCACGGAGATGAACCGGCCCAACGTCTGGTCGTACTGTCGGGCGCCGACGTTGGTCAGGCCGGTCGGGTCGATGTCCCCGCCGACGAAGCCCTTGTTGTTCGCCCAGGTCGGGCTCGCGCCGCGCGGCACCCCGTACGGGGTCTGACGACGCACGGAGACGGCCTGGGTGCCGGCGTTCACCGCGATCTGCTGCGTGCCCTGATGATCGTTGAACAGCCAGGTCAGGTTGGTGGCCGCCGATCCGCCCGTACGGGAGCCACAGACGGTGCCGGCGAAGCTGTAGTAGCGGGTGCCAGTGTTGACGCCGCCCTCGCGGCGAATCTCCTGCCCGGGCAGGTAGACAGTGGTGCCGCTGCTGTCGCGGCGGATGATCCTGGCCCCGTTGGCGTCGTAGATGTTGGTTTCGATTGTCTGACCGGCGGCCGAGACCGTGGCCAGCTTGCCCTCGGCGTCCCAGCCCAGGGTCTGACTGTTGGTACCGGTGCCGCAGTTGTTGGCGGCGGTGCCGGTCGGCCGGCAGGTCGTGTTACCGGCCGCGTCGTAGGCGTAGGCGTTGACGACGCCGCTCTGACCTGGTGCCTGGGTGGTCATCGCGGTGACGGCGTGCGGGCGTGCGACACCCTGGCCACCCGTCGGCACCGTGTAGCTGCGGGTGGTGTCACCGCCGGCGGTGTGGCTGGTCTCGGTCAGCCGGGAGCCGGTGGAGTCGAACGTCCAGTCATGCCAGTACGGGGCCGGACCGCCCAGGTTCGCCACCGTCGGATCGGTCTGGCAGGCCACCCCGGTCTGCGGGGTCCAGGCGCTGGCGAGCCGGCCCAGCGGATCCTGCCGGAAGCACTGGGTGTCGGCCTGACCAATCTGCGGCTTCTCCTCGATGGAGGTGATGTTACCGCTGTGGTCGTAGGTGTAGTTGCGGTCGGAGACCGTACCAGCGATGGTCTCCCGCCCCACAGTCGTGCGGGTGATCCGGCGGGTGGCCTCGTCCCGGTAGACGGCATCCTGGGTCCAGGTACCGCCGGGCATCTTGTAGATCGCGCCGCTGCGTTCGCCGTACGCCGTGTAGGTGGCGGTGGCCATCGTGCCGACGGAACCGGTGATACTGGTGTCCAGCCGGACGGGCATCCCGGTGGTGGCGTCGTAGTCGGTGGTGACTTGCTCGGTGACGAGGCCACCACCTTCCGGATACGAGATGGACGTCGGAGCACCGGTCGCCGGCGCGTATGCGTAGGCGTAGATGTAGGTCCCGCTCAGGCCGGTCTCGCTGCTGGGGATGACGTAGTTGACGCCCTTGGGCTGGTAGCGGTCGTCGAAGCTACGTACCTGCCACCGGTAGGCGTTGCTGCTACCGGCCGGTTCGTAGCGGATCGCCTGGGTGAGTTGGCCCTTGAATCCGCTTTGCCCGGTGTAAAGGGTGTCGTACCTCCACTCGGCGCGCAGTGGCCCGGTTTCGGAGTCGTCCCGCAGTTCCTTCTTCCGGCCCAGCGCGTCGTAGCCATACCACAGCACCTCGCCTCGGGCGTCCGTCGTCTGGACCAGGTCGTTTTCGTCGTTGAAGGTGCTGGTCGTCGCACCTTTGTCGGGATCCGTCGTGCGCCAGAGGCGGCCCTTGGCATCGTACTCGTTGACCCACCGGTTCCCGGCCGGGTCGAGAGTCCGGACCAGCTGGCCCTTGCGGTTGTAGACGTACTCGGTCTCCTGGTAGGCCCCGTCGACTCCGGCTGTGGTGGTGTGCTGACGTAGCTGGACGACGCGGCCCTCGATGTCGGTCACCGTGGTGGTCGCGGTGTCGCCCTGCGGTGGAGTGACCTTGGTCAGATCGCCCTCGTGATCGGTAACCGTGCGCCACTTCTCGACCAGGTTGGTCACTCCGTCACCGGAAAGAAAGATCGTGTTCGTGGGGCGTGACGCCCGGTCGAATACGGTCTTGGAGACGGCGGGGACGGACCATTCCGGCTCCCACCACAATGTGCCGGACGCGGCCCCGGGTTCGGCGTGTGCCCCGTAGGAGACCGCGGCGCGGCCGAAGCTGTCGTAGATCGTGTCGGTGACCACCCGGTCCCCGGTTCCGTTCACTGCTGGGGTCTGGGTCTGTCGGGGGCGCAGCAACCCGTCGAGGATCTCGTACGAGGTGACGTAGTTTCCGTCCGCGTTGAGCGTCTGTGCCCTGACAGACGGATAGGCGTCCCGGCCCGGGGCGAACGTGTATGTGTACTGGGCCGATGGGGTGGTCGGGTTGGCGGCCTTGGTCCAGCCCAGCCCCCACACCTTGCTGACCCGTCCGAGCGCGTCATACTCGACGTCCGAGATCGCCCGGTTGTTGGGGTCGATCGCCCTGACCGTGGAGCCCCAGTAGGGGTTGGTGTCGACGGACGACGTCCAGTTGAACGGCGCCGGACCGGTCGTGGTCACCTTTGTGACCGGGCCGCCGACGGCCGGCGTGTACGCGGTCGTGGTGACGTTGCCTTTGATGTCGGTGGTGCTCACCGGCCGGCCGGTGTGGTCGTAGCCGCCCTGCGACACGACCTGCCAGACGGTGCCGGTACCGGCCACCCAGTCCTTGAGATGCTCGGTCTTCGTCACCGACCCGAAGGTCGGTGCCGTGTCGACGCTGCCGGCACCGTCGTAGTAGGTCCGCGCGTCGGAGATCACGTCGTCGACCGTGGACGGGTTCGTGCCGCAGGCCAGCACGGTGGTGGTCGTCCGCTTCACCGTGGTCGTGAGGTTCTTGGCGGTGTTGCGGTTGTACTGGTAGGTGATGCACTTCTCGTCGCCGGGGACGCTGATGTCGCCGTCGTCCTGCGACCAGTTGACCGTGCCGTACGTGTGATCCAGGTTCTTCCTGCCCCGCGAGGTCCGCCAGCCGCGGCTGCCGTCGACGCCCAGAGCAGTCGCCGTATAGGTGGCCTGGGTCTCGACGAACCGGGCGTCGACGGTGTCACCGTTGATCGTCCGACTCGCGGTCGGATTCGATCGCCACGGTACGTTGACCGTCTTCGACACCGGTTTGGTGTCCACCCCGTTGTAGACGACCTGCTCCCGCACCTGGCCGGCGAACTGGTCCTGGTCGTAGACCGTCTCGGAGCCCAACGAGGCCGGGACCGTCACGCTGCGGGTGCCTCCGCTCGGGCTGGCCTTGTCGCCGTGCATCCCCCGCATGAAGGTGGTGACCGCGAGGGTCCGGGTCGCCGAGTCGTCACCGACCCGGGTTTTGACCTGGGCGTAGCCACGCCACTGGGACCACGTCTTGCGTTCGGGCCGGGTCAGACCGTCGTCGTCGGCGTAGTGCCACGACGGCGTGCCCACGTACTCGTACCAGGTGTGCTTCGACGGTGCCTGGTGTCCGTCGGTGAGTTGCACGTCGTCCTCGGCCACGTGCTCGACCCGGTGTTTGTGCCACCATTCGGTGATTAGCTGCTGGCCGGTCGGGTCGGCCGGGTCCGGCACCCGTACCGGGTAACACCGTTTCGTGTTCGTGTGCGGGTTCAGGTTCTGGACCATCGCCTCGGTGCACTCCGGCTCCGCGTAGTCCACCTTGATCCGGGATCCGGTCTCGGTCACGATGCTGGAGATCCGCAGCCAGTTGTCGGTCGTGCCGTGCTCGGTCAACACCCGGTTGGGCAGCGACACGGCCTCGAACGTCACCGGCGGCAGGCTGACGGTGCCGCCGACGTGCCCTGCGTGGTCGATCCTGTTCAACCACAGACCGGTGTGCGTGGAGTCAGCCGTCGCCGCGAACGTGTGCGACAGGGTCCATGACTCGACGTTTTGCCAGGCCGGGGTGGTCTTGGTGGTGTCCCACACCCTGGTGGTGATCTTCTTCAACCGCTTCGTCGTCCAGAACGTGGGCGAATACTGCTGCGGACACGATGTGGCCGACGCCTCGCACTCCTGGTCCCAGGGAGTGTCCTTCCACGACTCCTCGACCGGATTGGACTCGGTGCCGCAGTTCGAGAAGCACCGCATGTCCGTCTCGAACACCACCTGCGCGTACGGGTTGACGCTGCGCTCGGCGACGCCGTGCGTCGCCAACGTACGGTCGTAGGTGCCGTAGTCGATCCGGGTCAGGTATCCCCCACGATCGTAGGAGACGTCGTCGGAGTCGGTGTCGTTGCGGGCGTACTTGTTGGTCTCCTTGCCGTACCACAGCGACATGGTGTTGCCGCGCACGTCGACGATGTAGTCGAGGTTCCACCGCCACGCCTGGTGGCAGTCGGAGTTGGCGAACGTCGTGGCGTGGCAGGGCTCGTTGGCGTGGTTGCCGAACACCGGTACGGCCAACGTCGAGTTGGTCTTCGAGGTGTGGCCCGGCAACGAGTGCAAGCCGAAGAAGTACTGCGTGCCGTCACTGGTCGTCACCTTCCAGTGCTCGCCGTTGTCGTCACCGTTACCCGTCGCACCGGTCAGCTTCTCGATCTTGGAACCGTCTTCGGAACGCGGGTGCCAGCCCTTGCCGTTTTCGAACACAAGCTCGGTGCTACGGCCGTTGAGGCTCATCGTCGCGTTGTCCGAGCGCCAGCACTGGTCGCCGCTGTCCTGGGCGTTGTTCGCGCCGGCGACCCTTCGGTCCTCGGCACACGGCACGTACCGGCGCTCGATGAAGCCGGGCGAGTAGTCGAAGCCTTCCCCGATCCACGACGGTTGGTTGTTCGTCACCTCCGACCGGCCGTCGACGGAGGACGAGGAGTAGGCGAGGCCGATCGAAGGCTCCGGACCGGCAGCTGGCGGGGTCCGCAGCGGATAGCTCCACGAGAAGTCACCCGAGGAGCCGCCTGCCGTCCAGGTCGACGACGGGGCCAGCGTGGTCGCGGTGAAGTCGCCGTCCGCACCCGAACCGGCAGCCGCCAGGACGAGGTAGGAGCCGCTGGACCGAGCCGCCACATCGCCCGGCTGCCGACCCCGCTCGGGCAGCGCTGCGGTCGTGGCGGCGACGGGCACCTCGGCGGTGACCACTCCTGCGCCGAGATCGTTCGTCGTGGAAAGTGGCACCGATCGGCAGGCTGGTATCTCGTGTGTGGACAGCATGCAGGCCGGGACTTGCCAGAGGCGCAGCCGCGATGCCCAGGACCCGCCCACGGCGTACCGGAACGAGCTGTAATCCACCGTCACCTTCGCCGTGCCGGCTGCGGCTCCGGCCGGTGCCGCGACCTTGAGCACCAGACCGTCACGCCAGCTTGCCGGCAGCGATTCCCGGTCCACCACCTGTACGTTCAGGCTGGTGGCCCGGATGCCACCCGGACCGTCGCCGCGGGTGACCCACACCGGCAACGTACCCGCTCTGGTGCCCCGGCCAGCCGGGATCGGCGAGTCGAGTTCCACCCGAGTGGTGCCGGCCGCCGGCCACAGCGGCTTGGGAACCGGCGATTCCCGTACCGGCTTCTGTGTCCACGCCCGCCCGGTGACCGGACCGCCATGCGAGTCCAGCTTCTCCGCCTGGGGCGGCGCCGGCTCTACCGCCGGTGCGGCGGCCTGAGCCGGTCCTCCGACCAGCAGCGACGCCGCCACGGGCACCACCGTCAGGCCCGCGATCCACCGGCGTAGGCGGCTCGCCCGCTGAGACTTCCGTCGTCGCTGCCACGGAGCTCGGGCAGATTGTGCAGACATCATGTGTTCTCCCCCGGAAGGACAGCCGCACGGCGCAGTGGAGTAGATGGGTCACATCGACATGTACAAGATCCAGCAAGATTCAGGCCTTGCGGCCTAATCCGATCGATGCGGCCCGGTCGAGACGGTCGACAGAGGTCGAGACCGGGCCGTGACTCTGGCCCCGAACGGGAACTACGAGTCGTACAGCATGGACACCGCCGTGTCCGTCAGCGCCCCTTGGAACACGGCGACTTCGTCGATGCCGCCGGTCCATTGATCCATCAGCTCGTCCTTCCACAGAGTGTGACCCACGAGTAGCGGGCCGGTCGAGACCATCGGGGTAAACGGGATGTTCTGCGTAACCCCTTCAAGTTCACCGTTGACATAGAGGCGAATCTGGTTCCGCTCCGCGTCGTAGACCCCGACAAGGTGAGTCCACACGCCCTCCTCAGCAGCCGACGTCGACCTGATGCTGGCCGTCGACGTGGTGATGACATCTTCGTCACTGATGGCAAACTGCCACTTGCCCACATCGGCGCTGTACTTGAGCCAGCCGGCGCTCTCATGCACCCCCCGTTGGGACACCGCTGTCCGCATGCCATCGAGTCGATCGAGCATCACCCAGGCCGACATCGTGAACGACTGGTCAGTACGCAGGACTGCCCGGTCCTGCCACTGGGTGAACTCCAGACCATCGGTGTCCGGCGGCGTGGTGCCCGCCTTCACCGCACTCCTGGCGTACTCCGCAGTGCTCTCGGTGTAGCCTTCATCCGGGAAGTACTCGTAGTCGAGCCACAGTCCGGAGCCGTTGGCGGAGTAGCCTGTTCCCACGGCAGACCCCCGTGTCAACGCCAGCCACCGGCCCCAGGCCGTCACCGTGTCAGGGGCCTCGCAGGTGTCCTTCAAATCTGCCAGATAGCAGGGGGTCGCAGCCTCGAAGTCCCAGTTTCCTACCTGCACTGGTGTCAGGATCCCGGGCTCATGGAATCCGCTCGACATCGGGTCGTGCGCGAGCATGCCGGTAAAGTCGTGCGGCACCAGCACCCTGTCGAATACCTGGACGTCGGCGATCTCACCGGACCAGAAGTTGACGGGGGAGCCTTTCCAGAGCTCCCGACCAATTACGATCCGTTGTCGGTTCGGCCAAGGCTGCATACCTGTGGCCGCAACCGAGGTCGGCGCTTGTCCGTTTACATATATCGTCGACGTCCTACTGGTCGCATCATACACGCCGGCTAAATGCGTCCAGGAGCCCATGACAACCGGCGATGGAGAATTTACCAAGCCGAACGTCGTCGTCGTTGCGGTATCGTCGCTGTGCATCCACATGGACCACTTCTGGGTGCCCGCGTGATATCCCAGCACGAAGCTGCCGTTCAAGGCTCCGTCCTGGGTCATCCCGATCCGATTCACGGTGGGAAGGGTGTCACCGGCATTCCCCAGCTTTACCCAGGCGGAGACGGAGAACGAAGCTGTCGGGTCGATAATTGGATCAGTCGTGAACGCATGACTCGATGTGCCGTTGAACGAGGAGGTTTGGCCACCGATGATGCGGACATCGTCGGTCCAGCTGACGTCGGAGGTGCCCAGGCTGGTCTCGCCCGCCAGGCTGGGTTGCTGGTCGGCGAGCGCCTCGGTCTGATCCACGCCCGGGTAATGCTCCAAACCCCATTTGGCGACGGCCGGTGCTGAGCGGGGAGCGGTGAAGGTGGCGGATCCGACGTTGCCGAGGTTGCCCGTTGCGTCGATGCCGCGCACCCAGAAGGTGTTCTGGCCAAAGCTCGGCACGGTGACGTTGACCGTCGCCGTCTTCGGGTTGGTGCCGCTGGCGGCGACCTCGGTCGTCGGCGGGTTGGACCAGCCATAGCGGAACTTGGTCACGTCCGTCGTGGTCGTGCTGAGCGCGAAGGTCATGGTCCTACCCGGCTCCCCCGCTGCACCTGGGGTGATGGTGGGCACTGGCGGCGCGGTGGTGTCCGGGATGAACTGACACCACGACGACCACGGGCCGGTGATCGAGTAGGGGGGTTTGTCGGTTCCCCTGGCTCGGAACGCGTACGTGCGGCCGGATGTGATCGCCACGGCGGAACTCGTGGCGCGACTGTTCGGGGTGATTCCCGTCTTCGCTGGCGGCGGGCTCTTGCGGGCCGGGGTCGTGTCGGTCACCGCGCCTATGCCCCCAGCCGGTACCTCGATCCATTCGAAGGTGCCGGTCAGCGAGTCACTGCTGTCGCCATCGGGGAAGACCGCAGAGAACGTCGGGCTCAGAGTACCTATCCTCAGCACGCTGGAGCCACAGCTCACACCCGCGACCTGCAAGGTGTGCGGAGCACCGGGCTTGGTGTCGTAGTCGACGAACAGCTTCGCGTTGTTGGGGAAGAACCGCTTCCATCGATCCTGCGTCGACTCCCCCGACCCGTTAGCTGCCCGCGCCGTGAACCCCACGGTGATCGAGTTCCAATTCTTGTTCGCTGCAGCCTGTACCTGGTTGGTGGTGCCTGACCCGCTGAAGTTCATGATCATGTCCGGCTGGATCGACGAACATCCACCTGCCTCATTCGCGTTACCGGTCGCCGAACTCATGAACGATGTCAGCGTCATCGCCGACCAACTCGCCTTCGGCGTCGCGTTGATCGCCGGAGTCAGGTACATCGACGCCACTGTCGGCCCACATGACCACGAGTGGTCCAGCTTCATCTGGACGTACGCGGACTCGATGTGCTTGCCCTTGAGCGATACCCCGTTGGCCGTCGTCGGGAACTGGAAGTATGAGCGGTACAGATCACCGGTGTCTGGCCTACGCCCCACCCGCGCGGCGCTCAGGTCCGAGTTCGACGACCCGTTGTTCGTCCCGTACGCCCACTTGTTCTTGACGACCGACCACGCCGGGTCCACAAACAGCGGGTACACCGCGTCCGGATCGTCCAGCAGCGTCACATCCGGGCGCAGCACCAGGTTGCCCTCGGAAACCTCGACATCGACCGAGCCGATCCGAGCCGCGTCTCCGGCCTCCGTCGCCGTCGACTGCGTGCTCTCCGCCTGCAGTCCCCGGGTTGAGAGGTCGGCCGGGAGATCCACTCGGGAATCCCACATCACCGCTGGCTCCGCCGAGGCAACTAGAACCGACCCCGCCATCGCCCGCAGTCCTCCGTCCTGCCCCGAGACGACATCCACGTCGCCACCGATTTGGAACCGCGCCGCACGTACGTCCGCAAGCTGCGCGGCCGCTGGGGTCTTCACCACCAGGACGTGCGTGAAGCCTGTCCGCGTCGCCCGCGCCACTAGGTCCACGTCGTCCAGCACGTTCGGGTACGTCAACGAGTCGTCCGACACCGTCGGTGGGGGCAGTGTCTGCGGCCACGACAGCGTGACCGTTCGCCCGTCACGCACCAGCGTCACCATCGCGCCATCACCGCCGTTCGAAAAGGCGACATCCGCGACCGACACCTCTGGCCGCCACAGCCCGTCCCCACCTTGAGCAAGTTCGAGGTCGATGTCGGCCCAGATGCCGCCCCTGCGCGTGCGCTGCGGCACGACCGCCGACACGAACCGCAACCGACCGTCCGGTAAGGCGGTCACCTCGGCGAGCTCTGTTCGCGACCCGTCCACCACGACCGGCTGACCGCACGCAACCGCGAGCGTTGTCGCCTCGACCTCAGAGCCGGCCACGTCCACGCACTCTGGCGTCTGTGCGGCAACCTGCTCCGGTGTTGGAACAGCGATGATCCCGACAGCCACCACAGCCGTCACCCCAGCGGACAAACCACGCCGCCACCGAACCCTCAACACACACCCCCGTGGATAGAGCTATCAGTGGCGGCGACTGTACGGCCCCGGACCGATCTGGGTTACCCCCCGCTGCAGCATGACGGAACCGCAGAACCCACAATTGATCTATGTTCATCAATATTTAAGCCCTTGGAGATGGGTCGATCACTCGCGGTAACAATCATTAGATCGACGTTGATAAAATTATGATCTGGATCACATCCAGCGCGATTGCGTTGGCGTGCACCGGTTCTCGGCGCGCCTCCGACTCACCTCGCAAACCTGGAGGTGGCAGCTCTGATAGCGACTGTCCGTAAAGCGGAGCGCTCGCCTCGACCCCTGCGTCCCAGCTACTCGCCGCTCGGCAGCGGCCGCCACGCACGGCCGGGCAGCCGCTGCCGAGCGGTCAGTGACGCTCGGGGCGTGGCTACTGAGTGGACAAGGTCAAGCCACATGGACATCGGGTCGCGCGGGGCAACTGGTCATCTACGTCAAACGGCGTTGGGCGGCGTACCCATCGGACATAAACTCGGAGGCCATCGGCAGGCACATGTCCACGGTCGTGACGCTCGGCGACCTCACCGCGATGATCACTGTGTACGAGTCTCATCGATACGAAACCAGCCCTGCCGGTCCGCTCTCGATCTGCCGCCACCTGGGTACGCTCATGTGATCATCACGACCCGGTTCATGGCAGGTGTCCCGGCGCCCAGGCTCGTCGGACTGTGCATCCCTAATCGAGGCGGCGCGGGCGTCGGCCGGATCCCCGACCCGGTTGTGTGGAGCAAGCCGCAGTCCGACGCCGTCTGGCTGCCGGTCGCAGACGTACTGCTCGTCGGAGATCACGTCGCCCGACACAGAAGGCATTGTCCTCGACACGAGACCGGACGAGCACGACCTCGGCTGATCGTCAACGATCGAAGTATGCCGCCGTTGCCAGGCGGGCCAGGACCAGTCACATCTCGCCGAGATCGACCTCGACGGGGAAGGGCACGGTCAGCTTTACGAGGCCCGTGAAGATCTCGTCGTCGCGGTAGCGGCCCGTTGCCGGGTCGAGCACGTGCGTGTAGACGATAGGAGCGCCAGTGACTGCCTGCTCTACACGCCAGTAGAACTGAATCCCGGACCTCGCGTACTGGTTTGCCTTGACGATCCGATCGGTCGTCTCCGAACCGGGAGAGACCACCTCGACGACTAGAAGGACATGCTCTGGTCGGGTCGGCGTGACGTCGATGGCATCCGCCCAGTAGACCGCCACGTCAGGCCGACGGTTGTTCAGCGGCACGTCCTGGAGCCGGACGTCGAAACCTGTGCCAGCGTTCCATTCCGACCCAGCCGCCCCGTCCAGGGCGTTCGCTAGGAGCCTGGCCAGGCGGTTGTGTCGCTTGGAGGCGCGCGGGCTCACCTGGACCGTCCCATCCACGATCTCGATGCCCGCGCACTGTTCTTCTGTCCACGCCGCGTACTGCTCGGCCGTGACCTGCTCGCGCATCCAGGCTGGCACGACCATCTCGACGGTCATATGCACCGCCTACTCGCAGCAAGCACCCCGAAGCTACCGTAGCGACGCCGGCAGTCCGCCACCCCGGACCTCTACCCCAATTCGGCAGATCAGCCGGCAGCGACCACCAAGCAGACCTCGCATGAGAGCACACCGACTGTCACCAATAGCAGCGACTGCCATAACCAGCGTACGCTGTAGCAGCAGCTCGGCTGGAGTACGCAGGCTCGCGACGTGGGGGGCGGGTGCGGAAGGTGCTGGACCAGGACAGACCACGCTCGTCGACGGGCGCTTCACGCGAGGAGATCGTGCAGCGCGTTCGCGGGATGATCAAGCGCGAGCAGCTCCGGCCCGGCGAGCGCCTCGGCTCGGAGCGCGGGCTGTGCGCGGCGCTGGGGGTCGACCGCTCGCCGCTGCGTGCCGCCTTGGAGGTGCTTGAGCGGTGCGGTGAGATCCGGCGCACGATGGGCCGCCTCGGCGGCGTCTTCGTCAGTGACGGCAAGGTGACCCGACACCCGAACACGATTCAGGGTGTCCCGGACATGCTCCGGCAGCAGGGCCTCCGGCACGACACCAGCCTGCTCCGGGCGGAAGTGGGCACCCCTGACCGCCTGGAGTGTCGCCAGCTGCGCCTGGCCGAGCGGGACCCGGTCATCCGACTGACCCGAAGACGCGACGCCGCCGGCGTCCCGCTGTCCCTGGACAGCATGACCATTCCCGCCCGGCTGCTGCCCGGGTGGACCCGACTCGATTTTTCGGTGAGTGTCTACGAGATCCTTCGCCGGGAGTACGGGATCGAGCCGGCGCGGGCGGCGGAGACGATCGAGCTGGGCGCCGCGACCGACGCGCAGGCCCGAATCCTGCAGGTGCCGGTCGGTGCCCCGCTGTTCGACATCCGTCGCCTCACCGTCGATACGGCGGATCGCCCGATCGAGCTGTCGCGTGACCTGTTCCGCGCCGACCGGACCCGGATCTCACTCGAACGCCTGGGTACGAGCTGGAAGCGGGCGGTCCGCCCGAGGTGACTGGTCCGGTCGTACGCCCGGAAGTGCCCCGACACGCGGCAGGGCGGGGCTCGCACCTGACGAAAGCCCCGCCCGCGCCGCTCCTCGTCAGGCGAAGAAGTTGACGAACGCGGTCGTGTCGGCGTAGTACTCGGTCAGTGTCGCGATCTTCCCGTCGGCGAAGTCGTAGCGTTCGATGATGGAGGTACGCCAGCCGTCCGGGTAGCCCTCGCGGGGCGAGAACTCGATGTCGTAGTAGTGCAGCACCGTGTCCCCGTTCTCGAAGTACTGGGAGTTGCTCGCCGCGAACTGGATGCCCGTACGGACGGCCATGTCAGCGGCGCCGCTGCGCCACGTGTTCCACCCGTCGATTCCGACGAGGCGGCCGAAGAGGCTGTCGGGTTCGGCGAGGACCGACTCATCGGTGATGTAGTCCGGCAGCTTGGCCAGGAACGTCGGCTCATCGAGAATCGTGGACTCGATGAACTCGCTGTACTCCTTGATGAACTCGACATACGTACTCATGGTCTTCTTCCTTCTGTCGCGAATGATAGGCGGAGTTGGCGGGTGACGGGACAAGGTCAGGCGCCGGAGGCGGTCAGCGCGCCGTCGAGCGCTTCGATCAGCTGTGGGATGTCAGCGGCGGCGAACGGCAGCGGCGGGCGCAGTTTCAGCACGTTGTTCGCCGGGCCGCAAACGCTGGTCAGCACCCGCCGGGCGCGCAGCTCCTCGATGACGTCGAGCGCCAGGCCGGTCGCCGGCTCGCGGCTGGTGCCGTCGGGGACGAGTTCGACCCCGGTGTACAGGCCGACCCCGCGTACGTCGCCGATCGCGGGATGCGTACCGGCGAGTTCCCGCAGGCCGGCGCGCAGTGACTCCCCGGTGGCCAGGGCGTGTGACTGCAGTTCGTCGTCCCGGATGACGTCGAGTACGGCCTGCGCCGCGGCGATCGCGACCGGGTTGCCGCCGAAGGTGTTGAAGTAAGGGCGGGTGCCGGCGAACGGGGCGAGGACCTCGGACCGGGCCGCCACGGCGGCGATCGGGAAGCCGTTGCCCATCGGTTTGCCGGTGGTGACGATGTCCGGGTCGAGCCCGTGCCGCTGGTAGCCCCAGAACGACTCGCCGGTCCGGGCGAAACCGGGCTGGACCTCGTCGGCGATGACGACGCCGCCGCGCCCACGGACCAGCTCGACCGCCGCCCGGATCATGCCTGGGCGGCCGGGGTAGATGCCGTCGGACGAGAACGACGTGTCGAGGATCAGGCCGGCGAGGCGGTCACCGGACGATTCGATGTCGTCGATCGCCGCCCGGACCGAGGCGAGGAAGGCAGCGCCGGCGGCGTCCGACGAGCCGTACCGGTAGGTGTCGGGTGGATCGACTACCCGCAACGCCGGGTCCATCGGCTCGCAGTCCGACAGCGCCGGCGAGTGGGCCGACACCAGGGCGGTGTTGCCGTGGTACGCCTCGCTCGTCGCGATGTAGGCCTGCCCGCCGGTGTACGCCCGGCCGACGCGCAGCGCCAGGTCGTTCGCCTCGGACCCGGTGCAGACGAACATCACCTGGTCGATCGGGCCGGCGAAGGTCGTCAGCAGGTCGTCGGCGTACCGCAGGATCGCTTCGTGCAGGTAGCGCGTGTGGGTGTTCAGCAGCGACATCTGCCGCTGCACGGCGGCGACGACCGCCGGGTGGGCGTGCCCGACCGACGGAACGTTGTTGTAGAGGTCGAGGTACTCCACGCCGTCGGCGTCCCACACCCGCGACCCTCGGCCCCGGACCACCTCGACCGGGTTGCGGTAGAAGAGTCGGTACGCGGGGCCGAGAACCCTCCGGCGGCGCTGCACGAGCGAATCCGTACGGGCGGTCAACGCCGGGGCGTTCTCGGCACGGAAGCTGTTTCCGTCGAGGATCGATGCCTTACCGGTCAGGCCGTGCCGTGACCCGTTTCGAAGCTCCGTAGACGCCATTCTTCGATCGTTTTCCTTCGCTGACATCGAGACAACTGGCTTTGTCACGGGCGGGTGCGTCCGGCCGGGTGACTGGTGATGTCATCGAGCGTACGGAGCCGATCTGCCCGATGGGAGGGCCACTTTTTCCGGCATGTAACAGATCCCCCGGTATCCGTGAATGGCGTGTTACCTGCACCCCGGCCGTATCGCCATTCGCACCACCGGCGGATATTCTCGACCTGCGTCCGGCCCTCACGGAGGGTCTCCTGATGTTCGAAGTCGTTGACGGAACCGGCACCGCCGCGCAGCCGACCGGGCTCGCGTCCTTCGCGTCCCTGCGGCGCGGCGACGACGCGCCCGACTGGGTACGCGACGGTGTCGTCACCGCGTGGGGCCTCGCTTCCGACACCGTCGTCCGCCTCATCGTGCTGTCGGAGAACGTCACGTTCCGGGTGGACGTGGCCGGCCGCCCAGCGCTGGTGATCCGCCTGGCCCGGCCCGGCTACGCCACCAGCGCCGCGCACCTGCGCTCGGAGCTGCGGTGGATCGAGGCGCTGCGCCGCGACGTCGGCCTGTCGACGCCGACGCCGGTGCCCGGGGCCGACGGCGGCCTGCTGCAGCTCATCCGAGACGAGGCAGGGGGCACGTGGAACGCGGTGGCGTTCGAGTTCGTCGCCGGGACGGTGCTGGAGGACCGGGACGACACTCCCCGCTGGTTCCAGGAGATCGGGGCGGTCACCGCGGTCCTGCACCGGCATGCCCGGCAGTGGACCCCGCCGGCCGGTTTCCACCGGTTCACCTGGGGGCTCGCCGACCTCGTCGGCCCGACGGCCCGGTGGGGTGACTGGCGTCGCGCCGAACTGTCCGCGACGCAGCGGCGCGTTCTGGAACGGGCCGAGGCGCGGGCCTGCGCTGTCGTCGCCGACCGGACCGGCTCGCGGGACCCGGCCGAGAGCGTCGGCCTGATCCACGCCGATCTGCGTCCATCGAACGCCATGACGCACTCGGACGCCATGACCAATGCTGACGCGCTGACCGTCATCGATTTCGACGACTGCGGGTACGGCTACTACCTCTACGATTTCGGGGCCGCGTTGACGTTCTACGAGCATCGTGCGGAGGCCCGCGAGATGGCGGCGCGGTGGCTGGCCGGCTATCAGGAGCACGTACCGCTGCACGCCGCCGACCTCGACGTGGCCTGCGCCCTGTCGATGCTGCGCCGGCTCACCATGCTGGGCTGGGCCACCACCCATCGCGAGGACGCGTTGCCGGCGGATCTGTGGGCGGAGAACCAGCCCGGCACGGTGGAGGTGGCCGCCCGCTATCTCGCCGACCCGCTGTGGCTGGTACGCCCCTGACGGCAGCTGGTACGTCCCGACGGCAGCTGGTACGTCCCTGACGACGGCCCGTTGCGCGTACAGCGTGGGCCGCCCGGTCCGGTGACCCGGTCGGGCGGCCCACAAACTGGCTACGGCGTGCGGCTCAGCCGATCGCCACGGCGTCACCGAGGATGACGGTCTTGGTCTCCAGGTACGCCCGGATGCCTTCCCGGACACCTTCGCGCCCGATACCGGACTGCTTGAAGCCGCCGAAGGCGATGCCGAAGTCGGGTTTGAAGCCGTTCTGCCCGACGGTGCCGCTGCGCAACTGCCGGGCGACGGCGAGGGCCCGGTCGGTGTCCGGGGTGAACACGGCGGCGTTGAGGCCGTAGATGGAGTCGTTCGCCAGCCGTACGGCGTCCTTCTCGTCCTGCGCCGGGATCACGCTCAGGACGGGCCCGAAGATCTCCTCCTGGGCGATCACCGACGAGTTGTCGACGTTGCCGAACACCGTCGGCTCGACGAACCAGCCCCGGTCGAGTTCCTTCGGCCGGCCGCCGCCAGCGGCGAGGGTGGCTCCGCTCGCGACGCCCTTGGCGACGTACCCCTCGACCCGTTCCCGCTGCGCGGCGGACGCCAGCGGCCCCATCTGCGTCTGCGGGTCGAACGGCGACCCGACCCGGACCTCCCGGAACACGGCGGCGATGGCCTCGACCATCTCGTCGTGCCGGCTGCGCGGCACGATGATCCGGGTGAGTGAGGCGCACACCTGACCGGACTGGAAGCACTCGATGCCGGCGAGCGACCTGGCGGCGCCCGCGACGTCGGCGTCGTCGAGGATGACCGCGGCCGACTTGCCGCCGAGTTCCAGGGTCACCCGGGCGACCCGCTGGCCGCCGAGCGCGGCGATCCGCCGGCCCGCCGCGGTCGAGCCGGTGAAGGTGATCTTGTCGATCCGGGGGTCGGTGACGAGTTGCTCGCCGACGGTCCGGTCCGCCGTCACGATGTTGAGGACTCCCGGTGGCAGGCCGATCTCGTCGGCGATCTCGGCGACGAGGTACGCCTCGCCCGGCGCCTGGGACGGTGACTTCAGCACGACCGTGCAGCCGGCGAGCAGCGCCGGGCCGGCCTTGTGCACGATGTACTCGAGGGCACCGTTCCACGGGTAGATCGCCCCGACCACGCCGACCGGCTCCCGGATCAGCATCCCGGAGCCGCCCCACATGCTGGGCAGGCCCGGTTCCTCGAAGGCGAACGTCTCGGCCAGGTCCGCGTAGCCGTTCAGGCTGTGCTCGGCCATCGCGCCGATCCGTACGGCGAAGTTGTAGAGCACGCCCGTCTCCCGCGCCCACACGCCCGCGAAGTCCTCGGTCCGGGCCTTGATACCGGTGGCGAGCTTGCGGAGGTAGTCCGCCCGCTCCCCGTGTGACAGGCGGGGCCAGGGGCCCTCGTCGAATGCCCGGCGGGCGGCGGCGATCGCCCGGTCCATGTCCGGCTGCTGCGCCGCCGCGACCCGGAGGAACGGCTCCTCGGTCGCCGAGTCGATCACCTCGATCATGGCGTCCGAGCTGGGCTCGACCCACCTGCCGTCGATGTAGAAGCGGTCGTGGACCCGGACGGTCTCTGCTGGTTCGGCCATCACACTCTCCCTGAGTTGCCGATCATCCCGGCACCTAATGACGGTTGTGTCAGTGACTGACAGAACCTACGGTACACGACACCCCATGGAGGTGATCTGGCACGGAATCCCCTCCAAGTTGAGGGAGAGATGGGGCGGGGCCAGCGGGTCGGTCAGGTCTGGGTGGGGAAGCCGAGGTTGACACCACCGTGGCGGGGGTCGAGCCAACGGCTGGTCACCACCTTGCCCCGGGTGAAGAAGTGCACCCCGTCGCGCCCGTGGGCGTGGCTGTCGCCGAACAGCGACGACTTCCAGCCGCCGAACGAGAAGTAGGCCATCGGCACCGGGATCGGCACGTTGATGCCGACCATGCCGACCTCCACCTCGTGCTGGAAGCGCCGGGCGGCACCGCCGTCGTTGGTGAAGATCGCCGTACCGTTGCCGTAGGGGTTGGCGTTGACCAGCTCCAACGCGGCGTCGTACGAGTCGACCCGCAGTACCGACAGCACCGGGCCGAAGATCTCGTCGGTGTAGACGGACATCTGCGGGGTCACCTGGTCCAGCAGGGTCGGGCCGAGCCAGAAGCCGGCGGCGTCGCCGTCGACCGGCACGCCCCGGCCGTCGACGACGATCTTCGCGCCGTCGGCGGCACCGGCGGCCACGTACCCGGCGACCCGATCGCGGTGCGCGGCGGTGATCAGCGGGCCCATGTCGCAGCCGGGCCGGCGGCCGTCCCCGGTGCGGATCTTCCCGAGCCGTTCGACGATCCGGGCGACCAGGTCGTCGCCGACCGGTTCCACCGCCACCAGGGCGGAGATCGCCATGCACCGCTCCCCCGCCGAGCCGAAGCCGGCGTTGACCGCCGCGTCGGCGGCCAGGTCGAGGTCGGCGTCGGGCAGCACCACCATGTGGTTCTTCGCCCCGCCGAGGGCCTGCACGCGTTTGCCGGCGGCGGTGCCCCGCTGGTAGACGTGCCGGGCCACCGGGGTGGAGCCGACGAACGACACCGCCCGTACGCCCGGATTGTCCAGCAGTGCGTCGACGGCCTCACGGTCGCCGTGCACCACGTTGCAGACCCCGGGCGGCAGGCCGGCCTCGGTGAACCACTGCGCGAGCAGCACCGCCGCCGACGGGTCCTTCTCGGACGGTTTGACCACGACGGCGTTGCCACAGGCCACGGCGATCGGCACGAACCACAGCGGCACCATCGCCGGGAAGTTGAACGGCGAGATCACCGCGACCACGCCGAGCGGCTGACGCATGCTGTACGAGTCGACCTCGGTGGAGACATTCTCGCTGAAGCCGCCGGTCAGCAGCGAGGGGATGCCGCAGGCGTACTCGACGACCTCCAGGCCGCGTTGCACCTCGCCGGCGGCGTCGGCGAGGACCTTGCCGTGCTCGGCGGTGATCACTGCGGCGAGTTCGTCGCGCCGGGCGTTGATGATCTCCCGGAAGGCGAACAGCACGCTGGTGCGCCGCGCCAGCGACACGTCCCGCCAGTCGCGGGCCGCCCGCGCCGCCACCTGCACGACCGCGTCGACCTGCGCGGCCGTGGCGAAGCCGACGGTCGCGGCGACCTGCCCGGTCGCCGGGTCGAACACCTCACCGTGGCGACCGTCGCCGCCGGCTTCGATCACAGTGGTACGGGCACCGTCGACGAAGTGCGGAATCCGGTTCACGCCGCACCTGCCACGACAGTCGCCGAGACCGACGCGATCGCGTCGACCAGGATGGCCAGCCCTTCCCGGGCCTCATCGTCGGTGAGCGTCAACGGTGGCCCCATCCGCAGCACGTTGCCGTACAGGCCGCCCTTGCCGACCAGCAGCCCGCCGGCGCGGCAGGCCTCGAACACGGCGGTGGTCGCGGCCGGGTCCGGGTCGCGGGTGCCGGGCCGGACGAACTCGACGGCCAGCATCAGGCCCTTGCCACGCACCTCGCCGACGATCGGATGCCGCGCCGCCGCCTCCACCAGTCCGGTACGCAGCAGCTCGCCGGTGCGGGCGGCGTTGGCCTGCAGATCATGCTCGCGCAGGTAGTCGAGGACCGCGACGCCGGCGGCGGTGCTGACCGGGTTGCCGCCGAAGGTGGAGAACGAGATCGCCGGTACGCAGTTGAGCACGTCGGCGCGGCCGACGACGCCGGCCAGGGCGAAGCCGTTGCCGATGCCCTTGGCGAAGGTGAGCAGGTCCGGCACGACGCCGTGCGCCTGGTAGCCCCAGAAGTGTTCGCCGGTACGCCCCCAGCCGGTCTGCACCTCGTCGGAGATCAGCAGGATGCCGGACTCGTCGAGAACCTTCTTCCATTCGCCGAGCAGCCCGTCGGGGCCGTGTACGAAGCCGCCGACGCCCTGGATCGGTTCGGCGATCAGGCAGGCGACGTCACCGGCGGTCTGGGTGGCGAGGACCTCGCGCAGGTCTTCGACGGCGGCGTCGAGCTGGGCGTCCGGGCCGAGCCGGGCCAGCAGGCCGCGCAGCCGGTCACCGGAGTGCAGCCAGCTCACCTGCAGCGGGTTGAGGGCGCTGGCCGACCAGCTGCGGTGCCCGGTGATGCCCATCGTGGCGTACGACCGGCCGTGGTAGCTGTTGCGCACCGCGAGGATCTGATGCGACCGGCGGTAGTTGGTGGCGGCCAGCAGCGCGGCCTCGTTGGCTTCGGTGCCGGAGTTGGTGAAGAAGACCCGGGCGTCGGCGATGCCGGACAGCGCGGCGATCCGTTCGGCCAGCTCGACCTGGTGGCGGATCAGGTAGAGCGTCGAGGTGTGCACCACGCCGGTGGCGAGCTGGCGCTGCACCGCGTCGCGGATCTCCGGGATGTCGTAGCCGATCATGTTGGTCAGCACGCCGCCGAAGAAGTCCAGGTAGCTGCGTCCGTCGGCGGCGGTGACCCGCCGGCCGGAGCCGGCGACGATCTCCAGTGGTTCGGCGTAGTAGAGCGGCATCCAGTCGGGCATCACGGCCCGGTGCCGGGTGAGCAGGTCGTCGGCGGTCATCTGCGGCACCACGCTCCCTGGGTCGTCGATGGGAGCACCTTCCCACCGGGACCGGATCGGGAGCAACTGTCATCGTGTAGCGGCCGGCCCGGCCCGACCTGACACTGCGTCGCCTGACCGGCCGGACCAGCCGGGCCGGTGGCCCGAGGCCCGCCGTCAGTCGCCCGAGCCGCTCGCCCCCGCATCTGCTGCCCCGTCGGACTCCACTTCCACGTCCGCACCGCCGGAGTGTTGCCGCGAGGAGCGCAGCCACAGCCGTACGCCGGTGAGCGCGCTCGCCACCGAGACCAGGGTGATGGCGATACTCACCATCTCGGGGATGTCACTGAACGGGTAGATCCACTGCATCACCAGCCCGAAGAAGGCGACGGCGAACAGTAGACAGGCGATCGTCCGGTCGCGAAGCATGCCGCTGTGTATAGCACCTCGACCATCGATTCCGGGCACCACGGTGACCGGCACTGCGGTGTTGCCGGGGCGGGCGCGCGCTGGGACTAGTATGTCTGGTCGGTGAGCTGTGGAGGAGGTACGGGTGGAAATCGACGAATTGCGACGTTACACCGCGTTTACCTTCCCTAGTCTGGAATTCGACCCGGTGACCGGGGTGGCCGAGCTGGGCTACGCGCTCACCGGCGACGACGGCGCGGAGCTGACCTTCGTCGAGCGGATCACCTTCCCCATGCCCGAGGGTGGCACCCCGCCGCCGAGCGGGCCCGGGTCGACGTTCCGTCGGGTCCTGGAGCTGCTGCACCTGGTCGCCGGGGTCAGCTACTACAAGGCGGCGGCTCCGCCGTCGCTGGTGGCGCCCGCGCCGCTGGGGCCTGAGGCGGTCGCGCTGGTCACCGCCGTCTACACCAAGGGCCTGGCCGAGTACGCGTACCGCAACGGTCTGCCGCACGTGCTCGAGTTGACCCCCGTCGTGCCGGATGGGGTGCCGGCGCCGCCGCAGCCGATGGACACCGCCGACCGGCGGCCGCTGTCGGCGGTCGGCGGCGGCAAGGACTCGATCGTCACCCTGGAGGCGCTGCGCCGGGCCGGGTTCGACCCGGTGCCGTTCTCGGTCAACCCGAACCCGGTGATCGTCGCGGTCAACGCGGCCTCCGGGCTGCCGGCGCTGGCCGCCCGCCGGGGGTTGGACCCGCGGCTGTTCGACCTCAACGCGGCCGGTGCGTACAACGGCCATGTTCCGGTGACCGCCGTCAACTCGCTGATCGCGGTCGGTACGGCGGTGCTGCACGGCCTCGGGCCGGTGGTGATGTCCAACGAGCGGTCCGCCTCGGACCCGAACCTGGTCTGGAACGGTCACGAGATCAACCACCAGTGGTCCAAAGGCGTTGAGGCCGAGGGGTTGCTGCGGGCCGCGCTGCACGGCCACGCCGGGCTGACCGAGCCGTACTTCTCGCTGCTGCGCACCCTGTCCGAGCTGCACATCGCCAAGCTGTACGCCCGCTCGACCGGCTACGACCCGGTGGTGACCAGCTGCAACGCGGCGTTCAAGCTGCGGGACCGCAGCGAACGCTGGTGCGGGGCGTGCCCGAAGTGCCGGTTCGTTTTCCTGGCGTTCGCGCCGTTCATGTCGCGGGACCGGCTGGTCGGCATCTTCGGCGTCGACCTGCTCGCCGATCCGGCCCAGTCGGCCGGCTACCGGGAGCTGCTCGGCCTCGACGGGCACAAGCCGTTCGAGTGTGTCGGTGAGGTCGAGGAGTCCCTCGTCGCGTTGCGGATGCTCGCCGGGTCGCCGCAGTGGCGCGATACCCCACTGGTACGGGAGCTGATGGCGGCGGTGCCGGAACAGGCCTGGCCGGCGGTCGACGCCTCCGACGTACTGCTGCCCGGCGGGCCGCACCACGTGCCGGCGGCGTACGCGAAGGTCCTCACCGCGTTGGCCTGAGATCCGGCTCGCGGCGGAGCCGTACCGTGCGATGGACAACCGCTCCCGGAACCTAAAAGGATGTCGCATTTCGCGGACGGCTGCCGATCCACGCTCTTCTTCTTTATCCTCAACGACAGCCGAACATTGCTCCAATGAGGTCGGTCGGTGGCTCTACGGAGTTTGTGACGGCACCTACACGGATGAGCTGTGGGGCCAACGGACCACGTACTACAGCTGGCGAGAGCATCCCTGCCACTGATCCATCGGTTGCCCACACCGCCTACATGTGGCGGTCGTCGACCAGGTGCGGCTGCCAGCAGCCGGCTCCGCAGCTGCCGGTGTGTACGGCGAGGATCCGCAGGCCGGGCAGCCGGGCAGCGAGCCGGTCGGCGGCGTGGCGCAGCTGATCGTGGTGCTCGGCCTCGCTGACCGGGTTGCCGGCGCAGTCGGCGTGCCCGGCCAGCACCAGAGTGCCGCTGCCGTGCGCGGTCCGGGAGACGCCCACCGCGTCCAGCAGCCGGGTCAGTTCCGCCGGGTCGGCGGTGGCCAGCACTCGGTCGGCGCCTGGTTCGGTGATCAGGTCGAGGTGGTCGACGCCGAGCCGGTCGCGGACCCACTGCCCGAGCGGCCCGTGAATCCGGCCGTCGATGCAGGTCACCACGGTGGCGAACCGGTCCGGCACGTCAGTACACCTCCTGCGGCAGGCGGGGCGTTGAGCCAGTGTCCGCGGTCCCGTCACCGCCGGTCGCCCCGCCTTCGCCGGTGACGGCGTCGACCGCGCCGGCCACCTCCGGATGCAGCTGCCCGGCCTCCCGCATCGTCGGCCACAGGCCGGAGCGGGTGAGCAGGTCCCGCACCGGTCCCCGGACGGTGGCCAGGTGCAGCGCCACGCCCCGGCTGGCCAGCCGCTCCCTGGCCTGGGCCAGGGCGTGCGCGCCGTCGGCGTCGGCGTCGCCGATCGCGCTGGCGTCGACCACCACCGCCCGTAGCGCTTCGCGGGTCTCGGCCAGCGTCAGCAGCCGGTCGGCGAGGTACTGCGCGTTGGCGAAGTACAGCGGCCCGTCGATGCGCAGCACCACCACTTGCGGATCGGTGACCAGGCCCTGGTAACGGGCCACGTTGCGGAAGGTGGCGGTGCCGGGCACCCGGCCCAGTTCGGCGGTGTGCGGGCGGGCGGACCGGCGCAGGAACACCGCGAGGCTGAACACCACCCCGGCGGCCAGGCCCGGCTCCACCCCGGCGACCAGGGTGACCGCGAAGGTCAGCGCCAGAGTCAGCCCGTCGACCCGACGAAGACGCCAGGCCGTCCAGGCGCCCCGGTAGTCGACCAGCCCGAGTACGGCGACCACGACGATCGCCCCGAGCACCGCCTTGGGCAGGTGGTAGAAGGCCGGGGTGAGCAGTAGCGCGGTCAGCCCCACCACGCCAGCGGTGACCACCGACGCGACCGGGGTGCGGGCCCCGGCGGAGAAGTTGACCGCGCTGCGGGAGAACCCGCCGGCCACCGGGAAGGCGTGGAAGGCACCGGCGGCGGCGTTCGCCGCGCCGACCGCGACGAGTTCGGCGTTCGGGTCGACGTGCTGGCGGGACCGGGCGGCCAGCGACTTGGCCACCGCGATGCCCTCCATGTAGGCGACCAGGGCGATCGCGATCGCGGCCGGCAGCAGGGACCGCAGGTCGGCCAGGGCGAGCGCCGGCAGGTCCGGGGTGGGCAGCCCGCTCGGCACATCCCGCAGGATGGGTACGCCCCGGTTGCCGAGGGCCAGTACGGCGCTGACCGCCGTGACGGCGGCGACGACCAGCAGTGCCGCCGGCACCTTCGGGGCGTACCGGCGCAGCAGGACCAGCCCGGCGATGCTGGCCGCGGCGACCGCCACGGTCAGCGGGTGGATCGTGGCGACGCCCTGCCACAGGCTGGCCAGGATGCCGGGCAGGTTCTCGGCCCGCTCGACTCGCATCCCCAGCAGGTCCTTGACCTGGCTCGCGGCGATGACGAGCGCGGCGGCTGAGGTGAACCCGGACAGCACCGAGTGGGACAGGAAGTTCACCAGCGCGCCGAGGCGCAGCACCCCCATCAGGATCTGGATGGCGCCGACCAGCAGGGCGAGCAGGCCGGCGAGGGCGGCGTACCGGCCGGGGTCGCCGTGCGCCAGTGGGGCGAGCGCGGTGGCCGTCATCAGGGCGGTGATCGCCACCGGGCCGACGGCGAGTGAACCGGAGGTGCCGAGCAGTGCGTACACCAGCACCGGCACGATCGCTGCGTACAGGCCGGTGACCGGTGGCATGCCGGCGAGGGCGGCGTACGCCATGCTCTGCGGCACCAGCATCACCGCGACGGTGAGGCCGGCGATCAGGTCATGGCGCAGCACGTGCCGGTCGTATCCGCGCCGCCAACCGAGGATGGGCACGATCCGCGCCGGGCCGGTGCGCTCCTGGCGGGGGTACGCGGTGGTGGTCATTTCGCTGCGCCGGCCCGGCTGATCCGGGTGAGTGAGGCGTCGACGTCACACCCGGCGCCCTGGTTGTACGGCAGGCGGGCCAGCAGCATGCCCATGGCGCAGGTGTTGGTCAACGCGGCAACGGTCAGCCCGGCCCCGATGAGTCCGGCGACGTACCGGGCCGGCGGGTACCAGATGCTGGCCAGCACCGAGACCAGCACGATCGCGCCGGCGACCAGCCGTACCTGACGTTCCAGGCTCCACCGCTGGCGGCCCCGGTTGACCGGGGCGCCGGCGGAGATCCAGGCGTTCATCCCACCGTCGAGTACGGTCGCGCTGTCCAGGCCGGCGCCAGTGAGTTTCGCGCAGGCCTGGTTGGCCCGGTTGCCGGACTGGCAGATCAGCAGGATGCGGCCGCCGGCGTCGGCGACGATCCGGTTGAGGTGCGCGTCGACCTGGTCCAGCGGCAGGTTGATCGCCCCGTCGATGTGGGCGGTCTCGAACTCGGCCGGGGTGCGCACGTCGACGACCAGGGTGTCCGGGTTGTCGGCCAGCAGGGCGCGGGCGGCGGGCACCTGGATGTTCGGGTTGGTGGTGGGGGGCATGTCATTCCTCCGTGCGCGGGTGTTCGTTCGGGGTCGTGCGGTGGTGGTCAGGATTCGGTGGCCAGGTCGGCGACGCCGGCCCCGCTGAGCACGGCGGGCCGGTGGCCGGCGCGGACCAGCAGGCTGGCGGCGATGGCGGCCCGCCGTCCGCTGCCGCAGGCGACGAGGACCGGTCGCTGCGGGTCGAGTTCGGCGGGGATGCCGTCGGTGACCAGGTCGGCGAGGAAGCGTTCGACCGACCCAGGCCAGCTGACCTGCGCCCGCTCGCTCGGCATCCGTACGTCGAGCAGCTGTGCGTCGGGCTGGGCCAGCCGCTGCCGGAAGCTGTCCAGGTCGAGTAGTTCGTAGCCGGGGCCGAGCTGGTCGGCGGGGGCCGGCCGGTGGACGCCCTGGACGGTGTCGAGCCCGATCCGGGCCAGCTGGACGACGGCTTCGGTGACGTCCTGGCCGGGTTCGGCGATCAGCACGACGGGTGCGCCGTACGGCAGCAGCCAGCCAGCCCAGCTGCCGAAGTCGTCGGTGAGCTCGATGCCGACGGAGCCGGGCAGCAGGCCGGCGGCCTGGGCGGGTCGGGGCCGGATGTCCAGCAACTGGGCGTCGTCGGTGGTCGGCAGGTCGGCGGCGGTCATCTCCGGGATCTCGACGGCCGGCATCGGCTCGCCGCCACGCAGATTGGCCGGGCCCATGTACTGGTAGAAGGCCGGGATCGGCATCGGCTCGGCGAGCAGCCGGTCGGCGAACGTCTCCGGGTCGCCGATGCCGAGCAGCGGATTGGTGTCGACCTCGTCGCCGATGGTGGAGATGAACCGGCCGGCGCCGGTGGCGGTGCAGAACGAGCCTTCACCGTGGGTCGGATAGAGCTCGACGGCCCGGGGCAGGCCGGCGAGGCGGTGCAGCGAGCCGTGCTG
This sequence comes from Solwaraspora sp. WMMB762, assembly GCF_049179115.1. NCBI lineage: Bacteria > Bacillati > Actinomycetota > Actinomycetes > Micromonosporales > Micromonosporaceae > Solwaraspora > Solwaraspora sp. WMMB762. Next base: position 1,738,726 of record NZ_JBMHMD010000001.1, read on the forward strand.
CAGCCGGGCCAGGGTGCGGGCCCGGTCGGGGCCGAGCAGGTCGGGTCGGCCGGCGGAGGCGACGAGCAGACTGCCGCCGGAGAAGACGGCGACCGGCTCACCGTCGATCAGCACCAGGTAGCTGGTGTGTTCCGGGGTGTGACCGGGGGTGTGGACGGGACGCAGGGTGAGGTTGTCGGCCTTGATGTCCTCGAGGTGGAAGGCGGGCGTGTGCCGGTAGGTCGGTGCCGCGCCAGCCGGCAGGACCAGTTCGGCGCCGGTGCGCCGGGCAAGCTGCGGCCCGCCGGAGACGTAGTCGTTGTGCAGGTGGGTCTCCAGGACGAACCGCAGGTCGACGTCGCGCTCGGCGGCGGCGTCGAGGAACCGGTCGATGTCGCGCTGCGGGTCGACGAGCACCCCCTTGCCTTCGTGGACCAGCAGGTAGGACTGGTCGCCGAGGCCGGGGGTACGGAATGAGATGAGTTCCACGGGTGCTCCTCCGCTCTCGCGCATACCCCTGGGGGTATCTACGGACCCAGTATGTTCGAATGAACGTACATCTGCAAGTGATACCCCCGGGTGTATCGTGTAAACCCAGTTGGGTAGGCCCGGAAGCACCAGCGGGAGACCCCGGACCAGGAGGAACTCGCCATGCAGGTCGAGGAGAACACCACGGCGGACGTGGTCAAGCGGCTACGCCGGGCCGAAGGGCAGATCCGCGGCATCATCGCGATGCTGGAGTCCGGCCGGGACTGCGCCGAGGTGGTCACCCAGCTCGCCGCCGTCTCCCGGGCGCTCGACCGGGCCGGCTTCAAGGTCATCGCCAGTGGGCTCGAACAGTGCATGGGCCCCGACGCCGACGTCACCGAGCGCAAGGCCAGCCTGGAGCAGATGGAGAAGCTGTTCCTCTCCCTGGCCTGACGCCGGAGCCCGACGGACCGGCCTGACGCCGGGCCCCGGCGATCCGCCGGGGCCCGGTGGGTCGCCGGGCCCCGGGCAGGGTCGCCGGGTCAGCCCCGGGCCGGCCGGGTGGCCAGGTACCAGTCGGTCAGCTTGACCGTGTCGTCGGTCAGCCGCGCGTCCAGGTCGGCTTCGGTACGCGGCGCACCGAGCACCACGTCGTCACCAGGTCGCCAGTTCGCCGGGCAGGACACCCCGTCACGGTCCGCGGTCTGCAGCGCGTCGACCAGCCGCAGGATCTCCGGGATCATCCGGCCGGCGTTCATCGGGTAGTACAGCACCGCCCGGACGATCTGCTCGGCGTCGATGACGAACACGGCCCGCACCGCCGCCGTACCGGACGTGTTCGGATGCAGCATCCCGTACGCGTGCGACACCGCCATGTCCAGGTCGGCGATGATCGGGAACGGGATCCGCACGCCGAGCTTGTCGTGGATCGACCGGGTCCAGGCCAGGTGGCTGAAGACCGAGTCCACCGAGTTGCCCAGCAACGCCACGTCGCGGGCGGCGAACTCGTCGGCCAGTTCGGCGAAGGCGACGAACTCGGTGGTGCAGACCGGGGTGAAGTCGGCCGGGTGGCTGAACAGCACCAGCCAGCGGCCGGCGTAGTCGGCCAGCCGGACCGGGCCGTGGGTGCTCTCCGCCGTGAAGTCGGGTGCCCGGTCGCCGATCAACGGCAGTCGCGGTGCCGGAGCCGGTACGGAGACGGTGTCGCTCATGATCGTTGATACCCTTTCACTGGTAGGTAGATGGCCGAGGGCTCAGACGGTGCCGACCGGCTGACGCAGTGCCCGCCAGGCCTGGTAGCCGCCGAGCAGGTCGGAGACGTCCGGGTGGCCGTTGGCCCGCAGCAGGCTGGCCGCGACCGACGAGCGGTATCCGCCGGCGCAGTGCACCACCACCGGCCGGTCGGCCGGCACCTCGGCGATCCGCCGGGACAGTTCGGCCAGCGGGATGTGCAGCGCACCCTCGATGACCCCGGGCTCACGCGCACCGTCGATCACCCCGGCGGCCCGCTCGCTGGCGTTGCGCACGTCGAGCACCACCGGTGGCTGCTCGCCGTCGAGTGCGGCGGCCAACTGCGCCACGGTCAGCCGGCTCGCCCGGGTCAGCTGGTCGACCATCTGCAGGAACGCCTGCTCCGGCTCGCGCAGGTAGCCGGCGACGGTGTCGAAACCGATCCGGGCAAGCCGGGTGACGATCTCCTCCTCGCGGTCCTGCGGGGCGACCACCAGGATCTGTGTGCCGGGGGCCAGCACGGTGCCGGCGGTCTCGGCGAACCGGCCGTCAGCGGGGACGTTCAGCGCCCCCTGCAGGTGGCCGGCGGCGTACTCCTGCGGGTCGCGGGCGTCGACCACGACGGCGCCGGCGGCCTGCCGGGCGACGAACTCCGCCGGGTTCAGCGGCGTGGGTGCGGCGGTGACGTCGAACAGGGCGTGGTCGCGGCGGTTGAGCACCGCGTCGTAGCCGAAGTACGCCGGGGCGGCCGGCTGGCCGGCGGTGACGATCGCCAGGAACTGCTCGGCGTCCATCGGGGCGCAGGCGTAGTTGGTGGCCCGCTGCTCGCCGATGGTCGACGAGCGCTCGGTGGACAGGTTCTTGCCGCACGCCGATCCGGCGCCGTGGGCCGGGAAGACCCGCACCGGGTCGGGCAGCGTCATCAGCTTGTGCTGCACGCTGTCGTAGAGCATCCGACCGAGTTCGTCGGCGGTGACGCCGAGCGAGGCCAGCAGGTCGGGCCGGCCGACGTCGCCGATGAACAGCGCGTCGCCGGTGAGTACGCCGTACGCGACCGGGTCGTCGGCGTGTTCGTACACCAGGATGCTGATCGACTCCGGGGTGTGCCCGGGGGTCTCCATGATCTCCAGGGTCACGTCGCCGAGGCTGATCCGGTCCCCGTCGGCCAGCTTGCGGATCGGGTAGTCGGCCTCGGCCTGCCGGCCGTAGCCGATCCACGCGCCGGTGCGCGCGGCGAGTTCCAGGTGGCCGGCGATGAAGTCGGCGTGGAAGTGGGTGTTGACGACGCCTTCGATGGTGAGGCCGTGCGCCTGCGCGTCGGCCAGGTATTCGGTGACGTCGCGACGCGGGTCGACCACGACGGCGCGCTTCGTGGTCTCGTCGGCGATCAGGTAGGACGCCTGGGACAGGCAGTCCAGGTAGTACTGGGCGAAGAACATGCCCGGGACCTCCTTCGGCGGCTGGTTCACGGTTGCCGGATTCAGTCCAAACATACCCCGGGGGGTATATGGGAGGCGGTGGCTCAAGGTCCCGAAGATTCAGGACCTTCGACCCGGTACGGCGCCAGCCCCACAGGCCAGGCGGGCGGTCAGTCCCGCGACCGGTCAGGCCGGTGGGCGGGCCCGTACCTCGTCCAGCGCCAGCACCGCGACGTGCAGCGACAGGCACGTCTGCACCGAGTCCAGGTCGACGCCGAGAATCTGCCCCAGTCGGGTCAACCGCTCGTAGAACGCCGGCCGGGACAGGTGCACCGCCGCGGCCGCCGCCGACTTGTTGCGGCCGTGCTCCAGGTACGCCCGCAGCGTGGCCAGCATCCGCTGCCGGGGATGACGGGCCTCGTACGCCAGCAGCGGGCCCAGCTCACGCTCGACGAAGACCTGCAACCGGGGTTCCTCCCGCAGCAGGTGCAGCAGCCCGGCCAGGCCGACGTCCGGCAGCCGCAGCACCTGGTCGGCGCGGCGGTCCCGGCGGCCGGCCTCGGCCACCTGGCGCGCCTCGACCAGGGTCCGCCGGGCCTCCCGGACGCCGTCCACCCCGCTGCCGGCAGCGACCACCACCGGCACCGGCTCGGACCGGCGCAACCGGTGCAGCGCGGCCAGCAGACCGTCCAGCGCCGGGTCCGCCGCCGTGGCGTCGCGGACCGCCAGCAGTACGCCGACCGCATGCTCGTCCAACGGGCTGGCCAGGCCGGTCAGCCCGGCTTCCCGCAACGCCAGGCCGACCGTCTCGGCGAGGTCGCGCAGCCGGGCCTGGACCGTCTCGGCGCTGTCGGCCGACGGCACCGCGACAGTCGACCCGGTGGACCCGGCCGGCCCGGCAGACCCAGCCGATCTGACGGCGCCAGCGGCACCGGCGGCGTCGAAACCGGCGTCGCGGAACCGGACCGCAACGCCGACCAGATGCCGCCGGTCCAGGCCGACGCCGAGCGCCAGGGCCCGCATCGCCACCTCGTCGACCGGCTGCGACCCGTCCAGCAGCGCGGTCAGCAGCGTCCGGTGAATCTGCCGCTCCAGACCTTCGGCGTCGCGGCGGATCAGCCGGCCCAACGCCAGGGTCGACGCGGCCCGTTCGAGCAGGATCGACCACCGCAGCGGCGGCCCGCCCGACCCGCTGAACCCGCCCGAGACACCCGGCCCGGCAGCCGGGCAGCGCAGCAGCAGCCGGCCCCAGTCCTGGCCCCGGGCGCCGACCATGGTCACCAGCCAACCGGTGTCCGCGTGGTACGCGGTACGCCCGGTCGGCTGGATCCGGCGCGAATGCTGCTCCCAGCCGTCCAGCAGCAGCCGGGGGTTCTCCCCGGCGGTGTGATAGGCCAGCACCCGGCGGGACAGGTTCTCCAGCACCACCGGTGCACCGGCCAGCTCGGCCGCTTGACGTACCACCTCGGTGGCCTCCGCGCCCTCCACGGACAGCTCGGTGAACCGCTGGTGGATCTCCTCGGTGGCCCGCAGCTCGGCCAGCTGGGCGTCCACGATCAGGGCGTGCACCGCCTCGGTGATCAGCACGAACGGAGTCTCCCGGCGCAGCTCCACCAGCGGCAGCCCGTGCCGGTGCGCGGCCGCGGCCATCACCTTCGGCACCCCGCCGTGGTAGCGGCGGCCGAGCTCCACCACCAGACCGGCGACACCTACCTCGGCCAGGTCGGCGATGAAGGCCCGCACGCCGGCGTCGTCGGCGGGCAGCCCGATCCCGGTGGTCAGCACCAGCTCGCCGCCGCGCAGCAGGCTGGCGATGTCCGGCACCTCGGTGACGTGCACCCAGCGCACCGGTCGGTCCAGGCCCTCCTCGGCGGCGACCACCCGGGGTCCGCCGTTGCGCACCGGGTCGAGCGCCAGCACCTCACGGACGGTCGGGAACACCCGCAGTACGCTACCCCGGCGACCGGCACAATGCCCGGTGTGCCAACAACGGAGATCATGGACCCGGACGACGAGCGGATCGCCGACTACCGGGCGCTGACCGACGTCGAGCTGCGGACCCGGTGGGAGCCGCCGAACGGCCTGTTCATCGCTGAGGGCGAGCTGGTCATCGGGCGGGCCCTGCGGGCCGGCTACCGGCTACGGTCGGTGCTTGTCGACGCCAAGCGGGTCGACCAGCTCGCCGAACTGCCGGCGGAGGCGACGGTCTACGCGGCGACCCCGGCGGTGCTGGAGTCGATCACCGGATTCCACGTACACCGAGGGGTGCTGGCCTCGTTCCACCGCCGGGCCCTGCCCAGCCTGGACGAGGTGCTCGACCGGGCCCGCCGGCTGGTTGTCTGCGAAGGGATCAACACGCACACCAACCTGGGTGCGCTGTTCCGCAGCGCGGCGGCGCTCGGCATGGACGCCGTGGTCCTCTCCCCCACCTGCGCGGATCCGCTGTACCGGCGGTCAGTGCGGGTCAGCATGGGCGAGGTGTTCGCGGTGCCGTACGCCCGGGCGGCGGCCTGGCCGGCGGCGCTGGCCACCATCCGTACCGCCGGGTTCCGGCTGCTCGCGATGACCCCGGCACCGGACGCGGTGCCGGTCCAGCGGCTGGACGCCGCGGCCCGGGCGCGGCCGGCGCTGCTGCTCGGCGCGGAAGGGCCCGGGTTGAGCACCGCGGCGGTCCAGGCCGCCGACGTACGGGTGGCGGTGCCGATGCGGCGCGGTGTCGACTCACTCAACGTGGCGACGGCGGCGGCGGTCGCCTTCTGGGAGCTGTGCCGCGACGACCCGGCCTGACGGGAGCTGGCCGGGGTGGTGCTGCCGGCAGGCCTGGCTGGCCGGTTGTCAGGCGCGGGCCGGGGCGGTTGACGGCGCCTGCACGCTGGGCACCATCCGGCCGGCGGACCAGGCCAGACCGATCCCGGCGGTCAGGGTGAGGACCGCGCCGACGGTCTGCAGCGGCCCGGAGAGCAGCCCGACGAGCCCGAGCAGCGGGGACGCGACGATCAGCAGCCAGCCGTCGAGCCGGTTGAACAGCTCCGAACGCAGCACCGCGGCACCGGCGAGCAGCCAGCCGAGGCTGTACAGTGCGGCGCCGACCAGGGCGATCGACCGGGCCGACGTGCCGTAGACGGCGGTGCCGTCGGGCAGCCCGACGAACGGCACCGTCGACGCCGTACCGGCCAGGCCGACCAGCAACGCGGAAACGGCGGTGCCCCGGCTGCGGGCGGCGGCGTGGATCCCGGCGATCGCCACCAACGCGACCAGCCCCAGCCAGCTGGCGATCACCCAGGAGACCAGGTACGCCGGCCGGCCGTCGACCAGGTCGGGTGCCGGGCCGCCGCCGCGCAGTCCGCTCAGGCTGCCGATCCCGAACGCGATCGCGTACGCCGGCAACGTCCAGATGGCGACCCGGCTGAACCGACGGATCGACCATGCCCAGGCGGCGTTGGTGGCCGGGCCGACCGGGGTGTTCTCCGGTGCGGCGGCGGCCACCACGGCGACCCCGGCGTCGCTGCGGGAGACCACCCGAACCGGACCGGACCGGCCGGCGTTGGACGCGGTGGTCCGGGGCCGGGTGTTCCTGACGGCACGCGTCACGGTGTCGCCTCCCCCGCGCTGCGGGGCCGCCCGGGCCCCGTCGGCTGTCCTCACTGACCGACCGATCGTGGCAGCCGACGGCGGCGGTACGCGCGGGTTCCTCGGATTTCAGCCGGTCGGGTCAGCCCGGCCCGGCCCCGATCGGCTCGGGCCGGGCCCCGGCTGCGGGTCAGCCGTGTTCGGCCTGCGGGCGCTGCTGCTCGGAGTTCAGCTCGCCGAGCAGCTCGGACGCGGGCACCGGCTCGGGCGCGGGCAGCCCGGCCGGCCTGGCCTTGGCGCCGCCGGCCGCCGTACCGCCGCTGGTGACCTGCTCGGCGGCCCGCACCTCGTCGTTGACCCGCTGCGCCTCGGCGGCGGCGGCCTCGGCCGCCTCGGCCGCCTCCCGCTCCACGGCGCTGGAGTCGACCTCCTGCGACGGCGCGTCACCGACCATCTGGCTGAGCCCGCCGAGCGCCCCGCCCAGACCTTCGAGTGCCTTGGTCAGCTCGGCCGGGACGATCCACATCTTGTTGGACTGGCCGTTGGCGATCTGCGGCAGCGCCTGCAGGTACTGGTAGGCGAGCACCTTCTGGCTCGGATTGGCCTGGTGGATGGCGTCGAAGACGGTCCGGATCGCCTTGGCCTGGCCTTCGGCCTGCAGGATCCGGGCCTGCCGGTCACCGTCCGCGCGCAGCACCGCGGCCTGCTTCTCGCCCTCGGCGCCGAGGATCTGCGACTGCTTGTGCCCCTCGGCGGTGAGGATCGCGGCGCGGCGGTCCCGCTCGGCGCGCATCTGCTTCTCCATTGAGTCGCGGATGCTCGGCGGCGGCTCGATCGCCTTGATCTCCACCCGGGTCACCTTGATGCCCCACCGGCCGGTGGTCTCGTCCAGCACACCGGACAGGTGCTGGTTGATCTCCTCGCGGCTGGTCAGCGCCCGCTCCAGGTCGAGCGAGCCGATGACGTTACGCAGCGTGGTGACGGTGAGCTGCTCGATCGCCTGCAGGAAGTTGGCGATCTCGTAGGTGGCGGCCCGGGGGTCGACGACCTTGAAGTACAGGACGGTGTCGATCGACACCACCAGGTTGTCCGAGGTGATCACCGGTTGGGGCGGGAAGCTGACCACCTGTTCCCGCATGTCGACCTTGGCCCGTACGGTGTCGACGAACGGGACGAGCAGGTTGAGACCGGGAGTCAGGGTGCGCTGGTACCGGCCGAGCCGTTCGACCAGGTCCATCCGCTGCTGCGGGACGATCCGCACCGCCCGGATCAGGGTTATCACCGTGATCAGGGCGACCGCCCCGACCAGCACCGCGATCACTAAGTCCATCGTCGTTCACCTTCTCGGCTCGGGATGTTGATGCCGGCCCGGGGTGTTCATGCCGGTCCGCCGCCGGTGACGTCGTCCCGCCAGACGAGCGCGGTGACGCCCTTGACCTGGATCACCTGTACCCGTTCGCCGGGGGCGAAGACCTGGGTGCCGTCGTACGAGCGGGCGCTCCACAACTCGCCGTCGATCTTGACTTGGCCGCCGTCGGCGTCGACCCGCTCCAGCACCAGCGCCGATGCACCCTCGATCGCCTGCACGCCGAACGGTTCCTCGCCACCGCTGAGCGCGGACTGCCGGTGCCGCTGGATGACCGGCCGGACGGCGACCACGGTCAGCGCCGAGACGGCGGCGAAGACCAGGGCCTGGGCGGCCACCGGGGCGCCGAGAGCGGCGGCGATCGCCGCGGCGAACGCGCCGGCTGCGAACATGACGAGGAACAGCGTCGCGGTGAATAATTCCGCGACCGCGAGCACGACGCCCAATACGATCCACAGGACGGGTTCCACACACCGATCGTGACATGTACGCGCACCACCGGCGACCCTCAACCCGACAAATCGGGCAGCTATCGGTGAGCCGGACCGATCCGGCCACACTGAGTCACGATCCCTTCTGCCTGAGTCACGAGCAAGGAGCAGGTACGCGTGTCCGCACCCCTGTCCCCCGACACCATCAGCATGATCGACACCGCAGTCGCCGAGACCCAGTCGTCCGGCCGGGCACCCTCCGTCGTCCTCGGCGTGCTCCGGGACCGGCGGCTGGTGCACGTCGCGGCCGCCGGTGACCACCCGGCACCCCACGCGGACCTGCAGTACCGGATCGGCTCGATCACCAAGACCTTCACCGCCACCCTGGTGCTGCGGCTACGCGACGCCGGCCGGCTCGACCTCGACGACCGGCTCCGTGACCACCTGCCGGACGCCCCGTACGAGCGGATCACCCTGCGCCAGCTCCTCGGCCACGCCGCCGGCCTGCAACGCGAACCGGACAGTGACGGCTGGTGGGAACGCAGCACCGGCACCGACGTCGCCACCCTGCTGGCCGGGCTCGGACCGGACAAGATGGCCTTCCCGCCGCACCGTACGTACCACTACTCGAACCTGGCGTACGGGCTGCTCGGCGCCGCCCTGCAGCGGATCACCGGCACGCCGTGGGCCGAACTGGTCGCCACCGACCTGCTCGGCCCGCTCGGCATGACCCGCACCACGTACCACGCCACCGCCCCGTACGCCGCCGGCTACGTGGTGCACCCGTGGCACGGCACGCTGCGCGAGGAGCCGCGTACCGACACCCGGGCGATGGCCCCCGCCGGCCAGCTCTGGTCCACCGTCACCGACCTGAGCCGGTGGGCGGCGTTCCTCGCCGACCCGGACCCGGCGGTGCTGGACCCCGACACGATGGCGGAGATGTGCCTGCCGGTGGCGATCAACGACCCGCACCGGTGGACCGGCGGCCACGGGCTCGGCCCCGAGCTGTACCGGGTCGGCGAGCGGGTCTTCGCCGGCCACGGCGGCTCGATGCCCGGCTACGTGGCGCTGCTCGCCGTACACCGCGCCACCGGCACCGGCGTGGTCACTTTCGCCAACTCGTACGGCTTCGCCCGGGGCACCATCCGCGAACTGGGGCTCCGGGTGCTGGCCGGGGTGCTCGACCGGGAACCGGTCGCGCCACAGCCGTGGCGGCCGGGCACGGCGCCGCCGCCGGAGATCGACGCGATCTGCGGCCGGTGGTGGTGGATGGGACGGGAGATGCAGGTCTCCTGGGACGCCGACGCCGCCGAGCTGGTCCTCACCCTGCTCGGGCCGGTGCACCCGGTGACGTCGCGGTTCGTCGCGGCGGGTGCGGACCGCTGGCAGGGCCGCAGCGGCGCCCAGCAGGGCGAGATCCTCACCGTACGGCGTGGACCGACCGGCACCCCGACGGCGCTGGACCTGGCCACCTTCGTCCTCACCCGCGACCCGGACGACCTCGGCTGACCGGCCGCCCGCGCACCCCACTGCTGTGGCGCGGTCGGCTCACTGAGACGGTGCGGCGGCTCACTGCGGCGGTACGGTGACGAAGTCGATCAGCCGCTCCATCGCGTTGATCAGCGGCGTCTCCACATCCTGATAGCTGTGCACACTGGACAGGATCCGGCGCCACAGCTGCGCCGGATCGGCCACGCCGACCGCCGCGCAGACGCCTTCCTTCCACGGCTGGCCGGGCGGGATCCGGGGCCACTGGCGCAACCCGATCCGGTCCGGTCTGACCGCCTGCCACACGTCCACGTACGGATGCCCGGTGACCAGCACGTACGGCGAGGTGACCGTGGCGACGACCCGGCTCTCCTTGGACCCGGGGACCAGGTGGTCGACCAGCACGCCGAGCCGGCGCTGCGGGCCGGGCGCGAAATCGGCCACCGCTGCGGCCAGGCCGTCGATGCCGTCCAACGGTTCGACGACGACACCCTCGACCCGCAGGTCGTCGCCCCAGATCCGCTCGATGAGCGCGGCGTCGTGCACCCCCTCCACCCAGATCCGGCTGGCCTGGGCCACCCGGGCCGGCCGGTGGCCGACCGCGACCGACCCGGAGGCGGTGCGCTGCCGCTGCCGGGGCGCGGCCGGCTCGCGGGGCGGCCGGCGCAGCGTCACCGGCTGGCCGTCCAGCAGGAAACCGGCCGGGACCAGCGGGAAATGCCGCCGGCGGCCGTGCCGGTCCTCCAGCGTCACCGCGCCGGACTCGAAGCCGACGACCGCACCGCAGAAACCGGAGTCGGCGTCCTCCACCACGAGGTCCGGCTCGGCGTCGACCTCCGGTACCACCCGACGTCGGCGCCAGTTGCCCGCCAACACGTCGTCGCCGTACCGCCGGTCACCACCCACGTCGGGCAGGCTAACCGCATCGGCTGGCGGTGGCCCGCCGACGCGCCGACCGGACACCCCCGACGGTGACCTGCCGCCCGGTGTCGAGACAACCGGCAGCGCGGCACGTACCCTAGCGTGCATGTCCCCCGCAGCAGGCGCGGCGACCCTCGCGACGCGCCGCTCCAGCCGGTTCGTGGCCTGGGTGCGCGCGTGGCGCGCCGGCCTGGTGCCGTACGACGAGATAGCCGACGAGATAGCCGGCGACGAGGAGCATCTGGTCGCCGACGCGCCCGGTGCCTGGACCGACCTGCCGTTGCGCGACGCGCTGTCCTGCTTCGCGAAGCTGCCGCCGGACGAGATCCGGCTGGCGTTGCCGGCCCCTGGCGACCCGCGTGGCCTGCCCGGTCCGGGTGAGTTCACCGGTGCCGCGCTGCTGGCCGGCGAGGCGGTGGTGGCGCGCGGGCTGGGCGTCATCCCCGAAGTACGCTCGCACACGTCCGGGTCCGGGGTCACCTTCGAGACGGTGCTGTGGCGGATCTACCCGCTGCCGCAGGAGCTGCCCGCCGCCGGGCACGCCGGGCCGAGCGCCGCCGAGGCCGAGGCCGAGTTGTCCACCGCGCTGGCCGAGACGACCACGGCGCTGACCCGACTGGACGTCGCCCACTGGCGGCCGGAGCTGGCCGGGGCGCTGGCCGCGCTGCGCCGCCCGGACGGTGGGATGGACCTGCCACCCGGTTTCGATCCGCGGGCCCGCCGGTTGTTCGCCCGGGCCAGCGTGCTGGACCAGGTACTGGCGCTCGCCGAGCACGTCGCCCCCGGCGGTGCCGTCAACGGCTACGAGGCCCAGCAGCGCGACGCCGCGCTGCGGCCGCTCACCACCGCCTGCCGCCGGGCGCTGGTCGCCGCCTGCAACGCCCCACTGCGGCCCTGACTCCCGGTCGCAGCCTTGACGGGGCGGTGGCGTCAGATCTCGTCGATCAGATCGGCCACCGACGGGACGATCCGCGACGGACGGTACGGGTAGCGGTCGATGTCGGTACGGCTGCTGATCCCGGTGAGCACCAGGATCGTCTGCAGTCCCGCTTCCAGCCCGCAGAGCACGTCGGTGTCCATCCGGTCGCCGATCATCGCGGTGCTCTCCGAGTGCGCGTCGATCGTGTTCAACGCCGACCGCATCATCATCGGGTTCGGCTTGCCGACGAAGTACGGCTCCACCCCGGTCGCCTTCGAGATCATCGCCGCGACCGAGCCGGCCGCCGGCAGCGCACCCTCGGTCGACGGCCCGGTCGGGTCCGGGTTGGTGCAGATGAACCGGGCGCCGCCGTTGATCAGCCGGACCGCCTTGGTGATCGCCTCGAAGCTGTAGGTGCGGGTCTCCCCCAGCACCACGTAGTCCGGGGCGTAGTCGGACAGGATGTAGCCGACCGCGTGCATCGCCGTGGTCAGCCCGGCCTCACCGATGACGTACGCGGTGCCACCCGGCCGCTGGTCGGCGAGAAACTGCGCGGTGGCCAGCGCCGCCGTCCAGATCGCCTGCTCCGGCACGTCGAACCCCATCCGGGTGAGCCGGGCCTGCAGGTCGCGGGGGGTGTAGATGGAGTTGTTGGTCAGCACCAGGAACGGTTTGCCGGAGGCGCGCAGCCGGTTGATGAACTCCGGCGCACCCGGGACCGGTTGGCCCTCGTGCACCAGCACACCGTCCATGTCGGTCAGCCAACTCTCGACGGGCTTACGGTCGGTCACGAGGATCTCCGGGGGGTGGATGACGGGATGCAGCAGTTCACCGGGCAGGTGTCCCAGACCGGCAGCGTACCGAGCCGTGCCCGGGTGACCGCGCCGTCCGGGCGCAGCCGCTCCGACACCAGGTCCCGGACCATCGACACGAAGGCCGGGTGGGTGCCGGGGCTGGCCGCCCGGGCGTACGCCAGACCCAGCTCCTTGGCGGTCGCCGCCGCCTCGGTGTCCAGGTCCCAGACCACCTCGAGGTGGTCGGAGACGAAGCCGATCGGGCTGACCACCACCGCGTCGACCCCCTGACCGGCGAGCTCGCGCAGGTGGTCGTTGACGTCCGGCTCCAGCCAGGGCACCTGCGGCGGCCCGGACCGGCTTTGCCAGACCAGGTCGTACGGCAGGTCCGGGGCGGCGTCGGCGGCGACCAGCCGGGCGGTCTCGGCCAGCTGGGCCTGGTAACGCCCGCCCTCCGGGCCGGCGGCGGCCGCCGCGCTGGTCGGGACCGAATGGGCGGTGAACACCAGCCGGGTACGCCGACGCAGCGCCGGGTCGAGGGTGCCCAGCGCGGCCCGGACCGCTTCGACGTGCGGGCCGACGAACCCGGGATGGTCGTGGAACTGCCGCAGCTTGTCGATCACCGGGGCGTCCGGGCCGACCGCGGCCCGCGCCGCCGCGATGTCCTCCTGGTACTGCCGGCACGACGAGTAGCCGCCGTAGGCGCTGGTGGCGAAGGCGAGGGCGCGGCGGACCCCGTCGTCGCGCATCCGGGCCACCGTGTCGGCCAGCATCGGATGCCAGTTGCGGTTGCCCCAGTACACCGGCAGGTCGATCCCGTGGGCGGCGAAGTCGGCCCGGATCGCGGCCAGCAGCTCCCGGCACTGCTGGTTGATCGGCGACACGCCGCCGAAGTGCTGGTAGTGCTCGGCGACCTCGGCCAACCGCTCCGGCGGCACGTTGCGCCCTCGGGTCACGTTGCGCAGGAAGGGCAGCACGTCCTGCGGACCTTCCGGGCCGCCGAACGACAGCAGAACCAGTGCGTCGTACGCCATGGGCCTATTGTTCCTGGTCGGGCGGGGCCGGGCGGCGGCGCATCCGGAGATCAGGCGCCGATGGCGTGGAAGCCGCCGTCGACGTGCACGATCTCGCCGGTGGTCGCCGGGAACCAGTCCGACAGCAGCGCCAGGCAGGCCCGCGCCGCCGGCTCCTGGTCGGTCAGCTGCCAGCCCAGCGGCGCCCGCTCGGTCCAGGCCTGCTCGAAGGCCTCGAAGCCGGGGATCGACTTGGCCGCCATGGTGCGCAGCGGGCCGGCGGAGACCAGGTTGCTGCGGATGCCCTTCGGTCCCAGGTGCAGCGCCAGGTAGCGGGACGCGGACTCCAGGCCGGCCTTGGCGACCCCCATCCAGTCGTAGACCGGCCAGGCCAGGGTGGCGTCGAAGGTCAGCCCGACGACCGCGCCGCCGGGACGCATCAGCGGCAGCGCCGCCATCGCCAGCGACTTGTACGAAAAGGTGGAGATGTGCAGCGCGGTGGCCACGTCGTCCCAGGGCGCGTCGAGGAACCCGCCACCGAGGCAGCTCTGCGGGGCGAACCCGATCGAGTGCACCACCCCGTCGAGGCCGTCGACGTGCCCGCCGACCTTGTCGGCCAACCCGGCCAGATGCTCCGGGTTGGTCACGTCGAGCTCGATCACCGGCGCCTCGGCCGGCAGCCGCTTGGCGATCCGCTCCACCAGCGACATCCGGCCGAACCCGGTGAGCACCACGGTGGCGCCGTTCTCCTGGGCGAGCTTCGCCACCGAGAAAGCGATCGACTGGTCGGTGATGACGCCGGTGACGAGCAGCCGCTTACCGGCCAGCAGTGCGGACACAGGTTTCTCCGTTCGGTGTTTCGTAGCCAGGTCGGGTCGGTGCGGTGTCGCAGGTCGGTGCGGCGTTGACGGTCAGTGCGGCGTCGACGGTCAGTGCCCCATGCCGAGGCCACCGTCGACGGGAATGACCGCCCCGCAGATGTAACCGGCAGAGTCGCCGGCAAGCCACGTCACCGCAGCGGCCACCTCGTCGGCGGTGGCGAACCGGCCGGCCGGGATGGCCTTGCGGTACTCGGCCTTGCGCTCCTCGGGCAGCGCCGCCGTCATGTCGGTCTCGACGTAGCCGGGGGCGACGACGTTGGCGGTGATGTTGCGTCCGCCGAGTTCGCGGGTGATCGACCGGGCCATGCCGACCAGGCCGGCCTTGCTCGCCGCGTAGTTGACCTGACCGGGCGAGCCGAGCAGGCCGACCACCGACGAGATGAAGATCAGCCGGCCCCAGCGGGCCCGCAGCATCTTCGTCGAGGCGCGCTTGGCGCAGCGGTACGCACCGGTCAGGTTGGTGTCCAGCACCGAGGTGAACTGCTCCTCGGACATTCGCAGCAGCAGCGTGTCGTCGGTGACGCCGGCGTTGGCGACCAGCACCTCGACCGGCCCGAGCTCGGCTTCGACCGCGCTGAAGGCCTGGTCGACCGAGTCGGCGTCGGTGACGTCACAGCGTACGCCGAACAGGCCGGCCTGCTCGTCGAAGCCGGATCGGTAGGTGACCGCGACCCGGTCGCCCTGCTTCGCGAACGCCTGCGCGATCGCCAGGCCGATGCCCCGGTTACCGCCGGTGACCAGTACGGTGCGGGCCACGTTCCCCCCTCGTCGTCGATGATCCGGCTTTGGAGACTAGGTGCTACCGCCGGGTAAGCAGTAACCCGGGGGTGCTAGCTCCCTGGTGTCATGACACCAGGTCGGTCCGGTCGTAGCCTCGCGGTGGTGGCAGCGGTGAGCAACAGTGTGACCGAGCAGGTCCGGCAGACGTGGCACCAGATGATCTCCGGACCCGACTATCCGCCGCCGCCCGCCGCCGCCACACCCGGTCGGCGGCAGGTCATCGGCAGGTGGCTGGCGTTCGCCCTGTTCCTGCTCCTCGGCGGCGCGGCGGCGTACGACCTGCACGGGATCAGCCACCTGCCGGGACCGCTCGGGCCGGTCCTCGGCTTCGTCAGCGTCGCACCGGCTGCGCTCGCCTACCTCAGGCCGTTGCGGGCCTGGCAGATCTCGTTCCTGCTGTTGTTCCCCGGCATGGTCCTGTACCCGTACGGGGTTCCGTGGAGTCCGTTCCAGCTCGTGGCCCTGCTGTCCGTGCTGGCCACCCTCGCCCTGCGGGCTGAGCTGCGGGTTTCGGCGACAGCCGGAGTGGTGACCGCCTTGCCCGTCCTCGTGTTCACCGGCTCGGACGTCATGTATGTGCTGGTCGGACTGATCGCGCTGGTCATCGCGGTCGCGGACCAGGTGCGCCGGCGACGCGTCAGCCAGCACGCGCTGGCCAGCCAGACCGTCGTCACCCAGCAGGAGCAGCAGCGCCGGGCGGTGCTGGAGGAACGGGCCCGGATCGCCCGGGAGATGCACGACGTCGTCGCGCATCACATGTCGATGATCGCCGTGCAGGCGGAGACCGCGCCGTACCGGCTCCCCGGAATGACCGGGCCGACCCGTGACGAGTTCACCGCGATCGCCGGTGCCGCCCGTACCGCGCTCGCCGACATGCGCCGGCTGCTCGGCGTACTGCGCAGCGAGACGGAACGGGCGCAGCGCAGCCCGCAGCCCGACCTGGCCGACGTCGCCGAGATGGTCGACTCCGCCCGCCGGGCCGGGCTCGACGTCGACCTGCGGACGGACCCGCGCCTGGCCACACACACCGTGGCCGAACCGGTCGGATTGGCGGCCTACCGGATCGTGCAGGAGGCGTTGACCAACGCCGGCCGGCACGCACCCGGGGCGAAGGTCCAGGTGGAGCTGCAGACCACGGTCGCGCGCCTGGTGGTCCGGGTCAGCAACGGGCCTGCCCGGCTGGCCGCCGACCGCGACCGCTCCACCGGGGGGCACGGGCTGGTCGGGATGCGGGAACGGGCCGAGCTGCTGGGCGGCACCTTCACCGCCGGTCCGGACGGCCGGTCCGGCTTCGTGGTCACCGCCTGGTTGCCGTACCAACCGACCGGGTAGCGTGCCCGACGACGACCGAAGGACGACATGATCAAAGTGCTGATCGCCGACGACCAGGCGATGGTCCGGCAGGGTTTCGGCGCGTTGCTCGGCGCCCAACCGGACCTGGTGGTGGTCGGTGACGCCGCCAACGGCGCCGACGCGGTCAGCGCGGCCCGCCGGCTCGACCCCGACGTGGTGCTGATGGACGTTCGGATGCCGGTGCTGGACGGGATCGCCGCCACCCGGCAACTGCTCGACGGACGGTCCCGCGACGAACCGCCCCGGGTGCTCATCCTGACCACCTTCGACCTCGACGACTACGTCTACGAGGCGCTGCGCGCCGGGGCCAGCGGGTTCCTGCTCAAGGACGCACCCGCCGCCGATCTGGTCAACGCGGTACGGGTGGTGGCCGCCGGGGACGGGCTGCTGTCCCCGTCGGTCACCCGCCGGCTGATCGCCGAGTTCGCCACCCGCCCCGGGCAGCACCGTCCCCGACCGGTGTCGCTGACCTCATTGACCGACCGGGAGACCGAGGTGCTGCGGTTGATCGCCCGGGGCCGGTCCAACGGCGAGATCGCCGCCGACCTGGTGGTGGCCGAGCAGACCGTCAAGACCCACGTCGGACGGATCCTCAGCAAGCTCGCAGTCCGCGACCGGGCACAGGCGGTGGTCGTCGCGTACGAGTCCGGGCTGGTCGCCGCCGGCGAATAGCTCCCCGGTGGCACGCCGGTTCTGGCTCTGCGGCACGACGCGGCGCGACCCGTCGCCACCGCAGGCTCACCGGTATGCGTATCCGACTGATCGTCCTCGCGACGTTGTGCGGCGTCACCCTGGGCACCGCGCCGACCGGTCCCGGCGGACCGTGGCCGGACACCACCGGCCGGCGGTTCCTGGTCTTCGACACCGCCGGCGACGGCACCGCTGTCGAAGTGGTCGGCGATCTGGCGACCAGCCGCCGGATCGCGGTGCTGGTGCCCGGTACGGACAACACGCTGGCCACCTTCGACCGTGGCCTCGACGGGGTCACCCACCGCGCCCCGGCGGTGCAGGCCCGGGTGCTGTACGGGGCGGCGCACCGCCGCGAACCGCGTACCGCCGTGGTGGCCTGGCTCGGCTACGACCCGCCGGAGGGGTTCGGACCGGCGGCGCTGCGCTGGGACCGGGCCGAGGACGGCGCGGCCGCACTGGTCGGGTTCGTCGCCGAGCTGTGCCGCCGGCAGCCGGCCGCCTCCATCGTGGCGATCGGACACAGCTATGGCGCGCTCGTGACTGGGCTGGCCGCGGCGCGGCTCGACGGCTGCGTCACCGACCTGGTCGCGCTCGGCGCGCCCGGGATGGGTGCGCCGCACGTCGACGATCTGGGCACCTCGGCCCGGGTCTGGCAGGCCACCGCCGCCGACGACTGGATCCGGCGGGTGCCGGCGGTACGGCTGGCCGGGTTCGGCCACGGCACGGCACCGGCGGAGCCGTCGTTCGGCGCCCGGCCGCTGCCCACCGACGGCGTCGACGGACACGACGGCTACCTGCGGCCGGGCAGCGGCACCCTGGCCGCGCTCGCCGAACTCGTCGCGGGCGACCCGGCTGACCTGGTCGCCGACGGCCCGGGCCGACCCGGCACCCGAGCGATGGCGGTGGCGCGGTGAACGGGGTGCCGACGGAGCCGGCGGCGACGTCGCAGCGGGAGCCGGTCGTCGACCTGATCCGGGCGCTCGCCATCGTCGGTGTCGTCGCCGGCCACTGGTGGGTGACCGCCGTGGTACTGACCGACGACGGGGTGCTGCGGACCGCCAGCCCGCTGACCGACCTGCCCTGGCTGAGCCCGCTGAGCTGGCTGGCGCAGACCCTCGGCCTGCTGTTCTTCGCCGCCGGGTTCGCCGCCGCGCGCAGCAGCAGCGGCCCGGCCGGCCCAGCCGGGGCCCGCCCCGGTGCGCTCCGGACGCCCGGCGGGCTCCGAGCGCTTCGTGGACCGCTGACCGGGCTGGCCGGGGGCCTGGTGCTGGCGCTGGTCGTCGGCTACCTCGCCGGTGCGCCGACCGGCAGCCTGGTGACCGTCGCGACGCTCACCGTCAGTCCGTTGTGGTTCCTCGTGGTACTGCTGGTCCTGCGGGCGGTCAGCGGCCCACTGCTGCGCGGTGTCCGGCAGGGCCCGGAACGGGCGCTGGTGATCGTGACGCCGCTGGTGACGGCGGCGCTCACCGTGGTCACCGCCGCCGATGTCGGTCATCTTCCGCCGGTGCTCGCCGTCTTCGCCGCCTGGCTGATGCCGTTCCTCGCCGGGCTGCTGATGGCCGAGTACGGTCCACCGCCGGCACGCTGCGCGGTGGGCCTACTGGTCGGCGGCGTGGCCGTGCTGACCGTGCTGACCGTCGTCGGCGGGTACCCGGCCAGCGCGGTCGGCGTACCTGGGCAGGTCCGGTCGAACCTGAACCCGCCGTCGCTGGCGACGCTGGCGTTGGTGGCCGCGCAGGTCGGTGCGGCCGGGCTGGCTATCCGGTGGTGGCGAGGGCGGATCGACACCACCGCCCGGTGGTGGTCATTGGTCGCGGCGCTGAACCGGCACGCGCTCGGCGTCTACCTGTGGCACCAGCCGGTACTGGTCGGGCTGACGGTCGCCGCGCTGTGGCTCGCCGGCGGGACCGCCGTCGCCGGGGTGCACACCGCGCCGGAGCATCCCGGGTGGCTTCTCGACCGGGCCGTCTACCTGCCGGTTCTCGCCGTCGCGCTGATCACGTTGCTGTGGATTGTGCCGACCCGCCGGCGCGGGTGTACGCTCTTGCCCGGTTCAACGGCCGGACGACCTGTGGAGGTGATCGCTGTGCGAGATAGCGATCCTCCTAGTCGTCGCCGGGCCACCGGTCGAGCGCGCTGAGGTCGGCGCGGCTCCCGGTGCGCCCGCGCGATCTGCCCGTGTCGCCCCGTCAGCCCGCCCGCCGGTCACCCTGATCCACAGGTGGCCGGCCCGTCGCCGGAGTCCACCCTCGATGAACCGTTACGTCGCACCGCTGGGGTTCACCCTGGCCGCCGTCTGGATCGCCGTCATCTTCGTACTGGCCAGCGGCGCACGGTGACGGGTCCCGGCCCGGCGGGTGTCCGTCGCCCGCCGGGCAGGGCCCTGTCACCTGCTGGTCCGGCCGTCTCACGGCAGCCGCGAGGTCCACAGCAGACTGAGCACGGCCGCGCCCAACGCCAGCAGCAACGCCAGGGCCGCGTACCACTGGGTTATCTCCCGGGGCACGGTCCGCTGCCCGATCGACGAGCCCATGTCCTCGTACACCTGGTTGAGCTCGCCCACCGACGCCGCCTCGTAGAAGAAGCCGTTGGTCGTCTCGGCCAGCTCGGCCAGCGCGAACCGGTCCACCGGCACCCGCTGCACCTGGTTGCCGATCTGCACCTGGCCGTCGTCGGTGCCGAACGCGATCGTCGACACCGGTACGTTGGCCGCCGACGCCGCCGCAGCGGCCTCCTCGACCGACCGGCCCGAGGTGCGGTAGCCGTCCGACAACAGCACGATCCGGGCCGGCGGCGGGCCCTGCGCGCCGTCGGTCGGCACCAGCCGGATCGCCTCCAACGAGGTGAACACCGCCTCGCCGGTGGCGGTGGCCTCGGCCAGCACCAGACCGTCGATCGCCTGGGACACCGCAGCCCGGTCCTTGGTCGGCGAGACCAGCACGTTCGCCGACTTGGCGAACGCGACCAGCCCGATGTTGTAGCCCTCCGGCAGCTCCGCGACGAACTCCTTCGCCGCCTGCTGGGCCGCCTCGATCCGGCTGGGGGTCACGTCGTCGGCCTCCATCGACAGCGACACGTCGATGGCGAGAATGACGGTGGCCCGCTCCAGCGACTCCTCGGCGTCGATCGACGGCCGGGCCAGCGCCGACGCCAACACCAGCAGGCTGAGCAGGAACGCCCCGGCGGCCAGGTGACGGCGCCAGCCCAGACCACGCGGAGCCAGCGTACGCAGCAGGTCCACGTTGGTGAACCGGACCGCGTACGCCTTGCGGCGGAACTGACGCCACACGTACATCCCGGCGATCGCCAGAACCGGCAGCAGGGCGAGCAGCCACCAGGGCTGCAGGAAACGGATCATCGAGCTTCGCTTTCCGGGCGCGGGGTGGGGGCCGGGCGGGCGATGCCACGGGTACGGGCGTGCCGCTGCCCGGCGACGAACCGGACGATGTCCAGCAGCCAGTCCGAGTCGGTCCGCAGCCGCAGATGGGCCGCGCCGGCACCGCGCAGGGTCTGCGCGATCGCCGCCCGCTGGGCCCCGGCCGCCTCGGCGTACCGTCGGCGCAGCCGGGGATCGGCGGTCTGCACCTCGTGCAGCGTGCCGGTCTCCGGGTCGGCCAGGGTCAGCACGCCGGCGTCGGGCAGCTCCAGTTCACGCGGATCGACCACCTCGACGGCGAGGACGTCATGGCGGACTGCGAGTTTGCGGACCGGCCGGCCCCACTGCTGCGGCGGGGCCAGGAAATCGGAGATCACCACGGCGACACCACGGCGACGCGGCGGCCGGTTCAGCATGTCGATCAGGGCGCCGAGGTCGCTGCGGCCGGGCCGGGACGGGGTGCCGGCGATCGCCCGCAGCAGCCCGTGCGCCTCCTTGCGGCCGGTCCGCGCCGGCAGCCGGGTGAGGACGCCGCCGAGCGCCGGATCACCGGTGCCGATCACCGCGCCGACCCGGTTGCCGCCCCGCGCGGTCAGGTGCACCATCGCCGCCGCCGCCGAGACGGCCAGGTCCCGTTTGAGGCACCGGGCGGTGCCGAAGTCCAGGCTGGCCGACAGGTCCACCGCCACCCAGGCTTCCAGCTCCCGGTCGGCGACGGTACGCCGTACGTGCGGCACGGTGGTCCGGGCCGTCACCGGCCAGTCCATCCGGCGTACGTCGTCACCGGGCCGGTACTCGGTCGACTCACCGGCCTCGCTGCCCGGACCGGGCAGCAGCCCCACGTAGTCGCCCTGCAGGAGGCCGTCGAGCTTGCGGGTGACGGTCAGGTAGAGCCGGGACAGCACCGCCTCCGCGCGGCCCGAACTCGGCACCGCAGCGGTCACTGCGACTGCCCGGGCCAGCCGGCGCCACCGGGCGGGCCGGGCACCGCGGCGGCCGGCGCGGCATGTCCCATCGGTCCCACCGGCTGCGGCGTCGCGTTCTGCCGGGGGGCGACCGACGGCAGCGGCACCATCTGCATGATCCGCCCGACGACGTGGTCGGCTGGTACGTCGTCGGCGAGCGCGTCGTAGCTGAGCACCAGCCGGTGACGCAGGATGTCCGGGGCGATGTCCTGCACGTCCTGCGGCAACGCGTAGTCGCGCCCGCGCAGCAGCGCCAACGCCCGGGTGGCCCGCACGATGCCCAGCGAGGCACGCGGGCTGGCACCGTACTGGATCAGCTGCGCGACGTCCGGCATGCCGTGCTCAGCCGGCGCCCGGGTGGCCAGCACCAGGCGTACGGTGTAGTCGACCAGCGCGTTGTGCACGAACACCTTGTCCGCCTTGCGCTGCAGGTCGACCAGGTCGGTGGGGTTGAATACGACGCTCGGCTGCGGCGCCTCCACCCCCATCCGGTAGACGATCTCCCGCTCCTCCGCGTCGGTCGGATAGCCCACCACGATCTTCATCAGGAACCGGTCCCGCTGGGCCTCCGGCAGTGGGTAGACGCCCTCCTGCTCGATCGGGTTCTGGGTGGCCATCACCAGGAACGGATCCGGTACGGGATGCGTCTGCCCGCCCAGCGACACCTGCCGCTCGCTCATCACCTCGAGCAGCGCCGACTGCACCTTGGCCGGCGCGCGGTTGATCTCGTCGGCGAGCAGGAAGTTGACGAACACCGGCCCGAGCTCGATGTCGAACTTCTCGCTGGACTGCCGGTAGATCCGGGTGCCGACCAGGTCGGCGGGGACCAGGTCGGGGGTGAACTGGATCCGGGCGAACGAGCCGCCGACGACGGTGGCGAGGGTCTCCACGGCGAGGGTCTTCGCCACCCCCGGGACGCCTTCGAGTAGGCAGTGCCCTCGGGCGAGCAGCGCGACGAACATCCGCTCGACCATCCGGTCCTGACCGACGATGACCCGTTTGACCTCGAACATCGCCCGCTCGAGCAGGGTCGCGTCGATGGCCGGTGTCGCCTCGGGGGGCGACGGCGGCGCAGCGGTCGGTGTCGAAGATTCGGGCGTGGTCGGCTGGGCCACCGGTCCTCCACAGCGTGTTCTGGCGTCGTCAGGGTTCTGGCGTCGTCGGTCGAAAAGGTCGTGCCGCACTAAGCGTCGCACGCCGGTCCGAACCGGCGGGCAGGGGCTGAGAAAGCACCGCCCGGTGGGTAGACACGAGGGGGATCGGCGTGTGTACGATTCAGCCGTCGCCGGGCGGCTTCCCCCGTGGCCGCCCGGCGCTCACACCCCCGGCTCGTGCCGCCTCCGGCCTGGTCCCGACCTAGACTCGTGCCGTGGCCGCCTCCCCCGATCCTGCCGACACCGCACCAGGTGAGCAGTTGATCTGCTCCGCCAAGGGCTGCCGCGCCCCGGCGATCTGGGCGCTCAACTGGAACAATCCCCGGCTGCACCAGCCCGAACGCCGCAAAACCTGGCTGGCCTGCGCCGACCACCGGGACCGGCTCGGTGACTTCCTGCACGTACGCGGATTTCTCCGCGACGTGGCACCGCTTGGCTGATCGCCTACGCTCGTAAGGGTGACCGAACAGTCCGCCGCACCGGCAGCCCCGATCAGCCCGTTGGAGCCCTGGCCGGAGACGGTGCAGTGGCAGCCCGTCTCCCGCGACCTGGTCTGGGTGGAGCTGATCCGGCTCGCCATCGGGATGAGTTTCCTGCTCGTCGGGCTCGGCGTCGGCTGGGCGATCACCGGTTTCTGGTTCGTCGGCGTCGGCTTCGCCGCCGCCGTGCTGCTCACCGTGCTGCGGGTGGTGGCGACGGTGCGGGCCGTCTACGCCTGGGGGTACGCCGAGCGCGACGACGACCTGCTGGTGCGGCATGGGCTACTGGTCCGCCGGCTGTCGATCGTCCCGTACGCCCGGATGCAGTTCGTCGACGTCTCCGCCGGCCCACTGGAGCGGGCCTTCGACCTGGCGACCGTGCAGTTGCACACGGCCGCGGCGGCCAGCGACGCTCGGGTGCCCGGGCTGCGGCCCGCCGAGGCGTCCCGGCTACGGGACCGGCTCACCGCGCTCGGCGAGATCCGGGCGGAGGGCCTGTGAGCCAGCCGCACGAACCGGTCCCGCCGCCGTACCCGCTGCCCGGCCAGGCCTACCCGCTACCGGGCCAGCCGTACCCGCCGTACCCGCCGTCCGGTCCGGTCGAGGAGCCCCGCCAGCGGCTGCATCCGCTGAGCCCGATCCTCAAGGGCAGCAGGGCCCTCGTGGTGATCATCGCCGGCCTGTCCTGGCAGACGCTCGGCCGGGTCGGTTTCGGCCGCTTCGCGCTGCTGGTCGTGCTGTGCCTGCTCGGCTACCTGGCGGTGGCGGTGATCAGCTGGTACAACACCGGCTACCACGTGGTCGGCCGTGAGCTGCGAATTCACGAAGGTCTGCTATGGCGGCGGACCCGTGCCATCCCGCTGGAGCGGCTGCAGGCCGTCGAAGTGGTCCGGCCGCTGCTCGCCCAACTGACCGGCCTGGCCGAGCTGCGGCTCGAAGTGGTCGGCGGTGGCCAGACCGAGGCACCACTGGCGTACCTGACTGTCGCCGACGCCGCCACGCTGCGGGCCCGGCTGCTGACGCTCGCCGGCCGCACCGGCCGCACCGGGCCGGCACCGGACGCGGCAGCCCTCGACGGGACGGCACCGCCGCCGGACGGCACCCCGGCCAGCCTGCCCGACCCGTCCGCGCCGCCACCCGGCCGGCTGCTGCACACGGTGGTCAACCGGGACCTGCTGATCAGCCAGCTGCTCACCCCGCAAACCATGTTCCTGCCGTTCGGTGTCGCGTTCGTGATCGCCCAGTTCGCGATGGACGCCACCTGGTCGTTCGTGGCGGTCGCCAGCACCCTGACCGCCACCGCCGGGGTGATCCTGCAGCCGATCCGGCGGGTGCTCAGCGACTGGAACTTCCGGCTGGCCCGCGACGAGGTGGGTCTGCGGGTCCGGCACGGGCTGACCGAGACCCGGTCGCAGACCGTACCGCTGCACCGGATTCAGGCGGTCGGGGCGACCTGGCCGCTGCTGTGGCGGGGGAAGAAGTGGCTGCGGATGCGGCTGCACGTCGCCGGATACGCCGCACCGGACGGGCAGGGCGGCGGCACCCAGTCCGGCCAGTTGCTGCCGGTCGGTGTACTGCCCACCGCCAACCACATCCTCGCCGACGTGCTGCCCGGCATCGCGCTCGACGCGCTGCCGATGACGCCGCCGCCGCGCCGGGCCCGCTGGCTCAACCCGCTGGTGCAGCCGAAGCTCGGTGCCGGGCTTGCCGACGACGTGTTCAGCGTCCGCAGCGGGTTGCTGGCCCGGCAGATGCTGGTCGTACCGTACGCGCGGATGCAGAGCGTACGGGTGGTGCGCGGGCCGCTGCAGCGGCTGCTCGGGTTGGCCACCGTGTACGCCGACACCGCCGGCGGGCCGAGCGCCGCCGCTAAGGACCGCGACGTCGCCGAGGCGTGGTGGCTGGCGGCGGAGCTCAGCGACCGGGCCCGCGCCGCCCGCAGCACGCCAGCCGATCCGCCACCGCCGCAGCCGCCGATCTAGAAGCGATCTAGAAGGATTGTGGTCGATATACCGGCCAGATCCTTCTAGATCAACTGGTGGACGAGGGCGGGCAGCACCGTACCGATGGGTTCGCGCAGCACCGCGTCGGCGATCGGGTCGTACGGCGTCGCCGCCGCGTTGACGATCACCACTCGGGCGCCGGCTTCGGCAGCGACCTCCACCAGGCCGGCGGCGGGCTGCACGGTCAGCGACGTCCCGACGGCGAGCAGCAGGTCGCAGCGTTCGGCGGCACGCACCGCCCGGCGCAGGGTAGGCCCGTGCAGCGACTGGCCGAACGAAATCGTCGCCGCCTTCAGGATGCCGCCGCACAAGCGGCAGTCCGGGTCGTCCTCGCCGGCGGCCACCCGGGCCAGCGCCTCGTCCATGCCGGTCCGGTCGTCACAGCTCAGGCACTCGACCTCGGACATGGTGCCGTGGATCTCGATCACCTTGTCCGGACTGTTGCCGGCGCGCTGGTGCAGGCCGTCGATGTTCTGGGTGACGATCGCGGCCAGCCGGCCGGACCGCTCCAGCTCTACCAGGCTCGCGTGGCCGTCGTTTGGCTGCGCGGACCAGGCCGGATGGTCCCGGCGGCCGATCCAGGACCGACGCCGCACCGCCGGGTCGGCGACGTACGCGTCGAGGGTGAACAGCTTGGCCGCCTCCGGGTCCCGGGTCCAGACGCCGTTGGGGCCCCGGAAGTCGGGAATCCCGGAGTCGGTGGAGATGCCGGCTCCGGTCAACGCCAGGACCCCTCGGGCGGCGGCGACCCAACCGGTGACCTGTCGGATGTCGACGTCGTCGCGTACACCACTCATCACGCGACGGTAGCCCGCGGCACCGCCGGACGACGACTCCCGTCGGGGCGGCCGAACCTCCGACGACCGAGTACGTGCGGGTGTGGGCCCCTGCCCCGGCGTACTCCGGACGGGGCGTGCACTGCAGGTCCTGGCCCAGGATACTAAGGGCTCCCGGTCACCTGATCGGTGACCGGGAGCTCGTCCTGTTTCGCCTGGTCTCGTCAGGGGAACAGCGTCACACACCCGGGGGCCGCACCGGTGAGGGATGCCACCCCACCTTCGGAATCAGCAGATACTGTACAGCCACCACACGGTCGCCAGTTTCCCCGAAGGACCCTTTTCCATCCTGCGACGGCCGCTCTCGCGCCGCATTATCGGCGTCTGGCCAACCAATGATCAAATCCCCACCTTGTCCACCGGAAACGTTCCGGCGTGATGGATCAGATTTACCATGGGCACCGCGCGGCAACTCGGGATCACCATCGTCACCGCGCGACAACTCATCATTGGAGTATTCGATATAGAGAAGCTTCTTGCGATATTTGATCGACTGCCGACCGCCTGGCCGGCGACGCTCGATGGCATCCGCCGCGACCGCGAAGGCGCTCACGAGCCAATCGACCGCAGCACCCTCCCTCTCGGCCTCAATGAAGGCCTCAACTTCGATGACACCCTCGATGGCGTCGCTGGAGGTTGAAACATCTGCGACACTGGCCGAGTTCTCAACCGCGAGGATCTCTTCCAAGAGGCGTTCCGCATCGGCATGCAACTCGGCTGCGACTGGCCGTAGCCCTGCACCCCATCCTCGGGGCACGGCCCGTAAGACGATCCTCGCCTCCATCCGTTCAGCTCCTTATACGATTCTAGCCTCCGATCCCTCTTCCGCCGACCCCCGGTTGGACGCCGTCGACATCTGAGCGAGTTTGCCCATGCCCTGAGGCGATCCGCATACCTCATGGCATCTTCCGGACTCCACTTCAAACTCTTGGAGTGATTGCCACAACTGCAGAAGATTCGACCTTCCGGTCGGCTCACCCGACCCGTAAATCCACGGCAGTACAGTTCCTCCAGGACCCTCCGGATCTCCATCTCAGGATGCCACGGAAAGCCGTAAATCGGTCCCAAGTCGTCTCCCATCATCAGGCTACCGACCGTACGTAAACGACGGCGAGCCGGGTGGGTGACGCATAGACACAAGACAGACTTCAAGATGGTGAATTTTTTCAATGTCAAGCTATTTTGAGACATGAAGTCGATCACCATGTGCGCTCATGAGGAATTGTCACCTTCACAGTGTGCCCCAATTTGATGAACTACCCAACCCCACAGCGGCGCACGTCGCACTAACTGTGCGACTTCCCGCGATGTGGGCTAGATACCAAAGATCTTCCCTCTCCGGAGTCGGCCCCTATCCCGGTGGCAGCCCAGTCGCCCGACCGCACCGGCATCGAGCCTGGAGAGCGGCTGGGAGTCGATCCGGCAGTACGCTCTACCCTGCGCGCACTCGCTCGAACTGATCACGAAGGCGGGAGAGACATGGACCTCACCAAGCCTCGTTGGCGCAAGAGCACCAAGTCCGACACAGGGGCCTGCGTCGAGGTGGCCGACAACTTCACCGGGCGCGTCCTCGTCCGGGACACCAAGGACCGTGACGGTGGCACCCTGGCCTTCGGGCCGGCCGCGTGGCAGTCCTTCGTGTCGACCGCCGCCGATCTGAAGCCCTGAGCTGGCCGTAGGTCGGATCACCCAGCCTCGGCTCCACCTGCGCGGCTGGAGCCGAGGCAGCGCCACAACCTCCCCGGAGCCTCATCGACACCTGAGGACCGAGCACACGGCGGAGGCATCCGAGCATGGTGACGCGGCCGTCGTATGTGGTCACTGGAGGTGCCCGGGGCATCGGTCGCGCGATCGCCGAACGCCTGGCCCACGAGGGTCAGCACCGCGGCCTTCGGTGACGCGGGTATGGGTGACGTGTCTGCGGCTCAGATCCTGGACCTGATCTCCACCAAACTGGCTCTGGCGGTCACCGGCTGCCACGTCGCGGTCAACCACTTCCTGGCGCATGGGCGCGGCGAGGCCATCGTCAACGTCCCGTCCCACCAGGCGCAGCGCCTGGTCCGTGGAGCGCTGCCCTATGCAACCGCGAAGGCTGCTGTCGAGGGTCTGACCCGGGCGATGGCGGTGGATCACGGCCCGGCCGGCATCCGTACCAACGCTGTCGCGCTCGGCTCCATCGCCACCGACCGGTTCGAGCGGTACCGTGCCCCTGTCGCCTTTTGTTGTCTCCCGCCGCCGGATTCGTCAGTGGCGTCGTCCTCGCCGTCAACAGCGGGCGGGCAGTCAACGGGCCTGATCCCGAGGCCACCCGACTCGAGCCCTGATCATTGCGACGGCGACGGCGGCGCAACGGCGTCGAAGGCCGGTCGCAGCGGCGTCAACGCGGCCCGGACCAGGTCCGGCAGCGACCCGGACGGCACCACGAATCCGGGCATCGACGGCGGCACCGTGCTGGACTGCAGCCACTGCTGAACCGCGACCTTGGCTGCTGCGCTGGCGCTTGCGGCCAGTACCTGTCCGGTCAGACCGTCCACGTCCGGGCACCGGCCGGTGATGGCCTGGGCGAGCGGGCCTTCGATCGCGGTGACGGCGTCAACGTAGCAGGCGCGGAGCGCGGCGCTGCTCGTGATCATCAGGAGGGTGCCCTGAGCGTGGTCGCCAGGGTCGGCGTACTGCCCGACGACAGCGTCGATGACAGCGTCGGCCAGACCGACGTCAGCGGGGCGGTCGGCGATGGCTGCCGCGAGCCGGGACCCACGCTCAGCCGTGACCGCCGCGACGATCGCCTGCTCCCGGCTTGAGAAGTAGTTGTTGTAGGTCCTCGGTGATACGCCTGCGGCCTCGGCGATGTCGTCGACGCGCACGTTGTCCGGCCCATGCTCCAGCGCCAGTCGCAGTGCCGCCGCCCGGAGTGCCTCCCGGGTGGCCTGCTTCTTCCGCTCACGCAAGGGTGGCCGACCTGCTGTCACTCCCTCACTATCGCACGACAACTGCGCGCACGCTTAATTGCGTACGCGCAAACTTGCGTACGCGCACTTTTATGTTAGCCTCGGCCCGCACGACCCCCGACAGCTGCCCAGGAAGGACCACGAGGACATGCGAGCCAGAGGCATCGCCTACGACACCGGCTTCGTCCGTGACGACCGGAACTCCCTGGAACACTTCGATCCGGAGCGGGTCCGGCGAGAGCTGACCGTCATCCGCGACGACCTGCACTGCAACGCCGTCCACGTCGTCGGCGGCGACCCACAGCGCTTGGAGTTCGCCGCCCGCGCCGCCGCCGACCTTGGACTGGAGGTCTGGTTCTCGCCGTACCCGCTGGACCTGACGACCGACGAGATCCTCGCCCTGTTGCTCGACTGCGCCGAGCGGGCCGAACGGCTGCGCGCAACCGGCGCCGAGGTGGTGTTCGTCGCCGGGGTCGAGCTGAGCGTCATGAACCGAGGGTTCATTGACGGCGACCGCATCGAGCAACGGCTCAACCACCTGATGGCCGACCCGGCTCGCCGGATGGCCGAGGCACGCTCCCGGCTCGGGCGCTTCCTGCCCACCGCCGTGGCGGCGATCCGCGAGCGATTCCACGGAAAGGTCACCTACGCCGCGATACCGTTCGAGGGCGTCGACTGGGACCTGTTCGACTTCGTCACCCTCGAACTGATCAGGTCCGCCGAGGTCGCCGACCAGTTCCGGGACCGCGTACGCGGTCTCGTCGCTGCGTCGAAACCGGTCGCCGTCACCGGCTTCGGCACCGCCACCTGGCGGGGCGCGGGCGATGTCGCGCCCCGCAGCATGGAGATCATCGAGTACGACGAGGCCACCGGGGAGCCGCTGCGGCTCAACGGGCGGTACCAACGCGACGAGGCCGGCCAGGCGGCGTACCTCAGCGAACTGCTCGAAATCTTCGACTCCGCCGGGGTCGACAGCACATTCGTACACCTCTTCGCGCTCGACAACCTGCCGCACCGCCCCGACGGTGACCCCCGCGACGACCTCGATCTCGCCAGCCCCGGGATCGTCAAGGTCATCGACGGCCACAGCAGCGGTGCCTACGCCGGCCTTCCGTGGGAGCCCAAAGCAGCCTTCGCAGCGGTCGCCGACCGTTACCGCGTCGGCGCGCTCACGGAGCCCAGGCGGGGCTGAGCTCCCAGGTCGCGTCGGCCGCCCAGCTGGTCGGCGAGTTCCAGCTGTGGCCGCCCGCGCCGTCGCTGAGCCAGATCTCGGCGGCGTAGTGGCGCAGGAACGAGCCCGGATAGTTGTACGACTCCAGCGAGACATCGGATCCGGTCAGCCCGTGCCGGGCGCACCAGGTGGCGTCGGCGCGCAGCAGCGCCGTACCGTCGTCGGGCGAGTTGCGGACCCGGGAGTTGGCGTGCCGCAGGTACTGGCCGGGGAAGTTCACCGACTCGAACGAGTAGCAGTCCGGGTCGGCCAGACCAGGCCGGGTCACGTACGTCGCGTCGTCCTTGAGCAGCTGCGGGCTGTCGGCGGTGACCACGTCGGTGTAGGCCAGGCTGTCGCGGTGCCGCAGGTAGCGGTCGGTGAAGCCGGGTGTGGTGACCCGCAGCGACCGGTGGGCGTCCAGCGGCAGGGCGACCGGGGTACGCGACGGCAGCGCCCGGGAGGTGGCGATCAGCGCCAGGTTGGCTGCCCGTACCCGGGGCTCGTCCATCTTGACCACCTGGCGGTCGTACGTGAGGAAGCCGTTCAGCTCGCCCTCGACGTCGGTGATCTCGGTGTAGACGGCGGCGCTCAGCCCTCGGCCGATCATCAGGTTGGTGGTGCCCTGGATCAGCCCCACGTAGCGGTCGGTCAACGCGGCCGGGGTCGGCTGCCACTCGTATGCCTGGAAGTTGCCGTTCGGGCTGTATTCGTGGCCCGGCACCCGCAGGCCGGGGCCGCCGAACTCGCCGAGCACGGAGATCCGCCCGCCGGTCGGCGCGGGCGCGCCGGGTCCGACGTAGACATGCCAGTCGTCCATGTCGCCGTTGCCGGGGTTGCCGAGCGACTGGCAGCAGTTGTACCCGCTGTGGGTGTTGACCAGCCGGGTCGGGTCGAGGTCCTTGACGGCCTGGCCGACCCGGATCGTGTCGGCGAGGGCCCGTTCGCCCCAGCCTTCGTTGTAGACGACGTAGGCGACCACCGACGGCGAGTTGCGGTGCTCGTTGACGATCTGGCGCGCCTCCGCCTCGAACTGGGCCTGCTGGGCGTCGGTCGGGTCGATGTCCTGGGCGGTCATCGACGGGATGTCCTGCCAGACCAGCAGGCCGAGCCGGTCGGCGTGGTAGAACCAGCGCTGCGGTTCGACCTTGATGTGCTTGCGCACCATGTTGAACCCGAGGTCCTTGTGTTTGCGCAGGTCGAAGGCGAGTGCCTCGTCGGTCGGCGCGGTGTAGCCGCCGTCGGGCCAGTAGCCCTGGTCGAGGGTGCCGAGCTGGAAGACGAACTCACCGTTGAGGGTCGGTCGCGGCACCCCGTCGATGATCCGTACGCCGATGTCCCGCATCCCGAAGTAGTGGGTGGTCCGGTCGACGACCCGACCGCGCCGGTCGCGCAGGGTAACCCGCAGGTCGTAGAGGTACGGGTCGTCCGGAGACCAGAGGCGGGGGTTCGGCACCGGTACGGCGAACTCGGTGAAGCCGCCGGTGGCGGTGCCGACGACGGTGCCGCCGGCGAGGGCTTCGGCGCGGACGGTGTGGCCGGCGGCGTTGCCCCGGGTGGCGACGCGGACCCGGATGGTGTCGCTGGCCAGGTCGGGGCGCAGGTCGACGTCGCTGATCGAGGTGGCCGGGGTGGGTTCCAGCCAGACGGTCTGCCAGATGCCCGACGCCGGGGTGTAGAAGATCCCGCCGGGGGTGCGGGTCTGTTTGCCGATCGGCGGCAGGCTGCCGTGCTGGCGGCTGTCGGTCGGGTCCCAGACCGTGACGATCAGCTCGTTCGGGCCGCCGCGCAGCGCACTGGTGATGTCGAAGCTGAAGGCGTCGTAGCCGCCGGTGTGATCGCCGACCCGCCGGCCGTTGACCCAGACGGTGGTCTGCCAGTCGACGGCGCCGAAGTGCAACTGCACCCGCCGCCCGGTCCAGCTTCGCGGGACGGTGAAGGTACGCCGGTAGGTCAGGTAGTGCCGGTCGTCGTCGGCGGCCCGGCCGATGCCGGACAGCGCCGACTCGACCGGGAACGGCACGTTGACCCGTTCGGGCAGGTCGACGCCGAACTGCGGGGGGTCGTCGGTGGTGGACTGCCGCAGTTGCCATTCGCCGTTGAGGTTGCGCCAGTCGGGGCGGGTCATCTGCGGTCGGGGGTACTCGGGCAGCGGGGTGCCGGTAAGCGCCTGGGCGGTCCACGGGGTGATCAGTGGTGCGGGGCGGGCGGGCACCGCGACGGCGGCCGGGGGCGCGACGAGCAGGCCGGCGGCCGCGGTCACGGTCGCTGCCACAACAGCGGTCCAACGGGTACGGGGCGATCTCATGTCGTCTCCATCGGTGGACGGGCCGGGGACGGGATCGGATCAGATCGTGCATCGAGGTACGTCGAGGCTTGTTTATAACGTTATAGACGTCCGGTCGACCGCCGTCAATCTCCGCCCGTCGATGTATGCCAGGATCGACGCATGGGTGCCAGTCTGCGGAGCATCGCCGAGCGCGCGGGCGTCTCACTGGCCACGGTCTCCAACGTGGTCAACGGCTACCGGCCGGTGGCCGAACCCACCCGACGCCGGGTGCAGCAGGCCATCGACGAACTCGGCTACACCCCGAACCTCAGCGCCCGGCACCTGCGGCGCGGCCGAACCGGACTGATCGCGCTGGCCATCCCCGAGCTGACCAACCCGTACTTCGCCGAGCTGGCCGAGATGGCGATCCGGGAGGCTGCGGCCCTCGGCTACACCCTCGTGATGGAGAGCACCGACGCAGACCCCGACACGGAGCTGGCGCTGCTCGGTGGCTCCCGCCGGCACGTCGTCGACGGGCTGATCCTCAGCCCGGTGCGGATCGGCCGTACCGAGGTGCTCGCCCGCCGCGACGCGCTACCGCTGGTCCTCATCGGCGAGGGTGTCTCCGACGTACCGCACGACCACATCGCCATCGACAACGTCGCGGCCAGCCGCGCGGCGGTGGCGCACCTGGTCGCGCTCGGCCGCCGCCGAATCGCCTTCATCGGGGCCCGTGGCCACGACGACCGACAGTCGGCGCAGCTGCGGCTGCGCGGTTTCCGGGCGGGCCTCGCCGCCGCCGGGCTGCCCGACCGGCCGGAACTGACCGTGGTCACCGACCGGTTCGGCCGGGCCGACGGCTCGACGGCTATGCGACGACTACTCTCCCTCACCGAGCCGCCGGACGCGGTCTTCGCGTACAACGACCTGATCGCGCTCGGCGCGATGCGCGCCGCCGTCGACGCCGGCCGACGGATCCCGCAGGACGTCGCGGTCGTCGGGATCGACGACATCGAGGAGGGACGGTACGCCAACCCGAGTCTGACCAGCATCTCCCCGGACAAGGCGGCGATCGCCCGGCTGGCGGTCCGACGGCTGGTCGACCGGATCGAGGGACGCCCGCCCCGGCCGCCGTACGACGTGCAGACCCCGTTCACCATGGCGGTCCGGCAGAGCACCGCCGGCGCGCGGTCCGGCTTTCGTGGTCCGACGCAGGTCGAGCACCTAGGCTGAATGGTCATGGGACAGACGCCGGAGAACAGTTTCCGCCCGGGTGCCACCGCCCGGGTCGAGCTGACCGTGACCGATTCCGACACCGCCCAGGCGGTCGGCTCGGGCGACGTACCGGTCCTGGGTACCCCGCGGCTGCTCGCGCTGGCCGAGGCGGCGACGGTCGCCGCCACCGCCACCGGGCTGCCACCCGGCATGACCACCGTCGGCACCCGGGTCGAGCTGGACCACCGGGCGGCGACCCCGGTCGGCCGCACGGTGGCCGCGCTGGCCCGGCTGACCGAGGTCGACGGGCGGCGGTTGGTCTTCGAGGTGGTGGTGTTCGAGGCGGGCACGACCATCGCGCAGGGCCGTATCGAGCGGGCCCTGGTCGACCGGCACCGGTTCGTCGAGCGGGCCTTCGACCGCACGCCGGCGCCGCGCGCCGGCGACGACCCCACCGGTGAGCGGGCAGTCTCCGGATGAGCGCCCGGTTCGTCGAGGTCGGCGACCGGGTGTACGTACTGCGCCGGCCCCGGCTCGACGTCAACTCGACGCTGGTCGTCGGCGCGGCCGCCGCCGTGCTCGTCGACACCGGCAGTACGCCGGCCGAGGCCGCCGAGCTGGTCGAGGCGGCCCGACGGATCACCCACCTGCCGTGGTCGGTGGTGAACACCCACCACCACTTCGACCACTGCTTCGGCAACCAGGTGGCCGCCGGGGACCCGCCCGCGCCGGTGTGGGCCCATCAGGAGGCGGCCCGCCTGCTGGCCCGCCCGGTCGAGGTGGTCCGCGAGGAGGCGTACCGCGAAATGATCGGCCACGATCCGCAGCTGGCCGAGCAGCTCAGCCACGCGGTGGTTCACCCACCGGACCGTACGGTGACCCGCGCCGCGACGCTCGACCTGGGCGGCCGGGCGGTCGAGCTGTGGCATCCCGGGCGTGGGCACACCATCGGCGACCTGGTGGTGCACGTCCCGGACGCGGACCTGCTGGTCGCCGGTGACCTGGTCGAGCAGGGTGCCCCACCGTCGTTCGACGACGCCTACCCGCTGGAGTGGCCGGACACCCTCGCGGCGGTGCTGCGGCGGCTCGGGCCGGCCAGTGTCGTGGTCCCCGGCCACGGCGCCTGCGTCGGCGTCGACTTCGTCCGGGCCCAGCACGCCGACCTGGTGGCGTTGGAGTGGCTGATCCGAGACGGGCACGCCGACGGCGCACCGCCGGCGCGGGTGGCCGCGCGGGCGCCGTTCGGGCCGCAGGCGGCGGGCGTCGCGGTCGTCCGAGGCTACGCCGAACTGTCCAACCGGGCCTGACTGACCTCGGCGCGCCTGTCGAGGGCCGGCGACGGTTCTCCGAGGTCAATGGTGAGCAGTGCGGGCAGTGGACCGGTGTCGGCGTCGACGAGGTCCCCAAGACAGACCTTGTCGAGCGCGGCGAGGAAGGCCGCCTGGGCCCGGCGCAGCTCGACCCGCAACCGGCAGCCGGCGCGCAGCGGGCAGGCCGGCTGTTCGCAGGAGACCACCTCACCGTCGCCTTCGAAGGCCCGTACCACCTGGGCCACGGTCATCTTGGCGGCGTCCGGGGCGAACGCGGTGCCGCCTGCCCGGCCCCGGACCGTAACCAGTACGCCGAGCCGCTGCAGCCGTTGCACGACCTTGGCGACGTGGCTGCGTGGCAGGGCGAGCCGGTCGGCCAGGTCGTCCACCGTGGTACGGGTGCGTGACGCGGCGGTGAGCATGGCGATCCGTAACGCCATGTCCGTGGACCGGTTGAGCTTCACGTCCCGACCTTAGCGGTCGCGCGTAATGGTGGGTTGATCGGCGCGCCTGAACGGATGCAGGCACAGAACTAGTGATCATGAAGTTGCTGACGCTCCGTGATCACGGGAGGTTCTGTGCCTGCCATCCCAGCATGGCTGATCGAGCCGTTGTGGGTCCAGTTCGCCGCGCTGCTACCCGATCGGCCGACCTACCAACCGACACACCCGTTGGGCTGTCACCGTAGACGGGTCGATGACCGCATCGTGTTCGACAAGCTGGTTCAGGTGTTGCGGTTCGGCTGCTCCTACGAGGCGATCGCCGATGCCACCTGTTCGGCCACCACGATCCGCGGCCGCCGTGACGAATGGATCCGCCTCGGGGTGTTCGCCCAGCTCAAGCAGATCGCCGTGGACGCCTACGACCGGCTCGTCGGCTTGGTCTTGAGTGACATCGCCGTAGACGGCTGCATCACCAAGGCTCCCGGCGGCGGTGACTGCGCCGGACGGTCCCCCGTCGATCGGGGCAAGCAGGGCATGAAACGCTCCACGATGGTCGACGGCTACGGCATTCCCCTCGGCCGGGTCCTGGCCGGCGCGAACCGACACGACTCGCCCCTGCTGGCACCCACCCTCGATCACCTCGACGACCTCGGCCCACTACCGCCGACCATCACGGTGCACCTTGACGCCGGCTACGACTCCGCCACCACCCGAACGCTGCTGGCCGAACGCGGCCTGACCGGCGAGATCGCCCACAAGGGCGACAAGGCACCCATCCAGGCGAGCCAACGGTGGCACGTTGAACGGACGAACAGCTGGCACAACGCGTTCAACCGGCTGCAACGCTGCTACGAACGAACAGAGAAGGTCATCGACGCGTACTTCGACCTCGCCGACGCGATCATCACCGTCCGCAGCCTCACCCGACGCGCATGGACCCTCTACCGATGGGACAACCGCCCCACCCGCCGCCGATGACCACCAACCATTCCGCGCGGCCTCTTAATCAGCCACGGCAGGCCGGCACCGGTCCAGCCGCTTCGGCGCGGCCGGCCGGCCCGGCGCGGCGTGATCGCGGCTCGGGACCAATGGCCCTAAAAGAGGAGTCGCAGATTCCTGTTTAGTGGCGTCGTACCCGTCCGATCCCCAAAGGAGTGACCGTGCTCTCGAAGTCCTCAGCAGCGGTGGTGACCGCGACCCTGCCCGCCGTACAGGCCCACGGTGAGGCCATCACCAGCCGGTTCTACCAGCGCATGTTCGCCGCCCATCCGGAGCTGCTGGATCTGTTCAACCGGGGTAACCAGGCGACCGGCCGCCAGCAGGCGGCGCTGGCCGCCGCGGTGGTCGCCTACGCCGAGCACCTGACCGGGCGCAGCATGCTGCCCTGGGCGCCGATCCTGGACCGGATCGCGCACAAGCACGCCTCGCTCGGCATCACCGCCACCCAGTATCCGATCGTCGGGCGGCATCTACTCGCCGCCGTCGGCGAGGTGCTCGGCGACGCGGTGACGCCCGAGGTCGCGACGGCGTGGGACGAGGTCTACTGGCTGCTGGCCTGCGAGTTGATCGCCCGGGAGGCCCGGCTGTACACCGTCGCCGGACTTCCCCTGCAGGCCGACGCCGGCTGGCGGCCCTGGCGGGTCGTCGAGAAGATTCCGGAGACCGCCGACGTCGTGTCGCTGATCCTGGCCCCGGCCGACGGCGACCCGGCCCCCACCTTCACCCCCGGCCAGTACGTCTCGGTCGCGGTCGATCTGGCCGGCGGCCAGGGGCGGCAGATCCGCCAGTACAGTCTGTCCGGTCGGCCCGGCGCCGCGACCTGGCGGATCACCGTCAAACGGCTCCGGGGCAGGGGCGGCGCAGCGGACGGGTCAGCCGCCGGCCCGGTGGCCGGGTCGCCGGTGCCGGACGGGGCGGTCTCCAGCCAGCTGCACGACCGGACCGCCGTCGGCGACATCCTGCGGCTGAGCCCGGCGTTCGGCGAGGTCAGCTCGATCGGCGGCACCGGCGGGGCCGGCTCCACCGGCGCGCCGCTGCTGCTGGTCAGCGCCGGGATCGGCGTCACTCCGGCGATGGCCGCCCTCGCCCAGCTGAGCACGGTCGCGCCGGCCCGCGAGGTGGTGCTGGTGCACGCCGACCGGTCCGCGGCCGCGCACCCGTTGCGCCACGAGTTGCCGGAGCTCCAGCAGCGGATGCCCAACCTGTCGGTGCACCTGTGGTACGAAAACGCCACCGACGGCGAACTCCCCGAGTTGAAGGCGACGATCAACTCCGGATGGGTCGATCCGGCACGGATCCCGTTCGCGCTGGACACGTACGCGCACCTGTGCGGGCCGGTGCCGTTCATGGCCCAGGTCCGTGGCGGGCTGCTGCGCCGGGGCCTGCCCGCCGAGCGGATCGTCTACGAGGTGTTCGGGCCAGGGATGCTGGCGGGCTGAGCCGCCGACACCGCCGTCAGCGGGCGACGGTCAACAGCACCGCCGAGTCCTCGTCGGCGTACAGCGCGTGCCGGGCGTCCGGGATGACCAGCAGGTCACCCGTCTCGCCCGGCCAGGACCGGTCTCCGGCGACGAGCCGAACCCGGCCCCGCAGCACCAGCAGGGTCGCCTCACCCGGGCTGGCGTGTTCGGCGAGCGCGTGTCCGCCGGTCAGCGCGAGCAGCGTGTGCCGCAGGGCCGCGCCAGGTCCACCGTGTACGGTCTTGGCACTGCGCCCGTTGTCGGCGGCCTGGGCCACGGCGAGTTGCTCGTCGGCCAACGCGGACAGCGAGGACACCGACATGGGACACCTCCGGGACGGTCGGGTGAGGCGGTCGATGCGGATACCTGTCCCGCCTCTCACCCAGCGTCGCCGCTTCGCGACCCGTTCACCAGGGACGTTGGTCCCGATCCGACCGGGTCACGCACCACCGCGTCGGCGATCGCGTCGTACGGGGTCGGCGCGGCGTTGACGTTCACGACGTGGCCGCCGGACTCGGCGGCGATCTCCACCAGCCCGGCGGCCGGCTGCACCGTCAGCGAGGTGCCGACGGCGAGCATCAGGTCGCAGTCGGCGGCGGCCCGCGCCGCCCGCCGCAGGGTCGGTCCGTGCAGCGACTGGCCGAACGAGATCGTCGCCGTCTTGAGGATGCCGGCGCAGTGCCGGCAGGCCGGGTCGTCCTCGCCGGCGGCCACGCCATCCGTCCTGGCGGTCACCACCAGACTCCGGCCACCGGCCCGGAGACACCCGTGAGTCGAGGTTGGCTGGGGAGCAGCGGTGGCGGCAATCGGATCAAGAGCCCGCGACCGATTGTGCGTTCACAGCCAACCCCGAACAGCTCTCCCCATTTGACAATGGGTGGATGTCAACGTCTGGAGCAGCAGGGAAATGTCATGTATGTACTTTATGACACCAGGTCCGTTCATCCGCTCGACCGGTACGAGTACGCCCGCAGCAGCGTCGCTACCGAACTCGCCCCGGTGGCCATCCACGGACGTGCACCAGGCGACCTGCTCGCGGTGATGTCAGTCGCTGAGGTCGGCGACTTCAAGATCGAGGCGGTGACCTGGGCCGCCGACACCGAAATCATCGCGCACCGAACCGGCCGCCTCATCAGGGAATGTGACCCTGAGTGCTATCGGATCTTCCTCAGCGTCAATGGTGGTGCCCGGATGGAGCAGGCGGGCAGGCAGGTGCTGTTCCGCGCCCGGGACATCGGGCTGTACGACCTGTCCCGACCGTGGCAGGCCGTGCACCCAACCGGCCCAGTGCCGATGCAGCTGGTCATGCTGACTTTCCCGCGAACGTTGCTGCCGATCGCCCGCGCCGGCGTCGCGCCACTCGTCGGCACCGCCGTGCCGAGGAACCTACCCGGACGCAGCCTGATCGCCGAGTTCCTCATCGGGCTGGCTGACACCGCCACCGATCAGGAAGACGAACCAGATCTCGCGGCCGCTCTACAGGAGTGCACGGTCGGGTTGATCCGCCAGCGGCTCAACCAACCGCTCGGATTCACCCCGCGCACCCGACACCTACTGCGCATGGCGTCGTTTCGCACCATTCTTCGCCGGCACCTCAGTGACCCGGCTTTCGACCCCGATCGGCTCGCGGAGCTTGCCAACGTGTCACCGCGCTACCTTTACAGGCTGTTTCAGGACACGGGGATCACGCCGATGCAACTACTCAAACGACTGCGCCTCGAGGCGTCGCACCGCAGCCTGCGAAATCCCTTGATGGCTGCCGCACCGATCAAGACAATCATGACCGAGTACGGGTACCTTCGCCCCGACCAGTTCGCCCGAGACTTCAAGCGGCACTTCAGTGTCTCCCCGACACAGGTACGTGGCACCGCCGCTCGGGGCAGGTTGATGGCATGAATCCTGACGCGCAGGAGAACGTACCACCCGACGAACGCATGCGGATCGACGTCACGTTCGTCCTCCCCCGCAGACTCATGTGGCTGCTGGCCGGAGTCGTGATCGGCAACCTCGGCTCAGCCAACGACTTACTGGTGAAGTCGGCTCGACGCGGCTCGAATCCTCGCGCGGCAAGGCATCGGGTGCCAGGGGATCACTTCGGATAGAGGATCATTGTGGGACGCCCTTCCGTGTCGGCGTCACCGAGTGTCCACCGTGCGATCACCTCGTCAGGCATGCAACAGCGGCGGTGTGGGGCGGCCCGGACGACCGGACCGCCCCACACATCGGGTACAGCGTCAGGTTCAGAGGCAGGAATGTGCCTCGTACGGCACGTCCAGCGTCACCGACACCAGCTCACCGTCGACCTTCGCCGAGGCGGTCACCGTCGCCACACCGGCCGGTACGGTCGCCGTCTCCGTCGGGAACGTCCGCGCCTTGCTCGTGCCCGGCTGGACGCCGTACTCCTTGGTCCCGTAGTCCGTGGTCACCGAGCCGGTGATCCGGGCCGACGCGTCGTTGGTGACGTCGACGACCAGCTGGGCGTTACGCCCGAAGCACCGGACGCTGCCTGTCGCCAAGACCGCCAGATCCCGCGCGAACGCCCAGGTGTCCAGCTCGAACAGGTCCTCGCCGGCCGGTCCGGTGTAGGTGAAGTACACGTCGTGCACCCCGGTGACGCCGTCGAGCGACGCGGTCAGCTCGGTCCACTCGCCCAGCGGCGCGTCGACCGGGATCGTCGCCACCACCGGCGCGGTGACGTCGCCGAGCCGCACCTCGATCGTCCCACCGGCCACCAGCGGACGGACCTTCGCCGTCAGGCTCGCCACCCCGGCACCGAAGTCCACCGACGACAGCGCCGTCCAGTCGCCGTTGTCGACGTCGCGGACCACCAGGTTGGGTGCCGCGTCGCCGAACTGCGGGGAGCCGCCGTCGACCTTCGCGGTCGCGACCCCCTTGCTCCAACCGAACGTCTCGGCCTCGAACACGCGGTACGGGTCGAAGTCGCGGACCTGCTCCACCCCGGCGTAGGTGCCGACGACCTGCTGGATGGTGCCGTCGGAGTTGAAGGTCAGCTCCTGGATGTGCGGGCTGCGGTAGCCCTGGGTGGTGTTGCCGTTGATCCGCTTGTTCAGCGTCGGGGCGTGATAGGTGAAGTAGTACTTGCCCTCGTACTCGAACACCGACTGGTGGTTGTTGCCGCCGGTGCCGGCCCCGAAGAACTGCGACTGGTTGGGGAACAGCACGCCCGCGTACGTTTCCTTCGGCCACGACATCGGGTCGTCGGAGATCAGGTAGCCGATCTGGCCACCGCCGGGGTAGCCGGGCAGCGGTGTCTGGTTGCCGCCGAAGTCCGGCCCGCCGAAGTGCGACGAGTACGACAGGTAGTACTTGCCGTCGCGCTTGAACACCTGGGCCGCTTCGAAGGCCACCGGGGCGTCCACCACGGCGGCCGTACCCTCGGTCGACACCATGTCCGCGCCGAGTTCGATCGCCCGCAGGTTCTTCGGGTTGTTGAACCGCTCCTCCGGCGGCATGCTGGTCGACGCGGGACCGCCACCGAAGTAGAGGTACTCCTCGCCGTCGTCGTCGACGAACGGCGCCGGGTCGAACTTCCAGGCGACATCCTCGGCGCCGGGCGTACGGCCGTCGATCAGGGTGCTCGTCCGCTCGCTGACCCACGGGCCGATCGGCGACGCACCGGTGATCACGTTGCTCGACCCACCGCCGTTGGCGTAGTAGAGGAAGAACTTCTCCTCACCGTCGACCACCTTGCGGGCCATGCCGGGTGCCCACGAGTTGTTGGTGAACGGTGCGACACCGTTCGGGCCGGCGACCTGGATCTCGCCGTGGTCGGTCCAGTTGACCATGTCGGTCGTGGAGATCACCGTGATCTGGTTGATGTCGCCGTAGTTGATGCCGGGCGAGACGCCGGTGTTCGGGTCGGGGGCGTACCCCTGGGTGTCGTTGGTCAGGTACAGGTAGACTCGGCCGTCGTGGACGAAGCCGTACCCGTCGGCACCGAACTTGTGCCCGATCAACGGGTTGTGTTCGCCGGGCAGCTTGCCGACGACCTCGATGGTCTTCGACGGTGCCGGCGGCGGCGGTGCGCCGACCACTGACACGTCGTCCAGGGTGAAGTCCATCAGGTGCAGATCCGGGTCCGCCGACGGGTTCGACGTCCACGGCGTTTCGAAGAACAGCCGTGCCGTCGCGACGTTCTGGCTGGCCGGGATGGTGAACTGCCCGGAGAACTGCGCCCACTGGCCCTTGGCCGCGGTCACGCTGACCAGGTTGGTGTAGGTGGCTCCGCCGTAGTGCATCGTGGCGAAGAACTGCTTGGTCGCCGGCGAGGCCGCGTTGTCGTACCTGATCCGGGCGGTGAGGGCGTAGGTCTGCCCGGCCTGCACCTTGCCGGACAGGTCCTGCATCGGACCGGATCCGGTGGTCGCCC
The DNA here is from genome assembly GCF_049179115.1 of Solwaraspora sp. WMMB762. Taxonomy (NCBI): domain Bacteria; kingdom Bacillati; phylum Actinomycetota; class Actinomycetes; order Micromonosporales; family Micromonosporaceae; genus Solwaraspora; species Solwaraspora sp. WMMB762. The sequence continues at coordinate 1,781,084 of NZ_JBMHMD010000001.1, forward strand.
GGTCGGTGACGAGCACCGCGCTCGCCCCCGAGAAGGCGTCGTCGGTCGGCGTCAGCGTCGCACTGTCGGTGGCGTTGCCGTTGTTGACGAACCAGCCGTCCAGCCCGGCCTCGAACCCGCCGTTGACGATCAGGTCGGCGTCGGCGGCGTACACCGGCGACGTCGGGGCGACGAGCCCGGCGGCTACCAGGGCGCCGACCGCCGCGAGTGCGCCGACCCGTCGCCGGGCCGTCGTTGTCACGTGTCGTCTCACGAGCATCCTCTCTTGGTGATTCCGGTTGGTGGGTGGGAATTCGGTCACTGGCAGACGCGGGCGTCGTACGGCACCGTCACGGTCGTGCTGACCGGGGTGCCGTCGACACGTGCCGTGGCGGTCACCGTCACCTCGCCGGCCGGAATCGACGCCGCGCCGGTCGGGAAGGTGCGCACCTTGCTGGCGTCCGGCTGCACCCCGTACTCCTTGGTCCCGTACGGCGAGGTCACCGTGCCGGTCGCCCGCGACGACGCCGCACCGGTCAGGTGCACGACCAGCTGGACCTTCTTGGCCAGGCAGCGGCTCGACGTGGTGACCGACACCAGCGCCGGCACGTCGAGCCTGAGCACGCCGAGCCGGGCCAGCTGGTAGCTGAGCGCCCGTTCCGGGGCATCGATCTGGTTCTGGGTGCCGAACTGGCCGGCTCGCGCGGCCACCGCGTCGTCGAGGGCGGCCCGCATCGCCGCCCAGGCGTCCGCCGGGTAGTCGGCCGCGCGCAGCGTCGCCGCGTACCCGATGGCGGCGTCGAGGTCGGCGGTACGCAGCGGCTGGCCCTGCGCGGTCAGGGTGTCACTGAGCAGGTAGTGGTCGAAGTCGACGTGTCCGCCGGTGGTCTCGGTGGCGTAGGTGAACAGGCCGACCCGGTGGCCCATGAAGTGGGCGAGGGAGCCGTCGAGGGTCTGCGGACCGACCCGGTCACCGAGCGGGGTCCAGCTGAGCCCGTCGAGGCTGTAGTAGAAGGTGGTCCAGAGCTGCCCGGTCGGCGCGGCGAAGTCCAGATCCGCCTTGAGGTGCACCTCGGTGGCGTCACCGAGCGCCACGGTCGTCCCGGGTAGGAAGGTCTCCAGCGTGGCCTGGTCGAGGTCGACGGCGAACGGCTGGCCCCGGTTGACCACGCCGAGGGTGTTGACTCCGTCGACCCGCTTGACCGCCGCGTACGAGAAACCCCGGTTGTAGGCGGCGATGCCGGCGACGTCACCGTCGCGCATCGCGGAGATGTCCATCCTGGTCTCGGCGGACTGTCGCGGGCCGAAGGTCCGCTGCGACAGCGTGTTGCGGGCTTCCTCGAACCAGGCGAGCTCGGCCCGGTTGGACAACTTCGTGTACACGTACTCGCCGGTGACGACCTTGCCGTTGGTCAGGCGCAGCCAGCCGTCGCGGTCGGTGAGCGACCAGTAGCGGTTGTCCGGGGCGTGGTTCCACTCCCAGGCCATGTCGAGCCGGGAGCCGTTGGGGGCGATCTCCGCCTCGGTCGGGTGTTCGATGGTCGACGGCTGGCCGACGATCGACACGTCGTCGAGCAGGTATTCGACGGTCGACGACGGTGGCTGCGGGTTGGCCCACGGCGTTTCGACGGCGAACTTGTAGTTCGCCAGGTTGGCGGTGGCCGGCACGGTGTAGCGGCCGGTGACGGTGGTCCACTGGCCGGCCGGCACGTCACCGGCGGCCATCACCTGAACACCGCTGCCCCAGTCGGCGACCAGGTTGAAGCGCACGCTCGCCGGACCCGACGTGTACTTGACCTTTGCCGAGACGGTGTAGGTGACACCGTGCTGCATTTTGCCGTTGAGGAACTGGTTCGGGCCGGACCCGTTGAGGGTCCGGTTGCTCACCCGCAGCGCCGTCGGCCCGCTGGCCGGGTCGGTGGAGTCCAGGTTGAGCGTGGCACCGTACTGCGCGCTCCACGGGGTGAGCGCACCGGATTCGAAGCCCGCGTTGTCGAGCAGTTCGACGCCGATCAGCGAGTCGTCGATCGGTGGCGGGGTAGGGATTGTCCACTGTTCGTCCTGGTACGCCTTGTGCGGGGCGTCGTTGGCGAAGTCGTCGGAGACGACGATGCTTTTCTGCCGCTGGAACAGTTCCTCGGCCGCGCTGAGCCGGATCGGCTTGTCGAACACGCCACCGACCGGCACGACGCCGTTGGTGCCGAAGACCGGCCAGCCGTCGGACCAGGTGGCCGGGATCAGCGCCGGGATGCGGCCGATCGGGAACGTGTCGCGGAAGAACATGCCGTGCCAGTCGGTGCCGCCGTCGGCGGTGGCGATCGGCACCAGGCTGCCCTGGGCGAAGCCGTTGGAGTTGAGCACGCCACGGGCAACGTATGTGTTGACGCCGCCGGTCGAGGTGTAGCGGCCGAGCAGTTCGGTCGAGCGGAACATGACGACCTGCCGGCCCTGCCCGGACGGCCAGGTGATGATCACGGCATAGTAGTAGCCGTCGATGTAGTAGAACTGGGCGCCTTCGAACAGTCCGCCGATGAACGGCTGGCCGGCGTAGTCACCGGCGGTGAAGATGTCAGGGTAGTCCTGTTCGATCGCGGTCAGGTCGGCGTTGAGCCGTACCGCGCTGGTGCCGCCGGATCCGTAGAAGATGTACGGGGTGCCGTCGACGTCGAAGAACAGCGACGGGTCGTGCAGGCCCCGGCCGAGCGGGGTCCGCTGCCAGGCACCGTTTTCGACGTCATCGGTACGGTAGATGTACGCGCCGCCGAGGTTGTTGGTGTTGAACGCGACGTAGAACGTGCCGTCGTGGTAGCGCAGCGACGACGCCCACTGGCCCTGGCCGTACGAGTTCCCTCCGTTGCGCAGCGAGAACGAGTCGCCGATGCTCGCCCGGTCGAACACGTAGTTGACGATCTCCCAGTTGACCAGGTCGTAGGACTTCATGATCGGCGCACCAGGGCTGAGGTGCATCGTGGTGCTGATCATGTAGTAGATGTCCCGGCCTTCGTCGTTCTCGGCGGCCGGGACCCGCTCGACGCTGATGTCCGGCACGTCGGAGCGCAGCAGCGGTACGGAGTATGTGCCGTCGCCGTTGTCGGTCGACGTGTACGACGAGCGCGGGGACCAGGTCTCGGCGGCGTGCGCCGTCCCGCCGACCGGTGACAGTACGCCACAGAGGAGCACGCCGGCCGTGACGTACGCGAGGCGGCGTCGTAGGCCGGCCCAGTGAGCGCTAACCATCGCTGGGATCCGGGCGATCGCCGCAACGCACCGTCTGACAATTCTGGCGAGGCGGACCGGTACGAGCCCGGTCCGGACAGGATTGGGCCTGCGTGTGGATGAGCTACGGGGAACGTGGCGGCCGATGGACGCTTGCATGCGAGCTCCAGACGCGAACGTGACGGGAGCCTCATCCTGTTAGCGCTCACATCCACCGGTCAAGGTTTCCAGCGATACTCGTCTGAAATGTCCGCGAAACCTGGGTCCCACGTGGATTCCCACCTGGATGGAGCCGACCGTCACCGAGGTCGCCGACCGGGTGCACGTGCTGCGCCGACCCGGTCTCGACGCCAACGTCAGCGACGACCAGGTCAGCCGGGCGCAAAAGGTCAGCCGAAACGTTCGGCGACGGCCGCCCGGGTGGGCATCGACACCGCGCCGCCCGGTGACTCGCACACCAGCCCCGCCACCTGTAGGGCGAACCCGACCCGGTCTGCCCAGCCGGCGGCGTCGGCCGGCAGCCCGGTGTCGAGCAGTTCGGCGATCAGTGCGGCCATCACCGAGTCGCCGGCACCGGTGGCGTCGACCGCAGCCACCGTCGGGGCGGCCACGGTCAGCACCTCGCGGCCGGCGCTGACCAGGGCGCCGTCCGCACCCCGGGTGACCACCACCGCACCGGCGCCGAGATCGTGCAGCAGCGCGGCGGCGGTCACCGGGTCGGCGCCGTCGTAGAGCGCCTCGGCGTCGGCGGCGCTGAGCTTGACCAGGTCGGCGGTTGCCGCGAAGCCGGCGACGACCTGCCGGTACGCGGCCAGCGACGCCGCGTCGGGCAGCAGCCGGGGCCGGACGTTGGGGTCGAAGACCCGCAGCCCGCCGGTGCCTGCCCAAGCCTGCCGGGCGGCGGCCAGGGTCGGCTCACACAGCAGGGCGATGGAGCCGCAGTACAGCACGGCGGCGTCGCCGACGAGTTTCCCGTCGAGGCTGGCCGGTTCGAGCAGCCCGTACGAGGGCGGGTCGCCGTAGAAGCGGAAGTCCGGCTCGGCGCCGGTGAAGGTGGCCACCGCCAGGGTGGTGGGCGCGGGCACGGTGACCAGGGCCCGGTCGCCGACCCCGGCGGTACGCAGGAAGTCGCGGATCCGGTCGGCGAGCGGATCGTCGCCGAGGGTCCCGGCGAACTCGACCGCGCCGCCGAGCCGGGCGACGCCGACCGCGACGTTCAGCGGTGCCCCGCCGATCACCTGGCGGTAGACCGGTTGGCCGGCGCATTCGCCGTCGAGCAGGTCGATCAGTGCCTCGCCGAGCACCACCGCGTACCGCATGGATCTCCTCCCACCTGCAGTTTTGCCGCTGCGAAGTCTGCCAGGTCGGCGCCCGGGCACCGGTCGCCACCCCGCACCTCGCGCCGCACATCGAGCAGCGACTATTGCACTTCCGATCGATGTATGGTGGGATATCGATTACCAGGACAGCGTGGGGGCAACTCGCTGTCCTTCGGACTCGCCGGGAGCTGCGCGAGCGCGCTAGACGTCCATCGGACGGCACGTCGGTCAACCGCGTCCGCGGCACGGCCGGCCGGCGCCGTTCCTCCTCATGTTTCCTGACGTTCCGCCATGTCGGAACCCATCGCCCTGTCCGCCGGCCCGGGTCTGTCCCGCGCCGTGGACCGGTTCACGAAGGAGTCTCGGTGAAAGCTCTACGCAGAGTGGCGGTAGTCGCCGCCGCTTCCGCGCTCACCGCCGGCCTGCTCACGGTGGTGACCCCCAACGCGGCTTCCGCGCACGGTGCCGCCATGACGCCGGGCAGCCGCACCTACCTCTGCTGGGTCGACGGTCTGACGCAGACCGGCCAGATCATCCCGCAGAACCCGGCCTGCTCGGCCGCCGTCGCCCAGAGCGGCGCCAACTCGCTGTACAACTGGTTCAGCGTGCTGCGCTCCGACGCGGGTGGCCGCACCACCGGCTTCATCCCCGACGGACAGCTGTGCAGCGGTGGTAACTCCGGCTTCTCCGGCTACAACCTGGCCCGCAACGACTGGCCGCTGACCCACCTGACCGCCGGTGCCCGGATGGAGTTCAAGTACAGCAACTGGGCCCACCACCCTGGCACGTTCTACTTCTACGTGACCAAGGACAGCTGGAGCCCGAACCGCGCGCTGGCCTGGAGCGACCTGGAGGCGACGCCGTTCCTGACGGTGACCAACCCGCCGCAGCGCGGCGCGGTCGGCACCAACGACGGCCACTACTACTTCAGCGGCAACCTGCCCAGCAACAAGAGCGGCCGGCACATCATCTACTCGCGGTGGGTGCGCTCGGACAGCCAGGAGAACTTCTTCGGCTGCTCGGACGTGACGTTCGACGGTGGCAACGGTGAGGTCACCGGGATCGGCGGAGACAACCCGCCCCCGCCGCCCACCACCGCTCCGCCGCCGCCCACCACGGCTCCCCCGCCCACCACGGCCCCGCCGACCACCGCGCCGCCGACCAGCAACCCGCCGACCGGCGGCTGCTCGGCCACCTACCGGACCACCAGCTCCTGGTCCGGCGGATTCCAGGGTGAGGTGACGGTCACCAACAACAGTTCCGCGAGCATCGGCGGATGGACCACGACCCTGAACTTCGGCAGCGGGGTCACCATCAACAGCCTGTGGAGCGGCACCCACACGGTGAGCGGATCGAGCGTCACCGTCCGCAACGCGGCCTGGAACGGGTCGCTGTCGCCGAGCGGATCGACCACGTTCGGCTTCGTCGCCAACGGCAGCCCCGGCACACCGTCGACGGCCTGCTCGGCGAGCTGATCCACCGCCGCACACGGCAGATTCCCACCTGACCGGGCCCGGCAGCGCGAAACGCTGCCGGGCCCGGTCGGTGCGTGGCTGGGTAGTCCCGGCGACGCGTGACCGCAGTGGGTCAGGCGACCATCGACCCGACCACCGGCTTGGTGAGCAGCGCCGACTGGTTGCGCCGGATCCCGGGGTCGAGCGAACGCTCCACGAAGATCGCGTGCCAGATGCAGAACACCAGCACCGTCCACACCTTGCGGGAGTGGTCGGCCTCCTCCCGCTTGTGCTCGTCGAGCAGCCGCATCGCGTACGACAGGTCGAGCAGGTCACCGGCGCCCGAGGTGGCGAAGATGTGCCGGGCCCACTCGTACATCTCGCCGCGCAACCACACCCGGGTCGGGGTCGGGAAGCCCAGCTTGCGGCGGTTCACGATGGCCGGCGGTACCACGCCCTGCAGGGCCTGGCGCATCGCGTACTTGGTGGCGTCGGAGCGGGGCGGCAGCCGTAGCTCCACCGGGATCTTCGCGGCTACGTCGAAGACCTCCTTGTCGAGGAACGGCACCCGCACCTCCAGCGAATGCGCCATCGAGATCCGGTCCGCCTTGACCAGGATGTCGCCGCGCAGCCAGGTGTACAGGTCGACGTACTGCATCTTGGTCACGTCGTCGAGCTCGGCGCATTCGGCGTAGATCGGCGCGGTCACGTCGGTGTAGCGCACCGACGGGTCGTAGCGACGCAGCAGGTGCCGCTTCTCCTCCTCGGTGAACATCCGCGCGTTGCCGTAGTAACGCTCCTCGATCGGGGTGGTGCCCCGCTCCAGGAAACTCTTGCCCTTGACCCCCTGTGGGATCACCTTCGAGACGGCACGCAGACCTTTCTGCATCGGATCCGGCAGTCCGTGCACCGCGCCCAGCGACAGCGGCTCGCGGTAGATGGTGTAGCCGCCGAAGAACTCGTCCGCGCCTTCGCCGGAGAGCACCACGGTCACGTGTTCGGCGGCCTTCTGCGCCACGAAGTACAGCGGCACCAGCGCCGGGTCGGCCACCGGGTCGTCCAGGTGCCAGACGATGCGCGGCAGCGCCTCCATCATGTCCTGCGGCCCGATCTTCGTCGGGATGGTGGTCACGTTCAGGTGTCGGGCCGAGTCCTGGGCGACCTCGATCTCCGAGTAGCCCGACACGTCGTACCCGACGGTAAAGGTCAGGATGTTCGGGTTGAACTCGCGGGCCAGCGCCACCACCGCGGTCGAGTCGATGCCGCTGGACAGGAACGCCCCGACCGGCACGTCGGCCCGCATGTGCATGCGTACGCTCTCCCGCAGCGTCTCGCGGATCTCGTCGTACAGCCGCTGCGGGTCGGGCGTCGGCGTCGGCCGGAAAATCGGCTGGTACCAGCGGCGGACCTGCACCCCGCCGGCCGGGTCCGGCGCCGGCCCACCGGTCGTCGGGTCCAGCGCCGGCGGCGACCAGGTCAGGCACTCCCCGGAGCCGATCCGGCTGATCCCGGAGTGCAGGGTGCGCGGCTCGGGCACGTACTGCAGGGTCAGATAGTGCGAAAGATTCGCGGTGTCCACCCCGGCGTCGCCGGCACCCGCGGCGGCGGAGAACGGCAGCAGCGCCTTCTTCTCCGAAGCCAGGTAGATGCCGTCCGGGGTGTGCAGGTAGTGCAGCGGCTTGATGCCGAAGTAGTCCCGGGCGCCGAACGCGCGACGCCGCTGCCGGTCCCAGATCACGAAGGCGAACATGCCGCGCAGCTTGTGCAGCACCTTCTCGCCCCAGTAGTGGTACCCGGCGACGATCACCTCACCGTCGCCGGCGGTGGCGAACTGCGCGCCGAACTCCCGGACCAGCTGGTCGCGCAGCTCGATGTAGTTGTAGATCTCGCCGTTGAAGGTGAGCAGGTAGCGGCCGTCGGCGTAGGCGAGCGGCTCCTGGCTGGACGCCACGTCGATGATGGCCAGCCGCTTGTGCGCGAACACCGCGTCCGCCCACCGGCCGGTCGGGTCGCCGATCACCTCCACGCCGGTCTCGTCCGGGCCACGGTGGTGCAGGCATTCCAACGCGTGGGCGATCGCGTCGCGGTGTGCGCCGGCGTCGCCGCGGGCGCTGAAAAAGGCCAGGAGTCCGCACATGGCAGACATCTTTTCACGTGCCGGTCACGCGGTACCGTCGAGTACGCCCAACCGTGGGGAGGACGCATTGACACAAGATCAGACCGAGGGCACGGCACCGGACCGGGCCGGAGCCACCGGCACCGAGACGGCCGCCACCGGCACCGAGATGACCGCCGAAGGCACCGAGACGACCGCCGAGGTTGTCGCCGAGCAGCCGCGCACCGAGTCGCACGACCCGGACTTCCCGGAGAAACTCCTGGAGTTCATGCGCACCGGCTGGCGCGACGACACGTTGCCGCTCGCCCCGCGTACCGAGGCACCGAACCACGCCCGCCGTCGCGCCGCCCTCGCCGACGCCTTCCCCGGCGAGACCCTGGTGGTGCCCACCGGCACCGAGAAGACCCGGGCCAACGACACCGACTACCCGTTCCGGCCGGGCAGCGACTTCGTCTACCTGACCGGTGACCACGATCCGGACAGCGTGCTGGTGCTGCACCCGACCGGGGACGGACACGACGCGGTGCTCTACACCCGGCAGCGGTCGTCGCGGGACAACGACGAGTTCTTCCGCAGCCGCGACGGCGAGTTGTGGGTGGGCCGGCGGCGCACCCTGGCGGAGAAGTCGACCGAGCTGGGTCTGCGTACAGCGCCGCTCAGTGAGCTGCCGCAGGCGCTGGCCGGGTCCGCGCCGGCCCGGACCCGGGTGCTGCGCGGCTTCGACCCGCGGGTGGACGCGGCGGTGCTGCCGTACGACAGCGGCGACGACGCCGGGGCCCGCGACCGTGAGCTGGCCACGGCGATCGCCGAGGCGAAGCTGGTCAAGGACGAATGGGAGGTCGCCCAGCTGCAGGCGGCGATCGACGCGACGGTCCGCGGCTTCGAGGACGTGGCCCGGGTGCTGCCGGCCGACCGGCCGGTCGCCGAGCGGCTGCTGGAAGGGGTCTTCGCGCTGCGGGCCCGGCACGACGGCAACGACGTCGGTTACGGTTCGATCGTCGGCGCGGGTGCGCACGCGACGATCCTGCACTGGGTCCGCAACGACGGCGTCACCCGTCCGGGTGAACTGCTGCTGATGGACATGGGCGTGGAGGGGCACCATCTCTACACCGCCGACGTGACCCGGACCCTGCCGGTGTCCGGCCGGTTCACCGCCCTGCAGCGCCAGGTCTACGACATCGTGTACGCCGCGCAGCAGGCCGGCATGGACTACATCAAGCCGGGGGTGAAGTTCAGCGACGTGCACCAGACCTGCATGCGGGTGCTCGCCGAAGGCCTGGCCGAGCTGGGCGTGCTGCCGGTCAGCGTGGACGAGGCGATGGACAAGGAGTCGACCGTCTACCGGCGGTGGACGCTGCACGGCTTCGGCCACATGCTCGGCCTCGACGTGCACGACTGCTCGTACGCCCGTAAGGAACGCTACCGCGACGGCGAGCTCGGCGAGGGGTACGTGCTGACCGTCGAGCCCGGCCTGTACTTCCAGCCGGAGGACGAGCTGGTGCCCGAGGAGCTGCGCGGCGTCGGCATCCGGATCGAGGACGACGTGCTGGTCACCGCCGCCGGGGCGGTGAACCTGTCGGCCGGGCTGCCCCGGCAGGCCGACGAGGTCGAGGCCTGGCTGGCGGCGCAGCGCGACGCCGGCCCCCGGCTGCCCTGACCCCGACGGCCCGACGCGGGTTCACCTGATCCGGTGCCGATCCGGTGGGCCGTCAGGTCGGCTGAACGAAGACCGCCACGGTACGCGGCGGCACGGTGAACGTGCCGGTGGCGGTGTCGAAGCTGGCCTGCCGGCTCACCGGGTCGGCCGACTCGCGCAGCACCGGGTGCAGTTCGACGGCGGCCCGGCGCAGCTCGGGCAGCCGCTGCCGGGCGGTCTGCGGAGTCGCGTTGAAGATCACCGTCACCGACCGCCACCGCCGGTCCAGGCCTGCGGAGCGCAGCCGCATGGTGATCACGCCGGGGGTCTCGGCCGGCCCGGCCAGCGGAAAGCTGACCCGCCGCTGCACCTCGCGGGCGGTGGACAGGGCGAACACCGGTGACGAGGTACGGATCCGCAGCAGTTCGGCGTACCGGGCGGCGGTCGCCTCGATCGTGGCGCAGTCCGGGACCAGCGCCGGATCGGCGAGCAGTGGGCCGGCGTACGGCCACTTGTCGGCGTTGTCGGCGGCCGGCGGCAGCCCCGCACCGAAGCCGTTGCCGGCTTCGCAGTCCCAGCGGATCTGGTTGAACCAGTCCCCCGAGTTGTACGAGTTGCGGTCCAACGACTTGGACCGCAGCCGTTCGCTGCCGGCGGTGACGAACCCGGTGCCCTGGGCAAAGATCACCGTTGACAGGGCAAGCACCTGGGCCCGGGACCGGTCGGCGGTCGACGTACCGGCCGGCAGCTTGTACGCCAGCGCGTCGTAGAGGATCTCGTTGTCGTGCGCGTCGACGTAGGTCACCGCCTCCCCCGGTGCCGCCGTGTAGCCGGCCGGTGAGCCGTTGTAGTCGACGTCGGCACCGGTCACCCGGTCGCCGCTGGCAGCGGTGAACGAGTACCCGGCCAGGTTGCCGGTCAGCCCGACCTTGATCAGGTCCTGCTGCTGGCGCAACCGGGTCTGCTGCTCGGCGCGGCTGCCGTTGACCGGATCCCCGTTCGGGTCGGTGAACAGGCCGGTGGCGAAGCCCTGCACCCGGGGGTTGGCGTCGAACGGGCCGCCGCCGCGTACCGCGTCGCGTAGCCGGTCGGTGAACGTACCGATCCCGGTGCCGGCCATGTTGGCCTGGGTGGCCTGGACGAAGCGGGCGTCGCCGGCGACCTCGCCGAAGTCCCAGCCCTCGCCGTAGAGCAGGATGTTGCGGCCGTCGACGCCGTCGCGGGCCAGCGTCAGCCGGTCCAGTGCCGCTCGGACCGCCAGGATGTTGGCCTTCGGGTGGTGGCCCATCAGGTCGAACCGGAAACCGTCTACCTTGTACTCTTTGGCCCAGGTGACCACCGAGTCGACGACCAGCCGGCCCATCATGGCGTGTTCCGGGGCGGTGTTGGCGCAGCAGGTGGAGGTGGCGACGGTGCCGTCGTCGAGCAGCCGGTGGTAGTAGCCGGGGACGATCTGGTCGAGCACCGAGTGCCGGTCCACGCCGGCCGCCAACGTGTGGTTGTAGACCACGTCGAGCACCACCCGCAGCCCGGCGGCGTTGAGCCCGGCGACCATCTGGCGGAACTCGCCGGTGCGGGCGGCACCGTCCGGGTCGGTGGCGTAGCCGCCCTCCGGCACCGTGTAGTGCAGCGGGTCGTAGCCCCAGTTGTAGCCGTCACGGTCGGCCACGGCGGCGACGCACTCCTGCTGGCGGGGTGAGTCGGCCGGCAGCGCGGCCAGGTCACAGTCCGGCTCGGCCTGCTCGGCGCGGCGTTCCGGGATGGTGGCGAAGTCGAAGGTCGGCAGCAGGTGCAGGTGGGTGACGCCGGCGTCGGCCAGCGACCGCAACTGCCGCATCCCGGTGCTGTCCGGGTCGGTGAACGCCAGGTAGGTGCCGCGCCGGGCGGCGGGGACGCTGTCGTCGGCGATGGAGAAGTCGCGGACCGACACTTCCTGGATCTGGGTCCGACCGGCCGGCACCGCCGCCGGTTTGCGTAGCCGCGTCCAGCCGTCCGGGCTCAGCGCCGGGTCGTCGAGGTCGACGATCAGGCTGTGCGTGGAGTCGGCGGCCAGGGCCACCGCGTACGGGTCGGTGACCGAGGCGGTCACCATCCGCCCGGCGGCCGGCTGCCAGGCGTCGACCCGGTAGCGGTAGTAGCGGCCGGACCAGGACGGTTCACCGCGTACCGACCACACGCCGGTGCGGTCGTCGCGGCGCATCGCCACGGTCTGCGGCTCGACGGTCGGCGTGTCGAACAACTCCAGCGCGACGGTACGGGCGGTCGGCGCCCAGACCGACAGGGTGGGCCGCCGGCCGGTGAAGGTGACCCCGAGCGGGGCTTTCGTCGCGGCGGCGTACAGGTCGTCGAGCACGCCGGGCGTCTGCACGCCGGTGACGGCCAGCAGGTTGCCCTCATGGTCGCGTTCGGTGACCGCGACCTGGCCGCGCAGCGCGGCGGCGAGCGTCGCCCGGTCCCGGGCGTCGACGGTGAAGGCGCGGTGCGCCCACAGGTGCGGGAACGCGGCCCGCTGGGCCTCGGTGAGCCCGTTGCGCCGCGCGGTCAGCGGGATCGACCGATGGTCGCCGACGAGGTCGTCACCGTCGACCCGCAGCCCGCCGTCGGGTGCCCAGACCAGGTCGTAGCGTCTGCCGTCCGTCGGTCCGGTGGCCCAGGCCACGGTGGACCGGTCGATCCAGTAGGCCCGCTGAGCGGTCAGGTCGAGATCGCGTCCGGCGCCGGCGGGTGCCGGTGGCAGCAGCCGCTGCGGGTCACCGGCGAGCAGCCACACCTCGCGGCCGGCGGCGGCGAAGTCGAGCCGCTGGTCGGTCGGCAGGTCCTTGTCGTCTCCCCGGTGGACGATGTAGCTCAGCCCGGTCGCGCCGTCGGTCAGCGGCACCCGGAAGGTGACGCCGTAGTCGTCCCGGTCGGCGGGCGGCAGCGGCTCGGCCCAGTCGGTGGGGGTGGCGGCGCCGTCCCAGACGTGCAGCCCCCAGCCGGTGTAGTCGCCGTCGGCGCGGCGGTAGTGCAGCACTGCGACACCGTCGTCGACCGGCGGATCGTCCTCGCCGGTGGCGTCGCGGCGGGTCGGGTAGAGCGCCGGGTCGCCCTGCTTGACCCACACCTCGCCGGTGGCGCTCACGTCGACGGTCCGGTCGACGTCGATGTCCTTCGTGCCGTCGGCGTCGACGACGAGGAATCCCACCGACTTCGCGCCGGGGGCGAGCTTCACCCAGGCGAACCGTCCGTAGCTGTCCTCACCGGCGAACGGTTGGCCGGTCGGCCAGCTGGTCTGCCAGTCGGGGTCGATGTCGCCCCAGGTGTACAGGCCCCAGTCGGGGTAGTCGCCGTCGGGTCGCTGGTAGTGCACGACCAGCCAGTCGCGGGCGTCACCGGAGCGCGGGGTGCCGACCACGGCGGTGGTCCTGGCGGTGGCGGTCCGGTGTCTGCTGTCGCGCACCACCGCCTTGTACTCGATCCGGGTGCCGCCGGCCAACCCGGCGAGGTCGTGGTGCACCTGGTACGGCGCGTGCCGGGCCCGGCCGAGCACGGTCCACTTGCCGTCGCCGACCCGGGCGGCGACGGTGACCTCGGCCAGCGGGTCACCGGTCACCTCGGCGGTGACGGCGGCCCGGGTGGCGACGGCGGCACCGTCGGCCGGGGCGGTGATCGAGATCGACGGTACGCCGGCCGGTGTCGGGATAGGGGTGCCGGCCCGGTGCACCAGCGAGGACAGCGCCGGCACGGTGACCGTGATCCGCCCGGCGGCGTCGGCGTGGACCGGCCGGTGCCCGCCGTACACGCCGGTGAACGTGGCACCGGGTGACCAGGTGTCGACGGTGACCTGCTGGGCGGTGGTGGCGTTGTTGACCGCGACGACGTACTCGACGCGCTCGGCCGGGTCGACGCGGGAGAAGGCGAAAACCCCGGGGCCGTCGGCGGCGTACCGGGTGACCTGGATGCCGTCGCGCAACGCCGGGTGGCCGGCGCGCAGCGCGCCGAGCTTGGCGATGCCCCGGTAGAGCGGGTGGTCGCGGTCGAACTGGTCGTCGGCGTGGGTGCGGTCGGTGCCGAGCAGGTCGTCGTCGAGGTAGTCGGCGACCCGGGAGCCGAACATCGTCTGCCGGGCGTCCTTGTCTCCGCCGGCGCCGGTGAAGCCCTGCTCGTCACCGGAGTAGATCACCGGCTGGCCCCGGGTGAGGAACATCAGTTCGTGGGCGAGCAGGTCGCGACGCAGGTGGCTGGCCGGGTCGGTGCCACCGTCGGCGATGATCGTGCCGATCCGACCCATGTCGTGGTTGCCGAGGAAGGTGGGCAGCCGGCCGGCGTCGGTGTCCCGGGCGGTGTACAGCGGGTCGGCGGCGTACAGCTCGGCCAGGGCGGCGGCGGGCCCGCCGTCGGCGACGTACGACCGGGTGGCCTCCTGGAAGCCGAAGTCCAGGGTGGCCGGTAGCCCACCGCGGCGGACGTAGGTCGAGGTGACCTCGGCGTCGGCGGAGTAGACCTCGCCAAACATGAAGAAGTCGGGGTGCCCGGCGCGTCGGGCGGCGTCGTCGATGCCCCGGCTGAACTGCGGCCAGAAGTCGAGGTTGACGTGTTTGACGGTGTCCAGCCGGTAGCCGTCCACCCCGGTGGCACGGATCCAGTCGGCGAAGATCTTCGTCATGCCGCGGACCACCTCCGGCCGTTCGGTCCACAGGTCGTCGAGGCCGAAGAAGTCACCGTACTCGCTGTTCTCGCCGGCGAAGGTGCTGTCGCCCCGGTTGTGGTACATGGTCGGGTCGTTCAGCCAGGCCGGGACCTTGACCCGCGCGTCGGCGGGGTCGACAACCGGGGTGTACGGGAACGCGTCGGTGTCGACGTCGGGGAACGCGCGGCTGCCGTCGGCGTGGTTGCGGTCGTCGAACGGCCGGCCGGCGGCGTCGCGGTACGGCTCGGTGGCCTTGTCGACGTAGCTGTAGCTGTCCTCGGCGTAGGAGATGACGTCGGCGGTGTGGTTGACGATGACGTCCAGATAGATCTTGATGCCGCGTCGGTGGGCGAGGTCGACGAGCCGTTTGAGGTCGGCGGTGCTGCCGAAGTGCGGGTCGACCTGGGTGAAGTCGGTGATCCAGTATCCGTGGTAGCCGGCCGACACGTCGTCGCCGCTGCCCTGCACCGGTCGGTTGACGAAGACCGGGGCGAGCCAGATGGCGGTGGTGCCCAGGCCCTGGATGTAGTCCAGGTTGTCGATCACACCCTGCAGGTCGCCGCCCTGGTAGAAGCCCTTGTCGGTGGGGTCGTGACCGGTGGTGAGCCGGTCGCCGGTCAGCCCGCCCCGGTCGTTGCCCGGGTCGCCGTTGGCGAACCGGTCCGGCAGCAGGAAGTAGAACTGTTCGGCGCCGCTGGCGGTCCCGGTAGACGCGGTCCCGGTGGGTGCGGCACCGGTGGGTGCGGCACCGGCCGCCGGTGCCGGGACGCCGGCCAGGGTGGCGGCGAGGACGGCGGCGAGAGCGTACGGCGCCAGGCGGGACGCACGGGTGCGGACGGGTGCGGCTTCCATCGACAGCCTTCCGTTGACGATGAGCGCACGCTAACCCTTGCTGCAAGATTCTGCAATATCTTGCAGGCGTGGTCAGTCCAGATCGCAGGGCGCCCCGTTGGCCAGGCAGTGCTGCGGGGTGGTGCCGCGACCATGGCGTTCGAAGTGGAACCGTAACGGCACGGACGAACGGGCCCCGACCGGCACCGAACTGGTGAAGACATACTCCCGGCCGGACCGGCGCACAGTCGCCTGCGGCGCGCCTTCCACCCAGGCTGCGTACAGCCGGCCGACGTTGTCCGGGAACCGCACGGTGACGGTCCAGTCACGATCGCGCCGCGAGGTGTTCACCACCAGCACCTCGGCGATGAACCCGTCGCCGAACTGCTGGAGCACCCGGTAGCGGCCGACCACGTCGGGATCGGCCGGCGGCGCCGGGGTGCGGGGCGGGGCAGGCTTCGTGGCGCGCGGCGGCTCGACCGGCCGGTGGGTCGGACCGGCCGGCGACGGCGGCATGGCAGCCGAAGTGGATGGTGCCGGCGAGGAGGGTGCGGGTCGCAGGACCGCCTCACCGGACGGCGGCGGGGCGGCGGCGACAAGCTGGCCGCCGGTGTTCACCGCCGGCGGGCTCGCGGCGACCCGCGGTTCAGGCTCGGGCTCTGACTCGGGGACCACGGTCGGCGGTGGCTCACCGATCGCCCGGGTCTGCATGGGCACGCAACCGGCAGCCACCAGAAAGATGACCACCATGACAGCTAGTCCACTCAGGACGACTACCCATGGTGCCAGGACGATCACGGTGGAAGGGGTCCAGGCGGTGCGCGCGGCGTGCCTGCCGTCCACGTTGGCCCCCTTTTTCGCACCGGCGTCCCGCGGAAGAGTAGCGATTCCGACCCGCAGTGCAAAAGGCCCAGTTACTGACTAGTTAGTCGAGTGGGGTAACAGTACAGATACGCACCGCGTCGCGACCAAGCCGCAACAGATAGTGGAATCGCTGACCGGGCACCGACCGCCCGTCGGCGTCGAGGTACTCCCACTCCACCTCGACCGCCACCAACGTCATGCTCACCTGCTGGACCTGGTGGAAGCGGGCGTGCGACGCGACGATCCGCCGTTGGGCGTAGTCGGGCGCGGCGCCGACGAAGGACAGCGCCACCGCCGCCGGCGAGGAGAACGCGAAGCTGTAGGCATCGGCGACGACCATCGCCGGCGACGCGAAGCAGTCCGCGATACCGGGCACATCGCCGGCGGTGATCGCCGCGCCGTACCGGTCGAAGAAGCCGGCGAGCGTGTCGAGGTCGGTCGAGGTGTCCACGAGACCGCAGTGCCCGGTGGGACCGGTCGACAAACCCGTCCCGGAAGCCGGTACCCGGGTTGCAGCAATAGCAAGACGGACGTACGGTTTTGTTGCGAGCCGCGCTCCGGGTAAGTGTTACCTCACCCCAACGCCGCGGTAATCCGTACGAAAGACTGCCAGGACGACCAGGGACACAGCGGTAAGGAGTCCGACGTGGCGAGCCTCGACACCTTCGGTGCGAAGAGCCAGCTGCGCGTCGCCGACGCGAGCTACGAGATTTTCAAGATCAACACAGTGGCGGGTCACGAGCACCTGCCGTACAGCCTGAAGATCCTGCTGGAGAACCTGCTCCGCACCGAGGACGGGGCCAACGTCACCGCAGAGCAGATCCGGGCACTCGGGTCCTGGGACCCGACCGCCGAGCCGAGCGTCGAGATCCAGTTCACCCCGGCCCGGGTCCTGATGCAGGACTTCACCGGCGTCCCCTGCGTGGTCGATCTCGCCACCATGCGGGAGGCCGTCCGCGACCTCGGCGGCGACCCGACCAAGGTCAACCCGCTCGCCCCGGCCGAGCTGGTCATCGACCACTCGGTCATCGCCGACCTGTTCGGCCGCGAGGACGCGTTCGCCCGCAACGTCGAGCTGGAGTACGGCCGCAACAAGGAGCGCTACCAGTTCCTGCGCTGGGGCCAGACCGCGTTCAACGAGTTCAAGGTCGTACCGCCCGGTACCGGCATCGTGCACCAGGTCAACATCGAGTACCTGGCCCGTACGATCATGGAGCGCAACGGGCAGGCCTACCCGGACACCGTCGTCGGCACCGACTCGCACACCACGATGGTCAACGGGCTGGGCGTCGTGGGCTGGGGCGTCGGCGGCATCGAGGCGGAAGCCGCCATGCTCGGCCAGCCGGTCAGCATGTTGATCCCCCGGGTCGTCGGGTTCAAGCTGTCCGGCGAGGCACCCGCTGGCACCACCGCCACCGACCTGGTGCTCACCATCACCGAGATGCTGCGCCAGCACGGCGTGGTCGGTAAGTTCGTCGAGTTCTACGGACCTGGCGTCAGCGCCGTACCGTTGGCCAACCGGGCCACCATCGGCAACATGTCGCCCGAGTACGGCTCCACCGTCGCGATTTTCCCGATCGACGGGGAGACCATCAACTACCTGCGGCTCACCGGTCGCGACGACGCCCAGGTCGCGCTGGTCGAGGCGTACGCCAAGGAACAGGGCCTGTGGCACGACCCGGCTGCCGAACCGCACTACTCGGAGCGGCTCGAGCTCGACCTGTCGACCATCGAACCGTCGCTGGCCGGGCCGAAGCGCCCGCAGGACCGGGTGCCGCTGGGCAGCGCCAAGACCATGTTCCGCTCGGCGCTGACCGACTACGTCGCCGACGACCACACCCCGTCCGTGGCCGGCCCGGCCGACGAGGCCAGCGTCGACTCCTTCCCGGCCAGCGACCCGCCGGCCGCCGACGGCGCCGACGACCCGGCCGACAAGCCGCACGAGCTGATCAGCGCCTCGGTCGGCGCCGGTGGGCGGGCCAGCAAGCCGGTGCAGGTGACCGGTGCCGACGGCGCCCGGTTCGAGCTGGATCACGGGGCCGTGGTGATCGCGGCGATCACCTCCTGCACCAACACCTCCAACCCGCAGGTGATGCTCGGTGCCGCGCTGCTGGCCCGCAACGCCGTCGACCGGGGGTTGACCCGCAAGCCGTGGGTGAAGACCACCCTGGCACCTGGTTCCAAGGTCGTCATGGACTACTACGAGCGGGCCGGCCTCACCCCGTACCTGGAGAAGCTCGGCTTCCACCTGGTCGGCTACGGCTGCACCACCTGCATCGGCAACTCCGGCCCGCTGCCCGAGGAGATCTCCGCCGCGGTCAACGAACACGACCTGACCGTGGTGTCGGTGCTGTCCGGCAACCGCAACTTCGAGGGCCGGATCAACCCGGACGTCAAGATGAACTACCTGGCCTCACCGCCGCTGGTCGTCGCGTACGCCCTCGCCGGCACGATGGACATCGACCTGGCCAATGAGCCGCTGGGCACCGGGTCCGACGGCCAGCCGGTGTTCCTGCGCGACATCTGGCCCAGCAACGCCGAGATCGAACAGGTCCGGGCCAGTGCGATCGGTGCCGCCGGGTTCGGCGCCGCGTACGCCGACGTGTTCGCCGGCGACGACCGCTGGCAGTCGCTGCCCACCCCGACCGGCGACACGTTTACCTGGGCAGACGAGTCGACCTACGTCCGTAAGCCCCCGTACTTCGAGGGCATGGCGCCGACGCCGCAGCCGGTGACCGACATCGCCGGCGCCCGGGTGCTGGCCAAGCTCGGCGACTCGGTGACCACCGACCACATCTCGCCGGCCGGGGCGATCAAGCCGGACTCCCCCGCCGGGCGCTACCTCAGTGAGCACGGCGTCCCCCGGCACGAGTTCAACTCGTACGGGTCGCGGCGCGGCAACCACGAGGTGATGATCCGCGGCACCTTCGCCAACATCCGGCTGCGCAACCAGCTGGTGCCGGGCGTCGAAGGCGGCTTCACGGTCAACCATCTGACCGGTGAGCAGACCAGCATCTACGACGCGTCGGTGGGGTACGCGCAGGCCGGCGTGCCGTTGGTGGTGCTGGCCGGCAAGGAGTACGGCTCCGGTTCGTCGCGGGACTGGGCGGCCAAGGGCACCATGCTGCTCGGCGTACGGGCGGTCATCGCCGAGTCCTACGAGCGGATCCACCGCTCCAACCTGATCGGCATGGGGGTGCTGCCGTTGCAGTACCCGGCCGGGCAGGACGCCGCCTCCCTCGGGCTCACCGGCACCGAGACGATCGACATCGTCGGGGTGACCGCGCTCAACGACGGCGCCACTCCGCGTACGGTGACCGTGCGCACCGACACCGGTGTCGAGTTCGAGGCCGTGGTCCGGATCGACACCCCGGGCGAGGCCGACTACTACCGGCACGGCGGCATCCTGCAGTTCGTGCTGCGCAAGATGCTGGCCAGCTGATCCGGTCACGGATGAACGGCGGCGGTGGGTGGTGACCGGTCCGGTCACCACCCACCGCCGTGTTGTGCCAAGCTCGGACCATGGACGACAGGACCCTGCTGGCCCGGATCCAGGAACTGGTCGACGAGGAGCACGAGCTGCGTGGCAGGTTCGCCGCCGGGCAGCTCTCCGCGGACGAGGAGCACGCCCGACTGGGCGCGCTGGAAGAGGCGCTCGACCAGTGCTGGGACCTGCTGCGTCGCCGCCGGGCCGCCCGGAACGTCGGCGGCGACCCGGACGCCGTCCAGCCACGGCCCACCGGTGAGGTGGAGGGTTACCTGCAGTAGTACCCGAGGCCGCAGGCAGCCGCAGATCAGCCGGCCAGCACCGCGGCCACGGCCGGGATCACGCCGGACGCTTCCCGGGTCGGCGCGTACCGCTCGTCCAGCCAGTTGCGGCCCCGGTGCAGCCAGACGCTGGGCAGTCCGGTCGCGGCGGCCCCGCCGATGTCGGCCTCCGGGCTGTCACCCACCATCCAGGCGCCGCGTAGCCGCATCCGGACGCTCTGCGCGGCCAGCGCGAAGATCCTCGGGTTGGGTTTGCTGACCCCGGCGGCCTCCGAGATCACCCAGTCGGCCACGTACCGGTCCAGGCCGGTCCGGCGGATCTTCGCCTCCTGCTGGCGGGCCGTCCCGTTGGTGACTATCACCGGCACCCAGCCGGCGTCCCGGGCGATCGCCAATGAACAGGCGACCAGCGGATCCAGTCGGGTGTGCCGCACGACGCCGTCGTGCAGCTCCTCGACCAGGTCGACCGACGACGACCGGAGCCGATACCGCTCCCGGAGCGCGTCGGCCAGATCCCACCGGTCGGTCAGCCCGTCGGCATCGACGGAGACCAGCCAGTCGATGTCGTCTCGTGGGGCACCGACCGAGTCCAGGAATTCCTGACCCCACACACGGAACGCCCCGGCCCGGTCGAGCAGGGTGTTGTCCAGATCCAGGAGCAGGAGTGGCACGGGCGCACCTTACGCGACACCGTATGGCGGGGAACAGTCCCAGAATGTAAACGAGTGCCGGTAGCAAGCCGTACGTACGGCTTGCTACCGCTCTGCCCACCTGACACGATCACATCATGCCCCGGGTGAGCCAGATCCAGCTCGACGCACGCCGCCAGGAGATCCTCGCCGCCGCCCGGGTCTGCTTCGCCCGGCACGGGTACGAAGGTGCCACCGTCCGCCGGCTGGAGGAGGCCACCGGGCTGTCCCGAGGAGCGATTTTCCACCATTTCCGGGACAAGGACTCACTGTTCCTGGCCGTCGCAGAGGACGACGCGGCCGCGATGGTCGAGACGGTGGCCCGCAACGGCCTGGTCCAGGTGATGCGCGATCTGCTCACCCGGGCCGACTCCCCGGACACCGCCGGCTGGCTGGGCAGCCAGCTCGAAGTGTCCCGGCGGCTGCGTACCGACCCGGACTTCGCCCGGCGCTGGGCCGCCCGGTCGGCGGCGATCGCCGAGGCGACCCGGGAACGGCTCGGCCGCCAACGCGACGCCGGCGTGCTGCGCGACGACGTACCGATCGACGTCCTGGCGCGGTTCCTGGAGCTGGCCTACGACGGGCTGGTGCTGCAGCTCGCGATGGGACGGCCGGGCAGCGACCTCGGCGCCGTCCTCGACATCGTCGAGGAGGCGGTACGTCGTCCTCCGCCACGCTGACCGGTGGCACGGCCGTCCCACAATAGGGGCCACCGTCAGCGCGGGAGCGTCGGCGACCCGACGCCCGCCCCCAGCAACCGAGGAGACCCATGACGCCCGGTGAAACCTGGGGCATCCCCGGCCCCACCTTCCTCGCCGTCTTCGGCCTGACCGCACTGGTACTCCTCGTCGCCAACCTCGGCTACCGGCGGATCGCGCTCGCCGGGCACGGCGGCCGCACCGGATCACTCGGCGGCGCCGAGGTCGCGTACCTCAACGGCGGGGGCCGGTTGGCTGTGTACGCCAGCCTGGCGGCGTTGCGCTCGGCAGGCAGCGTCGAC
Organism: Solwaraspora sp. WMMB762; assembly: GCF_049179115.1. Taxonomy (NCBI): domain Bacteria; kingdom Bacillati; phylum Actinomycetota; class Actinomycetes; order Micromonosporales; family Micromonosporaceae; genus Solwaraspora; species Solwaraspora sp. WMMB762. The sequence continues at coordinate 1,802,625 of NZ_JBMHMD010000001.1, forward strand.
GTCGGCACCCGCGGTACGTTGCGGGCCGCCGGTCCACTGCCGACCGGTGCCGGGCAGCTCGACCAGGCGGTCCACCACGCCGCGCAGCGCCAGGTACGGGTCCGCGACCTGCAGACCGACCAGTGGGTCACCGACGCGCTGCACCGGATGCGCGACGGCCTGGTCTGCGCCGGCCTGGCCATCGGCGACGGCCAACGCCGTACCGCCCGGCTGCTCGCCGGCACGGTCGGGATCCTCGCCGCCGTCGGTGTGCTGCGGGTGTTCGCCGGCGCCGCGAACAACCGGCCGGTCGGCTACCTGGTGCTGATGCTCGCGGTCACCGTGCCGGTGGCGCTGGTGCTGTTCTTCTCGGTGCCACGCCGCACCCGGGCCGCCAATCGCCTCCTCACCAAACTGCGCAGCCAGTACCGTCACCTCTCGCCGACCCTGCGGCCGGCCCCCGCGACGTACGGTGTCGCCGGCGCGGCGATGGGGGTCGGCGTTTTCGGGGCAGCGTCGTTGTGGGCCATGGACCCGGCGTTTGCGGGGACCGCGGAGATCCAGCGGGTGAGCGCCGGCACCGGGTCCTCCGGTTGGGGCGGTGACAGCGGCGGTGACGGAGGCGGCGGCTGCGGTGGTGGCGGCTGCGGTGGCGGCTGCGGCGGATGAGCCCGATGTCCGCCACCGCCTGGCCGGTCAACCCCGACAGCGGGCTCGGGGTCGGCCTCGGCTGGCGGCCGGAGATCTCGGGATTCGTCGATGAATTGCCCGGATTGCGCTTCTGCGAGGTGATCGCCGAGTCCGTCGACCCCGGCCGGCCACTGGACGACGGGCTGCGCCGGCTACGTGAGCGGGGGGTGACCGTCGTGGCGCACGGCGTACGGCTGTCCCTCGGCGGCGCCGAACCGGTCGAGCAGCACCGAGTCGACCGGCTCGCGGGCGTCGCCGAACTGCTCGGCGCGCCACTGGTCAGCGAACACATCGCCTTCGTCCGGGCCGGCGGGGTCGAGGCCGGGCATCTGCTACCGCTGCCCCGCACCTGGGCGGCGGTCGACACGGTCGTCGGCAACGTCCGGCGGGTGGCCGCCGAGCTGCCGGTGCCGGTCGCGCTCGAACCGATCGCCGCGGTGTTCGACTGGCCCGACGACGAGCTCGACGAAGCCGACTTCGTCAGCGAGATCGTCGAGCGCTCCGGTGCGCTGCTGCTGTTGGATGTCGCGAACGTCTATGCCAACGCCCGCAACCGGGGCGACGACCCGGTCGCCCTGCTCGACCGGCTGCCGCTGGAACGCATCGCGTACGTGCACGTCGCCGGCGGTGCCGCCGACCGGGACGGGATCTACCACGACACGCACACCGACCCGGTCCCAGCCGAGGTGCTGCAGCTGCTCGCCGAGCTGTGCGCCCGGCGGCGGCCACCAGCGGTGCTGCTGGAGCGGGACGGGCACTATCCGCCGGGCGAGGTGCTGCGCGCCGAGTTGGACTCCATCGCGGCGGCTGCCGGGCTGGACCGGATCACGTGACCGGACGGGTGTCGTCCGGCGCTGGTTCCGACCCCCGTGCCGAGCTCGCCGCCGCCCGACGGGCGGAGCTCGCCGCTGCTCGGCAGGCGGAGCTCGCCGCTGCCCAGCGTGCACTGGTCGCATCCCTCGTCGACGGCGCCGATCCGCCACCCGGATTCGACCCGCACCGGCTGGCGGTCGCCCGTACCGCGTTGGCCCGCAAGCGGGCCGGCGAGGTGGCCCGGCACTGGCCGCTGCTGGCCGCCTCGCTGGGTGACGCCTGGCCGGCCGCGTTCGTCCGCTGGGCAACCGGCCGGCGACCGGCGGGCGGGCTGAGTGACGGTTGGGACTTCGCCCGGGCGCTGGCCGCCGACAACCGTCTGCCGGGCCTGGCCATGGCGGAGCTGGCCGGCCGGGAGGTCGGCTGGTGCTACGACGGGGCGTCGGTTCCCCGCCGACGCCGGCTTCCGGCGGTACGCCGGCTGCCCGGTGGGTGGGCGGTCCAGGTCGGCGGTCGGGTACGGACGTTCGGCGGCGTCGCGGCATGCGGCAGGATCGGGCCATGGATCTAGGCCTCGAAAACCGGGTGTACGTGCTCACCGGCGCGTCCCGTGGACTCGGCTACGCCACCGCCGCCTGTCTGGTCGCCGACGGGGCGCGGGTGGTGCTCGCCGCCCGGGACACCGCCAGAGTGACGGCGGCGGCGCAACGTCTCGGCGGCCCGCAGCATGCGGTCGCGGTCAGCGCCGACCTGGGCGAGCCGGGCTGCGCGGCACGCCTGGTCGCGACGGCCCAGGAGCACTTCGGCCGGCTCGACGGGGCGTTGATCTCGGTCGGCGGGCCGAAACCCGGTCCCAGCCACGCGGTCAGCGACGAACAGTGGCGGGCGGCGTTCGACACGGTATTCGTCGGCACGGTACGGGCGGTGCGGACCGTCGCCGACGCGCTACCCGCCGGCGGGGCGGTCGCCGTGGTGCTGTCGACGTCAGCCCGGATGCCGCTGCCCGGACTGGGCATCTCCAACGGCCTGCGGCCCGGGCTTGCGGCGGTCGCCAAGGAGCTCGCCGACGGCTACGCCGGCCGGGGCGTCCGGGTGGTCAGTCTGCTGCCCGGCCGGATCATGACCGACCGCAACGTGGAACTCTTCGCCGCGACCGACGATCCGCAGCAGGCCCGGGCCGAGGCCGAGGCCGACATCCCGCTCGGCCGGCTGGGCGAGCCGGCGGAGTTCGGCCGAGTGGCGGCGTTCGTCCTGTCCCCGGCGGCGAGCTATCTGACCGGCATCACGCTGCCCGTCGACGGCGGCGCGCTGCCCTGCCCCTGACCGGCTTCCCGGCGTGTCCACCGACCGGGTCACGATGGCGCAGCTCCTGGCCGACGCTGTCGGCCGTACCCTGCCCGACGTCGTCGGACCCGACCTCGACGTGCTGTTCTGCGGGATCAATCCGAGCCTGTACTCCGCCGCCGTCGGCCACCACTTCGCCCGCCCGGGCAACCGGTTCTGGCCGACACTGCACCGGTCCGGCTTCACGCCCCGGCGGCTCGACCCCAGCGAGGACCATCTGCTGCCGGGGTTCGGGCTGGGCGTGACGAACCTGGTCGCCAGGGCGACGGCGCGGGCCGACGAACTCTCGGCGCCGGAGCTGGTCGCCGGAGGCGCGCGGCTCGTCCGGTTGGCCGCCGCGTGCCGACCCCGGTGGATCGCCGTGGTCGGGGTGACCGCGTACCGGCTGGCGTTCGGCCAGCCACGGGCGCTCGTCGGACCCCGACCCGAGCAGCTCGGCGGTGCGAGGCTCTGGGTGCTGCCCAACCCGAGCGGGCTCAATGCCCACTACCAGCTCGACCGGCTCGTCGCCGAGTTCGACCGGCTGCGGCAGGCGGTGGCGGCCGGACCGCCACGATAGCGACTACTGGTGGCGGGCCATCCGCTCGCGGATCAGCTGACCGAACAGGCCGGCCGGTTGTCCGCAGTCGAGACACTGAAGACCTTCGTCGAGACGTGGCCCCCCGCACTGGGCGCACCGGCCCCGGTCGCGGGGATCGTGGTACGACCGCAGGGCGGTGCAGAGCGCGGCAGCCACCGACTCGGACAGTACGACGGGGTCGGCGTCGCCGACGCGGAGCGCCACGCCAGCCGACCGGACCGGTGCCGGATCGAGCGCGGCCAGCCGCGCAGCGAACTCGTGCAGTGCCGCCGCGACCTCAACCTCCAGCTCCACCGGCCCAGCGTAGTCGACGGCGGGCCGCTATCCGGCGGCACCGCCCGGCGGCGGGGGCAGGTCCTGGTCGGTCGGGAAGGCGCGACCCGACCCGGCCGTCACTGGATCCAGCCCGGTGTCGTCGAGGTACGGGGTCGGCGAGTCGGCCATCGCGAACTGGGTTCGGTACAGCTCGGCGTACAGCCCGCCGGCGGCGATCAGCTCGGCGTGTCGGCCGCGCTCGACGATCCGGCCCTCGTCGAGGACGAGGATCTGGTCCGCGTCGCGCACCGTCGACAGCCGGTGCGCGATGACCAGTGCGGTACGGCCGGTCAGCGCGACCGACAGAGCACGCTGCACCGCCGCCTCGGACTCCGAGTCGAGGTGGGCGGTGGCCTCGTCGAGGATGACGATCGACGGCGCCTTGAGCAGCAGCCGGGCGATTGCGATCCGCTGTTTCTCGCCGCCGGAGAAGCGGTAGCCGCGCTCCCCGACCACCGTGTCCAGCCCGTCCGGCAGGGCCCGGACCAGCTCCTCGACCTGTGCGCCGCGCAGCGCCGCCCACATCTCGTCGTCGGTGGCGTCCGGGCGGGCGTACCGCAGGTTCTCCGCGATCGTCTCGTGGAACAGGTGGGAGTCCTGGGTGACCACCCCGATGGTGTCGCGCAGCGAGTCGAGTGTCGCGTCGCGCACGTCCACCCCGCCTACCCGGATCTCGCCATCGGTCACGTCGTACACCCGGGAGACCAGCATCGCGGTGGTGCTCTTGCCGGCGCCGGACGGGCCGACCAGGGCGACCAGCTGCCCCGGCTCCACGGTGAACGACACCCCGCGCAGCACCGGCTCGGAGACGGTCCGGTCGAGCGTCGCGACGTCCTCCAGCGAGGCCAGCGAGATCTCGGCGGCGCTGGGGTACCGGAACCGGACGTCGCGGAACTCCAGTCGGCTCGAGCCGGGCGGCACGACGACGGCGTCCGGGCGCTCGGCGATCGACGGGGCGAGGTCGAGCACCTCGAACACCCGGTCGAAGGAGACCAACGCGCTCATCACGTCGACCCGCACGTTGCTCAACGCGGTCAGCGGCCCGTAGAGGCGGGTGAGCAGCAGGGCCAGGGTCACCACGGTGCCGGCGCTGACCGCGCCGGTGACCGCCAGCCAGCCGCCGAGTCCGTAGGTGAGCGCCTGGGCGAGCGAGGCGACCAGCAGCATCGCCACGAAGAAGGTACGCGAGTACATCGCCGACTGGATGCCGATCTCCCGGACCCGGTCGGCCCGCTCGGCGAACCGGCGTGCCTCGACCTCGGGCTGGCCGAAGAGCTTGACCAGAAGCGCGCCGGCGACCCCGAACCGCTCGGTCATCGTGGCGTTCATCTTGGCGTCGAGGTCGTACGACTCCCGGGTGATCTCCGCGAGCCGCTTGCCGACCCGGCGGGCCGGCACGATGAAGATCGGCAGCAGCACCAGGGACAGCGCGGTGATCTGCCAGGACAGGGTGAACATCACCGCGGCGGTGAGCACCAGTTGGATGACATTGCTGACCACACCGGACAGCGTCGAGGTGAAGGCCCGCTGGGCGCCGATCACGTCGTTGTTGAGCCGGCTGACCAGCGCACCGGTCTGGGTCCGGGTGAAGAACTGCAACGGCATCCGCTGCACGTGGTCGAAGACCCGGGTCCGCAGGTCCAGGATGATGCCCTCACCGATCCGGGCGGCGTACCAGCGTTGGGCCAGGGAGAGCAGCGCGTCCACCACGGCGAGCGCGGCGATCAGCAGGGCCAGCCGGACCACGGTCGCGCCGGCGTCGGCGCGACCGGCGGTGATCGTGTTCACCACGTCGCCGGCGAGGACCGGGGTGGCGACCCCGATACCGGCCGCCAGTACGACGGTGATCAGGAAGACGGTGATGTCCCGCCGGTACGGGCGGGCGAAGGCGAAGATCCGCCGGGTGGTTCCCCGGCTGACCCGGTGGGAACTCAGCTGGTCGCCGTCGCGCATCGAGCGCAGCATGCCCCAGCCGGCCCCCATGCCACCCATCCCACCGGATCCAGCCATCGGCACCCGCCACCTTCGTCTCGCCACCGTCGCGGGTACCAGTGTCCCGGACGCCTACGACAACAGTTCAGGTAACTGGTGTCTTCCCGTTGAGGCCTTACTGCCCGACCCGGCGGCTACTCGCCGGCTCCGGTCAGGTCCCGGATCCGTCGGGTCTGCGCCTCCCGCTCGGCGCGCAGCTGGGCGGCGGGGGTGCGGTCGGTGGCTCCGGTGAGCAGGGCCTTGATCTCGACGACCGCGTCGCGGGGCCCGGCCAGCACGGCCGCGACCAGGTCGGCGACGGCCGGGGCCAGCTCCGTCGCGGGCACCACCAGGTTGGCCAGCCCGAGCCGATCGGCCTCGGCCGCGTCGAGCCAGCGACCGGTGACGCAGATCTCCAGGGCGCGGGCGTAGCCGACCAGGTCGACCAGTCGCCGAGTGCCGCCGAGGTCCGGCACCAGGCCGAGGGTCACCTCGGCCATCCGCAGCCGGGCGTCGTCGGCCAGGACGCGCAGGTCGCAGCCGAGGGCAAGCTGGAATCCGGCGCCGACGGCCGGCCCGTGCACGGCGGCGACGCTGATCACGTCGGGGCGTGCCAGCCAGGTGAAGGCCTCCTGGTACTCGGCGATCCGGGCGGCGCACTCGTCCGGCGACAGGGCGGCCAACGGCGGCGGGGTCGGATCGTCACCGGGCGGACCGTCACCAGGCGAGTCGGCTCGCGGATGGTCGGTCGCGGCGAGATCCGCATCGGTGCCACCCGCAGCGCTGGGATCGAGCAGTGCCTGGATCGCGCCCCGGTCGAGGCCTGCGGAGAAGGCCCGACCGGCGCCGCGGACCACCACGACGCGGACGTCGCCGCGCAGCTCCCGGCCGATGCCGCGCAGCGCCCGCCACATCTGCGGGGTTTGAGCGTTGAGCACGTCGGGCCGGTCCAACGTCACCGTCGCGACCGGCCCGTCGTAGTCGAGTCGTACGCCACCGGACACGGTCAACGAGGGCCCTGACCGTGGCAGCGGGGTACGGGGCGCGACCGGATGGTCACCCCTTCTTGCGACGCCGAGCGCCGCCACGCTGGCGTAGTTGCACGCCGGACTCGGTGAGCACTCGGTGGACGAACCCGTACGAGCGGCCGGTGGAGGCCGCAAGGGCGCGGATGCTCTCGCCGGATGTGTACCGCTTGACCAGGTCCTTGGCCAGGGTCTGACGCTCGGCTCCGACGATCCGGCGACCCTTCTCGGTGGTGGCGGCTGTGCCGGTGGCTGCCATGTTGATTCCTCACGTCCCAGACTGTGCGGTTCGATGCGGTCCCACCTATTAGACCGCCTCCAACGATCATGCGCCAGATATCAACTGTTCGCCAACCGACACGCACAACCCTGTCAGTTACCCGATACGGCGCCGCCGAGGAATCCCAGCGGCATGCCGGCAGCCCTTCGTCGGCCTCAACCCGGTACCCCTTGTTCATACAATTCGCGCTATCCGATAATGACGTTCACCGATGCGGCATCGACCCGGGCTGGCATGTCGAGCGGACCACGTCCTCATGCAAGTTCCACGAGTTCGAGCAGGTCGTCACTCCACGCATCCTCGTCTCCGTCGGGCAGGAGAATCGCCCGGTCCGGTTTGAGAGCCAGCACCGCACCCGGATCATGGGTCACCAGGACGATGGCTCCGGGATACCGGGCGATGGCATCGAGAACCTGTTCACGGCTGACCGGATCCAGGTTGTTGGTCGGCTCGTCGAGCAGCAATACGTTCGCCCCCGAACAGACCAGCGTGGCCAACGCGAGCCGGGTCTTCTCCCCGCCCGAGAGCACCCCGGCCGGCTTGTTCACGTCCTCACCGCTGAACAGGAACGCACCGAGAATCTTTCGCAGGTCGGTGTCCGCCTGGTCGATCGCCGCACTGCGCATGTGGTCGAGCACCGAACGCTCCACCTCCAGGGTCTCGTGCTCCTGCGCGTAGTAGCCGATCCGCAGCCCGTGCCCGGGCCGCACCGCCCCGGAATCCGGCTCGACCAGGCCACCGAGAATCCGCAGCAACGTCGTCTTACCGGCACCGTTCAGCCCGAGGATCGCCACCCGGGAGCCACGGTCGACCGCCACGTCGACCCCGGAGAAGATCTCCAACGATCCGTACGACTTCGACAGCCCCGCCGCCGTCAACGGCGTCTTGCCGCACGGGGCCGGGCTGGGGAACCGGACCTTGGCCACCTTGTCGGCGACCCGCTCGTCCTCCAGACCGGCGAGCAGTTTCTCCGCCCGCCGGGCCATGTTCTGCGCGGCCACCGTCTTGGTGGCCTTGGCCCGCATCTTGTCGGCCTGGGCGAGCAGCGCCCCGGCCTTCTTCTCCGCGTTCACCCGTTCCCGGCGACGGCGCCGCTCGTCGGTCTCCCGCTGCTGCTGGTACGCCGCCCAGCCGACGTTGTAGACGTCCACCACCGAGCGGGTGGCGTCGAGGAACCAGACCTTGTTGACCACCGCGTCCAGCAGATCCACGTCGTGGCTGATCACCACCAGTCCGCCCTTGTGCCCGGCGAGGAAGCCACGCAGCCAGGTGATCGAGTCGGCGTCCAGGTGGTTGGTCGGCTCGTCGAGCAGCAGGATGCCGCCGCCGTTCTCGGCCGCGTCCCGGAACAGGATCCTGGCCAGCTCGATACGGCGGCGCTGACCGCCGGAGAGCGTGCCGATCGGCTGGCCCAGCACCCGGTCCGGCAGACCCAGGTTGGCGCAGATCCGGGCCGCCTCCGCCTCGGCGGCGTACCCGCCGAGGGAGGCGAACTGGTCCTCCAGCGTGCCGTAGCGGCGGACCAGGCGCTCGTCGGTGCCGCCCTGCGCCAACTGCTGCTCGACTTCGTTCATCTGGGACATCAGTCGGTCCAGGCCGCGGGCCGACAGCACCCGGTCGCGGGCGGTCACGTTCAGGTCGCCGGTACGCGGGTCCTGTGGAAGATAACCGACCGCGCTACGCCGGTCGATCTGTCCGGCGTACGGCAGGCCCTCGCCGGCCAGCACCTTCAGGGTGGTGGTCTTGCCGGCACCGTTGCGGCCGACCAGGCCGATCCGGTCGCCGGGCTGCACCCGCAGGGTGGTGTCGGACAGCAGGATCCGCGAGCCCGCACGCAGTTCCAGGCCGGTAGCGGTGATCATTGGTAGCTCACTCCTGAGATCGGAAGCTGACTCGCGGACACGACAAAACGCCGACCGGACGTCCTGTCCGTCGGCGTGGGGCGGTTCAGCCTTCGCAGAGCAGCACGGACCCATAGTACCGACGGTCGGCACCGGCACCCAGCCGGTTACCGGAGCCAAGATCATCGATAGTGACCGGCGAACCGACGGCATCCGGTGATCCATCCCCGACGGTGTCGCGGGACGCCGGCTGACCAAGCGGTACGCGGCGCACCGCCGGCCCGGTGGACCGGCCTGACCGAATCGGGGAACTTGTCCGCCAACGGGGTGATGCACCGCGCCGACCAGGGATGTTAGGCACATCAGGCGCGCGTAACGATCACTTGACTCCCTGGAGACGACACTCATGCTGCCCGGTGGGATGATGCCCATAACCCAGCTGATCGCGATGGTCCGCAGCACTTCGCCGCGACAGGCTGTCGGGCTGCTGGCAGCCATGCCGGCCGACCGCATCCCGGTGGCAGTCGCCGAGCTGACGACCTCCGACCTCGTCCGGCTGCTCCCGGCCGCCGGCGACGATCTGCGGTCCCGGTTGATGGGCCTGCTCAGCACCGATCAGCTGGCCGACCTGGCCCGGGCCATGCCGACCGCCGAGGCGGTGGCCATGCTCAACCGGCTGCCGGCCGAGCAGGTGCACGCGGTGGCCGACCGGCTGCCGCAACCCACGGTCGCTGCCCTGCTCACCGCGATGCCTGCGGACCGTCAGGCCGACCTGCTGTCGGTGATGCGTCCGCAACAGGCGCAGGCGGCCTGGGCCGGTACCTACCAACGGGAGGTGGCCGAGGCGCTCGCCCGGGCCAACGCCGAGGTGAGCATCCCGGCGAACGCCCCGCCCGGAATCGTGCTGGTCCAGATCTTCGGCTGGCAGATCACCGTGGCCGCCCGCCGCGACGACGACGGACGGGTGGCGGTACGCGACGCCGAGGACGCGGCGTACCGGATGCGCGCCAACGCGGCGCTCGCGGTGACCGACTACCAGCCGGCCACCGACGTGCTGGACTACTGCGACGAGGCGCGCCGGCAGGGGCGCCCGATCAGCGCGGTCAGCTGGGTCGACGACCGGCACGACGGATTCCTGAAACGGGCCCTGGTCAGCCTGGTGCACTGACCCGCCGCGCCGCCGCCCGAGTTCGCCGCGATCTAGAAGAATCATGGTCGAAATACCGGCCAGATCCTTCTAGATCGCGGCTAGAACTGGACGGGCGCGGGTGCCGTCAGACGTTGAAGCCGAGCGCCCGCAACTGGTCCCGACCCTCGTCAGTGATCTTGTCGGGCCCCCACGGCGGCATCCACACCCAGTTGATCCGGATGTCGGACACCAGTCCGCCACCGGGTCCGGTGGTCAACGCGGTACGGGCCTGCTCCTCGATCACGTCGGTCAGCGGGCAGGCCGCACTGGTCAACGTCATGTCCAGGGTGGCGATGTTGTCATCGTCGACGTGTACGCCGTACACCAGGCCGAGATCGACCACGTTGATGCCCAGCTCCGGGTCGACGACGTCCTTCATCGCCTCCTCGATGTCGGCGATCGCCGGCTGGCCGACGGTCGCCGAGGCGGCCGTACCGCCGTCGGTGGGCTCCGTCGCCTGCGTCGCCCCGGTCATGGTCTCTTCGGCACTCACTGCTTCACCTCCGGGCTCGCACCCACACCGGCGCGCGCCGCGGCGTCCTTGAAGGCCATCCACGGCAGCAACGCACACTTCACCCGGGCCGGATAGCGCGCCACACCGGCGAACGCCACCCCGTCACCCAGCACATCCTCGTCCGGCTCGACCTCGCCGCGGCCGGACACCAGCGCGACGAATGCGCCGTGCACCGCGAACGCCTCGTCCACCGGTCGACCGTCGACCAGCTCGTACAGCACGCTCGCCGATGCCTGGCTGATCGAACAGCCCTGGCCGTCGTGCGACACCCCGAGCCGGTTGTCGGCACCCAGATTCACCCGTACGGTGATCTCGTCGCCGCAGGTCGGGTTGACGTGGTGCGCCTCCGCCGCGTACGGCTCACGCAGACCACGCCCCTGCGGACGCTTGTAGTGGTCCAGGATGATCTCCTGGTACAGCTGGTCGAGCTCCATCAGCCGAAGACCTTCCGCGCCTTCTCCAGACCATGCACCAGCGCGTCGACCTCGCCGGTCGTGGTGTAGAGGTAGAACGAGGCCCGGGTGGTCGCCGGGACGCCGTAGCGCACGCAGACCGGCCGGGCGCAGTGGTGGCCGACCCGTACCTGCACCCCCTGGGCATCGAGGATCTGACCCACGTCGTGCGGGTGGATCCCGTCCACCGCGAACGAGACCGTGCCACCTCGCCCGTGTGGTCCGGGCGGGCCGACGATCCGCAACCCCGGCACGGTGGCCAGTGCCTCCAGGGCGTACCCGGTGATCCGCTGCTCGTGCGCGGCGACCGCCGGCATGCCCAGCCCGGCGAGGTAGTCGACGGCGGCACCGAGGCCGACCGCCTGGGCGATCGGCGGGGTGCCGGCCTCGAACCGGGCCGGCGGGGCGGCGAACGTGGACCCGCTCATCGCCACCGTCTCGATCATCGAGCCGCCGCCGAGCACCGGTGGCATCGCGGCGAGCAGCGCGGCGCGGCCCCACAGCACCCCGATCCCGGTCGGTCCGCACATCTTGTGCCCGGTGAAGACGATGAAGTCGGCGTCCAGCGCGGCGACGTCGACCGGGCGGTGCGGCACCGACTGCGAGCAGTCCAGCAGCAGCAGCGCACCGACTTCGCGGACCCGCCGGGTGATCGCGGTGAGGTCGTTGACCGTGCCGAGGATGTTCGACATGTGCACCAGCGAGACCAGTTTGGTCCGCTCGGTGACCAACTCGTCCAGCTGCGACTCGTCCAGCCGACCGTCCTCGGTCAGCCCGAACCAGCGCAGCGTGGCGCCGGTGCGTTCGCAGAGCAGCTGCCACGGCACGATGTTCGAGTGGTGCTCCATCTCGGAGATCACCACCTCGTCGCCGGGGCCGAGCCGGAACCGGGGGTCGGCCCCGATCGCGGCGCCCGTCGAGGCGTTGGAGAACGCGTACGCGACCAGGTTGATCGCCTCGGTGGAGTTCTTGGTGAAGACCACCTCGTCCGGGCTGCCCGCGTTGACGAACGCGGCCAGCTTGGCCCGGGCGCCCTCGTACGCCTCGGTGGACTCGGTGCCGAGAGTGTGCACCGAGCGGGCGACGTTGGCATTGTGCGACTGGTAGTAGTCGGTCAGCGCGTCGAGCACCTGGCGCGGCTTGTGCGAGGTGTTGGCGCTGTCCAGGTAGACCAGCGGATGCCCGTTGACCTCCCGACCGAGGATCGGGAAGTCGGCCCGGACGGCGTCGACGTCCAGAGCGGACGGACCGCCCGGCGCCGGCGTGTCCCGGGGGATGGCTATGGTGCTCATCGGCTCGACGCCGCCCTTCTGCACACAGGGTGATAGTGAGTCTCAGGCCGAGGCCGCGCCGGCACCCGCGACGTACCGCTCGTAGCCTTCGGCTTCCAGCTTCTCCGCCAGCTCCGGGCCGCCCTCCTCGACGATGCGTCCGCCGACGAAGACATGCACGAAGTCGGGCTTGATGTAGCGCAGGATCCGGGTGTAGTGGGTGATCAGCAGCAGGCCGGTCTCCCCGGTGGAGCGGACCCGGTTGACCCCTTCGCTGACCACCCGCAGGGCGTCGATGTCGAGCCCGGAGTCGGTCTCGTCGAGGATGGCCATCTTCGGCTTGAGCAGCTCCAGCTGCACGATCTCGTGCCGCTTCTTCTCCCCACCGGAGAAGCCCTCGTTGACGTTGCGCTGCGCGAACGCCGGGTCCATCTGCAGCCGCTCCATCGCCCCGCGCAGCTCACCGGCCCAGGTGCGCAGCTTCGGCGCGGCGCCGTCGACAGCGGTCTTGGCAGTACGCAGGAAGTTCGCCACCGAGACGCCGGGCACCTCCACCGGGTACTGCATGGCGAGGAACAGCCCGGCGCGGGCCCGCTCGTCGACCGACATGGCCAGCACGTCCGCACCGTCGAGCAGCACCTCCCCGCCGGTGATCTCGTACTTGGGGTGCCCGGCGATCGAGTACGCCAGCGTCGACTTGCCGGAGCCGTTCGGGCCCATGATGGCGTGGGTCTCCCCCGACCGGATGGTCAGCGTCACCCCGGCCAGGATCGGCTTGAGCTCGCCTTCCGGCAGCTTGACCGAAACCTGCAGGTCGCGGATATCCAGAACGCTCATGGTGCGGTCACTCCATTGCTCGGCGTCAGACTGACGTAGATGTCGCCGTCGCGGATCTCGACGGGGAAGACGGGTACGGGTTCGGTGGCGGGCAGCCCGGTCGGCTCGCCGGTGCGCAGATCGAAGCGCGAACCGTGCAGCCAGCACTCCAACGTGCAGCCGTCCACCTCGCCTTCGGAGAGGGCGACCGCGGCGTGCGAGCACTCGTCGTACACCGCGTGGAAGGAGTCCTCGTCGGTGTGCACCAGGGCGATCTGCGTACCGTCGATGTCGGCGCTGACCGCCGTACCCTTCGGGATCTCGGTGGTGGCGCAGACCCGGATCAGGTCGGACATGCTCAGCGGGTCCCCTCGGTGACCGCACCGGGCTGGCCGGGCTGGCCGGGCACGGTCGGCGGCTGCGCCGCAGCGGTACGTGGCGCGCCCGCGCCGGCCTCGACGCGGCGCAGCCGCTGCTCGATCGCGTCGCCGAGCCGGTCGCGCAGCTCCGCCACCGGGATCTTGTCGACCAGCTCGGCGAAGAACCCGCGGACCACCAGCTTGCGCGCCTCGGCCTCCGGGATGCCCCGGGCCATCAGGTAGAACAGCTGCTCGTCGTCGAAGCGGCCGGTGGCGCTGGCGTGCCCGGCCCCGGCCACCTCGCCGGTCTCGATCTCCAGGTTGGGCACCGAGTCGGCCCGGGCGCCGTCGGTCAGCACCAGGTTCCGGTTGATCTCGTACGTGTCGGTGCCGGTGGCCTCGGCGCGGATCAGTACGTCGCCGACCCAGACGGTGTGCGCGCTGTCGCCCTGCAGCGCCCCCCGGTAGCCGACGTTGCTGCGGCAGTCCGGCACGGTGTGGTCCACCAGCTGCCGGTGCTCCAGGTGCTGGCCGGCGTCGGCGAAGTAGAGCCCGAACAGCTCGGCGTCGCCGCCCCGGCCGGTGTACTCGACGCTGGTGAACTGGCGTACCAGGTCGCCGCCGAGGGTGACCTGGATGTGCGTGACCCGGGCGTCGCGGCCGAGCCGGAACTTCAGATGCTGCGCCTGCACCGCGTCGGGTGCCCAGTCGGCGACGGTGACCAGGGTCAGCGTCGCGCCGTCGCCGACGATCACCTCGACGTTGTCGGCCAGAGTGGTCGAGCCGACCTGGTCGAACACCAGGGTCACCTCGGCGAACCGGCCGACGTCGACCAGGGTGTGCCCGTACGCGATCTGGTCCGCCCCGGCGCCGAGCACCCGGACCACCGCCGGCTCGGCCGGGGTGGCTTCCGGTGCCACCTCCACCAGCAGGACCTCTGCGCACCCGTTGTAGGCCAGGGCACTGATCCGGTCGAACGGGGTCAGCACGCCGCCGACTCGTCGGTCGGTGCGGTCGACCTGGCCCGCCGTCACCCCGGCGGGCAGGTCGGCGTACTCGTACCGGACCGAGCCGCTGGCAGCCGGGGTCCCGGTGGCCAGTCCCCGCATCCGCTTGAGCGGGGTGAAGCGCCACTCCTCCTCCAGGCCGGTCAGGGCCGGGAAGTCGGCGACATCGTACGAGCGCAACGCCTGCGACTTGGTCTTGGGCGGCGCGGAGGCCTGAATAGTCATCTCTTCCTGTTCTCGGCGGTGTCGGTGGGGCGGTGTCTCGGGCGGGTCAGCCGACCGCGCCCTCCATCTGCAGCTCGATCAGCCGGTTCAGCTCGAGGGCGTACTCCATCGGGAGTTCCTTGGCGATCGGCTCGATGAAGCCCCGGACGATCATGGCCATCGCCTCGTCCTCGCTCAGACCCCGGCTCATCAGGTAGAACAGCTGGTCGTCGCTGACCTTGGAGACGGTCGCCTCGTGCCCCATGGCGACGTCGTCCTCGCGGATGTCGACGTAGGGGTAGGTGTCCGACCGGGAGACCGCGTCGACCAGCAGCGCGTCGCACTTCACCGTCGACCGGCTGTGCTGCGAGCCCTCCAGCACCTGGACCAGCCCACGGTAGGAGGTCCGGCCGCCGCCGCGGGCGATCGACTTGGAGACGATCGTCGAGGAGGTGTGCGGCGCCGCATGCACCATCTTCGCGCCGGCGTCCTGGTGCTGCCCCTCGCCGGCCATCGCCACCGAGAGCACCTCGCCCTTGGCGTGCTCACCGGTCATGAACACGGCCGGGTACTTCATGGTGACCTTGGAACCGATGTTGCCGTCGATCCACTCCATGGTGGCGCCGGCGTGGCAGACGGCCCGCTTGGTGACCAGGTTGTAGACGTTGTTCGACCAGTTCTGGATGGTCGTGTAGCGGCAGCGGGCGTTCTTCTTCACCACGATCTCGACCACCGCGCTGTGCAGCGAGTCGGAGGAGTAGATCGGCGCGGTGCAGCCCTCGACGTAGTGCACGTAGGCGCCCTCGTCGACGATGATCAGGGTCCGCTCGAACTGGCCCATGTTCTCCGTGTTGATCCGGAAGTAGGCCTGCAGCGGGATCTCCACGTGCACACCCTTCGGCACGTAGATGAACGATCCACCGGACCAGACCGCGGTGTTCAGCGCGGCGAACTTGTTGTCGCCGACCGGGATCACGGTGCCGAAGTACTCCTTGAAGATGTCCTCGTGCTCGCGCAGCGCGGTGTCGGTATCGAGGAACACCACGCCCTGCTCCTCCAGGTCCTCACGGATCTTGTGGTAGACCACCTCGGACTCGTACTGGGCGGCGACGCCGGCGATCAGCCGCTGCTTCTCCGCCTCCGGGATGCCCAGCTTGTCGTAGGTGTTCTTGATCTCCTCGGGCAGGTCCTCCCAGCTGGCGGCCTGCTTCTCGGTGGAGCGGACGAAGTACTTGATGTTGTCGAAGTCGATTCCGGTGAGGTCGGCACCCCAGGCCGGCATGGGCTTGCGGCCGAACAGCCGCAGCCCTTTGAGTCGCAGGTCGAGCATCCACTGCGGCTCGTTCTTCTTGGCGGAGATGTCACGCACCACCGCCTCGTTGAGCCCGCGCTGGGCGGCAGCGCCGGCCACGTCGCGGTCGGCCCAGCCGTACTCGTACCGGCCGAGGGCCGCGAGGTGCTCCTCCTGGGAGATGGGCGCGACGGTCTGCTCGGTCATCTATCTGTCCTCACAGTGCTGGTGACGTGGTCGGTGGAAACTTTGGTGGCAACGGTCGGGGCGCCGCCGGCCCGTCTCGGGTCTGGAATGTGCGTGGTGCACACCCCGTCGCCGTGAGCGATGGTGGCCAGCCGCTGCACGTGGGTGCCGATCAGGCGGGAGATCACCGCAGTCTCAGCCTCGCACAACTGCGGAAACTCGGCAGCCACATGGGCCACGGGACAGTGATGCTGGCACAACTGCCCCCCGGACGCGATGGTGGACGCGTTGGCAGCGTAGCCCTCGGCGCTGAGTGCGGCGGCGAGGGCTTCGGCGCGGGCGATCGGGTCCGCACCGGCACCGTCGATCGCCGCCCGGCACCGCGTCTCCAGCCCGGCGACCTGAGCCGCGGCGAACGCCTCCAGCTCCGCCTCGCCGCCGTGGCCGGCGATCCAGCGCAGGGCGGCGGCGGCCATGCTGTCGTAGCGGTAGCGCCCGTGCCGGGACCGGGCGTCGTCGCTGAGCCGGAAGACCTTGGCCGGCCGGCCGCGTCGCCGACGGGCCCGGGTGACCGCGTCCCGGGTCACCACGTCGCCGTCGGCGAGCATCGCGTCCAGGTGGCGGCGGATCGCCGCAGGGCTCAGCCCGAGCTCGTCACCGAGCTGAGCGGCGGTCGCCGCCCCCCGCTCCAGCAGCAGCCCGACCAGGCGGTCCCGGGTACGCCCGTCCGGGCCGGCGGCGACCGCACCGGTCGCCGACCCGCCCTCTGGAAGGCCCACCCTGTTTTTCACTACGCCAACGTTACGTATTTCAGCGGTCGGCCGCAAACGCGCCCCCAGGTGATCCACCGCACCGAGCGTGACCGCAACCGGGACAAGCACGGCGCGGCCTTGCCGCAGTCGGCCGGCGGCACCGCAGGGCCGTGGTACCGGCGGCACCGCACAGCTGTGGTATCCGCCATATCGGTACGATTGCCGCCGTGCCTGTCTCCCCGTCCGGTCGGCTGACCGCCGGCCCCGCCCTGCTCCGGCGGCTCACGCTCGCTTCCTTGGTGGCCAACGTCGCGATCGTGCTGACCGGGGGCGGCGTGCGGCTCACCGGGTCCGGACTCGGCTGCCCGACCTGGCCGCGCTGCACCGACGATTCCTACGTCACCACGCCGGAGATGGGCGTGCTCGGCATCATCGAGTTCGGCAACCGGGTCCTCGGCATCCTGGTCGGCATGATCGCGCTCGCCACCCTGCTGGCTGTGCTGCGGTCCCGGCCACGCCGGTTGGACCTGCGCGGGCCGGCCCTCGGCGTACTGGGTCTGGTGATCCTGCAGGGCCTGATCGGCGGGGCCAGCGTCCGAGTGCAGCTCAACCCCTGGGTGGTGGCGCTGCATTTCATGCTGTCGATGGTCACCCTGGCGGTGGCGTACGGGTTGTGGCGACGGGTACGCGTCGGCGGCCGCACCAACCGAGACGTGGTGGCCCGGCCGCTGCGCCAGCTGGCCTTCGTGATCACCGCCGTGAGCTTCGGGGTGCTGGTGCTCGGCACCGTGGTGACCGGCAGCGGCCCACACGCCGGCGATCCGGACGCCGGGCGCACCGGGCTGGACCCGCAGGCCATGTCCCAGCTGCACGCCGACTCCGTCGCCCTGCTGATCGGGTTGTCGGCCGCCTGGTGGTTCGCGCTGCGCGCGGTCGGCGCACCCCGACCGGCGGTACGCGCGGCGGCCCTGCTCGTCGTCGTGGAGCTCGCCCAGGGCCTGATCGGCGTGGTCCAGTACCTCACCGACCTGCCGGTCGCGCTGGTCAGCGCGCACATGCTCGGCGCCTGCCTGGTGTGGCTGGCCACCCTCAGCGTGCTCTGGTCCACCCGGACCCGGGCGCCGGGCGGGCCGGAACCGGGTGCCACGGGGCCGGGATCAGCCGCCACCGGGCCGGGATCAGGCGCCACCGGGCCGGCACCGGACGCGGCCGGGCCGGTTTCCGACGACGGCAACGAGCGCCCCCTAGTCAGAGCGCAACCGTAAGGTCACCAACCGTTGAAGACGGTTGAAAACGGCAGACCTATCCCCATAGCGGAGAGTACCGGTGAGGCTACGCCTGTGCCGGGGCACAACCACCGGCACGACGAACCGGGCGCGGCAGTGACGGTCCCCCCGTGCCGTGGCTGCCGCGCCCCTGGTCGGTTCCTCGCCTGGACCAGACAGACCAGACCCGCGTAGCGGCACCCCGGACGATCCTCCGTCACCGCACGCGCACTCCCGCGTTTTCCTGTCTGACCCACTTTCGGAGCTCCCGCGTGTCTACCTTCCGTACGAGCCGGTCCGGCACGGTCGCCGCGACGTTGGCCCGGTCCCGCCTGGGCGTACCCCAGGTGTTGTTCTTCGTTCTCGCCGCCGCCGCGCCGCTGACCGTGGTGGCCGGCGGCGCCAGCACCGGCTACGCCGTCACCGGCACCACTGCGGTGCCGGTCGCCTACCTGCTCATCGCGGTGGTGATGGCGGTCTTCGCCGTCGGCTACGTGGCGATGAGCCGGCACGTCGTCAACGCCGGCGCGATGTACAGCTACGTCGCGCACGGTCTCGGCCGGATCCCCGGCATCGCGGCGGCGTTCGTCGCCGTCGTCGCGTACAACGCGATGCAGATCGGGCTGTACGGCGCCTTCGGCGTGGTTGCCGCCGAGGTACTCGCCGTCGCCGGTGCCACCGTGCCGTGGTGGCTCTGCGCGCTGGCCGGCTGGGCCCTGGTGACCGTGCTCGGCCTGGCCCGCGTCGACCTCAACGGCCGGATCCTGGCCGGCCTGCTGCTGGCCGAGCTCGCGGTCATCATCGGCTACAGCATCGTCATGGTCGGCCACCCCGCCGACGGTGCCGCCGTGGCGGGTCTCGACCCCCGCCAGCTGCTCACCCCGGGGGTGGCGGCGATGCTGGTCGGCGGCATAGCCGGTTTCGTCGGTGTCGAGGCCGGCACGGTGTTCGCCGAGGAGACCCGGGATCCGCGTCGTACGGTCGCCCGGGCCACCTACCTGGCGGTGACGATCGCCGGAGTTTGCTACGCGGGTTCCGCCTGGGCGATGGCGGTGGCGGCCGGCCCGAACGACGTCGTCGCCCAGGCCCGCGAGCACGGCACCGAACTGATGTTCGTGCTGGTCGGCCCGCACATCGGCACGACGCTCGTGGACGCCGGCCGGTTGTTGTTCCTGACCAGCCTGTTCGCCGCGCTGCTCGCGTTCCACAACACCGTTGCCCGGTACCTGTTCGCCCTCGGGCGGGAACGGGTGCTGCCAGCGGCGCTCGGCCGGACGAACCGGCGGACCGGCGCGCCGAAGTTGGGCTCGCTGGTGCAGAGCGGGCTGGCCGCCGCGGTGATCGTGGCGTACGCGGCGACCGGCCTGGATCCCATCACCCACCTGTTCTTCTGGGTGACCGTCACCGGTGGGCTCGGCGTGCTGATCCTGATGACCGTGACCTCGCTCGCGGTGATCGGCTACTTCCGCCGCGACCCGCGTGGCGAGTCGGCCTGGCGGCGACTGATCGCGCCGGGCGCGGCCACCGGTGCGCTCGGGCTGATCCTCGTCGGCACCGTCACCAGCTTCGGTGACCTGCTCGGCATCGGCGCGTCCCCGCTGCGCTGGTGGTTCCCGGCCGGGTACGCCCTGGCCGCGCTGGCTGGCGTCGGCTGGGCGCTCTGGCTGCGCGCCAGGCGTCCGCAGACGTACCGGACGATCGGCTGGGGCGCCGACAGCGGCACCGCGCTGCCGGTGCCACCGGCACCCGTCCGGCCGCCGGCCCACGTCTAGCTGCGGCTAGCCGCCGACCACCCGGACGTCCAGCCGCAGGTTGCCGCGGCAGACAACGAGCGAGACCCGGGCGTAACCGCCCGGGTCTCGCTCGGCTCTATTCCTCCAGCTGACGGACCGCTCGTCCAGTCACGCAACTGGTCGTCGTTCGTTATGCAGGACGGGAACGGGCTGGTCAGCGCGCCAGACTGCGACGCGACATCGACCGCCACAGGTCGTTGCTGGGTCGCATCTGATCCATCAGCTCCCGCTCCCACTCGTTCTCGATCTCGACCCCCGCCTTGAGGCAGGCGGCGCGGGCCACGTCGGTGCCGTCAGCGAACTGGTCGCCCCAGGCGCCGTCCTCCCCCACCAGGACGATCCGTGCGCCACGCTTGCCGACATACTCGATGACCGCCTTCGCACCGCCGTGGCCAGCGGCGAAGGACCGGATGCCGGCGACCAGACCAGAGGGGGCGTCCCCCGGGACGGATTCGGTCGCCAGCGTCGTATCGGAACCATCTGCCATACGCGAAGCGTAAGCAGAGCGACGACGTTTCGCCGATCGGATGTCGGCTTTTTGTGACTCCAATCATCCGTGGGCTTAAGAAGTCCCACAGATGATTGATGGTGATTTCCGCCCACAAAAAGGGACAAATTTCAGCACGAAAAACGGCAAACACGACAGAAGTTCGGGACCTGGACGGGGCGGGACCCGGCGTCAGATCAGCGCGTCCAGCGCCACGGCGACGAAGAGCACCGTGAGGTAGGTCGTCGACCAGTGGAACAGCCGCATCGGCTGGACCGGCAGACCACGCCCGGACCGGCGCTGCAGCCGGTGGGCCTCCAGCAGGAAGACGACCCCGACCACGACCGCCGGCACCGCGTAGATCAACGACATGCCCAACGGCCAGACCAGCACCGACGACCCGACCGTCAACCAGCTGAACAGCACGATCTCCACGCCCACCCGACGTTCGGAGGCCACCACCGGCAGCATCGGGATCCCGGCCCGCGCGTAGTCCACCTTGTACTTGATCGCCAACGCGTAGAAGTGCGGCAGCTGCCAGAAGAACACCACGGCGAACAGCGCCCAGGCCACCGGGGCCAGGCCACCGGTCACCGCCGCCCAACCGATCAGCACCGGGGCGGCGCCGCAGATGCCACCCCAGAACGTGTTCTGCGGCGTCGTGCGCTTCAACCACAGCGTGTAGACGAGGTCGTAGTAGGCGATCGCCGCGAGGGTCAGCCCGGTGGCGATCCAGTTGGTGAAGACCGCCATCAGGGCCACCGAACCCACCGCGAGCACCAACCCGAAGATCAGCGCTTGCCTGGGGCTGACCACGTGGTTCGGCAGCGGCCGGCGCTTCGTCCGGCGCATCAACTGGTCGATGTCCCGGTCGATGAAGCAGTTCAACGCGTTCGCCGCACCGGCGGCCAGGGTGCCACCGACCAGCACCACCGCCACCAGCCCCAGCGACGGCAGCCCACCGGCCGCGACCATCATCGTCGGTACGGTCGTGACCAGCAGCAGCTCGATGATCCGCGGCTTGGTGAGCGACACGTACGCCCGGAGCACGGCCAGCCAGTCGGGGGCGGCCACCGGTCCCGGATCCACCGCCGCTGTGCCGGGCACCCGGTCCGCTTCGACGACGGACCTGACCCGCGCCCGGTCATGGGCGGGGCGCTCGGTGACCATGCTCACGGGCTGCACCTTCCGGCGTCGGCGGCGGGTGACCTTCAACTGGCGGCGACCTGCGGGCCGACGCGCCTCCGACAGCGTACGCGCAGGTATTTTGCCTGCCCGGCCGACCCGTCACCGGTGCTCGTCGTCACACCCGACAGGCTTTCCACCGGCCACGATGCGTATCCCCCGGTGGTCGGTCGGAGGGTCCGACGGCCGACCACGACCCTGGACGACCATCCGGTTGTCGAGATCGGCGGGCGCGCGTTCAACCCTGCTCGATAGGGTCGTGACGAGGGTTCCGCCTACCTGCTGGACGAGGAGCACACCCACCGTGGCTGCAACACCAACCGATGCCCCCCTGAACTGGTCCGACCTCGACCGCCGCGCGGTCGACACCGCACGCGTGCTGGCCGCCGACGCCGTGGAGAAATCCGGCAACGGCCATCCGGGCACCGCGATGAGCCTCGCTCCCGCGGCGTACCTGCTGTTCAACCGGGTCATGCGGCACGACCCGAGCGACCCGGACTGGGCCGGCCGGGACCGGTTCGTCCTCTCCGCCGGGCACTCCAGTCTCACCCTGTACATCCAACTCTTCTTCTCTGGTTACGGGCTGAGCCTGGACGACCTCAAGGCGTTGCGGCAGTGGGGATCGCTGACCCCCGGACACCCGGAGCACGGCCACACCCGGGGAGTGGAGACCACCACCGGTCCGCTCGGCCAAGGGCTGGCCAATGGGGTCGGAATGGCGATGGCCGCCCGCCGGGAGCGCGGACTGCTCGACCCGGACGCCGCGCCCGGCGAGTCGGTCTTCGACCACAACATCTGGGTGATCGCCTCCGACGGTGACATCGAAGAGGGCATCACCCACGAGGCCAGCGCCCTGGCCGGGCACCAGAAACTCGGCAACCTGACCGTCGTCTACGACGACAACCAGATTTCCATCGAGGACGACACCCGGATCGCGCTCAGCGAGGACGTCGCCGCCCGCTACGCCGCGTACGGCTGGCACGTGCAGACCGTCGACTGGCGGGCCGGCGCGGCCGGCGACGGCGAGTACCACGAGGACGTCGAGGCGCTGTACGCGGCGCTGACCGCCGCCCGCGCCGAGACCGACCGCCCGTCGTTCATCGCGCTGCGCACCATCATCGGCTGGCCGGCGCCGAAGAAGCAGAACACCGGCAAGATCCACGGCTCGGCGCTCGGCGCCGACGAGGTCGCCGCCACCAAGGAGATCCTCGGCTTCGACCCCAACCAGCACTTCGCGGTCGACGACAAGGTCTTCGCCCACATCCGCGAGGTGCTCGACCGGGGCCGGCAGGCACACGCCAGGTGGACCGAGAAGTACGAGGCGTGGGCGCAGGCCAACCCGGAGCGCAAGGCGCTGCACGACCGGCTCGCCACCCGTACCCTGCCGACCGGCTGGACCGACGCGCTGCCGGACTGGCCGGCGGACCCCAAGGGGGTCGCCACCCGGGCCGCTTCCGGCAAGGTGCTCGGCGCCCTCGCCGCCGAGCTGCCGGAGCTGTGGGGCGGCTCGGCCGACCTGGCGGAGAGCAACAACACCACGATGAAGGGCGAGCCGTCGTTCGTCCCGGCCGAGTACGCCACCAAGGAGTTCCCCGGCCACGAGTATGGCCGCACCCTGCACTTCGGCATCCGCGAACACGCCATGGGGGCGATCCTCAACGGCATCGCGCTGCACGGCGGCACCCGCCCGTACGGCGGTACCTTCCTGGTGTTCAGCGACTACATGCGCCCGGCGGTGCGGCTGGCCGCGCTGATGAAACTCCCGGTGATCTACGTCTGGACGCACGACTCGATCGGTCTCGGCGAGGACGGCCCCACCCACCAGCCGATCGAGCACCTGTCGGCGCTGCGGGCCATCCCCGGCCTGGACGTGGTCCGCCCGGCCGACGCCAACGAGACCGCCTGGGCCTGGCGGGTCGCCCTGGAGCACACCGACCGGCCGACCGCGCTGGCGCTGACCCGGCAGGCGGTGCCGGTCATCGACCGGGACGTCTACGCCTCGGCCGAAGGGGTCCGCAAGGGGGGCTACGTGCTGGCCGACGCCGGCAACGCCCAGCCGCAGGTGATCCTGATGGGCTCCGGATCCGAGGTGCAGCTGCTGCTCACCGCCCAGGAGCGCCTCGAAGCCGAAGGCGTCGCCACCCGGGTGGTCTCGATGCCGTGCCAGGAATGGTTCACCGAGCAGGACGAGGCGTACCGCGAGTCGGTGCTGCCGCGCGGGGTCAAGGCCCGGGTCAGCGTCGAGGCCGGCATCGGCATGTCCTGGCGCGGCCTGGTCGGCGACTGTGGCGAATCGGTCAGCATTGAACACTACGGGGCCAGCGCCCCGTACCAGGTGCTGTTCGAGCAGTTCGGCTTCACCGCCGACGCCGTGGTCGCGGCGGCGCACGCGTCGCTGACCCGGGTCGGCGCCATCACCGGCACCACCACCGGAAACTGAGGAGGCACCAGATGACGGACCGATTGGGTGAGCTCACCGCCGCAGGCGTGGCGGTCTGGCTCGACGACCTGTCCCGGCAACGGCTCAGCACCGGCAACCTGGACCAGCTGCGCCGCGAGAAGCACGTCGCCGGCGTGACCACCAACCCGACCATCTTCGCCGCCGCGCTCGCCGACGCCGACGAGTACAACTGGCAGCTGCGTGACCTGGCCGCCCGGGGCGTCAGCGTGGACGAGGCGGTCCGGATGCTCACCACCTACGACGTGCGGTGGGGCTGCGACGTGATGCGCCCGGCGTACGAGACCAGCGGTGGCGTCGACGGCCGGGTGTCGATCGAGGTCGACCCGCGGCTGGCGTACCGCACCGCGGAGACCGTCGCCGAGGCGAAGGCGCTGTGGTGGCTGGTCGACCGGCCGAACCTGTTCATCAAGATCCCGGCGACCGAGGCCGGGCTGCCGGCGATCACCGCCACCCTGGCCGAGGGGATCAGCGTCAACGTGACCCTGATCTTCTCGCTGGACCGCTACAGCGCGGTGATGGACGCCTTCCTCGCCGGCCTGGAGCAGGCGAAGGCCAACGGCCACGACCTGACCACCATCGGCTCGGTCGCGTCGTTCTTCGTCTCCCGGGTGGACACCGAGATCGACAAGCGCCTCGACAAGATCGGCAGCGACCAGGCCAAGGCGCTCAAGGGCAAGGCCGCCGTGGCGAACGCGCAGCTGGCGTACGAGCGGTACGCGGAGGTCTTCTCCTCGGACCGCTGGCAGGCCCTGGCCGACGCCGGTGCCCACCCGCAGCGCCCGCTGTGGGCCTCCACCTCGACGAAGAACCCGGCCTACCGGGACGTCATCTACGTCGAGGAGCTGATCGCCCCCGGCACGGTCAACACCATGCCGGAGTCGGTGGTGCACGCCTACGCCGACCACGGCGAGACCCGGGGCGACACGGTCACCGGCTCGTACCCCGCCGCCCGGCAGGTGCTCGACGACCTGATCGCCGTCGGCGTCGACCTCGACGACGTGGTCAAGACCCTGGAGTCGGAGGGGGTGAGCAAGTTCGAGGCCAGCTGGCAGGAGCTGCTCGACGGGGTCCGCTCGTCGCTGGACGCGGCGGCGGCCGGTGCCGACGAGCCGAACGCGGCCGCCGGCGGGCACGCCGCCGCGGCCAAGCAGGCCGGAGGTAACGCATGAGCGACTTCTTCGACGGCGGGGTCGAGGCCGCGGCCGGGCTGAGCGTGTACGGGGCCGACGCGGTCGACGCCTCGGCCGCCTCGTCGACCCGGGGCGCACTGGTCGGCGACGGGGTGCCCGGCTCGCTCGCCCGCAAGGACCCGACGCTGTGGGGCCCGGACGCCGAGGCCGAGGCGAAGATCCGGCTCGGCTGGCTGGACACCTTCACCCGCAGCCGGGAGCTGCTGCCGCAGCTCGCCGAGCTGCGGGCCGAGCTGGGCGACCTGGACCACGTGGTGCTGGCCGGGATGGGCGGGTCGTCGCTGGCTCCCGAGGTGATCTCGCTCACCGTCGGCAAGCCGGTGACCGTGCTGGACACCACCGACCCGCACCAGGTGCGGGCGGCGCTCGGCGACCGGCTGGACCGGACCGTCGTGGTGGTGGCCAGCAAGTCCGGCGGCACCGTGGAGACCGACAGCCACCGTCGGGCGTACTGGCAGGCGTTCCTCGACGCGGGGTTGAGCGAGGCCGAGGCCGGGCGGCGGTTCGTGGTCGTCACCGACCCCGGCTCGCCGCTGGCCACCACCGCCGAGGAGATGGGTGCCACCGTGGTGCTCGCCGACCCGGAGGTCGGCGGACGGTACTCGGCGCTGACCGCGTTCGGTCTGGTCCCGTCGGCGCTGGCCGGCGTGGACGTGGTCGAGCTGCTCGACCAGGCCGAGCAGCTGTCCGCCGCGCTCGGCGGTGACCGGGACAACCCGGGGCTGGCGCTCGGCGCGGCGCTCGGCGCGGCGGCCACCACCGGCCGGGACAAGATCGCGCTGGTCTCCGACGGCACCGGCATCGAAGGTCTCGGCGACTGGATCGAGCAGCTGATCGCCGAGTCGACCGGCAAGGACGGCATCGGCATCCTGCCGGTGGTCGTCGAGGCACCGGACGCCCCCGGCGCGTCCGGCCCGGACGTGCTCACCGTCACCTACGGCGGTGCCGGCCAGCCGGGCGGGGTGCCCGGCGGCGGGGTCCGCCCCGACCTGGCGGTCAACGGACCGCTCGGCGCGCAGTTCCTGGTCTGGGAGTACGCGACGGCGATCGCCGGCCGGGTGCTCGGCATCGACCCGTTCAACCAGCCCAACGTCACCGAGTCGAAGGAGAACACCAACCGGATCCTGGCGTCCGGGCCGCCGACCGAGGCACCGTCGTTCGTCGACGGCGCGATCGAGGTGTACGGGCCGGACGGCGTACCGGGTGAGCTGGCCGGCGCGCTGCGCTGGCTGATCGACGGCGTCGGCACCGACGGCTACCTCGCGGTGATGGCCTACCTGGACCGGTTCGGCGACGCCGACGCCGCCGGGGTGCGCCCGCTGCTGGCGGCCGCCGCGGACCGGCCGGTCACCTTCGGCTGGGGGCCGCGGTTCCTGCACTCCACCGGGCAGTACCACAAGGGCGGGCCGCAGGTCGGCGCGTTCCTGCAGATCACCGGCGCAGTCACCGACGACCTGCCGGTCCCCGGTCGCCCGTACAGTTTCGGTGAGCTGCAGGCGGCGCAGGCCGCCGGTGACCGCGAGGCGCTCGCCGGACGGGGCCGGCCGCTGCTGCGGCTGCACCTGACCGATCGGGCCGCCGGCGTCGCCCAACTCCTGGACACGATTCGAAACCTGCCCAGCTGACAATTGGTCCGGAGAGAAACGGACTGAGGAGGCGACGTGAACCCCCTGCGCGACCCGCAGGACCGGCGGCTGCCGCGCATCCCGGAGCCCTGCGCTCTGGTGATCTTCGGTGTCACCGGTGATCTGGCTCGCAAGAAACTACTCCCCGGCATCTACGACCTGGCCAACCGAGGGCTACTGCCGCCCGGCTTCGTGGTGCTCGGCTTCGCCCGGCGGGACTGGACCGACGGCGACTTCGAGTCGCTGGCCCACGACTCGGCCAAGGAGTACGCGCGTACCCCGTGGCGTGAGGAGGTCTGGTCCCGCCTGGCCGGCAACATCAAGTTCGTCGGCGGCTCGTTCGACGACGACGCCGCGTTCGACAAGCTGTCGGCCTGCCTGGACGGGCTGCGCGAATCGCACGGCATCCACGGCAACGCCGCGTTCTACTTCTCGATCCCGCCGTCGGCGTTCCCGCAGGTGCTCAAGCAGCTGGCCCGCACCGGCATGGCCGACAACGAGCGGTGCGGCGGCTGGCGTCGGGTGGTGGTGGAGAAGCCGTTCGGCTACGACCTGCCGTCGGCGAAGTCGCTCAACGACCTGGTCGACGACGTGTTCACCCGCGACGACGTGTTCCGCATCGACCACTATCTGGGCAAGGAAACCGTCCAGAACATCATGGCATTGCGGTTCGCCAACAACCTGTTCGAACCGCTGTGGAACTCCAAGTACGTCGACTCGGTGCAGATCACCATGGCCGAGGACGTCGGCATCGGCAGCCGGGCCGGCTTCTACGACGCCACCGGTGCCGCCCGTGACGTGGTGCAGAACCATCTGCTGCAGCTGCTGGCCCTGGTCACCATGGAGGAGCCGACCAGCTTCGACGCCACCGAGATCCGGGCGGAGAAGCTGAAGGTGCTGCGGGCGATCAGCCTGCCCGACGACGTGGCCGCCGGCACCGTACGCGGTCAGTACCTGAAGGGCTGGGTGGCCGGGCAGCGGGCCGTCGGGTACCTGGAGGAGCCGAACGTGCCGGCCGACTCGACCACCGAGACGTACGTGGCGATGCGGCTGGGCATCCAGAACCGCCGGTGGGCCGGGGTGCCGTTCTATCTGCGCGCCGGAAAGCGGTTGCCGCGTCGGGTGACCGAGGTGGCGGTGATGTTCAAGGCCGCACCGCACCTGCCGTTCAACGGCACCGATGTGGAGATGCTCAGCAACAACCAGCTGGTCATCCGGGTGCAGCCCGACGAGGGCGTGGTGCTCAAGTTCGGCGCCAAGGTGCCGGGCACCACCATGGAGGTCCGCGACATCGCGATGGACTTCCAGTACGGCGAGGCGTTCACCGAGGCCAGTCCGGAGGCGTACGAGCGGTTGGTGCTCGACGTGCTGATCGGCGACCGCACCCTGTTCCCCGACGCCGCCGAGGTGGAGCAGAGCTGGCGGGTGATCGACCCCCTCGAAGAGGCCTGGGAGGGCACCCGGCCGGAGCCGTACCGGTCCGGCGAGTGGGGTCCGCGGGCCGCCGACGAGATGCTGGCCCGCGAGGGCCGGTCCTGGAGGAGAGCATGATCAGCCTGTGGGACACCACCGGCAACGAGGTGGTCAAGGCCCTGGCCGCGGAGCGGCGCAGCGCCGGTGGTGTGGCCAGCGGAATGGCGCTGACCCTGATCGTGGTGGTCGACGAGAAACGGGTACGCGAGGCGGAGGCGGCGGCCACCATCGCCGCCGCCGCCCACCCGTGCCGGCTGCTCGTGGTGGTCCGCTCCGACATCGACCGCAAGGTCAGCCGGCTCGACGCCGAGGTGGTCGTCGGCGGCCGGCTCGGGCCGTGCGAGGCGGTCGTCATGCGTACCTCGGGTCGGCTGGCGCTGCACGCCGAGTCGGTGGTGATGCCGCTGCTGGTGCCGGACGTACCGGTGGTGACCTGGTGGCACGGCGAGCCGCCGGAGCAGATCGCCAACGACTACCTGGGGGTGGTCGCCGACCGGCGGATCACCGACTCGGCGCAGGCCCCCAACCCGGTGCAGGCGCTGCTGCAACGGGCGGTCGACTACGCGTCCGGCGACACCGATCTGGCGTGGACCCGGATCACCCCGTGGCGCACCCTGGTCGCCGGGGCGTTCGACACCACCGACGCGCAGATCACCGGTGCCACGGTGACCGCGCCCCGGGCCGACCCGACGGCCGCCTTGATGATCAGCTGGCTGGCGGCCCGGCTCGGCATCACGCCGCGCTGGGAGGAGACCAGCGAGTTCCCCCGGATGCGGTCGGTGGAGCTGCGCTGCGCCAACGGCGACGGGCTGAGCCTGGTCCGCGAGGACAGTTCGGCGATGTTCACCCGGACCGGCCAGCCGG
This sequence comes from Solwaraspora sp. WMMB762, assembly GCF_049179115.1. NCBI lineage: Bacteria > Bacillati > Actinomycetota > Actinomycetes > Micromonosporales > Micromonosporaceae > Solwaraspora > Solwaraspora sp. WMMB762. The sequence goes on from NZ_JBMHMD010000001.1 coordinate 1,831,847, forward strand.
AGCGGCAGATGCCGCTGGTCCGCCGGCCGCTCGGCGAGGAGCTCGCCGAGGAGCTGCGGCGGCTCGACGCCGACCAGGTCTACTCCGAGGCGCTGGGCACCCTCGCCGGACTGCCGGATCTGTCGGCCCGGCCCGCCAAACGGGTACACATCTGGAAGGACCCGGCGGAGGCCACCGGGCCGACCGCCGGCACGGACCCGGCGGTCGTCGCGGCCGGTCCGGCTCGGAGCGGCTCGTGAGCGGCCCCGGCATGCTCGTCGTGCACCCGGACGCCACCGTGCTGGCCAGCGCGGTGGCGTCCCGGCTCGTCGTCCGGCTGATCGACGCCCAGGCCGAGCGGGGCGAAGCGTCGGTGGTGCTGACCGGCGGGCGGGTCGCGGCGGCCGTGCTGCGCGCGGTCGGCGAACTGCCGGCCCGGCAGGCGGTCGACTGGTCCCGGGTGGACGTCTGGTGGGGTGACGAACGGTTCCTGCCCGCCGGCGACCCGGACCGCAACGAGACCCAGGCCCGCGAGGCGCTGCTCGACGTACTGCCGCTGGACCCGCAGCGGGTGCACGCGATGCCGGCGTCGGACGGACCGGACGGCGACGACCCGGATGCGGCCGCCGCCCGGTACGCCGCCGTCCTCGACCGGGTCGCCGGCCCGGGTACGGCCCCGCTGCCCCGGTTCGACGTGCTGATGCTCGGCGTCGGCGAGGACGGGCACGTGGCGTCGGTGTTCCCGGGGCATCCGGTCACTGGCGAGACCCGCCCGGTGGCGGCGGTACGGGACAGCCCGAAACCGCCGCCGACCCGGATCACGCTGACCCTGTCCACGATCAACACCGCCGACGAGGTGTGGCTGGTCGCTGCCGGTGCGGACAAGGCGGCGGCGGTCGGTCGGGCGTACGGCGGCAGCGACCCGGTCGCCGTGCCGGCAGCCGGCGTACGCGGCGTGCGCCGCACCTGGTGGCTGCTCGACCAAGCAGCGGCCGCCGAGCTGGTCACCGCGCCGACCTCGGCTGGCTAGCCTCGGAAAACCCGTGACGTGGTGGCCGCCGGACGTTCCCGTCCGGCGGCCTCCGTCTGTTCAGTGCGGGCCGACGGAGGCGAGTAGCCGGTCGAGGGGCTGCGGCAACACGTCCCGGGCGATCGCCGCCTCGACGAGCAGCCGGGCGTAGCGTGACTTGCGGCGCGAGCCGCTGCCCATGAACCGGCGCAGCTGCGCTGCGGGTCGCCGGTCGCGCCAGGCGGGCTGGCCCTGCAGCGTACGGAACGACCCGAGGTCGCCGTGCGTCGCCAGGATCGCCTCGACTCCGTCGACTCCGAGCGCTCGGATCAGTTCGTCCTCCAGGTCGTCGACGCAGACGAAGAACCCGAGTTCGGCGAGGTCGTCGTGCGTTCGGGGCACACCGATCCCGGCGGTGGCCAGTCCCCGCGCGACGAAGTCCGCCTCGGCGAGGTCGCACAGCCCGGCGAGCCGTACCCGCGACCGCTGTGGACCGAGGCCGGCCAGGAACCGGCCGGTGGCATGTGCTCCACCGATCGGCACGACCGCCACCCGTTCCGCGTCGAGGTCCCGGCCACGGCCGGCCGCGGCCGTCTCCACCGCAATCTGGTCGCTCACACCTTCGACGAGCACCAGGGCGACGGCACGGTCGATCTTCGCCAGCGCGTTGGCGGTCGCCCGGACCGGGGCGTCGGGACCGCTGGCGTAGCCGTCGAGCACCCGGCGGGCAAGCTCGCGGCGACGAGCGGCATCCATCGGCCGATCACCCGTCGCCATGACGGTCATCGTCGGGGACACCCGACCCCACCGGCAACCGGATAACCGAGGTCGACACCCCCAGGTCACCACATCGCCGTACATCTATTGACAAACAGTGTTAACAATAAGACTCTTCTCGGAGAGCGCTCTCTTACCCGTCCGACCGCCGACCGATCCCGACCGGAGGAGTCCCTCATGGCTGTCCGAAGAAGGCTGCTGGCCGTCGCAGCGGCCCTGCTCACCGCCGTCCCGACCGGCCTCGTCGCCGCCGCGCCCGCCCAGGCCGTCGGCCCGGCACTGCTGCCGGTCACCGTCACCAACAACACCGGCCGATCCGGCTCTGTCCACCTGTACGTGATCGGCGTGCAGCTCTCCACGGGCCGCCTCGGCTACGTCAACCAGGGCGGCACGTTCATCCCCTGGTCCGGTGGGCAGATCCCGCCGTCGCCGGCCCCCGACGCCTCGATCGCCGGACCGACCAACGGTGGCAGCACGACGGTCCGCTTCCCGCGCGGCTTCTCCGGCCGGGTCTACTTCTCCCTCGGCGAGAAGCTGAAGTTCTTCCTCACTCCGACCGGCCTGGTGCAGCCCGCCCCGTGGGCCGGCGGCGACCCCAACCGCGACATCCTGTTCGACTGGAGCGAGTTCACCTACAACGACGCCGGCCTGTGGCTCAACAGCTCCCAGGTGGACATGTTCGCGGTGCCGCACGCGGTCACCGTGACCGCCGCGGGCGGTGTCACCAAGCGCACCGGCGACGTCGTCGCGGGCGGCCGCAACGCAATCATCAACGGGATCCGCGCCCAGTCCGGCTGGGCCAGCACGGTGCAGACCCGGGGCGACGGCACCGTACTGCGGGTGCTCGCCCCCGGCAAGGCGACCGGCGCCGGCCTGTTCAGCCCCAGCTACCTGGACTCCTACATCGCCTCGGCGTGGAACACGTACACCAGCCGGACGCTGACCGTCGTACCGTTCGGCGACCGCCCCGACATCCGCTACTACGGGCGGACCTCGGGCCGGGTGATGACCTTCACCAACGGTGCCGGTCAGGTCGTCGCCTCGTTCAACCGGCCCTCGTCGGCGAGCGTGTGGGGCTGCGACGGTGACCTGCCCGCCCCCAACGACCAGGTGGTCGGCCCGATCTCCCGTACGCTGTGCGCCGCACTGAACCGGGGCACCCTCGGCACCATCCACACCCAGCCCAGCACCAACGCCGCCGAGTTCTACCGCAACAACCCGACCAACCAGTACGCCCGGATCATCCACGCCAACATGCGTGATGGAAAAGCGTACGCGTTCGCCTTCGACGACGTCGGCGCGTTCGAGTCGCTCGTGCACGACGGCGACCCCCGCTCCGCCGGAGTGGTCCTCAGCCCGTTCTGACCGGGCCGGTCGCCGCCGATCCACCGTGCGACCGGCGCGCACCGACGCGGCTGCGGGTCGCCTTCCTGGGCCCGCATCGGCGCCGCGCTCAGCTCAGCGCGCCGGTCGCACATCGACGTAGGTGTCATGAAACGCGGACCCGCCGGCGTCGGTGAGGCTGTCCGGGGTGAGCAGGTTCACCGACGCGCCCGAGGCACCGGTGCGGGTGACGCTCCAGGCACCGAACACGACCGCCACCACCCCTGGCCGGGTCCGGGCTCCGACCCGCGCGTGGAGGGTGATGGTGGCGTGCTGGTTGTGCACCTCGATCAGGTCCCCGTCGGCGATGGCTCGTGCAGCCGCGTCGTCGGGGTGCAGGTCGAGCCACGGGCCGCCGTCGCGGGCGCACTGGGTCGTGTCCGCATAGGTGGAGTTCATCGACCGTAGGCCCTTGACGCTGAGCAGTTGCAGCGGCCACCGGGCATCCGGCGGGCGTGGAAGCGCAGTCGTGGCGGCGCGGGCGGCGGCGGCCAGGCGCGCCCGGCCGTCCGGGGTGGCGAACTCCGCGGCGTACGGGGTGTGCGGGGTGGGAATGTTCAGGCGTTGCCACCCGTGTTCGCGCAGCCGATCCAGAGTGATTCCAGCCAGATGGGGGTGGGTGGAGCTCAACGCGGTGGCGAGCAGATCGTCGTCGCTGTCGCTGAAGCAGGGTTCGGGGAAACCCATCCGCGCGGCAAGCGCGCGGAACAGGTCGGTGACACTGATCGCGTCGCCGGGCGGATCGATGGCTGGCAGGTTGAGCATGAGGTCGGTGTGACCCCACGATTTCATCAGGTCGAGGTGTTCGAGCTGGGTGGTGGCGGGCAGGACGATGTCGGCGTAGCGGGCGCTGTCCGTGAGGACATGCTCGTGGACGACAGTGAACAGGTCGTCGCGAGTCATACCGCGGCGGACGAGAGGCTGGCGGGGCACGATGACGGCGGGGTTGCTGCCGTGCACGACCAACGCGCGGGCGGGCGGGTCGGCGTCCGGGTCGGCGAGGGCCTGGCCGAGTTGCACCATGTTGATGCGTCGGCGCGGTCCGGGGGCCAGGTGCGCCATTCGCAGACCGTCGAGGTTGAGGGACCGGTTGAACAGGGGCGAGGTGTGGTAGGCGATGCCGCCACCAGGATGGCGCCACATTCCGGTCAACACGGGCAGCGCGGCGATGGCGGCGTACAGGGCAGCTCCGTTGGTGTGGTGTTCCATACCGACCATGAGCCGGATCAGCGCCGGACGGGCCGCAGCATACTCGGCGGCGAGGGCACGGAGGTCGGACTCGGCGATGCCGGTGATGTCGGCGGTACGGCCGGGGGTGAAGTCCGCAGCGGCGGCGGCAAGCTCGTCGAAGCCGGTGGTGCGGGTGGCGATGAAGTCGTGGTCGACGAAGTCCCCGGTGATGACCAGGTGAGCGAGGCCGAGGGCGAGCGCGGCGTCCGACCCGGGCCGGGGCATCAGGTGCCAGTCGGCCGCACGGGCGGTACGGGTAGCCACCGGATCGATGACGACGATGCGGGCCCCGCGAGATCGGGCGGCGAGCATCGCCGGCCACAGGTGCTGATTGGTCACTACCGGGTTGGCGCCCCAGACGATGATCAGTTCGGCATGGACAGCGTCTTCGGGCAGCGCACCGACGGTGAACCCGTTGACCGCCGACAGACCGGCAGCGCCGGTCGGTCCGCAGATGGTGTGGCTGACCTCGGCGGCGCCCAGCCGGGCGAAGAACCGCTCGCTCATCGACTTGGACTGCAGGAGCCCTTGGGTGCCCTCGTAGCTGAACGGGATGATCGTCGCAGGTCCTTCGGTGGCGGCGATCCTGGTCAGCCGAGTGGCGACTTCGTCAAGTGCATCGTCCAGGTCGATCGGGGTGAACTGTCCCGAACCCTTGGGGCCGGCCCTGCGCAGCGCCCGAGTGATCCGGTGTGGGCTGTAAACCCGGTCCTGGAGATAGCCGTTGACCTTGGTGCACAGTCGGCCGGCGGTGAGCGGGTGGTCGGTGTTGCCGTTGAGGGCCACAGCAGTGCCGGTATCGTCGACGGTGACGACCCAGCTGCACCGGTCGGGGCAGTCGTGCGGGCAGGCTCCACGTACCTTTCTGTTCGCCAAGTCAGAACCCGCAGTCCGTCAGGTCGTTGCTGCCGGCGGCCAGGTCGTCGGCGAGATCGAGGAGCAGACGCAGCCGTGGGTCGCCAATCCGGTAGAGCACTCGTCGGCCCTGCCGTTCCGCTACGACCAGGCGACAGGTTCGCAGGCAGGCCAGGTGGTTGGAGATTCGACTCTGCGGCAACCCGGTCGCGGCGACGATCTGTCCGACATGGTGCGGGCCGGTCAGCAGCAGCGTCAGGATCGCCATGCGGGTCGGGTCGGCCAGCATCTGGAACCAGCGGGTACGGGCGTTCGGGCCCGCCGGGCCGCACTCGGCTGGTCCGCAGCTCGCAGCGGCCTCGACTTGAAGGGCTGCTGGCACCATCATGACCACGACTCCGTCATGACGGCACCGGCTGGGCTGATCGACGCGCGTGGCCCGAGCCGTCGTTGCAGTGCCGGTGTGGGTTGCAGACCGAGTTCGGCGTGCAAGACGACGGCGAACGCCTGGTACTGGCGGACTGCCTCGCTGACGTTGCCCTCGGTCAGGTAGGCGTCGATGAGCACCCGGCGGGCCGACTCCCGTAACGGGTCAGCCCGTACGGCTTCCAGTCCCGTGTCAACCGCGTCGCCGTGCCTGCCGACCAGGCTGAAATGGGTGCACAGTGCTTCGAGTGCGTGCAGCCGGAGTTGGTGGAAGCGTTCGCGTTCGTGGACCAGCCACGGCTCCGGCCAGCCCGGCAGCAAGTCTTCCCGTAGCTGTGCGGCCACCTCCGGGACGGGCTGCGCCGTGGTGGCGGGTGGGGTCAGCAGGCGTCGGGCGGTGGCGACGGCCACCAGGTAGTCGACTCGGACCTGGGGCGCGAGTCTCAGGTCGGTCGCGGAGGTGCGCAGCAGGGCGGGGCAATGCCGTTGCAGCCGCCACAGCAGGGCCCGCAGGTTCGCCGCTGCGTTCGCGTCCACCGTCGTCGGGTACAGCGCCTGGGCCGCCTGCCACCGGGCGAGCACTCCACCGTTGACCGCGATGAGCGCCAACAGCCGCTGCCCGGCTGCGCCAAGTGCACTGGCCGGTACCCCGGTCACCTCGAAGCGGCCCAGCAACCGCAGTGTCAGTGCCTCCCCATCGTCCGACGGTAGGACTTGGTCGTGCGGTGCCGTCACCGTCATCCGCGACCTCCGCTGCGCGTCATCCTTGTCGATACAACAGGATAGCCTGATATTTTTTCATGTCTATGTTCTGGCTCTTCGGGATGAACCCCCCTGATCGTCATGGCGACATCACGCCGCCGTCACGGTTCAGTCGCGGCCGATGGGTGACAGTACTGCCAACCACTGGACGCCCAACGCGGCGAAAGGCAGGCATGAGCGGGTTGGCGACACCACTGGGTCACAACGGACTCTCGCGTCCCCGGCTGTGCTGTTCCGGCGAAGGTGAAGGCGGGTGTGCCGATGTTCGGTGACCACGGTCGACGCATGCTCGACGACCCACGGGCCGAGCTGTTTCCCCGCACCGTGCGGCCCCGGTTCCTCGCGCTGCTGTGGGCCGTGCTGGTCGCGCTCGCCGCCGTGGCCGGCGTGCTTCTCACGACGGTGACCGGACGGTTGCCGTGACCCGGCTCCGGGTGCCGCTGGTGCTGCAGGGCAGCGACACCGAGTGCGCCCCCGCCTGCCTGGCCATGGTCGCGACCGCCCACGGTCACCATCTGTCCCTACGAGAGGCCGCGCAACTGTGTCCCGCCGGACGTGACGGCGCCACCGCCGCCGCCCTGGCCCGGGCTGCCCGCAACGTGGGTCTGACCGTCAGCGCCTACCGGACCGCGCCGGGTCTACTTCCCCGGCTACCGCTACCTGTCGTGGCGCACTGGGGCAGCGACCACTTCGTCGTCGTCGACCGGGTTCGCCGGGGCCGGGTGCACCTGGCCGATCCCGCTCGTGGACGTCGCCGAATCACCATGAACGAGTTCGACGCCGGCTGCGGTCAGGTCCTGCTGGCCGTCAGCCCCGGGCCCGACTTCACCAGCCGGCCACCATCAACCGCGCCATTCTGGCGCCGTTACCTACAGGCGCTGTTCCGGTTGCCGGGTAGCAGGCTGGCCGCCGGGCAACTGCTCGCGGTCAGCGCGGTGCTACAACTGCTCGGCCTGGCGCTGCCGCTGCTGGCGGGTGTCGTCGTCGACCGGCTGGCCCCAGCCCCGACCTCATCGGTGCTCACCCTGCTCGGCATCGGTGTGGTCGTGGTCTTCGCCGCTCATCTCGTCAGCAGCTATCTGCGCTCCGCCCTGATCATCTACCTGCAAGGACGCCTCGACACCCATGCGATGGTCAGCTTCAGCGCCCATCTGCTCGCCCTGCCACTGTCCTACTTCCAGCGCCGTAGCGCCGCCGACATCATGTTGCGGGCCTCCAGCATCGGCATTCTGCGCGACGTTCTCACCGCCCAGACACTGACCGCAGCTCTCGACCTCGCCGTAATCGGGATCTACCTGGCTGTCATGGCCACCATCGACCTGCCGGTCACCGGCGTGGTCACGATCGTCATCGCTGCTCAGGTCGCACTGCTGGCCATCACCTTGCCGCTGGCCCGAGACCGGATGTCCGCCGAACTGTCTGCGCAGGCGCAGAGCTACGGTCGGATGACCGAAACGGTCGAGGGCGTCACCACCATCAAGGCCGCCGCGGCTGAGGACCGGGCTCAGGCACGCTGGTCGGAGCTGTTCCTAACCTGGATCCGCACGGTCATCTCCCGCAACCACCTCACCGCAGCCCTCGATACCGCCTCCACCGCGCTGCGGACCTTGACACCTCTGCTGGTCCTCTGGCTCGGGGCCACCCGCCTGGCCTCAGGTCAGTTGTCCGCCGGCACCGCGATCGCCCTCACCTGGCTGGCCGCCGCAGTCGTCGTGCCACTCGCGGTCCTGGCAGCGAACGGTCAACGACTGCAACACGCAGGCGCGCAACTGCAACGCCTCGCCGACGTCTTCGACACGCCGGCGGAGCTCGCCGAAAGCTCGCCGACAAACGCCGCCCCCAACGCTGCGGGCCGTATCGAGCTACGCGACGTCGCCTTCCGCTACGACACCAACAGCCCGCCGGTCCTGCGCGGCATCGACCTCGTCATCGCCCCTGGCAGCCGTGTCGCGATCGTCGGGCCGTCCGGCACGGGCAAGTCCACCCTGGCACTTCTGCTTCTCGGCCTGCATCAGCCGACCACCGGTACGGTCACCATCGACGGCACCGACCTGACGGCCCTCGACGTGCGTGCGTTGCGCCGACAGGTCGGCACGGTCCTGCAGGAGCCGGCTCTGTTCGCCGGCACCATCAGTGAGAACATCGCTTTCCACGACAGCGCCGTCGGCCACGCCGATATCGAGCGTGCCGCCCGGCTCGCCTGTCTGCACGACGAGATCACCGCGATGCAGCTCGGCTACCGTACCCGCCTGACCGAACGGGGTGGCGGCCTGTCGGGCGGGCAACGGCAGCGGCTCGCCATCGCCCGCGCGTTGGTGCGTCGGCCCCGGCTGCTGCTGCTCGACGAGGCCACCAGCCACCTCGACGCCGTCACCGAGGCCGCCATCCATCGCAACCTCGCCACCCTGGACTGTAGCCAGATCATCATCGCGCACCGGCTCAGCACCGTCCGCGACGCTGACCTCATCGTCGTTCTGGATCAAGGCAAGGTCAGCGAGCAGGGCAGCCACACTGACCTCCTCGACCGCGCCGGCCGCTACGCCGATCTGGTCGCCGCGCAACTGGGTGAGCCACCATCGGCCGTCACCGCCGCTCCATCGCCCACCGGCCCCGGCGGCGCGACGGCACGGATCCGCCCACGAGCAGCGGGAAGGAGGTGACAACTATGGAGACCAGCAACGAGACTGAGGTGGAGGTCATCGAGGTCAGCGACGAGGAGCTCGAGGCCGTCGCCGGCGGCCTCATCGAGCCGCCGTGCGCCTGCGTCGGCGCCTGCGACGCCCGGTAGGGCACCGTCCGGTAGACGGCCCACCGGGGCCGTCTACCGGATCGCCCGTGGAACGGCACGCTCAGCCAGCGCTCGTGCGCGGATCGCCCGCAGGCTGGACATCGACCGAGGGTTCGATGCTGAGCAGGGTCGCGAGCTGGCGCAGGACGCCCGGCCGGGCCCGGTAGTAGACCCAGGTACGTCGGCGCTGGGCGGTAACGAGGCCGGCCGCACGCAGGGTCTTGAGATGGTGGGAGATCGTCGGCCCGGACAGGTCGAACGCCGGAGTGAGGTCACAGACGCAGATCTCGCCGCCGGGCGCGGAGGCGATCATCGACATCAGCTGTAGCCGCACGGGATCACCGAGCGCCTTGAAGGCCGGCGCGACTACCACTGCGGTCTCGGCGGGGATCGACCGTTCACTCATCGGCACGCAGCAGGGCGCACCCGCACCGACGTCGGCCGGGCCGAGCCAACCAGACTGCTTAGACATCCATCTATGTTGACAGGAGTCATTGCAATCGCCAACACGGGTTGCCGACGGCCACACAGCTCGGGATGGGAAATCCACTGCCGCGACCGCCGCTGGCGACCACGGGAGGTTCGCTGCAACAAGCGCCGCCACCCTACCTGTCGCCGACCCGCAGCGGATCCCTCAAGTCGCTGCCTACCAGACGCAAAATTAGGGTATTCAATGCCGAGTCCGGATTTCGCGCTATTCGAGCCCGAGGCGGCGATGACGGCACAGGTGGCGATGCCGCCTGGGTGACGCCATGCCGCCACCGGGTCAACGATCACGAGCGCAGCGACGAGCCGGACCGGACTCGAGCAGACGCACTCGTGTCGGATGGCCGACTGTCGACCCAAGGCAGGGCGCCACCACCGAGTGCCACGTCGCGACACCGCCCGATATATCAGAACATAGCCGGCAGTCAATCAGCTCTCTCCCGTTCAGATCTTTTATATACGCACCCGGAGCAGCTAACCAAAACGGGTCACTGAAGGCGGCCCCTTGCCCGGCTTCACGCGCACCGATAGCATCGCAGATGCCATTGAAATCAGTAACTTTTGATGATGGCGATGATCTTGAGTTTATTGTGGGCAGTGGGAGACGGGGAGGCCGGCCATGCCTTTCGATCGAGCGGTTCTCGAGCCGGAGCTGGAGTACCTCGTGCGCCGCCAGCTCCTCTCCCGACGAGAGCCCGACCAACTGCTGATGCTCCTCGACCGAGGGTTCGACTTCACCGAGGCCGTCTCCAGCGCCGAGTCCATCCACATCCACGTCAAGCTCGACGATCTCTCCGACCTGCCGCATCATGAACTGCACGCCAGGGGCCAGTTGGAACGATGGAAGGCCCCCGGTTACGTGAAGTACCGGCTGCCTGGCAACCTGAACGTCATCTTTTCGTCCTTCCCCATCGCCCAGGACGACCTGATCAAGGGTGCGGTCACCCTGCCGAGACCCTTCGTCGACCACTTCGGGGTCGACATGCGCACCGAGGACACCCGGACACGGCGGAGGTTCGACGACATTCCGACGGTCGCTGCGCACAACCGATGGCGCAGCGTCCGGCAGGGCGGACCTGGGCGGCCCGTCCACGGGGCGCACACCCAGGTGGCCGAGAAGTACTGGGTGTACGGGCCGGGTGGGGCCGAGGACTGGTTGCGGCCGACAGAGTTCGCCTACGGCCAGCTGCGCATCGACGAGAATTACCTGGGTTGCGACCACCGGCCCATCGACCCTGCCCATCCGATGGCGACGATGGCGCTGCCGTGGGAGGAGAGCCGTCGCGCCAGCCTCAGCGAGGACATGGCGGGCATCATCGTCTACGTCAAGTCCGACGAGGAGGCACGAGCCGCCCAGGCGATCTTCGACCAACTTGACGATCCACCGCAGGACCGGCTTCGGATCCGCCTGCTGTCCAACGATCGTCCGGACGAGTTCCCGGACGTCGTCGTGGCCCTCTGGCGGCTCAAGGAGTCCTGCCCGCTGCCGTTGACCGTGGTCGACGGATATCCGGTTGTCACCCAGCGGGTCCCGACAAAAGCCGAAGCTGTTCGGATCACCACCGAGGAGACCACCGCGCCGGCGCCCGGTGTCTTCCAGTAGATACGGAACGGGCACCCGGCCTACGTCCGAAGGTGCCACCTGGTCGCTGGGTCCGATCGGTTCGGCTCCAGCGGGCCGGATCGACCGTCACCGCTGCCCAGCGTCGCGGAAGCGATCGGTCAGCGCATCGCTGCCCGGCCACCACCCGGCATCGCCACGACAAGGGAGGTTCCACAGTGCCTACATCGACCACCAGGAGACGGCGGTTGCTGGCCGCCGTAACCGTCACGGCTCTCGCCGCAACCGGCTGCGGTGGCGACTCCGCCGATACGGGTACGGGCACGGATACGAACGGCTGGCCGGAGAAGATCGTCTTCGCGGCAACGCCGAGTGGTGAGGCGCGCACGTTCGACGACGACTACGGGCCCTTCGTCGACGCGCTGTCGCGGGACGTCGGCATCAAGATCGAGACCTTCCAAGCTGCGGACTACGCCGGGGTCATCGAGGGAATGATCGCCGGCACCGTCGACGTCGCGCAGCTCGGCGCGTTCTCGTACGCCCTCGCCGTGCAGAATGGGGCACTAATCGAGCCGTCCGGCGTCCGTATCCACGCCAAGGGCGACCAGGCCGGCTACGTGATCTACGGCATGGTGCCGTCCTCGAGCGCCATCAGCGGCTTCCCCGACTTCCGCGGCAAGACCGTCTGCTTTCCCGACCCGGCCTCCACCACGACCCTCATCCCGCTGTTCGAGTTCCACAAGGCGGGCATGACCGTCGACAAGGACTTCCGTCGACTCACCGTACCGGCCGGCGCGACCATCCCCCGCACCGTCAAACGCGGCGACTGCCAAGTCGGCCTCGCCTCGCAGGCCCAACTCGAATCCGCCATCCGGCAGGGCGATGTCGGGCAGGACGACCTCAAGGTCGTCTGGGAGGTTCGGGCGCCTGGTTCCCCACTGGCGACCCGCAGCGAGCTCCCGCAGGACCTGCGGGACCGGATCCGGGAGGCCACCAACCGCATCAACGCCGAGTACCTGGAGCAGCAAGGCTTCTGCTCCGGTGGTGACGCCTGCCTGATCAGCGCCAGCGGCGACTACGGCTACATCCCGATCGACGGCACCTACTACCAGGTGATCTGGGACGCTTGTGAAGCCACCCGGATTGATGCCTGCGGCCCAATCGGCAGCTAGCGATCTGTTCGATGACCAGCCCGACGGACAGCACCGAACGCCCGGACCGCGCCACCACCGACCGGGCAGCGACGACCTCGACAGACGCGGCGAACGACGAGCGCGCGCTGCGGCCGCCGTGGAGCCGCAACCGCATCGTGGGCATCGCGGCGGCCACCGGTGCCGTTCTCGCGATAGTGGTCAGTGCCCGTGAGGTGGGTGTCGATCCGCAGCGGCTCGTCGACGGCTGGGCAGACCTGGGCAACCTGCTCGGCCGGATGCTGCCGGTCGAGATGCCGCAGCCGTCCCGCGTCGTCGGCCCCATCCTCGACACGCTGATGATGGCGGTCGCCGGCACCGCCCTGGCGCTGCTGCTGTCCCTGCCTCTGTCGTTTCTCGCCGCCGCCAACACAGCCCCGTCCCCCGCGGTGCGAGCCGTCGCACGGGCGATCATCCTCGGTGCCCGGTCGATCCCCGACCTGGTGTACGCCCTGATCTTCGTCCGGGTCCTCGGCGTCGGCGTGCTGCCGGGTGTGCTCGCCGTCGCGATCTATTCCACCGGCATGATCGGAAAGCTGTTCGCCGACGCCATCGAGGAAGTCGACGACGAGATCCACCAGGCCGTGGCGACGGTCGGGGCGACCCGCCTGCAGGCGATCGTGACCGGGGTCCTCCCGCAGGTGCTGCCGTCGTTCGTCTCCACCACCCTGTACCGGCTGGACATGAACGTGGCAGCCTCCGCCGTTCTCGGGTTCGTGGGCGCCGGCGGCATCGGCTTCGAGCTCTACAACACCTTGCGCACCCTCCAGTACCAGCGCGGCCTCGGTCTCGCACTGATCATCATCGCCCTGGTCGTGATCGTCGAACGGATCTCCGCCGCGATCCGGGCCAGTATCCTCGCCCACGAACAGCCCACCCGGGCGCGACCTCGGCCCCGCCGGCCTGTCCAGGACCGGCCGGCCGCTGCCAAGGGCCCACGGCTCAGTCCGCCGTGGACCAGGGACCGGCTGACCCGACAGATCGCCGTGGTGACGGCCGTCGGGCTGGCCATGGTCAGCTTCGCCGGCCTCGGCATCAGTCCGGGCGCGCTGCTACGGGCCATTCCCGAACTCGTCGCGAGCGTCGGAACGTTCCTGCCTCCGGACTTCGCCTCCGTCCGGGAGGATCTGGGACCGGCGATCGCGGAGACGCTCACCATCGCCGTGTGCGCCACCGCGTTGGCGACGACGCTGAGCCTGCCGATCGCGTTCCTCGCCGCCCGTACCGTTGCCCCACATCCCGCCGTCTATCACGCTGCCCGGCTGGTCATTGTCCTGTCCCGAGGTCTGCCGCCGCTGGTCCTCGCACTGATCTTCGTCTCCGCATTCGGCCTCGGACCGTTCGCCGGCGTGATCGCGCTCGGCCTGGGATCGATCGGTCTGACCGCGAAACTGATGGCCGACGCGATCGAGCATCTCGACCCAGGGCCGCGGGCCGCGCTCCGGTCGGTCGGCGCGACCCGGCTCCAGCAGGCGACCGCCGGCGTCGTGCCACAGGTCGCACCGTCCTTCGTGGCCACGACGCTGTTCACACTGGACAGCACGATCCGATCCTCGACCATCGTCGGGATCGTCGGTGCCGGCGGGATCGGGTTCATCACCTACCAGTCGGTGCACACGCTGCAGTTCCGCACCACCGCCGCAGTGCTGATCGTCATCTTCGGCACCGTCTTCGTCGTCGAACGCTTCTCCGACATGCTCAGGAAGAGGATCCTGTGAAACGGCCGACAGCAACACCGCCTGACCGTCAGCCGGCGCCGGCCGTCCGCGTCGCCCACCTCACGAAGCGATTCGGCGACCACACCGCCCTCGACGACGTATCCTTCGACCTGCCCAGCGGGCAGTTTCTCGCCGTCATCGGCCTGTCCGGATCGGGAAAGTCGACCCTGCTTCGGCTGCTCAACGGACTGCACACGCCCAGCGACGGCACGGTCGAGGTGCTCGGCGTCGATGTGGTGCGCGCCCGCGCCCGCGCGATCCGGCATCTGCGGTGCCAGGTCGGCTTCATCTTTCAGCAGTTCAACCTGGTCGGCCGGCTCAGCTGCATGGAGAACGTCCTGTCCGGGGCCCTCGGCGGACTGCGCGGCCCGCGGCTCGGCGTGTCGACCTACTCCAAGGCGCTACGCCGTACCGCCCTCGACCACCTCGACCGGGTCGGTCTCGGCCACAAGGCATTCCAGCGAGCCGACACCCTCTCCGGTGGGGAACAGCAGCGGGTCGCGATCGCGAGAAGCCTCATGCAGCGGCCGCAACTGCTGCTTGCCGACGAACCTGTCGCCTCCCTCGACCCGGAGTCGTCGGGCCAGGTGATGGACGTCCTACGCCGTATCTGCGTCGAGGAACACCTCACCGTCATCTGCAGCCTGCACCAGGTCGACATGGCACTCGGTTGGGCGCACCGGGTCATCGGCCTGTGCGCGGGCAGCACCGTACTGGACCGGCCGACCGGGGACCTGACCCGACAGCAGCTGATGCAGGTTTACCAGCGTGACGGCGTGCCCGTCACGCCGGAGACTCCAGTCGCCGACGAGCCGGGCGACGACCTCGCCGAGCTGTCCCCCACCCCACAACGGCTGGCCCCCTAGACCATCAATGAGGAGCGCTCATGAGACAGAACCGGCGGATCGCGACGGCCGCGATCGCCCTCCTCCTGGTGGCCGCCACCGGCGGCTGCGGCGCCGGAAACGGCGACGGCGGCGGCGGCGACGGCCGTTCGCAGACGGGCTGGCCGGACAAGATCGTGTTCGCGGCCGTGCCGGCCGGTGAAGCGAGCACCTTCAAGGACCACTACGGACTGTTCATCAGGGCCCTGTCCGAGGAGGTCGGCATCGAGGTCGAGACGTTCCAGGCCGCCGACTACGCGGGAGTCATCGAGGCCCTCATCGCCGGCAGCGTCGACATGGCGCAGCTCGGCGCGTTCTCCTACGCCCTCGCCGTACAGAACGGAGCGGAGATCGAGCCGACCGGGCTGCTGCAGCACCGCAAGGGCGACCAACCGGGCTACGTCGTCCTCGGGGTAACCAGAGCATCGAGCACGCTGTCATCACTGGAGGACTTCCGCGGCAGGACCGTCTGCTTCCCGGACCCGGCGTCGACCTCCACCCTGCTGCCGCTGTTCGAGTTCTCCAAGGCCGGCCTCGCTCCTGACCGGGACTTCACCCGCCTCGTCGTACCAGCCGGCAACACCATCCCGCGCGCGGTCAAGCGGGGTGACTGTGAAATCGGGCTGGTCGCGGACGCTCAACTGGAGAACGCCATCCGGACCGGTGACGTCGCCGAGGGCGAGCTGAAGGCGTTCTGGCAGGTCAGGGCACCACACTCGCCGGTGGTCACCCGATCCGCGCTGCCCGACGACCTACGAGCCAAGATCCGCACCGCCACGCTGAAGATCAATTCCGAGTATCTGGAGGAACGCGGCTGGTGCACGGGCGACGCCTGTCTGGTCAGCTCCAACCGTGACTACGGCTACCTGCCAGTGGAACACTCCTATTACCAAATCATCTGGGACGCGTGCGAGGCGACCCGCATCGAGGCGTGCGGACCAATCGGCAGCTGACGTCGGGGGGGTCGCCCACCCTGACACCGCACACCGGTCAGCAGCCACACCCCCCGCCTGGCTGGGCGCAACTGGCCGGTTCGGAAACGGGCCGGTACCGGGGGCGCCCAGCGGCGGCGCTCTGACCGACTCCCGGAGCCGCACTCGTCGGCAGAGCAGCTTCCGATGGCGATGACGTCGGATCGACCGGCTCGGCTTCCAGGATGAAGGTGTGCTCCGCGATCGGGCCGGCGAGAATCGACCGGAGATCCTCCGCATCGATCGGTACGACTCGGCCCCGGATCATCTGCAGGCCGGAATCGATCGTCACGGCGGCGAACGGTCCCCGGTAGACGGCGGCGTGTCCGGTCGACACGTTCTCGCGGCTCGGCGGCTTGTAAGCGGCGACGGTGACGCTGCGGAACTCGACGTCGCCGACCGTTTCCCAGGGACGGGTCTCGCGTTTGAGAATCGTCAGTCCGGTCAGGCCGGCCTGGTTGAACCCGTCGAGGAAGCGCTCCTCCTGCAGTGCGCCGCTGTAGCAGCCCGACCATAGCTGTGGATCGGCTCGCATCGCGGTCGGCACGTCGATGTCGCTGACGATGTCGCTGATCACCGCCCGGCCACCCGGCCGCAACACCCGGGCGATCTCAGCGAACATGTCCTGCTTGCGCTGTGGCGCCACCAGGTTGAGTACGCAGTTGGAGATGACGACGTCGATGCTGCCGTCGGGGACGAGCGGCGAGTCGCGGCGCAGCCGGTCAGCCAGCTCATCGAGTCGGACCAGGTCGTCGTGGGAGCGGACCGGGTGGCGGTCCAGGTGGCGGTCGAGGAAGTCGAGGTCGAGCGCGAGGTCCTCGATCCGTGCTTTGGCGAAGGTGACGTTGCCGTAGCCGAGTCGTCGGGTCACCTCGGGCTGCGCTCGCCGGGCCACGGCGAGCATGTCGTCATTGAGGTCCACGCCGATGACAGCGCCGGAGGGGCCGACGATCTGCGCGGCGATGAAGCAGACCTTGCCGGCCCCGCTGCCGAGGTCCAGGGCGCGTTCTCCTGGTTGCAGGTAGCTGACCGGATCGCCGCATCCGTAGTCCTTCTCCAGCACGTCGGCCGGAATGACCTTGAGGTACTGGGGGTCGTAGTCGACCGGGCAGCACAGACCCGGCTCTACGACCTCGGCGGCGGCGCTGTACCGCTGCTGGACGGCACGGTCGATACTCACGGTGCTACCCGACCTTTCCCGGACCCGTGACGGGTCGACGACGACAACGGCGCAGGGGGCAGATGGTGCCGTTGGCCGGTAGTGTCACCGGCGAGCATGCGGTGCGTCGGACGCGGCTGCCCCGGCTTGAACGAGCGCTGACCGGCCGGCGTGGACCGTACGTCCTGGTCCTGGTCCGCCACGGCCGTCGACTCGTCGGCGAGGCGTTCGAGCTGTTCCGGTTCACAGGCGACCCGGGCGTTCAGGACCAGCCGCCCTGCGCTGCTGGTCGTGGCACCTGCGAGGTCGACTACGCCGGACTGACTGCTGTCGATGAGGCTGGCTTTCGTCAACAGGCCGGAGGCGGTGTCCTGGAACATCAGCTTCACGTGGCCGATCAGGTGCGCCTTGTCTCGGCTCGCGCGGGCCATCGCCGTCAGAAAGGTCCGGGCCCACGCGGCCGGGTCGAAAGGACGGTGCAGCGCCTGCAGGTCAAGGGTCCGGTCGAGCCAGGCGAGCCGGGCCTCGGCTGTTCCGTACCGCTGGTAGTCGAGATCGAGGTTCCCGTCGTCGGCGGTGTGCCGTCCGGCCCACGCGTCGAGCAACCCGGTGAGGCGGCCGGTGGCGGCCGAGTAGGTGACCACTTCCGCGCGCGGGAACCGGCGCGCGAGCGACTCGACGACCAACTGGATCTCGTCGGCTGCCAGTAGATCGGCCTTGTTGACGCCGATCACGGCGGCGTCCTCGAGTTGCTTCCGATACAGGTATGCGATGTCAGTACCGTCGTCTCCTCGGTCCAGGTCGGGCAGCATCCGCAGGTAGCGGATCGGATCGACGACGGTGGTCATCGGGGCGGTGACGAACTCGTCGCCATGCAGTGCGGTCAACGGGCGGACGACGGTGGCGGTCAGGTCGGTGCAGCTGCCGACGGATTCGGCGATGATGACGTCAGGGCTGATGCGGTGAATCAGCTGCGACATGACGGCAAGCAGATCCTCGAACCGGCAGCAGAAGCAGCCGCCCGTGACCTCACCGACGTCGGCCGACCCGTTGGCGGCGAAGGCGGTGTCGACCAGGTCGACGCCCTGGTCGTTGGTGATCACGGCGACCCGTTGGCCGACGGCCCGCAACTGATCGGCCGCCACGGTCATCGTGGTTGTCTTGCCCGCGCCGAGGAACCCACTCAGCACAACGAACTTGGTACTCATCGGCTCTCCCGGTTGCAGGCGTGGTCAGGACTTTTCGGCACGGACGATCGCGCTCGCGAATCGGGCCAGGATCTGCTCGACGACCGGTACGGGTTCCAGCGCCGCGTACTCTGGTAGCCCGCTCGGGAACAGATCGGTGGCGTCGTGCTGGCGCAGGATGTCGATCCGCGCTTCGGTGAAGCCCTGGTCACGCAGCAGCTGCAGATACTCGTCGTCACTGAGCGCGCCGCCGACGCAGCTGCCCCAGGCGTACAGGTCGGCGCGCAGCGCGTCGGCGAACGGGGATCCGGCCGGCAGACCACCCTGGATCACGACGTCGGCGACAGCGAGCCGCCCGCCGGGTCGCAGCACCCGCCAGGTCTCGGCGACGACCTTCCGCTTGTCGACCGCAAGGTTGATCACGCAGTTGGAGATGACCACGTCGACGCTGGCGTCGGGCATCGGCAGGTCGGCGATATCGCCCTTGAGGAACGACACGTTGCCGACTCCGGCAGCGGCGGCGTTCTGCCAGGCGAGTCCGAGCATCTCGTCTGTCATGTCGATGCCGTACACCTGGCCGGCCTCGCCGACCCGCCGGGCAGCGAGGATCGCATCGAGGCCGCCGCCGGAGCCGAGGTCGAGTACGACGTCGCCGGGGCGCAGCGCCGCGACGGCGGTCGGATTCGCGCAGCCGAGGCGGGCCAGTGCCGCGCGCAGCGGCACCTCGTCCATTTCGTCGAGGGCGTAGATGTCGGCGGAGAATTCATTGACGCCGACGGTCGGGGTGTCTCCACAGCAGCTGGAGTCGGTGCCGCAGCAGGAGGCCGCAGCGCTGACATCGAGGTCCACCGCAGCGGCGGCACGGCCGCCGTACCGTTGCCGGATCGTCTCCTGGATGGTGTCCGCGGTGTGCGGCGTGGTGCTGGTCATCGGCATTCCCTGTTCACCTGGTCGGGGGCTCACGCCGAAACCGGCATCTTCGACGACTGGCCAACGCTCACCCGACTGGGCGCGATCTCGGCGTAGCAGGCGCAGTCCGGTCCACAGCCCTCGTCGGCATCGGCCTCGGTGACGACGTAGACCTCCCAACGGTTTCCGTCGGGGTCGCCTACCCACACTTTGGTCTGCACCGCGTAGCAGCAGGGAGTGGCGACCTCCTCGTCGGTGAGGAACCCGGCGGCAGCGAACCGCTCCTTCATCGCCATGACGATGTCGGTGCTCTTGACCTGCACACCGAGGTGGTTGACGGCGCCCCCGGAGGCGGGCTTGCGGTCCGGGTTGAACGAGATCACCAGGGGTGGCTCCGCGACCTCGAACTTGGCGTAGTCGGCGAGGTGCTTTGTCGGCGGCTGGCCGAAGAAGACCTGGTAGAACTTGACGCTCTCCTCAAGGTTGTTGACGAACATGCTGATGTGCATCCGGCTGGCGGTGGCGAACTCGACCGCCGAGTCGGCGCGGTCGACGAGGCCGGCTGCTGCCTCGACGCCGTCGGTGACGTACTCGGTCAGTTGATCGACGGTCGGCAGCTCACCTGAGAGCACCGGCTTGCCGTCGACGACGGTGAGCGGCATGGTGCCCGACCGTTTGATCCGCATTACCTGCAGGACGACCGCCGGAACCCCGTCGAGGGTCGAGCCGTACAGGTTCGTGGCGACGAGTGTCACGGTGTCGGGAACGTCGGGTACCGCGTCCAACGTCTGCTGAGCGGTGAGCTGGTCGTCGTCGCTGCTGACGAACACTTCGATCTTCATGGGCTGTTCCTGTCTCCTATGACGTCGACTGATGCTGATTCGAGTTCGACGGGCGGACGTAGTGGCTGCGGCTGGCGATCGGGCGAGGGTGGTCAGCAGCAGGCGTCGGTGGTGCAGCAGGCGTCAGCGGCGCTCGCCGGGCGGCGCAACGGCGCGGACGCAGGGTCGGGGTCGTCGATGAGCTCCGCTGCGGCGTCCGGCGTAGGCAGCCAGCCCTGTGTCCGGACCTTCCCGTCGACCACCAGCGCGGGCAGGCACCGCGAGCCCTCGGTCTGCAGGGCCAGGAACAACGCCGGCGGCAGCGGAACCATCCCGGTCGGCTTGGCCATGTCGAACGCCTTGATGTCGGCTGAGGGGTACCGCTCCTGCAACACGTCGAGAAGCGGCTGCGACGGCGTGGTGTTGCAGGAGCACTCCTCGAAGACGTAGATCTTCACCGGAGCCGACACCGGCCGGGTCGCGACGGCGGTCACCGCCGGCGCCGCAGACGGTCCACAGTCCGCGATCAACTCACCCGCCTCGGCGGCGAGCGGGTGTGCCGGGTCGATCGGCCGGTAGTCGCAGCCCAGGTACTCGTCGGACGAGTGCAGGTCCCCGAACGCGAACTCGATCGGCCGACGAGATCCCTGCGCCCCTTCCGGTGGGTAGACCCAGTGCTTCGGCCCCATCATCGTGTGGCAGCAGCGCACCGGTCCGGCCTGGTAGACGTGCCGCCATCCGGCCCTGCTCGCGGCGTCCGGGATCGCATCGAAGATCCGTTGCGTCGCCGCGTTCTCTTCGCGCAGGTCCACCCCGAGATGGTCGACGTAGGGCTTCACCGGTGGGGCCGCGCCGGGGATGAACTCGTCCTGGGCGGTCGGCTCGGAGGCGAAGATGACGTTGAGGCCGCTAGGGAAGGAGAACTTCCGCTCCTGGGCGGAGTTCGAGGTCTCCTGGCATGCGTCCGCCAGCCGCTGTCCCACCGGCAGGTTCGCCACGTCGTCTGCGTTGACGTGCACATGAATTGACTCGGCATTGTCCATCGCCTGAGCGAATGGGAAGGCATCGCTGATCACCTCGAGGACCTGCTCGGCCTCTTGTGCGGCGAGCAGACCGGCCTCGGTGAACAGGCGAAGATCGTTTTGAACCGTGGAGACGTGGAAGGCCATACCGATACCTCCTGGCGGATGATGGATGTACAAGATCGGGGTATCCGAATGCCGCCGGAATAGGCGCAGCCGAGGGGTGGCCGCAGAGCTGACAAGCCACCCGTCGACTTTCATCATCGTCTAACCAGCCCTCACCCGTGTCAAGGACGATCCACCCACCCAATCTAAGATCGACATGCGTCATGTTCATCGACGCACACCGCTTCAGCTGGCACTTCCCCGCTATCGCCGAGATCGCGATATGCCGAAAATGATCAGCAAGGATGTTTCACGATGTGAACAAACAAGCACACCATCGCATGCCACTCACCCGGTTGACCGCAGTGATTAACGTTGGGAAGACTGGCGGACAGGACCCCAGCCAACCGCCTCGATCATCTTTCTGCCTCGCATTGATCAAAGCTGCTCCTCGTCGCGACTCCATCGAGAGGCGGCCCGCCCGCCTGCCTGCAGCATGTCCTGTCGCGCCAGCGAGCCGATTTTTGCGACACGGATCCGGCGAACAGTGCCCGGTCCAGAATCCACGGCGTCGGGACTTTCATCGGCCGTGGAGCCCAACGACGACGGGAGCTTCCTCATGCCGCGACCGGGTGAGCCGGAATCGAATTCGGCCGACGCGCCCACCGAGGCGAGTCTCCTGTCGAAGACCCATCCGGACGGTGGTGGTCGGCATGGCCGGAGCCGTCGCTCCCGCAAGGCATTCCACCCGGCTCACCTCGTCGGCGACGATCCCGACGGCCCTCGGCACCAAGTGATCGCCGCGATGTGCAGGGCGCTCGGGGACCCGGCCCGGCTACGGATGCTCACCACAATGGCGACCCGCGGTCAGGTCTGCGTATGCGATCTTGTCAGCGCCTCCGACCTGAGCGGACCCACCGTCTCCTACCACTTGAAGGTGCTACGCGAGGCAGGTCTGGTCAACTGCCAGCGTCGTGGCACCTGGGTGTACTACTGGCTCGTACCGGCAGCGGTTGATCAGCTGGCCCAATGCCTCGCCGCCGTATCGGCCCGCAGCACTCGGTAACCAGAGACTCCCCGCCCTTGCGGTTTGCAGCAGTCACAGGCGACGATGGAGCGTGGCCAAGCAGAGTTCCGCTCCGCCGATCCCGATCTCCCGCTGGTCTCCCCTGCTGTCCGAACCGATCGACCCCGCCGACGCGGTGGATTACGCGCAGGTGTTCAAGGCCCTCAGCGACCCGGTGAGGCTACGGCTGTTCTCGTTGATCGCCTCTCGCGATGGCGGCGAGGTGTGTGTCTGCGAGTTGACCAAGCAGTTCGAGGTAACCGGACCCACCATCTCTCACCACCTCAAAGTGCTCCGCGAGACCGGCCTGGTGGGTTCACAGCGACGCGGCACCTGGGTCTACTACTGGGTCTATCCACAGACCCTCACCCGGCTCGGCCGGGTTTTTTCGCCAGCCTGACGAACGCCCCACCGCTACCACAGCCCGTCCGGCACTCCGGATGGTCCCAGCCGTACGCCCGGCATCCAGCACCACGACACAGCGCTGCCCTTTTGCGACGGATCTGGACGAACCCAACAATTCTCCGTACCGCCAACACGATACCAGCCGCCCCCTGGGCCGAATGCCAGACCCGCCAGTCTTCAATTTTTTCGATACACGCAGGTCTGTCGCGTGCCCCAACCCGACAGACAAACGAAAGGTGAATTGTTTATTGACAGACAGTGAACCGCGCTACAAACTTGAGCAAAGACCTGCGCCGAACACAGGGGGCGGAAATGACGGTTGCCATCCTTGTCACGCTGCTCTTCCTCGCCGCCGCCAACGGCGCAAACGATGTCTCCAAAGGCGTTTCCACCCTGGCTGGAGCCGGTGTTACCGCATACCGGACCGCCGTTGCCTGGGGCGCTGTCACCACTCTCTTCGGCGCCCTGCTCTCGATCGAAGTCGGACGAAGCATGGGGAAATTGTTTTCCAATGGAATCGTCGACGGAGCACCAACGGCGGCCTTCGCCCTCGCGGTCCTCGTCGGCGCCACCAGCTGGGTGGCGTTCGCGAGTCTCGCCAGGCTCCCGGTGTCCACCACGCAGGCGATCATCGGCGCGCTGGTCGGTGCCGG
The DNA here is from genome assembly GCF_049179115.1 of Solwaraspora sp. WMMB762. Classification (NCBI taxonomy): domain Bacteria; kingdom Bacillati; phylum Actinomycetota; class Actinomycetes; order Micromonosporales; family Micromonosporaceae; genus Solwaraspora; species Solwaraspora sp. WMMB762. The sequence goes on from NZ_JBMHMD010000001.1 coordinate 1,855,193, forward strand.
GCTCGTACTGGCACCGACCAGCGTGCAGTGGTCCGGCGTGCTGCAACGATTCGTGCTGCCGCTACTGCTGAGTATCGTCGTCGCGTACGGCATCTCAGCCGCACTCGCCATCGGCGTGCAGCTCATCCGACGCCGCCGCGCCGCCGGCAACCCCGAGATCGTCACCGTGGGCGTGTCACCCATCGGCGGAGGAGGAGCGTCGGCCAAGGAACGGCAGGCCGGGCAATCCATCGACGGCGCTGGCGGCCAAGCGAACCGGGCCAGGCTCATCACGGTCCTACACTGGGTCTCCAGTGGAGCTACGGGATGCGCCCGAGGACTCAACGACACTCCGAAGATCGCCGCCGTCGGTGGATTTGCGCTGCTGCCAGCGGGGTTCTCCGCCACGTCGGTGAGTCTGATGGTCGCCACCGCCATGGCGGTTGGCTCGCTGTTCGGCATCCGAGTGGCCCGCACCCTCGGCGAAAGGGTCGTCCGGATGAGTCACACCGAAGGCTTCACCGCCAACGCGACGACCGCCTGCCTGGTCGGAGCCGGCGCCGTCCTCGCCCTGCCGATGTCCACCACCCAGGTCTCCACCGGAGCGATCGTCGGCTCCGCCGGCGGGCAACTCAGCCGGATCTCCGGCAGGACCCTCCGGGACTTCGCGATCGCCTGGACCGCCACGCCCGTCTGTGCCGGACTGGTGGCCGCCGTCGTCCTCGGCTTCGCCGCCTGACCCGGCAGCTGTCAGTGCCCCGTCCTGCTGCCCTCGCCGTGAGGCCCCGTGGTCAATTCACGAGGTCGACCTCGACGAAGGTGTGGTGGAACGCCGCACCTCCCGCGTCCGTGAGGGTGTCGTCGGTCAGCAGGTTGGCCGGGCCTGCTGGGCGCCCGGCACTGGTCGCTGTCCCTCGGCCGAACTCGGTTGCGACGACCCCGGGTCGCACCCGCCGGCCGACCCGAGCCACGAGGTGGATCTCTCCTCGGTCGTTGTGCACCCGCACCACGCTGTTGTCGCCGATACCGCGCCGGGCAGCGTCGTCCGGGTGGATGTCCAGCCAGGACCTGCCGCCTCTGGTGGCGCGGGGAGTCTCCGCGTACGTCGAATTCATCGAATGCAGCGCCTTGACGGTCAGCAGTTGCAGTGGCCGTGTCGGAGAGCCAGGGGGCGCGGGGCCGCCGTCGAGATCAGCCGCGACCCTCGCCACCGGGGAAAGCCTGGCCTTGCGGTCGGGAGTCGGGAAACCGTCGGCGAATGGCAGGTACGGCACCGGAAGGGCCAGCCGCTGCCAGCCGGTGGCGCGCAGTTCGTCCTCGTTGATGCCGGCCAGCCATGGATGGTCGCTGTCGACGGCGGTCGTGATCAGCTCGGCGTCGGTGTCGCCGAAACAGCGTTCGGTGAAGCCCATGCGGGCGGCGAGAGAGCGGAACAGGTCAGTGACGCTGATGGCGTCGCCGGGTGGGGTGAGCGCGGGGGTGTTGAGCATGAGATCGGTGTGCCCCCACGACCACATGAGATCGAGGTGTTCGGGCTGGGTGGTCGCCGGAATCACGATGTCGGCGAACCGGGCGGTGTCGGTGAGCACGTGGTCGTGCACGACGGTGAACAGGTCCTCGCGGCCGAGGCCGGCCTGAACGAGACCTGCCGAAGGCACGGTGACTGCCGGATTGCTGCCGTGCACGAACAGAGCGCGGACAGGTGGGTCCTGGTCCGGGTCGGTGAGCAGGTGGCCGAGCCGCACCATGTTGATCCGTCTCCGGGGGCCGGCCGCCAGGTGCGACATCTTCAGTCCGGCCATGTTGAGTGCGCTCATGAAGTGGGCGGCGGTATGGAAGGAGAGGCCACCGCCGTGGTGTGCCCAGGCGCCGGTGAGTACCGGAAGGCCGGCGATTGCCGTGTAGGCGGCAGCGCCACCGGGATGGTGCTCCATACCGATCATGAGGCGGATGAGGGCAGGTCTCGCCCCGGCGTAGGCGCGGGCCAGGTCGACGACCTCGGCGGCGGGGATGCCGACGATTCCCGCGACGTGTTCCGGGGTGAATCGCTCGAGGCACACGACGAGCTCGTCGAGGCCGGTGGCGTGGGCACCGAGCCAGTCCCGGTCAGTGTGCCCGTCACCGACGATGACGTGTGCGATGCCCAGAGCCAGGACCGCGTCGGTTCCAGGGCGGGGCTGTACGTGCCAGTCGGCAGCGGCTGCCGTCCGGGTACGGACCGGATCGATGACGACGATCCGTCCGCCGTTCGCCCGGGCGGCAAGCACCGCGGGCCAGAGGTGCTGGTTGGTGACGACCGGGTTGGCTCCCCAGACCAACACCAGTTGGGCGTGTCGGGCGTCCTCGGGCAGTACGCCGTTGGTGCTGCCGTTGACTGCGGAGACGCCAGCGCCTGCGGTGGCTCCGCAGATTGTGTGCAGGACTTCGGTGGCACCGAGCCGGGCGAAGAACCGTTCGCTCATCGACTTGGACTGCAGCAGCCCCTGGGTGCCCTCGTAGCTGAACGGGACGATGGCGGCGGGCCCGTCGGTGTCGGCGGTGTCGCGGAGCCGGTCGGCGATCTCGTCGAGAGCCTGGTCGAGGCCGATCTCGATGAAGCGTCCCTGCCCCTTGCGGCCGACGCGGCGCAGTGCCCGGGTCAGTCTGTCGGGGTGGTATACGCGGTCGTCGAGGTAGCCGGCCAGCTTCCCGCACAACCGCCCGGCGGTCAGCGGGTGGGTGCTGGATCCCCGGAGCGACACCGCCACGCCCGTCCCGTCGACGGTGACCTCCCAGCCGCAGCGGTCGGGGCAGTCGTGTGGACAGGCGCCCCGCACCGTACGCGACATCGCGTCGCCTCCGCTCAGGTCGTGCTCGGGAGCAGGTCCGGTGCGTGTCCTACGGTCTTGCCGGAGGTGAAGCGGACGAGTTCGTCGAATGTCGGCAGCCGGCGGGCGACCACCGCGTTGCCGTCGACCACGGTCAGCGGCAGCGGCCAGCCGCCGGTGTGGGCCGCGACGTCGCTGACGATTCGCGGGTGATCGGCCGGCGCGCCTTCGGTGAGCTGGCGGGTGCGCAGCCGGCAGCAGTCCGGCGGATTGTCGAGTCGGTCGAATACCTCGGTGACCTCGCGACTCTCGGCCTCGTCACGGACGTAGACGATGAGGCCCTTGCTCTCGTCCTGCGGAGCGCCGCCGCAGGTGGACGAGGCGGGTACTTGCGGCAGGGTGATCCGGTCGGCCGACATGCTCGTACTCCCCCTGTGCGGACAGCCACCTAACGACATATCCCGACATCATCAGGAGCTGCTGATGATAGAAACATGCGCCAGGCTAACGGCGGGACCGGCACGCGAGCAAGACTCGGGTAGTGACCAGGACCGATGAGTGGGTGTCGGATTTCCGCGGTCAGGAGGCCGACGGCGGACAGGCGCAGTCCGGGTCAGTGGGGCTGACCATCGAGGTCAGGCACTGTGCGAGACAGGCCAGTGGGTCAATCTGGATCTCGTAGACGTTGCTGCGCCCGCGCGGGTTGCAGGTGACGACGCCCTGGTCACGCAACGTCCGGAGGTGATGACTGACCAGGGCCTGGTTGTGCCCGAGGGCTTCCTGGAGCTCCTTGACAGTACGGGGGCGTGCCGCCAGGAGGAGGGTGATCTCGAGCCGGACCGGGTCGCCCAGGGCCTTGAACACCGGAGCCCACTGCTCCGCCGTCTCCGACGGGGACTCCAGTGGGGCGACCTGCAGCGACTGTGCCATGGGACCATTCAACCAGATCCCACCGACAGCTAACAACAGCATTCGTTGATGATATTGGTCCGCTGTAGTGAAATCGGGTTTGGCTGTTGCAAGCAGGGAACATGAGTGCCAAGATGGCGGCATGGGCACTCCGCAGCAGCTCGCCTCGACCTTCGACGTCGCCACGGTCCGCGGTGACTTCCCGACGCTGTCGGGCTCGTTGGCCTACTTCGACAGCGTCGCGTCATCCCTGACGCCACGACCGGTCATCGACGCGATGACCGAGTACTACACCAGCTACCGCGCCAACGTGCACCGCGGCTCCTACGACCTGTCGATGCGCGCCTCGCAACGCTTCGACGACGCGTTGACCACGATCGCCCGGTTCCTCAACGCCTCTACCGAGGAGATCGTGCTCACCTCCAACACCACCACGGCGATCAACCTGGTCGCCGCCACTCTGGACTTCGAGCCGGGCGACGAGATCGTGCTGTCGAACCTCGAGCACACGTCGAACATGGCCCCGTGGATGCGCATCGCCAACAAGCAGGGCGTCAACGTGCGGTGGTACAACGCGGACCGCGACGGCAGCTTCGACCTCGACACGTTCCGAGGGCTGCTCAGCGATCGCACCAAGCTCGTCACGCTGGCGCACGTCACCAACATCCTCGGCAACCGGCTACCGGTCGAGGAGATCGGGGCGATCTGTCGCGAACGCGGCGTGCTGTTCCTGATCGATGCCGCCCAGTCCGCCCCGCACCTGCCGCTGGACGTGAGCAAGCTCAACTGCGACTTCCTCGCCTTCTCCGGCCACAAGATGCTCGGCCCGACCGGTATCGGAGTGCTCTACATCCGCCGCCAGTACGCCGTCTCACTCACCCCCGGTGTCCTGGGCGGCGGCACGATCGACACGACGGCCTGCGCCGCACCGACCCTGGACGGCTGTGTCCTGTCGGATTGTTCGTTCACCTCGTTGCCCGACAAGTGGCAGGCAGGCACCCCGCCGATCGCAGAGGCACTCGGACTGGCCGCCGCGATCGACTACCTCACCGCCCTGGGCCTGGACAACCTCGCCGCTCACGAGCAGCAACTCATGCACCAGCTCTGCACCGGCCTGTCCAGGATCGACGGCGTGGAACTGTACGGACCACCGGAACCCGCCGACCGGGTCGCCGTCGTTTCGTTCAACATCGCCGGCCGCGACTTCACCGAAGTGGGGCAGCTACTCAACGACAGCTACGGCGTCGCCGTACGCGCCGGACAACACTGCGCGCTCAACTACTTCTTCAACGAACTGCACGAGGAGGACAGCCGCGCCGGCAACGTCCGAGCCAGCCTCTACCTCTACAACACCGCCGACGAGGTCGACCGACTCGTCGCCGCCGTCGCAGACATCGCCGCCCAGGGAGCGTGACCGATGCCCGAGCAGTCCTCCGCCGCCGCCACCCTTCGGTTCTTCACCGAACTGGGCCTGATCAGCGCCGACGAGGCAGCCCTCGTCGACGAGCTGTTCACTGCCGATTTCCCGTTCGCCGCCGCGATCGGCATCGCCGAGTCGGTGCACGTTCAGGTGAAGGTCGCCGACGTGCACGCGCTGCCCCACGACAAGATCCTGGCCGGGGACGTTTCCGCGCAACGCGACGCCCCCAACTTCCGCAAGTACGGCTTCCCGAGCGGCATCGCGGTCATCTTCACCAGCGGCGCCATCGCCGAGGAGGACCTCATTCCCGGCGCGGTGACCCGTCCACTGCCGTTCGTCGACCACCTCGGCATCGACCTGCGCGAGGACAGCCTTGACAGCCGCGCGGTCTACGCCGACATCCGTGACCGGGCCGTCGCCGCAGGTTGGCGACACGTGCGTCAGGGCGGCCCACAGGCCCCGGTCCGCGGCTGCCAGTGCGAGGTCTCCGAGAAGAGCTGGGTCTACCCGCCGGACAGCCCACATGGGCGCGGCCGGCCGATCGAGTTCGCGTTCGGCGAGCTCGAACTACTGTCCAGCACCGACACCAACTGCGACTACCGCCCCATCGACCCGGCTCACCCGCTGGCCCGTCTGGTGCCGAAGACCAACCAGGTTCGCGCCCCCCAGACAGTGACCCTGTCGACCCGCCGGTAGAACCCACCCGTCGTCCCTGCCCACGGCTGTCACCAGTGACGCGTTGCGTCACTGGTGACAGCCCTGCCCCGGAGCCGCCCGTGCGATTCAGCGTCTACGACATCACCTCGTCCACCTCCGACGGCGCGTCAGCCTGGCGCCCCGTCGACAACAAGTTTCCCCACTCCGCCGCCTACCAGCACTCCCTCGAACAGGCCCGCATCGCCGACGAGGTGGGCATCGACATCTACTTCTTCACCGAGCACCACTCCAACGCCGGGTTCCAGATCGTCCCCTCCCCCCACCTGATGATCGCCGCCCTGTCCCAGACGACCAGCAACGTCCGGCTCGGGGCCATGACCCTCAACCTGCCGCTGTACCACCCCGTACGGGCCGCCGAAGAGATCCGCATGCTCGACCTGCTCACCAACGGTCGTCTGGAGATCGGCCTCGGCCGTGGACTCGCCGGTCACGAACAGGCCGGGTTCGGTGTCCAACGCGCCGACAGCGAAAGCCTGTTCGACGCGGCGTTCCCACTGATCAAGCAGCTCCTCACCGACGGCGGCGTGGCGTCCTACGCCGCCGGCCCCTGGCAGGGCGAAGGCGTCACCCTCGTCCCGGAGGCCACCCAGACGCCGCACCCGCCGATGTGGATGGCCGGCATCAGCGAGAAGTCCATCCGCAAAGCCGCCCGGCTCGGCGTCAACCTGTGCACCGCGTTCCTCGACGCCGACGACACCGCCCGTACCGCCGCGATCTACCGCGACGAGTGGCAGGCCGCTCATCCGGGCACACCGACCGGCAGCTACGGCACCATGCAGCACATCTTCGTGGCCGAGACCGAGGCTGAGGCCCGCAAGCTCGCCCAGCCCCACCTGGCAGCCTGGCTCGGCGCTGGACACGAAGCCTCAGTGATGATCAACCAAAGCACCACAGTCGACAAGGGCTACGAGGACCACAAGGCCTGGTTTGACAAGATCACCAGCCTTCCCTTCCAGGAAGCCGTCGAAAATCACCGGATCATCTTCGGCACCCCCGACCAGTGCGTGGCGCAGCTGCTGGAAAAGGCCAAGGCCGGAGTCGACATGTTCCAGGGCTGGTTCCAGTTCGGCGGCCTCGACTTTGAAGCCAGCAACCGCTCCATGCGCCTGTTCGGCGAACACGTCGCACCCGCGGTCAAGGCCGCCCTCGCCCCCGACACCGCCCCAGCCCAACCAGCCGCCATCTGAAGGAGTACCCGTGACCCTGGTCAAGTTCTGGTCCGATCCTGCCTGCTTCTGGTCCTGGCGTACCGGCCGCTGGCTGGTCGCCGCCGCCGAACAGCGGACCTTCGACATCGACTGGCGGCCATTCAGCCTCAAGGTCCTCTACGGCGCGGAGATGAATCCCGACTGGGCCGCCATGCTCGGCGCCTCCCACGCCGCCCTACGCGTCGGCGAGGCACTTCGCGACGCCGGGCGCCCCGCCGACGCCGCTGACTTCTACACCGCCGTCGGCACCGCCGCCCACGACAACGGCGAAGGGTTCACCGAAGATCTCGTCCGTCAAGCCAGCAAGTCCACCGGCGTCGAGGATGCCTTCGACGCCTTCCACGACCCACGCTGGGACGCCCAGATCAAAGCGGAGACACACGCCGCGATCGCCTCGGCCGGGCCGGACGTGGGCAGCCCGGTCATCGAGTTTCCCGACGCTCCCCGGGGAATCCACGGCCCGGTCTTCGAAACGATCCCGCCGACCGGCAACGCCGGCGAGCTCTACGACGCGATCACGACGCTCGCGAAGACCTCCTACTTCTATGAAGTCAAGCGCGGCCGCCCAAGCTGAGTCAAGGAGACGCCAGCCGTGACACGTGCTGAAGGACCGGCGACCACGGACGACTTTCGCCTACTACTCGGGCACTTCCCCACCGGCGTCGTCGCTGTCACCGCCATCCACGCCGCCCGCCCCGTCGGACTGGTCGTCGGTTCCTTCTTCTCCATCTCACTGCGGCCACCCCTCATCGGCTTCGGCATCAACAACACCTCCACCAGTTGGCCGCTGATCAGTGCGGGCCGCACTTTCAGCGTCAACGTCCTCGCCGCCGATCAGGACCACGTCAGCCGGGCACTGGCTGCCACCGGGCCCGACAAGTTCGCCGACCTGAGCTGGCACGCGTCCGAGGCCGGCTCCCCCGTCATCGACGGTTCCCTCGCCTACCTCGACTGCGATCTCCACGCCAGCCACAACGCCGGGGACCACCTGCTGATCATCGGTCTCGTACGCCGTTTCCGTCATCTGCGCAGCGCCGCGCCGCTGGTATTCTTCCGCCGCGGATACTGGTCGCTGAGCAGCACGCCGGACTCCACACAAAGCACCGGAGAATGTCTTGACTGACGCCGTAGGGCGATCCCCCAGGGTGCTGGCGATCTCGTGGGGTCGGATGGAGGTCGAAGGACTCGGGACCGGCAAGGACTTCATGCTCCACCCGGGTGGCGGCCGGGCCTGGGACTGGTCCGCGACCGGGACCCGGCACAGCCCGGGGATTCAACCCGAAGACGTCGAGGAGCTGCTGCGCCACGGCGCGACCGCGATCGTCCTGTCACGCGGCATGCAGCTTCAGCTCCAGGTCGACCCGCGCACCCTCGAACATCTCGACCGGCACGGCATCACGCCGTACATCGCCGAGACGACGCAAGCCGTGGAGCGCTACAACGAACTGGCCGCGACCCAGCCGGTGGGCGGCCTGTTCCACTCGACCTGCTGACCAACGACGGGGCGAGAACACCGGCCGGGTGTGATCCACTACGCGCCACCGACCCGACACGCCGACGCCATGTCAGACCGCACGCATCCGATCGGCCACCGGCAGATGGAGCGGACTACCACCTCACCCGGTTGACCACAGCTGTTCGAGCACCTTGTTGACCGCGTAGGACTGCTCGCGGTGGGGCTCGTTCAGGACGGTGCGGGCCGCCCGGTCCAGCCAATCCGCCGGCTCCGGACGCGACTGCCCAGCCGGGTAGACCAGGTCCAGATACCGCCGTGCCGGCCGTTTACGGGCATCAGCCATGAACTCGCGCACGTCCTCGATCGCCGCAGCGACCAGCGGATCGTCCGACGCGACCAGATGGGCGCACGGCTCGATAAGCGTCAACGACCGGACCAGGTCGGGCCGCGCCGCCGCAGCGGTCATCGCCACCGTGCCGCCATACGAGTGGCCGACCAGATGGACGCCGCCGGTCATCAGAGCGATCACATCCTGCGCGTCGACGGCGTAGTCGCTGGTCACCTGACCGTCGTCGACGTCTGGACTGCGTCCGTAGCCCCGTCGGTCCGACATCAACACCCGTCGGTGCCGGGCCAGCGGCCGTGCACGATGTACCGATGAGGCCACGAATCCGCGTCGCCGGATATGTCATCCGTACCACCGGCAGCGGTGCGCAACTCCTCGTCTTCGACCAGATCGACCACCCCGACGCTGGCACTCAGGTGCCGGCTGGTGGCGTGCAACCCGACGAGGAGTTGCACGACGCGGTACTACGCGAAGCCGCCGAGGAGACCGGCCTGACCGACGTCACCGTGGTCTGCGAGATCGGGGCGGAAGACAAGCCACACCCCGGGACCGGTCGGCCCCGCCGCACAGCCTACTTCCACCTGCGGGCTCCATCTGACGCACCCGATACCTGGCAGCACACAGTGACGGGTTCCGGGTTGGACGGCGAGCTACGGGTTGCCTGCCGATTCGTCCCGCTGCCGCTTCGTTCTCATCTGGCCGACGACCAAGACGCACTACTCGGCAGCATCGACCATCGATGGAGTACCCAATCGAGCCCGCCCAGCGGGCCCAGCCTCAGGCCGGCTGACCAGCTCCGTCGCAGACGCCTGAAGGATCTGGAAACACATCGACGTCCACCACGGCTTGATTGACGTCAAGCAGCAACACGATCGCTTCTCGAGCCGCCGCAGCGACCTGGTCTGGTCGTCGGGCCTGCGTATGTACGCCGTTGAGTTCAGGCACACTGATCGCCCACCAGTCGCCGACCCGCCGGCAGACCACCAAGTAGGTCGTCACCTCCACGAATCCACCCTCCAGGCCTGCGCCGATTCCCTGGGCTCTACCGTCAGGCTACGGCTACTGTTGCTCGCCGTGGACCACGTCGAGGTTGAGGTCACCGCGGAGCTGGTCCGGTGTCTGCTCCGCGATCAGTGTCCCGACCTTGCCGACCGGCCGGTCCGGCTGGGCGCGCGCGGCTGGGACAACCAGATGTGGCGCCTCGGTGAGGATCTCGCCGTCCGGCTGCCGTGGGCGACCGGTTCGGCGGACGCGCTGCTGGTCAAGGAGTACGCCTGGCTGCCCACGCTGGCACCGCATCTACCGTTGCCGGTCCCCGTACCGCAGCGACTTGGCGAGCCGTCAGCGCGGTTCCCCCGGCCATGGCTCGTCACAACCTGGGTCCCGGGTGCCCCCGCCGACCGGGCCCCGGTCACGCGAGCCCGCGCGGCAGCTGAATCCCTGGCAGCGTTCCTGACCGCGCTGCACCGACCCGCTCCCAACAACGCACCCACAGGCAGCGGCAGCGGCCGGGGCGGGCCGTTGACCGACCACACCGACCAGTTCACTCGCGGCCTCGCCGAAGTCACCGCACGCGGGCTGATCGACGACCCGGACGCCGTCCAGGCTGTCTGGCAGGACGCGGTCACCGCACCCGGATGGTCAGGCCCGGCCCTGTGGCTGCACGCCGACCTGCATCCGGCCAACGTCCTCACCGCTGACGGCACCATCTGCGGCGTCATCGACTTCGGGGACCTCTGCGTGGGCGACCCGGCGTACGACCTCGCCGCCGGCTGGATCCTGCTCCCGGACGACAGCATCGATCACTTCTACGCGGCGTACCAGCCGATTCTGGACGCCGCCACCATGCGCCGCGCCCGTGGCTGGGCGATCGCCCGCGCCCTCGGCGGCATCCTGATCGGCGACGCCGGGGTCCACGGTCGCCCCGGCGGCAAGCCGACGTGGGGTCCGCCGGCTCACGCCGCGCTGCGACGGCTCATCGCCACGATCGGCTGACGGCAGGTCAATCCTGGCGCAGCAGGGTGTGGGCGATGGCGCGGTCGGGCGCGCTGTGCCACGCCTGGCCGCCGGCTTCGGACTCCCAGAGCAGGTTCTGCAGTACGCGGCCGAGCGTCCAACCGATGGCCCGCTCCCGGTCGACGCCCAGTATCTCGGTCATCAGGTCGAAGCGTCGCCGGACCGCACGCGGCACGTCGCCGGTGGCGGCAACGTCGTCCCAGCGGTTGTGCAGGGCGGGGAGAAGCTCGAAGCAGGGGTCGCCGGCGAGTGGTTTCGGGTCGATCGCCAGCCACGGCACCTGACTGTCGGACGCGGCCGAGCCGAACCCGGACGAGTCGGTCCGGGACGCGAGGACGTTGTCGTAGTGCAGATCCCAGTGCAGCAGCCGGTCCCCGGCCTCCGGCAGCAACTCCTCGACGGCCGCCGCGCACCGCCGGACCAGCGGATGGTCGGCGGCGGGTAGCCGTACCAGCGCCTGCGGCACCCGGTCGAGCATCCCGGCGGCGACATCGGCGAGGCGACGGACGTCGGGCGGTGCGGCCACCGAGGTCAGCCGGGCGAGCAGCTGGCTGAGGATCCGCAGCGCGGTCAGATCATCGGGTACGGCGGCGAGGGTACGGCCGGCATCGAGGCGTTCCAGCAGCATCGCGCCGGAGCGTGCGTCGTGCCGTAGGAGTCGGACAGCGCCGTCGCCGTCCCACGTCCGCAGCGCCACCGGCTCGCCGACGGTCTCCTCGTCGATCGGCTGCAGCTTCAGCATGGCCGGGGACCCGTCGGCCTGTACGACGGGCAGCACGAGGGCGATCGCACCGCAGCTCGCCGGCCCGTCAGGGCGCAGCCTCCACCCGTCCATGGTGGCTGCCGCCAGGTGCGGCAACGCCGCGATCCAGGCCCGCCCGGCGTCGCCGAAGTAGGTGCCGTGGGATGCGGCCAGCTCCGCCGGGACCACGAAGGCCGATCCGCCGGCATCGCCTGTGCTGTCCGAAGTCATGAACCGAGCTCGCGCGAAGTCACGTTCAGCCATGTCGCCTCCTGACCGAGACGATTGTCTCCCGACGGGTCTATCCTGCCAGGGTCAACGTGCCTACTGTGGCCGGTCCGACAGCCCGGCCTGGTTCGGCGCGAATCCAGGGAGCCAGTATTTGCTCTGCCAATCCTCGGACCTGTGATTGCGAGTCGCCAGGTGACGATCGTGCTCGATGCGCTGACCCAGGGCTATGGGAAGTCGACCATCATCGACAACCTCAGCGTCACACTGCAGCCCGGGATCACCGCGCTGTTGGGCCCCAACGGCGCGGGGAAGACAACCTTGCTGCGGACGCTGGCAACCGTCATGCCACCACGCAACGGCCGGATCCACATCGACGACGTCGAGATCGACGACGAGCGGTCGGCCCGCAAGATCAGGGACCGCATCGGCTATCTACCGCAGGACTTCGGGTTCGACCCGCTGATGAAGGTCGTCGACTTTGTGACCTATGCGGCCTGGATGCGTGGGGTGCCGGCTAGCAAGTGGCGGCAAGCGGTCGACGAGACGTTGGAGATGGTCGACCTGGCTGATCGACGGCGCTCGAGGATGCGTAGTCTCTCCGGTGGTATGCGCCAGCGCGCCGGCATCGCCTGGGCGATCGTCGGACGTCCCCGCGTGGTGCTGCTCGACGAGCCCACCGTCGGCCTGGACCCGCGCCAACGACTCCAGTTCCGCAAGATCGTCGCAGGGCTGAGCGAAACGGTGGTGGTGCTCAGCACCCACCTCATCGACGATGTCGCGGCGGTCTGTGACCGGGTGATCGTGATGCATGGCGGGGTGGCCAGGTTCGACGGTTCGGTGGCCGAGCTGTCTGCGCTGGGGCACGACGGACTTCCCGGGCACTCCCCGCTGGAGCGGGCGTACATGCATCTACTGCCCGAAGGAGAGCGAAGCCTGTGAGCGGGCTGTGGTTGCACGTCCGGAACTCTCCGGTCCGGTGGGCGTTGCCAGTGTTCGTCGCCATCGAACTGGCGGTGCTGTTCCTCCGCAACCGCCACTGGATCGGCGTCTGGCCGGAGACCGGCGCGGCAGCGCTGGCTCCCGCGTACCTGCTCGGTGTGGTCGGTGCCGGTGCGGCGGCGTGGGCAGCGAGCGCGCCGAAGCGACACCGGATCGTGGAGCAGCTGACGGCCTCGCGTTTTCATCCGGCCCGGCTGGAGGCGAACCGGCTGGGCGCTACTGTCGTCGTCCTGCTGGTCCCGTACCTGGTCGGTCAGGCCGTCGCCTTCACGATCACGGCTCGGACGTTTCCACCCGGCGTGCATCTTTGGTTGGGCTACGCGCTACTCGGAATCTTCGTGATTCTGACCTCGACCGCCCTGGGCTGGGTGTGCGGGAAGTTGCTCGGTTCGGTGTTCGCAGCGCTGACGGCGGCAATGGGATTCCTGTTTCTGACCGCGTTGCTCGACCGGTTCGGATTCGTCGTCATCTCCGGCCGACCGGAGATGACAGTCGACCCGGGACCACTCACCCTACGGCTGGCGTCAGTCACAGTCTTGCTGCTGACGATGCTCTGCCTGCCGACCTCCCATGCACTGCGACGGCGGAGGACGCTGCTGCTGGTCCCTGCGGTGTTGCCGCTCGTCGTAGTCCTGGTCGCCACGAACGCGGTGACGGACCGGAAGCAGCCAGGAGAAGACGTGATGTGCGTCGAAGGTACGACCACATTGTGCATCTGGCCGGAGCACGAGAAGTACCTTCCCCCACTGCGGGAGGTCAGCGCGCGGATCGATCTGCTGCCAAAGAGCTTCGTCCGCCCGCCACGCATCAATCAGGCCGGCCTACAGAAAGCCTGGATTCGCTTGCCCGACGGGCAGTGGCACCTCAGCTACAACGGAGCACCACCAATTTTCTACATTTTCGAGGGAAGTTCATGGTCTTTCTCAGGCAGCATCGGTACGGCGATAATTTCCTCGACCTTCAAGTTTGAATCCTGCGACTGGAACGTCCTAATCCCGCCCGACCGGAGGCGATTCGAGGCGCTTGGCGCCTGGCTGGAGGCATATCTGGCTGGGGAAAGCAGCCCGGATTATCAGACCAATGCACCTGCGGACACGCAAGAAGCCTGGTCGGATGGACGCGAGATCGCAAACGGAAATTCCCTGTCCGATCAGTTTATATGGGCGAACGAAGAGGTGAAGTACATTCATGGACGTTACTGCCAGCCGGGTCGTTGAGGTGTCCACAGGCACCGTACCTGTCAGGCTGTTTCTCTCGGTTCGGCCGGCACGTAGCGTCCTCGCCGGCATGGTGCTTCTGGGCGCGCTCGTGACCTGGTTCGGCATGGTCGAGGCACCGCTACCTCGGACGGTCGAACACGACACAGCGTTCGTCCCATTGTGGCGGCTGCTCGCCATGGGCGCTGCCGTCCTGCCAGTTATCGGGCTGGCTAGTCCCCTCGCTGGCCTGGAGCTGGCAGCCACCCGACGACTACGGTCCATGCAACGGTTCTACCTCGCCGGCTTGGGCATTGGCTCCGCAGTGATCTTCCTGGGCATCTCCGCACTGACCACGCAGCCGGCTGTCGTTGCGATCATGGCGCGGGGGTGGATCGCCTGGTTCGGCCTGGCGCTGCTCGCCGGAGCGGTCCTCGGCTGGCGGCTGGCCTGGACGCTGCCCACGGTCGTCGCCGTCGTTCTGTGGTACTGGGGGTTCGGCGGGAACGATCAGTATCGGTGGTGGGAGTTCAGCGCACGGCCGTACGACGATGTGCCCAGTCTCGTGCTCAGCGCCGTGCTGCTGGCTGTCGGGCTGGCCGCCTACGCCGCGACTCCGTGGCGCAGGCGGCGGTTGACGTTCTGGCGATAGCCTCGATGGCTACGAGCCCGGCGTGGCGGCCTTGAGGGTGGTGAGGAAGCCGGTCCAGGCGGCCGGGTCGAAGGCAAGCGCCGGGCCGCCGCGGTCCTTGGAGTCGCGTACGCCGATGGTGTCGGCGCTGAGGCGAACCTCGACGCAGGCGGCGTTGTTCGCGCTGCGGGAGGATGTGAACCAGCCGTGTGCGGGGGTGTGCTCGGTCATGTCATCTCCTGGGCCACCTGGCGGATCAGGGCGAGGGACTCGTCGAAGCTTAACGCCCGCTCCAGCGTCTCACCGAAGGTGATCGTGTAGTCGGCGACCCGGCTGGACTGGTCGATGATGTCGCTGGAGGTCAGTACCTCCTGCCAGACCAGATCCGGCACCCGTGGCGACGGAAATGTCAGGATCTGGAACGGCCCACCGAGCGCCGGGTACGCACCGGCCGAGAACGGGATGATGTGCACCCGGATCTGCTCCGAATGGCGGGTCATCAGGTCGGCCAGGTGATCGAGTTGGGCGCGCATCACTGCGGGGCCGCCGACCTGCTGCCGGATCGCACCCTCGCCAAAGATCGCGGTGATCCGCAGCGGTGGGTCCTCGGCGAGCCGGCGCTGCCGGGCCATCCGTACCTCGACGCGCTGCTCGGTCTCGGTGAGCCGGACGTAGGTGTTGCCGCCGCGCAGGATCGCGCGGGCGTACGCCTCGGTCTGCAGCAGGCCGTCGATCAGCTCGCTCTGGTAGGTGCGGACGTGGTCGGCTCCGGCCTCGTAGCCGAGGAAGCGCAGGAATTCGGCCGGGAAGAGCTGCTTGTACGTGTGCCACCAGGCGCGGGCCATCGCGCCGATCCGCAGCGCCTCCAGCTCGGCGGCCTCCTGGTCGTCGATCTCGTAGATCTTGACGAGCTGGGCGAGCCGGTCGGCGGGGAGTTTGACCTTGCCGATCTCCACTCCGGAGACGTACGCCTGGGTGATGCCGCTGCTGCGGCCGACGCCGACGGCGGTCATGCCGAGCTCTTCGCGGCGCTCGCGTAGCCGGATGCCGAGCTCCATGGCCTGCACGGTGGGCGACATGGCGGGGTTGGCGGGTGCCTTGCGGGTCCTCGGTGCACGTGCCATCGGTGGCCTCTCTCACGATTGGACGGTGACCACGACATCACACCAGGTGATCATGAACAACACAAGGGGTTGATATAAGCGAGTTTTAGCGCGATGCTTCGTGCACCGCAGCATCCAATCAATGATCATGGAGGACACAGTGGCCGTACAACTCAGCTGGGTGGACGGTGAGCAGCGCGAACGGTACGGATTCTCGCTGTGCCGGGTGGTCGACCCCGGTGGCACCGACGAGCGCTACGACCTGCTCGGCGTCATCGAGGTCCCGTACGACCAGCGCCACCCCGACCGCGTCGCCGACCAGCTCCACCCGTGGGCGATCGCCACCCTGCGGGCCGGCGGGTACGGCTTCGGCCACTACCTCGCCGAACTGACCGGCCTCGACGAGGACGGCGAACCGTGGCACCACATCCGAAACGCGCACATCAACTGGTCAGGCACGACAGTGCTGGTGCCCGCCCCGACTGACCCCCATGCCGCGGTGGCGACGCAACCCTGCGCCTGACGGACGGCAGCGGGATACTGGAGTCCGACGAAGGGACTTCGCCATGGATGAGGATCGGGAGCGGACAGCGCCGTCGGCGGACGACGAATTCGACCGGCTGCGGCGCGCCAGGTTCGGCGAGCTGCCGGCCCGGGTGGCACCGGAGGACATGTTCGGCGCGGTCGATGCCGATCCCGGGCATGATGAGCCGGGTCAGCCTCCGGTGCGTCGGGAGTGGGGGTAGGCAGCCGGTCAGGCCTCGCCGCGTCGGGCGCGGACCGCCGCGAGCGCCTCGGCGAGGATCGCCTCGGCGTCGGCGTCGCTGCGGCGCTCCTTCACGTACGCCAGGTGCGACTTGTACGGCTCGGTCCGTGGCCGGGCCGGCGGATTGTGCCGGTCCTGCCCGGCGGGCAGCCCACAGCGCGGGCACTCCCAGGTCTCCGGGGCTGCCGCCTCCACGGCGAGACTGATCTCCACCGCGTGCGAGTTGGCGCACCAGTAGGTGGTCTGCCGGCGGGGTGCGGGTTCAGCCCGCTCGGTGGGCCGGGCCGGGCTGGCACCGATCCGGCTGCCCCGGATCGTGTTGGCACTCGCCATGTTGTCGCTCCTGTCGTCGGGGAGGGGGTGTCACCACGGCACGATGCGGTGGTGCGACGCCGGTGAAGCGGGCGTACCCAAAAGAATGCGCGGCCCGTATCAACGGGCCGCGCGAAATCTTACGACGGAATGCGACGGATCACACACCCGCACTCATCGCGACCTTCAGCCACAGGCCGAGACCGACGATGCAGGCGAACCACACGATGCCGGTCAGCACGGTGTAGCGGTCGAGGTTCTTCTCGGCCACCGAGGATCCGGCGAGGCTGGTGCTCACCCCACCGCCGAACATGCTCGACATGCCACCACCCTTGCCCTTGTGCAGCAGGATCAGCATGGTGAGCATCACGCTCGTGATCACCAGCAACACGATCAATACGTAGGCGAACTCGATCGGCATGGTAGTGGTCAGTCCTCTCGTGACGGTCGCCGGGATCTCGGGGGCGACCCGGGCGAGCCCGCGCTGGCCGGAGCACAGGCCCACCAAGGATAGCGGGCCGGGTGTCCGGTTGCCGACCGGCTCCGGGGCCGACGTGCCCCGGAGCCGACCGGGTCAGCGCTTGACGTGCTCCGGGAAGCGGGCGATCTGGGCGAACTCGTCGGCGTCCAGGCTGGCACCGCCGATCAGCGCGCCGTCGACGTCGACCTCGGCCATGATCGCGGCGATGTTCGCCGCCTTGACCGAGCCGCCGTACAAGATCCGGGTCTGGTCGGCGGTGGCCTGGTCGTACGACTCGGCCAGCCGGGCCCGGATCGCCCCGCACACCTCCTGCGCGTCGGCCGGGGTGGCGGTCTTGCCGGTGCCGATCGCCCAGACCGGCTCGTACGCGATGACGACCTTGACCACCTGCTCGGCCGTCAGCCCGGCCAGCGCGGCGTCGACCTGGTCGCGGCAGTGCGCGACGTGGCCGCCGGCCTCCCGCACGTCCAGGCCCTCACCGACGCAGAGGATCGGGGTGATCCCGTTGGCCAGCGCGGCGGCCACCTTGGCCTTGACCACCGCGTCGTCCTCGTTGTGGTACGCCCGCCGCTCCGAGTGGCCGACGGTCACGTACTGGCAGCCCAGCTTCGCCAGCATCGCCCCGGAGACGTCACCGGTGTAGGCACCGGAGGCGTACGGCGACAGGTCCTGTGCGCCGTACCCGATTGCCAGCTTGTCGCCGTCGATCAGCGTCTGCACGCTGCGCAGCGCGGTGAACGGCGGCAGCACCGCCACCTCGACGTCGGTCAACTGCTGCTCGTTCAGGCTGAACGCCAGCTTCTGAACCAGCGCGATGGCTTCCAGGTGGTTGAGGTTCATCTTCCAGTTGCCGGCCATCAGCGGCCGGCGGGAAACGGTCTCAGGCACTGCTCTCACTTCTCCAGGGCGGCGATGCCGGGCAGGGTCTTGCCCTCCAGGTACTCCAGCGAGGCGCCCCCGCCGGTCGAGATGTGCCCGAAGGCGGACTCGTCGAGGCCGAGGGTGCGCACCGCGGCCGCCGAGTCACCGCCGCCGACGACGGTGAAACCGTCGACCTTGGTGATCGCCTCGGCGACGCCGCGGGTGCCGGCGGCGAACGGCGCCAGCTCGAACACGCCCATCGGGCCGTTCCAGAACACCGTCCGCGCCCCGGCCAGGGCCTCGGCGAACGCGGCGACGCTGCGCGGGCCGATGTCCAGGCCGAGCCGGTCGGCCGGGATCGCGGCGGCGTCGACCACGTCGTGGTCGGCGTCGGCGGCGAACGCGGTGGCGGCCACCACGTCCACCGGCAGCACGATCTTGCCGGCACCCCGCTCCAGCAGTTCACGGCAGGTGTCGACCATCTCGGTCTCCAGCAACGACCTGCCGACCTCGTGACCCTGGGCCTTGAGGAAGGTGAAGCACATGCCGCCGCCGACCAGCAGCTTGTCCACGGTCGGCAGCAGCGCCTCGATCACGGCGAGCTTGTCGGAGACCTTCGACCCGCCGAGCACCACCACGTACGGCCGCTCCGGCGCGCCGGTCAGCTTGCCGAGCACCTCGACCTCGCGGTGCACCAGCTTGCCGGCGACGTGCGGC
Source organism: Solwaraspora sp. WMMB762 (assembly GCF_049179115.1). Lineage (NCBI taxonomy): Bacteria > Bacillati > Actinomycetota > Actinomycetes > Micromonosporales > Micromonosporaceae > Solwaraspora > Solwaraspora sp. WMMB762. The sequence goes on from NZ_JBMHMD010000001.1 coordinate 1,874,090, forward strand.
AGCCGCGCCGGTACGTCGTACACGCTGGCGTGCTTGCGGTGCACGGCGCCGAACGCGTCGTCGACGTACGCGTCGGCGAACGCCGCCAACTGGTCGGCGAAGGCACCCCGCTCGTCGACGTCCTTGCTGGTCTCCCCCGGGTTGAACCGCAGGTTCTCCAGCAGCGCGGTCTGACCGCCGGTCAGGCCGGCGACGGTGGCCTGCGCCGAGGCACCGACGGTGTCGGTGGCGAACGCGACCGGCGCGCCGAGCAGTTCGCCGAGCCGGGCGGCGACCGGGGCCAGGGTGTACTTCGGGTCCGGGGCGCCCTTGGGCCGGCCCAGGTGAGAGCAGACCACCACGGCCGCGCCGGCGTCACGCAGCGCGGTCAGGGTGGGCAGCACCGCCCGGATCCGGCCGTCGTCGGCGATGACCCCCGGGTTGTCCTTCTCGAACGGGACGTTCAGGTCGGCGCGCAGCAGCACGCGCCGACCCGACACACCCTCGGCGAGAAGGTCGTCGAGAGTGGCTACCTGGCTCACAGGGACGCGCCCACCAGCTTGACCAGGTCCACCAGGCGGTTGGAGTAGCCCCACTCGTTGTCGTACCAGCCGACGACCTTGACCTGGTCGCCGATCACCTTGGTCAGGCCGGCGTCGAAGATGCACGACGCCGGGTCGGTGACGATGTCGGCCGACACGATCGGGTCCTCGGTGTAGGTGAGGATGCCGGCCAGCGGGCCCTGCGCGGCGGCCTTGACCGCGGCGTTGACCTCTTCGACGGTGGTCTCGCGGCCGACGGTGACGGTCAGGTCGGTGGCCGAGCCGGTCGGGATCGGCACCCGCAGCGCGTAGCCGTCCAGCTTGCCCTTGAGCTCCGGCAGCACCAGGCCGATCGCCTTGGCGGCGCCGGTCGAGGTCGGCACGATGTTCAGCGCGGCGGCGCGGGCCCGGCGCAGGTCCTTGTGCGGGCCGTCCTGCAGGTTCTGGTCCTGGGTGTACGCGTGGATGGTGGTCATCAGGCCGCGCTCGATGCCGAACGTGTCCTGCAGCACCTTGGCCATCGGGGCGAGGCAGTTGGTGGTGCAGGAGGCGTTCGAGATGATCGTGTGCTTGGCCGGGTCGTACTGGCCGTCGTTGACGCCGAGCACGACGGTGAAGTCCTCGTTCTTGGCCGGGGCCGAGATGATGACCTTCTTGGCGCCGCCGTCGACGTGTGCCTTGGCCTTGGTGGCGTCGGTGAAGAAGCCGGTCGACTCGATCACCACGTCGGCGCCGAGCTCACCCCAGGGCAGCTTGGCCGGGTCGCGCTCGGCGAGCGCCTTGATGGTCTGCCCGCCGACGGTGATCTCGTCGCCGCTGGCCTTCACCTCGTGCGGCAGCCGGCCCAGGATGCTGTCGTACTTGAGCAGGTGCGCGGTGGTCGCGGTGTCGCCCAGGTCGTTGAACGCGACGATCTGGATGTCCGCGCCGGAGGCGAGCACCGCCCGCGTGAAGTTACGGCCGATACGGCCGAAGCCGTTGATGCCAACCCGGATGGTCACAGGTCCCATCTCCTTGCTTCTCGCCCGTCCGGGCCGGAGCCGGACGGATTGGTGTGCGCCGACCGCGTGGCGGGCCGGGCGCCGATCAGATGATCCGGCTGGTCACGCCGCAGCCGTACGTGGCTCGGGCGGGACACCCGAGGCGGTGGTCGCGGCGGGAGAGCCGGGTGCCGGCCCCGTCGCCGTACACTGCGACCCTATCCGAGAAGCCCGTGCCGTGTTGCGCCGGGGCGTCCGGTCACCCTGGTTCACAACTGGTGTTCACCCGACGAGCATCTCCGCCGTCACCGCGTCCTCGGTGTCCGGAATGCCGAGATCGCGGGCCCGTTTGTCGGCCAGCGCCAGCAGCCGCCGGATCCGCCCGGCGATCGCGTCCTTGGTCAGCGGCGGGTCGGCCAGGGCGCCCAGCTCCTCCAGCGACGCCTGGCGGTGCTCCAGGCGCAGCCGGCCCGCCGACGTCAGATGCCGCGGGGCGTCGTCGGCGAGGATCTCCAACGCCCGGGTCACCCGGGCGGCGGCGGCCACCGCCGCGCGGGCCGAGCGGCGCAGGTTGGCGTCGTCGAAGTTGGCCAGCCGGTTCGCGGTGGCCCGCACCTCCCGGCGTACCCGCCGCTCCTCCCAGGTCAGCACGCTGGAGTGCGCGCCGATCCGGGTGAGCAGCGCGGCGATCGCGTCACCGTCCTTGACCACCACCCGGTCGACGCCGCGCACCTCGCGTGCCTTGGCGGCGATCCCCAGCCGCCGGGCGGCACCGACCAGCGCCAGCGCCGACTCCGGCCCCGGACAGGTGATCTCCAACGCACTGGACCGGCCCGGCTCGGTCAACGACCCGTGCGACATGAACGCGCCCCGCCAGGCCGACACGGCGCAGCAGACGTTCGCCGACACCAGGTGCGGGGGCAGGCCACGCACCGGCCGGCCCCGCACGTCCAGCAGGCCGGTCTGGCGGGCCAACGCCTCGCCGTCCTTGACCACCCGGATGATGAAATGGTTGCCCTTGCGCAGCCCGCTCGGGCTCAGCACGTGGATCTCACTCGAGTAGCCGTAGACGTCGGCCACCTCCCGGCGCAGCCGCCGGGCGACCGCGTTGGTGTCCAGCTCGGCTTCGACGACGACCCGGCCGGCGACGATGTGCAGCCCGCCGGAGAAGCGCAGCAACGCGGCCATCTCTGCACGACGGCAGCACGGCTTGGGCACGTCGACCCGGCTCAGCTCGTCCTTGACGGCAGCGGTCATCGCCATAGTCATTCACCTCACGGGGGCCGGTTAGACGGCGGGTACCGATACGTACGTGCTTAACGAGCGGACCGCAGGACAGGCACCAGGGCGGCACCCAACGCGACGGGATCGTGCCGGGGGCTGCCGTCGGCGACCGCCAACGGGGCGAGCGTCAAACGCGCACCCAGCGATTCTGCCGCACGGGCGGCCGGGTCGGGATCGCCGACCGCCGTACCGTCGGCGAGCACCGTGTCGACCTGCAGCTGCGGCAGGTACCAGCTGAGTGCGGCGAGGTGGTCGGCGACCGACAGCCCGAGGGTCTCCTTCTCCGCCGCCAGGTTCAGGGTGACCAGCCGACGGGCCGGGCTGGCCACGATCGCGGCGGCCAGGTCCGGCACCAGCAGATGCGGGATGACGCTGGTGTACCAGCTACCCGGCCCGAAGATCAGCCAGTCCGCGTCACGCACCGCCGCCAACACCGGCCGGCAGGCGGCCGGTGCCTTCGGCTGCAGCCGGACCGACTCGACCCGGCCCCGGGTGACCGCCACCGCGTGCTGGCCCCGGACGGTGACCACGTCGGCCGGCCGGCGCGGGTCACCGCCACGCACGTCGGCTTCGATCGACACCGGCTCGCAGGACATCGGCAGCACCCGGCCGGTCGCGCCGAGCAGCCGGCCGACGTGGTCGAGCGCGGCGACCGGGTCACCGAGCAGCTCCATCAGCCCGCACAGCACCAGGTTGCCGACGGCGTGCCCGGTGAGTGGGTCGGGACGGTCGGTCGCCGGCGCCTCCCCCGGCACCGGCACGAACCGGTGCTGGAACAGCTCGGCGGTCAACTGGTCGGCCGGCGCCGGCCCGGCCAGCGCGGCGAGCGCCTGGCGCAGATCGCCGGGGGGCAGCGCGCCACGGTCGGCCCGCAGCCGGCCACTCGACCCACCGTCGTCACCGACCGTGACCACTGCGGTGAGGTCCAGCGCCAGGTCGGCACCGGCGTGGCGCAGGCCACGCAGCGAGGCGGCCAGCCCGTGCCCGCCGCCGAAGGCCACCACCCGCAGTACGCTCACTCGCGCCCCAGGTCACGGTGCTGGGCGTTGACCGACAGCCGGGCCTGGCGCAGCCGTACGGCGAGCTCCTCGGCGATCGCGACGCTGCGGTGCTTGCCGCCGGTGCAGCCGACCGCCACGGTCAGATAGCGTTTGCCCTCCCGCTCGAACCCGGCGGTGGTGGCGTTGACCAGCTCGGCGTAGTTGCGGACGAAGTCGTCGGCGCCTTCCTGGCTGAGCACGTACCCGCTGACCGACGCCTCCCGGCCGGTGTACTCGCGCAGGTCCGGGACCCAGTACGGGTTGGGCAGGAACCGCGCGTCGATGACGAAGTCGGCGTCCGGCGGCAGCCCGTACTTGAAGCCGAACGACAGCACGGTGATCCGCAGCCGGCGGGCGTCCTCGCCGCCGAACAGCTCCTCGACCCGGCGCCGGAGCTGGTTCTCGTTCAGATGGCTGGTGTCGATGATCACATCGGCCTGGTCGCGGGCCTCGGCGAGCAGGTCCCGCTCGGCGGCGATGCCGTCCGCCAGCCGGCCGTCACCCTGCAGCGGATGCGAGCGCCGGACACTTTCGAACCGGCGGATCAGCACGTCGGCGGCGGCATCGACGAAGACCACCCGGGGCTGGTAGCCGCGTTCCTTGAGTGCCCGGATCGCGCCGACCAGGTCGGTGGAGAAGGCACGGCTGCGCACGTCCAGCACCATCGCGGTACGCCGGGCCGCCCCACCGGCCCGCATCGCCAGCTCGGCCATGTCGAGCAGCAGCGCCTGCGGCAGGTTGTCCACCACGTAGTAGCCGACGTTCTCCAGGGCCCGGGCCACCGTGCTGCGTCCGCCACCGGACACCCCGGTCACCACGACCAGCCGGGCCTCGTTCTGGTCGGCCACGGTGCCGACCGGCTCGCCGTCGTGCACGGCGCTGCTGGCCAGGTCGTCGACCGAGGCCACGGCGGACTGGTCGGGGACCGACCGGTCGCCGGCCGGCGGGTCATCGGCCGGGCCGACGGCCCGACGGGTGATGTCGTCGCCCGGGTTCAGGCTGTTCTGCCTCACGGTCCTCCTGCCTCGGGTACGCGGCGCGCCAGGTGCGCGCAGGTCGGCACCACAGATGGGATTCTAGGTGCGATCCGCGCCATCATCCGGCGACCCGGCGAGCGCAGCGACGATCGTCTCCGCGGTCCGCCGGCCGATGCCGGGCACCTCGGTGATCTCGTCGACGGTCGCCGAGGCGATCCGCCGGACCGAGCCGAAGTGCCGCAGCAGCGCCTTGCGCCGGGTCTCGCCGAGCCCGGGCACCTGGTCCAGCCCGGAGGCGGTCATCCGCTTCGACCGGCGCTGCCGGTGGTAGGTGATCGCGAACCGGTGCGCCTCGTCGCGGATCCGCTGCAGCAGGTAGAGCCCTTCGGAGGTGCGCGGCAGAATCACCGGGTAGTCGTCGCCGGGCAGCCACACCTCCTCCAGCCGCTTGGCCAGCCCGCACAGCGCGACGTCGTCGACGCCGAGCTCGGCCAGCACCGTCGCGGCGGCCTGCACCTGCGGCGCACCGCCGTCGACCACGACCAACTGCGGCGGGTACGCGAACCGGCGCGGCCGTCCGGTCTGCGGGTCGACACCCGGCGGCGGCTGGGCCCCGTCGGCAGCCGTCTGCGTCGCCGACAGCCCATCCGCAGCCGGCGGCGGTTCGTCGGGGGGCTGGCGGTGGCGGGCGAAGCGTCTGCGCAGCACCTCGCTCATCGCGGACAGGTCGTCGGTCGCGCCGCGGACCGCGAACCGGCGGTACTCGGCCTTGCGGGGCAGCCCGTCCTCGAACACCACCAGGCTGGCGACCACGTCGGTGCCCTGGATCTGCGACACGTCGAAACACTCGATGCGCAGCGGCGCGGCGGCCAGCCCGAGCGCCTCGGCGATCTCCTCCAACGCCTGGCTGCGGGTGGTCAGGTCACTGGCCCGGCGCAGCTTGTGCCGGGTCAGCGCCTCGCCGGCGTTGCGGGCCACGGTCTCCATCAGGGCGCGTTTGTCGCCGCGTTGCGGCACCCGCAGGGTCACCCGACTGCCCCGGCGGGCGGTCAGCCAGTCGGCGAGCGCCGGCGCGTCCGCCGGCAGCTCGGGCACCAGCAGCTCCCGGGGCACGTCGGTCTCGCCCTGCTCGGGTCCGTACACCTGGGTGCAGAAGTGGTGCACCAGGTCGGCGGTGGTCAGCTGCTCGACCTTCTCCACCACCCAGCCGCGCTGACCGCGTACCCGACCGCCGCGGACGTGGAATACCTGCACCGCGGCTTCGAGCGGGTCCTCTGCGAAGGCGACCACGTCGGCGTCGGTGCCGTCACCGAGCACGACGGTCTGCTTCTCCATCGCCTTGCGCAGCGCCGCGACGTCGTCACGCAGCCGGGCGGCCCGTTCGAACTCCAACGCCTCGGCGGCGTCGTGCATGTCCCGCTCCAGCCGGCGCACCATGGTGTCGGTGCGCCCGGCCATGAAGTCGCAGAACTCGTCGACGATCGCCCGGTGCCCGGCGGCGTCGACCCGGCCGACGCACGGCGCCGAGCACTTGCCGATGTCGCCGAGCAGACACGGCCGCCCGACCTGGCCGGCCTGCCGGAACACCCCGGCCGAGCAGGTCCGCGCCGGGAAGACCCGCAGTAACAGGTCGAGGGTCTCGCGGATCGCCCAGGCGTGCGAGTACGGCCCGAAGTAACGCACCCCTTTGCGTTTCGCCCCGCGCATCACCTGCAGCCGGGGAAACTCCTCGTCCAGCGTCACCGCCAGGTACGGGTAGGACTTGTCGTCCCGGTAGCGGACGTTGAACCGGGGGTCGTACTCCTTGATCCAGAGGTACTCCAGCTGCAGCGCCTCGACCTCGCTGCCGACGGTCACCCAGTCGACCGACGCCGCGGTGGTGACCATCTGCTGGGTCCGCTGGTGCAGCTGCCAGAGGTCGCCGAAGTAGGAGTTGAGCCGGCTGCGCAGGCTCTTGGCCTTGCCGACGTAGATGACCCGCCCGGTGGGATCACGGAACCGGTAGACCCCCGGCGAGTCCGGGATGGTGCCGGGGGCGGGGCGGTAGCTGGACGGATCTGGCATCGCCGTCAGCGTAGTCCAGGGCTGTGACAGCTCCGGGCGTCCGCGTCCGCGTGGGCGGCACGCACCCGGCGGACGCGGACGATCCGGTCGTCAGGCCACCGAGATGGTCTCGCCATCGACGGTGACGGTCTTTTCCTCCAGCGGCGCCGACGCCGGGCCGGAGAGCACCGAGCCGTCGGAGATGGAGAAACTGCTGAAGTGGCAGGTGCAGTTGATGGTGCCGCCGTCAAGGTTGGCCACCGGGCAGCCCTGGTGGGTGCAGACATTGCTGAACGCCTTGAACTGGCCCTCGGCGGGCTGGGTGACCACGACGCCCTGGGCGGCGAGGATGACGCCGCTGCCGACCGGCACCTGGCTGGTGGTGAGCCCGTCACCGCCGGATCCGGTGTCGCCGCCGTCCGTACCGCTGTCCGCGCCGCCGTCCGCGCCGGCGGACTGGCCCGCGTCGACCGGCGCGTTGGCACCGTCGCCCAGGTCGTCGTCGGTACCGGTGCCGCAGGCGGCGAGCGCCACGGTCGCTCCGACCCCGCCCGCGCCGATCAGCAGCGCCCGGCGGCTGGTCGGACCGGCGTCGGTGGTCGTCTGGTGCTCAGTCATTCAGCTTGCCTCCTGTCAGTTGCCACGGCTGGTCGTCCATGGCCACGCCAGTAGAAACGGCGAGGCGTCACGAACGGTTCATCCCGATATGACGGCAGGACCATGATCCAAGCGCAGCCGTAGACGCCGCTGTACGGGAGCTGTGTCAATGCTGTGCGACCGCTTCGGCCGCCCGTCGCCCACCAGTGCCGCGCTTGGCTCTGGTCGTCGGGCTGTTCGTCCGGCCGGGCGTACCGTTGGCCTTCGCGGCCCGCGCGGACGCGGCGGCGGCTCCACCGGCGGCGCCGGTACGGCCCAGGACCGGGCGCAGGAACGCCCCGGTGTGGCTCTCGGCGACCTCGGCGACCTCCTCCGGTGTGCCGGCGGCGACCACGGTGCCGCCCCGGTGCCCGCCCTCCGGCCCCATGTCGATCAGCCAGTCGGCGGTCTTGATCACGTCGAGGTTGTGCTCGATGACCACCACGGTGTTGCCCTTGTCGACCAGGCCGGCCAGCACGGTCAGCAGCTTGCGGATGTCCTCGAAGTGCAGCCCGGTGGTCGGCTCGTCGAGTACGTAGACCGTCCGGCCCGTGGAGCGCTTCTGCAACTCGGAGGCGAGCTTGACGCGCTGTGCCTCGCCGCCGGACAGGGTCGGCGCCGGTTGCCCGAGCCGCACGTAGCCCAGCCCCACGTCGACCAGGGTCTTCAGGTGCCGGTGGATCGCCGGGATGGCCTCGAAGAATTCGGCCGCCTCCTCGATCGGCATCTGCAGGATCTCGGCGATGGTCCGGCCCTTGTAGTGGACCTCGAGGGTCTCCCGGTTGTACCGGTCGCCCTTGCAGACCTCGCACGGCACGTAGACGTCCGGCAGGAAGTTCATCTCGATCTTGATGGTGCCGTCGCCCGAGCACGCCTCGCACCGGCCGCCCTTGACGTTGAACGAGAACCGCCCCGGACCGTAACCGCGCACCTTGGCCTCGGTCGTCTCGGCGAACAACCGGCGGACGTGGTCGAACACCCCGGTGTACGTCGCCGGATTCGACCGTGGGGTACGACCGATCGGCGACTGGTCGACCCCGACGACCTTGTCCACGTAGTCCAGCCCGGTGATCCGGGTGTGCCGGCCGGGCACCAGCCGGGCGTTGTTGATCTGGTTGGCCAGCACGGTGTAGAGGATGTCGTTGACCAGCGTCGACTTGCCGGAGCCGCTGACCCCGGTGACCGCGATCAGCTGGCCGAGCGGGAACGTGACGGTCAGGTTGCGCAGGTTGTGCTCGCGGGCGCCGTGCACCACCAACTCGCGGCCGGCCGTCGCCGGCCGCCGGGTGGCCGGCACCGGGATCGCCCTGCGGCCGGACAGGTACGCCCCGGTCAGCGACTCCTCGCTGGTCAGCAGCTCGTCGACCGGCCCGCTGTGCACGATCCGGCCGCCGTGCTCACCGGCGCCGGGCCCGATGTCGACGATCCAGTCGGCGGTCCGGATGGTGTCCTCGTCGTGCTCGACCACGATCAGCGTGTTGCCCAGGCCGCGCAGCCGCACCAGGGTCTCGATCAGCCGGTGGTTGTCCCGCTGGTGCAGCCCGATCGACGGCTCGTCCAGCACGTACAGCACCCCGACCAGGCCGGAGCCGATCTGGGTGGCGAGCCGGATCCGCTGCGCCTCGCCGCCGGAGAGGGTGCCGGCCGGGCGGTCCAGCGACAGGTAGTCCAGGCCGACGTCGACCAGGAACCGCAGCCGGGCGTTGATCTCCTTGAGCACCCGCTCGGCGATCATCTTCTGCCGGTCGGTGAGCACCAGCCCACCCAGCAGGTCGGCGCACTCACCGACGGACAGCCCGGTCACCTCCGCGATGTTGCGACCGGCCACGGTGACCGCGAGCACCTCGGGCTTGAGCCGGGCGCCGCCGCACGACCCGCACGGCACGTCCCGCATGTAGCCTTCGTACTTCTCCCGCGACCACTCCGACTCGGTGTCGGTGTGCCGCCGCTCGATCCACTGCACCACGCCCTCGAAGCCGGTGTAGTAGGACCGTTCCCGGCCGTACTTGTTGCGGTAGCGGACGTGCACCTGGTCGTCGGCGCCGTACAGGATGGTCTTCTGCGCCCGGCTGGGCAGTTTGCGCCACGGGGTGTCCAGGTCGAAGTGCTCCGCCTCGCCGAGCGCGGCGAGCAGCCGGGCGAAGTACTCCTGGGTCTGCCCGCCGGACCAGGGCTGGATGGCGCCGTCGCGCAGCGACCGTTCCACGTCCGGGACGACCAGCTCCGCGTCGACCTCCTTCTTCGTCCCCAGACCGACACATTCGGGACAGGCACCGTACGGCGCGTTGAATGAGAAGACCCGCGGCTCCAGGTCCTCGATCGCCAGCGGATGGTCGTTCGGGCAGGCCAGGTGCTCGGAGAAGCGCCGCTCACGGGCCGGGTCGTCCTCGGCGAGGTCGACGAAGTCGAGCAGCACGATGCCACCGGTGAGGCCGAGCGCCGACTCCACCGAGTCGGTCAGCCGCCGCCGGGCGTTCTGTTTGACGGTGAGCCGGTCGACGACCACCTCGATGGTGTGCTTCTCCTGCTTCTTGAGCTTCGGCGGCTCGGTCAACGGGTGGACCACCCCGTCGACCCGGGCCCGGGCGTACCCCTTGGCCTGCAGGTCGGCGAAGAGGTCGAGGTACTCGCCCTTGCGGCCGCGCACCACCGGGGCGAGCACCATGAACCGGGTGCCCTCGGGCATGGCCAGCACCCGGTCGACGATCTGCTGCGGGGTCTGCCGGGAGATCCGTTCGCCGCAGACCGGGCAGTGCGGCTCGCCGACCCGGGCGAAGAGCAGCCGCAGGTAGTCGTAGACCTCGGTGATCGTGCCGACGGTGGACCGCGGGTTGCGCGAGGTGGACTTCTGGTCGATGGAGACCGCCGGGGACAGCCCTTCGATGAAGTCGACGTCCGGCTTGTCCATCTGGCCGAGGAACTGCCGGGCGTACGACGACAGCGACTCGACGTACCGCCGCTGTCCCTCGGCGAAGATGGTGTCGAACGCGAGGCTCGACTTGCCCGAGCCGGACAGCCCGGTGAACACGATGAGCGCGTCACGCGGCAGGTCGAGGCTGACGTCGCGGAGGTTGTGCTCACGCGCGCCACGGATGATCAATCGGTCGGCCACGGTCCGCCTGCTCCCGTAGAGGCTCACAAAGGTGCGTATTTGTCAGGTGTCTGAATCGTCACGTTTGACGGTGCCGGGTCAGTAGGTCTGCGCCGACCCGGCCGATGCCTCGGCAACTGTAGCCCCGGGCTCCGACAACTCTGCCCGACACACGTCGTCACCCGATCGGGGTATCCCGGCACCGGTCCCGCCAATACCGCCCGGGCGAGCCGGATCTCCCGGCATACTGCACATATTGGTCAAGTCACCCATTGACCTGGCGTGGAGCAGGGGGTTCCTCCACGTGTCAGCGGGCCGGCCCGTCCGATCGGGGGGTGGGACGGGTCGGCCCCCGCTGCCATCTGGCCGGCAGGACCGACCAAGCCGGCAATGTCGGGCCGGTCAGCGGCGACGTAGCCTCTGATCCCATGTCCGACGCGGTCTCCGACCCCATGGTCGAAGCGAACGCCACGCCCGAAGCGCCCACCCCCGACACTGTGTCGCCACCCGACGCGACCGGGCCGTCACTCGAAGCGACCGGGCGGCCGACCACCCGCCGCCGCGGTGGCCGCTGGCTACGTCTCGCCCTGCTCGTGGCGGGGCTGTCGCTACTCCTGGTGGTCGGTGGTACCGCCACCGCCGGATGGCTGTACGCCCGCTCCGTCGAGTCGCACGTCGACAAGGTGGAGATCTTCACCGCACTGCCCGAGGCGCAACGCCCGGTCAAGGCCGTCGAGCAGGCGAGGAACTTCCTGATCGTCGGCAGCGACTCCCGGGATCCGGACACCTCCGGTTCCCGCACCGACACGATCATCCTGGCGCACCTGCCGGCCGACCGCAGCGGCGTACAGATGATCTCCATCCCCCGGGACACCTGGGTCCAGGTTCCGGACCCGGACGGCGGCGACGGCCGCCAGGACAAGATCAATTCCGCGTACGCGACCGGTGGGACGCCGCTGCTGGTGCAGACCGTGGAGGCGTTCACCGGAGTCCGGATCGACCACGTGGTGCTCATCGACTTCGCCGGCTTCGCCGAGATCATCGACGCCGTCGGCGGAATCGAACTCGCCGTCGACGAGTCGTTCACCTCGGTCCACCCGCCGTACCGGCAGTTCACCGCCGGGCTGCAGCAGATGGACGGCGACACCGCGCTGGACTACGCCCGGCAGCGCAAACAGTTCGCCGACGGCGACTTCACCCGGGTACGGCACCAGCAGGAGATCATCGCGGCGGTGCTGGACCAGGCCAGCGGCAGCGGGCTGCTCACCAGCCCGGGCCGGCTGGACGACTTCCTGCGCGCCACCGCCGACGCGGTCACCGTCGACGAGGGCACCTCGGTGTTCGACACGGTGTGGGCGCTGCGGCAGCTGCGCAGCACCGACCTGACCATGCTCACCTCGCCGTCGGCGGGCACCGGCCAGCAGGCCGGGCAGAGTGTCGTCTTCCCCGACGAGGCGGCCGCGGCGGACCTGTACGCGGCGGTCCGTGGCGACACCGTCGACGACTGGCTGCGCGAACACCCGACCGGCAGCTGACCCACGCCGCCGCCACCCGGACCGCCCCGCGACCGGTGGGCCCGGTGACGACGACCGTCACCGGAGCCCACCGAACGGCGTCACCGCTGCCGGTAACGTGCCCGGTTGTCCTTCGAGATCCGCTTCCACTTGGCCCGCTCGGCGGCGGCCAGCCGCGCGTCCCGGCGACGCATCTCGTGCGCGACCTCCCGCTGCAGGCGCTGCCAACTCTCCCAGCGGCGCACCGGCAGGTCGCCCGACTCGATCGCGGCACGCACCGCGCAGCCCGGCTCACCGCTGTGCGCGCAGTCGGCGAACCGGCAGGCGGCAGCGAGCTCGGCCACGTCGGAGAACGCCTCGTCCAAGCCGTCGGCGGAGTCCAGCAGACCCACCGCCCGTACCCCTGGGGTGTCCAGCACCGCCCCGCCGCCGGGGATCGGGATCAGCGCCCGGTAGGTGGTGGTGTGCCGGCCCTTGCCGTCGACCCGGCGGATGGCCTGCACCCCCATCACCTCGGTGCCGGCCAGGGCGTTGACCAGCGTCGACTTGCCCGCCCCGGACGGCCCCAACAGCCCCAGAGTGCGACCGGGCGCCACGAGCCGGGACACCTCGTCGATGCCGTCACCGCGTTGCGCGCTGACCGCGATCACCGGTACGCCCGGCGCCACGGCGGCCACCTGGTCGGCCACCGCCGCCGGGTCGGCCACCGCGTCGCACTTGGTCAGCAGGACCACCGGCTCGGCGCCGGACTCCCAGGCCAACGCCAGGAAGCGTTCGACGCGGCCCAGGTCGGGTGCCGGGTGCATCGGTTCGACGACGGCGGCCGTGTCGACGTTGGCGGCGAGCACCTGCCCGGTGGAGTCCTTGTCGGCGGTACGGCGCACCAGCGCGGTCCGCCGGGGCAGCACCTGCTCGACGGTGGTCCGCTCGTCCGGCCAGGTCCGCACCAGCACCCAGTCGCCGGCGCAGGGCAGGGCCACCGGGTCGGACGCGGCGGCGGTGAGGACCGCGCCGGCGACACTCGCCCGCATCGGTCCGTCGGCCACCAGTACGGTGCACACCCCGCGGTCCACCCGGGCCACCCGGCCGGGCTGGTGGTCGGTGTCGAGAGCCGGCAGGGCACGGTCGTGGAAGGCGTCCCAGCCGAGGGACGCGAGATCGAACGTCATGAGAACCCTTGTCAGGTCGTGGGGTGCCCGCCGGCCGGACCGGCCGGACGACCCCGGTGGGAAGGAGAAGCGGACGGACCGCAGGGGACAGTCACGGTCACCACCACCTCCCTCCGGAGAGCTCTGCCTGACGCGTCACGGCAACGGTAGCCTTCTGACGGCAGCCCGGGAAAGCCAATTCCGCCCGGCCACGACCAGCAGGAGGTTCCGGTGCCCTACCAGGGAGACGTCACCGGCGGCGGCGCGCCGGACGTCCGGGAGCTGACCGAGCTCACCATCACCAAGATCGCGGTCGGGCCGATGGACAACAACGCCTACCTGCTGCGCTGCACCAGCACCGGCGAGCAGGTGCTGATCGACGCGGCGAACGAGGCACCCCGGCTGCTGGAGCTGATCGGTCCGGCCGGGCTCGCCGCCGTCGTCACCACCCACCAGCACATGGACCACTGGGTGGCGCTGGAGGAGGTGGCCGCCGCGACCGGGGCCGCCTCGCTCGCCCACCCGGCCGACGCCGACGGGCTGCCGCTGGTCACCGCCACCATCGCCGACGACGACCGGGTCGCGGTCGGCGACTGTGAACTGGAGGTCGTCCACCTGGTCGGGCACACGCCCGGCTCGGTCGCCCTGCTCTACCGGGACCCGCACGGGGTGGCGCATTTGTTCACCGGCGACGCCTTGTTCCCCGGCGGGGTCGGCAACACCCGCGGCAACCGCCGCAACTTCTTGTCTCTGATCGACGACGTCGAGCGCAAACTGTTCGACCGGCTACCCGACGACACCTGGTTCTACCCCGGTCACGGCAGGGACTCCACACTCGGTGCCGAACGCCCGGCGCTGCCGCAGTGGCGGGCCCGCGGCTGGTGACCCGTCACCGGCGCTGCGGCGACGGTCAGATGGTGCGGCGACCGCCGGTCACGGCGAGCACCTCACCCGTGGTGTAGCTGGACTCCTGCGACGCGAAGAAGACGAACGACGGGGCCAGCTCCGCCGGCTGCGCCGGCCGGCCGATCGGCGACGTGGTGCCGAACTCCCCCACCGCCTCCGGCGGCATGGTCGCCGGGATCAGCGGTGTCCAGACCGGCCCGGGCGCCACCGAGTTGACCCGGATACCCTGGTCGACCAGGTTCGCCGCCAGCCCCTTGGTGAAGTTGACGATGCCCGCCTTGGTGGTCGCGTAGTCCAGCAACGACGGCGACGGATCGAACGCCTGGATCGACGACGTGTTGATGATGCTGGACCCCGGCGGCATGTGCGGCACGGCCGCCTTGCAGATCCAGAACAACGCGTACAGGTTGGTCTTCAGCACCCGGTCGAACTGCTCGGTGGAGATCTCCGCGATCCCCTTCTCCTGCGCCATCTGATACCCGGCGTTGTTGACCAGAATGTCGATGCCGCCGAGCTCCTCGACGGCGCGTCGCACCAGCTCGACGCACTGATGCTCGGTGGTGATGTCGCCGGGCACCGGCACCGCCCGCCGGCCGGCCGACTCGACCAGCCGGACCGTCTCCCGGGCGTCGCGCTCCTCCTGCGGCAGGTACGACAGGACGACGTCGGCGCCCTCCCGGGCGAACGCGAGCGCGACCGCGCGGCCGATCCCCGAGTCCCCGCCGGTGATCACCGCCCGCCGGTCGGTCAACCTGCCGGAGCCGCGGTAACTCTCCTCGCCGTGGTCCGGCGGCGGATCCATCCTGGCGCCGGTGCCCGGCGGTGGCTGCTTCTGCACCGGCTGCCCCCGCCGCTGACCGTACTGCTCCGTCGGATCCTGCCGGATGTGCTGGTCGGCCATGATCGTTCGCTCCTCACGGTACGGGCGCAACGGGTGTGAACACCGCAGTCGTACCCACATCACCCCGGACCGAAACCGTCCGCCGATCCCCGGCACCGGCATCCGCCGCCGGGCAGGTTTGAGCCACCCGCCGGCGGGCAGCCGTCGTTCGGCATCACCAGACCCGGCTCTCCACGGCCGGCCGGGACAGGACGGGCGGCACGACCGGATGGGCACACGGGACGCAACGGACACCGCCGCGATCCGGGCGGCCCCGACCCTCGGACCGCCCCGGCTCTGGCCGCTGGCCGTGCTGACCGTCGGGGTGACCCTGCTGGCGGCCACCGGCGCGCTGCCCCACTGGCCCGGCCTCGCGCACCTGGTCGCCCTGCCCCCGGTCGACCTGTACACCGACCTGCGGCTGCTGCTGACCAGAGCGCCGTCCCGGCCGTGGTTCGCCGCCGGGCTGATCGGGGCGCTGGCGGTACGGGTGAGCGTGCTGGCGCTGATGCTCGGCGGGCTGGACCGGCAACGGTTACGCCTGGCCGCCACCGTCTACCTCACGGCGCTGCCGGTCCTGCTGTTCGCCGCCGAGGCCACCTACATCGCCGCCGCCGTCCTCTACTCCCGGCTGTTCTGGGCCGCCGTCGGGCTGCTGGCGCTGGTCGTGGCCGTCGTCGTCACGCTGCCGTGGCAGGGCACCACGCGACTGCGCCAGGCCTGGCCGCGCGCCTGGCGCCACGGGCTGCGGGTCGAGGTGACCGTGCCGTACGCGGCCGCCCTGATCGGCCTCGGCGTGCTCGCCGAACAGATCCCGGCGCTGCGGCTGGTCGCCGTGCCGGTCTCCGGGGCGTTGACCGCGGTCACGGTCCGGCTGCTCGCCCGCCCGGCCCCGGCGTACCCCCGGCTGCGACTCGCCGGCGTCGCCGCGCTGTTCCTCGTCGCGACCGCCGTGTCCATCGCCACCAGGTCGGTGCCGGTCACCGACCCGGCCGCCCCGCGCGCCGGCTCCATCCTGCTGATGAGCGGGATCAACTCCGCCTCCGGCCGGGGCACCATCTTCGGCACCCGCACCGACGTCCTCGGCTACACCTGCGCGCAGACGTTCTACTTCTCCTACGCCGGCCCCGGCGACGGCCAGCCGCGGGGCCGGGCCCGCTGCCCGATCCGCACCGGCGCCCCGTACCACCGGGCGGACACCCAGCGGCCGTTCGCCGAGCAGGTGGCCGTCTTCGCCGACCAGGTCCGGGATCTGCCCCGCCCGCTGGTCGTCGCCGCCCACTCGCACGCGGTGTGGGTGGCCTGGGAGGCGATGGCCGGCGGAGCCACCGCCCAGGTGGACTATCTGATCCTGGTCGGGCCGTTCCCGGACAGCCCGGCCGGCTACCTCCCACCGGGTCGCGACGGGCCCGGTCGGGTCGGCAGCGACCTGTTCCGGCTGCTGGTGCCGATCTCCGACTGGGTGGACTTCCACTTCGAGCCGGACGCCCCGGCCGCCCGGGAACTACTCGCCCCGGCCAACGGCGGGGCCACCGTGCTGACCGAGCCGCTGCCACCACCGGCGCGGGCGGTGGCGGTCACCTCGGCGACCGACCTGCCACTCATGCCGCACGGCTGGCGGCTGCCGGTCGCCCGCAACGTCTGCCCGGTCCGCGAGGCACACCCCTTCCTGCCGGACACCCCGGCGTTCTACCACGAAGTCAACCGGTTCCTCGACGACGAACCTGCACTGCCCTGCCCACCGTGGCGGGACTGGGGCCGGCCGATGGCGCTGCCGTTCGGCGTACCCCCGATGAACTGACCCCTGCCCACCGAGACCGGGAGGAACCCATGGCCAGACATCTCGACGACCGGGTCGTCGTCGTCACCGGCGCGTCCAGCGGAATCGGACGGGCCTGCGCCCACCGCTTCGCCGCCGCCGGCGCCACCCTGGTGCTGCTGGCCCGCCGCCGGGACGCGCTGGAGACGGCGGCCACCGAATGCCGCGGGCGGGGCGGACAGGTGCTGGTGGTTCCACTCGACGTGACCGACGCCGACGCCGTCGCCGACGCCGCCCGGCAGGCCGTCGCCCGGTTCGGCCGGATCGACGTCTGGGTCAACAACGCGGGGGTCAACCTGTACGGCGCGGTCGAGGAAACTCCCGCACACCTGTGGCATCAGGTGGTGCGGACCAACCTGTTCGGCACGTACCACGGCATCCGGGCCGCGCTGCCGTGGTTGCGGGACCAGGGACACGGGACCCTGATCACCGTCTCGTCGGTGCACGGCTGGGCACCGTCGCCGCAGCAGAGCGCGTACGCGGCGAGCGCACACGCGATCCGGGCGCTGAGCGACTGCACCCGGCAGGAGGTCCGCGACGTGCCCGGGATCGCGGTGTGCACGGTGCTGGCGGGGCCGGTGGACACCCCGATGTCGCGCAGCACCGCCAACTGGACCGGCCGGCGGATGGTGCCGCCGGCCCGCCCCTGCCACCCCGACGAGGTGGCCGGGGCCGTCGTCCAGCTGGTCCGCAGCCCTCGCCGGGAGGTCCACGTCGGGCCCGGTGCCCGGCGCGGGATGCTCGCCGCCCGGCTGCTGCCGGCGCTGACCGAGCGGGCCCGCGCCCGGGCGGCGCGGCGGACCCAGGTCGCCGACGTCCCGGTCGGCTATACCGCCGGCAACCTGCTACGACCCATGCCGCTCGGTGCCCGGGTCGACAGCGGCCGGAGTACGGCGTACCCCGCCTCGGGTGGTGCCCGATGAGCCCGCTGCTGACGCCGTCGCCGCCCGGCTCGCCGACACCGCAGCCGGTCACCCGACAGGTCGAGGTGCCGGCCCCACCGAGCTGGCGGGTCCGGGCCGGCGCGTCCTCGGACACCATGTGGACGGTCACCAGCCTGTGCTGGGACCGACCGGCGGCGCCGGCAACGCAGCGCCCGGACCGGCCGCCGGCACCGGCCGACCTGGCTCCGACCGATCGGCGGCCGCCGATCGTGCTGGTGCACGGGCTCGGAGTCGCCGCCGGACTCGGCGTGCCGGTGGCGGGTCGGCTCGCCGCCACCGGCACCGTACTGGCTCCGGACCTGCCCGGCTGCGGCCACAGCAGCAAGCCGCAGCCGGTGCCCGGCATCGCCGAGCTCGGCACCGCCGTGGCCAGCTGGCTGCCCGCCGTGGTCACCGCCCCGGCCGTTCTGGTCGGCGTGTCGCTCGGTTGTCAGGTGGTGCTGGAGGCGGCCGCCCAGGCCCCCGACTGGGTGTCGGCGGTGGTGCTGGCCAGCCCCACGGTGGATCCGGGTCGCCGCACGTGGCGCAGCCAACTGTGGCGCTGGCAGGCCGAGCAGACCACCCAGTCCGTCCGGCTCAAACGGATCCAGCTGACCGACTACCGCCGGGCGGGGGTGCGGCCGGTGCTGCGAACCTTCTCGGCGGCGCTGGCGGACCGGCCCGAGGACAGGATCCGCCGGGTCGGCGCGCCGGTGCTGGTGTGCCGGGGCACCCGCGACCCGCTGGTTTCCGACCAGTGGGTCGCCGACCTGCGCCGGCAGGCCCCCGATGCCCGGCTGTGCCGACTGCCCGGCGTGGTGCACGCGATGAGCCACGACAACCCGGCCGAGTTCGCCCGGGTGATCCACGGCTTCCTCGACGAGCTCGCGACAACCGGCGGAGGTGTCGACGGTGCCCGCGCCCGCGTTCCTGGCTAGCTTCGACTCGGCCTCGGCGATGCTGCTGGCCACTGCCGCATACCTGCGGGGTGAGTCGTTTCCCGCCCTCGGCCAGTCGAGACTGTTGAAGCCGCTGGTGAAGGTGACCGACCTGCTGCCGGGCCGGGCCAGGGAGAAGGCGTTCATCGTCGGCGGGCTGACCGAGGCGGTACGGGCCGCGAAAATGGGCCGCATCGACGTGGCGGAGGTTTCCCGGTGGGTGACCCGGGAATACCCGCGGCGCCGCTATCCGGCGGTGGCGGTCGGTTCGTCCAGCGGCGCGCTGGTGCACCTGTGGGCGGCGCTGGGGGTGCCGTGGCTGCCGCAGACCTTCTTCATCCCGGTCGCCCAGCGGGTGCATCCGGACGATCCGACGACCGCGCTGCGCAAAGGTCTGAAGCCGGGTCGGGCGCTGCTCGACGCCAACCCGGACATCCAACTGCACCACATGCACGACGCCAACCAGGACCGGCTGATGGTGCGGGCGCTGACCTACTTCCGGTTCAAGCGCCGCACCCTGGGTGCGGAGTACGAGGCGTTCCTCCGGGAACGGCTCGCGCCCGGCGGGACGATCATCATCGCCGACTGCCGCAAGCAGTGGCGGACCACCGCGGTCGGTGAGCGGCAGGTGTTCCAGCACGGTGCGGTCGGCGGTGCCACCCAGAACGAGTTCCACCGGGGTGGCCCCCGGGTGGCGGCGTACCTGCACCGCTACGACTCCCCGGTACGCCGGTGGGTCGGCCCGGAACCGGACAGCGTCAGCCCGGAGGCGGAGTGGGGTTTCGCCCCGCAACTGGCCGAGGACATCGACCGGTTCGCCGCCGAGAACGGCTACCAGGTCCGCCGGATCGGGTTCGACCGGCCGTCGGCGCCGTCGCCGATGGTCGCCGACCTCTACCAGTGGTGGTACCGGCAGCGGCGCATCCCGGCGCGCCGGCTGCTGATCGAATCGTTCATCGTGCTCGACCCGTGGTGGACGTTGCGGACCGGCTCGGTGCCCTACTGGATGACGTTCACCATGGATCCGAGCCTGCACGACGTGCAGCGCTACCTGGACGAGCGGGAACCGTACGCCGACATCCACCTGGCGCTGTTCCAGAACGGTGTGCCGAACGCGGTCGGCTGGCCGCCGCCCGAGCGGTGGCAGGCGGTGCTCGACCGGGCCGCCCGCAGCGGGCGCTACCTTGGCCGGAACCTGGCGGACTTTCCCTGTGAGATGTCGCTGTACGCGCGGTACGACGAGGCGTTGCAGGCGATCCCGGCCCGGTATCCGATGCCGGGTCAGCTGACCCTCGCCCAGTTCGACGACTTCTGGCGGCAGTCCGGCGGGTACCCGGGCGTCAGCTGGGAGTCCTTGACACCGGCCGGATGAGGCCGGGGCCGCACCGGACCGTCAGTTCTGCAGGAAGCCCTGGGCGACCCGGGCCTCGGCCAGCAACCGCGAGCAGGCGGCCGGATCGGACTCGGTGATGGTAGGCACCTCGTCCTCGCCACCGAGGCCGCGCAGGTACGCGAGTTCGGCGGGCCCGATGTGCCGGACCTTGCCGCTGTCGTGCACGACGTAGATCGGGTTCGGGGTCTGGATGGTGCACTGCACGAGATACATGACGGTGTCTCCCGGGTCGTCGAGGTCGTCGATAATCCATCTCGGTCGGGGTGGTACCGGCGGTCGGATCGCGGTGACGATCTGCGCCGCGCGGGCGACGATCGTCGGTTTCTGAGCGACGATCGCCGGACCGGGACACTGGCTGTGTCCCCAGTCGAATCCGTTCTCGGCACCCATGCTGTGATGGCCGAGTCCGCGTTCGCGCGGGCTGTTCGCGTTGCGGACCGGCACGCCGTGTTCGAGGTGTGATCGGGCCAGCAGTTGGGCGTTCGCCTCCAGCTGCGGTGCGGTGAGCCGGTCCGGCAGGAACCCTTCGTTCTCGATACTGAGCCAGGTGCGGTTGCCGGCCCGCTGTGTCCACGCCCGGATCTCGGTGTCGACCATCTGCGCGATGCGCCCGTCCTTGGCCACGACGAAGTGCGACGACACCCGCGACGCGGGATTACGCTGCCAGGCGATGGTGCCCTCGAAGTAGCCGGCGGCGATGTGCACCACGATGCCGTGGTGCGCGTCGAGCCGGTCCTCCGGCTCGTTCAACGCACCGGTGCCGTTGCCGCTGTTCACGGTGGGACCCCGCCAGGTAGCGAGATCGGTCCAGATTCCCATGTGGTGGTGCCTCCTTTCCCAGCCGGCGGATGGGTGGGTGGATCGATTCCGGTCGACGTCGGAGGAGCATGGGACCATGGACCGGCTCGGCCGCCACCTGCCGGGCGGCCCCGCTCGCCGGTGCGGTTCCGCTCACCGGTACGGGCGCCGCCGCACCATAAGGTCCACTGTGCTCACCGGCTGGCCAGGCCGGTGACTCACTTCGACTGGCACGTCCGGCGACAGCTCGAACCCGGTCCTCCCGGTGTCGTCAGTCTTGGTGACCGACGCCCTCCCGACGGTGCCATGTATCGAGAATAGCGCGGCCAACAAGCTTCTGACCAGGGCAAATAACTCTGAGTATTGGCGGCAATGGGTAAAGTTGTGGACCGCTGCTGGTTCGGATCGGTTGGCACCGGCCCACCGCTGGAGGCCGGGTGGTGGCCGGCGGCAGGGATCGTCAGTCCTGTGTGACCGGCAACCAGACCACCGACGGCCGCTGCGGGTCGTGGAAGATCCACCGTTCGCTGCTCCGCAGCCGGGCGGCGGTACCCAGCGGCTCGCCGGATCCCGGGTTCCTCGCCCACCGCGGATGCGCGCCACCGCTGATCTGAACCCGTAACCGCTCCCCTGCTGCCAGCCGGCAGGCGGTCGGCCAGAGGGTCACCGGCACCCGGACTGCCTCGCCGCCCGCCTCGCCATCCACCCGGGACAGTCCATCACAGATGTTCCAGGATCCACCGCGCCGGTCGACGCGGCACAGCCGGACGAACACGTCGAAGTACTCGACGCTGCAGCGGACGTACACCTCGGCCGTCACCGGGCCGATCAGCTCCACCGGCCGGTCCAGCGGCCCGCTCGTGTAGGTCAGCACATCCGGGCGGGCCTCCAGCTCCCGGTTGTCGCGCACCCCGGCGTGCTGGGCGATCAGCATCGGCCCGCCCACCGCCGGCGTGGGCACCGCCGGGTCGTAGCGGTGCCGGTCCGGCGCCGACCGGGGCGGCACCGACCGGCCCAGCCGACCACCGGGCCACAGGTACCACCCGGTGGTCGTCACCGGCGGCGGCCAGTCGGCGAGGTCACGCCACCCGGCCCCGGCGACGTGCACCCGCACCGGCCGGTGCCCGGACGAGGCGGGCCCTTCGCCGAAATGGGTCGCGAAGAACTCCGCCGCCTCCCGGTACGCCGTGACGAACAGTCCGGGACTGCCGTGCGTCCACGGCCCGACGGTGAGGCGGGGCCGCCGACCCGCCGCCCGCAACGCCGCGTAGTCGGCCAGCTGGGCCGGCAGAAAGATGTCGTGCCAACCGGTCACCATCGACACCGGGGCCCGGACCTGGGCGACCTCCCGGTGGAAGGTGCGGGGCAACCAGTACGGTGCCGCCGGGCGGTGCTGGGTGAGCCACTCCTGGAAGAACGGCACGGTGGAGCCGGTCGCGACCCGGTCCGCCTCGGCCAGTGGCAGGTGCGCCAGGCCGGCGGTCAGCCGGGGCAGGCCACGACGTAGCTCACGCTGGCGGGTCAGCCACGGCACCTGCTGGGCCGACATCAGCTCCGCCCAGGTCAGCACCGTGTCCAGGGAGAACGCCCCGCCGGCGTACGTGGAGTCGCGGGTTTGCGCGGCGGTGACCACCGCGACCATCGCCCGCAGGTCGTCGCCGGCATGGGCGGCCGTGGCCCACTGCCCGAAGCCCTGGTAGGAGATGCCGAAGGTGCCGAGCCGGCCGTCGTACCAGGGTTGCCGGCGCAGCCACTCCAGGGTGTCCAGCCCGTCGGCCCGCTCGTGCAGCAGCGGCTCGAACAGCCCGTCGGACCCGAACGTGCCCCGGCAGGACTGGACGACGCAGTGCCAGCCACGGCGGGCGAACAGCAGACCGAGCAGCCGGACCGGACCGCCCCGACCGTACGGGGTCCGGATCAGCACGGTCGGCGCGGCGCCCGCACCCACCGGCCGATAGTGGTCGGTCCGCAGCCGCAGCCCGTCGCGGGTCCGCACGGCGAGGTCGCGCCGGATCCGCACCCGCGACGGACCCCCGGCCCCGAACCGCCGCAGGCCCGGGACCCCGAACCGCCGCAGGCCCGCGACACCGTGCCGCCGATCGGGCCGGCCGTCGGGTACGCCGTCAGCGCCCACGGCCGCCGTCCCGAGCGGCGGCGCGCACCTCGTCGCGGTGCGCCCGGGTTGACTCGCCCATCGCCGCCAGGAACCGGCGGACCGTCTCCAACTCGTCGTCGGTGAAGTCGGCCATCACGGCGTCGGTACGCCGGCCCAGCGGGGCGAAGAACTCGCGGGCCAGGGCGGCGCCCTCGGCCGCGTACCGCAGCCGCACCTTGCGCCGGTCGTCCGGGTCCCGATCGCGGTACAGGTGTCCGGCCCGCTCCAGCCGGTCCACCAGTGCGGTGACCGAGCCGGAGGTCAGATTGAGATGTGCGCCGAGGCCGCCCGGGGTGATCGGGCTCCCGGTCTGCTCGGCGTCCATCACCGCGATCAGCGCCTGCAGGTCGGTGGCGTGCAGGTCGTGCAGCGCGGCGAAGGCATGGCCGACATGGCCGGCGTCGGCGGTGTAGCTGCGCAACCGGCGGATGATCTCCGCCACCACCGCTGACCGACCACTCGGCCGGGTCCCCCATACACCGGCGCCCACCGTGTGCCCTCCGATCCATGTCCTGACATGACCCTATCCCAGCCCGGCTATAGTCTCGATGAACGAGATACTGGATGACCGTGAGATTTTGCCCCGCCCAACCGGCGACGAACGAGGTGCACACATGCCCACACCGCTCGGCACCCGGCTGACCGCGATCATCTGCGGCCGGTGGACCGCCTGGCTGGTTCTGCTCACCGCAGCCGCATTTTCCGCGCTGGTGATCGGCTTCGCCGGCGATCCCCGCACCGGCAACGATCCCACCGGGGCGCTCCCCGACACCGCCGAGTCGGTCCAGGTCGCCGAACTGCGCCGGCAACTGCCCGGCGGGCAGCTCAACCCCGCCCTCGTCGTCTACTCCCGCGACGGACAGCCGCTGACCGCCGCCGACGACGCCGCCATCGCCGCCGACCGTGAAGCCTTCGCCCGCGACGCCGTCGGCGAGGTCGGCCCACCGGTGTACGCCCCCGACCGCACCGCCGCCCTGGTCGCCGTCCCACTACCGGCCGAGATCGACATCGAACGCCTCGGCGAGATCGTCGACCGGCTCCGCGCCGAGGCCCGCGCTGGACTTCCCGCCGGCGCCGAAGCGGAACTCACCGGCGGTGCCGGCTTCACCGCTGACGTCGCCGCCGCCTTCGACGGTGCCAACGTCACCCTGCTCGCCGCCACCGTCGCCGTTGTCGCCGCCCTGCTGCTGATCACCTACCGCAGCCCCTGGCTGTGGCTGGTGCCGCTCGCCGTGGTCGGCACCGCCGACGTGGTCAGCAACGGACTCATCGCCATCGTCAGCCACGCCGTCGACCTGCGGATCGACCCCTCCACCACCGGCATCGTCGACGTGCTCGTCTTCGGTGCCGGCACCAACTACGCCCTGCTGCTGATCGCCCGCTACCGCGAGGAACTGCGCCGCGAACCCGACCGCCGCCGAGCCCTGCGCCGGGTGCTGAGCTCCGCCGGGCCGGCGATCACCGCCAGCGCCCTGACCGTCGTGCTCAGCCTGCTCACCCTGCTCGCCGCCGTACTCGCCAACGACCGCGCCATCGGCGTCGCCGGCGCCGTCGGCATCACCACCGCCATGCTGTACGGCCTGATCGTGCTGCCCGCCGCCCTGTCCGTCTGCGGACGTGGCCTGTTCTGGCCGTTCGTCCCCCGCCCCGGCCAGCCCGACCCCACCCGCAGCGGCATCTGGGCCCGGGCCGGCGCCCTGGTCAGCCGCCGACCCCGCACCGTGCTCGCCGGCTCCCTGCTGCTGCTCGCCGTGCTGGCCACCGGCCTGCTCGACGCCCGGATC
This sequence comes from Solwaraspora sp. WMMB762, assembly GCF_049179115.1. Classification (NCBI taxonomy): domain Bacteria; kingdom Bacillati; phylum Actinomycetota; class Actinomycetes; order Micromonosporales; family Micromonosporaceae; genus Solwaraspora; species Solwaraspora sp. WMMB762. The sequence continues at coordinate 1,898,920 of NZ_JBMHMD010000001.1, forward strand.
GGGCTGAGCAAGACCGAACAGTTCCGGGTCAGCGCCGAATCCATCGACGGGCTGGCCACCCTGTCCCGGTCCTTCCCACCCGGCGCCGCCGACCCGGTGATCGTCGTCGCCGACGCCGCCCAGACGCCGGCGGTGCTCGCCGCCGTCGGAACGGTCGACGGGGTCGCCAGCGCCCGACCAGCCGGCGGCACCACCGACCTCGCCGTCGTCGAGGTGGTGCTGCGCGCCGAACCGGACAGCGCGGAAAGCTACCAGGTCATCCGGGACCTGCGCGCCGCGCTCGACTCGGTACCGGCCGCCGACGCCCTCGTCGGCGGCTCCGTCGCCGCGAACCTCGACACCCGCGACGCCGCCCTGCGTGACCTGCGGGTCGTCGTCCCACTGGTGCTCGTGGTGGTGCTGGCGGTGCTGATCGTGCTGCTCCGGTCGATCGTCGCACCGCTGATCCTGGTCGGTACGGTCGTCGCCACCTTCTTCGCCGCCCTCGGCGCGGCCACCACCCTGTTCACCCAGGTGCTCGGCTACCCGGCGCTGGACACCAGCGTGCCGCTGCTGGCATTCCTGTTCCTGGTCGCCCTCGGCGTCGACTACAACATCTTCCTCACCACCCGGGCCCGGGAGGGGGCGGCCATCGACGGCACCCGGCAGGGCATGCGGACCGCGCTCGCCGTCACCGGCGGAGTGATCACCAGCGCCGGTGTCCTGCTCGCCGCGGTCTTCACCGTCCTCGGCGTGCTGCCGCTGGTCACCCTGACCGAGATCGGGGTGATCGTCGGGTTCGGCGTACTGCTCGACACGTTGCTGGTCCGGACGCTGCTGGTGCCGGCGATCGCGATGGTGCTCGGCCGACGGTTCTGGTGGCCCAGCGCGCTCTCCCGCCACCACGTCCCGGAGCCGGTGCCGGTCGGGGCCGACCCGACGCCGAAGCCGGTCGGGGCCGACCCGACGCCGAAGCCGGTCGGGGCCGACCCGATGCCGCCCCGGCGCGCCGATGCCGGAGGATAGGAGCATGCAGACCCGCTCCGATCTCCGTAACGTGGCCATCATCGCGCATGTCGACCACGGCAAGACCACGCTGGTTGACGCGATGCTGCGCCAAGGCGGCCAGCTGCACGCCCGCGCCGAACTGCCCGACCGGGCGCTGGACTCCATGGACCTGGAGCGCGAAAAGGGCATCACCATCCTGGCCAAGAACACCGCGATCAGCTACGTGCCCGACCAGGGCGACCCGGTCGTCATCAACATCATCGACACCCCAGGGCACGCCGACTTCGGCGGCGAGGTGGAACGCGGCCTCACCATGGTCGACGGCGTGGTGCTGCTGGTCGACGCCAGCGAGGGGCCGCTGCCACAGACCCGGTTCGTGCTGCGCAAGGCGCTGCAGGCCCGGCTGCCGATCATCCTGGTGATCAACAAGGTGGACCGGCCGGACGCGCGGATCAAAGAGGTCGTCGACGACACCTACGAACTCTTCCTCGACCTCGACGCCGACGAGACCCAGATCGACTTCCCGATCGTGTACGCGTGCGCCCGCGACGGCGTCGCCTCGCTGACCCAGCCGGCCGGCGGTGCGGTGCCGGACGACAGCGACAACCTGGAGCCGCTGTTCCGCACCCTGCTGGAGACGATCCCGGCGCCGGCCTTCGACCCGGACGCGCCGCTGCAGGCGCACGTGACCAACCTCGACGCCTCGCCGTTCCTGGGCCGGCTGGCGCTGTGCCGGGTCCGGCAGGGCACCATCCGCAAGGGCCAGACCGTCGCCTGGTGCCGCACCGACGGCAGCCTGCAGAAGGTCCGCATCTCCGAGCTGCTGATGACCGAAGGGCTGGAACGCAAGCCCGCCGAGGCCGCCGGTCCGGGCGACATCATGGCGGTGGCCGGCATCCCGGACATCATGATCGGCGAAACCCTGGCCGACGCGGACGACCCCCGCCCGCTGCCGTTGATCACCGTTGACGAGCCGGCGATCTCGATGACCCTGGGCACCAACACCTCACCGCTGGCCGGCAAGGTCAAGGGGTCGAAGGTGACCGCCCGGCTGGTCAAGGACCGGCTGGACCGCGAACTGATCGGCAACGTGTCGCTGCGGGTACTGCCCACCGAACGCCCGGACGCCTGGGAGGTGCAGGGCCGGGGCGAGCTGGCGCTGGCCATCCTGGTCGAGCAGATGCGCCGCGAGCAGTACGAGCTGACCGTCGGCAAACCGCAGGTCGTCACCCGGGAAATCGACGGACGGGTCTGCGAGCCGGTGGAGCGGCTGACCATCGACGCCCCCGACGAGTACCTGGGCGCGATCACCCAGCTGCTGGCCACCCGCAAGGGCCGGATGGAGCAGCTGGTCAACCACGGCACCGGCTGGATCCGGATGGAGTGGCTGGTACCGGCCCGCGCGCTGATCGGGTTCCGGACCGAGTTCCTCACCGAGACCCGCGGCACCGGCATCCTGCACCACGTCTTCGAGTCCTACGAGCCATGGTTCGGCGAGCTGCGGACCCGGCCCACCGGATCACTGGTCGCCGACCGGACCGGCGTGGCGACCAGCTTCGCCATGTTCAACCTGCAGGAACGCGGCTCGCTCTTCGTCGAACCGGGCACCCCGGTGTACGAGGGCATGCTGGTCGGCGAGAACTCCCGCGCCGACGACATGGACGTCAACATCACCAAAGAGAAGAAGCTGACCAACATGCGCTCGTCGACCGCCGACGAGTTGGAGCGGCTGGTGCCGCCCCGCAAGCTCTCCCTGGAGCAGGCGCTGGAGTTCTGCCGCGAGGACGAGTGCGTCGAGGTCACCCCCGAGGCGGTACGGCTACGCAAGGTGATCCTCGACCAGACCGCCCGGGCCCGGGCGGCGGCCCGCCGCAAGCACCAGAGCTGAACCGCACCGGCCGCTGGGGTCGCCGGCCGCTGGCGACCCCAGCGGCCGGTCACTTGACGATCTCGGCGAGCTCCCGCTTACGGTCCCGGGACGACTTGACCAGGCTGGCCACCGTGGTGACCAGCAGGGTGACGAAGATGACGGTCAGCGACAGCCAGATCGGGATGTGCGGTGCCCAGCCGACCGGATCGCCACCGTTGACGAAGAACAGGGTGTTGTCGGCCAACGCCTCCAGCACCAGCTTCACCCCGATGAAGCCCAGCACCACCGCCAGGCCGTAGCTGAGGTAGACCAGCCGGTCCAGCAGACCGCCGAGCAGGAAGTAGAGCTGCCGCAGCCCCATCAACGCGAAGACGTTGGCGGTGAAGACCAGGTACGGCTCCTGGGTGATACCGAAGATCGCCGGGATCGAGTCCAGCGCGAAGATCAGGTCGGTGACGCCGATCGCGATCATGACGATCAGCATCGGCGTGAACATCCGCCGGCCGGCCTCGGTCAGCGTGGTCAGCCGCCCACCGTCGTAGGCGCCGGAGACCGGCAGCACCCGACGGCTCCACCGGATCAGCGCGTTCTCGGAGAACTCGTCGGTCGTCTCAGGCTGGCGCAGCTGACCGATGGCGGTGTAGATGAGGAAGGCGCCGAAAATGTAGAACACCCAGGAGAACTGGGAGATCAGCACGGCACCCGCCGCGATGAAACCGCCGCGCAGCACCAGCGCCAGCACGACGCCGACCAGCAGCACCTTCTGCTGGTACTTCCGGGGTACCACGAACCGGCCCATGATGATCACGAACACGAAGAGGTTGTCGACGGAGAGGCTCTTCTCCGTGACGTAGCCGGCGAAGAACTCGCCGGCGTACCGCCCGCCGGACGTGGCCCACACCCCGAGGCCGAAGATCACCGCGAGCACGATGTAGAAGACGGTCCAGCCGGCCGACTCGCGCATGCTCGGTTCATGCGGCCGCCGGACGATGATCAACAGGTCGGCGATCAGCACCGCGGTCAGTACGACCAGGCTGACCAGCCAAACCCAGGCAGGGATGTTCACTCGGACCTCCGGCAGACACAGGGCACCGCCGACCGGCACCGGGACAGGCACGCCCCGGCCTTCGTGGAGATGCGCACAGCAGTGACTGACGGAGGTCTCTTCCGCCATCGTCCACCGAACTGTCTGCCTGGTTGACGACGACCGCAGGTGCCGGGTCGGTCCACCATGCGGGCCAACCGTGCTGACGACACCAACGCGAGGGAATACTCCCCTCCTCCTGCGTCATTGTTGCGCAACCACCGGGCAAACGACACACCGGGGCGGGTCATCGGTGACGACAAGCACAACTTCTCAAGCATCCTAGGAGGCTAGATAGTCGTCGCGAACCGTCGGTTCGCCGGGCCGGAGCCAGCCCGGAGCTGGTCCGGACCCAACCCCTCGGGCCGGTCCGGGCGCAGCCGTGTGGCAGGCTTCCCGCCATGGTGCTTGAGATCGCGCTGGTCGATGTCCAGCCCGGCCGGGAAGCCGACTTCGCCGCAGCGTACGCCGCCGGCCGCCACCTGCTGGCCACCACCGACGGCTGCCGGTCGGTGCGGATGACCCGGGGAGTGGAGAGTCCCAGCCGGTTCGTGCTGCTAGTCGAATGGGACTCCGTCGACGCGCACGAGCAGAACTTCCGCGCCACCGACCGGTACCTGCGGTGGCGGGAACTGATCGGCCCGTACTTCGCCGCGCCGCCGGTGGTCGAACACTTCGTCGACCTGCCGACGTGACCCGGACCCTGCCGACGTGACCCGGACCCTGCCGGCGTCCGGCCGGTTCGGACCGATCCGGAGCCCGCGGTGCGGGTAGAGATCGTGACCGCCGGCAGCCGGGGCGACGTCGCACCGTACACCGGTCTGGGGCAGGCCCTACGGGCCGCCGGCCACCGGGTCACCGTGACGACCCACGGCGCCTTCGACGCGCTGGTGACCGGCGGCGGCCTCGACTTCCGGCCGCTGCCCGGTGACCCGTACGCCGCCCAACGCACCCCCGGCGGGCGACGGCTGCACCGGCTCGGCGGCGGGCTGCGCGGCACCGCCGAGTTCGTCCGGCAGGGCCGGCGCTACCTCGACGATCTCGCAACCGGGCTGGTCGACGTCGGCACCGACGCCGACGTACTGCTGCTGGCCACCACGACCGCGCCGCTGGGCTACTCGGCGGCACAGCGACGCGGGATCCCGAGCATCGGGGTCTTCCTGCAACCGGTCGCACCGACCGGCGACTTCCCGCCGGTGCTACTCGGCGACCGGTCCTTCGGGTCGGCCGGCAACCGGGCGCTGGGGCGCGGCGCCGAGGCGGCCAGCGCTCGGGCGTACGACCGCTCCTCCCGGCGGCTGCGCCACCGGCTCGGCCTGCCGCCGGTCCCGCTGGCCGCCCTGCTGCGGCAGGCCAGGCGCTCAGGCTGGCCGGTGCTGCACGGGTTCAGCCCGAGCGTGCTGCCCCGACCGGCCGACTGGCGCCCAGGGCTGGAGGTCGTCGGCTACTGGTGGCCGGCCACCGACCCGCACTGGACTCCCCCGCCGGAACTGACCGGGTTCCTGCGTGACGGTCCGCCGCCGGTGCTGATCACCTTCGGCAGCATGGCGGTGCTCGACGCGTCACTGCCGACACTGATCGGTGCGGCGCTGCGTCGGGCCGGCGTACGCGCGATCGTGCAGGCCGGTTGGGGTGGGCTGCGGGTCTGCGGCGACGGCGTCCTCGCGGTCGACGACGTACCGCACGACTGGCTGCTGCCCCGGGTCGCCGCGGTGGTCCACCACGCGGGGGCCGGCACCACCGCCGCCGGGCTGCGGGCCGGGGTGCCGGCGGTGACCGTACCGCTCATCGCCGACCAGCCGTTCTGGGCCGCCCGGCTGGCGCGGCTCGGGGTCGCCGCCGAACCGCTGCCGGCCCGGCGGCTCACCGCCGACCGACTGGCCGCCGCCATCCGCACGGTGCTCGACCGGCCGACGTACACCGAACGGGCCCGGAACCTCGCGGCCCGGATCGCCACCGAGGACGGGTACGCCGCGGTGCTGCGCGCCGTCGACCGGGTCACCCGCCGCTGACCGGATCCGCAGCGGCGGCCGGACCGGTAGCCGCTGCGACCTCCGACGCCGTATCGGGGAAGGCGTGCGGGATGCGTTCCAGGACGCCGCCGGCGAAGACGTCGTACAGCGGCAGGTCCCGCAGATGCACGTAGCCGATGTGGCAGTCGCACGAGTCCAGTGGGCAGGGACGAGGCCGCAGGCCGGCCCGGTAGGAGCCGTCGTAGAGGTTGCCCAGCGGTTCGGCGACGAAGTGGCACCGGCGTACCGTGCCGGACCCGTCGACCGAGACCACCGACTCCCCGGTACGGCACGACCGCCCGGCCGACGGGTGCGGGTGCACGCTGTAGCCGAACAGCGGGTCGAGCTCGGTCCACGCCCGCTGCTGCGCGACGTCGTAAAGGTGCCCGTCGGCGGCGTTGACCCACAGGTAGACCTCGGCCGGTAGCGCGGCCCGCAGCGACCGGGCGGCCGCCAGGTGCTCCGGCAGGCCGACGACCCCCACCGAGAACCGCACCCCGGCGGTACGCAGCGTACCGCAGCGGCGCAGAAAGACCTCCCGGTCGACCTGGCCCGGGTGGTACGTGGCCCAGAACGCCAGCCGGCGACGCTGGTCGGTGTCGGCGTCGGCCAGGAAGTCCAGCCGGGCGGCCAGGTTGGTCTGGATCGCCACCCGGTGCACCTGCGGCAGCCCGGCCAGCCGCAGCAGCGCCCGCCGGTACCAGGACCTGGTCAACGCCTCGCCCCACGGGGTGAACAGCACCGAGATCCGGTCGTCGTGCGGATTACGCACGGCCCAGTCGACGAACCGGTCGAGCGCCACCCGGTCGGTGCGCAGCGTTGCCGGGTCGTCGCGGCGTTTGGCGAACGGACAGTACGGGCAGTCGTAGTTGCAGCTGGCCAGCGGACCCCGGTAGAGGATGCTCAGGTCCATCCGGCTCACCGGGCCGGCAGGCCGGCCATCGCCGCCCGGACCTCGGTCGAGACCAGCCACGGGCCGATCGCGTCGCTGCGGGCCAGGCCGGCTCCGGTCAGCGCCAGCCGATCCGGGTTGACCGTCAGCCAGCCCCGGTCGACCAGCGTCGCCAGCTGCGGGAAGTCGTCGACGGCCCGGGTGGCGAACCGCGCCGCGTACGCCGCCTGGTCGCATCCGTCGGCGCGCAGCAGCGAGGTGATCAACCAGCGCCGGCGCTGCTCGTCGCGGTCCAGCCGGAAGCCCACCTCGGCGACGTCGAAGTCGGACTCCGGCCGGCGCAGGTAGTCGTCGATGATCGCCCGCACCTGCCCAACGGAGACCGCGTAGTCGAACGAGTAGTGCAGGTCGCTGGTGTAGGACCGGGCACCGCAGCCCAGACCGACCATCCCGTCCTCCTGGCAGGAGTACGCCGGGGCGTCGACAACCGGCAGCGACGCACGGCGGAAATGCCGCATCGACAGTTGCCGGTAGCCGGCGGCGCGCAGCCGGTCGACGCCGTGCCGGTACAGCGTCTGCCGTTGCTCGTCCCACTGTGGATCAGGCAGGTCGGCCGGGGCACGGCGGGCCAGGCCGGTCAGTGGGCGGACGTAGAGCGGGTAGAGGTAGATCTCCGCCGGCTCCCAGCGCAGCGCCGCGTCGAGCGACTGCGCCCAGGTGGCGTCGGTCTGGCCGGGGATGCCGTAGATCAGGTCGATGTTCAGCTCCGGGATCGGCTGGTCCCGAATAGCGGCCAGGGCGCGCTCGACCTCGACGCGACGCTGCGGCCGGCCGGCAGCCCGCGCCTCGGCGTCGAGGAAACTCTGCACCCCGATGCTGATCCGGGTGGTGCCGCGGGCGGCGAGCACCGCCAGCCGGTCCGGGGTGGCGGTGGCCGGCGACGTCTCCACCGCCGTCGGCACGCCCGCCGGCCGGAACCTGTCGACCAGGTCGAACATCGTCGACAACTCGTCCGCGTCCAGGTAGGTCGGCGTACCGCCGCCGACGGCGACCCGGGCGAACCGGGCGTCGTCGCCGAGCGCGGCGGCCACCCGTACCGCCTGGCGGCGCAGCTGGTCGAGGTAGGCGGCCACCTGCCCGGCCGGCGGGTTGGCCCGGGTGAACAGGTTGCAGAAGCCGCAGCGCATCTCGCAGAACGGCAGGTGCAGGTAGAGGAACAGCTCCGTGCGGCGCTGCCCGGACCAGAAGTCGGCCAGCGCGGGGCGCGGCCGCAGCGGCCGGTACGCCGTCTTGTGCGGATACCCGTACAGGTAGCCCTGGTACGGCGAGCCGTCCAGGTCCGCGACGGTCACGCCGGGTCCGGCGTCGCGGCGTCGGACCAGTCGCCGGGGGCGATCACGAAATTGGCGTACGGCACCGTCCACACCACCTCGTGGCCGACCCGGTGCCCGCTGTGCCCGTCCTCGCCGTACGCGGTGCCGTGATCGGCGCAGATGATCGTCAGGCAGGGCCGGCCCCGGGAGCTGGCCATGGCGAACAGCCGGCCGATGTGCCGGTCGACGTACTCCAGGGCGGCGGCGTGGCTGTCCCGGTTGTCGCGTTCGGTGCCCGGCAGGTAGTGCCGGTTCGGCTGGTGCATGGCGGCCACGTTGACGAACAGGAACAGCGGCTGGTCGGTGGGTACGGCCGGGACGACCTCGGCGATCCGGTCCAGCTGGGCCTCGAAGCAGCCGGGCGCGGTCACCCCGAACGCCGGCTCCCAGTGCGCCTCGGCGAACAGGCCCGGCAGGGTCGCGCCCAGCGGCGAGGAGCGGTTGAAGAACCCGACCCCGCCGACGCACACCGTGTGGTAGCCCTCCTTGCGCAGCGCGGTGACCAGGTCGGGTGCGTCGAAGACCCAGGTGTGCTCGTCGGTGGTGGCGCTGCCGGGGAAAGCCGCGGCGAACATCCGGGGGTGGCTGCCCGGTTCGGCCGGGGTGGGCAGGAAACCGGTGAAGAACGCCTGATGTGCGGCGTAGGTGAAGCTGGCCGGGCTGTGCCGGCGCTGCCACTGCCTGTTCGGTAGCGCGCGGGCCAGCTGCGGTGTCCGGCCGGCGGCGAGCAGCTCGGCCGCCACGTCGTAACGCAACGTGTCGAGCGTGACGAACAGCAGGTCGTGGCTGCCGATCAGGTCCTTCATGCCGACCTCCCCATCGCGGCCGTGGTCCGCCAGGCGGCGAACCGGCCGGTACGTATGGCATGCAGTTGGGCAGCGTAGCTGTCCCGCCCCGCGGCGTCGCACACCGTGGGGAGCAGATCGCCGAAGGCGTTCACCTCCGCCACGGCGTGCCGCCGCCAGTCACTGCCGATCATCAGGTCCACTCCGACGTGCAGGCTGCCGGTGAAGCAACGGGCCGCCGCAACGCAGTCGGCCAGCGCCGCCGCCCACCGGCGGGGGCCGAACGCAGCCCGTACCGCCGCCGGGTCACCGCGCCGGTTGCCCAGGTGCAGGTTGGTCAGCGGACCATCGCTGCTGCGCACCACCAGGTGGCCCGGCTCACCGGCGATCACCAGCACCCGGAGGTCGACGACCCGGCCGTGCAGGCCGGCCTTCGGGAACCAGCGCTGCACCAGCAACCCGTCCGGTGCCAGCAGGTCCACGATAGAGGCAACCTCCCGCTCGGTGCGGTAGGTCCGCACCCGCAGCGAGTTGAACAGCCGCCCGTCGTCGGCCAGTTCGACCGAGGTGACCGCCTGCACCCGCCGGCCGTGTGTGTGCAGGGCGAGCACCCCGGACGCCGACGACCCGTGCACCGGCTTGACGAAGGCCCGGGCCCAGCCGACGTCGGACAGAGCGGTACGCAGCTGCGCCCAGTCGCCGGGTGCGGTGTCCAGGATGGCCGGTTGCGCCACCCCGGCGGCGGCCAGCCGCCGATGCCCGGCACGTTTGTCGAACAGCACGGCGATGTCGGCCGGGTCGTTGAGCAGGGTCGCGCCGGCCCGCCGGGCGGCGTCGGTGAGCCGGCCCAGGGCGGCGCGCAGCCCGGCGTACCAGGCGGCACCGCCGCTGATCTCGCCGTGGTCGAGCGGTCGGCCGGCGCCGCGCAGCAGCCGGTCCACCTCGGAGTCCTCGCCGGGCGAGTCGATCCGTACCGTCGCCCCGTAGGGCAGGGCGACCTCCTCCCCGGCGGCGAGCTTCCGCCAGGGCAGCACCCGAACCCGCAGGCCAGCGGCGTGCGCGGCGGCGCGGAACGCCCCGACCCGCCGGTTGCCCGGGTTGCCGACCACGACCAGCGGCGTGGTGTGGCTCATCGGGTGAGGTTAACAACCGGTCATTCGCCGACCGAGACGTACCGCCCCCGGTGCGGGTCGACCTCCTGCTGATCACTCAGGTCGACGTCGACGCCGGGCAGTGCGGCCGGCAACCGGACCATCATCGCGTCGGACAGGTAGTGCCGGTGCAGGTCGAGACGGCGCAGATGGGTCAACGGCTGCCCGGCGAGCAGGGCGGTGGCCCCTTCGTCACCGAGGGTGCCCAACGACAGGTCGATGGTTTCCAAGCGGGGCACCACCGCCGCGGCGGTCAGCGCGGCGGCGACCGCGTCGGCGATCTCGGCGTTGCGCAGCCCGAGGGTACGCAGCGCGGGCAGCCGGGTGCCGTCGAGGATCGGCGCCAGATCGTCCACTGAGGTGTCACCTTCGTAGTCGGGGGTGCCCAGCCACAGTTCCAGATGGGTGCAGGCCGGCAGGTCGCTGGCGGCCACGGCGCGGGTGAGGGCGGCCGGCAGCCCGCCGGACTCGATGGCGAACTCGCGCAGCCCGGTGTGCCGCACCGGCTGCAACAGCAGCGACATCGCACCGCGTACCCGCAGCACCTGCAGCGCCGGGTAGGCGGCCAGCAGCGGGGTGACGTCGGGCTGCAGGATCCAGGAGATCTCGCACTCGTCGAAGGTCATCTCGCCGAGGAACACGGCCCGCAGGTTGGTCAGCCTGGGTGCGGCGTCGACCAGCAGCTCCAGCGGGAACGCGACGTCCCACGGTTCGCCCCAGTCGCCGGTCACCAGCGCGTCGACGCTCGCCGGGTCGACGGTGTCCAGCCAGGTGGCGAAGAGTTGCGCGAATTCGACCTCGTCCTCCTCCGACGCGCTGAGCCGCCAGGCGACCGGGGTGCCGGTGTGCTGCGCCGCCGTCTGCGGGTCGAAGTCGACCACCGGCAGTCCGGCGAAGTGGGTGATGTGCTCATTGATGGTCATCGACGGTGCTCCGGGGAGGGCGTGGGGCTGCGGACCCGGCACGATAGCAACCCGGTGCGACGCCCCGCTGCCCGTCGCGCCCTACTGCGGCGACTGCAGTTCACTTGGTTGCCCGGAGTCGGCCGTTGATGGAAGGGCGGCGGCGATGCAGTCGAAAACCCGCTGGAGTCCGTCTCGGAACTGGTCGTCGCGGCTCAGGTGCGGCTGACGCGCCTGCGTTACGATCTTGGTGAAGATCGGGTACTCGCCGCTTCTCACCAGTTGGTCGACGTACGGGTGGCTCCGCGCCATCCACTCCGACTCGCTGAGCCCGCTGCGGCGCAGCTCCTTGGTTGAGCCGATCTCCTCGCGGACGGTGCCCTCGATGTAGCCGCTCAGCATGGCTATGAGGCCTAGGTTCTCGTCGATGGGGATGACGTCATCGAGCACGCCCATCAGCCGTTCGATCAGGAACAGCTGGTTAGGGCCGAAGCTGGGCAGTGACCGCTGCACGGTGGCCATCCAGGGATGCCTCAGCCACATGGCCCGAAGCCCGTCGGCGTAGCGCGTCAGGTCCGTGCGCCAGTCGCCTGAGGGCATCCCCGCGACGTCGATCTCGCCCATCACCTGGTCGGCCATGAGATCGACAAGGTTGTCGCGACTCGGGACGTACCGGTAGAGGGACATCGCACCGGCGCCGATCTCGGCGGCGATCCGTCGCATGGTGGCGGCCTCCAGCCCTTCGGCGTCGGCGATCCGGATCGCCGCCTCGGTGATCTGCGCGCGGCTGTAGCCCGGCTTCGGCCCGTAGGCCGGGCGCTCGGGTCGCATCCAGATGTTCACGTACTCGCCGTCGGTCACCGTGTCCACCCCCTCCGTTGCGTACATCGTACCCAGTCTCTTACAGTGGCCACCATGACCGCGTACAACGTACCCAGTAAGGCGACAGGGGCGGATCCGATCGTGGTCGCCAACGGGCTGCGCAAGTCCTTCGGCACCGTCCCTGCGCTGCGAGGGCTGAACCTGAGCATCCCGAGGGGAACGGTGTGCGGCGTGCTAGGGCCCAACGGGGCAGGGAAGACGACTGCGGTACGCATCCTGGCGACCTTGTCCAATCCCGATTCCGGACACGCCCGGATAGCCGGATACGACGTCGTCCGCGAGGCGGGCAGGGTACGCGAGCGGATCGGGCTCGCAGGCCAGTACGCCGCCGTGGACGAGAAGCTCACCGGCCGTGGCAACCTGCGCATGTTCGGACGCCTCTACCACCTGTCCCGCCGCGAGGCGCACCGGCGGGCCGACGAACTGCTCGACCGCTTCGACCTGACGCACGCCGCCGACCGCCCGGTAGCCGGCTACTCCGGTGGCATGCGCCGCCGGCTGGACCTGATCACCAGCATCATCCTGCGCCCTGAGGTGCTCTTCCTGGACGAGCCGACCACCGGCCTGGACCCGCATAGCCGCGTCGAGATCTGGGACAGCATCCGCGAACTGGTGGCCGAAGGCACCACCGTGCTGCTCACCACCCAGTACCTGGACGAGGCCGACCGGCTGGCCGACGACATCGCCGTCATCGACCACGGACAGGTGATCGCCACCGGCACGCCGGACGAGCTGAAGGCCACGATCGGGGACCGTCTCGACGTCACCGTCGAGGACCCCGCAGCGTTGCCTGCGGCAGCGACGGTTCTGACCGTCCTGATCGGCGCCGAAACCACGACGGCCGGAGCCGACCAGCTCAGCGTCGCACTGCCCGCCACCGGACTGCGCCTCGCCGACATCGTGCGCGAGCTCGACCACGCCGGAGTCGCCGCCGCCGACGTGAGCCTGCGCCGCCCCACCCTCGACGAGGTGTTCCTGCGCCTCACCGACCACACGGAGCCCGTCCGATGACCGCCACCACCACACCACTGAATCGCCTGGGCTGGACGCTCGCCGACGGACTGACCCTGATCGGCCGCGAGCTCGCACGGCTACGGCAGGAGCCCGGCCAGATCATCGCGGCGCTGGTCTTCCCCGCCGTCATGGTGGTGCTGTTCGGCTACGTCCTCGGCAGCGCAATCCAGGTGCCGGATGGCGGCGACTACCGCGAGTACCTCATGCCCGGCCTGTTCGCGATGGTGACCTTCTCCGCATGGCTGGGGGTCATGACGCGCACGGCCAGCGACGCCACCCGCGGCGTGATGGACCGATTCCGCTCCATGCCGATGGCACGCCTGGCGGTGCCGTTCGGGCAGACCGGCGCCGACCTGCTGACCGGCTTGTTGATGCTGACCATCATGGTAGGTGCGGGACTGCTGGTGGGCTGGCAGCCCCACCGTGGCCTGATCCCCACGGCTCAGGCGTTCCTGCTGATGATCGTGCTGCGGTACGCGCTGAGCTGGGTAGGCGTCTATGTGGGCCTGGCGGTCAAGAACGACCAGGTCGCCGACGCGATGGTGCCGCTTGGCCTGCCGTTCACGATGCTGTCGAACGCGTTCGTCCCGACCGACGGCATGCCGGGCTGGTTGCGCTTCCTGGCGGACTGGAACCCGGTGAGCGCGCTCACCGCCGCCTCCCGGGAGCTGTTCGGCAATCCGGGCGCCCCCTCGGGAAACGCGGCCTGGCCACTCGCGCATCCGGTGACCGCCGTCCTGCTCTGGACGGCCGCCCTGCTGGTGACCTTCGTCCCGCTATCGTTGCGCGCCTACACGCGCCGAGGACGCTGAAGGCTCCTGGTTTCCTTACTCTTCTGACGCAAGGCGGGGCGGCTCGTCAGAGTGCGGGGCACGCAGTCTCGTTCAATGCCGGGGACACGGTTCGGCTGTCAGGGCTTCGGCAAGGAACGCCGGCTTCCCGTGCAACGCCCCATGCTGAGGTCAGGCTGACCCTGACGACCACTACGCCGAGCACAAGGCGGACGCGGCGAAGATCAAGGCCGGGGTGGCGCAGACCGTGCGGCTACTCAGAGGACACGGCTACACCCAGGAGTCGTGACCAGGCACTCGGCCTTCTACCCGGTCGGCGGGTCAGACGATCGATTGGCGGCGCCACGCTGCCGCCCCCTACGGTAGGGCTTCGCCCGCGCGACGTCAGCCACGCAGACCGTCCACGAAGGAGCGCCAGGCGGTGGCGGGGAAGGCCAGCCGTGAACCAGTCGGATCGGTGGAGTCGCGGACCGCGACCAGCCCGCCGGCCGGTGCGACCTCGACACAGTCACCGTTGGCGTTGCTGCGGATGGACTTGCGCCAACACAGCGGCTCGGTTGGAGTCGACGCCACGGCGCACCCCTATTCGATAGCGATCTGTTCAACCTTCCGCTACCAGGTTAGCTAGCACTTCACACCGGGTCCTTGACGTAGAGCCGACAAACGACCGAGGCCGCCATGCCTGTCTGCGGTATGGGCGACCGAAGGCGACCGCCGTCAGTCCCGCGCAGTGAAGTGCACGTTGATCATCATCGACACGGCTGCGGATGCGACGTGGTCACGGACCGATACGACAACGAGTCATACGGGCTCGTGCTGCCCCAATCCGGCGAGGTGGCCTGGCCGGGTAGCGTCAGCTACGCAAGCTATCCACGAAGGATCGCCAGGTGGCGACAGGGAAGGCGAGCACCGGGCCGGTCGGGTCGGTGGAGTCGCGGACCGCAACCACCTCACCGGCCGGCGCGGCCTCGACGCAGTTTCCGTTCGCGTTGCTGCGGCTGCTCTTGCGCCACCGCAGCGGCTCGGTGGGGTCGCCCGCCGAGCAACCAGGTATAGCGGAGATGGAGGCTACCTGTAGACCGGTCATTGTCACGGCTGGAGGTCGAAGCGGCCCGAATGAGCGCCGACGAGGAACGCCTTCCATCCATCACGGTCGAAGATCAGCACCGGACCGTTCTGCTCCTTGCTGTCACGTACGGCGACAACCCCGTCGTAGCTCGGCACGTCGGTCGCGACCTCGACGCAGTTGTTGCTGTTGTTGCTGCGGATGGACTTGCGCCACACCGCTCCGGTCAGGTCATACATCTCCGGTCAGCTCCTTAGCTGTCTGCTCAATCATGTCCCTGGACGCGGGTTGATCCAGAGCGCTCTCGATGATGCTGGTCAACGCTCGACGGAACCGGGCAATCTCGCTCGGCGCCTCGAACCAGAGACCTCCCAACAGGACGTCTGAGTACACCACCGGTGGCTCGATGTCGTCGGGAAACCGCAGGATCACGAAGCTGCCGGACACCAATCCGTCGTGGAGTCCGGCCGCGAAGGGCAGCACACGCAGCGTGATGTTCGGCCGCTCGCTGATGGCCGCAAGGTGCCGAAGCTGTTCGATCATCACCGCAGGCCCACCCACCACATGCTGAAGCACCGCTTCACTCAACACGGCGTCCAGCCGAACAGGGTCCGCGCGGGTGAGAATCTCCTGTCGGCGCAGCCGCATCCGGACCCGTCGCTCAACCTCGTCAGCGTCGCGCTCTCGGTTGTCTGGAACGCTGACCAACGCGCGAGCGTACCGTTCAGTCTGCAGCAGGCCGGGCACGAGCTGCGACTCGAAGGTGTCGATCTCGCTCGCGTCCTGCTCCAGACCGATGTACGAGTCAAAGTTCGTCTGCACCAGTAGGTCGTGGTAAGGCTGGTACCAACCCTTAATCTTGGTCGTCTCGGCAAGCTGCACCAGCGCCTCACGGGTAGGCGCGTCGACCTCGTACAGCTCGCATAGGCCGTGGATGTCCTGCTTGATCCGGATGCGGACCCCAGGCTTGCCGGTCTCCATCCGGTAGAGGGTCGAGGGCACCCGCTCGATGTACTCGGCCGCTGCTTCCTGTGTGATGGCCTTGGCTTCGCGCAGCTCAGTCAGCAGCCGCCCGAGCCTCCTACGCGCGGCCATCGAGCCTGAGCCGTCAGGCCCGGCGATGTTCCTCCTTGCAGGCATTCACCCCTCCCACCCTGCAGCTTAGTCGTTCCGCATGAAGCCCTCACCACGGTCCAACCTAGACGATCTACGCCGAAGCCCGTTGACCACGGTATACGAGCATCACATCCCTTGTCACGAGGACATGATCCGCACACCGTGGTCCGAAACCCTGTTTTTGCAGTATTGCGGTTTAGGGTTGGGTGGTGTTGACTGACATCCATGGCGCTCGACACCCTGCAACTCCAGGGCACGGTCAAGCCCCGATCCACCAAGGAGGTCGGTAGCCGACACGTCGAGCTCTCCAACCAGTGCACACGGGGTACCCGCCGAAGGCGCAGCGCCTGCGGTCGATCACAGAACATAAGCCGCAAATACAAAGCGACGGTCAGACGAACATGTGATCCCCCAGCGAAGACAACGTGGAGGAAGTCATGAACGACACTTCGCCGCCCGAGCAGTTCCTGCTGATCGAGCCGGTCGACCCAGTGGACGGGGCACCGGAGTTTCCGGCCGTCGGCTGGGGCCTGGAGTACGCCGACGAGGCACTGGTCTACTTCCGGCACCCGCAGCGGGAGATCCGCGAGGTCGGCATCTTCCGCACCGTCGAGGACGCCTGGACGTTCTACCTGCAATGGGGTGAGCTGGAGCTGGTCCGCCCCGGCGAGCCGGGCTGGCCTGCCCCGCCAGCCCAGGCGACACCACCGCCCGGCCAGACCGCGCCCGACAGGCAAGGCGACGACGAGGCGGATCTCGACGACACGTGGGGGCTGCTCTGGCGGGCCAGTCAGCGCCCCGGTGCCGAGCTGGCCCAGCTCTACCCGGGCGACCGGGTCAGCTGACGCCAGCGACGTCCATCGCCCGCAGCTCCTTCTTCAGCTCGGAGATCTCGTCGCGGATCCGGGCGGCCAGCTCGAACTGCAGCTCGCGGGCGGCGTTCAGCATCTGGTCGTTGAGCTCGGAGATCAGCTGAGCCAGGTCGGCGCGGGCCATGCCGGCGCTCGACGGAGTGGCAACACCCCGGCCCTTGCTGCGGGTCTCCGGCACCGGCCCCTTGCCGCGCGACATCTGCCGGCCGGAGCCGCCGACCGACCGACCGGCGAGCGCGCCGTCGGTGTCGTCGGCCTCCCGGTAGATGTCGTCGAGGATGTCGTGGATCTTCTTGCGCAGCGGCTCCGGGGAGATGCCGTTGGCCTCGTTGTACGCCACCTGCTTGGCCCGGCGCCGGTTGGTCTCGTCGATCGCGTCCGCCATCGACGGGGTCATCTTGTCGGCGTACATGTGGACCTCGCCGGAGACGTTACGTGCCGCCCGGCCGATGGTCTGGATCAGCGACCGGCCGCTACGCAGGAAGCCTTCCTTGTCGGCGTCGAGGATCGCCACCAGGGACACCTCGGGCAGGTCCAGGCCCTCGCGGAGCAGGTTGATGCCGACCAGTACGTCGTAGTCGCCCTTGCGCAGCTCGCGCAGCAGCTCGACCCGGCGCAGCGTGTCGACCTCGGAGTGCAGGTAGCGCACCCGGATGCCGTGCTCCAGCAGGTAGTCGGTAAGGTCCTCGGCCATCTTCTTGGTCAGCGTGGTGACCAGCACCCGCTCGTCGCGGTCGGTGCGCAGCCGGATCTCGTGCATCAGGTCGTCGATCTGCCCCTTGGTCGGCTTGACCTTGACCTGCGGGTCGACCAGGCCGGTGGGGCGGATCACCTGCTCGACGAACTCACCGGCAGACTGCTCCATCTCCCAGGTGCCGGGGGTGGCCGACAGGAACACCATCTGGCCGACCCGTTCCAGGAACTCGTCGAAGCGCAGCGGCCGGTTGTCGGCCGCGCTGGGCAGCCGGAACCCGTGGTCGATCAGCATCCGCTTGCGGGAGGCGTCGCCCTCGAACATGCCGCCGATCTGCGGGATCGTCACGTGCGACTCGTCGATGACGGTGACGAAGTCGTCCGGGAAGTAGTCGAGCAGGGTGTGCGGCGGACTGCCGTAGTCGCGGCCGTCGATGTGCATCGAGTAGTTCTCGATGCCGGAGCAGAAACCGACCTGGCGCATCATCTCGATGTCGTACGTGGTGCGCATCCGCAGCCGCTGCGCTTCGAGGAGCTTGCCCTGCCGGTCCAGCTCGGCGAGCCGGTCGGTCAGCTCGGCCTCGATGTCGTGGATCGCCCGCTCCATCCGCGCCGGCCCGGCGGCGTAGTGCGTGGCCGGGAAGATCAGCAACTGGTCGACCTCGCGCACCACGTCACCGGTCAACGGGTGCAGGTAGTAGAGGCGCTCGATCTCGTCGCCGAAGAACTCGATCCGGACCGCCAGCTCCTCGTACGCCGGAATGATCTCCAGGGTGTCGCCGCGGACCCGGAACGTGCCCCGGCTGAACGACAGGTCGTTGCGGGCGTACTGGATGTCGACCAGGCGGCGCAGCAGCGAGTCGCGGTCCTGCTCGGCGCCGGCGGTGACCTTGACCGCGCGTTCGAGGTATTCCTGCGGGGTGCCCAGGCCGTAGATCGCCGAGACGGTGGCGACCACGATCACGTCGCGGCGGGTCAGCAGGGACATGGTCGCCGAGTGCCGCAGCCGCTCCACCTCCTCGTTGATCGAGGAGTCCTTCTCGATGTAGGTGTCGGTCTGCGGGATGTACGCCTCGGGCTGGTAGTAGTCGTAGTAGGAGACGAAGTACTCCACCGCGTTGTGCGGCATCAGCTCGCGGAACTCCTTGGCCAGCTGGGCGCAGAGCGTCTTGTTGGGGGCCATCACCAGGGTGGGCCGCTGCAGCCGCTCGACGAGCCAGGCGGTGGTGGCGCTCTTGCCGGTGCCGGTCGCGCCGAGCAGCACCGAATGCCGGTCGCCACGACGCACCCGGCGCTCAAGCTCGTCGATGGCTGCCGGCTGGTCGCCGGCCGGCGAGTAGTCGCTGACGACCTGGAAGCGGCCGTCGAGTCGCGGGATGTCGAGCGCCATGACCTCCAACCTACGCCGCGGGTCCGACAGAGTGCCGCCGGTCGCCGATCGGCATCGATATTGTCATTGTGTGGGTTGCCTCACCCGCGATACCGTTGCAGGGTAGGCCGCTCGCGGCGGCCGCGCGGACCACCGGCAGCGCCCATCGCGGCGCGCCACGGGTCCGGATGTTCGGGTAGCTGCCCTGGCGCCAGCCGGTGAGCGCACCCGGAGTTGTCACGCCCCGCGTGACCCGGCCGCCGCGAGCGCCCCACCTCCCACCTTCCACCTCCCAGCGGTTGATCCAATTCGCCGCATCGACGCGACACCCCGCAGCGCCGTCCGACGACACGCATCCGATCGTCATTCGCCGGTACGACGGCGCCGGGTACCGGCGACCTGTCACGGCTGCCAGCCGGTCTCCTCGATCCGCCGGAGCAGGCGCGGCCAGACCTGGTCGAACCACGGCTCCTTGGCTTCGGCGTACTCCCGGGTGGTCGGCGCGGTCGCCGCGATCCGCCGTTTGACAGCCAGGTAGCCGGCCCGCTCACCCGGATCGGCGCGCAGCAGGTCCCGGAACGCCAACGCGTAGCGCCAGCCCGGCGAGTCGGCGACCCGCACGTGCAGGTTGACCGGCCGGCCCGGGTCGGCATTGCCGTGCAGCCGCTTCGGCCACCGCTCACCCGGCCGGCCGGTCGCCGGATCGGGGCGCGGGTTGTCCCACCAGTCGCCGGGAAACCGGGGGAACCCGGCGGCGGCGAGCGCATCCGCGCAACCGTCGGCATCGTCCAGCGACTCGACGGTGAGCTGAATGTCGATGACGTCCTTGGCCGGCAGACCGGGCACCGAAGTGGAGCCGATGTGGTCGACCCGCCGGTCGGCGCCGACTGCCCGCCGTACCCGGGCGGCCAGCCGGTCGAACTGCTCCGGCCAGGTCGAATCGGGTTCGGCGAGCACCGCCAGCGGCGGACGCGGCGCGGGCCGACCGGCCCGCAGGTTCGCCTCGTACGGCACCAGCCGGTCGTGCCAGAGCCGGTCGACGGCGTCGGCGAGGTCGTCGCGGCTGCCGTCGTTGGACAGCAGCACGTCGGCAGCGGCGCGGCGTTGCGCGTCGTCGGCCTGGGCGCGGATCCGGGCCCACGCGTCGTCGGGCGCCATCCCCCGGTCGCGGGTCAGCCGTTCGACGCGCAGTGCCTCGGCCGCCGACACCACGACCACCAGGTGGTACGTGGCGGCCAGCCCGGTCTCCACCAGCAGCGGTACGTCGTTGACCACGACCGCGTCGGTCGGGGCGGCGGCGGTGAGTTCGGCGGTACGGGCCCGGACCAGCGGGTGCACGATCTCCTCCAGCCGGCGCCGGGCGGCCGGGTCGGCGAAGACCCGGGCGCCCAGGGCCGGCCGGTCCAGGGCACCGTCAGCGGCGACGACGTCCGGCCCGAAGGCCGCGACGACCCGGGCCAGCCCGTCGGTGCCCGGTGCCACCACCTCCCGGGCCAGCCGGTCGGCGTCGACGATCACCGCGCCGTGTGTGGCGAGCCGGTTGGCGACGGCGCTCTTGCCGGCACCGATGCCGCCGGTGAGACCTACCCTCAGCATGCCGCCCAGTGAACCGGATCGGCTGCCCGGCCGGTCCGCCGGGGGGCTGGTGTCCGCCAGCTCCGGTCAGTGGGTGGGGTCCCACAGGGTCGGGCCGCACAGTGGGTGCGGCAGACAGTGGTACGCCACGACAGACAGCGGTCCCGCCGGGCAGGATGCCCGGCGGGACCGCTGTCTGTGTCAACCGGTGTTGCTATGGGGCCTCAGCTCTTGCCGCCGGCCAGCTTCTCCCGCAGCGCGGCGAGCGCCTCGTCGGTGGCGAGGGTGCCAGCCGGCTCCTCGCTGGCCCGCGACGGGGTCGAGCTGGAGGTCGCCCCACCACCGCCGCCACCGCCACCGCCCGCTGGGGCGGCGACCGGCGGAGCCGGGTTGGCTGCGGCGTCCGCGTCGGCGGCCCGGGCGGTCTGCACCTGCCGGGTGTGTGCTTCCCAACGGTTGCGGGCCTCGGCGTACTGCTGCTCCCAGGTCTCCCGCTGCTTGTCGAAGCCTTCCAGCCACTCCCCGGTCTCCGGGTCGAAGCCTTCGGGGTAGATGTAGTTGCCCTCGTTGTCGTACGTGGCGGCCATGCCGTAGAGGGTCGGGTCGAAGTGCTCCTCGCCCTCGACGAAGCCCTCGTTGGCCTGCTTGAGCGACAGCGAGATCCGACGACGCTCCAGGTCGATGTCGATGACCTTGACCATGACGTCGGAGCCGACCTGGACGACCTGCTCGGGGATCTCGACATGCCGCTCGGCGAGCTCGGAGATGTGCACCAGGCCCTCGATGCCGTCGTCGACGCGGACGAACGCACCGAACGGCACCAGCTTGGTCACCTTGCCGGGCACGATCTGCTGGATCGCGTGGGTCCGGGCGAACTGACGCCACGGGTCTTCCTGGGTGGCCTTGAGTGACAGCGAGACCCGCTCGCGGTCCAGGTCGACGTCGAGCACCTCGACCTCGACCTCCTGGCCGACCTCGACCACCTCGGACGGGTGGTCGATGTGCTTCCAGGACAGCTCGGAGACGTGCACCAGGCCGTCCACTCCGCCGAGGTCGACGAAGGCGCCGAAGTTGACGATCGAGGAGACGACGCCCTTGCGGACCTGCCCCTTCTGCAGCTTGTTGAGGAACTCGGTGCGCACCTCGGACTGCGTCTGCTCCAGCCAGGCCCGGCGGGACAGGACCACGTTGTTGCGGTTCTTGTCCAGCTCGATGATCTTGGCTTCGAGCTCGCGGCCGACGTACGGCTGCAGGTCACGGACCCGGCGCATCTCCACCAGCGACGCGGGCAGGAAGCCACGCAGCCCGATGTCCAGGATCAGACCACCCTTGACCACCTCGATGACCGAGCCACGGACGACCCCGTCCTCGTCCTTGATCTTCTCGATCGTGCCCCACGCGCGCTCGTACTGGGCGCGCTTCTTCGACAGGATCAGCCGGCCTTCCTTGTCCTCCTTCTGCAGGACAAGGGCTTCGATGTGGTCGCCCACCGAGACAACGTCGGCTGGGTCCACGTCGTGCTTGATCGACAACTCGCGCGAGGGGATGACACCCTCGGTCTTGTAGCCGATGTCGAGCAGGACCTCGTCCCGGTCGACCTTGACGACGGTACCTTCCACGATGTCGCCGTCGTTGAAGTACTTGATGGTCTCGTCGATCGCCGCGAGGAAGGCTTCCTCGGTGCCGAGGTCGTCGACGGTGACCTTGGGGGCGCTCGAGGTGGCCTCGATGCTGCTCGTCATGTGGGCGGTTGCTCCGGATCGGATGGGTGTCACTGCTGGCTTGTCGTTGCGGTGACCTGGCGTGGCTCACGGATCCGCCGGCGGGCACACCGCGACGATGACGTCTTCGTCACCGACCGTGACCGAGGGGATCATCGACCGCCGCTGCCATCATCGGATGTAACCGCCGACCGCGGACCTGCTCCCTGCCGAGGCACACGATCCGCGAGCGCATCGACTAGCCTACCGGTTGCATTACCACAGCGTGCAAGCCCTCCCGGGAGCTATCCGGGCGCACATGTCGGTGGTTGGGAAAAATCGGACCCACAGGCGGGGATTCCCGCACTTTCGGGGATTCGCTGTGACCGAGATCACACCAGTTTCGCGGGCCGTCAAGCGTAGCACGCCGGGCCGGTAACGCTCCCACACGACGCTGCCCGTACCGTCTGCGCCGTGACCACCGCGACACCCACGCCCGGCGGCGGACCCGACGGCGGGCCGGATTCCGACCTCCTCCCGGATTCCGACCAACTCAGAGTGACCAGGCACGAGGTCACCGACCAGCAGGCCCGGCAGGCCAACCGACGCTGGTGGGACGCCGACGCCGACGACTACCAGGCCGAGCACGGCGGGTTCCTCGGCGACGCCGACCTGCGCTGGTGCCCGGAAGGCCTGCGGGAGGCCGACGCCGGGCTGCTCGGTGACGTCGCCGGGCGGCGGGTGCTCGAACTGGGCTGCGGGGCGGCCGCCGGCAGCCGGTGGCTCGCCGGCCAGGGTGCCCGCGCCGTCGCGCTGGACCTGTCGGCGGGCATGCTGCGCCAGGCCGTCGCCGGCGCCGACCGCACCGGCGTACGGGTGCCGCTGGTGCAGGCCGACGCACTGACGCTGCCGTTCGTCGACGCCGCGTTCGACACCGTCTGGACCGCGTTCGGCGCGGTGCCGTTCGTCGCCGACTCGGCGGCCGTGATGCGCGAGGTGCACCGGGTGCTGCGCCCCGGCGGGCGCTGGGTCTTCGCCGTCACCCACCCGATGCGCTGGATCTTCCTCGACGACCCGGGCGAGCGCGGCCTGGTCGCGGTGCACTCCTACTTCGACCGGCGGCCGTACGTGGAGACCGACGACGACGGCACGCCCAGCTACGTCGAGCAGCACCGCACGGTCGGCGACCGGGTCCGGGAGCTCGTCGCCGCCGGGTTCCGGCTGCTCGACGTCGTCGAACCACCGTGGCCGGACGGGCACGAACAGATCTGGGGGCAGTGGAGTCCGCTGCGCGGGCGGCTCTTCCCCGGCACCGCGATCTTCGTCGCCGACCGGCCGCCCACGGCTGGGTGAGACGGCCGACGCTCACCGCGCGCCGACCCGCCGACGCGCCGCCGGCCCTCGCCGGCACCCCGACGACCGTACGCTGACCGGGTGAGCGCCGAGCCGATCCATCCTGCCGCACCGTCCGGCGGGGCGTGGACCGCACCGTGGCAGCCGGACCCGGTCCGGCAGCAGCTGGCTGACTACAGCATCGAAGACGTCCTCGCCCTGCCCGCCGACGCCCCCCGCGTCGAACTCCTCGACGGAGTCCTCACCGTGGTTCCCTCCCCCACTCTCGACCACCAGGACATCTCGTCCCTGCTCTGCGCCTGGCTGCGCCGGCACGCGCCGGACGGCTACCGGGCCACCCAGGCGGTCGGGGTCGCCGTCGGGCCACGCAACACCTACGAGCCCGACGTGCTGCTGCACCGCGCCGAGGGCAGCCGCGACCGGCACTACCTGACCCCCGACGAGGTACTGCTGGCCGTCGAGGTGGTCTCCCCGGCGACCCGCCGCCGGGACCGGTTCCACCGGCCCGCCGGGTACGCTGCCGTCGGCATCGGCCACTACTGGCGGGTCGAGCAGGATCCGGTGCGGATCTACGCCTACCAGCTCGGCGACCGGCCGGGCGCCAGCGGCGAGCGGGAGTACGCCCTCGTCGGCGAGTCCGCCGACCTGCTCGAACTCGACGCCCCGTTCCCGGTGAAGCTGCCGATCTCCGAGATCACCCCGTAGACCCGCTCGGGACGGGATTGCCCGCCCGGACGGTGGGTACCCGGCCGCCATGGCGAGGAACAACCGCCCCCGCGAGGGCGACCGGCCCGACCAGCGGCCCGGCCGACCGGTCGAGCATCCCCGACCCGGCGACCGGGTCAACTGGCGCAGCCACGGGGTGACCGTGCCGGGCACCGTCGAGGAGGAAATCACCACCCGACGGGAGGCCGCCGGCCGTACCGTGGTCGCCGACCCGGAGCATCCGCAGTACCGGGTCCGCAGCGACAAGTCCGGCCGCGACGCGGTGCACAAGCCGGAGGCGTTGCGCCGTGCCGAGTGACCGCACCCGTACCGCAGGCTCCCGCCCGACCCGGACCGACGCCTCCGACGGCGCGGCGGCGTACCGGGCGTTCGTCGAAGCGGTCAACATGAGCCCGGGTGAGCTGGAGAAGTGGCTGCGTACCCCGGAGTCGACCGCCGCCGGGCAGCACCACGACGGCGGCGAGTCGGTGGGGCACGCCTCCGGCCGCCGGATCGTCGACCTGCTGCGGACCAAGCGGGAGGCGTTGTCCGACGACGACTACGCGCACATGCGCAAGGTGGTCGGGTACGTGCACCGGCACCTGGCCCAGCGTCCGTCCGGCGACGTCAGCGACACCCGGTGGCGGCACTCGCTGATGAACTGGGGGCACGACCCGCTGAAGGCGTGACCGGCGGCCGACCCGGCCATCGGGTCGGCCGGCGGCTCCGACGTCGGTCGGCGGCCGGTCAGTGCCCGGCGGTGTGCCAGTCGGTGCCGACCCCGACGGAGACCTCCAGCGGCACCGACAGCGGGTGGGCGCCGCCCATCTCGCGACGGACCAGGCTTTCCAGCTCGGCCCGCTCCCCCGGCGCCACCTCGAAGACCAGCTCGTCGTGCACCTGCAGCAGCATCCGCGACCGCAGCGACGAGGTACGCAGTGCGGTGTCGACGTGCAGCATCGCGACCTTGATCAGGTCGGCGGCGGAGCCCTGGATCGGGGCGTTGAGCGCCATCCGCTCGGCCATCTCCCGACGCTGTCGGTTGTCGCTGACCAGGTCAGGAAGGTAACGACGGCGGCCGAGGATGGTCGAGGTGTAGCCGTCCTGACGGGCCTGGCCGACCAGCGCCTGCAGGTAGTCACGGACCCCGCCGAACCGGCGGAAGTACTCCTCCATCAGCGCCTTCGCCTCGTCGGTGGCGATGCCGAGCTGCTGGGACAGGCCGAAGGCGCTCAGCCCGTACGCCAGCCCGTAGTTCATCGCCTTGATCCGCCGACGCTGCTCGGCGTCGACCGACTCCAACGGCACCTGGAACACCGACGCGGCGGTGACGGCGTGGAAGTCCTCGCCGGAGTTGAACGCGTCGATCAGCGCCTCGTCGCCGGACAGATGCGCCATGATCCGCATCTCGATCTGGCTGTAGTCGGCGGTCAGCAACGACTCGTAGTCGGCCCCGACGACGAATGCCCGCCGGATCCGGCGGCCCTCCTCGGTGCGGATCGGGATGTTCTGCAGGTTGGGGTCGGTGGAGGAGAGCCGGCCGGTGGCGGCCACCGTCTGGTTGAAGGTGGTGTGGATCCGGCCGTCGTCGGAGATCGACTTGAGCAGCCCGTCGACGGTCGACTTGAGCCGGGCCACGTCGCGGTGGCGCAACAGGTGGGCCAGCAGCGGATGCTCGGTCTGGGCGAACAGCCACTGCAGCGCGTCGGCGTCGGTGGTGTAGCCAGTCTTGATCTTCTTCGTCTTGGGCAGGCCCAGGTCGGTGAAGAGGATCTCCTGCAGCTGCTTGGGTGAGCCGAGGTTGAACTCCCGGCCGATCACCCCGTAGGCGGCCTGGGCGGCGGCCTTGACCTCGGCGGCGAACTGCGCCTCCAACTCGGTCAGGTACTCGGTGTCGGCGGCGATGCCGGCCTGCTCCATGCCGGCGAGGACCTCGACCAGCGGCAGCTCGACGTCGGCGAGCAGCCGGGTCGAGGCGTCCCCGTCGCGGGCCAACTCGGCGTCGATCGCCGCCGCCAGGTCGAGGGTGGCCCGGGCGCGCAGCATCAGGTTCTGCTCGACCTCGCTCTGCGGGCCGAGCCCGTCGAGGGTGAGCTGGCCGTCGTCTGGGGCGTCGACCCGCAGCTCCCGGTGCAGGTAGCGCAGCGCCAGGTCAACCAGGTCGTAGGAGCGCTGGTCCGGCCGGGCCAGGTAGGCGGCGAGCGCGGTGTCCCGGTCGATGCCGTCCAGCGACCAGCCGTGCGCGGCGAACGCCAGCCGGGCCGGTTTGCTGTCGTGCAGCACCTTGCGCCGCCGGTCGTCGGCGAGCCAGCCGGCGACCGCCGCCTCGTCGGCGGCGTCCAACGCGGCCGGGTCGAACCAGGCGGCGGCCCCGGCGGCGGTGGCCACCGCGATCGCAGTCAGGGCGCCGGTGCCCCGGCCGAAGCCGCCGGCGACCGCGACGCCGACGCTGGCCCCGGCCGGAGCGTGCGCGGCCAGCCAGGGGGCGACCGCCCCGGCGCCGAGCACCTCGCCGGCCAGGTCGAAGCCGGCTTCGGCCTCCGGCTCGACGGCGTCGAGGTACTGGTAGAGCCGGTCGCGCAGGATCCGGAACTGCAGGCTGTCGAAGACCTGGTGGACGGCTTCGCGGTCCCAGCCGGCCCACTTGGCGTCGGCGGTTGCCACCGGCAACTCCAGGTCGGCGATCAACCGGTTGAGCTCGTAGTTGCGCAGCACGTCGGCGAGGCGCTCACGCAGACTCTCCCCCGCCTTGCCCTTGATCTTGTCGACCTGGGCAATGACGCCGTCCAACCCGCCGTACTGGCTAATCCACTTGGCGGCGGTCTTCGGCCCGACCCCGGGCACCCCGGGCAGGTTGTCGCTGGACTCGCCGACCAGGGCGGCCAGGTCGCGGTAGTGCTGCGGGCCGACTCCGTAGCGGGCGGTGACCGCCGCCGGATCCATCCGGGCCAGGTCGGAGACGCCCTTACGCGGGTACAGCACGGTGATCCGGTCGTCGATCAGCTGGAAGGCGTCCCGGTCGCCGGTGCAGATCAGCACGTCCATCCCGGCGTCGCGGCCCTCGCAGGCCAGTGTGGCGATGATGTCGTCCGCCTCGTAGTTCTCCTTGCTGACGTACGGGATCCGCAGCGCGTCGAGGACCTCCTGGACCAGGCTGACCTGGCCGGCGAAGTCGGCCGGGCTCTCCGATCGGCCGGCCTTGTACTCGGCGTACTGCTCAGTGCGAAACGACCGGCGGGAGACGTCGAAGGCGACCACGATGTGAGTCGGCCGCTCGTCGCGCAGCACGTTGATCAGCATCGAGGTGAAGCCGTAGACCGCGTTGGTCGGCTGGCCGGTGCTGGTGGAGAAGTTCTCCACGGGCAGCGCGAAGAACGCCCGGTAGGCCAGCGAATGGCCGTCGAGCAGCAACAGGCGGGGCGCGTCGTCGGTCACGTCAAGCGACTCTAGTCGTGGGGTACGACACCGTGCCGAGCGGCTCGCGCCGGGCGCGGCGCGGGGTCACAGCACCTTGCTGAGGAAGGCCCGGGTCCGGTCGTGCCGCGGGTCGGCCAGGACCTGCCGGGGTACGCCCGACTCGACCACCACCCCGCCGTCCATGAATACCAGCGAGTCACCGACCTCCCGGGCGAAACCGATCTCGTGGGTCACCACGATCATCGTCATCCCGTCCCGGGCCAGGTCCCGCATCACGTCCAGCACCTCGCCGACGAGTTCCGGGTCCAGCGCGCTGGTCGGCTCGTCGAACAGCATCAGCTTGGGCCGCATGGCCAGCGCGCGGGCGATCGCCACCCGCTGCTGCTGCCCGCCGGACAGCTGCCCCGGGTAGGCGTCCGCCCGGTCCGCCAGACCCACCCGGTCCAGCAACGCCGCCGCCAGCTCACGGACCGCTGGCCGGGGCTGGCGGCGGACCCGCAGCGGCGCCTCCATCACGTTGTCCAGCGCGGTCATGTGCGGGAACAGGTTGAACCGTTGGAACACCATGCCGATCTGCTGGCGCTGCGCGGCCACCTCCCGGGCCGGCAGCTCGTGCAGTTTGCCGCGCCGCTGCCGGTAGCCGACCAGTTCCCCGTCCACCCGGATCCGCCCGGCGTCGATCTTCTCCAGGTGGTTGATGCAGCGCAGAAAGGTCGACTTGCCGGAGCCGGACGGCCCGATCACGCAGCACACCTCACCTGGCCGGACCGCCAGGTCCACTCCGGTGAGCACGTCGACCGGGCCGAACGACTTGTGTACGTTCTCGGCGTGCACCATCAGGGTGTCCGACCCGGCGGGTGGCGCGGTCATCGGGCCCCTTTCGCAGCGATGGTGCCGAAGCCGCGGGAGAACCGCCGTTCGACGAAGGACTGGCCGACCATCAGCACACTGGTCAGCGCCAGGTACCACAGGCAGGCGGCGACCAGCATCGGAAAGACCTGGAAGGTCCGCGAGCCGACCGCCGACAGTTGGAAGAACAGCTCGTTGGTGACCGGAACGAAGGCCAGCAGCGAGGTGTCCTTGAGCATCGCGATGGTCTCGTTGCCGGTCGGCGGCACGATCACCCGCATCGCCTGGGGCAGCACCACCCGGCGCAGAGTCAGGCCCTGGCTCATGCCGAGCGCGGCGCAGGCCTCGGCCTGGCCGGGGTCGACCGAGCCGATGCCGGCGCGGACGATCTCCGCCATGTAGGCGGCCTCGGACAGCGCCAACCCGAGCAGACCGGCGACGAAACCGCTGATCGCGGTCCGGGCGTCGAAGCCCCAGATCCGGGCCTCGAAGTCGGTGACGCCGAACAGCGCGCCGAGTTGCCGGTCGAACGGCAGCCCGAACTCCAGCCGCTCCCAGAGGATGCCGAGGTTGCCGAAGAGCACCAGCAGCACCACCCGGGGCACCGCCCGGAAGAACCAGGTGTAGAGCCAGGCGACGCCGGCCAGGACCGGGTTGCCGGACAGCCGCATCACCGCGACCAGCACCCCGAGCGCGACGCCGATCACCATCGCGAGCAGGGTCATCGTGATGGTGGTCCGCACGCCTTCGACGATCGGCGGCCGGAACATGTTGTCGATCATGAAAGTCCACTGGAACCGGTCGTTGGTGACCAGCAGGTGGACGAACATCGCGGCGAGTACGGCGAGCACGCCGACCGCCAACCAACGGCCCGGCCGGCGTACCGGCACCGCCCGGATCGGCTCGGGTCGGCTGCGCGCCGGCTCCGGCGACCCGGACTCGGGCGCAGGCGGCCCGGGTGGGGGTGCCTCCCCGGACGGCGTCACGCCGTCCGGGGAGGAAGGGTTGTCCGCGGACATCGGCAGCCGGGGCTCAGGGGTTGACGGCCGGGTCGGTGATCCCGCCCGCCTCGACGCCCCAGTTGCTCAGCGCCTGCTCGTAGCCGCCGTCGGCGATGATCGCGTCAAGCGCCTCGGCCAACGCCTCGGCGAACCCGGCCTGGTCCTGGGCCACCACGTAGCCGTACGGCGCCGAGTCGTAGATGTCGCCGGACAGTTCCAGCTCGCCGTTGGTCTGCTGGACCGCGTACGCGCAGACCGGCGAGTCGGCCAGCATCGCGTCGTTCTTGCCGGAGACCACCGAGGTGGTCGCCTGGTCCTGCCCCTGGAACTGTTCGATGACGATCTCCGGGTCGCCGGCCTCGACGCACGCCGCCGAGCGGGCCTCGATGTCCTCCACCTGCACGGTGCCGGCCTGGACCGCCACCCGCTTGCCGCAGGCGTCGTCCGGGTCGACCGGTTCCCCGGCCCGCGACGCCCACTGGGTGCCGGCCGAGAAGTAGGACACCATGTCGACCTGGGCCTTGCGCTCGTCGTTGATGGTGAACGAGGAGACCCCGATCTCGTACTTGCCGGACATCACCCCGGGGATGATGTCGTCGAACTGGCTGGGCACGTACTCGGTGGTCAGGCCGAGCTTGCCCGCGACGGTGTTGAACAGGTCGACGTCGAAGCCGATGACGGTGCTGCCGTCGGTGTCGAGGAACTCCGCCGGGGCGTAGGTCGCGTCGACGCCGACCAGGATCTTGCCGTCGGCCTTGATCTCGTCCGGGACGAGCGCGGCCAGCTCGTCGTCGGCCGACGCGCTCGGCGCGGCGCCGCCCGGCTGTTCGACGCTGTCCTGCTCCCCGCAGCTGGCGACGGCCAGCAGCAGAGCGAACGCTCCGGCGGCGCCGGTGACGGCCCGCCGGATCCGGTGATGTGAGGTGGTCACGTTTCCTCCGAGGGGGTGGTCGGGTCGTACCGGTGCCGGGTCAGGCGACACCGAGGTACGCCTCCTTGACGGCCGGGTCGTGCAGCAGGTCGGCGCCGGTGCCGGACTTGACGATCCGGCCGGTCTCCAGCACGTACGCGCGGTGGGCCCGGGACAGCGCCTGTTGGGCGTTCTGCTCGACCAGCAGGACCGTGGTGCCCTGCTGGTTGATCTCCACGATGATGTCGAAGATCTGCTGGATCAGCATCGGGGCGAGCCCCATCGACGGCTCGTCGAGCAGCAGCAGCTTCGGCCGGCTCATCAGCGCGCGGCCCACGGCGAGCATCTGCTGCTCGCCGCCGGACAGCGTGCCGCCGGGCTGCCTGCGACGCTCGGCCAGCCGGGGGAACAGGCCCAGCACCCGGTCCAGGTCTGCGGCGATACCGGCGCGGTCGCGCCGGGTGTACGCCCCCATGTCGAGGTTCTCCAGCACCGTCATGCCGGGAAAGATGCCCCGGCCCTCCGGTGCCTGGCACAGTCCGCGCCGGACCCGCAGGTCGGCCCGGAGCTTGGAGATGTCCTCGCCGTCGAAGGTGATCCGCCCGGCGGCGATCGGCCGGATGCCGGAAATCGCCCGCATGGTGGTTGATTTGCCGGCACCGTTGGCGCCGATCAGGGCGACGATCTCGCCCTCGTTCACCGTCAGGCTGATGCCGTGCAGCGCCTGGATCCGCCCGTACAGCAGGCTGACGTCGTCGATCTCAAGCAGCATCGTCGGGCACTCCCAGGTAGGCGGCGATCACCCGGTGGTCGTCCCGCACCTCGGCGGGCAGGCCTTCGGCGATCTTCTTTCCGAACTCCAGCACCACGATCCGGTCGGTGACCCCCATGACCAGACGCATGTCGTGCTCGATCAGCAGCACGGTGACGCCCCGGTCGCGGATCTGCCGGATCAGTTGGAGCAGTTCCTCCTTCTCCGCCGGGTTGAACCCGGCCGCCGGCTCGTCGAGGCAGAGCAGCACCGGGCTGGTGGCCAGCGCCCGGGCGATCTCCAGCCGCCGCTGTTCGCCGTACGACAGGTTGCGGGCCATCTCGTTGATCCGGTGGCCGATGCCGACGAAGTCCAGCAGTTCGCGGGCCTTCTCCCGGCCGTCACGCTCCTCGCGCCAGTGCCGTGGCAGCCGCAGCATCGCCGAGATGACGCTGGTCTTGTGGTGGGCGTCCGCGCCGACCTGGACGTTCTCCAGTGCGGTCATCTCGGGGAACAGCCGGATGTTCTGGAACGTCCGGGCCATGCCCATCTTGGTGATCTGGTGGCGCTTCTTGCCGGTGATCCGCTGGCCGCGGAACCGGATCTCGCCCTCGGTGGGCCGGTAGATGCCGGTCATCGCGTTGAAGCAGGTCGTCTTGCCGGCCCCGTTCGGGCCGATCAGGCCGAGGATCTCGCCCTTGTAGAGGGTGAAGTTCACGTCGTCCAGGGCGACCACGCCGCCGAAGCGCAGCGTGACGTGGTCGACCTCGAGCAGGGGTTCGCGGGTCGCGGCGGTCGGGCCGGTCCCGGTCGCTTCGGTGTCAGCCACCGACGGCCACCTCCTTTCGGCGGTCCTTGAACTCGGCGGATCGTCGCCGGTTGGCGATCAGGCCCTGCGGCCGGAAGATCATCATGATCACGAGAGTCAGGCCGAAGACCAGGAACCGGTACTCGTAGAGTTCGATGCCGAACAGCTCGATGCCCCGGAAGCGTTCGATCAGGTACGCCACCAGGCCGCCGCCGACGATCGCGCCGACGATGTTGCCGGAGCCGCCGAGGATCACCGCCGCCAGGATGATGATCGAGTTGAGTAGCTCGAAGTTCTGCGAGCTGACGAAGTTCTGCTTGCCGGCGAACAACGCGCCGGCAAGCCCACCGATCGCCGCGCCCATGGCGAACGCCCACAGCTTGAACTTGAAGGTGGGCACCCCCATCAGCTGGGCGGCGTCCTCGTCCTCCCGGATCGAGACCCAGGCCCGGCCGACCCGGCTGCGGTTGAGGTTGCTGACCAGGATCACCACCACGATGATCAGGGTGAGCACCAGCCAGTAGTACGGGCGGGCGTCGAGTACGCCGAAGACCGGTTTGCCGTCGGCGTACTCGCCGGGCGGGTGCGGAATCTGGTTGAGCCCGCGCTGGCCCTTGAGGAACTCGGAGCTGACCGCGGCGATCCGGATCATCTCGGCGAAGCCGAGGGTGACGATCGCCAGGTAGTCGCCGCGCAGCCGCAGGGTCGGGGTGCCGAGCATCAGGCCGGAGATCATCGTGATGCCGATCGCCAGCGGCAGCGCCGCCAGCCACGGCCAGAGCGTCTTGAGGTCGCTGCTGGGCGAGGTGAGCACCGCGACCGTGTACGCGCCGACGGCGAAGAAGCCGAAGTAGCCGAGGTCGAGCAGGCCGGCGAAGCCGACCACGATGTTCAGCCCGACCGCCAGCAGCACGTAGATGGAGACGGTGAACAGGACCTGACCGAAGTTGGACTCGGTGGTCGGGATCGGCCCGAGGTGCTGGTAGAAGCCTTCGTTGGGCAGGGCGTAGAAGAACACCACCACGGCGGCGATCAGCACCCAGCGGGTCCACTTGGGCATGTGGTGCCAGCGGTCGGAGAGCTCGCCGCGTGCGTCGTGCAGCTTGGTCCGCAGACTGGTCATACCCGCGCCCTCCCCAGGGATTCGCCGAGCAGGCCGGTCGGCCGGAACATCAGCAGGACGACCAGCACGGCGAAGGCCACGAAGTCCTTCCACTGCGTACCGAACAGACCGGAGGCGTAGTTCTCGACCACGCCGAGCAGAAAGCCGCCGAGCAGCGCGCCGCGCAGGTTGCCGATCCCGCCGAGCACGGCTGCGGTGAACGCCTTGAGCCCGAGCAGGAAGCCGACACTGTAGGTGAGCACCCCGATGCGGACGTTGTAGAGCAGGCCGGCGACGCCGGCCATCAGGCCGCCCATCACGAAGATGATCATGATGATCCGGTCCTTGTTGACCCCCATCAGCGCGGCGGTGTTCGGGTCCTGGGCGACGGCGCGCACGCCCCGGCCCATTCGGCTGCGGTTGATGAACAGGTCGAGGCCGATCATCATGCCCAGCGCCGCGACGACGGTCAGCACCTGCACGATGCTGACCGGCACACCGTTGACGGTGAACCACGGCTCGTTGCTGATGATGGTCGGCAGGCCCTGCGGCAACCGCCGGGTGTAGATCCCGAACGCCTCGGCCATCACGATGGACGCGCCGATCGCGGTGATCAGGAAGGCCAGCGGCGGCGCGTTGCGCTTGCGCAACGGCCGGTACGCGACCCGTTCGACCAGGGTCGCGGTCGCTGCCGACGCCAGCGCTGCGGCGACCATCGCGATCAGGAAGTAGAAGACGATCTGGCCCACTCCGCTGACCACCGAGTCCTGGGTCAGGCCGAGCGCGCCCCAGGTCCACAGCGCGGCGAACGCGCCGGCGATGAAGACCTCGGAGTGGGCGAAGTTGATGAGTCTGAGCACGCCGTAGACCAGCGTGTAGCCCAGCGCGACCAGGGCATAGATGGCGCCCTGTGTCAAGCCGGTCGTGGTGAGCTCTCCGAAGTTCGAGAGCAGTCCGTTGACGTCCAAGGAGGGTGCTCCATCGAGGGCTGGGAAAAGAGTCGGGTGCGGCCGGGAGCGTGCTCCCGGCCGCACCCGCTAGACAGCTGATCTCGCCGATCGGGCGGATCAGGGCTTGGGGATCTCCTGGTCCGCCACGACCTCGCCGTCGACGACCTTGAACGCCCAGACGACAACCTGGTTGACGTCCATCTCGCCCTTCTCGTCGAACTTGTAGCTGGCCGCGACGCCTTCGCCCTCGTAGCCACGCACCCACTCGAGCAGCGCCTCGCGGGTGGTGTTGCCCTCCTTGATGCCCTCGAGCATGATGTTCGCCGCGTCGTAGGCGGTGTCGCTGTAGGTGCCCGGCGGGCTGCCGTGCAGCGCCTCGTAGTCGGCGGCGAAGCTACCGCGCGCCTCGGTGGCCGGCTGGCAGGGGCAGGTGAGAATGGTGCCCTCGGCCGCAGCCGCACCGGCCGACTCGACGAACGCCGGGTCGTTGACGCCGTCACCGGCAACCATCGTCGCGGTGATGCCCGCGTCGGTGAGCTGCTTACGGATCAGGCCGGCCTCCTGGTAGTAGCCACCGAAGAAGACCGCCTCCGCCTCCGAGGAACGCACCTTGGTGACGGTCGCGGAGAAGTCGACCTGCTTGCCCTCGCCCTGGACCTTGTCGGAGTCGACAACCAGGTCACCGAGGACGTTCTTGACCTCGTCGGCCAGCCCGGCGCCGTACGCCGACTGGTCGTCGATGACGAAGACCTTCTCCGCGTTCAGCACGTCGCGGATGTAGACACCGGCGGCCGGACCCTGGCTCAGGTCGTTGCCGACGCCCCGGAAGAAGGTCGGCCAGCCCTGGTCGGCCAGGCTCGGCCGGGTCGCCGACGGGGTGATGGTGACCAGACCGGCCTCGGCGAACAGCGGGCCGGCCGCCTCCGACTCACCGGAGTACGCCGGACCGACGATGCCGAGCATCTTCTCGTCGTCGATGGCCCGCTGGGCCAGACCCGGCGCCTGGTCCGGGCTGCCCTGCGAGTCCAGGCCAACCAGCTCG
Source organism: Solwaraspora sp. WMMB762 (assembly GCF_049179115.1). Classification (NCBI taxonomy): domain Bacteria; kingdom Bacillati; phylum Actinomycetota; class Actinomycetes; order Micromonosporales; family Micromonosporaceae; genus Solwaraspora; species Solwaraspora sp. WMMB762. The sequence continues at coordinate 1,933,942 of NZ_JBMHMD010000001.1, forward strand.
ACCTCGCAGTCCGGGTTCGCCTCGTTGTACTGCTCGACCGCGAGCGCGGCACCGTTGTTCTCGTTGATGCCGAGCGCCGCAGAGGGGCCGGTCAGCGCCCCGAAAAAGGCGATCTTGTAACCACACGCATCGCCGCCAGCTTCCGTAGTGTCGCCGTCGCCGCCGCCGCAGGCGGCGCCGCCCGCGACGAGCGCCATCATGGCGACGCCGCCGAGCACGCGGACAAGATTACGCTTCAAGGCTCGAAACCCTCCTAGATCCAATTGGCCCGAACCACCCACTGCCGATTGGCTCTTGCGGGAAGCACGCACCCAGCCGTTATCCCGGCCTTGGGGCGGGACGCTATCCCACCTGCCGGGCACGCCGTAAGGTTCAGGAAGGGCCGTTGACAAAAACGTTACGTAGCGTGGCCTGACTGCCCGTATGGCTGTAACACGAGACGACCGTCATCCCCCGACGTCGATGCCGGGGCAGCGGCTCACTACTGCTGGCTGGCGGCCTCGGCTCACTGCTGCTGGCTGGCGGCCTCACCGGGCGTCTCGGCCAGGATCCGGTCGGCGACGTCGCGCATGGTCATCCGGTGGTCCATCGCCATCCGCTGGATCCACTTGAACGCCTGCGGCTCGGTCATGCCGTACGAGGTCATCAACATGCCCTTGGCCCGCTCGACGACCTTGCGGGTCTCCAGCCGGTCGGTCAGGCCAGCGACCTCCGACTCCAGCGCGGCCACCTCGGAGTAGCGGGACAGCGCGATCTCGATCGCCGGCACCAGGTCACTCTTCTGGAACGGCTTCACCAGGTACGCCATCGCACCCGCCGCCCGGGCCCGCTCCACCAGGTCCCGCTGGCTGAAGGCGGTGAGGATGACCACCGGGGCGATCCGGCCACCGGCGATCCGCTCGGCCGCCGCCAACCCGTCCATGATCGGCATCTTGATGTCAAGGATGACCAGGTCGGGCTTGAGCTCCTCGGCGAGCCGGACGGCCGTCTCGCCGTCCCCGGCCTCGCCGACCACGTCGTAGCCCTCCTCCAGGAGCATCTCCGCCAGATCGAGGCGGATCAACGCCTCGTCCTCCGCGATCAGCACCCGCCTGCGCTCGGCACCCGCCTGCGTGTCGGCCACGTACCCCTACCCCCAACGCTTGCCACCCGACACCCACCGGGTTGGGTGTCGCCGCCTTCAGCGTAGTAGGTAGGCTTGCCGTAGCCGGGCCCCAGACCCGACAAAGGTCCCCGTACTCCAACCGGTAGAGAGACGGAGCTCAAACCTCCGACAGTGTGGGTTCGAATCCCACCGGGGGCACCACCCGACCGGCCGGCACGCCGTCGTCGACCCGCCAGCCGCTGCGGATGTCCAAGACCAGGGTCACCGAGCACGCCGAGGGCGTAGGCTCGGCTGGTTATGGAGCTGGTCATTGCACTCTTTTGCATAATCTCGCTGGTGGTGCTGGTCTTCGCCGGGTACGGCGTGGCGGTGTACAACGGACTGGTCACCGCCCGTAACGCGTTCCGGAACGCGTTCGCCCAGATCGACGTACAGCTGACCCGACGCCACGATCTCATCCCCAACCTCGTCGAGGTCGCCAAGGGGTACATGAGACACGAACGTGAGGCGCTCGAAGCGGTGATCGCCGCTCGCGGCGGCGCGGTCGACGCGCAGGCCGCCGCGACCGGCAAGCCGGGCGACCCGGCGGCGATGCAGCAGCTCGCCGGGGCCGAGAACATGCTGACCCAGAGCCTGGGCCGGTTGTTCGCGCTCTCCGAGGCGTACCCGGACCTCAAGGCCAACCAGAACATGATGCAGCTGACCGAGGAGCTGGCCTCCACCGAGAACCGGGTCGCGTTCGCCCGGCAGGCCTACAACGACGCGGTGATGGGCTACAACAACAAGCGGGAACGGTTCCCCGGCAGCATGATCGCGAACATGTTCTCGTTCGGCCCGGCCGCCCCGTTCGAGGTCGACGATCCGCAGCAGCGGCAGGCCCCCCGGATCACCTTCTGATCGATGAACTTCTTCGAGCGCCAGCGTCAGGTCCGGCGGGTCTCCGCCCGGCTGGTCGTGCTGTTCGTGGCCGCCGTCGTCGGCATCGTGGCCGTGGTCGACCTCGCCGTCTTCGTCGTCTTCGACGGCGCGTCCCGGCAACCGGCCGCGCTCCTCGGCATGCTGGTGGTGACCAGCCTGGCGACCGTTGCGGTGATCGGCCTGGCGGCGCTGGTCCGCACCGTCACGCTGCGCGGTGGCGGCGGGCGGGTGGCCCGGGAGCTCGGCGGCGTCCCGGTGCCGCCGGACACCACCGACCCGCAGCTGCGCCGGCTGCGCAACGTGGTGGAGGAGATCGCCATCGCCTCCAGCGTGCCGGTGCCGGAGATCTACCTGCTGCCGCGCGAGGAGGGCATCAACGCGTTCGCCGCCGGCTGGTCGACCTCGGACGCGGCCATCGCGGTCACCCGTGGCACCCTGGAGCGGCTCAACCGCGACGAGCTGCAGGGCGTCATCGCGCACGAGTTCAGCCACGTGGTCAACGGCGACATGCGACTCAACATCCGGTTGATGGGGCTGCTGTTCGGCATCCTGTTCCTGGCGGTGATCGGGCGCGGGCTACTGCGCACCGGATTCGTCAGCGGTGGCCGCACCCGCAGCGACAACCGGGGCGGCAACCCGCTGCCGCTGATCGGGCTGGCGATGATCGCCGCCGGGTACGTCGGTGTGCTGGTCGGCCGGCTGATCAAAGCGTCGGTCTCCCGGCAGCGCGAGTACCTGGCCGACGCGTCGGCGGTGCAGTTCACCCGGCAGACCGCCGGGCTGGCCGGTGCGCTCAAGAAGATCGCCGGGCTGCCCGCCGGGTCACAGCTGAAGAGTCCGAAGTCCGAAGAGGTCGGCCACATGCTGTTCGGGCCGGGTGGCAGGCTGACCGCGCTGTTCTCGACGCATCCACCGATCGCCGACCGGATCAAGGCGCTCGATCCCAGCTTCGACCCGGCCGAGCTGACCACGCTGTCCAGGCGGTGGGCGGCGGCCCCGCCGTCCGGGCTGGCCGAGGACCGCGCGCTCGGGCTGACCGGCGGCACCCCGGGCGGTGCCGCGTTGCCCGCCGACGCCGCGTTGCCCGCCGACGACACCCGGGTGCCGATGGACCCGGCCCAGGTCGTCGACCGGATCGGCGCGCCGCCGGCGAGCGCCTACCAACACGCCGCCGACCTGCTCTCCCGGATCCCGCAGGAGCTGACGGAGCAGGCCCGTCGACCGGACACAGTGGCACCGTTGATCCTCGGCCTGCTGCTGTCGGCCGACCCGCAGGTCCGCGCCGGCCAGCATGCCGCCATCACCCAGCGGTACGGCACCCCGCTCGCCGACGCCGCCTGGCAGGCCGGTGCGCGGACCGCCGGCCTGCACCCGATGCTGCGGCTGCCGCTGGCCGAGATCGCCTTCCCCGCGTTGGCGCAGCGGTCACCGGCCGAACGCGACACGCTCGCCGATGCGATGGCCACCCTGGTCCGGGCCGATGGCCGGGTCAGCGTCTTCGAGTACTGCCTGTCCCGGCTCGTCGGCGATGAGCTGCGCGAATCGCTGCGGCCATCGTCGCAGCCGGGCCACGGCCGCCGTACGCTGCGCGCCAGCCAACCTGCCGTACAGACGCTGCTCAGCGTGCTCGCCCAGGCCGGGCACCCGGATCCGGCCGCCGCGCAGCGGGCCTTCGCCGCCGGTGCGGCGCACGCCCTGCCCCAGGCATCCGCCCGGTTCACCCCGCCTGCGGGCGGCGTACTGGAGCTGGAATCGGTCTGGCCGATCCTCGACAAACTGCGCCCAGTGGAGAAGTCCCGGCTGGTAGCGGCGGCTGTCGCGGTGATCGGACACGACGGGGTGATGACCGTGCCGGAGGTCGAGTTGCTGCGGACCATCTGCCTGATCCTGCACAGCCCACTGCCACCACTGCCGGTGCCGGCCTGACCGCTCACAGCGTGCCCCTGGAGCCGCGCTCGTGACGACTTCCTCGCTGACCGACCTCGGACAGCCGTGATCCACAGCGTCTCTTCGACCCGACACGCCGGCGTGTGGTCAGCTGGAGCGCTGTGGATCACGGCGCACGCGTTGCTGTCGGAGCGCGCGGATCGACTCCCAGTCCCGATCAAGTTGCAACCTCGACGCAGTTGCCTTGTGAGCTACTTCGGCTGCTCTTCCGCCACTCCGCACCGGTCAGATCAGACATGATTCCACCCCGGTCGACTTCCGCCTATCTCCTACCTACCAGGGTAGTAGCTTGCGGTTGTAGAAGAGGTCGCCGGTGAGTCCATTGTCGGGGAGCGTGGCCAGCCAGGTGAAGGTGTCGGCTGCTTCGCCGGGGGTGTGGTTGGCTTTTCCGTAGGCGAGGCGAGTGTTGACCTTCCCCGGCGACGCCGCGTTGACGAGGATGTTGTGCTCGTGTAGCTCTGCGGCGAGGATCTGGGGCTGGGTAAGCGCGTTGACGCCTGCTTTGGAGACTCGGTAGGAGACGCTGCCGGTGCCCATTTCGGCGGACGTACCCATGTGGCTGGTGACGGTGACGATCCGGCCGTACCCGTTTCGCTTCATCTCGGGGATGGCGGCGGTGCACCAGCGCCAGGTGCCGATGAGGTTCGCGTCGAGGGTCGCAGCGACCTTCTCCATGTCGGCCGCGCTGGCGGCCTGGCCTCGGTCGATGGCGATGGCAGCGTTGTTGACCAGGACGTCGAGCCGGCCGTACTGGTAGCCGACGTCGGCCATGGCACGGGCGACGCTGGCGGGGTCGGTGATGTCGAGCTGGTGGCCGGAGGCAGGCAGGCCGAGGCCGGTCAGCTCTGTGGCGGTGCGCTCTGCGGTTTCGTCGCTTCTGGCGGTGACCACCACGTGGAGGCCGGCCTGTGCGAGTTGCTGGGCGATTGCTCGGCCGAGCCCTCGGTTGGCTCCAGTGACGACGGCTACCCGCTGGACGCCCGATGTCATCGTGCTATGCGACCAGACTCCGTACGCGTGCGTCCAACTCGCGGGTGGCAGGGGTGTCGTACCTGGTGAGGCGGCTGTGGATGCCCATCAGTCGGTGGTGGTTCCGGAGGGACCCGGGTCTTCACGACCTCGGGTGCTGCGCGGTGCACGCCGGAGGTCGAGCTGCTACGGACAATCTGCCTGGTGCTGCACAGCCCGCTGCCCCACTGCCGGTGCCGGCCCGACCGCCGCCCACCGCCGGCCCGGGCGTGTCCTACGTGGGCACGGACGCGGAGACAGGAGCCCCACCCGGCTTGTCACCGCCGGGCAGGGCTCCTTGCGGCCTCCAACCGGTCACCATTGCGAGATGGTTACCTCGAAAGTCTGGCGAAGCCGAGGAAGGCATCCCATCCGCGAGAAGCGAAGAGCAACGTCGCCCCTTCCCGATCTTTGCTGTCTCGGACGGCGACGATTCCTGGGAGGTTGGTTGCAACCTCCACACAGTTGCCTTGGGAGCTACTTCGGCTACTCTTTCGCCACGCAGCACCAGTCAGGTCAGTCATGATTCCTCCCCTTGATTTCCTGCATGAGTTTACGGGACTCTTCAACGCTCAATGCCTGACGCGTAAGGGCGTTCCACACCTCGGCGTACGCCCTCACTTCTTCCAATCGGTCGATGTAGAGCGCTCCCGAAAGTCCTTCGTTGTATACGGTCGTTGGCTCTGCAGATCGGGCACCATTGGTCGGGAAATCCAAGATGACGAAGCTGCCGGCAATAGCGACCTGGCTCAACTTCTTGCTGAGTGGCAGGAGCCGGACGGACACGTTGGGCGCCACGCCCGCCTCCACGAGTCGGTCAATCTGCTCAGCCATGCCGGGAACGCTAGCGTGCAGGAGCGCCTCCTCGATAATGACATCCAGAGAGGGGGCAGCCGGCCGCTTTCGGACCAGCAGGCGTTGACGTTCCGCCCGCAGGCCAACGAGCTTGGCGACTTCGTCCTCGCTGACACCCTGTCGAGTTCGCGCTACCTCGGCGGTGTAGTCGGGTGTCTGCAACAGGCCGGGCACCAAGGCGTGTTCGTAGGTCCGAATGCGGCTGGCCGCAGACTCAAGGCCTACGTACAGCTCGAACCATCGAGGGATGACCTCCCCGTAGGCGTGGTACCAGCCCTTGCTCTTGGACTCCTTTGCAAGGCTGATCAAGACCTCGGTCATCTCCGATGACGCCCCGTACAGGCGGCACATCTGGTCGACATCAAGCGCTCGCACGGGGGTCTGACCTGACTCGATGCGGTACATCTTGGCGCGCGACCACTCAAGGTCGGAGGCCGCAGCCTCCAGGCCGATTCCGGCTTGCTCTCGGGCCTGCCTCAGCAGCCGGCCAAGCTCCCGCCGCGGCACCGTCGATCCCACTTCAGCCATCGGCACCATCCTCCCAGTCTCATCTTGATGCGTCGTCCGGCTTGCCGCGAGACGGCGCATGCATCACCGCCCACTAGTCGTGTCTCAGCATGATTGTCTCACCACGAGGGTTGCAGCGTGAACTGGTCATGCCGGACCGTAGCTGACTACAGGCGGAACTCCTGCCATCGCGATCCGATGTAGACAATAAGTTTTGAACTGATCTCCGCAGGTCGGTCGCGTGTCGCCTACCGCAGCAGATCGGACATGAGAGCCCGGACCACGTCCGGCTGGTCAAGACTGGAGGTCACACGTGTTTTTGCTGATCACCGCAATGGGCGGGCTGCTGCTCGGCCTCGGCGTCGGCTTCTTCACGTTCCGGCTGAAGCAGCGATGGTGTCCGAGGTGTGGGGCGACGTTGCGGTGTCCGGAGTGCGCGCCTCGGCATTCGATGCGGTTCAGCCCGACCGGGCCGGCCGGCCGGCCCGGCGCGGCCGGCGCTGGTCGGGCGGGTGCTGTCGGTCGGGCTGCGGTAGACGCGGCTCGAATGAACCGGGGCCGGTGGTCGCGGTGAGGGCACAGTTGCGGGACCTGTCCGCGTGCGGCGGCGATGCTCATGTAGTGGTGCGGCCGTCGTGGTCGTGCACCGGCTGCGGCGGATCCTGGCCGTGTCTGGTGGCGCGGGTCGAGCTGGCGGGCGTGTTCGGGCCGGTCGCGTTGGCGACATACATGGTGGAGCGGATGACCGAGGCGGCGTTCGACCTGCCCGACGTGACGGCGGCCGAGCTGTTCGACCGGTTCCTGCTGTGGACGTGGCGGCCATGCTGACCGTACGGGCCGCCACGACTGCCGATGTGGAGCCGTTGGCGGAGTTGTTGGCGCAGTCGTGTGTGCTGGACCCGGTGGTGTCCTGGCTGATCAATGATCACGCACTGCGGTACCTGACGATGTACCAGTTCTTCACCGCCGAGCTGGAGTTCGGCGTCCGGCACGGGATCGTCGACGTCGTCGGCCACTGCGACGGAGTCGCGATCTGGTACCCGCACCCGGCAGACCGGCTGCTCGCGGCGGAGCATCAACGGCGCAGGTTGCGGGCCTGCGGCGACCGGCACGGCCCGTACGCGCACTACACCTTCACCGCCGGCCGAGTGGAGCCGACAGGCCGGCACCACCATCTGGCGTTCCTGGCGGCGGCACCCTGGCTGAGACGGCGAGGCATCGGGTCGGCGCTGCTGGCCGCGCATCATGCCCGGCTCGACCGGATCGGCATGCCGGCCGTGGTCGAGGCGTGCAGCCAGCGACAGCGGGTGTTCCACGAACGCCACGGCTACCGGATCGTCCGGGTGGCGCACCTGCCGGCCGACGGCCCGCCGCTGTGGGCGATGCGCCGCTCCGGCGACCCGGTCGACCGACCACCCATGGCCGCAGCACTGCGCGTCGGCTGAGCCGGAAGAGCCGCAGCGCCGCGTCGATGTGAGGCTGAGATACCTCAAACCTGCGTCGTAGGGTATCTCAGCCTCACATCGATGCGTGCCGGTGGGAAACCGACCGGCCGGGTCGGGTCGGGTCGGGTCACCAGTTGTGCATGCTGCCGTCGGTGAGTCGGTTTACCGGCAATGACGCCGGCGCGTACGGGTAGCGCGCCGCCGCGGACTCGTCGATGTCGACGCCGAGCCCGGGTTCCTCGCCGGGGTGCAGGTAGCCGTCGGCGAACCGGTAAGCGTGCGGGAACACCTCGTCGGTGGCCTCGGTGTGCCGCATGTACTCCTGCAGACCGAAGTTGGGGATGCTCAGGTCGACGTGCAGCGCGGCGGCCATGCAGACCGGGGACAGGTCGGTGGCGCCGTGCGAGCCGCTGCGGACGTGGTGCAGCGCCGCCAGGTCGAAGATCCGCCGGAGGTGACTGATCCCGCCGGCCCGCACCACCGTGGTCCGGACGTAGTCGATCAACTGCTCGGTGATCAACTGCTGGCAGTCGAAAATGGTGTTGAAGACCTCGCCGACGGCGATCGGGGTGGTGGTGTGCTGGCGGATCAGCCGGAAGCCCTCCTGCAGTTCGGCCGGGACCGGGTCCTCCAGCCAGGTCAGCCGGTACGGTTCGAGGTCCTTGCCGAGCCGGGCCGCCTCGATCGGGGTGAGCCGGTGGTGGGCGTCGTGCAGCAGCTTCAGGTGCGGGCCGAACTCGTCGCGTACCGCCGCGAAGACCTGCGGGGTGTGCACCAGGTAGCGCTCGGTCGACCAGGTGGTCTCGGTGGGGATCGCGGCGTCGGCCGGCTCGTAGAACATCCGGTCCTTGCCGACGCCGTAGGTGGCCGGCAGGCCCGGGACGGCGGTCTGCACCCGCACCGCCCGGTAGCCGAGGTCGACGTAGCGGGCCACCTCGGCGAGCACCTCGGGGACCGTCTCGGCGTTGGCGTGGCCGTAGACGGTGACCCCGTCGCGGCAGCGACCGCCGAGCAGCTGGTAGACCGGCAGCCCGGCGACCTTTCCCTTGATGTCCCACAGCGCGGTGTCGACTGCCGCGATGGCGCTCATCGTGACCGGGCCGCGCCGCCAGTAGGCACCCCGGTACAGGTACTGCCAGGTGTCCTCGATCCGGCTCGCGTCCCGACCGATCAGCGTCGGTACCACGTGGTCACGCAGGTAGCTGGCGACGGCCAGTTCACGGCCGTTGAGGGTGGCGTCGCCGACGCCGGTCACACCGTCCGAGGTGACGATCTTCAAGGTGACGAAGTTGCGGCCCGGGCAGGTCACGATCACCCGGGCGTCCACGATCCGCATCGACCAGTCTCCTCGTCTGCGCGGCGGCCGGCTGCCGCTCGCCGCCGAGGTTAGCCGAACCGACGATGCCGGGAGATCCGGGCGGCGGGAAGATCCGGGTGGCGGGAAGATCCGGGCGCGGCACCGGGTTGGGCACAGGTGTGATCGACGTACCGCTCTCCGTCCTCGACGTGGCCCCAGTCGCCGCCGGCAGATCCGCCGGTGAGGCGCTGCGGCACACCACCGAGCTGGCCCGCCGAGTCGAGCAGCTCGGCTACCACCGGTTGTGGGTGGCCGAACACCACAACATGCCCGCCATCGCCAGCTCGGCCCCGGCGGTGCTGCTCGCCCACCTGGCTGCGGCCACCTCAACGATCCGGGTCGGCTCCGGCGGGGTGATGCTGCCCAACCATCCGCCGCTGGTGGTCGCCGAGCAGTTCGGCACGTTGGAGGCGCTGCACCCGGGCCGGGTCGATCTCGGCATCGGCCGGGCCCCGGGCACCGACCAGGCCACCGCACTGGCGCTGCGGCGCACCATGGCCGGGCTGGGCGCCGAGACGTTCCCGCAGGAGCTGGCGACCCTGATCGGCTATCTGCGCGGCGACGCCGGACCGATCGCCGCGACCCCGCACGCCGGGCAGTCACCGGCGATCTGGCTGCTCGGTTCCAGCGGATTCAGCGCCCAGCTCGCCGGCACCCTGGGTCTGCCGTTCTCCTTCGCACACCATTTCAGTGCGGCCAACACGCTGCCGGCGCTCGCGCTGTACCGGCAGCATTTCCGCCCGTCGGTGTGGTTGGACCGGCCGTACGCGATGGTCGCGGTCAACGTCGTCTGCGCCGAGTCGGACGAGCGGGCCGAGTGGCTGTCCGGCCCGGCCGCCCTGGCGTTCCTGCGGCTGCGCGCTGGGCGGCCGGAGGCACTGGTCAGCCCGGAGGAAGCGGCCGCCTATCCGTACACGGATCTCGAGCGGCAGTTCATCCGCCAACGCAACGACGAGCAGGCGGTCGGCTCCCCCGACACGGTCCGGCGGGCGCTGCACGAGTTGCGCGAGCGCACCGGTGCCGACGAGCTGATGTTGACCACGATGGTGTACGACGTCGCCGACCGGGTGCGCTCGTTCGAGCTGGTGGCCGGTGACCCGGGTCACCCCACGGACGGCGATCAATAGCCGGAAACAGGAGCTTCATCAGCTGGTCACCGCCGCGCGACGGTCCGCTGGCTATCGTCTTTGGCAGGTGATGGTTCGACGCACGAGATCACGCGTGGGGTGGATGTCGTCGCGTCCGCCGACGGGGGACCGGGTTCCGGTCCCCCGTCGGCGCGTCTACGGCCGCCGGCTCACTCAGCCGGCCGCCGGATTCACCAGAAGGTAGACATTCACCGCAAGTAGACGTTCGGCGTCGGTGGTGCCGGCATGTTGGCGCCAATGAAGAACGACGGGTGTGGCGGCTGGTTGTAGGCGGTGTTCTGCCAGGCGACCGCCACCCGGTACTGCGGGTCGTGCATCAGGGTGTGGATCCGTCGGTCGGTGGTGTGCGGGGTGGCGTAGATCCGCAACGCGCGGGAGTCGCTGGTCCGCCAGATGACCTCCTCCCGCCAGTCGCCGAACAGGTCGGCCGACAACGCGGGGGTCGCCTTGGTGCCGTTGTTCGATGCCACCCCGGAGCCGGTCAACAGCCGGGTGTCGCCGGAGGTGCCGTACTTGTCGATCCGGGTCTGGTCGAGCAGTTCCCGGACCGGGTCGCCGTCCCACCAGCTGAGGAAGTTGGCCGACGACGGCTTGCGTCCGACGTTGCCGCCGGTCGGCGAGCGCAGCCCGTCCACCGCCGACGACCAGGACTCGGCACCGGCGCTGCCGGCCCAGATGTCCGCCGACACGCCCCGGCCGTTGTCCCCGCCGGTCGGGGTCTGCCAGATGATCTGCCCGGTGCGGGCGTCGATCAGCGCCGACGACGGCTTCGAGCCGTCCTCCTGGACCTTGAAGTACTCCAGCCCGGACCGCCCCGGGTCGAGGTCACCGACGTGGCCGGCGTCGCCGTGGTTCAGGCTGGTGTTCCACAGCCCGCGACCGTTGTCGTCGATGGTGGCACCGCCGAAGACGATCTCGTCGCGGCCGTCGCGGTCGACGTCGGCGATGGACAGCGAATGGTTGCCCTGCCCGGCGTAGCTGCCGTTGCCCGACGAGTTGGAGTCGAAGACCCACCGCTGGGTGAGGTTGCCGTTGCGGAAGTCCCAGGCGGCGATGACGGTGCGGGTGTAGTAGCCGCGTGACATGATCAACGATGGTCGCTGGCCGTCCAGGTAGGCGGTGCCGGCGAGGAACCGGTCCACCCGGTTGCCGTACGAGTCGCCCCAGGACGACACGTTGCCCCGGGCCGGCACGTAGTTGACGGTGGACATCGCCGCACCGGTCTGGCCGTCGAACATGGTCAGGAACTCCGGACCGGAGAGCACGTAACCGGACGAGTTGCGGTAGTCGGCGCCGGCGTTGCCGATCACGGTGCCCCGGCCGTCGCGGGTGCCGTCGGCGGTCTTCATCGCCACCTCGGCCCGGCCGTCGCCGTCGTAGTCGTACACCTGGAACTGGGTGTAGTGGGCCCCGGCCCGGATGTTGCGACCCAGGTCGACGCGCCACAGCCGGGTCCCGTCGAGCTGGTACGCGTCGACATAGACGTTACCGGTGTAGCCGGACTGGGAGTTGTCCTTGGCGTTGGACGGATCCCACTTGAGCACGATCTCGTACTGCCCGTCACCGTCGAGGTCACCGACGCTGGCGTCGTTCGCCGAGTAGCTGTACCACTCCCCGGACGGGGTGGTGCCGCCCGGCGGCACCTGCAGCGGTACGTCGAGGTAGCCGTCGGCGAAGGTGAGCGACGCCGGGGACGCGGGCTGCTCGACGCCGCCGACCACCGCCCGGACCGTGTAGCTGGCGTTGGACGCGGCACCGGCGTCGTAGTAGTTGGTCGACGCGGTGACCGGCGACGAGGTGACCCGGGTGGAGCCACGGTAGACGTGGAAGCCGGTGCCGGCGGCCTCGGTGCCGAGCATCCGCCAGGAAACCAGGTTGCCGGATCCGGAGCGGACGCTGATCAGCCCCCGGTCGAGGTCCTCCATCTGCTTGGCGCCGGGCCCCGGCGTCGGCGGCGGGGTGGTGGGCGGTGGCGCCGTGGTCGGTGGCGCCGTGGTCGGTGGGGCGGTCGTCGGTGGTGCCGTGGTCGGGGGTGCCGTCGTCGGCGGGGGTGCGGTGGTCGGCGCGACGCCGCCGGTGCAGGTGGTCCCGTTGAGCGCGAAGGTCGTCGGGACCGGATTGCTGCTGTTGTTCCAGGATCCGTTGAAGCCGAACTCGGTGCTGGCGTTGGTGGCCAGGTTCCCGTTGTAGCCGACGTTGTCCGCGGTGACCTGGGCACCGTTCTGCGTCACCGCCGCGTTCCACGCCTGGGTGATCGTCTGCCCGGCGCCGAACGACCAGGTCAGCTGCCAGGAGGTGACGGGGTCACCGAGGTTGGTCACGGACACGCTGGCGCCGAAGCCACCGGGCCATTGGCTGGTGACGCGGTAGTCGACCGCGCAGCCGGCGGCTGCGGCGGCCGGCGACGCGAGGATCGTGGTGGCCACGCCGGCACCGGCCGCGGTGGCCACCGCGGTCGCGACGGCGAGCAGGGCTCGGCGGGGATTCCCGGGCTGGGACCGGGAACTGTTGGGAGGGACATTGCGCATGAGAGTCTCCGGGAGCAGAGGGCGGGCGGCAACGGACGGACGCCCGGCTGCCCGGCCGGGGCGTACGCCCGGTGGCGCTGCGCTGGATCGGTCGACCGCGGTGCGGCGGTCGTCGGTCGGCTCCCGTGCAGGCCAATGCTAGGGCAATCGCTTTCCTCGATCAATGTCGATGTCCATCGGAGCCCGGCGGGGTCCGTGCCGGCGGCTGCGGTCACCCACCGGTTGGTCCGGCTCCCGCAGCACCAGCAGCCCGCCCGCTGGCACCCGGACCCGACGAGCGCCCCGGCCGCGACCCGGTGTGCCGGTGACACCAGCCGAGCCGACCGGCCATCGGCCGGTCGACCGGCCGGAATCGGCCGAGCCGGCACCGACCGCCAGCAGGACCTCACCGGCGGGCAGGACGTCGCTGGCCACCATGATCTCCCCGGACGGCAGGACGCCACCGGAGACCAGCACCTCACCGGTGGCCGCCACCACCGCTTCCTCCCGGCCATGGTTGAACAGGAACAGCCACCGGGTGGTGCCGTCCACCCGGCGTACCGCCTCCACCCCGGCGGGCGCGGCGGGCAGCACCGGTGCCACCCCGGCCTCGGCGGCGACCACCGCCAGCAGTTCCCGGTAGCCGTCGTCGTCCAGCCTGGTGGACAGGTACCAGGCGGCCCCGGCACCGACCGACCGACGGGTCACCGCCGGCTGACCAGCCAGCACGCCATCGACGTAGTTGAGCACCGGTTCGGCCCCGCGGGCCTCGACCCGTTCCCGCCACAGCCGTCCGATGCGCCCGCCGGACAGCGGCGCGGTGCCGTCCGGACCGAGCGGCAGGAACTCCTCGCTGCGGACGCCGAGCAGCTCACGCAGGGCACCCGGATACCCGCCCAGCCGGACCCGGGCGTCGGGGTCGGCGACCCCGGACAGGTAGCTGACCACCAGTTGACCGCCGGCCCGTACCCAGTCGGCGAGGGTGTTCGCGACGGCGTCGTCCATCAGGTACAGCGCAGGCAGCACCAGGATCCGGTAGCCGGTCAGGTCCAGTGGTCCGGCCGCCGGGCAGACGAAGTCGGTGGTGATCCCGCACCGCCACAGCGCCCGGTGCGCGGCGGCCACCTCGTCGGCGTACGAGATGTGCCCCGACGGCAGCCCGGGATGCTGCAGCGCCCACCCGCTGGCGGCGTCCCAGCCGATCGCGGCCCGGGCCGTCACCGCGGCGGTGTCGGTCGCGGCGAGCAGCCGCAGCGCCTCGCCGAGCTGTACCGCCGACCGGAACGTCCGGGAGTCGGCGCCGGCGTGCGGCACCATCGCCGAGTGGAACAGCTCGGCACCGCCGCGCGGCGCCCGCCACTGGAAGAACATCGCGCCCCGGGAGCCGCGTGCCACGTGGGCGATGCTGTGCCGCAGCATCCGGCCGGGCTCCTTGGCGTAGGCGGTCCCCTCGGCGTACCGGTAGATCAGGTTGGGCGCGCTCTCCATCAGCAGCCAGGGCCGGTGCCGGCCGGCCGATGGCGGTGACCCGTCCCCGGTGACCGGGCGTGACCAGGACCGGGCGAGGTCAGCGGCGAGCGCGGTCTGTTCCTCGGCCCGGCCGTCGGTCTCGGTCGGATAGTGATCGACGGCGATCAGGTCGACCTCCCGCGCCCACCGGGCGTGGTCCACCGGGACCCAGTCACCGAACACATAGTTGGTGGTGATCGGCACGTCCGGCGTGTGTTCGCGGAGCAGGTCGCGCTGGTCGCGGTAGGCGGCGAGCAGTTCGTCGGACCAGAACCGGCGGAAGTCCAGCACCTGCGTCGGGTTGGTCAGGTACTGGGTGGCGCGCGGCGGGTCGATCTGCGTCCAGTCGGAGTAGCACTGGCTCCAGAACGCACCGGTCCACGCCTCGTTGAGCCGGTCCAGGTCACCGTAGCGCTGTCGCAGCCACCGCCGGAACGCGTCGGCCGCGTGCGGGCAGTGGCAGACCGTGCCGTACTCGTTGTGCACGTGCCACATCGCCAGCGCCGGGTGGTCGCGGTAGCGTTCGGCGAGCATCGCGGCGATGCGCCGGGCCGCGACGCGGTACGCGGGGGCGGCCGCGCAGTACGTGTCCCGGCTGCCGTGCCGCAGCCGTACCCCGTCGGCGGTGACCGGCAGCGCGTCGGGGTGGGCGAGGGAGAACCACGGCGGCGGCGAGGCGGTCGGGGTGGCCAGGACGACCCGGATCCCGCCCTGGTGCAGCAGGTCGAGTGCCCGGTCGAGCCAGTCGACGGTGTACTCGCCGGGGTGCGGTTCCAGCCGGGACCAGGCGAACACCCCGACGGTGACCAGGTTGACCCGGGCGCGACGCATCAGCTCGACGTCCTCGACCCAGGTCGTCTCCGGCCACTGCTCGGGGTTGTAGTCCCCGCCGTAGCAGAGCCCGTCGAGTCCTTTCGGCCAGCGCATCGGCGCTCCCTCCGACGTTGACAGTTTGTTGGATTACCAAAGAAACTAATTTAGTCGCCCCCAGGCCACTGGTTCCACCAGGGAGCGTCGAGCCCCGGACCGACGAGGAGAGCCCATGCCGTACCGTCCGCCCCTGGTCCCCCATGAGACATTCGTGGCCGACCCGCCCGACCTGCCGGTCCGCGCGCCCGGCGAGGAGGGCTTGTCCGCGCTGGTCCGCGCCGAGTTGCTGGGCACCGATGCGGCCGGGATCACCGGCAAGGGCAGCACCGCCGACGGTGAGACGCTGACGGTCGCGGTCAGCGCCGCCGGGGAGGGGGTGATCCGGGTCCGGCTGAGCGCGACGCCCGACGCCCGCAGCCGGTCGGCCCGGGCGCTGCCGCTGGTCGATCCGCGCCCGTACCCGGCTGTGGTCACAGTGGACGGCGACACGGTACGCGTCGACGCCGGAACGGTCGTCGCCGAGCTGCGGCTCGACCCGTGGCATCTGCGGTTCCTCGACCGGCAGGGTCGGGTGCTGCTCAACCAGAACCGGGGCGAGCGCGACATCAGCGGCCGACTGCGCACCCTGCCGTTCGGCCGGTCCCTGGTCGACGGCTCCGTCGCCGCGTACCACGAGAGCTTCGACGCGCCCGGCGACGAACGCTTCGTCGGGCTCGGCGAGAAGTTCACCCGGCTGGACAAGCGCGGCCAGCGGGCGCTGATGTGGAACTTCGACGCCTTCGGCAGCGAGTCGGACCGGTCGCACAAGAACGTCCCGCTGTACCTGTCCGACCGTGGCTACGGGGTGCTGGTCGACAGCGGCATGCCGGTGGAGTTCGACATCTGCTCCTCCACGCACAGCTGCGTGCAGATCCTGGTGCCGGACGACCTGATCGACTACTACGTGATCGCCGGCCCCACCCCCGCCGAGATCCTGGACCGCTACGACCGGCTGACCGGTCGACCGGTGCTGCCGCCGAAGTGGGCGTTCGGCACCTGGATCTCGTCCGGCTTCTTCGTGGACAGCCAGGAGAAGGTCCTGGATCGGGCCCGACGGATCCGTGCCGACGGCATCCCGTGCGACGTGCTGCACCTGGACTGCTACTGGCAGGCCGACGGCGCCTGGTCCGACCTGGCCTGGGACGCCACCAACTTCCCCGACCCGGCCGGCATGCTGGCCGCCCTCGCCGAGCAGGGGTTCAAGGTGAGCCTCTGGATGAACCCGTACATCATGACCGGCAGCCCGGTCTTCGCGCAGGCCGACGCGGCCGGCTACTTCCTGCGCCGCCCGGACGGCTCCACCTACATCGCCGACGTCTGGCACGGCTCCTACCCGGTCTGCGGGATCGTCGACTTCACCAACCCGGCGGCTACCGAGTGGTTCACCGGTCTGCTGCGCGACCTGCTGCGGCAGGGCGCGATGGTGTTCAAGACCGACTTCGCCGAAGGGGTGCCGGCCGACGCGGTGGCGCACAACGGGATGACCGGCGTCGAGCTGCACAACGTCTACACGCTGCTGTTCAACGACGCGGTCGCGGCGGTCACCCAGGAGGTCGCCGGGCACGGCATGGTGTGGGCCCGGTCGTCGTTCCTCGGCGGGCAGCGGCATCCGGCCCAGTGGAGCGGCGACGTCAACGCCACGTACCCGGGGATGGCCAGCACACTGCGCGGCGGGCTGTCGCACGGCCTGTCCGGCGTACCGTTCTGGAGTCACGACGCCGGCGGCTTCCACGGCACCCCGACCCCCGACCTGTACGTGCGGTGGGCGCAGTTCGGGGCGTTCTCGCCGCTGGTGCGCTTCCACGGCACCACCAGCCGGCTGCCGTGGGACTTTCCCGACGACGCCGCGCGCGACGCGGTCGAGGCGATCCGGCTGCGTTACCGGCTGATGCCCTACCTCTACTCGGCGGCGGTCACCGCCGCCCGCACCGGTGCCCCGATGATGCGGGCGCTGCTGGTCGACTCGCCGGACGACCCGGCCGCCTGGGGTGCCGAACTGGAGTACCGGCTCGGCACCGACCTGCTGGTCGCGCCGATGATCAATGCGGACGGGCGGCGGCACGTCTACCTGCCGGCCGGTGACTGGGTCGACCACTGGACCGGCCGGACCCATGTAGGCGGACGGCATCTGCCGGTCGAGACGCCGCTGGACCGGATCCCGTTGTTCGTCCGGCACGGCGCGCTGATCCCGACGACGGAGCCCCGGGACATCGTCGGCGACGGCCCGTTCACCGACGTGACCCTGGTCAGCTGGGGCGGCGTCAGCGCCGAGACGGTGGTCTGCGACGTCGACGGCGACACCACGGTCCGGGCGGTACGCGACGGCGACACGTTGCGGGTCGACGTCGACGGGCCGCTGCCGGTCCGCCGGGTCGAGGTCGTCGCGGTGACCGGCACCGAGCCACCGGCCACTGTGCTGCTCGGCGGCGTACCGCTCTGACCAGCGGTGCCGGCCGGTCAACCCTTGATCGCGCCGGTGATGACGCCCTTGGTGAAGTGCCGCTGCACGAACGGGAAGATCACCACCGCCGGCAGTACGGTGATCACCACCACCGCCATCTTGACCGCCAGGGTCGGCGGGTACGCGGTGACCCCGGGGATGTTCACCGGCGCGCCGGTGACCGACGGCGACTGGCCGGCCAGGATGTAGCTCTGCAGCACCCGCTGGATCGGCCACTTGTCGTTGTCGTCGATGTAGAGCACCGCGTTGAAGTACGCGTTCCAGTAGCCGACGGCGTAGAACAGGCCGACGACGGCGATCACCGCCCGGGACAGCGGCAGCATGATCCGCCACAGGATCCGGAACTCCCCGGCGCCGTCGATGCGGGCCGCGTCGATCAGCTCGGCCGGCACGTTCATGAAGAACGCCCGGATCACCACCAGGTTGAACACGCTGATCGCGGTGGGCAGGATCAGCGCCCACAGGCTGTTCTTCAGGCCCAGCCCGGTCACCACCAGGTAGCTCGGCACCATGCCGGGGTAGATCAGGAAGGTGAGCAGGAACAGGAACAGCAGCGGACGGTGCGCGACCGAGTCCTTGCGGGACAGTCCGTACGCCGCCAGCACCGTCAGCACCAGGCTGAACGTCGTGCCGCCGACGGTGACCAGGGTGCTGACCCACACTGCCCGGCTGATCTGACCGCCGGCGAAGATGTTCACGTACGCCGACAGGTCGATCTCCCGGGGGATGACCACCATGCCGCCGGTGGCGTTGATGGTCTCCCGTGACGCGAGGCTGGTCACCAGGACCGACCACAGCGGGAAGATCACGGCCAGCACCATCGCGGCGAGGACGAGCCCTTTGACGCCCTGGCCGACCGGGCTCGGTGGCTCTTCCCAGACCGGCCGGCCGACGCCGGGGCGCCGCCGGCGGGGCGGCTGGTTCACCGGGTCGAGCCGGGGTCGCCGCCCGGCGGTCAGCGTACGTGCGATGCTCACCTGGAATACACTCCCTGCTCGCCGAGGCGGTGGGCGAACTTGTTCGCGGCGATGATCAGCACCAGCCCGATGACGCCCTTGAACAGGCCGGCGGCGGCACCCATCCCCCACTGCTGCGGGATGATCGCCTGGTAGTAGACGTAGGTGTCGAGCACTTCGGCGGCCTGCCGGCCGACCGCCTCACGTTGCAGAATGAACTGCTCGAACCCGACGGTGAGCGCGTCACCGAGCCGCAGAATCAGCAGCAGAATGATGACCGGACGCAGCCCGGGCAGGGTGATGTGCCACAGCCGCCGCCAGCGTCCGGCGCCGTCGGCCGCCGCCGCCTCGTAGAGGTTCTGATCGATGGCGCTGAGCGCGGCCAGGAAGATGATCGCGCCCCAGCCGACGTCCTTCCACACCGACTCTGCGGTGACCAGCACGATGAACGTGTCCGGGTTGCCCATCACGTTGAGCGGGTCGAGCCCGGCGTCGCGCATCCGCTGGGCGAGCAGGCCGGCCCCGCCGAGCATCTGCATGAAGAAGGTGACCACCAGCACCCAGCTGAAGAAGTGCGGCAGGTAGACGACGCTCTGGATGAACCCGCGCACCCGGGTCGACAGGATGCTGTGCAGCAGGATCGCCAACAGGATCGGCAGCGGGAAGAAGAAGACCAGCTGGAACGCGGTGATGGTCAGGGTGTTGACCACCGCGTCCCAGAACGCCGGGTCACGGAACAGGGTCTCGAAGTTGCCGAACCCGATCCACTCGCTGTAGACGAACGCCTCGAACGCGTTGTCGCCGACCCACGGGTTGTAGTCCTGGAAGGCGATCACGTTGCCCAGGGTGGGCAGGTAGTGGAAGACCAGCAGCAGCAGCGCGGCCGGCGCGGCCATGAGCAGCAGCGGCCAGTCGCGGCGCAGCCGGGCCCGCAGCGGCACCGTCCGTCGGCGGGTGCGCCGACCATCCGGGGTACGGCGTGACCGGCGGTTGCCGTCCGGGGTGGGCTGGTCCGGCGACCGCCGGCTCCGGTCGTCGCCGGATCCGGCGGTCACGGACGTCTCGACCGAGGTCATCGATCGTTGTCTTCGAGCGCCTTGCGGAAGAAGTCGCGCCCCTCGTCACCGCCGCCGCTGCGCCACTCCTGCGTGATCTGCTCGAGGTCGCTGGTCGGCCGCCGACCACGCAGCACGTCGAGGATCTTGTCCTCGGTCGGCTGCTGCACCCGCGACAGGTTGGCCGGCAGCTCGAACTTGATCCCGGCCCACGGGTTCGGCTCCAGATACTTCACCGTCTCGTTGGAGTAGCTGAGCAGGGCCTCGACGAAGCCGGGGACGTCGGCGGTCTGCACGATGGTCGGGTAACGCCCGACGATGAAGGTGTACTGGTCGGCGATCTCCTGCCGGCCCAGCTCGGTCAGCTCCGGGCTGCCATCGGCGCTGACCGTGTGGTGCTGGTCGACGACGCCGTACTGGCGCAGGTGGTACTCCTCGGTGCCGAGCGGCGCGGCGCACCAGTTGAGCACCCGCAGGATCTCCTCGACGCGCTCCTTGCCCAGCCCCTTCTTGATGAACGTGTAGAAGATCGGCTTTTCCTCGCCCCAGGCGACCGGGGTGCTCTGCCCGTCGGCGGAGAAGATCGGCACCGGCCGCATGTCGAACGTCGGGGTGATCTGCCGCTGCTCCGAGTACATCCCGCGCCAGGCGCCGACGCCGTCCTCGTAGCAGATCATCTTGCCGCTGTTGAACAGCTGCTTGGCGTCGGCGGCTCCGCTACTCTCCACGATGTCCGGGTGCACCAGCCCTTCGGCGAACAGCTTGGTGGTGAACTCCAGGGCCTCGCGATACTCCTCGGTCTCGTACTTGAACTCCAGACCGCCGCCGTCGGTGCGCCGCCAGCCGCCCTGCGAGCCGGGCACACCGTAGAACATCTGCACCATGTTGAAGATCGAGCCGAAGGCCCAGACGCCGTTGGCCGGATCGGTCATCGCCTTGCCGAACTCGTAGAGCTCCTCGATGTTCTTCGGGGCCTGCACGCCGGCGGCGTCGGTGAGGTCCTTGCGGTAGAACAGCGCGTACGGGAACGGGCCGTCGGTCGGCCAGGGCACCGCCGCCAGCCGGCCGCCCCAGACGGCGTACTGCCAGGCCCCGGTCGGGAAGCTGGCCAGGTGCGGGTAGGCCAGCGCGGCGTCACCGGCGAGGTGGTCGGTCAGGTCCTCGAACAGCGCCGACACCGCGTCGGAGAACCGCGGGATCTTGTCGATTTCCCAGTTCGGGGCGCAGAGCAGGTCCGGCACGTCGCGGGCACCGAGGATGGCGCTCAGCTTGTCGGCGTAGGTGTTGCCATCCTGGACGCTGAAGTCGATCGGCACGCCGAGCCGCTCGTTGACCGCCTGCAGGTAGGCGTTGCGGTCGATGCCGGGCGGGGTCGGCCCCCACCAGGGAGTCATCGCGGTGAGCGGTTCACCGCTGCTGCCGGGCGTCTCGGTGACCGCCCTGACCAGGTCGGTCGGGTACGTCAGGTAGCCGTCGGCGATCGGGCGTACCCCGGCGATGTCCGGGGTGATCAGCTCGACCGGCTGGTATCTGGGCAGAACCGCGCTGACCGCGTCGACGTCGGTCGCCGTGCCCTGGGTGCCGGCCGGCCGGCTGCAGCCGGATAGAAAACCGCCACCGGCCATCGCGGTGGCACCCAGGCCGACCAGGCCCAGGAATCGACGTCGATTGGTGGCCGCGCCCGCGAGGAATCGATCCACGGCGCGCTCCCTTCGTATCGGCGAGCCAGGCATCCCGGCGACGGTGGGACGAACCAGCTCGAAATGGGGGTGTGGGGGTACGGTTTGCACGCTAGAGTTAGTTCGTCTGCTGACTAAACAAAGTAGCCGACGGTGACAGGTGCCACAAGGGAGGCCGACATGACGCGAACCGCCGGTGGCGGCCCACCCCGCGGCGACCGCCGCGACACGCCGGCCCGCCGGGCATCCGGCCCGAGCCACCCGGCCGGGACCCGGGGCGTAACGTGATCACCATGCGGAGCGGCCCGCAGCCAGCGGACCTGACCGACGTACGCGCCACCAACCTCGCGGTCGTGCTGCGCTACGTCCGGGCCAACGCGCCCTGCTCCCGGGCGGACATCGCCGGTGCCACCGGGCTCAACAAGGCCACCGTCTCCAGCCTGGTCGCCGATCTGATCGACCGCCGCCTGGTCCGGGAGACCGGCCTCACCGAACACCGCATCGGTCGCCCGGCCACCATGCTGGTCGTCGACGGCGACGCGTACGCCGCGATCGGCATCGAGATCAGCGCCGACCACCTGACCGCGGTCGCGCTCGACCTGGCCGGCGGTGAGCTGCTGTCCTGGCGACGCGCCTTCACCGGGCTGGCCGCCACCCCGGGCAAGGCGGCCAGCACGGT
This sequence comes from Solwaraspora sp. WMMB762, assembly GCF_049179115.1. Lineage (NCBI taxonomy): Bacteria > Bacillati > Actinomycetota > Actinomycetes > Micromonosporales > Micromonosporaceae > Solwaraspora > Solwaraspora sp. WMMB762. Next base: position 1,955,987 of record NZ_JBMHMD010000001.1, read on the forward strand.
GGCCGCACTGGCCGGCCGGGCGGTGAACCGGGTGACCCGGCAGGGGCGGCAGGTGCTCGGGCTCACCGTCGGGGTGCCCGGCCTGGTCGACCAGCAGGGCCGGGTCAGCCTCTCCCCCGAACTGGGCTGGCGCGACGTCGACCTGCACGCCGATCTGGTCCGGGCGCTGCGCGGGCCGGCGTACGAGGTGGTGGTGGACAACGACGCCCAGCTGGCCGCGCTCGCCGAGCACCGGCACGGGCCGTACGCCGGCACCGCGAACCTGGTGCATCTGACCGGCGGTGCCGGCATCGGCGCGGGGCTGGTGGTGGACGGGCGGCTGCTGCACGGCGCGCGGGGGTTCACCGGCGAGGTCGGTCACATTCAGCTGGATCCGCAGGGTCCGCCGTGCCGCTGCGGCGCGAACGGCTGCCTGGAGGCGTTGGCCGCCGTACCGGCGCTGATCCGCCGGGTGCTGCCGGACGCCGAGGTCGACGGGCCGGTCACCGACTTCGCACCGGAGATCGACCGGGTACGGGCGGCGGCGCGCGCCAGCGATCCGGCGGCTCTCGACGCGCTCGCCGAGGTCGGCCGGCACCTCGGGACCGGGGTGTCCATCCTGGCCAACCTGATCAACCCCGAGGTGGTGCTGCTCGGCGGTTACTACGTCCCGCTCGCCCAGTGGCTGCTGCCGGCGGCCCGGCAGCAGCTCGCCGACCGTACGGTGGCTCCGGCGGCCGGCGGCACCCGGCTGGCGGCCTCCGATCTGGCCGGCGGCGCGGCGGCGATCGGCGGCGCGGCCCGGGCGATCGCCGCGATCGACAACGGCCGGATGCCGGTCCGCCCGGCCGGCTGACCGCACCGGCGGCCGCCGCCCGGCTGACCAGCGGCCACTGCGGTGGCCCGGGGCGGCGGCCGGGGACGGCGACGGCGGCTGACATCAATTTGTGGCGGGCAGCCCCTTGACCGTCCGTACTGATGGATGTCAACCTCAAAGGGCTCCACGGTTAACACGGCTGAAATCGTGTCGACAGTGGAGCGTTTTTGGGACGGTCGTCGAAGCGCTTCGAGCCAGCGCTTCCCGGGCTGGCGGCCAACCTCCACCGCGTACCGACGCCTGCCCGTGATCCGGTGACCGCGGCGGTGCCCGCACCGCCGCGGCGACCCACACGGGTGCCCTTGCCGATCCCGGAAGGCGATCCACGTTATGAGCGACAGCACGTTCCGCGACCCCGACCAACCCGTGGCCGCCCGGGTCACCGATCTGCTCCGCCGGCTCACCCTCGACGAGAAGATCGCCCTGCTGCACCAGCATCAGCCCCCGGTGCCCCGACTCGGCCTGACCGGCTTCCGCACCGGGACCGAGGCGCTGCACGGGGTGGCGTGGCTCGGCCCGGCGACCGTCTTCCCGCAGGCGCTCGGGCTGGGCTCCAGCTGGGACCCGGACCTGCTGCGGCGGATCGGCGAAGCGGTCGGCGACGAGGTACGCGCGTTCCACCACAAAGACCCCGTCGGCGTCGGCCTGAACGTGTGGGCGCCGGTGGTCAACCCGCTGCGGGATCCACGGTGGGGCCGCAACGAGGAGGGCTACGCCGAGGACCCCTGGCTGACCGGGGTGCTGGCCACCGGATACGCCAGCGGACTGCGCGGCGACCATCCCTACTACCTGCGGACCGCGCCGACCCTGAAACACTTCCTCGGCTACAACAACGAGACCGACCGGGCCACCACCAGCAGCAACCTGCCGCCCCGGGTACTGCACGAGTACGAACTACCGGCGTTCCGCGCCCCGATCGCCGCCGGTGCCGCAGTCGCGGTGATGGCCTCTTACAACCTGGTCAACGGACGGCCGGCGCACCTGAGCCCGCTGATCGACGAACAACTGCGCCGGTGGACCGACAACGATGTCCTGGTCGTCGGCGACGCGGGGGCGGCCACCAACATCGCCGGCGCCCAGGGCTACCACCCGGACCACGTCACCGGCTACGCGGCGGCGCTGCGCGCCGGGATCGACAGCTTCACCGAGGACGACACCGACTCGCTGCCGACCGTCGCGCGGATCACCGAGGCGGTGGCGCGCGGGCTGCTCACCGAACCGGACATCGACCGCGCGGTCCGCCGGATCCTCTCCGTCCGGATCCGGCTCGGCGAGCTGGATCCACCCGAACGCAACCCGTTCGCGACGACCGGCACCGATGTGATCAACTGCCCGGCCCACCAGGACCTGGCCCGGATCGCGGTACGCGAGTCGGTGGTGCTGCTGCGCAACGCACCGACGGAGTCCGGATCCGACCCGGTGCTGCCGCTGGACCCGGACCGGATCCGGCGGGTCGCGGTGGTCGGCCCGCTCGCCGACACCCTCCACACCGACTGGTACGCCGGATCGATGCCGTACGCGGTCACCGCCCGCGCCGGGCTGACCGCGCGGCTGCCGACGGCGGCCGTGACCCACCACGAGGGAGTGGACCGGATCGCGTTGCGGCTCGGCACCGCGGCGACCTACCTGCAGGCCAGCGGCGCGGCCGCCGGTGGACCGCTGCGGGCCGACAGCACGGCGGGCGGACCGCCGCGCGCCGCCGCGCCGGAGGCGGCGCCGCAGTGCTGCTTCGACGTGTTCGACTGGGGCGACGGGGTGGTCGCGCTGCGCAGCGTCGCCAACGGCCGCTACCTGGCCGCCCGCGACGACGGGGTGCTGGTCAACGACCGGTCCGGCCCGGGAGGGTGGGTGGTCAACGAGACCTTCCGGCTGGTCCGCGCCGCCGACGGCCGCACGGCACTGCACCACCTGGCCCGGGACCGCTACGTCACCGTCGGCCCGGACGGGCTGGCGCGGGCCGAGGCCGCCAGCGTCGACACCGCCACCAGGTTCGCCGTCGAAATGGTCACCGATGGCGCCCGGGAGGCGGCAGCACTGGCCCGCGACGCCGACGTGGCGGTGGTGGTGCTCGGCAACCATCCGATGGTGTGCGGGCGGGAGACCGAGGACCGGGTCGACCTGGCGCTACCCGCCGCCCAGGCGGCGCTGCTGCGGGCGGTCCGGGCCGCGAATCCGCGCACCGTGCTGGTGCTGGCCAGCAGCTACCCGTACGCGGTGGAGTGGGCCGACCGGCACGTCCCGGCGATTGTCTGGTCCGCGCACGGCGGTCAGGAGTACGGCACCGGGCTGGCCGAGGTGCTCTGCGGGGACGCCGATCCGGGCGGCCGGCTCACCCAGACCTGGTACCGGCGTACCGCAGACCTGCCCGACCTGTTCGACTACGACGTGATCGCCTCGGACGCGACCTACCTCTACTTCCGGGGGGAACCGCTGTACCCGTTCGGCCACGGCCTGAGCTACACCTGGTTCGACTACCGCGACCTGCGGTTGTCGGCCACCGAGGTGGGTGCCGACGGCAGGGTCGAGGTCAGCGTCACGGTGCGCAACAGCGGGGCGCGGGCCGGGACCGAGGTGGTGCAGCTCTACACCCGCCAGCGGCACTCCCGGGTCAAGCAGCCACTGCGCCAGCTGCGTGCCTTCCGCAAGATCAGCCTCGCGGCGGGGGCGCAGACCACGCTCCGGTTCCGCCTCGCCGCCGCCGACCTGGCGACCTGGGACGTCACCCGGGACCGGCCGGTGGTGGAGAGCGCCCGGCACACCGTGTCGGTCGGCCGGTCCAGCGCCGATCTGGTGGCGACCGCCACCCTGACCGTACGGGGTGAACGGATCGGGCCCCGCGATCCGCTGGCCGGGCCGTTGTGGGCCGCTGACAACGACGACTACGCCGGCACGGCACCGGCCGACCATCCCGAGGGTCGGGACGCGGTGGGCGCGGCGGAGGACGGCGGTTGGATCGCGTTCACCGACGTCGACTTCGACTCCGGACCCACCGCGGTCACCGCCCGCGTCGCGCACCGGCCGCCCCGGGAGGGGGCCGGGGCCGACCCCGGTGCCGTCGGCCGGGCGGCGGACGGGTCGACGGTCACCCTGCGGCTGGACGATCCGCTGGCCGGCCCGGTCGCCGGTACGCTTCCGGTACCGGCGACCGGCGGCCGCGACGACTGGGCCGAGGTACGGGCGGAGCTGCACGGACTGTCCGGAACCCGAGACCTGTATCTGCTTTTCAGTACGGCAGGCGCTACGGTGAGCTACCTGAGTTTTGCCGGGACCGCCACTGACGGTCCGGCCAGGGACATGGATGGAGGAGCCTAGTGTCAACTCCGTCACAGCCGACCGGCGCCGGGCCGGACCCCGCCGGGGCGGGCCCGGCGCGGGACCGGGCCGGGAAGCGGGCCGACATGGTGACGATCGCCGACGTGGCCCGGCACGCCGGCGTCGCGGTCAGCACGGTGTCCTATGTGCTCAGCGGCAAGCGGGCGATCTCGGCGACCACCCGGGAACGCGTACTGGCCAGCATCCACGCCCTCGGCTACCACCCGCATGCCGGCGCCCGAGCGCTGGCCAGCCGCCGGGCGAACGTGATCGCGCTGGTGCTGCCGCTGCGCTCCGGGATGCACCTGCCGGTGCTGATGCAGTTCGCCACCAGCGTGGTCACCACCGCCCGGCAGTTCGACCACGACGTACTGCTGGTCACCGCCGACGAAGGGCCGGCCGGGCTGCGCCGGATCGCGGTCAGCGCCATGGTCGACGGCATCGTGGTCATGGACGTGGAGATGCACGACCCACGCGTACCCCTGCTGCGTGAACTCGAACGGCCCAGCGTGCTGATCGGTTTCCCGGCCGAGTCCGCCGGTCTGACCTGCGTCGACCTGGACTTCTACCGGGCCGGCGAGGCCTGCGTCGAACATCTCGTCACGCTCGGCCACCGGCAGCTCGCCCTGCTCGGAGCCCCGGCGGTGGTCTACGAACGGGAAACCGGCTTCGCCCACCGGACCCGGGCCGGCTTCACCGAGACGGCGGCCCGCTGCGGCGTCACGGCGGTCGCCCAGCCGTGCGAGGAGAACTACGACGCGGTACGCCGCGAACTGGCCGGGCTGCTGCACCGGCACCCGGGGCTCACCGCGCTGGTGGTGCACAACGAGGCGGCGGTCGGGCACGTGCTGGCCGCGTTGCCGACCCTGGGTCGACGGGTCCCCGACGACATCTCGGTGGTGGCGATCTGCCCGGACGAGGTCGCCGAGCGGTCCGGTCCGGCGCTGACCTCGGTGCTGATTCCGGCCGAGGAGGTCGGCCGGCAGGCGGTCAGCCTGCTGATGCGCAAGGTCCAGGGCGACGCGGTGCCGGCCGCCACGCTGCTCGACCCACGGTTGACCGTCCGGGCCAGCACCGGCCCCGGCCCCGCCGCCGCGCTGCCGGGCGCCGAGGCCGGAGACACCGCCGTCGCAGGCACCGGGCCGGAGACGATGGTGGCGCTTGCCCGCCGTACCGATTCCTGATCAACTCGACCGCATGGCAGGCGACGCATCCGCTCCGGGCACCACGCCCGGCGCAGACACCACGGCCGGCGGGCACATGTCGGCGGACGAGTTCCGCCGGGCCGGGCACGCGGTGGTCGACTGGATCGCCGACTACTGGCAGACCCTGGAGAAACATCCGGTACGGCCGTCGGATCCGCCCGGTACGGTGGCCCGGGCGCTGCCGGTGACGCCGCCGGAGCACGGCGAGCCGTTCGACCGGATCCTCACCGACCTGGACCGGGTGGTCGTCGGCGGGCTCACCCACTGGCAGCACCCCGGCTTCTTCGGCTACTTTCCGGCCAACACCTCGGCCCCGAGCGTGCTCGGCGACCTGGTCAGCGCCGGCCTCGGCGTCCAGGGCATGCTCTGGGCCACCAGTCCGGCCTGCACCGAGGTGGAGACCGTGCTGCTCGACTGGCTGGCCCAGCTGCTGGACCTGCCGCACCGGTTCCGGTCGGGGTCCACCGGTGGTGGCGTCATCCAGGACTCGGCGTCGTCGGCGACGCTGGTGGCCACCCTGGTGGCGCTGCACCGGGCGAGCGGCGGCACCTGGCGCACGGCGGGCACCGCCGCCGGCTACACCGTCTACACCTCGACCGAGGGCCATTCGTCGATCGAGAAGGCGGCCCGGATCGCCGGGGTCGGTGATCAGGGTGTACGGCTGATCGACGTCGATCCGGTGACGCTGGCGATGCGGCCGGACGCGTTGCGCCGCGCCCTCGATGCCGACCTGGCCGCCGGGCGGCGACCGGCGATCGTGGTCGCCACCGTGGGCACCACCTCGACCACCGCCATCGACCCCGTCGAAGAGATCGGCGCGATCTGCGCCGAGTACGGGGTGTGGCTGCACGTGGACGCCGCGTACGCCGGCGCGGCGGCGGTCTGCCCGGAGCTGCGCTGGACGCACGCCGGGCTGGAGCGGGCCGACTCGTACTGCTTCGACCCGCACAAGTGGCTGCTGACCGGGTTCGACTGCGACGCGTTCTGGGTGGCGGACCGGGCCGAGCTGGTCGAGGCGTTGACGGTGATGCCGGAGTACCTGTGCAATGCGCTCAGCGACGCGGGCACGGTGATCGACTACCGGGACTGGCAGGTGCCGCTCGGTCGTCGGTTCCGGGCGTTGAAGCTGTGGTTCGTGCTGCGCTGGTACGGCGCACAGGGGCTGCGGGCGCACATCCGTTCGGCGGTGACGCACGCGGCCTGGTTCGCCGACCAGGTACGCGCCGACGACCGGTTCGAGCTCGTCACGCCGGGGCCGTTCTCACTGGTCTGTTTCCGGTTGCGCGACCAGCCCGACGAGGTCAACTCCGCCCTGCTGGCCGGGGTGAACGCCAGCGGCTCGGTGCTGCTGACCCACACCCGGGTGGCGGGCCGGTTCACCTTGCGGCTGGCCGTCGGCGCGCCGCGTACCGAGCGACGGCACGTCGCCGCCGCCTGGGAGCTGATCGCGGACACCGCCGCCGGGCTGCTCGCCGACCAGCGCTGACCGCCGCTGGTCACGGCGGGCCGCGCGCAGCACCCGGACGGCCAGTCCGAGGGCCAGCGCCCAGCCGGCGACGATCACCGCGTACCCGGTGAACCTCGGGGCCGGGGGCACCTCGACGGCGCGCATCAGCGACCGGGCGTTGGTCAGCACGATGAGACCGCCGACCGCGGCGCCGAGCAGTTGTGCCGGCACGATCCGCACCAGGTAGGCGGCCAGCGGGGCGGCGAGCAGGCCACCGACCAGCAGCGCCGCGACGACGGGCAGGACGAAGCCCTGGCCGCCGAGCCCGATCAGGAAGCCGGCGCTGGCCGCCGCCGCGACGAGGAACTCCGAGGTGTCCACCGAGCCGATCACCTTGCGCGGCTCCATCCGCCCGGAGACCAGCAGCGACGGGGTGGCGACCGGGCCCCACCCGCCGCCTCCGGTGGCGTCGATGAAGCCGGCGGTCAGCCCGAGCGGGGTGAGGAACCGGCTGCGCAGGGGTCGGCTGACCCGCCGGGATGGGATCGGCCGGGCGAAGCGGATCAGCAGGTACACCCCGAGGGCCAGCAGGATCCCGGCCATCCACGGCCCGGCGGCCTCGGTCGAGACGGAGCTGAGGACGGTGGCACCGGCGAAGGCACCGACCGCGCCAGGTACGGCGATCCGGCCGACGACCCGCCAGTCGACGTTGCCGAACCGCCAGTGCGCGGTGCCGGAGGCGAGCGTGGTGCCGATCTCCGCCAGGTGCACCGAGGCGCTCGCCGAGGCCGGGGCGATTCCGGCGAGCAGCAGCAGGGTGGTCGAGGTGACTCCGTACGCCATTCCCAGCGCGCCGTCCACCAGTTGAGCGAGCAGTCCGACGAGGGCGAGTACCAGCAGCTTTCGCACAGCACACCTACTTGAGATAGCAAACCTATCGACTTAGTAGAGAATGCGGGTGGCCGGTGCTGTTGTCAAGCACGCCGACGAAGTCGGTCGCGGCCGGTCAGGTCCAGGCGCGTGGGTTGGCCGCGAGATCCCGGATCCGCTCGGGGAGTTTGCCGGTGGCGACGTCGGCGACGGTGACCGACTCGAGGATCTCCCGCTCGCTGGCCCGCAACGCGATCCAGACGTCCTGCAGCGCGACCGCCGCACCCTGGTAGCCGAGCTCCTCCGGCCGGTGCCCCCGCACGTGGGCGAGCGGGCCGTCGATGACCCGGATGAGCTCCGCGAGGCTGATCTGCTCGGCGGGGCGGGCCAGCCAGTAGCCGCCGTCCGGGCCGCGCTGGGCCTGCACCACGCCGGCCCGGCGCAGCTGCAGCAGGATGCCCTCGAGGAACTTCGGCGGGATGCCCTGAGCCCGGGCGACCTGCTCGGCGGTCAACACGACCCGCGCCGACGCCGCAGCCGCGACCGCCAGCTCGGCGGCGGCCCGCAGCGCGTAGTCGACCCGGGCAGAGAGACGCATACCTCTCAGGTTACGGCACTGTTTCCATTATCGGACCGGCCGACCGCGACGTCGGTCATCTACCTTGATCACGGCCGCCCGAGCACCGGCCGGGCAGTCGGCCCGGTCACCCGCCGACCCGCCGGACCAGTCCTTCCTGTACGGCGCTGGCGATGTGCCGGCCGTCGCGGGTGAACATCCGACCGGTGGCCAGCCCGCGCCCGCCGGCGGCCGACGGACTCCAGCAGTCGTAGAGGAACCATTCGTCGGCCCGGAACGGCCGGTGGAACCACAACGCGTGGTCCAGGCTGGCCCCGATCACCCCGCCCGGACCCCAGACCTCGCCGTGCACGGACAGCACCGAGTCGAGCAAGGTCAGGTCGGAGGCGTAGGTGAGTACGCAGGCGTGCAGCAGCGGATCGTCGGGCAGCTTGCCGTCGGCGCGGATCCAGACCCGCTGGTACGGGTCGGCCGGCCGGTCCCCGGGGGCGACCAGACCCGGTTCGCCGACGTACCGCACGTCCATCGGCCGGGGGATCACCGCCCAGACACCGAGCCGCTCCGGATAGCGGGCGAGCCGCTCCACCATCGTCGGCACCGCCTCCGGCGGCGGGACGTCCGGTGGCTGCGGGGCCTGGTGGTCCAGTCCGTCCTCGGGCCGGTGAAACGACGCCGACATGAAGAAGATCGGCTTGCCGTGCTGGTACGCCACCGAGCGGCGGACCGAGAAGGACCGGCCGTCGCGGATGTTCTCCACCTCGTAGTCGATCGGCTCGGCACCGTCGCCGGGGCGGACGAAGTAGCCGTGCAGCGAGTGCACCAGCCGCTGCGGGTCGACGGTCCGCCCGGCGGCGACCAGCGCCTGACCGGCGACCTGGCCGCCGAAGACCCGCTGCGGCCCCACCTTGGGGCTCATCCCGCGAAACGCCGACGGCCCGGTCCGGGTCAGGTCGAGCACCTCGAGCAGCTGATCGACGGCGGCCTGCCCGCCGACCGGATCACCGGTCACTGCAACGCCCGGGCCGCCGCGGCGTCGACGAGGCTACCAAGCTGGTGCACCCGCAGCGTGTTGGTGGAGCCGGGGGTGCCGACCGGGCTGCCGGCGACGATCACCACGTACTCGCCGGGATTGGCCCGGCCGAGGCCGAGCAGTGCCTGGTCGACCTGGCGGAACATGTCGTCGGTGTGCTGCACGAACGGCATCAGGAAGGTCTCCACCCCCCAGGAGAGGGCAAGCTGGTCGCGCACCTCGGCGACCGGGGTGAAAGCCAGCAGCGGCAGCTCGCACTGCAGCCGGGAGAGCCGACGCACGGTGTCACCCGTCTGGGTGAAGGCGACCATCGCCTTGGCGCCGATCGCCCGGGCGATCTGCGACGCGGCCGAGGTGAGCGCACCGCCGTGGGTACGGGGGTCGTGCTGCAGCCGGGGCACCGAGATCGAGCCGTGCTCGGTCGTCGTGACGATCTTGGCCATGGTGCTGACCGTGAGCACCGGGTACTTGCCGACGCTGGTCTCGCCGGAGAGCATCACCGCGTCGGTGCCGTCGAGCACCGCGTTGGCAACGTCGGAGGCTTCCGCACGGGTCGGCCGCGAATTCTCGATCATCGAGTCGAGCATCTGGGTGGCGACGATGACCGGCTTGGCGTTCTCCCGGCACAGTTGCACCGCGCGCTTCTGCACCAGCGGCACCTCGTCGAGCGGCAACTCGACGCCCAGGTCGCCCCGGGCCACCATCACCCCGTCGAACGCGTCGACGATCGCCTCCAGGTGGGTGACCGCCTCCGGCTTCTCGACCTTGGCCAGGACGGGTCGGCGAACCCCCTCCTCGTCCATGATCGCGTGGACCAGCTTGATGTCCTCGGGCGACCGGACGAACGACAGGGCGATGAAGTCGGCGCCCAGGCCGAGCGCGAACCGCAGGTCGTCGGTGTCCTTGTCCGACAGGGCCGGCACGCTGACCGCGACGTTCGGCAGCGAGATGCCCTTGTTGTTGGAGACCGGCCCGCCCTCGACGACCAGCACCCGGATGTCGTTGCCGTCCACCGCGCTGACCTCGACGGCAACCTTGCCGTCGTCGATCAGCAGCCGGTCCCCGGGGCGAACCTCCTGGGGCAGCTTGCGGTAGGTGCAGGAGACCCGCTCCCGGCTGCCGATAATGTCGTCGCTGGTGATGACGACCGAGTCGCCGGTGCGCCACTCGTGCGGCCCGTCGGCGAACCGGCCGAGGCGGATCTTGGGGCCCTGCAGGTCGGCCAGCACGGCGACCGCCCGGCCGGCGGCCTGGGCCGCTTCCCGGACCAGCTGGTACACCTGCTGGTGGTCCTCGTGGCTGCCGTGGCTGAAGTTCAGCCGGGCCACGTCCATGCCCGCTTCGACGAGCCCACGGATACGCTCCGGGGACGCGGTCGCGGGGCCAAGCGTACAAACGATCTTTGCGCGGCGTGTCACGCCCATGAGGCTAGTCTCTCCCCTGAACCGGCCGATCGGCCGACCCTGTCTGATGTCCGAACGGAAGTGCCCACCAGCGCTCGGCGCTCCGCGAGACATCGTACTGGTGGGTGGAACCGCGACGGTGGACCGGCGGGCATCGACGACCGCGCCCTCAGGGTAGCGCGCCAGTTGACCATCGCGGTACGGCCGGACGGCCGACGCCCGGACGTTCGGAGATCATTCGCCGAACCGTCACATAGATCCGGTTAACTGGTCACCACACGACCGGAGGGTGGCACGGTGACACAGCGGGTACGGACACGAACGGTGACCGCTCTGATGGCGATGATCGCCACCGGTCTGGCGGCAGGGCTGGTGCCCGGGACGGCGACGGCAGGCGGGACACCGGCCGATGGGCACGGCGGCGTCCGGTTCGCCACCTTCAACGCCTCACTCAACCGGGGCGTCGACGGCGGCCTGGTGGCCGACCTGTCCACCCTGGGCGATCGGCAGGCCGCCAACGTCGCCGAGATCATCCAGCGGGTCCGCCCCGACGTGCTGCTGATCAACGAGTTCGACCATGACGCCGAGGGGCGGGCCGTCGAGCTGTTCCAGCGCAACTACCTGTCCCACGGCCAGGGCGGGGCCCGGCCGATCCACTACCCGTACCGGTTCAGCGCCCCGTCGAACACCGGCGTGCCGTCCGGGCACGACCTCAACCGCGACGGTACGGTCGGCGGCCCGGACGACGCGTACGGCTTCGGGCTGTTCCCCGGCCAGTACGGCATGGCGGTCTACTCGCGTCACCCGATCGACCGGCGGTCGCTGCGCACCTTCCAGACGTTCCGCTGGCGCGACATGCCGGGGGCGCTGCTGCCGGACGACCCGGACACCCCGGAGCCCGCTGACTGGTACTCCCCCGAGGCCCTCGCGGACGTACGGCTGTCGTCGAAGAGCCACTGGGACGTGCCGGTGCGGATCGGCCGGCAGACCGTGCATCTGCTGGCCAGCCACCCCACGCCGCCGGTGTTCGACGGCCCGGAGGACCGCAACGGCCGGCGCAACCACGACGAGATCCGGTTCTGGGCCGACTACGTCACCCCGGCCCGGTCCGGCTACATCTACGACGACCGGGGCCGCCGTGGTGGGCTGCGCCCGGGTGCCCGGTTCGTCATCGCCGGTGACCTCAACTCCGACCCGTACGACGGCGACAGCATCCCGGGATCGGCCCAGCAGCTCACCGGGCATCCGCTGGTCGACGACCGGCGGCCGCCGACCAGCGCGGGCGGGCCGGCGGCCAGCCAGCGCCAGGGCGGGGCGAACCTGACCCACGAGGGCGACTCCCGCTACGACACCGCCGACTTCGCCGACGGTACGCCGGGCAACCTGCGGGTCGACTACCTGCTGCCGAGCCGCCGACTGCGGACGGCGGGCAGCGGGGTTTTCTGGCCGACGCCGGACGATCCGCTGTTCCGGCTGGTCGGCGACTACGACCCGGCGCTGCCCGGCGGGTTCCCGACCTCGGACCACCGGCTCGTCTGGCTCGACCTGCGCTGCTGAGCGGCGGCTCCGCGCGGTCAGTCGGTGCCGGTGGCGGCGAGCGATCCCGGTGGGCGGGCGTCACGGGAGGCGATCGCGTTCATCGGGATCTGCGCTGCCCGCACCCCCATGTCGAGCCGGGCCACCTGGTAGAACTGCGCCCGGGCACGGCGGTAGTCGACGAACCCGGCCCGCCAGGTCTGTTCGTCGACTGGTTCGTCACCGGTGGCAAAGGCCTCCAGCCTCCACAACGTCTCGGTGAGGGCCTGCGCGGCGGCGATGGTCGGCCCGTCGGCGAGCAGCAGGATCGACTCGAAGCACACGGACCGGTCCGACTCGGCCTGTCCGAGCCGAGCCAGCCCTTCCTCACGGCCGATCGGGCTGATCGCGGTAACCAGACCGCGGCTGGCCAGCACCCGTGAGGCGAGCAAGGCGATCTGCTTGGCGGTGGCGGCGAATTCGACGTACCCGGCGAGCCGCCGCTCGTCCCACCGCACGGACTGTTCCCGACGCCACCGGCTGCGCTCGGTGATTCCGGTGCCGACGTAGGTGAGCACCCCGCCGACGACCACCGCGAGGATGGTCGGCAGGTGTTCCAGCAGAGACATCACATTCTCCGTCGCGTCGCCGGGCCTCAGGGTAGTGAGCCGCCACAAGGTCGCGTGCCGGCCACAAGCCCCGGTCCTCTCGGCGGTCTCCGCTTGCCCGCACCTTACACCGTAAGTTAGGCTGCCTTACAGCGTAAGACAGCCGGTCACGTCCACGGACGCCCGGCGGACGAGAGGGGAATACTCATGAGCGATCTGGTCCGCACGGCGCGGCTGACCGGCGTGTTCTATCTGGGCCTCGGCATCACCGCCATGCTCGGCTTTCTGATCGTCCGCTCCCAGCTGTTCATCGCCGGCGACCCCGCAGCGACACTTGGCAACCTGGTAGGGCACGAGACGCTCGGCCGCATCGGCGTCGCGCTCGAGTTGGGTGTCGTCGTCACCCAGGCGCTCGCCGCCGTCTGGTTCTACCGCCTCTTCCGCACCGCCGACCCGCTCGCCGCCGGCAGCATCGGCGCGTTCGGGCTGGTCAACGCGGTGGCGATCATGGGCAGTGCGGCGATGCTCGCCACGGCCGTCGAGGTCGCGGGCGAGCCGATCGGCGACGCCGCGACGATCGTCCAGACTCTCTACCTGGTCAGCGGCAACCTGTGGGGGGTGGGCAACCTGTTCTTCGGGCTGTGGCTCATCCCGATGGGCACCTGTGTGCTCCGGTCACGCTGGATGCCGCGACCGCTCGGCTGGGTGCTCGTCATCGGCGGAATCTGCTACCTCACGAGCGGGTTCCTGCTCTACCTCGCGCCCGACGCCCGGATCGTCGCCGACCTGCTCGTGGCGCCGGCCACCGTCGGCGAGCTCTGGATGATCGGCTACCTGCTGACCGTCGGCGTCCGGCGACAGGTGCCGTCGCGGGTGTTACCGCACCGTCAGGGCGGGTAGGCGAAGGTTGCGGCGGATCACATGCGACGCCGCGATCGGGCCCGACGACGTACGGAGAGCTGGCGATGATGAACCGGAGCTACCTGCGGCTGGGCGTCGCGTTGACGCTGAGTTTCGTGGTGATGCTGCTGCTGACGTACTCGATGATCTGGACCATCGACGACTTCTACCTCAACCTCAGCAACACCTACATGGCGTTGATGATGGTCGCCCCGATGGGGGTGATCATGCTCGGGGTGATGTGGATGATGTTCGGCAACCGTACGCTGAACGTGATCCTGGCGGTCGGGTTCGTCGTCCTGTTCGGGGTGGCGTTCTACTTCGGTCGGCAGGAGAGCTTCATCGGCGACGAGCAGTTCCTCAAGTCGATGATCCCGCACCACTCGCGGGCGATCCTGGTCTGCGAGCGGTCGGACATCACCGACCCGGAGATCATCGAGCTGTGTGGACAGATCGTCGAGACGCAGCAGGAGGAGATCAACCAGATGAAACAGATCCTGCAGCGGTACGAATGAGTCACGTCCGCGCGACGCTCGGCGTCGTACTCACCGTCGTCGCCATCGGGGCAGGCACCGCAGCCTGCACCGCCGACCCGTCGGAAGCCGACACCGGCCCGCCCGCCACCAGCGCCGACCCGGTCGATCAGCTGTCAGCGGCACAGCCGCCGCCGGTCGCGCCGCTGCCCGACCCGATGGCCGACGCCCGGCCCGTCGCCTCGGTGGCCGCCACCAGCGGCCCGGTCTCGGTCGGCACGGTTGAGATCCCGCCCGGCCAACTGTCGGTCAGCCTCGACTGCGTCAGCGGCGGCCGTGGGGATGCCGCCGCCACCAGCGGAGCTGCCGACCTCGCGGTGTTCCTCGACCCGGGGATGCGGTTCGAGCTGCAGTGCCCCGCCGACGAGGTGACGAAGACCCGCAACGTCGACCAGGACCACCCGGGCGGTCCGGTCACCATCCGGGTCGAGGCCGGCGCGGACGTGCGGTGGAACCTGCTGGTCGAGCACCAGCCGGGCTAGGGTGCGGCGGTGAGCGGATGCGTGTTCTGCCGGATCATCGCCGGGGAGTCCCCCGCGTGGCGGGTCGCCGACTCCCCCGCCGGGGTGGCGTTCCTGGACACCCGGCCGGTGTTCCCGGGCCACGTGCTGATCAGCCCGCGCCCGCACGTGGTCACCCTGACCGACCTGCCGCCGGCCGATCTGGCCGGGTACTTCTCACTGGTGCAGCGGGTCGCGGCGGCGGTCGAGGCTGGCCTGGACGCGGGCGGCACCTTCGTCGCGATCAACAACCGGGTGTCCCAGTCGGTGCCGCACCTGCACACCCACGTGGTACCCCGGACCAGGGGCGACGGGCTGCGCGGCTTCTTCTGGCCGCGCCGCCGCTACGCCGACGACGTCGAGGCCCGGCGGTACGCCGAACAGGTCGCCGCCGCGTTACCTCCCGAGCCCGATCTGCCCTGAAAACAAATTGATAGACAAAAGTCAGTAACAGGATAGCTACCGTCGGCATCAGCGACTACCGTCAGCAACGATGGCTCGACTGAATGGTCCCGGGTGGCGAGTGCCGGTGGCGCTCGTACTCGCCGTACTCGTGAGCGGGTGCGGCGGTGAATCGTCCCTGCCGGAGCTGTCACCCCCGGCGTTCCCGACGGCGACGGCCGAGCCGACGCCGACGCCCACCGGTCCCCGGTACGGCGCCGTGGGCCTCGACCTGTGCGAGCTGGTCGATCTCGACCCGCTGGCGACTCTCGCCCTGACGGTGGAGTCCACGGATCCGACGCCACCGCAGGCGGCGCCCGGCGCGGCATGCCTGTTCAAGCTCATCACCCGCAGCGGGCATCTTGGCAGCCTGCGGGTGGAGGCGGCGACGCCGGCGACAGTTGCCGATGCCGAGAGGCTGTACCGCGACCGGGGTGAGTTCACGGTCATGCTGCCGGAGGGCGGTGTGCCGGGTCTCGGCGACCAGGCGGCGGCGTTCGCCCGGCGCACGGAGCCCGGGTTCAAATACGCCGAATACATGATCCACGTGCAGCTCGCCAACCTGATGCTCCTGGTCTGGCTGGCCGTCGGTGGAAACGAGTTCGTCCCCACCGCCCAGCTCGCGGAGCCGGCCAGGACCATCGCCGGGTCGGCATTGGCCCTGGTACCGCAGAACTGACCAGTTGCCGCACCGGTGACCCGGCTGCCGCCCGTCCGCCGACGGCTAACTGTTGCGTACCGCCTGCGGCCACGAACCGTCCGGCAGCCGCGAATGGTCACCGGCCTGGGCGGCGAGGTCGCGTTTCTCGCCAATCGATCCGACGAACCGCTCCCCGATCGCCAGCAGGTTGTCCAGGCTGGCGGTCACCAGGTCGCCGACCGCCCCGGCGAGCGCGTCGATCGCCCACGGGATATTGATGACGGCCGCCGTATCGACCGCGGCCTGGGCCATATGGCCGGCGAGTTCCGTGACGACCCGCGCCAGCTCGACGGCGTACTCGACGTTCGACCGCGCGACGCCGAACAGCCACTGGCTGACGAACTCGGTCTTGACCGCCGTCTCGTCGACAGCTCGCTGCTGGTGGCCGACCTTGGACTGGTAGGCGGTCGCCGCGTCACCCGTCCAGCGGTGCAGGTTCTGGTCGAGCGGATCGACTACCTGGAAGGACAGCTCGGACACCGGGGTCCGGACCTCGTCGAGCCACCGGAAACTGGTGGAGATGAGCGACAGTACCGGCAGTTGGTGGTCGACGGCGTGATCAACTCTGTCGAGGATCGTCGCGAAGTGTTCCCGGACCTGCTGCGACCGGTCGTGGATCCACCACTGCGCGGCGGCACCGAACATCCACTGCCAGCGGTTGATGTTGTCCATTGTCTCGTTGAACTTCTCCACCGCGATCTCGACGCCGGAGTGGATCTGCTCGAACGCCTCGTTGAACGGCGGGCCGTACTCCTGGTCCGGCGGTGGCATGGCCGGCTCTCCTCCCCTGATCGGCTACCGGCGGTAGACGTCGTTGAGGTCGAGTGCGATGACCGCGTCGGCCTCGTCGTAGCGGTCGGCCAAATCACGCAGCACCGCGCCGATCTCATCGAACTCGGTCGCGGCTTCGCCGAGCACCCGGGTCAGGAAGGCATGGAATTCGTCGTACGCGGCGGAGTGCACGTCGCCACTGGCCTGGCCGATGTAGAACGCGGTCGGAGCGAGGGTCAACCGCTCGGCGGCGAGCTTGACACTCATCATGCTGTCGGACAGACGGTGCCACTTGCTGCTCTCGGCCCGCAACGCGTCGGTGACAACGTCCAGTTCGTCAGCCATTTCGCTCTCCTCATCGGCCGAGCTGATGGGGATGCCCGGCGAGACCGGCGGCCCGCATCGCGGCCAGGGCGTCGCCACGCAGTTGTGCGGCGTCGGCACCGGCGACGCGTCGCACGTCGCCGATGACGCCGACGAGGCCACGGCCACGCAGCCGCAGGTTCAGATAGCCGTGCGGGCTCGGCACGCCATGTTCGTCCACGGCGGGCGGCGTTTGCCTGCGGGACAGCCGCCGCAGTGCCGCGCCGTTGCGGTCCAGGGCCGCCCGCAGCCTGCCGGACCAGCCGGGATCGTCCGAAGCCGGCGTCGGCTCGTCCGAAGCCGGTATTGGATCGTCCGGCGCTGGCTCGTTCCGTCTGCGGTGACCGGCGTCGACACGCAACGCGGCGAGCGCGGCGGATTCGAACGACGCCCGCACCGCACTGACGTACGCCTCGTACAACGCCTCCGCGAAGGCCGATGGCGGCAGGCGTTCGCGCCAACGGCGGGCGACCGTGACGTCGAGGACCCGGGCACGGTCGTCAACCGTCACGCTGACCGTGCCGGTGGTGTCCGTGGCGTGGTGCGGCCCGGTGGACCGGTGGTCGTGGTCGTGGTCGGCGGTAAGTGCGAACGCCTCGGCGCGCTCGCGAAGCCCATCGGGGTCCGCGACGCCGACGAGGTGAGCAAGCCGGCGTCGGCCAGGTCCGCTGGGGGCCATCGGCACCCTCCTTGGCCCGGACCACATCGGGCGCGGTCCGTACTCGGGTAGTCGCCGCCACCGACGACGATACGCAGAGTCAGCCAGATTGGGTGTCAGATAACATACAGCAGCATCAATTACTTCGGGTCGGTGCACGGACCTGCGGCTCAGCCGCTGACCTGTGGTGGGGTCCAGTCGGACCGTCCGGCCCCCGCACCCGTGGTGTGGGGGCCGAACGGCGGATCGTCACCAGCGAGCGGTTATCCGGACCACCGTGTACGGCAGCACCGGGTCGGTCGCCCCGTACTGAAAGTTGACCACCAGCAGGTCACGGCCGTCGAACGCGGCCGTCGACGGGCCGTGCAGCCGGAGATCGGTGACCCGGGCCAGCAGCGTGGCCCGGGTGGCCTGGCGGTGCAGCCGCAGCACGTTGACCGTGTCCCCGTTACCGTCGACGTTGCTGACCGCGTACAGCAGGCCGCCCCGGATCAGCAGACCGTCGCCGTGTACCGCCGCGCCGCCCAGGTCGATCGCGGAGACGGTACGACGCCGCAGGTCGACGCGGTGCAGCGCGCCGTCGTTGTAGTCCGCGACGATCAGATACCGCTGGTCCGGGGTGACCACCAGTCCGTTGAGGTTGAACCCGTCGCCGTAGTCGATGCTGGTGCCCCGCAGGTCGACGAACGGCCGCAGCGGTGCGGTCGCCCCGACGCCGCCACGCAGCTGCCCAGCAGGGATCCGGTACAGAGTCGGCTGGAACGAGTCGGTCACGTAGACGTCGCCATTGGCGGCCAGAGCGACGTCGTTGAGCATCGAGTTCGGGATGCCGGTGGCGAAGCGGTGCAGCAGGTCGCCGCTGCGGGTGTCGTACACCCAGACGTAGCCGGTGCCGCCGCCGGCGACGATCAGCCGACCCGCCCGGTCGACCTTCATACCACCGGCGGTGGTCCGGCCGTCGGCGGCGTTGCCGGCCAGCCAGACGGTGGTCCGCGAGGAGCGGACGTCGCCCCGGTAGATCCGCCCGTCGGTGAGGCTGCTGACGTAGAAGTACGGGCCGCGTGGGTCGCGGGCGATGCCTTCCGGGTAGGCGTCGTCGCCGGCCAGCACGTAGCTGCCCGGCCGCTGGTGGTGGTGGTGCGCCTGCGCTGAGGCGGCGTGGAACGCGATCGGCGCGGCCGCGGCGGGAGCCGCGGGCGCCGTCGGCCCAGCGGCGAGTACGCCGGACGTCGCGGCGACGGTGGCCGCGACGAGCAGTCGAGATGTGTGCACTGTGTCCCTTCCGGTGGTCGGTCGGTTCGAGCCTGACCGGCGGGAACGACCCGCAACAAGATCACCTGGGTATGTCGGGATACCGTGCCGGTATGTCGGTCGAGCTGCGCGTCATGCGGTACGTCGTCGCCGTCGCCGAGGAAGGCAGCTTCGAGAGCGCGGCGCGCCGGCTACACATGGCGCAGCCGCCGCTGAGCCGGCAGATCCGCGACCTGGAGCGGCAGCTCGGCGTACCGCTGTTCGAGCGGCGGCCGACCCGGCTGACCGACGCGGGCGCGGCGTTCGTGGCGTCCGCCCGGCGGCTGCTCGACGACGCCGACTCGGTGGTCCGGGCTACCCGGGCCGCCGGGCAGGGTCAGACCGGGACGGTACGCATCGGGTTGGTCGCCAGCGCCACGTCGCAGGTGCTGCCGCGCTTGCTGGCGGCGGTACGGGCGGCCCATCCGCAGATCACCGTACGGACGCGGGAGGCGTGGCCGGCCGAGCTGGACGTCGGCCTGCGGGCCGGCCGGTTCGACCTGGTGCTGTCCCGGGGGATGCCGGGCCACCAGGACCTGGACCGCCAGACAGTACGCCGGGAGCCGCTGGTGGCGGTGGTCGACGCCGGGCATCCGCTGGCCGGGCGTACCGCTATCGGATCGGACGCGGTCAGGTTGGCCGACTTGGCCGACGGCCGGCTGAGTCTGCCACCGGAGGAGCTGACGCCCGGCTACCGGTCGGCGATCCTGGCCGCCTGCGCCCGCGCCGGTGTAGCCGTCGAGGTGGTCGACTGCGAGCAGCTGGGGTGGCGCCGGATCGGGCTGGCAGACGTTGACGGTTTCGCCCTGGTGCCCCGCTCACTCGCCGAGCTACCCACAGTGGACGGGGTGGTGCTCCAGCTGACCGACGAGCTGCCCGCCCCCGATCTGGAGCTGGTGTGGCGGCGGGACGCGACGTCACCGGCCGGGCTGGCCGTCGCCCGGCTCGCGCGGCGGCTCGCCCACGACCGGCACCGGTGAGCTCCCACCGAAAATACGCGCGGTGGTCACCGGGTCAGCGGCGGAAGATGGTGATCGAGTGACCGACCTGGTCGATCGGCTCGCTGCTGTCGATCAGCTCGCGTAGTTCACCGCCGGTGGTCGCCACCCAGGTGTTCGACACCACCAGCAGACCGCGTACCTCCTCGGGCGGCACCTCGCGCGGATCAGTGGCGGAGATGCCGTAGTACTCCGGCACGCCGGCGCCCTTGTAGGCCAGCCACACCCGCTCGTCCGGGTACCGCTGCCGAAGCCGGTCGGCGAGCCGGCTCAGGTCCTGCCCCCAGTCCACGTTCGAGTCGTGCAGATGGTGGTAGGTGCGCGCCGGGCCGCCGAACGCCTCGTTGGCGTACGGCAGGTAGAACGGGAACGCGCGGGCCGAACTCGCCGCGATCAGCACGACCAGCACGGCCGCCGCCGGTCGGGCGTACCGGGCGGCGGCCGGCCACCGTACGGCGGTCACGGCCGCCGCCGCCACGGCCAGAAAGACCGGGACGACGATCGCGTACCGGACGCCGAGGTCGCGGGAGCCGGTCATCGCGACGGCCAGCAGTACGCCGGCCGGCACCAGCAGGTATCCGGCGGCCGGGCGCAGCCGGGGCACCGACAGCATCGCGGCCGCGCCGACCAGCCACAGCGCCAGCGCCCCGAGCGGCGTCTTCACCAGCAGCGCGGCCGGCAGGTAGTACCACCGGTGGCCGGAGTAGGTCTCACCGAACAGGTACCCGCCCCATTTCCAGTCCTCGAAGCCGAACTGGATCCGCATGCCGTCGCGGAACGACTCCGGAAACGGCAGCCAGTCGACCACGGTTCCGCGCAACCCGCCGATCGCCGGCACCGAGCCGGAAGGCACCGTCTGCAGCCGTGGGTCGACGACGAGGTAGCTCACCCACACGGTCAGCAACGCGAGGAGTCCGATCGCGGTCGCGGCCGCGCCGGCGACGACGTACCGCCGGGCCCGGGGTGAGGACGGGCGGGGCGGCCAGGCCGGCCGGGCGTGCCGGACCGACCAGGCGGCCAGCGCCAGCAGCACCGGGACCGCCGCCAACGCGCTCATCTTGGTGGCCAGTGCCGCGCCGAGCGCCAGGCCGGCCAACGGCAGGTAGAGCCACGGTCGCCGCCGCGCCCGCCACAGCAGCCAGACCGAGGTCAGCAGGAACCCGGCGGTGGGCACGTCGAGGGTGGCCAGCGAGCCGTGCGCGATCACGTCGGGCGTGAACGCGTACACCGCCAGAGCGATCAGGGCACCGGCCCGGCCGGTGATGTCGCGGGCGAACGCGAAGACCACCAACCCGAACGCGAGGGTCAGCCCGATCATCGGCAACCGGGCCAGCAACAGCAGCCGGTCGGCGTCGTTGCCCGCTTCGTACAGCACGTGCCGCCCGAGGTCCGTCTGGTTGCCCTGGAAGGACGGCTCGATGTACGGGTCGACGAACAGCAGGCCGGCCCCGATGATCAGTTTGCCCAGCGGCGGATGCTCCGGGTTGACCTGCAGACCGCCGCCCTGCAGGTAGAGCGCGGCCGCACCGACGTACACCGGCTCGTCGATGGTCGGCGCCTGCGCCACCGCGGTGGTGACCATCGCGAACGCCATCTGCCCCAGCAGCAGCGCCACGACCAGCGGATACCACCAACGTCGGTGCCGTCGCAGCCAGCCGGGCCGATCCGATTTCTCCGTCACCGTGCTCGGATGGTCATCCGAGGTAACAGGTACATCCCGGTCGAGGACTCCCGACTTGCGCAAAAGGCTCACGGGCCGGCAGCCTACCGGGCTACTCGATCGCGACCGGCACTTCGCCTGGGTGATACCGCCGTAGATTCCGGTCACGGGGCGTCGTCGATGGTGCTCGGTTCCCCGCCCGGCTCAGTTCGACATCGCCCCGATCGGCCAGCGCAGGAACATGCGCTCCTCACCGTCGATGGACCGGCGATCCAGCAGCTCGGCGCCCAGCAGCAGGTACGGGCGTAGCCGCCGACGGGTGCAGGTGGCGTAGGCGACGTCGTAGCCGCGCGCCACCAGGTCGCGGTAGCCGAAGTCGCGGATGAAACCGGTGTACGTGGCGCGCGTCCAGACATGCCCGCCGCCGGCGCTCATCACGTTGAGGATCTCGCAGACCCGCCCACCGCCCCGGCCGGCACCCGTTGACCCGGGTGGGCTGAATCCGAAGGACGCGGACTGCAACCCGCGCTCGGCGGAGATGCTGACCGCCATCGCACCGATGAGCCGGCCGGTGCCCTCCCGCCAGCAGTAGACAATCTGGTCCTGGTACGGAATCCGGGTCCGCAGCCGCCGTGCGGTGTCGTCCCACTCCCAGATCAGCCGGACCAGCCGGTTGTCGGTCAGGCCGGCGTAGGCACGGTAGAAGTCCTGTTCGTACTCCGACACCTGCGCCGGGTCGGCCGGGTCGAGTGTTCCGTACCAGGTGCCGTCGTTCATGCCGGGCCAACCGGTTCGACATGCATGAGCAGCCCGTACCGGGGATACTGGGTGACCGCCGGTGCCACCTCGACCGGATGCCCGTCGACCGGGGTCAGCCGCACCCGCTGCCCGGCGACCGCCAGCACCGTGAGCATCTCGGTGATGGCGAAGTTCGTGCCGATGCACTTGCGCTGCCCGGCGGCGAACGGCAGATAGGCGCGCCGCTGCTGCGTGGTCATCCGACCCGGTGCGAAACGGTGCGGGCAGAAGGAATCCGGTTCCGGCCAGTACTGCGGCATCCGGTGCATCGCGTGCACCGGGATCACGAGGTTGTCACCCCGGTGAATCCGGTGGCCGTCGACCTCATCGGCGGCGGCAGCCCGGCGGGTGAGGGTGTAGACCGGCGGATAGAGCCGCATCGACTCCTGGATCACCTGCCGGGTGTAGCCCAGGGCGCCCAGGTCGTCGTAGCTCGGTGCCCGTCCACCGAGCACCCGGGCCAGCTCCTCGCGGAACCGGCCCGCGCTCTCGTCGTGTTGGCCGAGCAGGTGCCAGGTCCAGGCCAGCGCCGTCCCGGTCGTCTCAAAGCCGGCGAAGAACAGGGTGACGACCTGGTCGCGCAGTTCCCGACGGTGCTGACCGGCCTGCGGACCGTAGGCGCGGATCAGGTCACCGAGGATGTCGGTGTACCGGTCGTTGTCGGCCAGCCGTTCCTCGATCCGATCCGCCACGAAGTCGTCCACCGCCCGCAGATGGCGGGCGAACCGGCGGTGCAGCCGGGTGGGAAACCACAGGGGCACCGTCACCGGGCTGATGTTGCGCCGGACCACCACTTCCAACCCGACCCGTACGGTGTCGACGAAGTCGTTGGCGGTCGTCTTCGGGTCGTGGCTGAACAGCGCCACGGCCATGACCCGCATGGCCAGGGTCTGCATGTCGCTGAAGACGTCGACCGGTTCGCCCCGCTCGCGGGCGCTTTCCCAGCCGTCGACGACCTCGGTCATCAGGGTGGCGGTGATCTCGACGACGCGTTCGAGCAGCGCCCGGCTGAACACCGGCTGGGTCAGCGTCCGCTGCCGCCGCCACGTCTCACCGTCGCTGCAGATGAGGCCCTGGCCGATGATCAGCGACAGGTTGTCGTGCTGCAGGCTGCGACCGTAGCCGGGCAGGTTTCCGATGAACACCCGCTGGTTGGCGTCCGCGTCGGCCAGCAGTGTGAAGACCCGGTGCAGTACGCGGTACCGGACGAACCCACGGTGGTCGGCGACCAGCCGCTTCTGCACGCCCAGCAGGTCGGTGCGCAGGGCGCTGAGCCGCAGCCGCAGCGGCGGGTGGTCAGTTCGGCGCACTGTCGGCTCCCTGCAACGCGAGGCTCTCGGTGACGAACGCGTCATCCAGGCCGGCGGCGTTTTCGATCAGCCCGGCCAACGTCTCGCCGAACCGGGCCCCGGGTGCACCGTCGACGATGTCGTGGTCGACCGTGACGGTGGCGCTGAGGGTCTTGCGGGGTGCGGCGGCACCGTCGATCCACCGTACCTTGTCGTACATTCCGCCGACGATGAGCGTGCTGGTCAGGAACGAGATCGAGATCCCCCAGGACGGGCGCGGGCTGATGAAGGATCCGACATTGGACAGTCCGACGGTGCCCCACTGACGTTTGACCCGGGCCGGGTCGCGCCGCATCCACCACCAGATTGCCCGCCGGGCCGGGCGCGGCAGCCGCAGGAGCTGGCGGCGCCGGCGGACCCCCTCGTCGTCGTACAGGTCGGTACGGGCGGCGGCGCGCATCTCGTGGTTGATCTGCGCCAGGCTCTTGCGGTTCGCGGCTCGGACCACGTAGATGACCGGTACCAGCGATCCGTCGGGCTTGCGCTTCTCCAGCAGTGTGTTGACGTCCACGTCGTCGAAGACGACCAGCTTGCGACGGCCCTTGCGGAAGGCGTGCAGCATCTTGTGTTCGTCGACCGCGTGACCGAGGCAGTAGACCAGGAAGGCGGTGAACGACAGCCCGTCGGGCACCTGGGCACGGTAGCGCGCGATCAACTCCATCGGGCGGGACACGTCGAACTCCACCATGCCATGCGCCATGTGTGTTCGGTGGCCGACGCTCAGCGCGTCGACCACGAGTTCCCGGATACGCGGCCAGGGCAGTTCCTGGAACGGAGCAGCATTCATCGTGTCTTGTCTCTATCGTTCGGTGGACGGATCGGGTGGCAGGTCCGTCGTCCGGTTGCGGCGCTCGAAAGTGTGCAGGAAGTCGACCAGCCGTTCGACCGATTCGACGGTCACGGCGTTGAACAGGCTGGCCCGGCAGCCACCCACCGAGCGGTGCCCGGCCAGCCCGGCGATACCGGTCTGCTGCGCCTCGGCCAGGAACTCCGCGAGCAGCTGCGGGGTGGGCAGGTCGAACACCACGTTCATCAGCGAACGCGACGCCGGGTCGACAGTGGTGCGGTAGAACGGGACGCTGTCCAGGTAGTCGTAGAGGATCTGCGCCTTGCGGCGGTTGATCCCGCCCATGCTGGCCAGCCCGCCGATCTCGTCGGCCAACCAGCCCAGCATCAGCCAGGTCACGTAGATGGCGAAGGTCGGCGGGGTGTGGAAGTTCGACCCGTGCTGTCGGTGCACCCGGTAGTCGAGCACCGCCGGCAGCTCACCGACGATGTCGTCCAGCATGCGGCGGCGCGCGACCACGACGGTCACTCCGGCGACGCCGATGTTCTTCTGCGCGTGGGCGTAGACGACGTCGTACGCCGCCGGGTCGAAGGTGTCGGACATCAGGTCGGAGCTCATGTCGGCGATCACCGGCACCGCAACGGCGGGTGCCTGGTGGAACTGGGTGCCCTCCACCGTGTTGTTGGTGACCAGGTGCAGGTACCGGGCGTCCGGCCGGGGCCGGATCGAGCCGGCCGGCGGAACGTAGGTGTGGTCCCGGTCGGCGGAGGAGGCCACCACCGCGACGTCCCGTCCGAGGGTCCGTGGCTCCCGGATCGCCTTGGCTGCCCAGTACCCGGTGTCGACGTAGTCGACCGGGTCACCGGGTGCCGAGAAGTTCATCGGGACCATCGCGAACTGCAGCGATCCGCCACCCTGCAGGAGCAGAACGTCGGACTCGTCGCCGAGGCCGAGCAGGCGACGGACCCGCTCGGTCGTGTCGGCCAGCAGGAACTCGACCTCGGGTGCCCGGTGGCTGATCTCCATCACGCTCATCCCGGTGCCCTGGAAGTCGCCGAGTTCGACGCGGATGCGTTCCATGACGTTGCGGGGCAGGCCGGTCGGGCCCGCGTAGAAGTTCAGAACCTCGCGGTTCGCTGACACCGTCTCCACCTCACCGCCACCCTCGACGTGTCGGGAGGCGCCAAGATCATCGCACGGTCGACCTGCTGATACCTGAGGCGGTAATGAGGGAAACATGAGGGATCCCTGGTGGGCCGCAGGGTGGCGGGATGCCCCCTGCGGCCCATCTGTTCTCACTGTGCGGCTGGTCGGCTCCGCCGGCCCCGGGGTCACCGTGGCCGTCGGGTCAGGCGCAGATCGCCTGGATCGCCAGACCATCGGTGGGCACACCGGTCAGCGTGAGGTGCACAGTGCTGAGACCGGCGTTCGGGTAGAGCGAGCTCAGGAAGGTCTGCCCGGAAGCACCCGCTCCCGTCGCCCCGCCGACCGAGTGCACCTGCTCACCGGCCGGGCAGGAGTCGCTGGCCGAGGCGACCCCGGTCTGCACCGATCCTTCGGCCGCCGCCCCCACCGGGTTCGCACAGATGGCGTACGCGGTGACCCGCCAGTTGCCCGAGTAGGCGCCGTCCTCGGCGGCGGCGGCCCGGGCGATGTCCAGTGGTCCGGAGGCCCGGGACATCTGCAGGCCGACGTTGCCGAAGCCGCCTCCGGTGACGCTCGCCCCGGTGCCGATCACCCGCTGGCTGCCCGAGCAGCCCGCGGCGGTGCTGCGGGTCGGCGACGAGGAGTAGGCGGAGTTCCCGGGGACGATGTTGTAGCCGGGCACGGAAGCCGCCGGTGCGCAGATGGCGTACCCCTCCAGCGCCCAGTTGCCGCTGACGCCGCCCGGCGGTTCGTCCGCCCAGACCTCGTACCGGTCGGTCTGGCCGGGGCCGCTGACCGGCTGCAGGGCGCTGAGTCGGATCGACCCGGCGGCCGGCCCGGTCACCCGGGCACCGCCGCCGATCACCCGGGTGTCGCCCGGGCACTCGGCGGCCCGGAACTTCGGTGACTGTGAGTTCGTCGCGGTGGCCAGGTGGGTGGTCCGGAACAGGCCGCTGACCGCAGCGGCCGGCGCGGTCGCGACGAGTTGGGCGGCCGCGCCGACGGTCAGGGCGGCGAGCAGCGCCGCCACGCGTAGACCGGTGCGACGGTGTTTCGTGTTCATCGCTCCTTCTTTCGGATTGATCGAGGTGACTGGCGTGTGCCGTCGATCCAGACAGTGGCCGGTGGACCTTCGGAGATGTTTCGGCAGTCGTTAAATTGGCTGCTCGATCGCGAGATGCGGGGCATCCTGCAGAGGTGGACACTGCATCGGCCGACGTCGAGCTGCGGGTCCTCGGAGAGGTGACGGTGCGGGTCGGCGGCCGTGACCTCGACCTGGGGCACGCCCGGCAGCGCTGCGTCCTGGCCGCGCTGCTGGTCGACGCGAACCGGCTGGTGCCCACCGACCGGCTGCTGGACCGGGTCTGGGGTGACCGGCAACCGCAGCGAGCCCGCAATGCGCTCGCCGGCTACCTGTCCCGGCTGCGGCAGGTGCTGGCCCCGGCCGAGCCGCTGCGGATCGTCCGCCGGTCCGGCGGCTACCTGCTGCAGGTCGACCCTGCCCTGGTCGACCTGCACCTGTTCGATCAGCTGGTTCGGCGGGCCAGGGCCGGCACGACCGCCGCGCGGACCGACGCGACGTCGGCGACCGTCGACGATCCGATGGCGTTGCTGGCCCAGGCGTTGTCGCTGTGGCGCGGTACGCCGTTCGGTGCCCTGGAGTCGGCCTGGCTCGACACGGTACGCACCGCGCTGGCCGCCGACCGGCTCGCCGCCCGACTCGACCTGGTCGACCTGCGGTTGGCGGCCGGTGGGCACGCCGATCTGCTCGGCGAGTTGACCGCGCTGGCCGCCGAGCATCCACTGGACGAGCGGATCGCCGGTCAGTTGATGCGGGCGCTGTACGGGGCCGGCCGTCAGGCCGAGGCGTTGCGGCACTACCAGGTGGTCCGTACTCGGCTCGCCGATGAACTGGGCACCGATCCGGCGGCGGCGCTGCGGCAGACGTACCACCGGATCCTGACCGCGGACCCGGCACTGGGGACGGCGGCCGCACCCCCGGACACGGCCGCACCCCCGGACACGGCCGCACCCCCGGACACGGCCGCACCCCCGGAGGCGGCTCTGACTCCGGCCCCGCGCGCCGCGCCAGAGGCGGCCGACGTACCGCGTCAACTGCCGGCCGCGCCGTCGGCCTTCACCGGCCGGGTCGCCGCGCTGGTCGAGTTGGACGCGCTGCCGGTCGACGACCCGGGGCAGCCGCCGCTGGCGGTGGTCACCGGCACCGCCGGGGTCGGCAAGAGCAGCCTGGTGCTGCACTGGGCGCACCGCAGCCGCGACCGGTTCCCGGATGGACAGTTGTACGTGAACCTGCGTGGATTCGACCCGGCCGGTGCGGCGCTGGATCCCGCCGAGGTGGTACGCGGGTTCCTGGCCGCGCTCGGGGTCGTCCCGCAGCGGGTGCCGATCGGGCTGGCCGCGCAGACCGCCCGCTACCGCAGCCTGGTCGCCGGCCGGCGGATGTTGATCGTGCTGGACAACGCCCGCGACGCCGAACAGGTCCGCCCGCTGCTGCCCGGCGCGCCGGGCTGCGTCACCGTGGTGACCAGTCGAGGTCAGCTGGGCGGTCTGGTCGCCGTGGACGGGGCCCGGCCGCTCGCCCTCGATCTGTTCACCGCCGCCGAGGCGCGGCGGTTCCTCGCCCGGCGGCTGGGGCCGGCAAGGGTGCGGGCGGAGCCGGCCGCCGCCCAGCGGATCGTCGACCGGTGTGCCCGGCTGCCGCTGGCGCTCGCCGTCGCGTCGGCGCGGGTGGTGGTGAACCGGGCGGTCACCCTCACCGACCTGGCCGCCGAGCTGACCGAGGCCGGTGCCGGCCTGGACGTGTTCGACGCTGGCGATCCGGCGGCCGACGTACGGGCGGTGTTCTCCTGGTCGTACCGGGCGCTCGACCCGGCCGCCGCCGGGCTGTTCCGGCTGATCGGGCTGCATCCCGGGCCGGAGCTGACCGTGCCGGCGGTGGCAAGCCTGGCCGGTGAAACGGTGCCCGCCGCCCGACGGCTGCTGGCCGTGCTGACCCGCGCCAGCCTGATAACCGAGCACTCGCCGGGACGGTACGTGCTGCACGACCTGCTGCGGGCGTACGCCGCCGAGCTGGCCGAGGCGCAGGAGCCGGCGACGCGGCGGCGGGCCGCGACCCGGCGGCTGCTCGACCACCTGCTGCACACCGCGTACGCCGCCGACCGGCTGCTCTACCCGCACCGGGACCCGATCCTGCTGGACTGCCCGGCACCCGGGGTGGTGGTGCCGGCGTTGGCCGACGGCGCGGCGGCGATGCGCTGGCTGGTGGCCGAGCACCGGGTGCTACTCGGCGCGGTCGATCTGGCGTCCCGCGAGCGCTTCGACCGGCACGCCTGGGAGCTGGCCTGGAGTCTGACCAGCTACGTCAACCTGCGGGCGCTGTGGCACGACCAACTGACCGTGCAGGGTGCCGCGTTGCCGGCGGCGGTGCGGCTGGGCGACCAGGCGGCGCAGGCGAATCTGCACCGCAACCTGGGTCGGGCGTTGACCCAGCTGGACCGCACCGACCAGGCCGCCCGGCACCTGACGCAGGCCCTGGAGCTGTTCGTCGCCGTCGGGGACCGGGCGAACCAGGCGCAGACCAACGTCAACTTCGCCCGGGTACGGCAGCGGCAGGGCCGCGACGCCGACGCCCTCGACTACGACCTGCGGTCGCTGGAGCTGTACCGGCAGGCCGGGCATCTGACCGGGCAGGCGCGGGCGATGAACAACATCGCCTGGACCCGGATCCGGTTGGGCGAGCCCGACCAGGCCCGCGAGCTCTGCCGGCAGGCCCTCGCCATCAACACCGAGCTCGGCAACCGGCACGGGGCGGCCACCAACTGGCGTACCGCCGGTTGTGCCGAGGCGGCGGCCGGTGACCATCGCGCGGCGGTCGGCTGCCACGAGCGGGCGCTGCGGCTGTTCCGGGCGATCGGCGACCGGGGCGGCGAGGCGGAGACCCTGGTCGACCTCGGCGACGCGCGGTACGCCTGCGGCCAGGTCGACCCGGCCCGGGGCGACTGGGCGGCGGCGCTGGTGCTGCTGGAGCGGGCCGGCCACCCGGACGCCGCCGCCGTACGCACCCGGCTGGCGCGTCCGGCAACGTCGCTGCGCTGAACCGCCGAGGGCGTACGCCCGTCACTGCACGGCGCCCGGCAGATCGTTGACACTGGACCATCCCGATCGTTAACGTTAACAACGATCGTTATCAATGCATGACCTGGTGGCCGGGTCGACGTGCCTGCGGCCAACCGCCCGGTACGGATCCTGGAGAACCGCTATGTCTGAAGTGACCCGACGCAAACTCCTCACCGCCGGGGCGGCCGGGGCGGGTGCCGTCCTGCTGCCCGCCGGGTGGACCGCGATCGCCCGCGCAGACCCGGCGACGCCACCACAGGTGCAGGCAGCCGGCGACATGGCGCTCTGGTACGACGAACCGGCCGGCAGCGACTGGCTGCGCGCGTTGCCCGTCGGCAACGGCCGACTCGGCGCCATGGTCTTCGGCAACGTCGACACCGACCGGCTCCAGCTCAACGAGGACACCGTCTGGGCCGGCGGCCCCTACGACTCCGCCAACCCGCGCGGCGCCGGCGCGCTGGCCGAGATCCGCCGGCTGGTCTTCGCCGACCAGTGGACCCAGGCGCAGAACCTGATCAACCAGACGATGATGGGCTCGCCCGGTGGGCAGCTGGCCTACCAGCCGGTCGGCAACCTGCGGCTCGCCTTTGGCTCCGCCAGCGGCATGTCCCAGTACGACCGTACGCTCGACCTCACCACGGCCACCGTCACCACCACGTACGTGCTGGGGGGCGTGCGGTACCGGCGCGAGGTGTTCGCCAGCGCTCCGGACCAGGTGATCGTCGTACGGCTGACCGCGGACCGGTCGAACGCGATCACCTTCACCGCCACCTTCGACAGCCCGCAGCGCAGCTCCGTCTCCAGCCCGAACGCGACGACGATCGCACTCGACGGCACCTCCGGGAGCATGGAGGGCGTCACCGGTTCGGTGCGCTTCCTCGCCCTGACCACCGCCATCGCCACCGGCGGGACGGTCAGCAGCTCCGGGGGGAGCCTGCGGGTGTCCGGCGCGACCAGCGTCACCCTGCTGGTCTCGATCGGATCCAGTTACGTCGACTTCCGCACCGTCAACGGCGACTACCAGGGCATCGCCCGCAACCATCTCGACACCGCCCGTACCGTCGGTTTCGACCAGCTGCGCAGCCGGCACCTGGCCGACTACCAGGCGCTGTTCAACCGGGTGTCGATCGACCTGGGGCGCACGGCGGCGGCCGACCAGCCCACCGACGTCCGGATCGCCCAGCACGCGAGCGTCGACGACCCGCAGTTCTCCGCGCTGCTGTTCCAGTACGGCCGCTACCTGCTGATCTCGTCGTCACGTCCGGGCAGCCAGCCGGCGAACCTGCAGGGCGTCTGGAACGACTCGATGACCCCGCCGTGGGACTCGAAGTACACGATCAACGCCAACCTGCCGATGAACTACTGGCCGGCCGACACGACCAACCTCTCCGAGTGCTTCCTGCCGGTCTTCGACATGGTCCGGGACCTGGCGGTCAGCGGCGCGCGGACCGCGCAGGCGCAGTACGGCGCCGGCGGCTGGGTGACCCACCACAACACCGACGGGTGGCGGGGCTCCTCGGTGGTCGACGGCGCGTTCTGGGGTATGTGGCAGACCGGTGGCGCGTGGCTGGCCACCCTGATCTGGGAGCACTACCAGTTCACCGGCGACGTCACCTTCCTGCAGACCAACTATCCGGCGATGAAGGGCGCCGCTCAGTTCTTCCTCGACACCCTGGTCACCCATCCGAACCTGGGATACCTGGTCACCAACCCGTCGAACTCCCCCGAGATCGCCCACCACGGCGACGCCAGCGTCTGCGCCGGACCCACGATGGACAACCAGATCCTGCGCGACCTGTTCGACGGGGTCGCCCGGGCCAGCGAGGTCCTCGGCGTGGATCCGACTCTGCGGACCCAGGTCCGGGCGGCCCGCGACCGGCTGGCGCCGATGCGGATCGGCTCCCGGGGCAACGTCCAGGAGTGGCTGGCCGACTGGGTCGAGCCGGAACGCAACCACCGGCACGTCTCCCACCTCTACGGGCTGCACCCCAGCAACCAGATCACCCGGCGCGGCACCCCCCAGCTGTTCGAGGCCGCGCGCCGGACCCTGGAAATCCGGGGCGACGACGGCACCGGCTGGTCGCTGGCCTGGAAAATCAACTTCTGGGCCCGGTTGGAGGACGCCGCCCGCGCCCACAAGCTGCTGCGTGACCTGGTCCGCACCGACCGGCTGGCACCGAACATGTTCGACCTGCACCCGCCGTTCCAGATCGACGGGAACTTCGGCGCCACCTCCGGGGTCGCCGAGATGCTGCTGCAGAGCCACAACGGGGAGCTGCACCTGCTGCCGGCGCTGCCCGCCGCCTGGCCGACCGGGCAGGTCGCCGGGCTGCGGGGTCGAGGCGGCTACACCGTCGCGATGGTGTGGCACGACGGCCGGGCCGACGAGTTCCACGTCCGCGCCGACCGCGACGGCACCGTACGGCTGCGGGCCCGGCTGTTCACCGGCAGCTTCACTCTCACCGACGTCGACGACGGCGGTACGCCGAGCGCCACCCAACCCGAGACCGACGTGGTCCAGTTCGCCGTCCGCGCCGGACACACCTACCGGCTCGCCCGTCCCGGCGTGTCGCCGACACCGACGCCGACCCTGTCGGCGAGCCCGTCCCCGTCGGTCTCGCCGAGTCCGTCGCTGTCCCCGACCCCGAGTCCGAGCAGCTCTCCCCCGCCGTCCGGGGCCCGGGCGACGTACGCGGTCACCGGGTCGTGGCCCGGCGGTTTCCAGGGCGAGGTAACCGTGACCGCCGGCGCCTCGCCGATCCAGGGCTGGGCCGTCACCTGGACCTTCCCCAACGGGCAGGTCATCACCCAGATGTGGAGCGGTGCCCACACGCAGAGCGGCGCGAACGTACGGGTCACCAACGTGTCCTACAACGGGTCGCTGCCGGCCGGCGGCTCGACCACCTTCGGGTTTCTCGCCAGCGTCGGTGGGACGAACAACCCACCGACCGACCTGGTCTGCACGACCACCTGAGGTCATCCGCCCGCCGCGTCGTCAGGCGCGGCGGGCGGCCGCGCCGGTCAGCGCAGCGGCTGGGCGCCGATGACGGACAGCAGGTGCAGCTTGTCGTGGCTTTCGCTGCCGGGGACGGCCGTATAGACCAGCAGTGAGTGGGCCTGGCCGGGGTCGACCAGTTGTTGACAGGTCAGCTCCAGGGCGCCGACCTGCGGGTGAACGAAGTGTTTGACGTCGTGCGGGCGGACGCCGATCTCGTAGTTGTCCCACGCCCGGCGGAACTCCTCACTACCGGCGAGGAGCAGGTCGGCCAGCCGCGCGGCCCGGGAGTCGGGGCCGCGCAGGGTGACGATCTGGCGCAGACCGGAGGCGTACATCCGGGTGAGAAACGGATGTTCCTGCGGGGCGTACCGGTCCCGGGCGCTCGGGTCGGTGAACCAGCGGTAGCCGACGCTGCGGGCCGGCCCGGTGAACCGGGTGGTGTCGCCGGTGAGGGCGACCCCCAGCGGGGTCTGCCGCAGCGTCTCGCCGAGCTCGGTGACGATCTCGGCCGGGGTGTCGGTGAGCCGGTCGAGGACCCGCAGCAGGCCGGGGCTGATGTGTTCGGTGACGCCGCCGCCGCCACGGGCCGGCGGCTGGTGCCCGGCGAGGCGGAACAGGTGGTCCCGTTCGTCGAGGGACAGGTGCAGGCCCTGGGCGATCGAGGCGAGCATCTGGCTCGACGGCTGCGGCCCGCGTTCGCGCTCCAAGCGGGAGTAGTAGTCGGTCGACATGTGGCACAGGGCGGCGACCTCCTCGCGCCGCAGCCCGCTGGTGCGTCGGCGGGGGCCGCGCGGCAGGCCGACGTCCTCCGGCTGCAGCGCCTCGCGGCGGCTGCGGAGGAACTCGGCCAGCCCGGCGCGGTCGATCATCGGGGTGCCTCCTTCGCGGTCCTGCCTCGTTTCTACCGTCCGTGGCCAGCGGTAACCACGGATCGCCGATCCGCCCCTGCGACGGGACGGACCGGCGGGGACGCCGCCGGACCGATGGGGGGGGGCCGGCCGGAGCCGGGGATCGGCAGGCCGTGGTTGCGGTGCCGGCGACGCCTGAGGATCGGTGGGGTACCCGACGAAGGAGACGCACCATGGCACGGCGAACGATCGACATCACGATTCCCGACCTGTCCGGAAAACGAGCGCTGGTCACCGGCGCCAGCGACGGAATGGGCCTGGTGATCGCCACCCGACTGGCCGCCGCCGGGGCGGAGGTGGTCCTACCGGTACGCAACCGGCGTAAAGGCGAACACGCGATGGGAGTTGTCCGGTCGGCGGCCCCGCGCGCGGACGTCTCGCTGCGCGACCTCGACCTGTCCAGCCTGGCGTCGGTCACCGCCCTCAGCGAGACCCTGCTCGCGCAGGACCGGCCGATCCACATCCTGATCAACAACGCCGGGGTGATGACCCCACCGCAGCGTCAGACGACGGCGGACGGGCACGAGCTGCAGTTCGGCACGAACCATCTCGGGCACTTCGCGCTGGTCGGCAACCTGCTGCCGCTGCTGCGCGCCGGGCGGGCCCGGGTGACCTCGCAGATCAGCATCGCGGCCCGCAGCGGCACCATCAACTGGGACGACCTGGGCTGGGAACGCGGCTACCACGGGCAGCGCGCCTACAGTCAATCCAAGATCGCGTTCGGGTTGTTCGGGCTGGAGCTGGACCGGCGCAGCCAGGCCGAGGGCTGGGGCATCACCAGCAACCTGTCCCACCCCGGGGTGGCCCCGACCAGCCTGCTCGCCGCCCGCCCGGAGGTCGGCCGCAGCAAGGACACCCCGCAGGTACGGCTGATCCGTGCCCTGTCCGCCCGGGGCATCCTGCTCGGCACCGTCGAGACGGCGGCCCTGCCGGCGCTGCTCGCCGCGACGGCCCCGGACGCGAAAGGCGGTGTGCTGTACGGTCCCAGCGGCCTCGGCAACCTGGGCGGCCCGCCGGTCGAGCACCGGACCTTCTCCCCGCTGCTCACCGAGGACGCCGCTCGGATGTGGCAGGTCTCGGAGCAGTTCACCCGGACCAGAATCCCGGCCGGGTGACCTCACGTGGGGCGGCCGCGGGGACGCCGTACGGTCGAGTTTCGTCGGTGGTCATCAGGTCCGCCGCGACCTCCACGTCACCGCGCCCGGCAGCCCCACCTACGTCTACCAGGCCGGCTAGTGTCGCTCGACGGCTGAGGGTCAGCCGGCTGCGGTGCCCGTGTGGGCGGCGCTGCGGGTTACGCGGCGGCGGCGGGTCGGCAGCCGCAGGGTCGGGTTGGCGACGCCCCAGGCGGCGCCTTTGCAGACCAGCTCCTTGTAGCCGGCGGCGAGCCGTCCGGTCAGCACCGCCGGCTTGGCGCGGTCGTCGGCGGTGACGTACTGGATCAGGCCCTCACGACGGCCCAGCGAGATGCACTGGTTGAAGTAGCGCAGGGGTGCGTTCGGCAGTTTCCCGCCGGTCAGCCGGGCCGCGATCGAGTCGGCGGCCTGCCACGCCATCGGGGTGCCCGAGGCGCACGACATCCGCAGCGGCTTGCCGCCGGGGCCGATCGCCCGGGCCGCGTCGCCGACCGCGTACACGTCCGGATGCGACACCGAGCGCATGGTGCCGTCGACGACGATCTGGCCGCTGTCAGCAAGCTGCAATCCGGTGGTACGCGCGATCGGGTGGACGGCGAACCCGGCGGTCCAGATGGTGACGGCGGCCGGGATGGTGCCGCCGTCGGCGGTGGTGACCCGGTCGGCGGCGACGCCGGTAACGGCGGTGTGCTCGTACACGGTGATGGTGAGCCCGGCGAGGACCTTGCGCAGATGCGCCCGGCCCTTCGGCGACAGGGTGTCGCCGAGGCCGCCGCGCACGGCGAGGGCGACATCGAGATCCGGGCGGGCCTCGGCGATCTCGGTCGCGGTTTCCAGTCCGGTCAGGCCGCCGCCGACCACGACGACGGGTTGCCCGGCGGCGAGCCGGGCCAGCCGGTCCCGCGACCGCAGCGCGCCGGGCCGGCTGGCGATCTCGTCGGCGTGTTCGACGACGCCGGGGACGGCTCCGGGGTTCCAGCCGCTGCCGAGGGCGTAGACGAGCGTGTCGTAGCCGAGGGTGTCGGCTCCGCTGCCGTCGGGGCCGTCGCTGGCCGCGTCCGCGACCGTGACGGTCCTGGCGTCGACGTCGACACCGGTGACCGTGGCGATCCGCAGCTCGACGCCGGTGCCGGCGAACATCTCCCGCAACGGCCGGGGTTTGAGGTCCTGGCCGGTCGCCAGCTGGTGCATCCGTACGCGTTCGATGAAGTCGGGTTCGGCGTTGACGACGGTGATGGCGACGTCTGCGGGGTCGAGCCGCCGGGCGAGGCGGCCGGCGGCGGTGGCTCCGGCGTAGCCGGCGCCGAGGACGATGATGCGGTGCCGCATGTCCTGCTCCTGTCTGTCTGCACGGGGTGTGACGCCACCTGAACCGGGCAGCCCCGCGTTTGCTGACGCGACAGCGGCGTGACGCAGCTCACACGGTGGGGTCAGAAGGCGATGAACAGCGGTTCCCCGTGGTCGGCGGCGGCCCAGGACGTGGTGGCCCGGTGCAGCTTGTCGGGGTTGACCTGGCTGCGGACCACGGCGACGCCGTCGGCGGTGACCTGCAGGCACATGACGCCGATGACCCGGCCGTCGATGACGACCACGACCGCCGGGTCACCGTTGGCGGTCCAGGCGTACACCTCGGGTGAGCCGCCGAGCAGGGCGCGTTTGGCCGCCCCCGGGGTGAACAGGCCGCGCAGGAACTTCGCGACCGCGATGGCACCGACGACCGGCGTGGCGCGGGCCGGGACGTGCCCGCCGCCGTCGCCGATCGAGACGGCGTCGCCGGTGAGCAGGCGTACCAGCGGCTCGATCCGACCGCTGGTGGCGGCGGACAGGAACTCTTCGACGACCCGCCGGGCGGCGACCCGGTCGACCTCGGTGCGGGCCTGGCCGTCGGCGAGGTGCCGCCGGGCCCGGTGCAGGATCTGCTGGCTGGCGGCCTCGGAGACGCCGAGGATGCCGGCGATGTCGCGGTGCGGGTAGCCGAACGCCTCCCGCAGGACGTAGACGGCCCGCTCGTGCGGGGTCAGGCGTTCCATCAGGGCGAGGACGGCGTACGAGACGGATTCGCGCTGCTCGGCGGTGTCGGCCGGGCCGAGCATCGGGTCGCCGGCGAGCAGCGGCTCGGGCAGCCACTGGCCGACGTACGTTTCGCGGCGGGCCCGCGCGGAGGTCAACTGGCTGAGACACAGGTTGGTGAGGACCTTGGTCAGCCAGGCTTCGGGGACGTCGATCCGGTCGACGTCGGCGGCCTGCCAGCGCAGGAACGTCTCCTGTACGGCGTCCTCGGCCTCACTGGCGGAGCCGAGCAGGCGGTAGGCGATCGCCGCCAGGCGTGGCCGGGCCGCCTCGAACCGGTCGACGTCGTCCGCCGTCAGTGCCATGACCCCGATGGTAGGCGCGGCCTTCGACCCGGCCGTGCCGCCATGCACGACGACCCGGGGCACGGGACGGGGTCAGTTCAACTGCTCGACCTCGCGGTCGCCCAGCGGCGCGGCCAGGCGTACCAGGACAGCCGATTCCAGGGCGATCGCTGGGCATTCCTCGTCGGCCGCTTCAGGCAGCCGGCCCACCCGGATCTGGACGCGCACCGCTGTCTCGCTCTCCTGCACCTGCGGCTCGGCGCCGTAGCAGTCGGCGGGACCGGCGGTCACGGTGAATTCGAGCGTACGGTCGTCGACGGCGCGCCAGCGGCGCCAGGCGACGACCTGCGGGTCAACCAGGTCGTCGCGGACCGGCAGCGCCCCCGGGCTCGTTGCGGCGTCCGGTGCCCGGGTGGCGGTGGTGCCGTCGCCGTCGTCGCCCGGCTCGGCCGCCGAGCCGCAGGCGCTCAGCGCGACGACCGCCCCGACCAGCAGTACGGCTGTCAGTCGGGGCGGTCGTCGCGTCAGCATCGACTCAGATTACCAGTCGCCGTTGGCGGCGTTCGTGCCGTCGAGGACCGCCGTGTCGAAATACGGCCCCCGGTTCACTCCGCTGCCGTCAACGGTGGACATGACCGATCGGACATGGCCGAGACCGGTGGCGTTGCTGTAATTCCAGATCCATGGACCGCCCGAGGAACCGCCACCGAAGTTACAGGTGATCTTCGAACGGTTGTCGAGAATGCTGTTGTCGACGGCGGTGCCCCAGCAGGCCCACATCTTGTCCCCGCCGTCGCGGTTGCTCGGGTATCCGAAAATTGACACATCGAACTCGGTGCCGCCGTTGTAGGCGAGGCCATGCCCGCCGACGGTGTCGACGACCGTCGTGTTCCAGTCACCACCGGAGAACGTGGTCACCCAGCCGACGTCCCGGTTGAGGTTGCTGTTGTTCATCCATTCGTTGAACGTCCGCAACCGGTATGCCTGGAACCGGCCGACCGGGTCGTGGTCGGCGTTGAAGGCGTTGTACTTCGGCACGAAGACGAGGTTACTCAGCCAGTCACCGCCCTGGCCGCTGTGGACACAGTGGCCGGCGGTGATCAACACCCGCTTGGACGAGGT
This sequence comes from Solwaraspora sp. WMMB762, assembly GCF_049179115.1. Taxonomy (NCBI): domain Bacteria; kingdom Bacillati; phylum Actinomycetota; class Actinomycetes; order Micromonosporales; family Micromonosporaceae; genus Solwaraspora; species Solwaraspora sp. WMMB762. Next base: position 1,994,359 of record NZ_JBMHMD010000001.1, read on the forward strand.
GGCGACCGCCGAGGCGGAGCACCACGAGCCGCTCTCGTAGCCGCCGATGAACAGTTTGCCGTTGGTGATCGAGAAGTTCGTCACCGGATCCGGGGCAGCGATCTCTTTCGTCGCGACGGTGGCGGCCACCGGCTTGGTCACGACCGTGGGCGTCTTGCTGGCGATGGCCCGCGCGGTGTTCTCGACCCACACGGCGTCGCCGGGTGCGTCCAGCGGCTTGGCCGCCTTCATCCGCTCCGGTGTCCAGTACGCCAGCACGTCGGGGTCTCCGCCGGTGCGCTCGAACGCCTTGAGCTGCGCGGGTGAATAGGTGCGGGCGGTCTTGTCACCCGGCAGCTGCACCGGCGCGAGCGAGCTGCTGGTGCTCAGATCGGAGCCGGCGACCCGGGTCGGCTTGGTCTCCACCTCGGCCGGAACCGCAGTGGCCCCGGTGGCGGACAGGACGGGCGCGACGGCCACGGCCAGCGCGATGACACCGAGGCGCCGAGCACCCCGGGTAATACGGGTTCTACCGGGCACACCCATGCGGCTAACTCCTTTTGTCGAGCAACCATCCCGGTTGCTTGCGAATCCACGCGTCATTTCCAGGATTTGGAATGGCGAGGACGGAGGTTGATGCTGCGGAAACAGCAGCAACGGCGACGGCGACTCTGTGCGGCCGGTCGGCCTACACCCTGCTTGTTGAACCGCCATTGCCATAGTCAACGACCCATTTGGGTTCGTCAACCCTGGGTCACCGGACCGCTACCGGATGATGTTGGAGTCAGCTGTGGACGCGCAGGTGGCACCCTTGTAAGGCTCCGACTTACGACCCTATACCTGTGACAGCCGTCACAGTCCTCTATAGATCATCAAGGCATACCTGGCGAATCTTGGACCAGCGAGCCCGTAGGGCTGGTCCCACGATTCACGCGACGCTGGCCGCCACCGCCGGGCGCTCCGGCTGGTTGCCGTCGAAGGTGGCGAGAAGAGCGAACCAGACCAGGATCATGATGCCGGCCGGGCGTAGGAACTCCTCGGCGAGGTGGGTACCGACGAAGGAGTACCCGGCGAGCCATACGCCGGTGAGAACGCCGACCACGCGCACCGGCCAGAAGTGGCTCGCCAGGGAACTCGTGACGATCCAGACCCCGGCGAGGACGTGGCCACCGAGCCGGACCGCCCACGCGGTCTCGTACTCGATCCCGTTGATCATCATTATGCCGGCGAGTACGTCGAGTGCCACCCAGCCGTAGCCGGCCGCCTTGGCCCACGGCACCGCTGGCAGGCGTGAGACCAGAAAGAGGATCGAGAGGTGGAAGAAGACACCCAAGTACTCTCCCCACGTGACGTCCGGGTCCACGAAGAAGGCGATCACGGCGGGGAGGAACAGGAAGAGTGGGAGCAGCGCCACTAGGCGCAGGCTGGCGTAGTGCCGCCGAGGATCGAACATCGGAGAAGCCCTCCTACGACTGAGTGGTCTCTGTCTGGGCCGTACCCTAGAAGGAGAGGTGTTGACATGTCAACAGATGGCGCAGGTGAGGGGACTGAACTGTGGCTGCGGTGGAAACGCGCCTACGAGACGGTCCGTGCCGCTGTCATCGTCGAAACCACCACCGCGTCCGGCGTCTCCGAGCCGGAACTGAGCGTCCTGGTCTGCCTGCACGAGTCCGGCGGAAGCCAACGGCAGAACGCTCTCGCCGCCGCGCTCGGCTGGGACCGGACGCGGCTGTCGCATCTGCTGACCCGGATGACCGAACGCGACTACGTGGCCCGCGCCAAGGTCCCGAACGGGGTGGAAGTCGCCCTACGACCGGACGGTAGACGCGTGATCGACGCTACGTTGCCGGCGTTGGAGGCGGCGACCCGCCGCCACCTGGTGGACCCGCTCGGCACCGACGACGCCAAGACACTCAAGACCCTTGTCGACCGGCTTCTGACTACCTGATCGTCGCACGAGCGATGGTCCCGGCGTCCTCCAGGTGCATCCCGAGGTCAGAGTCGCAGGCGGTGACACCGTAGCGGCATTAGACTCGCCGGCCATGGGCCTGCTCACCTTCAGCCTCAACCTCACCCTGGACGGCTGCGTCGACCACCAGGAGGGGATCGCTGACGATGAGACGCACGCCCTCTTCACCCGCCTCATGGACGCCAGCGGGGCAATGCTGTGGGGTCGCGTCACCTACGAAATGATGGAGAGCTACTGGCCGGCCGTCGCCCGCGGCGACCAGGAAACGCCGCCGGCCGTACGCGAGTGGGCGGTCAAGCTGGAAGCCAAACCCAAGTACGTGGTGTCGTCGACCCGCACCGATTTCCCGTGGACCAACAGTCACCACATCGCCGGCAATCTGCGGGAGGGCGTGCGGAAGCTCAAGGACGCGAACCCGGCCGGGGTCCTCCTCGGCAGCGGCACGCTCGCGACCGAACTCGACCGGCTGGACCTGATCGACGAGTACAAGCTGCTCGTCCATCCCCGGATCGCCGGCCACGGGCCGACGCTGTACCAGGGCGGGCTGCCCGGCACCCGCCAGCTCGAACTGCTCTCAGCAAAGCCGCTGCGCAACGGCGCGGTGGCCATGCACTACCGCCGCGCACGCTGAATCACCGAGTACGGGCACCGTCAGCAGAACTCGACCGGGTCACCGGAGCGGATGACGCCGAACTCCAGCGGGCGCGCGTACACCCCGGCGCACGGCAGAACACCGACGCCCTCCAGACGCAGACGGTTGTGCCGGCTCAGCACCTGCAGCAACGCGACATCCGGCTCGACGTCACCATGCCGCAGCGCCGGAACCACACACCGTGGGGTCGCGACGACGACCTCGGCGACCACGTCGCGACCGATCCGCAGCCGACGCCCCGGCCAGAGGTTCTCGACGAGACCGGCACCCGGGTCGGGCACCTCGACGACAACGTTGGGCCGGAAGCGGCGCGCGTCGACCGGCCGACCTGAGTGGGCCGCGAGGGCGGTCAGTGTCGCGGTCGTCATCAGGTGCAGGGGCGCGAAGTCGAAGAACGTACCCGGTGGCGAGCCGGCAGCCAGCACGGAGCTGGCGGTCTGCGCGCGCGACAGGTCGTCGTCGGTGCGTACCTGGTCCGGGTCCATCCGCTCGATGGTCGCGCCCGGCGCGGCCCGGTCGAGCAGGCGCACATCCCGGCCCAGCAGCGTGGACAGCGCCGAATCACGGTGGCCGGTCACCGTCACGGTCCCGGTCATACCGTCCACCATGGTCAGCCGGACCGCCGGGGCACCGGCGGCGTCGGGAGGCAGCAACGTGGACCGTACGGTCAGCATGTCCCGCCACAGGCGCGGGTTCTTGGCGCTGGCCACCCTGCCGGTGAGACAATCGAGCACTGCGAAGGCGCGGTCTCCGGCGATGCCCGCCTCGTCGACGTACGCCCGGTCCAGATCCTCCCCCAGCATCGACTTGACCGGGTAACGCGACAGCTGCCGCACCCTGCCCACCTGACGATCGTGGCTCATGCCCAGGAAACGTAGCTGACGTTACGGTGGTCCGATGCAGGCGGAGGCGGCCCAGCGGGCAACGCAGGCAGCCATGTCGATCGCCGCGTCGCTCGGCTTGACCGTCGACGACGCCGCCGTCCTGCACAACTCGAACAAGCTCACCCTGCGGCTGCGGCCCTGCGACGTGCTGGCGCAGGTGGCACCGGCGGCGCACCAGTGCGCCCAGCGTGAAGTGGACATCGCTCAGCGGTTGTTCGAGGTCGGCAGCCCGGTGGCCGCGCTGGAAGCTCTCGAGGTCTTCGCCTGGGACGACTACGTGGTCACTTTGTGGACCTACTACGAGCCGGTGACTCGATCGATCCCGCCTGCGGACTACGCCGATGCGCTCGGACGTCTGCACGCCGGAATGCGCCGGGTCGACCTGCCCACTCCGCACTTCACGGACCGGGTTTCCGAGGCCCAGGCGCTCGTGGCGGACCGCGACCGGACCCCGAGGCTGGCCGAAGCGGACCGGATCTTCCTGGCTGACAAGCTGGACCGGCTGCGCCGAGCGGTCAGCGACAGCGGCCGGCCCGAACAACTCCTGCACGGGGAACCCCACCCGGGCAACCTGCTCTCGACCCCGGTCGGCCTGCTCTTCATCGACTTCGAGACGTGCTGCCGGGGACCGGTCGAGTTCGACCTGGCCCACGCCCCCGACGAGGTCGGCGACCGGTACCCGGGCGTCGATCACCACCTGCTCCGAGATTGCCGAACGCTCGTGCTGGCGATGATCACCACCTGGCGCTGGGATCGCGACGACCAGTTCCCCGACGGCCACCGGCTCGGCATCGAGTGGCTACGCCGACTCCGGAAGTCCTGACGCCCTGCCTGGGTGTCCGCGTGTCGCGCCCTACCAGGTGAAGCCGACCATGAACGGGGTGTTGACCGGGCTGCCGGCGCTGTTCATACAGGTCACGCCGACCTTCATGTCGGTGGTGCCGACCGGGTGCCAGTACTGCACGTGACAGTGGGCGTCCTGGTAGCCCAGCGCGTACGCGACGGCGTGCCCGGAGTAGTCGATGATCTGCGGGAAGAACATCTCGTAGCGCCCGGTGGCGGTCCGGGTGACGGCGTAGTCGCCGCTCACCGAACTGCCGTTGGTCCAGGTGATCGCCGGTGCCGGCCCACCCGACGGGTACGTGTCGTCGACCGTCGCCAGCGCTGTCGGAGCGATCTGCTGCAGCAGGTTGTGGATCGTCCAGGTGATCGTGAACCGGGAGTCGACGAAGGCTCCGGAGGCCTTGCGGCACAGCACCCGGGCGATCCCGTCCGCGAGGTAGCCTACCACCTTGCACTTGACGGCCGCCGACGTGTAGGCGGTGATCTGGTAGAAGGTGTCCTGCGTCTGGGCGGCCGAGGCGGGCAGCTTCACCGCGTACGAACCGGGCGCGTCCCGCGCCACCCATGGTGTGCCCGCACCGGCGTCGAAGCGGTACCAGCTGTTCGGGGTGTACATCGGCGAGGTCGGATCATTCGACCAGAGGTACGACACGCCGTCGGCGGCCAGCGTGGAGCCGCTGGCCTCGACGAAGTTCGCCACGAAGTACGCGTCCTGCCGGGCACCGCTGGCCCCGAAGCAGTAGACGTTGACCAGCAGATCGACGCCGGACGGATACCAGGAGCCCACGGTGCAGAACCGGACCGCCGCACCGTACGCCTGGGCGTGGACCACTCCCCCACCGCCGGTCACCAGCGACCCGAGCCCACCGAAACGCACCTGGTAAACGCCGGCACCGGACCGGGTCACGGTGATCGCCCCGCCGCCGGGATTCTTCGCGTACGAGTAGTAGGTGTGCCCGCCAGAGGTCCACATCGGCACCGTGTGACTGGCGGCGCTGGGGTTGCTGGCCCACACGTAGCCGGTCACCGCCGGGGTGACGTCCGCCGCAGCCGGCCCGGCCGCCGTGACGACAGCGGCGGCCACACCGACCGCCGCAGCACCGAGGACGGCCGAGATCCGCCGAAGAAGCCCACTTACCATGCGCCGACGCTAACCACTGCCGTCAACCGCCCGCGCCGATCACGTCGCGTTCTGCCCGTCCGTCTCATGCGGCCTGGCGTCAGGCAGGGTCGTGGCAGTTGCATCGGAGCCAGGGTTCGAGTTCGTCGGTGCGCTGATGCCGGATGGCGTGGGCGTGACGGTCGACCTGTTGCAGTTGGTCGGCGGTCAGCCGGCGGGCCGCCCAGATCAGCTCGGCGACCTTGGCCGCGTCCGGGTGGGCCGGCTGGTCGACTCCAGCCAGGTCGATTCCGGTCAGCGCGCTGAGGTCGTCCCGGGGGATGTCGATGAACGCGGCGAACCCGGCGAGCAGCTCAGGTGTCAACGTCTTCTCGGCACCGCCGATCAACCCGATCGTCGACGCCGACAGCATCGGACCCTTGCCAATGCCGAACAGGTACTTGGCGGAGCCGGGCAGGCCCAGGTTCCGGTTTTGCAGCAGGCGCACCACCAGGCCACCGGGGCCGCGCAGGCGCCGGTGGCGCGGTGGCTCCGGCGGCGGCGGGGCCGGGCGGGGTTGCTGCGGCATCGCGCGTACAAGCTGGTGCAGTTCCGGTACGGCACCCGGTAGGTACGTCAGCGACCAGGCCAGCCAACCGAGCGCGCTCGACGCGGTGGCGTCCAGCGGGGTGAGATCGTCCGGCACCGGCTGACCGGCGATCACGAACAGGTCGCTCCGGTGCAGGCCGAGGACGGGGCCGAGCCGACACAGCAGCGACGGGTCCGGCTCGCCACCGGCGAGCACCGACAGGATCACCGTGTCGGCGGTGCCCGTACCGCGCGCCAGCGAGCCGGCGTCGAGACCGCGTCGCCCGGCCAACAGCGCCAACTGGACTCCGAACGCCGGCAGCTCCCGCATAGTCCCGCATCCAACCGCGCTCGGCCCGCGCCGGCAAGGTGCACTCTCGACTGTCAGCCGGTCGGCCCATTCCGGGCTGCGCCGCCTGCCGAGCAAGATGACCGGGTGAAGGCGTTCGTGGGGGTCACCGACGGCGAGTGGCGCAGCTTCCTCGCCGCCCGGCCGCAGATCAACGAGGTCAACTTCTGGCGGCCCGGCGGCGGCAGCTTCAAGGTCCTGACCCCCGGCGAGCCGTTCTTCTTCAAGAGCCGCTACCCGCACAACCGCATCGTCGGTGGCGGCTTCTTCAGCGGCTTCGCGAAGCTGCGGCTCTCGGAAGCGTGGGGGCTGTTCGGCGAGGCCAACGGCGCGGGCTCCCTGGCCGACATGGCCCGCGACATCGGCAAGTACCGCAAGGATCCGATCGGCCCCGGCGAGGACCCGGTGATCGGCTGCATCTTCATCCGCGACACCGTCTTCTTCCCCGAGGGCCGGCAGCCGGAGCCACCGCCAGAGTTTCCGTCGAACCTCACCCAGGGCAAGACCTACGACCTGTCGACGGGCACGCACTTCGACTACTTCGAACACCTGACGAAACTGCTGCTCGGCGGCGAGGTGCGGGTCGACCCGGAAGGCTCCTGGCACCGGCCGGGACCGGTGTTCGGCGACCCCCGGCTCCGGCCGCAGCGCCTCGGGCAGCAGTCGTTCAAGGCGGTCGTCCTCGACACGTACTCCCGGCGCTGCGCGATCACCGACAGCAAACTGCGGCCGGCGCTGCAGGCGGCGCACATCCGCCCGGTGGCCGCCGGCGGCGAGCACCGCATCGACAACGGCATGCTGCTGCGGGCCGACGTACACATCCTCTTCGACCAGGGCTACCTGGGCGTCGACCCGAAGTATCGGCTGCTCGTCAGCCGACGCCTGCGCGACGACTTCGGCAACGGCGAACAGTTCTACGCCCGCGCCGGCACCCAGATCGCCGTACCCGAGCAGAAGGCCCGCCGCCCCGACCACGACCTGCTCGAATGGCACACTGACACGGTCTTCCAGCACTGAAGCTCAGGCCCGGAGGCCAGTCGTGGTGCCGCGTACCGTTGCCGTCAGTCTCGTCGCCGGTGCCGTGCTTGTCGGCGGGGCGCTGTTCGTGGCCGCCAGCGTCGGCGTCGACTCGGACCCGGCCGCCGAGGCAGCTGCCACCCCGGCCGCCGCCGGGGTCATTCTGCCGCCGGTCGATGCCCGGTTTGACTACCAGATCGGCGAGCCGTACGCCCCACCGGACGGTGTCACGGTGGTCAGCCGCGACCGGGAGGCGTCCCCGGCCGCCGGCCGCTACACCATCTGCTACGTCAACGCCTTCCAGGTCCAGCCCCACGAAGTCAGCTGGTGGCAGCGCAACCACGACGACCTGCTGCTACGCGACGCCGACGGCGAGTACGTCGTCAACGGCGACTGGGACGAGATCCTGCTCGACATCTCCACCGCCGCGAAGCGCACCGCCATCGCCGACATCGTCAACGGATGGATCGACGGCTGCGCCGCCGACGGCTTCCAGGCCGTCGAACCCGACAACATCGACTCGTACGACCGCTCCGACGACCTGCTCACCCTCGACGACGCCGTCGAATACCTGAAACTGCTTGCCCCGCACGCCCACGCCGCCGGGCTGGCCATCGGCCAGAAGAACACCACCGAACTCGGCGCCCGGGGCAGAGCCGCCGGCCTCGACTTCGCGATCGCCGAGGAATGTGGCCGCTACGCCGAGTGCGGCGACTACACCGAGGTGTACGGCGACGACGTCATCGACATCGAGTACACCGACGACGCCTACACCACCGCGTGCACCGCGGTCGGCGCGAACGTCTCCGTGGTCCGCCGCGACGTCGACGTCACCGCACCCGGCGGCCCTACCTACATCTACCGAGCCTGCTGAACACCGGCGGACAACCCGGGGTGGGCATCATGGAGCAGTTTGCCGCAAAGGAGCGCTGAGTCGATGGGACATGGCCGACTTCAGTGCGGAGAGATCTCGTTGCTCCTGCAGCGACGGAGACCTTGCCGGCTCACTTGCCTCCGCGTCGTCATTCACCTCGCATCTGCCCTGCTCACAACCCGGAGCGTCGACTACGCAAAAGCCCTGACTGCCGACACGTAGACCCAACGCCATACCTCAAGATCACAATCTTCGCAAGCGTCTTGTAGTTCACAAACGTGCCGCACGTATCCGAGCGGAAGTACGTACCGGCAGTGGACACAGAGGGCAACCAGGCCCTAGCGTGCTGTACGTGCATGAAGAGACTGCGCCGCTACTTGGACCCGGTTTGTCCGAGAAGCCGGTGGAGGACCGAGGCCACGAGACGGCAAAATGGTACGCGTACCAGTACGCGTGCACGACTCGCGAGTGCTTCGCGATGCTTACACGGCCGCGACCGTGGGTGCTGTGCGAGTGGCATACAGACTATGTCTGTGCTGGACCAGACGGCACACAGCCACACCTCCTCGTCTCAGTAAAGCATCGAAACCAAGATCAAGGAGCTTGGTCACTCGCCGACTTGCCATCCAAAGGAGGCTTTAAGGTCCTCTATGAACGTTGGATTGCGAGCGAAAAGACAAACACGTGCCTATGGGTGACAAATAACGGATTCAAGGTTGGCGAGAACCAAGCACGGGAGCTATCCAGAATCCTGTCCACCAAACCCGACTCTCGCGACATGGATGCACTGAAGTGGTACGCTAGCGCCCTGCAGTCCGCTCTTGGCTCTAGCAGCGTGGACGAAGTCATCGAATTTCTCTCCGCATTAGAAATGTACAGCACTGGCGGAGATGAGCACAGCATGCGGGCGCTCGTCATTGACGATACGGTCCGACCCACTTTGGCCAGGTTGGGCGTGCGTCCTGGCTTCGCCAGAGCGGCCTATGACGCCGCGTTCAACCTTGTCGACGAAGCCGTTCGAGGGCTCGATCCGCACGAGCCAGATGTTGATTGGATGGTGGGCAATGACCTTGCTAACCATTCGAAAGGCGTCCGAATGATCACCAAAGCCCGATTTCTACGAAGACTTCAAGATAGCGGGATACCTATAACCAACGACGCCATCGACGAACAGAACGCAAGCGGAACAGCAATGTCCCGCAAACTCCGCGCCGGAATGCTCGGACCTACCGTAGTTTCAGCAGCCCCTCGCCTACGTCGACGCTGGTATGAAGTTGAGGCCAGCTTCCGCCCCGACGTACCGAGCCCGGTTGCCGACGAGGTCGGCAGGATCCGAGCAGAGATTCTGCATCATGCATTGGTCGCGGAAACGCGCACAAGGAAGGCAGAAGCTTCGTATGGAACCCAGATGCATATGGAGCTAAGTCAGTTCATTTCTGCCGCCGACCTAAGTCCAAGGATTCCCGTCGGGCTGCCGGAACTTATGGGATGCGTATACCAATTAACAGACGAATGCAAGATTTGGTGGTCCGATGAATTCGATCCGCAATACGAGGCTCCTTGGAACACTGGAGCCAAGAACCGAAACCAGCATACACAGCTAGCACTTCCGATGTTCAACGGTGATAGTCATGCCTGATCCTGAAGCAGGCATCTACCATCAACTTCCGCGCGACAACGGATTAGACTATCACGCCGCCCGAATTCTGCTACTAATCTCAGCATTCAGCCACAGTAAACGCAATGGAATTGACGGGTTGACCAAGCTTGCAAAACTAGACTTTCTCCTGAGGTATCCAGCAATGCTGGAGAGGCTTTCGCTTGCCGAGGCAAGCAAGGGTCCTCCCGCTCACTTGCGGGCAACCGATAACGAACGACTGGCAGTAGAGAGCCGTATGATCCGATATAAGTATGGCCCATGGGATGATAGATATTATCCAATCCTCGGGATACTCATCGGGACTGGTCTCATAAAAAGCTCGGGCGGAAAGGGAAGGCTGCGAATGTCCGCTACAGGGGACGGAAAACGAGTCGCATCTCAGCTTATTTCCCTACCTACCTGGCAGCTAACCGCCGGCCGTTGCGAATTTATTGCGGCGAACTTCAACACGACCGGAAGTCGACTTAAAGATTTGATCTACAAGAACCTGCCCGATGTAGTTGACCGCCCACACCGCACCTACATCTGATCTGGCATACGATAAAGGATCGAATTATGGCAGTCCATCTTCAGTTTCATAGCATAGCCCTCAAGACCACTCAAGCCACGAGCAGGTATGATTTCAAGCCCGGACTGAACGTCATCACCGGAAGCTATAAAACTGGCAAGAGCAGCATGCTAGAGCTTCTGAAATTCGCGCTTGGCGCCAAAGGCGCCAAGCTAATGACGACAATTGAAGAGAACCTTCAGCTCGTTACATTGGAAGTGACGATTGGGGCAGACCGACTAACCTTAAGCCGCGCGGTAGGCCAGAATCAGGTTACCGTCACCCATACAGGTGGCTACACTCATCGATGGACCGCCACATCGGGCAAAATGCCGAGGTCCGGCATCGAAATTCTTAAGCTTCTCAAGTTTCCTATCGCACGCCTAAGCAATAACAGCGAGACAGGCAGCGAGCCCTTAACCTTCTTCGACCTTTTCCGATATGTCTACCTACCACAGGATGACGTCAATTCATCGGTGGCGGGACACAACGATCCTTTCACGAACCGAAAAAGACGTGCTATTTTCGAGTTGGCCTACGGCTTGTCTGATGAACGTATCCGAGATCTAGAGGTTGATGCTGCCGCACTAGAGCGAGCACAGGGAGAGGCGAAATTGGAGGCGGAGACCGTCCGCCGCTTCCTATTCAATGTTGGCGCACCCCACGAAGCCGAACTGTCAACCGAAGAGGCAGAAGCACGATCTGACCTCGTCGAGGCGGAGAGACGCCTTGAGGAAGCTAAGCGGATGGCCGGCTCAGAAATCGGCGCAGACCAGGAGAATCTCCGGAAGAGAATCTCAACCCTCAGGACTGCGGCGGCAGACGCTGAAGCGGAGCGCACGCTGGCGCAGGTGGCAGTCGACCGAGGTCGTGCCTTGCTCGCACAACTCGAACTCGACGCACAAAGAGCCCAGCGGGAGGCAGACGCTCACAATTCGATCTCAGGTCTCGAATTTAGCGTTTGTCCACGGTGCCTACAATCCGTGTCAGATCGCGACCTTGATCCAGGGCTATGCCTTCTTTGCACCCAGGTCCAGCCATCTCGGTCCGGCCCCAGACTGCGGAGCGATCACGATGCAATAGTGACTCGAATTCTGGCACAGAAAGAAGAAGCACGGATGCTTCTGAAAGAAGATGAAGATTATGTCACTGAGTGGACAAATCAAGTAGATAGACTCCGCGAACAACTCTTCGAAGCTGCGGGCGATCTGGAAAGGCAAGCCGATCCTAGGCAGATTTTTCCTAGTATCGATCAGGCAAGTGAGGCCGCAGCTGACCGTGAGCGAGCCCGCTCGCGTTTGCGCGATATTGAGCGATTCCGAGATCAATGGAACCAGCACGAAGAAATCGAATCGAGAGTACGCCGCTTGGGCCAGCAATTGGATTCAAACCGCACACAACAAGCATACGAACGACGACGAGTTGAAGAGAATAGGTACAGAATTGGTGAGTTAGGCGAAATATTCGACGAAGAGATTCGTGAACTGCGCTTCGCTGGATATCAGGAAGCAGGACTGGACCCTCAGACCTACCTACCCGTAATCAACGGAGACTCATTCGATCGCTTAAGCGTAAGCGGAGCCAGCAAGACCCTCGCGAATGACGCCTATTACCTTGCCAACCTGGCATACTCGTTAAGCAGTAGCGAGTATCTCATGCCCGACGCGCTTCTGCTTGACAGCCCTAGAACTAGCCTCGGAAATACTCCGGACGACGTCGCTGCCGGCCAAAGGCTTTACGAGAGAATGTATCGCCTGTCACTGGCGTACCCAGCATGTCAGATTATTGTGGCCGACAACGGGCTTCCCCCACTGGAACGAACTCTATCAAAGTCTATTAACCTTATAACCTTGACCTACGACCAACCATTGCTGCACGACGTCCCGCATCCGGGTAGGCAGGCTGTAATTGAGATGGAGCTAAGTCAGGCGGGAAGGCGTCGGCGGCGATAGCCAGGTTCGTCACTCCTCGCGCGTCGTCCGGCCGACTCTCCTCAGCGAGCGCGCCTGCGACAATGCTCGTAGCATTGACCAATTATGGTGTCGAGGACGACGATCCCGGCGACCAGGGCTCGACACAGCGCTGCGATGTGGAGGGAAACTTGGCGGTCTGGCGAGAGCGCGTCGGACCCGACCTACTACCGTATGCTTGCGACGGCGTCCCACCCACTTGGCGCTCGGTGGCATCGCCGGCCCTCCCCTGGTCAGCGATGTAGCCAACTCGCCCTGTGAAGTGACTGCCTTACCGAGGTCACCGCCGATGCCCGGCAAGCCATCAGACGGGTAGGACGCCTACCACGCGTGTCGACAGGATCAGTCCTGCGCCTCGTTCGGGTCGACGACGAAGACGCCGACTCCCGGCACGCCTTCGACGACGCGCTCGGCCTTCAGCGTGTTGATCGCCTGTCGCACGACGATCGCCGAGACGCCGTGCTCGCGACCGAGTTCGGTGGTCGATGGCAGCTTGTCGCCCGGAGCAAGCTCTCCGGTGGCGACCTTGGCGCGGATGCCGTCGGCAATCTGCGCCCACTTCGGTTTGGCGGGCATTGTCTACTCCCAGATCTGCACCTCACATTCGACCATGAATCGGTTGGTATGGCAAGCGATGACCAGCGAACTTGCTCGTACATCACTTGTTATATACGATGACCGAGCAACCCGCTCCCAGGTCTGCAAACCCGGAGCCAGTTGCGTCGCAAAGAGCCCGGTCGACCGACGCCGCCTGTCGGTCGGCCGGGTGCGTCAACCTGCCCGCCACCTGCGACAACAGTCGCATCAGCGGCGGGTGCCATCTCCACGCGTACGGGAGGCAACGTCCGGTGACACCCGACCCCCGCCCCACCCCGACCGTCCCACCACCACCCACCCGGCCACGCCCGGCCGGCGACCAGCGTTCCGGGACCTACTACACCCGGTACGCCCGCGCCCGTGTCGTCGAGGCGCAACGCACCATCGACCGCCACACCACCTCGGCGTACACCGGGTGTTGTCTCGGCTGTGGACGGCCCGGACCGTGCGCGGACCTGACCGAAGCCGAAGCGACGATGCACCGCTACCACCGGCTGCCGTTCCGCCGCCCCGGCGCGACCCTGCTCGACCCCAACCGGGTCGCCGACACCCCCGCCGACCGGCCCCGGTTCTCCTGGCTGAGCAGGTCGGCATGAGCACCCGGGAGTACGCCGCTGACGGCGAAGCGCTGCAGGTCGCCGCCGACACGATCGGCGCGCTGCGGGCGGTCTGCCTGGCCCTGGAGACCGCCGTCACCCACGTCACCGAGCAGCTCGGCGACGCCCACACGCTCGCCCCGGACGCCCGGCTCGCCGTCGACCGCTACGAGGAAGCCCTGCACCAGGCGTGGGAGGCGTACGGCGAAGTCTTCGACGCCGTCACCGTCGCCCGGCCGCAGCTGCCGGGCAGCCGCCCGGTCGGCGTCGCCACCATCATGCGCGGCCTGCGGACCGCCCGTGAGCACGCCACCCACGCCGCCGGCACCACCGGCGACGCCCGACCCCGGGTGCTGGCCGCCGCCGACCGCCTGGCCCGCAGCGACGACCCGTACGCCCAGGCCGCCGCCGCCCGGCTGCGCACCGCCCTGGCCCGCCTCGACCAGCTCGGCGGCAGCCTCGGCGTCGGCACCGGTGCCCTCGACCGCTACTTCAACGCCCTCGCCAACGGCTACGACCCGCCGCAGCAGCGGCTGCGCCGGCTGGCCGCCCGACGCCCGCTCACCGGCACCCCACCCGCCGCCGCCGACACCGACGACGGCGATCCACCCGGCGACGGTGCCGGCTCCGCCGGGCATCAGCCACCGACCGAGGTACGCGGAGTCGCCGCCCGTACCGCTGCGTCGCTGGTCGCCGCCGGCCGGCACCACGTCAGGTTCCGCACCTTCTGGCAGCTCGTCCGCCACCACATCTGGCAAGACGCCTTCCGCACCTGGAGGAGCCGGTGACCAGCGCACCCACCGCCGCCCTGACCTACCTGGTCGCCGGGCAGACCGGCGCACACGAACGCCAACTCGCCCGCTTCGACGACGACCAGTGGCAGGAATACCTCGACCTGCTCAGCGGACTGTTCGTCCTCACCGTGGACCGACGCTTCCGGCCCGGCGAACCGGGCGCGGTGATCCGCTTCGTCGCCAGCGTCCGGGAACGCTTCGACCCGGCTGGCACCGCCATCGACCCGACAGTGGCGGAAACCCTGATGTACGCCGCCCTCGGCCAGCACGACACCCTGCCCGCCACCGCCGAAACCATCACCGCGCAGACACTGCTGGTCGTCGCCCTGGTCACCGACGAAGGACTCAGCCCCGCCGGACTGGCCGACCTGATCGACGACACCACCGCGATGATCGCCGCCGAGCCGGACAACCGGCCAGCCGCCGTCACCCCGGACGGGCCGGCCGCCGTCACCCCGGACGGGCAGCCGGCCGGCCAGCAGCAGCCCGACGACCACGGGCAGCAGCCGGCTGATCCACCCTGACCAGGGCGGCGATCGACGATTCGACAGCGGCGGTGTCCAGCGGCTCACCGATGGCGAAGTGTTGCAGCAGGACACCGTCGACGAAGACGGCGACCGCGTACGCCGCGCGGTCGCCGATCAGCGGCGTCAGGATCTCGCAGAGACGGTCCCGCCAGGCGCGGGCCAGTGGCCGCAGCTCGGGGCTGCGGGCTGCGGCCAGGTACAGCTCCAGCTCGGTCAGCGCCCGGCCCCGGTCGGCCAGGTACTCCCCGATCAGCCCGGTGAGCCGGGCCGGCAGGTCGGTGCCGTCGCCGAGCTGATCGGCCCAGCGGCGCAACTCGGCCTCGACGTCCGTCTGGGCCTGCCGCAGCCCGGCCACGATCAGGTCGGCCAGGGTCGGAAAGTAGTAGGTGGTCGCCCCGAGCGGGACACCGGCGCGGGCGGCGACCGCCCGGTGCGTGGTCCGCCCGATGCCGACCTCGGCGACCACCTCCAGGGTGGCGGCGGCCAGCGCCCGGCGGCGGCCCTCCGGGTCCCGGGGCCGCGCCGGACGCCGGCTGGCCGCGCTGCCCGGGTCGGCGGTCAATGGGCACCGCCCAGGTTGAGCACCACCACACCGGCGATGACCAGCCCGATCCCGGTCACCTTCGCCAGGGTCAACGGCTCGCCCAGGAACGTCGCGCCGATCGCGGCGATGGCCGCCGTGCCGAGCCCGGCCCACAGCGCGTACGCGACACCGACCGGGATCGTCTTCACCGCCTGGGCGAGGCAGGCGAACGCGGTGACGTACGCCGCGACCAGGGCGAGCGTCGGCCACAGCCGGGTGAACCCGTGGGTCGACTTGAGCAGACTCGTCCCGATCACCTCGGCGGTGATCGCGGCAGCGAGGAACACGTACGCCATGATCGTCTCCGTTCTTGTACAAAAGTACATGTACAAGCGTACAAGAATCGGGGTGGGTCGGCAGCGGACATCCCCGGCCGACCACCGGGTGAGTAGCCGCCGCACCGATTTGAGCGGCGCGCTACTCACGCCAACCTCCGGGATCCGGTGCTGGACTGTGCCTGCTTTCGCCACCTTCAGCCCCACGAGGATGATCGATGTTCACCACTGCGTTAGCCCGAATCCGGAGCCTGCTGGCCGCCGGGATCGTCACCGGAGTGATCGCGACGGCGGGTGCGGTGACCCTCGCGGCGCCCCCGGCCACCGCCGGCGGCCCCACCCTGGTCCCGCTCGTCACCTTCTTCAGCCCCGCCCGGGGCGACTACTTCACCACCAGCCAGTCGGCGTGGACCTGCAAGTACTTCCGCCTCGCCGGCTGCGCGCCCGACCCGCTCTACCACAGCGTCGGCATCCAAGGGCACGTCTTCAACCCCGACAACCCCAGGCCGGCCGGCACCACCCCGCTCTACCACTGGTGGAGCCCCGACCGCGCGGACAACTTCCTCACCACCGACCCCAACTGGGCCGGCAACGTCGGCGACCGCAAGACATCCGGCCACGAGTACACGCTGTTCCGGATCGAGGGGTACGTGCCGATCGCGCTACCGGTCGGCGGCGGCATGGCCTTCTACACCCGGCCACCGAGGACAACGCCGCCCTGGCGACGTGGAACCGGGTCGCGGGTTACAGCTCGCCCGCCGCCGGTTGGGGCCTGTACCGCCGCGAGACCGGCTACCTGCTGCCCCCGGAGTCGTCGGCCCTGCAGAAATGCCAGCCACCCATGACCACGCCGAACCACACGTCCGACCCCTGGTCCGCCGCCGGCAACCACGTGACCCCCTGGTTGGCGGCGCATGGCCTGGAGAACGGCGATGCCCTGCGCGTCGACGCGACCGGGGAGATCAGGACCGACTTCTGGGGCAGCGTCAAGCCGGTGCACGGGTACTCCTGGGAGCACGCCGTGCCCGGCTACCCGGCGCCCGGTGAGCCTCCCTACTCACTGATCGGCTCGGTGACGGCCGGCGCGGCCTTCGTCAGCGGGCGCGGATGGTACGAGGCCGGCAGATGGTTCCCGATCGTCGGCACCCGGGACACCGGCACGCCGTCGACCTCGCCGTGCCTGCTCTACGAAGCCGCCGGGCTGGTCGGCGGCAGGTTCGAGGTCACGATCAACGACGACAACCTCAGCGACAACAGCGGAGCCGCGACCGTGACAGTACGCCAGTGGTGGTGAGCCGCTGCTGGTGAGCATCCTCTGTGTAGTGGGCGGCCAAACCGGCCGCCCGATCAGGCGATCAGGCGATCAACGGCGGCTGACCGGTGGCCTCCAGGACCGACAGCCACAGGTCGCCGTACGGGTCGACCTGGTTACGGGCGCTCACCGCCAGCGGCATCGGCACGTGCACGAACCTGCCCCGCCACCGACCCACCACCAGGTCGGTCCGACCGGCCATCGCCGCGTGCACCGCCGCATGCGCCAACCGGATGCAGTAGACACTGTCGTACGGGTTGGCCGGAACCCCACGGATCGTGTAGCTCGGGTCGATGTACTTCACACTCGCCTCGCGTCCAGCGTCGGCGAAGTCCTCGACGATCCGCTGCCGCAGGTAGCGGCCGAAATCGTGCAGCCGCAGATTGCCGGAGGCGTCGTGCCCGACGGGTTCGCCGGCCAGATGCTCCTGGCCGGCGCCCTCGGCGGCGACGACCGTCGCGTGCCCCCGGTCGGCGACCCGGCGACGCAGGTGCGTCAGGAGGCCACCCGGGCCGTCCAGTGCGAACGGAACCTCGGGCACCAGGACGAAATCGGCGTCGTGGGTGGCCAGCGCCGCGTAGCAGGCGATGAAACCCGAATGCCGACCCATCAGCTGTACGAGCCCGATCCCGCCGGGGAACGCGGTGGCCTCCACATGGGCGGCCCGGATCACCTCGGTGGCGTGCGCGACCGCCGTCTGGAAACCAAAGCTCTGATCGATGTACGGAATGTCGTTGTCGATCGTCTTCGGCACCCCGACGACGGCGACCGGCCGGCCCCGCTGGGCGAGCACCTCGGTGATCCGCGACGCGCCCCGCATCGAACCGTCGCCACCGATCACGAACAGGATGTCGATGCCGAGCTCGTCGAGGGTGTCGGCGATCTCCTCCGGATCCTGGTTGCCCCGCGACGTACCGAGGATGGTGCCGCCGTACTCGTCGATCCGGTCCACGACCGCCGGGGTCAGCGGGACCGGGTCGTGGCCGTACCGGGCGACCAGCCCCTGATAGCCGTTACGGAAACCGACGATCTGCCGCACCCCGTAGCCGGTGGTCAGCTCCAGCACCAGAGCCCGGATGACATTGTTCAGGCCGGGGCAGAGCCCACCGCAGGTGACGATCCCGACCCGGGTCCGGGCCGGCTCGAAGAAGATCTTCTGTCGCGGTCCGCCCGGTTCGAGACTGGGCAGCTCGTCGACGGGCAGACCCCGGCCGGTGAGCATCCCGACGGTGTCGTCGAGCAGCACCCGGTCGGACTCGTCGACGTAGTGCCAGCTGGTGTTGCGCCCGAGCAGCAGTCGGGCCAGCGGCGAGTCGAACAGGCACCCGCCCAGCGTCCGGATCTCCAGTCGCACCGGCTCGTCGGCCATTCACCCATGGTCCCGGCCGTTGTTTTCAACGGCGTTACCGAACGGCACCGTCGGCCGGTCGGACCACAGCGATCCGCTCAGCTGGCGTGCGGCGCGATCAGGTCATCGACGGCAAGCTCAATGCCGGCGTACGGGACCGGGATGCGCTCCCCGGGGAGGTACTCGACCCGAGTCCGGTAACCGGACGAGATCGGCCCCGTGTGCTCATAGATCGCCCGCTGGGTGACGACCCAGTACACCGGGTAGCCTGCCTGGCCGTACAGCCTGGTCTTGACGTTGAGATCCTGGATCATCGTCTCGTCGGCGACCTCGACCACGAGCAACACATCGACGGCGGCCCAAACCGACAACCGAGACCCGACCATCCCGATCGGACCAGCGTCGACGCGACGCACCCAGCAATCCGGGTCGGGAAGCGACTCCCCGGTCGGCAGGGTCGCGGTCGTCACCCGCACCCCGTCTCGCGGCAGCGTCGCCAGCAACTGACCGACCGTGTCACCGTGCCATGATCCGATCGCTACCGGCCAGATTTCTCCTTCGACGAGCTCCACCCGGTGGTCGAACGCCCCCGCTTCCGAGGCGCGCAGAAACTCGCTCCGGCTCCATCGGTAGGCGAGCACGGGCTCGGTCATGGTCCCGATCCTACCAACCGCCCGAGGACACTGACCGACACAGTGCGTCGCGGTCGGCGCACGTCAGCTCGGCAGCCGACCCGCCAGCACCGCTGGACCTCCTACTCACCAACTGACGTCGCTGTCAGCCCTCCCTTGATACATACCTACAACGGCAGGTAACCTCCCGCCTGCTCTGACCGTGACACGTTCTGATGGTGCTTTACGCATCGCTTGAAGTGGAATCTGGCAGCGAAGAACGCCGACCACGGCCGTCTGGCGGTCGTGACCTGGAAGTTTGGATCGACGACCTCGTCTCGGCGAAGGCGAAAGGATACATCGTGGCTACCGTTGACCGCAGCATCGAGGGTGGAGCAAAGACCGTCAACGAGGTACTGGCCAACAAGAAGTACGAAATCGACTACTACCAGCGCGAATACCGGTGGGAATCCAAGCAGATCACGGAACTTGTCGCGGACCTGACAACCAAGTTCCTGGATCTCTACGATGCCGGTCACACGCGCAAAGACGTCGCAAAGTACCCCGGATACTTCCTTGGCTCCATCATCATCTCACAGAAGAAAAGCGGGCCATTCATCGTCGATGGCCAGCAACGACTGACAAGCCTCACGCTGCTTCTCACCTTCCTCCGTCGCCTCCAGGCTGACCGCAGCGACAAGGTCGACGTCGACCCGCTAATTTACTCAGAGATGTACGGCGAGAAGTCTTTCAACCTCAACGTGGATGACCGTACCGACTGCATGGAGGCGCTGTTCGGCCACGGCGCCTACAATCCCAAGCCCGACGACCCGACATCGGTGCATACCCTTGTCGCACGCTACCAGGAGCTCGAAGGATTGTTCCCCGAGGAGCTACACGGCGAAGCCTTACCTTACTTCGTCGATTGGCTGAAGGACCGCGTGCAGCTGGTCCAGATCACGGCGTACGACGACGATGACGCATACGCGATCTTCGAGACCATGAACGACCGCGGTCTGCGCCTCACCCCAGCCGACATGCTCAAGGGCTACCTGCTTGCCAACATGGAGGACGGCGACCCCCGCGCCAAGGCCAACGAACTCTGGCGCAGGCGCTTGCGTGAGCTCGATGAGAAGAGCGAGGATGCAAGCTCCGACTTCCTGAAGACCTGGCTGCGCAGCCAGTACTCGACGAAGATCCGTGAACGCAAGAGGAACGCCCGCCCAGAGAACTGGGATCGGATCGGCACCGAGTTCCACCGTTGGCTACGCGGCGACAGCGAGCAGGTCGGGTTGACAAGCAAGGACAGCTACTACAAATTTGTTCGCGTTGACTTTGACTTCTACAGCCGCCAGTACGAACGCATCACCGACGCCGCCCGGGGCACGTTTGACCCCACCAGCCCGCTACGCTTCATCCGCTACAATTTCGATCACCGATTCACACTCCAAGACCAGCTACTGCTTGCACCACTGCGCGTCAGCGATGACCTCACGACGATAGATCGCAAACTGGAACTGGTCGGCCGGTTCGCCGACATCCTGCTCGCCTGGCGCATCTGGAACTTCCGATCCACCGCCTACTCGACGATGCAGTACGCCATGTTCACTGTGATGCGCGATATCCGTGGGCTGGACATCGAGGAGCTCGGGATATCCCTGCACGCCTACCTGACGGGGATCACCGAGACCTTCGACAGCAATAACGACCTCTATGTCCACCAGCAGAACCGCAGCCAAATCCACAAGATTCTCGCCAGGATCACCGATTATATCACAGTCAGCTCAGGTCAGGCATCCAATTACATCGAGTTGACCAACGGCGCGAAGGTGATGTACGAGGTCGAGCATGTGTGGGCCAACCGACCGGCGCGTCACACTGACGACTTCACCCACGAGGCAGATTTCGCTCGCCATCGCAACCGTGTCGGCGATCTGCTCCTACTTCCCAAACGGTTCAACGCAAGCTACGGCGACGACACGTACGCCGCGAAGCGGCCCCGCTATTACAGCCAGAATCTGCTTGCCGCCAGCCTCGACCCCCAAACGTACGACAAGAATCCTGGCTTCCTCTCCTTTATCAAGTCCAGTAGCCTCCCGTTCAGGGCACACGAAGAGTTCAAGGCAGTCGACATCATCGAGCGAGGTAAGCTCTATCAGGCCATCGCCAAGCATGTCTGGAACCCCGACGACCTTCTCGCCGTCGCAAATGGCAGTTCCTGACCGAATCGCCTCAGAACTCGTCGAGTTGGAGGAAGACCAGCAGCAGGAGGATCGAGGCGGCGGCGCCGGCGAAACTGATCAGGAACCCCAGCTTCGGGAACCGGGGACCGCCGTCGGTCTCCAGCCGGGACGAGCCCCACTTGCTGATCACGAAGTACGCGGCGAAGAAGCCGGTCGCCGGGAAGCCGGCGCAGGACCAGATCCACTTGGTGCTGTAGTCGACGCCGGCGGTCACCGGGTTCAGGAAGAACCCGAACTGCAGGACGGCGACGGCGGCGGCGAACCCCAGGTAGACGGTGACCGCCCGGGCCAGCGGTGACCAGCCGGGCAGCAGCGGCGGGCGGCCGGCGGCCTGCTCCGCCTCGGTGGCGGCGGCGTCGGCCTCGTCGAGCTGCCGGCGGGCCGCCTCCAGCTCCTGCTCGGCGTCCGGTGGTAACCCGCCTGCCGCAGCCGGGTCGCCGGAGACCGGGGCGGCCGAGACCGGGCCGACGCCGTACGGCTGCACCGACCCGGCCTGGGCAGGCGGCCCGGAGGCCCCGGTCGGCAGCGGCACCCGCTGCTCGCCGGTGGCCAGCTCGGGGCGGCGTGGCGGTGGCGGAAGCCCGACCGGCCCCGGCATCGCCTGACCTGGCATCGCCCGGCCAGGCGGTGGCGGTGGCGGCGGTGGCCACGGGACACCGGCCGGCGAGGTGCCGTACCCGCCGGACTGTTGCTGGCCCGCCGCGTTGCCGGCAGCCGGGGTCGCGACGATCGGCGGCGGCGCGGGCGGTGCCGGCACACCGGCGGCCTGGGCGACCGCCGCCAGCCGCTGCCACTGGGCGGACAGCCGCTGGCCGAGCTGGTCGGCGTAGCCGGTGAGCCGCTGCCGACGGGTCTGATGCTGCGCCGAGCCGGCCTGGCCGGTGCGGTGCAGCTCGTGCAGGTGCCGGGCCAGGGCGGCGTACTCGTCGAAGTCGCTGCTCACCGCGCTCAGCCCTCCTCGTCCAGCTCGCGGCCGGGCAACGCGAACGGCACGATCAGCCGGGTCCGCTGGTCGTGCCGGTCGATCAGCAGCGCCCGGTTCGGCCGCGGCCGGTACGCCAGGTCGTGGGTGCCCAGGTAGGAGCCGAGCTCACCGCCGGGGACGTTCATCGCCACCAGGCAGGCCAGGTCGTCACGGTTGTGTGAGCCGCCCAGGTCGTCGGCGAGCCGGCGCAGCCCACGCCACCAACCCAACAGGTGTACGCCGTGGCCGGGCCCCTGGCGCAGCACCATCTGCAGATCGTCCAGCCCGGATTTGAACATGTCGTCCTTCGCGCCGAGCACCCCGGCGGCGGCGTCCATTCCGAACACCACCAGGTACGTCCGCCCGCCGTCGGTCGGCGTAGCGGTGTCCGGGTTGGCCAGTCGGCGCAGCTCCTCGCGCAGCTCGGCGGCGGTCAACCGGGTGATCGAATGCCCGAAGGCGTGCAGCGCCTCAGCGGTTTCATCGGCGACCTCGTCGGCGGAGGCGACCAGCGGTGCCAGCAGGAACCGGGCGTGGCCGGGCGGCTCCTGCCGGGCCAGGCTGACGGTGGCGGCGTGCAGCACGTCGGCGGCGTGGCCGGTGGTGCCGACCACGGCGATGTGCCGGCCCGGGGTGGCGTCCAGCGGGAACACCGCCGAGCTGAGGTCCACGTCGACCTGCCGGCCGACCAGTGCGAGGGGTCGCCGTCCGCCGGGGGCCAGTGAGCGGTACGTCGGGTCACCGTCGAGGTGCGCCGCCTCGTACCCCTTGAAGATCGCCGGTGGCCGGGAGCCGGCGGCGCGGGCCTGCCACAGCTCGTGGCGCAGCGCGGCGATCCGCCGGGCCCCGCCGTGCGCGTCCGGGAACCGGACGACCGTGTTGGCGCCGGCGATGCCGGCCGAGGCGTTGACGATCGCCTGCCCGACCGGCAGCCCACCGGCGGTGTGGTTGAGCGGATCGAGGACGCCGTTGCCGCCGGGCAGCGCCACCCGCAGCGGAAACTGGCCGAAGATCGAGTCGGTCTTGCCGTACAGGGCTTCGATGCCGGACATGCTCTGACTGGCCAGCACCAGGTGTACGCCGTACGACCGGCCTTTGCGGGCCAGCTCCTCCAGCAGGGCGGCGGCCTCCCGGGCGACCGAGTCGTTGCCGTCGAACAGTACGTGGAACTCGTCGATCACCGCGACGGTACGCGGCGTCGGTGCGCCGTCGCGGGGCAGGTCGGCCAGCTTCGTCACGCCGTGGCGTTTCATCGCCGCCGCCCGCCGGTTCAGCTCGCGGCGCAGCTCGCGCAGCACGGCGACGCCGTACTCCCGGTCGGATTCGATGCCGACGGCGCGGGCGTGCGGGATCCACGACGGGTCGCGGCCGGTCGGCACGAACTCGGTGAAGCTGACGCCTTCCTTGAAGTCGAGCAGGTAGAGCGCCAGCTCGTCGGGCGGGTAGCGGGCGGCCAGGCCGTACAGCAGGTCGAGCAGGAAGACGGTCTTGCCGGAGCCGGTGCGCCCGCCGACCAGCCAGTGCGGGGTGACGTCGTCGAAGGCGAGGATCGCCGGCTCCCGGCCGGCGCGGCCGACGACGGTGTGCAGGCCGGTGCCGGCGGTCTCGGTCCAGATCCGGGGCGGCAGCAGGTCGGCGAAGTCGAGTGCGGAGCCGCGCCGGTGGATCTCGCCGAGCCGGTCGGCGAGGGCCTGCACGACCCGGGCCGGTGGGTCGCCGTCGAGGGCGACGGGGGCGGCCAGCCCGGTGCCGTCGGAGCTGAACGGCTGGCCGGGCGGGTCGCCGACCCAGCCCCGGTTGCCGTCGAGTCGGATCTGGGTGGTCGGGCCGAGCGTCGGCGGCTGCGCTCCGGTGCCGGTCGGCGGGTAGCCGGCGACGATCACGCAGACCCGGGCGGCGGTGCCAGCGTGGGTGAGCGCGGCGAGGCGCATCAGCTCGGCGCGGCTGTCCGGCAGCGCCGCCGCGACCACCACCAGCAGCTCCCCCGGCTGCCCGCCAGTGCGGGCCTGGGCGGCGCGCACGTGCTGGTCGGCGTCGTCGAGGCGTTCCTTGGCTTCGGCGTCGGTGGCGGCCGGTGCCGCCAGCACGCCGGCTTCGACCAGCGGGCGCAGCGGCAGGAAGGTGGCGCCCATCGAGGTGGTGTCCAGCGCGGTCACCCGTACCGTGCCGGGTGGGGCGGCGGCGAGCAGCCGTACGACGAGGCTGCGCAGCAGGGCGGCGATCCGTGGCTGGCGGGCGTCGGCGTCGATGGCCAGGTGGGTGCCGGCGCCGAGCGGCACCAGCGCGGGGAACTCGACCGGGTCGCCGGTGCCGGCGAGCCCGACCGGGCGGGCCATGCCGACCCGCACCGGCGCCGGGCTGACGGCCAGGTCCTGGGTGGCGCTGGTCGCGCCGGTGGTGAGGGTTTCGCCGACGTGGCGCAGCCGTTCGGTGACGTCGCCGAGGTCCGGCGGCGGGGGCGCTGGGCTGTCCGCTATGGCCGATCGGGCGGTGGTCAGATGGGTCACGGCCTGCCGGTGGGCGGCGACCGCCCGACGGTACGCGGCACCGAAGCTCATCCCACCCCCACCTGCCACTCGGGTAGCCACCGGAACACTATCCGAATCGGGCAGCCCCTGTTAACCCGGCCGTCGCGACCGGGCCGACACTCCGGACCGGGCGATAGTGGCGACTGGACACCCGAAATGCACCTAATATTCGTAATCGGAGTGTCCCGACCACCGTCGGAAGTGCGATCGATGCGACCTGGTGACAACGACGGCACCGACGACGGCACCGACGGCCGCGAGACCGGGCACGAAGCCCGCGACGAGACCGAACGCGACGGTACGGAGCACGACGAGACCGAGCGCGACGAGATGTTGCGCCGGTTCGCCGATCGCCTCGACAAGCCGCTCGGCGTCCTCGGTGTGCTGTTCCTGCTGCTGGTGATCGGGCAGTTCGTCACCACCCATCCGCCGACGGCCGCCGTGTTGGGCGCGGCCAGCTGGGCGTTGTGGGTGGTCTTCGTCGCCGAGTTCTCGCTGCGGGCCTGGCTGGGCCGGCACCACCCCGGCCGGTTCTGGCGGCGCAACTGGTGGCAGCTGCTCTTCCTGGCCGTACCGGTGCTGCGGTTCGCCCGGGTGGCGTTGGCGCTGCGCACGGCCCGCGCCGGTGCGGCGATCACCGCCGCCGTACGAGGTTCGCGCTCCGCCGGCCGGCTGCTCACCGACCGGCTCGCCTGGCTCTTCGCGGTGACGGTGAGCCTCATCCTCGCCGCCGGCCAACTGCTCGTGGTCTCCGGCTCCTATTCGAGCTACGCGCAGGCGTTGCACGACGTCACGCTCACCACGATCACCGGTCAGCGGATGGCCGCGCGGGACCCGTTCGCCCAGGGCCTGGAGCTGATCCTGGCCGCGTACTCGGTCGTCGTCTTCGGCACCCTGGCCGGCGCGCTCGGCGCCTACTTCCTCAGCAACCGGCCGGCTCCCGGCGACGACGGCGACGGCGACGGCGACGGGCAGTGACGGGCGGCCCGGTCCCCGTGGTGCGGGCGGGGACCGGACCGCCAGGTACTCGACTCCGTCAGGTACGCGGAGTCGTCAGCCGGTGACCGTGTTGAGCGCGGCCAGGTATCCGTCGCGGTAACCGGCGGCGTTCGGGTGGTACGCGGCGATCAGCGCGGAGAAGTCGTTGATCCACGGGCTGCCGGCGCAGACGCCGTGGCCGGCGAACTGCGACCGGGTGTCCACGAAGGTGGCGCCGGCGGCCGACGCGCGGGCGGCGGTGACGTCGGCGAGCAGGTCCGCCGCGTCGTTGATGATGGACCGTTTGGTCAGGCTCATGCTGAACAGGCCGCAGTAGCGGGTCTCGTCGAACAGTCGCGGGTAGCCGAGCACGATCAGCTGCGCGTTCGGTGCCCGTTGCCGGATCGCGGTGTAGGTGGCGTCGAGCCGGCCGGGCAGTTCGGTGGTGGCGTACCGCTCGGCCCGGTCGACCGCACTGGCGCAGGCGGATTCGCCGCCCAGCCGGCAGTTGAGCACGACGTCGACGAATCCGGCGTCGTTGCCACCGATGGTGATGGTGACCATCGTGGTGCCGGCGTCGAGTGCGGACAGTTGGTCGTCGAGCACGTCGTCGGTGACCGCGCCGCCGCAGGCGACGAAGCGGAAGCTGGCCGGTGAGTTGGCCGCCGCCCACAGCGGCGCGTACGAGCGGTCGCTGCGCAGGCAGGTCGTCTCGTAGGGGCCGGCGCCGACGCCGGACGAGAACGAGTCGCCGAGGGCGACGTAGTGCACGGCGGCGGGTGCGGCCTGCGCCGGGGCGGTGGCCGCGACGACGCCGACGCCGGTGGCGCCGAGGGTGACGGCCAGCGCGAGGGCGGCGCGGGCCAGGGGACGGAGGGGCATGGACGGACCTCACAAGGATGGGGGGATCCTCGTGGCCGCGCGCGTGGCCGTGGGGAGTAACGGTTGTTACTAGCCGGTAATGCTATCGAAACATCTGCATCCCCGAAAGAGGTACGCAGCGGCGACCCCGATCCCTCCGGTGGGGCCCCGGGCACCTGTGCCGTTCAGCCTTGATGCCACAGGTGCATCAATATGCACCTGTGGCATCAGGGCTGCCGAGCGGGTGCGCCCGGGCCGGGTCACGCAAAGTCACCGTCCGCGCCAGGGCAACGGACAGCGTCGGGGCAGCGGGCAGGCGCGGGGCAGCGGGTAACGCCGGATCAGCGGGCAGGCGCCGGGTCAGCGGGCGGCGAGCGGTTGCGCGGTCGGCACCACCGGCGCCGGCAACTCCCCCACCCCACCGAGGTACGAGTGGATGGCGGCCGCCGCCGCCCGACCCTCGGCGATCGCCCACACGATCAGCGACGCCCCCCGGTGCATGTCACCGGCGACGAAGACCCCCTTGGTGGCGGTCTGCCAGTCACCGTCGGAGTCGATCGCCCCGCGCCGGTTGCGGACCAGCCGCAGCTGCTCCAGCAACGGCTGCTGCTCGGTGCCCTCGAAGCCGATCGCCAGCAGCACCAGGTCCGCCGGCAGTTCCCGCTCAGTGCCCGGCACCACGGTCAGGATCCGCTCGCCATCACGCTTGGTCACCGTCACCTCGGCGATCCGTACCGCCCGTACCGCGCCGGTGCCGTCGTCGACGAACTCCTGCACCGCGACGGCGAAGACCCGCTCGCCGCCCTCCTCATGCGCCGGGTACTCGCGCAGCACCCACGGCCAGGTCGGCCACGGGTCCCGGGCCTCGTCGCGGGCGCTCGGCGGCTCCGGGTAGAGGTCCAGCTGGTAGACCCCGGCCGCGCCCTGCCGGTGCGCCACCCCGAGGCAGTCGGCGGCGGTGTCACCACCGCCGATGATCACCACATGCCGGCCGGCCGCGTCGATCGCCGGCCGGTCCACCGGTACGCCGTCCACGTGCGACGACCCGGCGTCGGACGGCGGCTCGACGGCCACCACGCCGGCCGCCTCGGCGGTGCGGGCGTGTGCCGCCGCGGCCGCCACCACCCGGTTCGACTCGACCAGGTGCTCCATCGCCAGGTGCACCCCGCGCAGCGCCCGGCCCGGCGTCGCCGGGGTGTCCCGGCCGGCCAGTGCCCCGCAGGCCAGCAGCACCGCGTCGTGGTCGGCCCGCAGCTGCTCGGCGGTCACGTCGACGCCGACGTTCACCCCGGCGCGGAACTGCACGCCCTCGGCCGCCAACTGGGCCAGCCGCAGGTCGATGTGCTCCTTCTCCAGTTTGAAGTCGGGGATGCCGTACCGCATCAGGCCGCCGATGGCGTCGTCGCGTTCGAAGACGGTGACCGCGTGCCCGGCGCGGGCCAACTGCTGGGCGGCGGCCAGCCCGGCCGGGCCGGAACCGACCACCGCGACCCGCCGGCCGGACGGCTCCGGCACCGGATGCGGGGTGACCAGGCCGGCGCCGACCGCCCGGTTGATGATCTCCACCTCGACCTGCTTGATGGTGACCGGCGCGCCGCCGGCGATACCCAGCACGCAGGCCGCCTCGCACGGCGCCGGGCAGAGCCGGCCGGTGAACTCCGGGAAGTTGTTGGTGGCGTGCAGCGACTCGATCGCCGCCGCCCAGCCACCGGTGCGGACCAGGTCGTTCCAGTCCGGGATCCGGTTGCCCAGCGGACAGCCGTCGTGGCAGAACGGGATGCCGCAGTCCATGCAGCGGGTCGCCTGCTCGCGGATCAGCTCGTCGGTGGCCGGCGGGTAGACCTCCCGCCAGTCCATGATCCGCACCGGCACGGGTCGGCGTTGCGGCAGCCGCCGGTCGATCCGCAGGAATCCGGTCGGGTCAGGCACGAGCCACCTCCATGACGGCCTCATCCACGTCACGGCCGGCGGCTTCGGCGGCCCTCATCGTCTCCAGCACCCGTCGGTAGTCGCGCGGCACCACCACGGTGAACTCCTCCACCGCCTCCGGCCAGCGCTTGAGCAGCCCCTCGGCCACCGCCGAGTCGGTCTCGGCGAAGTGCCGCTCGACCAGCTCACGCAGCATCGGCTCGGCGTCGGCGGCCACCGGCTCCAGATCCACCAGCTCCCGGTTGACCAGGTTCTCGTCGAGGCGCCACAGGTACGCCGTACCGCCGGACATGCCGGCGGCGAAGTTGCGCCCGGTCGGGCCGAGCACGACGACCGTACCGCCGGTCATGTACTCGCAGCCGTGGTCGCCGACGCCCTCGACGACGGTGACCGCACCCGAGTTGCGCACCGCGAACCGTTCGCCGACCCGCCCGCGCAGGAACAGCTCACCGGCGGTCGCCCCGTACAGGATGGTGTTGCCGGCGATGATCTGCTCCTCGGCGCCGACGCCACCGGGCGCGGCGAACGGGGCCGCCGGGTCCGGGCGGACGATCAGCCGGCCACCGGACAGGCCCTTGCCGACGTAGTCGTTGGCGTCGCCGACCAGTCGCAGCGTCACCCCGCGCGGCAGGAACGCGCCGAACGACTGCCCGGCGGTGCCGGTCAGGGTGAACTCGATGGTGTCGTCGGGCAGCCCGGCCCCGCCGACCCGGCGGGTCACCTCACCGCCGAGCATCGCGCCGACGCTGCGGTGCTCGTTGCGTACCGGCACCGACGCCCGCACCGGGGTCCGGTCGGTCAACGCCGGCCCGGCCAGGGTGATCAGCTCGTTGTCGAGCGCCTTGTCCAGACCGTGATCCTGGGCGCGGACGCCGCGCAGCGCGGCACCGGCCGGCAGCGCCGGCACGTGCAGCACGGCGGACAGGTCCAGGCCCTTGGCCTTCCAGTGCTCCACGGCCGGCGTGGTGTCCAGCAGGTCGGCCCGGCCGATCGCCTCGTCGATCGACCGGAACCCCAGCTCGGCCAGGTAGCCGCGGACCTCCTCGGCGAGGAACAGGAAGAAGTTCTCCACGAACTCCGGCTTGCCGGTGAAGCGTTCCCGCAGCACCGGGTTCTGGGTCGCGATGCCGACCGGGCAGGTGTCCAGGTGGCAGACGCGCATCATCACGCAGCCGGAGACGATCAGCGGAGCGGTGGCGAAGCCGTACTCCTCGGCGCCGAGCAGCGCCGCGATCAGCACGTCCCGGCCGGTCTTGAGCTGGCCGTCGACCTGGACGGTGACCCGGTCGCGCAGCTTGTTCAGCAGCAGCGTCTGCTGGGTCTCGGCCAGGCCCAGCTCCCACGGGGTGCCGGCGTGCTTGAGCGAGTTCAGCGGGGACGCGCCGGTACCGCCGTCGTGCCCGGAGATCAGGATGACATCGGCTTTGAGCTTGGCGACGCCGGCGGCGACGGTGCCGACGCCGATCTCGCTGACCAGCTTGACGTGCACCCGGGCGGCCGGGTTGACGCACTTGAGGTCGTGCACCAGCTGGGCGAGGTCCTCGATCGAGTAGATGTCGTGGTGCGGCGGCGGGGAGATCAGCCCGACGCCGGGGGTGGCGTGGCGGGTCTTGGCGATCCACGGCCACACCTTGTTGCCGGGCAGCTGGCCGCCCTCACCCGGCTTGGCCCCCTGCGCCATCTTGATCTGCAGGTCGTTGGCGTTGACCAGGTACTCGCTGGTGACGCCGAACCGGCCGGAGGCGATCTGCTTGACCGCCGAGCGGCGGGCCGGGTCGTAGAGCCGGTCGACGTCCTCGCCGCCCTCGCCGGTGTTGGACCGCCCGCCGAGGCGGTTCATCGCGATGGCGAGGGTCTCGTGCGACTCGGCGGAGATCGACCCGTAGCTCATGGCGCCGGTGGAGAACCGCTTGACGATCTCGCTGGCCGGTTCGACCTCGTCGATCGGCACCGGCTCGCGGACCCCGTCGCGCAGGGTGAACAGCCCGCGCAGCGAGCCGGCCTCGGCGGCCAGGCCGTCGACGGTGGCGGTGTAGCGGCGGAACACGTCGTACTGCCCGGACCGGGTGGCGTGCTGCAGCAGGAACACCGTCTCCGGGTTGAACAGGTGCAGTTCGCCTTCGCGCCGCCACTGGTACTCGCCGCCGACGTCGAGGCGGCGGTGCGAGCGTTCGGCGCTGTTCGACGGGTACGCGCGGTCGTGCCGGGCGGCGACCTCGGCGTGGATGCCGGACAGCCCGACCCCGCCGACGGTGCCGGGGGTGCCGGCGAAGTAGCGCTCGACCAGCCGGGGGTCCAGGCCGACCGCTTCGAAGACCTGGGCCCCGCAGTACGAGGAGACCGTCGAGATGCCCATCTTCGACATGATCTTGAGCACGCCCTTGCCGAGCGCCTTGACGTAG
This sequence comes from Solwaraspora sp. WMMB762, assembly GCF_049179115.1. Lineage (NCBI taxonomy): Bacteria > Bacillati > Actinomycetota > Actinomycetes > Micromonosporales > Micromonosporaceae > Solwaraspora > Solwaraspora sp. WMMB762. The sequence continues at coordinate 2,025,338 of NZ_JBMHMD010000001.1, forward strand.
TTGCGGATCGCCTCGGTGGAGGTGATGCCGGCCAGCGCGCCGGTGGCGATCAGGTCCTCGACCGACTCGAAGGCCAGGTACGGGTTGACCGCGGCGGCACCGTAGCCGATCAGCACGGCGGCGTGGTGCACCTCGCGGCAGTCGCCGGACTCGACGAGCAGCGCCACCTGGGTGCGGGTCTGCTCACGGACCAGGTGCTGGTGAACGGCGGCGGTGAGCAGCAGCGACGGGATCGGCGCCAGGTCGACGGTCGAGTCCCGGTCCGACAGCACGAAGATCCGTACGCCGTCCTCGATCGCCTCGGACACGTGCCGGCAGATCTCGGTGAGCCGGGCCTTGATGCCGTCGGCGCCGTCACGCAGCGGGTACAGGCCGGAGACCCGGACCGCCTTGAAGCCGGGCAGGTCGCCGTCCTCGTCGATGGACAGGATCTTGGCCAGCTCGTCGTTGTCGATGATCGGGTACGGCAGCACGATCTGCCGGCAGGACGCCGGACCCGGGTCGAGCAGGTTGGCCTCCGGGCCGATGGTCGACTGCAGGCTGGTCACCATCTCCTCCCGGATGGCGTCCAGCGGCGGGTTGGTGACCTGGGCGAACAGCTGGTGGAAGTAGTCGAACAGCAGCCGGGGCCGGGTGGACAGCGGCGAGATCGGGGTGTCGGTGCCCATCGACCCGATCGGCTCGATGCCCTTGCGGGCCATCGGCGCGATCAGGATCTTCAGCTCCTCCTCGGTGTAGCCGAAGGTCTGCTGGCGGCGCTGCACCGAGTCGTGCGCGTAGACGATGTGGTCCCGCTCCGGTAGGTCCCGCAGGTCGATCAGGCCGGCGTGCAGCCAGTCGCCGTACGGGTGGGCGGCGGCCAGCTCGGCCTTGATCTCCTCGTCCTCGACGATGCGCCCGGCGGCGGTGTCGACCAGGAACATCCGGCCCGGCCGCAGCCGACCCTTGGCGACCACGGTCGCCGGGTCGAGATCGAGCACGCCGGCTTCGCTGCCCAGCACCACCAGGCCGTCGCTGGTGCGCCACCAGCGGCCCGGCCGCAGCCCGTTGCGGTCCAGCACCGCACCGACGATCTCACCGTCGGTGAAGGCGACCGAGGCCGGGCCGTCCCACGGCTCCATCAGGCTGGCGTGGAAGCGGTAGAAGTCACGCTTCGCCGGCTCCATCCCGGGGTCGTTCTCCCATGCCTCCGGGATCATCATCAGGACGGCGTGCGGCAGGCTGCGTCCGGCCAGGTGCAGCAGTTCGAGGACCTCGTCGAAGTTGGCCGAGTCGGACGCCTGCGGGGTGCAGACCGGGAACAGCCGGCGGATGTTGCCGGGGATGTCCGGCGTGGCGAGCAGCGCCTCGCGGGCGTTCATCCAGTTCTTGTTGCCCCGGATCGTGTTGATCTCGCCGTTGTGCGCGATGAACCGGTACGGGTGCGACAGCGGCCAGGACGGGAACGTGTTGGTGGAGAACCGGGAGTGCACCAGGGCGATCGCGCTGGCCACCCGCTCGTCGCGCAGGTCGGGGTAGAACTCCGGCAGCTGGTCCGGGGTGAGCATGCCCTTGTAGACCATGGTCCGGCCGGACAGCGACGGGAAGTAGGCGGTCACGCCGCGCTCGGCGCTCTCCCGCTCGGCCTGCTTGCGTACGCAGAACGCCACCCGGTCCAGGTCCAGCCCGGCCAACGGGGTGCCGGCCGGGCCGGCCGGCGAGTCGGTCAGCCGGTGCGCGGACAGGAAGAGCTGCGCGATCCGGGGGCGGGCGGCGTCGGCGGTCTCGCCGAGCCCGTCCGGCTGCACCGGCACGTCCCGCCAGCCGAGCACGTCGGCGCCCTCGACCAGGGCGTACTTTTCGACGATCCGGCGGACCCGGGCCTCGTCGGCCGGGTCGGCGGGCAGGAACACCAGGCCGGTGGCGTACTGCCCGGCCGGCGGCAGGTCGAAGTCGACGACGGCCCGCAGGAACGCGTCCGGGACCTGGATCATGATGCCGGCGCCGTCACCGGTGTTCTGCTCCGCACCCCGCGCACCACGGTGGTCGAGCCGGCACAGCGCGGCCAGGCCCTTGGCCACCACGTCGTGCGAGCGGCGGCCGTTGAGGTCCGCCACGAAAGAGACACCACACGCGTCGTGCTCGTGGGCGGGGTCGTAGAGACCCTGCGCCGGCGGCTGGGATGCCTGCGGCGGGCAGGGGTGCGGTCCCTGCGGGTACGGAAGAACCACCGGGCCTCCTGTCGTCACTCGCGCATGAACAGATTTCGGGACGACGTCGGCCCTGGAGAGTTTTCTGAGTCTACGTGAGGGGCCACCGGACATCACCAGTGCGAATTGATCACACGTCCATTGTATGGGACGTGTAGTCTCACAAGGTGGCCAACCAGGAGAACGAACTCCTCGGCCGGCTGGACCGGTTCTGCGATGCCGTACCGCGTGCTGCCGCCCGCCCCGAAGAGCTGGGTGACTATGTACTTTTCGTGCGGAATGGGGAGGCGGGTTGGCCGTTCTACGCCCGCCCCCGGGTAGGCGTGACCGCGCCGCCGGCCGCCGCCGACATCACCACCGTACGCGCCCGACAACGCGAACTGGGCCTTCCCGAGTCCTTCGAATGGATCCACGAGATCAACCCCGACCTGCTGGCGGTGGCCCGGTCGGCCGGGCTCGGCGTGCGGCAGGCACCGCTGATGGTGCTCGACCCGACCGCTCTGCCCCCGGTTGACCGGTTCGCCGACCGGCCGGTACGGCTGCTCGACCCGGACTCACCCGACTTCGCGGCCGATCTCACCACCTGGTTCACCATCGCCCAGGCCGCGTTCGCCCCGTCCGGCGGCACCGGCACCGGACTGCCGACCGTCGGCGCCGACACCCCCGAGATTGTTACAGTGACATTTCCCACTGTCGACAATGGCGGTCCCGGCGGCGGTGCGTCGGACCCGGCCGGGCAGCCCGCGCCGGCATCCGGCGGGCTCGCCACCGCCGCCCCGGCAGCCCCACCGGACAGCATCGAACCGCTGGCCACGACAGCCCCGGCGGCCTCACCTGTCGCGGCGGCGGCCGCCGACCCGGCCCTGCCGGACGCTCTGGTCGACCACGAACGGTCGGCGATCGCCGCCGGCAGCCACACCATCGCCCTGGCCGGGCTGCCGGCCGGTGGGCAGCCGGCCGCCGTCGGATCGCTCAACCGGGTCGACGACGTCGCCGAGATCGTCGGTGTCGGCACCGTGGCACCGGCCCGCCGCCAGGGCCTGGCATCGGCGGTCACCGCCGCGCTGGCCCGGCACGCGCTCGCCGCCGGCGTCGACCTGATCTTCCTGGCCGCCGGCGACGACGACGTGGCGATGCTCTACCACCGACTCGGCTTCCGCCGGGTGGGCACCTCCTGCATCGCCGAACCCACCGCCCACCCCGGCGGCTGACCGGCCCACTCGCCGCGGACGACCGGCCCGTTCAGCCGTGGGCGACCGGCCCACTCGCCGCGGGCGACGGTCAGGACGGCGGCGGCTGCCACTGCGCGGCGGTGGCGGCCACACTGCCCATCAGCCGAGGGCTGATCGTGCCGAGCGTCGCGTCCCGGGCCCGCAGCGCCAGCCGGCCCCGCGCCGACAGCACCGCCGCCATCCGCCGGGTCTGGCGCACCATCGCCACCGCTCGCGGCCGGCGCAACCGGCTGTACGAGTCGACCGCCGCGGCCAGCGCCGGCCCCGGCACGGTGTCCCGGACCAGGGCGCACAGCGTCGCCGCGTCCTCGAACGCCAGGCACGCGCCCTGCCCGAGATGATGCGGCATCGCGTGCGCCGCGTCGCCGAGCAGCACCACACCGCCCGACCCGACCGGGAACCCGTACGCCGGGGGCAGCGGCCGCAGCTCGCGGACCTCCTGCTGGACCAGGTCGGCCGGCTCGGTGGCGGCGAGCAGCTCGCCCACCGGGGCCGGCCAGCCGGCGAACCAGCGGCGCAGCAGGGTCAGCTGGGTCGCTGGCGGCTCCGGGCGGGACGCCCCGGCGGCGGTCGCCACCCAGTAGATGCCGCCCCGGCTGGAGCCCCCGGCCGAACCCCGTTCACCCAACGACGCCGAGACGAACCGGTAGCCGGCGCCGAGTATCTCGCCGCCGACCTGACCGGCGGCCAGCTGCGGCGCCCGGTACCAGGGAATCACCGCCCGCCAGGCCGAGCACCCGGAGCTGACCACCGAACTGCCCGGGGCCAACGCCGGACGCAGCGCGCTGTGCACGCCGTCCGCCGCCACCACCAGGTCGGCCTCGACGACGCCCCGGCCGATGGTCACCGCCGGCCGGTCCACCGCCGGTCGCAGGCCCTTCACGGTCACCCCGGTGCGGATCTCGGCCTGCTCGCCGAGACCGGCGATCAACGCGTCGTGCAGATCCTCCCGGTGCACCACCACCGGGGCCCGGTCCTCCGGCTGCGGCCGGGGCTGCACGAGCCACTGCCCGTCGGGGCGGCGTACCCCGGTGTGCGACACCGGGGTGGCGATCGCTTCCAGCCCGGCGCCGAGGCCCAACGCCCGCAACGCGCGGACACCGTTGGGCCAGAGCACCAGGGCGGTGCCGTCGGACCGGACCCGGTCCTCACGTTCCAGCAGGGTGACCCGCCAACCGGTGCGGGCCAGGGCACCGGCGACCGCCAGACCGCCGATGCCCGCCCCCACCACGACCGCAGTACGCATCCCGCCCCCTCTTCCCCCGGTCGGTCGGCGCCCGCCGACCGGCGGTCAGCTTCCGGTCTTACCGGTGCCGGTGCCGGCTCCGGTCCCGGCGTCGGCTCCAGCGGCACCGTCGGTTCCGGTGTCGGTCTCGGTGTCGGTTCCGGCGGTGGTCTCGGTGTCGGTTCCGGCGGTGGTCTCGGTGTCGGTTCCGGCGGTGGTCTCGGCAGGCAGCTCACCGGTGCTCTCGTACCGCCGGAACTGTTCCTCGGTGACCACTCGGTAGCCGGCGGCCAACTCGGCGGTGGGTTTCTTGCCCGAGACGTCGATCTGGGACACCCCACCGGTTGCCTCGGACCCGGCCGCCCCGCTTTCGGTCGGCTCGGCGGTGCCCGAGCCAGCGGTGCCCGAGCCGGTCTCGCCCGACCCGGCGTCGGTCGACCCGCCGTCGGCCGGCGTCGACGCGCCGACGGGCGGCAACGGCCGGCCCTCGGCGTCCAACGGGACGAGGAACTGCTGCGGGCCGCGTACCCGGACGAGATAGACCAGCGCGCCGAGGAAGATCAGCACCGAGGTGAACACGTTGACCCGCACGCCGAAGAACTCGTTCGCGGGATCGGTACGCATGATCTCGATCCAGAACCGGCCGGCGGTGTAGCCCGCCACGTACACCGCGAAGGCCCGACCGGCACCGAGCTTCCAGCGGCGTTCGGCGAGCAGCACCAGCGCGGCGACACCGACGTTCCAGATCGCCTCGTACAGGAACGTCGGATGGTAGAGCCCCGGCTCCAGCACCGGGTTGCCCTCCGGGTCGCGCAGCGCCTGACCGGGGTTGCTGCGGTCCATCTGGTGCACCTGCAGGCCCCACGGCAACGTGGTCGGGCCGCCGTACAGCTCGTTGTTGAACCAGTTGCCGAACCGGCCGACGGCCTGGGCGAGCGGCAGGCCGGGGGCGAGCGCGTCGGCGACCACGCTGAGCGGGATGCCCAGTTGGCGGGCGGCCAGCCAGGCGCCGACCGCGCCACCGGCGACGGCGCCCCAGATTCCGAGACCGCCCTGCCAGATGTAGAAGGCTTCGATCGGGTTGCCGTTGGCGCCGAAGTACGCCTGCGGTGAGGAGACGACGTGATAGAGCCGGGCACCGAGGATGCCGAACGGCACCGCCCAGATGGCGATGTCCAGCACCGCCCACGGCCGGACCCCGCGCTGGCGGAGCCGGTACTCGGTGACCGCGCTGGCCACCACGATGCCGAGGACTATGCAGAGCGCGTACGCCCGGATGGGAATTGGACCAAGTTGCCAGACAGCGGTGGCCGGGCTGGGGATCGCGGCGAGTGTCACGGGTGCACACGCTACCGTCGTGACCCCCGAACCAGGGACCCCCGGTCGCCAGCGTCAGGCGTGTCGCCGGCTCACCGGGGCACCACGCCCTGCCGCGCCGGGCCGCCGAAGCCGCTTCACCGGGTCACCGCGCGTACGCCGGCGGCGAGCTCACCGCTGAGCGAACGCAGTGCGGCCAGCCCGGCGGGCAGATCGGTCGCGTCCAGCAGGCACCGGATCAACGCGCTGCCGACGATCACCCCGTCGGCGAACGAACCGACCTCGGCCGCCTGGGCGCCGTTGCCCACCCCGAGACCGACGCCGACCGGCAGGTCGGTGACCTGGCGCAGCCGGCCGACCAGAGTCGGTGCCGCGCCGGAGGACTGCTCGCGGGCCCCGGTGACACCCATCAGCGCGGTGGCGTAGACGAAACCCCGGCAGTGCCGCACGGTCATCGCCAGCCGGGCGTCGGTCGACGACGGCGAGACGAGGAAGGTCCGGTCCAGGCCGTACGCGTCCGAGGCGGCCAGCCACTCGTCCGCCTCGTCCGGGATCAGGTCCGGGGTGATCAGCCCGGTGCCGCCGGCCGCCGCCAGGTCGCGGGCGAAGGCGTCCACGCCGTACCGCTCGATCGGGTTCCAGTAGGTCATGGTGACCACCGGCGCGCCGGTCGCGGCGACCGCCTCGATGATCCGCAGCGCGTCCGCGGTGCGGACCCCGCCGGCCAGGGCGATGTCGCTGGCCCGCTGGATCACCGGGCCGTCCATCACCGGGTCGGAGTAGGGCAGCTCGACCTCGATGACGTCGACCCCCGCGTCGACCATCGCCCGCATCGCGACGATGCTGTCGTCGACGCTGGGGAAGCCGGCCGGCATGCAGCCGACCAGCACGGCGCGGCCCTCGGCCCGGGCCTTGTCGAACGCCACCGAGATGCTCATCGGTCCTGCCCGTCGAGAATGCCGAAGTAGGCGCCGGCGGTGTGCACGTCCTTGTCGCCGCGGCCGGAGAGGTTGACCACGATGGTCGGCTCGCGCCCCAGCTCGGCGGTGAGTTCCGGGATGATCCGCAGGGTGCCGGCGAGCGCGTGTGCGCTCTCGATCGCCGGGATGATCCCCTCGGTGCGGCAGAGCAGCTGGAACGCCGCCATCGCCTCGGCATCGGTGACCGGCTGGTAGCGGGCCCGGCCGACGTCGTGCAGCCAGGCGTGCTCCGGACCGACCGCCGGGTAGTCCAGGCCGGCCGAGATCGAGTGCGAGTCCAAGGTCTGCCCGTCGGCGTCCTGCAGCAGGTAGGTGCGGGCCCCGTGCAGCACCCCGGACGCCCCGCCGGTGATGCTGGCCGCGTGCCGGCCGGTGGCCACCCCGTCGCCGCCGGCCTCGAAGCCGTACAGCCGGACCTGGTCGTCGCCGACGAAGGCGTGGAAGATGCCGATGGCGTTGGAGCCGCCGCCGACGCAGGCGGTGACCGCGTCCGGGAGCGCGCCGAGGCTGTCCAGGCACTGCGCGCGGGCCTCGTCACCGATGCCGCGCACGAAGTCGCGGACCATCGCCGGGAACGGGTGCGGGCCGGCGGCGGTGCCGATCAGGTAGTGGGTGTGGTCGACGCTGGCCACCCAGTCGCGCAGCGCCTCGTTGAGCGCGTCCTTGAGGGTGCGCGACCCGTTGGTCACCGGCACCACGGTGGCGCCGAGCATCCGCATCCGGGCCACGTTGAGCGCCTGCCGTTCGGTGTCCACCTCGCCCATGTAGACCACGCATTCGAGGTCCAGCAGGGCGGCGGCGGTGGCGCTGGCCACCCCGTGCTGACCGGCGCCGGTCTCGGCGATGATCCGGGGCTTGCCCATCCGCCGGGTCAGCAGCGCCTGGCCGAGCACGTTGCGCACCTTGTGCGCGCCGGTGTGGTTGAGGTCCTCCCGTTTGAGCAGCACCGTCGCGCCGACCTGCGCGGACAGCCGCTCGGCCCGGTAGAGCAGCGACGGGGTGCCGGCGTAGTCGCGCAACAGCCGGTCGAAGTCGGCCCGGAAGGCGTCGTCGGCCATCGCCTTGCGGTACGCGACGTCCAGCTCGTCGAGGGCGGCGATCAGCGCCTCGGGCACGAACCGTCCGCCGTAGCGGCCGAAGTGGCCGGTGTCGTCGGGCAGCGCGGCGGGCCGCGCACCGGTGCCGGGCGCGTCGACGCCGGTGGCGTTCGGGGCGCTCATCGCACCGGCCTCGGCGTCGCCGGGTGGTTGCCGGCGTTGACCAGCTCGGCGACCGCGTCCCGGGGGCTCTTCTGGGTCACCAGGCCCTCACCGACCAGGACGGCGTCGGCGCCGGCCGACGCGTACCGGATCAGGTCGTGCGGCCCGCGCACCCCCGACTCGGCGATCTTGACGACGCTGTTCGGCAGCCCCGGCGCGATCCGCTCGAACACCGACCGGTCCACCTCCAGGGTGCGCAGGTCACGGGCGTTGACCCCGATGACCTGGGCGCCGGCTTCGAGGGCCCGGTCGGCCTCCTCCTCGGTGTGCACCTCGACCAGCGCGGTCATGCCCAGCGACTCGATCCGCTCCAGCAGCCCGACCAGCACGTTCTGCTCCAGCGCGACCACCATCAGCAGGACCAGGTCGGCACCGTAGGCGCGGGCCTCGTGCACCTGGTAGCTGGAGACGATGAAGTCCTTGCGCAGCACCGGCACGTTGACGGCGGCCCGTACGGCGGTGAGGTCGTCCAGTGAACCACCGAACCAGCGCTGCTCGGTCAGCACGCTGATGCAGCGGGCGCCACCGGCGGCGTACTCCGAGGCCAAATCGGCCGGGTCCGGGATGTCGGCCAGCGCACCCTTCGACGGCGAGGCCCGCTTGACCTCGGCGATCACCCCGACCCCGGGCTTGCGCAGCGCTGCGCAGGCGTCGATCGGCGGTGGCGCGGCGGCGGCGAGCTCACGGATCCGGCTCAGCGGGACCAGCCCTTCGCGGCGTTGAACCTCGGCTCGGACGCCGGCGATGATCTCGTCGAGCACTCCGAGCGCCGGCGCCGACGGTCCGGCGCTGTCCTCCTGGTCAGCAGTCACCAACGGACTCCCCTCTCCGGGTGTCATGCGCCCGATGCTAGGTGGCGGCGCAGGTGAGCTGGAGTCGGGGGTATGGCGCGCCTCACCATCTGGGCTGGGGCATAATGCCCATCTTTTGTGAGAAGAGCATCACCCACCGTGCCAACGGCTCCCAGCGGGCCGGGCCACCCGGGCAGCACCGGACCCCATCGACGCTGATCATATCGTGTCGGCGGCGCCGGCTCCGCTGTGGCGCAGATCAACACCGGCGGTACGGGTGCCACCCGCCCCGTTGGGCGATAGTTGACCTGCGGGTCACCACCGTGAAACAGCCCCCGGTCAGCATGGGGTTCGGGCAGACTGGTCGGCGGTAGCCGCCGGCCGCGCAACCACCTGGGGGACGCCATGAGCAGCACACCACGGGACGCCAACGTCGACCTGATCGCCATCCCCCGGGCCGTGGTCTCGCTGGCCGCCGAGGTCGTGCACACCATGGAACGCGCCGTGATCGGCGATCACCGGGTACGTACCGCCAAGGGCAATGCCTGGGAGGCGATCTGCGCCGACCGGGCCCGTGCCCACCAGCGGGACGAGATCCGCCGGCTGGTGGCCACGCTCACCGCCGCCCGGTCCGTCGAGGTATCCGACGCCGCTGATGAGCCAACCGCCATCGCTGAAGCCGCCGCCGCAGCCGCTGAAGCCGCCGCAGCCACCGCAGCCGTCACCGGTCGGCGACCGGGTCGTCGTCGGTCGGGTCCTCGCCCCGGTCCAGAGCGTTCCACGCGTCCAGCGTCGATCGGCTAGTCCGGCCGCCCAGACCGGCCGCCCGGCCGTCGGCGCCCGGACCGGACCCGTCACCACCGGACCGGCTCCGCTCGTACCGGGCGCCCATCGCCGGCCAGTGCCGGGAGCGCAGCGCGGTGACCGACCCACCGGCGGCGAGCAGCACCGCACCGACCACCGTCGCCACCGGCCACTGCGGGGCCGACACGGTGCTGTCCGTCGTCGGACCGGCCGGACCTGCGCCAGTGAGCAGCACCGTCAGCCCACCGGCCGCCATCGCCACGCCGAGGACCGCGAGCAGCGCGCCGACCAGCCGCCGGGCCAGCCCTCGGGTGGCCAGCACCGCGCCGGTGCCGGCCAGTCCGACCAGGGCGACCGCCGGCAGCCACGGCAGCACGTCGGCACCGGTGCGGGCCACCTCGACCGCCGGCAGCGGCGCCGGGCGCCCGGTCACCTCGACCGCCCAGTCCCGCCCGGCCGCGTACAGCACCAGGCCGGCCCCGGCCAGACAGGTGACGACGGCGCCGGCCAACGCCCGCCCCGGCGCGGCCGACACGCCGGGGCCGGTCACCGGGCCGGACGCAGCGTCTCGGCGGCGGCGATCGCCACCAGCACCGCCGCCGCCTTGCTCTGCGTCTCCCGTTCCTCGGCGGCCGGGTCCGAGTCCGCCACGATCCCCGCACCGGCCTGCACGTAGGCGCGGCCGCCACGGATCAGCGCGGTCCGGATCGCGATCGCCATGTCCAGGTCGCCGCCGAACCCGAAGTAGCCGACGGTGCCACCGTACAGGCCCCGACGGGTCGGCTCCAGCTCCTCGATGATCTCCATCGCCCGGACCTTCGGCGCGCCGGACAGGGTGCCGGCCGGAAAGGTGGCCGCCAGCGCGTCGAACGCGGTCCGGTCCTCGCGCAGCTCGCCCACCACCGTCGACACGATGTGCATCACGTGGCTGTACCGCTCGACGGTGGCGAACTCGGGCACCTCGACGGTGCCCGGCCGGCAGACCCGGCCGAGGTCGTTGCGGCCCAGGTCGACCAGCATCACGTGCTCAGCGCGCTCCTTCGGATCGTTGAGCAGCTCGGTGGCGAGGGCGGCGTCGGCCTGCGGGGTGGCACCCCGCCGCCGAGTGCCTGCGATCGGGTGCAGCATCGCCCGCCGGCTGCCGCCAGCGGTGACGGTGACCTTGAGATGCGCCTCCGGCGACGAGCCCACCACGTCGAAGTCGTCGAACCGCAGCAGGTACATGTACGGGCTGGGGTTGGTCGCCCGCAGCACCCGGTAGACGTCCAGCGGGTCGGCGGTGGTGTCCCGCTCGAACCGCTGGGCCAGCACGATCTGGAAGCACTCACCGGCCCGGATCGCCTCCTTGGCCTCCTCGACGGCCTTGGGGTACGCGCCCGCGGCGGTGCGGCTACGGGCCGCCGGCCCGGGCGCACCGGGCGCGTCCATCATCGACACCATCGGTGGATTGGGCCGGGACAGGGCGGTGGTCATCGCGTCGAGCCGGCCGATCGCGTGGTGGTAGGCAGCCGCCGTGGTGACCGGGTCGGCCGCCGCCGGCAGGACCGCGTTGGCGACCAGGATCGCCGTACCGTCGAAGTGGTCGAGCACCACCAAATCGGTGGCGAGCAGCAACCCGAACTCGGGCAGCGCGAGATCGTCCTCGGTGTGTTCGGGGATCCGTTCCAGCCGGCGGACGAAGTCGTAGCTGAGGTAGCCGACCAGGCCGCCGGTCAGCGGCGGCAGGCCGCCGACGGGGTCGGTGTCCGGGGGCGGCCCGGTCAACGCGGCGACGGTCGCCCGCAGCACCTCGACCGGGTCACCTTCGGTGGGCAGCCCGTCGGGCGGGTCACCGAGCCAGTGCGCACCGCCACCGGACTCGGTCAACGTCGCCGCGCTGCGTACCCCGATGAACGAGTAGCGCGACCAGGCGGTGCCGGCCGACCCGGCGCCCTGTTCGGCGGACTCCAGCAGGAAGGTGCCGGGTCCGCCGGCGAGCTTGCGGTACACCCCGACCGGGGTCTCGCCGTCGGCCAGCAGCCGCCGGGTCACCGGCACCACCCGGCGCTGCCGGGCCAGAGTCTGGAAGGTCGGCTCGTCCGGGCTGACCGTACCGGTGATCATCGATCCTCCTGGGGGTCGGTGATGGTGCCGGTCACCGGCAGATCGTCGAAGAAACAGTTGCCGGCGCCGGTGTGGCAGGCGGCACCGACCTGCTCGACCGTGACCAGTACCGCGTCGCCGTCGCAGTCCAGCCGCACCGACCGCACGTACTGGTGGTGCCCGGAGGTGGCGCCCTTGACCCAGTATTCCTGCCGGCTGCGCGACCAGTAGGTGGCCCGCCCGGTGGTGAGGGTGCGGTGCAGCGCCTCGTCGTCCATCCACGCCATCATCAGCACCTCGCCGGTGCCGTGCCGCTGCACGACGGCGGCGACCAGGCCGTCGGCGGTGCGGCGCAGCCGGGCCGCGACGGCCGGATCGAGCGCGGAGCGCCGTGGCGGGTCGCCGGGCGTGGGCCGCCGGGCGGTGGTCGGTGGGCCGGCTTCCGGTTCATCTGGTACGGACACAGTGCCCGATTGTTCCGTACGCCCGGACCGCCGTGGCGCGGCGTCCGGCATGCGGTGTCGTGAGCCCGACAGCGGTCGGCCGGAATCGACGGTTCGGGGGCTGTGCCGGTGCGGCATCAGGAGTACCTTGGCGGTGCGCCGCCACGGTCCAGGTCTGCGGGCACACCCACTGCTCGGCGGACCCGACCCCGGTGCCCGCCGATCGCACCTTTCCGCTCAGGTTCCACGCCTGAGCCGGTGATGTGTGTCCGCCGGGCCTGTCGGCCGTGGCCGGCGCAGCGAGTCGGCGCACCACCCAGCACCACGCCCGTGCGGACGGCTCCGGTCACCCCGGGACCGGGTCGCCCCGCCGAAGCGGACGGAGGATCAGCAATGCAGCCCACCCCCACCCCTGCGCACGCCGGGCCGGTGAAGCCGGACGAGACCGGCACAGGTCCGGGTCCCGTGCACGGCACTCCCGTACCGACGCCCCGACCCGCCCTCGACGACAATCCGATCAACGAGGCGACGACGGAGATCCCGATGATCGTGCCGAAGCCGGCCCACCGCAACGGCCCGAGCCCGTTGCCGCCGATCGCCACGCAACTGCTCGGTGGCGTCGGCGAGGCGGCCGGCGAACCTACCGGTGACTCCGGTGACTCCGCTGACGACGACCGGGACGCGCCGGCTGCCGCAACAGCGCCGGCCCAGGGCGTCCCGCCGACACCGGCAGCCGGCCAGGCGCAAGGCCAGGCGGAGGACGGCCAGTCGGCAGGGCAACGGGCGGAGACCGACGCCGAACCGGCCGGGGAGGATTCCGGGCCGGTCGAGCAGGACGCCGCAGCCGACGACCAGAAGGCCGCAGCTGACGACCAGGACGGGAACGGCGTCGGGGATCCGACCGCCGGCCCGGACGGCCCGGACGGCCCGGACGGCCAGGCCGTCGCGGCCGACGAGCCGGCCGACACCGATGTTCCGGCGGACCAGACGGTCGAGCCCGATGAGACGGCCCAGCCGGATGGGACGGACGAGGCGGACCGGCCGACCGCCGCGGCGGCGGACCCGGATGACGACGAGCGGTCGGGACCGACAGCCGAGACGGACGACGACCCGGCCGAGGACGAAGAGACCGTCACCGCGCACGGCGACGCCGGTGATCTGTTCTACGCCGCCGCCGACGACGACTTCGACGACGAGGACGAGGACGAGTTCGACGACGATGAGGACGACGAGGACTTCGGCGAAGATCCGGAGGACGACGAGGACGACGAGGAGCGGGCTGCCATGCTGACCACAGTGGAGGAGTCGACCGGGCCGGCGGCCGGGCACGACGACCAGCCGGCAGTGGCCCGGCCGGCGAGACCGGGCGACGTGACGCTGCCACCGATCACCATCTGGACCGAGGACGCCGCCGACGAGTTGCGCGACGAGTGGCACGAGATCAAGGCCCGGTTCGTCGACGAACCGGAGGTCGCCCTGGCGCAGGCTCAGTCGCTGGTCGGGCACACCGTCCGTACGCTGGCCGAGCGGCTGCTGGCCGAGCAGGTCGAGCTCGACCCGCACCGGCACAGCGAGACGCCGGACACCGAGTCGATGCGGATGGCGTTGCGGCAGTACCGGGAGTTCCTGGACCGGCTGCTGGCGATCTGACCGCTGCGGGCGGGGCGGTCCGGTTCCCGCCCCGCCCGGCCGGGTCGACCTGCCGAGATAATTCATCTATCGTTGAGTTCTACAGCTGATGAGTTATCCGGAGGCAGCCATGGACCCTGTCGTCGAGGTCACCGACCTCGTGGTCGACCGCGGCCGGCGCCGCGTGCTGCACGACATCTCGTGCACCGTGGGCAGCGGCAGCGTCACCGGCCTGCTCGGCCCGAGCGGCAGCGGTAAGAGCACCCTGATGCGGGCGGTCGTCGGCGTGCAGACCGTCCGGTCCGGACAGGTCCGGGTGTTCGGCCAGCCGGCCGGGGCACCGCAGCTGCGGCGTACCGTCGGGTATCTGACCCAGGCGCCCAGCGTCTACGCCGACCTCACGGTCCGGGAGAACGCCCGGTACTTCGCCGCGCTGTACGGCCTGCCGGCGGCCGACGCCGACCGGGCCGTGGCGGACGTCGGCCTGGCGGCCGCCGCCGGGCAGCTGGTCGCCGACCTGTCCGGCGGACAGCGCAGCCGCGCCTCGCTGGCCTGCGCGCTGGTCGGCCGCCCCGAACTGGTCGTGCTCGACGAGCCGACCGTCGGCCAGGACCCGGTGCTGCGGGCCGAGCTGTGGGCCCGGTTCCACGCCCTCGCCGCCGCCGGCACCACCCTGCTGGTCTCCAGCCACGTGATGGACGAGGCCGGCCGGTGCGACCGGCTGCTGCTGATCCGCGACGGGCGGCTAGTCGCAGACGACACCCCCGCGGCGGTGCGCGCCGCCGCCGGCACCGACGACCTGGACGAAGCGTTCCTGCGGCTGATCCGGGACCGCCAGCCGACCGGCCCGAGCCGAGGAGCAGACCGGTGAACCCGAGAATCCTGGCCGCCACCGTCGGCCGCGTGCTGCGCCAGCTGCGCCACGACCGGCGTACCGTCGCGCTGCTGGTCGTCGTACCGGCGCTGCTGTTGACCCTGCTCTACTACATGTACGGCGACCAGCCGGCCACCGGCGGGCAGCCGGCGCTGTTCGACCGGGTCGCGCTGATCATGCTCGGCGTCTTCCCGTTCGTGATCATGTTCCTGGTGACCAGCATCGCGATGCTGCGCGAACGCACCAGCGGCACCCTGGAACGGCTGCTCACCACCCCGCTGGGCCGGCTGGACCTGCTGTTCGGCTACGGCATCGCGTTCGGGCTCGCGGCGGCTGTGCAGGCCACCGTGGCCAGCGCTGTGGCGTACTGGCTGTTCGACCTGTCCACCGCCGGCAGCCCGGCGCTGGTAATCGCGATAGCGGTGCTCGACGCCCTGCTCGGCGTGGCGCTCGGCCTACTGTGCAGCGCCTTCGCCCGCACCGAGTTCCAGGCCGTACAGTTCATGCCGGTGGTGGTGATCCCACAGCTGCTGCTCTGCGGCCTGTTCGTCGCCCGCGACGAGATGGCCGGCTGGCTGGAGGCGGTCAGCAACGTCCTGCCGCTGTCCTACGCCGTGTCGGCGTTGACCGAGGTCGGGGCGTATCCGGAGCCGACCGCGACGCTCTGGCGTGACCTGACCGTGGTCGCCGGGGCGGTGGTGGCCGCGTTGGTGCTCGCCGCCGCGACGCTGCGCCGCCGCAGCGGCTGAACCCGACGCGACAGGAGTAGCGCGACCGATGGCACGACGCACCGGCCGGCGACCGGGCAACCCGGACACCCGCGAGGCGATCCTGACCGCCGCCCGGCAGGTCTTCGGTGAACGCGGCTTCGACCAGGCGTCGGTACGCGCCATCGCGGCGGCGGCCGGCGTGGACCCGGCGCTGGTGCACCACTACTTCGGCACCAAGGACAACCTGTTCCTGGCCGCGATGGACGCGCCGGCGGATCCGGGTGAGCTGCTTCCACAGGCGTTCGCCGGCGGGCCCGAGGAGGTGGGCGAACGGCTGGTCCGACTGGTGCTGGGGGTCTGGGACTCGCCGGCCGGAGTGGCTGCCCTGGCGCTGCTGCGGTCGGCGTTGACCAACGACTGGACCGCCCGGCTGATGCGCGAGTTCGTCACCACCCAGATCATTCGACGGGTGCTCGGTCAACTCGACCTGGACCAGGCGGAGCTGCCGGTCCGGTCCGCCCTGGTGGCCTCGCAGATGGCCGGCCTGCTGGTGGTCCGGTACATCCTGCGGTTGGCACCGCTGTCCACCATGGCGGCCGACGAGGTCGCCGCAGCGGTCGGTCCGACGATCCAGCGCTACCTGACGGGGCCGCTGACCGCAGCGGCCGGGGCGGCCGAGACGACGTCGGGCTGAGCCCGCGCCGCCCGCGTCAGGCGGCGGCCGGTGGAGCACAGCGCCGGCAGAGCACCGGGTGCAGCAGGCGGGCGAGTTCGGCGCGGTCACGTACCGGGGCCGGGAAGGCCAACCGGGCGCGCGGTCCGTGCGGGCCGAGCGCGACCACGAACCCGTACCGGTCCATCCGGACGACCTGCGGATCCCCGGCCAGCGACCGGTGACCGGCGTCGCGCAACTGCCGGCGGATGAACGCGGTCATCTCGGCCCGGTGGTGGTCGGCGAGGTCGACGAGCAGCTCTGACTCGATGGCGCCGATCGGGTCGGGCTCGGCGGCGGCGTACTCGTCCGGGTCGACGTCGATGGTGACGCCGCAGCGTTCCAGCCGGACCTCGGCCACCTCCATCCGGTACATGGTGGCACCCCGGCCGACGTCGAGCAGGTCGGGGCAGGCGTGCACGTCGGCGAAGTCCAGCGCGGCCATCCGGGCGGGGGCGCCGTCGAGTGGGCCGACCCAGCCGGACACCCAGACCCGGCCGTGGGTCGGCGAACCGGCCACCGGCGGTACGTCGGCCACCTCCAGCACCACGGCGGTGTCGTCGGTGCCGGCGACGGGTCGCAGCGCGCCGTCGAGCAGGTCGGACCCGGCGGCGAGCAGCAGGATCCGCCCCATCGGGTCGGTCGCGTGCCGTACGGCGTGCGGTCCGGGGCGGCAGGCGACATGCGCCATGCCGGGCAGCCGGCCGGATGCCATCGTCCGGGCGATCTCCGCGGGACTGGGCTGCATGACACGGACCTCCGAGATCAGTTAGGCTCACCTTAGTGAGGGCAGGCTAACCTACTGAACCCGGAGACGTCCACGTGAACCACCCACGACCCAAGGCGCGAATCTCCCGCGCCCTCGGCATCCCGCTGACCCGCAAGTGCACCCGGTACTTCGAGCGGCGCCCGTACCCGCCCGGCGTGCACGGCCGCGCCCGCCGCAAGCCCTCCGACTACCAGGTACGGCTGCTGGAGAAGCAGCGGCTACGGCACCAGTACAACGTCAGCGAGACCCAACTGCGGCGCGCCTTCGACGACGCGGTACGCGGCACCGGCAAGACCGGCGAGGCCCTGGTCACGCTGCTGGAGCGACGCCTCGACGCGATCGTGCACCGGGCCGGCCTGGCCCGCACCATCTACCAGGCGCGGCAGCTCGTCGCCCACGGCCACTTCACCGTGGACGGCCACAAGGTGGACCGGCCGTCGTACCGGCTGCGCCCGGGTCAGCTGGTCCAGGTCCGGGAACGCAGCCGGACCAAACCGCCGTTCCAGATCGCCGCCGCAGGGGCGCACGTCGGCGAGGGGCCGGGTGCGCCGTACCTGTCGGTCAGCCTCACCGAACTGACCGCGACCCTGGTCCGCGAGCCCGCCCGCCGCGAGGTGCCGGTCATCTGCGACGAGCAGCTGGTCGTCGAGTTCTACTCCCGCTGACCCCGGCCGCCGCTCCCGCCGGACCCGGTGACCTGCGCCTGTCGGGCGCAGGTCACCGGGTCTGCTCCAGCCAGGAGGCGAAGAGCCGACCGTAGACCGACTCCGGGTCGGCGAGCAGTTCCTCGTGCGGGCCGCGCTGCACCACCCGGCCACGGTCCACGACGATCACCTCGTCGGCGGCCTGGGCGGTGGACAGCCGGTGCGCGATCGCCACCGTGGTCCGGCCCCGGGTCACCGCCTCCAGGGTCCGCTGCAGCCGCACCTCGGTCGCCGGGTCCACCGCGCTGGTCGCCTCGTCGAGCACCAGCAGATCCGGATCCGCCACGTAGGCCCGGACCAGCGCCACCAGTTGCCGCTCACCGACGCTGAGCGCCTCGCCCCGCTCACCGACCGGGGTGTGCACCCCGTCCGGCAGACCGGTCACCCAGTCGGCCAGCCCCAGCTCCACGAAGGCGGCGGACAACTGCCCGTCGGTGAGCTCCGGGCGGGCGAACCGGACGTTCTCGGCGACCGTCGCGTCGAACAGGAAACCGTCCTGCGGAACCATCACCACCCGGGACCGTAGCGACTCGAACCGGACCCGGTCGAGCGGTACGCCGGAGAGCTTCACCTGCCCGGACACCGGGTCCATCAGCCGGGTGAGCAGCTTCGCGAAGGTCGTCTTGCCGCTGCCGGTCTCGCCGACCACCGCCACCCGGGTCTTCGCCGGGATCTCCAGGGTCACCTCGGAGAGCACCTGCGGCCCGCCCGGGTAGGCAAAGCAGACCTGCTCGAACCGCACGTCCAGCGGCCCGCCCGGCAGTTGCACCCCGTCGTCGCCCGGGTCGGCCACATCCGGGGCGACGTCCAGCACGTCGAGCACCCGCCGCCAGCCGGCGATCGCGTTCTGCGCCTCGTTGAGCACCTCGGTGGCGATCTGGACCGGCTGGATGAACAGGGTGACCAGGAACAGGAACGCGGTGAGCTGGCCGACGGTCAGCCCGCCGTCCACCCCCATCCGGACGCCGACCACCACCACCCCGGCCAACGCCAGACCGGCGGCGATCTCCCCGGTGGAGAAGCTGACGACGCTGGTCCGCAACGCCCGCTGCTGGGCGCGGCGCTGCCCCTCGATCGCCTCGTCCAGCCGACCAGCGGTACGCCGGGACACGCCGTACGCCCGGATCACCGCCGCGCCGACCACGCTCTCCGCGACTGCGGCGAGCAGCGCGCCGGTGCGCTGACGAACCACGCCGTACGCGGCCGCGAGCCGACGCTGGAACGCCCGGATGATCAGCAGCGCGGGGACGAACGCGGCGAGGACCACCAGGGTCAGCTGCCACGAGTAGACCGCCATCACGACCGCGGTCACCACCACCTGACCCATGCTGATCAGCAGGATGACCCCGCCCCACTGCAGGAACTGGGTGATCTGGTCGACGTCGCTGGTGACCCGGCTGACCAGCGAACCGCGCCGCTCGGACTGCTGGTGCAGCATGGACAGGTCGTGCACGTGACGGAACGCACGGGTCCGCACGGCGGCGAGAGCGGTCTCGCTGACCGTGAACAGCCGGCGCACCATGAAGTAGCCGCAGACGGTCGTCACGACCAGCACGGCGGCGGTGGCCGCGACGATCGTGCCCACCACTTCGAGATCGGGGCCGCCCGGCGCGCGCAGGCCGTTGTCGATCGCCTGCTGGACCGCGACCGGAATGGCGGCCCGGCCGATCATCGACACCAGCGCCAGCAGCAGGGTGCCGGCCAGCCCGGTCCGCAGCTCCGGGGAGAGCGCCAGCCCGCGGCGCATCGTCTGCCAGGTCGACTCGGGTCGGCCCGCCAGTGGGCCGGCCGCCGGCCCGCCCGGCTGGTCGACGGGGTCGGGTCGACGCTCGCCGCCGGCGCGGTCGACGGTGGGCGCGCTCACGCGACCACCTCCGCCGCCCGCGCCGAACCGCCACCGGGGTCGCCGTCGCCGCCGTCGGTGCCGGACCGGGTCCGCTCCCGCTCCGCTTCCGCCTGCTCGTACGCGGTCACCAGGTCGTTGTAGCCGGGGCAGCGGGCCAGCAGTTGCTGATGTGTGCCGTGGTCCACTACCCGACCCTGGTCGAGGTAGACCACCTCGTCGGCGAGGGCGATGGTGGCCCGCCGGTACGCGACGATCAGGATCGACGTGGCGATCTCGGAGTTGCGCAGCGCGGCCAGGATCGCCGCCTCCACCCGGGGGTCGACGGCGCTGGTCGCGTCGTCGAGCACCAGCAGCCGGGGCTGCCCGGCCAACGCGCGGGCCAGGGTGAGCCGCTGCCGCTGGCCGCCGGAGAGCGTGGTGCCGCGCTCACCGACGACGGTGTCCAGCCCGTCGTCGAGCGCCGCGACGAACCCGTCCGCCTCGGCAAGCCGCAGCGCCGACCAGGCCACCTCGTCGGTCAGCCCGGGCCGGTCCAGGGTGACGTTCGCCCGGACCGTGTCGTCGAAGGCGAACGGCACCTGGGCGACCAGGGAGACCGTGCGGGCCAGCGAGCCGGCGGTCAGCCGGGGCAGTTCGACGCCGTCCAGCACGACCCGGCCGCCGGTCGGATCGACCAGCCGGGCGGCCAACGCGGCGATGGTCGACTTGCCAGCTCCGGTCGGCCCGACCAGGGCCACGGTCCGCCCGGCGGGCACGGTGAACGACACGTCACGCAGCACCGGCGGCAGCGCGGCGTCGGTGCCGGGCGCGGTGACCGCGGTCGGGTCGACGGACTGGTCGGCCGGGGCCGGCGCGGCGGACTGATCGGTGCCGGCCGGCCGGTCGGCCGTGGCCGACGCGGCGGGCTCGCCGACCGGGGGCCGGTAGCTGAACCAGACCCGGTCGAAGACCAGGCTCGCCGGGGTGGCGGCGGCGGGCAGTTCGGTGTCGCCGTACGGCATCTCGCCGGTGGCGGTGAGCACGTGCCGCACCCGGTCCCAGCCGGCGACGCTGCGGGGCAGCTCGGCCAGCACCCAGCCGATCGCCCGGACCGGGAAGGCCAGCACGGTGAACAGGAACGCGACGCTGACCAGGTCGGCCACGCTGACCGCGCCCTGCCGCAGCCGGGCGGCACCGACCAGCAGTACGGCGAGGGTGCCGAGGCTGGGCAGGGTCTCCAGCAACGGGTCGAACAGCCCGCGCAGCCGGCCCACGGAGATCAGCGCGTCGCGCAGCTCGGCCGCCCGGCCGGCGAACCGGGCGGTCTCCTGGGCCTCCCGCCCCATGGTCTTGACCACCAGGGCGCCGTCGAAGCTCTCGTGCGCGATCCCGCTGACCTCGGCCCGCAGCTGCTGTGCCCGGACCTGCCGGGGGGCCATCCGGCGCGAGTAGACCACGTTGAGGGCGAACAGCGCCGGGAACACCGCAAGCCCGACCAGCGCGAGCACCCAGTCGGTGGCGAACAGCGCGGCGATCGCCGTGACCAGCATCACCACCGTGCCGACGGCGAACGGCAGCGGGGCGACCGGGAACCAGGTCGCCTCGACGTCGGAGTTCGCGTTCGACAGCAGGGTGCCGGTGGGGTGCCGCTGGTGCCAGGACATCGGCAGGTCGAGGTAGCGGCGGGTGACCCGGCGGCGGTAGCTGGCCTGCAGACGGTACTGCATGAAGCCGGCGCCGAGCCGCCGGCCGAAGATGCCCACCACCTTGACCACGCTCACCGCCAGCAGGGCCGCCGCGCCGGCTCCGAGCAGGCCGGTCTCCACCCGCCCGGACTCGATCGACGGGACCACCACCTCGCCCACGATCGCCCCGACCACGTACGCGCTGGCGATGGTGAGCAGCCCGAACACGACGCTGCCGCCGACGCCGACGGTGAACAGCCCCGGCTGCTCGCGGATGCCCTGGCCGAGCACCCACAGGCCGCGGAGCAGGACGTCACGGCTTGTTCGATTGGCCACGCTACCCCCGACTGTAAGTCCTGATCATCAAATCTCGTCCTTACCGACCCACGATGCCAGCGGGGTACGACGACTGTGGCCACCGCCACAGCACGCCCCCGGTCCCGGCACCCGACCCGGTACCACGACGTCGACTCGCGCGGCGCGCCGTCCGTCGCCCGCCTAGGATCGGTTCATGGCGCGGTTCGCACAGATGGAACGTCATGCCCTGGCCGACCTGTTCCTTGCCGTTGGTCCGGATGCCCCGACGGTGAACGACGGGTGGACCACCCGGGACCTCGCCGCGCACCTGGTCGTCCGGGAGCAGCGGCCCGACGCCGCACCGGGCATCTGGCTGCCGGTGCTGCGCGGCTACAGCGAACGGGTCCGGCTCGAGCTGGCCGCCCGTCCGTTCCCCGACCTGGTCCGGATGGTCCGGCAGCCACCGGCGTGGAGTCCGGTGAGCAACCGGATCACCGACGAGGTGGTCAACCTGATGGAGTTCTTCATCCATCACGAAGACGTCCGACGGGCCCAGCCGGACTGGCAGCCCCGGGACCTGCCGCCCGGCGAGCAGGCCGCGCTGTGGAAACGCGTCTCGGCGCTGACCAGGCTGCGGCTGCGCCGGTTCCCCGGCACGGTCACCGTCGTCGCCGACGGCTACGGGGACGTGGCGACCGGGGTTGGCGGGGACCGGGTGTCGATCAGCGCCCCGCCCGGGGAGCTGGTGCTCTTCCTGACCGGCCGACAGCGGGTGGCCCGGGTCCAGATGGACTGCGCCGCTGCGGTCGAAGAACGATTGCGTAACGCCCGCTTCGGCTTCTAGCGGTGATCCTCGTCGCGGCCCGGCCGGACCGCGATGATGATCATACCGGTACGCCATCCCTCCCCTGGGCGGCCGGCTGGAGGCCGTATGCGCGCGTTCGCACCGACGTCCGTGGTCGCCCCACCGTTCCGGCCCCGCGCCAACCCGTACCGGTCGACGCTCGCCAGGGCGTCGGCGAGCTGGGCGGACCGGCACGGGCTGACGGCTGATCCGCAGCGTGCCGCCCGGCTGCGCCGCGCCAACGCCGCCGAGTTGGCCGCCCGGGTCGCGCCCGACGCCGACGTCGTCCGCGTGCAACTGCTCAGCGACCTGATCACCTGGCTGTTCGCCCTCGACGACCGCTGCGACGAGGACGGGCTCGGCACCGACCCGGGCCGGGTCGCGCCGGTGATCAGCCAGCTGATGCGGACACTCGACGGACCCGGTGCCACGCCACCGACCGACCCGGGCGACCGGTCGCCACTGGCGCTGACCCTCGCGGATCTGTGCCACCGGGTCCGCCGGCTGGGCCGGCCCGGGGTCCTGCTGCGGTTCACCGCTTCGCTGCACCAGTACCTCTTCGCGCTGCTCTGGGAGGCCGGCAACCGCCAGCAGGGCCGGGTGCCGGCGGTCGCCGAGTACATCCAGATGCGCCGGCACGCCGGCGCGGTACTGCCCAGTTTCGCGCTCACCGACCTCGCCGAAAGCGGACTGCCGCATTCCCGTCACCGGGTTGACCCGACGCTCGCCAGACTGAACACTGTGGCGGCGGATCTGGTCTGCTGGTGCAACGACCTGTTCTCGTACGGCAAGGAACATGGCCAGGATCCCCACAACCTGGCCACCGTGATCGCCCACGAGACCGGCCACGGTCCGGCGGCGGCCCTGGCCACCGCCGCCGAACGGTTCAACGACGGTCTCGCGCTGTTCCTCCGGCTGCAGGCCGAGGTGCTGACCGACGCGCCGCCGTCGGTGGCCCGCCTGGTCGCGACGCGACGAAACTGGATCCGTGGCACCTACGACTGGTCGGTGAACTCCAGCCGGTACCAGTGACCGGGCGTCGCGCCGCCGGTCTCGACGGGATTTAGCGGTCGCGCGTAATGGTGGGTTGATCGGCGCGCCTGAACGGATGCAGGCACAGAACTAGTGATCATGAAGTTGCTGACGCTCCGTGATCACGGGAGGTTCTGTGCCTGCCATCCCAGCATGGCTGATCGAGCCGTTGTGGGTCCAGTTCGCCGCGCTGCTACCCGATCGGCCGACCTACCAACCGACACACCCGTTGGGCTGTCACCGTAGACGGGTCGATGACCGCATCGTGTTCGACAAGCTGGTTCAGGTGTTGCGGTTCGGCTGCTCCTACGAGGCGATCGCCGATGCCACCTGTTCGGCCACCACGATCCGCGGCCGCCGTGACGAATGGATCCGCCTCGGGGTGTTCGCCCAGCTCAAGCAGATCGCCGTGGACGCCTACGACCGGCTCGTCGGCTTGGTCTTGAGTGACATCGCCGTAGACGGCTGCATCACCAAGGCTCCCGGCGGCGGTGACTGCGCCGGACGGTCCCCCGTCGATCGGGGCAAGCAGGGCATGAAACGCTCCACGATGGTCGACGGCTACGGCATTCCCCTCGGCCGGGTCCTGGCCGGCGCGAACCGACACGACTCGCCCCTGCTGGCACCCACCCTCGATCACCTCGACGACCTCGGCCCACTACCGCCGACCATCACGGTGCACCTTGACGCCGGCTACGACTCCGCCACCACCCGAACGCTGCTGGCCGAACGCGGCCTGACCGGCGAGATCGCCCACAAGGGCGACAAGGCACCCATCCAGGCGAGCCAACGGTGGCACGTTGAACGGACGAACAGCTGGCACAACGCGTTCAACCGGCTGCAACGCTGCTACGAACGAACAGAGAAGGTCATCGACGCGTACTTCGACCTCGCCGACGCGATCATCACCGTCCGCAGCCTCACCCGACGCGCATGGACCCTCTACCGATGGGACAACCGCCCCACCCGCCGCCGATGACCACCAACCATTCCGCGCGGCCTCTCAGTCGTCCAGCTCCCAGCCGATCTCCGGCTGGTCACCGACGCACACGGCGTCGACCTCGTACTCCCCCGCCGGCCCCACGAAGCTCACTTCGACGTCGTCGTCCGGCCCCCGGTCCACGTCGGTCGCCGTGTAGCCCTGCGCCGGGGCCCAGGACACCAGCCGGGCCCGGCCTGCGGCGCACTCGGCGACCACCGTCCCGCCGGGGGTGGCGGCCGCCCGGCGTACGGCGTCGGGCCCGCCGGTCGGGTCCGGACTCGGCGTCGCCGGACTGGACGTCGCCGGACTCGGCGTCGCCGGACCAATCACGGTGGGACCGGACGTGGCCGCCAGCTCACTGGCGATCTCGGCCTGGCTCAGCACCTCCCCGGCCGGCCCGCCGGTCAGGCCCTCACCGACCACCCGGATCGCGGCCACCCCGATCAGCGTTGCCAGGCCGGCGACAAGACCCCAACCTGCGGCGGTCAGCAGCATCCGGCGGTTGATCGGCATGTCCCGACTATGCCGCCCGGCGGGTTAACGGCGGCGCCGAGGGGTGCTAAGTAAGGGTTAACGTCGGCGGTCCGGCCCGCCGATACGGGTAACGTGCGTGGGCGTGGCCCGGCTCCTGCTGATCGAGGACGACCTGTCGATCCGTACCCCGTTGATCCGGGCGTTGCGGGAACGCGGGCACGCCGTGGCCGCCGCGCACACCGCGATGAACGGACTCCAGCATGCCCTGGACGACCGCCCCGACCTGGTGGTGCTGGACCTCGGGTTGCCCGATCTGGACGGCCTGGAGATGCTGCGGATGCTGCGGGCGGTGAGCCGCGTACCGGTGATCATCGCCACGGCACGCGACGACGAGCGCGAAATCGTCCGCGGGCTGGACGCGGGCGCGGACGACTACGTGGTCAAACCGTTCACCGCCGCGCAGCTCGACGCACGGATCCGCGCGGTGCTGCGGCGCGGTGCCGGCGAGCCGGTGGACAGCGCGGTGACCGTCGGCGCACTGCACATCGATGTACGGGCCCGGCAGGTCAGCCTCGCCGGGACCGGACTGGAGCTCACCCCGCGCGAGTTCGACCTGCTGCACTACCTGGCGGCCCGGGCCGGGCAGGTGGTCACCAAGCGGGAACTGCTCACCGAGGTCTGGCAGGTGCCCTACGGCGGCGCGGACAAGACCGTCGACGTGCATCTGTCCTGGCTGCGCCGCAAGCTCGGGGAGACAGCCGGGGCGCCGCGCTACCTGCACACGGTGCGCGGCGTCGGCGTACGGCTGGACGACCCGGACGCCGTGCCGTGAGACGACGGCTGACCACGCTGGTCGCCGCCACCGCGACGCTGGTGCTGGTGGCGTTCCTGGTGCCGCTGGCGCTGCTGCTGCGGACCGTCGCCCAGGACCGGGCGATCACCGCGGCGACCGCCGACGTGCAGTCGATCGTGGCGCTGGTCGGCACCGCCGACGCCGACAGCCTGCGGCTGACCGTCGACCAGCTGTCCGCCACCGCCGACCGGCCGGTCACCGTCTACCTGCCGGACGGCACCGTACTCGGTGACCAGGTCGACGTCACCCCGGCGGTACGGCTGGCCAGTACCGGCCGTAGCCTCACCGCCACCGACGGGCAGGGGCGGGAGATTCTCGTCGCGGTGCAGGGTCGCGACGACGGCACCGCGGTGATCCGGACCTTCGTGTCCGCCGCCGAACTCGACCGGGGCGTCGCCCGCGCCTGGGCGGTGCTCGCCGGGCTCGGAGTGGTGCTGATCCTGCTCGGCGTGCTCGTCGCCGATCGGCTGGCCCGGCGGCTGACGGCACCGGTCGCCGAGCTGTCGGCGGTGTCGCACCGACTGGCGAACGCCGAACTGTCGGCCCGGGCACGGCCCAGCGGTCCGGCCGAGTTCCGCGAGGTCGCCGGTGCGCTCAACCACCTGGCCGGCCGGATCCAGGAGCTGTTGCGCGAGGAGCGGGAGCAGGTCGCGGATCTGTCCCACCGGCTGCGTACGCCGCTGACAGCGCTGCGCCTGGAGGCCGAGACGCTGTCCGATCCGGCCGACGCGGCCCGGGTGACCGCCGGCGTCGACTCGCTGGAGCGGGCGGTGACCGGGCTGATCGAACAGGCCCGGCGACGCAGCGCCGCGCCGGGCCGGTCGGCCGGACCGGTGGCGGCAGTGGTGGCCGACGCCACGGCAGTGGTACGCGACCGGGTCGAGTTCTGGTCGGTGCTGGCCGAGGACACCGCCCGGGTGGTGCGGCTCGATCTGCCGGCCGGTCCGCTGCCGGTGGGGATCGACGCCGAGGAGCTGGCCGCCGCCGTCGACGCGGTGCTGGGCAACGTCTTCGCGCACACCCCGGACGGCACCGGATTCACCGTCACGCTGACCGCCGCGCCGCCCGGCGGCGCGGTGCTGTCCGTCGCCGATGACGGCCCCGGCATGCCGCACGGGCTGGTCCTACGTGGCGTCTCAGGGGCCGGCTCCACCGGTCTGGGTCTGGACATCGCCCGCCGGGCGGCGCAGGCCAGCGGTGGTCGGCTCGAGCTGGCTGACGGCTCCCCCGGCGCGGTGGTGACGCTGTGGTTCGGGCCGCCCACCGGCGGCTGCATCAGCCCGGCCCGTTCGGTTTAACCCCGCTTTATCGACGACGCAGCGCGCCGCTATCCGCCGCCGGGCGAACCTTCGGTCGTACCACGACGACAGGAGGTTCGACATGGCCAGCAGACCGGTGATCGTGATGATCGGGGTGGGTGCGGTCGCCGCGCTCGCCGTCGCGGGCACCGCGCTCGGCGCGGCGGCGCAGGACGTGACCGGCGGTGCCGGGTCACCCAGCCCGGCCGTGGTCGCCAGCGAGTCGGGACAGCAAACGACGTCGGTACCGCGTACCGGCACGGACGGGGCCGCCGACGACGGGCCGAGCGGTGCGGCCGCCACTGGCAGTGGGCCCGCCGACCAGGTCACCCTGGACCGGGCGGCCCGGATCGCGGTCGACGAGGTGGGCGGCGGTCGGGTCACTGAGATCGAGCGGGACCACACGGACGGCCGGCCGATCTGGGAGGTCGAGGTCGTAGCCGACGGCGTCGAGTGGGACCTCGACATCGACCGGGTGACTGGAGACATCGTCAAGGTCGACCGCGACGACGATGACGACGACCGCTGGGACGACGACGACCGGGACGACGACTGGGATGACGACCGCCGGGATCGCTGAGCGGCGGTGCGGGCCGGTCGTGCCGGCCGCCGGGACGAGGTGACGCCCGTCCCGGCGGCCGGACGGATCAGCCGATCGGTGCGGGCAGCAGCGGCGGACGCTGGGTCAGCGTCGGCACCGCGGTCAACGTCGGGCGCGGGGTGAAGGTCGGAATCGCGGTCAGTGACGGAGCCACGGTCGGGCGTGGGGTCAGCGTCGGGCGTGGGGTGAGGGTCGGGATCACGGTCGGATTGACGGTCAGCGTCGGTACCGGAGTGATGACGTTGCGGAACAGGACGTAGAGCAGCAGGTTCGGCGAGCCGGGCCCGGGGTTGACCACCACGTTCGGCGTGGCGATCCGCAGGATGAACGCGGACACCTGCGCCGGGGTGTAGTTCGGGTACGCCTGCAGCACCATGGCGGCCGCGCCGGCCACGTGCGGTGCGGCCATCGAGGTGCCGCTGATCGTGTTGGTCGCGGTCGGGCTGGTGTGCCAGGCCGAGGTGATCTGCGATCCGGGCGCGAACAGGTCCAGGCAGCGTCCCCAGTTGGAGTACGGTGCCCGGTTGTCGTTGCGGTCGGTGGCCCCGACGGTCATCGCGGTGGGCACCCGGGCCGGCGAGAAGTTGCAGGCGTCGGCGTTCGAGTTGCCGGCCGCCACCGCGTAGCTGACGCCGGAGGCGATCGAGGCGGTCACGGCGCTGTCCAGCGTGGCGCTGGCCCCGCCGCCGAGGCTCATGTTCGCCACCGCCGGCCGGCCGGCGGCGTTGGTGGTGACCCAGTTGACCCCGGCGAGGACCCCGGCGACGGTCCCGCTGCCGGAGCAGTTGAGCACCCGGACGGCGACCAGCCGGACCTGCTTGGCCACGCCGAACCGGGTCCCGCCGACCGTACCGGCGACGTGGGTGCCGTGCCCGTTGCAGTCCGCCGACGTGCCGCCGAACGCGTCGTACCCGGGGACGGCCCGGGGGCTGAGGTCGGTGTGGTCGAACCGGATTCCGGTGTCGATGATGTACGCGGTGACCGTCGAACCGGTGTTCGGGTAGGTGTAGGAGCGGTCCAGCGGCAGGTAGCGCTGGTCGATCCGGTCCAGGCCCCAGGACGGCGGGTTGACCTGGGTGCCGGCCAGCGAGACGGTGTGGTTCTGCTCCACGTACGCCACGGACGAGTGCGCCGCCAGGCGACGGGCGGCGGCCTCGGAGAGTTTGATCTCGAAGCCGGTGAAGGCGGTCTCGTACAGCCGGTTGACCACACCACCGTAGGTGCTGGCGAGGTCGGCGGCGCGGGTCGCGATCCGGGCGGTCCGCATGGTGCGGGAGCCGCTCACCGCGCTGGCCTTCAACGCGACGATGTAGCTGCCCGCCACCGCGGTGGCGCCACCCGCCTGGCGGATCTCGCCGGTGGGTGCGGCCGCGGCCGGCGGGGTGACCGTGGTGGTGGCGACGGCCGCCGCCACGACCAGTACCAGGGCCCGCCGGACGTGCGTGCGCAAGGGTGTCATCTCCGTCCTTCCTTCGATCTTTGATCCACAGCGGAGCGCCCACTGCGAACAGATGGACGATCGACGATGCCGATCGGACCGATCGTAGGTCGGAGCTGATTGACAGTTTCCTATATCTCTTGGGTCATACTACTTGCAGTATGCATACGACTACCCTCCGCACCATCGCCATCTGGTCGGTAGCAACGGGTGCGGCCCCCGGGCGCTGGGGTGCCCGGGGGCCGCGCGCGCTGCTCGACTCGTCGGATCGGTCAGCTGATCACCGAATCAGTTGACCACGAAGAGCAGGCGGTTCGGCGAGCCGGAGCCCGCGCTGGACACGACGCCGGTGGTGGCGTTGCTGACCAGATAGCTGGCCACCTGCGACGGGCTGTAGGAAGGGAACCGGCCGAGCACCAGAGCGGCGGCACCCGCAGCGTGCGGGGAAGCCATCGAGGTGCCGCTGATGGTGTTGGTCGCGGTGTTGCTGTTGTACCACGGCGCGGTGATCGACGAGCCTGGCGCGAAGATGTCCAGGCAGGAGCCGTAGTTGGAGTACGACGCACGGGCGTCGCTGCTGGTGGTGGCGCCGACGGTGATCGCGCTGGAGACCCGGGCCGGCGAGTAGTTGCAGGCGTTGGCGTTCGAGTTGCCGGCCGCCACCGCGTAGCTGACGCCGGAGGAGATGGAGTTCGCCACCGCGCTGTCCAGCGTGCTGCTGGCCCCGCCACCGAGGCTCATGTTCGCCACCGCCGGCTTGACCGCGTTGGCGGTGACCCAGTTGACCCCGGCGACGACCCCGGCGATGGTGCCGCTGCCGGAGCAGTTCAGCACCCGGACGGCGACCAGCCGGACGCCCTTCGCCACCCCGTACGAGCTGCCGCCGACCGTACCGGCGACGTGGGTGCCGTGCCCGTTGCAGTCCGCCGACGTGCCGCCGAACGCGTCGTAGCCGGCGCGGGCCCGCCCACCGAAGTCGTTGTGCGTGGTGCGGATGCCGGTGTCGATGATGTACGCGGTGACGTTACTGGCCGTCGTGGGGTAGGTGTAGGCGTTGTTCAACGGCCGGTTGCGCTGGTCGATCCGGTCCAGACCCCAGGACGGCGGGTTGGTCTGGGTGGCGGCGAGCGACACGGTGTGGTTCTGCTCCACGTACGCCACGGACGAGTGCGCGGCGAGCCGGCGGGCGGCCGACGCCGACAGCCGCGCCTCGAAGCCGTTGACCGCGGCGCCGAAGACACGGTTGACGGCACCGCCGTACTGTGCGGCGAGGCGGTCGGCCCGGTCGGCGACGGCGGCCGCGCGGGCCGCGTCACCCCGGGCCGCGACGGCGGCGTCGGTGAACACCACGATGTAGCTGCCCGCGACCGCGGTGGCCCCGCCGGCGAGCTTGATCTCCCCGGCCGGAGCGGCGGCCGCCGGGTTGCCGACCAGCGCGGTGGCGACCGCGGCGGCGCAGCCGGCCAGCAGCAGCCGGCGGCCGGTGGTACGGAGAACGGTCATCCCTGTTCCTTCCTGGATGCGGACACCCGCGTCGGCTTGTGGCCGTTTCGGTCGCGGGCGGGCGATCGGGATATCGATCGATGGGATCGTATGCGGGAGCGTTGGCAGGTTTATATATCGATATCCCTATACCGCCGACCCATGGTTTCCGGTGCCCGGCGCCGGGCGCGGGCCGCCTACCCGGAGCCGGGCACCCCCGCCGGACACCGCCGGGCACCGGCAAACCAGCCCTTGACGAGGAACGGCACCGCGAGACCTGGCCGGGTTTGCCACGCTGGGCGATGCTTGGGGCTAGCCGAAAGCCGACCCTGGCACTACTGTTCGGTAACACAGAATTTACGTGACGGCGCTCACTATCACATATGCGGAGGCGACGGACCCGATGGCTCTCGACGTCCCATACCGGTCGATTCCCGACATGTTTCTGCAGCGGGTGGCTGCCACGCCGGACCGGAACGCGATCGCCGGACCGGCCCCCGGCGACTCCGGCCTGATCTGGATGACCTGGGCCGAGGTCGCCGGCCGGACCAGGGCGATCGCCGCCGGCCTGTACGCGCTGGGCGTCGGCAACGAGGACCGGGTGGCCATCCTGGCCAACACCCGGATCGAATGGGTGCTGGCCGATCTGGGCATCATGTGCGCCGCCGGCGCGACGACCACGGTCTACCCCACCACCGAGCCGGCCGACGCGGCGTTCATCGTCGGCGACTCCGGCTCGAAGATCCTGATCGCCGAGAACCGCACCCAGGCCGACAAGATGGCCGGCGCGGACCTGCCCGCGCTGACCCACGTGGTGCTCATCGACGGAGCGGCCGACCCCGCCGCGACGGTCCCCCAGCTCACCCTGGCCGAGCTGGAGGAACGCGGCGCCCAGGCACTCGCCGAGGAACCCGGCCTGGTCGAACGGATCGCCACCACCATCGAGCCGGAGCACCTGGCCACCCTGATCTACACCTCCGGCACCACCGGGCGACCCAAGGGCGTCGAGCTGCTGCACCGGGGCTGGTGCTGGGAGGCCGTCGCCCAGTCCCAGCTGGGCATCATGAACCCCGACGACCTGCAGTACCTCTGGCTGCCGCTGTCGCACTCGTTCGGCAAGACCCTGCTCTGCAGCATCATCCACGTCGGACTTCCGACCTACGTGGACGGCCGGGTGGACAAGCTGGTCGACATGCTGTCGGTGGTCCGGCCCACGCTGATGTGCGCCGCCCCGCGGATCTTCGAAAAGGTCTACAACAAGGCGGTCACCACGGCGCAGGAGGCTGGCGGCGCCAAGGCCCGGATCTTCGACTGGGCGGTCGGCGTCGGTCGCCAGCGGGTCGCCCGGCAACAGGCCGGCCGGCCGGTGCCGGGTGGGCTGAAGCTCAAGTACGCGATCGCCGAGAAGCTGGTCTTCAGCAAGCTCCAGGCCCGCCTCGGCGGGCACATCAACGCGCTGGTCTCCGGTTCGGCACCGCTGAGCCCGGACATCGCCGAGTTCTTCGCCGCCGCCAACCTGCCGATCTGTGAGGGCTACGGGCTGACCGAGGCGAGCGCGGCCAACTTCGTCAACCGGCCGGTCCAGATCAAGATCGGCACCGTCGGGCAGGCGCTGGGCGATCTGGAGTGCCGCATCGACGAGGACGGCGAGGTGCTGCTGCGCGGCGCACCGGTGATGCGTGGCTACCACAACCTGCCGGCGGAGACCGCCGAGGCGTTCACCGCCGACGGGTTCTTCCGCACCGGCGACATCGGCAACCTCGACGACGAGGGCTTCCTGACCATCACCGACCGCAAGAAGGACCTGGTCAAGACGTCCGGCGGCAAGTACGTGGCACCGTCGCACATCGAGGGCCTGTTCAAGGCGGTCTGCCCGTACACCTCGCAGGCGGTGGTGATCGGCCAGGCCCGCAACTACTGCACCATGCTGGTCACCCTGGACCCGGACGCCATCACCGGCTGGGCCGCCGACGGGCCGTTGGCCGGCCGACCGTACGCCGAGATCGTCGCCTCCCCCGAGGTGCAGACTCTGGTGGCGGGCTACGTCGCCGAACTCAACGGCAAGCTCAACCGGTGGGAGACAATCAAGAAGTTCGCTATCCTCAGTCGGGACCTGACCATCGAGGACGGCGAGATGACGCCGTCGCTCAAGATCAAACGCCGGATCGTGGAGAACAACTTCGCCGCCGAGATCGACCGGATGTACGCCGGTCAGCTCGCCGAGATCTGACCGTGGGGTCGGGCACCAGCCGCCGTCAGGCGATCATGGCGGGCTCCCGCCACTGGCGGCGGCTGGTGCGGTCAAGGTCGTAGCGCACGGCGGCGATCCGCCGTACCGCGTCGGTCAGCACCGGCACCGGCAGGGTGAACGGCAACCGCAGGAACCGCTCCAGGGTGCCGTCGATGCCGAACCGGGGACCAGGGGCCAGTCGTACCCCGGACTCCTCGGCCGCTCGGGCGAGCGCGCTGGAGATCGGGCCGTCCAGCTCCGCCCAGAGAGTCACCCCGCCGTGCGGCACGCTGACCCGCCACTCGGGCAGCACGTTGGCCAGCTCGGCGAGCAGCGCGTCCCGCTGGGCGGTGAGCTGCGCCAACCGGGCCGGCACGATGGTGTCCGCCGCGGCCAGCAGGTGGACCCCGACCAGCTGGTCGAGCACCGGACCGGCCATGTCCACCCCGACCCGCAGGGCGGCGAGCCGCTGCACCAACGGCGCCGAGGCCCGTACCCAGCCGATCCGCAGCCCACCCCAGTAGGGCTTGCTCATCCCCCCGATGGAGATCACCCGGGAATGCCGGTCGAAGACCGCGGTCGGCGGCGGCACCGGGGTGCCGTCCAGCGGCAGGTCCACGAACGACTCGTCGACCACCAGGTCGGTGCCGCTGGCGTGGGCCGCCGCGACCACCCGTTCCCGCAGCGCTGCCGACATCAGGTGACCGGTCGGGTTCTGGAACTCGGGGATCAGGTAGGCCAGCCGGGGCCGGTCCTGCCGGATCGCGCCGAGCAGCAGGTCGGCGTCCCACCCGTCGCCGGCGGTGGTCGCCAGTCCGTGGGTGGCGATCCGGGCCCGGCGGGCGGCGAGCGCGGCGAGCGCGTTCGGGTAGGTGGGCGACTCGACCAGCACCGGCGCGCCGGCCGGCAGCAGCAGCCGTAGCACCAGGTCGAGGGCGTGCTGGGTGCCGCTGGTCACCATGATCTGCTCCGCGCTGGTGGGCAGGCCACGCCGGGTGTAGCCGTGCGCGACCGAGGCCCGTAGCTCGGCCAGCCCGGTCGGGTAGTAGCCGGCGTGCTGCAGGTAGCGGGGCAGGTCCTCGGCGGCGGCCCGGGCCGCCGGTACCAGCTCGGGCGGGGCGGCCAGCGCCGCGTACCCCAGGTCGATCATGTCGGGGGCGGTCTCCGCGGTCCACAGCCCGGAGCTGGCCACCTGGTGGCCGGTGGGCAGCGTGGTCCAGCTGCCGGCCCCCCGGCGGCTGGTCAGGTGGCCGGTCTCCCGCAGGCTGCGGTACGCGGCGGTGACGGTGGTCCGGCTGATCCGCAGTGCCTCGGCCAGTTCCCGCTCGGCCGGCAGCCGTACGCCGAGCGGCAGCCGCCCGTCGGCGAGCAGGCCGCGGACCGCCCCGGCCAACGCGGCGTAGTCCGGGTTGCGCCGCCGGCCGGGCAGGGCATGCCACTGGCCGAGTAGCCGGGCCAATTGGCTGCCACGCACAATCACCGCCATAACCAGTTGCCTCCGATTGGTCGTTTCGCGAACGCCGATTGGCCTTCAGAGTGGCATGCATGACCAAAATTGGCAACGGCGGTGGCCTCCGCCGCAGATCGGACCTCGACCCCGGTCACCACCCCGGTGGCCGCCCCGGCCGACACCCGGGTCGGCGGCTGCCCCGGCGGCTCGGGCAGCTCTACGCCGGCCTCGCCCTGTACGGCGTCAGCATGGCGCTGATGATCGAGTCGGATCTCGGGCTGAACCCGTGGGACGTCTTCCACCAGGGGCTGACCCAGCTGACCGGGCTGAGCTTCGGGACCGTCACGGTGCTCGTCGGCGGCGCCGTGCTGCTGCTGTGGATCCCGCTACGGCAACGGCCCGGCCTCGGCACGGTCAGCAACGTGGTGGTCATCGGTGTCGCGGTGGACGTCGGCCTCGCGCTGCTGCCCGCACCGGCGCAGCTGCCCGCCCGGATCGTGTTCCTGCTGGCCGGGATCGTGCTGAACGGCCTGGCCACCGGGCTGTACATCGGGGCACGGATGGGTCCCGGCCCCCGTGACGGGCTGATGACCGGCTGGGTCGCCCGGCACCCGCGCAGTTCGGTCCGGCTGGTCCGCACCGTGATCGAGCTGACCGTGCTGGGGTGCGGCTGGCTGCTCGGCGGCACCGCCGGGGTGGGCACGGTGCTCTACGCGGTGGGCATCGGACCGTTGGTGCAGTTCTTCCTGCCGTTGTGCACCGTGCCCACCGGCGCGACCGGGTCCGACGCGACCGGGTCCGACGCGAAGACGCCCGAGCGGGTCGCGGCGGTCAGTCGTCCGGCGGACGGTAGCTGACGCCGACCCGGTCCAGCCGGCGCAGCTGCCCGGTCAGCCGACCACGGAACTCCGCCCACACCCCGGGCGGCACCGCGCCGGTGTGATCGGTCGGCACCGGCCCGGACCAGCCCACCTCCGCCAACGCGGCCAGCCGGGGGAAGGCCCGCCACCACACCCGCTGCTCGGTGGGCAGGTACTCGCTCCACAACTGCCCCTGCACCCCGAGCACGTCGCCGGGCTGGAACCCGTACACCGTGCGCAGCGGCAGCACCCCGGCGATGGCCAACGGCTCGGCCGGATCGTCGGACTCGGCCCAGTCGAAGTACGTGTGGCTGTACGGCGCGGCGACCACCGGAAGACCGGCGGACCGGGCCAGGTCGATCCGGTCGATGCCCCGCCACGCGAAGACGGTGGACCCGCCCGGAACTCCCCGGTCGAGCAGTTCGTCCCAGACTGCGGTCCGCCGACCGTGACCGGCCAGATGCTCGGCCAGCCGCCCGGTCCACCAGCCCTGCAGGTCGGCCACCCGGGGCAGGCCGAGCTCGGTGGCCCGGGCGACGGCCGCCGGGTTCGCCGCCCACTCGGCGGTCGGCACCTCGTCCCCGCCGACGTGCACGTACTCGAACGGGAAGACCTCGACCACCTCGTCGAGGATGTGGTGCACGGCGGCCAGGGTGGCCGGTTCCAGGTTGAGTACGTGGGTGGAGATCCCCCAGGTCGTCCCGACGGCCAACCGGCGGGTCGGATCGTTGCCGAACTCGGGATAGGCCGCGATCGCCGCCTGAGCGTGCCCGGGCAGGTCGATCTCCGGCATGATCCGCACGCCGCGCCGGGCCGCGTAGGCCACCAGGTCACGCAGCTCTGCCTGCCGGTACCAGCCGCCGTGCGGCACCCCGTCGCTGCGGCCGTCCCGAAGATGACCGGCCGGCGACGCCGCCCGGAACCCGCCCACCTCGGTCAACCGGGGGTACCGCCGCACCTCGAACCGCCAACCCTGGTCGTCGGTCAGATGCAGGTGCAGGGTGTTGAGCTTGTGCATGGCCAGCACATCGACATAGCGGTAGAGCAACGGCAGCGGGTGGCACCAGCGGGCCACGTCGAGCAGCGATCCCCGCCACGGGTACGCCGGCACGTCGACGATTTCCACCGTCGGCAGCCGCCACGGCACGCCGCGGACCGGCCCGGCCGCGTACACCTGGTCGGGCAGCAACTGACGCAGCGTCTGCACCGCCCAGCGCAGCCCGGCCTCGGCGGCGGCCACCGCCCGGACCCCGGACGGGTCGACCCGCAGCCGGTAGCCCTCGGCACCGAGCTCGGGATCGTCGCGCACCAGCAGACTGATCACGCCGTCGCCGGGCGCCCCCGCTGTCGGCAGCGGCAGCCCGGTCGCCGGGGTGAGCAGCTCGCGCAGCAGGTCGGCGACGCCGGCCGGCGCGAACACACCGGTCGTCGCATCGAGGGCGAAATGCCCGGCCTCACGGATCAGCCGGGTGGGACGCGGCAAAAGCATGTCCACAGCCAAGCACAGGAGTTCCGCCCGCGCGCCCGGCGCGGCATCATGGGCAGATGATGGACGAGGGGTGGGCTTGGTCGGACGCGTGGATCTTCGTCTCGACGGTCATCGCGGGCAAGGTTGGTCGGCACCGCAGGTCGCCGCTGAGCCGCCGGCCCGAAGGGGTACGCCTGGTCGACGTGCTCACCACCGCCGAACACCTCAACCAGGCGATCCCCACCCGGGAAGAGATCGAGACCGGGGTACGCCGACTGCTCGGTGCCGGGCTGGTCTCGGTCAGCGACGGCTGGTTCCAGGTGACCGAGGCCGGTGAACAGCTGTGGCGGGACCGGCCACGCAGCGGTCTGACCACCACCGTGGACAGTGTGCACGGGGTGCTCGACCAGCGGTACACCACCGCCGAGGCCGAGTGGCAGCTGGACGACCAGGACCACGCCGCCGCGATGCTCGAATACACCGGGCGCTTCCTACCGCCGGCACCCCGGCGTTCGGTGGAGAACTCCGCCGCCGCCCGGCAGGGCCGGGCCTGACCTCGGGCGGGTCGACAGGGCCGGTTACGGCGGTCAGCGCACCGGGTGGCCGGCGTCGCGCAGCTCCTGTTTGACCGCGCCGATGGTCAGCTCGCCGAAGTGGAACACGCTCGCGGCGAGGACCGCGTCGGCCCCGGCGGCCACCGCCGGCGGGAAGTGTGCGGTGGCACCGGCCCCGCCACTGGCGATCACCGGGATGTCGACCACCGCCCGTACCGCGGCGATGAGTTCGACGTCGAAGCCCGCCTTGGTGCCGTCGGCGTCCATCGAGTTGAGCAGGATCTCCCCGGCGCCCAGTTCGGCGCCGCGCCGCGCCCAGGCCACCGCGTCGATCGCGGTCCCCCGCCGACCGCCGTGCGTGGTCACCTCGAAACCGCTGGGCGTGTCACCGCTGGCCACCGTCTGCGGCCCGGCGCGGCGCACGTCCAGGGACAGCACCAGCACCTGCCGGCCGAACCGGTCGGCGATCTCGGCGATCAGATCGGGTCGGGCGATCGCCGCGGTGTTCACCCCGACCTTGTCCGCCCCGGCGCGCAGCAGCGTGTCCACGTTCTCCACCGACCGCACCCCGCCGCCGACGGTGAGCGGGATGAAGACCGACTCGGCGGTCCGGCGGACCACGTCCAGCATGGTGCCGCGGGCGTCGGAGGAGGCGGTGACGTCGAGGAAGGTCAACTCGTCCGCGCCGGCCGCGTCGTAGGCTGCGGCCAACTCGACCGGGTCCCCGGCGTCGCGCAGGTCGACGAAGTTGACCCCCTTGACCACCCGGCCCGCGTCCACGTCGAGGCAGGGGATCACCCGGACCGCGACGGTCACGCGGAAACCTCCGATCGGCCGGCGTCGCGCAGCGCGGCGAGCGCCTGCGCGACGCTGAACGCGCCGGCGTACAACGCCTTGCCGGCGATCACTCCCTCCACCCCGGCCGATTCCAGAGTGGCGAGCGCCCGCAGATCATCCAGGGTGGACACACCGCCGGAGGCGATCACCGGCGCGTCGGTTCGCGAGCACACCTCACGGAGCAGGTCCAGGTTCGGTCCCCGCATGGTGCCGTCCTTGGTGATGTCGGTGACCACGTACCGCGCGGCACCGGCCTTGTCCAGCCGTTCGAGGATCTCGAACAGGTCGCCACCGTCGCGGGTCCAGCCCCGGGCGGCCAGGGTGCGGCCGCGCACGTCCAGGCCGATCGCCACCCGGTCGCCGTACTCGGCGACGATCCGGTCGCACCAGACCGGGTCCTCCAACGCGGCGGTGCCGATGTTGACCCGGGCCGCGCCGGTGCCCAGCGCGGCGGCGAGCGACTCGTCGTCGCGGATCCCGCCGGACAACTCCACCGCCACGTCGATCTGCCGGACCACCTCGGCGAGCAGGTGGGCGTTGCTGCCCCGGCCGAAGGCGGCGTCAAGGTCGACCAGGTGGATCCACTCCGCCCCGTCACGCTGCCAGGCGAGCGCCGCCTCCAGCGGATCACCGTAGGAGGTTTCGCTACCGGCCGCGCCCTGGACCAGGCGGACGGCCTGGCCGTCGGCGACGTCGACAGCGGGAAGCAGGGTCAGGGTCACGGATCGTCTCCTCGAAGATGGTGGGTCTCAGGTCCGTCGGCCGAGCGCGATCACCACGACGGCGGGTGCCACGAGCAGCAGTACGGCGATCAGCAGCAGGCGCAGCGCCATGTCCGGCACGGCCAGCCAGACGACCGCCAGCGCCGCCACGGTCAGCACCGCGATCCCGGCACGTTCGGCGCGGCTACGCCGGATGAACAGCCGCCCGGTACGCCCGCCCGGCCGACGCGGGGTGAGCCGGCGCAGCGCGGACCGACGCCGCTGCCGGCGGGCGCTGGTCCGGGCGCGGGCGGCCCGCTCGCGTTCCGCCTCGGCCAGCCGGGCGGCCCGGCGGCGGGCCCGTTCCTTGCTCACCGGTCCGCCCCTCCCGTCATGGTCGGCGGAGTCAACGTGGCCAGCCAGTTGCCCAGCAGGATCGCCCCGGTCTGGGCAGACTTCTCCGGATGGAACTGCGTCGCCGACAACGCACCACGTTCGGCGGCGGCCACGAAACCGGCCCCATGTTCGGTGGTGGTGACCAGGACGTCGGCGGCGGTCAGCTGGTCGACGGCGAGCGCCGCGTACGAGTGCACGAAGTAGAACCGGGCATCGTCGGGCAGACCGCCGAACAGCATGCTGCCGGCCGGCGCGGCCACGGTGTTCCAGCCCATGTGCGGCACCCGCTCGGCGGGCAGCCGACGAACCCCGCCGGGCAGCAGGCCGAGCCCTTTGGTGACCACCCCGTGCTCCTCGCCGTACTCGAAGAGGATCTGCATGCCGACGCAGATGCCGAGTACCGGGCGGCCCTCGGCGACCCGCCGCGCGATCACCGGCGCCGCACCCAGCTCGTCGATACCGGACATACAGGCCGCGTACGCGCCGACGCCCGGCACCACCAGCCCGGCGGCGGCGTCGGCCGCGGCCAGATCGGCGGTCACAGTCACCTGGGCGCCGGCCCGGGCCAAAGCGCGTTCGGCGGAGCGCAGATTGCCGGAGCCGTAGTCGAGCACCACGACGGCCGGCGGTGGCGTGGCCATCAGTCACCTCCGGGTAGCAGCCAGAACACACCGGCGGCGACCGCCAGCAGGGCGAGACCGGCGGCCAGGCCGACGGCACCGCGCCCGGCACCCTGACGATGCAGCGACCAGGCACCACCGACCAGCACCCCGGCCAGCGCGAACAGCGCCACCGGCAGGAAGCTGTCCACGTTACAGCGCGCCTTTGGTGCTGGGCACCGAGCCGGCCGACCGGGGGTCGATCGCCACCGCCTCGCGCAACGCCCGGGAGACCGCCTTGAACTGGGCCTCGACCACGTGGTGCGCATCCGGGTGGCCGCCGTCGCGGGCGGCCCGCAGCACCGACACGTGCAGCGTGATCATGGCCGAGTGGCCGAGCGACTCCCAGATGTGCCGGGTCATGCTGGTCGGGTAGACCGGCCCGATGTACGGCGCCAGCGCCGGCTCGTCGTGCACCACGTACGGCCGGCCGGACAGGTCGACCGCCGCCCGTACCAGTACCTCGTCCATCGGGATGGTGGCCGAGCCGTACCGGCGGATGCCCGCCTTGTCGCCCAGCGCCTGGCGCAGCGCCGTGCCCAGCGCGATCGCCGTGTCCTCCATCGTGTGATGCGCGTCGATCTCCAGGTCACCGACCGTCTGTACGGTCAGGTCGAAGCCGCCGTGCCGGGCGATCTGGTGCAGCATGTGGTCGTAGAAGCCGACACCGGTGCCGATGTCGGCGGTGCCGGTGCCATCGAGGTCCAGCTCCACCAGCACCTTGGTCTCGGCCGTGGTGCGTTCGACCCGCGCGGTGCGGTTCATCACTTCACTCCGTTCCGCCGGTGCGCGCCGGACGCAGGCCGGCGCGCGACTCGGTCATCGCGGCTGTCTCGGACTTGGTAGCTCGTTCGGACCCGGCGACCGGCTCGGACCTGGCGACCAGTTCGGTCATCGCGCCGAGGAACGCGTCGGTCTCCTGCGGCGTCCCGGCCGTCACCCGCAGCCAGCCGGCCAGCCCGATGTCACGGACCAGCACCCCACGTTCCAGCAACGCCTGCCAGACGGCCCGCTGGTCGCCGCCGCCACCGACGCCACCGCCACCGTCGCCGTTGACGCCGAACAGCACGAAGTTGGCGTCGCTGTCCGCCACGGCGAGCCCGAGCCGACGCAGCTCGGTGACGATCCGGTCCCGCTGTTGCATGATCACCCGTACCGTACCGAGCAGGGTGTCCCGGTGCGCCAGCGCCGCCCGGGCCGCCGCCTGGGTCAGCGCCGACAGATGGTAGGGCAGACGGACCAGTTGGACCGCGTCGACCACCGCGGGATGCGCGGCCAGGTAGCCCAGTCGACCGCCGGCGAAACCGAACGCCTTGCTCATCGTCCGGGTCACCACAAGCCGTGGATGCGTCGACAGCAGCCGCACCGCGCTGGCCGTACCCGGACGGGCGAACTCGGCGTACGCCTCGTCGACGACGACCATGCCCGGCGCGGCGGCCAGCACCGCCCGCACCACCGCCGGGTCCAGGGCGGTCCCGGTCGGGTTGTTCGGGGAGCAGAGGAAGACCAGGTCCGGCTGATGCTCGACCACCTGGCCGGCCGCGTCGTCGGCGGACAGGTCGAAGTCGGGTCCGCGTCGGCCGTCCACCCACCGGGTGCCGGTGCCCACCGCCAGCAA
Organism: Solwaraspora sp. WMMB762; assembly: GCF_049179115.1. NCBI lineage: Bacteria > Bacillati > Actinomycetota > Actinomycetes > Micromonosporales > Micromonosporaceae > Solwaraspora > Solwaraspora sp. WMMB762. The sequence goes on from NZ_JBMHMD010000001.1 coordinate 2,066,642, forward strand.
CGGATGCATCGAGTACGCCGGGGTGAAGCCGAGCGCCACCCGGCCGGGACCGGCGAACGCCTGCAGCAACTGCTGCTGGATCTCGTTGGAGCCGTTGGCCGCCCACACCCCGGCGGTGGTCAGCCCGTGGCCGAGATAGCCGGCCAGGTCGGCCCGCAGTGCGACCGCGTCGCGGTCCGGGTAGCGGTTGAGTTGCCGCAGCTCGGCGGTGACCGCCTCGGCGATCGCCTCGACCACGACGTCCGGCAACGGGTAGGAGTTCTCGTTGGTGTTGAGCCGCACCGCAACGTCCAACTGCGGTGCGCCGTACGGGCTGCGCCCGCGCAGATCGTCGCGGATCGGCAGGTCGTCCAGGGTGACCGGGCCGCTCATCTGGTCACCGCCGGTCCACCCGCAGTCGGGGAAACGGCCGGTGAGTTCGTCGCCGGGGCGGCGATGCCGGCCGGGTCGGCGAACCGGGCCCGGACCGCCTGCCCATGCGCAGGCAGGTCCTCCGCCTCGGCCAGGGTGACCACGTGGTCGGCGACGTCACGCAACGCGTCCGCGTCGTACTCGACGAGGTGGATGCCGCGCAGGAAGGACTGCACCGACAGGCCCGAGGAGTGCCGGGCGCAGCCGCCGGTGGGCAGTACGTGGTTGGAGCCGGCGCAGTAGTCACCCAGCGACACCGGGGCGTACGCGCCGACGAAGACCGCCCCGGCGTTGCGGACCCGCAGCGCCCACTGCCGGGCGTCCCGGGTCTGGATCTCCAGGTGCTCGGCGGCGTACGCGTCAACCACGGCCAGACCGGCGTCGAGGTCGTCGACCAGGACGGTGCCGGACTGCTCGCCGCCGAGCGCGGTCGCGATCCGGTCGGCGTGCCGGGTGGCCGGCACCTGCCGGGCCAGTTCCCGGTCGACCGCGTCGGCCAGCCCGGTCGACGGGGTGACCAGCACGCTGGCCGCCAACGGGTCGTGCTCGGCCTGGCTGATCAGGTCGGCGGCGACGTGCACCGGGTCCGCGGTGTCGTCGGCGAGGATGGCGATCTCGGTCGGGCCGGCCTCGGCGTCGATCCCGACCACCCCGCGCAGCAGCCGCTTGGCGGCGGTGACCCAGATGTTTCCCGGCCCGGTGATCACGTCGACCGGCGCGCACCGGTCGGTCCCGTCCGGGTCGACCGCGGCACCGTAGCCGAGCATCGCGACGGCCTGCGCGCCGCCGACCGCGTACACCTCGTCGACGCCGAGCAGGGCACAGGCGGCCAGCACCCGCGAATCGGGCAGCCCGTCGTTGTCGCGCTGCGGCGGGCTCGTCACCACCAGCGACGCCACCCCGGCGACCTGGGCGGGGACCACGTTCATCACCACGGTCGACGGGTACACCGCCAACCCGCCGGGCACGTACAGTCCGACCCGGCCGACCGGCACCCAGCGTTCGGTGACGGTGCCGCCGGGCACCACCTGGGTGGTGACGTCGGTCCGGCGCTGGTCGGCGTGCACCCGCCGGGCCCGGTCGATGCATTCCAGCAGCGCGGCCCGGACCCCGGGATCGAGGTCGCGCTCGGCCGCGGCGAGCGCTTCGGTGGGCACCCGCAGCCGGTGCGGGCTGACCTCGTCGAACCGCTCGGCCGCCTCCCGGATCGCCGGGTAGCCATGGTCACGGACCGCCTCCACCAGCGGGCGGATCCGCTCGACCGCCACGGAGACGTCGAGCTGGGCACGGGGCAGCAGGCCACGCGGGTCAGGTGACCCGCCTCGCAGGTCGATCCGGTTCAGCACGCTTGCGAGTCTAGGCGTCCTCCCACTGGCCGGACGCCGGCCGTCCAGCGGACGGGACAGTGAGCGTGACCACGCTAGGCTCGACCAGTGGGTCAGCGGCTACCGGTCTTTCCGCTCGGGACGGTGCTCTTCCCCGGGTTGGTGCTGCCTCTGCACATCTTCGAGGAGCGTTACCGGGCACTGGTCCGGCATCTGACCAGCCTGCCCGAGGGCGTCACCCGGGAGTTCGGGGTGGTGGCGATCCGGCGTGGCTGGGAGGTGCTGCCGAGCGCCGGGCCGCCGGGCGCGCCGGCAGCCACCTCGGTGAGCCTGCACGAGATCGGCTGCACCGCTCAGTTGCGGCAGGTCACCGAGCTGCCGAACGGACGGTACGACATCGTGACGGTGGGCCGGCGCCGGTTCCGGATCACCGACCTGGCCACCGAAGGTACGCCGTACCTCACCGCGTCGGTGCAGTGGCTGCCCGAGCCGACCGGGTCCGAGGAGCTGGCCGACCTGCTGGCCCCGCAGGTGCTCGCGGTGTTCCGGCAGTATCTCGACCTGGTCCGGACCGACTCGGCCGAGATCACCGAGCAGCTGCCGGAGACGCCGACCGTGCTCTCCCACCTGGTGGCGGCGACCGCCGCGTTGCACATCAGCGAGCGGCAGGCGCTGCTGGCGGAGCTGGACACCGCCCGGCGGCTGCGGGCCGAGCTGCGGATGCTCAATCGGGAGGTGGCGCTGCTGCGCCGGGTGCGGGCGGTGCCGGTCCCGTTGCCCGAGTTGGCGGTTCCGGCGAGTCCGAACTGATCCGCGAATCGGCGGCGACGTCCGAGGCCGGACGCACGTCCGGGGCCGCTGGGAGGATCGGAAGGTCAGGCCCGGCTTCGCCCCGGTCCGGCCCCGGACGCAGGTCCGGGTGGCTGGACCAGCCGGCCAGCATGGTGTACGCCAGCACTGCGCCGAGCGCCGGAGCGCCGAACGCGCCGGTGACCGTCGGCAGCACGCCGAACCACAGGTCGAAGTCGCCGGCCTGCAGATCCGGTGGCCGCTCCAACTGGGCACCGAGCGCCGCCGCCTCGATCGCCCGCTGGTAGCCGGCCAGGCCGATCTGCCGGCCGAGGGCCCAGGCCAGCGCCGCCGCGCCGAGCCCACCGACGGTGACGGCGACCAGCCCGTACGGGCCACGGGACCGGGGCAGCGACGCCCACACGACGATCCCGGCGAGAATCCCGTAGCCGACGCCGAGCATCGCGAACCAGCCGTCGGCGGCGACGAAGACCTCCGGGTCGCCGCCCCGTACCGCCGCGCCCTGCTCGGTCTTGACCACCGGGATCCAGGGGGCCAGCAGCGACCAGGCGACGCCGAGCGGAGCACCGCCCACGGTGATCGCGGCGGCGACGTACAGCCCTGGCCGTCGCCAGATCCGGCGCCGGCCGGCGGTCGGGGTGGACGCCGCCGCGCCGACGTCGGGCGGGGGTGCCGGCGACGCCCCGGACGGGCCGGTCGGGTCGCCGGGTGGGCCGGCGTCGGCGGTGGAACTCACCCGTCGATCCTCTCGCAGATCTCAGCCGGCCACGGCGGTAGGGCCGAGGAGCGCCTTGAGGTCGGCCATCAACGCGGTCGTCGGGGCGACCCGGTGCGGGCCGAGACGCAGCAGGGTGGCGCGGCCGCCGTTGACGAGTTTGACGTGCACCTCGGCCGAACCTGGGTGGCTGGTCAGCACGTCGCGGAGGCTGTCGACCAGCGGCGGGGTGCAGCGGGCCGGGGACAGCGCGATCACGATGGGTTTGATCTCGTCGGCGGCGGTGATCTCCGGTACGGACAGGTCCATCGCCATCAGTCGGGGCTGGTCGTCGCGTCGGTCGACCCGGCCCTTCACCACGACGATTGCGTCCTCGGCGATGTACTGGCCGACGAGTTCGTAGGTGTTCGGGAAGAACAGCACCTCGACGGCGCCGCCGAGGTCCTCCAGGGTGGCCGAGGCCCACGCCCGGCCCTGCTTGGTGATCCGCCGCTGCACCCCGGAGAGGATGCCGGCCAGGTTGACCACGGTGCCGTCGGCGACCGCGCCGTCCTCGGCCAGGGCGGCGATGGACATGTCCGCGGCCGCGGCCAGGACGTGCTCGACACCGAACAGCGGGTGGTCGGAGACGTACAGGCCGAGCATCTCCCGTTCGAAGGTGAGCAGGTCGGTCTTGTCCCACTCGCCGTCCGGGATCGGCGGGGTGACCACCATCGGGCCCGCGCCGCCGCCGGCCGGGTCGGCGGCGCCGAACGCGTCGCCGAACAGGTCGTACTGGCCGACCGCCTCGTTGCGTTTGAGGTCCATGAACGAGTCGATCGCGTCGGCGTGCACCGTCAGCAGGCCCCGGCGGGTGTGCCCCAGCGAGTCGAACGCGCCCGCCTTGATCAACGACTCGACGGTGCGTTTGTTGCAGGCCACCGGGTCGACCTTACGCAGGAAGTCGTAGAAGTCGGTGTAGGCGCCCTTGTCCTTGCGGCACCGGGCGATCGCGTCGACCACGTTCGTGCCCACGTTACGCACGGCGGCCAGGCCGAACCGGATGTCGGCGCCGACGGCGGTGAACCGGGCCCCGGAGGCGTTGACGTCCGGCGGCAGCACCTTGATCTTCATCCGCCGGCACTCGGCCAGGTAGACGGCGGCCTTGTCCTTGTCGTCGCCGACACTGGTCAGCAGCGCGGCCATGTACTCGGCCGGATAGTTGGCCTTCAGGTACGCCGTCCAGTAGGACACCAGGCCGTAGCCGGCGGTGTGCGCCTTGTTGAACGCGTAGTCGGAGAACGGGACCAGGATGTCCCACAGCGTCTTAATCGCCTCGTCGGAGTAGCCGTTGTCCCGCATGCCCTGCGAGAACGGCACGTACTCCTTGTCCAGGATCTCCTTTTTCTTCTTGCCCATCGCCCGGCGCAGCAGGTCCGCGGCGCCGAGCGTGTAGCCGGCCAGCTGCTGGGCGATCGCCATGACCTGCTCCTGGTAGACGATCAACCCGTAGGTGTCGCCCAGGATGTCGGCGAGCGGTTCGGCCAGCTCGGGGTGGATCGGCACCACCGGTTTGCGGTTGTTCTTGCGGTCGGCGTACTCGTTGTGCGCGTTGGCGCCCATCGGACCCGGCCGGTACAGGGCGAGGACCGCGGAGATGTCCTCGAAGTTGTCCGGCACCATCGAGCGCAGCAGTGACCGCATCGGCCCGCCGTCGAGCTGGAACACCCCGAGCGTGTCACCACGGGCGAGCAGCTCGTAGGCGCGCTTGTCGTCCAGCGGTAGATCCTCCAGGACCAGGTTGAGGTTCTGGTTGTCGGCGATCCCGGCCAGGCAGTCGTCCATCACGGTCAGGTTGCGCAGCCCGAGGAAGTCCATCTTCAGCAGGCCGATGGACTCGCACGCGCCCATGTCCCACTGGGTGATGATCGCCCCGTCCTGCTCCCGCTTCTGGATCGGCAGCACGTCGACGAGCGGGTCGCGGGACAGGATCACCCCGGCGGCGTGCACCCCCCACTGCCGTTTCAGCCCTTCCAGGCCCTTGGCCGTGTCGACGATCTTGCGGACCTCGCCGTCGGACTCGTACAGCGCCCGGAACTCCACCGCCTCCGGGTAGCGCGGGTGCTTCGGGTCGAAGATGCCGGTCAGCGGGATGTCCTTGCCCATCACCGGCGGCGGCATCGCCTTGGTGATCCGGTCGCCCATCGCGAACGGGTAGCCGAGCACCCGGGCGGCGTCCTTGATCGCGGCCTTCGCCTTGATCGTGCCGTAGGTGATGATCTGGGCGACCCGTTCCTCGCCGTACCGCTCGGTCGCGTAGCGGATCATGTCACCGCGGCGACGCTCGTCGAAGTCCATGTCGATGTCCGGCATCGACACCCGGTCCGGGTTCAGGAACCGTTCGAACAGCAGGCCGTGCGGGATCGGGTCCAGCTCGGTGATACCCAGGGCGTACGCGATCAGCGCCCCGGCCGCCGAACCACGGCCCGGGCCGACCCGGATCCCTTCCCGCTTGGCGTAGTGCACCAGGTCCGCGGTTACCAGGAAGTAGCCCGGGAACCCCATCTTGAGGATCACGTCGAGCTCGTACTCGGCCTGCCGGCGGTGCCCGTCGGGCACCCCGCCGGGGAAGCGGCGCTCCAGCCCACGCAGCACCTCGGCCCGCAGGAACGACTCCTCGGTTTCCCCGGCCGGCACCGGGAACTGCGGCATCAGGTCCCGGGACGCGAACAACGCGGAATAGTCGCCGATCTTCTCGGCGATCTCGAGGGTGTTGTCACATGCTCCCGGCACCTCGGCGTCCCACAGTTTCCGCATGTCCGCCGCGGATTTCAGATAGAAGTCCCGCGCGTCGAACTTGAACCGCTTCGGGTCCGCCATCGTCGAACCGGACTGAACACACAGCAGCACCTCGTGCGCGTCCGCGTCCCGTTCATGCGTGTAGTGCAGATCATTGGTCGCGACCGGTTTGAGATTCAACCGCTTACCGAGCCGGATCAGATCATCCCGGACCCGGGTTTCGATACCCAGTCCGTGATCCATCAACTCCAGGTAGAAATTGTCGGCACCGAAAATGTCGCGGAATTCGGCCGCCGACGCGCACGCCTTCTCGAAGTCACCGATCCGCAACCAGGTCTGGACCTCACCGGACGGGCACCCCGTCGTCGCGATGATCCCCTTGCCGTACTCGTTCAGCAGTTCCCGGTCCGCGCGCGGCTTGTAGAAGTACCCCTCCAGGCTCGCCCGCGAGCCCAGCCGGAACAGGTTACGCAGGCCGTCCGCGTCCGCCGCCAGCATCGTCATGTGCGTGTACGCGCCACCACCGGAGACGTCGTTCTCCCCGCCGTCGGCCCACCGAACCCTGGTCCGATCCCGCCGATCCGTCCCGGGTGTGAGATACGCCTCCAACCCGATGATCGGTTTCACCCCGGCACCGGTCGCCTGCTTGAAGAAATCGTAAGCGCCGAAAAGATTGCCGTGGTCGGTCATCGCCAGGGCCGGCATTTCCAGACGGTTGGCCTCGGCGAACAGTTCCTTCAACCGGGCCGCTCCATCGAGCATCGAATACTCTGTGTGCACGTGCAGGTGCACAAAACTATCGGACACCGACCCGGCCCCCTTCTCCCGTCCCGGCACGACCAGCGAACCCTATCGTGTCGCCACCGACGCCGCACCGAGGCGCGCGGGTCCGCAGCCGCACGGCGGGCACCACTTTCACTCGCCCCGACTTGCGACACTCCCGGGAGAGTACGAGCCCCACCCGACAACACCGTCAGTGAGGGTTTACCGTCTCTGTGTGAGCACAGCCAGACAGAGACCCACATTTCGCTCCAGGCTGACCGGCATCGGCGTCGAGGCGCTGGTCAGCATCGGCACCGCGTTCGGGTTCCTGGCCTGGAGCAAAGACATAAATGTCGATCCGCTGGACCGGAAAGGCCAGGTGAGCGGCCTGGCAGCACTCCAGCTCCGGTTCGCGGTGCTGGCCGGCGTGCTGGTCGTCGCGATGGTTCTGACGCACCGGCTGCTCGCCCCGGCACACCGGCTGTACATCGTCCGGGCCGGCTGCGCCGCGGTCGCCGGGCTCGCCACCGGGCTCGTCGCCGGTGGGATCGCGGTGGCGCTGCGCGGCACCCAGCTGCCGCTGTGGGCCGGCGGCGGCGACTACCAGTGGATCCTCGAATGGACCGCCGCGTTGTGGTCCGGGCAGGAGATATCCGACCACTACCCACCGGTCGTCTTCTGGGTGATCGGGGCCTGGGCCCGGCTGACCGACCAGCCGCACGTCCTCGCCCTCAAGGACCTCCAACTGGCCGGTACCGCCCTGTTCGGCCCGGCCGCCTACCTGGCCTGGCGGCTGGTGCTGCGTCCGCTCTGGGCGGTGACCATCGGGGTGCTGGCGATGCTGCCGATGATCGAACCGGTCAAGCCGTACCCACAGATCACCCTGGTGATGCTGATCCCGGTGCTGGTGAAGTTCCTCTCGACGGTCCGCCGGGCGGAGCGGATGACCGCCCGGCGGGCCCTGCTGGCCGGCACGCTGGCCGGGGTCGGCCTCGGGCTGCTCTTCCTGCTCTACTCCGGATGGTTCGTCTGGTGCGCCGGTGGCATGCTGGTGGCCGTCGCGCTGGCCGCGCCGTGGCGGACCGGCTGGCGGCCGGTCCTGCTGCTCGGCGGCGCGACCGTGGTCAGCTTCGTGCTGGTCGGCTGGGTGCATCTGCGCGGCCTGCTCGCCCCGACCGGCGGCACCTCCGACGACTACTTCTACTTTGACACCGACACCGAGCCGGCGTACATCGCGATGTGGCGCAACGACCGACCGGCCGACGTCGGCCCGGTCTGGCCACCGGTCGGCGAACTCGGCGGGGTCGGGCTGTTCACCCTGCTGCTCGCCGCCGGACTCGGGCTGGCCCTCGCGCTGGCCTGGCGGCGCAGCATCGTGATCGCCCTGGGCGCGTGCGCGGCCAGTGCCTGGTTCCTGCGGATGTGGCTGGCCAGCGAGCAGTGGGAGACCCAGACCGTACGGCTGTATCCCCGGACCACCGCCGTGGTGCTCTACTGCCTGCTGATCCTCACCGGATTCGGGGTGCTGCTCGCCGTCCAACGCTGGCGCGACCGCACCGGCACCACCGGACCGGCCAGCCGGGGGCCGACCGCCCCGGTCGGGCTGCTGCTCGTGCCGCTGCTGTTCGTGCTCGCCTCCGCCGGGTCGGCCACCGTCGACCGGTACCTGCCCGACGAGCGGACCGACCACGCCGGCTACTTCGCCTGGATCGCGCACACGACGCCCTACCCGGACGGCCGGTGCTCCCGCTGGGGGGTGGCGCACGGCTGCCAGCCGACGGCCGACCGGGTGCCGGCCGACTGACCCGGCCTCAACCAACGGAGACCCGGCTCAGCGGACGAACGGCTCCAGCATCATCGAGGCCGCCTGCAGCCACGCCTGCCGCGTCTCCGGCTGCAACTGCACGTACTCGATGGACGACCCGGTCTCCAGGGCCGGGTCGTAGGGCACCACGGCCACCGCCCGGGTCCGGGTGGCGAAGTGCCGGCGCAGGTCGTCGAGCAACGGCATCGGTCCCGGGCTCGGGCAGGACAGCAAGGTCACGGCGTTGCGGACCAGGTCACCCATGCCGACGTCGTCCAGCAGGTCCAGCATCCAGTCCGCGGTGAACGCCGCGTCCTCGCGGGGCACGCAGGTGACCACCAGCTGATCGGCGGCCTGCAGGACGGTCTGCCAGTTGGCGCTCTCCACGTTGTTGCCGGTGTCCACACAGATCACGTCGTGGGTCCGGCGGAGCAGCTCCAGCACCCGCCGAACGGTGTGCGGGTCGAGACGCTGCGCGAACCGAGGGCTCTCCTCACCGGCGAGTACATCGTACGAGCCGTCGGAGGCGTGCCGGAGGTAGTCGTCGAGCCGGTCGGTCAACTCGTAGCCGTGCGAGCCCTCGATCTCCACCAGATCGGAGATCAGATGGCGGATCGTCCGGGCGTGACGGGCGCTGCCGGCCCGCAGCCCGAGCGTGCCGCGCAGCTCGTTGTCGTCCCAGGCGAGCACGCCACGGCCACGGACGCTACCGATCGTCGCCGCGGCGAGGACGGTCGCCGTCGTCTTGTGCACCCCGCCCTTCGGATTCGCGAACGCCAGCACCCGCGGTATGCCGAGGTTGCGGCGCAGGATGCCGGTGGCCCGGTCGACCTCCGCGTCGGGCCGACTCTCCCGCCACTCGATCCGCGCCGGGTATCCGCCGCCGACGTCCGGACCCGGCGGGTATCCCGGCCCTGGCCCGCCCCGGCGGGGCGGCTCGGCGACCGGCGGATAGCCGCCGACCTCGGGGCCGGACGGGAAGCCCTGCTCCGGAGGTGGCGGCACGCTCGGTCGCACCGGGCGAGCGCCTCGGTCCGGAGGGTGGCCGGGCATCACCGGATAGCTGGGTGCGTAGCCACCCGGGGCGGCCGGACCCGGCGGCGGCGCCAGGGCGGCGTACCGTCCGGCGGCCGGCGCCGGCGGCCCCGGGTCCGCCGGATAGCCGGGATCGGCCGGATAGCCATGATCAGCCGGATAGCCGGGATCGGCGGGGTGGCCGAGGGTCGGCGGGTGACCGGGATCGGCCGGATGGCCGGAGTCGCCCATCCAACTGGAACCGGTGGAATGCCCCGGCTCCGGGTGGTGACCCGGCACCTGTGCGATGCCGTTGGGCACCTGCGCGGTACCGCGACCGTTCTCCCGCGGCCGGGGCGCCGCCCCGTTGCGGTCCGCCACCTCGGGATGCTCACCGGTACGGCCACCGAGTCGAGCCCGGTCGAGCAGCGCACGCCAGCGCGGCGCTGGTTCGGCAGGCCGGCCCCAGCCGGACTCGGTGCCCTCCACGGCTCGCCCTCCCAGCGCTATCGGTCCCCGCCTGACAGGCTACGAAGCTAGACCTGTTCAGGCCACACCGCCAAAGGCCCGTTGTTCGGCCCGACCGGCCATCTCTGCCGGACTCCCCCAGTCCGGTCACCGCAGCCGTCACCTGACGAGGATCGTGGCGGCACCGGGGGTAGCGTACGGAACCGAGACACCGGTGGTCGATACCGGCCCGCTACCAGGTTCACCGGTGGGGTGCTCCGGGCAGCCCGACGGTCCGACGGTGGCCGGCGACGCGCCGGTCCGTGACGGGGTACAGCCAGCCGGCGTGGCCGGACGGCCCGCCCCGCTGGTCGATCGGCCCGACGGAGCCGTGGTCGGGCTCCCCGACCCGGCCGACGGATTGGCCCGACCCGCCGGATTTCCAGGAGCTGCCGGATTTCCAGAAGCTGCCGAGTTTCCAGGACCGGGCGGCGACGTGTCGGCGCCGTCTCGGGTGCCGTCCTCGGCGTCCGGGGCGGAATCGGCGCTGTCCGGGGCGGAATCGTGGTCGGGCGCGGACCCGGTCTGCGTGCCTGGCCCCACGTGCGGGGCGCCGTCGGTCGCCGGAGCGACGCCGGTCGGACCACCGCGGACCGCACTGCCGGCCGCCCCGCTCGGCTCGGCGGCCGGAACATCGAACGGCAACCCGCTGCTGGTGAGCGCGGCGTCGCCAACCGGCACCACCCCGTCGTACTCCGGTAGCGGAGGCAGGAACACCGCCCGGTCCAGGCGGCGGACCTCGGGCGCGGGATCGACGGCCCGGATCTCGGCCAGCCGGGCCAGCCTGCGCAGGTCTACCGGGACGCCCTGGACCACCGCCGCGAACACGCAGGCACAGTGGTCGCGATAGGCGGCGGCCTCGGCGGTGGCCACCCGGGCACCCTTGTCGTAGGCCAGCCACTGGTCCAGGTCGGCTGCCCGGCCGAGTCCGGCGACCCGGCGCCGGTAGTCGGTCGCCTGTCTGCTCTTGCGCTCGGCGACCTGTTCCATCCCGATCAGCACGTCCTCGGGGAGCCGGAAGGCCGGCATCCGGATCACCTGGGTCTTCTCCCGCCCCAGCGGGACCCGCGTGTAGACCTCCACGGCGGACACTCCGGACAGGACAGCGGCGAGCCGGTCAGGTGCCAGGTATCCGTTGAAAGTCACCAACGCGTAGCTGTCGCCGGTCGACCCGGCCGGCGTCGGATCCTCCGACAATGTGGCCAGCTCGCCGCGTACCGCCCGGAGGTAGTCCGGTATGGACTCGCCCTCGGCGACTCCCACCTGGACGACATCGTCCATCGCGCGGACGCCGCCGTCGTCGTGGTCCACCGCCCAGACGGCGGCGACCAGCACGGCGCTGATCGACACCCCGGCCACCCCGACGAGCAACTGGGGGCGGACCGGACGCTGCGCGAGCCGGACGGCGGCGTCCACCAGAAGCGGTAGCAGCCGCCTGTCGATTCGCCGCAACAGGTCGCCGGCACGCACGGGCGACTCCCCTTCCCCGATGGCGGGTGGACGCTGAGTGATCGGGTGCCCGCCGGCTCTCAATCGCCGAGCACGGCCAGGGCACGCTTCAAGTCGTCAGGGTAGTCGCTGTGGAAGCGAACTTCCTCCGCCGTACGGGGGTGTAGGAAACTGAGCGCACGGGCATGCAGCCACTGGCGGGTCAGTCCGAGTCGGGCGGCGAGTGTCGGATCCGCACCGTACGTCAGGTCACCTACGCACGGGTGCCGCAGCGCGGAGAAGTGCACCCGGATCTGGTGGGTACGGCCGGTTTCCAGGCGGATGTCGACCAGGCTGGCGGCGGGGAATGCCTCCACCGTCTCGTAGTGGGTGACGCTGGGTTTGCCGCCCGAGACCACCGCCCACCGGTAGTCGTGGGTGGGGTGGCGGTCGATCGGGGCGTCAATGGTCCCGCGCAACGGGTCGAGATGCCCCTGCACGACGGCGTGGTACCGCTTGTCCACCTCGCGTTCCTTGAACGCACGCTTGAGTACCGAGTACGCGTGCTCGCTCTTGGCCACCACCATCAGCCCGCTGGTGCCGACGTCGAGCCGGTGCACGATGCCCTGGCGTTCGGCCGCGCCACTGGTCGCGATGGTGTGACCGGCAGCCGCCAGACCGGCCAGCACGGTCGGGCCGGTCCATCCAGGGCTCGGGTGCGCCGCCACGCCGACCGGCTTGTCCACCACCACGATGTCCTCGTCGGCGTACTCGACCCGCAGCCCGTCGACCGGTTGGGCGATCACCACCGGTGCCGCGACGGGCGCCGGCAGGACCACCTCCAGCCAGGCGCCGGCGGTCACCCGGTCGGACTTGTGCCGGGTCACCCCGTCCACCGCGGCGTCGCCGGACTCCACCAGCGCGGCGGCCGCGGTGCGGGACAGTCCGAACAGCCGGGAGACGGCCTGATCGAGCCGGGTACCGTCGAGCCCGTCGGGCACCGGCAGCGACCGTCGCTCCCCCTGGCGGGCAGGTGTGTTCATTGATTCACCTTTCCGGACAGCCGGCGGCCGTCGCGCTGTCGGCCGGTCAGTTCCAGCAGTACGGCGAGGAGTACGCCGATGACCAACGCGCTGTCGGCCACGTTGAAGATCGGGAAGACCTGGCCGTACGGGTGGAAGACGCTGAACATGTCCACCACGTGGCCGAGGAGGGGCCCGGGGGCGCGGAACATCCGGTCCAGGAAGTTGCCGAGCGCCCCACCGAGGATCAGCCCGAGCGCCACCGCCCAGGGCAGCGACCGCAGCCCTCTGGTCAACCAGCCGATCCAGCCGACGACCGCCACGGTGACGAGCGGGAATATCCAGGTGTAGTCGGATCCGAGGCTGAATGCCGCACCGCTGTTGCGGATCAGCGTCAGGTAGAGGGCACCGCCCAGCAGGCGGACCGGTTCCCGATCGGTCAGGGCGCTGATCGCCCACTGCTTCGCGCCGAGGTCGATGAGCAGTGCCGCCGCCGCGACCAGGGCGAAGACCCACAGCGCGCGTCGGCCGGTGCCCGTCACCGGCGAGCCGGTGACGGGCGTGCCGTCGCCCGCTTCAGGTGCTGGCGGGGCGTCGCCACCGGCGTTCGGAACGTCCGGACGCGGATCGCCGTCGGCGGACAGGCGCCTCTCCCTTCTCAGTGGAGCGGCTCGCCCGCGTCGGGCCTGTCACTGCCCGGCTAGCGCCGCTCCTCGATCTGCTTGCAGGACACGCAGAGCGTGGCCGAGGGGAAGGCAGCGAGCCGCTCGACCGGAATGTCCGTGCCGCACCGCTCACACCAGCCGTAGTTTCCCTCGTCCAGCCGCTCCAGCGCCCGCTCGACCTGGTTGATGCGGTCCAGGATGCTCTTGGCGAGGGAGATCTCCTGCTCCCGCTCGAACGTCTTGGTGCCGGTGTCGGCCTGGTCGTCGCCGGCCGAGTCGGTCAGCCGTTCCCGCTGCAGCTCGGTGATCTCGCTCAGCGTCTGATCATACTCGGCTCGCAACTCGTCCCGACGGGCCTGCAGGGCAATCTGGATCTTGGTGGTCTCGGCCGCGCTGCGCGGTGCCCGGGCCGCTCGCCCGCGGGCGGCGGTCTTCGTGTCGGCTGGCTTCGCCATCGTCGCTCCCTCGGCCGCGTCACCCGCGGCGATCGGCAGTGCCTGTACGGGATCCTCCGGCGTCGGCAGGCCGGACGGTACGCGGCGCGGCGCGGTGGACGGGGTCACCCGACCCGTCCGGCACCTCGCTCCCGTCAGCTCGGCCATGCTGCCCCCAAAGCACAAAACGGGCGTACAACGGGTCCGTTGCACACTCCGGAGATTCGCAAGGATACGGAACGTGAAGACATCCGACAACAATGGCACAGCTTTCGTCCGGTGATGCACCGATTTGACTGGCCAGATCGAGCCGAAGGACACGGCGGCGCGGCGCGGGCCGACATATCACTCAAGAAGGACAGTCGCCGCGCCTTGTCGAGGAGTGTGACGTGTGGTCGGGGTGTCGGCAGTCGACCGTTCACCCGTCCCGCAGCCGCCGCAGCCGGGCGTCCAACGCCTTGGCCTCGTCGGTGGACACGGTGTCCACCGTGAACAGCTTGTCCCGGCTGGCGGCACCGGCCCGTAGCGTGACCCGCCGGGGCGGCACCTCGAGCGCTGTCGCGAGCGCATGCCGGGCCGCCTCCGTCGCGCGGCCGTCCACCGCCGGGGCAGTGACCGCGACGATCAGCGCTGGTCCCTGCGGGCCGGGGTGACAACCACCGATCCGGGCGCGGGACGCACCGGGCTTGACCCGGACGGCGACCACCAGGTCGGTCTCCGGACGCCCGCTGGCACCGGCGGCCGACCGGGTGGGCCGGCGACTGCTCGCACGGGACACGAAAGACGCCGCCTGTTCAGACGCGGCCGGACTCGGCCAGCAGGGTCCGGTTCGGCTGGCAGAGCCCACACGGGGTGAATCCGAGTTCCAGGGCCTCGCGCACCGGCAGCGGCTCACCGTCCCTGGCCACCAGGTGCAGGCAGCTCGCCCGGTGGTAGCGGGGCCGACCGTCGACCACGATCACGTCGGCATCGAGCCCGGCCAGCCGGGCGTGATCGGTCTCACCCGTCTCCTCGACCGCCGGTTCGTCAGGCGGGTCGTCGTCGGCTGCCCCGCCGCCGAGATGGTCGTCGGCCGGGTCGGTCGGCTGCCGACCGACCGGCGCGGCGGATGACCGTTGACCGGCCCACTGGTCCGGATCGGGGTCGACGCCGAACTCCGGACGGGAAACCGGCTCCGGGTCGAACGGGCCGGTGCGCAGGTTGCCGGCTCGGGCCGCAGCGGCCTGCCGAGCACCGACCACGAGAGCCACCGCCGCGAGCAGACTGGCGACGATCGAGCCGACCAGCAGCAGGCTGGACCCGCTCGCCAGGCCGAGCACGAGCAGAGTGACGGCGACGAGGATGAGCACCAGACTTGCCACTATCACGGCTCACCCCCGCCGCCTCGTTGCTGACGTACCCCCCGCGAGAGGCTCGGCCTCAGCGGCCGGCCTCCAGCGCGCCGGACCGCCCACCGCCGTAGGAGCTGGCCAGGCCGGCGGTCGCCAGACCACCACTACCCGACGCTGAGCGGCCGCCCTCGACCCGCCCCATCTCGGCCTCGAGGCCCTGCCCGCGACCGTCCAGGTCGCGCAGCTGGCTCTCCAGGTACGCCTTGAGCCGGGTGCGGTACTCCCGCTCGAACTGCTTGAGCTCCTCGATGTGCTTCTGCAGGGCGGTGCGCTTGGCGTCCAGGCCACCCATCGCCTCCTGGTGGCGCTGCCGCGCGTCCCGCTCCAGCGCGTCGGCCTTGGCCCGCGCCTCGCGGGTGACCTCCTCGGCCTTGGTGCGGGCGTCGGTAAGCAGCTTGTCCGCTTCCCGGCGGGCGTCGGAGACGTGGTCGTCCGCCGTCCGCTGGGCCATCATCAGCACCCGCAGCGCCTGCTGCTCGCCGTCGCCGCCGCCACCGACGACCGGGCCACCGGCCGACCTGACCTGCTCCAGCTCGGCCTGCATGGCACGGGCGGCCTGCTCGGCGGCGGCCTTGTCCCGCTGTACGCGGTCGAGCTGAGCCTTCATGTCGTTGAGCTCCGCCGCGAGACGCGGGTCGGCGCCCGGGCCCGCCGGCCCGCCACGACCTCCGCGCTCCACCTGGGCGCGCAGCTCGTTGTTCTCCTCGATCAGACGGGCGAGCTCACGCTCGACCTCGTCCAGGAAGGCGTCGACCTCCTCCTCGTCGTACCCCCGCTTGCCGATCGGAGGCTTTTTGAAGGCGACGTTGTGGACGTCGGCCGGGGTTAGCGGCATCGAAACTCCTCGGGTCAGTTGCGGCCGCGTAGCGCGCCGGTCAGTTGGTTGCCCTGATCAGCGGCTCCACCACGAACGTGATCAGCACGAACAGGATAACCAGGAGCACAAGGGAGGCCAGGTCGAAGCTCACGGTACCAATTCGCAGTGGTGGGATCACCCGCCTCAACGCCTTAAGGGGGGGATCAGTGACGCTCCACACCGATTCCAATCCGGCTGCGGCACCCCGACCGGGTTGCCAGCGTCGACCGTACTGAAGCACCGCACTCAGGACAAACCTCGCCAACAGGGTGAGCAGAAAGACGTACAGCAGCAGATACAGGACTTGGAACAAGATCGACAACACGGCAGGCGAGGTCCTCGGGTCAGGGCTAGCCCAGGCTGAAAAATCCACCCTCGGCTATCTTGGCCTTGTCCTCCGCGGTGACCTGGACGTTGGCCGGTGAGAGCAGAAACACCCGGTTGGTGACGCGTTCGATCGTACCGCGCAGACCGAACGCCAGACCGGCAGCGAAATCAACCAGACGGCGGGCGTCGGCCTCATCCATCTCGGTGAGGTTGATGATCACCGGCGTGCCGTCGCGAAAGTGCTCCCCGATCGTCCGGGCCTCCCGGTAGGTGGTCGGGTGCAGCGTGGTGATCTGGTACCGCTGCTCCTCCTCGGCGACGACCATCCGCTCCCGCACCACAGGCTGTGGCGCCAGCGCCAGATTGTCCCTGGTCGGGTAGCTGGCCGGCGCGGCCTCGGCACCGGCCCGGGTGATCGATCGCACACTGGCGCGCTCACCCCGGTCGGGATCCGGACCCCGGTGCTCCCGCTCGGCAGCCCGGTGCTCCCGCTCGGCGGCCCGGGCCTGCAGCCGCTCCGACGGCCGCAACCGCTCCACCGGTGGCCGCGCGCGTGGTGGCGGGTCGTCCGGCTCCTCGTCGTCGGCGAACTCGTCGGCGTACCTGTTGTCGCGGTATCGCGACTCTCGGTAGCCACCCTTGTCGTAGCCGTCGTCGTAGCCCTGGTCGTCGTCCTCCTCGACCAGGCCTAGCCAGACCCCCGCTTTGCGCAGTGCACCCATGCCGCGCCCCTCCGTCCGCCGTGCGGCACGCGCCCCCGCCGTGCCACTGTCGCGCGTGAACACTGCAGTGCCCACCGGTCCGAGCCGGCTCCCCGCCATGACCGGTGCGCGGTCATGGACGTCGACCCCCGACGACGGGGAGTCCGGCTCAAACAACACTGATGTAGTTTGGTATCCGCCGCCAGGCTACCGTAGCGTTGGGCGCTTTCCGAGCAACGCACTTCCGACACGGACATGTGTCGCGCCGGCGTCCACCGCCGCCTCCAGGTCGGCGCTCATCCCGGCCGAAACCATCCACGCCTCCGGCACGGCGGCTCTGAGCTGGACAGACACCTCCGCCAGCCGGGCGAACGCCGGCTCCGCCGGCTGGCCGAGCGGAGCCACCGCCATCACCCCGGCGAGTCGCAGATCGGACTGGCCCAGGATGCACTCGACCACCGGCCAGAAGCCGGTCACCGCATCCGCCGAGTCCGGCAACGCGCCGCCGCGCCCCGTCACGCCGTCCAGACTGACCTGGACCAGCACGTCGAGCGGTCGACCACGCCGACCGGCAGCGGCGGCCAGGGCGCGGGCCAGGGGCACCCGGTCGACCGAGTGCACCAGGTCCGCGTAGCCCACCACCGACCGGCACTTGTTGCGCTGCAGCTGGCCGACGAAGTGCCAGCGCAGCCCTGGCCCGCCGGACGGTCCGGGGGCCAGCTCGGCAGCCTTGGCCGCCGCCTCCTGGTCCCGGTTCTCGCCGACGTCGGTGACCCCGAGCTCGGCCAGCAGCCGCACGTCGGCGGCCGGATAGGTCTTGGTCACCGCGATCAGCGTGACGCTGTCCGCCGGCCGACCCGCCGCCGCCGTGGCGGCGGCAAGCCGGGACCGTACGGCGGTCAGCCGGTCGGCCAGTTCCGCGCGTCGCCGTTCGGTGTCGACCGTCATCGGATTCCTTCCGTGGATACTCCGGCCTTCAGGCCGGGGAGGAAACGGAACCCCTGCGGAGCAGGTCAGGGAAAGCCGATCCGCCGCCCGGGCGGATCGGCGTCCACCGCACACGCGACCCCACGGCTCACGACCGAATCGTTAGACTGTGGACTGTGTCGCGGACCGTGAAGCGGGCGTTCAGGTACCGCTTCCACCCCACCCCCGGGCAGGCCGCCGAGCTCGCCCGGACGTTCGGTTGTGTCCGGCTGGTCTACAACATGGCCCTGGCCGCCCGCAGCGAGGCGTGGACCCTGCGTCGGGAACGGGTCACCTACAACGCCACGTCGGCGATGCTGACCGGGTGGAAGAAGACCGACGAACTGGCGTTCCTCAACGACGTCTCCTGCGTCCCTCTGCAGCAGGCGCTGCGGCACCTGCAGACCGCGTTCACCAACTTCTTCGCCAAACGGGCCCGGTACCCGACGTTCAAGTCGAGGAAGCGGTCGCGGCGGTCGGCGGAGTACACCGCCAGCGCGTTCCGGTGGCGCGACGGCCGCCTCACCCTCGCCAAGATGACCGACCCGTTGGACATCGTCTGGTCCCGGCCACTCCCGCCGGGCGCGGCGCCGTCGACGGTGACCGTGACGCAGGACCCGGCGGGCCGCTGGTTCGTCTCCCTGTTCTGCGACGACCGGATCGAACCGGCCCCGGCCACCACCGCTGTGGTGGGGGTCGACGCCGGCCTCGACAGCCTGTTCACCCTGTCCACCGGGGAGAAGATCCCCAACCCGAGACATGAACGCCGCGACCGCGATCGGCTGGCCCGCGCCCAGCGGAACCTCGCACGCAAGGCCAGAGGCTCCGCGAACCGGGCCAAGGCCCGGCTGTCGGTGGCCCGGGTTCATGCCCGGATCGCCGACCGCCGCCGCGACCACCTGCACAAGTTGACCACTCGGCTCGTTCGTGAAACCCAAACGATCGTGATCGAGGACCTGACCGTCCGCAACATGATGGCCAACCACCGCCTGGCCCGCGCCATCTCGGACGCGGGCTGGCGGCAGTTCCGCACCATGCTGGCCTACAAGGCCGACTGGTACGGCCGGGACCTGGTGGTCGTGGACCGCTGGTTCCCGTCGACCCGACTGTGCTCCGCCTGCGGCGTACTGGCCGACCGGATGCCGTTGACGGTCCGGTCGTGGACCTGCCGGTGCGGGCAGGCCCATGACCGGGATGTCAACGCGGCCCGGAACATTCTCGCGGAGGGGCTCTCCGTGACTGCCTGTGGAGGCGGTGTAAGACCTCACCGGGAGTCCTCCTCTCGGACGGGGCGGTCGTCGGTGAAGCAGGAACCCCCTGGGGCGACCCAGGGAATCCCCGTCCTTAGGGCGGGGAGGATTGTCAAGATCCGTTTTTGAGAAAGTCCGGCACGTCGACGTCGTCGAAGAGCACCCGGCGGGTCTGCTGGGTCGGCGTCTGAGGCGCCGGGGCGACGGCCGGGCCGGCCGGCGCGGCCGGCGAGACCGGTGCGGCCGGGACCTTACGCGGGCCCTCGGCCGGCTTGTACGCGGGAGCGCCACCGTCGAAGCCCGCCGCGATGACGGTGACCCGCACCTCGTCGCCCAGCGCGTCGTCGATGACCGCCCCGAAGATGATGTTGGCGTCGGCGTGCGCCGCGTCGGTGACCAGTTGCGCCGCGTCGTTGATCTCGAACAGGCCGAGATCGGATCCACCGGCGATGGAGAGCAGCACCCCCCGGGCACCGTCCATGCTCTGCTCCAGCAGCGGGCTGGAGATCGCCGCCTCGGCCGCCTCGACCGCCCGGTTCTCGCCCCGCGCGCTGCCGATCCCCATCAACGCGCTACCGGCCCCGCTCATCACGCTCTTGACGTCGGCGAAGTCCAGGTTGATCAGGCCGGGCGTGGTGATCAGGTCGGTGATGCCCTGGACACCGGAGAGCAGCACCTGGTCGGCCTGCCGGAAGGCGTCCATCATGCTGATCCCCCGGTCGCCGAGGGCCAGCAGCCGATCGTTCGGGATGACGATCAGCGTGTCGCACTGGTTGCGTAGCTCCTCGATACCGGCCTCGGCCTGCACCTGGCGTCGCTTGCCCTCGAAGGAGAACGGCCGGGTGACCACACCGATCGTCAGGGCGCCGAGCTTGCGGGCGATGTTGGCCACCACCGGCGCCCCGCCGGTGCCGGTACCACCGCCCTCACCGCAGGTGACGAAGACCATGTCGGCGCCCTTGAGCACCTCCTCGATCTCGTCGCGGTGGTCCTCTGCGGCATTCTTGCCGACGTCCGGGTTCGCCCCGGCGCCAAGGCCCCGGGTCAGCTCCCGGCCGACGTCGAGCTTGACGTCCGCGTCGCTCATCAGCAACGCCTGGGCGTCGGTGTTGATCGCGATGAACTCGACGCCCTTGAGGCCAACCTCGATCATCCGGTTGACGGCGTTGACTCCGCCTCCGCCGATGCCGACGACCTTGATGACCGCCAGGTAGTTGTGCGGAGGTGTCATCGGGGTGCCTTCCCTTCGAGAGTGGCGGGCGCCGGCCTGACCCGGCCCACTGGGACCACGGAGGACAGACCCGTCGGTACACGAGAGCGGGACGAACCCTCACCCTCTACTAGAGGCTTAGGGTTATGTCAACCACTGAACCTCTCCGGGCAACGTATGCGCACGTACCGCGTGATCCAAGGACCATGCTGGGCGTGTCGCAGGCCGCACCGGGCCGAGCCATTCTCGGCAGACCGTAATGTACCTTCTACACCGAGCCGTCCTGAAATCACCCAGACGACATGCCGGATCAGCGGATGGTCACCACGTCCGGCGCGCTGACGTCGATCACGCTGCCGTCCTGGACCAGCAACGCGTCGGCGACCCGGGCCTTGACCGCATTCTCCGTGGCGTCACCCCAGATCACCACCCGGTCGTCGGCGATCCGCAGCTCGATCCCGGCCGGGCCGCTGACCACGACCTCCACCAGCACCTCACGCAGCTGGGCGGTCAGCGAGTCGAGTACCGCGACCGCGTCACGGACCAACGCCTGATCGAACTCGACCGTTTCCAGCCGGACGACCGCCAGGTCGTCCGGGCGCACGGCCAGTGTCCGGAAGGCCACCCCGGCCCCGTCGACCACCACGAACGCGTCGTCCCGGGGCACCACGGCGGCCGGCACCCGCTCCACCACGGTGATCACCACCGTACCCGGCCAGTCCCGGCTCGCCACCGCCCGCTCCACCGCAGCCAGGCCGGAGACCCGGCCAGCCACCGCGGCCAGATCCACCCGCGCCAGTGGGGTCCCCGGCGGAATCTGCGCGGCCTGCCGTACGTCCGACTCGGTCACCAGCGCCGCCCCCGCGACCCGGACCTGGTCCACGCCGAACACCGAGGTCGCCGAGACCACCCACCAGCTGACCGCGGCCAGGGCCGCCAGGCAACCGGCCACCGCCCAGGGCAGCGCGGCCCGCAACCGTCGTCGCCGGGCCCGGCGCATGAACCGCCGGACCGACGGCGGCACCGCCTCCCGGCTCGCCCGGACCAGCCGCCAGCGGCCCGTCGACCCGTCCGGGCGTCCCGGCTGGCGCCGGGTGTGCCCGGTCTCCGCTCCCGCCGGCCCGGACCGGGCGGCGGGCACCCCGGCCCGACCGGTCCGACCGGCCGGCCGGACATCGCCCACCCGACCGGCGCCGGAGCGGCTGGAACCGGTCCGACCCGAGCCGGGCCTCGGCGAGCGACCAGGCGGGGTCATCCTGAGCCAGCCGCCGGATCGGCGAGCGCGGACAGCAGTTCGTCACCCAGCAACGAGATCGGTGGAGCGCCCATCGTGACCACCAGGTCACCCGGCCGGCAGCGGCGGACCACCTCCGGTGGGACGTCCTCCCAGGACGGTACGAACACCTTACGATCGTCCGGCAACGGGACGTCCGCCGTCAGCGCCACCCCGCCCTCGCCCGGCTCCCGCAGCTCACCCGGCCCGAACACCTCCATCACGATCACCTCGTCGGCGATCGCCAGCGCGGCGGCCAGCTCGGCCTGCAGGTCCCGGGTCCGGTAGACCCGGTAGGGCTGGAACACCACCACCAGCCGGCCAGCACCGGCGACCTCCCGCATGGTGTGCAGTGCCGCGGTCATCGACGTCGGGTGGTAGGCGTACTCGTCGTAGACGGTGACGCCGCCGGCCGAGCCTTTGCGTTCGAACCGTCGCCGAACTCCGGGGAACGCGCCCAGCGCGGCGACCGCGTCACTCAACGACAGCCCGAGGCGCAGCGCGGCAAGCACCGCGGCGGCGCTGTTCAGCCCGAGATGCCGGCCGGGTACCGGCAGGGCGATCTCGCCCAGCGTCGCGCCGTCCAGGGTGGCCAGGTAGCGGACCCCGGCCGCGGACGACGTGATCTCGGACAGCCGCAGATCGGCGTCGGCGGACTCGCCGTAGGTGTGGACGGTCCGGCCCTCGTCGCGCAACGCCTCGGTCAGCTGCCGGGTCCCGGGGTTGTCCGCGCAGGTCACCACGAACCCGTCCGGATCGGTCAATCCGGCGAACTCGGCGAAACCCGCTGCGAGCCCGGCCAGGTCACCGTACGTGTTCAGGTGGTCCGCGTCGATGTTGGTGATGATCGACACGAACGGGCGGTAGAGCAGGAACGAACGGTCACTCTCGTCGGCCTCGACCACGAAGTACTCGCCCGTACCGTGGTGGGCGTTCGAACCCACCTCGGAGATCTCGCCACCGATGACGAACGACGGGTCCTCGCCGGCCCGCTGCAGGGTCAGGGTCACCATCGAAGTGGTCGTGGTCTTGCCGTGGGTGCCGGCGACCGCGATGGTCCGCCGACCGGTCATCGCCGCCGCCAGGGCCTCCGACCGGTGCAGCACCCGCAGCCCACGCCGACGGGCGGCCGCCAGCTCCACGTGGTCGGCCGGGATGGCGGTGGAGTAGACCACCGTGTCCACCCCGTCGAGGTTGGCCTCCTCGTGGCTCATGTGGATGGTGCCGCCGAGTGCCCGCAGCACCGCCAGCGACGGCCAGTCCCGCAGCTCGCTGCCGGTCACCGGGATCCCCCGGGTCAGCAGCAGGCGGGCCAGGCCACTCATCCCGACCCCACCGATACCGATCAGGTGTACGGTCCCCAGCTCCTCGGCGGCGAGCGTGCCGGTGGGGGCGAACTCGGTGATGTTCACGTGGTCACCTTCCCGTGCGGGTCATCGGGACACCGCCTCGTAGACGAAGTCGAGCAGCGCCTCGTCGCCGTCGCGGCGACCGTACCCCGCCGCCGCCGAGCCCATCGCGGCCAGCCGCTGCGGGTCGCGAGCCAACGGGACCACGACCTGCTCCACCCAGGCCGGGGTCAGTTCGGCGTCGTCGACGAGCAGACCGCCGCCGGCCTCGACCACCGGCAGCGCGTTGCGCTTCTGCTCCTGGTTGCTGTGCGGATAGGGCACGTAGACTGCGGGCAGTCCGATCGCGGCGACCTCGGCGCAGGTCATCGCACCCCCCCGGCAGACCATCAGGTCGGCTGCGGCGTACCCGAGCTCCATCTCCGACAGGTACGGCAACGTCACGTACGGCACCGGCAGATCGCTGGGCACCGAGACCGGCTCGTTGCGGGCACCGATCGCGTGCAGCACCTGGACACCGGCCCGGGCCAGCTCCTTGGCCGCCCCGGAGACCGCCAGGTTGATCGACCGGGCGCCCTGGGAGCCACCGGAGACGAAGACCGTCGGCAGATCCGGCCGCAGCCCGAAGTGCGCTCGGGCGGCTTCCCGGGTGGCCGCCCGGTCCAGCCCGGTGATGGACCGGCGCAGCGGCACCCCGACCACCCGGGCGTCGCGCAGCGACTCGGCCTGGACCGGCTGGTGCGGGAAGCCCACCGCGACGTGCTTGGTGAACTTCATACCCATCCGGTTGGCCACGCCCGGCGGCACGTTCACCTCGTGCACCACGATCGGCATCTCGCGACGCCATGCCGCCAGGTAGGCCGGTACGGACACGTACCCGCCGAAGCCCACCACCACGTCGGCCCGCACCTCGTCGATCACCTTGCCGGCGGCGCGGGCGGCCTTGAACATCCGGTCTGGCGTACGCACGAGGTCCATGTTGACCGACCGGGGCAGCTGATGTGCGGGGATCAACCGCAGATCGTACCCTTTCGGCGGAATCAGCTCGTTTTCCAGCCCTTTCGGGGTACCGAGACAGGTGATCTGCACGCTCGGATCGTGCCGGCGCAGACAGTCAGCGAATGCCAACAGCGGGTAGATGTGCCCGCCGGTCCCCCCACCTGCCAGCACCACCGATCGCAGCGGACCCATCAGCAACTCCTCTCGCTCGACTCGGTGGCCGCGCGGCGGACCCGGCGGACCGCCGACGGCCCACGCGGCACGCCGGGCGGTGCGTACGGGGCCCGCCGGCCCGGATGCGCGCTTCGCGGGGGTACGTTAACGCCCGTCCCGTCGCCTCGGCACGCGGGGCGTCGCCGACCCGCCCTGGCCGCCCGACCGTGACGCACCGCGACCACCCGAGCCCGACGCACCGCGACCACCCGAGCGCGACGCAGCGGACCCGGCCGGCCGGCCGCCGCCGTCGGGGGTGGTCGATCGGCCGGGCTGCCCGGTGCCGGCCGGTCTGGGTCCGACGCCGGTCATCCGCGGCTTGGCCGGGTGGCGCTTGCGGGGCATCGGCGGCAGCGGAGCCCAGACCAGCCGTACCCAGCGGGCCGGCGGACGGGCGTTGAGCGCCCGGGCGGCGTCGGGTTCGGCCCGGGCGAACGACGCCAGCATGCCGATCGCGGCGAGCGTCACCACCAGCGCGCTGCCACCGGCGGAGATGAACGGCAGCGGAATACCGGTGATCGGCAGCAGCCCGATCACCCCGGAAATGTTGATCACCGCCTGGCTGATCAGCCAGCTGGCCGCCGCTGCGGCGGCGAGTCGCCGGAACGGGTCGTCGACCCGACGGGCGATCCGCAACGCGGTGTACGCGAGGACCGCGAACAGGGCGAGCACCACGACGCAGCCGACCACCCCGAGTTCCTCGGCGACGATGGCGAAGATGAAGTCGTCCTCGGCCTGCGGCAGGTAGCCCCACTTCAACCGGCTGGAGCCGAGCCCTTCACCGAACCATCCCCCGTTGGCGATCGCGTACCTCGCCTGCAGCGCCTGGTAGCAGTCGTCGACGCACTGGTCCGGTGGAGTGAAGAACGACGTCAGCCGGGCCAGCCGGTAGTTGTCCGCGTCCTGCGCACCGGAACCGGCGCCCTGCCAGGCGGCGGCGATCAGCAGGCCGATGCCGACCAGCCCGACCGCGCCCAACGTGGCGAAGATTCGCAGCGGTACGCCGGCCGCCCAGAGCAGCCCGACGACCAGGGCCAGGATGCACAGCATGGTGCCCAGGTCGTTGTAGCCGACCAGGAGGAACAGCAGGCCGACGGCGGGGAACAGCGGGATGGCCAGCTCCCGCCAGTGGCCCAGCTCGGCACCCTTGCGGGCGATGACGTCGGCACCCCACAGCACCAGGCCGAGCTTGGCCAGCTCGGAGGGTTGCAGCTGGAAGGAGCCGAAGTAGAGCCAGAGCAGCTCCGCCTCGACCGGACCGACCCGGGCGGCCGGCCAGCCCGCCAGCGTGGACACCAGCAGCAGGCCGTTGAGCAGCAGCAGCAGGGCGACCGCCGCGCCGAGCACCACGATGCCCAGAGTGCGGAACGTCGCCGCCGGCAGCCGTTGACAGATCCAGAACGCGACCAGGCCGATCACCGCGAAGGTCGCCTGCCGGCTCAGCACGCTGAACGCACTGCCGTCGTCGATGTACGCCTTGATGCTGGTCGCGGAGAAGACCATGGTCAGGCCGATCATCAGCAGCAGTCCGCTGCTGAAGATCAGCAGGTAGTACGAGGCGAGCGGCCGGGCCAGCAGACCACGCAACGCGGCCAGTCCGCCGATCGGATCCAGCCGGACCGCGGGGCCGGGCCGATTTGGGACAGGCTGCCCCGGGGCCGACCGGTCCGGAGCCGGGCGATCCGGGGCAGGCCGGTCCGGAGCCGGGCGGTCCGGGGCAGCCCGGTCCGAATCCGGCCGGTCCGCAGCGGTGACAGGCCGATCAGTGACGGGCCGGCCCGGGTCAGCGCTCATCCGGGCCGCCACCTGTCGTCGCCATCGGTCCATCATCGGCGCTGCCGCCCTCGGCGGCCGGACATCGACACCGCACCGGCGTGTCGGGCCGGCCGCCGCACAGCGGGAGCGGACTGGTCCGGGCTAGCCCATCACCGCGAGGAACTCGCTGTAGAACAGGCCGAGGCCGATCGCCACGCCGATCCCGGCGATGATCCAGAACCGGACGACGATGTTGACCTCGCTCCACCCGGCCAGTTCGAAGTGGTGCTGCAGCGGCGACATCCGGAACACCCGCTTGCCGGTGGTCCGGAACGAGATGATCTGGATCACCACCGACATGGTGATGATGACGAAGAGCCCGCCGATGATCAGCAGCAGCAGCATGGTCCGGGTGGCCATCGCCATCCCGGCGATCAGCCCGCCGAGCCCGAGCGCGCCGGTGTCGCCCATGAAGATCCGCGCCGGCGAGGTGTTCCACCAGAGGAAGCCGACGCAGGCTCCGGCGGCCGCCCCGGCGATCAGGGCGATCTCCAACGGGTCGCGGACCTGGTAGCAGTACTCGGCGGTGTAGTTCGGGTCGGCGCACCAGTGCCGGTACTGCCAGAACGCGATCAACGCGTAGGTGGCGAGAACCATCACCGACGCGCCGGTGGCCAGACCGTCCAGCCCGTCGGTCAGGTTGACGCCGTTGGTCGTGGCCATCACCACCAGGATGAAGATCACCACCGACGCGGCCTTACCGACGTCGAGGGCGTCGATGTCGCGGATGAACGACAGCGTGGTGCTCCCGACCGTCTCGGTGTTGGTCGCATCGCCGGTGGTGTCCACCATCGTGCTCGGGAAGTACAGTGCGATCACCCCGAACACCGCGCCGACCAGGATCTGGCCGAGCAGCTTGCCCCGCTTGTTCAACCCGGCGCTGTTGCGCTTGCGGACCTTGAGGAAGTCGTCGACGAAGCCGACCGCCCCGGAGAAGACCAGCAGACCGAGCAGGACGAGTGCGGTGATGGTCGGCCCGACCTGAGCGATCTGCTGGGCGGGCAGGGTGGTCAGGGCGAGGTGGCCCGCGACGTACGCGATCACCGTCGCCACGATGAAGACCACGCCACCCATCGTCGGCGTGCCCTTCTTGCCCTGGTGCATGACCGGGCCTTCGGCCCGGATCGGCTGACCGGCCTTGAGCCGGGTGAAGACCTTGATCGCCACCGGGGTGCCGAACAGTGACACCAGGAAGGCCACGGCCGCCGCGACGATGACCGCTCTCACGCCGTCGCCTCCCCGGCCCCGGTTACCGGCGTACCGTCCGAGGCCGAACCGTCGCGCAGCGCGTCAGCGACCTCCCAGGTGCGGTACCGCGAGCCCTTCACCAGCACCACGTCCCCGTCGGCGAGCTCCCGCCGGAGCAGGTCGATCGCCGCCTGTTGATCGGTGACCAGCACCGACTCCCCTTCCCACGTCGCAACCGCCGCCGCCGCGTGCCGGATCGGCGCGGCCTGTTCACCCACCACCAGCACCCGGTGCACGCCGAGCTCGGCGGCCAACCGGCCGACCTCGGCGTGTCCCTGCTCCTCGTACTCGCCGAGCTCGGCGAGGTAGCCGAGCACTGCGAAGGTCCGCCGACCCGCGCCGAGATCGACCAACGCCCGCAGCGCCGCCGCCGTGGAGGCGGGGTTGGCGTTGTAGGAATCGTCGATGACAGTGATCCCGTCCGCCCGGTCGAACACGTCCATCCGACGGGTCGAGACCAGCCGGAGCCGGCCGAGCGCGGCGGCCAGCTCCGCCGGGTCGGTCAGCCCCAGTTCGATCGCCACGGCCGCGGCGAGCAGGCTGTTGCCCACCTGATGCCGGCCGCTGACCGCGAGCCGCACCGGCGCCGACCCGGCCGGGGTGACCAGCTGGTACGCCGCGCGTCCCCGGGCGTCCACGGTGACCTGCTCGGCACGCACCGTCGCCGCGGGATCCTCCCCGGCCAGCACCACCCGCCCGGCGGTGCGGTCGGCCATCCGCCGTACCCGGGGGTCGTCGGCGTTGAGCACCGCCACGCCGTCGGCCGGCAACGCCTCGACCAGCTCACCCTTTGCGGTGGCGATGGCGTCGACCGAACCGAACTCCCCGATGTGCGCGACCCCGACGTTGATCACCACGCCGATCCGGGGCGGCGCGATCTCGCACAGATGCCGGATGTGGCCGATTCCCCGGGCGCCCATCTCCAGCACCAGAAACCGGGTCTCGGCGTCGGCCTGCAGCACGGTGTACGGGTGGCCGAGCTCGTTGTTGAACGAGCCGGCCGGCGCCACCGTCGGGCCGAGCCCGGCGGCGAGCTGCGCGATCAGATCCTTGGTCGTGGTCTTGCCCGACGATCCGGTCAGGCCGATCACGGTCAGCTGGGGCAGTCGGTCCAGGACCGCCCGGGCCAGCCGGGCCATCGCGTCGAGCGGGTCGTCGACGAGCACCATCGGCACCGGGGTGGCGCCGCCGTCGACGGCGATCGGGCGGGTGCCGAGCACCGCGACGGCTCCGGCGGCGAGCGCCGCGCCGGCGAAGTCGTGCCCGTCGACCCGCTCGCCGGCGAAGGCGACGAACAACCCGCCGGGCCCGATCTTGCGGGAGTCGAACTCCACCCCGCCGGTGACCCGGCTGGCTGGATCGGCGTCCCGCAGCCGCCCACCGACCGCCTCGGCCACCTCGGCCAGCGTCATCGTGATCATGCCTGCCTCACCAGTGCCGGGAACCGGGCGGTCAGTGACGCCGCGAGCTCCACCCGGTCGTCGAACGGCTGGACGTCGCCGTCGATCTCCTGTCCCTGCTCGTGGCCCTTGCCGAGCAGCGCGACCACGTCGGTGGGCCCGGCCAGGCGGACCGCCTCGTCGATCGCCGCCCGCCGGCCGGCGACCTCCACCACCTCGGCTCCGGCGACGCCGTCGGCCCCGTGGCGTACCTCGGCCCGGATCGCCGCCGGGTCCTCGGTCCGCGGGTTGTCGTCGGTGACGATCACCAGGTCGGCACCGCGGGCGGCGGCGGCGCCCATCGTCGGACGCTTGCCCCGGTCCCGGTCGCCGCCGGCCCCGATCACGCAGATCAGCCGGCCCCGCCGGGAGTCGGCGAGACCGCGCAGCGCGGTCAGCACGGCGACGATAGCGTCCGGCTTGTGCGCGTAGTCCACCACGCCGAGCACCGGGCCGGGGGCGGCGACCTGTTCCAACCGGCCGGGTACGCCGGGGCAGTCGGCCACCCCGGCGGCGGCCGTGGCCGGATCGACGCCGAGCGCGACCAGGGTCGCGATGGCCAGCAGCGCGTTCGCCACGTTGTGCCGCCCCGGCAGCCCGACGGCGGCCTCGATGGAGATCCCGTCCGGGCCCAGGGCGATGAAGTGTTGCCGGTAGCCGTCGTCGCTGACCGCCGCAGCCCGCCAGGTGGCGGCGGCGTCCCCGGCAGCCGAGTAGGTGACCGTGTGCGGACGACGCAGCGGTTCCAGGGCCGGGTCGTCGTGGTTGAGCACCTCGACCGCGCAGCGGCCGTCGAAGAGCCGGGCCTTGGCGGCGAAGTAATCGGCGGCGTCGGCGTGAAAGTCGAGGTGGTCCGACCCGAAGTTGGTGTAGCCGCCGACCGCGAACCGCACACCACCGACCCGGTCCAGGGCCAGCGCGTGGCTCGACACCTCCATCACCACGCTGGCCACGCCGTGCTCGCGGGCCACGGCCAACATCGCGTGCAGGTCGGTCGCCTCGGGGGTGGTCCGCACGCTGGGCACGATCAGTTCGCCGAGGCGGGTCTCGACCGTGCCGATCAACCCGGTCGACTGGCCGGCGGCCCGCAGCCCCGACTCGACCAGGTACGCGGTGGAGGTCTTGCCGGCGGTGCCGGTCAACCCGATCATGGCCAGGTGCCGGGTCGGCTCGCCGTAGACGACCGCCGCGACCCGGCCCAGTACGGTCCTCGGCTCGGGGACCACCAGGGCGGGCAGCCCGGCTTGCGCGGCCGCCGGGGCGCCGGCCGGATCGGTGAGCACGGCCACCGCGCCTCGGGCACCGGCGTCGGCGACGAACTCGGCGCCGTGCCGGCGGGCCCCGGGCAACGCGGCGTACAGGTCACCGGGCCGGACGTCGCCGCTGGCGTGGGTGATTCCGCTGATCAGCGGGGCTGCGGCGGTCGGTGGCGGCACCGCCAGCGACGCGGCGAGCTCCGCGAACGGAATCGGACGATTGGTGCGGGGTCGTGGATTGCCGGGCACGGCGCTAGACCCTACCCGGTCCGCGGTCCGGGCCCGCGCAGCGGCGTACCGGTCGCTCCGCATCGCGCGGCGTTTCGTCCGTACGGGTGAGTCCCGAACGTCGGCCGGGACGGACCGTCACGGGTGCACCACGAACTCGGGTGGCTCGGTGCCGGTCGGCGGGACCCGGTAGTGCAGCAGGGTGAATCGCATCATGTCGCGGAACGCCGGGGCGGCGACGTCCCCGCAGCCGCCACCGGGGGTGTGCGACACCACGGCGATCACGTAGCGCGGGTCGTCGGCCGGCGCCATGCCGATGAACGACGTCACCTCACCGGGGGCGACGGAGCCGTTGACGATCCGCCGACCGGTGCCGGTCTTGCCGGCCACCCGGTAGCCGGGGACCGCCGCCGCGGTGCCGGTCGCACCGGGGATGGTGGTGACGCCTTCCATGATCCTGCGCAGCGCGGCGGCGTTGTCGGCGCCGAGCACCCGGCGGGCGGTCGGCTCCTCGGTCGGGGTGCGCTGCCCGTGCTCGTCGATGATCTCCCGGACCAGTCGGGGCGGTATGTAGACGCCGTCGTTGGCGATCGCCGCGTACGCGGCGGCCATCTGCAGCGGGGTGGCGTCGACGCTGTGCCCGAGCGGCACCGACCCGTACGACGAGGCGCTCCACTCGTCCAGCGGCAGCACCCGGCCGCTGGCCTCGCCGGGCAGTCCGACACCGGTCGGGCTGCCCAGACCGAACGCCTGCTGGTACGCGTGCAGCCGCTCCGGCCCGAGCTGGTCGGCGATCTTGATCGTGCCGACGTTCGACGAGTAGGCCAGCATGCCGGCCAGGCTGGTCGCGACACCCGCCTCGATCGGGCGGGTGTCCCGGAAGGTGGTGTCGCCCTTGCGGATCGTCGGACCGAGGTCGAGTGTGGTGTCCGGCTCGATCAGCCCTTCCTCCAAGGCCGCGGCGAGCACCAGCGGCTTGTGCACCGAGCCGGGTTCGGCGGTGAAGGTGGTGGCGATGTCCTGCCGGTCGGACGGGTCGCTGGACCACGCGTCGGCGGCGTTGTAGGTGGGCTCGCTGGCCTGGGCGAGCACCTCCCCGGTACGCGGGTCCAGTACCACCGCGGCGGCCACGCTGACGGTGCACTGCTCCAGCGTCGCGCTGAGGATGCGTTGCACCTCGTACTGCAGGTCCCGGTCGATGGTGAGCACCAGCGAACTGCCGGGCTGCGGCTCGGTCTCCTGCCGGTAGCCGCCGGGAATCTCGGCCAACCGCAGGTCACGGTTGCCCTGCTCGGCGATCCGCTGCCCGTTCACCCCGCGCAGCACCTCGTCGTAGCGCGCCTCGAGGCCTTCCAGCCCGTTCATGTCCAGGCCGACGAAGCCGAGCAGGTTCGCGGCCAGGTCGTTGCCGGGCACCTCGCGCCGTTCGTCGTAGTCCACCCCGATGCCGGCCAGTTCGAGATCCATCACCTGTTCGGCGAGTTCGACGTCCACCCCGCGGGCCAGGAACTCGAACCGCGACTCCTGCCCGTCCGGGCGGGTCTGCGGAACCAGCCGCTCCAGCAGCGTGGAGCGGGGGATGCCGAGCAGCGGTGACAGCGCCTCCGCCGTCGCCTGCGGATCCTCGACCAGACCCGGGTCCGAGTAGACGAACCGGGCGGCGACGCTGTGTGCCAGCACCGCGCCGGTGCGGTCGTAGATGCTGCCCCGGGGGGCGGGCACGACGACCGGCGAGCCGACCCGGTCCCAGACGCCGCCGTCGGCGTACGCCGGGGCGTCGACGACCTGCAGCACGATCAGCCGGATCCCGATCACCACGAACATGGTCAGGGTGAGAAAGGTGCCCAGCCGCAGCCGGCGCCGGGGGTCGGCCAGCCGGGGCAGGGTGGCGGGCCGCCGTGGGCGGCCCCGAGTGCCCTGTCGGGCCGGGCCCGGGGCACGCCGGGCGGAGCCGGACGACGCCTGCCGGGACTTGCCGGCCGACCCGGCACGGCTGGTGGTCGACCGGCGGCGGTCGGAGTCGGCTCCGCGCCGCGCTGCCCGGTCCGGGTCGACGTCGCGGCGTGCCCTCCGGTCCGGGTCGACGTCGCGGCGCGACGTGCTCCGCCGGTCGGCGTCGCGACGTGGTCCGGTATTCGGTTCGGTGCCCCGGTCGCCGGGGTCCGCCGAGCCGGTCCGGGCCGGCGGCCGACCGCTGGTGGCCCGACCCCCGTCGAGCACCTGCAGCGCGGGCCGGAACGGATCCCGACTGCGTTCGGCACGGCCGGTACGGCGTTGCTCGGCCGACTCGCGCACCGTCCGACCCCGGGGGGTGTAGGCACGGGCGTCGGCGATCCCGCCGATCGGGCCGGGTTCACCGACGCCGCCGCGCCGGGATCCACGTGGATCCCGGCGCGGCGGATCGGAACGGTCAGCCACCCGGCTTACTCCCCCGCCCCCTGCTGCGAGCTGGTGATGGCCGGCTCACCGGTGGCCGGCTGCGGTACGCCGATGATCCGTCCGTCCGGCAGCCGGATGAACGCCGGCGGACCGGACTCGACCAGGCCGAGCTTGCGTGCCTGAGCGGCCAGATTGTTCGGCGCCTCGTACTGCGCGATCTCCTTCTCCAGCTGCTGCTCCTGCAGATCCAGGTTCGACTGCTGCTGCTGCAGCGTGCCGATCCGCACCGCGTTCTCGTTGATCTTGGTGTTGACCAGCAGCACACCGAGCACCCCACCGACGACGACCACCAGGATCATCGCGATGAACGGTGCCCGGGGCACCGACACCGGTGCCGGCGGTGCGACCCGCAGTCGCGGCGGCGCCGGCTCCGCCGAGCTGTCCCAGACCCGAACCGAGTCCTGAGTCGTGGGCTGCTCCTGCAGCGCCGCGCTGCCCTGGGTCACGTAGCCCCCTGACGGGTTGCTGCGCCGCGCCGCGGTCCGGCCCCCCGACCGCGGTGCGCCCACCCGGGCGCCGCGCTGACCGACCTGCCCCGAGCGGTCGCGCTTTTCGACGTTCATCTCCCCTCCCCCTACTCCTTCTCGTCACGACCCCGATCGTGACGTCTCCGCCGGCCGGCTATCCCGTCCGGTGTGGATGGCCCGGACGCCGCCGCGTCGGGCCGGTGTGGTGCTGTCCCCGGGTGGGGCCGTTCGCGGGCGGCCCCACCCTTTCCCCGCCCGGCGGTGCCGGCACTGCGCACCGCCGCCTGTCCGATGTGCTCCGCCGCGCGCAGCCGTACCGACGCCGCCCGCGGGTTGGCCGCGATCTCCGCCTCGCCAGCCTGCTCGGCACCCCGGCCGAGCAGCCGCAGCGTCGGGCCGGTGCCCGGCAGCTCGACCGGCAGCTCCACCGGCGCGGTGCTACGCGCCCGGCCAGCCAACGTCTGCTTGGTGATCCGGTCCTCCAGCGAGTGGTAGGACAGCACCACCATGCGGCCGCCGACGTGCAACGCGTCCAGCGCGGCCGGCAGCGCCCTGCGGAGCACCGCCAGCTCCTCGTTTACCTCGATGCGCAACGCCTGAAACGTCCTCTTCGCGGGGTTTCCCCCAGTTCTTCGAGTAGCCGCCGGCACCGCCGACTCGACCAGTTCGGCCAACCGCGTCGACGAGGTGATCGGCTGCCGCTGCCGCTCCCGCACGATCGCCGAGACGATCCGGCTGGCGAACCGCTCCTCGCCGTACTCCCGCAGCACCCGGACCAGGTCCCCCGGGGGGTAGCCGTTCACGATCTCCTCGGCCGTGGTCCCCCGCCCCTGGTCCATCCGCATGTCCAGGGCGACGTCCCGGGAGTAGGCGAACCCGCGCTCGGGCGCGTCGAGCTGCAGTGAGGACACCCCCAGATCGAACAACACGCTGTCCACCCCGGACAGCTCGAGCTGGTCGAGGACCTCGGGCAACTCGTCGTAGACCGCGTGGACCAGGTGGACCCGGTCGGCGAACCCGGCCAACCTCGCCCGGGCGTGTGCCAACGCCTCCCGGTCCCGGTCCAGCCCTACCAGGGTGACCAGCGGGAACGCCGCCAGCACCGCATGGGCGTGACCGCCCAGGCCGAGAGTCGCGTCGACATGCACGGTCGGCCGGTCACCGCGGTCCAGCGCGGGGGCGAGCAGCTCGAGACACCGCTCGAGCAGCACCGGTACGTGCGTACCGCGAAGCTCCCCCATGTCGACCCCCAGTGGCCTGCCTGCCGTGTCGTGCCCGGTTGCTGCGTTGCCGCTCGTCGTACCGCCAGATCCCCATCCGCTCTACTCCCGCCCACCGCCCGTGCCGGACCGGTGCTCGAAACACGCGCCTGGCGCCGGGGAAGTGGCGCCAGGTGCGGGAGCGGCTGGAGATCTCGCAGTACGTCGGACGACCGGTGCCGACCGGCGGCTCTCGCGTCAGCCACCGACACCCGACGAAAAGCCGGGCGGTCGATCATCCGTTGCCCTACAGTCCGCCGGGCAGCACCCCCTCTTCGATGTCCGCGAAGTCGTCCTCGCTATCGGAGAGGTATGTCTCCCATGCCTGCTTGTCCCAGATCTCCACCCGGCTGCTCGCCCCGATCACCACGAGGTCGCGGCCGAGCCCGGCGTACTCCCGCAGATGCGCCGGGATCGTCACCCGGCCCTGCTTGTCGGGCACCTCGTCATGCGCACTGGCGAAGAAGACCCGACTGTAGGCCCGCGCCGCCTTGTGCGTCATCGGTTGCTCGCGCAACTGCTCGGCGATCCGCTGGAACTCCGGCGTCGGGAACACGTACAGACAGCGTTCCTGTCCCTTGGTGATCACGACACCTCCCGCCAGCTCGTCCCGAAACTTGGCTGGAAGGATCAACCGGCCCTTTTCGTCCAGGCGCGGAGTATGGGTGCCGAGAAACACGGCCCAACCCCCCTTGCCCTTGTACGGCATTCGCGGTGCCGCATCCCCCGGGGCCGGCGGGCCCTCCCGGCCCCGCCATCGCGCCCCACTCTACTCCACTTCCCTCCACCTGCAACCAGAATCGCGACCGAAACACGCCCAATTCACCGACAAAACCGCACGTCAGCGGGGGTGGTGCCGAGTGGAGGGCGGGCGGGCGCCGGTCCGCTTTCCGACAGCGCGACATCGTTCTCTCCCGTCCGGCTCCCGTCCGGCGCGGACACCGACACCGCCCGCAGCGACGGCGGCAGCGGCTGCCCGCTCCCGATGGCGGCCCGCTACCCGGCGAGGATCTCCAGCGCCGCCCGCACCGGATCACCGTTCCAGCGGGAGGCGAAAGCGTCGACCAACGCCCAACCGGCCCGGCGCAACGCCCGCTGCCGCGCCAGGTGCGCTTGCGGACCGTCCGGATGGACTACGCAGTTGAGACCGACGGCGTCGGCGCCGACACCGAGACAGATGTCCACCGTCCACCGTCCGACCGGGTAGTCGAACCGCACCGCGCCGCCGATCTCGGTCAGCCGGGCACCGAGCTGTTCAGTCCAACCGCTGACCCCGGCGGTGGTCACCACGCCCCCGGACGGCACCGCAGGCGGCGGTTGGCGCGCGTACCGCAGAAACTCTCCCACCAGGCCGTCGGCGGCGGTCAGCGAGGTCACCACCACCAACTGCCGCCGCGCCCGCGTGATCAGGACGTTGAACAGGTGCGGATCGGCCAGGAAACGTAACCTGGCCGGCGGATCGTCGTCGGTCACCGCGAACGACGCCACCACCGTCTCGGCCTCGCCGCCCTGGATCGCGTGCACAGTGCCGACCCGCAGCCCCAGCTCCTCGATCCGCTCCACCGGAAACTCCGCGACCAGTGCCGCCTCCAGCGCGTCGGCCTGTGCGCGGAACGGAGTGACCACGCTGATCTGCGACTGGCCGGAAGTGGCGAGTTCCCGCACCACTTCGACGGTGGCGGTCACCTCCGCCTGATTCACCCCGTCCACGGTGGTCGCCGACACCACCTGTCGCACCGCGATCACGTCGATCGACTCGTTCGCCGGGTGGCGGGTGGTGACCGCGAACCGGTCGGCGTAGAACCGCCGGGCCGAGAACTCGATCAGCTGCGGTACGCAGCGGAAGTGCTCGTCGAGCCAGGTTACCGGTGCGCTGGCAGCGGCGAGATCGAAGGCGCTGACCCGGCGGACGTCGAGCCGGTCGTCCAGACCGTGTCGGTCGAGCGTGTCGGCCACGTCCACGTCCGCGACGAAGGAAACGAAGCGCAACTGCCGTGGGTCACCGACGACCAGCGCCCGCCGGGCCCGGGCCAGCGCCGGGGCAGCCCGGATCTGGTCGCTGTGCGAGGCCTCGTCGAGGATGACCAGGTCGAACAGACCGGGCGACGGCGGCAACAGCTCGGCTACGTCGGTCACCGTGCCGATCCACAACGGCAACGCCCGGACCAGGGCCGGACCGTCCAAGGCGGTCAGCAGCTCGCGGCGCCGGTTGCGCCCCGCCCGCAACGCGCTCGCCAACGCCCCGGCGTTACGCCGGGCCGGCGGATCCCATCGACGCTCGCTGCCGGCGCGGTCCCGCATCGCGGTCGCGACCCGTTCGGCGAGCTCCCGGTCGGCCTCATCGAGCCGGTCCCAGTACGCCGCCAGATCAGTGCCGCCCGCAGCGGCGAGCCGAGCCCGAGCCGCCACCGCCCGGGCCGCCTCGACCGCATCGGCGACCTGGTCCAGCGCACCGTCGGTGTCCCCGGCGAGGTCGACGGCGACACCGAGCCGACGCCGCAGCCAGCGACGGGCGGCCCGCCGACGCCACCTCGTCCACCAGTTCCCGCCACCCGGGGTACGCGCCAGCCCGACCGCACGCGTGGCACCGGACAGGTCGGCCCCGGGTACGAACGCGCCCGGTGCGGTCAGTGACAGCGCACCGAGCAGTGGCTCCCACCCGGTCGCGGCGGCGGCCAGCCGCTCGGTCTCCAGGGCGAGCCGGATCAGTCCGGTCTCCCGAGCAACCCGGCGGCGGGCCACCGCCACCGCGTCCTCCGCGGCGGACACCCGCACCGCCGGGACCCCCGAACCGGCACCGGCGGCGAGAGTGGCGGCGACCTCCGCCCGTCGTCGGGCGTCGCCGAACAGCACCGGTGTCGGCCCCCGGTAGCGGGCCAGGAGATCAACCAGTACGTCTGCGGCATGCGGCGACTGGGTCACCACCAGGACGCTGCCGCCCCGATCGACCGTGTCCAGGGCCGCAGCCACCACGGCGTGGCTCTTGCCGTTGCCCGGCGGACCGGACACGACGGTGAGCCGTTCCCGCCGGACCCGCCGGACCACGTCCGACTGGGCGGCGGTCAGCGGCAACGGCGACTCGACCGCGGCGGCGTCGAACCGGGCGCCGGGCGTGGCGGCGTCCCCCGCCACTGTCTCGCCGCCAGCGCCGTCAGCGCCGGTCGGTGTCGGCTGGTAGACCGCCGCCAGCGCGGTGCCGGTCAGGTCCCGGCCGGCCCAGGCCCGTAGTCCGTCGGCGAGCGCCACCCCGTAGACATCCCGGACGGTGAACAGCACCGCGGCCAGATAGCCGGTCAGCCCGCTCGCCGGCAGCCGGGGCCGCCGACCGGTCGGTGCCGGCCGTACCTCGGTCAACGGCAGCCCGGCGGCCGCGGCGGCGGTCCGCAGCCATGCCTGCGTCCCGGTCGCCGTCAGCCAACCCGGCCCGCCCAGACCCGGCACCGATTCCAGGTTCGCCGCCGCGGCGCGATCCGTGACCAGGGAGGTCAGCTCCAACTCCCCGGCCGACACCACCCGGTAGCCACGCAGCGCACGCTCCAACCGGACCGGTTCGGACAGCAACGGCAGCCGGACCCGGCGGCGGACCCCGTCCCGTTCGACGGTGCCGACGACCAGACCCAGGCCGCGTCGCAGGATCCGCTCGTCGCGGTGCAACAGGTCGACCGCGGCCAACCGGTCGGTGGCGGCATCACGCTGGTGCCGGTCCGGATCGGCGAGCCAGAGCAGCGGCTGGCCACCCCGGGTCACGTCCAACATCCGCTCGGGTGCGGCGGGCGCCAGCTCGGCCAACGCCCGCAGCGCGGTAGCGACCATTGAGCTACTCATCGGTCGTCGACCGTACCAACGCGTCCGTGCGGCGATCGGCACCGGACAGGGTCCGGTAACCTCGCTCGGGTGACGGACGCGAAAATGCCCTTGCGGGCGAAGGTGGCCAGCTCGGTGTCGCGCACCGCCGCGGCGCTGTCGCGGGCCGCCGGACGGGGCGACGGGTCGGTGATCGGCGGTTGGATCGGCCTCAAGATCGATCCGGAGCTGCTGGCGCATCTCGCCGCCGGGCGGGCCGTCGCGCTGGTCTCCGGCACCAACGGCAAGACCACCACCACCCGGCTCGCCGCGGCGGCGGTCGGCGTGCTCGGCCGGGTCGCGACGAACTCGTACGGCGCGAACATGCCTACCGGACACACCTCCGCGCTGGCCAAGGCGGGCACCACGCCGTACGCGGTGCTCGAAGTGGACGAACACTACCTGGCTCAGGTGCTGGAGGCCACCAGTCCCCGGGTGGTCGCCCTGCTCAACCTCTCCCGCGACCAGCTGGACCGAGCCAAGGAGGTGGCGATGATGGCCCAGCTGTGGCAGGTGGCGCTGGCCGAGCACCCCGAGGTCAAGGTGGTGGCCAACGCCGACGACCCGATGGTGGTGTGGGCGGCCGCGACCGCCGGCGCGGTCTCCTGGTTCAGCGCCGGGCAGCGGTGGCACGACGACTCCTGGGTCTGCCCGGAATGCGGCTCGGCGATCGAACGCTCCGACGACCAGTGGTGGTGTGCCGGCTGCCCGCTGCGCCGGCCCGAGCCGGAGTGGGTGGTCGACGAGGACGGCGTCATCGACCCGACCGGCGCCTGGCACAAGGTGACGCTGCAGCTGCCCGGCCAGGTCAACATCGGCAACGCCGCCACCGCGCTGGCGGTGGCCGCCGAGTTCGGCGTACGCCCGGTGGACGCGGTGTCCCGGCTGGCGGTGGTCACCTCGGTGGCCGGCCGGTACGCGCAGGTGGTCCGCAACGGGCGGACCATCCGGCTGCTGCTGGCCAAGAACCCGGCCAGTTGGCTGGAGGCGTTCGACATGGCCGAACAGGCACCGACGCTGCTGTCGATCAACGCCCGCGACCCCGACGGGTTGGACACCTCCTGGCTGTTCGACGTCGACTTCTCGCCGTTGCGCGGCCGTCAGGTGCTGATCACCGGGGACCGCGCCTTCGACCTCGCCGTCCGGCTGGAGGTCAACGACGTGCCGTTCCTGCACGTCCCGTCGCTCAACGCGGCGATCTCCTCGGTGCCGCCCGGCCGGCTGGAGGTCATCGCGAACTACACCGCATTCCAGGACATCCGAGCGGAGCTGGACCGTGTCAACTGAGTCGTTCCCGGCCATCGGCCCGTCGATCGGCGGCCCAAGCGTGCTCCGCCTGGTCTGGATCTACCCTGACCTGCTGTCCACCTACGGCGACCGGGGCAACCTGCTGATCCTGGCCCGGCGGGCCCAGCAGCGCGGCATCCCGGTGGAGCTCACCGAGATCCGTTCCGACCAGCCGGTGCCGCAGTCGGCCGACATCTACCTGATCGGCGGCGGCGAGGACGGCCCGCAGGCGCTGGCCGCCCAGCGGCTACGGGCCGACACCGGGCTGCACCGCGCGGTCGGCCAGGGTTCGGTGATCTTCGCGGTGTGCGCCGGCTACCAGTTGCTGGGCACCTCGTTCTTCGCCAAGGGCACCCAGTGCACCGGTCTGGAGCTGCTGGACCTGTACTCCGACCGGGGACCGAGCCGGGCGGTCGGCGAACTCGCCGGCGACATCGACCCGCGGCTCGGCGTACCGCCGCTGAGCGGTTTCGAGAACCACGGCGGGCGCACCCATCTCGGCAACGGCGTCTCGCCGCTGGCCCGGGTCACCGCCGGGGTCGGCAACGACGGGACCAGCGAGGGCGCCTGGCGGGGCAACATCCTCGGCACCTACGCGCACGGCCCGGCGCTGGCCCGCAACCCCTCGTTGGCCGATCTGCTGCTGCGCTGGGCGATCGGCGCGGCCAGCCTGCCACCGCTCAACGACCTGTGGGCCGACCGGCTGCGGGCCGAACGGATGGCCGCGATCCGCACGTGAGGCGGCTGGGCCGGGCACTGCGCGAGCCGGCGGTGGCCCGGTTCGCGGCCCTGCTCACGCTGATCGGTGGCTGCGCCCTGCTGGTGCTGCTGGTCCCCCGGCCCGATCTGGCGGCCCTGACCGGGCTGCCCGACCGGCTCGGAGCGGCCGGGCCGGTGCTGGCCGTGGTCGGCGGCGCGCTGCTGCTGACCGTGCTGGTCCCCCGCACGTTCATCACCCTGACCTGGGGAGCGCTGTTCGGCCCGGTGGCGGGTGCCGGCTACAGCCTCGCCGCGGCCGCGCTGGCGGCGCTGATCGGCTTCGGTGTCGGACGGTGGCTCGGCCGGGAGTACGTCGTCAGCCGGACCTCGATGGCGGCACCGCCGGGCGGCCTGGCCGGGCGGACCGACCGGATCCGGTTGCGGCTGGCCCGGCTGGACCGCTGGTTCGCCACCCAGAGCGTGCTGGGCGTGGTCATGGTCCGGCTGCTGCCGATCAGCGGGTTCGGCATGGTCAGCTACGGCTACGGCACCACCGGTGCCCGGCTGGCCCCGTTCCTGATCGGCAGTGTGCTGGCGT
Source organism: Solwaraspora sp. WMMB762 (assembly GCF_049179115.1). Lineage (NCBI taxonomy): Bacteria > Bacillati > Actinomycetota > Actinomycetes > Micromonosporales > Micromonosporaceae > Solwaraspora > Solwaraspora sp. WMMB762. The sequence goes on from NZ_JBMHMD010000001.1 coordinate 2,107,430, forward strand.
CGGCACCGACCGCGGTCGGCTACGCGGTGATCGGCGCGGCGGTGGTCGCCCCCGGTGAGGTCAACTGGCTGGCCGCCGCGCCCGCCGGGCTGGGCGCGGCGGCCACCGTCGTCCTGCTGCTGCGCTGGCGCCGCGCGGTCCGGGCGGACCGCGCGGCGCTGCGGGTCACGGGACCACGCTGACCATCCGGCCCGGGACCACGATCACCTTGCGCGGCGTACGGCCGGCCAGGTGCTCGGCGACGGCGGCCAGCGCGGCGGCCCGTACCTCGTCCTCGGCGGCCTCGGCCGGCACCTCGACGCGGCCCCGCACCTTGCCGGCCACCTGCACCGGGTAGGTCACCGACGCGGCCCGCAGCAGCGCCGGGTCGGCCGCCGGGAAGTCGGCGTAGGTCAGCGAGCCGGTGTGACCGAGCCGCTGCCACAGCTCCTCGGCGACGTGCGGGGCGAACGGGGCCAGCATCAGCACCAGCGGTTCGGCCACCTCGCGGGGGGTGGCCGGCAGCCGGGTCAACGCGTTGGTCAGCTCGATCAGCTTGGCGATCGCGGTGTTGAACCGCAGCCCGTCCATGTCCGACCGGACGCCGTCGATCACCCGGTGGGTCAGCCGGCGCAGCTCGTCGCCGGCCGGGTCGTCGGTCACCCGGGACGCCCCGGAGTGCTCGTCGACCAGGGCCCGCCAGACCCGTTGCAGGAACCGGTACGAGCCGACCACCGCCCGGGTCTCCCAGGGGCGGGACACCTCCAGCGGGCCCATCGACATCTCGTACACCCGGAACGTGTCGGCGCCGTACGCCTCGCACATCTCGTCCGGGGTGACCACGTTGCGCAGGCTCTTGCCCATCTTGCCGTACTCGCGGTTGACCGCGACGTCGCCGTGGAACCAGCCGCCGTCGCGCTCGGTCACCGCCGCCGCGTCGACGTACGCGCCGCGCCCGTCGGTGTACGCGTACGCCTGGATGTAGCCCTGGTTGAACAGCCGGCGGAACGGCTCGACGCTGGACACGTGCCCCAGGTCGAACAGCACCTTGTGCCAGAACCGCGCGTACAGCAGGTGCAGCACGGCGTGCTCGACCCCGCCGACATACAGGTCGACACCGCCGCAGTCGGCCGACGACGCCGGACCCATCCAGTACCGCTCGTTGGCCGGGTCGACGAAGGCGTCGCTGTTGGCCGGGTCGGCGTAGCGCAGCTCGTACCAGCAGGAGCCGGCCCACTGCGGCATCGTGTTGGTCTCCCGGCGGTAGCGACGCCGGCCGGCCGGCGCACCCGGCACCCCGGTCAGGTCCAGCTCCACCTCGACCCAGTCGGTGGCCCGCGACAGTGGGGTCTCCGGGTCGGACCCGGCGTCGTCGGGGTCGAAGGTACGCGGCGAGAAGTCGTCGATCTCGGGCAGCTCCAGCGGCAGCATCTCCTCCGGCAGCGGGATCGGCAGCCCGGTTTCGTCGTAGACGATCGGGAACGGCTCGCCCCAGTAGCGCTGCCGGCTGAACAGCCAGTCCCGCAGCCGGTAGGTAACCGCGCCCCGGCCGTGGCCGCCCGCCTCCAGCCAGGCGATGATCCGTTCCTTGGCCTCGGTCACGCCCAGGCCGTTCAGGAAATCGCTGTTCATCGCCGGTCCGTCGCCGGTGTACGCCTTGCCGGTGAAGTCCTCCGGCGGCGTCACGGTCCGCACGATCGGCAGGTCGAACACCTCGGCGAAGTCCCAGTCCCGCTCGTCCTGCGCCGGCACCGCCATGATCGCCCCGGTGCCGTAGCCGGCCAGCACGTAGTCGGCGATGAAGATCGGCAGCCGGGCGCCGTTGACCGGGTTGGTGGCGTACGCGCCGACGAAGACGCCGGACTTGTCGCGGGTCTCGGCCTGCCGCTCGGCGTCGGTGCGGCCGGCCGCCTGCTTGCGGTACGCCTCGACCGCCTCGGCCGGCGTGGCGTGCCCGCCGGTCCACGCCGGCCGGGTGCCCGCCGGCCAGGCGGCCGGCACCAGCTCGTCGACCAGGGCATGCTCGGGGGCCAGCACCATGTAGGTGGCGCCAAAGACGGTGTCCGGTCGGGTGGTGAAGACCTCGATCGGGGCGGCGTCGGTCGGGAAGGTGATGTGCGCGCCGGTGGACCGGCCGATCCAGTTGCGCTGCATCAGCTTGATCGGCTCGGGCCAGTCCAGCAGGTCCAGGTCGGTCAGCAGCCGGTCGGCGTAGGTGGTGATCCGCATCATCCACTGCCGCAGGTTGCGCTTGAAGACCGGGAAGTTGCCCCGCTCGGACCGGCCGTCGGCGGTGACCTCCTCGTTGGCCAGCACGGTGCCCAGACCGGGGCACCAGTTGACCGGCGCCTCGGAGACGTACGCCAGCCGGTGCGCGTCGACCAGCTCGCGGCGTTCCCGGTCGGTCAGCTCGGACCAGGCACGCCCGTCCGGGGTGGCGCGCCGACCCGACTCGTACCCGGCGATCAGTTCACTGACCGGCCGGGCCTTGCCGGCCTCGGTGTCGTACCACGAGTTGAAGACCTGCAGGAAGATCCACTGGGTCCAGCGGTAGAACTCCACGTCGGTGGTGGCCACCGACCGCCGGTCGTCGTGGGCCAGCCCCAGCATCCGCAGCTGGGCCCGGTACCGTTCGATGTTGGCCTCGGTGGTGGTCCGCGGGTGCTGGCCGGTCTGCACCGCGTACTGCTCGGCGGGCAGGCCGAAGGCGTCGAAGCCCATCGCGTGCAGCACGTTGCGGCCGGCCATCCGCTGGTAGCGGCCGTAGCAGTCGGTGCCGATGAAGCCCAGCGGGTGGCCGACGTGCAGGCCCGCGCCGGACGGGTACGGGAACATGTCCAGCAGGAAGAGCTTCTCGGCGTCGGCGCGCGGGTGGGCCGGGTCGGCCAGCGGGCCGACCGGGTTGGGCGCGTGGAACGTGCCGTCACGTTCCCACCGCTGCTGCCACCGTCGCTCGATCTCGCCGGCCATCGCGGCGGTGTACCGGAACGGTGGGGTGTCCGCCGCGGTCTCGACTGCCTCGCTCATCGTCGGTCGCCACCTCAGGGTCGGTTGTGGGCTGTGATGTGTTGGTCGTGGGCATGAAAAAACCCCTCCACAGGAGGGGTCGCCGTGCTGCCGCCGCCGGACGGCCGCTGCGCCGGTCAGGCGGCCTGGTGGGTCAGCACGGCCGGAGAAGGAGCAGGAAGGCGCCGGCCATGGCGCCAGTGTACTCCGGGTCGGAGAACCAGGTGGACCGCCCTCACCGCCGCCCGCACCGCCGCCCGCGGCGACGGCGACGGCTACGGTCGGCTGGCCTCCCCCGATCCCTCCGGCACCGCGCCCGGCCGTGTCTCGCCCTGCTCGGCGAGGGCGTCGAACCTGCTCTGCGGGCTCATCGGCGCACCGGACAGGTAGGCCGCCCGGGCCAGCGCATACCCGCCGACCGGCGCGGTGACCACCTGCAGCAGTACGGCCAGGGTCACCACCGCCGCAGTCCGTGGGCTGGGCAGCAGGGTCAGCACGCCGAGCAGGATGAGCACCAAGCCCAGGCTGGCCGCCTTCGCCACCGCGTTCATCCGGTTGTAGACGTCGGGCAGCCGTAGCATGCCGAGCCCGGTGATCCCGATCAGCAGGGTGCCCGCACCGAGTAGTACCCCGGCGAGCACGTTCCAGCCGTTCACCGGCTCCTCCGATGCACCAGGCGGGCGAGCGCGACCGTGGCGAGGAACCCGACCAGGGTCGCGGTCAGCACGATGTCGAGCAGTTCGGCGATCCGCAGCCGGGCGGCGAGGACCGCCACCCCGGCGATGAAGACGAAGAAGCCGAAGTCGACGGCGGCGGCGCGGTCGGCGTCGGTCGGGCCGATCACCAGACGGGTGATCGCCGTCGCCATCGCCAGGGCCAGGACGGCGAGGACGAGGTCGAGTCCGGTCACCGGCGCGCTCCCTCCGGCTGGTCGGCCGGGTCGTCCCGGTCCGCCGGGCCAGCCCGGTCGGCCGGGCGGGCGGCGGGCAGCAGGTGGTCCTGCAGCCGGGCGAGTTCGGCGCGGAACCGCTGCGGGTCCTCGGCGTGCATGCCGTGCACGAACAGGGTCGGCGGTTGCGGCTGGACCGCCACGGTGAGCGTGCCCGGGGTCAGCCCGACGGCCAGCGCCATCAACACCATCTCGGTGCTGGTCCGGGTCCGCAGCGGGAACTCGACGATCCCCGGCGACAGCCCGCTGCCCGGCGTGACGATCTCCCGGGCGACGACGACGTTCGCCACCACCAGGCGACCGGTGAAGTACCCGACGAAGCTCAGCACCCGCCCGGCCCGGCGCAGCGTCCGGACCGGCCAGTGCAGCAGTGCCCGGACCGGCCACCGGGGTGGCCCGCCGGCCCGGCCACCGCCGGCGCCCCGGCCGGTACTGGTCTCTTCCGTCCGTCGCGGTCGTCTGGTCATCTGCCGGTCACCGCCTCCACGTAGGCACTCGGGTCGATCAATCCGTCGGCGGCGGTCGCCGCCAGGCCGAGCAGGGGCTGCGCGGCCGGTCCCAGCAGCAAGGTGAGGGCCGCGAGCAGCACCGCCGGACCGGTCAGCCAGGTGGCGATCCGCGGCGGTACGTCGTCGGTGGTACGGGCGGGCGGGTGGCCGGCCGGGTCCGCGGGTGCGGGCGCGGGTTCGCCCCAGAACGCCAGATCCCAGATCTTGATCATCGAGATGAGTGTGCCGAGGCTGACCAGCACCGCGACCGCGAAAATCAGATAGTTGCCGTCGGCGACCGCAGCCCGCAGCAGCAGGAACTTGGCCAGGAATCCGGAGAACGGCGGCATCCCGGCCAGCGACAGCCCCGCGCCGATGAAGGCCAGGGCGAGCAGCCGGTGCGCCGTGGCCAGCCCGCCGAGCCGGTCCAGCCGATCGGTGCCGTAGCCGACTACCACCGCCCCGGCGCAGAGGAACAGCGCTGCCTTGACCAGGATGTACTGCACCAGGAAGAAGATCGCCGCGGTGAGTGCGGCCGGGCTGAACACCACCAGCCCGATCAGCAGGTAGCCGATCTGGCTGACCATGTGGAACGCGAGCACCGAACGCATCGTGGTTTCGCCGAGCGCACCAAGGACGCCGATCACCATGGTCACGACGGCCGCCAGCCCGATCACCCACCGGTAGTCGACCGCGCCGTCGTAGACCACCGCCACGATCCGGACGATGGCGTACCCGCCGACCTTGGTGAGGATGCCGGAGAACAGCGCGGTGACCACCGGTGGCGCGTACGGATAGCTGCGGGGCAGCCAGCCGTGCACCGGCACCACCGCGGCTTTCACCGCCAGGGCGAGCAGCACCACCGTGCCGGCCAGGGCCAGCGCGCCGTCGCGGCCGGCCGCCCCGGCCAGTTCGCCGAAATCGACGGTGCCGGCGACGGCGTAGACCAACCCCACTCCGGCCAGCAGGATCGTGGACGCGAGCAGATTGACGGTCACGTAGATCCGCCCGGCGGCCGTCCGCTCCCGGCCTGCGCCGGCGGTCAGCAGCACGTACGAGGGCACCAGCATGACCTCGATCAGCACGAACAGGTTGAACAGGTCGGCGGTCAGAAACGCTCCGAACGCTCCGGCGCTCGTCATCAGCGCCAGCGGGACCAGGTACGGTCGTCGGTCGTCACCGGATCCGATGGCGAAGACCCCGCACAGCAGCACGACCAGCGCCACGACCGTGACCATCAGCGCGCTGAAGGTGTCCGCCGCCAGGGTGATCGCGAAGCCGGCCGGCCAGCCACCGATCCGCTCGGTCAGCACCTCACCTCGGCTGGTCGCGACCAGCAGCGTGCCGCCCTGGGCGAGCACCGCCACGCCGGTACCCAGCCAGCCGATCCGATGCAGTGTCAACCGACGCGGCACGGCCAGCAGCAACCCGGCCACGACCAGCGGCAGCACGATCGGACCGACCAGCGGCAGCGGCGTGTTCATCGGGGCAGCTCCCCGGTGTCGCCGCCGGCCGCCGTCCGACCGTATTCGGCGACCTGGTCGGACATCGACCGCGGCTCGGTCAACACCGGCTCCGGGCCGGGTTCCGGCTGAGGTCCCGCCGCGCCGTCCGGACCGTCCCTGCCGTCCGGGCCGGCCTCGCCCAGCTCAAGGTCGGGTCGGCCCGGTCTCGGCCGGTCGACCACCGCGAGCGCGAGCAGGAAGATCGTGATGCCGAAGGTGATCACGATGGCGGTGAGCGCGAAGGCCTGGGGAAGTGGATCGGCCGTCGTCGCCGGGTCGACGTCGCCGAACGGCGGCTGCCGGCGCCACAGCCCGCCCGAGGCGAGCAGCAGGATGTTGACCGCGTGGCCGAGCAGGACGAAGCCGATCACGACCCGGATCAGGCCGCGGTGCAGGATCAGATAGACGCCGGCCGCGGTAAACAGGCCGATCACCAACGCGACGGTCACGGTGCCCGCACCTCCGCCTCGGCGGTCGGGACCGGTGTGTCGGACGGGACCGCTGTGTCGGACGGGACGGACGCGCCGAGCCGCCGTACCGCCGCCGTGATCAGACCCAGCACCATCAGATAGACGCCGAGGTCGAAGAAGGTCACCGGCGACACCGAGAAGCCGAGCACCGACAGTTTCAGTCCGGGCGACGGCGTCAGGAACGGCTCACCGGCCAGCAGCGCGGACAGGCCGATCCCGAGACAGGTCAGCAGCCCTGCGGCGAGCAGCGGCCGGGGCCGCAGCCGGCCGGGCGCCGTCGGTGGGCGGCCGGCGTACGCCAGTTGGCCGAGCCCGGCCGCGATCCCGGCCACCAGCGCGGCGACGAAGCCGCCGCCGGGCTCGTCGTGGCCGCGCAGGAACAGCCACCCCGACACCACCAGCATCACCGGAGTGAGCAGTCGGTACGCGAACTGCAACACTGGATCCGGTACGGCCGGACCGCCGGCGCGGCCGCGTCCGCCGGCGCCGCCCGGCTCGGTGGCGCCGTCGCGGCCGGTGGTGCGGAACAGCCCGACCAGCCCGAGCGCCACGGCGACGAGGACGGTCGCCTCGCCGAGGGTGTCGAACGCCCGGAACTCGACCAGGATCACGTTGACCACGTTGGCGCCCCCGGTCGCCGGTTCCGCAGTTTGCAGAAAGTACCCGCCGGGGGCGGAGAGCTCACGGCGACCGGTCAGCCCGACCGTCGCGGCCACCGCGACGGCACCGGCGGCGACGGCCAGCGCGGCGGCGAAGAAGCTGACCGGCTGGCGGCCGGCGCCCGGCAGCCGGGCCGGCAGCCGGCGCAGGACGAGCATCGCGACGACCGCGGTCAATACCTCGACGAGCATCAGGGTCAACGCCACGTCCGGCGCGCCGGCGAGCAGGAACCAGGTGGCGACCATCAGCCCGACCAGGCTCAGCAGCCCGACCGCCGCGAGCGCCGACCTGGCCAGCACGAGCCCGGCCAGGGCCACCGCCAGCAGCACCAGCAGCGGCCAGTCGCCGGTCGCCGCGCCAGCGGCCGGCCAGGGCGGCATCGACCCCAGCGCGGTGCTGCCGGCCGCCCCGAGCAGCACCAGCAGCAGTACCGGCCGGAACAGATGGGCGGCCGGCGAGTCGTAGCGGGTCGGCCGGCCGACGATACCGCCCAGTCGCAGCAGCGCGCCGTAGCAGCGGTCGAAGGTGACCGCCCCGGCGGGTGGCAGCCGGATCGTCTGCACCAGCCGGTCGACCCGGCCGCGGGCGACGAACAGGGCCGTACCTGACAGCGCGGTGAGCGCCGACAGCGCCAGCGCCGGGGTGAAGCCGTGCCAGAACGCCACGTACGGCGGGTCTCCGCCGGGGGACGCGTCCTCGGTCGCCTGATAGATCAACGGGCCGAGCAGTGCCGCTGCCGGGCCGAGCAGCAGGCTCAGCAGCGCGGCGATCGCCGCCGGGGTGAGAAACGTCCACGCCGGCTCGTACAGATCCGGCTGCCGCGGTGGTCCGGCGAAGGTCTTGTAGACGATCCGGGCGCCGTACGCGAAGGTGAGGGCCGACGCCGACACGGCCAGCACCTCGGCCGACGGGCTGAGCCACGGGTCGACGCCGGTCTTGATCAGCGCGTCGAAGATCGCTTCCTTGCTGACGAAGCCGAGCAGCGGCGGCAGGCCGGCCATCGACATCGCGGCCAGGCCGGTCAGGGTGGCGGTCACCGGCATCACGTGGCGCAGGCCGGAAAGCTGTCGGATGTCCCGGCTGCCGGCTTCCCGGTCGATGATGCCGACGAGCATGAACAGGGTGGCCTTGAACAACGCGTGGGCGACGGTGTGCAGCACCGCCGCGGCCAGCGCCGCCGGGGTGCCGACCCCGATCACCCCGACGAGCAGCCCGAGCTGGCTGACCGTCGAGTAGGCCAGCATGGCCTTCAGGTCGTGCTGGCGCAGCGCGAGGAACGCACCCGTGACCGCGGTGCCGAGCCCGCCGAGGACCAGCACGATGGTCCAGGCGGCCTGGTCGGCGTAGATCGGCGAGAACCGGATCAGCAGGTAGATCCCGGCCTTGACCATCGTCGCGGCGTGCAGGTAGGCGCTGACCGGGGTGATCGCCACCATCGCGCTGGGCAGCCAGAAGTGGAACGGGAACTGCGCGGACTTGGTGAACGCCGCGACGATCAGCAGTCCGCCGACCACCCAGGCCACCGGTGAGCCGAGTAGCCGGTCAGGGTAGGCCAGGATGGTGGTCAGATCACTGGTGCCCAGCTCGACCACCATCACCACGACCGCTGCCAGCAGCGCCAGGCCGCCACCGGCGGTGACCAGCAACGCCCGGGTGGCGGGGCGGGCCGCCGCCGGACTGGCCAGACCGATCAGGAAAAACGAGCAGACCGTGGTCAGTTCCCAGAACAGGAACAGCAGTACGGTGTCGGCGGCGAAGACCAGGCCGAGCATCGCCACGGTGAACAGGGTCAGCAGCGTGTAGAGCGCGGCGCACGGGCGGTGCGGGGCGAGGTAGCGCGGGCAGTACATCATGATCAGCGCGCCGACCCCGAGCACCAGCAGCCCGAAGACCATCGCCAGGCCGTCGAGCCGCAACGCGAACGCGATGTCCAGCGACGGCAGCCAGCGCGCGGAGACCGCGACCGCGCCGTTGTCCAGCACCACCGGCAGCCGGGAGGCGAGCAGCCCGCACCCGATCAGGTAGCCGACCGCGAGCGGATAGCCGGTGTCACGGCCGAGCGAGCGGGTGAGCAGTGGTACGGCGGCGGCGAGCCCGGTCAGCAGGGCCAGCACCGCGACCATCGTCAACGGGCACCCCTCGGCGCGGCGGTGATCCGGGCGTACGGACCGGCCCGGCACCGGTCGACGGTCGCCGGTCGCACCTCAACCGTCCTCGCTGGCGGCCAGCAGCACCGGCCGGGTGGCGTCCCGGACCACCTGGTCGGCGACGCTGCCGAGCAGCCGGTTGGACAGTCCACGGCCCCGCCGCCCGACCACGATCATGTCCACGTCGCGAGCCTGCGCGACGTCCAGCAGGGCCCGGGCGGGCCGGCCGGTGACGATCTCGATGCTGCTCGGCAGCGGCTGCCCGGCGGTGTGGCGCAGCCGGGCCGCCCGGTCGGTGAGCAGGTCCCGCGCCCGGTCCAGCTGGTCGGCCTCCTCGGCGGTGCGTTCGCCCCGCTCGACCGCGGCGACGTCGACCACGGTGGTCAGGATCAGCTCGCCGACGCGACCGGCGAGCACCCGGTGTGCCGTACGTAGAGCGTGCTCGGAGTCGGCGGAGCCGTCCAGGCCGACCAGCACCCGGGGCCCGGCACGGGGTGTGCTCGACCCGGAGCCGGCCGGAGCCGGATGGGTCTCCAACCGCCCCGTCGGTCGCGATCCGCGCTCCACCGCGATCGGGACGAAGAGCAGGCCGAGCATGGCGCCCAACGGATACCAGTACCAGGCGCGTTGGCCGTGCCGGGTGATGAACACCGCCACCGCTACGATCCCGGAGAGTACCCAGACGGCGACGACGGTCACGATGTAGCCGGCTGTGGACATCCAGCTCCCTCCGGTTGCACGTACCGGTCGACCCGGCCCGACGATCTGGCCTGGTCACCGCTGGTGTCGCCGACTACCCGGGAAAAGCCCGGCGTACCAGATCACCCGGCGGTTCACCCCGGCGGGTGGTGTCGGTCGGGGCGGGGCAAGTGGTCCGGGCGGGCGCTTGAACCGGACCGGTCACCGGCCCGTACTCCCGGTGGGGAGCGGGTGCCGCCCTGCCCGCTCCCGCGCGGTGCCCGGACCGTCCGTCTACGACCGGGTTGCCCACGGTGAGCATGGGCGGGTGAGCAGACCACGCCATCCCGTGGATGGCGGACATGCGAAAGATGGATAGCCTGAGAGGCATGTGGGGTCCCTGCGGCGGGAGACGACGGTCCCCCACCTGACCGACGGCGGGCGGCCGGACCGACCGACCCGCGTGACGCCGTACGACGAGGAGGAGGATCGTGACCCAAGACAGCTGGGACGATCTGGGTGCTCCGATGCCCCATGACGAGTTCCGCGCCGTGTCCGACGCCATCGTGGCCAACATAGAGCAGGTCATAGAGGGCAAGACCGCCACGGTTCGGCTGGCACTCGCCGTCCTGCTCGCGGAGGGACACCTCCTGATCGAGGACGTTCCCGGAGTCGGCAAGACCAAACTCGCCAAGACGCTGGCCAGGTCGATCGACTGCTCCGTACGCCGGATCCAGTTCACCCCGGACCTGCTGCCCAGCGACGTGACCGGAGTCAGCGTCTACAACCAGGACAACCACGACTTCGAGTTCAAGCCGGGCGCGGTCTTCGCCAACCTGGTGGTCGGCGACGAGATCAACCGGGCATCCCCGAAGACTCAGGCCGCGCTGCTCGAATGCATGGAGGAGCGGCAGGTCACCGTCGACGGCACCACCTACGAGCTGCGGACGCCGTTCATGGTGATCGCCACCCAGAACCCGATCGAGATGGAGGGCACCTACCCGCTGCCGGAGGCGCAGCGGGACCGGTTCACCGCCCGGATCGCGATGGGCTACCCCGACCCGAGCGCCGAGCTGGCCATGCTCGACGGGCACGGCGCGGCAGACCCGGTGCACCAGTTGCAGCCGGTCTCCGACGCGGCCGGGGTACGGCGGTTGATCGCCACCGTCCGGGAGGTGCACGTCGCCGACCCGGTCAAGCAGTACGCGGTGGACCTGGTGACCGCGACCCGGGAGTCCCCGGAGCTGCGGCTCGGCGCCTCGCCCCGGTCGACCCTGCAGCTGCTGCGTACCGCCCGCGCGGTCGCCGCGCTGGAGGGCCGCGACTACGTGCTCCCGGACGACCTGCAGGCGCTCGCCGTTCCGGTGCTGGCCCACCGGCTGATCCCGACCGCCGAGGCCCAGCTGGCCCGGCGGACCACCGACGCGATCATCGCCGAGCTGGTGCACCGGATGCCGTTGCCCCACGAACGGCAACGGCCGGCCGCTGCGGCGTACGACGGCCGCCAGTTCGGCCCGGCGGACGGCGCGGTGGCGGCGGTCCCCTTCGAGCCGCGAGGGCGGTGACCGATGCGGGCGGCGCTGCGCGGCCTGACCACCCGCGGCCGGTCGTTCCTGGCCGCCGGTGCGGCGGCGGTCGTCTCGGCGCTGATCCTCGGCGAGAAGGACCTGCTGCGGGTCGCCATCCTGCTGGCCGTCCTGCCGCTGCTGGCCGCCCTGTACGTGGGCCGCAGCCGGTACAAGCTGGCCTGCACCCGCTCGCTGGAGCCGCACCGGGTGCCGGTCGGCTCCAACGCCCGGGTGGTGCTGCGGCTGCAGAACCTGTCCCGGCTGCCCACCGGCACCCTGCTGCTGGAGGACCGGCTGCCGTACGCGCTGGGCAGCCGGCCCCGGGTGGTGCTGGAACGGCTCGGTGCCCAGCAGGCCAGTTCGGTGGCGTACACGGTGCGGGCCGAGGTCCGCGGCCGCTACGAGGTCGGCCCGCTGGTGGTCCGGCTCACCGACCCGTTCGGCCTGTGCGAGCTGACCCGGGCCTTCCCCAGCGTCGACCGGCTCACGGTCATCCCGCAGGTCACCGCGTTGCCGTCGGTCCAGCTCGCCGGCGAGTACGCCGGATCCGGGGACAGTCGGGCCCGGTCGGTGGCGGTGCACGGCGACGACGACTCCGCCACCCGCGAGTACCGCCGCGGTGACGACCTGCGCCGGGTGCACTGGAAGTCGACCGCCCGCACCGGTGAACTGATGGTGCGCCGGGAAGAACAGCCGTGGGAGACCCGGGCGACCGTGGTGCTCGACACCCGGGCGTACGCGCACCGTGGCGAGGGCCCGACGGCGAGCTTCGAGTGGGCGGTGGCGGCGGCGGCGAGCATCGCCGTGCACTTCCGGTCGAACGGCTACCGGCTGCGGCTGGTCACCGACACCGGCATCGACGCCGACGCCACCGAGGCCGACGGGGACGGACTGCTGCTCGACCGGCTGGCCGACGTCACCGCCAGCCAGCGCAGCGACATCGCCACCCTGGTCGATCAGGTACGCCGCCGCTCGGACAGTTCACTGGTGGTGGCGTTGTTCGGGGCGCTCACCCCGACCGAGGCGGAGCTGCTGGCCGGGCTGCGGGGCAACCGATCGACCTGCGTCGGCCTGCTGATCGACAGCTCGACCTGGATGAATCTGAGCCCGGACGAGCGGGCCGAGGCCGACCGGGCGCACGGTGCCGCCGCGCTGTCGCTGCTGCAGAGCGGCTGGCGGGTGATCGGCGTGAACCACGGTGACCAGTTGCCGTCGCTGTGGCCGCAGCTCGCCCGGGGTTCCCAGGGCTTCGCCTGGCGGGCCGCGCTGGCCGAGACGATAGCCGGAGGAGTGAATTGACCACCCGCAGACACCTCGGTCTGGTCGCGGCGGCAGCCACCCTGATGGCGGCCGCGCCGATGGCCACCATCTTCCAGGACTGGACCTGGCTGGTGCAGTGCGCGATCACCGTGACCATGATCGGTGGCGCCGGGATGCTGGTCCGCTCGTTGCGGGCTCCCGGATGGCTGCACCCGGTGGCCATGATCGGCGCGCTGTTCCTCGCCCTGACCTGGCTGTTCCCCAGCGGCGACGAGTTCCTCGCGGTGCTGCCGTCGCCGGCGACGATCGGCCACTTCGGTGCGCTGCTGGCCCAGTCGGCGCAGGACGTGCACGCGTACGGCGTACCGGTGCCCGACGGCGACGCGCTGCTGTTCATCACCGCGCTGGGGATCGGTTCGGTCGCGGTCGTCGTCGACGTGCTCACGGTGACCCTGCGCCGGCCGGCGCTGGCCGGCCTGCCGATGCTGGCGATCTACTCGGTGCCGGTGGCGATCTACGTCGACAGCGTCCCGGCGGTGCCGTTCGTGGTCGGCGCGGTCGGCTACCTGTGGCTGCTGATGGCCGACAACGTCGACCGGGTCCGCCGGTTCGGCCGCCGGTTCACCGGCGACGGCCGGGACGTCGACGTCTGGGAGCCGTCGCCGCTGGCCGCCGCCGGACGGCGACTCGCCGTGCTCGGGGTGGTCGTCGCGGTGCTGATCCCGCTGACCATCCCCGGCATGACCTCGGGCCTGCTGACCAACCTCAGCGGCGGCGGGACCGGCGGCAACGGGCTGGGCAACGGGCCCGGCCAGGTGAACCTGTTCGCGGCGTTGAGCGGCCAACTCAACCAGAGCGAGGTCACCGAGATGATCCGGGTGACGACCAACGACCCGGCCCCGGCGTACCTGCGGATCGGCATCGCCGATGAGCTGCGCGAGGACGGTTTCGCCAGTCGCCCGCCACGCGGGCGGCCGGACTCGGCCCGGTCGCTGCCCGACCCGCGTACCGACCCGGACATCCGCAACACCGGGGTCAGCCACCAGGCGTACGAGGCGACCGTCGAGGTCACCGGGAACTTCAACATGGCGCTGCTGCCGACCTACGCGGTGCCGGTGCAGATGCGCGACGTGGATGGCAGCTGGGCGTACGACCGCACCGCGCAGATCGTCTTCTCCGGTCGGTCCCGGGCCCGCAACATGACCTACGGATTCGAGTACGTCCGCACCAGCTACACCCCGGGGGCACTGCGCCGGTCCCAGCCGCTGCCGGCCGACGACGACCTGCGGCAGGCGTTCACCGCGGTGCCGCAGGTGCCGCAGGTGACCGAGCTGGTCGGGGAGCTGACCGCCGGCGCGCGCAGCGACTACGACCGCGTGCTGGCCATCTACGAGCACTTCTCCCGGGACAACGGCTTCACCTACAGCCTGGCCACCGAGGGCGGCACGGCCAGCCAGGACATCGTCAACTTCCTGGACAACAGGGTCGGTTTCTGCCAGCAGTACGCCGCCGCGATGGCGTGGCTGGTCCGCGCCGCGGACGTGCCGGCCCGGGTGGCGTTCGGTTTCACCAACGGCTCCCGGCGGCTGGAGAACACGTACACGCTGACCAACCTCAACCTGCACGCGTGGACCGAGGTCTACTTCGACGGGCTCGGCTGGGTGCCGTTCGACCCGACCCCGGCGGCGAGCATCCCCGGCTCGGTGCGCTCCGAGTGGGCGCCGGACGTGGACGCCCCGCCGGACGCCGGCCCGAGCGCCGGACCGAGCGCGGCCCCGTCCGCCGCGCCGTCGACGACGGCGCTGCCGGAGGCCGGGCCCGGCCAGCTCGACCCGGGTGCGCTGGGCGCCGGATCCGCCGCCGATTCCACCGCCGGTCCGCGTTGGCCGTGGTGGACCCTCGCCGGGGTGGTCGCGGTGCTCGTGCTGGCGGCCCTGCCGGCGGCCCGACGCGCGACGGTACGCCGTCGGCGGCTGGTCCGTGTCCGGGCTCCGGTGACCCGGGCGGGCACCGACCCGACGGACGCTCGGGACACCGACTCCCCCGCCAGGAGCGGGGCCGCCGCCGGTGCTGCTCCGCTGATGACGGTCACCGGCGCCGACGCCGGGGCCGCCCGGCAGCACGCGCACGCCGTCTGGAGCGAACTGGTCGACACCCTGGTCGACCTGCGGATGCCGGTCGACCCGTCGGAGACGCCACGGGCGACGGCGGCGCGGCTGGCCGGTCTGGAGTCGGTCCACGGTGCGGCGGCCGACGCGGTCCAGCTGCTCAGCCAGGCGGAGGAGCGGGCCCGGTACGCCCGTCAGCCGGTGCCGGGCGAGCCGTTGGTCGAGGCGTTGGGGCGGGTACGGGTGGCGTTGGCGGCCGGGGTGGGTCGACGTACCCGGTTGGCGGCCCGGCTGCTGCCGTTGTCGGTGCTGCTGCGCTGGCGGGACGCGGTCGTCGAGGCGTACAGCCGGGTGTTCTCGGTCGTCGGCCGGTGGCGCGACGCGGCGGCGCGGTTGAGTCCGCGCCGGCTGTTGGCCAACCGGGCGGGGCGCTGACCCGTCCCGGGGTTTCGCGAAACCGCCACCTCGGGTCGGCGCACCGGGCATAATCGCCCACGTGCCGAGACGCTCGATCGCAACGCGGTCAGTCAAGCAGCACGGTCAGTCGACGGGATCCGTGGCCGACCGCCGCTGCCCGGCGTGGCGGGCCGGCAGGTGGGCACGACGCGGCCGCCCGGTCACGCCGGACCGGGCGGCTGATGCCCACCGGCTAGGTCAGCGGTGGCCCTCCGGCCGCTGGCGCCAGCGCTCGTCCAGCCGGTCGATCAGCGATGACCGTCGCCCACTGCGGGTCTTCCGACGCGTGGTCCCGCCGACCACCCGCAGATCGGGCGAGTTCGACTTGCGCTGGGACTGCATGGCGAACGCCGCTGCCCCGAGCATGACCACGAAGCCGGCCACACCGAGCAGCGGCACTTTGCTCACTGTGCCGTAAACGACCAGGGCAAGGCCAATGATGATCACACCGGCAGCGACGAGCAGGCGACGCCGCGCGTGGAAACGCGGGTCGCTGGCGCGCACGGCCGAGGCGAATTTGGGGTCCTCGGCAAGCGACCGCTCGATCTGCTCGAACAGCCGCTGCTCGTGCTCCGAGAGCGGCACGGCACTCCTCCCCGGTCACGTTGGTCAGCCCGGTCGGACCGACAGACCGTGGCAGCCAACCGGCTGCTTACCCGCAAGTCTACGAGGGGGGTCGCGGGTCGGAAAGCCGGACGACGGACCGCCTAGGTTGATTTTCCGTCCGGCGGACGTCATCACCTGGTAACAGAGTAGCCGCCCAACCGGACAGTGCACCGCTGCCCGGCCCTTGTCACACCAGGAACTCGATCTTTCTCGCCCACCGCACCGCGAGTTTCACTCTCATAGCACACTCAACCGGGCAAATCACTCGCGACCCGCTCCGGTGGCGATCAGCAGCGGAACGGCCATCTCGACCTCGGTCACTCCACCGTGGAAGCCGACCAACGCGGAGCCGACCGGATCGGTCGTGGTGGCCACCACGACGGACCGGTCCCGACAGATCACCACGACGTCACCGATCCGGCCCAGATGATCCGACGGCACCGGGCCGAACCAGCCTTCGGCGATCAACTCGTCCCGCTCGGCCACCCGGGCCGCCGGGCCGAGGACGGCCCGCCACCCGGCGATGACGTCGCCCACCGCACCCGGCACCGGGTGCAGGTAGCGGGCGCGGGGCTCCCCGGCGACCACCCGCACGCCGGCCCGCAGCCGGGGGTCGGTGTCCAGGTCGAACCGGTGTCGCGGGTCGGCCGGCACGTTCAGCTGGCCGTGGTCGGCGGTCACCAGCAGCGCCGCGTCCCGGGGCAGACCGGCCAGCACCCGGTCCAGCAGCCGGTCCAGGTCGGCGGCGGCGGCCCGCCAGGGCGGGGAACCGACCCCGGACAGGTGGCCGTGCCGGTCCAGGTCGGGGTGGTAGCCGGAGACCAGCACCGGAGCGTCGCCGGCGGTGACCGCGTCGAGCAGCCCGGCGGCGAGGGCGTCGGCGTCGGCCGCGCCCCGGTACGCGCCGCCCCGGTTGGCGGCGACCGTCAGCCCGCTGCCGGCGAACTCGGGCCGGCTGACCACGGTGACGGTCACCCCGGCGGCCGCCGCCCGTTCCAGCTGGGTCGGCACCGGCTGCCACCGGTGCGGGTCCGGGTCGTCCCGCCAGTCGACGTGGTTGAGCACCCGGTCGGTGCCGGGCACCAGACTGCGGAAGCCGAGCACACCGTGCGCCCCCGGCGCGGCACCGGTGCCGAAGCTGACCAGACTGGTCGGTGTGGTGGACGGGAAGCCGGTGGTGAGCCGCCGCGCGTACCGGCCGGCGACGAGCGCGGCCAGCGTCGGGGCGTGCTCGCCAGCGGCCGGCAACTGGTGCCAGCCGAGCCCGTCGACCAACAGCACCACGACGCGCCGCACCCCGGCGAGCGGCCCGGCGAGGCCGAGTACGTCACTCGCGCCGGGCACCCCGAGCACCGCCAGCACGCTGGGCAGCACGTCGGCGAGGCTGGCCGCGCCGTACTCCGGACGCACCGGGCGCAGCAGCTCCGCGGCCGGCGGTTCCGGCGCTGTCACAGCGGTCGCCGGGCGAACAGGTGCAGCTGGGTGGCGAGGTCCCGGTACGGCGGCTGGGCGGCGACGGCGAGCTCCAGGGCGAGCAGGGCCTGCGGGTCGCCCTCGGCGACGGCCGCCGGCAGCAGGTCGGACAGCACGCGTACCCCGTGAATCTGCTCGACCCGCAGCCCGGCGGCGGCGAGCAGATCGATGGCGCGGTCGGCGTCGTAGCGGCGGCGTAGCGTGTCCCGCGCGCCGGCGGCGCCCTGCGGGTCGGCGAGCAGCGCGGCGGCGAGGTCGAGATGCCCGTTGACCGCGCGGGCCAGCACCGCTGCGGCGCGGCCGGCGACCAGTACGCTGGCCGCCCCGCCCGGCCGCAGCACCGTGGCCAACGACTCCACCACCCGGGCCGGCTCGTCGACCACCTCCAGCACCGCGTGGCAGAGCACCAGATCGGCGCTGGCCGGCGCGATCAGCTCGCCGAGCGCGTCGCCGTCGCCCTGGGCGGCGGTGATCCGGTCACCGACCCCGGCGTCGGCGGCCCGGCGGGTGAGCGCGGCCAGCGCGTCGGGGCTGGCGTCGACCACGGTCACCTGGTGTCCGGCCTCGGCCAACGGCACCGCGAAGCCACCGGTGCCGCCGCCGACGTCGACCACGGTGAGCCTGCGGTCAGGCTGCCGATCCAGCTCGTGACGCAGTACGGACCAGACCACGGCGGTTCGCGGGCCGGCCGCCTGGCCGGCCGGAATGTGTGTCAGTTCCACCCGCGCGAGCCTATCGGCCCGGCCCGGTCCCACTCGGTCCGGTGCGGCCCACCCCGGGTGCGCGGGCCGTCAATCGCGCGGTACTCCGCGATTGACGGTATATCGCACTGCGAAGTAGTCTGCGAAGCGTGGATACCACCCAGCTTCTCAAAGGGGTGCTCGACCTGGCCGTTCTCGCGGTGCTGCAGCACGAGGACGGCTACGGCTACGACATCCTGCGGCGGCTCCGCACCGCCGGGCTGACCGAGGTCGGCGACGCCTCGGTGTACGGCACGCTGCGCCGGCTGTTCCAGGCCGGTCTGCTCACCACCTACGTGGTCCCGTCCGAGGAGGGCCCGCACCGCAAGTACTACTCGCTCAACGGCGCCGGGCGTGACCAGTTGACCCGCTCCGGCAAGACCTGGCGCAGCTTCGCCACGACGATGGACAACCTACTTGACGATCGGGGGGTGGCGGCGTGAACGCCGCGACGCAGGCTGAGATCACGCACTACGTCGAGCAGGTCCGGTCCGCGCTGGCCGACCTGCCGGACCAGGTCCGCGGCGAACTGCTCGAGGATCTGCCCGAGCACCTCGCCGAGGTGCTCGCCGAAGGCGACGGCACGCTGGTCGACCGGCTCGGCGACCCGACGGAGTACGCCGCCGAACTGCGTACCAGTGCCGCACTGGACGCCCCGGCGGCGACGCCGGGGGTCGGCCACCGGGCGGCCGTCGCCTGGCAGGCCACCCGCGACCGGCTGGGCCGGATCGACCGCCGGATCGGGCCGGTCCTCGGCTACGGCACCGCCAGCGAGTTCCTGCGGTCGCTGCGCCCCGCCTGGTGGCTGCTGCGCGGCTACCTCGCCGCGATGCTCCTCACCCACCTGCTCTTCGGAGGGATCTCCTCGCCGCTGCCCACCCCCGGTGGCAGCGTCCCGGCCGGGCTTCTACTTCTCACCGTGGCCGTGACCGGCTCGGTCTGGCTCGGCCGCCGGGGACTACGATCGACCCGACGGCCACGGCTGGTGGTGACTGTCGCCACCGCCCTGGCGCTCGTTGGGTTCGCCTCGTACTTCCTGTTCGGCCTCGGATCAAGGTCAGAAGGTCCGCTCGTCGTTCTGGAGTCGAACGGTGGTGCGGCCTACCTCGCTCCCCCGTTACCGTCTACAGCGGCTCCGCTGGACGTGTATGTCTACGACAGTCAGGGACAGCTGGTGGAAGGCGCCCGGCTGTTCGACGAGAACGGCGAGCCGATCCTCCTCGGCTCCCCGAACTGGTGTGAGTTGCCAGGCCTGGAACAGCTGCGGGTCGGGCAGAGCCTCTCGCGTATGGGCGACCGGATCATCTTGCGCGACTCGAACGTGCAGTACACCTACCCGTTCTGTCCCGAGCGGAACCCGTTCCAACTGCCGGCCCTGAACCCGAGCCCCGACACCACCCGGGCACCCGACCCGTCGGTCCCCAGCCCGTCGCCGAGCTGATCTGCGGCATCGACTGTGTATTCAGCGGAAGTCCCGGGATGCCGGGCTGACCGGGGTGGTCACCGCGTCCAGCCGGTCGGCGACCAGGTTGATCACCCCTTCGGCCTTCTCCAGCCGGCCCCGCACCAGCAGGGCGGCGCTGGACCTGGCCACCGTCCGGTAGCGCTGCCACAGCCCGGGTGAGCAGGTCACGTTGAGCATCCCAGTCTCGTCCTCCAGGTTCACGAACGTCACCCCGCCGGCGGTCGCCGGGCGCTGCCGGTGGGTGACGATGCCGCCGACCCGGACCCGGGTGCCGGCGTCGACCCGACCCAGGGCGGCGATCGGCACCGCCCCGGCGGCGGCCAGCCGGTCCCGGACGAAGCGCACCGGGTGGGTGTCCGGTGACAGCCCGGTGGCCCACACGTCGGCCATCAGCGCGTCGACCTCGTCCAGACCGGGCAGGGCCGGCGCCGCGACCCCGACGGCGATCCCGGGCAGCCGGTCGGCGCGTTCCTGCGCGGCGGCCCCGGCCGCCCACAGCGCCTGCCGGCGGGTCAGCCCGAAACAGGCGAACGCGTCGGCGGTGGCCAGCGCCTCCAGCTGGGCGGCGGTCAGCCCGACCCGGCGTGCCAGGTCCGGCATGTCCCGGTACGGCCCGTGCGCGGCCCGCTCGGCCTCGATCCGCTCGGCCAGGTCGTCGCCGATGCCGCGGACCGCCGACAGGCCGAGGCGCACCTGCGGGCCGCCGACCCCCCACTGGTGCGGCGGCTCCCCCGGCGCGCCACCCCACCGGGTACGGGCGTCGACGACCAGGGTGGCCGCCGCGCCGCTGGCGTTGACGTCCGGCCGGTGCACCCGTACCCCGTGCCGGCGGGCGTCGTCGACCAGGGTCTGCGGCGAGTAGAACCCCATCGGCTGGGCGTTGAGCAGCGCGGCCAGGAACGGCGCCGGGTGGTAGCGCTTGAGCCAGGCGCTGGCGTACACCAGGTAGGCGAAGCTCATCGCGTGGCTCTCCGGGAAGCCGAAGCTGGCGAACGCGCTCAGCTTCACGTACAGGTCGTCGGCCAGCTCGCCGGTGATGCCCCGGCCGGCCATCCCGGCGTACAGCCGGTCGCGGATGGCGGCCATCCGCTGTGCCGACCGTTTCGACCCCATCGCCCGGCGCAGCTGGTCGGCCCCGGCGGCGTCGAAGCCGGCCAGGTCGATCGCCAACTGCATCAGCTGCTCCTGGAACAGCGGCACGCCGAGGGTCTTCTCCAGCGCGTTGCGCATCAGCGGATGCGGGTAGGTCACCGGGTCCTGGCCGTTGCGCCGGCGGATGTACGGGTGCACCGAGCCGCCCTGGATCGGGCCGGGCCGGATCAACGCCACCTCGACGACCAGGTCGTAGAAGCAGGTCGGTTTCAGCCGGGGCAGGGTGGCCATCTGGGCGCGACTCTCCACCTGGAACACCCCGACCGAGTCGGCCCGGCACAGCATCGCGTACACCTCGGGGTCGTCCAGCGACATGGCGCCGAGGTCCAGTTCGGAGCCGATCAGGTCGTGCGCGTCGTGCAGCGCGGTCAGCATGCCGAGCCCGAGCAGGTCGAACTTGACCAGGCCGACGCTGGCGCAGTCGTCCTTGTCCCACTGCAGCACGGTGCGCCCTGGCATCCGGGCCCACTCCACCGGGCACACCTCGATCACCGGCCGGTCGCAGATCACCATCCCGCCGGAGTGCACGCCCAGGTGCCGGGGGAAGGTCTGCAGTTCGTCGGCGTACGCCACCACCTGCGCCGGAATGTCCTCCCCGGCCGCCGCGACCGCGCCGTAGTGGTCGATCTGTTTGCTCCAGGCGTCCTGCTGGCCGGGTGAGAACCCGAACGCGCGGGCCACGTCGCGCACCGCCGACCGGGGCCGGTACGAGATCACGTTGGCCACCTGGGCGGTGTGTTCCCGGCCGTAGCGGCGGTACACGTACTGGATGACCTCCTCGCGGCGGCCGGACTCGATGTCGACGTCGATGTCCGGGGGGCCGTCGCGTTCCGGGGCGAGGAACCGCTCGAACAGCAGCTGGTGGCGGACCGCGTCGACGTTGGTGATCCGCAGCGCGTAGCAGACCGCCGAGTTGGCCGCCGATCCCCGCCCCTGGCAGTAGATGTCCTGTTCCCGGCAGAACGCCACGATGTCGTGCACGACCAGGAAGTAGCCGGGGAAGTCCAGCCGCTCGATCATGTCGAGCTCGTGGTCGAGCTGCCGGTACGCCTCCGGGTGGGCCTCGCGGGGGCCGTACCGCTCCAGCGCGCCCCGCCAGGTCAGCTCCCGCAGCCAGCTCATCTCGGTGTGCCCGGCCGGCACCGGGTGGTCGGGCAACCGGGGGGCGACCAGCTGCAGGTCGAAGGCGAGCTCGGCGCCGTACGCGGCGGCCCGGGCCACCGCACCCGGGTAGTCGGCGAACCGGGCCGCCATCTCGGCACCGGAGCGCAGATGCGCGGCGCCGGCGGCGGGCAGCCAGCCGTCGATGTCGTCCAGGCCGCGCCGGGCCCGGATCGCGGCCAGCACGGCGGCCATCCGGTGCCGGGCCGGCGTGGCGTAGTGCACGTTGCCGCTGGCCACCGTCGGCAGCCTGCGGGCGCGGGCCAGCTCGGCGAGGGCGTCGTTGCGGTCGCCGTCGTCCGGATGCCCGTGGTCGGTCAGCTCGACCGCCACGCCGTCCGTGCCGAACAGCGCCACCAGCCGGTCCAGCTCCGCGTCGGCGGCGGCTGTTCCGCCGGTACGCAGCGCCGCCGGCACCGCCCCTTTGCGGCAGCCGGTGAGCACCAGTACGTGGTCACGCAGCTCGGCGGCGACCTGCTCCAGGTTGCCGTAGTCGGGTCGGCCCTTCTCGCCGCCGCGCAGCTGCGCCCGGGAGATGACGCGGGCCAGCCGGGCGTACCCGGCCGGGCCACGGGCCAACGCCAGCAGGTGCCGCCCGGCCGGATCCGGCTCCCCGGTGCGCGGTGCCGCCCGCCGGTCTGCGGCGTCCACGGCGCTGAGGGTCAGTTCGGCACCGAACACGGTCGGCAGCCCGTACGCGGCGGCCGCCTCGGCGAAGCGGACCACCCCGTAGCAGCCGTCGTGGTCGGTGACGGCCAGGGCGGTCAACCCCAGCCGGACCGCCTCCTCGACGAGTTCCTCCGGGTGGCTGGCCCCGTCGAGAAAACTGAAGTTGCTGTGGCAGTGCAGTTCGGCGTACGGCGTGACCGGCCCGCCCCCGACGGTGACCAGCGGCACGGTCGACGGTGCGGTCAGTGCCGGCGGCGGTGTGTACGGTGCCCGCTTGCGGGTCCAGCCCGGCGCGTCGCCGCCGTCACCGTCGACCGCGAGCGGGTCGACCACGATCGGGTCGTCAGTCATAGACGGCCTCCACCACCCAGCGCCCGTCGGTGCGGGCGATCAGCAGGGCGCTGCCGTCGGCGAGCGCGACCTGGAACCGGGCCCGGCGGCGCGCCTCGGCCGGTGCCCACCAGCGTTCGTCGAGCGGCCACGGGCCGGCCCAGCCGATGACGTCGACTGGGGCACCCGTACCGACGGCGACCCTGGCCGGCGCGGCGCTGACCACCAGCCGGGCGCTGACCGTGACCGGTTCGCCTGCCGCGTCGTACACCTCGGCCGGCAGCGGGGCGGGCAGCACGACCGCCGGTGCCGGTGGCGGCAGCCGGCCGGGCCACGGCGGCTGACCGGGCCGGGCCGGGGCCCGTTCGTCGCCCCACGGCACCAGTCGGACCTGGTCGACCGGGGACCGGCCGCCACCGAGCACGGCGGTGACCACCGCGTCCGGCCCGAGTAGCCCCTGCACCCGGGTCAACGCCCGGCGGGCCCGGGCGTCCTCCGCGCCGATCTCCCCCCACAGGCCGGGCTGCAGGGCGACCCGGGCGAGCACCCCGTCCGGGACGAGCCGCAGCCGGACGATCCCGGCGGTGGGTGCCGGCGGTGCCGCGGCGGTGCCGCCACCCGGCCGACGGGCGGCGGCTCCGGTGAGCCAGCCGTCGAGCTGCCAGCGCAGCCGGTCGGTGATCGCCGCAGCGGTGAGCATGCCGTCGTGCCGCCAGACGCGGTGCAGTTCCTGGCCGTGTGCGGTGACCGCTTCGATGCCGACCCGGGTGCAGGCCAGTCCGTAACCGCTGAGTTGGTCGTGCAGCTGCTCGGCCAGGGCGCGGGCGGCGAACGCGGCCGCGTCGACCCGGTCGAGCGGTTCGTCGTAGTCGGCGGTGACGGACAGTTCGGGCGGCGGCTGTCGGGGGGTGAACGGCTGTTCGTCGCGCCCGGCGGCCAGCCGGTGGGCCAGCGCCGCGTCGGGGCCGAACCGGGCGAGCACGTCGCGGGCCGGCAGCGCGGCGAAATCCCCGAGGGTACGCAGACCGAGCCGGCGCAGCAGGCCGGCCAGGTCAGGTCGGCCGAGCACCCGCAGCGGCAGCCCGGCCAGGAACGTGCGGCTGTCGCCGGGCGGGACGATCCGGCCGGTACGGGCGGCCAGCCCGGCGGCGAAGAACCCGTCGGCGACACCCACCTGGCTTTCGACCTCGCAGGCCTGCGCGACGTGTTCGACGATCTGCTCGGCGGCGGCCTCCTCGCCGCCGAAGTAGCGGGCCGGGCCACGGGCGGCGACGGCGCACGCTCCGGGACGGTGCACCTCGACCCCGGCGACGACCTGTTCGATCGCGGCGACGACCGGCTCGAACGCCCGGGCGTCGCGGGCCGGGTCGTGGTCGAGCACGGTGAGCCCGGGGCAGCGGCTCTGCGCCTCCCGTCGGCGCAACCCGGGGTGTACGCCGTCGGCGCGGGCGGCGGCGGAGCAGGCGACCACCCGGTTGGCGTGCAGCACGGCGACCGGCCCGGTGGCCGGCACGCCGTCGATGATCTCGGCGGCGGTCACCGGCCAGTCGGGGCACCAGACGACCAGCGCCCGGGTGGGCGAGCCGGGCCGGCCGGCCGGGGTGACCGCGTTCATCCGGGCCGCACCAGGGTCAGCTCAGTGCGGCTCATCCCCGCCGCACCAAAGTCAGCTCGGCGCGGCGGGCCCGGCGGGTGATGCCGCCGGTCGGCGCGGCGGCTGCCGGGGGCGGGCCACCGGGCAACCAGATCCGGATCTCCCGGGGCCGGTTCAGCGCTCCCCGGCCCCGGGCGGAGACGACCATTTCCCGCCGGCGGAGCCGGCCCCGGCCCGGCCCGAGCCCTTCCCAGCGGCCGTTCACCACCTGCAGGGTGACGTCGGGGGCGTCCCACCGGCCGCAGGGCACCAGCACGCAGCCCCGCTGCCGGGCCCGGGCGGCGAGCCTGCCGGTCACCTGCGCTGTCACGGCGGCGGGGGCGGCGACGACCACCACGTCCACCCCGTCGATCAGCGCGGCGACCACCGCCGGCCAGTCCGGTCCGGGGTTGGGCACCAGGGCCAGCCGGTCCAGGGCGATGCCCAGCTCGGCGGCGGCGGTCACACCCAGCGCCGGCACTCCGACGACGGCACACCACAGGCCGGCCCGGGACGCCTCGGCGAGCAGGGCGAGCAGCAGCGAGGTGGCGCCGAGCCGGGCCGACCGGTGGGGCAGCACGTTGACAGTGGAGCCGCGACGCAGCCCTCGCCCGGGTAGCAGGCCGGTGAGCATGGTCGGGACGGGAAGCACCTGGTCGATGCCGGCCGAACCGGGCAGGCCGGTCGGGTCCGGCGTACCGGCCGTCGCCGCTGAGCCGGCACCGCCGGCGAGCGCGCTGGCCGGGCGGACCAGGTTGGCGGCGGCGACCGCGGACAGTGCCGCCGTGCCGGCCACCATTCGCCCCGCCATCCTGCTTCTCTCCCCCGGGTTTCGCTCACTGGTGTTGGTCTTGGTGTTGGTGCGCGCGTGGTCGCCGCCGGCACCACGAGTGCCGGCGGCGACAGAGGTCACGCCGGTGCGGGGGTTGGTTGGTCAGGCAGCGGCCAGGCCGTCGAGAGCCGGGTCGAGAGCTGGTTGGTGGGCCAGCCCGAGGGTGTCCTCGACCAGGGAGACGAACTGCCCGGCGGAGCGCAGCAGGTCGTCGGCTTCCCGGGCGGTGACCACCCGGGGGATGCCGGCTTCGGCGGCGGCCCGTTTGCTGGCACCGGCGGCGAAGAAGGTGGCCCACTCGGCCATCTCGGGAGCGACCATCATCAGCAGGGCCCAGACGCTGGTGACCCGGTTGCGGCGGGTCGGGGCGGGCCGGGCGCGGGCGGCGAGCATCGCGGCGGCGGCGCGCAGGGCGGACAGGTGGGCCGCCGCGTACCGCAGCCCGTCGGGGCGGGTGCTGCCCGCTTCGGTCAGCCCGTGCCGGGCGAGGACGAGCAACTGGGCCGGGGTGCGGTTGGGCAGCAGGTGCGCCGGCACCGTGGGTGCCTGGGCCGGGACTGCGGTCGTGGCCGGGGCTGGTGCCGAATGAGCCGGTGCCGAAGTGGTCGGCATGGTTCCTCCTCCGCGCGTTTCACCTGTTCGGGTGCCCGCCCACGGAGGAAGACGTCGGCGGGGCGTCGCCGGTGCGGATGCGGATGCTTCCCCACACCGCATCCGCACCGGCGATGCTGGCGGGGTCCGCTGCCCGCCGCCCGGGGGTCGGGGGCGGCGGGCAGCGGTCCTGCCTGGTGGCGCTGGACCCGCGAAAGTCCAGTGCCGGGGCGTGCGGCTCGCGGCGCCGCACTGCCGGGACTCGCGCCGCGAATCGCTCCTCCCGGCGGCCAGTACGGGTGTCGACTCCGGTGGTGCCGTTGCTGACCGGCGGACCCAACCAGCAGAGCTACCTGTTATCGAACACCCGTTCTAACCTCTGCTTCACAGTACACCCTGCCACCGACGAAAATGCAACGTCAGGCACGCCAAACGCCGCTGGCCGGGTCCCGGCGTACGGGACCCGGCCAGCGGACCGGTCAAGCAACCTCATCGGTTCGACCTGGGCAGAGCTCAGGGACGGCTCAGGCGGAGTAGCCGCGCTTGGCGGTCCAGTCCGCCAGCACGTCGAGGTCCATCCAGTACTCCTGGCCCTCGAAGTACGGGTCAGCGATCTTCACCGTGTCACCACCATCGCGGTAACCCGTCACCGTCAGGTAGTGCCCACCCTCGTACGAGTGCGCCACCCCGTCGACATCCGACGCCGTACCCATGATGTTCGCCACCACGGCCCGGTCGTCGTCCACCGCCTCACGCACATCAGCCTTCAACTTCTCCACATGCTCCGGCTTGGCGGCGGCCGCACCGATCGACACCGTCTCGTACTCGTCGCCACCGGTCACCTCGTTCAGCACCCGGGTCGTCTCCTCAGCCGAGTCGGTGCCGGCCTCGGTCGTCCCCAACTTGCCCGCCACCTCATCCTGCGACGGAGCATGACCCTGCGCCGTCAACGCGATCCGCGTCGCCGCCGGCCCGCAGTAGTAGAAATTCGGCTGCGCCTCGTACTGCACCGCCACCTCACGCGCACCACCATCAGCGGCACCCGGACCAGCCGCCTGCGCCGCAACGGCGGGAGCGGCCACCACACCACCGGCGGTCAACACACCAGCAACCGACAGCAAAGAATTACGGAAGATCGTGTTCATAGCAGAATCTCCGTTCCGAGGGGAATGAACCGGACACCAGACCCACCGGGTCGATGACCGGTCACGAACGGGACAGAACAGAACAGAACACGCACAAAAAAGTCGAACTCAAATGATGCGCTCCGACCTGCGCACACCCGCCGGCCCAGGCGGGAGGCGGTCTCACCGGCGCACCGGATACAACCATCCGGGGGTACCCGGCATTCCGTACCCGGCGGGGTCGCAGATCCGGCCGTACCCGCGCCGGGCGACAGATCAGGCGGATCAGGCCCGGCAGATCAGCCGGGCCGCTCGCCTACTCGGTCCAACGCCGGGATCCAACGCCGCCCGGCCGGCCGATGTTCCCCGCGCCCGGTGCCTCAGCCACCCGCCCGCCGCGCCATGCTGAAGCGCCCAGACGGACCTCAACCGCGCAAACGGGACGCCGCCGACCCTGGTCAGTCGCCCGGCTTCTTCCACAGCACGTACTCCAGCTGCAGCGGGCCTTCCTCACCGTCGACCGACGTGCGCTGGGTGAGCGTGCCGTACCGCCCGTCGCTGGTCCGGATGCAGTAGACCGGAAACAGCCGTCGCCACCGGTTGCCGCTGAACATGCCCTGGACGACCTCCTCGTCGTTCCAGGCCGAGTCGGGCAGTGACGAGCAGCCGCCGAGGGTGGGCGTACCTTCGTCCCAGTCTGCGGCCTGTGCGCCGTTACGCAGCGCGGCCTGGCCGCCGGTCAGCGAGCTCCACGTGCCGGCGAACCGGGGCTCCACCAGATCCACCGCCGCGGCGAATTCCGGATCCTGCTCCGGGTCGCCGAACCGCCCGGTGTCCAGGTCGTAGTGCAGGTCGTCACCGTCGAAGACGAGCCGGTCGCCGGCGTACACCGGTTCGCTGTCCAGTGCGTCGGTGATCACGAGCGTGGAGTCGACGGTGGGGTCGGCGGTGATGGTGATCCGGTTCTGTTCGATCTCGGTGACGAACCGCCCGTCCATGTCGATCCGCAGCTTGCGGGTGGTGTCGATGCGGAAGACGCTGACCCGCTGCGTACCGTCGATCGTCTGGTTGATCAACAGGTAGGTGGCGTCCTGGTCGGCCGCCTGCTCGCGGGCCGCCTCCTCGGTGGCGTAGATGCCGACCTCGGCGACGATCCGGTACGGCGCCGGCAGCGCCGCCACCGACTCCTTGGCGATCTCGACGACGATCGGCATGATCGCCTCCTCGAAGGCGGCCATCCGCTCGTCGTCACCGCAGCCGGCGGCGACGGTCACCGTGACGACGGCCGTGACGAGCCCGGCCACCGCCCGGACCCACCGGCCCGACCCGATACCTCCGTACGGCCGCGATCGCCCCGTTCGCTGCACGCTTACCCCTCGTCTCCCGAACACCTGACCGGCACCGACCTGCCGGTTGCCGATCATGGTGCGGCAGCCGGGCAAGGTCAACGCCCGGTCGGACTCAGCCGGACGCCATCGCGATGTCGAGGGCCGCCGACCGGACATCGGGCACCGGATGGCGGCGCAGCCGGTGCAGCGGCGACCGCCACGGCGGCGACCAGCCGTACCGGTCACCGGCCCGGACCAGCGCCACCGCGAACAGCCCGGCGGCCAGGTCACCCCGCTCGGCGAGCGCCCCGACGACGGCCGTCAGCACCGCCGGGTCCCAGCTGCCCTCGGCCCGGCGTACCTGGTCGGTCAGCGTCTCGGCGAGCCGGCCGGCCAGCACCGGCCGGTCGGCGACCAGGTCGGCGAGCGCGGCCAGCTCTGCCACGATCGGGGGCGCGGTCGGTGCGGCCAGCGGCACCAGGTGGGTGAGCAGCCGGGCCGCCTGCGGGATCAGATCGGCAAACCCGACGAGGGTACGCGCGGCGGCCCGCACCGCCGCCCGGTCGGTGTCCGGGTCGGCGTCGCGGCACCAGCGCACCGCCGCGTCGACGAGCCGGTCGAGGCGGCGCCGGGCCGGCCGGTCCCCCGCCGGGTCACCCGGCCGGTCGTCGGACCGGTCCAGCCGGGCCAGCGCGTCCACCGCGACCACCAGCGGCGACCGGTCGGCGGCTGCCGGCGACCCGTCAGCTGCCGACAGCGATCCATCGGCTGCCGCCGCCGGTTCGTCGAGCAGCCGGGTCACCACCCGCATCGCCGACGCCCACCGGTACGGGTCGTCCAGGTCGGTCAGGGCGGCGACGGTCAACCCGGTCAGGTCGGGTGCCCAGCGGGCCCAGGCCGGCAACGCCGCCCAGGCCAGCCGGGCCGCTTCCGGGTCCGGGTTGCCGGTGGCGGCCACGACCAGGGCGGCGTACCGGGGGCGGTCCGGCTCGGCGATGGTCGACGGCGGTGCGTCCAGCAGCGCCGACACCTCGGCCCGCGACAGTGTCGGCGAGTCGGCCACGTTGGCTCCGTCAGCGACACCAGCCGCGTCAGCGATGCCAGCCGTGCCAGGGGTGCCGGCCGCGCCAACGGTCCCAGCCGCACCGGCCAGGATCGTCCAACTGGCCGGGACGTCGGGTCGCTGCCGGGCGGCGGCGACGGCGGCGGCCCGCACGTCGGGGTGCTGGTCCACCCGCTGGTACGCCGCGGTGACCACGTCGAACGCCTCCGGTGGGCCGTACCGGGCGAGCAGCCGCAGGGCCTGCTTGCGGCTGGTCACCTTGCCGGTGCCGAGGGCCACGTCGGTCAGCGTGGCGACCAGTGTGGACGGTGCGACGAGCCGGGCGGTACGGCCGGCCGCGTAGACGGCGACGCGGGCCCGGTCGTCGTCGACGTGCCGCAGCAGCACCGGCAGCGCCTCGTCCGGCCGGTCGGTCCAGGCCAGCGCGGCCAGCGCCGCCTCGGCGAGGGTGACGTCCGCCGCGTCGAGGTGCCGGGCGACGACCGCCCAGCCGGCACCGGGCACCGGGGCGGCGCAGCTGATCGCCCGTACCCGATGGTGTTTGGCCATGCTCCGGTCGGCGGCGATCGACGCCAGCAGGTCGGCGTACGCCTGCTGGTGGCGGGGCAGCCACCGGGCGACCCGGTGCGCCGGGCCGGGCACCCAGCGGGCACCGGCGGAGAGGAACTTGCCGGCCCGCTGGTCCGCCGGGGTGGTGAACACCTCGTCAAGCAGGTCGGTGCGGCGGGCGCAGATCGCCTGCCACACCTCGTGGATCTCCACTGTGGACGGGTCGACGGCGAGGACCTCGCCGACCCGGTCGGCCCGGGTCGCCGGGTCGGCCAGCCACAGCGTCACCGCCCGGCGGAACACCGACGACACCACGCCGGGGTGGATCGCCCGGCGCAGCAGCCGCTGCAGGTGCGGCAGCCGCCAGGCGCGCCGACCGAGCGACCAGGCGACGGCGAACAGCGGCTCGAACCGGTCCCGGGCCGCCGCGCCCTCGATCCACGGTGCGATCCGGGTGAACAGGTCGTGCTCCTGGCCCCGGCGCAGCACCTGGTCGAGCCGGCCGAGGAACGGCAGTTGCCGGCCGTCGTACAGCGTGTCGAAGGTCTGCATCGCCCAGCCGACCAGTGCCGGGTCGGTCGCGTGCCGGCGCAGCACCTGCCCGGCCAGCCCGCCGATCGCGGTCAGACTGGCCGACGAGGTGTCCCGGGCGGCCACCGCCTGGGTGACGACGTCGGTCAGCGCCGGCACCGTCGCCGGGGCGAGCAGGCCGACGACCTGCGATAACGCGGTGAACGCGCGGGCCCGTACCGGATCCTGGTCGTTGCGCAGCCGGCGCAGCTGCTCGACGGCGGCGACGACGGACGCCGGGTCAGCGCTGCGCCCGGCGGCGGCCAGCAGCAGCGTGTAGCCGGTGCCCCGTGCGGTGGCGTCGGCGCGCCGGGCCGCCGCGACCAGCGCCGACTCGGCCTCGGCCCAGGGCAGGAACGCGGTGTACGTCAGCGTCAGGTCCTCGCTGGACCGCACCCGGTCGATGTGGAGCATCCGGCGGGCCTCCCGGTGCTGCCAGCGGCGCGGCAGCACGGCCAGCAGCTGCTCCGACAGCAGCAGGTCGGCGGTGTCCACATCGGCCGTCACCGCGTCGTACAGCTCGCCGCGACGGGCCGGGGCCAGCGCGGCGAGCAGCCGGGCGAAGGCGTGGTCGGTGCCGCGCAGCCGTACCCCGAGCGGCACCAGGTCGGTCAGGTCGGCGTCGCGCAGCCGGTACAGCAGTCCGGACGGCAGCGTCCGGCCGCGCAGCCAGCCGGCCCGCGCCGGGGCGGTGAGCAGCCGCAGGGTCCGCGCCGGATCGGCACCGGCCAGCACGCCGTACGCGGTCAGCTCGCCGGGCAGGCGGGTCGTCGGGGCGTACCGCTCCAGCAGGTCGAACACCCGCGTCGGATGTCGCTGCGCGGTGTGCAGCACCGCGCGTCCCCACTCGGACCACCAGTCCTCGCGGGCGACGCCGGGCCGGCCGGCGAGCTGCGTGTCGGCGAAGTCGAGCAGCACGGTGGGGTGCCGGCGGGCCAGCGCGGTGCCGCCGCCGACGGTGTACGACAGCGGTGGCAGCAGCCGGGCGACGGTCTCCGGGCCGCAGGCGGGCAGCAGGACCGCGGCTTCGCCGTCACCGAACCGGACGCGGACCGGGTCGATCAGCGCGTCGGCGAGGTCGGCGCGGCGGGCGGCGCGCAGCGTCCGGTACGCGGTACGCCGCAGGTCGGCCGGGGCGTCGTGCAGCAGCGCCGCCACCTCGTCGGGGTCCGCCCAGCCGGAGCTCAGGTACG
This sequence comes from Solwaraspora sp. WMMB762, assembly GCF_049179115.1. NCBI lineage: Bacteria > Bacillati > Actinomycetota > Actinomycetes > Micromonosporales > Micromonosporaceae > Solwaraspora > Solwaraspora sp. WMMB762. Next base: position 2,139,183 of record NZ_JBMHMD010000001.1, read on the forward strand.
CGGTGACCGCGACCGCCCGCAACCGCCGGTCCGGGTCGGTGAATCCGGCCCGCACCGTCGCCTGGTCGCCGACGATCACCGCCATGGTGAGCCCGAGGAACCGCTGGTGGGAGTCGCCTTGCGCCAACTCGGCCAGTACGGCCGGCAGATCTCCGGTGGCGGCCAGCCGGCGGGCGTGTCCGGCCAGGGCGGACATCCGGGCCCGGTGGGTCAGCGGGTCTCCGGCGGCGAGCAGTTCGGCGGTGGGGTACGGCACCGGATGATCGTCTCAGCCGCCGGCAACCGGATATCCGTCAGCGACACGTGGGCGACACGTCCGTGAAGCGACGTCGTCAGCGGCTCGGTCAGCGACGGCAAGCTGGACCCTATGTAGAGGTCCGAGTATGCTGCCGGCATGACGCGACCGGTCCAGATCACCACCGGAGTGGCCCGGGTGCTGGCGGCGCTGCTCGACGACCCCGGCACCGGCCGCTACGGCCTGGAGCTGATGCGGGCCACCAGGCAGCCCAGCGGCACCCTCTACCCGATCCTCAACCGGCTGCTGGCCGCCGGCTGGGTGCACGCCCAGTGGGAGCAGATCGACCCAGTGGCCGAAGGCCGCCCGGCCCGGCGCTACTACCAGCTCACCCCGGACGGCCTGGTCGCCGCCCGCACCGAGTTGGCCGCGCTCTACGCCACGCTGCGCCCGCACGCCCCCGGGCACGCCGGGCCGGCCACCGGCCGGCCCGGCACCGCCGCTCCCGAAACCACGTGACCAGCATGTTGAGCCGGCTGGTCCACCGCGCGTTCGTCGTCGCGGCCCGCCGCTGGCCGCCCGCCGACCGCGACGAACTGATCCGCGAATGGCTCGCCGAGTCGTACACGCTCGGTCACGAGCCGGGAGTTGCGGTGCCGGTACGCGCCTGGCGGCAGATCCGGTTCGCGGCCAGTCTCGCCTGTGCCAGGCAATCCCCGATCGGCGCCGTCGGCACGGTCCCGGTCGACCGCATCGAGCGGACCGCGCTGCACGTCGTCGCACTGTTCCTCGCCCCGCTGGCGGCGGCCGTCCTGACCATCCTCGCCAACGGACCACTGTGGATGGCCACCAGCACCGGCGACGACCTGCCGGCGGTCCTGACCCTGCTCCACCGCGCCGGGCACGTCGCCGCCGGGATCGGCTGCGGCGTACTGCTCGCCGACCGGATGCGCCGACGGCGGGGAGCACCGGTCAGCCGGCTGTGGTGCGTCGCCGCGACGGTCCCGGTGCTGGCCGGGCTGGTCGTCGCCGAATCGGCCGTACGCCACCTGGCGCTCATCGTCGCCGATCCGACGTTCACCATCGCTGTCACCGGACCGGCAGGCACCGTCGCGGGCCCGGCCGTCGTCGCCGGGACACTGATCCCGTTGACCATCCTGGTGGCGACCCTCGCCCGCCGCGCCACCCGGTGGGCGCTCGCCGCCGCCGTACCAGGCACCGCCGCCATCACACTGACCGCGAGCGCCATCACGGCCTCGCTTGTCGCCGGGCCGGATGGGGCGCGGACACCGCTGCCGATCCCGCCCGGGATTCTGCTCGGCGCGGTAGCGCTGTCGCTGGCGTACACGGTGCGGGCGGTCCGGCCCCGACCGCCAGCGCCACCGCGACCTCGACCGGCACCGGCACCGCGCCTGCTGGTGGCCACGACGGCGGTGACCGGCGGCGGACTGCTCGTCGCCTACCTGTTCACCCCGTACGCCTGGTGGGCGACGCTGCCCACACCGGTCGTCACGGTCGCCACCCTCGCCACGAACGCGTTCTGTTTCGCCGTGGCACGCTGGGCGGCCGGCCGGATTCCGGCGAGCCGGCCCGACCCGATCTGGCCGGAGATCGTTCCCGGTCAGCCGGCCGTCGCACCGAATCAGGCGGCCGTACCAGCCGGTCAGCCGGAGTCCGTCCCGCTACGCCGATCCTGGCGCGAGCTCCTCGCCTGGGGCGGGGCGGCGGGCGCGGCGATCGGCTGGGCGGTCACGCTCGCCTACCTGACCCCGAACATCGGGCTGCAGACGCCGTGGCCACACACCGACGCGGTGCCGGCCGGCTGGGCCGAGTGGGACACCTCGACCGGCCGGGTCTGGATGCAGGACCTGCAGATGTACGCCATCTGCTGCGTCGCGGTGTGCCTGGCGGCCGCCGCCGCGTACCGTCGCGCGTCGCTGCTGCCCGCACTGGCCAGTCCGGTCGTGCTGCTCGCCGCCACCGTCGGTGTGATCCAGTCCGGCTGGCACACCCCGGTCGCGCTGCCGTGGCTGGCCGCCGGGGCGCTGCTGCTCACGATCGTGGCATGGTGGACGACCGATCGCCTCGCCCCCACCCGTCGACGCACCCCGGAACGCGACAGGTTGCTGATCGCGCGGCTCGCCGTGCTGGCCGCGTTCCTGGTCCCGGGCATGTACGTTTACGGCGTCTTCCTCAGCGACGAGCCGTCGGTCCCGCCGGTCGCGCTCACCGTGACCGTCGGCCTGTCGACCGTACTGGCGATCGTCGCCAGTGCCGCGGTGACCGCGTCCTCGGCACGGACGTCGCCCAGGACGCTACCCGAGACAACCGCGGCGGCCTGGTCGCTCACGGTCGGTGCCGGCGTGGCCGTGTTCGGTACGGCCGTGTTCGGTACGGCGGTGCTCAGCGGCGACGGCATGTCGTCGCCGGTCAGCTATCCCCTGGCGGCCGTCGCGCCGGCGCTGGCCGTGCCGGCCGCCGCGCTGACCATCGCGGCGATCCGCGCACCACGAGCACGTCGCGCACTGGGGGTGAGCCGCGTGACGGAGGCAGGCCGAGTGTCCCGGTCTGCCGACAACGGCCGTCACAGCGTCGGTTCCGTGCGCCGCCTCGCTGTCGTGCGCCGCGTCGGCGGTGGCATCGGGCTCGGCGTGGCGCTGCTGACCGCTGGATACGTGGCCCTGATCTGCGGCATGATCCTCGCGTTCGGGTTCGGCCAGCTGATTCCCTGGCTGGAGTACCAACAGAGCTACGACCCGATCGGCTATCTGCCCGGTGGGGTCGCGCTCGGTCTGCTGCTGGCCTTTCTCACCCCGTACCTGGTCGAACCGTGGGGAACGTATCCGGCCCGGCCGGCGGTGCCGATGCCGCTGCCGGCTGTCGCCGACTGACCGGTCTCGTGATCCACTTCGCGCTGTCGATCGGCGTCTCGGTGTGTCGCGCCGATCAGCCGAAGTGGATCAATGCCGCCAGCAAAGGAGTCGGCGGCCGGTGATCGGCTCACCCGCTGGTGAGTCGAGCGACCAGCCGGCGCGACACCGTCCAGCGGGCGAGCAGATGGAAGCTGGAAATCGTTGTGACGGCCACCAGGAGGCCGGACATCGCCACCGTCATCGCCCAGCGGCCTGCGCTGCGGTCGGCCGGCAACGGGCCGTACCAGCCGTTCGGGTCCACCCACATGGTCAACTGGTCACCGTCGCGGCGTACCCCGATGTCGTGCCGGTACTGCCAGCCGAGGTCCGCTCCGGTGTCCGACCGCGACAGCCGGTACCGCTCGGTTTCGCTGCCGCGCCAGGTGTCGGTCACGACGACCGGTGTCCGTTCACCCGCGAGGTGCAGATAGACCGGGCCGAGCCCGACGAAGACCACCCAGCCGAGCAGTACGACAGCGACGAGCGCGACCCGTGACGGCACCGGGACCCGAGGGCGGATGGCCCGGACGATGAGCAGTCCCAGTCCGAGACTGCCGCCGACGAGAGCGGCACCGAGATAGATTCCCCAGTACTGGCCATTGTGGTACAGCGAGCCGCTGTAGACGCAGAGGAGCAACCAGCCGAGCACAGCGGCAACGGCACTCATCCGCTGGGCGACAGTCCGCCATCCGATCGCTCGTATCCGGGACACCCGGCCGACGGTAACGCCCGCCCGCATCCCTGCCGGCGCGTCGCACCACGGGACCGGTCCGACAGACTACGGCTCGATCCACTTCGCGTCAGCAGACAGCGGCACGGCATGTCGCGTCGATCGGCCGAAGTGGATCAACCGCCGGCTGTCCGGCGTCGGCGGCGAACCATTGGCCATACCCGGGCGGTTGTCTGAAATCTGTCTACCGGTTTGGTGCGGCTGGCCAGTCGGGTCGGATATGTTTGCCGGCTGCCCTCGGCGCAGCGGTGGGCCGGCATCCACGGTCCACCTGTCCGTCCGTGTCTTAAGTACAGGCACCGGAACGACAGAGGGGAACGGATGAGCAGCCAGTCTCCAGCGAGCGGCAAGCGCCGGCACTGGGTGGTGATAGAGACCGGCGCCAATCAGGCGTACGTGTTCGCCAGCAACAAACAGGCGGTGAACGTCGGGGCCAGCGAATTGATCTTTCAGGCCGGCACCGAGTGGGTGAAGACCGCCGTCGACAAGATCAACGAAGGGTGTACTGAGCCCGTCGTCGAGATCGTGGTGGCCGCCTCCGGCAAGGCGCTGCTGCTTGCCGACGACGCCAACACCGGCAGGGCGGTCGTTCGGGCGGTGACCCGTCGGGCGCTCGACGAGGCGCCTGGCCTGGAGATCTGGGGCACCGTCGACCCGGATCCGGTCGCCGACGACGCCGACCTGAGCCCGGCGCTGACCCGGGCGTACCAGCGGCAGGCGGCGTGGCGCAGCCGCCGACCGTCGCCACTGCTGCGGCACCCGACGCTGCCGTTCACCCGGCCCTGTCACTACTCGGGGCAGCCGTCGACCGCGATGGGCGAGGAGGGCGGCACCCCGTACCCGAGGGCGGCCAGTGTGGACGCGGCCTGGCGGCGACGCAACGCAGGCCGGGACCGGATGGCCGGGAAACTCGGCAACGAGGCGGTCGTTGACGCCGCCAAGCTGGCCGACGGGGTGAGCCACGCCGGCTGGGTGGCGGTGATGCACGCCGACGGCAACGGCATCGGCGGTGTGTTCCGCAGCATCGCCGACTCCTACGCTGGCCCGGAGTTCCTGGACAACCTGGGTGCTTTCAGCCGGGCGCTCGACGAGGTGACGGTCGCCGCCCTTCGGTACGCCGTCGACCAGGTCACCGACCGGACCGGCTGGCTGCTGCCGCTGGTCGTCGGCGGCGACGACGTGACCGTCGTGATGGACGCCCGGCCGGCGTTCGAGGTGACCGCGACCTTCGTGGAGCAGTTCGCGCGGACCGCCGCCGCGCATCCGGTCGTCGCGCGGGTGCTGACCGACGTCGGGCACCCGGGACTGACCGCGTGCGCCGGGATCGCGTACGTCAAACCGCACTACCCGTTCAGTGAGGCGTACGAGCTGGCCGAGCAGTTGTGCGGTTCCGCCAAGCAGGTCAAACAGGTCGATCCCAGCTGCGGCGCGCTGGACTTTCATGTGCTGCACGACTCGGTCGGGCGGAGTCTGGACCGGATCCGGATGCCACTGACCGTGCAGGATGGCGGCAGCGACAGGGGCGAGTCGCGGCTGTGGCCCGGCCCGGTGGTGATCGGCGCGCCGCAGCCGGGTGGCTGGGCTGCGGCGCACGACGTCACCCGGCTGCGGGAGGTGGTCGAGGCGCTGGGCGGCGGGCGCGGCGAGGACGACCCGCCCGTACTGGCCCGTGGTGCCCTGCACCGGTTGCGCCAGGCACTGCTCACCGGCCGTACCGAAGCGGTCCGGGCCAGAGACCAGGTCAGCGTCTGGGCGGCCGACCCGGCCGCAGCTCGGTCCTTCCTGGACGAACATCTGCTGGTCGCGGAGCCGTCGGCGGATCGCCCGGTCTCGTTCAGCCGGATCCTCGGCGCGGTCGACCTGATCGACATGGCGGCCGGCACCGCACCGCACGCCGGCCGGGAGTCCGGCCGGTCCGGCGACGGCGACCCACGGGTACGGCAGGAGGTGGCGGCCTGATGGGCGGCCCGGAATCGATCCACCACACCGGCGGCCTACGCAACGGCCGACCGTTCCCGGTCGAGGTGACGTTTCTCAGCGACTGGGCGTGCGGCACCGGCACGTCCCGGCACGGCGCGGTGGACCGCGAGGTGCAGCGCGACGCCGACGGGTTACCGATGCTACGCGGCAAAGCACTCACGGCGGTGCTGCGCGACGCGGCGGAGACCGTCGCCGTCGGGCTGGACGACGGCGCGACCGACGGCATCTGGTACGCCTGGGTGGAGGCGGTGTTCGGCAGCCAGCCGGGCGCGTCGTCGCGGCAGCGCCCCGACCCCGCAGGGCAGTTCCGGCCGCAGCCACGCACCAGCCCGGTCCCGGCGGCCCTGCAGGGCCGGCCGCTGCACCTGCCCGGCCCGGTACGGGCGGCGATCGCCGCGCTCGACGAACGCAGCCGGGTGCTGGCCCGGGAGGCGGCTGTGCTGCTGCGCCCCGGTGTGCAGATCGACGTCGACCGGCACACCGCCGCCGACGACACGTTGCGCGTCGAGGAGCGGGCGGCGGTCGGGTTGACGGTGACCGCCGACTGGCAGCTGACCTTCCCGGGGCTCGCCGTCGACGTGCCGGTGCCGTGGGAGGCGGAGCTGCTGCTGCGGGCCGCGGCCCGGCTGGTCGACGCGATCGGCGGCAAGCGTCGTCGGGGCGCCGGCCGCTGCCGGGTGACCATCGCCGGTGACGACGCAGCCGGTGACGACGCAGCCGGCAAAAGCGCGGACGGTGACGGCGCGGACGGCCAGCCGGCCGGTTCCCCGCTGGATGCGCTGCTGGAACGGGTCGATGATGCCCGGTCCCCAGCCGAGGTGCTGCCGTCGGCCGTCGTCGACCCGGCCGCCGCGACCCTGGGTGCCCGTACGTCCGATCCGCCGGTGCACCGGCACGATCTGCGGATCACCGCGCTGACTCCGCTGCTGGTGGCCCGAGGGGTGCTCGGCAACCTGGTGCTGACCGAACGGTTCGTGCCGGGCACCTCCCTGCTGCCGATGGTGGCGAAGGCACTAGGCGGGCAGTCGACCGAGCTGATCACCGGCGGCCGGGTGGTGGTCACCAACGCCACCGTCGAGATCGCCGGCGAACGGTCGCTGCCGCTGCCGCGTGCCCTGCACCGGCCCAAGGACACCGACCAGCACCAGCAGTTGGTCAACCTGCTCCGACCACGCGCCGACGACAGTCAGCGACTGCGGCCGATGGTCGGCTTCTGCGGCGCCGACGGCGCGGGTGGCATCCGCATCGCGGAGGTGGACCTGGTGACGCAGGCGCACGCCGTCGTCGACGACGGGCCGCAACGGCCGACCGAGGACTCCGGCGGCCTGTTCGTCTACGAGGCGATCGCCGCCGGCACGGCGCTGCGCTGCGAGTTGTGGCTGCCGGCCGACGCTGACCTGGACACCGACTGGCTGGACGGGGAGCACGCGATCGGACGGTCCCGCAAGGACGACTACGGGCGGGTCAGGGTCGACGTACTGGCCCCGGGCACACCGGCCCTGGTCGCGCGGGGCACCGTGAGCGACAGCCGGCAACTGGTCGTCTGGCTGCTGTCGGATCTGTTGCTGCGGGGGCCGGCCGGTGAGCCGGTGACCGACCCGCAGGCGCTGGCGGCCACGCTCGCCGAAGCACTGCGGGTGGACCTGGCGTTGCCCGACGACAGTCCCGACCGCCTGCCGGTGGGTTTCCTCACCACCCGCCGCGTCGAGTCGTGGCAGCGCCGCTGGTCGATGCCGCGACCGTCGCTGACCGGGCTGGCCGCCGGCAGCGTCGTCCGGTTCGACATGATCGGCGTCCCCGACGAGGAGGCGTTGCGCCGGATCGAGGCGACCGGGATCGGGGAACGCACCGCCGAAGGCTACGGCCGGTTGGCGCTGCAACCTGTACTACTCGACCGGACGACCGTCGCGGTGGCGACGGATCCGGCGGACGAGGCCCGCTCCGCCGGCCGGCGGACGCCCGCCGACCCGCACACGCGCGCTGGTCAGGCCACGCCCGCCGGGCGCGCTGGCGACACGCCGGCGCTGGTCACCGAGCTGGTCCGGCGCGGCTGGCGGCGGGAGCTGCACCGGACCGCGGCCGTACGGGTGGCCGACGATGCGCTACGCGACCTGCTGGTGCCGCCGGACGTGTCGATGGCGCAGCTCGGTGCGCTGCGTACCCTCGCCGACCGGCTCACCGCCGGCGACGACCCGGCCCAGGTGCGCGGCTGGATCGCGGCGACCCGCCGCAACCGGCCGCGCCGGGAATCCTGGGGCGCGAAACGACTCGACCTGCTGGACCGGTTGGCGTCCGGCGACGAGGTGCTCTGGTCGCATCTGGGGGTCCACCCGCCGGCCGACGTCGCCGACGAACTGCACCGGCCGGCGGCCGGCTGGCTGCTCGCCGAGGTGGTCCGGGCCGCCGTCGAGCGGCGCCGCAGCACCCGGGGGCAGGACGGTCCCACCGCCAACCACCACGAGGGGGTGCCGGCATGAGTCGCCGGGTGATCAGGCGGTGGGAGCTGACCGGCTCCCTGATGACGCAGGCGCCGCTGCACATCGGCGGCCTGGACGCCGGACCGGCGCAGCTGGTCCAGGCCCGCGACGGCGCGGGCCGGCCGCTGCTGCCGGGCACCGCGCTGGCCGGGGTGATCCGCTCCGCGCTGCGCGCCGACGGCGTACCCGACCATCGGTTGTGGGGGCTGCCGCCGGAGCGCGACGGCACCGGCGGAGAAGCTTCCTGGGTCCGGGTCGACGACGCCCCCGCCGTTGGCACGCCGTACGTCGAGGTACGCGACCACGTGTCGATCGACCGGGTGCACGGGGTGGCCGCCCGGGGGCATCTGTTCAGCCGCGAGGTGCTGGCCGCCGGCACCCGGTTCGCGTTCCGGATGGTGGTCGACGCGCCGGAGGGCGCCGACGCCGCCACGGCGGAGGATCTGGTCGACGCGGTCGCGGCGCGGTTACGCGGCCCGGGGATCAGCGTCGGCGCGGCCGTCACCCGTGGGCTCGGTCTGGTCCGGCTGGTCGACGCCGTACTGCGGGAATCGGATCTGGCCAGCCGGGCCGGCATGCTCGCCGCGCTGCGTACCGGCGGGGAGCCGGTCGACCTGCCGGCCGCCGACCCGGACGAGGTGCCGCCCGGGGTGCTGCGGATCGTCGTACCGTGGCGTCCGCGCGGGCCGCTGGCGGTGCAGGTCAGTTCGGACGGTGACGTGGTCAGCGCGTTCCCGCTGACCGGACGCGACGGGGAGCACACCCGCCTGGAGCTGCCGGGCAGCTCGATCAAGGGGGTGCTGCGCAGTCACGCCGAACGGATCACCCGTACGGTGACCGGTGCCCCCACCCCGGAGAAGTTTCTCGACCAGATGCGGGCCGACGGGCTGGGGCCGGTGGCGGCGCTGTTCGGCACCGCCGCCGCCCGCGACACCGACGATCCGACGCTGCCGGCCGGCCGTCGGGGTGCCCTGCGGGTCGCGACCTGTGTCAGCACCGCCGCCCTGCCGACGGCACAGTGGGAGGCGGTACGCCTGCTGCAACGACGCCTCGCCGACACCGTCGACCACGATGGAGCCGAGCCGCCTGGCGACGACGGCTCCGATCCGCCCGGCGACGACGGGCCGGGACGCACAGCCGATCAGGTACGGGCCGCGTTGGGCACGCTGCAACGCGCGGTCGACGAACTGAACGACTCCGTCGCCGGGATCCGGTTCACCATCGCCCATCACGTGGCGGTGGACCGCTGGACCGGCGGCGCGGCCGACTCCTTGCTGTTCGCGACGGTCCAGCCGCATGCCACCGACGCGGGCGCGGGCGCGGGCGCGTGGCAGCCGATCACGCTCGACCTGGCGATGGACCGGCTCGACCAGGATCCGACGACGACCAGCGCCACCGCCGACGACGACCGACGGGCGGCAGTGGCGTTGCTGCTGCTGGTGCTGCGGGACCTATGCGACGGCTGGATCGGCTTCGGCCACGGCACCACCCGTGGCGCGGGCGGGGTCCGGGTCGACCCGGCCGCGGTGACGTTCCGGGTCGGCCCACGGGCCGGCTGGTGCACCACGCTGGACGGCCGGTCGTTGGCCGACGTGTTGACCGACGACGAGGTGACCGCGCCGTTGACGGCGGCGTGGCTGGCGACGGCAGGAGGGCACGGATGAGCACCGTCGGAAGGGTCGTCGCTGACCGGGGGCACGGCCCGGTCGGCCCGGCCATGAAGGACTTTGCCAGCGGCGGTACGGCGGGGGTCGGGTTCTGCTACCGGCCGGCCGACGTCCGCTGGTTCCGGTTCGGCGTCGACGGGGTGCCGACCGGCCCCGACGGAGCGGCGCTCGACCTGACCGGGGTGTTCGAGCTGCGGGCGTTCACCGCCGCCGAGGAGCTGCGCTGGCGGCACGTCTCCGGCGGGTCCGGCTCCGCGACCGGTGTCGGTGGCGACGGGCTGGCGGAACACGGGCGGCTGCTGTGGGGCACGGTCGTCGGCCCGGCTCCCGGTGCGGGCTGGGCGGCGTTGCACGACGCCCGGATCGGGGTGCTGCACGTACCGGTCGACGGCCCGGCTCCCGCCGACGGACATCTCGTGTGGCTGCGGGTCGTCGAGTACGTCGAGGAGGACCGGCACGGCAACGTCGCCGTGGTCGACGAACGGCTTGTCGGGCTGACCGCCAGCCCACACCCCAACGCGGACCAGGAGGAAAAGCCCGATGAGTGACCAGCACCTGCCGATCGACGCGGCCGGTCCGATCAAGTTGGATGATACGGATGGGCACTTCCTCAATCCGTACGGCTTCGTGTCCATCCCGGACCGCGAGAACCTGCCGACGGAGTTGGCCGACGCGCCGCCCGCCGGCCACGACCGCTACGACCTGGACCGGTGGACCGGCACGATCGGGATGCGGGTCACCACCCGTACCCCGATGTTGATCCCGGACCACGGGCGGCGCGCGGCCGACGGCGACCGCCCCGACGCGCCGCTGCCGGTACGGGTCGACCACGCCGGCCGGCCGCAGCTGGCCGGCTCGGCGGTCAAAGGAGCGCTGCGGTCGGCGTACGAGGCGATCACCAACTCCCGGTTCGGCGTGTTCACCGGCCACGACCAGCAGTTGGCGATCCGGGCGACCACTGATCACGCGCTGCGGGCACGGCCCGCTGTGGTGACGAAGGTCAACAGCGACGGCGGCGCCGAGGTACGTCTGGTCACCTCCCTGGATCCCCGGGACTGGCAGGGCGAACAGCTGAAAAAGCCGGTACAGACCGCCGTGTGGGTGCCCCGGGAGCTGCCGTGCGAGTGCACCGGCGGGTGCAGCGGCCGCGTCGGCCATGGTGCCGCCGGTGAACAGGCATCGGCGCGCAGCCCCGAATTCGAGGCGTGGATCTACTTCGCCACGCTCGGTGTCTTTCCGCTATGGCGGGTCGCGATGTACGCCCGACCAGGTCAACTGTGCGACGAGGCGACGGCACGGCTGCGACGCGACGCGGACCGCAGGGACGAACGCGACCGGGCGAGACAGCGAGCCGCAGAGGCGGCCAGGCGGGGGCGCAACAGCCGCAACACCGGACTGGTCGTCACCGACCATCCGCTGGTGCGGGTCCGGGGCCGGCTGCACGCCACCGGCAGCACCTTCCCGGCGGGCGGCGGACGCAAGAGGTTCGAGCGGTTCGTGGTCACGAAGGTGATCACCGGCCCGGCCACGCTCCGGTCCACGACCCGGACGGTCAGCAAGGGTCTGGTCGACGGCTGGCGGGCAGTGATCGACTCCTACCAACGTGCCCACGAGACGGAGCGCAACCTGGAAGGCAACTACGGCAGCTACGTGTGGGACGCGAAGCGGTGGCGGTCGCTGCATGTCGGTGACACGCTCTACGTCGAGCTGGACCGGGGTACGCCGATCGGGTTGTATCCAGCGATGATCGGTCGGGTGCCGTTCCCCGGTGCGCCGTCGGCCAGCCTTCCGGACAAGCACCGGCCGGCGGTGAAGCGGACGGCGCTCTCCCCCGCCGACCGGGTGTTCGGTTGGGTCCGCCAAGGCGACGACGACACTGGCACCGCTACCGGCGCCCATCGGGGGCATCTGCGGGTGCTGCCACCGGACGGTACCGGGGTGCCCGGAGAAGACCGGATCCAACAGTTGGCCAGACCGCTGAAGCTGGTCACCTTGAACGGGCCGAAACCGGCTCAGTTTCTGTTCTACCTGGGTAACGCCGACGGCGCACCGTTGGAAGGTCCAGCAAGGCGCGCCGAGCACGGCTACCCGGACCGCGAAGGCATCCGGCGGGTTCGGGGTCGCAAGGTCTACCTCACCCACGCCGAGGTGCTGGAAAACGAATCAGCTTCACATCCATACTGGACACCGCCGGTCGCGGGCGGCCAGCCGGAACCGCTGCCGGTCGACGGACGGCCCCGCTTCCGGGAGTACGTCCGCCCACCGGTGGACGCCGACGCGAACGACAACGCCGAGATCACCACGTCGGTGTCGAGCTGGGTGAAGCCGCAGACCACCTTCTGCCTCAGCATCCAGGTCGACAATCTCACCGACACCGAGTTGGGGGCCCTACTGTGGCTACTGTCGCTGCCCGACAGCGCCTGCCTCAAACTGGGACTGGGCAAACCGTTGGGGTTCGGCGCGGTACGGGTCGAGATCAACTGGGACGACACCCGGTTGTTCACCGGCGACCGGCTGTTGGACCGCTACCGCAGCCTATCGCTGACTCCCCCAACGGCCGACCCGGACCTGACCGCGGCCCGCCGGCTCGTCGTCGAATACGACGACCTGCTGCGGGAGCACCTGCCGCAGGTGCGGGAGGAGTTCCTCAACGCCGCGTACGGGTTCGTCGGCGCCCCGGTGCATTACCCGCGCATGGCGGACCGCTCCCCGCCGGGCGTGCCGGCCGCACCTCGCAACACCACCTACGACTGGTGGGTGGCCAACGACAAGGTCGGCAACCGGCCGGGGTCGGTCTACGGCCGGCGGCTGTCCCTGGGCGAGCTGTCCGATCCAGGTTCGCTACCGCTGCCGTACGACCCGACCGACCGACGGCCAGGAGATCCGACTGGCAACCGGCCGGGTCCACGCGGTCGCCAGCCGGGTGGACCAGCCAACGGCCACAACAGGCACGGCCGCCGCCATGACGGCGGCCGGCGCAACGGTCGCGACGACCGACGTCGCTGAGCGGGAGCCGGCGCACAGGCTGCCGGGCTCCGGTGGAGGTCCCGCTACCGGAGCCCGGCCCCGGCCCGTCCTGACTGGGCGGCGTCGCGCGACCGGCGGGCCTGTTCGGCGTCGCGCAGCCGCCGTACGTCGGTGCGCAGCCCGTCGAGCAGGTCGACCAGCCGGGGGCCGTCGCCGGGCCGGTCACCGAGTACGTCCCGGACCGCGCCGGCCATCGCGGTGAGCAGACCGCTCACGGTGTGCTGCGCCTCCTGGGACCGCTGCCGGATCAGGTTGGCCAGCGCCCTCGCGTCGAACGGGCCGCCGCCATGGGTGATCGTCAACCGGTTGCGGACCTCGAACATCGGCCGCAGCAACTTCTGCCGGACCCCCGCCTTGAGCTGCTCATTGTCCAGGGAGTGTTCGAAGCTGGCGCAGGCGCCGACGACGGCGCGCATCCCGGTGGCGGTGTCGGTGTCGACGCCGGGCAGCGCCGCCCACACGTCGATCCGTTCGGCGATCATCCGGATGGTGAGATCCTCGGTGGCGGTGGCCGTCGCCTGGATCTGCGCCGGCCAGCTGCGCAGCCGCGCCCTGGCGCAGCGCAGCGCGTCGGACAGGCCCAACGCGCGGGCGCTCAGCGGCGCTCCCCCGGCGAGGGTGCCGAGCAGCCGGGCGGCGGTGTCGAGTTCGGCGATGTCCAGGGCGTGGCCGGCGGCGGTGAGGATGGCCTGGTCGGTGCCGAACCGCAGCGGCAGCCGGTGGGTACCGGCGGTGAGCACGTCGCGGTCGCTGGTGACGAGCTGCCGCAGGAACAGCGGGATGCCCTGGGCGGCGGCGGCCCGCTGCGCGGCGGCGAGCACCGTCAGCACGTGTTCCTTCGGGCCGGTGGGGATCAGCACGATCGCCCCGACGTCCTCGCCGAGGTGCTGGTGGAGCAGCTCGGCGGCGGCCTGTTCGGTGAAGGCGGCCGGGTCGTCGGCGGCGGTGCCCACGTCGGCGACCGGCGCTGCGACGGCGGGGTGCCCGGCGGCCTGCAGCCGGCCGGCGACCGCCTCGGCGTGCGAATAGGTGCGCGAGGTGGTGCCGAGCACGATGGCGCTCACCGGCACCGGGTGGCCGGCCGGCACCCCCAGGTAGGTGCGGACCGCCGGGTCGAGGTCGTTGCGCCGCTGCGGGTCGACGGCGGCCGCCGCGACCTGTTCGACGATGAACGGGCTGCCGTCGCGGGGTGGGTCACCGAGGACGGTGAGGTAGCAGACGGTGTCGCCGGGCACCAGGGGCACCGGTCCAAGTCCGGGCAGAGCCGGCGGGTCGTCGGGGCGGGTGGCGTCGTACGCGGCGAGATGCTCACGCAGCGCGGCGAGCATCTGCGGCTGCGGCGGCGCGAGCTCGTGGGCGCTGGCCTTGCCCATCTCGTTGAGCTGCTCCACGACCGGGGAGGTGAGCCACTGGCCGCTGGGGGCGGCTTTTGCGGCGAGCACGTCGGGGTCCTGCTGTTCCTCTCGGACGGTCCGCAGCATCTCGCCGAGGGTGGCGATCCGCCGCCCGTTGCGCCGCCGGGCCCAGTCGAGCAGGTCGACCGGGCTGTCGTCGTGTTCGCGCAGCTCCTGGTAGCGGTAGACGACGTAGACCCGGACGGCGAATCCGCTGCTGCCGTCGCCGCGCATCAACGCGGCGGCCATCGCGGCGCGGATCCGGCCGGCGGTCGGCGCGGTGTGCGCCTGGCCGTACTGGTCGGCTTCGGCGTCGATGATCCGCCGCTGCTCGGCGGTGAGTGCGAGTTGGCCGCTGTCGGCGAGGTCGCGCAGCAGGTCGTGGTAGCGCCAGCGGCGCAGCAGCGGCACGACCGGGTCGACCGGCAGGTCGGCGGTCGGGTCGTAGACGGCGTGCCGGGGCGGGGCGGTCGGCCCGATGCGGATCAGCGACCAGGGCAGCCCGGAGGCGATGACGGCGTCGAGCGCGCCGAGGGCGGACTGGGTGGCGCCGCTGCCCCAGACGACGTACGCCCGGTCGGGGCCGGGGCCGGGGCTGGCGGCGGTGTCGGTGCTGGCGTCGGCGCGGTCGTCGAGGACGCGGGTGACGCTGGCGGCGATGTCGGCTTCGTCGAGGCTGGCGGCCTCGGCGATCGTGACGGCGGCGACGGGTCCGCCGTACAGGTCGGGTCGGTGGTCGAGGGCGGCGGCGATCGCGGCCGCGATCGGGCGGACCTGCGCGGTGCTGACCAGCACCAGGTGTACGGCGACGCCGCCGGCCGGGTCGGGGTCGGCGGCATCGGTCCGCAGTGCGGCGAGCGCGGCGGCGAGCGGCGCGGCGTCGCCGGCGGTCTGTGCCGGGGTACGCAGCAGCAGAATCTCCGCGACGCGGTCGTCCTCGGGTGACAGGTGGCCGAGCTGGGCGAGCAGCTCGCTGGCGCCGGTCTTGTCCGGCGGTGGTACGCCCAGGTCGGCGTGGCCGACGGCGTGTAGCAGGTAGACAGTGCGAGGGGACACGGTCCGTCCTATCCCGATCACTATTCGATGATGACGTCGAGCCGGCCGACGTTACCAGCGAGTCAGCGGCCCGTCCCGCTGTGTCGGGAATCCGATCATCGGCGTGTCCCGGCGGTGGATTCCACAGTGGCGCGGACGGCGTCGATGATGGCACGGTGACGGACGATCGCTGGGACGGCCCGGGGTTGACGGTGTTCGGCTCGGCCACCGCTGGTGGCGGCCGGGCGGGCCGGGCCGGCGGCGGGTCGGGCGGTGACCGGGGCGGCTGGGCGGGCGGGCTGCGGGCGGCGTTGTCGGACGGGACGGCGGCGGTGGCGGTCGGCGGTGCGCTGGCCGGCGGGTTCGGTGTCGAGGCGGCCAAGTCGGTGATGGTCGGTGAGGCGGCCGGCCGGTGGTGGTTCGTGGTGGGCTGCCTGGCCGGGGTGGCGCTGCTGGTGGCCGGGTTCGGGCTGCGGGAGCGGGCGCACCGGCAGGTGCAGGTGGGGATCGTGGTGACCGCGCGCGACGTCGGGCGCGGGCTGGCCAAGGCCCGGCAGTACGAGCAGCAGGCCGAGGAGTTCAGCCGGTCGACGTGTGCGGTGACGGTGGCGACGGCGGTCACCTTGTCCGGTGATCCGGCGATGGACAAGGCTCGGGTCGAGGAGTTGGCGGATGAGACGTTCAACGCGTTGATGCTGGCGCAGCGGCTGACGCCGGAGGCGACCCGGGTCAATCTGATCCCGACGATGCCGCTGCATCTGGCGTTCTGGTTCGGGGCCCGGCTGGGTCACACCCATTCGCGTGAGGTGCGGGTCCACGCCGTCCGCCAGGCCGACGGGTCTCCCCCGTATTTCGCGGCGACGGCATTGCGGGCCACCGAGTCAGCGGCGGCTCCGTTGTCGGCGAGCCTGGAGACCGTCGAGGGCGGGGATCCGTCGCGGGCGGCGCTCGCGCTGGATCTGCAAGGTTTCGGGCGCCAGTTCGCCGATCCGGTACGGGAGACCTGCCGACAACACGGCATCGGTCACCTGCTGGTGCTGCGCAGCGCGGGTTCGTTGTTGGCAGAGGACGCGGCCACCTATACCGGGGTGGTGGAGCAGGCCCGCTGGGAGTGGCTGGCCGCCGCGTTGCCGAGTGCCGCCCGCACCGGACGGTACGCGGTGTTCCTCAGCGGCTCGGTGGCGATCTCGCTGGCGTTGGGTGCCCGCCTGGCGGCACCGGATCCGGGGCGGTGGACGGTCTTTTCGTTCGACCGGGACACCCACTCGTACCAACCGTTTCCCTTGCCGGAGCCGACCCGGTGAGCGACAATTTCCACATCGACCTGTGGGCGACTACCGGACGGGAGGTGAGACAGCCACGCCGGGCACAGCGGCCTCCATCGAGGACGGACAAGCCATCGATGTACGCAAGATTAAGTGCCGGAGTTGCGGCGAAATGTCGATTGCGACAACCTCCGACACGCCCGGGATCCGAGGGAGGTTGGCGGAAAGATCCCAAAGTACGCCCGAGCTGCGAAAACCCACCCCACAGAGATCATCTAAGCCGACATCAAGATCACGATGATCATGAGGTTGCCCTCGGAGCCACCTGTTTGCCCAGCTCAGACCGCCCGGCATTTCGGACACGGTCCCCAGACACACGACAACCGCACCGGATTGAAACCGGCGTACGCGATTGCTCTGGCGGCGATCTTCACCAGGTCCTCAGACACACGACAACCGCACCGGATTGAAACCGGCGTACGCGATTGCTCTGGCGGCGATCTTCACCAGGTCCTCAGACACACGACAACCGCACCGGATTGAAACCCTGCGGCACAACCCGTGGCTACCGTTGAGCCCCGGTCCCCAGACACACGACAACCGCACCGGATTGAAACTTGTCGAACGCCGCCTGGGCCACCGCGAGGGTGCGCTGTCCCCGGACACGAAAACCGCGCCAGATTGAAACCTGAACGTACTTCACTTCGCCTCCCACCTTTTCCCGTGTCCCCGGAAACACGAAAAACACGCCGGATTGAAGCCGACGACTCGGCGGATGGTCTTGGTGCGGTAGGTCTCCCCGGACACACGAAAACCGCGCCGGATTGAAACTAACCGGTCTTGGTGTACAGGCAGGCGAGCGGGTAGCCCTCGGACACACGAAAAACACGCCGGATTGGAACCGGCCCCAAGACGCGAGGAACGAGAAGACCCGAGCCGGATTTTGGGGCTGGGTGTCAGCGTGACGGCGGTGGGGTGGTGGTCAGCATGGCGGCGGTGGGGTGTTGGTCAGATCGCCGCGCTTGGGGCACCAGCGGCTCTTGACTCGGAACGAGAACAGGCCGGCGAGGAAGCCGAGCAACGCAGCGCTCGTCAACGCGCAGATGTCCATGATCCTCTGCCTTCTCTACGGATGAGGATGGTGGGGTCGGGTCGGTGGTTGCCGCCACCGGCCCGACCCCCGAGGTCCGCCGGGTCGCCCAAGCGGAACGGAAGCCCGGAGCGCCCGGCCGTACGATGCCCGTTGGCGGAGGCGTTGGCACCAGTGACCGGTCATGGAGCCGGGGCACCGTACGACGTAACCGCCCGAGCCAGTTCCGGCCGCCTCACCCACACGGACGACGGAACGCTCGGCCAGAAATTGGCCCGGTTCGGTCACTCCCGGCAGTAGTACGACTCGTACTCGTACAGCGCCGTTTGGCCCACCCCACGGTCGCGCTCGGAGAGGGTCAACAGCTTCACGGAGACCATGACGCGCTGCCCCGTCCCGCCGGAACCCGCGTCACACCACACCTCGACCGTGTCCGTCTTCGGCAGCTCACGCGGGCCGATCACCAGGATCGTCACGACGTACGCCCTCCACTCGAACCGGTGGGATCGAACCGGGCGAGCACGGCGGCCCGCTCCCTGCGAGACAGCTCCGGCGTGTGCGCCCACGTGGACAGCAGACGTTCGGCGCTGGGTCGGTCGGTGGCCTCGAACGCCCGGAGCGCGTTCTCCACGCGGTCGATGACAGGGCTCTTGCCGGGCGGGTAGAGCGCCATCAGCCGGGCGGGTGCGGGTTCGTCTGGTGGGGCGGGGAAACTGTTCATCGGGTCGGACCTCCTGTGTCCGATCAAGGCCCCGGGTTGGCGTGTCCGCGCCGCTCGGGGCCGCCTTGTCTGGCTTCCAGCCAGGACTTTACTGCCTTGCTGCCTAGGTTGCCTACGGTGCCGGGGTTGCCTAGGTCGCCGCTATTGCCGTGGGCACTCCGGTTGCCCGCGATGATGAAGGCATGACTGCCAGGATCGACCCGATGTCACCGGTACCTCGGTACCGGCAACTCGCCGCGATCCTGCGCAACGCGATCGAGGCAGGCGCGTACCCGCCGGGGAGCCGGCTCCCGTCCGAAAAGACGCTGACCCAGACCTACGGAGTAGCGCGCGAGACCGCCTCCAAGGCGATGGACGCACTGGCGGCCGAGGACCTGGCCGTGATGGTGCCCGGCGTGGGCTGGCACGTCCCGACCGGGGCAGGGACGGGGAGCCCTGACGCTTGAGCGTCAGACCCCTGCCGTCAACGAACGATCGCGGCCTGACCGAGCCGTTCCAATACGTGGGTGGCTGCCGCCGCTGCACCACACCGAGGCGGGTCAGTGCGTCCTTGTAGACGCCGATCGCGGCCATCAGCCGTCCCGGCCGTCGTGGACGTAGCCGTCCGGCCAGAGCGTCGACGTACTGCGACACAACGGGAGCCGACAGGCTCTGCTCTGGTCCCGTCTTTCCGACTCCACCAGCGTCAGTTGTCTGACACAGCTTGCTTGAAGTTCCCGACTCGGAAGCATCTGTGGCCGATCAACGCCTGGCCAGCAGCTCCCGACCCGTATCTCGTTGCACAGCAGCACGACGTACGGTTCGCTCATCCACTGCCCGAGGACGAGTCGTTTCCTCTTGCCGGAGCCAATCCGGTGAGCGACAATTTCCACATCGGCCTGTCGGCGACTACCGGACGGGAGGTGAGACGGCCACGCCGGGCACAGCGGCCTCCATCGAGGACGGACAAGCCATCGATGTACGCAAGATTAGGTGCCGGAGTTGCGGCGAAATGTCGATTGCGACAACCTCCGACACGCCCGGAATCCGGGGGGAGGTTGGCGGAAAGATCCCAAAGTACGCCCGAGCTGCGAAAACCCGCCTCACAGAGATCATCTGAGCCGGCACCAAGATCCGATGATCACGAGGCTTCCCTCCGAGCCACCCGTTTGCCCAACTCAGACCACCCGACATTTCGGACACGGTCCCCGGGCACACCAAAAACCGCACCGGATTGAAACTCTGCGACATACGTCACCTCCTTTGTTTGTTCCGGTCCCGGACACACGAAAACCGCGCCGGATTGAAACACGATCATCGTCCCGACGAGGACGATCGAGAATGACCGTTCCCGGATCCACGAAAACCGCGACGGATTGAAACTTGGGCGCAGCATCGAGGGCGATGATCAGGCCGGGTCCCCGAAACACGAAAACCGCGCCGAAATGAAACAAACCCAAAACGTCAGGGATGAGAAAACCCGACCCGAATTCAGTGCTGAGTGTCAGCGCGGTGGCGGTGGGGTGACCGTGTAGATGGCGGCGGGCACGGGCCGAGCGGCCGTTCGCGTGGTCGGGGCGGACGTGGGGGGGCATCACCGCCCGTCGGGTACCCCGTGCCCGACCGCCCACCAGGGGTTCCGGCGGCACGCGCCCCGGGGTCTACGGCCGCTCGGTGGCAGGGAAGTCGAAACCGTTGGGCGGCCGCCGGCGTTGCATCACACCGGGGCGGGTCAGCGCTGACTTGTATACGCCGATCGCGGCCATCCGCCCGTCCCGCCCGGCCGAGGTGATCGTGGCGAGGATGCCGACCACCGGAGAGTCGGCGTCGTCGAGGCCGTACCGGATGTCGGAGACCCGGACCGTCATCGAGCGGTCGCCGAACACCCAGTCGGCCTTACCGAGATGCAGCGTGTCGCCCACCCGGATCAGATCGCGGTCGACCATCAGTCGTCCCGGCCGTCGTGGACGTACCCGTCCGGCCAGAGCCCGGCGTAATGCAACACCGCCCGCACCCGACGCGCCCGACTGTGGTCCCACCGATCCAGCACCGCCAACGCGCTGGTAAACGGTGGACAGAAGGCCGGCATGTCACACACCCGGCACTCGGCCAACCGACTCGGCATGTGCCCCACGACGGTCTCCCGCGCCTGGTCCAAGACATCCGCGTCCGGCCGGTTCCGCATCGCCGCCGCCACCCCACGAGCGGCCAGCAACCGGAAACGCGGATCCCGCCCGATGTCCGTCTCCCCCGGCGTCCGTCGCGGCAACGGTGGTCGATCCGGCGTCGGACCCGAGTTGGGCCTGACGTTCGGAGCCAGGTGGTGTCTGTTGGCGGGGCCTTGGTTCCTGGTCACGTTTCCCTCCTGAGAAAAGTCGTGTAGTAATCCTCTTCGTACTTCCTCTGTGGATCGGTCAGGCTGACCCCACGTCCGGCCACAGGTCAGGCAGCGACGACCCCCGCGACGCTGGCCACAAGCAGGGAGTCGGTGCGAGGACGTCAGTGCGGCGGCGGAGTGGTAGTGAGTTCGCCGCATTTGGGGCACCAGCGGCGCTTGACCCGGAATGAGAACAGTCCAGCGAGGTAGCCGAGCACCGTGGCGCTGGTCAACGCGCAGATGTCCATGATCGTCTGCCTTTCTCGTAGGGGTGCGGGGGTAGGGGTCGGACCGGTGGTTGCCGCCATCGGCCCGACCCCAGCTCAACAGGGCATTGGCGGTCAGATCGACCGTCGTCGCCACCGCCGCCGGGGCGGGTTCTCCTCACGGTGCTGCCGTTGGTGCTCGCATACCGGCTCCTCCGACGCCTGCTGGTCGTGGTCGTCCGGGTCGAACGGGTACCGGCGGTGCGAGCGTCCTCGAAGTGCCTGTCCTCGTCACCGGGCCGGATGACCGACATCAGCGCCACCACCCGATGAACCGCGAGTGCAGATAGCCGCACCGGTAGTCGGGCAGGTCCGCCATCGCATCCAGCAGACACGTCGCCATGTACACCGACAGCGACACCACCGCGCCCGCGTACTCGGCCAACAGCTCCCGCCGCCGCGTCTGACACGGCCACGGCAACCCGCAACCAGCGCACATCCAGGTCGGACGCGACGGGTAGTGCACAGTCACCGGGTCTCCCCCGGCCAGTGACCCCGGTTGATCGGAATCCGGTGCCGCGCCCGGCAGGGCAGCACCGACCCGCACCGGCAGATCCGCCGCCACCTGGACCAGGACCACACCGGCCGATGCCGGCGAGCCAGCGTCATTGCAACCGCCACCAGGTACGAGTCGTAGGTGACACGCCCAGACACACGACCTCCCGCAAGCCCGAACCGCACTCCTAATTTGCAAGTCCAAAAACGATGGTACGTGTGAGGACACACTTTGGGAACCCACCCGGCACGTCCCACACCCACCAGGACAGCCGTCAGATACTCACCACCATGGTCAACCCGACGATCCAACGCCGACGCCTCGGCAACGCCCTCAAACGCGCCCGCGAAGCCGCCGGCAAAACCCAGGACGACGCCGCCAAGATCATCGACTCCTCAGCCAGCAAGATCAGCCGACTCGAACTCGGCCAGTCCGGCATCCGCCAAACCGACCTCACCCTGCTCCTCGACTACTACGGCGTCACCCGCGACGACGCCGAACCCCTCCGCGACCTCGCACGCGCCGGCCGCCAACGCGGAAGATGGAGCGGCTACCGCAACGTCATCCCCGACTGGTTCCGCCAATACCTCGACCTCGAAGCAGACGCCACCCACATCCGCTGGTACCAGCCAGAAGTCATCCCCGGCATCCTCCAGACCGAGCCCTACATCCGCGCCCTCAACCAACGCACCCACACCGACGACCTCGAACGACAGATCTCCGTACGACTCGAACGACAGAAGGTCATCGACCAGCCCGACGGAGCCCACCTCCACCTGATCCTCAGCGAGTCAGCCCTACGCCGCACCCTCGGCGACCCGTCCGCCATGCACCAGCAGCTCACCCACCTAGCGTCACTGGCAAACCGCCCCAACGTGACGATCCAGGTGTTCCCGTTCGACGCCCCCACCTACGAGACCTCGTCGTACAACTTCATCATCCTGCGCTTCGGCGAAGAGACGGCGTCCGAAGTCGTCTACCTGGAGACCCTCACCGACGCCGACTACCTCGACGGCCCCGAGGCGGTCCGGGCATACACTCGGCTCTGGGAACGACTCACCGCCGCCGCACTCGGCCCGGTCGAGTCCCGCACCCTCATCCAACAGATCGCAGACGACACCAGAGGCTGACCATGAACACGCCCCACCCCACCTGGCGCAAGTCCAGCCGCAGCGACAACAACGGCGGTGCCTGCGTCGAGGTCGCCAGCATGCCCCACACCACCGCAGTCCGCGACAGCAAAGACCACACCGGCCCAACGCTCACCTTCACCACCACCGGATGGACCGCCTTCATCCACGCGGTCAAGACCGACGGGTTCAACGCCTGAACCAGCCCGCGCCCGTACAGCCATCGACTGGTCCGCAGCCACCAGCCGACTACCTTTCGTACGGGGACCGCAAGCCGTACGTCGTGGCCGACACGCTCACCGCGCTAACCGGCCCGACCGAGGGCGTGCTCGCCCTCCCCCACCATCTGGACTGGTCCGGCAACGCCGAGTACGACCTGGGCCGGCCCGCTCGCCTCGCCAGCATGTACAAGGTGGTGCTCATCGAAGCCGGCACAGTCGACGACCTGAACACCTGGCTCAACGCCGACCTGCTCCGGCGACTCTGGCCCACCCTCTGGCTGCCACCCCAACTGCGGCAACTCTGGGAACGCGCCTTTCCCGGATACGTTCCCTGAACGACTCGCCCGCACCGGACTCACCGCCGCCCGCCGATACGGTTGTACTCACCAACGGCTAGCAATGTCGGCTGCCTCACGGGATACAAAACCGAGCAGTCGCCGCTCCGAAGGGCAACAGCTCACCCATCAACTGATTTATTTATCTGACAACAAAAATGTGACCTACGCAACCAGAGCGCCAGCCCAGGCCTACAACCAGCCCTCAGGCAATATCAATTGGACGACACAAAGCCCGACTGAGCCAATCAACCCACCGTTTTCTGTGATAGTTCGACACCGACCCTCGCCGCCCAACGCTCCAGGTCCGCCCTGCCGTTACGCCAGTACCGCATGCGAAGGGCACCCTCACGACTCACCTGCAGCGCCTCCGGCTGCCCGAACGCTTGGAAAAGTCCGGTGACGACCTCGTAGGTTGCCGCCAGAGCCGGGGCACCGTCCTCAGCAATATCATCGATGCCGAACAGCCCCGTCGACACAGGTGGAACCACTACAGCCTGCTGTCCTAGCTGTTTCGAGAAACCGTAATGACGGCTGTGGGTCAACACCACCGGTCGATCAGCAGCAGCGGGCCAGATCGTCGCCCGCACGGAGGCGTTCCCACCAGCGGCTGAGCGATCTCGTGCGTGTCTGGCCAAGAAGCGCAGCCCACTCCACACTGCGTTGACCGCGTGCTCGTCATCAACTCCGATATCCCCCGCCTCATCTTCACGGGATCGACCTACCAACGCGGCAAAACACCCGACCCCGCTCTCGTACAGCTCGCAAGCCAGCCGCCCGGCCAGTCCATTATTACCCAAGCTTGCATCAGCGATCAGTCTTCGACTAGCCACTGAAGCATGCCGCCACGACATGCCAAGAGGAATCACCAGTGGGCTACTCCCCATGACCGACGCCTGGAAATCTCGCCACACTTTAGTGTCGATACTGAATCCGCCGGGTAGCTCCGGAGCCAGCGTTATAACTACATATACCTGGAGGACTTCCCGAAACTATTACCGGGCTTTCTCAACGTAATCCGTAAACGCGAAAGATCTCCAACTTCATTACCGTCGTAATGTGGCAGGAAAGTGTTCCAACGATCTGCGGAACCCGGTCTTGAGAACCTTCCAACACTTCAGATGGGCGATCGCGCGTTCGACGGCGGCGCGGAGCCGGTTGAGTGCGGTGTTGCACGCGCGTCGGACCCCGGTCAACTCCCGACCCCGAGGCTTCTTGTACGGACTCACGATGCCGGCACCCTGGTACCCCTTGTCACCGATCATCCCGGGCCCGCCGGGGGCGTAGTGGCCGGCCCACCCGGCGGCGATCCCGGACACGTCGAACGCCTTCCGGTCGTGCATGCCACCCGGACACGGGTCACCCACATCGACCACCCGCCCGGCGAGATTGGCCACCACCTGCACGTTCTGCCCACAGAAGCCCTTCTTCTCGGAGAACAGCCCGTCGACGTCGTCGCGTTCCCCGACCGGCGCGACCAGACCATCGACCAGGACCGCGTCCCGGCGGGCCTGGTCACGGACCTGCTCGTACAGCGGGGTCAACACCACGTCCACCAGCGGCTCCAGCTCCTCCTGATACCGCTCCACGGTCGTCGAACCGCAGCCGAAAACCTCACCGATCACGTCCGGCGCCAGATTGTGCCGCAGCCCGAACAACACCAGCACCAACGCCGTGTACAGCGGCAACGCCCGAGGGCGCCCCACCGGCAGGTCCCAGTCGACCAGCGCGTCCACCTGCTCGTACAGCCAGTCCAGTTGATCGGAGTCCAGTCCGGTCATACGCTCACAGCGCGGCGGCCGGCCGTCGATCGTTTGAGTCCACACAACCCAGATGATCCAGACGTCGCCGGCCGCCGTTTCCACAAACGACACGCCCACCTTGGTCACACCACAGGCCGTCACCCCACGTAATATCGACGAACCTCGGTGCCAATCGGCTCGAAGCCTATTGGGAAGTCCTCCTGCTGCGCCACATCGAGCCGCGCAACGAACTCGCCTTCGCATCGCTCAAGATCGTTGATTCGGTTCGCGATTCCCGCTAAGCGAGCCGCGTAGGCTTGCGCCACTTCGGGCTCGGACAGGTACGTCGTCGTCGTTCCATTCCGCTTCGGAAAGCGCAGGGCATCGTTTACGAGCACTGCATGCGGCGCCGATGGACTACGAGGTACGGCGATCACGATGAAGCCATAGCCAGGCTGGCCCGGATCCTCCACCTGAAGCACATCGAAGATCGGCAGTGGTGAAACCTGTGACGCTACGATCTGCCGAATACGACCGACCTCGGCGTCGCTTAGAGCCACCCCTGGTGCCGACGAAGCGCGCGCCTGATCATCCTCAACAACGCCGAGCAGGATCGCGCCGCCAGCCGTGTTCGCCATGGCCGCGACGTCACCGCCGAGATCCCGCTTGTCCTTGTCGCTCCGCCCGTACAGCTCACCCTTGAAGTCCAAGTCATACGACTCCGTCACCAAACTCCCAACCAGCGACGCGACCTGAGCGTGTGTGACCTCCTCTAGTCGTCCGCCGAGGAGTCGCTCAAGCCGTCGAGAACGCAGCGCAACCATCTCATGATCCTTTGTCAGCTCGCCCGACAAGTCACGCACCGTCACCCGGCGCGCCACCTGAACCTGTCTACCATGGAACGGCGCTGATCACGTAACGGGAAGGACGCAGGGCCAAAGATACCGTGACCTGACGCCTGAAAGGGCCCATTGGGCTGTCGCAGTTCAGCAACGGGCTACTCTCTACGTTCTCGGAGGTCGGGAACCGGAATTGACGCCGCCGCACCGTCAGCGCGGTCGGCCAGCAACGCTTCGACTTCACGAGGTTCGACGCCGAGCGATTCCAGCGCCGCAGGCAGCAGCACGAACAGCCCTTTGGCACGGGAGCGGGCGATCACCGCAGCGTCCTTGCTGTCGCGGAACGCTTCGAGTTCTTCCCACTCGTCGATCCCGACCAGCACGGCCACCGGCCGCTCGTACCGAGTGATGACGACCGGCTCACCGGTGCGCCCGACCGATTCCAGCGCCCTGCCCGCGTCATCGCGGAGGTCTTGCAGCGTGATCCGCTCCACACGGGAACCGTACCGCGCGGTGCTTTGCCAGCCATGTTGGCGACCCCTGTAGATCGGCGGCCACGTTCAGTGGGCGGTCCAGCCGGGTTGGCGGGTGAGGCGGTGTGGCTGGCGGACCGGCAGCCACCTGGCCCGGCGGGCGCAGTCGGGGCACGGGGCGTGGCCGTGGATCCGGTCCGCCGGGCCGGCGACCGCGGCCAGGTCGGCGACGACCCGCGCCGCGGTCAGGTTGACCTCCGGTGGCACCAGCCACCCGCTGTACTGGAAGCGGTCGGCGATCGGGCCGAGCCGGGCACGTACCTCGGCACGGCGGCGGTCGTTCACGATGTCGTAGACGACGAGCACCGGCCGGTTCACCAGCCGGCCCAGCCCTGCTCGGGAAGGACTTCCAGCGGTACGCCGTACCCGGCGGTTTCGCATTCCGGGCAGGACGGCAGGGCCAGCAGGTGCCCGCCACCGGTGAACCGTTCGGCGCTGGCGGCGAGCAGCCGGTCCAGGTGCGCGTCACCGATGTGGATGGTGAAGACGCTGTACAGCACCCGTACGCCGTGGCGGCGCAGCAGCGTCGTCAGCTGCCGGCGGTCGCGGTCGTCGGGCAGGTCGAAGGTGACGGTCCACCAGCTGGGCTGCATGACGGTCACCTCCAGCGGAACGGCCGGTACTGCGCCTGCTCATCGAGCAGCCAGCCGCGCAGCCGCAGCGCCTGGCGGCGTACCAGTTGGTGGTAGGTCGGCTGGTCGGCGGGGGCCGGCCATTCGCGGGCCGGCATGGCCAGCCGGGCCTGATACCGCGAGATCAGCGCGGACGTCGCGCCGGGTGTCAGGTGGGTGCCGTCGAAGTCGGCGTCGGTCACGGTACGCAGGCCGAGCATCGCCAGTACGGTGCTTTCCAGCAGCGCCGGCCGCCACTCCTCCATCAGGTCGAAGGCGAGCGTGGGCCGGCCCCGGCTCGGGGTGTGCAGGAACGACAGGTACGGGTCGAGCCCGGCGGCGAGGATCGCCCCGTGCACGGTTTCCCGCAGCAGCGCCGAGCAGTAGTTGATCAGCGCGTTGATCACGTCACGGCGGCTGCGGTCGCGGGCGGCGAAGCCGTACTCGGCCGGGGTCATCACCCTGATCGCGCGGAAGTACGCCCCGGCCGCCGCGCCTTCGATGCCGATCAGTTGCGCCAGGTCGCTCGCGGCGCTGGCGGCCTGCTCGAACTCGGCGAGCCGGGTGACCGACGCCCACACCGTCGCCGGGTCGCCGCTGCGTTTGGCGCGGCGGCGCAGCAGCGTCGCCTGGTTGGCGATCTTGGCGGGGATGACGGCGCGGGCCAGGTCGAGCCGGGCGGCCGGATCGCGGTGCCGGTCGAGTTGGCGCAGCCGGGCGGCGATGTGCCCGGCGGTGGGCGGTTCGAGCCGACCCAGCGGGCGGCCGGTGCGGCTGAGCAGGATCAGCGGGATGTCGTGGGCGAGCATGCTGTGCATGGCGTGCGGGGTGACGGTCACCCGGCCGGTGGTGACGACCTCGCCGACCATGGTCAGCGGCGCGGAGGCGCGCAGCACACCGTCGCGGTGCACGACGAGCCGGCCGTCGCGCCGGCCGAGGACGCAGTCCGGGCCGATCACGTGGAACGCCTTGCCGATCATCGCCGGCTCCCGTTGCTGGCCGGCAGCTTGCCCCGCTGCGGCGTGTTGAGCAGCGGATGGGTCCAGTCCGCGTTGGGCTGCTCGGGCCGGCCGTGCTCGCCGTCGAACACCCAGCCGAGCATGCTGAACCCGGCGTCGAACGTGGTGATCTGCGTCTTGTCCGGGTGCAGCCGCAGGTTGAGCGCGGCCAACTCGGCGCCGATCTGCCGGGCGCCGCTGATCGCCGCATCGAGGTCGAGGCAGAACAGCGCCAGGTCGTCGGCGTAGCGCACCAGTCGGCCGTGCCGGCCGTCGACCCGGGCGTCGAATTCACGCAGGTAGAGATTGGCCAGGGTCGGGCTGATCGGCGCGCCTTCGGGAACACCCCGGACCCGGGTACGCAGACCGGCGGCGGTCAGCATCGGCGCGGTGAACCAGCCGCGTACGATCCGGCTGACCGCCGGGTCGGCGAGACTGCCGCTGACCATCTCGTGGAGGAGCTGGTGGTCGACGCTGGCGAAGAAGTCGGCGATGTCCGCGCGGACCACATAGCGCAACCCCTTGTCCCGGTACGCGAGAGCCATCGTCAGCGCGTCCACCCAGGAACGACCCCGCTGGTACGCGAAACTGACCTCGGCGCGGCGGGTCTCCCACCGGTCGCCGGCGACGTGTAGGAAAGCGCGCTGGGCGACCCGGTCGGCGACGGTCGGAATGCCCCGGTCGCGGCGCTCGCCACCACGGGTGACGGTCATCAGTCGAAGGGGTTGCGGGAGGTATTCGCCGCTGCGCAGCAGCGCGGACAGCGACTCCAGCCGTGGCCCGAGGTGATGGGCGAACTCGGCGACGGTCACACCGTCCACTCCGGCGAGTGCGGTGCCGGCGGCGACCCGCGACCACGCGGCCCACAACGTCGGCTGGTCAGACATCCGACTCAACAGCCGGGAAGGGGGCCGCCACGGCGAGACATAGTTCAGCAGCTCGCCGACGGCGTACCCGGCGATGATCTGGTTGAGGAAGACCACGCTGGGCGTCGGCTCGGCCGGATCGTCGACCCGGTATCCGGCCGCCTGGCGCGCAGCAGCCAACCCCGGGTCAAGCTCGGCGTCCACCAGACGCGGGTCGTAGCCGGACAGGCAGAGCAGGCACGGGCCGCCGGGGCGGACCACCGCCAGATGCCCACCGGCTTCCAGCCGTACCCGGGAATTGGCTTCTTGATTGTGGTCGTCGGGCGGCTCCGGGCGGGGTGCCGGCCCCAGCTCGACCCCGACGTCGAGATAGCAGCGGGCGTACTGCACGGCCAGCCGGTTCAACGCCCAGCGTGGCGCGTGCCCGTCGACCGCGCCGAGGATCACCTCGGCCGGGCGCACCTGCTGCCAGACGACCGGGTCGAGGATGCTGCCGGCGATGCCGCGTACCCGTACCTGCGGGTTGATGGTCCGGACCGTGCGAGACGCGACGGTGACCTTGGTCGCCGCCCGCGCACGTCGGCCGGCTTCGCACCGACCAGACGGTTCAGGTTGGTGGCGGTGACCGTGTCCGGGTCGACCAGCAGCAGCCCGCCCACCCCCAGGTGGGCCAGGGACTGGACGACCTGGCTGCCGACGCCGCCGAGGCCGACCACGGCGACGGTCAGCTCGGCGAGCCGGTGCTGCGTGTGCGGACCGACGCCCCGCATCGGCCGGTCGTAGCTGTCGGTGCTGGCAGTCGTGATCGCGTCGGCGTTTGATAGTGCAGCAGATGCTGGTGCGGCGGCGATGGACAGCACGGCCTGCGTCCGCACTGGTCAGGTTGCACTTCCTGTCGCCAAGCTTAAGGGGTACTCCCGTAACAGTGACGGCACCTCATTCAATGACGAGAATCAGAATGATCATCCTTTGGTATTCATTTACTATTCTCCAACGCGAACTAAGGTAAAGCAAATTGCGCTACAATACTCGATTGTAGCTTCGTCAACTTGCGCAACTGTTTGAAAGCTCGCCGACTCGTAGGGCTCACCCTCCCGCACCGGCTCACGCGACTGGAACCATCGCGGAGGCAGACTGCCGGGCACTCTTCGGCCCTCAAAAACTAAGGCTGTATCCGTAGCTTCGACACGTTCTCTCGCAACAAGCCTATCTCCAATGATTTTGATATCGAGGATCGCGCCGCTGGCGTCGCCAAACCCGTCGACAACACGCCAGGCGCCGTTTAGGCTTTTCAAATCCTGCGTGGCAGCCATTCCCGTGCTCACTCTGACAACTGGGGGAATGCTCTCCCCCTGGGGCAGATAGCCAAGCTCCGCGACGTAGATTCCTTGGGGAAGATGAGTTCCAGAAACCTCTCGGCCGGCTTGCTCGGACATAAATGCAATAAACCGACCGTCCGCCGTCATATCAATTCGATCGTCGCAAGGACGGACAACATCAACACCTTGGCACATACCATCCGAGAGGCGCAGCGTCACGCCAGCCACAGTATCCCGAACAAACACGTCGATCTTTGCGTTAGAGTCACCCGATATGAGGTTAGACGCCCGTGAAGTGAAGGCTACAAGTCGCCCATCGGCACTCACCACCGCACCGCCCGAATCGCCATCTGATTGACCACCACCAACCGCACTCGACACCAGCTTTATCCTCTTGTTTTTTCGGTCATAAATATATATATCCACAAAATCGTTTACGTCAACAGAATCCAGGTGACGGCTTGTACTGAAAGCAACATAACGCCCATCGTCGCTGATGGAAGAGCTGCCAAAATATCCATCACCTACGCCACCATCCACCGGAATCATGCCATAGACGTTTTTCTGTCGATCCCACCACCACAATCGTTCTCCGATTAGACCGGAGGTATCGGAATTGGTCTCGTGTGAGACAAAAGTAATGTACCGACCATCGCGTGATACTGACGGAAATCGGATTGATACGTCAGATCCAGGCTCGACAAGCGACGGCGGCATGATGGCGGAGATCTGGCCGGTCACTTCATCGCCCAACAACACCATGTCCTGATCGTCGGCATAAACGTTGAGGACAAACACGCTGGCATCTTTATCAACGACCGGCGGCACCAAGCTACCCCTCACCTCACCACCCGCTGCAATCACTACATTTTCCGCAAGACCCTTGGCGAGGAACAGCTCAACTTGAGCGGTCTTTGTATTCATCTTATAAGGCAAGCTTTGGGTAACGTTGAACACTACGGATGATCCATCAGCAACAAGCTCCGGGTTGACCATTGCGCCATCAATCGCATTGGGCAAAAGGACTGGGCGATATGCCCCCGAGAGGCGGTCACGCAGGACGATTCCCCAAGCACTCCGAGGATCGGTGGGAACAAGCGCTCCAGATTGCGTTTGATACGCAATAAATCGGCCGTCATCGCTGATTGTTGGTGCGCCCGCGAGGCCATCGTATGGGCGTCCATCTGGATCACCATTTTCGAGTGCAAGACGCATGAACGCCACCTCATCGCCCGCCGATGGCGTTTCCACCGACATGAATCCGTCGCCGTCGCCGGCTCGAGTCACGACTACAATCGCTACTGCAACTACCACGGCAGGAAGAAGCATAATTACGATTCGACGCCAGGTAAAAATACTACGCCTCATCGCCGATTCCGGTCGTAGAATTAGAGGTCACATGACTCCGAAAATGAATCAATCTTTACCCCCGTTTCGCTCCAGTAGCACCGGGCAGTGACATTTCCAGCAGCACTGACCCGAAAAGGCTGTCCGTTGTCATCGACTCGAATTGTTCCAGTCCGACCGTTCCACGACCAGTCTATCTCGATTTCCCAATAGACATCGAAGCGACTCGTCTGCGCCTCGATATAAAATGACTCAGCGTCGGATGTGTCGACCTCGTATGGGAAGCGGATCGGGGTAAGACTGACACCACTCTCGTCCTCGGCCTCACCAAATGTCGCCGACGTCATAGCAGGCGGCTCAACATCGAGATTGGCGCTTATATATCGATAAGAAATTGCCTCTCCGCAGCCGATGCCAATTTGCGTACCGGGAATTGGAATTTCGCGCGTACCCACAACAACTGCGCGAATTTGGCGCAAGACGACCTGAGGTTCACTGGTAGCGTTAACAGTTATCGTCACACCGCGGCTGTCGGCATGGACAGCACTCAGTGCCTCGACCCAGTCATGAATTCCACCTAGAGATGGGTTAGGAATTTCGGCCGGGCTCTTGTCAGTAATCCAGGTTTGCCTGCAATGGTTGTCCACCGTAGCGACGGCGGCAACTAAAGGACCATCAACAACTGGTGTAGCATCAGGAGACACACTCTCGGTAGCGCGAATTGTCGGCACCTGAGACACTGACGGCTGGGCAGTTTCCGATGAACCAACGCTGCCCACTAAACCAAACGATCCCGCGACAACGGCCACCAGAACAGCGAAAGCGCCTGAAATGACAGCAGTCAACTGGTTATCAGTTAGACGACGCCGGACAGGAGCATCCGCAGCAGGTCTCGAATCATTCGGCTTATCGCTCTCGTTCACCACGGACCCACTATACAGTTAGGAGCGAAGAGATGGACAGAGACGCTCCGGCTCCTCGTGCGACAACTGGCCACTGCCGCAATGCTAGACCTTCCCGCGAAACCTCACCATCAGGTTTGCGACAGTGTCCGAATTGGGCGAAAGACGCAAGAACAACAGCGTCGCGGCAGCAAGGCGGGCATAATCACAGTACAGCCCGCTGCGTTCTTGTGCCACAGACCAGGGGCGAGTCACCCCACAGCCTCATCACCGCCGTCTCACTGTGCCGTGGCCTGCTTGGTCAATAGGGCTGCTTGATCAAGGGCGTGAACTGGCCTTATGAAGATTCACTTAACACCAGCGGATGACGCTCGTTGATCTCCTCAGTCACCCGGTAGAGCCGTCAGGTACCAGTTCGGCGGCAACCGGATCGGGAAGTGCAGCCGGAGTCGTCCCCACCATGACCCACCACCTTGGATGGGTCCGTACCCGGCCAAACGCCGACATCGCTCCGTGGCTACGCGCCGTCTACTGGCAGTTCGTGCACCAGGACCAGCGCCAGGCCATCGCCGAACTGCGCCGCCGGTCGGCGACGGCGCGCGGCATGCATGCCCGCCCCGAACGCGACCTGACCACTGCCCGCTGGGCGGCGCCGCTGGCCGCCGACCCGGTCGGCCTGGACCTGCTGATCAGCTTCGTGATCGGGCTGCGCGACCAGGTCGCCGACTCGTGGCGAATCCCGCACGCGACGGCCAAGCACGGGCTCACCGACCAGCAGGTACGCCTGCGTCTGACGGCGGCCGTCGACCTGCTCCGGCGGATCAACCCGAGCTTCTACGAGGCGAACGTCGCCGCCGCACTGCACCGCCGCGCCGACCGGCTCGACCCGTGCGACGACCTGCCGGGTGCCCGGCCGATCCACGGCACCGTCCCGGGTGACCCGGCCGAGCGGTACGCCGACCCCGGCGACACTCCCCAACGGCGTCGCCGCGCCAGGTGCTGCTGCGGCTGCTGGCCAACCCGGTCGTACGCCGCAGCGGGCTGCCGAAGCTGCTCGCCGAGATGTGCGATGTCGCGCTCGAACGGTCCGCCGTCGACCTGGAGAAGTCCTGCGCGCGACGACTGCGTCTGCCGGCCGGCACAGCCCGTCGGCGACTGGAAATCCTCGCGGTCCTCGTCGCCGGTGCCGGTGTCGAGTGGCTGGACGATCTCCTATCGGAACCGCCCGGATAGTCCGGGTATCCGGGGAGTGGGTGGGCCGGCGGAAACCCACCGCCGCCCCACCCACTCCCCTATTCCGTCACTGTGGACGAGCGAATAGACTGGAGCCTGGCAGACCCGCCAGGGCCACCCAGGGAGGTGATTGGTCCGGAATGCCCGTTGCGACAACCTCCGACACGCCCGGGATCCCGGGTAAGTTGGCGGAAAGATCCCAAAGCGAACCCGAGCTGCGAAAACACGGTCTCCAGAGATCATCTAGCCACTTCTCAAGATCATGACCAACAGGAGGTTGCCCTCAGGCACCCCTGTTTCCGCAGGTCAGACCGCCCGACATTTCGGACACGGTCCCCGAGCACACGAAAACCGCACCGGATTGAAACGGGGGTTTATAGAGATCTTGTAAAAAAGATCACGCATCTGTCCCCGAGCACACGAAAACCGCGCCGGACTAAAACAACTCATCCGAGTCGCCGTAGCGCTCGTCGGACTCGAGTCCCCGGACACACGAAAACCGCATCGGATTGAGACTTGTCGGTCTTCCTCATCCTGTCGTACATGGCGAGAAAAGGTCCCGGACGCACGAAAACCGCACCGGATTGAAACTCCCGCCGGAACGCCAAGACCCATCCCTACCGGGTCCCCGAGTACACCAAAACCGCGCCAAATTGACGCCACGTTGTTTATCAGAAGTTCAATCGGCCTGCGCCTCTACCTGCTGGACACAAGGTGAAGATCGCTTATCTGATTCTTGCGACGTCGACCGGTCTTGTCGGCGCCGTATTCGGTTCATGGCTGGGCTGGCAGACGGCAGGGCCGACCACCGACACGGCGGCAGCCCGACAGGTAGTCGCTGTCGCGTTTCCCGACGTCGAGGCGGGTGAGCCGACCCGAAACGGTGACCGGCACGGATTTCCGCCGGCTGTCGACGGTGCCTGGACCCTGCTCGTCGGAGGTGACGGCTACGTCGCCGGGACCGTCACGGTGCCGTTGCCGTTCGGTCCGGCGTCGACCTCCGATGGCCGTATGGTCGGCGAGGCGGTCGACCGGCTCACGGCTGCCGGTTGGGATGCCGAGCGATTCCGCGCCCGAGGTGACTACGACGCTTTCACGGCGACCCGGGACGGTGTCGCCGTGCGGCTGTTTGCGCGGGACGCCACGAGCTTCGTGATCGACGTTGGCCGCGCGCGGCCGTCGTGGGTCTGGCCGCTGGCGGTCACCGGATTCCTCGTCGCCCTGATCACCTCGTTGCTTACCCTCCGGCAGCTCGATGCGCACACCAGAGGACGCGCCTGGATCCGGGCCGTCACCGGCTCCTTGCTCGGAGCCTCCGCCGTCTTGATCCTGCCCGCTCTGGCGGTGGGCGGGCTGGCCACCAGCCATGCAGCGATCACCGGCGGCGACCCGTGGGCGCCGCCGTGGCTCGGCTTCACGATGGTCGGCCTGCGCCCCATGGCGTGGCTGGCCGGGCTGCTCACGGTCGCCGCGGTCCTCGTCGCCGCTGTGCCACCGACGCGCACACCGGCGACCGGCCGTGAGCCAGGTGCCGCGTACCCGAGCCAGGAAACCCCATGATGCTTCCGTGGCTTGATGCCTCAGGTGCATCTTGATGCACCTGAGGCATCAAGCTCGACCAGCGATCCCGACCCGGTGAGGTGACACGGCGTCCGCCGGCCAGAGCGCAACGTCACCGGCGGGCACGGCGGGCGACGACGGCACCGCTCACCACCAGCACCAGCAGATTGAAGGCGAACGTGCCGACGTACGCCTGCCGGGCGGCCACGGCGGTCACCGTACGAGCCTCGGCCTCGACCGCCGCGCGTGTCGTCGGCGGCGCGTCGGGGCAGCTGACGCGGGTGCCGGCGGTGAAGTTGGTCAGGCCCTCGTCGGCGCAGGCGGCGACGGCCGGCCGCGTGGTGCCGTCGCCGTCGGCGGGCAGCGCCTGATCCAGCCTGGCCTGTGCCAAGGCCGCGAAGATGATCGTGACGATCACGACGCTCAGCGACTGGGCGACCAGTTGCACGGTGGTGAACACGGCTGACGCCGTCGAGGCGATCTCCCTGCGGACGTTGCGCAGCAGCATCTCGTACAGCGGCGTGGTGACCAGGGCCTGGCCGGTGCCGAGCAGCAGCACCGGCAGGACGAGAGCGGCCAACGTGATCTGTTCCCCGGTCGTGTGCACGACGGTGGCGAGTCCGACGAGGGCGACGGCCATCACACCGCAGCCGAGGACGATCGTCCAATCGCCGAGGCGGCGTTTGATCGGGTTGATGAACTGCGAGGTCAGGACGAAGGTGACGCCGAACGGCAGCAGGCTCAGGCTGGCCTGCAACGCGGTGAAACCCGCGACTACCTGCAGGTACAGCGTGGTGAGCAGGAAGAAGCCGGGCGGGCCGAGAAAGAACACCACGATGACGGTCAGGCCCAGCCGGAAAGTGCGGTCGCGGAACAGGTCCGGCGAGAGAACCGGATCGTCACCGCGGCGCAGGACGCGCCGTTCCACGGCCACGAAGACGCCGGTGGCCACTGCGGAGAGGGCGAACCCGGCGATGCTCCAGGCCGGCCAGCCGGCCTGACGGCCGAGGATCAGCGGGACGATGAGCAGGCCGAGGAGCACGGCCAGGGTCGCCATGCCGAGCAGGTCCGGCCGTGGGGCGGCGGGGCGGCGTGACTCGGTGAGCGTCAGCGCGGCGCCGGTGAGGGCGACGGCGGCGAGCGGCACGTTGATCAGGAAGATCGCGCGCCAGCCGAGCCCGGCGATGTCGGCACTGAGCAGCAGGCCGCCGAGCACGATGCCGCTGACCCAGGCCATTCCCATGGAGACGCCGAAGACGGCGAATGCGCGTTCCCGGGCCTGGCCGGCGAACATCGCGTGCAGCGAGCCGATCGCCTGTGGCATCAGCAGGGCGGCCGCCGCTCCCTGGACGACCCGGGCGCCGATGAGCACCCAGGCGTCGGTGGCGGTGCCGCACAGCAGGGACGCGACGGCGAAGCCGGTGACGCCGATCATGAAGATGCGCTTTCGGCCGTACAGGTCGCCGAGCCGGCCGCCGGTGATGACCGCGACGGCGTAGGCGGCGCCGTAGCTGACCGCGATCAGCTGCACCTGCGACAGGGTCGCGCCTAGGTCGGCCTGCACGCTCGGGATCGCGACGTTGACGATGAAGAAGTCCACCTGGGCCACGAACGTGCCGGTCAGCAGCACGGCGAGGCCCAGCCAGGCGCGTGTCGATGTCTGCTGCTGGGCGGTCGACCCGGTCTCTGCGGTGGTCACGGAGCTGGCTCCTCCTCGATGTTCAGCAGTTGGGCGACGCGGCGCAGCGCTGCGTCGCCGACCATGTCGAAGTGGTCGCCGGGGATCTCGACCACGTCGACGTCCCGTCCGGTGAGCTGCCGCCAGGCCCGGACCTGCGCGCGTCGTACGTCCGGGGCACGGTCGGTGGCGGTGACCAGCAGCAGCGGCAGGTCGGCGGGTTCCGGCCGGTACGCCTGGCCGATCCGGACGTGGGCGCGGAACGTGTCGTAGGTGGCCCGCAGTTCCTGCTCGGCGACCTCCGCGTCGATCCATCCGAGACGTTGGGCGGCACTCACCAGCTCGGACCAGGTGCCCGGCGGTTCACCGGTGTCGGCCGCGCCGGCCCGGCGGCGCAGCTGCAGCGTGAACTCCCGCAGCATGGCCTCCTCGTCGGTGATCACATCGCCGGTCAGCGGTTCGGCGTCGAGCAGCACGACCCGGCGCACCGGCGTGCCGGCCGCGACGGCCTGTCGCGCCATCTCGTACGCCAGCAGCCCGCCGAACGACCAGCCCAGCAGGGCGACCGGGCCCGGCACACCCTCGGTGCGCAGTTCGTCGAGGTACGCGGCCGCCATCTCGGTCAGCGACCGGTGCCCGCCGGGCGGCACAGGCTCGGCCTGTACGCCCCAGACCGGCTGGTCCGGCCCGCAGAAGCCAATCAGCGGCGCGTACGGCAGTACTGTGCCGTCCGAGGTGTGTGCGCAGATCAGCGGTGTGCGCCGGCCGCCGGCCTGCAGTCGGATCAGATGCCGGCGGGTGTCCTGCTCGGCGGTGAGCACCCGGGCGATGTCGCGGACGGTCGGGGCCTGGAAGAGCAGCGGCAGCCGGATGTGGTGGCCGGTCTCGCGGCGGATCACCGATGCCAGGCGCATGGCGTTGAGCGAGTGGCCGCCGTGTTCGAAGAACGAGTCGGTGACGCCGAGCTGTTCGGTGCCCAGCACCCGCCGCCACAGCGGCAGCAGTTCAGCTTCCAGCGGCGTGGCCGGCTCGGTGACGGTGTGGGCGGGCCCGTCGTCTGCCTGCGCCCGCAGCCGCCGGCGGTCGACTTTGCCGTTGTGGGTCAACGGCAGGCTGTCCAGCACGGTGGTCACGCTGGGCACCATGTAGCCGGGCAGGGTCCGGCGCAGTTGGTCGCCGACGGTGCTGGCGGACCCGATAGCGCCGGTGACGAAGGCGGTCAGCCGGCGGCCGGTGCCGGTGCCGGTGACGACCACGGCGGCGTCAGTGACCGCGGGGATCTGCCGCAGTGCCGCCTCGATCTCGCCGAGTTCGATGCGGAATCCGCGGATCTTGACCTGGTCGTCGACCCGGCCGACGAAGTCGATCTGCCCGTCGGCGCGCTGGCGTACGCGGTCACCGGTCCGGTAGAGCCGCCCGCCGGGTGGGCCGAACGGGTCGGGCAGGAAACGCTCGCGGGTCAGCTCGTCCTGGTTCAGGTAGCCGCGGGCGATCTGAGCTCCGCCGACGTAGAGCTCACCTTCGACGCCGGGCGGCACCGGCCGGTGCCGGTCGTCCAGAATGTACGCGGTGGTGCCCGGCACCGGTCGCCCGATCGGCGGCTGCCGGTCGTACGGGTCGTCCGGCTGCACGACGGCGACCGTCGACAGGATCGTGTTCTCCGTCGGGCCGTACCCGTTGATCAGTGTGAAGCCGCACCCGCCCAGCGCGGGCTGCCGATGCAGCCGGTCCCCGCCGGTGATGACGGTGCGCAGGGCCAGGTCGTCGGGCACCGGCTCGGCCAGCATCGTCTCGACCAGCGGGGTGACCAGGAAGCTCACGGTCGCGGCGATGTCCCGCAGCCAGTTCCACATGCCGGCCGGGTCGGTCAGGACTGCGGCGGGGGCGAAGTGCAGTGTCGCGCCGGCGGCGAGGGACGGCCACAGCTCCATCACGCAGGCGTCGAAGCCTGCGTTGACCGTCTGTGTGCACTGGTCCTGCGGCCCGAGTCCGTACTCTTCGGTGAACCAGGCCACGAAGTTGTCCAGCGCGGCGTGTTCGACCAGCACGCCCTTCGGCTGCCCGGTCGAGCCGGACGTGTAGATGACGTAGGCGAGGTCGGCCGGCTCGATGTCCCGCTTCCGGGCCGGCGCCTCAATTTCCCCGGGTGACTGCGGTCCGTCGATGAGCAGGGTGGCGACGTCGTCCGGTACCAGGTCGGCCGTTGCCGTGGTGACCAGCGCCGCGGCGGTGCCGCTGTCGCGGAGCATGAACCGGATGCGTTCCGCCGGGGTGCCGGCGTCGATCGGCAGGTACGCCGCGCCGGTCTTCATCACCGCCAGGCAGGCGGTGACGAAGTTCGGGTTGCGGCCGGTCAGCACGGCGACGATCGTTTCCGCGCCGATGCCCTGTTCGATGAGCTGGCAGGCCCAACGGTCGGACAGCGCGTCGAGGTCGGCGTAGGTGAGCGTCGTGTCGCCGTCGCGGGCGGCGACGGCGTCCGGGCGCTCCTGGGCGTGCCGGCGTACGGCGGCTTCGACGGGCAGGAAGCGCCGTAGCGGTGCCGGGCCGGCCCCGGCGCGGACCAGCTCGGCGGTCTGGGCGTCGTCGAGCAGCCGGTAGTCGCCGAGCGGCCGGCCGGGATCGCGCACGACCTGGCGCAGCAGCCGTACGAAGTGCCGGGCCATGCCCTGGACCTGGGCCTCGTCCCACAGATCCGCGTCGTACTCCCACCAGCCGCCGAGCGCCTCGTCGGCGGTGATCAGGCTGACCGTGAGGTCGTACTTCGCGGTACGCCACTGCACGTCCAGGCGCTCGGCTCCCACTCCGGCGAGCCGGAGCTGCTGCGCCTCGGGCGGCTCCGAGGTGAACAGTACCTGCACCAGCGGTGAGTATCCGGGATCGCGTGGCACGCCCAGCTCCCGGACGATGTCCTCGAACGACATCCGGTGGTGTTCGAACGCCTCCAGGCAGGTTTCCCGCACTGTGGCGAGGAAGTCGGCGAACGTGGGGTCACCGGCGAGCCGGGTGTAGAGCGGCAGGTTGCCGGTGAACATGCCGACGACCTGATTGTCCCGGTCCTCGTCGTCGGGGCGTTGCACGAAGGCGGTGCCCACGCCGATCCCTTCCGAGTCGGCGCTGTTGACGTAGCGCAGCAGCAGGGTCTTGAAGACCGCCAGCAGGACGATGAACCGTGTCGCGCCGTGGCGGCGGGCGAACTCGCCGACCTGCTGCCATTCCGGACCGTCGAACGACACCGGCACCCGGCGGCCGCGGTACGCCTTTCGGGCCGGCCGGGGCCGTTCGGTGGGCAGCGGCAGCAGCGCCGGCGCACCGTCGAGCGTGTGGCGCCAGTAGGCCACGTCCACCGGGTCGGGGCCGGGTCCGGCCGGGTCCGGCAGCACGTCGATGAAGTGTGCCGGCGGTGCCGGTGTCGGCGCGCGGGCGGCCAGGACCCTGGCGTACTCGGCGGAGATGTCGCGCAGCACGGCGGCCAGCGACGAACCGTCGACCATCGCGTGGTGCACGAGCAGCCCGAACGCCCACTCACCGGGGCGGAGCCCGATGAGCACCGCGCGCAGCACCAGCCCGGTTTCGAGGTCGAGGGTCTGCGCGGCGAACTCCTCCAGCGCGGCCCGCAGGCCGTCGGGTCCGGCAGCGGCCGGCAGCCGCCGCTGGGTGAACGACGCCGCCACGTCGGGGTGGGCACGCTGCGTCGGCACGCCGTCCACATCGGTCACGGCGGTACGCAGCGCCTCGTGCCGGTCAACGACGCGCTGCACGGCGGCGCGCAGCATGGCCGGGTCGAGGTCGCCGACGAGGCGCCACGCCTTGCAGATGTTGTAGAGCGTACGCACGCCGCTGATCTGTTCGTGCAGGTAAATGCCGCGCTGGTGGGTGCTCAGCGGCGCGGTCCGGGACTCGGCGGGCCGGTCCTCGCGCCGGTACCCCAGGGCGCGGGCCAGTGCCGTCGTGGCCGGCGACAGCGTTTCCGGGTCGAACGCGTGCCGCCAGCGCCCGGCGGCGGTGGCGTCGACGCCGCGGTCCGGGTCGAACGTCGGGTCGCCGTGCATGCGCGACTGCGGGTGCAGGCCACTGGTCGTCCGACCGGCGGCGGCAGCAGCCGGGTCCAGCATGGCCGGTTCGAGGGGTACGCCGAGGAAGTTGGCGAGCCGGGTCAGCACTTCCTGCGGGTCGGCGACGAGGTCCTCGTAGCGGACGAGGATGCGTCGGTCGGCCGGCACGTCGGCGAGTGCGGCGGTGACGTTGTCGTTGGCGGTCAGCCAGGTCAGCTCGGCCAGCTCACGCGGGGTGAACGCGTGCGGGTGGCGGAACACCTGCTCCATCCGGGCCCGCAGGAACGAGTCGATCATGCCGCCCGGATGCCGGACGAGGTGGATGTAGTACGGCTGGTCGAAGAGCGTCTCGGCGCGGCGGATCGCTGCGGCGTCCACGGCGTAGGTGGATGTCTTGTCGACCAGCAGCCTGCCCCGCGCGCCGGACTGCAGGTAGTCATAGGTGTCCCGGACCGGCCGGTCGGCCAGTTCGGCGAGGCGTTCGGCCGCCTGGGCGGCGGTGCCGCCGTCGAGGTCCATGACGGCGCGCAGCAGACCTTCGGTGGCGTACCGGTGGCTGCCGCCGAGCGCGGCCGTGCGCTGGGCCATCGTGTCGAAGCCGAGCAGCTCCAGTTCCGGCGGGGCGAAGAGCCGGCTGCTGCCGGCCAACAGCACGCGCAGCAGGGTGGACCCGGACCGTGGGGCGGACAGGATGAAGGCTGCGCGGGGCAGTGTCGGTCCGGCGACCGACGCCGGTTCGGTGCCCGTGACGATGGCGCGGAACCGTCGCAGGTCGGCACCGGTGATCGCCGCGTCCGGGCGGCTGGTGGTGGTGGTGGTCTGCGGTGCACCGGCGAGGTGGCCCGCCAGCGCCGGGTACTGCGCGGCCAGGTAGGTGCAGAAGGCGCGCAGGGTCGGAGCGTCGAACAGGGCGCGTACGTAGAGCACGTCGCCGGCGGGGTTCATCCGCTGAAGACGGTTGATCAGTTCGCCCGCGCGCAGGGACGATCCGCCGATGCTGAAGAAGTCGTCGTCCGGGTCGACCGGGTCGACGCCCAGCACGTCGGCCCAGATGGCGGCCATGGCGGTGTGCAGAGTGTCGTCGTGGTCGCGGGCATCGGAAGGCGCGGCGGGGTGCGCCGCCGGGCCATCGACCTCCGCCGAGTGTTGCACCTCCGCCGGGGACGCGGTGACTGAGGGTTGCACCTCCGCCGGGGACGCGGTGAGCACCGGCGTACGGCGCAGTGCCGGACGGTCGATCTTGCCATTGGGCAGCAGCGGCAGGCTTGCGCTGAGGATCAGGCGGGACGGCACCAGGTACGGCGGCAGGACCCGCGCCAGCCGGACCCGGATGTCGGCGACCGTGACGGTGTCGTCGGCGGGCACGACCCAGGCGGCCAGCTCCTTCGTGCCGTCCGGCCCGTCCACGGCGGTGACCACGGCGCGTTCGACGCCGGGCAGCCCGGCGAGCGCCGCCTCCACCTCCCCGGGCTCCACCCGGAATCCAGCGATCTTGATCTGCTGGTCGTCCCGGCCGAGGATTTCCAGTCGGCCGTCCGGCAGCCGGCGGGCCAGGTCACCGGTGCGGTAGAGCCGGCGTCCGGCCGCGTCGACGCGGAACCGCTGCGCGGTCAGTTCGGGGCGGTTCCAGTATCCGCGGGCGAGCCCGGCGCCGCCGATGCACAGCTCGCCGACCCAGCCGACCGGGACCGGCCGGAGGTGGGTGTCGGTGACGTAGACGCTCTGATTCGGCAGCGGACGGCCGATCGTCGGGCGGTCGGCGTCCTGGGTTCCGATGCGGGCCGCGGTCGACCAGACCGTCGTTTCTGTCGGTCCGTACATGTTCCACACCGCACGCGACCGCGCCACCAGCCGACGGGCCAGCGCCGGCGGCATGGGCTCACCGCCGCAGAGCGCGATCAGCGGCGGCAGGTCGGGGGTCGCGGCCAGCAGCATCTGCCAGGTCGTCGGGGTGGCCTGCAGCACGCCGGCCCCGCTGCGGCGCAGCAGCTGCCCGAGCCGGGCGCCGTCGCGCACGTCGTCCGGTCCGGCGATGACCACCCGTCCGCCGGTCAGCAGAGGCGCCAGCAGTTCGAGCGTGGCAATGTCGAAGGACAGCGAGGTCACCGACAGCAGCGCGTCGGCCGGGCCGAGGCCGATCAGGTCCGCGGCCCCGTACAGCAGGTTGAGCAGCGCCGAGTGCGGCACGTCGACGCCCTTCGGCGTGCCCGTCGACCCGGAGGTGTAGATCAGGTAGGCGGTGGCGTCCGGGGCGGCGTCGCTGTCGTGGTCCGGCGCCGGGTCGCCGTCCGGGTCACTGTGCAGCAGATCCTGGTCGAGAGGCAGCAGTACCCGGCCGGCGTTGCGCCCGGCGGGCGGGGTGGCGGCCTCGGCGTCGGTGAGCACGATCATGGCGCCGCTGTCCGTGAGCATGAACTCCAGGCGCCGGTGGGGGTAGGCGGGGTCGAGGGGCAGCCAGGCCGCGCCCGCCCTCCAGACCGCCAACATGGCCACCACCTGCAGCATCCCGCGTTGCAGGTGTACGCCGACGATGTCGCCGGGTCCCGCGCCGGTACGGCGCAGCCGGGCCGCGAGCCGGTGGGCGGCGGCGTCGAGCTGCCGGTAGGTCAGCGTCTCGTCGCCGCAGATCAGCGCGACGGAGGCCGGTGTGCGCCGCGCCTGCGCCGCGATCAGGTGCGATGCCGTGGTACCGCTCGGGTACGGGCGCGCCGTGTCGTTCCACCTGTCCTCGATGAGCGCGCGTTCGTCGTCGTCGAGCAGGCTCAGCGAGTCGATCGGGGCGTCGGGGCTCGCCGCGCAGCCGCGCATCAGCACCGGCAGCCGCCCCAGCCAGCCCGGCTCCGGCCCGCTCGTGCCGGCGGTGGCGTACAGCAGGTCGCCGTCGTCATGCACCTCGACGACGATCGGCACCGCGTCGTCGTCGGCGGCGATGCGCGTGCCGCGCTGTGCCAGCAGCGCCCGCGGCGAGGGCGCGCCGGTCAACCGGTAGCGGTGCTGGTGGGTCAGGCCATCGGTGATGACGGTCGCCTCGACCGTGGTCGTCTC
The DNA here is from genome assembly GCF_049179115.1 of Solwaraspora sp. WMMB762. Taxonomy (NCBI): domain Bacteria; kingdom Bacillati; phylum Actinomycetota; class Actinomycetes; order Micromonosporales; family Micromonosporaceae; genus Solwaraspora; species Solwaraspora sp. WMMB762. The sequence continues at coordinate 2,183,248 of NZ_JBMHMD010000001.1, forward strand.
GGTGCCCTGCTCGGCGCGGACCGCGATGGCGGCGACGGCGCCGAGCACGCATTCGACGGGGCAGCCGGTGTGGTGGCTAAGGCCGGCCGTCGCGGCGATGTCGGTGCGTGGGACGGCGACGCTCATCCGCGCTCGACCTGGGCAGGCACGGTGTTGGTGGCCCGCCACTGCTCGCCGGTACGCGCCACGATGGTGTCGCCGGTCGAGACCGCCAGCGGCGCTGCCAGGGGGCTGTACGTCTCCGTGGTCCACACAGGCTGCCCGTCGTAGAGCAGCTCCTGCGTCCACAACAGACCTGAGACCCGTCCCGGTACCGCTGCCCGCAGCCGTGCCTCGCCGGGGAAGCCGGTGAACGACGGCGCCGAATAGTCGATCATGTGGAAGGTGTCGGTGTCGCTGAGCAGCCGCAGGTTACGCCGGTCGAAGCGGACCGACGCCATCGAGGTGGGTGGCCGCCAGGCCGTCGCGGCCGGATCGGTAGGCCGGCTCCGCTTGATCGGCAGCTCCTGCTTGGTGCTGTCGATCAACGGCTGGAAGTCCAACCCGTACACGCTGCGGAGCACGTCGGCGGAGGCGTCCAGGTCGGCCCGCTCGGTGAACAGGTCCCAGTCCAGGCGCTCGCACGCGGCGACGCTGTAGCGCACCGCCCCCGGCACGATGCGGGCATCGGGCACGCAGAAGCGGTCCCGCAGCTCGAACACCATGCGGGAGCGGGCCTCGTCGATCAGCGGATGGTTGGTGTAGATGAAGGCGAGCAGCAGGTCGAACCGAGCCTCGAGGACGGCTGGCGGCAGGTCCAGGTCCATCAGGTCTGCCTGCAGGAAGGTCATCCGATCGGCCAGGCCGTTCTTCTCCGCCACCGCCTGGGCCAACTCCAGGTGCTGGCGGTCGACGCCTACCGCGCTGACTGCCCCGGCCCGCAGGGCGACGAACGACAGCAGGCCACTACCGGTTCCGGCATCGAGGACACGGTCGCCGGAGCGGGTGGCCGCCCGCACCGCGCGCTGCACGTTGTGACCACGGTCGAGGCTCAGCAGCAGGCGCAGGTGCAGATCGGTGGTGAACGGTACGTCGACAAGGCGGCTCATTGGCCCTCCGTGGGCTCGGATCTGAACACGGGGACGCGAAGCCGCACCGCGGCCGCCGGTCCTCCGTGCAGGACCGTTTCAGCATCGACGGCGGTAACATCGACGCTACACTGTTATGTCACAGGCCTGAGCATTGACTCGTTCACAGAGGACGGATACCGTGTCGCCGCTTTGGCGCTTCGGGGGGATGCCAAGTGGAGTACCGGATCCTTGGCGCGCTTCAGGTATGCGCCGATCAGGGAGACGTACCGGTGGGCGGGCCGCGGTCGCAGCGACTACTGGCCGCGATGCTGCTCAACGCCAACCGCCCGGTCTCGGTTGACGCGCTGATCGCAGCCGCCTGGGACGGCGATCCACCGAGGACCGCCCGCCGGCAGGTCCTCAACCGCATCGCCGGCCTCCGGGCCACGCTCACCCGCGCCGGGGGCACCGTCGACACCCGCACCGCCGGCTACCTGCTGCGGGTCGCGCCGGAGCAGGTCGACGCCCTCGCGTTCGACAGCCTCGTCCGGCAGGCCGCCACGGCACCCGACGACGCGAGGTCCGTCTCGATGTACCGGCAGGCGCTCGCACTGTGGCGAGGCCCCGCGCTCGCCGGTTTACGGGGCGGGTTCCTCGAAACGGAGGCGGCCGGACTCGACGAGCGGCGCCTCTGCGTACACGCCGACTGCATCGAGCGCGAACTGGCCCGTGGCGAGGCCGACCGGCTCGTCCCGGAGCTGCGTCGGCTGGTCGCCGAGCACCCGTTCCGGGAGCGGTTCGCCGGGCTGCTGATCACCACCCTGACTCACGCCGGCCGGCGGGCCGAGGCCCTGGACGCCTACCGGGAGCTTCGCGAACGCCTCGTCTCCGAGCTCGGCTTCGAGCCGAGCGCGGCCCTGCAGGCGCTGCACCAGGCCGCACTGCGGGACGCGCCGGCGTCGACCGCCGCCGCGTCACAGCCAGCACCACGACAGCAGCCGCGCGACGTGCCCACCTTCACCGGCCGCCACCAGGAGCTCGCCACGATACGACGGCTGTTCGGCACCGGCACCACCGGACCCGTGGCGGTGGTCGCGGTGCAAGGAGTGGGCGGCATCGGCAAGTCGGCCCTGGCCGTACACGCCGCCCACCGGTTCGCCGACCGGTTCCCCGACGGTGTCCTCTACGCCGATCTACGCGGCGCTACCGCCGGTCTCGCCCCGGTGAGCCCACTCGACGCCCTGCACCGGTTCCTGCGGGCGCTCGACGCCGCACCGGTCCGGCTGCCGATGGACGTCGACGAGGCCGCGGCGATGTTCCGCTCAGCAGTCGCCGACCTGCGCCTGCTTGTCGTGCTCGACAACGCACGCGACGCCGCCCAGGTCGCACCCCTGCTACCCGGCGGCGGCGGATGCGGCGTGATCGTGACCAGCCGCCGGATGCTGAGCACTCTCGACGGTGCACACCACATCCAGCTGGAACCCCTCACCGAGCAGGAGGGCCTAGCCCAGCTGACCGGGACCGTCGGGAACGAGCGCATCGCCGCCGATCCGCAGGCCGCGCGTGAGCTGGTCCGTTGGTGTGGCCGGTTCCCGCTGGCGCTACGGATCGCGGGCGCGCGACTGGCGGCCCACTCCGGGTGGACGGTGCGGGACTTCGCCGCGCGGCTCGCCGACGAGCAGCGCCGCCTCGACGAACTGGAGGTGGCCGACCTCAGCGTCCGCGCGAGCATCGCCCTGTCCCACCGGAAGCTGCGCGGCAGTGCCGACCCCGTCGACCGGGACGCCGCGACCGCGATCGCGACCCTCAGCATCTGGGACGGGCCGGACGTCAGCGACCTGTTCGCCGCCCGGCTGATGGACCGGCCCCCGACCGCGGCCGCCCGGGCGTTGGACCGGCTCGTCGACGCGAGCCTGCTGGACAGCGAGGTGCCCGGCCGCTACCACCACCACGACCTCATTCGCCTGTACGGCCGTGAGCAGGCCACCATCTCCTTGCGTGGCGCGGAGCGGGCCGCCGCACTCACCCGGGCCATCGGGTGGTACGTCGGCACGGTCTGGGGGACCTACCCTCTGCTGCGCCCCGGCGACCGCCGCCCGCAGACCGTGGGAGACCAGTGGACAGGCGACGCCACCGCGTTCCCGGACCCCGACTCGGCGTTGCGGTGGCTCGACGACGAGCGCAGCAACCACCTGGTGGCGCTGCACCAGGCCGCAGCGAATCCGGCTGTACCGGCCAGCCTGGTCGTCCAGCTCGGTCAGGGCCTGTATGCCTTCCACCGGGTTCGCAACTCCTGGGGCGACGTGTCGGCCATCAACAGCCTGGTGCTCGAGGTGGCCGCCCGCAGCGACGACAATTCCGCACTGGCCGTCGCCCACACCGACATGGGCGCGGCGCTGTGCCAGCTGGAACGGTTCGACGAGGCCGCCGAACACCTGCGTACCGCAATCGCCCGGCACCGCGCTATCGGCGACCGGCACGGCCATGCCCAGGCGCTGGCGCTGATGGGCAACGTCCACCAGGCCGAGGGACGCAGCCAGGAGGCGCTGATGTGCTACCAGGCGTGCCTGGCCGTCAACGAAGAGCTCGGCGACCTGCGCGGCCAGGCCATGAACCTGGGCAACCTGGGCCTGGTGTGGCGTCTGCTCGGCCGTTACGACGAGGCTCAGCGCGCCCACGAGCGGGGCATGGCACTCTTCCGGGAGCTCGGCGACCGTTACGGGCAGGCCATCGGACTCACCAACCTGGCCAGCCTCTACCGGGACACCGAGCGCTACGACGCGGCGGTCACCGTCCTGCAGGAATGTCTGGAGACGTACCGCAGCGTCGGCGATCGCTTCGGCCAGGCCAAGGTCCACCTGGAGCGGGGCATGGTGCGCCGGCTCCAGCAGCGCTACCAGGAGGCGCTGGCCGACCAACGCACCGCAGCCGCTGCCCTGCGTGAACTGGGTCGGCGGCAGAGCCTGGCTGAAAGCCTCCGCGAATCCGGCCTGATCCTGCACCTGCTCGGCCAGTTCTCGGCTGCCCGGCACGACTGGCAGGAGGCGCTGGGCCTGTTCCTGAGCCTCGGGATACGGTCCGAGGCCGCCCAGGTTCGGCGGCTGCTCGCACCACTTGACGCGACGACCCGCCCAGCTTGACCGGTCGGTCGGTCGGCCGACCGGCCAGGGGTCAGGGCTCGCGGTTGAACAGTCGTTTCGACCAGAGGTACCCGCCGAGCGCGATGGCCGCGCACCAGGCGAGCGCGATCCACCCGTTGTCGCCGACCGGCTCGTCCATCAGCAGGCCGCGCAGGGTTTCGATGATCGGGGTGAACGGCTGGTACTCGGCGAACCAGCGCAGCCCGGCCGGCATCGAGTCGGTGGGGACGAACCCGCTGCCGAGCAACGGCAGCAGGATCAGCGGCATCGGCAGGTTGCTGGCCGTCTCGACGCTGCGGCTCACCTGGCCGAGCGCGACGGACAGCCAGACGAGCGCGAAGGTCACCACCAGCAGGAATCCGGCGGCGGCCAGCCACTCGACCAGCCCGGCGGTGGGCCGGAAGCCGACCAGCAGGGCCACGCCGATGACGACCGCCAGGCTGACCACCGCCTGGATCATGCTGCCCAGGACGTGTCCGGTCAGCACCGAGACGCGGGCGATGTACATCGTACGGAAGCGGCCGATGATGCCTTCGGTCATGTCCATGGCGATCGAGATCGCCGTCCCCTGGACGGTGGCCGTCACGGTCATCAGGATGATCGCCGGTGCCACGTAGTTGACGTACGCGGCGCGCCCGCCGGCCCCGCCGCCGGGAAGCGGCCCGCCGGACATCGTCGCGCCGAGCTCGCCGAGCCCAGCGCCGAGGGTGCCGCCGAACACGTAGACGAACAGCAGCAGGAAAACGACGGGCATCCCGACGAGGGTCACGGTCATCGACGGGTAGCGCAGCATGCGTCTGAGGTTGCGGCGCAGCATCGTCACCGAGTCGCGCAGCGGGTGGGTACGCCGGCCGGCGGCGGCGGCGGCCGGGCCGGTCAGGGCGTGGGCGCTCATCGAGTGGTCACCTTGTCGTTGTCGGTGGGGTCGCCGGTCAGGGCGAGGAAGACGTCGTCGAGGTCGGGTGTGTGTACGGACAGTTCATCGACTTCGACGGCCTGGGCGTCGAGCCGGCCGATCAGGGTCTTCAGCGCCTGGAGGCTGCCGTCGCTGGGCACCCGCAGGGCGAGCGGGTCGTGGTCACGGGTGGCCTGGCCGAGCGCTGCGGGTGTCTCGCCGAGTACGCGGGTGGCCGCGTCGAGGCGTCGCTGGTCGGCGAAGCGCAGCCGGATGTGGCCGCCGGGGATGCGGCGTTTGAGGTCCTCGGCGGTCCCCTCGGCGACCACCCGCCCGTGGTCGAGCAGCGCGATCCGGTCGGCCAGTTCGTCGGCTTCGGCCAGGTACTGGGTGGTCAGGAAGATGGTGACACCGTCGGCGACCAGGTCCCGGATGATCTGCCACATGGTGTGTCGGCTGCGCGGGTCGAGCCCGGTGGTCGGCTCGTCGAGGAAGATCACCCGGGGGTCGCCGACCAGGGTCATCGCCAGGTCGAGCCGTCGCCGCATGCCGCCGGAGTAGGTCGACACCGGTTTGCCGGCCGCCTCGGTCAGGTCGAACTGGTCGAGCAGTCCGGCGACGCGCCGCCGCCGGTCGGCCCGGCCGAGGTGGTGCAGGTCGGCCATCAGCCGCAGGTTCTCCGCGCCGGTGAGCAGGTTGTCCACCGCCGAGAACTGGCCGGTGACGCCGATCGTGGCGCGGACCGCGTCGGGGTCGCGGGTGAGGTCGTGCCCGGCGACCCGGACGTCCCCGGCGTCCGGGCTGATCAACGTGGACAGGATCTTGACGGTGGTGGTCTTCCCGGCACCGTTCGCGCCGAGCAGCGAGAAGACCGTTCCCGCTGGTACGTGCAAATCGATGCCGTCGAGTACGACGTGATCGCCGTACGCCTTGCGGAGCCCGGTGGCGGCGATCGCCGGCCGGCGCTGCGTGGAGTGCATGGTGTCCCTCTCTTCGAGTGGGTCAGGAGCGGCGGATGGTGATGTCGCCGTAGGAGACGCGGCCGCGTACCTCGACGGTCTCGTCGGCGTCGTCGGGCCGGGTGGCGGTCTCCAGCAGGTTGTGGACCTTCCCGAAGTCGGTCTTTACTTCCAGCCAGGCAGCGGTGCCCTCGGCGATGCCGACGTCCAGGCTGCCCATGGCGGTGCCGAGCACGACCGAGCCGCGCACCACCTCGCCGAGGCGGATGCTGCCGTTGGACGTCTTCGCGTCGACGCCGGCGCCGGCGCGTTCGACGCGGATGTCGCCGTTGGCCGCGCGCACCCGTACGTCGCCGGTGACCGCGTCGATCGTGGTCTCGCCGTTGGAGTTCTTGACCACGGCGGTGCCGTCGATCTCGCCGAGCTGGATCTTGCCGGAGCCGGTGGTGATCCGGGCGTCGCCGGTGACGCCGTCGACGGTGACGTGGCCGGCCGAGGTGTCCACCCGCAGCGGGCCGGTCAGTTCCAGCCAGGCGCTTCCGGCGGCGGTCTTGACCCGGCACTGCCCGAGCCGTCCGGTGCAGCGGACGTCGCCCAACTGCGTCTCGGCGGAGACCTGGGAACCGCTGGGCAGTTGGATGGACACCTCGACGGACCGGGTCCGGCGGGAGAAGTCGAAGGCGGGTGATTTCGGGGCAGTGACCCGCAGGGTGCCGTTGGCGTAGTCGACGCGTACCCGGGCGGCGGCGGCCACGTCGGAGTCGTCGGCTGTGTCGCTCGGGCGGACCTCGACGATGGTGTCGGTGCGCTCGGTCGCGGCGATCTGTACGTTGCCGCTGCCGATTTCGAGGGTGACGGAGATCGGTTCGGGTGTGTCGAAAGTAGGCATGGTTGTCCCCGCATCATGGGTTGGTGGGCCGTCCCCGCAGGTCGGGGACGCGACGTGTGGAAGGTGGACGGTGGACCGGGAGGGGCGGTGCGGCTAGCGCACCCAGCCGGTGAAGGTCTGCGTGCTGCGTTTCCCGGTACCGCGTTCGTCGCGACGCCGGTCCCGGTCGGACCGCTGCAGACCGGCGGCTGCCGCCCGGACCAGCCAGGCGTTGACCGAACGCCCCTCTTTGGCGGCGGCCTCCTCGACCGCGGCCTTGAGCTGCTCGGGCAGGCGTACGTTGATCCGCGCGACCGGGCCGTCCTCGGTGATCAGCAGGTCGTTGTCGGGTGGGCCGTCGGCCGTCGCCGCGGCGTCGCCGGTGGTGGTGGGCCCGGTCGGATCGGTCGGATCGGTCGGTTCGGCGGGTGGCGTGGTGACGACGAAGTGCGGGTCGCGGCCGCGTAGCCGCAGCTCCACCGAGCCGGGTGCCAGGTCGCGGGTGATCTCGTCGGCGGCGGCCGACAACGCGTCCAGCAGTGTCATCCGGATCGCCGACTCGAGCGACCCGGTCAGGCGCTCGACCAGTGCCCGCGCCTCGTCTCCGCCGGTTTCGGCGAGGGTGGCGAACTCCCGCCCGAGGTTGCTCACGTACGACGTCAAGTCCACGACGCCATCATGGCACACGATGGCACCACCAGCAAGCCATCTTGGCATCATTGTGATGCCACTCTGGCACCTCGCGGCACCCTGATCCGAAGGAGTGACGCTACGGCCGAAAGACGAAAGCTGCGCGGCACCCACCAGCTGATGGGTGCCGCGCAGCTGCTCGTTGATCAGCTGGCGGTGCAGCTCAGCGAAGACACGTTGGCTCCGCTGTTACCCGAGCCGATGAAGCCGAACGTCGTACTGGCTCCGGCACCGAGCGACCCGTTGTAGGAGACGTTGCGCGCGGTCACGTTGGCACCACTCGACGTGACCGTAGCGCTCCAGGACTGGCTGACGGTCTGCCCGCCGTTGAACGTCCAGGTGACCGTCCAGCCGCTGATCGACGTTGATCCGGCGGTGACCCGTACCTCACCCTGGAAGCCACCTTGCCACTGCCCGATCACCGAGTACGCCGCCGAACACGACGGCCCGGTGGGCGGCGGCGTGGTCGGTGGCGCCGTCGTGGGCGGTGCCGTCGTCGGCGGAGCGGTCGTAGGCGGGGCCGTAGTGGGCGGTGCCGTGGTCGGCGGAGCGGTCGTAGGCGGTGCCGTGGTGGGCGGCGGGGTCGTGCCACCACCGCGGAAGGTGAACTCGTCGACGTCGAACAGGTAGCTGGAGCCACCGGTGAAGACGAGGAACAGGTTCTGCGTACCGCTGGGTGGGGTGAGCGTGCCGGTGACGGTGGTCCAGGTCTCCCAGTCGCCGGTCGGGCTCACGGTGGCCGTACCGATGACCGGCCCCGACGCCGAGCCGGTCCGCAGCGAGATGGTGCCGCCGGAGCCGGCGGAGGCGACCCGCGCGGTGAACGACGTGGCCCCGGCCAGGTTGTACGGGGTGAACGAGATCCAGTCGCCGTTCTCGATGTAGCCGACCGCGCTACCGCCGTGTGCGGAGGCCTTCTCCACCAGGGTGGTGCCCTGCTGGTCGCCGTAGTGCTCGGCCTGGCGGGTCCGGGGCTGCAGCACCGTCTGCGCCGAGGTCACCGGGATGGTCTCGCCCACCGGGGTGTACTCGGCGATCATGACTCCGAAGATGTTCGCGTTCGGGTCGTGTTCGCCGTCCTCGGTGGTCTGCAGGGTGCCCGAGCAGCCGGTGGCGCTGGAGATGCCGTGGGCGTGGCTGTCGTGCCCGAGCAGATAGTTGACCTTAACCCGGCTGCAGTCGATCGTCGACGCGTCCGGGTCGGTGACCGTCACCTCGAACGGGATGGCGTCACCGAACTCGAACAACCGGCCGTTGCGCGGTAGGTCGAGGGTGACCGTCGGCCGGCCCACCCCGATCACCACGCTCGCGGTGGCGCTGCGGCCGGTGCTGTCGCGCACCGTGAGCGTCGCCGTGAACTCGCCGTTGCTGGTGTACGTGTACGACGGGTTCGCCTGCGTCGAGTCGGTGCTGCCGTCCGTGGTGAAGTCCCACGCGTACGTGATGGCGTCCCCGTCCGGGTCGCTGGTCCCGGCCGAGCTGAACTGCACGGTCAGCGGCGCGTTGCCGGCGGTCGGGTCGGCGGACGCGGCGGCGATCGGCGATCGGCCGCCGCCGGAGCTGTACTCGATGCGGTACACCGCCGAGCTGGCGTCCCCGCTGCCCCAGCCGGTGCCGTAGTCGAGCACGTAGAGGGCGCCGTCCGGGCCGAACTCCAGGTCCATCACCTGGGTGCCGGTGTAGTCCGGGAACGGGTCGATCGAGCCCACCCCGCCGGAGCCGGTAACCGTGACCGTCTTGATCCACCGCCGGCCGAACTCGCCGATGAACACCTTGCCATTCATCGACGCCGGGAACTTCACGTCGGAGGCGAGCGAGGCGTCGTAGTTGTAGACCACGGCGTCCATCGGTGACAGGCTGCCGCAGCACAGCTCCGGCGGGTTCTGCTCGCCACCGTACGGCAGCCAGGCCCGCTGCGACGGGGGCAGTTGGGTGATGCCGGAGTTGTTCGGGGAGTTGTTCACCGGCCCGCCGGAGCAGTTGAACGGTGCGCCGGAGGGGCCGGACGGGAACGTGTAGTCGATGTACGGCGTGTTGTAGTTCGAGCAGTACGGCCAGCCGTAGAAGCCGGGCTGGGCGATGCGTTCGAACGCGACGTGGTTCGCCGGCCCGCGGTTGGGGTTGGCGGTGCTGGCGTCCGGCCCGTACTCGCCGAGGTAGACGACGCCGGTCGCCTTGTCCACGGACATCCGGAACGGGTTGCGGAAGCCCATCGCGTAGATCTCCGGCTTGGTGTTCGCCGTGCCGGCCGGGAACATGTTGCCGTCCGGGATGGTGTAGCCGCCGTTGGCGGTCGGCCGGATCCGCAGCACCTTGCCCCGCAGGTCGTTGCTGTTGCCGGCGGTACGCTGCGCGTCGTACGCCGGGTTGCGGTTGGACCGTTCGTCGATCGGCGTGTAGCCGCTGGAGTCGAACGGGTTCGTGTCGTCTCCGGTCGACAGGTAGAGGTTGCCGTCGGCGTCGAAGTCGATGTCACCGCCGACGTGGCAGCACATGCCCCGGCTGGTCGGGACCTGCAGGACCGTCACCTCCGACGACCGGTCCAGGGTGTGGTCGGCGTTGACCGTGAAGCGGGACAGCCGGTTGTGTCCGTTGAACGGTGCGAACTGCGACGCCGAGCCGGTCGACGGCGCGTCGCCGCCCGGAGTGTTCAGTGGCGGCGAGTAGTACACGTACACCCATCGGTTGGTGGCGAAGTTGGGGTCCGCCTCGATGCTCTGCAGCCCTTCCTCGTCGTGGGTGTACACCGGGATGGTCAGCGCCACCTTGGTGTTGCCGGCCGCGTCGGTGTAGCGGATGGTGCCTTCGCGGGAGGTGTGCAGCACGCCCCGGTTCGGCAGCACCGTCATGCCCATCGGCTCGCCGACCTCGGCGACGCCCTTGGCCAGGGTGACCTCGCTGTAGCCGGGCGGTGTCTGGCTGGTCGAGCAGTTGCCGGCGCCCTGTGCGGCGTACTGGATGCCGCCCAGCACGTGGCTGCGGAAGTTCGCGTCGCTGAAGCTCTCGTTGGTGTGGCCCATGCCGGTGTACCAGGAGCGGCCACCGTCGTAGCCTCGGCACCAGGCGATCGGGTGGTCGCTGCCCATCGTGCCGCCGGTGTACGTGCTCTCGTCCACGGTGGCCAGGACGTGGTTGTCCGAGCGTGGGTTGGTCCGGTAGTTGTACCACTCGTCGTAGCGGTTCCACGCGGTCGGCAGCCCGGCGGTCGAGGGGTGCGAGCTGTCCTCGATCCGTACGGTGGCGTTCTGGTTCGCCGGGTGGCTGGCGAAGTACGCGCCGACCAGGTCGCCGTACCACTGCCAGTCGTATTCGGTGTCGGCCGCCGCGTGGATGCCGGCGTAGCCGCCGCCGCCTCGGATGAAGCTCTCGAACGCCGACTGCTGGCTGGCGTTGAGGACGTCCCCGGTGGTCGACAGCCAGATGACCGCCTGGAACCGGGACAGGTTGGCGGTGGTGAACTGGCCGGCGTCCTCGGTGGTCTCGACGGTGAAGTTGTGCTGCGCGCCGAGCTGCTCGATGGCGGCGATGCCGGCCGGGATCGAGTCGTGCCGGAACCCGGCCGTCTTGCTGAAGACCAGGACGGTGAAGTCCGCCTGGGCCTGGGCCGGCACGGCGCTGAGGCTGATCGTGGCCAACACCATGACCAGGCCGAAGGCCAATCTTCGGAACATGATTCGAGGGCTCGCTTTCTGTCGTGAGGTGCGGACAGGCGTGCGCCGAATCACGCCGCAGGGGGATCGACTGGAGCGGGGACGCTGGCCGGCGAGGCTCGAGCCACGCGCGCGCACAACGGGCGGGCCCGCCAGGGCGACCCTGCTCACCTTTGCCCGGGGCGAAACACGATGCCGGCTCCAGGTCACCGCGTCGCTATCGAAGGCCGTCGTTGCGACCCTACGGGAGCCACAAAATGGAAGTCAATGGATCTGTCGCGGCCGGACACGCCCCGGCGGTACGCCCGCCGGGGGTCACGTCCTTCCATTACGACCTTGGTACGTCGTAACCTCTGTCGATGGAAGCGCTCCCACGCCTGCCCAACCCACGACAGGAGAACCGCTAAATGCCGTCGATACGGACACGGTGGGCCGCCACAGCGGCGGCCGGCCTGCTGCTCGGGGCGGTCGCCGCCGTCCCGACCACCCCCGCCACGGCAGCCGCCGCCCCACCGGCTGCCCGCACCGGCACGTCAGCCACCGCATCAGCCACAGCCACCGCACCAGCCGCAGCCGCGCAGGCCGTACCGGCGAACGACTGGCTGCACACCGACGGCAACACGATCGTCGACGAGGCCGGCAACCAGGTGTGGCTCACCGGGGCCAACTGGTTCGGCTACAACGCCACTGAGCGGGTCTTCCACGGCCTGTGGTCGGCCAACATCGAGGCGGTCACCCGCGCCATGTCCGAGCGTGGCATCAACATCGTCCGGGTGCCGATCTCGACCCAGCTGCTGCTGGAGTGGAAGGCCGGCCAGCCGCTGGCCCGCCCCAACATCAACGCGTACGTCAACCCGGAGCTCGACGGGCTGAACAACCTGCAGATCTTCGACTACTGGCTGGGCCTGTGCGAGCAGTACGGCCTGAAGGTCATGCTGGACGTGCACAGCGCCGAGGCGGACAACTCCGGCCACCTCTACCCGATGTGGTTCAAGGGCTCGATCACGCCGGAGGACTTCTACCAGGGCTGGGAGTGGGTGGCCGAGCGCTACCGCGACAACGACACGATCGTCGCGATGGACATCGAGAACGAGCCGCACGGCACCCCGAACGACCCGCAGCGGGCCAAGTGGGACTCCTCGACCGACCAGGACAACTTCAAGCACGCCTGCGAGACGGCCGGCCGGCGAATCCTGGCGATCAACCCCGACCTGCTGATCCTCTGCGAAGGCATCGAGGTCTACCCGCGCCCGCACGCCGACTGGGACTCCCCCAACACCAACCCGGACCTCAGCCCGAACTACTTCTACAACTGGTGGGGCGGCAACCTGCGGGGCGTCGCCGAGCACCCGGTCGACCTGGGCACCAACCAGGACCAGCTGGTCTACTCCCCGCACGACTACGGCCCGCTGGTCTACGAGCAGCCGTGGTTCCAGGGCGAGTTCGACAAGGCGTCGCTGACCGAGGACGTGTGGCGGCCCAACTGGCTCTACATCCACGAGGACGACACCGCGCCGCTGCTGATCGGCGAATGGGGCGGCCGGTACGGCCAGGACGCCCGGCAGGACAAGTGGCTGCACGCCCTGCGCGACCTGATGATCGACTACGGCATCCACCACACGTTCTGGTCGCTGAACCCCAACTCCGGTGACACCGGTGGCCTGCTGCTCGACGACTGGACCAGCTGGGACGAGGTCAAGTACAACCAGGTGCTCAAGCCGGCGTTGTGGCAGCACGACGGCAAGTTTGTCAGCCTCGACCACCAGGTGCCGCTCGGCGGGGCCGGCTCCACCACCGGGATCAGCCTCGCGCAGCGCTACAGCGACGGCGGCGGGGACGACGACGTGACCGCGCCGACCGCCCCCGGCCAGCCGACCGCCAGCGACGTCACCGCCGACTCGGTGACGTTGACCTGGGCGGCGTCGACCGACAACGTCGGCGTCACCTCGTACCAGGTGCTGCGGTCGACCGGCGGTGCGCCGGCCACCCTGGTCGCCACGGTCTCCGGCACCACGTACACCGTCTCCAGCCTGACCGCCGAGACCAGCTACACGTTCACGGTGCGGGCCCGCGACGCCGCCGGCAACGTCTCACCGGCCTCGCCGGCGCGGACGGTCACCACCGCGGCCGACGACGGCGGCCTCGGCGACGACGGCTGCACCGCCACGTACACGGTGACCAGCAGCTGGCAGGGCGGCTTCCAGGGCGGCATCGAGGTGCGCAACACCGGCACCTCGGCGATCTCCGGCTGGACGGTCACCTGGACCAACCCGAGCGGTACGTCGATCGGGTCGCTGTGGAACGGCCGGTTGACCACGTCCGGCGGAGTCAACACGGTACGCAACGAGCCGTACAACGGGGCCCTCGCGCCGGACGCCGCCACCACGGTCGGCTTCGTCGGCTCCGGGCCCAGCACCACGCCGACCGACCTGAGCTGCACCGCGTCCTGATCCTGCACCGGTACCGCCTACGGAGCGGACCGGATCCGGACCCGATCCGCTGCCCGACCCCGACCGGGTCGGGCAGCGGATCCCCGGCCCGCTGGCGCCGGTCTGATTGAGTGGGGTGCACCCACCGACCACACCAGACCGAGAGGGTACGCCGGCCCGATGCCCACCCAGATCGTCGTCTCCCTGGTGCCGACCGCCGCCACGGCGGTCCCGCCACCGCACACCGGCCCGGCCGTCTACGCCGCGTTCCTCAAAGCGGTCCGCGCCGTCGACCCGGAGCTGTCCACGATCATGCACGACAGCCCCCGGTACAAGCCGTTCACCCTCAGCCCGGTCCTCGACGAGCAGGGCCGGCCACCGTCGACACCGGGACAGCCGGCCCGGATCGTGGTCGGCCTGCTGATCGACGCGTACGCCGCCCCGGTGCTCGCCGCGCTGCACCACGCCGCCGGGCACCAGATCGCGCAGACCCGCTACCGCACCGTCGACGTCGCCGTGCACGCCGTGTCGTACGCCGAGCTGGCCACCGGCGCCGACCCGACGGCGACCACCTGGGCGTACGACCTGCTGACGCCGGTCGGGTTCGCCACCGGACGCGGGGACGGTGCCCGCCGCCAGCGCCCCTGGCCGGACGCGGAGCGGGTGTTTACCAACCTGACCCGGCGCTGGGACGCGTTCGCCGGGGAGGTGGCGTTGCCGACGTCGGCGGAGCCGGCGGTCGTCGACCATCTGGAGGTGGTCGACGCCCAGCTGCGGATGGCCACGCATCTGGTGGAGCCGGGGCAGCGTAACCCGGAGCACCGGTTCCGTCGGGGCACGGTCGGCTCGGTGACCTTCCAGTTGGCGGAGGCGTCGGGGGTGCCCGGCGACGCGCGGCGGGCGGTCGACGCCCTGGCGGCGTTCGCCAGCTACGCCGGGTTCGGTGACCGGACCGCGATGGGCATGGGTCACGTCCGGCGCAGACTCAGCCCGCCCCCGCAGCAGTGATCCACTTCGGCTCATCGGACTGCCGCCCGGCGTGTCGGGTCGATGAACCGCAGTGGATCAAGGCCAGCCGACGACGACCGTTGGCCGGGTCTGCCGGGTACCCGGCAGACCCGGCCAACATGGTCAGGGCGAGGTCAGGGCGTCAGTGCGAGTAGCCGCGGGTGGCGATCCAGTGCGCCAGGGTCTCGGTGCTCACCCAGTAGTGTTCGGCGCCCAGAAAGGCCGGGTCGGCGATCTTGACGGCGTCGCCGCCCTCGCCGTAGCCGACGACAGTCACGTAGTGCCCGCCCGGGTACGAGTGGGTCCGGCCGTCGACGTCGCTCACCGTACCGATGATGTTGGCCACCACGGCCCGGCCGTCGTCCACGGTCGCGCGCACGTCGTCGCGCAGCTGGTCGATCTGCGCCTGGTTGGCCTTGGCGGCCTCGATCGCGGTGGTCCGGTACTCGTCGTCGCCGGTGAGCTCGTTGAGCACCCGGGTGGTGTCCTCGGCCGAGTCGGTGCCGGCCACGGTGGTGCCCAGCCTGCTGGCCACCTCGTCCTGCGACAGTTCGCGGCCCTGCGCGGTCAGCGCGATCCGGGTCGCGGCCGGCCCGCAGTAGTAGAAGTTCGGCTGCCGCTCGTACCGGGTGTTCAGCAGCCGGCCCTCGCTGGACCGCTCGCCGCGGTCGGAGCTGGCGGCATAGGCGGCGGACCTGGCGGTGTCCGAGGCCGGGGCGGCCTGGGCTGCGGCAGCCGGACCGGCCACCACACCGCCGGCTACCAGCAGACCGGCGACGGACAGTGCGGATCTGTGAAGAACGGTGGTCATCTGCGGATCTCCGTTCCGGGAGGGTGCGGAAGATCCGGGCACTGATCGTCTGGCAGAGGCCCGGACCCCGCGAACGGGACATACGGTCAGTCGGTGCCCAGCACGGCGGTCAGGGCTGATGCGACGCCCATTCCCGACCGCGCGGAACGCCCCGCGTGCGGAAATCACAACGACGCGTACGCCACGGGACGCACCGGGTAACAACCGCAGCAGGGCGGCCGACATTCCGCCGTCCCGCCAATCAACCGGAGATCAACCGCCGATCGCCGATCGCTCGGCCACATCGTTGAAGATCTGGTCCTCGAACGCGAGCAGCGTCGAGCCGACGGCCTTGATGAATGCGAAGTTCAGCCCTCCGCCGACCACCGCTCCGACGATCGGCACCGCCTTGCCCAGGGTGCGCGCCGTGAGCCGTTTGAGCAGTTCCTGCGCGACCCGTAGGGCGAGAAACTCGACACCCTTGATGCCCAGTGCCAGCGTCACTCCGCCGCCGAGCCCGGCGGCGGCGCCGGTGCCGGCGGCCAGACCGGCGCAGTAGTTGATGTAACCGTTCATCCATCGGATGCCAACGAATCGTTTGGCAACTCGACGGTATTCAACGACGAAGCCCGACGGCGAGAGTGGTACGTACAAGCACGACAGTCAGCCGTACCGTCGGCACCGCCGGACCGGGCGGGTCAGCCCGGCGAAGGACCATTGTCGACGAGCCGGAAGTATGTCGTGAGCGTCGCGTCGCCCAGCTCTTCGAGGATCAGGCCCCGGGTGGCGGAGTGCTGCAGGTACGCCGAGGCGCTGCTGATCGCGTACGACGGTTCCCCACCGTCCCGTTCCACGGCGCTGATCGAGAAGTGCTGCCGTGGCTCGGACGCCACGCAGTCCGCCGCGACGACGGTCAACGGGTCCGAGCCCGATGGCCTGACCTGCCAGCACGCGTCGGAGCCGTCCGGGTTCGGTTCGGCGGCGCGGATCCGGAAGGTGCCCGCCCCGGCCGGTTCGATGACGAACAGCCGCCGGCCCTCGGTCCCGTCGACCTCGCCCAGCGGGCCGTCGTCGAGCAGCGACACCGCCGACTCGAACGCGTCCGTACGCACGATCGCGACCTGGCGGTCCCCGGACAGCAGCGGATCGTCCCCGACGCTGGCCGGCGCCCCAGTCGGGGCCCCAGTCGGCGATCCATTCGGCGCACCGGTCGGCGAGCCGGACGGCACGCTCACCGTCGGGCCGGCCGGTCCGACCGGCAGCTGCGGTGCGGCGGTCACCGACTGGATCGCAGCGACGCCCGCGCCGACGGCTCCGACCAGCGTCACCGCCAGCGCGGCGGTGGTGGCACGTCGGCGTCGGCGCAGCGTCTCGCCGCGCCGCCGGATGTCCGCCGCCGGGGCAAGCCGGCCGGTCTGCCCGGCCCGCCGGGCCACGTCGCGCAGCGTCTCGTCGAATCGGTCGTCAGACGGCACGGCTCCGCCCTTCGTCGCCGCTGGTGGTCAGGTGTACGGCCAGCGCCTTGCGGCCTCGGGCCAGCCAGGTCTTGATCGTGTTCGGGCTGGTGCCGGTCTCGGCGGCGATCTCGGCGACGCTCAGGCCGACCAGGTGGTGCAGCACGACGGCCCGGCGCTGGTCGACGCCGAGACGGCGCAACGCGTCAACGATCGCGACGTGGTCGGCCGACACCTCGTCGACCTGGTGGCCGTTGGCGTCGCGGCGGTGGGCACGCAGCCGGTTCACCGCCTTACGCCAGGAGCTCACCGCGATCCGGTACGCGACCGTGCGTACCCAGGCTTCGGGGCTGTCACAGTCGCGCACGGACCGCCACCGGTCCCACGCGCGGGCGTACGCCTCCGCGACCGCGTCCTCGGCGTCGGCCCGGTTGCCGAGCACCACGGACAGGTGTCCGAGCACCCGTTGGGCGGACGCGGCGTAGAAGGCGTCGAACTCGTCGGCGTCACGCATCCGTCGTGCTCCACCCGTCACCTGGTCGTGCTTCACCCGTCACCTGATTGTTCCTCCGCCGGTCACCTGGTCGGTGCCGGCCCGTTGTCGGTGAACCGGAACCCGTCCGGGGTCGGCGAACCGTCGCCCTGCTCCTCCAGGATCAGTCCGGAGCGGGCCGAGGTGCGCAGGTACGCCGACCTGTTGCTGATCATGAAGGTGTCGTCGGTGCCGGTGTCGGCCGCGACGATCGCGAACCGCTGCCGGGGGTCACCGGCGTCGCAGGCCGCACCCTCGACCGACAACGATCCCCCGTCTCCCGGGTTGTGCACCCGCCAGCAGACCGGGTCACCGGCACCGGGGCCGCCGCCGGTCCCCTGGTACGACTCGATCAGGAACAGCCGCCCCTGCAACGGGACCGCCACGAACAACTGCCGGCCCTCGTCTCCGTCGACCTCAGCCAAGCGTCCGTCGTCGGTGATCGACAGCCCGGACTCGAACGCCTCGGCCCGCACGATGGTGACCTGCCGGGTGCCGGACAGCACCTGCGGCAGACCGCCCGCGGGTGCCGTCGGCTCCGGCGGCGGTGCCAGGCTGGTGGTCGGGGTCCCGGTCACCGTCGTCGGGTCCGGGTCGGACGTCGGCGTCGTGTCACCGGCCGGTGCGGTCGTGCCGCACGCCGCCACCGCGCCGGCCAGCACGGCGATTCCCAGACCCGTGATCCATCGGCTCGTCACCACGTTCTCACCCTCATCCGACTGTCGGTGACCCGGCGGCGACGGCTACCCGCCCACTGCCGCCGGGGTCCCGGTCGATGTTCCCGATTCGACCGACATCCCCCAGACGTGTGGCGGAGGCGCGCGGTTTCAGCGGTGCCGGGAAACTTCCCGGCAGGCGCGGTCGGCCAGGCGGGTCGTCTCCGGCAGCCGGTAGTGAGGCGTCAGGCGCAGGGTGATCCCGGTCGCCTGGGCGATGTCGATGAGATGCCCGGCCGACACGTACACCGGTTTGACGCCGGTGCGGGTGCGCAGCGCCCGGCCGACCACCTCACCGCCGTCGACCAGGTCGGCCCAGCCGCCGCGCTCGGGCGGCACCTCGCCGTGGGTGCTGACGAACGCCGTCTTGGCCACGCCGAACGCCGGGATGCCGGTGACCACGCCCAGGTGGCTGGCCAGGCCGCAGCGGCGCGGATGCGCGACGCCGTACCCGTCGCAGACCAGCAGGTCCGGGCGGACGGTGAGCCGGTCGAGGACGGTGAGCAGGACCGGAACCTCGCGGAACGCGAGCAGGCCGGGAACGTACGGGAAGTCGCAGACGCCGGTCGCGGTCGCGCTGGCCACGACGGACAGGTTGTCCGCCAGGTCGAGCACGACGACGGCACCGGCGAGTCGGCCCGCCGCCGACGAGTCCGATTCGTACGCGACGTCGACGCCGGCGACGAACCTCGGCGGATCGGCCATCGGCTGGTCGACCCGTACCCGGCGGGCCAGCTCGCGCTGGATCTCGACGGCCTCCCGCTCGGTACGCGGTGTCGCCGCCGTCATCGCGGCCGCAGCCCACTGCCGTCCTGGTGGGTGCCGCGTCCCCACTCGTCGCGGGCGTCGAGCCACGACGCGTACAGCTCGATGGTGGGTGTGATCAGCTCAGGCACGTCGGCAGACTACGCGGCATGGCAATCCGTATCCGTCCCGTCGATCGGCACGACACGGCCCGGCTCGTCGTCCTGCTGGATCAGCTCGGCTACCCCACCGATGACGCCGATGTCCACGAACGTCTGACCTACTGGCTGCACGACCAGGCGAGCGTGCTGCTCGGCGCCGATGACGCCGGCGAGCTGATCGGAGTCGCCGCCCTGCATGTGTGTCCGATTCTGGAGAGGACCGGCAGGTTCGGCCGGGTCGTCGCCATGGTCGTCGACGACCGATACCGGGGGCAGGGCGTCGGGCATTCGCTGCTGACCGAGATCGAGCGTCGGGCCTGGGCCGCCGGTTGCATCATGATGGAGGTGACCAGCAGCGTTCACCGGGACGCGGCGCACCGGTTCTACGCGGGTCTTGGGTACGAGGACACGGTGGACAGGTCTCGACGATTCATCAAGCCCTTACCACCTGCCGGGGAGAGCCCGCGCAGGTAGCCCGTCCGGCGACCCGGAAACAGGTCCAGGCCGAAGGCGCCGAGCAGCAGGTACGCAGTCGTCGGCTCGCCCACCGCCTCTCCCTGCCCTTGTCGTTGTGCCACCCGACCAGCTTGACCGCAGGGCTCAGACCCTCGGCGGTGGCGGGGTGGTGGTCAGCTCGCCGCACTTGGGGCACCAGCGGCTCTTGACCCGGAACGGGAACAGCCCGGCCAGGTAGCCGAGCACCGCAGCGCTGGTCAACGCGCAGACGTCCATGACCTGTTCCTTCTCTCCAGGGCGGGCAAGACATGACTTCGTCTCGGCGGCGACGGCTCGGCTCACCCGGCCGGGGGCGGCGTCGGGCCGGCAGCCCGTCGCCGACGGTCGATCCAGGAGGCACGCAGCGACAGCCAGCTCGACGGGCCTCGGGCGTACACCTCGGTCAGCAGGGATGCGAAGATCTCGCGCCGCCGGTCGGCCGGCATGCGCGGCCGGGCCAGCTGTGGTTGCCGGGCGGCGGCCCGGTCCCACATCAGGGTTTCGGCGTGCAGGGCGTCGATCTCGTTGCGGCACGCACCGGTGCACCGGTAGACGCGGGTGGCGGCACGGACGGCCGGGGTCATCGGGGTCCGGCAGTCTGCGCAGTGGATCAGTGCGGCCAGTGGGTATCCGGCCGGGTCGGGGTAGTCGACCATCATCAGCCGCCGCCCGGTCAGCCGTGGTCGACGAGGGTGCGCAGGTCGTCGTAGGCGTGCGGCGGCGCACCGTTGAGGATGTGCCGGTCGAGGCCGCAGGCCCAGGTCAACGCCGCCAGACCCTGATCGGTGACGTGGAGACGGCGGCGGGCGCGCAGCGCGGTGGCCAGCCGGACGGCGGGCCAGCCGGCGGTGTTCATGTCGGTGGGCACCCACCGTTCGCCGCGCCCGACGAGGCGGCGGCGGGTCACTTCCCGGCGTACGTGGCCGGCGCGGGCCAGTCGGGTGGCGACCTGCCGGACCGCGGTCTCGCTGAGCAGACCGACCCAGGTCTTCACCGGTTGCGGGGTCGGCGCGGCGCTGATCTGGGCGAGGATGCCGTGCACCAGGTCGTCGGGCGGGGCGACGGTCGCGCCGACGACGACCAGGCCGCGGCGCACGGCGATCCGCTGCGGGTAGAGCAGTTCGGCCAGCAGCGCGGCGGCCAGGCCGTGGCTGAGCGCGCGGGGGTGCAGCAACGGTCGGCCGTGCAGCCGGTGGTGGGCCATCCGGAACAGGTCGTCGGCCAGCGGGTACGTGGACATTCGGCAGACTCCTCGGCAAAGTGCGCAGACAAGGGCGTGGAACGCCGCCCGCCGCCACGCCCACCTCGGCAGCGACGACGGGCGGCGGCTCAGGTGCGCCAGACGATCAGCAGGTCGTCGGCGTCAGCACCGACGTACACCTGATCGATGGCCTCGCCGATCACGTCGGCGTCGGTGCGCGGCGGCGACACAGCGGCCAGGTCGGGGCGGCGGCGGGCGATGGACAGGCCGACGAGCCGCTCGATCCGGCCCGCGTCGACCGGGCCCAGCCGGCAACCACACGGACCCCGGTACGCCCGACCACCGTCAGCGGTCCGCAACGGCTGCATCCGCCGCCCACACGCCGCGCACACCAGGACCCCACGTAGCGGCCACTGGTCTCCGGCGTGGCGCTGGCTAGTTTCCGCCGCCGGCAGAGAGTCGCCCTCGCTGATCTCAGACATCGGTTCTCCTGCCGCTGGTGAAGGACAAGGTGGGCGGGACTCGGCGGCCTTCACAATGGAGGGACCTAGATGCGCGTGGATTCGCGCAGGTAGGCGGTGACTCGGACGGCTGCATCCTCGGCCTGCTCGACCAACGTCCGTAGCGGCGAGTGCAGGACCCGGTCCGCTAGGTCGCGTGCACCGTCGGCCTGGTCGAGGCCGGCAAGGTGGAGCCGGGTCTGGGCAAGGGCACGGTGTACGCGCTCCATCTCCCTGAGCATGTCGCGGGCATGGCTCATCACTACCACCTGATCATGAGGCAAGCACCTTGTGTAAGGTTGGATTGGTACCAACCTTTGCAGTGAAGCCAACGACAGTCAAGACTGCGAATGAGATACGTTGGAACCAATCGAGGAGACCGTGGCCGTGCCACCGCTGTACCGCAAGATCGCAGACGAGCTACGCGCACAGATCATCAACGGCGTGCTCAAGCCAGGCGACCACCTGCCGACCGAGAGCAAGCTGCAGGATCTGCACCGGGTCTCCCGCAACACGGTGCGACTCGCCACCGCGGTCCTCATCAACGAAGGCCTGGTCGAGTCGATGCCCGGCCGTACCGGCGGCATCATCGTCCGCGACCGAGTCACGCTCGCCTTCCATGCCAGCCGCGCAGAGATGCCCGGACCGGTCAGCGAGTCCGACGCGTGGTTCAGCGAGGTCCGCGACCAAGGCCACGAACCTACCCAGACGTTCGAGCTACGCATCGCGGAAGTGCCGGACGGACTGGCAGAACGCCTCGGCGTGCCCGCCGACTCACCAGCAGCCGTCCGCCGCTGCGTACGCGCGGTCAACGGCCAGCCGTCCTCGATCCAGGACACCTACTACCCGATGGACCTCTGCGACCAGGTACCCGAGCTGCTGTCGCCACGTGACATCCCGCAAGGCACCACCAGACTCCTCGCCGAACGCGGACACCCGCAGGTCGCCTACGACGACGAGATCATCGCAGCGATGCCAGCACCCGACGAGGTGACGACACTCACCCTGACCGCCGGCACACCCGTCCTCCGCTGGCTCCGAACCGGCTACACCCCGGACCGGCCCGTACGCGTCAGCGTCTCCACCTTCGCCGCCGACCGCAACCGGCTCCTCTACACCCTCGGCGACCCCGACGTCATCGCCAATATCCGTGCCAGCGAGGACCCGCAATGATCATCCGTCCCGCACAGCTCAGCGACGTCGACGTCATCATGAGCTGGCGACGCGAACGAGAGGCATGGCTCGCAGCTCGGGGAGAAGACCAGTGGTCGATCCCACTACCCCGGTCTGCCGTCGCCGCGACCGTCTCCGCCGGGCAGACCTGGATGGTCTTCGACGGTGAAACCCCGGCCGCCACCATCACCCTCACCGCCTACGTCGACGTCGACGGGCTCTGGAAACCGGACCGCGACCCCGAGGCTCTCTGGTACCCGGAAGATGACCCGGCCGACGCGCTCTACGCCGCGAAAATGATGCTCCCGCTTGCTCGCTCCGGCGACGGCATTGGCACCGAGCTCCTCGACTGGGCAGCCGGCAGAGCCTACGATGCCGGCCTCACCTGGCTACGCCTCGACGCATGGACGACAAACCAACGGTTACACGCCTACTACCGCGACCAAGGATTCCGACACATCCGCACCATCGCCACGCGCGTCAGCGGAGCCTGCTTCCAACGCCCCGCCCAACCCTACGAACCCGGCCGCCGACTAAAAACCGAAGTCGGATAACCCTGCCTTCCTAGCCTCGATCGTTCACGGGGGTGCCCGGGTGAGCTCGGCGCGTTCACGATCTTCGACTTCGAGGAGGACATCCACTCCCCCGTCGTCTACGTGGAAGGCCAGGCCGGCGGCCTCTATCTTGAACGTGACGCGGACCTGCGTCGGTGTAACCTGGCGTACAACCACATCACGGCCGCCGCGCTCAGCCCACCCGAGAGCGCCAAGCTGATCACCGCCCTGACCCGCGCCACGGGTTGACCGACGAGGAGCAGCACGTGACCCCCGACCTCGACCTCAGCACCGCCGTCTGGCGCAAGAGCAGGAAGTCATCCACGAACGGTGGCTGCGTCGAGGTCGCCAACCTGGGTCAGGCGTACGCGCTCCGCGACTCCAAGAACCCGGACGGTCCGGTCCTGATCTTCACCCCCGAGGAGTGGGACTGCTTCCTCGACGGCGCAGAAAAGGGCGAGTTCCGCCAGCTCTGACCGCGACCTGCGGACGAACTACCCGCAGTGGCAGACACCGTGCCGGCGAGCCGGCTGCACCACCGGCCACCTCGCACCTGCCAGCGTCTCCACCTTCGCCGCTGGCAACAATCTGCCGTCCTTACTTACTCAGCGATGCTGGCGTCACCGATTGGAACCGAGCCCAGCGAGATTCAGCGCGAATTGCGGCCCGAGAAGACGATCAGTGATCGATCAGATCCCAGCCTGTAGCGGCCACAACCAGATTTTAATCAATCACCCAATCGGCAATCTTCGTGGGGCGAGACCCGTCAAACATAGCCCTCAGCAATCCTTGAACCGATTCAGCATAGCGAAATACCGATGCGTCGCGACCAGCAAGCAAGGAGCCCTCGTTGGTCATATAGATTGTGAAATGAAATCCGTCCACACCTACCGGACACAGACTTTTCCCAACAACCGAGGAGCATCTATCAGCGATGCGCGCATCGCGATGCGTCGCAACAGCAGTCGGATCAAAAGTGGTCCAACACGGCGACTTCTTGCCGCGAAGGATGATACTCGGCTCGTGCTCCAACCTTAGAAACCCAAACTCTCTCAAGAAATCTAAGGCCGGTGCCGACAGAACAAACCCGCACGAATGCAGCAAATCAACCAGATCGCCAATATCCGCATTCCGACCCGGTCCCCAACCGGCACATCTCAGAATGTCAAGAAGATCAGCAGGCAACGAGTTCATTCGCGAAATCTCGACAGGTCCGTGGCACCGGCCAACCCAGCAAATCCGGTCATGCTTTCGAAGGGCAATGAGGACCGTCGCACTGCGCTACGGCAGAGGTGACTGCGACACCGAAACTCGCAGACTACGCCATCGGCAGGTGAGCCACTTCTACCCGATGGTGAATCTTCCATAATGCCACCTTTCCGTTCTCGCCATAAAGCGCCAAGAAGTCATCATACGCCCCAAAAATCTGACCAGAAACGGCAACCATCAGGATGACGTGGTTCGAAGCAGCCAATCCAACTGGCGCAAGTCTTTGTCCG
Organism: Solwaraspora sp. WMMB762; assembly: GCF_049179115.1. Lineage (NCBI taxonomy): Bacteria > Bacillati > Actinomycetota > Actinomycetes > Micromonosporales > Micromonosporaceae > Solwaraspora > Solwaraspora sp. WMMB762. Next base: position 2,207,755 of record NZ_JBMHMD010000001.1, read on the forward strand.
ACGCGACCTTCATAACCATGAAGCCTGGTTGGGCTTACTGCCCCAGTGGCACGAACCGCATCGAGCACACACTCATCGAAACCGCCCACAACGACATGTTTGAGATATTCGAATGAAATACCATCAAACCCACCGACGAAGTCGGTCGCCGCAGCCGATGGAACGTATCCCCGATCGCACCACTCCGACACGATCCGCCCAACGCCTACCTGCCGACCGGGGGTCCATCCTATTCCAGCCAAAAACTCGGAAAACGAAGCACCACAGACTTCGCCGTCAGTCACTTCGGCGCCACCATCAGTCAAATCTCCCGAAACCCACGCCACATCCTCTTCGATCCGCGCAAGAGCGAACGTTGACCTCCTCTGGGAAGCCGCCTCGCACCAGCAGCGGCCACCTGACGGCAAGTTGGAACGAGCCAAGTTAGCTTCAGCTCCTACGACCGCTACCTACGCAATCCAGCGCTACCCATCGACGAAAAACTGACCGATTTACGAAGATCATCGAGTTCGATCGCAACAGCATCGGCCGCATCCCGGCCAGTCTCCCCAATCATACCCAGCAGGTACGTCGCCCGGCCGTAACAATAATCATCCAGCCGACCAAACATAGATAGGAAATCTATGCATTGCATTCTCTCTAGATGCGATCCACTCTCTGCGATTTCGGCAACTATCGGTAGACAATTGCCAACTTCGCGGCGCACGGTAACCGCACCAGGGTCCCGAGCCGCCTCCCCTGCCAATTGAAAGGCTAGATACAACAGCTCGATCCGAGCGGCTACAGTCGCCCTGACGAGCCCTTGGGCAATGCAAGCAGCCACAGCAGACGCAATTCCTTGACGCATCGGCCCGTTAGGAGGAACAACCTCGGCCTCGATCAGGACCATCAGGTCATTCGCCCGCGCCTCGTCTTCCGTCGCCGCGAGCTCTTCAATCCACACACCAACCTGTGCGTTGCCCAGGCTTGACCAGTCGTACCTGGAGACCTCCCACCACACTTAACATCTCCTACAAGTCCGATTGGAATCTGGTCTCGGGATCCGGAAACGCGCCCCTCCCGTAAGCGGGCTCACAGTAAGCGGCACATACCGGTTGATCAGTCGGAGGTCTCCCCGATCCGCGCGGGCGCACCGCCCGCGTAAAGCGGACATCAGCGATATCCCCACCGACGTTTCGCGCGGCACAGGCCTCCGCACATTCCTGCAAACCTCCGAGCTGACACCGACAGATACCGCACCACAAGAGTCGCCTGCGGTCCGAAACCATATCAGCTGAACCGCATACAATCGGACTTGCTAAACTATCGACCGCCTACCCGAGTCTAACAAATCCGGATCCACCGAAACCAGCTTACGTTCAAACACGTCCCAACCACTACTCGTCACAAAATTAGCTTCGGGAACACTAATTGGGACCATCCACACTATAGCAACGCCAGAACCGTCCTCAATCTCAACCGAATCGAATTCCTCGTCAAAGTAGCCCGGAACAGCCGCATATAGAAATGACAGCTCACTACCTTCCGCCACCGGCCACGGCAGCGCGAATGTTTGTCCGCGCAGGATCGGAGCGTGGCGCGCCAGCAGATCGTTTGCGATCAGCTGCAGAGTTTGCGGAAACCGAGCAGGAGCCAGCGCGGCGTGCGTCGTCATCACGAGTTCCAGGGAAATACCACGTTGGTCAATTGGAGACGGGAGAGAATGCCGGCTCACACCAAGCGTGGCATAGGAGGTAGATCCTACAAGCTGCCCGCCACCGCCAAACTCAGCAACCTGGAAAGGCAACTCGATTCCGTTCGGATCACGCGTCCACCCCGACCTGATCGTTCCGAGCCGGCTCTCCAGGTGCGCGATAAGTAACGACATTTGACCCACCCGACACCTCCGCACCAACGGCACCTGCGTCAGCGGAACCCACCTCCAACGCCCAGCCCAACTCTACGGGCCGGCCGACCGATGAGCCTGAATTCGCTCCTGTCCGCAGGATGCTATCGGTGCCCGTCATGGCAACCGGCCCACAACCGCAGGTACGATGATGCTAACCCTTGTGGCCTCCTCCACTACATCAACCGACACGACCACTTCGACCACGCCTGACGGAACTTGGAACCGGTACGAAAAATCATCGCCGACCAGGTCACCGACCTCAAGAACGCCGTCCGGAACCGACAACGATCCAACGAAAGTGATGGTCTGGTCAGCGGGTGGACCTTCAGTCGCAACCGTCATTTCCACTTCCACTTCGGCGGGCGCAACCGCCAGCGTAATGCATCCTTCATTGTGGGCCATAAAAGATTCAGAAAAATCGATCTCTGGAATATCTTTCGACGCACCTAGCCCTTCGACTCGAAGCGTACTCCAAGGCACGCCATGTCGATAGGTGGAAGAAAACCCAGATTGACCCGACATGAAGCCACCTCACAAGTCTTCATAGGGATTGAACCCGTCGCGCTTCATCTGGGCAGCCGCCCGGCCTTGCGCACTACTGCAAGCTCGGCATTGCGGAAGAAGGATCTGCGGGACAATCAACTGCGGCCGCGCAGGAACAATGAAGGCCGAAACCGGCTGATGGTCCTTGACCCACGTACCACTAGGGAAACCCGACGAGGTCGCCGAACATGAGTGACACCCACGTTTGTTACCGATTGCGTTGACGTCTCTGATCTCCTGGGCGGTGAAATCACGCTCCGGACCGCGTGCTGAGATCGATTCATGCGCATTGGGTCCGGGGACAAAGAGCTTGCAAGCATCTCCATACCCGCCCTTCCTTCCGCCGATGTTGTGGACGAGGACGGCGTGGTCGCCCGCGATGACATGGTACGTGTGGGTGTGGGCGACTGTCAGGTCGCGCATCTCCCGTTGGTCGCGGCGTGTCTGGACCGATACGACGGTGGCCTCGCCGCGGCCGGCTACCCGCAGTCGGGCACCCGGCTTGAGGTCGCCGGCGTTGACCCACGTCTGCCGGTTGTCGTCCCAGAAGGGGTGGTTCGGTGTCGTCTCCACCACGGTGGAGGTGCCGTCGCTGGTGCGGACCCGTACGTCGGTGAGTTTGCGGTCGGTGTTGCGGTGCAGTTGGGTGACGGGTTTCGGCAGCGATGTGCCGGACACCGGGTCGGTCGCTATGACCTGGTCGCCGATGTTGATGTCGGTGATGGGGCGGGTGGTGCCGTCGGCCATCAGCACCCGGGTGTCGGGGGCGAAGCTGTGCGTACGGCATCCCGGACCCGACCCGCCACGACCACTTGAGGCGGACGGACCGGCGGTGCTGCCGCCGCGTCCGGGTGGGGCGCGTGCGGGGCCTGCTCCGCCGCCTTTGCGGCCGATGAGGTTGAGTCCCGGTACCGTCCCGAGGGCGGCGGCTTTCAGGTCGACGCGTCCGGTGGTGGCGGCCTGGGAGATGACGTCGGAGATGCCGTTCTCGACGGCGTCGCTGGCCAGTCGGGCGGTCACTCCGGAGCCGGCCTTGGCGGCGATCGCGGTGCCGACCTTCGCCGCGATCGCCCCACCGGCGCCGCCGGCCAGGCCCATGATCGCCCCCGTGCCGAGGGAGCCGAGGGCATCACCGACGGAGTGGATGTCGCCCTGCGCGACGTCCTTCGCCAGGTTGATCAACGCGCCCGCGCCGACCATGCAGGCGACCGCGCCGGCGCCGGCGGTGACCGCCGTGCACGCCAGCCCGGCGACGACGGCGCCGGCGATCGCGGCGACCTCCAGGATGGTGTCCTTGTGTTCCACCACCCACTTCTTGGTGGCGTTCGCCGCGTCCTTCACCACGGTGACGGTCTTCTTCACCACCCGGGTCGCTTTCGCTGCGACCTTCTTCGCCGCCTGTTTGACCTGGGCGACTTTCTGTTTCACCTTCTGTTTCGCCTTGGCGACCTCCTTCGCCACGTACTTCTTGGCCTGGTTGACTTTCTTCTTGACCTTCTTCTTCGCCTTGGCGTACGTCTTCTTGACCTTGTTCTTGACCTTCGCGGCCTTGGCCTTGACCTGGTTGACCTTCTTCTTCGCGGCGGTGGTGACCTTCCTCGCCGCGGTCTTCGTGACCTTCTTCGCCTTCTGGTAGGCCGCGCTGCCGTAACTCGACACGCTGGACACCGCCCGGCGGGTGACGCTGGACACCTTCGACGTCGCCTTCGACGCCAGCTTCGCCGCCGCCTTCAACGGGTTGCCCCAGTGCCCGGTCGGGTCGATCGTCGTCAACGGCGTGCCGTCGCCGTACTGGTAGCGGTTCGCCGCGATCGAGTCCGGCACCGGGCTGTTCGCGGCGGTGTCGCGGGTGTCGAACTGCCCGGTGTCGGTGTTGTACCAGCGGGCGTGCATGTTCACCCGCGACGTGGCCGCGTCGGTCCACTCCGACTGGTAGCCCAGACTCCCCACGATTCCGGTGCTGGCGAGGACCTTGCCGAGCGGGTCGTACGTGGTCGCCCCGGCCAGGGTGGTGCCGGTCGTCGTGAACTGACCGACCACGTCGGTGTGCAGATCCGTCCACACCAGCCGCTGCGTCCCACCCGCCGTACCGGCCACCACCTCACCCGACGGCCCCCGCACATACGTCGCCGTGTCGTCGGCCGCCAGGTCGTTACCGACCCCGGTGTACGCGAACCCCGGCCGTACCGCCCGACCCAACCCGTCGTAGTCGTAGGTGCGGGCCGGCCCACCACCGCTCACCTGCTGGCTGTGCACCTGGCCGAACGCGTCGGCGGTCGTGGCGACCGTGCCGGCGGCGGCGAGGGTGCCACGAGCGGTGTACGTGTACGCCGTCCCGTCGGCGGTCAGCAGCCGGTTCCGCTGGTCGTAGGTGAACAGCTTGGCGCCGTTCTGCACCCGGTTACCGGCCTTGTCGTACGCGTACACCACCGTCGCCGAACCGTTGTTCCACGACGTCAACCGGTCGGCCAGGTCGTAACTGTAAGTGTTGGTGACAGCGGCACCACCGAACCCGGTGGTCGTCTTCGAGACCAGGTTGTCGTTTTCGTCCCAGTCGTAGCCGATCGCCGCGATCTGCGTACCACCGGAGGTTTCCAACCTGTCCTCGGTGAGCCGGTGCAGGTCGTCGAAGCTGAACTCCCGACGGTTGCCGGTGCCGCCGTAGGTGATCTGCGAAACCTGGGACAGGTTGTTGTACGCGTACCCCATGGTCACGCCGGCGGTCGGGTTGGTCAGGCTGGCCAGCCGCCCGGCGGTGTCGTAGCCGTAGCTGGTGGTGCCGGCCGCGTCCTGCCGGCTGGCCAGCTGCCCGCTGCCGTTGTAGGTGAACGTCGAGTTGCCGACCGGGCCGCTGATCGACAGCGGCAGGTCCCGGTCGTCGTAGCTGATCGTGTTGGTGCCACCGCCGCCGGAGAACTCGGTCATCCGGCCGCCGAGGTCGTAGTCGAAGACCCGGTCGACGGTGGTCGCCTCCGCGCCGGAGCCTTCCTGGCGCAGCAGCTGGCCCATCTCGTCGTACTCGCTGCTGATGGTGACCCCGCCGGGCAGGAACTGGGTCACCGGTCGGCCGGCGGCGTCGTAGGCGACGCTGAACGTCCGGTCGGCCGCCGCCGGGTGCGCGGTGGTCGACGGCTCGATCTGCTTCTCCGGCAGATGCCACGGGTTGTACCCGGTCCAGAAGGCGTTGCCGCGCCCGTCGGTGAACCGGGTCCGGTTGCCGGACAGGTCGTAGCCGAACGTGGTGACGATCTCGTCGGAGCCGGAGATCGGCTGGGTGTGCTTCGTGAGCGCACCGGTGGCGTCGTACTCGAAGGTGGCGGTGGTGCCGCGCCCGTCGGTCGCGGCGGTCACGTTGCCGGCCCGGTCGTAGCTGGTGGTCTCCCGCACCAGCTGCACGCCGGCCGCGTCGTACATGGCGGTGGCCAGGACCCGGCCGGTCAGATCGTGCTCGACGTCGCTGTAGCTGTCGTCGGGCAGGGTGGTCCGGGTCATCCGGCCGGCACCGTCGTAGGTGTACTCGGTGGTGTTGCCGGCCCCGTCGGTGACGGTCAGCGGCTGCCCGACCGCGTTGTACGTCGCGGCGGTGGTCACCCCGGTCGGGTCGGTCACCTGGGCGAGCCGGCCCCCCGGGCCGTAGCTGTACGTGGTGGTGTGGTTGGTGCCGGTCTGCCGGACCACGTCCGTGCTGGTCTCCTGCCGGCCCAGGTAGTCGTAGGTGGAGCTGGCCACCGCGCCGGTCGGGTCGGTGGTGGTCAGCAGGTCCCCGGCCAGGTTGTACGCGTACCGGGTGGTGCCGTCGTTCGGGGTGACCACCTTGGTCAGCCGGCCCAGCTGGTCGTAGGTGTACTCGGTGGTCTCGTCGAACGGGTCGGTGACCGAGGCCACCTGCCCCGACGCGTCGTAGGCGTAGGTGATCTCCGGGGTGATCGGGGTGGCCGACCCCGGCGGGGTGTACGCCGGCAACTGCTCACCGACCACCCGGCCGTCGGCGTCGTAGCTGGTCACCGACCAGTTGCCGGACGGGTCGAGGGTGTCGGTGACCTCATCGAACGTGTTGTAGCCGACCCAGGAGGCGGCGTTGGCCAGCACCGGCGACGGGCTGTCGACCGACTGGGCGTACGCCGCCGGGGCGGTGGTCTTGACCGCGTTGCCGCCCTCGTCGTACGTGATGTACGTGGTGTCGCCGTTGGCGTCGGTGGCCGCGACGACCTCGCCGTTGGCGTCGACCTGGTAGCTCTCCCGTACCACGTGGGCGTCGGCTGCCGGTGCGGTGCCGCCGTGCACGGCGGCGACCTCGGTCGGGCTGAGCGCCTTCTGGTACGCCTGCACGTCGCTGATCTCACCGGGCCAGAAGTTGCCCCGGGATCCGTTCCACATGCCAGCGCCGACGACGAACGTGCCGCGGGCGGTGAACGGCTTCGCGCCGCCCTGGCTGCCTTCCAGGGTGCCGTCGACGTAGATGCTGATGGTGCCGGTGGCCGCGTCGTACGTCCCGGCCAGGTGGGTCCAGGTGTTCAGCGCCGGGGTGCTGGTGGACACGACGGTGACCGGTTGCGTCACGTCCGGCGCGTCGAGAGTGCTGGTCCGCAGCCGCCAACGGTCGGCGGCCTTGTCGTAGGCCAGGTCGAACGGGGTCTGCTGCTCGCCGTTGGCGGCGACCGCCTTGCGCAGGTCACCCTTGTCGGTCAGGTACACCCAGGCGGCCACGGTGAAGCTGCGTCCGGTGTCGATGACCGGGCCGTCGCTTTCGATGACCGAGCTGATGCCGTTGAATCCGGCGGCTCCGCCGTTGCCGGTGGTCCACCACATGCCGGGGACGGCCGTGCCGGGGCTGTTGCCGGCGGAGTCGGCGGCGGCGACCCCGGCGGTCTCGTCGAGCCGCCAGCGCAGCACCGGGGTGGGGTCGGCGATCGACGGGTACTCGGTTTCGGCGAGCACCTCACCGGCCGGGTCGTACAGGGTTTCGCTGAAGCCGACCGTGGCGCCGCCGGCGTCGGTCTGCCGTTCGGTGACCACGTTGTCGTCGGCGTCGTAGCCGTAGTGGGTGGTGCGCTTCAGCCCGTCCGGGTCGACGGTGGTCGACGTCTGCCGGCCGGCGGCGTCGTAGGCGTACGTGACGACAGTCGCGCCGTCGTCGGTGACCTCGCGGACCAGGTTGCCGGCCGCGTCGTACTCATTCGACTCGACGACGAACGACGAGCTGCCGTTGGTGCGGGTGACGTCGGCGATCAGCCCGTTGTCGGTGTACGTGTACTCGGTGATCCAGCCCATCGGATCGGTCTCGGCGGCCAGCCGCCCGGCCGGGTCGTACGACTTCGCCGAGATCAGCACGTCGGTGGCGGGCTGCGGGTCGTCCGGGTCACCGGTGAAGCCGAGCACCTTCGTGGTCAGCAGGTTGCCTTCGTGGTCGTACGTGTTGGTGGTGACGCCGCCGTCGTGGTCGGTCTCGGTGACCACCCGGCCGTACGCGTCGTAGCCGAGGGTGGTGACCGTGCCGCCCGGGGTGGTGGAGGTCTCCTGCTGGCCGTACTGGTTGTAGGTGTGCTGCTCGGTGCGCGGCGCGTCGCCGCCGGTCAGGTCGGCGACGGTTTCGGTGAGCACGTTGCCGTCGTCGTCGTAGGTGTAGGTGGTGCGGGCGGTGTGCACCGCGCCGGTGACCCGGTTGGTGACCGCCGGCCCGGTCTCGGTCGCCACCCGCCCGGCCGCGTCGTACGTGTAGGTGGTGGTCAGCCCGGCCGGGAAGGTGTCGCTGAGCTCCGTCTCGGTCAGCGTGCGACCCAACCCGTCGTACGTGAACCGGTCGATCTTGCCGCTCGGGTCGGTGACCTGGGCGACGTCGCCGTTGGCGTAGTACTCGACGGTCTGCACCGCGCCGCCCGGGGTGGTGACCCGGGTCGGCAGGCCGGCCGGGGCGATCCCACCGCCGTACGCGGCGGTGCTGGTGCCGTCGGTGTAGCCGGTGGTGGTGACCCGGCCCAGCGGGTCGGTGATGGTGGTCTGGTTGCCGCTGGTGTCGTAGCCGTACGACGTACGGTAGGTGTCGTCGGTCTCCGACGCCGACCGCCCGTCGCGGACGGTGAGCAGCAGGTCGTTGCGGGCGTCCGGAGTCAGCGTCGTGGTCGTCGCGTCCGGGTAGTAGGTGTAGTACACCGACGAGCACTTGTCGGCTGACTGGTCCTGGCAGCTGACGCTCTGCTTGGTGTTGCCGCGCACGTCCTGGAACGTCTGCGTCCACACCCCGCGCGGGTCGTAGACGAGGCTGCTGTAGCCGCCGACGTCGTAGCCGAACTTGGTGACGTTGCCGAGCGCGTCGGTCTGCGCCACCGGCCGGCCGCCGTTGACCAGGTCGTAGCTGTAGGAGAGGGTCTCGCCGGTGGGGCCGGTGACGGCGACCTGGGACACCGGCATCGGGATCGCGGTGGCCACCCCGGAGATCATCGTGACGGCGACCGGGGCGGTCTGCTGCGACGCGGCGTAGTGGGCGGTGACCTGCGCCTGGCTGAGTTCGCTGCTGAAGAACGCCGCTTCGGCGATCTGCCCCGGGAAGTAGCTGATGTCCCCGGAGGTCGACGGCCAGGTGCTCGGGGTGAAACCGGTACCGAGGTACGCGTAGGCGGCCGGGGTGCTCTGGCCTCCGTAGTTGAGCGTGCCGACGAGGTTCCCGTCGAGGTAGAGCCGCTGGGTGCTGGCGGACAGGGTCATCGCGACGTGGTGCCAGTTGCCGTCACGGACACTGCCGGTGGTGGTGATCGGCGGATGGGTGTTGCCGCACCAGCACCACTTGCCGCGCAGTTTGCCGTCGGCGCCGACGTACAGCGCCGGAATCCGCTCGTTGGCGACGAGACCGCTGGTGATCGAGTTGGTCTGGAAGCTGTAGAGAACACCGCTGGAGGTGCCGCCGGTCGGCATCCTGAACCACATCGACACCGACGCCGGATCGGTGCCGCCGATGCGTTCCGGTGGCAACTCGACGTACGAGCTGGTGCCGTTGAAGGAGGCGGCGGTGGCACCGGCGAACGGGCCGTCCGCGCCGAGGGTCACCTGGTTGTAGGTGGCGACGCCACCGTCGACCTGGTTGACCGCCTCGGTCACCGCTACCTCGCCGAGACGCCAGTAGTCGGCCGGCTTCGCGCCGAGCACCGAGGCGGCGTACACGTCGGCGCTGCCGGCGACGGTCGGGGTGCCCATCGTCCAGACGCCGCCGTTCTCGTCGGTGACGGTGGCGACCCGGCCGGTGGTGCCCTGGTAGGTGACCTGCGCGGTGACGCCGCCGGTCGGCCGGGTCACCGTCGACAGCACCGGATGGGTACGGGTGCCGGCGGTGTGCAGGGCGGCGACGGTGGCCGCCGGCAACGCCTGGTTGTGGAACGCCACGTCGGAGATCGAGCCGGAGAAGTAGCTGGCCGCCGCCGGGCTGACCCCGCTGTTCTGGTGGCCGGGCCAGTTGCCGCCGATGAAGCCGGCACCGACGTGGATGTTGTCGGCGTTGTCGGGCAGCTGCATGATGATGCCGCCGAGGCTGCCCTGGGCGACACCGTCGAGGTAGAGGGTCTGGGTGCTGCCGGCCCCGGCGAGCGCCACGTGGTGCCAGTCGCCGTCGTTGACCGGCGCGGCGGTGGTGATCGCGGCGGCGGCGTTGCCCTGCCAGAACTGGCCGCGTAGCTTGCCGTCGCTGCCGACGTACAGGGCCGGCACGTAGGTGGTGGGTGTGGTGCCGGCGGTGACCGGTGCGGCGCTGTAGCCGAACAGCACGCCGTTGACGGCGGTGGTGCGGAACCACATGCTGACCGTCTGGTACTGGCCGTCGGCGACCAGGTCGCCCGGCAGCTGCAGGTACGACGAGGCGCCGTCGAAGGCGGCGACGGTGGCGGTCGAGCCGGGGCGGGCCGCCGGCTGGCCGAGGGTCACTGCGGCGTACCGGGCGTTGTCGATGCCGGCGTTGGTGAGCACCGCGCTGCGGGCCACTGTCTCCCCGGCCGGCTCCGACAGCGGCCAGTACGAGTACGGCCCGGTGTCCAGCACCGTGTTGGCGTACGGGGAGATGCTGGTGTGGCTGTACCCGTGGCAGGCGCTCGGGCCGGTCGGCGGGCAGACCTGCGTCAGGGTGTCGTCCGGGCCGTACGCGTACTGCCAGGTCTCGGCGCTGGCCGGGGTGCCCGGATCGGCCGGGTCGGTGGCGACGGTGGTGACGTGCGGGTGCGCCGAACCGGTCGGGGTGTCCCAGGTCAGCCACAGCGACCGGCCGGATGCGCTGGTGATCCGGCTGGCCAGCCCGCCCGTGTAGTCGACGGTCAGCGTGCGGCCGTTGGCGTCGGTGACCGCGGTCAGCCGGAACACGCCGCCGCCGGCGGACTGCCCGAACGTGTAGACGGAGGCGTCCTTGTCGGTCAGCGTGTAGCCGGTCAGGGTGGTGCCGCTGCGGGTCTCGGTGAAGGTGGCGAACCGGCCGGACGGTGCGGTGAACGTACCGTCGGCGTTGCGGCCGAACGCGATGTCCTGCCCGGTCGGATACGTGACCAGCACCGACTGGACGCTGCCGGTGGCGTCCGGCACGGCGGTGGCCCGCACGTCGAGCAGGCTCGACCAGCCGGTGCCGAACGCCGACGTACGCCGGGTGTCCAGACTGTTGTAGCTGCGGGTGATACTCAGTGACGGGCCGACGGTGGCGACCGTCGCGTCGGTCGCCGAGGTGGTGTAGTTGCCGATGCCCGGGTCGTAGCCCTTGCCGGCGTTCTGGCTGAGGTTGCCGGCCAGGGTCGGTTGCGGCACGCCGGTGGTGAACGCGTACGCCGGGTATACGGCGCTGTAGCTCACCTGGTCGTGCACCCGGACCGTGTAGAGGTAGGTCTTGTTCCAGGCCAGGGTGCCGCTCGGTACCCGCCACGACGGGCTGGTCACCCAGCCGGAGTTGGCCACCACGGTGGTGCCGGTGCTGTCGTAGACGACGTACTGGTGGCGCAGCCCCTGGTTGGGCCAGGCGTCCGGGTCCTTGGACCGGACCAGCAGTTCCGGGGTCAGCGTCGGAGTCACCGCGTTGTTCGCCGGGTAGCGGACGTTGACCTGCGGCGCGACGTTGTCGGTGTAGGTCAGCTCGACGTACGGCTTGTAGGCGCCGCCGCCGTAGTTGGCCGAGGTGAACCGCTTCCAGCCGTTGGAGTCGGTCTCCGAGGCGGTCAGCGCGAGCCCTTCGTTGACCCCTCCGGTGGACCAGTCGTTGAAGGTGGCGACGTTCAGCGGCACGGTCACCCACTTGCCGACACTGCGGTCGCCGGAGGTGTTCTGGCAGGACGGATAGTTGTCGGTGACGGTCAGCGAACCGATCGAGCTGGAGATCGCCGGGCCGGGGTGGCTGGCGGTGGACAGGTTCGCCACCGTCCACGCCTGGTTGACCCGGTGCACGGCGAAGGCCCGATGCTCGGAACAGCTGTAGGCCCAGGTCAGGTAGAGCTTCAGCTTGGCGGCGGTAATCCGCTTGCCGATGAACCCGTCGTCGTCGAACTCGTCGAAGTGGATGAACGAGCGGGCCTTGACGCCGCCGCCGTCGTAGGTGCCGACCGGCAGGTTGTCACCGTTGTGGTTGGTGGTCTGGTTGTCACTGTCGACGTACACGTCGCCGGTGGTGCCGGTGGTGGCGGTCGGGTCCACCCGGACGGGGTAGACCCGGGCCGGGTCGTCCAGCCAGGCCCGGTCGGCGGTGACCTTCAGCGCCTGGCCGCCGCCGGGCTGGTCGACCAGCTCGAAATCGACGTCGGGCGACTGGGCCGGCGCGCCGGAGTGCGGGTCGACGTTGCTGTCCTCCATGAACCCGCGCGGGAACCAGACCCTGGCGTCGCCGTCGGCGTCGACCAGCTCCACCCAGCCTTCGGCGGTGAGCCGGGGCGTCAGCCCGGTCAGGTCGAGCGGGAACGTCCAGGTCGACGGGGCCTGCGGTGAGTGCAGGACCAACGTCTCCTTGAGCCCGGCGTCGAAAGTGATCAGCTCCAGGTCGGTGTCCGGCAGGATGTCCCGGTAGGTGGCGGTGTTGCCGTCGGTCTCGGCGACGACATCGGCGGCACCGTCCAGCTCGTAGGCGACCCGCTTGCCGTCGGGCAGCGCCAGCACCCCGAGGTCGGCGTCGCCGGTGCTGCCGGCAACGCTCACCTGCAGGCTGTTGGCCCGCATGTGCAGCCGCCCGTCGCGACGCTCGACCAGGTCGGTGTCGATCGGGCGCCAGCTGCCGTCGCCGGCCCGGTAGTTGACCGGCCGGCTGTAGGTGCGCACCGTCGTGGAACCGTCGGCGTTGTCGTAGACGTCGGTGCGGGCGGTGGCCTCGTCGGCGTCCCGGCGGCTGGTCGCCGCGTCGAATCCGGGCTCGGCGACACCGGTCGGGGTGGTCGGCACCGTCGGGTCGTGCGGCTGGTACGGCGGCAGCGTGTCGGCTGCCTGGCTGACCCGGCGACCCGCGCCGCCGGCTGCGGTGGTCTCCCCGGCCGGCACGTGGTGCTCACCGGTGAACGGTGCCGGTCCGGCCATCACCGGCGCGCCGAGGGCGGCGGCCGCCGCCGACCACAGCGGACGGTTGACGGCCCACGACCACAGCCACGACGTCGGCCAGGAGTCGGCCGGTACGGCACCGGCCGGCACCACCACGGTCAGTCCGAAGAGCAGCAGCGTCAGGGTCGCGATCCGGCGGGACGCACGACTGATGGCACGGCGCATGGCCGCCCTCCCCCGTGTACTAAGACTGTCCGACGTTGATCACGCCGACATCGGACAGTCTCCGACGGCACTAGCGGAGCGCACAAGCATCCGTACGGAGGGTTGACTTAGATCAACCGACGGCGATTTAATCCCGGGCTCAGTCGTCAGCCGGGTCACCGACCGCAGCCGCGACCAGGTCGCGTACCCGCTGCTGAATCGCGGCCGGATCGGTGTCGGACACCACGGTCACGTTGCCGGCGTCGCCCGCCGGCTGGCCCTCGGCGACGAGTACGAAGTCGACCTGCGGGTAGCGGGTGGCGTCCCCGACCGTCGCGGCGGTCGGCGCCTCGCCGACGGCCAGGACCAGCTGACACTGGCTGCCAGCCAGGCTGGCGAGGTATCCGGCGGCGTTGTCGGCGGTCTGCGGCCCGTTCACTTCGAGGAACTGCACCCTGGCCCGGGTCTGCAACGAGGCGTCCTGCATGCCGGCCCAGACCGGTGCGGCGGCCGGGTCGGCCACCCCGGCGGATCCGGTGAGCAGGCAGGCGGTGACGTCACGGTACTCGCGGGCGCGGGGCTCCTCGGGATCGTCCGGCCACAGCACCACCGTCAGCAGCACCGCCACGACGACGACCAGCCCGGCACCGCCGGCCAGCAGGGCGATCCGCGCCCGACGCTGGCCGAGGTCATCTGTCCGCTTCGACACGTCGGCACCCTACCCGGTTCGGTCCGGCCCTGCCCGGTGCGCCCTCTCGCACTCGAGTGTTCAGTACATGTCGTACTCGGCCCGCGACAGCCGGAATCCATGGCCGCTGTACTCGCTGTAGCATTCGACACCGGACGGCTCGCTGATACAGACGACCGCGCCGGTCCGCAGCCCGTGGCCGTACTCCAGGACGAAGTCGTACTGACCGCCGGGGCCGTCGCCAGCGCATAGGAAGTAGGATTCACCGTCGGATTCGACCTGGACGGCGCGGCCATAGTCGAGTTCGCAGTCCGGCGGGGTCTGCACCGCCCATTCCTTGTCGACGATGTCACAGCGGGCTGCTTCGCCGTCGTACGCGGTGGCGGGGTCGAGCCGACAGATGATGTTGTGTGACGGGGCGGCGAAGATGACCGGATCGGTGATAACGACGATGACCGGATCGGGCGGCGCAGGCGACGGCGACGGCGACGGAACCGGGGACGGCGGTTGCGCCCCGACCGCTGGCGGCGGTGTCGGGCCGTACGCTCCCGGTTGGAACGCGGTCGGCGGAAGCGCGGTGCAGTAGCGTGCCATCGTCACCAGCGCGGTACTGGCGCGGGTCATGTCGCCGGCGCGCAGCCCGGCTTCGGCTTCGCGTGACATGCTCCGTAACACCAGATCGGGGGTTGCCCGCGCGGCCATCGTCACGTCGGCTTCCCGGACGCCGTAACTGCCGTCCATCACCTCGCTGAGACTTCCGGTGCGGGTCGCGTCGACCAGCGCGATGCATGCCTGGGTCATCGCCACCGGCTCGGTGCCGGGGTCCGCCAGCCGGTCCAGTACGGCCTGTGGGACGGGCGTCGCCGCCGACGTGAACATGGCGGTGAACCAGACCGGAGTCCCAGCATAGGCAAAGAACCCCATCGCGGTCAGAACGGGCAGGAACATCGCGAGGACCACTGCTCGACGACGGGCCGGTGGTTCCTGACGCCGATTGCTGGACATCCGATCGGTGACCGCCCGCAGCGAAGATCCGGCCAGGACCGCCGTGCCGGTGCCGAGCGCCAGCACGGCGAACGCGAGCATCGACATGCCCCCGTTGGTCACTTCCGGCAGGTCTGACGACAAGATGCAGTCGACCCCGGACGAGTCGACTCCGCACAGCGCCAGACCCACGTGCAGGTAGACGAGCGGGACCGCGGCCAGCGCCGGAATGACCATCCCCAGCAGACTCGCTGCCAGGACGACACCGGTGCGGCGGCGGCCACCAGCCGTCCAGCCGACGGTTACTCCGGCGACGACAGCGACCGCACCGGCCACGGCACTCAACAGCAACAGCGCACCGATCAGGGCCGACTGCTCGCCGGTGACGTACGACTCGATCAGACTCCGTCTCAGCATCGGATAGACCGGCCATCCGGCGACGGCGAATCCGGCGGTGACCACGCCGCTCAGCACAAGCGCCGACAACAGCGGGGTACGGGGACCACGCCACACCACGACAAGGTAGGCGCACGCCCACAGGATCGTCAGCTGCAGCGCCGGGTTCAACGCAATGGTGAACATGACCAGGGTCAGCGACCGCAGGCTCGGCACGCCGACGACGACCATCTCATTGACGAGGAACCAGAACGCCAGCCACAGCGCGACGAGGATCGCCGACTGGATCACCCCGATCCAGTAGGCACGGCGGCCGGCGTCGTGCCGCATCCGGGTCCACGCACCGAGCACCGTCCAGCGCAGGTAGACCAGGGTCATCAGCAACAGCAGCAGGGCGGTGGCCACACCGATCAGCGGCGCGGACTGGACGATCGGGCGCCAGCTGCCCACGAGCGGGAACGGCGGGGCAAGATATTGTGCGGCCAGGACGCCGCCGGTGAAGGCGACCGCGAACCGGCCGGTACGCGGCGGCGGTTCGCCGAGCACGACGCTGCCCTGCACCGCCCGCCACACCGCGCCAGTCACCACGGCGGCCACCAGACCACCGAACAGCAGGGCGACCAGCCAGCCCCGCACATGCACACTGCTGCTCGCGTCCACCAGCGTGAGGACGTAGTAGGCGGGTGGGTAGCCGAAGCCAAGGAGCAGGCCGACGGCTGCCCCCAACGCCGGGCTCAGCCGGTACACCCTGGGTGCTCCGTGCAGTACGGCGATCCGGTTACGGATGCGCGGGTGGTGCACCGACCGCAGTTGCCAGCGCAGCCAGCCGAGTGGTGTGCGGCTGACGGGACGGTCGGGGATGGTCCGCAGCACCGCCACCAGGTCGTCGGGCGGGGCCGACCGGGCGACGTGCAGATCGGCGTAGTACTCACGGGTCCTCAGCACCGCGACACGGATCAGCCACATCATCACGATCAGCACGGTCATCGGCCAGACCAGGCCGATCAGATCGGCTGGTCGTAGGGCGACGGCGACAGCCGACGGGACGCCGACCACGGCCAGGAAGGCCCACCAGACCGCGATGGTCATCGACGTCAGGTCGACGTCCCGGTTCGCCAAGTGGCCCAGTTCGTGATCGAGCACCGCCCGCAGCGTGCGCTGTGTCTGGGGGGTGGCGCGCAGCAGACGTGCGTCGAGCAGGATTCGGTAGTGCCGGAGCCGCCCGAAGGTCCGGGCGAGACCGACCAGTGGTGCGACGCTCACATGGACCCGTACCCGATGTCCTGATGCGGCGACGGCCTCGCGGACCAGTGCCGCAGCGGACGTGGCGGCCATCGTGTCGAGTAGCAGGACTCCCCGGCGGAGCACCCACCAGGGGGTGGCCAGGTAGATGATGGCGGTGACGACCGCCAGGAGCACCCCGGGCACCACCAGGTACGCGGCGATACGCAGGTTCACGCCGTACTGGCAGCGGTCGAACGCGGCGACCAACGCCGCCGGCTCCACCGCTTCCACCGTCTCGTAGGCGCGGGCGCCGCACTGGAAGAGACTCGCGCCGAGGTCGGGCTGGTAGGCGACACCGATCCAGTAGTAGGCATAGCCGGAGCTGACCAGTGCGGTCAGGATCAGCAGCAGGAACCGGCCGGCGGTGGCAGGTGGCAGCCGGAACGCGTCGGCGGCGGTGAGCGCCCGGCCGGGCGGGTTCCCGGTCATTGCCCGGTTGGATCTTCCATCAGTTTGGCTGCCAGGGTGATGGACAGCCGGGTGCCGGTGTCGGTGGACAGACCGCAGCTGTGGGCCAGCTGCCTGGCAAGTTCGCCGACCGCCGCCGCCTCACCTGGGGTGAGCTTCGGCAACGGCGTGGCCTCGGCGGCCGGGGCCGCTGAGGTCAGCTGACGGGCGAGCCGACGGCTGGCCAGCCAGCGACCCAGGTCGTTGATCTGGTGTTCGGCGTAGCCACTGAGGACATTGGTCGCTACCCCGTTGAGGATGATGAGGGCAAGGGACGCCACGAGCTGGCCTGCTTCGACGGCGCCAAACCCGAGGGCGGCGTCGCGGCCCTTGCCGAGCAGGATGCCGCGCACGGTGGCCCGGCGGGAAATGTCGCTGCCGTAGAAGCTGTGGGTCACGGCTGCCAAAAGATCCAGTTCGTCGGATGCCACATCGGCCACGACGTCCTGTAGAGCATCTGCGATTGTCGCCACCGGACCAGCGTATTCCGACGGTCCACGGAGGATAATTAGCCGATCATACGTGCCGTGCCACCCTGTCGACGGCATCGGGGTGACCTGTGCCGCCGATGGTCGGGCCGGTCGGCCAGAGTGCCGTCAGGTCGGCCGGGGCCAACGGGCCCTGGTACGCGGCCCGCAGCACCGCCGTACGGGTCTGTGGGTCGCCCCGGTCGGCGAGCGCCACGAACCAGTCGACGCCGGCCGGGTACGCCCACAGGTACGACCGCAGCTGCGGGTCGACGCCACGGTCGGTCAGCGCGTCGCCGATCTCCTCGTCGGACCAGAACGGCACCCGCTGCCGGGCCCACGCCACGCAGTCGGCGACCGGCACGCCGTCGTCGATCGCCCGGTGCAGCCCGGCCCGGACCAGTTGGGTGTAGTGCGTCAGCCGCACCCGCGCCACCGCCGCCGGGTCGTCGCCGATGACGAACAGCGGCAGCGCCTGCGCCAAGCCCTCCAGCAGCACCTGCGTGTTCGTGTGCACCGACAGCAGGCGTACGGCACCATCGTCCACGGTAGACCATCGGGCGTACCAGCTGGCCGACTGCAGGGCGTGGCCGAGCACCTCGTGCAGCGCGAACACCCGGGCCTGCGTCTCGGTGAACTCGGCGCGCTGCCGGTTCAGTCGCAGCCGGGCGGCGGTGCCGGCCCCGTCCAGCCAGTACGACCAGTAGGCGTCGACGTCGACCCGTTCGATCGTCAACTGGTACGGCGCGGTGGTGCCGGTCGCCGCCCGTACGAGGGGTTCCAGGTCGGCCGCCGCCTGCTCGATGGCGTCCGGGACGTCCTGGCGGCGCAGGACGCCTTCGGCGCGGGCCAGTTGGCCGGGGAGTCGGTCGTCCCAGTCCACCCCGAGGTCGGCCAGGCTGGTCCGGGCCCGGTCGCCGACCGCCGCCAGGTGGTCGTCCGGCCAGCCCGCCGCGCCGCAGCCCTGGGTCCGCCGGATGTAGTCGGTCAGCGGCAGCCGCTCGCCGAGCATGGCCCGCAGGTAGGTGATGTCCGCGTCGATCCGGGCCCGCAGCCGGTCGTCGGCCCGGCAGTCCGGCTCGTCGGAGACGGCGGCCAGTTTGTCGGAGACGGCGGTCAGTTCGGCCAGTACGGCGAACCTGCTGGTTGCGGGGGTGGGCGGTGGAGCGGCCGGGTCGAGCGGCGCGCAGTCGTAGTCGATCACCGGGGTGGCGCCACGTCGGCGCTCGTAGCCGTCCCACGCCCGCAGCGTCGCCTCGACCCTGTCCCGTACCGCCATCGTCGTCACGTTCCCCATCCTCGCGTACCGACTGGCACAGCCAACTCCCAGCTGGGATCCAGCGGGCTGCGGGCAACGGTGGTGAGGGTTGGTCGCAGATACGCACGACACCTGACAGTGAGCCATCTGCACGAACGGAGAACCGGATGCGACGCGACTCCCGCCGGGACACCACCCCGCGCTACCAGGGCCGCCCGTTGCCCAGGCCGGACGAGGAAATCGTCGACCAGGGCCTCGGCTTCGACCTCGGCACCCTGCTGGGTCGCCGGCAGGTGCTGCGGGCGTTCGGCCTGGGGGCCGCGACCCTGGGCCTCGCCGCCTGCAGCGCGAACACGGGCGCCAGCGGCGGCACCTCGGCGGCGGCCGCGACCGCTGCGGCGACCGGCGAGATCCCGGACGAGACCGCCGGGCCGTACCCCGGTGACGGCTCCAACGGGCCCGACGTCCTCGAACAGAGCGGTGTCGTCCGCAGCGACATCCGCTCCAGCTTCGGCGAGTCCAGCGGTACGGCCGAAGGAGTGCCGCTGACCCTGGAACTCACCGTCACCGACCTGGCCAACGGCGGCACTCCGTTCGCCGGCGTCGCCGTCTACGTCTGGCACTGCGACCGCGAAGGCCGCTACTCCATGTACTCCGAAGGCGTCACCGACCAGAACTACCTCCGCGGCGTGCAGATCACCGACACCGACGGCAAGGTCACCTTCACCACCATCTTCCCCGCCTGCTACACCGGCCGCTGGCCGCACATCCACTTCGAGGTCTACCCCGACGAGGCCAGCATCACCGACGCCGGCAACGCCATCGCCACCTCCCAGGTCGCCCTCCCCCAGAATGTCTGCGACACCGTGTACGCCGAACCCGGCTACGAATCATCGGTCACCAACCTCGCCCAGCTCAGCCTCGACACCGACAACGTCTTCGGCGACGACGGCGGGGCGAGCCAGCTGGCCACCGTGACCGGGGACGTCTCGGCCGGCTACGCGGCGACGTTGGTGGTGCCGGTCGACACGACGACGGAGCCGACCGGCGGCGGCGCGGCTCCAGGCGGTGGCGGCCCGTCCGGTGGGCCGGCGGGTGGTGGACCGGCCGGAGGCGGTCCCGGCGGGGCGCCGCCGAGCGGCATGCCGTCCTGACCTGCCACGTGCTGCCGCCGGGTCAGCCGCCCCCGCCACCTCCGTCGCCCCCGCCGGAGCCACCGGTGCCACCGCCACCGCCACCGCCACCGTCACCGCCGCCGTCGCTCCCACCGGCACCGTCGCCACCACCGCTACCGTCACCGGTTCCGCCGCTGCCCTCCGCCGCGCACCAGTCGGTGAAATGCAGGGTCGGTCGGTCCACCTCGGTGAGCCCCCAGGTGGCCGGGTCGAACAGGTCGGTGTCGATCTCGCGGTCCCGTACGGTCCGTTGGCCGGCGCTGATCGCGAGCAGCTCGGCCCGGGGTGGGGCGAGCGCCTCGCCGAGCACGGTGAACGCCGCCCGCAGCGCGTCGGCGACCGACGCGGGGTCCGGCCGGTGGTCGTGCCACCACCCGGGACGGGTCACCGGCGCGCTGGGCAGGTCCCGCTGGGAGCCGGCGAGCCAGAGCAGTTCGTAGGGCAGGCCGACGGCGGCCGGGGCGCGGCCCCGGCGGTGGCGACCGTACCGGCGGTACCGGCGACGGGCGCGGCGCTGGCGTGCTGAGGCGGCCCGGCCGGTCCCGGTGCGGATGACCTGCTTCGGCAGCGCGTACCGCACCAGGCCGAGCAGGCTCCCGGCGAGCACCATGACCAGGACGGAGAACACCAGCGCGGCGAAGTTTCCGCTGCCTTCGAAGACCTGGACGAGGACGAACAGGCACAACAACAGATACCCGACCTTAAGGAGGCGGAAGATCTCCTGGGGCTTGACCGCCGACAGGTATCCGGTCTCGGTGAGTCGGGCCCGGGTGGTCGCCACGATGAGTGGCGCGACCGGACGGTCCCCCGGTCGGTCCAGGGTCAGTTCCCGGCCGGCGCCGTCGAGTTGTCCGAACAGGGCGGTCAGGATGTCGCGCTGCCCGGTCGGCAAACCGTCGCCGGGCCGGGCCGAGCGGACCAGGGTGACCGACTCGCTGGACCGGCCGGCGTGAACGTCGAGGTAGCCGGCCTCGGCCAGCTCGACGACGGCTGCGGCCAGCGCCGTACCGCTGTGCAGCACGGTTCCGTCGGTCAGGACGTAGATGTCCAGCAGCGGTGGCGGTCCGGACGGCTCCGTTTCGATGCCGGCGCCGCCGGCTCGCTTCGTCACGTCGGCCATGGCACCGAGTGTGACGACCCTGCGCCACCGGGTGGCAACTGAGGCAGCTCGGTGGCGGGTCGCCCTGCCCCGTTGACGTCGGACCGGCGGTTGCGGGCACCGGTCCGACGTCGGCGGCGGCCGGGGTCAGCTACGCAGGTTCCACTGCTGGTTGGTGCCGGTGTGGCAGGTCCAGAGGATCATCTTCGTGCCGTTGGCCGTTGCGGCGCCGTTGGCGTCGAGGCAGAGCCCGGACTGTACGCCCCGGATGGTCCCGTTGGCGTCGACGGTCCACTGCTGGTTGGTCTGCCCGTTGCAGTCCCAGATGATGACCGTTGTGCCGTTGGTGGTGCCCTGGCCGTTCGCGTCCAGGCACTTGTCGCCGTAGATCATGAGCTGCCCGGCGGAGGTGTGGGTCCACCGTTGGCCGGCGGCACCGTTGCAGTCCCACAGTTGGGTCTGAGTGCCGTTGGCGGTGCTCGAGTTCGGCACCTCCAGGCAGCGTCCGGACTGGACTCCGACGATCTGTACGGTCTGTTCGTCACCGCCGCCGGTGCGGGGTCCGGCGGCGGCCATCACCGCGCGGGCACCCGCCGGCCAGTTGCCGTTGGTGACGGTGGTGTTGTTGTTGACGACGTTGCCCCGGTCGCCGTTCGTCACGTTGGTACTGCCGTTGGTCGACCAGTTGTTGGTGACGGTGAAGTTGCCCATGTTCTCGGCGAACCAGTAGTTGGCGGTGGCCCACGTGCCGGTGTTCGAGAAGACGTTGTTCCGGGCGGTCCAGTACCGGGATCCTTCGTCGAAGTAGACCCCGAAGTACCCGTTGGTCCGCAGGCAGTAGTTGTCGCTGATCAGCCCGCCCTGGTTCGCCGACAGCGTGTAGATGCATCCACCGTCGTTCATCTGCTGCATCACGTCGTGCACGTAGTTGCCGATGAGCCGGTTGTTCGACGCGGTGGTGGGCGTCGAGTAGCGCGGCTGGTAGTTGTACAGGCCGCGGTCGGCGTAGTGGTTGCTGCCGCCCGCGTCGTTGGCGCCCCAGCCGTAGCCCATCGACATGCCGGTGTACGGCATGTTGTAGACCTCGTTGTAGGAGACAGTGGCGTTGGTGACGTAGGTGGTCAGGACCGAGACGATGCCCCGGTGCTCGACCCCGATGTCGTGGATCCGGTTGTCGCTGATGGTGATGTCCCGGTTCACCATCCGCTGGTCGCTGGGGTGGTGCGCGTCCGCCCGCACCCCGCCGACCACGATGCCACCGGCCGACGTACGGGCGATCTCGGACTTTTCGATCGTGATGTTGCTGGCGCCCAGTCCGACGCCGCTGGCGTGGGCGTTGGCGTCGTTGCCGATACCGAGCGCCGTCTGACCCAGGTTGACGAACCGCGAGTCGGTGATCGTGATGTCGTTGGCGGCGGATATCTGCACGGCGGCGGGCGACTGGTACCAGTTCGGGCGGGCGGCCTCGAACTGCGGGCAGCCGTTGTGGCAGGAGGAGAAGCCGGGCCAGTTCCAGTTGCCGGCGATGTAGGCGCCGGTCTGCTGGTCCACGTAGCCCTGGTTGCTGCTGGGTCCGAGCCAGCTGGTGCCGGTGAAGGTGATTCCGCTGAATGTCACATGGTGCGCGGGGGCGTCGTAGGTGCCGCCCAGGTTCACCAGCGACTGCAACGTCGGCAGTTCGACGCTGATGCCGTTCATGTTCCGGCCGGCGGGTGGGATATAGTACAGGTCGCCGGTGGTCCGGTTGAGATACCACTCCCCCGCCGCGTCCAGGAACTCGTACGCGTTGGTCAGATAGAGCGGGCCGGCGCGGTGCGGGCTGGTGAAGGTGTCGTACCCGAAGTTGTTGTTGTTCCACGCCGGTTGCGCCATGGTGATGAGGTTGCCGGCGATGCTCTGCACCGGAGAGTACCGGTCCGTGAAGGAGCCGACGCTTTCCATTTCGATCCGGTTCTGGTTGGCCAGATTGTTCAGGTAGCCGAGCGCGGGGTTGCTGAACCTCATGCCGGTGCTGCTGGGGGTGAAGTCGGCGCGGTTGACCTGGGTGCGCGCCCTGGTGGCGATGGCACCGTCGACGTACAGCTGCCGGGTTTCGGTCCCGGCTCCCACGTTCGCGCGCCAGATGTTGCGTCCGGAGTCGACCAGCGACCAGCCGGTGACCGCCCGCGCGCCGCTGATCACCGGGTTCGCCGACGGCGCCGCCTGCCAGAGCACCCGGTAGCCGTTGTTGCCCGAGTCCGCCGCGGTGAACCGCAGCGGTGCCGGCAGCCGGTACACCCCGTCGGCCAGTTGCACAACGATGTCACCGGACATTGCACCGTTGAGTGAGCGCACCGCCGACTGGGCGGAGGTCAGCGAGCAGGGCTGGGCGGCGGAGCAACTGGTGCCGGTGCCGGACGGGGACGCGTACAGGGTGGTGGTGGCCGCCATCGCGGGAGCCGCCGCGACGACGGTCACTGCGGCTGCGGCGGTCAACGCCGCGACTCCTCCGGCCAACACCCGGCTTCGCGCCGAGGAGGATGCGGATCTGGACACGGTGGATCTCCTTACCCTTGGGACGGTGCGGTGCGCGAACAGGACGGTTGTTAGCGCTAACAGGAGCCCTGCCCGGCGGGCCCTGCGAAAAATAGAGCATACGTCATACGTTGATTAGCGTCAATGTTATTGAACTGTTTCGCGGTTTGCTACGAATCGGATGAACATGGCTCCGGTCGCTCCGTCACAAACAGCACCGGCACCCGGTCGGAAATCGTCATCGGTCGTCACCGGCCGCCCGACCGGTGCCGGTCAGGCCAGCCGCCCGCAACGCCAACCAGAGCTCGCCCGGAACCTCGATGTCCGCCCGCCGCAGGGTCTCGGTCACCTGATGGCTGTTGCGCATGCCGACCACCGTCGAGACCACCGTGGGATGCGATCGGGCGAAGGCGAGTGCCGCCTGCGGAAGCGTGACACCGTGCCGCTCGCAGATCGCCGCGATCCGCCGGGCCCGCTCGATCAGCTCCGGCGCCGCCCGGCGGTAGTCGTAGAGCGCGTCGTCCGGTGGCCGCTCACGCGACAACAGCCCCGAGTTGTAGACACCGGCGATCACCACACCGACCGCGCGCTCCTGCGCCGCGGGCATCAGGTCGGCCAGCGCGGCCTGGTCGAGCAGGGTGTACCGGCCAGCGCACATCACCAGGTCGACGTCGGACTCCCGGACGAACCGGGCAAGCAGCCGCGACTGGTTCATGCCGACCCCGACCGCGCGCAGGACGCCCTGGTCACGGAGCTCGGTCAGGGCGGGCAACGCCTCGGCCACGGCCCGCTCCCAGTGGTCGTCGGGGTCGTGAAGGTAGGCGATGTCGATCCGGTCCAGACCCATCCGCTCCAGACTCGCCTCCAGACAACGGCGCACACCGTCGCGGCTGAAGTCCCAGACCCGGCGGTGGCTCGCGGCGACGTCGAACCCCTCCGGGTCGCGCGAACCCGCGGTCTCCGGCGACGGTACGAGAATCCGTCCGACCTTCGTCGACACCACGTACTCGTCGCGCGGTCTGGACCGCAGGGCGGCCCCGAGCCGCCGCTCGGACAGCCCCAGCCCGTAGTGCGGCGCGGTGTCGAAGTACCGGACACCGCCGTCCCACGCGGTGTCGATGGCGGCGGCGAACTCCTCGTCGGTCGTCACCCGGTGCAGATTGCCGCCCTGGGACGCGCCGAAGCCGATACCGGTCAGGCGTACCGCCGGTCGACGCGGCAGCGACCGGTCCGACGTCAGGTGCTCCGTACCGCCCGTCATCAGAGTCCTTCCGTGGATACTCCGGCCTTCAGGCCGGGGAGGAAACGGAACCCCTGCGGAGCAGGTCAGGGAAAGCCGGTTCGCCGCCGAGGCGGATCGGCGTCCACCCCACACGCGACCCCACGGCTCACGACCGAATCGCTAGACTGTGGACTGTGTCCAGGACCGTGAAGCGGGCGTTCAAGTACCGCTTCCACCCCACCCCCGGGCAGGCCGCCGAGCTCGCCCGGACGTTCGGCTGTGTCCGGCTGGTCTACAACATGGCGCTGGCCGCCCGCAGCGAGGCGTGGACCCAACACCGGCAACGGATCACCTACAACGCCACCTCGGCGATGCTCACCGCGTGGAAGAAGACCGACGACCTCGCCTTCCTCGGCGAGGTGTCGTCGGTGCCGTTGCAGCAGGCGCTGCGGCACCTGCAGACCGCGTTCACGAACTTCTTCGCCAAACGGGCCCGGTATCCGACGTTCAAGTCGAGGAAGCGGTCGCGTCGGTCGGCGGAGTACACCGCCAGCGCGTTCCGGTGGCGCGACGGTCGGCTGACCCTGGCGAAGATGTCCGATCCGTTGGACATCGTGTGGTCCCGGCCACTCCCGCCGGGCGCGGCGCCGTCGACGGTGACGGTGTCGCAGGATCCGGCGGGCCGCTGGTTCGTGTCCCTGCTCTGCGACGACCGGATCGAGCCGGCCCCGGCGTCCACTGCCGTGGTGGGGGTCGACGCCGGCCTCGACAGCCTGTTCACCCTCTCCACCGGGGAGAAGATCCCCAACCCGAGGCACGAACGCCGTGACCGGCGGCGGCTGGCCCGCGCCCAGCGGAACCTCGCACGCAAGGCCAGAGGCTCGGCGAACCGGGCCAAGGCCCGGCTGTCGGTGGCCCGGATTCATGCCCGGATCGCCGACCGCCGCCGCGACCACCTGCACAAGTTGACCACTCGGCTCGTTCGTGAAACCCAAACGATCGTGATCGAGGACCTGACCGTCCGCAACATGGTCGCCAACCACCGTCTGGCCCGCGCCATCTCCGACGCGGGCTGGCGGCAGTTCCGCACCATGCTGGAGTACAAGACGCGCTGGTACGGCCGCGATCTGGTGGTCGTGGACCGCTGGTTCCCGTCGACCCGACGGTGCTCCGCGTGTGGCGTACTGGCCGAGCGGATGCCGTTGGCGGTCCGGTCGTGGACCTGCCGGTGCGGGCAGGCCCACGACCGGGACGTCAACGCGGCCCGCAACATCCTCGCGGAGGGGCTCTCCGTGATTGCCTGTGGAGGCGGTGTAAGACCTCACCGGGAGTCCTCCTCTCGGACGGGGCGGTCGTCGGTGAAGCAGGAACCCCCTGGGGCGACCCAGGGAATCCCCGTTCCTTCAGGGCGGGGAGGAAGTCAACGGCCCAGCCAACCGCCGTCGACCGGCAGGACGATCCCGTTGACGTAGTCCGAGGCGGACGACGCCAGGAAGACGGTGGCCCCGCCGATGTCGTCAGCCCGCCCCCAGCGGCCCGCCGGGATCCGGGTCAGGATGGCCTGGTTCCGGTCCGGGTCGTCGCGCAGCGCCCGGGTGTTGTCCGTGGCGATGTAGCCCGGCGCGATCGCGTTGACGTTCACCCCGTGCGGCGCCCACTCGTTCGCCAGTGCCCTGGTGAGCCCGGCCAGGCCGGACTTCGACGCCGCGTAGCCCGCGACGTTGAGGCCGCCCTGGAAGCTCAACAGCGAGGCGGTGAAAATGATTTTCCCGTACCCCCGGGCGACCATCTTCCGACCGATCTCGCGGCTCAGCACGAACTGGCTGGTCAGGTTCACCTCGATGACGTGGTCCCAAATCTCGTCGGGATGCTCGACGGCCGGGGCGCGGGCGATCGTGCCGCCGTTGTTCACCAGGATGTCCGGCGGACCGGCAGCGGTGAGATCGTCGGCCAGTTGACGCACGGCCGCCCGGTCGGCCAGGTCGGCCCGCAGCGCGGTGAACCGGCGGCCGGTGGCGCGTACCCGCCGCTCCACCTCGCTGCCGCGCGCTTCGAGACGGGCGGAGACACCGACGATGTCGGCGCCGGCCCGGGCGAGCGCCTCGGCCATGGCCAGGCCGATACCGCGCCGCGCGCCGGTGACGACCGCGGTCCGCCCGGTCAGGTCGAACGCGGCGCTCACCGGGCCGCCGCCTGCCAGTCGAGCAGCACCTTCAGCACGCCGTCGCCGTTCTCCAGCGCCGCGAAGGCGGCGTCGACCGATGCGAAGGGCATGACCCGCGAGATGAGCGCGCGCGCCGGGATGTCCCCCGCGGCCACCAGCCGGATCGCCTCCACCATGTCGTCGCGCCGGTACAGGCGGGCACCGAGCAGCTCCAGCTCACGCCAGAAGAACCGGTGCAGGTCGACGGTCCGGGGCTGGGCGTGGATCGCCACCATCACCAGCCGGCCGTGGGTGGTCAGGACGTCGACCGCGGTGGCGACGCCGCCGGCTGAGCCGGACACCTCGAAGGCGATGTCCGCGCCCGCGCCGTCGGTCCACTCGTTCACCACCGCCACCGGATCCGTCGCCTGCGGATCGACCACCGCGAACCCGATCTCACCGGCGACGGCCCGCCGGAACGGATCCGGTTCGACGAGCAGGACCCGCGCGCCGTGCAGCTGGGCGACGGTGGCGATGAGGACACCGACCGGTCCGCCGCCGACCACGACGACCTGGTCGGCGGGGGTCACCTTTGCCCGCCGGACGTCGTGCACGGCGACCGCGACCGGCTCGACCAGCGCCGCGTGGTCGAGTGGCACCCCTTCCGGCAGCGGCAGGGCCAGCTCCGCCGGCACCGTCCAGTACGACTGCATGGCGCCCGGCGAGTCGATGCCGAGGAAGTCCATCCCGTGGCAGACGTGGGAACTTCCGCGCCGGCAGGCGACACACCGCCCGCAGGACCGGGTGGGCATGACCGTGACGGCCTGGCCGACGGACCAGCCGTCGACGCCCGGTCCGACGTCGGCGACCCGTCCGGACATCTCGTGCCCGATCACGGCCGGCGCGCCGACCCGGGCGTCCATGTCCCCGTGGTAGATGTGCAGATCGGTGCCGCAGATCCCGGTGTAGGCCACCGCGATGCTCAGCTCGCCGGGACCCGGCGGCCGCGCGGCACGTGCCTCGACCTCGAGGTGACGAGCGGTACGGTAGACCACTGCCTGCATCGGTCCTCCCTCTCAATGGTCGGTGTTCCGGTCGCCCCGAGGCGCGCGGGACGGTCAGCTCGCGGCGGTGGGGAACACCTCGTTGCGGCTGGGTGGAGGTCCGACCGGTCGGTGGTCGGCGGGGTGCCGTGGTCCGGTCGGGGTACCGTCGACCGCCCCCAGCAGCTGTCGTCCGGCGCGTTCCGGCCGGATGTGCGGGCCGTCGGTGGTCGGCGGGCTCGGGTGCGGGCCCGAGGATGTGATCGCGTGCTCGTCGAGCCGGACCCCCAGCCCCGGGGCGTCGCCCAGGACGAACGCCCCGCCCTCGACGTGCAGGTCGAGGGCGATCCCGAGCGGCGGGCGCAGATCCTGCAGCTCGCTGGCCATGTGGTTGGGCACCGACGTCGCGGCGTGCAGCAGCCCGACCGGGCTGTTGCCGATCGGGCTGACCGGCAGGTCGTTGGCGTGCGCCAGGGCACTGACCCGGAGGAAGTGGGTCACTCCCCAGACCGCGGACGTCTGGACCACGTCGACCGCTCCCGCCGCGATCAGCGGCCGGAACTGTTCGAGGCCGGTGAGGTTCTCCCCGGTGGCGACCGACGCGCGGATCCCCCGACCGACGGCGGCGAGACCTTCCGCGTCCCACCGTCGGACCGGCTCCTCGATCCAGATGAGATCGAGGGTGCGCTCGAGCTCGCAGACGTGCCGGACGGCCTGCTTGCGGGTCCACGCCTCGTTCACGTCGAGCATCAGCCCCGGTCGCAGCCCGTGCGCCGCCTCGGTCAGGACGTCCCGGACCAGGCACAGGCGGTGCCGGTCCCGCTCGATGTCGAGGCCGCCCTTGAGCTTGGCCGCCCGCAGGCCGTGGGTGGCGTAGACCGCGTACTCCGCGACGAGCTCGTCGTCGGTCAGGCCGATGTCCAGGCCGGAGGCGTACGCCGGGACCCGCCGGTCGCGCCCGCCGAGCAGCCGCCACAGTGGCTCGCCGGCCGCCTGTGCCTTGATGTCCCACAGCGCGGTGTCGAGGGCACCGATGGTGCCGAAGACCGGGCCTGCGTGGCCCGCTTTGAACGCCTGGCGCAGCATCCGGTCGTACAGCGCCGTCACCGCGCGTGGGTCCTCGTTGTCGATGGCCGGGAAGATCCGCTCGATGTCGACGTGCGGCCCCATGCCCACCCCGGAGATCCCCTCGTCGGTCTCCACGACGACGATCGGCACCGAGGTGACGCCGTCGGCGAAGACGCCGTTGGCATCGCCGACAGGTCGGCCCCATTCCTGGACTGTCGTCAGGGTCCGATAGCCGGTGATCCGCATGTCAACCCTTCGTGGAACCGGCGGCGACGCCGTCGGCGATCTGACGCTGGAGAAAGAGATAGACGACCAGAACGGGAACGGCAGCGATCAGCACTCCCGAGGCGAAGGTGGGGATGTCGTCGGAGTACTGGCCACGCAGCGAGGTGACTCCCACCATGAGGGTACGGTTCTCGGCCGACGGCATCATCAGCAGGGAAATGAGCACATCGTTCCAGCAGAACAACGCGTCGAGGATGCCGACCGACAACAGCGCCGGTGTGCCGAGCGGCAGCATGATCCGCCGGTACACGCCGTACACGCTGTTTCCGTCGATCCGGGCGGCGTCCACGATCTCCGGTGGGATCGTCCGGTAGTAGCTCGTCATGAGAAAGACGGTGAACGGAAGGAACTGCGCGACGTAGGCGAGAATCAGACCCGGGTACGTGTCGATCAGGCCGCTGTCCGCCATGGTCCTGGCGAGCGGCACCATGATCACCTGGAACGGAACGAAGAGCGCCGCCAGACAGCCCAGGAAGATCATCGAAGACCCACGGAACCGCAGCTGGCTCAGCGCGAACCCGGCCATCGACCCGATCAGCAGGAGCAGGACCACCGAGAACGTCACGACGATGAGCGAGTTGACGAAGTAGCGGCCCATTCCGACCGAGCTCCACGCTGTGTGAAGATTCTCCACGCGTACGGCGTCGGCCAGTGAAAACCGGTCCAGGATGTACTCGCGTCGGGTCTTCGAGGCGACGTTCGCGGTGAAGACGAGTGGGTAGATCGTCGCCAGGGCGAGCAGTGCCATCGGTACGGCGACCACCCATCTGGCCAGCCGGAAGCGGGACATCAGTCCTCCCTCCCCGCCCGCCGGAGCAGGCTGATCTGCAGCATCCCCACCACGAGCATGATGAGGAAGAGAACCGTCGACGCGGCCGACGCGAGTGCCGGCCGGTTCATCTGCCCCTGCTGAATCCAGATGTAGTACTCCGGCAGATACGTCGAGCCCTCCGGGCCACCGCTGGTCATCACGTACAGCAGCCCGAACATGGAGGTCAGCATCCCGACCATCGTGGTCACGAAGACGAACTGGATGGTACGGATGAGACTGGGGATGATCACGTGCCAGATGGCCTGGGGAAGCGATGCCCCGTCGACCCGGGCCGCGTCCAGTAGCGATCCGTCCAGGGTGGCGAACCCGGCGAGGAACACCACCAGGGCCATTCCGAAGGTCGCCCAGACGTGCACCCCGACGACCGTGAACATGGCAACGTCCGGGTCACCGAGCCAGTCGATCCGGCCGATGCCGACCGCCGACAGGGCCGCGTTGACCGGGCCGTCGAAGGCGAGCAGAAGATTGAAGATCGCGCCGACGATGACCGGCGAGAGCACCGCCGGGAAGAAGTAGACGCTGCGGTAGAGCCGGTGCCCGGGCACCCGCAGGTAGATGAACGTCGCGATCAGGCCGGGAATCGCCACGGCAACCGGAAGGAGCAGCACCAGCAGCACCACGTTGCCGAGCGCTGTCTGGAACAGCGGATCACCGAACAACTCGAGGTAGTTGTCGACGCCGACCGCGGTCCCGTCTCGCTCGCCGTCGCCGGTGAAGGAGAAGTTGACCCCGAGCAGCAGTGGCCACAGCCGCAGTACGACGATGGTCAGCACAGCCGGCGCCACCAGGACGTACGGGGCGAGCCGTTCGCCCCGACGCGCGGCGGGTGTCGCCATGGGCTCAGCCCGCTTGGTCGGAGTCAGCCAACTGCCGCACCGCTTCGTCGACGGTGACCGAGCCGCTGAGGAGCTGCTGGGACAGTCGGCCCATCAGCTCCAGGGTCTGCGAGGAGAGCGCCACGTGCAGGGCGGGTTTGCCGGAACTGAGCTGCGGCACCATCGCGGCGACGGCCGGCCCGGCCTGCGACACGTCGATGGTGGTGTCCGAGGCGATCGCACCGGCCTCGGCGTAGAAGGCGTTCAGGGCCTCGGTCGAGGTCAGGGAGCGGACCAGGGCTGCGGCGGCATCCGGGTCCGTCGTCCACTTGGCCACTCCGTAGCCGATGCCCCCGTCGTACGGCAGGCTCGGGACGGCTCCGGCGGTGGCCACCGGGGCGGCCATGACGCCGAGCTCGTCGGCCGCCAGGAACTCGCTGAAGTCCTTCCAGTGCCCGACGTCGGACATCAGCCCGATCACGTGGGCGGCCTTGCCGGACTGGAAGAGCGCGAAGGAGTCGTTGAACATCGCCGTCGAGTTGGCGCCCTCGTTGTTGAGCCCCTTGTCGCCGGCTTCCTTCCACAGTTGGAAGATCCGCTTGACGTTGGGCGACTCCCAGTCGCGCTTGCCGTCGATCCAGGCGTCGTACTCGTCGGGGGTGAGGATTCCGGACGCCAGGCCCGACATGAAGAACTGGATGCCGTAGCCTTCCTTGTTTCCGAGTGCGAGGCAGTCGGCACCGGTGGACTCGATGATCGCCGCGCAGTCGTTGACGAACTCGTCCCAGGTCGTGGCCGGACTCTCCGGGTCGAGCCCTGCTTGCTCGTAGAGCGCCTTGTTGTAGTAGATCGGATGCCCCTGCAGGGTCACCGGTGCGGCGTAGGTCCGGCCGTCGCTGGTGAACGCCTCCCACCCGGCCAGCCGCTGCCGGTCATCGGCCACGTACTCGTCGAGCGGTAGCAGCGCGTCGACCCGGTCGCGGATCTGGCCGCCGCCGTTGAACAGAACGACGTCGGGCCCCTTGCCGGCCTGGATGGCCGCACCGAGCAGGGTGTAGTACTGGTCGAAAGGTTGGGTGACGAACTCGACGGTGACGTCCGGGTGTTTGCTGGCGAAGTCCGCTTTCGCCTTGTCGATGTAGGCGGCGGCACTCGCGTCGCCGGATTTCCAGTCCCAGACCACCAGTCTGCCGTCCGGGTCACCGGACGAGGATTGCGATCCGGTGGCGCTCCCGCAGCCCGCCAGGGCCAGGCCCGCGAGGAGAATGGCCGACACCACTGCTCGGTGCTTCATTGCTGCTCGCTTTCGAAGAGGGGGCCGGCGGAACCGGTCATCGGGCGCGAAACATGAACGTAACTCGTATGACGTCTGACGTCAAGAGTGAGACGTACACTGACCACGGAGGTCGTGGCACGGCGGCCACCCCGGAGGGAACGATGACGGCAACGCAGCACACCGCCTTGAACGCTTCGACGCCTCCGGCCTGGACACGACGGCCGGCCAACCTCGCCACGGCGGTGACCGCGGAACTCGTGCAACGAATCGTGCGCGGGGTGCACCCGTCGGGTACGACGCTGCCGGCCGAACCGGTCCTCTGCGAGACCTTCTCGGTGAGCCGGACGGTCGTCCGGGAAGCCGTGAAGATCCTCCAGGAGAAAGGGCTGGTACAGATCCGCCAGGGCAGCGGAACCATCGTCACGCCGACGTCGATGTGGGACATGCTCGACGAACACGTCCTCGGGGCGACCATCGCGGAGGACGACAGCCTGGCGATCCTCGACGACCTCGTCGTGACCCGGCGCGTGCTGGAGTCGGACATGGCCAACGTCGCCGCCCGGCTGGCCGACCAGGACACCATCGACCGGCTGCACGCCCTGGTCGAGCGGATGGACGAGCTCGTCGACGACCACGTCACGTACCACGAGCATGACCGGGCCTTCCACGACACGGTCATGCAGGCATCCGGGAACCGCATCGCCCGAGGCGTCATCCGGGCGCTGGAGAGCCAGGTCGTCAACACCGCCCGGTACATGGGCCGGACCGAGCGCGCCCTGTGCGTGGCATCCAACCGCGGCCACCGACGGATCTACGAACGCATCGCCGCACACGACCCGGAAGGCGCAGCAGCGGCGATGTTCACGCACATCACCGAAGCCTGGCTCGTCCGCCGCAGCGGCCCCGGCGAGCCCGCCCGGCTGCAACGGTAGGGCCCAGTCCCCGACACGCCGCTGGCCGGGTTCCCGTACGGGAACCCGGCCAGCACACCTGTCATCGATCAGGCGGAGTAGCCGCGCTTGGCGGTCCAGTCCGCCAGCACGTCGAGGTCCATCCAGTACTCCTGGCCCTCGAAGTACGGGTCAGCGATCTTCACCGTGTCACCACCATCGCGGTAACCCGTCACCGTCAGGTAGTGCCCACCCTCGTACGAGTGCGCCACCCCGTCGACGTCGGTCGCCGTACCCATGATGTTCGCCACCACGGCCCGGTCGTCGTCCACCGCCTCCCGCACATCAGCCTTCAACTTCTCCACATGCTCCGGCTTCGCCGCGGCCGCACCGATCGACACCGTCTCGTACTCGTCGCCACCGGTCACCTCGTTCAGCACCCGGGTCGTCTCCTCAGCCGAATCCGTACCGGCCTCGGTCGTCCCCAACTTGCCCGCCACCTCATCCTGCGACGGAGCATGACCCTGCGCCGTCAACGCGATCCGCGTCGCCGCCGGCCCGCAGTAGTAGAAATTCGGCTGCGCCTCGTACTGCACCCGCACCTCACGCGCACCACCATCGGCACCCGGACCAGCCGCCTGCGCCGCAACGGCGGGAGCGGCCACCACACCACCAGCGGTCAACACACCAGCAACCGACAGCAAAGAATTACGGAAGATCGTGTTCATAGCAGAATCTCCGTTCCGAGGGGAATGAACCGGACGCCAGACCACACCGGGTCGATGACCGGTCACGAACGGGACAGAACAGAACACGCACAAAAAAGTCGAACTCAAATGATGCGCTCCGACCTGCGCACACCCACCGGTCCAGGCGGGAGGCGGTCTCACCGGCGCACCGGATACAACCATCCGGGGGTGCCCGGCATTCCGCACCGGGCAGACCGGGCGACCCCGCACCACGGGCGCTCGCCTACTCGGTCCAACGCCGGGATCCAACGCCGCCCGGCCGGCCGATGTTCCCCCGCGCCCGGCACCTCAGCCACCCGCCCGCCCCGCCTCGCTGAACCTCGCAAACGGTGCCTGATGCCCCATCGGTGTCCTGCGTCCACACGAAAACCGATGGCGACCATGGCGGCGGGTTGCGTACCGTCCGGCGGCATGAGCGCCGAGTTGAGCCCGTTTATCCGCGAGGGGCGTCTCGTCTCGTTGCCGGCCCGGCAGGCGCGCCGCCGCGCGGTGCTGGCGCACATCGCGCAGGCGTGTTTCGAACGCGACGTGGTCTACGACGAGTCGACAGTCGACGAACGGTTACGCCGCTGGTGTGATGGCGGTGCGGTGGACCACGTAACGGTCCGCCGATACCTGATCGAAGCCGAGCTGATGGCTCGGGCCGACGGCCGGTACTGCCGCAACGCGCTGGCGTTGCCGTACCCGAACACCGCCGAGCGGTACGTGGAGTCGATGGGCCTGAGCTGAGCCGACCGGCCGGTCAGTTGCCGGCGGACTCGTAACGGCGCAGACCGGATCGGAAGATCAGCGCCGCCACGGCGACACAGTAGGCGGCGACCAGTGGGGTGAGCCAGCCCAGCCAGGTCGGACCGACCCCGGCGCGGACGGCATCGCCGCCACCGGCACCGAGCACCGCGCTGGCCGGGAAGAATCCGACGAAGGCGAACGGCAGCCCGACCACCAGCACCAGCCGCACCCCGAACGTGTAGACCGAAACCGGGTAACGGGCCAGGTCACCGATCTGGTGCACCGCGTACGCGAAGATCGAATGCGGACTCTGCAGCCAGAACGCCGACGAGTTGGTGGCCAGGCTGATCGACAGCTTGACCGCCATGCCGCTGGCGAACAACCCCAGCCCGCCGATGATCAGCGCCGGGGTCCAGGCGACGTCGACCCGCCACAGCGCCCAGCCGAACATCGCCCCACCGGTGACCAGGTTGCCCAGCCCGTTGATGCCGACGTCGTCACTGAGCACCTGCAGCACCACCGGGTACGGCCGGACCAGTTTGTAGTCCAGCTCCCCCTTGTTGACCAGCCACGGCAGCCGCCACACGCCCTCGAACAGCAGCGGCCCGACCGCGTCGGAGAGCACCACGACCGAGTAGATCAGCACCACCTCGGCGAACGTCCAGCCGTTGACGTGCGGCACCCGGGAGAAGACCGCGCCGAGGAACGCCAGGCCGACGAGCTGGGTCAGCGCCGATCCGGCGACCAGGATCCAGAAGTCCGCCTCGTACTCCAGGGTGGACCGCAGGTGGGCGCCGAGGCTGCGCCGGTAGAGCCGTACCCCCCGGCGCAGCCCGGTCTGACGCGGGCCGCTCCACATTCGCATGATCAACCCCCGTGTACGGTCAGTTGGCGCACCGCCGACCGCCAGGCCAGCCGGGCTCCCCACCACAACGCCACCGTCCACACCGCCTGGACGCCGATCAGCAGCCACGCGTCGGCCCCGGTCGCCTGCCCCAGGTAGATCGTCGCCGGGGTGAACGTCATCCCGGCGAACGGCAGCACCGCGGCGATCGCCTGCAGCCAGCCGGGCAGCAGCGTCAACGGCACCAGCGCCCCGGAGAACAGGTTGGTGATCGCTCCCCGGGCCAACGACACGCCAAAAATGTTCTGCGTCCAGAAGCACAGTAAGGCTGTCAGGTAGACGGTGGTGAACCGTAGCGGCAGCACCAGCAGGGCGCTGACCGCGAACAGCGCCGCCTGGCCGGGCGGCGGCACCGGGACCGGCCCGGTGACCGCCAGCACCACGGCACAGACCGCCAGCGCGAACGCGACCTCGACGACGGCGACCCCGACCGTCTCGGCGAACCGGGCCCGCTGGTAGTCGACCGGGCGGGTCAAATCGACCGCGACCATGCCGTCGCGGATCCGGGCGGCCATCTCCCAGTCACCGAACGACATCAACGACCCGGTGACGTAGGCGATCAGCAGGTACGCCTTCATCTGCGGCCAGCTGAACCCGCCGACGCTGGTCCCGGAGCCGAGCAGCACAGCCCAGATGGACAGCATGGCGAGCAGCTGCAGCAGCACCCCGGCCATGCCGAGGACGAAACTCAACGGGTACGCGACGGCGCTGCGGGCGGCCACCCGGGCCAGCGCCCGGTACGGCCGGACACCGGTGGACGGTGTGGCCCGAGCCGGGGCGTCGGTGTCGGCGGCGACCGTGGTCACGGTGCCGGCACCAGCCGCAGCTCACCGGCGTACACCTTGCGGACCACGTCCTCGATGGCCGGCTCGTCGATGCGCAGGTCGCGTACCTCGGACACCGCCGACACGGCCGCGATCACCTGGCCGGCGGTGACCGCGAACCGGTCGAACCGGACGGTGAACTCACCCGGCGTCGCGCCGGCGGCGACCTGTGCGCCGCCGACGGCGGCGGCGACCGTGTCCAGCGGCACCGGATCGGCCAGGTGCAGATGCATCGACCGGTGCCGGGCGAACTGGTCCTTCACCCCGGCCAACGGGCCGTCGTAGATGATCCGCCCCTGGTCGATGATCACGATCCGCTGGCAGACGTCCTCGATGTCGCCGAGGTCGTGGGTGGTCAGGATCAGCGTGGTGCCGTCGGCGCGCAGCTCCCGCAGGAACGCCCGGACCCGGTCCTTGACCGCGATGTCCAGCCCGATGGTCGGCTCGTCGAGGTAGACCACCCGGGGGCGGTGCAGCAGCGCGGCGGCCAGGTCGGCGCGCATCCGCTGACCGAGGGAGAGCTTGCGGGCCACCACCGGCAGCAGCTCACCGAGCCCGAGTACGTCGTCGAAGCGCTCCAGCTGCTCCCGGTAGGTGACCTTGTCGACGTCGTACAGGTCACGCAGCAGGGCCAGGGACTCGCGGACCGGCAGATCCCACCACAGCTGGGTACGTTGGCCGAACAGCACACCGATCTGCCGGGCGTTGGCGACCCGCTGCCGGTGCGGGACCACCCCGCCGACCCGGACCTGCCCGGCGGTCGGCACCAGGATGCCGGCGAGCAGTTTCACCGTGGTCGACTTGCCGGCGCCGTTCGGCCCGACGTACGCCACCGCCTCGCCCGCCTCGACCCGCAGATCGACGCCGTCGACCGCGACATGGTCGGCGAACCGGCGTACCACCAGGTGTTTCAGCGCGCCGCGCAGACCCGGGTCCTTCACCGGTCGGCGGAACCGCTTGGTCAAGCCATCAGCTTCGATGAAGGCCATGCCCGGATGGTGCCGTAGTCGGGGCGTCGCCGCCCACCGAATTTCCGGCCGGTGGACCACCATGATTTCCGGCCGGTGGACCACCATGCGGTAAGGGCCGATATCGGGTACGGCACTGACAGCGGCGACGGTAGCCTCACCGCCGTGACGACTGCGTTCGCCCGTCGACCGGTGCTCGGCCTGGCCATGGTGGTCGGGGCCAGCGCCCTGTTCGCGATCAACGGCACCGTTTCCAAGCTGGTGCTGCGGGCCGGGCTGGACGCCCCGCAGCTGACCGTGCTGCGGGCGGTCGGCGCCTTCACCGGGCTGCTGGTACTCAGCGTCGTGCTGCGGCCCGGTGCCCGCCGGGTGCGGCTGCGCCGCCGCGAGGTTCCGCTGCTCGTCGCGTACGGGCTGACCGGTTTCTTCCTGGTCCCGATGCTCTACTTCGTGGCCATCTCCCGGCTGCCGGTCGGCATCGCGCTGCTGTTCGAGTACACAGCGCCGCTGATGGTGGCGGTCTGGGCCTGGGCCGTGCAGCGCCAGCAGGTGCGGTCCCGGCTGTGGGCCGGGCTGGCGTTGAGCCTGCTCGGGCTGGCCTGCGTGGCGCAGGTGTGGGGCGGGCTGACCCTCGACCCGCTGGGGGTGGCCGCCGGGCTGGGCGCGGCCGTGATGCTCGCCGCGTACTTCCTGATCGGCGCCCGGGGCGTCCAGGACCGGGACACCCTGTCCCTGACCACCTGGGCGTTCGGCGCGTCGGCGATCGCCGGGCTGATCGTCCGCGCCGCCACCGCCGGCCTAAACGGCTGGCAGCCGCTGCTCACCCGTACCGACGGTGGGGTGCCGGTCGCGTTGCTCTGCTGCTACGTGGTGGTCCTCGGCTCGATCGTGCCGTACCTGATGATCACCGGCGCGTTGCGGCACCTGCCGGCGACCAGCGTCGGCATCGTCGGCATGGTCGAGCCGGTGTTCGCCGCCACGGTGGCCTGGGTGGTGCTGGGCGCAGGTGAGGCGTTGACCCCGGTGCAGCTGGCCGGAGGCGCGTTGGTGCTGACCGGGGTGGCGCTGGCCGAGACCGCCCGGACCGGCACCGACGCGCCGCCCGCCGTACCGCCGGCACCCGACGGTCCGCTGCCCCCCGGACCGCCGCTGCCGGACAGCCCGACGTCACCGGGACCGTCACAGCCGGACAGCCGGCCGCCGTCGGCCGGCGTAGTGGCCGGTGCCGGCGGGTAAGACCGGCGGTATGAGTGCACCGAAGCGGGTCGCCGTCGTCGCCCACCGCAAGAAGACCCTCGGCGGCGGCCTCGACGAGTTGCGCGCGGCGATCGCCGGGCACGGCGCCGAGGACATCGACTGGTACGAGGTGCCGAAGAGCCGCAAGGCACCGAAGAAGGCCCGGCGGGCCGTCGAGCGGGGTGCCGAGCTGGTCTTCGTGTGGGGCGGCGACGGGATGGTGCAGCGGTGCCTGGACGCGCTGGCCGGTCGCGACGCCACCGTGGCGATCGTCCCCGCCGGCACGGCGAACCTGCTGGCGGGCAACCTCGGCGTGCCGGAGGACCTCGGCGAGGCGGTACGGATCGGCTTCGAGGGCGAACGTCGCCGGCTCGACCTGGGCAGGGTCAACGGCGAGCATTTCGCGGTGATGGCCGGGGCCGGTTTCGACGGGCGGCTGATCCGCGACGCCGACCGGGACCTGAAGGACCGGGCCGGCAAACTCGCGTACGTCTGGACCGGTCTGCGCCACGTCGGCGGCGTCACGCCGAGGACCCGGATCAAGGTCGACGGCACGATCTGGTTCGACGAGCCGGCCAGCTGCGTCCTGGTCGGCAACGTCGGCCGGATCACCGGCGGCATCCACGCCTTCGACGATGCCCGGCCCGACGACGGCTGGCTGGAGGTCGGGGTGACCACCGCGCAGGGGGCCGCCGAGTGGGCGCGCACGCTGGGTCGGATGGCGGTCGGGCGCTCGGAGCGCTCCCCGTTCGTCCGGATGACCCGGGCCCGGCGGGTCGACATCCGGCTGGCCGAGCCGATGACATACGAGCTCGACGGCGGCGCCCGGGGTCAGGCCAAGAAGATGAAGGTACGGGTGGTGCCCGCCGCGATCACGGTCTGCGTCCAGGCCTGATCCGGAAGAGCGCGTGGCGGCGCACCGGGCCGTCGGGCACGTTCGGATGGTCGAAGTCGCCGTCCAGGTCACGGGTCATCCCGATCCGCCGCATCACCGCCTGCGAGCGCAGGTTGCCGACGGCGGTCAACGCGACGATCTCCATCAGGCCGAGGGTGTCGAAGCCGTACGCCAGGCAGGCGCGGGCCGATTCGGTCGCGTACCCGTTGCCCCAGGCGTCGCGGCGCAGCCGCCAGCCGACCTCGACCCCGTCGAACGGCATGTTGGCCTCCACCGGGCTCAGGCCGGTCATGCCGATGAACTCGCCGGTCTCCGTCACCTCGACCGCCCACCAGCCCCAGCCACGCTGGTCCAGGCCAGCCTGGCAGCGGGACATGGTGGTGGCACTCTGCTCGCGGGTCGCCAGGCCCGGGAAGAACTCCCGCACCTGAGGGTCGGCGTTCATCGCCACCCACGGCTCCAGGTCGGACCCGCGCCAGTGCCGCAGCACCAGCCGCGGCGTGGTCAACTCCGCCATGGCGGCACTGTAGCGCCGGTGCCGCACGCCGAGACCGTCGAGCCCGGTCACCGGCCGGGCAGGAGGATCACCGTGCGGCCACCGCTGACCGGCCCATCCTGGCAGGACAAGCCGGTGCCCTGCAGCCATCGGCCGGTGACCGCCACCGGATAGGTGACCTCCACGGTACGGCCGGCGTCGGTGGTCGCCGAGAACCGCATCGGCAGTGGCGCTGCCAACCTGTGCATGATCGTGTCGCAGTCGAAGGTCACCCGCACGTCGACGGAGCCCACTCCCCCGGGCCGTACGCGGGCCTGCCCGCCCGTGTCGGCCACTGCCAGGCCAGGAGACTCCGTGTCGAGGACCCGAACGGTGACCTGCTGCGTTCCGGTGTTGACCACGGTCACCTTGGCGTTCAGCTGCCCGTCGCCCATGCTCCACACCTCGCCTGCGAACGCCACCACCGATCCGGCGGTGGCCGCCGCGGCTCGTTGCTGCTGGTAGTCGTTGAGCAGCCAGCCACCGAGGCCGCCCACGACCGCACCGACCAGCAGTACGCCGACGAGCCGGCCCGGTCCGCGAAAGCGTCGCCGCGCCGCGTCGCCAGCCGGTGCCGCTGGCGCCGTCGCGCCGGTCGGCCGGTCGAGATCGATGAGCCGCCCCTCCGCCGTCACCGGACCAGGTTAGTCGCAACGCCGACCAGTCAAAGACAACGGTGGCTGCGTGCAGCGGACGCATCGTCACCTTCATCGGCCCTGGGGGCCGGTCGGGCTTGATGCCACAGGTGCATCTTGATGCACCTGTGGCATCAAGCCTGCGAAGGCACCTTGGGTCCCCGGGAGCCGGCACGGGGCACTCCGCTCGCGCGGGCCGGCCGGCCGCGCGCATCCGCCTGACTGACCGGCGTAGAGGCTCATCGGCAGCATGAGCCGAACACCGGATACCTGTTCCGGCGTCGATGAGGTACCTGACGTTCGGCTCGTGCCGAAGCGGGCAGGCGTGGAAACAGTGCTGGGCCAGCGGGCAGGCGTGGAGACGGAGCACAGCGAGCGGGGAAGGCCGGAGCGAGGCGGGTGAGCCGGTGCGCGGGGCGGGTACGCGGGTAGCGGCCGCGTTCAGTGGCGGAGCAGGCCGCGTACCGGGACCGGGGTGACGTGGCCGCTCGGCGGGCGGGTGCGGTCGAGCTCCAGACCGACGTCGACGATCACCGCCCGGGTCAGCTGCGGCACCTGCGACAGCGGCACCCACTGCGCCAGGTCAGTGGAGCCGCCGACCTCGGGCCGCAGCGCTCCGCCGACGACCCGTACCCGGTAGAAGACCCCCAGGTTGTGCCGTTCGCTGCGGCCGGGCAGCCGGCGCTGCGCGGGCACCGTACGGGAGTCGACTCCGAGCAGCGACTCCACCTCGACCTGGTAGCCGGTCTCCTCGGCCGCCTCGCGGACCACCGCGTCGACCGGGTCCTCGGCGTGTTCGACCTTGCCGCCGGGCAGCGTCCAGTGCCGCCTCGAGCCGCCCGGCGAGACGAAGCGGGCCAGCAGCAGCTGCTCCTGGTCGACACAGACCGCATAGGCGGCCACCCGAAGCCGGTGGGCAGTCATGCTCGCGTTCCTCCGCACTAGATCCGCCACAAGGAGCATAACTCTCCCAAATAGGGTGTAAATGATCCGGGCGGCGACACGATCCGGGCCACGAGCAAGATAGAGGCCATGCAGACACATCCGAACGTGCAGGCGGTGCAGGACGCGTTGAACACCGCCGACGCCCGGGACGGCTCCGGTGCCAGCTGCCGGGTGCGGCTGCTGCCGGACGCGGTGCACACCGCCGCCGCGGCGGCCGCCGCCCTCGACATCGAGGTGGGGCAGATCGCCAACTCGTTGATCTTCGATGCCGATGGTGAGCCGCTGCTGGTGCTCACCTCGGGCGCACACCGGGTGGACACCGCGAAGGTCGCCGCCGACCTCGGCGTCGGCGCGCTGCGCCGGGCCACCCCCGAGTTCGTCCGGGAACACACCGGGCAGCCGATCGGCGGGGTCGCGCCGCTGGGCCACCCCAAGCCGGTCCGCACCCTGGTCGACGTCGCCCTGGAGCAGTACCCGGAGATCTGGGCGGCCGGCGGCGTACCCCGGGCGGTCTTCCCGACCACCTACGCCGAACTGCTACGCATCACCGCCGGCACCGCCGCCGAGGTGGCGTGAACGACCCCGCCGACCACGCGGCCCCGGTGCCCGAGCTGGTCACGCTGCACGTCTGGCGGGTCCCCCGGCGACGGCTGCCGCGCGTGCTGGCCCGGATGGCCGTCGACGCCCGCCGGCTGCGGCGCGTCGACGGCGTACGGTTCGCCAAACTGCTCGGCACCGGAACCGGCACCGGCTTCGGACCCACCGACGTCGACCCCACCCGGTGGGCGGTGCTGGTGGTCTGGGACGACCCGGCGGCGGCGGCCGGGTTCGACACCTCGCCGGTCGGGCGGTCGTGGCGACGGATCGCCGCCGCCCGGGTCCGCGTCGACCTGCGGCCGTTGCACAGCCGGGGCCGCTGGTCCGGCGTCGCCCCGTTCGGTGAGCCGGGCGGCGGGCAGCCCGGTGCCGGGCGACCGGTGCTGGCGTTGACCCGGGCGCGGCTGCGACCGGCGAAGGCGGTCACCTTCTGGCGGGCGGTGCCGCCGGTCGCCGCCGCCCTGGCCGACGCCGACGGGCTGCACTGCCGGTTCGGCGTCGGCGAGGCACCGCTCGGCTGGCAGGGCACCGTCAGCGTGTGGCGGGACACGGCGGATCTGACCCGGTTCGCGTACCGTCACCCGCAGCACCGGGCGGCCATCACCCGGACCCCGGTGACACAGTGGTACGCCGAGGAGCTCTTCGCCCGGTTCGAGGTGCTCGGTGTCACCGGCGACCGGGCCGTGCTGGGCTGGGCCGGAGAGGACCGGGCCGGAGAGGACGAGGATGGGACATGCGGTGCTGGCGGCGGATGAGAGGCGGACCCCGATGAGGCTGGTGCCGTGGCTGCCGGACGACCTGCTGCGGCGGCTCGACGACGTGGTCACCGTGTACGGCGAGGCGATGAACTACCGGGCCGAGCTGCTGGAGGTACGCCGCGGCTACATCGCCACCCACGTCCGGCGCCCCGGATTCCGGGCGGTCGCCACCCTCACCGCCGAAGGCGCACTCGCCGGGTTCGGCTACGGCTACCGGTCGGCCGCCGGGCAGTGGTGGCACGACCAGGTACGCGGCGCGCTGCCGAAATCCGCCCGCAGCACCTGGCTCACCGACTGCTTCGAAGTGGTGGAGCTGCACGTGCACCCGCAGGCGCAGGGGCACGGGCTCGGCGCCCACCAGCTGCGTACCCTGCTCGGGATGGCTGCTGGCGCGACCACCCTGCTGTCCACCCCGGAGGCCGACGAGCAGCGGTCCCGGGCCTGGCGGTTGTACCGGCGATTCGGCTACGTCGACGTGCTGCGCAACTTCCACTTCCCCGGCGACGAGCGGGCCTTCGCGGTGCTCGGCCGTACCCTGCCGCTGCCCCACCCGCAGGCCGCACCGGCTGCGGGGGCCGGGCCGTCGACGGACCCGGCGCCGCAGCGGTCATGAGCGCCCGACGGGTGCTGCCCTGGTCGTTGCTGGCGCTGCTGGTGCTGGCCCAGATCGGCTACCCGCTGACCGGCGGCGGCACCCGGGCCGGGTTGACCGTCGCCACCGTGGTGATCGGCTTCGTCCTGTCGGTCGGCCACGCGTGGCTGACCAGGGGGCCGCGCAGCGCCGCCGCGCTGCTGCTGGTCACCACCGGCGGCGGGCTGGCGGTCGAAGCCTGCGGGGTGGCGACCGGGTTCCCGTTCGGCGGCTACGACTACGCCGGCACGCTCGGGCCGAAGCTGCTCGGCGTACCGGTGGTCATCCCGCTGGCCTGGACCTGGATGGCCTGGCCGGCGTGGCTGGTCGCGGTGCGGTTGGTCCGCCCGACGGTGGCCCGGATCGCCGTCGGCGCTGTCGCGCTGGCCGCCTGGGACCTCTTCCTCGACCCACAGATGGTCGCCGAGGGCCACTGGACCTGGCTGGACACCGACCCGGCGCTGCCCGGGGTGCCGGACGTCCCGATCGGCAACTACCTGGGCTGGCTGGCCGTGGCGGCGGTGATGATGACGCTGCTGCGGCTCACCGCCGGGGTCGACGCCCGCCGGGCCGATGGGCAAACGGACGCCCCGATGTACACGCTCTACCTGTGGACGTACGCGTCAAGTCTGCTCGCCCACGCGGTGTTCCTCGGACTGCCCGCCTCGGCCGGCTGGGGCGGGCTCGGCATGGGGCTGGTGGCGGTGCCGTTCGCGGTGACACTGATCCGCTCGCGACGGGCGACATGACCGGGTGGACTGCGGCGATGGCGGGCGAGACGACCTGGTGGACGGCGGCTGCGACGGGTGCGCTCGGCATCGTCGCGGTGCTGCTGGCGCTGACCGCGGCGACGCTGGTCAACACGCTGCGCTGGCTGCGCCGGCCCGGCCCGGCGGCACCGGTGACCGAACCGGTGTCGATCCTGCTGCCACTTCGCGACGAGGCCGACCGGGTGGCGCCGTGCCTGCGGGCGCT
This sequence comes from Solwaraspora sp. WMMB762, assembly GCF_049179115.1. Classification (NCBI taxonomy): domain Bacteria; kingdom Bacillati; phylum Actinomycetota; class Actinomycetes; order Micromonosporales; family Micromonosporaceae; genus Solwaraspora; species Solwaraspora sp. WMMB762. Next base: position 2,252,130 of record NZ_JBMHMD010000001.1, read on the forward strand.
GCTCGCCCAGCGGCAGTTGACCGACTGGCGGATCGTGGTGCTCGACGACGGGTCGACCGACGGCACCGCCGAGGTGGTCGCCGAGGTGGCCGGCGACGATCCCCGGGTACGGCTGATCACCGGCGTGCCGCTGCCGCCCGGCTGGCTGGGCAAGCCGCACGCCTGCCAGCAGCTCGCCGACGCGGTCCCTGACGCGCCGGCCGGGGTGCTGGTCTTCGTGGACGCCGACGTGGTCCTCGCCCCCGGGGCGGTGGCCGCCGCCGTCGGCACCCTGCGGTCGGTGCCGGCGCAACTGCTCAGCCCGTACCCACGGATCGTCGCCGGGTCGGTCGGCGAGCGACTGGTCCAACCGCTGCTGCAGTGGAGCTGGCTGACGTTCCTGCCGCTGCGCGCGATGGAACGCTCGCCGCGTACCTCGCTGGCCGCCGCCGGTGGCCAGTTCCTGCTGATCGACCGGGACGCGTACCGGCGGGCCGGCGGGCACGCCGCCGTGCGGGACCAGGTGCTGGAGGACATCGGGCTGGCCCGCGCGGTGAAGCGGGCCGGTGGACGGATCGCCCTGGCCGACGGTTCGGCGTTGGCGACCTGCCGGATGTACGGGTCCTGGCGGGAGCTGTCCGCCGGCTACACCAAGTCGCTGTGGGCGTCGCTGCCGTCGCCGGCCGGCGCGGCCGCCGTCGTGGCCGGACTGTTGACGTTGTACGCGGCCCCGCCGGTGCTCGGCGTCGTCGGGCTGGCCGGGCTGGCAGCGGGGGCCGGTCCGGCGGCGGCGGTGCTGGTCACGGCCGGTGCCGTCGGGTACGGGCTCGGGGTGGCCGGGCGGACGCTCACCGCCCGGGCCACCGGCGGCCGGGCGATGCCGGACGGATTGGCACATCCGGTCTCGGTCGCGCTGCTCGGCTGGCTCGTGATCCGGTCCTACTATCTGCGCAAGCGGCGGCGCCTCGCCTGGCGCGGTCGCCCGGTGGCCCTGCCCTGACCGGAACTGCTGCGAGGAGGAGCACCGATGAGCCGGGTGGTGGTGATCGGCGCCGGGGTCGGCGGGTTGGCCGCCGCGATCCGGCTGGCCCACGGTGGGCACGACGTCACCGTCGTCGAACAGGCCGACACCGTCGGCGGGAAGCTGGCCCGCTGGACCCGGCAGACCCCCGACGGTGCGTTCAGCTTCGACACCGGGCCGAGCCTGCTGACCCTGCCGCAGGTCTTCGCCGACCTGTTCGACGACACCGGCGAGCCGCTGGAGAAGGTCCTCGACCTGGTCGAGCTGGATCCGATCGTGCGGCACCGGTTCCCGGCCGGGCCCGGTGGGCCGGCGGGGCGGCTCGACCCGCGCTGGGTCGACCCGTGCTGGCTCGACTCGTGCGCCGACCCGGCGGCGTTCACCGAACGGATCGCGGTGGCCTTCGGCGACGGGGCCGCCGACGACTGGCAGCGGGTGTGGCGGCGGGCCCGACGGATCTGGGACGCCTCCTGGCGGGACGTGCTGCGCCGGGAGGTCGGCTCGCCGCTGGCGATGGCGCGGATGGCGTACCGGCTCGGCGACCTGGCGGCGGTCGCGCCCGGCCGCAGCCTGCGCGGGGTGCTGCGTCGCGAGGTCCGCGACCCGCGACTGCGGACCCTGCTGGAGCGGTACGCCACCTACACCGGCGCGGACCCACGGCGGGCCCCGGCGGCGCTGCTCGCCGTGCCCTACGCCGAGTTGACCTTCGGCGGCTGGTACGTGCGGGGCGGGCTGGGTGCGCTCGCCGACGCGCTGCTGTCCCGCTGCCTGGACCTCGGTGTGGTGGTGCGCACCGGGTCCACGGTCACCGCGATCGACGCGGCCGGCGGCCGGGTGCACGGCGTCCGGGTGGCCGGTGAGGCCCGTCCGGTGCCGGCCGACGTGGTGGTGGCCAACGTGGACGCGTCGCGGGTCTACCGGGAGTTGCTGCCGCACGCCCGGCGGCTGACCCGACTGGCCGACCGCAGCCTCGGCGGTTTCGTGCTGCTGCTCGGGGTACGCGGCCGGACCCCGGAGCTGGCCCACCACACGGTGTTCTTCCCGCGTGACTACGACGCCGAGTTCGACGCGGTGTTCGGTGACCCGGGGCGGGGTCGGCCGGCCCGGCCGGCCACCGACCCGACGATCTTCGTAACGGTCGCCGACGATCCGGCTGCCCGGCCGGACGGTCACGAGGCGTGGTTCGTGCTGGTCAACGCGGCCCGGCAGGACCTGTCGCTGGCCGGGGTGGACTGGCGCCGGCCGGGTCTGGCCGACGCGTACGCCGATCAGGTGCTGCGGGTGCTGGCCGACCGGGGGGTGGACGTGCGGGACCGGCTGCTGTTCCGCGAGGTGCGTACGCCGGCGGACCTGGCCGCGGCGACCGGCACGCCGGGCGGGTCGATCTACGGTACGGCCGGCGGGCTGCTGCGGCCGGCGAACCGGGCACCGGCGGCCGGACTGTTCCTGGTCGGCGGGTCGGTACATCCCGGCGGCGGGCTGCCGATGGTGACCCTGTCGGCGCAGATCGTCGCCGACCGGATCGGCCCGGCCAGCCGGTAGCCCCGGGGCCGGGTCAGGCCAGGGCGCGGCGGACCGGGTCAGGCCAGGGCGCGGCGGACCGCGGTGAACAGTTGGCTGAGCCCGAACAGGCCGAGCAGCACCCAGACCGAGGTGGCCAGGGTGAGCACCCCGGCGGCGAGGTCCGGCGCGATCAGCGCGGCGGCGCCGGCCAGCAGCAGGCCGACCAGCGCGATGCTGACCCGGGTCGGTCGCTCCCCGACTGTCACCGCACCGATCTCCCGCATGCCGGCCGCCGCCGCCCGGGCCCGCAGGTACTCGTGCAGCCAGGACAGCGTGCCGGCGGCGACGACCAGCGGGCCGGGGGCGCCGGCCAGCCAGAAACCGAGCAGCCAGAACGCCTCACCCGCCCGGTCGGCGAGCGAGTCGTAGACGTAGCCCAGCCGGGTGGTCCGGCCGGTGACCACGGCCAACGCGCCGTCGACGGTGTCGGCGACCGCAGCCAGCAGCACCAGGCCGGCGGCGGCGAGCAGACCGGGACCGCCGCGCGGGGCGAGCACCGGCACCCCGAGGCAGAGCAGCACTCCGGCGGCGGTGACCGCAGTCGGGCCGACCTTGGCCCGGCCGAGCAGGTCGGCGACGGCGTGCGCGGCGCGCAGCCAGTACCGCACCACCGGGGTGGCGGTGCGGGGGTCGAAACCGCCGTGCAGCCGTGCCCAGGTGACGGCGTAGTCCTGCCAGTTGAGCCGGGTCTCCACGACAGCTCAACCGCTGCGGGACGGCTCGGGTGGCGGGCCGGTCACGCCCGGGTGCCGGCAGCGACGTTGAGCCACACCTCACGGGTGGCCGTCGACCGGTTCATGGTGATGAAGTGCAGACCCGGCACGCCCTCGTCGATCAGCCGCTGGCAGAGCTGGTTGGCCTGGTCGATGCCGAGCCGGCGGACCGCGTCGGCGTCGTCGGCGACCTGGGCGAACTGGGCGGCCAGCGCCGGCGGGAACGGGGCCCCGGACAGCTGCTCGGAGCGCTCGATGGTGGCCAGCTTGGTGACCGGCATCACACCGGGCAGGATCGGGGTGTCGCAGCCGGCCGCCGCGACCCGGTCCCGCAGCCGCAGGTAGTCGTCGGCGTCGAAGACCATCTGGGTGATCGCGAAATCGGCGCCGGCCCGGCATTTGCGGATGAAGTACCGGGTGTCGGTGGCGATGTCCGGCGAGCGCGGGTGTTTGTACGGGAAGGCGGCCACGCCGACGCTGAAGTCGCCTGACTCGCGGACCAGCCGGACCAGGTCCTCGGCGTAGCGCACACCCTGCGGGTGGGCGACCCACTCCCCGGTCGGGTCGCCGGGCGGGTCGCCCCGCACGGCGAGCACGTTGCGCACCCCGGCACCGGCCAGCCGGCCGATGACGTTGCGCAGCTCGGCGACCGAATGGTCGACGGCGGTCAGGTGCGCCATCGGCAGCAGGGTCGTCTCGGTGGCGATCCGTTCGGTGAGGTCGACCGTGGTGTCCCGGGTGGTGCCGCCGGCGCCGTAGGTGATCGACACGAACGACGGCCGCAGCGGCTCCAGCTCGCGGATCGCCTGCCAGAGCAGCTGCTCGCCGGCGGGGGTCTTGGGCGGGAAGAACTCGAACGAGAAGGTCGGCTGGCCGGCGCGGATCAGCTCCCCGATCGACGGCTGCGAGCCGGGGAGTACGGACGGTAGACCGAGAGCCACGTAGCCGACTGTACCGGGTGGCCTGCGGGCAGCGCATCGACCAGCCGATAGCGTCAGGGAGTGGCAGACAGCATCACGGTCGCGCCGACCGACCGGGCAGACCTGCGTCGACGTGTCGACCGGGCGTTGGCCGACTTCCTCCAGGGCCGACGACGCTGGCTGGGCGACGTCGACGAGGCGCTGCTGCCGGTGGCCGCGGCGATCGAGGACTTCGTGCTCGGCGGCGGCAAACGGCTGCGGCCGGCATTCGGCTACTGGGGCTACCGGGGAGCCGGCGGCGGCGACTCACCCGAGGTGGTCGCGGCCCTGGCTGCACTGGAGTTCGTGCAGGCCAGCGCCCTGATTCACGACGATCTGATGGACGGTTCGGACACCCGTCGCGGCGAGCCGTCGATTCATCGACGGTTCGCCGCGCACCATCGGCGCAGCGGGTGGCGCGGCCCGGCGGACGGCTTCGGTGCCTCGGCGGCGGTGCTGCTGGGCGATCTGTGCCTGACCTGGTCCGACGAGCTGCTGCACGGTGCCGGACTGACCGACGGGATGCTGCGCCGGGCCCGGCCGGTCTTCGACGAGATGCGCACCGAGGTCACCGTCGGGCAGTACCTGGACGTGCTCACCCAGTTCACCGGTGACACCTCGGTACACCGGGCCACCAAGGTGGCCCGGCTCAAGTCGGCGAAGTACACCGTGGAGCGGCCGCTGCTGCTGGGCGCGGCGTTGGCCGACGCGCCGACCGCCGTCGCCGCCGGCTACTCCGGGTACGGGCTGCCGCTCGGGGAGGCGTTCCAGCTGCGCGACGACGTACTCGGGGTCTTCGGTGACCCGGCGCTCACCGGCAAGCCGGCCGGCGACGACCTGCGGGAGGGCAAACGTACCTTCCTGGTGGCGTCGGCGTACCGGACGACGTCGCCGGCCGGCCGGGCGTTGCTGGACGACCGGCTCGGTGATCCGGCGCTCGACGCCGACGGGATCGAGCGGCTGCGCGAGGTGATCGTGGCCAGTGGTGCGTTGGCCGTCACCGAGGCGCGGATCACCGAGCTGACCGAGCGGGCGTTGACCGCGTTGGCGCCGGTGCCGGTCGAGCCCGAGGCCGGGCAGGTGCTCCGGGAGCTGGCGGTGGCGGCGACCACCCGTACCGGCTGACCGCCGCCCACCCCAGAACGGCTCAGCTCAGCCGGTAACTGTTGGCGAAGTTGTTCGGGCTGCAGACGTTGAGCTGGCTGCGTACCTGGTCGTAGCTGAACCCGGTCGGCACCCGGCAGGCCCACATCCCGACCACCGGCACCCGGATCCGGTAGCTGTTGGCGAAGTTGTTCGGGCTGCACGTGTTGAGCCGGCTGGTCACCAGGTCGTAGGTGTACCCGGACGGGACGGTGCAGGTGGAGATGTTGTCCCGGGGCAGCCGCAGCCGGTAGCTGTTGGCGAAGTTGTTCGGGCTGCATTCGTTGAGCCGGCTGACCACCAGATCGTAGGTGTACCCGGCCGGCACCGAGCAGGCGTAGGTGCCGTCCAGGTTCTGGCCGACCGTCCAACTGAAGGCGGTCGCGGCGGTCCGGTTGGCGGCGTCGCGGGCGGTCACCGTCACGCTGTACGTCCGGACGGTCGTCGGCGTTCCCGAGATCAGCCCGGTCGAGGAGCTGATCGACAGCCCGGCCGGCAGCCCGGTCGCCGACCAGGTGTACGGCGCGGTCCCGCCGGAGGCGGTCATCCGCAGGCTGACCGCGACACCCCGCAGGGTGTTCTGGGCGCCCGGGTTGTCGACGGCCGGCGTGCCCGGCGTACCGCCGCCGGTGTTGACGAACAGCAGCCGGTTCGGCGAGCCGCTCCCCGCGTTGGTGATCTTGTTGGGGGTGGCGATGGTGGACATCGCGGTCGCGACCTGGGCGGGGGTCAGGTTCGGGCTGGCGCCCAGCAGCAGCGCCGCACCGCCGGCGACGTGCGGTGCCGCCATCGACGTGCCGCTGATGGTGTTCGTGGCGGTGTTGCCGGTGTGCCAGGCCGAGGTGATGCTGACCCCGGGAGCGAAGATGTCGGTGCAGCTTCCGTAGTTGGAGAAGGAGGCCCGGGCGTCGTTGCTGGCGCTGGCGTTGACGGTGATCGCCTGGCTGACCCGGGCCGGGGTGAAGTTGCAGGCGTTGGAGCTGGAGTTGCCGGAGGCGATCGCGTAGACCACGCCGTCGGCGATGGAGTTGCGTACCGCGTTCTCCAGGGTGGTGTTGCTGCCCTGGCCGCCCAGGCTCATGTTGGCCACCGCCGGGCCGGAGGTGTGGTGGCCGGTCACCCAGTCGACCCCGGCCGTCACCGCGGCGAACGAGCCGCTGCCCCCGCAGTCGAGCACCTTCACGGCGACCAGGCGGACCGCCTTGGCCACCCCGTACGAGGTGCCGCCGACGGTGCCGGCGACATGGGTGCCGTGCCCGTTGCAGTCGGAGTTGCTGCCGCCCACGGTGTTGACGCCCCACACCGCCCGGCCGCCGAAGTCGTTGTGCGTGGTGCGGATGCCGGTGTCGATGATGTACGCGGTGACACCGGACGCGGTGTTCGGGTAAGTGTAGACGTTGTCCAGTGGCAGATTCCGCTGGTCGATCCGGTTCAGGCCCCAGGACGGCGGGTTGGTCTGGGTGGCGGTGGTGCGCACCTCGCCGTTCTGCTCGACGTAGGCCACGTCGGGGTGCGCGGCCAGCCGGCGGGCGGCCCGCTCGCTGAACCGGCCGGCGAAGCCGCGCAGCGCGTGCCGGTAGGTGTAGTCGACGCGGGCACCGTACCGGCCGGCCAACGTGCTGGTGAGTTCGTCCACGCGACGGGCGGACGCGTCACGGTCGGCGAAGACGACCAGGTAGCTGTCCTTGATGGCGGTCGGGTTGGCGGTGCCGAGGATCTCACCTGCGGCCTGCGCGGGTGCGGCGGCGACGGTGCTGAACGCCAGCAGCGCCGCCAGGGCCGCACCGACGGCGGCGAGCCGCCCGCCGCGAACATGTCGAACCTTTCCCATGACAGATTTCTCCCCTTCGGGCAGAACAGAACGGGGGTATAGGTAGGTTCGCGCGACCGTGGTACGGACACTAAACGATCAGATGACGCAGATCAATGCATCACATCACGACGAATTTTGCCGTAAACAAATCGGTGCGAATTCATAGCAGTTTCTGGTCAATGCTCGTCTCCAGGGGCGGCTGCGGACTGGCTCGCCCGGCGCCGCCGCAGCCGGGCGAGCAGCCAGTCGCCCTCGCCGGCGACCGGGGTGCGCTGCACGCCGCGTCGCCCGAGCCACATCCACACCGACAGGGTGAACAGCACCATCGCGAAGCCGAACAGCAGGTCCTCGACCGGGGCGTACGCGATCCGCAGCCCGACGATGGCCGCCGGGTCGTAGCGCACGATGTCGCGGCCGGTCAGGATCCCGTTGGAGAGCAACTGGAAACCGACGATGATCGGGTAGGTCGCCCAGAAGACCGCCCGCAGCACCAGCCGGGTGCGCAGCACCACGAGGTCGACCAGCACGGCGGCCACCACCCCGAGCAGCGCGGCGACGGTGTAGCTCACCGGACCCGCCGCCGGCCGGCATCGGCCCCGTCGCCGGCCCGACTGCGGTCGGCCTCGTCGCCCGCCGGCCGGTGGTCGGCCTCGTCGCCGGCCGACCAGCGGTCGTCGGGCCGGCGTGGGCGGCCGGGCGGGGTGCGCACCGCGCGGACCGCCTCGAACCCCAGCACCGTGCAGATCGGCACGACCACGAAGAACAGCAGCTCGTCCAGTGGCAGCTGGCCGGGCAGCAGCACCCCGGTCGTCTGGGCGGGGTCGAAACTCCAGTGCCCGGCGGCGATCGCGGCCAGGTCCCAGGCCACGAAGACCACCACCACCACCAGCAGGGTCAGGGACAGCCGCCGCCAGCGGCGGAGCACGTTGACCCGCAGCACCGGCTCCAGCCAGATCGCGGCGAACAGGCAGCCGGCCAGCACCGCCAGGTAGCTGAGCTGACCCATGCCGGTCAGAAACCCTCGGCCTGTGCCCGACGTTTCACCTCGCGGGCGCGGTCCCCGCCGAGCGCAGTCGCGGGCGTGCCGGGCAGCGAATCGTCCGGCCGGTACAGCCAGCCCAGCATCTCCTCGTCGGAGAAGCCGGCGTCGTGCAGCAGGGTCAGGATGCCGGGCAGGTGCTTGCGTACGGTGTGGTTGGCCACCAGTTCGGCCGGCACCCGGCGGACCCCGTCGCGCCGGACCGCGAGCAGCTCCCGGTCCCGGATCATCTGGTGGACCTTGCTGATCGTCACGTCGAGGCGTTCGGCGACATCGGGCAAGGTCAGCCAACCGGCCGGCTCGCCGACGGTCACCGGCCCGGTCCCACTGGAGGCCGGCGGCGCTGAGGTCGAGGCGGGATCTGTCACGTCACCACCCTGCCACGCACCGGCCCCGCCGGCACCATTGACCCCGTCCTGACGCGCCAGGTGAGCCCGTCCGGTTGCACCGCGACGGGTCGCCGTTCGGCGGGCCGGGGCGGGTTGCCAGTTGGTTGCCGTGCGCTGCCGGCAGGTAACGGTTTGGCCCGGTTCGGCGGACCCGGCCTGATCGGAGTTCTACCCTCCCCCTGCGGCCGCATAGACTGCCTGCCGATGGACACACAGGTCGCCGACTCGCTGCTGGGCTCGTTGATCGACGGGCGGTACCGGATCCGTGCCCGGGTGGCGCGGGGTGGCATGGCGACCGTGTACACGGCGACCGACGAACGGCTCGAGCGCACCGTCGCGCTGAAGATCATCCATCCGACCCAGCTCAACGACGTGCAGGGCCGCGATGCCGGGTTCCTCGACCGGTTCACCGACGAGGCCAAGACCATCGCCCGGCTGACCCACCCCAACGTGGTCGCCGTCTACGACCAGGGCACCCACCTCGGGCTGCCGTACCTGGTGATGGAGTACGTCCGGGGCCGGACGCTGCGCGACGTGCTGGCCGAGCGACGGCGGCTCAACCCGGGCGAGGCGCTGGCGATCCTGGAGCAGATGCTGGCGGCGATCGGTGCCGCCCACCGGGCCGGCCTGGTGCACCGCGACGTCAAGCCCGAGAACGTGCTGGTGGCCGAGGCACCGACCGGCGGCGCCGGGAACCTGATCGACAGCGTCGTGAAGGTCGCCGACTTCGGCCTGGCCCAGGCGGTGCAGGCCAGCGCCGAGGCGGGCGGCGGACAGTTGATGGCCACCGTGGCGTACGTGGCACCGGAGCTCGTCACCCAGGGCCGGGCCGATCCGCGTACCGACGTCTACTCGGCGGGCATCGTGCTGTTCGAGATGCTGACCGGCCGGGTGCCCTACGACGGCGACCGCCCGGCGGAGGTCGCCTGGCAGCACGTCGACCAGGACGTGCCCCCGCCGTCGCAGTCGGTGCCGGGTGTCCCGGCGATGGTCGACGACCTGGTCGTCCGGGCCACCCGCCGGGATCCGGGTCAGCGCCCCACCGACGCCGGGGCGCTGCTGTCCGACGTCCAGGTGGTCCGCGACGATCTCGGCAACGCGAGCGCCAACACGGCGGTGCTGCGCCAACTGGCGCAGCCCACGATGGCGGTCTCGCCGGTGCCGGAGGCCGAGCGCCCGTCCTGGGCCCGACTGCCGGAGCCGAAGGACCGACGGGACCGGTCGGCACCGCGCCGCCGGGCCGCCTCCAGCACCGTGGTCCGCTCGGCGGCCGCCGGTGGGCCTCCGGTGATGGCCAGCGGCGGGGCCGAACCGGCGCCCGGCCGGCGGCGGGGCGCCGAGCGGAGTCGGGCGAAGAGCACCGAGCAGCCCGGCGGCGCAGGTGCCGGCGGGCTGCGGGACCGGCTGGCGGAGGATCCGCGGGCCCGGCTGGCGGCGATCGCCGGGGCGCTGGTGTTCCTGCTGCTGCTCGGGGTCGGCGGCTGGTGGCTCGGGGCCGGCCGGTACACCGTCGCACCCAGCATGGTCGGCCTCGACCAGGCGCAGGCGCAGGCGCTGGCCGCGCAGCGCGGCCTCACGATCAGCGTCGCCGACCCCCGGCACGACGAGAACGTCGCCCGGGATCTGGTGCTGGCCCAGGATCCGCCCAGCAACGGCCGGATCGTCCGCGGCGGCGAGATCACCCTGACCTTCTCCCTCGGCCCCGAGCGCTACGCAGTGCCGGATGTGGTCGGCAAGACGCTCGACCTGGCCCGGGTCGACCTGGAGAAGGCTCAGCTGGTGTTGGAGCAGGCGGCCGACCGGTACGACGACAACCTGCCCGCCGGTGTGGTGGCCGCCGTCGACCCGCCGGTCGGCACCGAGGTGCAGGCCGGCGACGTGGTGAAGGTGACGGTCAGCAAGGGCCGGGCCCCGATCACCGTGCCCAACGTGGTGGGGCTCAACGTCGACGAGGCCCGGCGGATGCTGGAGGAGCTCAAGCTCGAGCCGCTGGTCGCCTCCGAGGAGTCGGACAAGCCGAAGGACCAGGTCATCGGCCAGGAGCCGGCGGACGGCGCCGGGGTGGAAGAGGGTACGGAGATCAAGCTCAGGGTGAGCGAGGGCCCGCCGGCGGTCGTGGTGCCGAGGATGATCGACCGGCCCTGCCAGGAGGCGCTGGCCGAACTGCAGGGCCTGGGCTTCCCGGTCCGGGTCGACTTCAACCCCAACGGCACGGTCCGCTACCAGACCCCGAACGACGGTTCCGAGGTGCCACCGGGCACCGAGATCGTGATCGGCTGCCTCTGAGATGCCGGTCGACGGTTCCGCCGGGCACCGGCCGGTCGGCTCGCACACGCCCACCTCGGGCGGGCTGGCCCGAGCCGCGCTGCCGTACGCCGACGCGGCCGCCTCCGAGGTGGTGCAGGTGTACGTCGGCAACTCGCGCGGCTGGGCGATGCCCGACGGCGACCCGGCCCAGGACGTGGCGTTCCGCGACGGCTGCGCCGAGCGTGGGCTGCGCGCGTACATTCACGCCTCGCTGCTGGTGAACCTCGGCTCGCCGACGACCGCCACGGTGGAACGCTCCGCCGCGACCCTGGCGCACGCGCTGCGCCGGGGCCGGGCGATCGGCGCCGAGGCGGTCGTCTTCCACGCCGGCAGCGCCGTCGACGACGGCTACGCCGACACCGCGATGCGTCAGGTACGTGAGGCGCTGCTGCCGTTGCTGGACGCCGCCGAGGCCGCCGGCGGACCGATGCTGCTGGTGGAGCCGAGCGCCGGCGGCGGCCGGTCACTGGCGTCCCGGGTCGAGCACCTGCGGCCGTACCTCGCCGCGGTGGACTGGCATCCCCGGATGGGGGTCTGCTTCGACACCTGCCACGCGTGGGCCGCCGGGCACGACGTGGCCGGCCCGGGTGGCATGACCGCGACGATCGACGCGCTGGTCGACGCCGTCGGGGCGGACCGGCTGCGGCTGGTGCACGCCAACGACTCCCGCGACGGTTGCGGGTCCACCCGGGACCGGCACGAGACGATCGGCGCGGGCATGATCGGCGAGGCGGCGTTCGCCGAGTTGATGCGGCATCCGGCCACCGCCGGCGTGCCGGTGCTGGTGGAGACGCCGAGCGAGAAGCACGTCGGGCACGCCGCCGACATCGCCACGCTGCGTCGCCTGGCCGAGGTGGCGGACGGCCCGGCCGGGCTGGTGGCCGTCCGCCAACCGTCGTCAGCACGCTGACCCGAGGTCAGGTGCGAAGCTTGCGGTATGCCCGCGCGGCGAGCGGGGCGAAGATCGCGGTGATCAGCAGCGGCCAGCCGATCGCGAGCCACACCGCGCCGTTGACCAGCGGACCGTCGGTGACCCCGGTCGGGCTACCGAAGAGTTGCCGGGCGGCGGTGGCGGTGGCCGACAGCGGGTTCCAGGCGGCGATCGTGCCGAGCCAACCGGGCATGGTCTGCGCGGACACGATCGCGGTGGAGAGGAAGCCGACCGGCCAGACCAGGACCTGCACGGCCATCGTCGCACCCTCGCCGCGCAGCAGCAGGCCCAGGTAGATGCCGAGCCACAGTACGGCGAAGCGCAGCCACAGCAGCAGCGCGACGGCCAGCGCGACGGCCGCCGGGTCGGCGTCGATCCGCCAGCCGACGGCCAGTCCGCCGCAGATCAGCACGAGCAGTTCGACCGCCGAGTTGGACAGGTCGGCACCGACCCGGCCCAGGGACACCGCAGCGCCGCCGATCGGCATCGAACGGAACCGGTCGGTGATGCCTTTGCGAGCGTCCTGTGCCATCGCGATGCTGGTCGCCTCGACGCCGAACATCATGGTCAGGGCGAGCATCCCCGGCAGCAGGAAGGCCAGGTAGTCGCCGCCGCCGGGGACGGTGATCGCCCCGCCGAACAGGAACCCGAAGACCAGCAGCAGCATGATCGTGAAGAGCAGGTTGAAGATCGGGGTCCAGGGTTGGCGTGCCCAGTGGGCCAGGTCCCGTTGGGTGATGATCCATCCGGCGCGCAGGGTCGTCACCGTCCGGCCTCCTTGTCGGTCAGCGCGAGAAACACCTCGTCGAGGGTCGGGCGGCGCAGTTGCAGGTCCTCTGGGGTGATTCCCAGGTCGTCGAGGGTGCGCACGACGGCTGCCAGCGTGGTGACGACGGCACCGACCTCGACGGTCACCCGGCGGGCGTCGGCGTCGACGGTCACCGGCGCGCCGACCGCACTGCGCAGTCGATCCGCGAGTGGCTCGAGCGGTTCGCCCGCGGCCAGGGCGAGGCTGACCCGGTCGCCGCCGATCTGGCGCTTCAACGCGTCCGGGGTACCGCTGGCGGCGATCCGGCCGTGGTGCAGCACGGTGATCCCGGTGGCCAGTTGGTCCGCCTCGTCGAGGTACTGGGTGGTCAGCAGTACCGTGGTGCCCTGCTCGGCGACGCCCCGGACGCTGCGCCACACCTCGTTGCGGGCGCGGGGGTCCAGGCCGGTGGTCGGCTCGTCGAGGAACAGCACCGCCGGTGCGACGATCATTCCAGCGGCGATGTCCAGCCGGCGACGCATGCCGCCGGAGTAGGTGGCCACCGCCCGGTCGGCGGCGGCGGTGAGGTCGAACTGGGCGAGCAGCGTGTCGGCGCGCCGCCGGGCGTCGATCTTGCTGAGCCCGTAGAGCCGGCCGAACATCACCAGGTTCTGCCGGCCGCCGAGGATTTCGTCGACGGCGGGGTGCTGACCCACCACGCCGATCCGTTCGCGGACCCGTCGGGCCTGGGTGCGTACGTCGAGTCCGGCTACCCGCACCGTACCGGCGTCGAAGTCGATCAGGGTGGCCATGGCCTTGACGGCGGTGCTCTTGCCGGCGCCGTTGGGACCGAGCAGACCGTGGATGCTACCGGCGGGGACCTGCAGGTCCACCCCATCGAGGGCGGGCAGGTCGGCGTACCGCTTGCGGAGGCCGTGGGCTGTCAGGGCGTGTTCCGTCGTCACTCGCGCTCCTAACTCCGTACGGGTTACGGAATATATCGCCGCAACACCGTACACCACACGGGATACCCTTCGCACATGGCTGATCAGGACGTCGACCGCACCCTGACGCTGCTCTGGCGCCGCGTCCTGGGCACTCCACAGGGCTCCCGTGGGCCGAAACAGCGGGTCAGCGTGGACGACGTGATACGGGCGGCGATCCAGGTGGCCGACGATGTGGGCCTGGCCGCCTTCTCCCTGCGCAAGGTGGCGGACCGACTCGGTCTTAAATTGATGTCTATCTACACCTACGTACCGGGCCGGGCCGAGCTGATCGGCCTGATGGTGGACGAGGTGATGGGCGAGCGGGAGCTGCCGCCGCACTCCGGCGACCTGCGCCAGCGCCTGCACTCGGTGGCCCGCCACCAGTGGGACGAGGCGCACCGTCACCCGTGGCTGCTGCAGGTCGACAACAGCCGACCGTGGATCGGCCCGAACGGATCCGATCGCTACGAGTGGCAGCTCGCCGCGATCGAGGACGCCGGATTCACCGACCTGGAGATGGACCAGGTCGTCACCCTGATCAGCGGATTCACCGCCAGCGCCGCCCGGGCCTCGATCGAGGCGCGACATGCCGTGGCCAGCTCTGGAATCACCGACGCCCAGTGGTGGGAGATCAACGCGCCGATCCTGGAGCGGGTCATGCCCCCCGACGCCTACCCGATCTCGTCGCGGGTCGGCACCGCCGCCGGCCAGGAGTACAACGCGATCGGCGACCCGCACCGGTCGTTCCTGTTCGGGCTCGACCGGATCATCGACGGGCTGCAGCGCCTACTTGAGCGCTAGCGACGCAGAACGGCGGCGAGCACCTCGCCCGCCCGGTCCACCGCCGCGTCGTCGACGTCCAGGTGGGTGACCAGCCGGGCGGCGGTCGGCCCGAGCACCGACACCAGCACCCCGCCGGCCCGGGCCGCCTCGGCCAACGCCGGCGCGTCCAACGGGGTCTTGGTCAGGTCGAGACCGACGATGTTGCTGCGCACCTGGTCCGGGCAGACCACACCGTACGGCTCCAGTGTCCGCGCCAGTCGGGCCGCCCGCACATGGTCGTCGGCGATCCGGTGCACGTGGTGCGCCAGGGCGTACCGCCCGGCGGCGGCGAGCACCCCGGCCTGACGCATCCCGCCGCCCATCCGTTTACGCAGGACGCGGGCGGCCGCGACCCGTTCGGCGCTGCCGACCAGCACCGAGCCGGCCGGCGCGCCGAGCCCTTTGGACAGGCAGACCGAGACGGTGTCGAACATCGCGCCGTACTCGGCCAACGGCACACCGTCGGCGACGTGCGCGTGCCAGATCCGGGCACCGTCGCAGTGCAGCGCCACCCCGGCGTCGGCGGTGACCGCCCGCAGCCCACGCAGCACGTCCAGCCCGATGATCTGCCCGCCGGAGCGGTTGTGGGTCTGCTCGACGGCGACCGCCCGGGTCGGCACCGCGCCGTACCCGGCCGGCCGGATCATCGCCGCGACCAGGTCCGGGTCCGGGTCACCGCCGGCGGCGGGCCAGGTCCGTGAGGAGATCCCGCCGTACGCGGCGGCGGCACCGACCTCGTAGGTGACCACGTGTGCGTCGGCGTCGCAGAGCAACTCGCCGCCGGGCGGCACCAGGGTCTGCAGGGCGACCTGGTTGGCCATCGAGCCGGTCGGAGCGAACAGCGCCGCCTCGTGGCCGAACATCGCGGCGACCTCGGATTCCAGCGCGTTGACCGTCGGGTCCTCGCCGTACACGTCGTCGCCGACCTCGGCCGCAGCCATCGCCGCCCGCATCCCCGGCGTCGGTCGGGTGACGGTGTCCGACCGCAGGTCGACCACCGGCCGGACGGCGCTGCCGGCCGGCGCCGGCTCAGCCACGGAGCATCTCCGCGACCAGGAAGGCCAGCTCCAGGGACTGCTGGGTGTTGAGCCGCGGGTCGCAGGCGGTCTCGTACCGGTCCGGCAGGTGGATGTCCTCGATCGCCTGGGCGCCGCCGAGGCACTCGGTGACGTCCTCGCCGGTCAGCTCGACGTGCAGACCGCCGGGGTGGGTCTGCAGGCCCCGGTGCACCTCGAAGTAGCCGAGCACCTCGTCGACGATGCGGTCGAAGTGGCGGGTCTTGTAGCCGTTGGACGACTCGTGGGTGTTGCCGTGCATCGGGTCGCACTGCCACACCACCCGGGCGCCAGCGGCGGTGACCTTCTCCACGATCGGCGGCAGCGCGTCGCGGACCTTGTGGTTGCCCATCCGGCTGATCAGCGTGAGCCGGCCGGGAATGTTGTCGGGGTTGAGTTTCTCGCACAGCTCGAGGGCCTGCTCGGGACTGGTGCCGGGGCCGAGCTTGACGCCGATCGGGTTGGCGATGCGGGAGATGAAGTCGATGTGCGCGCCGTCGATCTGCCGGGTCCGCTCGCCGACCCACAGGAAGTGCCCGGACAGTCCGTAGGGGCGGTCACCGGAGATCCGGGTCAACGCCCGGTCGTACTCCAGCGCGAGCGCCTCGTGCGAGCAGTAGAGGGTGACGGTCCGCAACGCCTCGTCGTCGGTCATCCCGCAGGCCTGGATGAACGCCAGCGCCCGGTCGATCTCCCGGGCGATCGCCTCGTAGCGTTCGCCGGCCGGGGACCGCTTGACGAAGCCCTTGTTCCAGTCGTGCACCGCGTGCAGGTCGGCCAGCCCACCGGCGAGGTAGGCGCGGAGCATGTTCATCGCGGCGGCGGAGTTGGCGTACGCCCGGATCATCCGCTGCGGGTCGGCGACCCGGGCCTGCGCCGTGGTGTCCAGCGAGTTGATCATGTCGCCGCGGTAGGCGGGCAATCCGAGCGCGTCGGTCGGCGACGAGCGGGGCTTGGTGTACTGACCGGCGACCCGGGCCACCTTGACCACCGGCAGCGACGCGCCGTACGTCAGCACCACCGCCATCTGCAGGATGGTGCGGGCGTTGGCCAGCAGATGGCTCTCGGTGTTGTCGGTGAAGGTCTCGGCGCAGTCGCCGCCCTGCAGCAGGAAGGCCTTGCCGTCACAGACCAGCGCCAGCCGCTCCCGCAACTGGTCGACCTCGTACGGGGCGACCACCGACGGGACGTTGCCCAGCACCTGGCACACCTCGTCAACCGCGGCAGGATCCGGCCAGGGCGGTGTCTGTGCCCGGGGCAGGCCGCGCCACCGGTCCAGCCCGAACGCCTCGTCCTCGACCGAGTCGGCGGCGGGACGGCTGGTCTGCAGGCCCGGGTGCCCGACCGACGGGTAGCTCAACTGATGCCATTCTTGGCCCATGGCCAAAGCCTAGTCCGGCGGTGCGGCGGCGGACCCGCCGGCCGGGGCGGTACCCGGCGCACCTGCCGGAGCGGCATCGACGTCGACGTCACCCGGACCGGTGTCGCCGGGCTGGTCTGGCGTCGCGGTCTCGTCGTGGATGCACCAGCCGCCGTCGCCGCTGCCGGCCGGCGTCACGGTGAACACGAGACTGACCCGGAGCGTCTCCGACCCGGCCCGGAGCGTGGTGGATCCGACGGCAGCGGTGACGGTGGCGGTGACCTCGTGGCCGACCGGGACCGGCCGGGAAGCCACGATCTCCGCCCGCTCCACCATCAACGACTCGGCGAAGTCGCCGTTGGGGCCGGTGGCGCTCGCGTCGAAGATGTCCTGCGTCGCGGCGCAGAGCTGGGCGCGCCCTTTGTCGAGGTCCTTGGCGACCATCGCGTCGAGGTAGTCCTGCACGAGCCGCCGGGACTCTTCGGCACCAACGGACACGTCCGTCCCGGTCGGTCCCGGTTGTGGTTGCGGGCTGACAGTGCAGCCGGTGGCCGTCGATGTCAGCAGGGCCAGGGCGCCGACGGCCATGCCGCGGGCTGGTAGCGCCCGGGTCCGCATCCGCAGCGCGCTGGTCCGCATCCCGTTCCTCCCGTACCGCTGGCCGACGTGGCCGCTGGCCGACGTGGCCGCTGGCCGCCACCACCAGCCGCCGAGTCTACGACCGGGCTGGCAGTAACTGATCCGTCGAGGGATTGACATGCCGTCGACACAGTCGTAGCTTCCTTGTCGAATCGCTTCGTCGAAGCGTTTCGACACCGAATTCGGCTCCCCCTCCACCGATCAGCCGCGTTTCGAGACCCCGCCGCCAGCGGGCAGCCTCACCGCGGTCCGTGACCTTCACCCGACCCCTGTCCCCGTGGCGGCGCCTGCACCGCGCCGCCCCTGCGGCACACCCGCGAGGAGGCTGGAAATGTTCCGTCAACAGAGAACAAGCACCCGCACCCTGATAGCCGCCGTACTCACCGCCACCGCCCTGACCCTGTCGGCCTGCGGCGCCGATTCCGACGACAGCGGCGACGGCAGCACCCTGCGCCTGTGGCACTACGAAGGCGCCAACAGCGCCATGGGCATCGCCTGGGCCGAAGCCATCAAGCAGTTCGAGGCCAGCCATCCCGGCGTCACCGTGGTCTACGAGGAGAAGGGCTTCGAGCAGATCCGGCAGAACGCCGGCATGATCCTCAACTCCGACCAGGGACCGGACATCCTGGAGTACAACAAGGGCAACGCCACCGCCGGCCTGCTGTCCAAGCAAGGGCTGCTCACCGACCTCAGCGACGTGGTGGCCGAACGCGGCTGGGACGAGATGATCTCGCCGAGCGTCGCCACCACCTGCCGGTACGACGCCAACGGGGTGATGGGTGGCGACACCTGGTACGGCATCCCCAACTACGGCGAATTCGTGATGGTCTACTACAACAAGGACATGTTCGCCGAGTACGACCTGTCGGTGCCCACCACCTTCGCCGAGTTCGAGGGCGTCCTGGACACCTTCGTCGACAACGGCGTCACCCCGATCTCGGTCGGCGGCGCCGAGTACCCGGCCCAGCAGATCCTCTACGAGTTGGCGTTGACCCAGGCCGACCGGTCCTTCGTCGACGACTTCCAGCTCTACGCCAACCCGGTCGACTTCCACGGTCCGGAGTTCAGCTACGCGGCCACCACGTTCGCCGAGTGGGTCGACAAGGGCTACATCGGCGCCGACTCCGCCGGCATCAAGGCCGAGGACATGGGCGTCGCCTTCACCCAGGGCAGCTTCCCGATCATGATCTCCGGCAGCTGGTGGTACGGCCGGATGAGCGACGAGATCACCGACTTCGAGTGGGGCACCTTCCTCTTCCCTGGCAGCGACCTGCACCCCGGCTCCGGCGGAAACATCTGGGTGGTGCCGAGCAACGCCAAGAACAAGGACCTCGCCTACGACTTCATCGACATCACCATGCAGCCGGACATCCAGAACCTGCTCGGTGAGTCCGGCGGGGTGCCGCTGGCCGCGGACCCGGCCGCGATCACCAACCCGAAGGCCAAGGAGCTGATCGAGAACTTCAACACGCTCAACGACTCCGACGGGCTGGCCTTCTACCCGGACTGGCCGGCACCGGGCTACTACGACGTCCTGGTCGCCGGGGTCCAGCAGCTGATCAACGGCAGCAAGTCGCCGGACGAGGTGCTCGACGAGATCGCCAAGCCGTACAACGACAACCTGGCCAGCATCGGCGAGTGAGCGACGACCGTGCGCCGGGGACGCCGGTCCCCGGCGCACGGTCCGCTCCGGGAGGTTCCATGGCTAAGCCGCTCACCCGCCCCCACCCCCGTACCCGCGCCGGCGCAGGCGCAGGCGCCCGGAAAGCGGACTACGGATACGTAGCCTTCCTGCTCCCCGGGATCGTGCTGTTCCTCGCCGTGATCGTCGTGCCACTGCTGATGAACATCGGGATCAGCTTCACCCGGTGGTCCGGCGTCGGGACGCCGGAGTGGATCGGGTTCGACAACTACGACCGGTTGCTGCACGACACCAACTTCTGGATCTCGTTTCGCAACATCGGCTTCATCATCCTCGCGATGGCGGTGCTGCCGACGCTGCTCGGCCTGTTTCTCGCCGCGGTCCTGTTCGACTACGTGGCCAAGCGGATCGGCCCGCGTACGGCGAGCGTGTTCCGGTCCGGGCTGTACCTGCCGCAGGTGCTGCCGGTCGCGGTGACCGGCATCGTCTGGGGCTGGATCCTGCATCCCAGTTACGGTGCGCTGAACTCGATCCTGGACCGCGTCGGTCTGGGTGCCCTCGCCCAGAACTGGCTCGGTGACCCGGCGTACGCCCTGCTCAGCGTCATGGCGGTGATGGTCTGGTTCCAGCTCGGCTATCCGGTCGTGATGTTCATGGCAGGTCTGCAACGGGTCGATCCGGAGCTCTACGAGGCGGCCGACCTCGATGGCGCCGGCTGGTTCCAGCGGTTCACCCGCATCGCGGTGCACCAGATCAGGCCGGAGATCTACGTCGTACTGGTCACCACGACCATCGCCGCGCTGAAGATCTTCGGGCAGATCTTCGTGCTGACCCGGGGCGGCCCGGGCAACGCCACCCTGGTGCCGTCGTACTTCGCCTACCAGAACTTCTTCGAAAAGGCCGACGCCGGATACGGCTCGGCGATCGCCACCGTACTGACCGCCATCATCGTCGTGCTGACCTACCTGTTCCTGCGGATCCAGACCCGCGACGAGCGCCTGGAAGGGAGCTGAGATGGTCGCCGCCACAACTGCCCGGCGCGGCCGGCCCGGCCGGCTGACCGCCTCGACCGTCCTGATCGGCCTGACCGTACTCACCCTGCTGGTGCTGGCACCGTTCCTGGTCGTGGCGCTCAACGCGGTGAAGGCGCCGGCCGAGTACGCCGCCAACGGTCCGCTCTCCCTGCCCGGCGAGCTCTACCTGCGCGGTATCGTCGACTTCTGGTTCCGGGTCGACTTCGGCGAGAAGCTGTGGAACAGCTTCCTGATCAGCGCCACGGTCGCCGTCGGCGCGGTGGTGATCTCGGTGCTCAACGCGTACGCGATCGGCATCGGTCGGATGCGCGGACGACTCGCCTTCCTGATGTTCTTCCTACTGGCCAACCTGCTGCCGCAGGAGGCGCTGGTCTACCCACTCTACTATCTGTCCAAACAGGTCGGACTCTACAACAGCCGGATCGCCGTCATCATCATCTTCACCGCGATCCAAGCGGCGTTCGGCACCTACCTGCTCTCCTCGGTGTTCCGCGACTTCCCGCGACAGTTGCTGGAGGCCGCCGCGATGGACGGGGCGGGCAAGTGGCGGGTGCTGTGGAAAGTAGTCGTTCCGACCAGCTGGCCGACCCTGTCGGTGCTGTTCACCTTCTTCTTCATCTGGACCTGGAACGAGTTCTTCCTGCCGCTGATCTTCCTGATCTCCAACGACAAACAGACGGTGCCGGTGGCGCTCGGCGTACTGCAGGGAGACCGGATGATGGACGCCACCACCACCAGCGCGTCGGCGCTGCTCGGCATCGTGCCGGCGGTGCTGTTCTTCCTCATCTTCCAGCGCACCCTGACCCGGGGTGTACTGGCCGGCGCGGTCAAGTAGGACCTGACCCGAGAGAGAGTTCGATGAAATTCAGCAACGGATACTGGCGGATGCGTGACGGCGTACGGCCGCTCTATCCCGCGCAGGTGCACGACGTCGAGGTCGAGCCGGCGGCGTTGACCGTGTACGCCCCGACCCGGCGGATCACCGGTCGCGGCGACACCCTCAACCAGCCGCTGCTCACCGTCCGCTGCACCTCCCCCGCCCCAGACGTGATATCCGTCCAGGTGGGGCACTTCCTCGGCCGACGGCCCCGGCATCCGGACTTCGCCCTGGCCACCGAGCCGGACACCGACGTCCAGGTGACCGACGGCGCCGAGCACGCCAGCATCACCTCGGGTGAGCTGACCGCCCGGTTCGCCCGTGGCGACGGCTGGCAGCTGGAGTTCGTGGCCGCCGACCGGGTGCTCACCGGCAGCGGCTACAAGAGCATGGCCGCGCTGGACACCGACGACGGGTCGTACGTGCGGGAACAGCTCAGCCTCGGCGTCGGCGAGACGGTGTACGGACTCGGCGAGCGGTTCGGCCCGCTGGTCCGCAACGGCCAGGTGGTCGACATCTGGCAGGAGGACGGCGGCACCAGCAGCGAGCAGGCGTACAAGAACGTCCCGTTCTATCTCACCACCGGCGGGTACGGGGTGTTCGTCAACCACCCCGGGCTGGTCTCGTTCGAGGTCGGTTCCGAGGTGGTCTCCCGGGTGTCGTTCAGCGTCGCCGGGCAGAGCCTGGAGTACCTGGTCGTCTACGGCCCGACGCCGCACGAGATCCTGCGCAAGTACACTGCCCTGACCGGCCGCCCGGCCCTGCCGCCGGCCTGGTCGTTCGGGCTGTGGCTGAGCACCTCGTTCACCACCTCGTACGACGAGCAGACGGTGAGTTCGTTCATCGACACCATGGCGGAGCTGGAGTTGCCACTGTCGGTGTTCCACTTCGACTGTTTCTGGATGCGCGAGTTCCACTGGTCGAACTTCGAATGGGATCCGCGGGTCTTTCCCGAACCCGAGCTGATGCTGGAGCGGCTGCGCAAGCGGGACCTGAAGGTCTGCGTCTGGATCAACCCGTACATCGCGCAGCGGTCGGCGCTGTTCTCCGAGGGGGCGGCGCGGGGCTACCTGGTCCGGACCGCCGACGGCGACGTCTGGCAGTGCGACCTCTGGCAGGCCGGGATGGGTCTGGTCGACTTCACCAACCCGGACGCCCGACGCTGGTACGCCGACAAGTTGCGGGCGTTGCTGGACATGGGCGTCGACGCGTTCAAGACCGATTTCGGGGAGCGGATCCCGACCGACGTCATCTGGCACGACGGCGCCGACCCGGAACGGATGCACAACTACTACACGCACCTGTACAACCAGACGGTGTTCGACCTGCTCCGGGAGCACCGCGGCGAGGGCGAGGCGGTGCTGTTCGCCCGGTCGGCGACCGCCGGCGGGCAGCAGTTCCCGGTGCACTGGGGCGGTGACTGCGAGTCCACCTTCGAGTCGATGGCGGAGAGCCTGCGCGGCGGGCTGTCGCTGGCGATGTCCGGGTTCGGCTTCTGGAGCCACGACATCGGCGGTTTCGAGGGCCGGCCGGCACCGGAGGTGTTCAAGCGCTGGATTCCGTTCGGGCTGCTCTCCTCACACAGCCGGTTGCACGGCAGCCAGACCTACCGGGTGCCGTGGACGTTCGACGAGGAGGCGGTCGACGTGCTGCGGATCTTCACCCGGCTCAAGGCGCGGCTGATGCCGTACCTGTTCGGTCAGGCGGTGCTGGCCCACCGGGATGGGATTCCGGTGATGCGCCCGCTGGTCGCCGACTTCCCGGACGACCCGGCGGTGACCCACCTGGAGCGGCAGTACCTGCTCGGGGACAGCCTGCTGGTGGCGCCGGTGTTCCGGGCCGACGGGCAGGTGGACTTCTACCTGCCGGCCGGCACCTGGACCCACCTGCAGACCGGCGAGGAGTTCACCGGCCCGGGCTGGGTGCGCCGGACGGTCGGGTTCGACCAGGTGCCGGTGCTGGTGCGTCCCGGCACGGTGCTGCCGCTCGGGGCGAACGCGGACCGACCGGACTACTCGTACGCCGACGGGGTGACCCTGGCGGTGTACCAGCTCGCCGACGGGCAGCAGGTGCAGGTGTCGGTGCCGGCGCTGGACGGGTCCGAGGCCGCCAGGTTCGTGGTCGCCCGGCACGGCACGGCGGTCACCGCGGACCGGGTCGCCGGGCCGGCCCTGCCGTGGCGGGTGCAGCTGGTCGGCCACGGCGAGGTCCGAGAGGTGGCCGCCGACATCAGCCGGTGGCAGGGGGAGCTGACGGACCGGTAGCCGGGTTGGCTGCCCGGCTGCCCGCCGGGTTGGCCGCCCGGTCGGTTGCCGCCCCGGCGGTGAGGGCGGCGGCGACCGAGGCGGCCAGCCGGGCGACGTAGCCGCGCGGCAGCGGGGTACGGGCCACCGCGAGCCGCCAGTAGAGCGGGCCGACCATCAGGTCGACGACGAAGTCGGGATCGGTGTCGGCGGGCAGTTCGCCCCGCCGCACCGCCCGGTTCGTCACCAGGGTGCCGATCCCCCGCTGGTTGTCCCGCAGGGCTGCCTGCAGGGTCTGCGCTATCGCCGGGTTGCGGGCCGCCTCGGCGAGCAGGTCCGGCACGATCTGCCCGGCCAACGGATGACGCAACGCCCGGGCCGCGATGGTCAGCACCAGCTCTAGGTCACCGCGCAAGGTGCCGGTGTCCGGCACGGCGGTCACCCCGAGGGCGACCTCGGAGACGATCCCGATGACCATCTCCAGTTTCGAACCCCACCGCCGGTAGACGGCGGTCTTGCCGACCCCGGCCCGGCGGGCCACCGCTTCGATCGACATCCTGCCGTAGCCGACTGCGGCCAGTTCCTGCAACGCGGCAGCCCGGATCGCCTGCGTCACATCCTCCCGCAGCACCGCCGCGCCCGCCGGCGGTCGCTTCCCGTCGCCCTGCATTCGAGCCAGTGTAACCGCACGACGATACGGTTGCGTATCGTCGTTGCCTCCCCTACCGTTTCCGTCAGGACGCGACGGTATCGTTCCGTGCCATCGGACATGAAAATGAGGAGCCGGGCATGAACCGGCTTCACCGGTCCGGCACCACCCGTGCCAGCGGGTCGCGCGGCACCGTCGTCGCGGCGTCCGGGACGAGAGGTACCCGTCGGAGAGGGGCGCGGGTGTGCACGAGCGGCAGCGTTGGCTGATGGAAGGACAGATCGGATGCGGCAGCCAACCAGTGGCACGACCGTGACGCTGGAACCGGACAGCGGGCCCACCCTCGCCGAGCTGGCCCGACAACACGGCCTGGCGGTGAGCGGTGCCCGCCCGTCGCTGGGCGCCTACGTCAAGCAGTTGTGGTCGCGGCGGCACTTCATCTGGGCGTACTCCAACGCCCGGCTGATCGCCATGTACACCAACGCCCGGCTGGGCCAGATCTGGCAGGTGATCACCCCGCTGGCCAACGCCGGGGTGTACTTCCTGGTCTTCGGGCTGCTGCTGGGCACCGACCGCGGCATCGACAACTACATCGCGTACCTCTGCACCGGGATCTTCATCTTCACCTTCACCCAGCAGGCGGTGACCACCTCGGCCCGGTCGATCGGCGACAACATGAACCTGATCCGGGCGGTGCACTTCCCCCGGGCCAGCCTGCCGTTGACCTCGGTGCTGGTGCAGTTGCAGCAACTCGCCCCGTCGATGACCGTGCTGGCGGTCATCATGCTGGCCACCGGTGAGGGGATCGACTTCAGCTGGCTGCTGCTGATCCCGGCGCTGCTGCTGCAGACGCTGTTCAGCGGCGGGCTGGCCATGATGGTGGCCCGCTGGGCGGCGCGCACCAGTGACCTCTCCCAACTGCTGCCGTTCGTGATGCGGACCTGGCTGTACTCGTCCGGCGTGTTCTACAGCATCGACCGGTTCACCGGCGACCTGCCCGGCTGGGTGGTCACCGTGCTGCAGTTCAACCCGATGGCGGTCTACATCGACCTGGTCCGCTACGCGTTGATGGACTCGATGGGCAGCCCGCCCGGGTACCTGTGGCCGGCGGCCGGCGGTTGGGCCGTGCTGATGGGTGTGGTGGGCTTCATCTACTTCTGGCGTGCCGAGGAGGAGTACGGCCGTGGCTGACCTGCTGGACGCACCGGCTTCCGGGGCCGACACCCGGGTGCCCACCGTGATCGTCGACAACCTGCACGTCGTCTACCGGATCAACACCGGCGGCGGCGGGCGCAACAGCCCGGTCGCGGCGCTGCGGCGGATCGCGACCCGCAAGCAAGCCCCGACGGTACGCGAGGTGCACGCCATTCGCGGCGTCAGCTTCGTGGCGCACCGTGGCGAGGCGATCGGGCTGATCGGCAGCAACGGCTCCGGCAAGTCGACCCTGCTGCGTGCGGTGGCCGGCCTGCTGCCGCCGCGCCGGGGCAAGGTCTACACCCAGGGTCAGCCGTCCCTGCTCGGGGTGAACGCCGCCCTGATGAACGACCTGACCGGCGAGCGTAACGTCGTGCTCGGTTGCCTGGCGATGGGAATGAGCCCGGCGGAGGTGCGGGCGAAGTACGACGGGATCGTACAGTTCTCCGGCATCAACGAGCGGGACGATTTCACGTCGCTGCCGATGCGGACCTACTCGTCGGGTATGGCGGCCCGACTGCGGTTCTCGATCGCTGCGGCGAAGAGCCACGATGTGCTGATGATCGACGAGGCGCTGGCCACCGGCGACGCCGCGTTCCAGCGGCGCAGCGAGGAACGGGTCCGTGAACTGCGGGCCGAGGCCGGGACCGTCTTCCTGGTCAGTCACAGCAACAAGTCGATTCTGGACACCTGTGAGCGCAGTATCTGGCTGGAGTCCGGCGTGATCCGCATGGACGGGCCGAGCACCGAGGTGGTCAAGGCCTACCAGGAGTACGCCAACCGCAGGTGACCCGAGCCGGGTGTCCGGGGGCGGCGTACCCGCCGCCCCCGGACACCCGTGCGGGTGGTGGTTTCAGCCTCAGCCGAGACCGTTGCGGATCGCGGTGACCAGTTCACCGTTGCCGGTGTCGCCGGACAACTCCCAGAAGAACGCCCCGCCGAGGCCCTGGCCCCTGGCGTAGTTCATCTTGCCGCCGATGGTCGCCGGGGTGTCGTAGCTCCACCAGTTGTTGCCGCACTTGGCGTACGCGGTGCCGCCGACGGTGCCGGTCGCCGGGCAGGTGTTCTTCAGCACCTTGTAGTCCTCGATGCCCTGCTCGTAGGTGCCCGGTGCCGGACCGGTGGCGGTGCCACCTGGAGCGCTCTGGCTGACGCCGGTCCAGCCCCGACCGTAGAAGCCGATGCCGAGCAGCAGCTTGTTCGCCGGGATGCCCTTGCTCTTCAGCTTCTGGATCGCCGCGTCCGACCAGAAGCCCTGCTGCGGGATTCCCGGGTACGAGGTCAGTGGCGAGTGTGGGGCGGTCGGTCCCTGCGCGTTGAAGGCACCGAAGTAGTCGTACGTCATCGGCATGATCCAGTTCAGGTCGCCGACCGCTCCGGCGTAGTCGGCCGCGTCGATCTTGCCGCCGTTGCTGCCGTCCGCGGTGATCGCCGCGGTCACCAGCGCGCTCGACCCGAACCGGTCACGCAGTGCCGAGATCAGGTTCCGGAACGCCGCAGGACCGCTGGAGTCGCAGGTCAGGCCACAGGCGTTGGGGTACTCCCAGTCGATGTCGATACCGTCGAACACATCCGCCCAGCGTGGGTCCTCGACCAGGTTGTAGCAGGACTCGGCGAACGCGGCCGGGTTCTGCGCGGCCTGGGTGAAGCCGCCGGACCAGGTCCAGCCGCCGAACGACCAGATCACCTTCAGGTGCGGGTACATCGCCTTGAGCTTGCGCAGCTGGTTGAAGTTGCCCCGCAACGGCTGGTCCCAGGTGTCGGCGACCCCGTCGACGCTGTCCGCGGCGGTGTACGCCTTCTCGTAATCGGCGTAGCTGTCCCCGATGGCGCAGCGCCCACCGGCGGTGTTGCCGAAGGCGTACATGATGTGGGTCATCTTCGACGCCGACCCGCTCGTGTGGATGTTGCGCACGTGGTAGTTGCGGGCGTAGACCCCCCACTGGGTGAAGTAGCCGACCACCTTCTGCCCACCGGGCGGCGGTGGCGGAGTCGTCGGCGGTGGCGTGGTGGGCGGCGCCGTCGTCGGGGGTGGCGCGGTGGTCGGTGCCGGGCCACCGGCACAGGAGACCCCGTTGATGGTGCAGTTCTGCGGTGCCCGGAATGCGCCGGTGCCGATGTAGCCCCAGCTGAACGCGGCTCCCGGCGCGAGGCCACCGGCCCAGCTCTTCTTCACCGCGGTGTACCGGTTGCCGCTGCGCGTCACGTCGGCGTCCCAGAAGCTGCTGATGGTGGTGCCGGCCGGCAGGTCGAACTCGATCCGCCAGGTGCCGACGGTGGCGTCGGAGCCGTTGGCGACCGTCACCCGGACCTCGTGCCCGGTACCCCAGTCGGAGCTGGCGACGAAGCTGGCGGAGATGGTGCCGGCGCCGAACGCCGCGGTGACCGGCACCGCCGCCGCGGCCGTCACCACGGCCAGCGCCCCGGCCCAGACGGCGCGGCGCAGTGATCTTCTCATCAGGCGTCTCCCCATTTAGTTAGGAAACTTTCCATAAAGTGCCTGAGACGCTACTCACACATCGACCAGTTCGTCAAGATGTCGATATCTCGATGGCTGCGCGACCCCGGCCAGGCGTCGTCCGGCAGCACCGGGGAACCGCGCGGACGAAGCCGGGCTCAGATCCGGCGTCGGCCGGAGAACCCACACTCCAGGCGGTGGTACCAGCGGATCTCGCCGTCGCCTTCCAGCCAGCACCACAGGACCGGACGGTCGTCCAGCTCGCCCGGGAAATCGAGCAGCACCGGGGCGACGCCCTTGACCTGGATCTCCTGCTCGTTCAGCTCGTCGAGAATCCCGTAGATCCGCGCTTCCAGCCCTTTCACCTCGGCCAGACCGCCGTGCGGGCTGTCCGATCCGGCCGCCAGATCCGCCCGCAACTCAGCCAGGTCCGCGCGGAGTAGGACCAACTCGTCGATCCGTGGACGGAGGGTTGCCATCAGGTGGCGGGCCTGGGCGAGGGTGAACACGTTCGCCAGTATGGTCCATCACCACCCGTCGTGGGTCGACCGGTCGCCGGAGGACTGCGGCCGACCGTCACGCGAGGCCGCTGGACTGCGGCCGACCACCCGGCGCGGCCGCTGACCCGGACGGCTGCCCCGGGCCGCCGCCGGTCGCCGTGCGCCGGCGGCGGCACTGGGCGCGTCGGCGGAACGCGCCCGTCAGCCGGCCGCAGGGGGGCAGCCAGGGCCGGCTGTCGACGTCGCCGCAGGGGAAGTCACGATACGACGCCGGTACGGCGGTCGCCCAGTGCCGGCGGACCTCGTTCCCGTCGAGCCACCTACGACCACCTATGTCGCAAACGGTAGCCACACCGACACGTTCGGCGGAAGAGGGTGAGCGTGAATGAATACCTCAGCCGTGCTGCGCGGCCAGCTCCCGGGCGCGGTCGCGGGCCGCTTCCAGGGCAGCGAGCAGCGCCGCCCGGACCCCGTGGTTCTCCAGCTCGCGGATGGCCGAGATGGTGGTGCCGGCCGGCGAGGTGACGGCCTCACGCAGCTTGACTGGATGCTCGCCGGAGTCCCGCAGCATCACCGCCGAACCGATCGCCGTCTGCACGATCAGGTCGTGCGCCACCTGGCGGGGCAGCCCGAGCAGGATTCCGGCGTCGATCATCGCCTCGACCAGCAGGTAGAAGTAGGCCGGGCCGGAGCCGGACAACGCGGTGACCGCGTCCTGCTGGGTCTCCGGCACCCGGATCGTGACACCGAGCGGCTGGAACATCTCCTCGGCGAGGGCCAGATGCTCGGCGGTGGCGTGCCGGCCGGCGGAGATGGCGGTCATCGCCTGATCCACCAGCGCCGGGGTGTTGGTCATCACCCGTACCACCGGTGTGCCGTCCGGTAGGCGGCGGGCGAAGAACTCCGTCGGCAGTCCCGCGCAGAGCGAGACGACCAGCTTGTCCGCCGGCACCTTGGGGCCGATCTGGTCCAGCAGGGTGGCGGCGTCCTGCGGCTTGACCGCCACGGCCAGCACCTCCGCCTCGGCCACCGCGGTGTGGTTGTCCACCACCGACACGCCGTAGCGCACCGCGATGTCCTCGGCCCGCTCCCGCCGCCGGGTCGTCGCCAGCAGTTGATCGGCCGGCCAGCCGGCCCGCAACAGGCCGGAGAGGACCAGCTCGCCGATCTTGCCGGCGCCGATCACGGCCACCTTGTGCGCGCCGGGAGGCATCCGTACGTCATCCTCTCTCGAACCAAACCACACCGAACCGAACCGGGACCGGTGCCCGACCGGACCCGGACCGCGCCGGACCGGACCGTGACGGACCGGGCGGAGCGGCGCCCTGGCGGGAGCCGCTCATCCCGGCCCGGAACCGGTCGTCAGCTGCCGAAGAAGACCTCGGCCTCGGTGTAGCGCTCCAGCGGGACGGTCTTGAGCTCCCGGGTCGCCTCGGCCAGCGGCACCCGGACGATGTCGGTGCCCCGGATACCGACCATCTTGCCCCAGTCGCCGTCGTTGGCGGCGTCGATCGCGTGCAGGCCGAGCCGGGTGGCGAGCACCCGGTCGAAGGCGGTGGGGGTGCCGCCGCGCTGGATGTGACCCAGCACGACGGTCCGGGCCTCCTTGCCCGTCTTGGCCTCCAGCTGCTCGGCGAGCCACTGGCCGATGCCGCCGAGCCGGACGTGGCCGAAGGAGTCGAGCTCCTTGTTCTGCAGGACCATCTGGCCCTCCATCGGGTGGGCCCCCTCGGCGACCACCACGATCGGGGCGTACTGCTTCTGGAACCGCTTCTCGACGTAGGTGGCGACCTGCTCGACGTCGAACTCGCGCTCCGGCAGCAGGATCACGTTCGCCCCACCGGCGAGGCCGGCGTGCAGCGCGATCCAGCCGGCGTGCCGGCCCATCACCTCGACCACCAGGGTGCGGTGGTGGCTCTCGGCGGTGGTGTGCAGCCGGTCGATGGCCTCCATCGCGATGTTGACCGCGGTGTCGAAGCCGAAGGTGTAGTCGGTGGCGCCGAGGTCGTTGTCGATCGTCTTCGGCACGCCGACCACCTGCACGCCGAGTTCGTGCAGCTTGGTGGCGACGCCGAGAGTGTCCTCGCCGCCGATCGCGACCAGGGCGTCCACGCCCTGGGACGCCAGGTTCTCCTTGATCCGCTCGACCCCGCCGTCGATCTTGAACGGGTTGGTCCGGGACGAACCGAGGATGGTGCCGCCGCGGGGCAGGATGCCCCGTACCTCGTCGATACCGAGAGGCCGGCTCAGCCCCTCCAGCGGTCCGCGCCAGCCGTCGCGGAATCCGATGAACTCGTGACCGTAGCTGGCGACGCCCTTGCGCACCACCGCCCTGATCACTGCGTTCAGGCCGGGGCAGTCGCCGCCGCCGGTGAGCACGCCGATACGCATGATCCGCTCATCCTCCAGGAAACTGTGCGGTAGACCCACTCGAGCCCCAGGAACGAAGTCCGGTCAGACCGTCGGCATCGTTGCCGGCCCGGGGCGGGCCGTCAGTGCGCACTTTATCGGCCCGACCGGCGACCGGGCGAGCAGACCCCGAGGATCACCGGACCGTCGCTGGCCCGGTCACCGCCGGTAGGCCCGGCTGATCACCTGCCAGCGGGCAAGGTTGTGACGTGCGTCGACGAGCGCGTCGTGCCGGTCGGCGGCCGACGCCGGCAGATCCGGCCGACCGGCGTCGTCCCACCGCTGCCGCAGGTCCTTGGTGAACCGGGGAATCTCCCGGGGCAGGGCCGGCATGGCCCCCCACAACTGGGCCAGCGCCACATGGTCGTACGCGGCGTACCAGGCCCACAGCTCCAACTCGGTGGCCGAACCGTCGCGCAGCGGCGCGACCAGGAACGCGTACAGCTCGTCGCGGATCCGCGCCCGGGGCCGCCAGGCCGGATCGGCCGGTGACGGCAGCTTGTCGAGCACGTGGCGACGCACCCACGGCACCGCCCGGGCACCGTCGAACTCCGTGGAGACCGCGTAGAACTCCCGGCCGTGCTCGTCGACGACACCGATCGAAACCAGGTCGACGAGGCGCCCGTCCTCGATGAACTCGCAGTCGTAGAAGTAGCGGTAGATCATTACCGCCATCCTCGCCGATACCGGAGATAGACCCCCATCGGGGTACCGGCCGGAGCGTCGCCGTCGACCGGCTCGCTCCGACCGGTACCGCATCCCCACGGCCGGATCCGCCGGGCCCCGTGTCGGCCCCCACCCGCCGGTGGATCTGGCCGCTAGCCTGCCGGTTTGTCGGGCACAGGACTGTCACAGAAATGATTGTGGGGGTGTACACCACGCGACACGGCAGCCATGATCTGATGTTGACACCGTTCTCCGAACGGTATCTATTTCATGTTCGCCTGGGTCGGGTGATGCACCCCGGACGGGCACGATGGTGCCCCCGGTGGGATGGTGCCCTTGGTGGGGAGGGGTTGGACCGTGGAGATGCGCCTGCCGGAGCCGGGTGACGCGCTCACCGGCGTGGACATGTTCGCCGGGCTCGAACCCGAGGTCCGGCAACGGGTCATCGCTGCCGCCGTGCCCCGCACCTACCGCAGGGGTCAGTTGCTCTTCGTCGAGAACGACCCGGGCGAGTCGCTCATCGTGCTCAAAAGGGGCGCCGTCGCGGTCTTCCGCACCGCGCCGACCGGCGAACGGGCGGTGTTGTCCGTCGTCCGCCCGCCCGACGTGCTGGGCGAGGTGTCGCTGCTGGACGCGTCGACCCGGTCGGCGTCCGCGGAGGCCATCGAGGACTGCACCGCGCTGGCGCTGTCCCGGGGCGCGTTCATGGATCTGGTGCACTCCAACCCGCGCATTCTCGACGCGGTGATGCGCTCACTCGGTGCGCTGATCCGCCGGCTCACCGAGCAGAACGCCGATCACGTCTTCCTCGATCTGCCCGGTCGGGTGGCCAAGACGCTGGTCCGGCTGGCCGGGGAGAGCCAGGCCCCGATGATCACCATCGAGCTGAACCAGAGCCAGCTGGCGGAGATGGCCGGTGGCTCCCGGCAGAGCGTCAACCAGGCGATCGGATCGTTCAGCAACCGGGGTTGGCTGCGTACCGAAGGTCGGCGGATCGTGGTGACCGACGTGGCCGCGCTGCGCCGCCGGGCCGGAATGGCCGACCGATGAGGTCGATACCGGCGGTACGCGCGTGGCGCGCGTACCGCCGGGCCTGACGTCTGCCGCAGTCAGGGCTGGGTGCTGGTCGGGCCGATCCAGTTGGTGCCGACCTTCTCCCCTGTCGGGCCGATCCACTCCTCGGCCACGACCCCCTCCTCCTGCAACTTCGCCAGCGTGCCGGCGTCGAGATCGATCATCTCCCCCGCGCCGTGGCTGACCCCGGACGAGTCCGTCCAGTCCTTCTCCAACTTGGCGTACACCATGTCAGGACTCCCCTGCTCGGTCTGATCTGGCCAGATGAATGTATCCCGGTACCACCGGTAGATGGACTGTCCATTAGCCAACAGCCCGGTTATGGACAGTTGACCGCACCGGCAATACTCGGGCTGACGCACCCGCCGTGACCTGCGAGTCCGGCCACCCCGGCAGGTCGGGTCCGGCACCGCCACGCCCGGCCGGGCATAGCCGCTGGCCAGGGCAGGTGGCCAGATGCGACAGTAGGCTCCCGACTCGACGTTCCCGCGAGGAGGCTGGCATCGCTGCCCCGTGCGAAAAGTGTGGCCGGACCGCGGCCGACGACGACCGCTACTGCGGCGGCTGCGGTACGGCGCTCATCCCTGTCTGCGCGCACTGCGACCGCCCGCTGGCGGCCGACGCGAGCTTCTGCACCTCCTGCGGCCAGCCGCAGGGTGGCCGACGGCCGACCGAGCCGAGTCAGGAGGACCGACGTCGGGTCAGCGTCCTGTTCATCGACCTGATCAACTTCACGCCGTACGTGGAACGGGTCGATCCCGAGCAGGTCCGGCGGATGCAGACGAACTTCTTCTCCATCGCGCGCCGGGTCGTCGGCCAGTACGGCGGGGTGGTGGAGAAGTACATCGGCGACGCGGTGATGGCGTTGTTCGGTGCGCCGGTGGCCACCGAGAACGACGCCCTGCGCTGCGTCCGGGCCGGGCTCGACCTGCGCCGCGCCCTGACCGAGTTCACCGCGACAGCCGGCGAGGGACTCCGGTTCCGCATCGGCGTGGCCACCGGCGAGGCGCTGGTCGACACCGGCGCGGCCCGCGACGGCGGCCAGGCGTTCCTGGCCGGCGACGTGGTCAACACCGCGTCCCGGATGCAGGCGGTGGCACCGGCCGACGGGTTGCTGGTGTGCGGCGTCACGCACGGGCTGACCAAGGAGGCGATCCGCTACGACCCGCAGCCGGCGGTGACGCTGCGCGGCCGGTCGTCGCCGACCGAGGTGTGGCTGGCACTGGCCCCGTTGCGTCCGGTGCCGGCCGACCGGCAGACCGACGCGACCCCGCTGATCGACCGCGAACACGAGCTGGGGCTGCTGGTCAACGCGCTGTACCGGTCGATCCGCGACCAGCGCCCCCAGGTGCTCACCGTGCTCGGCCAGGCCGGCATCGGCAAGAGCCGGCTGGTCCGAGAGCTGCTGCGGCACACCGAACGGCTGGTCGACCAGCCGGTCACCTGGCGGATCGGACGTTGCCCGCCGTTCGGGGAGAACGTCACGTTCGCCGCGCTCGCCGACATCGTCAAGGCCGAGGCCGGCATCCTCGACACCGACCTGGCCACCGTCGCCGAGCAGAAGTTGGCCGCCGGGGTCCAGGCCCTGGTCGGGCCGGAGGCGGACCGGCTGGTCGACGCGTTGCGCCCACTGGTCGGGCTGCCGCACCGCAACCTGCCGGCCGAGGAGACCGAGTCGGCGTGGCGGCGGTTCCTGCTCGCCCTGGCCGCCCGGCAGCCGACCGTGCTGGTCTTCGAGGACCTGCACTGGGCCGACGAGGCGATGCTGCGCTTCGTCGAGCTGCTCGGCGCCTCCGCCCGCCAGGTGCCACTGCTGCTGCTGTGCACCGCCCGACCCGAGCTGATCAGCCGTGAGCCGGCCTGGGCGGGCACCACCCCGGGCGCGCTGACCGTCACCCTGCCGCCGCTGCGCGACACCGGGGTGGCCGCGCTGTACGCGCACATGTTCGGCGCGGCGCCGTTCTCGGCCGACCTGCTCGGCCCGTTGATCGAGGTGGCCGACGGCAACCCGCTCTATGCCCACGAGTACGTGCGGATGCTGATGGAGCAGGGGGCGTTGCGGCGCAGCGGCCGTGGTTGGGCGTTGACCCGCAGCGGCCAACTGCCGATCCCGGACAGTGTGCACGGGGTGATCGCCAACCGGATGGATCTGCTGGACGCCACCGACCGGGCAGTGCTGCTCGCCGCAGCCGTGGTCGGCGTGCAGTTCTGGCCCGGCGCGGTCGCCGCTGCCCTCGGCCAGCCGGTGGAGCTGGTCGACCGGGCGCTGCGCCGGTTGGAGCAGCGCGACTTCGTCCACGAACAGCCGGATTCGGCGATGGCGCAGCAACCCGAATTCCGGTTCCGCCACGTGCTGGTCCGCGACGTCTGCTACCAGCGGTTGCCCCGTAACGAACGGGTCGCCCGGCACGCCCGGACCGCCGACTGGCTGGACACCCTCGCCGGCGACCGGGACACCGACCTGGCCGAGGTGCTGGCCCACCACCGGTGGGCGGCGCACGAGATCGCGCACACGCTGGGTCTGGAGACCCACGGGTACGCCGATGCTGCCCGCGACGCCCTGCACCGTGCGGCCCGCCGGGCGTACGCCCTGCACGCGCTGGACGTGGCGAGCGGGCACGTGGAACGCGCGCTGCGCCTGGTGACCGTCGCCGGCACCGACGGGCTGGGTGAGCGGTTGCAGCTCGAACTGCTCGGTGCCGAGCTCGCGTTCCTGCGCGACGGCCCGGGCTTCCTCGCCGACGGCGGCACCGACCGGCTGAGGGCGCTCGCCGACCAGCTGGCCGAGGTCAACGACCAGGGGTGCGCGGCCCGGGCCTGGACCCTGCTCGGGCGGGCCGCCTGGCTGCGGACCGACCGGGACGAGGCGCTGCGCTGCCTGGACCGGGCGGTGGAACTGTTCGACGCGCTGCCGGACACCGACCAGAAGGCCGACGCGTACGCCGAACTGGGGCGGCTGCACATGCTCAACCTGGAACGGGATCCGGCGGTCGCGGCGGCCGGGGCGGCGGCCGAGATCGCCGACCGGCTGGGGCTGGCCGAGGCGCTGGCCAACGCCCGGATCACCGTCGCCATGGCCCGGTACCAGGCCGGTGACCGGTCCGGGCTGGACGAGCTGCGGGCGGCCACCGCGATGTGTCGCGAACACCAGTTGCTCGCGCTGCCCCGGGCGCTGCAGAACCTGTCGTACGCGTTGTGCGAGGAGGGCGACTGGTCCGGCGCCCAGGAGCTGATGTCCGGTGCCGCGTCCGGCTCCGGGCTGAGCACCGGATACTCCGGCGAAGCCATGCGTGCCTACTTCGCCGGGGACTTCGCCGCCTTCCTCGCCGCGGCCGACGCCTTCGTCGCAACGCCCAGTGGGCGGTGGGACATCCAGGTACGGGGCCTACGGGCGTGTCTGCGGGTGCTGCGCGGCGATCCGGTGCCGATGGCCGACCAGAGCGGGGTCGACGACGTCGCCGACGCGGTGCGCGCGGCCCGGGACAGCGGCTTCCGCCGGCCGTACTGGAACAGCCTCGGGTTGGGCGCGTTGTGCCGCGCGCTGCAGGGGCGGGGTGCGGAGGCCGCGGCGCTGCTCGACGAGCTGGACCGGTCCTGGTCGAAGGTGCCCGCGCTGGCCAGCGGCGAGTGGATCGCGGCTGCCGCGTTCGCCGCCGCGATCGCCGGGCGTGGCCCAGCGGTGCAGGTACGGGCGATGCTCGACCGGGTGCAACATCGGACCCCGTGGGCCGAGGCCGCGCTGCGGACGGTGACCGGGGCGGTGGCGGCGGCCGATGGAGAAGACCGCCAAGCAGGTGAGCTGTATGCCGCTGCGGCGGCCGGTTTCGCCGACATCGACGCGACCACCGATCGGATGATCGCGTTGGCGCTGGCCGTCGCGGCGTGGCGGCGTGGCGGCGACCGCGACGCCGACGCGGCGGCGCTGGCCGAGGTGCGAAGCTTCGCGCTACGCAACAAGGCACCCGGGTTGCTGCACCTCGGCGACCAGGGTACAGGCGGCTACCGCTGGTCTCCGACGCTGGCGTCGTGACCACCGGCGGTGGGATCGACGGGCACGGCACCGCACAACGCACTCCCACAACCACCTACCGGCGTGTCACGATTCAAGGGCACGGCACGCCCCCGGCCGGGGGCCCGCCGGCGGACAGGACGCGACGGCGGCCGGTGAGGAGTTGATTCGGTGTCTGCGGGTGGCGCGCGTCGGGGGCGGCGGGACAACGGCCTCGACGCATCCGAGTACGCCGTGGCCGGCGACGTCGACCCACGGGTCGGCGAACACCTGCTCGACGTGCTCGCCGCCGGTGGGATCGCGGCATACCTGCAGCCGTCGTCGGACGTCAATCCGGTCACCCGCACGACCACCGTGCCGGCCCGGCCGGTGGACCGGCTCTTCGTCGATCGGGCGCACCTGGACACCGCCCGGGGCTACCTGGTGCAGCTGGCCGAGGACGGTCCGGTCGCACCGGGCAGCCGCCCCGGTACCCCGGCCACCGGGTCCGGGCAGATCGCGTCGCCGGCGTCGGACCCGACTGCTCCGGCCGGCGCGGGGCAGCCGGCCGGTCGGGACGCAGATGTCGACGCCGTCTGGGCCGGCATCATCGCCAACTATCACGCGCCGGCTCCGGCGGACCCCACCGCCGCGCCCTGGCCGGCCGCCGAGAACCTGCCGCCGGTCGAGAACCTGCCGGTCGAGGGCCGGTCGACCAGGCGGGATCCGCTTGCCTCCGGTCCGCGCCGGGACGGGACCGGAGGCGAGGGCGACGGCCGTGAGCCGGCCGGCCGGGACGCCACCGAGCGGGACGCCACCGAGCGGGACGCCACCGAGCGAGGCCCGGCCGATCGGGCCGGCGCAAACCGGGACAGCGCCAGCCGGGACAGCGCCAGCCGGGACAGCGCCAGCCGGGACAGCGACGACGCTCACGGCCGCGCCGAGCCGGAAAGCACGGCCACCGGCACGCCGGACCCGTTGCCGTGGGCGGTCGGCTACACCAACATCTCCGTCGGACGGCGGGACGACGAACCGTCCCTGCTGGACGGACTGGACACCTTCGGAGCCCGGCTGCCGGACGAGCCGGAGGAGGGTTACACGCCTCCCCTGCCGCCCCCGTTGCCCCGGTTGTCGTCGGCTGCGGTCCTCGGAGTACTGGCGATCATCGCCGGCTTCATCCTCTTCGTCTTCCCGACGGTGCTTCCGGTGGATCGTGGACTGGCCATCCTGCTCGGTTTCGCTGGCGTGGTCGGTGGGTTTGTCACGTTGATCTGGCGGCTGCGGCCGGATCACGACGAGGATGACGATCTGGACGACGGCGCGGTCGTCTGAAACTGACCAACGGATGGCGAAAATCCGGATTCATTGACGGCTGTGGTCACTCTGTAACACTCGCGTAACTTGGTCTCAGTAGGAATAATTCTCGTAGCCGATCCCCCACGAGTTCGTGATCACTCGCCATGCGCGGCAACCGCCGCAGCGAAACGAGGTCCCCTCATGCGTCAGAGTTCTCTCGTCGTGGTGGCGAACCGGCTGCCGGTGGATGACAGCGTCGCGCGCGACGGCGCGTGCGAATGGCGTCGCAGCCCCGGTGGTCTGGTCAGCGCCCTGCACCCGATCCTGCAGCACACCCCGGCCACCTGGGTCGGCTGGGCCGGTGGCACCGGCCCGGCACCGAGCCTGCCCGACATCGACGGCGTACGGATGCACACCGTCGCTCTGTCCCAGGAGGACATCAGAGACCACTACGAGGGATTCGCCAACGCCACGCTCTGGCCGCTGTACCACGACTCGGTGGAGCAGCCCGC
The DNA here is from genome assembly GCF_049179115.1 of Solwaraspora sp. WMMB762. Lineage (NCBI taxonomy): Bacteria > Bacillati > Actinomycetota > Actinomycetes > Micromonosporales > Micromonosporaceae > Solwaraspora > Solwaraspora sp. WMMB762. The sequence continues at coordinate 2,290,139 of NZ_JBMHMD010000001.1, forward strand.
GTACCACCGCAGGTGGTGGGAGGCGTACCAGCGGGTGAACCAGCGCTTCGCCGAGGCGGCGGCCGCCGCCGCCGAGCCGGGCGCGCTGGTCTGGGTGCAGGACTACCACCTGCAGTTGGTGCCCGGGATGCTCCGGGCGCTGCGGCCCGACCTGCTGATCGGGTTCTTCCTGCACGTTCCGTTCCCGCCGCCGGAGCTGTTCATGCAGCTGCCGCGCCGGGCCGAGCTGATGCTCGGCATGCTCGGCGCCGACCTGGTGGGGTTCCAACGCGCCCAGGCCGCGCACAACTTCGCCCAGCTGGCGACGAAAGTGCTCAAGGTGCCGGCCACCGACCGGCGAATCGCCATCGACGACCGGGTGGTGCGCATCGGCGCCTTCCCGGTGTCGATCAACATGTCCGAGATGGAGTCCCTCGCCGGCCGGCCGGATGTGCTGGAACGGGCCCGTCAGCTGCGGTCCGACCTCGGGGACCCGCAGCACGTCATCCTCAGTGTGGACCGGATGGACTACACCAAGGGCATCGAGCAACGACTCAAGGCGTACAGCGAACTGATCGCCGACGGGCACATCAAGGTCCGCGACACGGTGATGGTTCAGGTCGCGGTGCCCAGTCGGGAACGGGTCGAGCAGTACCGCATCCTGCGCGACCGGGTGGAACGCGAGGTCGGACGGATCAACGGCGAGTTCGGCCGGGTCGGCGAACCGGCGATCCACTACCTCAACCAGTCGTTCAGCCGGGCCGACCTGGCGGCGCTGTACCGGGTCGCCGACATCATGGCGGTCACCCCGCTGCGGGACGGGATGAACCTGGTCGCCAAGGAGTACGTCGCCGCCCGGGTCGACGACGACGGTGCGCTGCTGCTCAGCGAGTTCGCCGGTGCCGCCGCCGAGTTCCAGCAGGCGTACCTGGTCAACCCGCACGATCTCGACGGACTCAAATTGACGCTGATGCACGCGCTGGAGGCGTCACCGACCGACGTGGCGGACCGGATGCGCTCCATGCGCGAGCATCTGCGCACCCACGACATCCGAGCCTGGGTGCACGGCTACCTCACCGCGCTGGACCGCACCGGTTCCCTGGCCGCCCGGCTCACCGCCTGATCCCACCGGCCGATCGCCAGCGGTCAGCCGGCACCCTTGTCCAGCCAGTCGAGGATCGCGTCGACCGGCTCCGTCCAGCGGGCGTCGAGCATCAGATCGTGGCCCATCCCTGGGAACAGCAACGGAGCGCCCCCGTACCGCCGGGCCGCGCGGTCCAACACCGCAGCCGGCACCACCCGGTCGTCGGGGCTGCCGAGGACCAGCACCGGTGGATCGCCGACCGGCGGCTCGACCCGCTGGCGGACCAGCAGCTGCCACTGGGCCCGGGCCGACGCGCGCCCCAAACGATCCACGTAGGACAGTGCGACGGCCTCCGGAAGCTCCCGGCTGAACAGCTGACCGGCGCGCAGCCGCAACGCCCCGCCGAAGACGGCCGGCAGGGTGCCGAACGGATTGCGCCGCAGCGCCGCGCCGAGCAGCGGCCAGCCACCGAGCACGGGGGCGGCCAGCACCGCGGCCCGCGCCGGATAGCGGGCCAACGCGTGACCGACCACCAACGCCCCGGCGCCGTGCCCGATCAGCACCGCCTGCCGGGGCAGGCCGGCCGCGGCCTGCACCACGTCGTGCACGTACGCCCGCAGGTCGGCCCGCGGCGCCGCCCCGCTGTCCCCGTGCCCGCGCAGACTGACCGCGTACGCCGGGAACCCGCGCTCGGCGGCCCGCTCCAGCCAGTGCTCGGCGAACACCCACGCGCCGTGCCCGAACCCGGGCACGAACAGCAGCGGCGGTCGGCCCTCGTCGCGCGACACGTCGGCGTGCAGCACCTCGCGGCGCACCGCTGGGACTGGTCTGGCCCATTCCCGGGTACGGACGATGCGGGGGGCCGCAAGGGTACGGCTCATCGGGCCGCCACCTCCAGACTGTCCAGGGTCTCCTGCAGCGCGCGCAGGTAGGTGACGTGGCTGACCTCGAACCAGCGCCGGGCCGGGTCGGTCACCTTGGCGTCGTGCCAGGGCCGTCCCGCGCCGGCCTCGATCCGGGCGGCGAGGGCCGCGGTGGCCGCCGGGTCCGCCGACCGGGCACGCAGCCACCGGGCGACCATCACGCTCTGCCAGTGGACCAGCGGGAAGACCCCGAACTCCGCCTGCACCAGCCCGACCACCGACAGCGTCGGGTGTCCCGGGGCGAAGGTGTGCAGGTGCAGGCGGGGCCGGCCGTCCGCGTCGACGCCGAGCACCCGAGGGTCGAGAAAGTCGAACTGGGGCTGGTAACCGGTGGCGAGCACGACGAGGTCGGGATCCACCTCGGTGCCGTCGGCGAGCTGCACGGTGTGCCGGCGTAACCTGGCCACGTCGGGCACCGGGCGGACCGTGCCGTGCCCGATGTGCAGGACGAGTTGGCTGTTGACCACCGGATGGGCGTCGAACACCCGGTGCTCCGGAGCCGGTAGCCCGAACCGGGTCTGGTCACCGACGACCAACCGGAGCAGCCGGTGGAGAACTCCCTGTCGCAGCCAGCGCGGCAGACGCCGGGCGAGCAGCCCCGCGTTGACCTGGTCACTCGGCCGGCCGAACAGGTACTTCGGGGTGTACCAGTAGCCCCGGCGGGTGGAGTGCCAGCAGCGGGCCGCCTGTTGCCCGGCCTCGACCGCGATGTCGCATCCGGTGTTGCCGCCGCCCACCACCAGTACCCGCCGGCCGCGCAGCTGGGTCGCGTCGTGGTAGGCCGACGCGTGGATCACCTGGCCGGTGAAATCGGACAGTCCTTCGTAGTCGGGCAGCCGGGGTGCCCAGTTGTGTCCGTTGGCGACGACCACGGCGGCGTAGCGCTGGGTGCGTTGGGCACCGTTGCCGCCGGCGCTGCGGGTCGTCACGTCCCAGCGGTCCCCCGGCGCCGGTTCGACCCGTACCACCTCGGTGCCGAACCAGATGTGCCGGCGCAGATCGAAATGGTCGGCGTAGCGTTCCAGATAGGCCAGCAACTGGCTGTGGTGCGGGTAGTCGGGCCAACTGTCCGGCAACGGGAAGTCGGGGTACTGGCTGAACGGCTTCGACGAGATCAGATGGGTGCTGGCGTAGACCGGACTGCGGTCGTGGCGCCAGTTCCAGGCACCCCCGACGCCCGTCTCCCGTTCGTAACAGTCGACCCCGAACCCCTGTTCGCGCAGGTTCTTGACCGCGCACAACCCGCTCGCCCCGGCACCGATGACACAGACGTTCTCACCCTGTTCGGAGATCGGGCGGTCGTCCCGCCACCGGTCGTCACCGGTGGTGGGGCTGTCGTAGTCAGCGGAAGTAGACACCGGCAATCTCCTTCGTACGGCTGCGAAATCGTGCCGGCTAGCCGCCCCGCTTGTCCAGTCCCGGTGCCGGTTCGGTGAGCACCAGATCGGCAACGACCGGAAGATGGTCACTCGCCCGCCGCGCCGCCGGGGTGTCCACCACTTGGCAGCCGATCACCTCGATGCGCGGATCGACGAAGATCGCGTCGATCCGGCGGCGCGGGTCGCGGCCCGGGAACGTGCCGGCCCGGCCCGCCCCGACGGCGGCAGCGGCGTCGGTGAACCCGGCGGCGGCCAACCGCCACGCCTCGCCGACGCGGTCCGCCACCTGGGCGTCCGCGTCGGTCGGCGACGGGTCGTCGGGGTCCGCCGGCTGGTCGTTGACGTCCAGGCCGAGGATCACCGGCCCGTCGACGTCGGCGCAGGCCTGGCGGAGCAGCCGGGCCTGCGCCGGCCGCTCCGTCGGATCAGTGGACAGATGCGATCCGACCACCACGAAGCGGGCCGGGCCGACCGCGCAGCGGGCGAACACCGCGCCACGCAGGTGCCGGCCGGGCGTCAGCGGGAACCGGACCGACCAGGTGCTCCCCACCCGTACCCGCAGCGTGGTCAGCACCAGGTTGCCCAACGGCGGTGGCCCACCGGATCCGACGACCATGTCGAACGCGTTCGCCAGCGCGGCCGACCTGGTCCGCCACCGCCACCGACGCGGTGCCTCCTGCAGGATCGCCACATCCGGGGCGATCTGGCGGACCACCTCGGCCAGCGCGGCCCGGTCGTCACGCTGGCCGTGGATGTTGTACGTGAGCACCCGCAGCCGCACACCGGGCCGCTGCGGCGCGGTCGTCTGGTCAGCCGTCACAGTCTCCTCCTCGGCACGATGTGAAGGGGCCGGAATCCGGCGGGCGGCGCCCAAATCCGGTGGGCGGGTCGGCTCAGATCCGCCGGGCGAGGTCGGCCGCACCGACCACACCGGCGGCGTTGCCCAGTTCGGCCGGCCGCACCTCGGCCACCGGAATGCGGACCCGCTGGGCCAGCGCATCGGTGTATGCCCGTTGAGCGGGGCCGAGCAGCAGGTCACCCGCGTCGACGACGCCGCCGCCGATCACCATCACCTCGGGATCGAGGATCTGCGCCAGGTCGGCCAGGCCGATGCCGAGCCAACGCCCGATCTGCGCGAACGCCTCGCAGGAGACCGGGTCACCGGAGCGGGCCGCGGTGGTGACCATCGGCCCGGTGACCGCCTCGGCGTCGCCACCGGCCAGGGCGAGCAGTTTGGTCGCCCGGTCCGGTTCCTGCCGGGCACCGGCACGGGCGAACCGGACCAGGGCGTTGCCGCTGGCGTACTGCTCGATACAGCCCTGCCGGCCGCAGCCGCACTGATGTCCGTCCGGGACCGCCAGCATGTGGCCGAGTTCTGCGGCGATGCCGTGCGCGCCACGGACGAGTTCGCCGCCGTACACGATGCCGCCGCCGATGCCGGTGCCCACGGTGAACATCACCATCGAGTCGGCGGCGTCCCGGCCGGCGCCGTGTCGGAACTCTGCCCAGGCCGCGACGTTGGCGTCGTTCTCGACGATCACCGGCAGGTCGACCGCCGCGCTCACGTACTCCCGCAGCGGTTCGTCCCGCCAGGCGAGGTTCGGGGCGAACAGCACAGTTGAACGACATGCGTCGATCCATCCGGCGGCCCCGATACCGACCGCGCCGACCGGGTGGTTCGCCGCCAGCTCGAGCACCACCTCGATGATCACGTCCCGGGTCTTGGCCACGTCGTCGGCCGGCGTCTCGTGCCGGGTCCGGGCCAGGACCTTTCCGTCCGGATCGACGACCCCGCCGGCGACCTTGGTGCCACCGATGTCGACTCCGATGGTCAGCGTCACCGCTGCCGCTCCCCTCTGCTGTGCTCTTCGCGCGCCGGTGTCCGCACCGGGTCCGATCCGGCGGCTGTCCACCGCCGGGGCAGTCGTCCGGCCGGACGGTGCCGGCTCAGGCCGGATCAGGTCCCGGCCGGCCGTGGTCCGGCCGGGTGGCACCCGACCGGTCCGGCTCCGCCCCGGCGGCATCCGCGCCGGGTGTCGCCGGGGCGGTCACCGCCGGACCGCCGGAGCGGCCCTGGGCTGGTGGTGCGCCTGTCCCGGCGACGTCGACGGGGGCGTTCGTCGCGGCCGACCAGACGTCCCGATCACCCGCTGAGTCCGAATCATCCATGGTCCAGGTGGCCTGGCGCCAGACCTCGTCGTCCGAGGTCATCCGGCCGGTCGGCGGATCGTGCCGGTCCGGCGGCGGGCCGGCGGGATCCGCAGCCGGCGAACCGGCCGCCGGCTCCGGCGGCGCGGCGGGGTCAGCCGGACGCTCCGATTGCCCGGCGGAGTCTGCCGGACGCTCCGGGGCCAGGGCACGCAGCAGGCTGGCGACTCCGGCGGCGAAGTCCCCGGCACCGGCGGCCAGCCGGTCGGCCAGCTCCGGGCTGGGGTCACGCAGTGCCGTGATGGCCCGGCAGATTGGGCAGACGCAGCAGGCCGGGTCGCCGGTGGCGACCGGCCCGGTGCCGCCCAGCAGGTCACGCAGCAGGCCGAGGCCGCCGGCGGCGCCGGCGCCGAGCCGCTGGCCGCGCGCCGCCAGCTGCGCCATCGCCAACGCGGTCGCCACCAACCGTTCCGCCTCCGCCCGCGCGGAGCGAGGATCTGTGCCCACCGTCGGCCCGCCCCCTAGCCTGTCTCCGTCGCACCGAGCTGTTCCACTCGGTGCTTGAGCTGTGTCAGGGCAGCATCCATGATCATTTTTTCGGCCTTGCGGCGGAACATCCCGAGCATCCCGACGGAGAGCTCCACCTCCAGCGTGTAGGTCACCGTGGTGGTTCCGTCCCCGTTGTCCTCGATGTCGTACGCACCGTCCTGCCGGCGCTGCATCCGGGACGGCTCAGCCAGCCGCCACTCGATCCGGGACAGGTCCTCGGAGTACTCGTAGATCAACGTGTACTCGTCTGTGAGCACTCCGGCGTCCAGCACGAAGCGGACCTCACGGGCGTATCCATCCTCGTACTCCTGGCGCACCTCGACTCGGTCCAGCGCCTCGGTCCACTCGGGGTAGCGCACGAAGTCGCAGATCACCGCCGTCACCCGGGACGCGGGCGCGGCGACGACGATCGACTTGGTGGAGGACTCCGCCATGTGGGGCAGGCTACCCGGTGCCGGGCCAAGATCAAGCCAGTGGCCGACAACCGTCCGGCCGCCACCGGCAGCGGGCTGACCGCGCAGGTCATCGGTCGCCCGGTAGGTTGCGGGTAGCCGGACGTGCACCGCCGGTCCGGTCCGCCTCAGCCCGCGAGCACAAGGAGTGCAGGTGCGCGAGTTCTCCGTACCACCGGTCGTCACGGTCGGTGATGCCGCCAACCTGACCGATCCGGTCTGGGACAACGCCGAGACCGCACCGGACGCGGTCCAGTTCACCCGGCCCGGACCGGACGGGCTGCAGGAGGTGACCTGCCGGGAGTTCCGCGACGAGGTGGTGGCGGTCGCCTGCGGCCTGATCGGCGCGGGAATCAACGCCGGCGACCGGGTCGGTCTGATGAGCCGGACGCGGTACGAGTGGACGCTGCTCGACTACGCGATCTGGTCGATCGGCGCGGTGACCGTGCCGGTGTACGAGACGTCCAGCGCCGAGCAGGTCAGCTGGATCCTGGCCGACTCCGGAGCGGTCGCCTGCGTGCTGGAGACCAACGGGCACGCGATCACCTTGGCCTCGGTCCGCGACCGGCTGCCCGCGCTACGCGAGGTGTGGCAGCTGGAAACCGGTGGTCTCGACGAGATCCTGGCCCGGGGCGGGACCGTCGACGCCGCCCAGGTGCAGCACCGCCGCCAGCAGCTGACCTCGAACGACATCGCCACGATCATCTACACCAGTGGAACCACCGGACGGCCGAAGGGCTGCGTGCTCAGCCACCGGAACATGTACGCCGACATCGCCAACGCGATCCCCGGTCTGCCGAACCTGTTCCACGAGGGCGCGTCGACCCTGTTGTTCCTGCCCCTGGCCCACTCCTTCGCCCGGCTGATCCAGATCGGCGCGGTGCACGCCCGGGCCACGATGACCCACGCGGCCGACCCGAAGAACCTGGTCGACGACCTGGCCAGCGTCCGCCCGTCCTTCGTGTTGTCCGTACCCCGGGTCTTCGAGAAGGTCTACAACGCGGCCCGGCAGCGCGCCTACGACGCCGGCAAGGGTGCGATCTTCGACCGGGCCGACCAGGTGGCCGTCGCCTACAGCGAGGCGCTGGACACCCCCGGCGGGCCGGGGCTCGGGCTGCGCGCCCGGCACGCGGTGTTCGACCGGCTGGTCTACCGGAAGCTGCGGGCCGCGCTCGGCGGCCGGTGCCGCACCGCGATCTCCGGCGGCGCCCCGCTGGGCGCCCGGTTGGCGCATTTCTTCCGCGGCGTCGGGGTGACCGTCTACGAGGGGTACGGGCTGACCGAGACCTCCCCGGCGGTGTCGGTCAACCTGCAGCACGCGATCCGGATCGGCACCGTCGGCCGGCCGCTGCCCGGCGTCAGCGTCCGGATCGCCGACGACGGCGAGGTGCTGATCAGCGGCGACCTGGTGTTCCAGGGGTACTGGAACAACCGGCAGCAGACCGATGAGGTGCTCACCGACGACGGCTGGTTCCGCAGTGGCGACCTCGGCCAGCTCGACGACGACGGATTCCTGACCATCACCGGTCGCAAGAAGGAGCTGATCGTCACCGCCGGCGGCAAGAACGTCGCGCCCGCCGTGCTGGAGGACCAGTTGCGCGCCCACCCGCTGGTCAGCCAGTGCGTCGTGGTCGGCGACCGACGGCCGTTCATCGCCGCGTTGCTCACCGTCGACGAGGACGCCTGGCCGGGCTGGCTGGAACGCAACGGTCACCCGGCCGGTCGCACCGTCGCCGATCTGCGCGACGATCCGACGCTGCTGGCCGAACTCCAGCAGGCCGTGGACGAGGCGAACCGCGCCGTCTCGGCCGCCGAGTCAATCCGGCGGTTCCGGGTGCTGGCCCGCGACTTCACCGAGGCGAGCGGCGAGTTGACCCCGTCGCTGAAGGTGAAACGGGCGGTGGTGCACGCCAACTACGAGGCCGAGATCGCCGAAATCTACGGGGGCTGACTACCATCCGTCACGTGTCCGCACCGACATCCGACGCGCCCCGTCCGCATCCACTCGCCGCGGTGGCGCGCTTGGTCATGCTCGCGCTCGTCGCGGTGCTGACCCTGGTCACCACCCGGGACCTCGGCGAACTGCGCTGGGTGGCGCTGCTGGCGGTCGCCGGCGCCCCAGCGGTGCTCGTCCCCCGTCACCCGGTCATCGCCATGCTCGGCCGCCTCGCCGAGGTCGTCATCGTCGGCCTGGCCACGAGCGAGGTGGCCGCCGCCGCCAACCTGCGCGGCTCCATCGGTGCCGGGCTGGGCGCGTCGGCGATGCTGCCGTACCTGTCGGTGCCGTTGACCGTGGCGGTGCTGCAACGGCGGACCCGCGAGGCGACCGCGCTGCTCGGCGTCACCGCGCTCACCCTGGCCCTCAGCGGGTTGTTCACCACGATCGACGGCCGACCGCAGCTGGCCCAGCTCGGCTACGTCGCGGTCTGCACGCAGTGGCTGATCCTGGCCAGCCTCGGCATCGTGGCCGCCGGCACGCTGCAGCAGGTGATGCAGGCCCGTGGGGAGAGCAAGCCGGCCCCGTACGCGGAGGCCACCCGGCTGCTCACCCAGCTGCGCAGCGTCGCGCGGCAGCTGCCCGGTGCCACGCTCGACCCCGGCAGCATCTCCGAACATCTGATCGAGGAGCTGCGGGCGGTGGCGCCGACCGGTCGCACCGCGGTGCTCTCCGGCAGCGGTGGAGGGCGGCTGGTGGTGCTCGCCCAGGCCGGTCTGGATCGGGTCGACTGGGAGACGACTCTGGACGCCGATTCGGCCATCGCCGACGCCTGGGCCAGCCAACTGCCGCAGACCGCGGCCCGCTCGCAGGCCCGGTCGCATCCCGGCGGTGACGTGTCGGCGCTGGTGGTGCCGCTGGTCGCCGGGGTGCGCACGGTCGGTCTGGTGATCCTGGAGACGGACAGCGCCAACGCCTACCCGCCGCCGGTGGTCGGCCGGATCACCGCGCTGACCCGCCCGGCGGCGCTTCGGCTGGAGGCCGCGCTGCTGTTCGACGAGGTCCGGTCGCTGGCCACCAACGAGGAACGGCAACGGCTGGCCCGGGAGATCCACGACGGGGTGGCCCAGGAGCTGGTGATGGTCGGCTATGGCATCGACAACGCCCTGGCCACCCTGCCGGAGGGCAGTGACGAGACCGCCGAGGACCTACGGACGCTGCGCGGCGAGGTCACCCGGGTGATCACCGAGCTGCGGCTGAGCCTGTTCGAGCTGCGCAGTGAGGTGGACCGGCACGGCGGGCTGGCGGCCGCGATCGCCGAGTACGCCCGTACCGTCGGATCGTCCGGCCGGTTGCGGGTGCACCTGTCGCTGGACGAGTCCGGGGCCCGGCTGCCGGCGGCCACCGAGGCGGAACTGCTGCGCATCGCTCAGGAGGCGATTACCAATGCGCGCAAGCATGCCGGTGCCGCGAATCTGTGGGTCACGTGCGACATTGACCCGCCGTACGCGCAAATAGAAGTGTCGGATGACGGTCAGGGGATCGCCGACCAGCGTCCGGACGGGCGGTACGGTCTTGCGATCATGGCAGAGAGAGCGGAACGTATCCGGGGCCGGTTGGAGATCAGGCCACGACACCCGAGCGGAACGACCGTGGCAGTGGTGCTCGGAACCTCGCCCCGGCGCGATAGCGTGCGCGATAGCGTGACAGCACCAGAAGGGGAGTAGCCACAGCATGACCACCAGCCCCACACCGACCACCCGGACCAAGGTCCTGCTTGTCGATGATCACGACCTCATCCGGAAGGGCCTGCGGCACGCTTTCGAGCGCGACCGCCAGTTCGAGGTCGTCGGTGAGGCCGCAACGGCGGCCGAGGGTGTACGCCAGGCGGGCGCCCTGCAACCAGATGTTGTGATCATGGACCTGCGGCTGCCGGACGGCAGCGGCCTCGAAGCGACCCGGGCGCTGCGCAAGTCCAGCTCCACGATGGGCATCGTGGTGTTGACCATGTACGCCGGCGACGACCAACTGTTCGGCGCGCTCGAGGCCGGGGCCAGCGCGTTCGTGCCGAAGACCGCACCGGCGGACGAGGTGGTCGCGGCGGCCCGGCACGCGGCCTCCTCGCCGAGCGCGTTCACCGCGGCTGACCTGGCCGAGGCGATGAAACGCCGGCTCGCGCCGTCCGGACCGCAACTGTCCCCCCGGGAAGGCCAGGTGCTGCGCCTGCTCGCCGACGGGATGAGCGTGGCCGGGATCGCCAAGCAGTTGTTCGTCAGCGAGTCGACGGCCAAGACGCACATCTCCAAGTTGTACGAGAAGCTCGGCGCGGCGAACCGGGCCCAGGCGCTGATGACGGCGCTGCGGCTCGGTCTGCTCGAGGCGCCGGACGCTCCGAAGTTCTGACCTGGTCACGTGGTGCCGGCGACGGGTGGGCCGGCCCACGTCGACCGTGGCGACTCTGACCGGCGCGGCGGGAACCTCGCGGTTCGGACGCTCTGGATGCCCGGGCACGCAGCGGGCACAATGGCTAGCGCCACCAGCCAGCCAGCAAACGGCCAGACAGGGACATAAGGGGCGAAGATGGATCGGCCGCACTGGGCACCGGAGAGCATCGACGTCGAGCGGCCGAGCGTCGCCCGGATGTACGACTACTACCTCGGCGGCTCACACAACTTCGCCGTCGATCGGACCGCCGCCCAGGCGATGATCACGGCCGTTCCCGATGCCCCGTTGATGGCCCAGGCGAACCGGGCCTTCATGCGCCGCGTCGTGCAATTCCTCGTCGAGTCGGGAATCCGGCAGTTCCTTGACATCGGCTCCGGGATCCCCACTGTGGGCAACGTGCACGAGATCGCCCAACGGCTGGCACCGGAATCGAAGGTCGCCTACGTGGACGTCGATCCGGTCGCCGTCGCCCACAGCCGGGAGATCCTCGCCGGCAACGACCGGACCACGATCCTGCATGAGGACCTGCGCAACCCGGAACGGATCCTGCACGATCCTCAGGTGCGCAAGCTACTCGACTTCGACCAACCGGTCGCGGTGCTGATCGTCGCGGTCCTGCATTTCGTGCCGGACTCCGACGACCCCGCCGGGATCCTGGCCGAGCTGCGCGCCGCCCTCGCGCCCGGCAGCCATCTGGTCCTGTCCCAGGCCAGCGACGACGGTCGCAGCGACGAGGAACGCCTCGAGGCGGACCAGATCTACCGGCGCACCGACAACCCGCTCAACATCCGGTCCCGGGCCGCGCTGACCAGCTTCTTCGACGGGTTCGACCTGCTACCGCCGGGCGTGGTCTGGGTGCCGCAGTGGCGCCCCGAGTCGCCCGAGGCGGCCGAGGACGCCGAGCGTGCCGTCTTCATGGGCGGGGTAGGCCGACTCGGTGGCTGAGCAGTCCGAGCCGGCCGCCGATCCGCCCGGTGGACGGCCACCGGGCGTCGCCGCCGTCGCCCGGGCCTGGGCCAAGGCGGTAACCGGGACCAGCTACCTGCCGCTGACCCAGGAGCAGTTGGAGGCGTTTCTCGGCGACCTGACCGTACGGCTCGTCACGGCGCTGCGCGCCGAGCCGTTCACCATCCGGGTCGGCTACCAGGTCGGTTCGGACCTGGTCGCCGCGCACATCGCCTCGGCGGAAGGGCTCGGCCGCACCATCGAGGTACTCGACCTGCGACTACTGCGCGACCTGGACATCGACGACCCGGACATGCCGGACCGGATGGCACGGCTGCTCGGCGGTATCGCCACCGGCTACACCCGGGCGCTGCGCGACCGCACCCTGGACGAGCAGGAGACCATCCGCCGCGCGGCGTTGGTCGCCCGGGAGCAGGCCGAGATCGCGCTGCGGGAGAGCGAGGCCCGCTACCGGCACCGGGCCACCCACGACCCGCTCACCGATCTGCCCAACCGGAGCCTGTTCACCCAGCGGCTGGACGACGTGTTCAGCACGACCGGGCGTACCGGCGGGGACGGACGCCGACTCGGCGTCTGCTTCGTCGACCTCGACGGTTTCAAGATCGTCAACGACACCCTCGGCCACCACATCGGGGACCTGCTGCTGGTCTCCGTCGCCGAGCGGCTGCGCCGGGGCGTCGGCGAACACCTGGTGGCCCGCATCGGTGGCGACGAGTTCGTCATCCTGGTCGCCGACACCACCTGCACCGACGACGTGCTCAAGGTCGCCGAGGCCGCGCTCGCCGCGATCGGCGAACCGGTCGTCGTCGACGGCCACGAGCTGACCGTGACCGCCAGCATCGGCATCGTGGAGCGCCTGGTCGCCGGCACCACCCCGAGCGAGGTGATGCGGGCCGCCGACGTCACCCTGCACTGGGCGAAATCGGCGGGAAAGGGCCGGTGGGCGCTGTTCGATCCGGTGCGCAACGACCACCAGCTGGCCCGGTACGCGCTGTCCGCGGCGATGCCCGCCGCTCTCGACCGGGGCGAGTTCTACCTGGACTACCAGCCGCTGGTCGCGCTCGCCGGCGGCGCGCTGCTCGGCGTCGAGGCGCTGGTCCGCTGGCGGCACCCGACGATGGGGGTACTCGGGCCGGACCGGTTCATCTCCCTCGCCGAGGACTCCGGGCTGATCGTCCGGCTCGGATCATGGGTGCTGGCGGAAGCCTGCCGGGAGGCCCGGCGCTGGCTGGACCGCAGCGCGAACGCCCCGTTCGTCAGTGTCAACCTGGCTGTCCGACAGGTCAACGACCCCGGTCTGGTGCGGTACGTGACCGAGGTGCTCGCCGACACCCGGCTACCAGCCGACCGGCTGCAGCTGGAGATCACCGAGAGCGCCCTGATGAGCACCGCCGACGGACCGGTCCGCACCCTGCGAGAACTGGCCGACCTGGGCGTACGGATCGCCATCGACGACTTCGGGACGGGCTACTCCAACCTGTCCTACCTCCGCTCGCTGCCGGTGCAGGAGCTGAAGCTGGCCGGGAAGTTCGTCGAAGGGCTCCGTGCCCCGGCGGGCACCGACCGGACCGACGAGAGCATCCTGCTCACCCTGGTGACGCTGGCCCACACGCTACGGCTGACGGTCACCGCCGAGGGAGTGGAGACCGCCGGGCAGGCCGAGCGGCTCCGGGCAATCGGCTGCGACGCCGCCCAGGGCTGGCATTTCGGCCGGCCCGGACCAGCCGACGGGATCACCGAACGACTAACGTGACGCCGCCGGGGGTCAGGCCGCTCAGCCGGCCAGCAGCGACGCCATCCGCTGCGCCTGGGTGTCCCAGCGCCACTCACGCTCCACCCAGGCCCGGCCGGCGGCCCCCATCCGCCGGGCCAACTCCCGGTCGGCCAGCAGGCCCGCCAGCCGGTCAGCCAGCTGGCTCGGGTCTCGACCGTTCACGACGTACCCGGTCTCGCCGTCGCGGACCGCATCCGGCGCGCCGCCGGAATCCCCGGCCACCACTGGCAGCCCGGTCGCCGATCCTTCCAGGTAGACGATGCCCAGGCCTTCCACGTCGAGCCCGCCGCGACGGGTGCGGCAGGGCATCGCGTACACGTCCCCGGCGGCGTAGTGCGCCGGCAGTTCCGCCCAGGGCACCGCTCCGGTGAAGGTGACGTCGTCGGCCACCCCGGCGCGCCGGACGAGTCCTTCCAGCCGGCTGCGGTCCGGGCCGCCGCCGACGATCAGCAACGCGGCGCCCGGCACCCGACGCCGCACCAGCGGCCAGGCCCGGATCAACGTGTCCTGACCCTTGCGGGGCACCAGCCGGGACACGCAGACCACCACCGGCCGGTCCGACAACCGGTGCCGGCGGCGCACCTCGCCGCCGTCAACGCCCGAATGGTAGGCATCGGTGTCCACCCCCGGCGCGAGCCGACGCAGCTCGGTCAGCCCGCCGACCGCGCGGTCCAGCCGCACCCGGGTGTACTCCCCCAGGTAGGTCACCACGTCGGTGGCGCGGGCGATCCGACGCAGCATCGACCGCGCGCCGGGCAGCGCGGCCCACCCCACCTCGTGCCCGTGGGTCAGGGCCACCGCCCGGCTGATCCCGGCCCGCCGGCGCAGGCCGTCGGCGAGCAGGCCGAGCGGCGCGGCCGCCCCGAACCAGACGGTGTCGCAGCCCCGGGCCCGCGCCAGGGCGGCGGTCTGCCGGGCCACCGCCGGCGTGGGCAGCAGCATGCCGGTCGGGTTACGGACCACCTCGAACGGCTGGTCGGCGTCGAACCGCTCGGCACCGTCGTAGCTCGACGCGTAGACCACGATGCTCTGTGCGGGCTGCCGCAGCGCCAGATTGTGCACGAACGACTGGATGCCGCCGGGCCGCGGCGGAAAGTCGTTGGTGACCAGCAGGGTGCGGTTCATCGGCCCGCCCGGTCGGCGTACCTGCGGGCCGCCGCGATTCGTTCCACGGTCGACGGGTGCGTGGCGGAGTAGAGGTACTCCCAGCGGGGCGGGTCCGGATCGGCGAGATTGATCGCGGACAGCCGGCGGTGCACCGCCGCGTACGCCGCCGGGTCACCGTGCAGCGCCAGCGCGTGCGCGTCGGCGCGGGCCTCGATCCGGCGCGACACCAGCGCCTGCGCCGGTGTCGCCACCAGGCCGACCAGCGTGACCACGGCCAGCAGCAGGGCGATCGCCCGCGGCTCGGCGATGTCGGCGACGCCGGCCGCCCGCAGCACCGGCCGCCAGCTGCCGAGCAGGTACAGCCCGACGACGGCCGCGGCGGCGCCGAGCGCGCCCAACCCGGTGCCGGTCAGCACGTCCCGCGCGCGGGCGTGGCCCAGCTCGTGGGCGACCACGGCGGCCAGCTCCGCCGGAGGCGCCTCGCGCAGCAGGTTGTCGTAGACGACGATCCGCCGGGTGGGGCCGAACCCGGACACGTAGGCGTTGACCGCGCGGGTACGCCGGGACGCGTCGGCGACCAGCACGTCCCGCACCGGGACGCCGTCGCGCTCGGCCAGCTCCAGCAGCTGCGTGCGCACCGGACCGTCCGGCATCGGGGTGAACTTGTTGAACACCGGCTCGACCAGCACCGGCAGGACGAACGACAGCAGCACCACCAGGGCGGCCGCACCGGTCGCGGCCAGCGCCCACCACCAGCGAGGGGCCAGCCGAACGACGGTGTAGAAGCCGAGCAGGGCCACCGTCGCGATGACCGCGCCGACCGCGTACGACCGGAGCAGGTCCAGCCCCCAGCCGGCCCAGCCCTGGGTGGCCAGCCCGTGCTCGGTCAGGATCCGGTGCCGCCAGGCGGCGAACGGCAGGGTCAGCAGGTCGGCCAGGAACACCACGAGCAGCCCGCCGAGCAACGCCTGGGCGGCCCAGTGGCCGCCGAACGGCCGGCCGGCGACCTCCACCAGCCGGGCACCGACCGGGGTGAACCCGAGCAGCAGCGCCACGAGCAGGCCGGCCAGCATCGCGCCGTAGCGACCCGGGCGCAACGCCGCCCGCAGGGCCCGCCCCCGCTCGACCTGGTCGACGGGCAGCTCACGCAGGGCGGCGAGCTGGTCGGCGCGGGGCACCGGCGGCCGCTGCCACGGCACCAGCACTGCCGCCGCGACGACGACCGCCACCACCAGGACGGCGAAGGTGACCAACGCCCATGCGCGAGGCGTCATCGGGCTCCTTCCGCCGGCCGGTCGCCCGACCATCCTAGGTGTGCCGGCGCGGTCCCGGTCCGCGCTCGGGCGACAGACCGGATCCTGTCAGGCGGACCGGTCGATCGCTCAGGCGACCTGTCTTCGGGACCGGGGCCGGCGCTGCCGGCGGCCACGCGGCGCGGCCGGCGACCCGCCGAGCACCTCGACGTCGAACCCGGCACGCGCGAACACCTCGATCGCGTACCGCTCGCCGGCGTCCAGGTTGGCCACCGCGTCCGGGCTGTCGATCAGGGCACTGACCAGGCAACCCCGGCAACTCGGGCCGCGCTCGACGGCGCAGGTGTCACAGTCGATCAGCATGGTCGTCTCCTCACGTGACGGTGCGATCGGACAGTGGCCGGCGGTGACCGGCCCCCGTACGACGCAGCATCGCCGACCGACCACCGCCAGTGACATCGACGATAAGCATCAGGTACGACAGTTCCGCGCGACCGGGTGTCGGCTCAGGACCGGGCCAGTCGACGCAGCAGCGAATCGGCGCCCATCGGGTACGCGCCGTGCCGCCGGACCCCGTCAGCCACCTCCCGGTCGGAGGAGACCACCACGATCACCCGGCCGGACGGCTCGGCCCGGACCAGCCGACGGATGAGTTCATCGGCCGTTTCCCCTTTGCGGGAGAACAGCACCCGTACGCCGCGTGGGGCCGGCGGCAACCCGTGCATTCGCTCGGCGCCGTCGAAGACCACGGTCACCTCGTCCCCGGTCTGCGCGGCGATCCCACCGAGCCCGGTGATCAACCGCTTGCGTTGCTGCTCCAGCGGCATCTCACCGAAGCCCCGCTTGGTCACGTTGTAGCCGTCGACGACGAGGTGGGCCCGGGGCAGGGCGAGCAGGTCGTCCAGCCGGGCCGGGTCGTCGGTGTCGCGGGCCCGGGTTGACGTCGCCGCCGCCGGTCGGTCGGTGAACGCGTCGGCGACGTAGTCGGCCGGCAACCGGTCGGCCGGGTCCAGGGCAAGCTCCCGCCGCAGCCCCTGGGCCGCCCGCCCGATCGTCTCCAGCAGCAGCCACAGCCGGGCGTCGTCGACCGCCCGGGCCTCCTTCGCCGACTGCCGGGCGGTGCCGGCGGTCAGCTCCGCGTCGGCGAGCTTGGCGCGCAGCCGCCGCAGCTCCGCGTCGTGGTCGGCGGCGGCCCGCGCGGCACGGCCGCGTTCGGTGGCGAGCAGCTCGTTGGCCCGCCGCTGCTGTGCCTGCGCCTCACGCAGCGTGCGGGACAGCTGCCGGGACTCCTCGCGGAGCTGGCCCAGCTCCTCGCGTACCCGGGCCAGCTCGTCGCGGAGCTTCTCCACCTCGACCCGGGCGACGGTGCGGTCGTGTTCGGCCCGGTTGGCGCGGGCCTCGGCATCGCGGATCAGCTCGGCGACGGCGGCCCGGTCGGCCTCGGCCCGGACCGCAGCACCGGCGGCGTCGACCAGCTCACGCCAGCCCGCCGGCCGCATCAGGTACGCCAGGGCGGCGACCTCGACCGGGTCCGCCGCCGCGGGTGAGACCCCTTCGCTGACCGCCGTGCCCAGCTCACCGGCCTCGGTCAGCGCGCGGGCAGCCACCCGCTGCCGCAGCGACGGATCGTTGGTGAGCGCTGCCGCGATCGCCGCGCCGCCGTAGCGGGCCCGCCGGTTCGGCGCGAACTTGGCGACCTTGCGCAGCTGGGGTGGCATCTCGTCGGTCGGGATCTCGGGCAGCGCGGCGGCGGCGAGCACGACGATGCGCGACCGCACCGGCTCCGGCAGCACCGGCTCGGCGGGTGGACCACCGGCCGGCTGGTCGGCGGACAGGGGCAGGGCGCCGGTCGTCGGCGCCGCCCCCTCGGGACGAGCGTCGGTCGGATCCGGTGCGGCCATGCACCCCAGTCTCCCACCGGGTGGCCGCCGCGTGCCCGACAGGAAGAATGATCTCGCAGAGTCGATCGGATCGTTACCGATGGTACCCGTGGGACGGCTGTGTCGTACCCACGTCCTATCGTCTGCGCCGTGGCACCGCCTGACCCCGCACCTCGACCGGCCTACACCCAGGGCTCGATCGACTCGCTGCTGTCAGCCGGGCCGGACCAGTCGCTGTCGACCGGCGCGGACCGGTCGCTGCGGGAGACCACCTTCGTCGTGCTGGATCTGGAGACCACCGGCGGCGCGCCGGACGGCGGCGGCATCACCGAGATCGGCGCGGTCAAGGTGCGCGGCGGGGAGGAGCTCGGCGTCTTCGCCACGCTGGTCAACCCGGGCCGACCGGTGCCGCCGTTCATCACCGTGCTCACCGGCATCACCGAGGCGATGCTCGTTCCCGCGCCGCCGATCGAGCAGGTGCTGCCCAGCCTGCTGGAATTTCTCGGCGGCGCGGTGCTGGTGGCGCACAACGCGCCGTACGACGTGGGTTTTCTCAAGGCCGCGTGCGCCCGGCACGGCTATTCCTGGCCGGCGCCGACGGTGTTGGACACCGCGGCCCTCGCCCGCCGGGTGCTGACCCGCGACGAGGTGCCCAACCGCAAGCTCGGCACCCTCGCCGGCTACTTCCGCACCCCTCGGCGTCCCACCCACCGGGCGCTGGCCGACGCCCAGGCGACCGTGGACGTGCTGCACGGGCTGATCGCCCGGCTCGGCGGGCACCAGGTGACGAGCATCGGCGACGCGGTCGAATTCAGCCGGGCGGTCAGCGACGTCCAGCGACGCAAGCGGCACCTCGCCGACGGGTTGCCCCGCTCCCCCGGGGTGTACATCTTCCGGGCGGCCGACGACCGGCCGCTGTACGTCGGCACCTCGGGCGACGTCGCGACCCGGGTACGCAGCTACTTCACCGCCGCCGAGCGGCGGGCGCGGATGTCCGAGATGCTGGCCGCAGCGGTGCGGGTCGACGCGGTCGAGTGCGCCCACCGGCTGGAGGCCGAGGTACGTGAGCTGCGGCTGATCGCCGCCCACGCGCCGCCGTACAACCGCCGGTCGAAGTTTCCGGAGCGGATGGTCTGGTTGAAGGTCACCGACGAGGTCTATCCGCGGCTGTCCACGGTCCGGGCGATCTCACCGGCCGACACCACCGTGCTCGGGCCGTTCGCCTCCCGCCGAGCGGCCGAGCTGGCCGCCGCCGGCATCCACGACGCGCTGCCGCTGCGTCAGTGCACCCACCGGTTGTCCACCCGGACCCGGACCCCGGCCTGCGCGCTGGCCGAGCTGGGTCGTTGTCCGGCACCGTGCGAGCACCGGATCGACCCGCTGCAGTACGCCGAACTGGCCGTCACCCCGCTGCGTACGGCCCTCGAAACCGACCCGCAGCCACTGGTCGACACGTTGCTCGCCCGGATCGACCGGCTCGCCGCCGGGCAGCGGTTCGAGGAGGCGGCGGTGGTCCGGGGCCGGTTGGCCGCGTTCCTGCGGGCGACCGTCCGGATGCAGCGGTTGACCGCGCTGACCCGCATCACCGAGCTGGTCGCGGCACGACGGGCCGGGCACGGTGGCTGGGAGCTGGCGATCGTCCGGCACGGTCGGCTCGCCGCCGCCGGCGTGTCGCCCCCACGGCAGCACCCTCGGGCCACCATCGAGCTGCTCTGCGCCACCGCCGAGACAGTGCCGGCCGGACACGGTCCGGTGCCCCGGGCCAGCGCGGCCGAGAGCGAGCGGATTCTGTCCTGGTTGGAGCCGGAACAGACCCGACTGGTCAGGGTGAGCGGGGACTGGTCCTCGCCGGTCCGCGGCGCCGGCCGATTCCACCATCTGCTGGTCAAGGCCGAGGAAGCCGCCCGGACGACGGCCGGCGTCGACGAAGCGGACCAAAGACTCGACCGATCGATCACCCGCAAGTAGCCGATCGTACTACGCTCGCTCGCTTAGGCTGTTAGAGAAGTGCAGTCCTGTCAGCCAACGCCCGATTCGTGGCGTGCGTCCGGGCGGTCAACCGGCCGGGCGATGGGTGAGGAGGTGTCTCCGCGTGGACGTCGACGCCGGTCCCGGCGCCGCCATCGGACGTTTCCTGCCCACCGCGACACCCCTGTCCGCCCGCCTGCGGGCCTGGCTGTCCTGGTCTCCCGGCGCGCCGGAACCGGTCGCCGAGCTGATCCGGGTCCACCGGTCGATCCACCCGTCGGCGGACCCGTCGGTGCTGCGCCGCGGCTACCAGATCGCCGACAGCATGCACGCCGGCCAGTACCGCAAGAGCGGCGAGCCGTACATCACCCACCCGTTGGCCGTCGCGGAGATCTGCGCCGGGCTCGGCATGGACACCACCACCCTGGTGGCCGCACTGCTGCACGACACCGTCGAGGACACCACGTACGACCTGCCGACACTGGCCGCGGACTTCGGCGACGAGGTCGCCCACCTGGTCGACGGGGTGACCAAGTTCGACAAGGCGTTCTACGGCAAGGCCGCCGAGGCCGAGACCATCCGAAAGATGATCATCGCCGCGGCGAAGGACGTCCGGGTGCTGGTCATCAAGCTCGCCGACCGGCTGCACAACATGCGGACCCTCGGTGTGCGCTCCCCTGCCTCCCGGGCCCGGATCGCCAAGGCGACCCTGGACGTGCTGGTCCCGCTCTGCGATCGGCTCGGCATTCAGAAGCTCAAACGGGAGCTCGACGACATCGTCCTGTTCCACCTGGAGCCGGAGGCCTACCAGCAGATCGAGGAACACCTGGCCAACCGACCGGGCTGGGCGACGTACCTGGACACCGTCTGCGGACAGGCGCGGGTGACGCTACGCCGGGAGAAGGTCACCGCCCGGGTCGCGGCCCGGCCCCGGCACCGCTACTCGATCTGGAAGGACACCGTCGCCGGCGGCCACCGGGCACCGTTCGACCTGCCCCGCATCGAGGTCGTGGTCACCGGGCCGGACACCGACTGCTACGCGGCGCTCGGTGCGATCCACTGCCGCTGGCGACCGGTACCGGGCAGGTTCAAGGACTTCATCGCGGCACCGAAGAACAACCTCTACCGCTCGCTGCACACCACGGTCATCGGTCCGGACGAGCGTCCACTCGAGGTGCTGATCCGGACCGACGCGATGCACCGCTCCGCCGAGTTCGGCATCGCCGCGCCGTACCACTTCCCCAAGCCCGGCCGCAGTCGTGCCGCCGCCCGCGCCGACGAGCTGGCCTGGCTGCGCAGGGCGATCGACTGGTCACAGGAAAACATCGACGCCGACCAGTTCGTCCACTCGCTGCGCTGCGACCTGGTGGACGCGCAGATCCAGGTCTTCACCGACGGCCGGCCGATCGTGCTGCCGGCCGGGTCGACGCCGGTCGACCTCGCATACGAGCTGGATCCACGCAAAGGCGCGCACTGTCTCGCCGTACGGATCAACGGCCGACTGGCACCGCTGGCCTCCGAGTTGACCGACGGCGACGTGGTCGAGATCTTCACCGAGAGCGACGACCAGCCGACCGGGACGGCACCGACGTCAGCCGGGCCGCGAAAGGAGTGGCTGGGTTTCGTCAAGTCGCCGCAGGCCCAGATGCAGATCAACCGCTGGTTCGCCGAACACTCCGAACCGGGCATCAGCATCAGCGACAAGGTACGCCTCGGACGTGCCACCGTCAGCCTGATCCTGCGCAAACACGACCGAGCGTTGTCCAACGACAAACCGCTGCGCCAGCTCGCCGAGAACCTCAAGTACCCGGACATGGAGACCCTGCTGGTCGCGGTGGTGGACCGGACCATCGAGCCCGAGTCCGTCGTCAACCAGCTCATCGCCCTGGTCGACCAGCCGGGCTGACCTGACCCGGCGCCGGCGACCGGCTACCTCTAGCCTGAACAGTATGATCATCCGCCGATCCCCCGCACGCGCCCTGTTGTACGGCGTGTTCTACCGGTTGCCGCACCCGGTCCGTCGGCGGTTGGTCCGGCTCGCTGTGCAGAAGTACATCGTCGGCGCCGTGACGCTGGTGACCGATGCCGAAGTCGATCCGTCGGCACCCGCCCGACTACTGCTGCTGCGCCAGCCGCCCGGCCGGGGCTGGACGCTGCCCGCCGGTCTGCTGCGCCACCGCGAGGCGCCGGTGGTCGGCGCGGCCCGGGAGCTCGCCGAGGAGACCGGCATCCGGCTGGCCCCGGACCAGCTACGCCCGGCGGCACCGAATGCCGTGGTGCACGCCAAGGGCTGGGTGGACGTCGTCTTCGAAGCCGCCGTGGCAGCGTCGCGAACCCAACTGGTGGTCGACGGGGCCGAGGTGTACGAAGCCGCCTGGCATCGGCTCGACGACCTGCCCCGGCTGACCCCGGCGACTGCTCGGCTGCTCGCGCACTACGGCATCGGGCCGCTCGTCGTCCCAGCGGAGACCGACGTACCAGTGGAGACCGGCCCGCCAGCGGCCGGGCAGCCGCCGGCGGGCCAGGAGTCGGGGTGAGCGCACCGGCGGCCGGACCGGACCGGATCTGCGCAGTGATCCTCGCCGCCGGTGAGGGCCGCCGGCTGCGGCCGTTGACCGATCTCGTTCCGAAGGCGCTCTGCCCGGTCGGGAACGTACCGCTGCTGGACCGGGCACTCGCCCGGGTCGGCGCCCTCGGCTTCACCGGGCCGGCGGCGGTCGCGGTCAACGCCTGCTACCTCGGCCGGCAGGTGGTGACGCATGTCGGAGACCGGGCACAGCTGTCCGTGGAGCCAGGAGACCCGTTGGGCACCGCCGGCGGCATCGGCCGGCTACGGGACTGGATCGACGGCCGGAGCGTACTGGTCGGCAACGTCGACGGCTATCTCGCCCATCCGGATCTGGCTCCCGGGCCGGACATCGCTGCGCTGCTCCACGGCTGGGACGGTGAGACGGTCCGGCTGCTGGGCAAGCGGTTCACCGACCCGGCCGCTCAGGGCGGCTTCGACGGGCACCGGTTCGCCGGCTTCTCGCTGCTGCCGTGGCGCTACGTCAGCGAACTACCGGCCGCCCCCGGCGAGCTGGTCCGTACCGTCTGGCGGCCGGCGGAGGCGGCCGGCGCACTGCAGGTGATCAACTATTCGGGTACCTACCTGGACACCGGGACACCACCGGACTACCTCGCGGCCAATCTGCACGCGGCAGGTGGTCGGAGCCTGCTCGACCCGTCGGCCACGGTGACCGGCCCGGTCGACCATTCCGTGGTCGGCGCCGGGGCGGTGGTACGGGGGACGTTGGTCCGCTCGGTGGTGTGGCCCGGCGCGCAGGTGCCGGCCGGGGAACAGCTGACCGACGCGATCCGGGTGGGCAGCGATCTGACGGTGTCCGCCGGTTGACCGTTCACTATTGAGTAACATCGGCGGCGGACGCTGGTGAGAGACGGAGGACCTGCGTGATCACTGCGATCGTGTTGATCGACTGCGCCACGGACTCGATCCCGGAGGTGGCCGAGGCGCTTGCCGGTCTCGACGGGGTGAGCGAGGTCTACTCGGTGGCCGGGCACGTGGACCTGATCGCGATCGTCCGGGTGCGGGAGTTCGACCAGATCGCCGACGTGATCGCCGGACGGATCTCAAAGGTTCCGGGTGTACTCAACACCGAGTCGCACATCGCCTTCCGCGCCTACTCGCAGCACGATCTGGAGGCGGCCTTCGCCATCGGGCTGGCCGACGCTGACTGACCAGCGGCCGCGCTACCGGCACTGTGGCGCTACCCGCACTGTGGCGCTGATCCAGGCGCGGGGCTGACGGTCGTCCGCGCCCGCCGGGATGCGACGGGCGCGGACGGACTGTCGTGGTACGGGCGGATCAGCGGCTGCCGCTGCTGATCTCCTCCCGGTCGGCCGGCTTCTTGTCCTTGTCGGCCGGCGGCGGATCGACCGGCTGTTCCTCGGCCGGGTCGATTGCCACATGCGCCGGCGGCGGGACCTGCGCCGGCTTCTCGATCGGGAAGAAGAAGCCCTTGACGGCCGGGCCGAGCGCGCCGAGCCGGTTCATCTTCTTGGGTACCACCCAGCCGACGTACTCCAGCTTGCCGTGGCCGTGCTCGTCGGTCGGCCCGAGCGGCTGGTGCACCTCGACGAAGCGGCCGTCGGGCAGCCGTCGGATGATGCCGGTCTCGACGCCGTGCGCCAGCACCTCGCGGTCGTGCTGCTGCAGACCGAGGCAGATCCGGTAGGTGACGTAGTAGGCCAACGGCGGCAGCAGGATCAACCCGATCCGGCCGGCCCAGGTCATCGCGTTCAAGCTGATGAAGAACTTGTCGGCGAACACGTCGTTGCCGCCGGAGATGGTCAGCACGATGAAGAAGGTGACGGCCATGGCGCCGACGGCGGTCCGGGCCGGCACGTCCCGGGGCCGCTGCAGCAGGTTGTGGCTGGCCTTGTCCTTCGTGTACCGCGCTTCGAGGAACGGGTACGCCAGGGAGAGCATGACCAGGATGCCGGGCAGCACCACGGTCGGCCAGAACAGTGGCGGGATCACGTACCCGTCGCCGATCGGGATGGTCAGCTCCCAGGCGGGCATCAACCGGGTGGAGCCGTCGAGGAACATGACGTACCAGTCGGGCTGGCTCGCCGCCGAGACGACGGCGGCCTCGTACGGGCCGAACAGCCACACCGGGTTGATCTGGAAGACCCCCGCCATCAGGGCGACCACCCCGAAGACGATCATGAAGAAGCCGCCCTGTTTGATCGCGTAGCGGGGGAACATCCGCTCGCCGACCACGTTGTCGTTGGTCCGTCCCGGGCCGGCCCACTGGGTGTGCTTCTGCTTGAAGACCAGGCCGAGGTGCGCGCTGATCAGCGCCACCAGCAGCCCGGGGATCAGCAGCACGTGGGCGATGTAGAACCGGCTGATGATGATCGTGCCCGGGAACTCGCCGCCGAAGATCGACGAGGTGACCCAGGAACCGATCACCGGGATGGACAGCATGATCGCCGACGCGATCCGCAGCCCGGTGCCGGACAGGCCGTCGTCGGGCAGCGAGTAGCCGGTGAAGCCGGCGAGGAAGCCGACCCAGAACAGCAGCGAGCCGATGATCCAGTTGGCCTCACGCGGCTTGCGGAACGCGCCGGTGAAGAACACCCGCAGCATGTGCACCACGATCGACGCCATGAACAGCAGCGCACCCCAGTGGTGCATCTGCCGCATGATCAGGCCGCCCCGGACGTCGAACGAGATGTCCAGCGTCGACGCGTACGCCGCCGACATGGGGATCCCGCGCAGCGGAGCGTAGCTGCCGTCGTAGACGACCTCCTCCATCGACGGGTCGAAGAAGAAGGTCAGGTAGACGCCGGTGAGCAGGACGACGACGAACGAGAAGAGCGCGATCTCGCCGAGCAGGAACGACCAGTGGTCCGGGAAGACCTTGTTCAGCAGCTTGCGTAGCGGCGTGGCTGCCTGGAACCGGTCGTCGAGCTGCCCGGCGGCCTGGCCGGGCAGCGCCCGGGCGTCGAACTTACGGCGTTTCATGGCCGCTCCCAGAAGTCGGGTCCGACGATCTCGGTGTAGTCGGAGGTGGCGACGAAGAAGCCCTCGTCGTCGACGGAGATGGGCAGCTGCGGCAGCCGACGGCTGGCCGGGCCGAAGACCGGCTTGGCGTTGTCGGTGATCAGGAACTGCGACTGGTGGCAGGGGCAGAGCAGCCGGTTGGTCTGCTGCTCGTACAGGCTCGCCGGGCAGCCCGCGTGGGTGCAGATCTTCGAGTACGCGATGTAGTTGCCCCACATGTAGTCGGGCTTGCCCGCCGCCTCGTTGTTCTCCCGGGCGGTTCGGGCGTCGTCCAGCCGCAGGTGGATCAGCAGGGTCGGCGAGTCGGCGTACCGGTTGGTGTGTCCGCCGGGAATTCCGGGGAAGACCGTCATCTGACCACCGACGCTGACGTCCGCGGGCCGGATCGGTGAGCCGTCCTCCCTGGTCAGCCGGACCAGCTCGGTGCCGCCACCGATCGTCTCGACCGGCTCCCAGCCGGTGGTGGCCATCTGGTTGTCGGTGTGCGGATCCCGGATCAGGCCGCCGACCAGCGGAGCGGCCGCGACCGCGGCGACCGGAGCCAACCCGGCCAGCAGCGACACCCCGAGCAGCGGCCGGCGCTTGACCCCGAGCTCGTCCACCATGTAGGTGAGCGTGCCGCCGGTGATCTTGCGGTCGTCCGGGCTGGACGGACCATCGTGCCGGTCCTGGATCGCCACCTCGTGGGGCAGCAGCTTCTTGCCCCAGGTGAGGATGCCGACACCGATGGCCAGCAGGGTCAGCCCGAGGCTGACGCCGAGCAGCGGGGTGTAGAACTTGCTGATCCCGGTGCCGAGTTCGTACTCCCAGGGCCACCAGATGTAGACCACCAGGAACGCGGTCGCGGTGAGCCCGGCGAGCAGGAACAACCCGGCGACGAACCGGCTGATCCGCCGCTCCGCCCTGGTGCCGGGCACCGGGAACGGCGGCTCGTAGTGCACGATCTCGATGTCGTCGCGACGGGCACCCTCACGCAGCACGTCGAACGGCGTCAGCCGAGGGTCATCCAGGCTCACCTGCGCTGGCTGGCGGTGCTGCTGGGTGGTGTCGATGTCGGTGCTCATGACTTCCCCGCAATCCACAGGCTGGCGAAGACCAGCGCGGTGATGCCGACCAGGAAGATGGCGATGCCCTCGGTCACCGGACCGTACCGGCCGAGGTTGGCCAGCCCGCCCGGGTCACCGTCGGTCTTCAGCCCTTCCTGCACGAAGGCGATGATGTCGCGCTTCTGCTCGGGGGTGAGCTGGTTGTCCCCGAAGACCGGCATGTTCTGCGGGCCGGTCAGCATGGCGGCGTAGAGCTGCCGGTCGGTGGCCGGCTCCAGGCTCGGTGCGTACTTGCCGGACGACAGCGCGCCGCCGCCGCCGCTGAACGCGTGGCAGGACGAGCAGTTGATCCGGTAGAGGTGACCACCGACGGCGATGTCACCGCCGGTGCGCAGCATCTCGCCGTCCGGCAGCTGCGGGCCACCGCCCAGCTCCTGGATGTACTGGCCGAGCTGGCGGATCTCCTCCTCGGTGAAGACCACCGGCTTGCGCTCGGCCTGGGCCTCCTGCCGGGCCATCGGCATCCGGCCCGTGCCGACCTGGAACTCCACCGACGCCGATCCGACACCGATCAGGCTGGGGCCGCGTCCCTCGACGCCCTGGGCGTTGCGCCCGTGGCAGGAGATGCAGCTCTGGTCGAACAGCGCCTTGCCGTCCTCGGCCGCCTGGGACAGCTGCGGGGTGTCCTGCGCCTGCAGGCCCGGGGCGAAGACGGTGTACGCACCGCCGGCCAGGAACAGCGCGGCGAGCAACCGGACCGCGGTGCCCAGCCGACGGCGGCCCCGGCCTCGCGGCGTGGCCCGCCCGCTGCGCAGCCGGGCGAGGAGACCACGTCCGCGGTCGGCTCGCCGGTCGGCGGGGGTGTCAGATGTCATTGACCTGAATCCTTGTCGGTTTTGCGACCTGCCTGGTCGGCACGACGCCGCACCATCACGGTGAGTGACCGCTTGATGATCATTGCAGCCAGTAGATCATGAAGTAGAGGCCGATCCAGACCACGTCGACGAAGTGCCAGTAGTACGACACGACGATGGCCGAGGTGGCCTGGGCCGGGGTGAACCGCCCCATCGTGGTACGGACCATGTAGATCAGGAAGGCGACCAGGCCACCCGCCACGTGCAGCCCGTGGAAGCCGGTGGTGAGGTAGAACACCGAGCCGTACCCGTCACCGTTGATCTTGATGCCGTGGTGGACCAGCTCCCGGTACTCGTTGATCTGGCCGAGCAGGAAGATCAGGCCCATCACGAAGGTGATCGTGAACCACCGCCGCAGCGCGTGCACGTCCCCCCGCTCCGCGGCGAACACCCCGATCTGGCAGGTGACCGAGGAGGCCACCAGGATCGCGGTGAAGACCGTCGCGTACGGGATGTTCAGCTGTGGGGTGTGCTCCTCCCACATGCTGTAGTCCGCCGCGCGGATGGAGAAGTACATCGCGAACAGCGCCGCGAAGAACATCAGTTCGCTGGAGAGCCACACGATCGTCCCGACGCTGACCATGTTCGGTCGGGTCAGCGAGTGGATCCGGCTCTTGTCAATCGCTGGGGCCGCAGTCACGCGGTCATTATTGCTGCCGGTCAGTGCCCACGGACGGCGGGGTGGCAAACCCGACCCGCCGGTGGGCCGGATTACGTCGGCTGAGGCCGCTGGCCTAGCCTCGTCACGTGGCAGATGTCGCTGCGATCGCCGTCCCGCCGTTCACGGTCTCGGCCCTGTTCACCGAGATCCAGCTGACCAACTGGCTGGCGCTGACACTCGTCGTGGCCGCCGGCCTCTATCTGTACGGGGTGCACCGGCTGCGGCTGCGCGGCGACCACTGGCCGGTGTCACGCACCGTACTGTTCCTCGGCCCCGGACTGGGTGGCATCGCCGCCGTCACGGTGAGCGGACTCGGCGCCTACGACACCACGCTGCTGTCGGTGCACATGGTCCAGCACATGGTGCTGTCGATGATCGCGCCGATCTTTCTCGCGCTGGGTGCACCGGTCACCCTGGCGCTGCGCACCCTGCCCGGCAACCCTCGGCGCCGCCTGCTCGCCGTCCTGCACAGCAGGTACGCCCGGGTGGTCACTTTCCCGCTGGTCGCCTTCGGCCTGTTCGTCATCAACCCGTTTGTGCTGTATTTCACTGATCTGTACCGGTTGACCCTGGAAAGCAGCCTCGCCCACGAGTTCGTCCACGCCCACTTCATCATGACCGGCTGCCTGTTCTTCTGGCCGCTGGTCGGGCTCGACCCGCTGCCCGGCCGCTGGCCGTACCCGGCCCGGGCGCTGCTGATGGTGCTCTCCGTGCCGTTCCACACCGTGCTCGGGCTCACCGTCATGCAGAGCAGCACCCTGTTCGGCGGCGACTGGTACCCGTCGCTCGGGCTGACCTGGGCCGACCCGTGGGCCGACCAGGAGGTGGCCGGCGGCGTCCTGTGGGCCGGCGGGGAGTTCGTCAGCGTCACCATGCTCGCCGTGCTGGTGGTGCAGTGGATGCGCCAGTCCGAACGGGAAGCCCGACGCATCGACCGGGAACTCGACCGTCAGGAGGCACGACAGGCCCGCGCGGCGGCCGCCGCCGACTGACCCGCTCGCCGGACGCGACCCGGACGGACGGTACGATCAGCGCGCAGCTACGAGGTGGGAGTCGAGCGAGAAGATGACCGAGCGCGTGCACACCGTCCTGCTCTACAGCGACGACCCGCAGGTACGGGACCGGATGCGGCTGGCCGTCGGCACCCGCCCCGCCACCGACCTGACCGTCGAGTTCGTCGAGGCGTCCGACTACGCCGGGTGCGTCCGGCTGGTTGACGAGTACGAGATCGACCTGATGCTGCTCGACGGTGAGGCCACCCCCGGCGGCGGGCTCGGCATCGCCCGGCAGATCAAGGACGACCGCGCCGACGCGCCGCCGACCTGCGTGGTGATCGCCCGCGCCGCCGATCGCTGGCTGGCCTCGTTCGCCGAGGTCGACGCCACCCTGATGCACCCGCTCGACCCGGTGACCACCGGCCAGACCGTCGCCGGCATGCTGCGCGGCCGGTCCGGCAAGCTGCCCGCCGCCTGACCTACCCCTGCACCGGGCCGTACCGTCCACGTTCCGCCGCACCGCCCCGTACCGCATCGCGCACGCCCCATCGCACCTGGGAGACCCCATGGGTGAACGGTCCTGGCCGAATCTGCTCAACGCGCTGCTCGCCGGCGAGCAGCTCTCCACCGCCGACACCACCTGGGCGATGGGCGAGATCATGACGGGCTCCGCCACACCCGCGCAGATCGCCGGCTTCGCCGTCGCGCTGCGGGCCAAGGGCGAGACGCCAACCGAACTGGTCGGGCTGGTGGAGGCGATGATCGCCAACGCGGTGCCGGTCGGTCTGCCGGACGGCCTGCGCGCGGAGACGGTAGACGTGGTCGGCACCGGCGGCGACCGGGCCCACACGGTGAACATCTCCACCATGGCGGCGATCGTCACGGCCGCCGCCGGCGCCCGGGTGGTCAAGCACGGCAACCGGGCGGCCTCGTCCTCGTGCGGCGCGGCCGACCTGCTGGAGCACTTCGGCGTCCCGCTCGACCTGGGGCCAGAAGGAGTGGCCCGGTGCGTGGCCGAGGTCGGCATCGGGTTCTGCTTCGCCGCCCGGTACCACCCGGGGATGCGGCACACCGGGACGACCCGGCGGGAGATCGGCGTACCGACCGTGTTCAACTTCCTCGGCCCGCTGACCAACCCGGCCCGGCCCCGGGCCGGGGCGATCGGCTGCTTCGACACCCGGATGGCGCCGGTGATGGCCGAGGTGTTCGCCAGCCGGGGCGACACCGCACTGGTGGTGCGCGGCGACGACGGGCTCGACGAGCTCAGCACCGCCGCCCCGACCAGGGTCTGGTTCGCCGCCGACGGGGCGGTCCGGGCGATGGTCGTGGACACCGCCGAGGACCTGGGGGTCGCCCGCAGCGCTCCCGGCGATCTCCGGGGCGGGGACGCCGCCTTCAACGCCGACGTCACCCGGCGGCTGCTCGCCGGCCAGACCGGTCCGGTCCGGGACGCGGTGCTGGTCAACGCCGCAGCCGCGCTGACCGCTCAGGCCGTACAGACCGGCGCCGCGCCGGCTGACGAGCTGCTGGAGACGATGCGGACGCAGCTGGGCCGGGCCGCCGAGGCGGTGGACAGCGGCGCGGCCGCCGCACTGCTGGACCGGTGGGTGCAGGTGGCCCGGTCGGCTGCGGGTACCACCACCGGCTGAGAGCCCACTGGGACTCCTGGGGCCGATGAGATCACTGAGACACACTCACAGGCAGCTACCATCATATTCCCAGCTTTGCCCCTTTTATCCGCAGATTCGATGACGTAGCGTAATCACTGACCGCAAGGGTGCGGTGCCCCCCGCCCCCTCCCCCCCTTGAGGTCAGCGATGCTGCGGATCTTCCTCACCGCACTGGTCGTCCTCGGCGGTCTCTTCCTCGTCTCCCTGCTGGTCGCGTTCGGCTACGGTCTGCTGCGCCCGGAACGGGTCCGCCGCGCCGCCCGGACGCGCGGCGTCAACCACCCCCGGTACGGCCCGGTACGCCACGATCAGGTGGCTGTCCTCGTCGCCTGCCGCAACGGCGCCGGTACCATCGGCGCCGCGGTGAGCGCCGCACGCCGTACCGGGGCACCGGTCTTCGTCGTCTCCGACGCCTCGACCGACGACACCGCCCGCCGGGCGGCCGAGGCCGGCGCCGACGTGCTGGACCTGGCCACCAACGTCGGCAAGCCGGCCGCCTTGCACGCCGGGTACCGGCACTTCCAGCTCGGCGCACGGTTCCGGGCGGTGGCGATCCTCGACGACGACGTGATCATCGCCGAGAACTTCGTCACCGAGGCGCTGGCCACAATGACCGACCAGGTCGCGATCGCGGTCGGCCACAACGTCACCTGGTGGCCACGTGAGCACCGGTGGAATCCCTGGCTGGCCAAGCGGGCCTACAGCTACTGGAACTACCAGCTGTTCCTGCGCCGGATCCAGAGCCACTTCAACGTGATGAACTGCATCTCCGGCTCGAACTCGCTGTACCGGGTGGAGCTGCTCGACCGGGTGCTGCCGCAGCAGCCGCCGTACATCGTCGACGACACCTACTGGGTGCTGGAGACGCACCGCCGCGACCTGGGCCGGGTCGTCTACGCGCCCCGGGCCACCGCGCTGTTGCAGGACCCGACCTCACTACGTGACTGGTACAAGCAGAATCTGCGCTGGCTCTGGGGCACCTTCCAGGGCATCCTCGGTCACCGGGTGGGCCGGCAGGTCAGCACCTTCGACTACGCGTACCTGCTGCTGATCCTGCACTGGGTGCTGTACGTGGCGGGTGCCCCGCTCACCATCTGGGTGCTG
This sequence comes from Solwaraspora sp. WMMB762, assembly GCF_049179115.1. Classification (NCBI taxonomy): domain Bacteria; kingdom Bacillati; phylum Actinomycetota; class Actinomycetes; order Micromonosporales; family Micromonosporaceae; genus Solwaraspora; species Solwaraspora sp. WMMB762. The sequence continues at coordinate 2,321,941 of NZ_JBMHMD010000001.1, forward strand.
GCCACCGCCGGACCAGGGCTGCTGACCGGGCTGCTGCTCCTCGCCGCCGGCCAGGGTGTCTGGGTGGCACTGGCCGCCTGGCGGCTACGGCACCCGCAACTGCTGCTCCTGCTGCCGCTGATCATGGTCGCCGACCTGATCTACCGGGTGATCTTCGTCCACGCGGCGGTCAAGGCCATCCGCCGCCCCACCGTCGACCGCTGTGTCTGGTCCTCGCCGGAGCGGATCGGCACCCCGGCAGCCGCCGCCACAGCCGCCACCCCGGCAGCCGTCACACCGTGAAAGCCGTCGACAGACCCTGAACCCGTCCAGCAGACCCTGAACTAGTTCAGCACGCCCTGAACCACCTCGAACGCCCTCAGGAGGCAAAATGTCCGCGAGTCAGGACCTTCCGGTCACCGGAGCACCGGCCGCAGCCGTCGGGCTGGTCGGCGCGATCTCCCTCGCCATCGGTACGGCGCTGGTCGCCGTCGCCGGCTGGGGTGCCAAGCTGCGCCGCCGCAACAACCGGTGACGGTCGGTCGGCTCAGCCGGAGCGGGCGACGGTCAGCTCAGTGCTCGGCGGTACGCCGGGTGCCGGTGTAGTACTCGAACAGCAGGCCGGCCGCGGTGGCGATCACCGAGAGCAGGCCGAAGATGAGCAGCCACCACTGCCAGAAGACCAGGCCGAGACCGGCGATGGTGGCGGCCAGTGCCACCCCGAACGGCCAGTAGCTGCCCGGGCTGAAGAAGCCGACCTCGCCCGCTCCGTCGGAGATCTCAGCGTCCGGCCGGTCCTCGGGGCGCAGATCGATCCGGCGCGACACGAACCAGAAGAAGCCGCCACACATCGTGCAGAGCAGGAAGGACAGGATCAGCGCCGTGGTGCCGATCCACTCGACGTGCCCGAGCTGCCCGTAGGTCCACGCCGGGTAGACACCGGACACGACGAGCAGGAACGCCGCGACGATGCCGAACAGTCGCCACTCGGTCTTCATGACCGGCCCTCAGCTTCCCGCGCCCTGGGCGCTCGCGTTCCCGAAGTTCTGCGCGTCACGCTTGGTATCGAACGGGAAGGTCGTCACCGCGTACGGCTCCTCCCCGATCGCGGCCAGCGCGTCCGGCGTCGAGCTGCCGGCCTGCTTCGCCGCGATGAACTGGTCGTACTGCTCCGGGTCGACCACACGCATCTCGAAGTTCATCATCGAGTGGTACGTGCCGCACAGCTCGGCGCACCGGCCGACGTAGGCGCCGTTCTGTTCGATGGTCACCTCGAACTGGTTGCGGATGCTGCCCGGGAAGACGTCCCGCTTGAACAGCAGCTCCGGCACCCAGAACGAGTGGATCACGTCGGTGCTGGTCTCCTCGAAGCGGATGGTCCGCTCCGACGGCACCACCAGCACCGGGATGATGTCGGACGAACCGACCGTCGACGCCACCGTGTTGGCGTCCTCGCCGACCCCGTCACGGTAGTTGAACTGCCAGTTCCACTTGAACGCGACGACCTCGACGGTGACGTCCGGGTCCTCGCTGAGCCGGTCGACGTCGGTCTGCACCACGGCCGTGTAGTAGAACAGCACCGAGACGACCAGGATCGGCGCGATGGTGTAGAGGAACTCCATCGGCATGTTGAACCGGGTCTGCACCGGCAGCTGGTCGCCGCGCTTGCGGTACCGGATGATGCACCAGAAGATCAGGCCCCAGACGAAGACGCCGACCGCGAGCGCCGCGATCACCGAGGCGATCCAGAGGTCGTACATCCGGTGGGCCTGCGGGGTGATGCCCTGCGGCCAGCCGAAGCCGCCGAACGCCGCCCCGACGTCGCAGCCAGTGAGCAGGGTGAGCAGTGCCGCGCCGCCGATACCGAGCCCAGCGGCCCGCAACCGGAGCTGACGCCGGCCGGGCGCACGCCGTGCGTGCGTCGGCTGCCGGCCGTCGGCCGACGGCTGCCCTGCTGAATCGCTTGCGACCACCTGGTCCTGCCTCCCTCGCGGTGCCACCGATGCCACCTGTGGCAACCGGATCGACCTGGCCACGCGTGACGACATCGGCGATCAAAGGCGTCACCGACGGTCGCAGATTACTCGACCCGACCGGTCACCATCGGCGTGGGGTCTGGTTTGTCACCCGCCACGACCACCGGCGGCCCAGCCCACGGCCGGTACCGTCGGTGGCTGTGGACTATCTCGACGCCGCGACCGCCGCACCGCTGCACCCGGTCGCCCGGGATGCGCTGTCGGCGGCGCTGACCGACGGCTGGGCCGACCCGGCCAAGCTGTACACCCGGGCCCGCCGGGCCGGTCAGCTCCTCGACGCGGCCCGCGAGGTCACCGCCGACGTGCTGCGGGTTCGCGTCGACGAGATCTCCTTCACACCCAGCGGTACGGTCGCCGCGCACGCCGCCGTACTCGGCGGTCTCGCCGGGCGGCGTCGGGTCGGGCGCACCCTGGTGCACTCGGCGATCGAGCATTCGGCGGTGCTGCACGCCGGGCAGCGGCACACCGCCGACGGCGGCGAGGCGGTGTCCGTGCCGGTGGACCGGCTCGGCCGGCTCGATCTGGCCGCCTGGTCGGCGGCGGTGTGCCGGCCGGGTGTGGCGTTCGCCGCACTGATAAGTGCAAGCCACGAGGTGGGTACGGTCCAGCCGGTCGCCGAGGCGGCCCGGGTGTGCGCCGCGCACGACGTGCCGCTGTACGTCGACGCCGCCCAGTCGGTGGGTCGGGTGCCGGTGCCGGACGGCTGGTCGGTGCTGACGGCCAGCGCCCACAAGTGGGGCGGGCTGCCGGGCGTCGGGGTGCTGGTGGTCCGCAAGGGCACCCGCTGGGAGTCGCCCTACCCGGCCGACGAGCGGGAGTTCGGCCGTACGCCCGGAGCGGTGAACCTGCCGGCGGTGGTCGCTTCGGCGGCGGCGCTGCGCGCGGTGGCCGCCGAGGCGGACACCCAGGCCGCCCGGTTGTCGGCGCTGGTGGACCGGATCCGCGCGTCGGTGGCCGCGACGGTGCCGGACGTGGAGGTGGTCGGCGATCCGACCGACCGGCTGCCGCACCTGGTCACCTTCTCCTGCCTGTACGTCGACGGTGAGGCGCTGCTGCACGCGCTGGACCGGCGAGGCTTCGCCGTCTCCTCCGGCTCGTCGTGTACGTCGTCGACGCTGCGCCCGTCACACGTGCTGGAGGCGATGGGGGTGCTGTCGCACGGCAACGTCCGGGTGTCGCTGCACCGGGACACCACCGACGCGGAGGTGGACCGGTTCCTGGCCGAGCTGCCGCAGGTGGTGGCCGACCTGCGGGCCGAGGCCGGGGTGCTCGGGCTGTGACCGACGACGACGCGGCACCGCAGCCCTCCGGCGGCGAGACGGCGCAGCCACCTGGTAGCGAGGTGGCGGAGACTCTCGACTGCCTCGGTCAGCGCTGCCCGCTGCCGGTGATCGCGCTGGCCCGGCGGCTGCCGCAGCTGCCGGTCGGGTCGGTGGTCCGGGTGCTGGCCGACGATCCGGCGGCCGCCCTGGACATCCCGGCCTGGTGCCGGATCCGCGGTCAGGAGTTCGTCGCCGCGTCGACCGTCGCCGACTCCCCCGCCTTCGACGTCCGCCGCACCAGCTGAGCTGTCCGCCGCACCCACTGAGCGGATGGTGGCGCCACCGATGTGAGGCTGAGATACCTTACGACGCGCAGATTAGGTATCTCAGCCTCACATCGGCGTGTCCAGAGGGTCGGCCGCCCGCGCGCGCTACAGGTAACGGACGTCATGCTCGAGTCGAAGAGGTGCGTGCGAGGATGGCGGGTGTGAGCGCGCAGAACGGGTGGAGCAAGCTGCTGGAGTCCAACCCTGGGCACTCACAGTGGTACGTCGACCGGTTCCGGTCGCTGGCCCGCGACGGTGCCGACCTCGACGGTGAGGCGCGGCTGGTCGACGCGATGCTGCCCCGTACGGCGCGAGTGCTGGACGCCGGCTGCGGTCCAGGCCGGGTCGGCGCGGCGCTGGCCGCCGCCGGTCACGACGTCGTCGGCGTCGACCTGGATCCGGTGCTGATCGGCGCCGCCCGGCAGGACCACCCCGGGCCGCGCTGGCTGGTCGGCGATTTGGTTGAGCTCGATCTTCCCGCACAGGGCATCACCGACGGCTTCGACGCGATCGTCAGCGCCGGCAACGTCATGACGTTCCTGGCTCCGGACACCCGTCGGGAGGTGCTGCGCCGGATGCGGCTGCACCTGCGCGACGGTGGCCGGATCGTGGTCGGGTTCGGCACCGACCGGGGCTATCCGGTCACCGACTTCCTGGCCGACATGCACGCCGCCGATCTGGTCGAGGATCTGCTGCTGGCGACCTGGGACCTGCGCCCGTACCGCGACGACTCCGATTTCCTGGTCGCGGTGCTGCGACCGGCCTGACCCCGCCGGTCAGGTCAGCTGGCGACCGTCGGTCGGGTCGACCCACACCAGCTGTACGGGGCGGACCATCCCGTACATCCGCAGTGCTGCCTTGACACCGCTGAACGGGTTGGGCAGACCGCCGTTGGTCGGTACGACCACGGCTTCGTCGTCGAACGCCAGCCCCCAGCCGAGCACTCCACCGTCCTCGCCGTCCTCGCCGGCCTCAGTCTCCGCACAGATGGCGAAGCGCGCCGGCGGCTCCCCGTGTAGGACTTCCAGCAGCCTGCGCTGCTCGTCATCCATCCCCGACGACCCTCGCTCCTCGTTCCCGTCCACTACACGCTCCCTTCCATCGATGACTAGACGTCTAACGTAAGCAGTTGCATCGAGATTGGCAATAGGCAATGATAACTGCATCGCTAGCGGAAGGCGGGAGTGATGAGCACACGGATGGACCCCTCGGCGCTGCGCTGGCTGATCGGTGCCGAGCTGAGTCGCTACCGGCGCGACGTGCCGATGTCGCTGAGCGAGCTGTCCGCCGAGACGGGGATCGGCAAACCCAAGCTCGGGCACATGGAGACCGGCCGCTACCAGCAGTTCCCGGACGACATCGCCAAGGTGCTGCGGACCTGCGGTGCCGACCAGCCGACGATCGAACGGCTCACCTCGCTGGCCGGACGATCGGACGCCAAGACCTGGTGGGCACCCTGGGCGAACGTCGTGCCCGACTGGTTCCGGACCTACGTCGGATTGGAAGGGCTCGCCGACGGCGCGTTCGTCTTCGAGTCGATGGTGATCCCCGGCCTGCTGCAGACCGAGGAGTACGCCCAGGCGCTCACCCTCGGCACCGGGTTCGTCCGGCCCGACCACGCCGAACGGTTCGTGTCCTTCCGTCAGGCCAGAGCACGCCGGCTCACCGACGACGAGCCACTGACGCTGCATGCGGTGATCGGCGAGGCAGCGTTGCGGCTCCGGGTCAACGGCGACGAGACCCGGCGCGCGCAACTGCGGCACCTCGCTGACCTCGCCAGCCTGCCACACGTCACCGTCCAGATCATCCGGCCCGAGGACGGGCCACATGCGGCCGGCGCGATCGGCAAGTTCGTGGTGCTGGACTTCGACCGGGTCCGGCCGATCGCCTACACCGAGCTCGTCGACGGTGCGATGTACATCCAGGACCCGGACGGGGTACGCACTTATACGATGGTGGCAGACAACCTGCGTCAGGCCGCCCTCTCGCCCGCCGATTCCCGCGCGCTGATCCGGGAGCTGGCCGACGCGGCATAGCACTGGAGGCTGTCATGCCCACCCCCGATCAGACCACCGCCCGCTGGTTCACCAGCAGCCGCAGCACCAACAACGGCGACTGCGTCGAGTGCGCCGTACTGCCGGACGCCATCGCGGTCCGCGACAGCAAGGACCGCACCGGACCAACGTTGCACTTCTCCGCCGACCAATGGACCGCCTTCGTCACCCAGCTGACCGCGCGGCGGGTGAGCTGAGCAGAGACCAAGATCAGGTGAGCGCTGTGGACGTCTCAACCGCGAGGTGAGATCCATGACAGTAGAGACGGTTGGTCAGGCCGGCAGGTGGGCGCGGACGTCGTCAGCGGCGGCGTCGCCGTACGAGTCGGCGAGCCGCTTGAGGAAGATGTCCGGCTTGACGGCGTACTCCTGCGGTCCGGTGGTCTCCAGCACCAGCGCGGCGAGCAGGCAGCCGACCTGCGCGGCGCGCTCCAGGCCGAGGCCCCAGCCGAGGGCGGCGAAGAAGCCGGCGCGGAAGCCGTCGCCGACACCGGTCGGGTCGTCGGCGACCACGTCACGGGCCACCGGTACGTGGATCCGCTCGATGCCCCGGCCGGTGATCTCCACCCCGTCGGCACCGAGCGTGGTGACCCGTACCGACACCAGGTCGAGCACCTGGTCGCCGGTGAGGCCGACCTTGCTCTCCAGCAGCGACCGCTCGTACTCGTTGGTCAGCAGATACTCGGCACTGTCGATGAGTTGGCGGACGTCCTCGCCGCTCATCCGGGCCAGCTGCTGGGACGGGTCGGCGGCGAACCGGTAGCCCCGGGCCCGGCACTCGGCCGAGTGGCGCAGCATCGCCTCGGGGTCGTTGGCGCTGACCAGCACCAGTTCGAGGCCACCCACCCGGGCGGCGACCGGCGCCAGCTCGATGTTGCGGGCCTCACTCATCGCACCGGCGTAGAAGGACGCGATCTGGCACAGGTCGTCGTCGGTGGTGCAGACGAAGCGAGCCGTGTGCGCCAACTCGCTGACATGCACCGAGTCGCAGTCGACGCCGTGGCGCTCCAGCCAGGAACGGTAGTCGGCGAAGTCGGCGCCGACCGCGCCGAGCAGCACCGGGCGCAGACCGAGCTGGGCCATCCCGAAGGCGATGTTCGCCGCCACCCCGCCCCGGCGGACGACCAGGTCGTCGACGAGGAACGACAGGGACACCTTGTCCAGCTGATCGGCGATCAGCTGGCCGGCGAACCGGCCGGGAAAGTGCATCAGATGGTCGGTGGCGATCGAGCCGGTGACGGCGATCTTCATGAGGGCCCTCGGGTGTCGGGGGTACGGAAATCGTGCGCGGGCCAGCTTACCGGGACGGGAGCCACCGGAACCCGTACCTGTCTCAACTATGCACGTTCAGCGCACAACCGACCGACTGCCGCCCAGGGCCGGACTGACGTCTGCCCCGGACGGCACCGAAAGGACCGATCGGATCAGTGGAAGGAGTCGCCGCAGGCGCAGGAGTTCTGCGCGTTCGGGTTGTCGATGGTGAAACCCTGCGCGTCGATCCGGTCCGCGAAGTCGATCTTCGCGCCGGTCAGGTACGGGGCGCTCATCCGGTCCACCACGACCTCGACGCCACCGAAGTCGTCGACGATGTCCCCGTCCAGCGACCGCTCGTCGAAGAACAGCTGGTACCGCAGGCCGGAGCAGCCGCCGGGCTGTACGGCGACCCGCAGCCGCAGGTCGTCGCGGCCTTCCTGGTCGAGCAGTGCCTTGACCTTCTCGGCCGCCACGTCGGTGAGGACGACGGTGGTCGAGGCGGCGGTCTCGGCCGTTTCGGACTGCGCTGATGTGCTCACGTGAAGGTCTCCCCTGCGACGGTGCGAATTCGTCCGTATCAGGTAACGCTAACCGGCCGGGCCACGATTCCCAATCCGGGTGGCCACAATCCGTACGTGATCCGCCGCGCATCCCACCATCCGGAAGATCATCAGAAACTCACCGTCCCTCGGCCGCCGGCCCGCCGTCAGCGGCTCCACTGCCCGGCCAGCCGGGCGGCGATCCCGCGCAGCCCGTCCGCCGGCCGGGCCAGCGCCTGCGCCAGCCCACCGCCGGTCTCGCCGCCGAAGTGGTCGACGAGGGCGTACGCCTCGGTGACGCCGGCCGCGGCCGACTCCCGCCGGCCGGTGGAGACCTGGCCGGCGAGCACCACGCAGGGCAGTCCCCGGTCCCGGGCCGCGCCAGCCACCCCGGCGACCACCTTGCCGCGCAGCGACTGGTGGTCGAACGACCCTTCGCCGGTGATCACCAGGTCGGCGGCGTCCAGCGCGGCGGGCAGCCCGATCAGCGCGGTGACGAGGTCGATGCCGGACTCGCACCGCCCGCCGAGGGCGAGCAGCGCGGCACCGATGCCACCGGCGGCGCCGGCCCCGGGCAGCGCGGCCAGCTCCGGCGGGCAGCCCGGCAGGTCCGCGACCAGGGTGCCGGCGAACCGCTGCAGCGCGGCGTCGAGCAGCAGTACGTCGGCCCGGTCGGCACCCTTCTGCGGCCCGTACACGTTGCTGGCCCCGTGCAGCCCGGTCAGCGGGTTGTCGACGTCGGTCGCGGCGACCAGTTCGACCCCGCGCAGCCGGGGTGCGCCGTCGAGGCGGTCGACCCCAGCGAGGGCCGCGCCGCCGTACGGCAGTGCGTAGCCGGCGGCGTCGAGCGGGGTGACCCCCAGCGCGGTGAGCATGCCGGCGCCGGCGTCGTTGGTGGCCGACCCGCCGAGCCCGACGACCACCCGACGGGCACCGTGTTCGACCGCCGCGACCAGCAGCAGCCCGAGGCCGTACGAGGTGGTGTGTTTCGGGTCACGTTCGGCCTCGGCGAGCAGGTGCAGGCCGCACGCCTGGGCGCTCTCCACGTACGCGGTCGGGCCGGCGGTCACGGTCGCCCCGGCCCCCGGGCCGTCGACCAGCAGGATCTCGCCCGGCACCGGTCGGCCGAGTGGGTCGACCGTCGGTACCGGGACCCGCCGGCCGGCGGTCGACCCGGCCAGTACCTCGACGAATCCCGGGCCGCCGTCGGACAACGGGCGCAGCATCAGTTCGTCGGTGGGCGCCCGGTCCCGCCACCCGGTGGCGACGGCGGCGGCCACCTCGGCGGCGGGCAGGGTGCCGGCGAACTTGTCCGGACAGATCAGGACCCGCATGGTTTGGCAGTGTGGCAGGCCACACTTGGGCTGGTCGCAGGCGGGCGGACCTGTGCGAGCATGGATCTCGTGACTTCGACGTGGGTTGAGCCTTCCAGCACCGCGACCGCCCTGTTGCTGCTCGGTCGGGGCAGTGACCCGGCCAGCGAGCGCGGCGTCGACTGTCCGGGTGAGCTCCCGGCACCCAGCGACCCGGATCTGGTCGCCCGGGCCACCGCCGCCAAGGCGGCGCTCGGCGACCGGGTCTTCGTGCTCGGTCACCACTACCAGCGCGACGAGGTCATCCAGTTCGCCGACGTCACCGGCGACTCGTTCAAGCTGGCCCGGGAGGCCGCCGCCCGGCCGTCGGCCGAGTTCATCGTCTTCTGCGGTGTGCACTTCATGGCGGAGAGCGCCGACATCCTGACCGGCGACGCCCAGCGGGTGGTGCTACCGGATCTGGCCGCCGGCTGTTCGATGGCGGACATGGCGGCCCTCGGCCAGGTGGAGACCGCCTGGGAGGCGCTGGCCGACGCGGGCGCGGCCGACTCGACGGTGCCGGTGACGTACATGAACTCGTCGGCGGACATCAAGGGCTTCGTCGGCCGCAACGGCGGGGTGGTCTGCACCTCGTCGAACGCCAAGCGCGCGTTGACCTGGGCGTTCGAGCGCGGTCAGCGGGTGCTGTTCCTGCCGGACCAGCATCTGGGCCGCAACACGGCGGTGCTGGAGATGGGCCTCGACGCCGACGACTGCGTGCTCTACGACCCGCACAAGCCCGGCGGTGGGCTGACCGCGCAGCAGCTGCGCGAGGCGAAGATGGTGCTCTGGCGGGGACACTGTTCGGTGCACGGCCGGTTCACCCGCAGCAGCGTCGACGAGGTGCGGATGCGGGTGCCCGGGGTGAACGTCCTGGTCCACCCGGAGTGCCGCTACGAGGTGGTCACCGCCGCCGACCAGATCGGCTCGACGGAGTACATCATCCGGACCATCGAGGCCGCCCCGGCCGGATCGGCGTGGGCAGTGGGCACGGAGCTGAACCTGGTCCGCCGGTTGGCGCTGGCCCACCCGGACAAGCAGGTCATGTTCCTGGACCGGACGGTCTGCTACTGCTCGACGATGAACCGGATCGACCTGCCGCACCTGGTGTGGGCGTTGGAGGAGCTGGTCGCCGGCCGGGTGCCGAACCAGATCACGGTCGAGGCGCGTACGGCGCATTTCGCGCGGGTCGCGTTGGACCAGATGCTGGCACTGCCCTGATCGGACAGGCCCCCTGGATCGGATAGCAGACACCGCATCACCAGATCACCCAACGTAATCTAAGTCCTACGTATACGTGCCGTCGTTCCCGAATTCGTGCCAATCGCAGCCGCTGCGGGATCCCACTTTCATCACGGAGCGCTATGCTGCCTCAGGCGACGAACGGGCAGCGCGGATCTTCGATGCTCCCCGGTGACAGCCGGTAACCGGATGTCACCCGAGGTCCACCGACCGCCGGCTCCGTACGTGGGTCGTCCGGTTTCACCCACCGCCGGCCGGGGACATGTTCATCCCATCTCGCCGGGCCAGCTCCACCCCACAAGACGGCAGCATCGACGCGCTGGAGGTTCCCTTGACCGACGACGTCCTGATCGTGCACGGCGGCACCCCCCTGCACGGGCAGATCCGGGTCCGAGGCGCCAAGAATCTCGTCTCCAAGGCGATGGTGGCCGCCCTCCTCGGCGACGAGCCGAGCAGGTTGTACGACGTACCGCGGATCCGCGACGTCGAGATCGTCCGAGGCCTGCTCGAACTGCACGGGGTCAAGGTCAGCGACGGCGTTGAGGACGGCGAGCTGGTGCTCGATCCGGCCAATGTGGAGAGCGCCTCGTTCGACCAGATCAACGTGCATGCCGGCTCCAGCCGGATCCCGATCCTGTTCTGCGGCCCGCTGCTGCACCGGCTCGGTCACGCCTTCATCCCGGACCTCGGCGGTTGCCACATCGGTCCCCGGCCGATCGACTTCCACATGCAGGCGCTGCGCGAGTTCGGCGCGGTCGTCGAGAAGACCCCGCAGGGGCTGCACCTGACCGCGCCCAACGGTCTGCACGGCACCAAGTTCGAGCTGCCGTACCCGAGCGTCGGCGCCACCGAGCAGGTGCTGCTGACCGCCGTACTCGCCGACGGGGTGACCGAGCTGCGCAACGCCGCGGTCGAGCCGGAGATCGTCGACCTGATCTGCGTCATGCAGAAGATGGGCGCGATCATCAAGGTGCACACCGACCGGGTGATCGAGATCCACGGCGTTCCCCGGCTCGGCGGCTACTCGCACCGGCCGATCCCGGACCGGATCGAGGCGGCCAGCTGGGCGGCGGCGGCGCTGGCCACCGGCGGCGACGTCAACGTGCTCGGCGCGCAGCAGGCCGACATGATGACCTTCCTGAACGTGTTCCGGTCGGTCGGCGGCGCCTACCAGGTCACCGACGCCCGCCCGCCGCGCGTCGGCAGCGCCGGCCAGGAGGGCGGCATCCGCTTCTGGCACCCGGGCAACGAGCTGCGCGCGGTGGCCCTGGAGACCGACGTGCACCCGGGCTTCATGACCGACTGGCAGCAGCCGCTGGTCGTCGCGTTGACCCAGGCCCGTGGGCTGTCGATCGTCCACGAGACGGTGTACGAGCAGCGGCTGGGCTACACCGAGGCGCTCAACACGATGGGCGCGACGATCCAGGTCTACCGGGAGTGCCTGGGCGGTACGCCGTGCCGGTTCGGTCGGCGCAACTTCAAGCACTCGGCGGTGATCGCCGGGCCCAGCAAGCTGCACGCCGCCGACCTGGTCATCCCGGACCTGCGGGCCGGGTTCAGCCACCTGATCGCGGCGCTCGCCGCCGAGGGCACCTCCCGGGTGTACGGCGTCGACCTGATCAACCGCGGGTACGAGGACTTCGAGGCCAAGCTGGCCGACCTCGGCGCCCACGTGGAACGCCCCTGATCCGACGCGACCCGTCTCTGATCCGACGCGTCCGCGCCCGGATCCGACGTACCCGCGCCCGGTTCGTGCCCTCGTGGACCGGACCGGGCCGGGGCGTCCGGTGCCCTCGTTCGCCGGCCGGCGAGCGACGACCGGGTGCGAGGTGCGGGTGACGCACCTGGTTGGCTACCCTTCACGCGTGCCGTCGCTGTTTCGCCGCAAGTCCGCCGATGTCGTGGAAGCCGACCTGCCGGAGGACGATGTTCCCCCGTCGCAGGAGGAGGCCACGTCCGCCCGTGCCCGCCGGCACACGCCGAGCAAGAAGGAGCTCGGTGTGGTCACCCCCAAGCGTCCGGGTGCCGGTCGCCAGCCGGCGGCGAACGCCAAGCCGCTGACCAAGCAGGAGGCCCGCGAGCAGCGGCGGGCCCGACGGGCGGCGGTCTCGGAGGAGTTCCGGCGCGAGGGCGGGCCACGCGACCGTGCCCCGGAGCGCGGGCTCGCCCGCGACGTGGTGGATTCCCGGCGTACGGTCGGCACCTGGTTCTTCGGTGGCGCGCTGCTCGTGCTGATCGGGTCCGGCCCGACGATGCCGCCAGCGGTGCAGTTGGCGTCGAACCTGCTCTGGGTGACCCTGGCGGTGCTGGTGGTCGTCGACTCGTTGTTGATCTCCCGCCGGATCCGCAGACTGGTGCGGGAGCGGTTCCCCAAGTCGGACCAGCGGATGGGCGGCCTGTACTTCTACGCCATCATGCGCGCGATGACGTTCCGCCGGATGCGCACCCCGATCCCGCGGGTGGAGCTCGGCGACAAGATCTGACCTGCCCGGCAGGCGCTGGCCGGGCTACGGCACCCGAGAGCCGGAGCACCTCGGCGGGGCGGAAAAGACACTGTTTCGATTCAGTGCGGGCGGTTCGGTGGCGTCGACCGAGCCCGCGCGGCTACCCTCCATCCGCAACCACGCCGCCACTGGGCCGGGGGGACCCGATCGGGTTGCCACGGTCGCTCAGCGAGTATTCGACGAGGTGACACGCCGTGAGCGAGCCACACGGACCGCTGACACGGTTCTCGCCTGCCCGGCGGGCCGCCCGTAACGACACCCGCGGCGAGGTGCCGGCGTGACCGAGGGGTACTTCGACCGCCGTTGGCAATCTTGGCAGTGGGAGGGCGACGGCGCACCGGACCGTTCGGCCGACGGACATCGCGACGTCGGCTGGGACGACGACGACCGGTGGGAAGCGATGCGCCGGGCGCGGGACCATCGGCCGCAGGAACCGGGCTGGGTCACCGATCCGACCAACGAATGGGTGCCGCTGCCGGGCCAGCGGTACCCCGGCGACAACGGCGCGGGTCGGTCGGCCCGGCGGGAACCGACCAGCCGCGGTGTCAGCCGTGGGCGAGCCAACGTCTACCAGTCCGGTTCCGGAACCGGGCGGGCACCTGTCGGCGACCGGACGGACCAGCCCCCGGCCCGCAGGCCGCGGATTGACGGCGACCGGGCCCGGCGGGACGGTCATCGCGAGGCGCCACGCCCGAACGAACCTGCGCCGGAAGCCGCCGGGGCCGCCGGCTGGTTCGCCGAGGGCGGCCAGCAACAGCCGTCCCACACCGACGGGACCGGCCGTCGGCAGCATCCCGACGACGTGTTCCACCAACGCCGCCGGCATCCGGACGATGTCTTCCACGAGCGCCCGTACCCACCGGAGCGACGCCGTGGTGGTCCACCCGTCGATCGGGACCGGCCCCCGTGGCAGCCGGCTGAGCCGTTCGACCGGGACCGGCCACAGCCGCGTGATCAACGGCCGGTGCGGCCGGACGGCCCGGCGTCCCGGTGGGACCCGCACCACCGGGCAGGCCCACCGGACGGCCCTCGCCGGGACGGACAGCAGCCCTCGGACGCCGGCCCACGCCGCACACCGCAGCGCTGGCATGCGCCACCACCGACGGCACCCGCACCGCCGACGGCACCACCGCCGCCACCGACTGCACCGACTGCACCGACTGCACCAGCACCGGATCGCCCGGCTGCCGCCCGCCCGCACGGCCGGCAGCCGGGACCGGACGAGGTGTACCGGGTCCAGCCCGCCGCCCAGGCACCCCCGCCGACGCCTCCGGAGCATCCGACGCCTCCGGAGCATCCGGCGCGTCCGATCTCCGGCGCGGTCCCGCCACCGCCGGGTCGGATGCCCACGGGAGGGGCGGTCACCGACGGCCGGATCCACCGACCGGATCCGGGTCAGACCGGCGAACAACTGCCGATTCCGGTCTCCGCCCCGGCCGGGCCGCCCCCGGAGTTCCGGGTGCAGACGCCGACCGGCGAGCACCCGCAGATCCGGCCGGTTCCCCGAGGGGAGGACGCCGCCGAACCGGAGTACGTGGTACGGGCCAAGGCCGAGCCGCGGCACGCCCCGCCGCCGTACATCGTGCGCCCGCAGCCGGACCAGCCAGCACCGCCGCGACCGGTGCAAGCCTCCCCGACGGTGCCCGTGGCTGCTCCGCCGACGCCGGTCTCCCCCGCCGCCGCACCGTCCGGTCGAGTTCCGTCCGAGGCCCCGGTCCCAGTCCCGGCGGAGGCCCCAGCCGAGGTCCCGGCGGAGGCCCCACTCCAGCCGGACCTCCCGGCGTCACCGGCCGCCGCGCTGGTACGGCCGGACACATCGCCCGCTGCGGAAACCTCCGCTGCGGCCGCTGCTGCGGACAGCGACGGCGGACCGGCTCCGCTGCCCGACCAGCTCAATAGCGGCCCGGCCGACACCGAACCGGCCGACACCGACCCGCCTGGCACCGAGCCGGCTGCCGGACTCACCGACGATCCGATCGGTACCGCCCCGGATGACAACGATGGCGGGTCCGGCTCCGCCCCTGCCGGGCCGCCGGCCAGTCCGGACACTGTCCTACCGGTCACCGGGACCGCCGCCGGCTCGGCCACGGCGCTCGGCGCACCCACCATGCTGGCCCCGCTCGTGCAGCCGGACCTGCCAACCGACGAACCCGACCCGGCGCAGGATCCCGAGACGGCACCGGACGAGACCGAGCCCCAGCTCAGCGATCCCGAACAGATGCTGTCGTCGTACCACTGGCGTTTCCACCACGAGACGCTACGTGAGCTGGTGGACAATCCCGACGAGTTCCGGGCCATCCGGGACCGGCTCACCGAGAAGATCGAACCGGCGACTGACAACGCCACCCGGGCCCGGCTGTTGAGCCTGCGGGCGGTCGTCTCCCGCATCCTCGGCGACCTCGGCAAGGCACTGGCCGACGCCAAACTGGCGCTGGCGCACGCCGAGGCGACCGGGGAACTACGCCGGGTCGCGATCGCCCAGGCGCGGCTGGCGCACGTGCTGCAGTGGCGGGGTGACTTCGCCGAGGCGGACCGGTTGTTCGAGGAGGCCAACTCGGCCGAACTACCGGACCGGCTGCGGGCGACGATGCATGAACACGCCGGTCGGTCCTGCTACGACCAGGGCCGCTACATGGAGGCGTGCAACCACTTCGAACGTGCGCTGGAGCTGCGCAAGGTCGAGGATCCGGACCTGATCGCGCGTACCGAGCTGGCGCTGGACGCGGTGTTCGCCAAGGTCGCCGAGAACGGGTGGGGGCCGTACCCCCGGGACCGGGAGGAGATCCTGCGGCTGCACCGTCCGCCGCGTCCGACCTTCAGCGACCAGGCCCAGCAATGGGGGTACGCGGGAGTCGACGGTGAGCTGGTGATCGCTCCCGGCTACGCCGACGTCCAGCCGTTCCACGAGGGGGTGGCCTGGGTCCGCCGGCCGGAGGCCAAATGGTGGGAGCTGATCGACGAGTCGGGGACGACGGTGATCGCGCCAACCGCCGGCTACATCGGGGTCGGCTCGTTCTCCGACGGACTCGCCTGGGTCACCGCCGACGGCACCGGCAGCTGGATCGCCATCGACCGGAACAACACCGTGGTGATCGGGACCGGCTTCGAGGACGTACGCCCGTTCCGGCGCGGCGTCGCGGTGGTCCGGCGCGGCGGCTGGGGTGCGGTCGACAAGACCGGCCGGATGCTGCTCCCGCCCCGGTTCGGCGGCTTCCCGACCGCGCTCACCGACGGCCGCTACATCGACGGCTTCACCGACGAGGGTTTGGCGATCATCGACTCGGGTGGGCGCAAGGGCGTGGTCGACCGGTCCGGACGGATGGTCGTACCACCGGTGCATCCGGCGATGGCGATCCATCCGGTGGCGTTCCTGGTCGCGGCCCCCGACGGACACTGGGGGGCGTTGGACCGGCGCGGGGAACCGCTGATCGACCCGGTGCTGCCCAGCCGCGCGGACGTGATGGACGAGATCGACCGGCTGCTGGCCGACACCAAACCGCTGCTGTGACGCCGCGGTACTCGGCGCCCGTACCGGACAACCGGTCCGTCGGCACCATCGCGAGATCGATTTACCGCTGTATGCAAGCTCATGCCGGACGCCCCGGCGGGCCGACGGCCCACTAGGGTTGGGGCATGGAATTCCGACACCTAGGCCGCTCCGGCATGCTCGTCAGCGAGATCTCCTACGGAAACTGGATCACCCACGGATCGCAGGTGGAGGAAGAAGCAGCCAACGCCTGCGTACGCGCCGCGCTGGACGTCGGCATCACCACCTTCGACACCGCCGACACGTACGCCGGCACTCGGGCCGAGGAGGTGCTCGGCCGGGCGCTGCGTGGCGAACGCCGGGAAGGGCTGGAGATCCTGACCAAGGTTTTCTGGCCGACCGGCGAGGGCCGCAACGACCGGGGACTGTCCCGCAAGCACATCATGGAGTCGATCAACGGCTCGCTGCGCCGGCTGCAGACCGACTACGTCGACCTCTACCAGGCGCACCGGTTCGACTACGCCACTCCGCTGGAGGAGACGATGGAGGCCTTCGCCGACATCGTGCATTCCGGCAAGGCCCACTACATCGGGGTCTCGGAGTGGAACGCCTCGCAGATCCGTCAGGGCCACGCCCTGGCCCGTGAGCTGAAGATCCCGCTGGTGTCCAACCAGCCGCAGTACTCGATGCTGTGGCGGGTCATCGAGGCCGAGGTGATCCCGGCCAGCGAGGAACTCGGCGTCGGGCAGATCGTCTTCTCGCCGCTGGGTCAGGGTGTGCTCACCGGCAAGTACCAGCCTGGTCAGCCACCGCCGGCCGGCTCGCGGGCCACCGACCAGTCCGGGGGCGCGACGTTCATCGCCCGGTTCATGACCGACCAGACGCTGAGCACCGTGGCGCAGCTCAAGCCACTCGCCGAACAGGCCGGCCTGTCGATGGCCCAGCTGGCCCTCGCCTGGGTGCTGCAGAACCCCAACGTGTCGTCGGCCATCATCGGTGCCACCCGACCCGAGCAGGTGCGCGACAACGTCAAGGCCAGCGGGATCCAGCTGGACGGCGGTCTGATGAAGGCCATCGACGAGATCCTGGAGCCGATCGTCGAGCGGGACCCGGGCCGGACCGTCAGCCCGGCCAGTCGGCCGTAGCCGGCAGTTGAGAGGTCATGCCGCTGCGGCCCCGACGCCGCAGCGGCGTGACACACCGGCCGACGCACCCGGCCCGGCACCGGTGGACCGCCGCCCCACCGGGCAGCCGTCAGGACCAGAAACGGATCAGCGCCAACCCGTAGCTGTAGAGCGGGGCGGGCAGCCCGAGCAGGTCGCCCAGCCAGTACACGGCCCGGAAGAACGCGCCGCCGATCTGGTCGTCCCACAGCAACGCGAACAGGCCGATGAACCCGAACGGTGCGAGCACCTGGTAACCGCGCTGCCAGGCCGGTGGCAGCCACGGTTGGATCATGTTGCCGCCGTCCAGGCCCGGTACCGGCAGCAGGTTGAGCACACTGGCGGTCAACTGCAGGAAGCCCAGCAGAGCGATCCCCGCCCAGAACTCCTGGCGGGTGCCCGGATCCACGCCGAGGAGGAACGGCACCGCGAGCGCCACGGCGAGGGACACGTTGACCGCCGGGCCGGCGAGGCTGACCAGGGTGTGCCGGACGCGGCCCGCGATGCGGTGCCGGTCCACCCAGACCGCACCGCCGGGCAGGCCGATCCCGCCGAGCAGGACCACCAGCACCGGCAACCCTACGGACAGCACCGGATGGGTGTATCTGAACGGGTTGAGGGTCAGGTAGCCCCGGTACGCCACGCTGCGGTCGCCGAACCGGTAGGCGACCAGCGCGTGCGCGTACTCGTGCAGGCAGAGCGAGACCAGCCAGCCGCTGACCACCAGCACGAAGACGGCCAACCGGGCGTACCGCTCACTTGACCAGGCGAGTGCGCCGCTGCCGACCACCAGGGCGACCAGGACGAGGAAGACCGGACTGGGCCGCCAGCTCGTCGCTGGCCGACCGGCCCGCAGGCCACCCGACGGCCCGTCGGACGGCACCGGCCGCATCTCACTTGCCTGCCGGCAGCAGACTCATCCGGTACTCGGTGCGGTCGTCCTCCAGCAGCTCGACCGAGGCGACGCCCGCTGCGGCCAACTCCCGCCAGGCCTGGCCGATCCAGGACTCGGCGTCGGCCTGGGTGCCGAACGTCTCGGTCGGCCCCTGCGCGGGCTGACCTTCCGCGTCCACGTACCGCCAACTCCATGGCATATCGCTGCTCCCGTTAGCTTTCAGTGCGCTTCGACCCAGTGCGCGTCAACCCTCGGCGATGGATGCATGCAAGCCTAGCCGCGACCGGTGACATCCCACCGCACCGGAGCACCGCCGGCACCGCCCCGGCAGGTCACGGCCGGCCGCGCCCGCCGTAAGGTACGGGCATGTCCGTTGGCGGGTGGCAGTCCATTCTCGTGCTCGGTGGGATCCGGTCCGGCAAGTCCGACTACGCCGAGTCCCTGGTGACCGGGGATCCGGTGGTGCGTTACGTGGCGACGGGAGCGGCGGATCCGTCCGACGCCGAGTGGCTCGCCCGGATCGAGGAGCACCGGGCACGCCGGCCGACCGACTGGCACACCGACGAGGCCACCGGGGATCCGGGCCGGCTGATCGAGGCGATCTCGTCGGCCCGCGCGGAGGAGACGCTGCTCGTCGACGACGTGGGCGGCTGGATCGCCGCGCTGCTCGATCCGGCTCGGCAACCGGCCGACGACCGGGCCGCCATCGCTGAGCTCGCCGCCGCGGTGCGGTCCTGTCCGGCCCGGTTGGTGCTGGTCAGCCCGGAGGTGGGGCTGGCGCTGGTGCCGTCCACACCGGTCGGCCGGGCGTTCGCGGATGCGCTCGGCCTGACCAACCAACTGCTGGCCGAGGTGGCCGACGCGGTGGTGCTGGTCGTGGCCGGACAGCCGGTGCAGCTGAAGTCGACCGGGCTGGCCGCGACCGGGCCGACCGTGACCGGGCCGACCGAGCAGGCCAGGCCGGAGCAGACCGAGCAGACCAGGCTGGCGAGCGGCCCGGAGCAGGCCGGCCCGGAGCAGCCTGAGCAGGCCGGCCCGGAGCTGGCGGCGGCCGATGGTTCCGGCACGGCGGCGCAGATCACCCCCGGGATGACCCTGCCGATGCCGGCGGAGCGGACCCGGACCGCCGGCGTCGCCCGGCTGGGCCGGCTGGACCTGCCCGGCGCCGGGTTCGGTGTGCTCGAAAACGTCATCGGGTTCGCCGCCGGTACGCAGGACGCGGCCAGCCCGCGACCGTGGGAGCAGGTCCAGGTGGTGCTGATCCACGGCGACCACGAAGGTGGAGTCGCCGCCGGCGACAGCCCGCAGGACTCGGCGCGCCGGGCCGACCAGGCCCGCGCCGGCCACGGGGCGCTGGCGCGGCTGGCCGCCACCGCCGGTGCGGTCGTCGACGTCGTCGCCGCCCCCGTCGCCGCCCCGATCGAACACCAACCGGCGCTCACCCCCGACGAGGTGGACAGCGCGTTGGCGACCGGGTGGGAGGTGGCGCAGCGGGCCGGCCGGGCCGGCGTGGCGGCGATCGTCATCGCCGCCTGCGGCGCGGGCGGTGCCGCCGCAGCGGCCGCCGTCGTCGCGGCGACCACCGGCGCGGAGCCGGCGGCGCTGCTCGGCCGGGTGCCGGCGGCGGGCGGAAAGGTCGACGACGCCGCGTGGATGTCACGGTGCGCTGCGGTACGCGACGCGCTGCACCGCACCCGGCGCGGCACCCGTGGTGCCCGGGAGGTGCTGGCGGAGTACGCCGGCGGGGAGATCGCGGTGGCCACCGGGGTGCTGCTCGGTGCGACCGCCAACCGGATCCCGGTGCTGTTGGACGGCCCGGTCGGGGTGGCCGCCGCGCTGGTCAGCCGGGATCTCGCTGGCCAGGCCCGGCACTGGTGCCTGCTGCCCGACCATGGTCGGCAGCCGACCGTGCGGCACGCGGCGGACGTACTCGGCCTGACCCCGCTGCTGGACCTGCGGCTCGACCTGGGTGAGGGCGCCACCGCGCTGGCCGCGTTGCCGCTGCTGCGTTCGGCGCTCGCCCTGGCCGACACGCTCGACGAGCACCCGACGTTCGCCGAACCGGAGCCGGCCGGCCCCGGTCCGGCCGCTGCCGACCCGGTGCGGTGACCGGCGCGCGGCCCACCGGTGCGGTGCACACCGTCTCCGCCGGCGTCCGGCTCGCCGTCACCACCTTCACCGTGTTTCCGCTGCGGCCCGGCGCGGTGCACCGGGCGGCGGCGGCCGTGGCGATGTCGGTCGCCCCGGTGGTCGGCCTCGGGCTGGGCATGCTCCTCGCAATGGCCCTGCTCGCGCTCTCGGCCGCCGGGACCCCGGCGCTGGTCGCCGCAGCGCTCGTGACGGGCCTGGCCGCAGCGTCGACCCGGGGTCTGCACCTGGATGGACTGGCCGACACCGTTGACGCGCTCGGCTCACACCGGCCCGCTGACGGCGCGCTGGCGGTGATGCGCCGGCCGGACATCGGTCCGTTCGGCGTGGTTGCCCTGGTCGTCGTACTGCTGGCGCAGACGGCGTCGCTCGGGTCGCTACCGGCCGGCCGGTCGTGGCCGGCGGTCCTGGCGACGGTCGCCGCCGCAGTCGCGGCAGGCCGGCTGGCGGTCACCTGGGCCTGCCGGCAGGCCGTGCCGGCCGCCCGACCGGACGGGCTGGGCGCGCTGGTGGCCGGCACCCAGCGGTGGCCGGCGGTGGCGGCCGGCACGGTCCTGGTCGCCGCCGTGGCGGTCGCCGCCGTACCCGGCCGCCCCTGGCAGGGGCCGCTGGTCGTGCTGGGCGCGGTGCTGCTGTGGCTGATCTGGCTGCGCCATCTGGTCCGCCGGTTCGGCGGGATCACCGGCGACGTGCTGGGTGCCGGCGTCGAGTTCACCACCACCGCCGTCTACCTGGGCCTGGTAACCGTGCGGTGACCCGGTGCCCGGTGACCGACGGTGCCGGCCACACCCCGACCGCGCGTCGGCAGCGGGCCACGGCGATCGGCAACCTCGGCCGCCACGGGTCCGCTGCGCGGTAGCGTTCACCTCGCCAGTGACGCACGACCCGGGGAGCAGTGAGCACCTATGGCCGCCAGTTCGGACGACCTGCTGCTGCCGGTTCCGGTGCCGGAGTCGCTGGTCGCCACCTACCTGGTCCCGGTGGTACCGCCGGACGTGGCCGTACCGGATGCGCTGGACGCGGTGGACCGGCTCGGTGACCGGCTGTCCCGGCCGGTACGTGACCTGACCCGGCAGATGCTCGGCAGCCCGCTGATGACCGTGCAGACCCGCCCGGTCGACCGGCTGCCGGAGCTGCCGCCGGATCTGCTGGCCGCGTTCGGTGCTACCGGTGGCCAGCTCGCCCGGCTGCGCACCGCGCAGCGTTGCGTGGTGGTGCAGGCCAGCTACCGGCCGGGTTGGCCGCCGGCGCACGAGTGGGCCGCGCGGGCGGTCGGCGCGGCGCTGGCCGACGCGCTCGGCGTCGACCTGATCGACCTGTTCGGGCTGCAGTTCCTCGACCCGGCCGGCGCGTTGCGGTCGCTGCCCGACGCCGACGGACGGATCCGCCTGGTCGACTGGGTCCTGGTGCCCTACTCCCCCGACGACGACGGGCTCTGGTTCACCACGAAAGGGCTACGTCGGTTCGGGCTGCTGGAGCTGCAGGCGCAGCAGGTGCCGCCGAGATTCGTCCGGGCCTGGGGGGCGATCATGACCGGGACCGCCCGACGGCTGCTGCGGATCTGGACCGAGGCGTTGGCTGAACCGGAGCCGCCGGCCTTCGTCCAGCTGCCGGTGAACCTGCCGGTGTCCGGCCACGACATCGCCGTCGCGTACGGCAACCAGGACCGGCACGATTCGGCGGGTTCTGCGCTGCTGCGGATAGTGCTGGACCCGTCGACCGATCCGGAGGCCGACTCCTTCCTCACCCTCCGTCCGCCACCGCAGGTGGCCGACAGCGACGCCGGGGACTATTTCACCCAGGTCTGCGGCGAACTCTTCGGCGCCGGGCAGCCGGAGATTCACTACGCTCGACAGAGCGACGCGATGGCGCAGGCGATCACCACCGCCCGCCGGTCGCTGGGC
Source organism: Solwaraspora sp. WMMB762 (assembly GCF_049179115.1). Lineage (NCBI taxonomy): Bacteria > Bacillati > Actinomycetota > Actinomycetes > Micromonosporales > Micromonosporaceae > Solwaraspora > Solwaraspora sp. WMMB762. Next base: position 2,344,085 of record NZ_JBMHMD010000001.1, read on the forward strand.
GAGGTCCGGGCCCGGTTCCTCGCCCACACGCTCGGCGGTCAGCTGCTGGTCAAGTACGGTCTCACCGCGCCGGACGGCCACGAGTACGTGTGGGCCAGCGTCACCGGCTGGCCGTATCCCGGCCGGATCCACGCGGCCAGCACGGTCGACGCGGTCTGCGACCCGACCGTACGGGTCGGCAGCCCGGTCGAGGTGGACGCCGCGGACGTCGTCGACTGGGCGCTGATCAGCGGGGACCGGATGGTGGAGGGCGGATGGACCGAGTCGGTGCTCGATCAGGGCGACCGAGGTGCGACCGGGCGCTGAGCCGGGGCGCCGTCAGCGCAGCTGGCCGTCAGCGCACCGACGACGGCACGAACGGCGGGGTCACCACCCGCATCGGCGCGTGCCGGCCGCGTACGTCGACCTGCACCTCGACGCCGTCGGCGGGTACCGCGGCGGTGTCCAGCAGCGCCAGGCCGACGCCTGTCTTGCGGGTCGGCGAGAACGTACCGCTGGTCACCGCACCGACCTGCGCTCCGTCGAGCAGCACCGCCATACCCGGTCGCGGGATGGCCCGCTGTACGGCCTGCAGACCGCGCAGCAGCCGGGCCGGCCCGGCCGCCTTCTCCGCCAGCAGTACGGTCCGACCCCAGAAGTCCGGTTTGCGCCAGCCGACCGCCCAACCGAGCCGGGCCTGCACCGGGGTGACCGCCACCGTCAGGTCCTGACCGTGCAGCGCGTACCCCATCTCGGTACGCAGCGTGTCCCGCGCGCCCAGCCCACAGGCCCGTGCGGCGACCGGCGTCTCGGCGGCCAGCAGCAGGTCCCACACCCGGCCCGCCGCCTCGGCCGGCACCACCAGTTCGTAGCCGTGCTCGCCGGTGTACCCGGTCCGGCAGACGACCAGGTCGGTGCCGGCCAGCCGACCGGCGGCGAAGCTCATGTACGGATGCCCGGTGGGCAGTCCCAGCCCGGCGAGCAGTCCGGCCGAGGCCGGTCCCTGCACCGCCAGTACGGCGTACCCGGTGTGCTCGTCGGTCACTGTGACCCCGCCCGGCGCCGCCGCCCGCAGCCGGCCGACCACCTCGCCGGTGTTGGCCGCGTTGGGCACCAGGAACACGTGGTCGTCGGCGTACCGGTAGGCGATGATGTCGTCAACGACGCCGCCGGTGGCGTCGTCGCAGCAGAGCGTGTACTGGGCCGAGCCGGCGGTGATCCGGTCCAGGTCGTTGCTGAGGCAGGAGTTGACGAACGCCGCCGCGCGGGGTCCGGTGACCCGGGCCTTGCCGAGGTGCGACACGTCGAACACGCCGACGGCGTTACGCACCGACTCGTGTTCACGCAGCACGCCGCCGCCGGCGTACTCCAGCGGCATCTGCCAGCCACCGAAGGCCGCGAACTTCGCGCCGAGCGCGACGTGCCGGTCGTGCAGCGGGGATCTGCGCGGCGCGCCGTCCCCGGTCATGGTCACCTCGGTCATGGGAGGCAACTTACCGGCGGACCCGCAGGTGGCTAGCATCGGCGGGGCACCACCCCGTCCGGCGGAGCAAGTTGCGCCGGAGACCAACCCGCCGGTCGCCCACAAGGCAACCGGCCCAGCTGCCGGAGACGCCGAGTGACATCAACCACCACAACCCTGGACCTGGTCGACACCGACCCCGCTGAGCTGGCCGTGGACGCGCTGGTGATCGGCGTACATAGTCAGGACCAGCCGGACGCAGACCAGGCGGCGAACGGCGCGCCGGGCACGACGCCCGCCCTGTTGCTGGCGACCGGGGCGGAGAGCATCGCGGTCGCGTTCGAGGGTCGACTGACCGAGGCCCTCAGTCTGCTCGGCGCCACCGGCGCCGCTGGCGAAGTGATCAAGCTGGCCACGCTCGGTACGGTCGGGCCGCCGCTGCTGGTCGCAGTCGGGCTGGGTCCGGAGCCGACCGGCGCGGCGCCCGCCCCGGAAACGCTGCGCCGAGCGACCGGCGCGGCGGTACGGGCACTCGCCGGCACGGCACGGGTCGCCGTGGCGTTGCCGGTCCCGGATGACGCGGACGGACCGGCGGCACTGCGCGCGGTCGCCGAGGGCGCGTTGCTCGGTAGCTACCGGTTCGCCGGCTACAAGACCCGGCCGCAGCCGGGCCGACGGGCACCGGTCGCCTCGATCGCCCTGCACGTGACCGACGCCGCCGACCCCGCGGTGCAGGCCGAGGTGGCCCGGGCGGAGGCGGTCGCCGCGGCGGTGATCGCCTGCCGGGACTGGGTGAACACCCCGCCGAACGAGCTGCGGCCGCCGGCGTTCGCCGATTCGGTACGGGACGCGGCGGTCGCCGCCGGGCTGACCGTGCAGGTGCTGGACGAGCAGGCGCTGGTCGACGGGGGCTACGGCGGGATCCTCGCCGTGGGCGGCGGCTCGGCCGCCCCGCCCCGGCTGGTGATCGTCTCCTACACGCCGCCGGAGGCGGCCCCGGACGCCCCACGGGTCGCGTTGGTCGGCAAGGGCATCACCTTCGACACCGGCGGCGTGTCGATCAAGCCGGCGCAGGGCATGTGGGAGATGAAGTCGGACATGGCCGGCGCGGCCGCCGTCGGGGCGGCCATGCTGGCGATCGCGGCGCTGCGGCCGTCGGTGCCGGTCACCGCGTACCTGCCGATGGCGGAGAACATGCCGTCGGGTACCGCCTACCGGCCCGGCGATGTGGTGACCATGTTCGACGGCAAGCGGGTGGAGGTGCTCAACACCGACGCCGAGGGCCGGATGGTGCTCGCCGACGCGATGGCCCGGGCCTGCGCGGACGGCTGCGACTACCTGCTGGAGACCTCGACGCTGACCGGCGGTCAGGTGGTCGCGCTGGGCAAGCGGATGGCCGGGGTGATGGGCAGCGACGAGCTGTGCGCCCGGGTACGGGCCGGCGGGGACGCGGTGGGCGAGCCGGCCTGGCCGATGCCGCTGCCCGACGACGTCCGCAAGGGCATGGAGTCGGAGGTGGCGGACATCTGCCAGGTGAACTCGGCGATGGACCGGGCCGGCCACATGTTGCAGGGCGGGGTGTTCCTCCGCGAGTTCGTCAGCGAGGGGGTCGCCTGGGCGCACCTCGACGTCGCCGGCCCGGCCTACCACTCCGGCGAGCCGTTCGGCTACTGGAGCAAGGGCGGCACTGGCGTACCGGTGCGCACGCTGGTGCACCTGGTGCAGGACATCGCGGCCAACGGCTGACCCGGCGCGGCCCGAGGGGGTCCGGGTGCCGGTCGGCACCCGGGCCCACGTCGGTGAGGTCAGCCCCGGTCGGGGACGTCAGCCCACGTCGGGGACGTCAGCCCACGTCGGGGACGTCAGCCCCGGTCGGCCCGGTCGGCCCGCTTGCGCCGTTCGTTGAAGTCCCGCATCCGCTGCGGGTAGCCGACCAGCGCCACGTCGTAGATCGGGATGGCCATCTTGTGCGCGAAGCGACGGGCGGTGTCCGGGCCGTCGACCCGACGACGGGTCCACTCACCGTCGTACGCGATGAGCATCACCGTCGTCTCGGTAACCGTGGTCCGGGGCTCGATGAACGCCTCGACCCCGCGGCGGCTGCGGACGAACTCCTCGAGATGGTCGAGATCAGCCCGGTTCGCCGGCCGTCCTCCCGGTGCCCCGCTCGACTGCTTGCGCCGACGAAACCACGCCACCGGCGTTCCCCTCCCCCAGCTGACAAGACCGCGCAGGTGCCGGCCGGGCGGCCTGGTGCGGTCGGGCCGGGCCCGGCTGTCCGACGCCCGCGCGCATAGACGGACAGGGCAAGCCTACGTTGCGACCACGTGTCCTTGGGCACCTCGTTGAGCGTTCAGACACTACAAGTGACAAGATGACCGGGGAAAGTCTGCCCGTTCCATGGGACGACGCAGGGGACGGCCCTCCTGTGCAGCGACGTGACCTGGGAGTGAACTGTGAGTGAGCCGAACGGCGGGACCTTCGACCTGGTCATCCTCGGCGGCGGTAGTGGAGGCTACGCGGCTGCCCTGCGCGCCGTACAACTCGATCTGTCGGTAGCCCTGATCGAGAAGGACAAGGTCGGTGGCACCTGCCTGCACCGTGGCTGCATCCCCACCAAGGCGCTGCTGCACGCCGCCGAAGTGGCCGACAACGCGCGCGAGTCCGAGCAGTTCGGTGTCAAGGCGGACCTGGTCGGCATCGACATGGCCGGAGTGAACAGTTACAAGGACGGCGTGGTCGGCCGGCTGTACAAGGGCCTGCAGGGCATGATCAAGTCTTCGAAGATCACCTACGTGGCGGGCACCGGCCGGCTGGTCGGCCCGGACACCGTCGAGGTCGACGGGGCCCGGTACACCGGCCGCAACGTGATCCTGGCCACCGGGTCCTACTCGCGCAGCCTGCCCGGCATCGAGGTCGACGGCGAGCGGATTCTGACCAGCGAGCACGCGCTGGAGCTGGACCGGGTGCCGTCATCGGCGATCGTGCTCGGCGGCGGGGTGATCGGTGTCGAGTTCGCCAGCGTCTGGCGCTCCTTCGGCGTCGACGTGACCATCGTCGAGGCGCTGCCCCGGCTGGTCGCCGCCGAGGACGAGGAGTCGTCCAAGGCGCTGGAGCGGGCGTTCCGCAAGCGCGGCATCGGGTTCAAGACCGGCAAGCCGTTCGAGAAGGTCGAACGTACCGAGTCCGGCGTCCGGATGACGATCGCCGGCGGCGAGACCCTGGAGGCCGAGCTGCTGCTGGTCGCCGTCGGGCGCGGGCCGGTGACCGCCAACCTCGGGTACGAAGAGCAGGGTCTGAAGATGGACCGTGGCTTCGTGCTGACCGACGAGCGGCTGCGGACCAACCTGCCGAACGTCTACGCCGTGGGCGACATCGTGCCTGGCCTGCAGCTGGCCCACCGCGGTTTCCAGCAGGGCATCTTCGTCGCCGAGGAGATCGCCGGCCGCAACCCCGCGGTGATCGACGAGAGCGGCATTCCCCGGGTCACCTACTCGGACCCGGAGCTCGCGTCGGTCGGGCTGACCGAGGCGAAGGCCAAGGAGCAGTACGGGGCCGACAAGGTCAAGACCTACAACTACAACCTCGGCGGCAACGGCAAGAGCCAGATCCTCAAGACCACCGGCTTCGTCAAGCTCGTCCGGGTCGTCGACGGCCCGGTCGTGGGACTGCACCTGGTCGGTGCCCGGGTCGGCGAGCTGATCGGCGAGGCGCAGTTGATCTACAACTGGGAGGCCGACCCGGCCGACGTCGCACCACTCGTGCACGCCCACCCGACCCAGGGCGAGGCGCTGGGCGAGGCCCACCTGGCCCTGGCCGGCAAGCCGCTGCACGCACACGCCTGACTAGAGGAGTCTTGTAGATATGCCGGTATCGGTCACCATGCCCCGGCTCGGCGAGAGCGTCACCGAGGGCACCGTCACCCGCTGGTTGAAGCAGGAAGGCGACCGGGTCGAGGTCGACGAACCGCTGCTGGAGGTCTCCACCGACAAGGTCGACACCGAGATCCCGTCGCCTGCGGCCGGGGTGCTCACCCGGATCGTGGTGAGCGAGGACGAGACCGCCGAGGTGGGCAGCGAACTCGCGGTCATCTCCGGCGGGCAGGACGACGGCGGACAGCAGGACGACGGCGGACAGGACGACGGTGGGCAGACCGCCCCCGCCGAACCCGCCGCGACCACGCCGCAGGAACAGCCCGCCGAGCCGGAGCCGGCCGCAGCGCCGGCCCAGCCAGCGGCCGACAGCGCCCCACCGGCGACCGGTGGCGACGCCACCGCGGTCCGGATGCCGGCCCTCGGCGAGAGCGTCACCGAGGGCACCGTCACCCGCTGGCTCAAGCAGGTCGGTGATTCCGTCGAGGTCGACGAACCGCTGCTGGAGGTCTCCACCGACAAGGTCGACACCGAGATCCCGTCACCGGTCGCGGGGACGCTGCTGGAGATCAAGGTGCCGGAGGACGACACCGCCGACGTCGGTGCCGAACTGGCCCTGGTCGGCAGCCCCGGTGGTGCCTCGGCTCCGGCGGCACCGGAGCCGGCCGCCGCACCGGAGCCGGCCGCCGCGCCGCAGGCCGAGCCCACCCAGCCGCAGCCGGCGGCACCACCGGAGCCGGCCGCTCCCGCGCCGGCCCAGCCGGGCGCCTCGTACGCCAGCCCGGCCCCGGCCACCGAGTCCGCCGCACCAGCGCAGGCCGCACCGCCGGCACAGCAGACCGCTCCGGCGGCCCCGCCGGCCAGCGCCAACGGTGACGGCGGTTACGTCACCCCGCTGGTCCGCAAGCTCGCCGCCGAGCAGGGGGTCGACCTGGCCTCGGTGCGCGGCACCGGGGTCGGCGGGCGGATCCGCAAGCAGGACGTGCTGACCGCAGCCGAGCAGGCGCGGGCCGCCGCCGAGCGGGCCAAGGCCGAACAGGCCAAGCCTGCGGCACCGGCCACGGCGCCGACGGCGGCCAAGGCACAACCCAGCCCGCTGCGCGGCCGGACCGAGAAGATGAGCCGGACCCGGACCGTCATCGCCAAGCGGATGCACGAGTCGCTGCAGAGCTCTGCCCAGCTGACCACGGTCGTCGAGGTCGACGTGACCAAGATCGCCCGGTTGCGGGCCCGGGTGAAGGGCGACTTCCAGGCCAAGCACGGCGTCAAGCTGTCGTTCCTGCCGTTCTTCGCGCTGGCGGCGGTGGAGGCACTGCGCACCTACCCGGTGGTCAACGCCTCCATCGACATGCAGGCCGGCACGATCACCTACCCGGACGGGGAGCACCTCGGCGTGGCGGTGGACACCGAGCGGGGTCTGCTGGTGCCGGTGATCCGCGACGCCGGCGATCTCAACCTCGGTGGGCTGGCACGGCGGATCGCCGACGTGGCCGAGCGGACCCGGACCAACAAGATCGGCCCCGACGAGCTGTCCGGTGCCACCTTCACGCTGACCAACACCGGCAGCCGTGGGGCGCTGTTCGACACCCCGATCGTGCCGTTGCCGCAGGCCGCCATCCTCGGCACCGGAGCGGTGGTGAAACGCGCCGCCGTGGTCGACGATCCGGAGCTCGGCGAGATCATCGCACCACGGTCGATGGTCTTCCTGGCGCTGTCCTACGACCACCGGCTGGTCGACGGCGCGGACGCCGCCCGGTTCCTCAGCGCGGTCAAGGAGCGGCTGGAGGCCGGCGCGTTCGAAGGCGAGCTCGGCCTGTCCTGACGGCGTTCGACGACAGAGCGACCCGGTTGCCGTAGCGGTGGGTGCCGGCCGATCCCGGCCGGCACCCACCGCCGTTCTGCACCGGATGGTGGTGGTCCGCATCCGGCACCACCACGATCAGCGAAGATGTCGGCATGCGCATCCTGCTGGCCGGCGCGTCCGGCTTCCTCGGCACCAGACTGACCGACCACCTGCACAGCTGCGGACACGAGACCGTACAGCTGGTCCGCCGACCGGCGCGCGGGCCGGCTGAGTTCAGCTGGTCGCCGTCGGCCGGGCAGCTCGACCCGGCGGTGTTCACCGGCGTCGACGCGGTGGTCAACCTGGCCGGTGCCGGGGTCGGCGACAAGCGCTGGACCGACGGCTACAAGGCGTTGATCCGGTCCAGCCGGGTGGACAGCACCACCACGCTGGCCACCGCGATGGCCGGGCTCGTGGCAGCGGACCGGCCGGCGGTGCTGCTGAACTCGTCAGCGGTCGGCTGGTACGGCGACACCGGCGACCAGCCGGTCGAGGAGAACGCCCCGGCAGGTGAGGGTTTCCTGGCCGACGTGGCCCGGGTCTGGGAGGCGGCCACCGGGCCGGCGGAGAACGCCGGCGTACGGGTGGTCCGGCTGCGCACCGGCCTGCCGTTGCACCGCGACGGCGGCCTGCTCAAGCCGCAACTGCTGCCGTTCCGGCTCGGCCTGGGCGGCAAGCTCGGCAGCGGACGGCAGTGGGTGCCGTGGATCGCCATGCAGGACTGGCTGCGGGCGGTGGCCTTCCTGCTCGATCACGACGACATCTCCGGCCCGGTCAACGTGGTCGGGCCGGCACCGGTGACGAACGCGGCGTTCGGCAAGGCGCTCGGCGCGGCGGTGCACCGGCCGGCGGTGCTGCCGATCCCGGCGTTCGCATTGCACGTGGCGCTGGGTGAGTTCGCCACCGAGGCGCTGCGCTCCTCCCGGGTGCTGCCCGGGGCGCTGACCGAGGCCGGCTTCACGTACCGGTATCCGGACCTGCCGGACGCGCTGCACGCCGCCCTGACGCAGGGGTGACCCGGCACCGGGTGGCGTCCAGACCGGTCAGGGCAGGGCCGGGAGCAGATCGGTGCCGATGGCGCTGATCAGCTCGCCAGTGGCGGCCGGACCGACGCCCTCGACCATCAGCACCAGCCGGTGGGCGCCGACGGTCGCCGCGCTGGCGGCGAGCCGCGCGGCGCACTCGGCCGCGCTGCCCAGTGGGTGGATTCGCAGCAGGTGCTCGGCGTAGGCGTCGAGGTCCCGGTGGGCTGGCGACGAGCCGTCGATCCGGACGTACTCCCGGGTGGTAGCCAGCCACGGTGGCAGGGTCCGGCGGAGCTGACGCTCGGCGGCGGCCCGGGAGTCGGCGAGCCCGATCAGATGCACCGAGGCGTGCGGCACGATGGCCGGGTCGTGCCCGTTGGCGGCGGCGACGTCGGCGTACCGGGCCAGCGTGGCGGCCTTCGCCGCGTCGTCGTCGTGCACCCCGAGCAGCAGGGGAAGCCCACGGCTGGCGGCGAGGTCGACCGTGGCCGGCGAGGTCGCCGCCACCCAGACCGGGATCGGGCGGGCCGGTCGGGGCACCACCGGCACGTCGCGGAACGTGAAGAACCCGCCGTCGGCGCCGACCGTCGCCGCGCCGGAGAGCCAGCGGCCCAGCAGGTCCAGCGACTCGGCGAAGCCGTCCCGGTACCGGTCCAGGCCGGTGCCGTAGACCTCCAGGTCCACCCAGGGACCGCCACGGGCGACACCGAGCCGGAACCCGCCGGCGGAGACCGTGTCGAGCAGGACTGTCTCCTCGGCGAGCGCGACCGGATGCCGGTTGGACAGCACGGCCGCCGCGGTGCCGACGGCGATCCGACGGGTGGCGCCGAGCAGGTAGCCGGCCAGGGTGGTGGCGGACGGGCACTGCCCGTACGAGACGAAGTGGTGTTCGGCCAGCCACACGCCGCCGAGGCCGGCTGCCTCGGCGGCGCGCGCGTAGTCGACGGTGGCCGGTAGACCATGTGCCGCCAGCAGGAACAGGTCCACTGCTGGCTGGTTCAGGTCGCCGGCCACCGGCGCGGTGATCGGCTCAGCAGTCACGCAGCTCGGGTGACTGGTTGCGCAGCTGGGCCACCGGGGAGATGAACTCCTGGTAGGTCGCTCCGCCGACGGCGGAGAGTTTGAAGGCGGCCACCCGGTGGCAGTTCTGGAAGGCGAACTTGACGCCGAAGTGCCGCTCCAGGCCGCCCCGGATCGCGTCGCTGGCCAGCGCCCGCAGCAGCTGGCCACGCTCGGCCTCGCTGGGCGGTGGCACCGCGTGGTCGGCGAACTCGGCCGGGCCGCCCTGGGCCTCGGCGGCCACCTGGGACACCACCGACCAGGCGTACGGCAGGGACTGGCGTACGCAGTCGACGAACTCGGCGTCGTCGACCCGGCCGGTCTCGGCCCGCTCCAGCAGAGCGGCGGGTACGTCGAGGGACATGCTTTCTCCTCACGCTGACGGTCAGCGGACCAGCAGGTCTGGTCCGGGTACGAACTCCGGGTCGACCTGGTCGGCGAGGTTCTCGCCGACCCGGTCGTTGGCCCAGGCGGCGGCGTTGCGCAGGTGAAACTCCACCGCCTGCCGGGTGTAGCTGGCCCAGTCCTTGACACAACCATCGACGGCTGTACGCATCGTGTCCAGCGCGTCACGGTTCGCCGGCTCCATCGCGGTGATCGGTTGGTGCCGGCCTCGTTCGGCGGCCTTGACGAAGGCCGACCGGCCGACCCAGGTAAGCAGGTCGGCGCCGACGTGCTCGCGCAGGAAGTCCACGTCCGACTCGTCGTCGATCTTGTTGCCGATCACGTGCACCCGTACGCCGTAATCGCGGGCGTACCCGACGTACTGCCGGTAGACCCCGACGCTGCGCACCGTCGGCTCGCAGACCAGAAACGTCGTGTCGAACCGGGTGAACAGCCCGGAGGCGAACGAGTCCGCCCCGGCGGTCATGTCGACGACCACGTACTCGCCCGGGCCGTCGACCAGGTGGTTGAGCAGCAGTTCCACCGCGCCGACCTTGGAGTGGTAGCAGGCGACGCCGAGATCGTCGGTGGCGAACGGCCCGGTCACGGCGAGCCGGATGCCGGCCACCTCGCGGACCAGCGCGTCGTAGATCGGGTTGGCCCCGGCGACGGTGAGCAGCCGCGAGCCGCGACCAGGCGGGGTGGTCTTGACCATCGCCGCGGCCGAGCTGATCAGGGGATTGTCGCCGCGCAGGTATTCCTTGATGTCGGCCAGGTGGTCACCCAGCGCCGGCAGCAGCACCGCCTCGTCGTCGCTGGCACCGAGGGCGGCGGCGAGATGCTGGTTGATGTCGGCGTCGACCGCCAGCAGCGGCGGCGGCCCGCCGTCGGCACCGGTCGGGGTGGCCGCCAGGTGGCGGGCGAACAGGGCCGCCAGGGTGGTCTTGCCACTGCCACCCTTACCGACAAAACAGATCTTCACCGTGGATCTCTCCCAAACAGCTCAACAGGTACGCGTACATTGGAAGTCATTTCCAATAACCTCGTCAAGCCTAGGTACGGCACGGGCGTGTCGGGCGAAATTGGTACTCTCCGCCGGTGCCGACCGCTCCGTCCCCACTGCCCGACAGCGCCGCGACCGACCGGCCGGTGACCAGCGGCCGCCCGGGCGGCCGGGCCGGCGGACCGGCCGGGTGGCGCGCCGACCTGGTCGTCGCGGTGGTCGCGGTGACGCTCGCCGGCTGGGTCACCAGCGGCCTGTGGGCCGGGCCGGACAGCCGGGCGATCACCGTCAACTCCAGCGACCAGGCACTGTTCGAGTGGCTGCTGAGCTACGGCGCGTACGCGCTGACCCACGGCGAGAACCCGCTGTTCACCTACCTGCTCAACGCCCCCGACGGGGTGAACCTCGCGGTCAACACCTCGATCACCGTGTACGCGGTGCTGTTCGCACCGCTGACTTTCCTGATCGGGCCGCCGGCCACCTTCCTGGTGATCCTCACCCTCAACCTGGCCGGCACCGGTTTCGCCTGGTACTGGCTGCTGTCCCGGCTACCCACCGGCGACAACGGCGCTCCGTTCGTGCCGTCCCGGCTGGCGGCCGCCGTCGGCGGACTGTTCTGCGGCTTCGCGCCGGCCATGGTGTCGCACGCCAATGCCCACCTCAACTGGACCGCCGGCTGGCTGGTGCCGATCATCGTCTGGCGGGTCCTCGCGCTGCGTGGGCGGCCCGGGGCCCGGCCGTTGGACCGGGGCGGCTGGGCACGCAACGGCCTGATCCTCGGCGTAGCTGTCGCGGCGGCCTTCTCGATCGCCGCCGAGGGCCTGTTCTTCACCGCCCTGGCCTGCGGCGTGTTCCTCGGCGTCTGGGCACTGGACCGCAGCCGCGCCGCCGAGGTCCGCGACGCGCTCCCCCGCCTGCTGCGCGCCCTGGCGGTGACCGCGGTAGTCGCCATCACGCTGTTGGCGTACCCGTTGTGGTTGCACTTCTTCGGCCCGCAGGTGTTCCACGGCACCGGGTTCGACGCCCGGGTGCACAGCGAGGACCTCCTCGCCTACGGGGCGTTCCCGGAACGCTCGCTGGCCGGTGTCGCCGGGCTGGGCACCGGGCTGGCGCCGAACGAGACCGAGGAGAACAGCTTCTTCGGCGTACCGCTGCTGATGTTGACCGTCGGCTGCCTGGTGCTGCTCTGGCGGGCCGCCGATCCCGGCCGGCGAGCGACGCTGCGGGCCCTCGCCGTCACCGCCGCCGTGTTCGCGCTGCTCTCCCTCGGCCCCCGACTGAAGATCGGCGGGACGATCACCGACATCCCGCTGCCGTACGCCCCGTTGGCCGGCGCACCGGTGTTCAACGCCGCGCTGCCGGCCCGGCTGGCCATGGTGGTCACCCCGGTCATCGGCGTCCTGCTGGCGCTGACGCTGAGCCTGCTACTCACCCGTCGGGCCGCCGGGCAGGCGCGGTACGGCCGGTGGTGGGCCGCGGCGTTCGTCGCGGCGCTGCTGCCGCTGACCCCGGCCAGTCTGCTCACCATCGAACGGGAGCCGATCCCGGACTTCATCACCTCGGGTGCCTGGCGCGACCACGTCAGCCAAGGCGGGGTGCTCGCCCCGGTACCGTTCACCCTCGACGTGCTCCCCGACGGTCAACGCTGGCAGGCGTACGCGTTCGCGAACCGGCAGGGCGAGTTCGCCATCCCGTCCGGCTTCTTCCTCGGCCCCGGCGGACCGGACGGCCGGGGCCGGATCGGACCGGTCCCCCGGGCCACCGACGGGCTGCTGCACGAGGTCGCCCGCACCGGCGTGGTGCCGCCGATCACCGACGCCGACCGGGCCGCCGCCCGCGCCGACCTGCGTTACTGGGACGCCGAGGCAGTGGTGCTCGCCGATCAGGTGCACGGCGCGAAGTTCCCGGTCGACGCCGAGGCCCTGCTGACCGCGACCACCGAACTACTCGGCCCGCCGCAGCGGATCACCGACGTCTGGCTCTGGCCGGCGCCCGAAGGCGGCTGGTGAGCCGGACCACGGACCGGCCCGACCGACCGGTAACGGACTAGGCTGGACGGCGTGACCAGCACCCTTCCCCGCGCGCGCGGGGTCCGAGCCGGAGTCGTCGACTACCAGACCGCCTGGGCGGAGCAGCGTCGACTGCACGCCGCCGTGGTCGCCGGTGAGGAGCCTGACACCGTGCTCCTGCTGGAGCACCCGAGCGTGTACACGGCCGGCAAGCGCACCGAACCGTGGGACCGCCCGGTGGACGGCACCCCGGTGGTGGACGTCGACCGGGGCGGCAAGATCACCTGGCACGGCCCGGGGCAGCTGGTCGGCTACCCCATCGTCCGGTTGCCGGAACCGATCGACGTGGTCGCCTACGTACGCCGGGTCGAGCAACTGCTGATCGACGTCTGCGCCGAGTTCGGGCTGGCCGCCACCCGCCTCGACGGGCCGAACCACAGCGGGGTCTGGGTGCCGGCCGACGACCGTGGACCGGCCCGCAAGGTGGCGGCGATCGGCATCCGGGTCGCCCGCGGGGTCACCCAGCACGGCTTCGCGATCAACTGCGATCCGGACCTGACGGCGTACGACCGGATCGTGCCGTGCGGTCTGCGCGACGTCGGCGTCACCTCGCTGAGCGCCGAGCTCGGCCGGCCGGTGACCGTCGCCGAGGTGCTGCCGGTCGTCGAACGGCACCTGCCCACGCTCGGCTGAGCCGACCGCTCTCGGGTCAGCCGACCGCTCGCCGGCCAGCCGGCCGATCTCGGGTCAGCCGGCCGATCTCGGGTCAGCCGGCCGATCGATGCCTCAGGTGAGCCAACTCACCCAGTGAGCGGCGGCCGCGCGGTCGCCTGGCCGCCCGGCCGGGCACCGGCCGGCGTAGGCTGGCAAGGGTGACCATTGCTCCGGAGGGACGACGCCTGCTGCGCCTCGAGGTCCGCAACGCCGAGACCCCGATCGAGCGCAAACCCCCGTGGATCAAGGTCAAGGCCAGGATGGGGCCGGAGTTCACCGAGCTGCGCGGGCTGGTGCAACGGGAAGGGCTGCACACCGTCTGTCAGGAGGCCGGCTGCCCCAACATCTACGAGTGTTGGGAAGACCGGGAGGCCACCTTCCTCATCGGTGGGGACCAGTGCACCCGGCGCTGCGACTTCTGTCAGATCGACACCGGCAAACCGGCCGAGTTCGACGCCGACGAGCCCCGCCGGGTCGGCGAGTCGGTCGCGGCGATGGATCTGCGCTACGCCACGGTCACCGGGGTGGCCCGCGACGACCTGCCCGACGGAGGTGCCTGGCTGTACGCCGAGACCGTCCGGCAGATCCACGCGCTGCAGCCCGGCTGCGGCGTCGAGTTGCTGATCCCGGACTTCAACGGCGACCCCGGCCAGCTCGACGAGGTGTTCGCCGCCCGACCGGAGGTGCTCGCCCACAACGTCGAAACGGTGCCCCGGATCTTCAAGCGGATCCGCCCCGGCTTCCGGTACGAACGCTCCCTCGACGTGCTCACCCGGGCCCGCACGGCCGGCCTGGTGACCAAGTCCAACCTGATCCTCGGCCTCGGCGAGGAGCGCTCCGAGGTGTCGCAGGCGCTGCGCGACCTGCACGCCGCCGGGTGCGAGCTGATCACCATCACCCAGTATCTACGCCCGTCGCCGCGGCATCACCCGGTGCAGCGCTGGGTCAAGCCGGAGGAGTTCGTCGAGCTGCGCGAGGAGGCCGAGCAGATCGGCTTCTCCGGGGTGATGAGCGGCCCGCTGGTGCGTTCGTCGTACCGCGCCGGCCGGCTCTACCAGCAGGCGTTGCGCCAGCGCGAGGCCCAGCCGCTGGCCGGCTGACCGCCCGGTGAACGGCTTCGCCCCCGGCAACTAGACTGCCTCGCATGGCGAAACCCCAGGAGAAGGTGTCGTTCGGCCAGCGGCTGAAGCAGATCGGCATGGTGTTCTCGTTCACCGCCAAGCGCGACAAGTGGTTCGTCCCGCTGGCGGTGGCCGCCGTGGTGCTGCCGCTGGCGATCACCGTGCCGGTGTCGCTGGCGCTGGGGTGGATGTGGCTGCCGGTCGGCATCCTGGTGGCGCTGCTCGCCGTACTGATCGTGCTGAACCTGCGGTCGAACACGGCGATGATGAACGTCGCCGAGGGCCAGCCGGGTGCGGCGGCCTCGCTGCTGGAGAACATGCGCGGTGACTGGCGGGTGACGCCGGCGGTCAGTTCGACCACCCAGATGGACATGGTCCATCTGGTGATCGGGCGGCCCGGGGTGATCCTGCTCGCCGAGGGCAACCCACAGCGGGTCCGGGGCCTGCTCGGTCAGGAGAAGCGGCGGCTGGCGAAGGTGATCGGCAGCGCGCCGCTGTACGACTACGTGATCGGCACCGACGAGGGCGAGTTGTCGATCCGCAAGATGCGTACGACGTTGATGCGCTTGCCGCGCAATCTGACCGGCAAGGACGTCAACGCGTTGGACAAGCGGCTGACCGCGTTGTCGGCCCGGCCGCAGTTGCCCAAGGGCGCCATTCCGAAGAACATGCGTCCGCCGAAGGGCGCTTTCCGGCAGACCCGGGGCCGCTGACCGCCGGTCGCCGCCATTGCGGCCCGGGTCGCGGGCCGGGCGGTGCGGTCGTGGGTCAGCGGGGGGCGGCGACGACGACCGATCCGGCGGCCCGGTCGTGCAGGCCGCGCCGCCGACCGTCCATCACCAGCGGCGGGATCACCAGGGCCAGCAGCAGTCCGCGCAGCAGTGCCCGGGGTACGCCGATCCGGCCGCCGTCGGCGTCCGAGACGCACCGGATCCTGGCCAGCCACATTCCCGGGGTCTGGGCGAACAGGCCCAGGAAGAATCCGTACTCGGCGATCAGCACCACCACCGGTGGCCAGCCGGAGCGGGCCGGGTCGGCGAAAAGGCTGGAGATCAGCACGCAGAGTAGCCAATCAATCACCAGAGCGCCGGTTCGTCGTAGCAGACTCGGCACCTCGTCACCCGGCCCCGCCGGGCCACCGGTCGCTCCACCCGCAGCCGCGTTTGCGCTTGCCGCCACGCTGCCCCCTCCCGATACCCACGAACGGCCAGACTAGTCTGGGCCGTCTGCCGTATCCTGCGGTGGACGATTGGTCGGGATCACGCTCCGCACCGGACGTAACACGGCGGAAACATTAGAGACATGGTGGGGCAACCCTGCGGCCATAGCGTCGCGACCAGCATAGCCATCAGTGCGACGTGCCAGGAGGACGTGTGTTCGCCAATCCCGAGGAACTACTGCGGTACCTCAAAGACGAGGGCGTGAAATTCGTCGACGTACGCTTCTGTGACCTGCCCGGCGTGATGCAGCACTTCAACTTGCCGGTCGAGTCGGTCGACGAGGACATTTTCACCACCGGCCTCGCCTTCGACGGGTCTTCGATCCGTGGTTTCCAGGCGATCCACGAGTCGGACATGCTGCTGCTGCCGGATGTCGCCACCGCCTTCATCGACCCGTTCCGGATCGAGAAGACGCTGGCGCTCAACTTCTTCATCCACGACCCGTTCACCCGGGAGCCGTACTCCCGGGACCCGCGCAACGTGGCCAAGAAGGCGGAGGCCTACCTGGCGGCGAGCGGCATCGCCGACACCGCCTACTTCGGGCCCGAGGCGGAGTTCTACATCTTCGACTCGATCCGCCACGAGACCTCCGCGAACCAGGCCTACTACTACATCGACTCGATCGAGGGCTGGTGGAACAGCGGTCGCGAGGAAGAGGGCGGCAACCGCGGGTACAAGACCAACTACAAGGGCGGCTACTTCCCGGTGCCGCCGGTCGACCACTACGCCGACCTGCGTGACAAGATCGTCCGCAAGCTGATCGACACCGGCTTCACCGTGGAGCGGTCGCACCACGAGGTCGGCACCGCCGGCCAGGCCGAGATCAACTACAAGTTCTCCACCCTGCTGCACGCCGGCGACCAGCTGCAGCTGTTCAAGTACATCGTGAAGAACACCGCCTGGGCCAGCGGCAAGACGGCGACCTTCATGCCGAAGCCGCTGTTCGGCGACAACGGCTCCGGCATGCACACCCACCAGAGCCTGTGGCTCAACGGTGAGCCGCTGTTCTACGACGAGACCGGCTACGCCGGCCTGTCGGACACCGCCCGCTGGTACATCGGCGGTCTGCTGCACCACGCGCCGTCGCTGCTGGCCTTCACCAACCCGACGATCAACTCGTACCGCCGGCTGGTGCCCGGCTTCGAGGCGCCGGTCAACCTGGTGTACTCGCAGCGCAACCGGTCCGCCTGCACCCGTATCCCGGTCACCGGCAGCAACGCCAAGGCCAAGCGGGTCGAGTTCCGGGTGCCGGACCCGTCGGCCAACGTCTACCTGGCCTTCTCCGCCATGCTGATGGCCGGTCTGGACGGCATCAAGAGCAAGATCGAGCCGCCGGAGCCGATCGACAAGGACCTGTACGACCTGCCGCCGGAGGAGTGGGGCAACGTCAAGCAGGTGCCGGGTTCGCTGCCGGCCGTACTGGACTCGCTGGAGGCCGACCACGACTTCCTGCTCGAGGGTGGGGTCTTCACGCCGGACCTCATCTCCACCTGGATCGACTGGAAGCGGTCCAACGAGGTCGACCCGGTCCGCCTGCGGCCGACCCCGCACGAGTTCGCGATGTACTTCGACTGCTGATTCCGGCCGCGCCGGTCCAGCAGTGGACGACGGCGGTGGGGGCGGGCCTCGGCTCGCCCCCACCGCCGTTTCGCTGCCCGCCCCGGTCTCGTCCGACGTCTGTCAGCTCGCGTCGGGGCGCCGGGCGGACCGGACCGCCCGCACCACCAGCACCACGATCAGCGCACACATGGCCACCGTGCCCGGCGCCTTGGTGAGCGCGGCGACCCCCGAACCGTCCGGCAGGACCAGGAAACCGGCGACCGCCACCGGCAGCAGGAACCACCCGGTGCGGTACGCGGCGGCGGCCAGCAACGCCAACGGCCAGCTCAGGTACCACGGGTAGACGACAGGCGCGGCGAGCACCGTGGCGGCCAGGGCCAGCCCTGCCCCGAACACCACGGTCCCCCGGTCCCAGGTCGCCGGTGCGCCGGCGGACTTCGCCACCGACGACGCCCGGCCGGCGGGTTCCGCCGGCACCGCCCGGCCGTCCGGACCCCGCCAGCCGGTCAACGGACCACCGCCGCGCCACACCCGCCACCACAGCCACACGAGGAAACCGGCGAGCAGCGCCAGGCCTACCACGCGGACCGCCCCGACCGCGTCCAGTCGCACCCCGACCAGCCGCCCCAGGTAGTCGATCAGCAGCCCGACGGCGGTCGGCGGCGAGGTCCACTGCCGCGAGTCGCCGCTGCGGGCCAGCCCGGCCACCCAGCCCAGGCCGAGCCCGGACAGCGCGGTGGTGGCCGCGACCGCGCCGACCACCCCCGCCACCACCAGCGCCCCGGCCCGGACCAGGGCTGCCGGTCGGCGCGGCCCGGCCACCGCGAGCACCGCCGCGAACGGTACGACCACCAGGGCCGTCGCCTTCACCGCGACGGCCAGCCCGAGCAGCAGCCCACCGGCGACGGCCGCCACCGACGCACCACCGACGCCGCCGGTCCCGGCACCCGCCCGGCCGGTCCCGCCGCCGGACTGGCGGGCCGATCCGGCGGTGATCACCCACAGCGCCGCGACCAGTAGACCGACCATCAACGCGTCGTTGTGCGCACCCGAGACCAGGTGGATCAGCACCACCGGGCAGCCGACGGTCAGCCACAGCGCCCGGCCGGCCGGCAGGCCACACCTGGCGGCCAGACCGGGCAGCGCCACCGCCACCAGCACCAGCCCGGCCACGGCGGTCAGCCGCAGCGCCAGCAGGGTGCCGGTCAGACCGGCACCGACCGCGACCGCCAGCCCGGCGAGCCAGACGAACAGCGGCCCGTACGGGGCCGGGGTGTCGCGCCACAGCGGGGCGACCGCCTCGACCCAGGGACAGCCCTGACCGGCCACTCCGGAGTACGGGTCGCCACCGTCGCGCAGAATCCAGCCCTGGCAGGCGTACGAGTAGATGTCCCGGCTGCCCAGCGGCGGCGCCACCAGCAGCGGCAGCGCCCAGAGGCCGACGGTGGTCGACGCCCACCGTACCGACGGCACACCGTGCCGGGCCGACCACCACGCCCACACCATCGCGCCGGTGCCGGCGGCCCAGGCAAGCACGCTGAGCACGCCGGTTCCGCTGGTGAAGACCGCCCAGCCGGCGGCCGGTGGTTCGGGCAGCGCGCCGCCCAGGCTGGCGGCGACCGCGAGGGCGACCGCGCCGGCCAGACCGACGTAGCGGATGAAGTGGTACCGCGTTCCGGGGTCGCCGGAGCGGTCAGGCACCGAGGACCCGCTCCGCCGCGGCCCGGCAGCGGCGGGCGGTCCGCAGGTAGTCGTCCAGGAACTGGCCGGGGTCGGTGCCGCCGAGCAGCCGGACCACGCCGGCCAGCTCGGCACCGTGCCGGGGCAGTTGGTCGGTGGCCCGGCCCCGGACCAGCATCAGCGCGTCGCGGACCCGGGAGGCGAGGACCCATCCGGCGCGCAGCGCGGTCGCGTCGGCCCGGTCGACCAGGCCGGCGTCGCGGGCCGCGGCCAGCGCGACCAGGGTACGGGTGTCACGCAGCGCCGGCACCGCGTGCCCGTGCCGCAGCTGGGTCAGCTGCACCGCCCATTCGACGTCGGCGAGCCCGCCCCGGCCGAGCTTGGTGTGGGTGGCCGGGTCGGCGCCGCGCGGCAGTCGTTCGGTCTCCACCCGGGCCTTGATCCGGCGGATCTCGACGATCTGCTCCCGGCTCAACCCGCCGGCCGGGTAGCGGACCGGGTCGGCGACGGCGACGAACTCCTCGCCCAGCGACGGGTCGCCGCAGACGAACCGGGCCCGCAGCAGCGCCTGCGCCTCCCACACCTTCGCCCACCGGGCGTAGTACTGGGCGTACGCCGCGAGGCTGCGCACCAGCGGCCCCTGCCGGCCTTCGGGGCGCAGGTCGGCGTCCACCCCGAGCGGTGGGTCGGGGGCCGGCATGCCGAGCAGCCGGCGCAGCTCCTCGGCGACCGCCCGGGCGGCGGCGCTGGCCTCGTCGTCGGCGAGGCCGGGCGGTGGGTCGTAGACGAAGAGCACATCGGCGTCGGAGGAGTAGCTCATCTCGTACCCGCCGAGGCGGCCCATGCCGATGATCGCGAACCGCAGACCGTCCGGCGGCGGCACGGTCTCGACCGCGACCCGCAGCGCGGCGGCGAGCGTGGCGTCGGCCACCGCGGACAGCCCGGCGCCGACGGCGGCCACGTCCAGCCGGCCCCGGACCTCGCGGGCCGGGGCCAGCGCGCCGGCCCGGTTGAGTACGTCGGCGCAGGCCAGCCGGAGCAGTTCGCGCCGGCGCAGGGCCCGTACCGCGCGGACCGCCTGGACCGGATCCGGCGGCTCGCCGCCGCCGCTGCCGAGGTGGCGGGCCGCAGCGGCGTCGAAGCCGGCGCGCAGCACCGCCGCGTCGCGTGGGGTGAGTTCGACGTCGGAGGCCAGCATCCGCAGTGCCTCGGGCTCGCGGGCCAGCAGGTCGGCGGCGTACCGGGACAGCCCGAGGGTCCGGGCGAGCCGGCCGGCGACCAGACCTTCGTCGCGCAGCAGCCGCAGATACCAGGGGGTGCTGCCGAGCTTGTCGGACACCTGCCGGTAGCTCAGCAGCCCCCGGTCCGGCTCGGGGGCGTCGGCGAACTCCTGCAGCAGCACCGGCAACAGGGTGCGCTGGATGGCGGCGGTCCGGGAGACGCCGCCGGTGAGGGCTTCCAGGTGCCGCAGCGCCCCGGCCGGGTCGGCGAAGCCCAGCACCTCGAGCCGGCGCCGGGCGGCCTGCGGGGTCATCCGCAGCGACTCGGCCGGCACCCGGGCGACGGATTCGAGCAGCGGCCGGTAGAGCAGTTTTGCGTGCAGCCGGCGTACCTCGGTGGCGTGGCTGACCCAGTCGGCCCGGAACGCCTCGACGACATCGGTTTCGGGGGTCGAGGCGTAGCCGAGGGCCTGGGCGAGCCAGCGCAGCGCCACCGGGTCGGCCGGCACGGTGTGGGTACGGCGCAGCCCCTGCAGTTGCAGCCGGTGCTCGACACCGCGCAGGAACCGGTAGCCGCGCAGCAACGCCTCGCCGTCGGCGCGGCCGACGTACCCGCCGGCGACCAGGGCCCGCAGGGTGGGCAGCGTGCCGGGGGCTCGCAGCGTCTCGTCCACCCGACCATGCACCAGCTGCAGCAGCTGGACGGCGAACTCGATGTCGCGCAGCCCGCCGGGGCCGCGTTTGATCTCGCGTTCCAGCTCGCGGGGCGGGACGTTCTCGATGATCCGGCGCCGCATGGCGCGCACGTCCTCGACCGCCTCCGGGCGCTCGGCGGCATGCCAGACCAGCGGCGACAGCAGCCGGATCCACTCCTGCGCGAGGTCGCGGTCGCCGGCCGCCGGCCGCGCCTTGAGCAACGCCTGGAACTCCCAGGTCCGGGCCCACCGCTGGTAGTAGGCGAGGTGACTGGCGAGGGTACGGACCAGCGGCCCGCGGTTGCCTTCCGGGCGCAGCGCGGCGTCCACCGGCCAGGCCACCAACCCGCAGATGTGGATCAGACGGGTGGCGACGGTGGTGGCGACCGTCAGATCGGCGTCGTCGGCGGCGACGAAGATGACGTCCACGTCGGACACATAGTTCAGCTCGTTGCCGCCACACTTGCCCATCGCCACCACGGCGAGGCCGGGCGGACCGCTGCCGTCGGGCAGCTCGGCGACGGCGATGTCGTACGCGGCGGACAGGGTCGCGTCAGCCAGCGCGGACAACGCCGCCATGGTCTGTTCCAGACACCGCCCGCCGGTCAGGTCGGCCGCCGCGATCCGCAGCAGGGCCAGCCGGTACGCCCGGCGCAGCGCGGTGATCGCCGCCGCGCCGACCAGCGGAGGCGACACGGCGTCGGCAGCACCGTCGGCGTCGGCGACGGGGGGCGGGTCGACGTCGAGGGCACCGTCGGCGGTGGGGGCCACCCCGTTCTCGGTGACGAGCACCGACCACTGGTCCGGGTTGGCGACCAGATGGTCGCCGAGGCTGGACGAGGCACCGAGGACGGCGATCAGCCGACGGCGCAGCCCCGGGTCGGCGTGCAGGGCGTCGAGGACCGGCGACCCGCCGGCACCGTTGCCGCCGGAGCCACCAGAGCCAGCGCCGGCACCGGAGCCGGTGCCGGCGTCGCGCCGCTGCGCCTCGACGAGCCGGTGCAGCTGGCGCAGCGCCAGATCGGGGTCGG
This sequence comes from Solwaraspora sp. WMMB762, assembly GCF_049179115.1. NCBI lineage: Bacteria > Bacillati > Actinomycetota > Actinomycetes > Micromonosporales > Micromonosporaceae > Solwaraspora > Solwaraspora sp. WMMB762. Next base: position 2,365,962 of record NZ_JBMHMD010000001.1, read on the forward strand.
CGGCCCGGGACAGCGCGGTCAGCAGTTCGGCGGCCGGCGGGTCGACCGGCTGCTGCGCCTGCACCTGCCACAGCCCGAGCCCGTCGGGGCCGAGCAGGTCGGCGGCCCGGACGGTGTCCGTACCGCTGACGTCGAAGCCGTACCGGGCGAGCCGGCCGGTGGCACTGGTCGGTCTGGTCATCGGGGGCCTAACTGCCGAGCAGTGGAAGGGTCCGGGGGATGTCCGAGTCGGGCAGCTGGCCGAGGGCGAGCGCGGCGAACCGGACGGCGAACGGTTGCCAGACCTCCTCGATGTCACCGAGCACCTCGACGCAGGCGTCGACGACCACGTCGGCGGGCAGGCGCAGCTCGGTCAGGATGGTGGATCCGGCCGCCCAGGTGCTGACCATGTCCCGGTCGCACTCGATGTGGAACTGCAGCCCCCAGGCCCGGTCACCGAGGCGGAACGCCTGGTGGGGGTAGTGCGTGGAGGCGGCGAGCAGCACCGCGCCGTGGGGCAGTTCGGTGATCTCGTCGACGTGCCACTGCAGCACGTCGGGCGCGAGCGGCACGTACCGGAACAGCGGGTCGGTGGCAGCGGCGTCGCGCTTGCCGACCAGCGCGGGCCCGATCTCCGGGCCGGCGGCGCTGCGTTCGACGGTGCCGGCGTGCGCGGTGGCGAGCAGGTGGGCACCGAGCCCGATGCCGAGGGTCGGGATCCGGTGGCGGACGGCCTTGCGCAGCAGCCCTTCGACGGCGGGCAGCCAGCCGGCGGCCGGGTCGGGACCGACGGCGGACGGACGGCCGCCGAGGACGATCACCGCCGGTCGGTCGGCCAGGTCGGCCGGGACCGGGTCGTCGGCGTACGGGCGGCACACCTCGATCGGCAGGTTGGCTTCGGCGAGCCACTCCCCCAGCCGTCGCAGGTCGTCGGTCGGGTCGTTCTCGATCACCAGAGCGCTGCCCACGTGTCGAGGCTATCCAATCGGCCGGGGCGGTGACCGTAGGCGGTGCCTGCGTGCTCACCGTTGCGTACTCGTAAAATCTGCTCGCCCGGACCAGAACCAAATCTGCTCGTTCGGACCGGGAACCTCGCGTAGTCTCGCGCCGGTGACCGACCCGCGACCGGCCGACCGCCGAGGTGGCGAGCCGCGTTCCCCAGCCGCTGAGCCGGTCCGACCTGGTGCTCTGACGCTGCACCCGCCCGCGCTGCGACCCGGTGACGAGGTCCGGATCGTGGCCCCGGGTGGGCCGGTCGCAGCGGAGCCGGTCGAGCGGGGGATGGCCGTGCTGGCCGGCTGGGGGCTGCGGCCCCGGTTGGGTCGGCACGCGCTGGGCCGGCACGGTTTCCTGGCCGGCACCGACGAGCAGCGGGCCGCCGACCTCGCCGAGGCGTTCGCCGACCCGACGGTACGCGGCATCGTCTGCGCCCGGGGCGGCTACGGCACCCAGCGGGTGGTGGACCTGTTGGACATGGCGGCGGTACGCCGGGACCCGAAGGTCGTCTGCGGCTACTCGGACATCACCGCCCTGCACCTGGCGCTGTGGCGGGGCGCCCAGCTGGCGACGGTGCACGGCCCGGTGGCGGCCTGGGACGACGAGCGGACCCCGGCGGTGTCCGCCGGGTCGCTGCGCCGGGCGCTGATGGAGCCGGTGCCGACGGTGGTCACCCGGTCGCCGGATGAGGCCGGCGCGGCGGTGCTGGTGCCGGGTCGGGCCGACGGCATCCTGCTCGGCGGCAACCTGACCGTGCTCGCGGCCTCGGTGGGCACCGCCGACCTGCCGGACCTGACCGGGGCGATCCTGCTGATCGAGGAGATCGGCGAGCCGCCGTACCGGGTGGACCGGCTGCTGACCCAGCTGCGCCGCAGTGGCGTGCTGGCCGGCCTGGCCGGGGTGGCGGTCGGGCAGTTCACCGGCTGCGCCGACCGGCACGGGGTGGACGTCGCGCAGGTGCTCGCCGAACGGCTGGGCGACCTCGGCGTACCGGTGCTCGGTGGGCTGCCGCTCGGGCACGGGCAGACCCCACGCACCGTCGGCCTCGGCGTACCGGCCACCCTCGACGCCGCTGCCGGCACCCTCACGGTCTCCCCCGCCGTGCGCTGACCTGAGCTTGCCGGATTCTCAGCCCGTTGACAGCTTCGGCATGGGTTGCGTTGAGGGCCGCCGGGCACCGTCGGTCAGGTCACCGCACCACACCGAGACGACATCCGGAGGTCGACTTGTCCAGACGGATCACCAGGAAGCGGGCGCTCGCGGGCCTGGCTGCGGCGGGCGTGCTCAGCGTCGGGATCGCGGCGCCGACCATCGCCTTCGCGCAGGAGGGCGCCGAGCCGAGCGCCAGTGCCAGCGCCAGCACCGATGGATCGACCGGCGAGGAGCGCCGGGCGGCGAAGATGACCGAGCTGGCCGAGACGCTGGCCGCAGAACTCGGCGTCTCCGCCGACGACGTCACCGCCGCCCTGGAGAAGGTCCATGAGGAGAGGGCCGGCGACCGGCCCGAACGCGGAGAGCGGCCGGAGGGGACGGCCGACCGGCAGGCGGCGCTGCAGGAGCGGCTCGACGCGGCGGTCGCCGACGGAAAGCTCACCCGGGCCGAGGCCGACGCGGTGCTCAAGGCGCACGAGGAAGGGGTGCTCGCCGGCTCCGGACGCGGCGGCGGTCCGGGCCGTGGCGGCCCGATGGGCGGTAGGGACGACGAGCCGGAGGCCGCCCAGTCGCCGGACGGCACCTGACCCGACCCCGCCCCCGAAAGGGTCCTGGCGCCGGATCACCCCCCCCCCGCGGGGTTGGTCCGGCGCCAGGATCGTCTTCGGGCCGGCCGGCAGCGGCCCGTCGAGCCGGCTCAGGCGATGCCGGCTCAGGCGATGCCGGCTCAGGCGATGCAGGCGCAGACGATCAGGGCTGCGCCGAAGTGCGACGCGGCGCTGACCCGGGCGGCGGGGTGCGGCTCGTCGGAGCAGATCACCGCGCCGAGCCGACCGGGGGTCAGCCAGTCGAGCACGGCGAAGGCCAACGCCATGATGCCGAGCCCGATCAATCCGAAGAGGATCGTCGAGGCGAGCCCTTTGGTGAACGACGGGTAGCTCGTCAGGATCGCGGTGAAGACGATGCCGGCGACGCCGAGCTGGTTGGCGGCGAGCAGCAGCGCCGCGTTGCCGTTGCGCTGCACCCAGATCAGCTCGCGCAACTTCCCAGGGGTGAGCCAGTCAACCACCACGAAGCCGGCCGCCATCAGAGCGACGCCGACCGCTCCGAAGACGATGCTCTGCCAAGCTCCGGTGAGCAGATCCTCCAGCACGCACGTTCCTCCCGATCGGGTCGCCGCGGGGGCGGCGAGTGTCGGGAGGGACGATAGCGTGGCGGCGCCAGCCCGCTCAGAGCGCGCCGAGGTAGCGGCGACGCTCGTACGGGGTGACCTCGCGGCGGTACTGCTCCCATTCGGAGCGCTTGTTGCGCAGGAAGAAGTCGAAGACGTGCTCGCCGAGCACCTCGGCGATCAGCTCCGAGCTGGCCATCACCTCGATGGCCTCGGAGAGGTTCTCCGGCAGCGACTCGTACCCCATCGCCTTGCGCTCGGCGGCGGACAGCGCCGACACGTCGTCCTCGGAGCCGGGCGGCAGCTCGTAGCCCTCCTCGATGCCCTTGAGGCCGGCGCCGAGCATCACCGCGAAGGCCAGGTACGGGTTGGTCGCCGAGTCCAGCGAGCGGACCTCGACCCGGGCCGAGTTCGGCTTGCCGTACGCGGGGACCCGCACCAGTGCGGACCGGTTCAGGTGCCCCCAGCACACGTACGCCGGGGACTCGGTGATCCGGTCCGGCAGCGCCTGCGGGAACAGCCGTTTGTAGGAGTTGACCCACTGGTTGGTGACCGCGGTGTACTCGCGGGCGTGCACCAGCAGCCCGGCGATGAACGCCTTGGCGACCTTGGAGATCTTCATCGGGTCACCGGCGTCGTGGAAGGCGTTGCGCTCGCCCTCGAACAGCGACAGGTGGGTGTGCATCCCGCTGCCCGGCTGGTCGGTGAAGGGCTTGGGCATGAAGGTCGCCGCGACGCCGTGCGACAGGGCGACCTCCTTGACCACGTGGCGGAAGGTCATGATGTTGTCGGCGGTGGTCAGCGCGTCGGCGTAGCGCAGGTCGATCTCCTGCTGGCCGGGGGCGACCTCGTGGTGGCTGAACTCGACCGAGATGCCGATCCGCTCCAGGGCGAGCACGGCCTGGCGGCGGAAGTCGCGGGCCACCGCGTGGGTGGTGTGGTCGAAGTAGCCGCCGGAGTCGACCGGCACCGGGGTGGACCCGTCGGCCGGGCTGTTCTCCAGCAGGAAGAACTCGATCTCGGGATGGGTGTAGAAGGTGAAGCCCTTGTCGGCGGCCCGGGACAACGCCCGGCGCAGCACGTGCCGGGGATCGGCCCAGGACGGCGTGCCGTCGGGCAGCAGGATGTCGCAGAACATCCGGGCGCTCTCGCCGCTGACGCCACCCTCGAACGGGAACACCTGAAATGTGGTGGGATCCGGCATGGCGACCATGTCGGACTCGAAGACCCGGGCGAACCCTTCGATGGCGGAGCCATCGAAGCCGATGCCTTCTTCGAATGCTGCCTCAAGCTCAGCCGGCGCGACCGAGACGCTCTTGAGCGTGCCGAGCACGTCGGTGAACCACAACCGAACGAAACGGATGTCGCGCTCTTCCAGAGTACGGAGCACGAACTCCTGCTGACGGTCCACGTCTACCCCTCGTGACACTGGTCTGCCCGGACCGGTTCCATTCTCCGCGCTGCTGCCCTCCAGCGCAGGACCAGGTGCTGTCGGCTCCCACCTGAGCTGCCCAGTCTTTACCGACCTCGTTACACCGACGTTACGGGACCGCTCCGGTCGCGCACCTGGCGGGGCCAGCCGACAATCCACGCCATTCCGGCGCTTTGCTATCGACCACCACGAAGGGGATATTAGACCACGGTCACCGGGGAATACCGGAGCATGTCCGCACAGTCACCTGACTGGTCCACCTCGCGACCGCCGGCAACCGGCGGGTTGGTCGGGGGTGCGCTGGGGGAAGATAGCGACATGCCGACGCTGCGCATCGCCCTCGCCCAGGTCAACCCCACCGTTGGCGATCTACCGGGCAACGCCCGGCTGGTCCGCGACTACACCCGTACGGCGGTGGACGCCGGCGGGCAACTGGTCGTGTTCCCGGAGATGATGCTCACCGGCTACCCGGTGGAGGACCTGGTGTTCCGGGAGTCGTTCGTCGCCGCCGCCCGGTCCGGCGTCGGGCAACTCGCCGCCGACCTGGCCGCCGACGGGTTCGGCGACGTACCTGTGCTGGTCGGCTACCTCGACGCCGACGGACCGGCCGCGATCAGCGCCGAGGCCGACCCGGGCCGGGGTCCGCGCAACGCCCTCGCCGTGTTGCACGGCGGCAGCGTGGCGGCCACCTACTTCAAACACCACCTGCCCAACTACGGCGTCTTCGACGAGGACCGCTACTTCGTGCCGGGCACCGCGTTGACCGTCGTACGCGTCGGCGGGGTCGACGTGGCGTTGACCATCTGCGAGGACCTGTGGCAGGCCGGCGGGCCGTTCACCGCCGCCCGCCGCGCCGGTGTCGGCCTGGTCGTCACGGTCAACGGGTCGCCGTACGAGTTGGACAAGGACGACGCCCGGCTGCCACTGGTGCGGCGGCGGGCCGCCGAGGCCGGCGCCACCGTGGCGTACGTCAACCTGGTCGGCGGGCAGGACGAACTGGTCTTCGACGGCGACTCGATGATCGTCGCCGCGGACGGCACGCTGCTGGCCCGCGCGCCGCAGTTCGTCGAGCATCTGCTGCTGCACGACCTGACGCTGCCGGACGCGGACGCCCCGGCGCAGGACCGCGCCGCGACCCCGGAGACCGCCGACGCGACGGCCGCCCCGGAGACCCCGGACGGCCCGGACCGGATGACCGTCGACCGGGTGGTGGTCGGTGACCGGTTGGCCGACCCGACGGGTGGGCCGGTCAGCGGCGGGGTCGCCGAGCCGTTGCCGGCCGAGGCGGAGATCTGGTCGGCGCTGGTGCTCGGGCTGCGCGACTACGTCCGCAAGAACGGCTTCTCCTCGGTGGTGCTGGGGCTGTCCGGCGGGATCGACTCGGCGGTGGTGGCCGCGATCGCGGTGGACGCGCTCGGCCCGGACCGGGTCGTCGGCGTCTCACTGCCCAGTCAGTTCTCCTCCGAACACTCCCGGGCCGACGCCGCCGAGCTGGCCAAACGGACCGGCCTGGACTACCGGATCGAGCCGATCCAGCCGATGGTCGACCCGTTCCTGGCCAACATCTCGCTCTCCGGGCTGGCCGTGGAGAACCTGCAGGCCCGGGTGCGCGGGGTGATCCTGATGGCGCTGTCCAACCAGGAGGGACACCTGGTGCTGACCACCGGCAACAAGAGCGAACTGGCGGTCGGCTACTCCACCCTGTACGGCGACTCGGTCGGCGGCTTCAACCCGATCAAGGACGTCTGGAAGTCGCTGGTGTGGACGCTGGCCCGGTGGCGCAACGACGACGCCGTCCGGCGCGGCGAGGAGCCGCCGATCCCGGAGAACTCGATCGCCAAGCCACCCAGCGCGGAGCTGCGACCCGGCCAGCTTGACACCGACTCGCTGCCCGACTACGCGCTCCTCGACGGGGTGCTCACCGGCTACATCGACGGCGACGCCGGCCGCGACGACCTGGTCGCCGCCGGGCACGATCCGGAATTGGTCGACCGGGTGCTGCGGATGGTGGACCTGGCCGAGTACAAGCGGCGGCAGTCGGCACCCGGCACCAAGATATCGATCAAGGCGTTCGGCCGTGATCGACGACTGCCGATCACGAACCGGTGGCGGGAGCCCGGCGACGGCTGAGATCCGTCGGGTGACCGGGTGAGGTGTGAATTCCTGCACTGAAGCCTCTGCGTGCCGGTGCCGCCGGTGGCACCATCGGGACGTACCCCGGGGACCGCGACCGCGGCCACGAGGGTGAGAGGAGACGACGATGTCCCGATCCACGCCGGCCGAGGCCGTCGCACTGTACGGCGGACCGGTCAGCCGCCGGGTCCGCACCCGTGACCTGATCGCCGCCAAGGAACGCGGCGAACGGTGGGCCATGCTCACCTCGTACGACCAGTACACCGCCGCGATCTTCGACCAGGCCGGCATACCGGTGCTGCTGGTCGGCGACTCCGCGGCGAACAACGTGTTCGGCCACGAGACCACTGTCCCGGTCACCGTCGACGAACTGCTGCCGCTGGTCCGGGCCGTGGTCCGGGCCACCCGGGGCGCTCTGGTCGTCGGTGACCTGCCGTTCGGCTCCTACGAGGAGGGGCCGACGCAGGCGCTGCGGACCGCCGTACGGTTCATGAAGGAAGGCGGCTGCGGCGCGGTCAAACTGGAGGGCGGCCGGCGGGTCGCCGACCAGATCGCCGCGCTGACCGGGGCCGGCATCCCGGTGATGGCGCACGTCGGCTTCACTCCGCAGCGGGAGCACACCATCGGCGGCTACCGGGTGCAGGGCCGTGGCGACGCCGCCGACGAGGTGATCGCCGACGCCCACGCGGTCGCCGAGGCCGGCGCGTTCGCCGTGGTGCTGGAGATGGTGCCGGGGGTGGTCGCCAAGCGGATCACCCATGACCTGCCGGTGCCGACGGTCGGCATCGGCGCCGGCCCGGAGACCGACGCGCAGGTGCTGGTCTGGCAGGACATGTCCGGCATGCGGTCCGGCCCGACCCCACGGTTCGTGAAGACCTACGCCGACCTCGCCGGGATGCTCGCCGACGCGACCCGCCGGTACGCCGACGACGTCCGTGCCGGCCGGTTCCCGACCGCCGCACACACCTTCTGACCGACCGCCGTCACCGTCCGGTCCCGGCGGATCGCAAGATCCCCCGGGACCGGGCGATCTCACAGATCGGTGACCCGTACCCCGGAATGCGCCTTGTACCGGCGGTTGATGGCGATCAGGTTGGCGGTGAACGCCTCGATCTGGTGCGCGTTGCGCAGCCGGCCGGCGTAGATTCCCCGCATGTCCGGGATCCGGGCGGCGAGCGCGGCGACGACCGCCGCCGCCTCCCGGTCCTCGGCGCAGATCAGTACGTCCAGGTCGATCCGCTCGATCTTCGGGTCGGCCAGCAACGGCGCGCTCAGGTGGTTGAAGGCGGCGCAGACCCGTGAGTCGGGCAGCAGCGCCGCGGCCTGCTGCGCGGCGCTGCCCTGCGCCACCGGCAACGGGTACGGGCCCTGCTTGTCGAAGCCGAGCGGGTTCACGCAGTCGACCACGATCTTGCCGGCGAGCGGGCCGCGCAGTGCGGCGACGGTCGCCTCGTGACCCTCCCACGGCACCGCGACGATCACCAGGTCGGACCCGCCGGCCACCTCGTCGTTGCCGTCGCCGCTGATCACCCCGGCCGCGACCCCGGGCAACGCGGCGATCTCCTCGGCGGCGGCGGCGGCCCGGGCACCGTCGCGGGACCCGATGCGGACCGGCTGGCCGGCGCGGGCGAGCCGGTACGCCAGGCCCCGTCCCTGGTCGCCGGTGCCGCCGATGATGCCGACCGTCAGGCCGGAGACGTCGGGCAGTGTGCTGGCGTCATATCCCATCCGCTCATCCTCACCCACCGGACGGCCGCACGGGACCGGACCGTGACGTCGACCACCACCCGGTTCCGCACCGGCCACCACCTGCTCCGACCTACGGTCAGCCGCCGTTCGCGGCGGGGACCGGCCCTGGCTCGTCGGCCGGGTACCGGAAGATCACCCGCCGGTTGGCCGGGTCGGCGGTGACCAGCCGGACCCGGACCCGTTCGCCGACCGGTGGAGCGCCGGTGCAGCGGGCGATCACCGCCGGCTCGTCGAGAGCGACGGTGCCGCGCGGCGCCCGCTTCGCGGTGCCCGGGTCGGCGTCCAGCACCGCGACGTCGAACTCCGCACCGACCCGGTTCGCCAGCAGCACCGCCTCGGTCAGGTCGATCGCGGCGCGGGCCGCCGCGCTGGCGGTCCGGTCGGTACCGGCCATCACCTCCGGCAGCCGGGGCAGCGCCTCGGCGACCGGCGGCGGTACCTCCCGGCCGGCGCTCACCGCCAGGCAGACCTCCGTGGCGTACCGGTCGGCCAGCCGCCGCAACGGCGCGGTGACGTGGGCGTACGGGGCACCGACCCCGCCGTGGCCGGATTCTGCCGGCGGCTGGCCGGCGAACGCGGTGTACCGGGCACCGCGCAGCAGTTCGGCGGCGTGGTCCAGGAACGCGGCACCGCGCGGCTGTGCCGCGTCGACTCCGGCGGTGACCTCACCGACGGCCGCGCCCGGCGGCCACCAGACGCCCAGGGCACGGGCCGCTGCCCGCAGCCGGGTCACCGCCGCCGGTTGCGGTGCCGGCATGGTACGCAGCAGACCGACGCCGGCCCGCAGCATGATGTCGGCGGCGGCCATCCCGGTGAGCAGCGAGATCTGGGCGTTGTACTCCTCGATCGGCAGCGGTGGACGCAGCACCAGTCGCCAGCCGTGGCCGGCTGGTTCGACGTCCTGGTCGGGCAGCGGGAGCGCGACCGCGCCCCGTGCCGCCGCCCGCGCGCTCAGCAGCCCGCCGATGCGTGGCAGCCGGGCGATCGGCTCGGCGAGTTCGGCGAGCCGACCGGCGGCCAGTGCGGCGTGCACGGTCGGGTAGTCGAGCTGTGCCCGGCTGCGGACCCGGGCGCGGTCCAGCCGGGTGTCGACCAGCGCGCCGTCGGCGGCCAGGTCGAGCGTCCACACGACGGCCGGTCGGACGGCGTCGGGCAGCAGGCTGGCGGCGTTCTCGCTGAGGCTGGGCGGGTGCAGCGGGATGGTTCCGTCGGGCAGGTAGATGGTCTGGCCACGGCGCCAGGTCTCGGCCTGCAGCGGGCCGCCGTCGGTGACGAACCGGGCGACGTCGGCGATCGCGTACCGGATCCGGAAGCCGCCGCCGGGCCGGTCGGTCAGGCACATCGCCTGGTCCAGGTCGCGTGACCCGGGCGGGTCGAGGGTGACGAACGGGATGTCGGTGAGGTCGGTGAGGTCGGCCTCCGGCGGCGGTACGCGCGACGCCGCCTCGTCCGCCTCACGTTGCGCCGCGGGCGGGAACGCGGTGGGCAGTTCCAGCTCGCGGCGCAACGCGCCGAAGTCGATCCGGGGCGCGGTCAGGCGTGGCAACGGCACGGATCATTCCTAGCAGCCGGCCGCCACGGGACGCGTCGGTGGTACGGCGACGGCCGGCCGGACACGGTGTGCAGATGCGGTGGCCGGTGTGCGCCCCGGGTCAGCGGCCGGCCTTGCGGGCGGTCTGGGTCCCGGCCTTCTTGGTGGTCTTCTTCGCGGTCTTGCGGGTGGCCGCCGCCTTCTTGGCGGTGCCCCGCTGGGCGGGGGTGGCGTTCCTCGGTGAGGTGGCCCGCTGCACCCGGCCCGCGGTGCGTTTCGTCGCGGCGGCGACCTTCTTCCCGGCCCGGCCGGTGGTGCCCTTGGCCGGCGTGGACCTGGTCGCGGTCGTCGTCGCCGTGGTTTTCGCGGCTGTGCTCTTGCCTGCGGTCGCGGTCTTCTTCGCCGGGCTGGTCTTCCTCGCTGGGCTGGTCTTCGCCGCCGGACTGGTCTTGCGGGCGGTGGCCGTCGCCTTCTTGGCTGGAGTGGTCTTGCGCGCCGTGGCCGTCGTCCTGCGCGCCGCCGGGCTGGTCTTCTTGGCCGCTGCCTTCTTCGCCGTCGGGCTGGTCTTGCGCGCCGTCGGGCTGGTCTTCTTCGTAGCGGGTTTCTTTGCCGCCGTCGCGGACGTCTTCCGCGCGGACGTCTTCTTCGCCGCCGGACTCGTCTTGCGCGCCGCCGTCTTCGTGGTGGCGGTGCTCGACGCCCGCCGGGTGGCGGGACGGGTCGCGGCTTTGGTGCCAGCAACCATGACTTTCTCCTCCTTGCGGACTTTCAATGGATTTGTCCCCCATGGAGACAATGGAGTCTCCGGTCCCCGACCCAGGTACGGCCGGACCGGCCTAGCCCTGCTCCCCGGTCCAGCGGGCGTCCTCGGTCTCCCACTCCTCGTTGCGTTCCGACACCCGCTGCAGCGCCTGCTCAGCTTCGGCCTTCGAGGTGTAGGGACCGAGCCGGTACTTGGCGGCACACAGGTCCGCCCCGGACTCCACGCGCTGATGACGAAGACACCAGAAGTACTCGCCACCAGGTCCGCTGTCGCTCATGAGAACACTGTGCACGGAAAAACGGCAAAGCGCCACCGTTTCGCCCAAAATGTCGCCGCTTTTCCATAATAGACGTGCGCCATTGCGGCCGGCTCCCATGCCGGCAATTGACGGCTCGATACGAAAGTGCCGGCAACGCTCCGCGCCAAGGCGAGTCGAGTCGAGTCGAGTCCATCCTGGGCGGAGCGGACCGGGTGCCGCCGCGGAAACCGAGCCAGGTCAACCGGTCGCGAACGCGGTCTCGATCAGCCGCCGCAGCCCGTGGCCGTCATCGACGGTCACGTCCGGCACCCCGCCGGGCTGGCCACGTTCCCGACCGGTGCGGGCCGAGACCATCAGCACCGCCGCACCGGCACCGGCCCGCCGGGCGCACGGGATGTCCCGGGCCGGGCTGTCCCCGACGAACCAGCAGTCCGCCACCCGGACGTCGAGTGCCCGCGCGGCGAGCCAGGCGACCTCAGGGTTGGGTTTACGCACCCCGGCCTCGTCGCTGTAGATCTGTACGGCGAACCGGTCACCGAGATCCACCGAGTCGAGAAAGTCGCGGTGCGCCGCGCCGCACAACGTGTTGCTGACGATCGCCAGCGGCAGGCCGGCGGCAGCGGCGGCGTCCAACGCCGCACGGATGCCGGCGCGTACCGTCCAGTCCGCGCGCCAGGTCCACGCGTAGCTCAACGCGGTCGCCTCGCGCAGCACCGCGTCGCGGGCCGGGGCCGGCCAGCCGGTCGTGATGAACTCCCGCCAGACCTGTTCGTGGCCGTACTCCCTGGGGCGGTCCTGCTCGCCGATCCGGTCCCGCCAGGCGGCGTACTCGCGTTGCCCGTCGACCAGTGACCGGGTGATCCGATCGGCGGACAACGCGTCGCCGACCAGCCCGCACAGCCGGTCGACCAGGTGGACCGGCCGCGGTGACATGGACGGGGCGTCGACGAGGACGCCGCCGAAATCGAGCAGCAGAGCGCGAGGGGTGGGCAGCATCCGACCATCATCCCCGGTGGCTGGACACGTCGGCGACCCCTGGGACTCGCCATGTTTACGCAAACACGGCGAGCACTGCTAGTGTCAGCGCGGCTACCGGCGTACCCCCGGCACCGGGCATCGCCGACGCCGGGAGAGGAAGGTGTCGACGCCTGATGAGCTCGACTGCACCCGACCCGCCGGGGCGTCGCCGACGCCGGGTGTCGATGGCCGACGTGGCCCGGCTGGCCGGGGTCTCCACCCAGACCGTCTCCCGGGTGTCCACCGGGCACCCAGGCGTCATCCCCAGCACCCGCGAGCAGGTCGTCGCCGCGATGCAGCAGCTCGGCTACCGGCCCAACAGCGCCGCCCGGGCACTCAAGTACGGCGAGTTCCGCACCATCGGCGTGATCACCTTCACCCTGTCCACCACCGGCAACAGCAACACCGTGGAGGCGATCGCCACCCACGCCGCGGCCGAGGGTTACGTGATCACGCTGATCCCGGTCGCCGCTCCCACCCAGGACCGGGTGCTCGGTGCCTTCACCCGGCTCGGCGAACTCGCGGTCGACGCGGTCATCGTGATCATGGAGGTGCACCTGCTCGACACCAGCACCGTGCTGCTGCCTCCCGACGTGCATCTCGTCGTGGTCGACTCGGACGCCGGCGACCGCTACCGGGTGGTCGACACCAACCAGGCCGACGGTGCCCGGCAGGCCGTCCGACACCTGCTCGACCTCGGCCACCGTACGGTGTGGCACGTCGCCGGCCCGTCGGAGTCGTACGCCGGCGAGCGGCGGGCGACCGCCTGGCGTACCACCTTGTCGCAGGCCGGCCGGGAGGTGCCGGCGCTGCGCCGCGGCGACTGGTCGGCCGAGACCGGCTACCGGGCCGGTCTCGAACTGGCCGACGAACCGGACTGCACCGCGATCTTCGTCGCCAACGACCAGATGGCGCTCGGGGTGCTCCGTGCCATGCACGAACGCGGCCGGGTGGTGCCCCGCGACGTCAGCGTGGTGGGCTTCGACGACATCGCCGAGGCCGGCTCGTTCATCCCGCCACTGACCACCGTCCACCAGGACTTCGCCGAGGTCGGACGGCGCTGCGTCGAGGCGGTGCTGCACCAGGTCCGCACCGGCACCGCGCAGACCGGCACCACCCTGGTACCGACCCGCCTGGTGATACGCGACAGCACCGCCGCCCCGCCGACGGCACGCTGACCCAGCGGTGCCGACGGCACGCTGACCGGATCCCACGACCGGTCAGTGCGCCGTCGGCACCGCCCGTACCGAGACCCCCCGGGGCGGCAGCGTCTCGGCCGGCCCGACCAGCGGTACGCCCGCAACGTCGGCCAACGACACCGGCTCGTCGGTCCGGTTGATCAGGAACCAGTGCTCGCCCCGGACGGCCAACTCGACCCGGCCCCGCAGCCGCTCCGGCAGGTCGCTGGTCACCCCGGCCGCCGTCGCGAAGCTGGCCAGCACACCGGCCAGATCGGACACTCCGAGCCGGGTGGAGACGTAGCCGGCGGAACCGGCACCGACCGTACGGCGGGTGACCGCCGGCCGGCCGGCGTACTCGCCGGTGCGGTAGGACGCCAGCACCTCGACCTGCGGATCGGTCACCGTGACACGGTCGGTCCACAGCTGCCCGGTCGCCCCGGTGTCCAGCAGCACCTGGGCGCCGTCGGGCAGCGGGCCGAACTCCTCGATCCGAATCCCGAGCAGGTCTCGCAGCGCCCCCGGGTAGCCGCCGAGCCAGATGTGGTCGTGCTCGTCGACGATCCCGGAGAAGTAGGTGGTCACCAGGTGGCCGCCGGCGGCGACGTAACCGCGCAGCCGGTCGGCGAGCGCCGCCGGCACCAGATGCAGGATCGGGGCGACCACCAGGCGGTACCCGGAAAAATCGGCGGCGACCGGCAGCACGTCGGCCCGGATGCCGAGCGCGAGGAACGCCGAGTACCAGTCGAGCGCCTCCTGCTTGTAGCGCAGCCGCGACGTCGGATGGGAGTCCTGCTCGCAGGCCCACCACGACTCCCAGTCGAACAGGATCGCCGCCGGTGCCGGGGTACGCCCGGTGCCGGCGACACCGGCCAGGTCGGACAGCGTACGGCCGAGCGCGGCGACCGAGCGGAACAGGTCGCTGTCGGCCCCGGCGTGCGGCAGCATCGCCGAGTGGTACTTCTCCGCCCCGGCAGCCGACTGGCGCCACTGGAAGAAGCAGACCGCGTCGGCACCGTGCGCCACATGGGTCAACGAGTCACGGGCCAGCTCACCGGCGCGTTTGGGCAGGTTGACCGGCTGCCAGTTGACGGCACTGGTGGAGTGCTCCATCAGGAACCACGGCCGTCCGCCGGCCAGGTTGCCGGTCAGGTTCGCCGAGAAGGACAGTTCGTCGAGGGCCTGCGGCCCGGGGTGCACGTAGTGGTCGTTGGCGACGAAGTCGACCTCACTCGCCCAGTCGGCGTAGTTCATCCCGGACGACTCCCCCATCACCATGAAGTTGGTGGTGACCGGCACGTCCGGGGTGACCTCGCGCAGCAGGTCGCGTTCGGCGCGCAGATGCGCACGCAGCGCGTCGGAGGAGAACCGCTTGAAGTCCAGCTGCTGGGTCGGGTTCGGGTAGGAGGCGGCCTGCCGGGGCGGCAGGATCTGGGCGAAGTCGGTGTACCGCTGCGACCAGAACGCCGTACCCCAGGCGTGGTTGAGCGTGTCGATGTCGCCGTAGCGGTCCCGCAGCCAGGTCCGGAACGCGGCGGCGGCGTCGTCGGAGAAGTCGTAGACGTTGTGGCAGCCGAGTTCGTTGGAAACGTGCCAGGCGGCCAACGCCGGGTGGTCACGGTAGCGCTCGGCGATCGCCCGGACCAGGCGCAACGCGTACACCCGGAAGATCGGTGAGGTGGGCCGCCAGTGTTGCCGGGCGCCGGGCCAGACGGTGGCGCCGTGCCGGTCGACCGGCAGGATCTGCGGGTGCGCGGCGGTCAGCCACGGCGGCGGCGAAGCGGTCGCGGTGGCCAGGTCGACGGCGATGCCGTTGGCGTGCAGCAGGTCCATCACGTCGTCGAGCCAGGCGAAGTCGAACTCGTCCGGGCCGGGCTGCAGCCGTGCCCAGGAGAAGATGGCCAGCGAGACGATGTTCACCCCGGCGGCGCGCATCGCCGCCGCGTCGTCGTCCCAGACCGACCGGGGCCACTGTTCGGGGTTGTAGTCGGCACCGTAGCCGATCCGGGGGCCGCCGTTGCCCGGCCAGCGCAGCCAGCGGTAGTCGCCACCGAACGCCACGTACGTCTCCTCGCTCCTGGGGGGGTGGGCGTGGGCCCGGCACCGGCCGTCGCGGCGGTGCCGGGCTGCGCCGGGTCAGCTGACGGTGAAGCCCTGGTCGGTGCCGTAGCTGACGCAGGTGTCCCGCCAGGCGTTCAGCGCCTCGGTCAGCGGGGTGTCCGACACGTACGCCTGCCCGACAGTGTCGTTGAACACGCTGTTGGCGTAGACCTGGAACGGCAGGTAGGACCAGCCGTCGACGACGTTGCCGGCCGACTCGGCGAAGATCTCGTTGGCCTGCTGCCCGCCGAAGTACGCGAACTCGGTGCCGAGGAACTCCGGCGACTGCAGCTGCGCGGTGGTGGCCGGGAAGGCACCGCCGTCGACCCGGATCTGCACCCCGTCGCCGGCGTTGGCGTACTCGATGAAGCCGTACGCGAGGGCCTTGTTCGCCGCCGCCGACGGGACGGCCAGCGAGCTGCCGCCGTTCTCGGCGCTGGCGGTGCCGCCGGCGTCCCACTGCGGCAGCGGGGCGACCCGCCACTTGCCGGCGCCGTCGGCGACGCCGGAGATCAGGTTGGCCGGCATCCAGGCGCCGGTGGCGAGGCTGGCGATAGTCCCGTCAGCCAGCCCCTGGTACCACTGGTCGCTCCACGAGCTGACCGGGGCGAGCAGGTCCTCGCTGATCAGCTGCTGCCAGGTGTCGGCGAACCGGGCCGAGCCGTCGTCGGTGAAGTCGATGCGCACCTCGGTGCCGTCGACCTGGAACGGCTGACCACCGGACTGCCAGATCAGGCTGGTGGTGAAGCCGGCGTCGCCGACGTCGTTGGTGATGTACACCTGCGGGTCGGCCCGGTGCAGTTCACGGGCGGCGTCGACGTACTCCGCCCAGGTGGCCGGCACGTCGATGCCGTGCTCGTCGAAGACCTCCTGGTTGTAGAACAGCGCCATCGGGCCGGAGTCCATCGGCAGGCCGTGGACGCCGCCGCCGGTGTTCACCGACGACCAGGGTCCGGGGGTGAAGGTGTCGGCCAGGTCGCCGGCGCCGTAGCCGGTGAGGTCGGTGACCGACCCGGCGAGGGCGAACTGCGGCAGCGCGTAGTACTCGATCTGGGCGACGTCGGGCAGCCCGTCACCGGCGGCGATCGCGTTCTGCAGGGCGGTGTACTGGTCGTCGCCGGTGCCGGCGTTGACCAGTTCCACCGTGACGTTCGGGTAGGCGGCCTGGAACCCGGTGACGACCTCGGCGAGGGTCGGTTCCCAGGCCCAGACGGTCAACTCTCCGCCGGCCTCCAGGGCGGCCTGCACGTCGGCGGCGGAGACCTGCTCGTCACCGGCGGAGTCGGTCGGGTCGTCGCCGGAGCCGCAGCCGGCCAGCGCCAGGGTGGCCGCCGCGGCGACCGCGACCGCCCGCACAGTGGTGCCGTTCATGGGGTGTCCCTTTCGGTGATGGGTGGTCACTCCTTGACGCCGCCGGCGGCCAGACCCGACTGCCAGTAGCGCTGCAGGAGCAGGAAGGCCGCCAGCAGCGGCAGGATGGTCAGCAGCGACCCGGTGATGACCAGGTGGAACACCGGCTGGCCGCCGGCGGTGGCGGCCTGCGCGTTCCAGGCGTCCAGACCGAGGGTCAGCGGATACCAGTCCGGGTCCTTCAGCATGATCAGCGGCAGGAAGTAGTTGTTCCAGGTGGCGACCATGCTGAACAGCAGCACCGTGACGATGCCGGGAGCCAGCAGCGGCAGGCAGATCTGGAACAGGGTGCGCAGCTCACTCGCCCCGTCACACCGCGCCGCCTCCAGCAGTTCGTCGGGGATCGCCTCGGCGGCGAAGACCCACATCAGATAGAGCCCGAACGGCGTGATCAGCGACGGGATGATCACCGCCCATGGCGTGTTGGTCAGCCCGAGACGGCTGAACATCAAAAAGGTCGGCACGGCCAGCGCGGTGCCGGGCACGGCGACCGCGCCGATGACGATCGCGAAGACCGCCCGCCGGCCGACGAAGTCGAACTTGGCCAGGCCGTACCCGCCGAGGGTCGCGAGCAGGGTGGCGCCGCCGGCACCGGCGAGCACGTACAGCAGGGTGTTGCCCAGCCAGCGCAGGAAGATCCCGTCGTCGTAGCGCAGCGTCTCGACGACGTTGTCCCACAGCGCGAAGTCGTCGGCGAACCACAGCCCGAACGAGGAGAACAGACCCTGCTGCGATTTGGTGGCGTTGACCAGCAGCCAGATCAGCGGGACGAGGCTGTAGACGAGGATGATCCCGGTCAGCGCGGTCAGGGTCAGACTGCGGCCGGGCCGACGCACCCGGGTGGTGCCGGGCCGACGCACCCGGGTGAGGGCCGGCGTCATCGTCCCTCCTCCCGGATGCCGCGCAGCTGGACGAGGTACGCGATCGCCATGGTCACCAGGCCCATCACGATGGCGACGGTGGCCGAGTAGTTGTACTGCTGCCCGGAGAACGACAGCGAGTACGCGTACAGGTTGGGGGTGAAGTAGGTGGTGATCGCGTTGGGTGCCAGGTGCTGCAGGATGCTCGGTTCGTTGAACAGCTGGAAGCTGCCGATGATGGAGAAGATGGTGGCGATGACCAGCGCCCCCCGGATGGCCGGCAGTTTGATGGCGCGGATGACCCGCAGCTGACCGGCACCGTCGACCTCGGCCGCCTCGTACAGCGACGTCGGCACCACGCGCAGCGCCGAATAGAAGATGACCATGTTGTATCCGACGAACTCCCAGGTGACGATGTTGCCGATGGACAGCAGCACCAGGTCGGGGTGCAGCGGGTCGGGCAGCGTCACGCCGAGCGCGTCGTTGATGTTGCCGACCAGCCCGAACCGGGTGCCGTACATGAAGCCCCACATCAGGGTGGCGACGACGGCCGGGACCGCGTACGGCAGGAAGATCGCGACCCGGAAGAAGCTTCTGCCGTACAGCCGACCGCTGTCGATGGCCAGCGCCACCAGCAGTGCGAGGAACAGCATGATCGGCACCTGGACGGCGAGGAAGACGGCCACCCGGCCGAGCGCCGACCAGAACTGGGGGTCGGTCAGCGCCCGCTGGTAGTTGTCCAGCCCGACGAAGGAGTTGCCGCCGATCAGCTGCCGTCGGTAGAGGCTGAGGTGGATCGCGTAGCCGATCGGTGCGATGAAGACGAGCGCGAAGACCAGCATGAACGGCGCGACGAACTGCCAGCCGGCCAGCGAGCGCCGGCGCGGCAGCCGGCGGGGTCGCGCCTGCGGTGCGGTCAACACGTCCAACCTTCGGTAGCTGAGGGGCCGAGGAGCAGAAGAGCAGAAGAGCCTATGTTTGCGCAAACATCGACCGCAGCCAGGTGATGTTTACGCAAACATCGGGGTCCCCGATGTTTGCACCGGCCCGGCCCCGCGTCAACCCCGGCCGGTCAACCCGTTCAGCTGGGCGCGGACCGGTTCGGCGTCCGGATGCCGCAGACTGTCCAGGATGCGCACCGCCGCGCCCCAGCACGCCTCGGCCGCCGCCAGATCCCCGGTGTCGTGCCCGACCTCACCCAGGCTGCTCAACACCAGCGCCTCCAGATGCCGGTCACCGAGCCGACGGAACAGCTCCAGCGCCTCCTGGTAGCAGACAGCGGCCTCGTCCGGATCACCGAGATGCTGGTACGCGTACCCCAGGCTGTGCCAGGTGCTCGCCTGCCCGGGTCCGTCCCCGAGCTCGCGCAACAGCTGCAACGCCCGACCGCACCAGGTCAGCGTCTCGGCGTACTCGCCGAGCCGGGCGTGCTGCCAGCCGACCACGTTGAGTGCCTTGCCCTCCCCCCGTCGGTCACCGGCCGCCGCGTAGAACTCGTACGCCGTCCGCCCGTGCGCCAACGCCTCGCGATGACGCTCCTGCCTCTCCCGCAGCAACGACAGGTTCAGATGGGTGAGCCCCTGCCGTGCCAGGTCACCTCGGCCCTGCTCCAGCTTCAACGCGGCACCGAGATGCCCCTCGGCCTCGGCGTACCGGCTGGTCCGGGTGTACGCACGGGCGATGTTGCGATGCGCCACCGCCGCCGCGGCGACATCACCGACCTGCCGGGCCAGCTGCAAGGCGGACCGCTGCATGACGGTCAACGCCGACCAGTGCCCGCGTCGGTCCAGATAGGTGTACGTCACCTGAGTGAGATGCAGCGCTTCAGACCTCAGCCCGGCGGCGACAGCCGCGTCGAACACCGCTTCCAGCACGGTGTGCTCGGCGGCGAACCAGGTCAGCGCCGCCTGGCTGTCCGTCGGCAGCTCGGCGACGACACCGGGGCGGGCCGGACCGGGCACCGTCGGCGCCGGGTTCGGCTGCAGGGTCTGATCGGCCTGGTACGCGCTGCGGACATAGTGGTCGACCAACCGGCGCAGAGCGGCGTCGAGCGCCGACCCGGTCTCCAGCTCCCGGGCCCGTTCCGCAGCGTAGACCCGCAGCAGGTCGTGCAGACCGTGCCGCCCACCGGGGTACGCGTTCAACAGGTTCGCCCGGACCAGCTCGGCGAGCAGCGGCCGTACCCGCGCCACCGGCAGACCGGCGAGACTCGCCGCCGCCGGAGCCGACACGGTAGGACCGGGGTGGATACCGAGCAGCCGGAACAGCTGCGCCGCCGACGGGCTCAGCGCCTGGTAGGACCAGGAGAAAACGGCGCGTACCCCGAGCTGCGGGTCGTCCGGTGCCAGCGCGTCGAGGCGGTGCCGGGCGACCCGCAGCTCGGTGGCGAGCGCCGCCAACGGCATTCGCGGTGCGATGACGGCACGCGCCGCGACCACCGCCAAGGCCAACGGCAGGCCGGCGCACCGGGCGACGATCTCGTCCACCGCCGTCGGCTCGGCGGCGCACCGCCGCTGGCCGACCCGGCGCCGCAGCAGTTCCGCCGCATCCGACGGATGCAGCAGGTCGAGGGTCAACGGCTGGGCGCCGTGCGCGGCGACCAGCCCGGTGAGCTGGTTCCGGCTGGTCACCACGACCAGGCACTGCGGCGAGCTGGGCAGCAGCATCCGTACGTGACCACTGTCGCGGGCGTTGTCCAGCACGATCAGCAGCCGACGACCGGCCAATGTGGTGCGGTACAGCGCGGCCTGCGCGTCCAGGTCGGTCGGTACCTGGGCCGGCGGTACGCCGAGCGCGTCGAGCAGCAGCCGCAGCGCGGTGGCCGGCTCGGTCACCGAACCGTCCGGGTCGAAACCGCGCAGGTTCAGGTAGAGCTGTCCGTCGGGGAACCGGTCGGCGACCTGGTGCGCCCACTGCACGACGAGGGTCGTCTTGCCGACCCCGGCGGTGCCGCTGACCGCCACGATCCGGACCGTACCGGCCGGGGTGCTCTGCCGCGCCGGGTCGGTGGCCGGCGCGAGCCGGGCGAGCTGCGCCAACTCGGTACGGCGGCCGCTGAAGTGCCCGAGCGCCGGTGGCAACTGCCGGGGCACCGCCCGGACGACCAGCTCGACGGGCCCGACCGCCGGGTCCATCGGCACGGTGACGCGACGCTGCTCGTCGACCCGGTCCCGGGCGCTGGCCAGCACACCGCGCTCGACCGGACTGGCGCCGAGCAACCCGACCAGCACGTCGAACCGGTCCGTCGGCGGCAGCGTCTTCCCGGTGAGATACTCCGCCACCGCCGTGTGCGACCAGCCGGCGCGGGTAGCCAGCACCCGGTAGGACAGCACCCGCTGACCCTCGCGGCGGGCGTGCCGCCGCCGCAGCGCCCGCAGCAACGCAGCGAGGTCGTCCACTGTCCGCGCCCCGGCGGCGTCGCGCACCAGCCGGTCGGGCGGCCGCGTGTCCACTCCGTGCACCATCGCGACTCTCACGACCTTCACCGGTCAGACGTCACTGTGGCGACCCGCCGTGCGACGAACCGCTCCACAGCGGATGTTAGTCGATGTACGCCGATGTACGGAGATGATCGTGATCACTGTCCCGACTCCGGTCGACACCGCACCCTGGACACGCACCAAATGCACACCGGACAGAGAGGATGCCGGCCGATGTACTGGTCCACGCGGGTTCGCGGGTAGCGAAGACGCACTACGGTCAGGCGGCGGGTGACCGGACGGGACCCCGGTCACCCGCGTGTTCGTTCCCGGCGTACCGCCCACCTTCGGGTCCGCCGGCCGGCAGACTGTCCTGGTGAACGACGAGCCGACCGCCGGACGCCGGTCGCCGCGCTGGCGGACCTGGGCGCCGCTGGCGGCGCTGACCGCCGTGGTGCTGGCCGGCGGCGTGCTGCGCCTCGCCGGTGCCGGGCCTGTCGCCGACGGGGTGTGGGCGGCCGCCACGGTCGCGGCGCTGCTGCCGGCGCTGCGCTGGATGGGTCAGTCGCTGCGACGGCGACGGATCGGCGTCGACGTCATCGCCGTACTCGCCCTGGTCGGCGCGCTGCTGGCCGCCGAGTACCTGGCCGGCGCGGTGGTGGCGCTGATGCTGGCCAGCGGGCACACCCTGGAGACGTACGCGCAGCGGCGAGCCAGCCGGGACCTGCAGGCGCTGGTGGCACACGCGCCGCGTACCGCCCGGCGGCGGGCCGCCGACGGCACCGTCGCCGCCGTCGACGTGGGTGAGGTCGTCGTCGGGGACCGGCTGGTTGTCGGCCCCGGCGACGTGGTGCCGGTCGACGGCGTCGTCGAGGAGCCGGCCACCCTCGACGAGTCGGTGGTGACCGGTGAGTCGCGGCCGGTGGAGCGGGCCGCCGGGGAGCGCGTCGCCAGCGGGGTGGTCAACGCCGGGGCGGCGGTCGGGCTGCGTGCCGTCGAGACCGCGCAGGGCAGCACGTACGCCGGGATCGTCCGGCTGGCCACCGAGGCCGGTGCCGGCAAGGCGCCGACGGTACGCCTCGCCGACCGGTACGCCGCCGCGTTCGTCCCATTCACCCTGGTGCTGGCCGGGACCGGCTGGATCGTCTCCGGCGAGTTCGTCCGCGCGGTCGCCGTGCTGGTCGTCGCCACCCCCTGCCCGTTGCTGCTGGCCACCCCGGTCGCCATCGTCGCCGGGCTGTCCCGCGCCGCCCGCCGCGGCGTGCTGGTCCGCGATGGCGGTGCGCTGGAGCAGCTCGGCCACGCCCGTACCCTGCTGGTCGACAAGACCGGGACGTTGACCACCGGCCGGCCGGAGACCGCCGACGTGGTCACCGGCGACGGAGCCGATCCGGCCGAACTGCTGCGGCTGGCCGCCTCGGTCGAACAGCTCTCCCCGCACGTGCTGGCCGGCGCGGTGGTCCGGGCCGCCGGCGACCGGGGCCTGCGGTTGACCGCCCCGGCCGAGGTCACCGAGGATCCCGGCCGAGGTGTCCGTGGCCGGGTCGACGGCCGTACGGTGCGGGTCGGCCAGCCGGACGGGCCGCTGCCGGACTGGGCGGTCCAGGTCCGGGACCGGGCCGAAGCCGACGGGCTGTCGGCGGTGTGGGTCGGCGTGGACGGCGTACCCGCCGGGGCGATCCTGCTGCGCGACCCGGTGCGGCCCGATGCCGCCGGCACGGTGCGGCGGCTGCGGCAGGCCGGGTTCACCCGGCTGGTCATGCTGACCGGCGACCGGCGGGAGGTGGCCGAGCGGGTCGCCGCGCAGGTCGAGGTGGACGACATCGTGGCCCGCTGCCCACCGCAGGAGAAGACCGCCCGGGTACGCGACGAGTCGGCCCGCGCGGTGACAGTGATGGTCGGCGACGGGGTGAACGACGCCCCGGCGTTGGCCGCCGCCCACGTGGGCGTGGCGGTCGGCGGCACCGGAACCAGCGCCGCAGCCGGGGTCGCGGACGCGGTGCTGACCGGTGACCGGCTGGACCGGCTCGCCGACGCGGTCGACATCGCCCACCGGTCCCGGCGGATCGCGGTGCAGAGCGCCTCGGTCGGCATGGGCCTGGCGGTGGTGGCGATGGCGGTCGCCGCGTTCGGCCTGCTGCCGCCGGTGGCCGGCGCGTTCACCCAGGAGGGTATCGACGTCGCGGTGATCCTCAACGCGCTGCGCGCCCTGCGCCCCGGCCGCCGCCCGACCCGCCACGCCGTGACCCAGGTCGGGCAGTGACCCTGGTTCAGGCCGCCAACAGGTCCGACAGCGCCGCCATGTGCGGCACCTGGCCACGGTGTTGCCGAGCCTGCAGCACCAGGTTGGCCACGACCAGTGACGGGTCGACCTGCGGCACACTGATTCCGAGGTGCCGGCTGACCCAGGGGGCGACCTCGCTCCACCGGTAGAACAGCGCGCCGTCGCGGGCCGGATTGACTGGCGGCGGGAAACCGCCGGGGCCACGCTCACCGGTGACGTACCGACGGATCGACTCCCGGCTCTGGCCAACTCGCTGCGCGATGTCCGCCAGCGTCACCAGGTCCTGGTCGATCAGCCGCAGCGCGGTGAGGCCGACCGACTCGACGGCCCGGACCGCTGTCGCGATCGCGTCCGCGATGGTGTCCGCCTGCCGGTCGAACTCCGCGACGGGGAGTCCGCCCTCGACGCCGAAGGCCGCGTCGTCACATCCGGCGGCGAACAGGGCATCGACCTCGTCGTCTGTCGGACTTCGATCGAGCACGAGGGTGAAGGTATGCATGGTCATCGTCGTACTCCACATCCGGGCCGACCGGCCCCGCCATACCGACCCAACTGACAGACACCGCACCTCACCTCGCCCCACCGATGGTGCACTTTTACACCAGCGTCGGCGTTCGGTCGGTGGCGGGGCGGCGGTAGCCTCGGGGCGCGTGGACCAAGGCGAGATCATCGAGTTGCTGGGCAGGGTGTACGCCGCCGCGAACAGCCACGTCGACGACGCCGGGCAACACGTGCACCGCGTACCGTCGACGATCCCCGCCGCCGACCTGGCCGCACTCGCCGCGCACGGATTCGCCCCGAACACCTTCCGCCGGTTCGAGCACGACGACGCGGTCTCCGGACTGCGCCGGCTCGCTGCCGCCGTACCGGAACGGGTCGCCGCCGACGCCTTCGTCGCCGGGCTGGGTAGCGCGTCGCGCAGCTGGCGGGCGGTGCTGCCGGCGTGGGCGCTCGGCACCACCATGCCGGCGCATCCGGGTCCGATCGGTGACCGATGCTGCGACGTCTGCTTCCTGACCGCCGAGACGACCCTCGACACCACGCTCGCCTGGTGGCAGCGGGCCCGGTCCGGGTCACCGCTGCCCGGCGACGTGTGCGGCTACCTGCTGACGCTGGAGTCGGCGACCCCGCCGCTGCCGGCACCGCAGCCGTACGACGTGTGGGTGCTGCACGAGATCCTCGACGTGATCCGCTCGCTGCCGGCGACGACCCGGGCCGGCGGGGCGGTGCAGGCGCTGCGGGCAGCCGGGCTGCTGCCCGGTGCCGACAAGTGGACGTACCGGTCGCTGTTGGAGGATCTTGCCTTCGTCGGGGTTTTGCAGACGGCGGACCATCCGGGGATGCTGACCGCGTTCACCACGGCCCGTGAGCGGGATCGGCGGCCGAGCAGCCGGGTCGAGGTGGACGCCCCGCTGGCGTTCTGGCGGGCCGCCGACGGAGTGACCGAGCCGCTGGTACGGCGGCTGTTCGGGCACCTGCCCAGGCCAGCCGACCGGCCGCCGGCGCCGACCTCGGTGTCGGCGAAGCCGGTGTCAGCGCGGCGTGGTGCCCGGTCGGCGCCGCTGCCGGTGGCGCTGCGCGGCGAGGCCCGCGCCGGCGACCTGTACGCCGTACGCTGCCGCGAGGACGCCTGGGTGCTGGCGTACTGCCATCGGGTAGACGACCGGGGCGGGCGCCGCTACGGCCTGGTCGAGTTCCTCGACGGAGGGTTCACCGCCCAGCCGACCGCCGCCGAAGTGGACGGGACCGTCGACCGGCGGCTACGCGGCCGTGGGTCGGACCGCTGGCAGATGTGGACGTCGCGGTTGGACGCCACCACCGGGGTACGCCGGATCGCCCGCGACATCGCTGCGCCTGTCGACGATCGGCCCGCGCCGGAGCGGGTGTCCACCGGCGGAGCGAAGGACCTGGCACATCTGGCATCGTGGTGCTACCCGGACATGTGAGCAGGAATGAGCCCTCCATGCGTGTTGCCCGTACCGCCGCTGCGGCCTGTCTGATCCCCGCCGCGCTGACCCTCGCCGCCTGCGGCGATGCCGCAACCGAGGAGGAGCCGACCGCCGACGCGTCACCGACCGCCAGCGCGGCGCCGACCGTCGGAGCGGACCCGTCCGGTGCCGGATCCGACGCGCCGGATGACGGTGGCACGGCGGCCTGTGCCAGTACCGACCTGGCTGTCGACGTGATCTTTCAGCAGGCCGGCGTGGCGATGCTGGCGCTGACCAACGACTCAGCGGCACCGTGTCAGCTCGACGGTTGGGTGACGCTGGCCTTCGAGCGCGCCGACCGCAGCCCGGTCGACGTCGCCCAGCGACAGGTGGAGCAGCCGGGGCCGCCGGTCGCGGCCGACCTGGATCCGGGCGAGTCGGCGTTCGCCGGGGTCAAGTGGGCCACCTGCGACCCGGCGTCGACCGACTGCGCGGTGGCGACCACGGTCCGGGTCGGCGCGCCCGGTGACAGCACGACGGTGGTCGCCCGGACCGTCGGCCTGGACGGCGAAGAGGCGGTCGGCGAGCTGCCGGTCGCCGACGTGCAGATCGGCTCGATCCAACCGTCCACCCAGGGCGTCGTCGCCTGGTAGACCGAGTTCAGGTCCCCGCTACCCGTCGACGTTTGCGCGGATCGAGTCACGGGAGGCGGTCACCGTACGGCGTAGTTCGTCGATGTCGACGTCGACCAGCCGCCCGGCCGCCTTACGGATCCGGCCACCGACCACGGCCGTGTCGATGTTGCGGGCGTCCGCGCCGAGCACCAGCGTGCCGACCGCGTCGTTGAGCGGCATCGTGTTGACCTCGTCGGCCCGGACCACCAGCAGATCCGCCTGCTTGCCAGGGCTGAGTGAGCCGGTGACGTCGCCGAGCCCGTTGGTCCGCGCACCCTGTGTGGTGGCGAAGTCCAGCACGTCGCGGGTGGTGACCCGATGCCCCACCGGTTTGTCCGTGCCGTACGCGGCGTGCACCGCGCGCATCCGTTGGATCGCGTGCAGCGCCCGCATCTGGGTGAACATGTCGCTGGCCAGCGCCACTTCGACGTCGATGCTGAGTCCTGGTCGCACACCGACGGCCAACGCCTCGTCGATCGCCGGCACCGCCGTCTCCAGCCCGATCTGCGCCTCGGAGGTGGGTGCCAGCGCCACGGTGGTCCCGGTGTCGCCGATCGCCCGCCATGCCTGCCCGGTGAGCCCGGTGGCGTGGATCAGGGTCACGTCCGGGCCGAGCAGGCCGGCGGTCGTCCAGCTCTCGATGGCCGCCGACGACGACTCGCCGAAAACGGCGTCGACGCTGACGCCGATGCCGAGATCGCGGGCGAGCGCCGCCAGCTCCGGCCCGTAGGCCAGCGCCGGTCCGGCGATCTCGTCGGTGGCCAGCGCCGCCAACCGTACGGTCACCAGCCCGTCGTTGGCACCGTGGAACGTCTCCCGCAGCCGCACCAGGTCGCCGGGCCACTGCTTGTCCCAGTCGCCGAAGTGCGGACCCATCGAGGCGTGCACGCCTCGGATCCCGGTGTCGACCAGGGCCCGTACCGCCGCGTCGGAGTGCGCCGCCGAGCGGGAGTTGTGCGAAAAGTCCAGCATCGTGGTGATGCCGGCGTCGAGGGCGGTGAGCGCAGCGAGCCGGGTGCCGACGTACATGTCGTGCGGGGTGTACGCGGGCGCGACACCGGCCAGCGTCGACATCACGTACTCGCCGAGGTCGCTCACATCCGGGATGCTGCGACGCAGCTGCGCCTGCCAGGCGTGCCGGTGGGTGTCGACGAAGCCGGGGCAGACGATGCCGCCGGTGGTGTCGACGACGGTCGCGCCGGCCGCGTCCGGGTGCGACCGCAGGTCCGGGCCGACGGCGACGATCCGGTCGTCGCGGACCAGCACGTCGCCGGAGTCGAGGTCGCCGATCGTCGGGTCCATGGTGACGACCGCGCCTCCGCTGAACAGCGTCTTCATCTTCTTCTCCTACTCTTCGTCGAGGTTCACTGGCTCTCTGTCGGGTTCACCTGCGGTGGAACGCGTAGCCGGCGTGGTGCAGCACGTCGTCGCTGAACCGGCCGTACGCCCAGAAACCCAGGTCGTCGCGGTAGACGATCCGGTCGCCGTGGATCCAGAACGACCCCTGGTACGCGTGCGGTCGGCCGCCGCGCGTCTCGTCGTAGCGGCCGTCGGCGGTGAGCTCCTGGTGGATGAAGCCGGTCTCGTCGATCCACATGCCGAGGTACGGGCTGTCGACGACCGCCGGCACGATGGTCAGGCCGGTGCAGTCGACGACGATCGCCCCGTCGTCCTCTGCCGCAGTGTGCAGGCCGGGGCCGACCGCGACGATCACGTCGCCGCCGAGCAGCAGGTCGGCGGTGGCGAAGTCGCCGATCACCGGGTCCAGGGTGTGGATGGTGGCGTCGACGAACGTCAGCGGCCGACGATGATCTGTTGTGGTGTCCCCACCTGCGGTGTCGGCGGTGATCTCCGCGAGGACTGCCTCGTCAAGTGTGCGGGTGGTCACGAGAACCTCCGGTGGTCGTTTCGGCTGGGTCCCCTCCACCGTCGGCGCGGCGGTTCCGGCCAACCAGGCCGGCCGTTACCAGGGTGTGGCGCACCCTGGTTGGCCGGTGCCGGTGCTGGCTACCGTGGGCGGCATGCCCACCACCGCACTCGGGGCGTTCCTCGTCGCCCGCCGGGCCCGGCTCACACCGGGCGACGTCGGGCTGACGTCCAGCGGCACCCGGCGGGTCGCCGGGCTGCGCCGCGAAGAGGTCGCGGTGCTGGCCGGGGTGAGCGTCGACTACTACACCCGGCTGGAGCAGGGCCGGGAGCGCCACCCATCGGCGTCGGTGCTGGATGCCGTGGCCAGGGCGCTCGATCTCGACGCCGACGCCCGCGACCACCTGTTCCGGCTGGCCGACGTCGCACCCGGGTCGACCCCGACGCCGGCCCGCCCCCGGGTCGACCCGGCGCTGCGGGAGCTGCTCGACGCCTGGCCGGACACCCCGGCGATCGTGATCGACCGCCGCCTCGACCTGCTGGCCGGCAACGCGCTGGCCGACGCGTTCTACGCCGACTTCACCGAGCCGGACAACATCGTCCGGATGACGTTCCTCGACCCGGCCGGTGCCACCTTCTTCGTCGACTGGCAACGTGCCGCGCAGGCGTGCGTGGCGAATCTGCGGCTCGCGCTCGGTCACGACCCACACGACCGGCGGGTGCACGAGCTGGTCGAGGAGGTGAGCGCAGCCAGCCCGGAGTTCCGCCGGCTGTGGCAGCGCAACGACGTACGGGGCAAGACCCACGAGGCGAAGACGTTCCGACACGGCAGGGTCGGCGAGTTGACGTTGACGTACCACGCGTTCGACGTGCGGGGTGCCGCTGGCCAGCAGCTGATTGTCTACCGCGCATCGGATGGTTGCAGCGCCGAGGCGCTGCGGCTGCTCGGCACTCTGGCCGCGAGCAACTGGCTGTCCTGACCGGCCGGCGATATGTGCCACTTTGCCGACGGCGGTAACCCGTACTGGCAAATGTCGTTCCTGGACATCGATTGATGGCCAGGCCGCAGGGTGGGTAATGTGATCGATAACATCGATGATCATCGGTTCGATGGCTCACCCCACGACGGGCAAGGAGACACCCGATGCCAGGAACTGCGACTACACACCCACCACCCGCGGACTCCCGTCCCGGCCGGCGGCCGGCCCGACGACGACCACTCAAGCTGCTCGCCACGGCAGCGGCGGCCACTCTCGGGCTGGCTGTCGGGATCGTGGCAACCGGTCCGGCGGCGGTCGCGGCGGACAACCCGTACCAACGGGGTCCGGACCCGACCCCCGCGAGCGTCGCCGCGCCCAACGGACCGTTCGCCACCGCGCAGGTCAGCGTCCCGCCCGGGTACGGCTTCAACGGCGGCATGATCTACTACCCGACCGACACCAGCCAGGGCACCTTCGGCGCGATCGCCATCTCCCCCGGCTACACCGCGCTGTTCTCCGTCGAACTCGCCTGGATGGGGCCCCGGCTCGCCTCGCAGGGCTTCGTCGTCATCGGCATCGAGACCAACGACCGCAACGACTTCGACACCGCCCGGGGCACCCAGCTGCTGGCCGCGCTGGACTACCTCACCGGGCAAAGCTCGGTGCGCAGCCGGGTCGACCCGAACCGGCTCGCCGTCGCGGGTCACTCGATGGGCGGCGGCGGCGCGTTCAGCGCGGCGCTGCGGCGGCCAGCGCTGAAGGCCGCAGTCGGCTTCACGCCGTTCTCGCCGTCGCAGAACCTGACCAACATGCAGGTTCCGGCGTTGCTCTACTCCGGACAAAATGACACGGTCACCACCCCGTCGTCGGTCAGCAACCTCTACAACGGGCTGCCGTCGACGACCGAAGGCGCGTACATCGAGGCCGCCGGGCTCGACCACAGCTTCCCGACCCGACCGAACACGCTGCTGATGCGCACGATGATCCCCTGGGTCAAGATCTTCCTCGACAACGACCTGCGGTACACCCAGTTCCTCTGCCCGCTGATGGACTCCTCCGGGGTGCTGCAGTATCGCAACACATGCCCGCTCGTCCCGCCGGGCCTGCCGTCGCCGTCCCCGACGACCGCCCCGCCGACGACGGCACCGCCCACCACCGCGCCACCGACGACGGCGCCACCGACCACCGCGCCGCCCACGACTGCACCACCGACCACCGCGCCGCCCACGACGGCCCCGCCGACGGGTGCCTGCACCGCCACCTACCAGACCATCGGGTCGTGGCCGGGTGGCTTCCAGGGTGAGGTGACCGTCCGGGCCGGCAGCTCGGCGATCAACGGCTGGACCGTCGGGTGGAGCCTCGGCAGCGGCCAGAGCATCACCCAGATATGGAACGGCACCCTGAGCACCAGCGGCTCCAGCGTCTCGGTACGCAACGTGTCGTACAACGGATCGCTGCCGGCCGCCGGCACCGCGACCTTCGGCTTCCTCGGCTCCGGATCGCCGTCGACGCCGTCCGCACTGACCTGCACCAGTCCCTGATCCCGCTGAACAGTCCGGGGCGACGACGGCAACTGGCCGTCGTCGCCCCGGACAACGCTCACCGCTGCCGCCGGTAGAGTAGGCGCAGCCCGTCCCGCTGCACGAACTTCGAGCTGGCCATCGTCCCCGGCCTGCTCCAGACCGAGGAGTACGCCCGAGCCGTCGCTTCCACGGCGTGGCCGGACGATCCCGGCGAGGTGGACCGGCGGGTCGAGCTACGGATGGCGCGACAGGATCGCCTCACCGACGACCCACCACTGAAGTTCTGGGCCATCGTTGACGAGGCTGTGCTGCACCGGCGGCCCGGTGGCGACGCGGTGATGCGTCGCCAGCTCGACCACCTGACCGAGGTGAGCACCCGGCCGAACGTCATGCTGCAGGTGCTGCCGTTCAGCGAGGGCTGGCATCCCGGCACCAGCGGATCGTTCTCGATCCTGGACTTCGACGAGGACGTGCACAGCCCGGTCGCGTACATCGAGAGCCAGGCCGGCGACGTGTATCTGGAGCGTCCCGAGGACATGAATCGGGTTACGCTTACCTACACCCACCTGCAGACGGCAGCGCTCAGTGCCGGGAAGTCCCGGGACCTGATCGCCGCGATCGCCAAGGACTTGGCGTAGACCAGAAGGAGGGGCGCGATGGATCTCACCCGCGCCATGTGGATCAAGAGCAGCCGCAGCAACGCCAACAGCCAGTGCGTCGAGGTCGCCCGCAACCTGCCGGGAGTCGTCGCCACCCGGGACAGCAAGGACCCGACCGGCCCGGCGCTGACCTTCGCCCCCTCCGCCTGGACCACCTTCACCACCGCGCTCAAGTCGTCCCAGCTCTCCGCGTAACCGCCAGCGGCGTGGATGTCTTTCACCACGTCGCTGGCGAAGTTGCGAACCAGAGGTAGCGGAACAGTGACCGCGTTGCGACTGCGTTGCGGTCACGCCAGCTGGTTCGACAGCAAGTTGACCGCCATCGCCCGCGAGCACGCCTCATGACCGCTGAACTCGCCGCCGTCATCGACCGCGCCCGGTTCCTGCTGCTCGACTTCGACGGACCCGTCTGCAAGGTCTTCGCCAACCACCCCGCGCCCCAGGTCGCCGCCACCCTGCGCCGGCTGCTCGTCGACCAGGGCGTCACCGTCCCGCCCGACCTGCTCGATGATCCCGACCCGCTCGCCGTGCTGCGCTGGAGCGCCACCCTTGACCGGCCAACCATCTTGCGCCAAGTCGACGACGCCCTGCGCGCTGCCGAGTTGGACGCCGTCGCCGTCGCCGAACCCACCCCGTACGCCCGGGAAGTCATCGTGACCGCCCACCGCGCCCAGCACGGCATCGCGATCGTCTCCAACAACAGCGCCGACGCCATCAACCGGTACCTGATCGCGCAACAGCTGGACGCCTACATCAAGCCCGTCATCGGCCGACCCCACGCCGGCCCAGCCGGAATGAAACCGAACCCGGCACCGGTGCTCGCCGCCATCTGCGAACTGCACGCCCACCCTGAGGACTGCGTGCTCATTGGCGACTCACCTACCGACATCGAGGCCGCCCAGGCGGTCGGCGTACCCACCATCGGCTACGCCAACAAACCCCGCAAATACCACAGACTCAGCGGCTCAGACGCCATCATCGGCAGCATGGCCGAAGTCGTCACCGCCCTCACTGGTCGCCGGGTGCAAGGCGGTAGACCCGCGAGTCACGGAGACTAAAGCCGAGTCGTTCGTAGAGCCGGTTCGCGGCAGCACGAGACGGGCGGGACGTCAGGTCAACGGTCCGAGCGCCAGCCTCCCGAGCCAGCCTGACGGCCTCCTGGGTCAGCGCCGCCCCGACCCCGAGACCGCGCGCCGACTCGTCGACCACCACATCCTCGATCCACGCCCGCCTACCGGTCGGGATCGGGAACATCACCAGGGTCAACGCGCCGACGATCTCGCCCTCGCGGCGAGCGATGAGCAAAGTGCTTGCGTCCGACGCCACCAACTCGTCCAGCGCCGTCAGATCAAGTGGCTTGGCGGAACGGGACAGCTGCGGGAGGAGCCGGCCGAACGCTTTCACGACCTCGTCGGTGGCGACTCGTACGGCCTCGATCTCGACGCTCATGCTCGCGACTCTATCGACCGGACACGCCACGCGAGGCGGTCCAGCGAGTACGACAAGTCAGCCAGGGTCACCACACTCTGATGAGTACCGTCGGGTCCGGCAGCG
Source organism: Solwaraspora sp. WMMB762 (assembly GCF_049179115.1). Taxonomy (NCBI): domain Bacteria; kingdom Bacillati; phylum Actinomycetota; class Actinomycetes; order Micromonosporales; family Micromonosporaceae; genus Solwaraspora; species Solwaraspora sp. WMMB762. Next base: position 2,398,579 of record NZ_JBMHMD010000001.1, read on the forward strand.
GACTTGCCGGCCTACGTCGTCGTTGCCGACCGCGTCCGCATCGGGTAATTGCCTCGCCGCGTCGCCGGGAATCCCGGTGTAATCCCTGCCATGCGCATCACCTCGGAAACCGTCGCTGACGGCGTCCGCGAGCAGCTCTTCAGCGTCGGGGACATCCCCGGGGTGCTCTGGACGCCTGCCGAGGGCTCCGGTCCCCGTCCGTTGGTCTTGATCGGGCACGGCGGCGGCCAGCACAAGAAGGGATGGGAGGTCGTCTCCAGAGCCTTTCCCTACGTCACCTCCGGCGGCTTCGCGGTCGCCGCGATCGACGCGCCGGGTACCGGTGACAGGCCGGAGCACCCGGAGATCCGGCGGCTTGTCGCGCTCATCGAGGAACGGGAGGCCGCAGGCGAGCCCTTCGGCCCGGCGTGGCCCGCCCTGAACGAAACCGTGGCGGCGCAGCTCATACCCGACTGGCGGACCACCCTAGACGCGCTGCAGAACCTGGACTCCGTCGGCGACAGCCAGCCCGTCGGGTACTACGGCCTGTCCCAAGCCGGTGAGATGGGCATCCGGCTGGTCGCGGCCGAGCCCCGGATCACGGCCGCGGTCCTGGGCCTCGTTGGAAGCGAGTGGCTCACCGGCATCGCAGCGCGGATCACGATCCCGGTCGAGTTCTTGCTGCAGTGGGACGACGAAGGCAATCCACGGGACTCCGTCATGAAGCTGTTCGACGCACTCGGCTCCACAGAGAAGACGCTGCACGCCAACCCAGGCAGCCACTTTCGAGTCCCGTCGTTCGAAATCGAAAGCTCGATCCGATTCTTCGCCCGACACCTGGGTAGCTCTTGTACCGCAAGCAGCTCCTGACACCACCGCGTGATCACCGATCTGGCTCCGCGCGCCGACGGACCACCGACCTGATTCCCGCCCTCAAGGTAGACAGTCCCGCTGTCCGTCGCCGCTTCCACAGCGGCGGCGGCCCGCCTGGCCAGCAGCGGCGAAAGCCGCTGCTGCGCCTGCAGCAGGGTCGACCACGCCCAGCTGCGCAACTCCTGCGGCGGAAGCCGGATCGCGTCGGCCTGCGACGCGTCAAGGATGCCGCCGTCGTACACGAACATGACCCCTTCGGTGCGGCCGACGCGAGGCGGCACCCAGTCGACGACCAGCAACCGGCCAGGAGTGACCGCCAGGCCGAGTTCTTCGGCCAGCTCACGGACCGCCGCGTCGTACGGCGACTCGTCGGCCTCCACCGCCCCGCCGGGCAGCTCCCAGTAGTCCTTGTACGTCGGCTCGACGAGCAGGATTCGTCCGTCCCGGTCGCGCAGCAGCACGGCCGAACCCATCCGCTTGCGCGGCAACGTCGCTGTGTAATCGTCAGGCGGGGAGCTCACCACGGGAGGTTAACCGCCTGGATGTCCAGTTGACGGCAACTTCCGCTGGTCAGGGCTCGTGGCGCCGGGCCGCCTCGACCGATCAGGAATCGAGAAGCACCAGCCGCCGCAGCACGGCTAGCGTGACCCTCGGTCACACCCGACAACGACCAGGAGCGACATGGTGAGCAAGGCAGGCACAGACGGATTCTCCGAGGGCGAGCGCGCCGCACTGAAGGAACGCGCCGCAGAGCTCAAGAAGGAGACGACCCGCGGTCGTGGTGGCAAGGCAGCCGCCGAGGAGCTCGACGTTCTGTCGAAGATCGCCCAGATGGAAACCGTCGGACCGCGCACTGGCCGAACGCATACACGCCATCGTCACCGCCAACGTCCCCGACCTGTCCCCGAAGCTCTGGTACGGCCAGCCGGCGTACGCGAGAAAAGGCAAGGTCGTGTGCTTCTTCCGCAGCGGACACGCGGACAAGGAGCCCTACTCCACCTTCGGCTTCACCGCTGCGGCCAACCTCGCCGACGACAGCGGCCTGTGGCCGACGTCCTTCGCCGTCACCCAGCTCAGCGGGCAGGCCGCCGAGACCATCGCCGCCCTTGTCAAGAAGGCCGTGAGCTGACGTGCCAGTAGGCCGTCGCCCGAAAGCTGAGAGCCGATAGCGGGTGGGTTGCGCTACGATCGCTGCGCCGTGCATGACTGCTGCCCGAGGAGGTGAGTCCAATCAACGCTGCGACAGGCCGGGACTCCCTCCCCCGCATGGTCTAGGGAGCGCCCGCACAAGGCACTCTCGAAAGGCGCGTACGCGCATGCACAACATCCAGGAAGAACACTTCGCCGTCGATGGCGTACCCGCTGTGCTCTGGACCTCAGCCGGCAGCGGCGCCGACCGACCGCCGCTGATCGTCATCGGCCACGGCGGCGGCCAGCACAAGACCGCCCCCGGCGTCCTGCACCGCGCCCACCGCTTCGTGTCCAGCGGATTCGCGGCCGTCTGCGTCGATGTGCCGAACCACGGCGAGCGCCCAACCGACGAGCGTTACCAGAGCATCGCCACCGAGATCCAGGCCGCTGCCAGCTCCGGTGGCGACCTGGCCGCGCTGCTCGCCGACTTCCACGCCCTGGTCGCCCAGCAGACCGTCCCGGAGTGGCGGGCCGTCATCGACCATCTCGACGCCGGGCCGGTCGGCTACTGGGGAGTCTCGCTGGGCTGCGGGCTCGGCGTACCGTTCGTCGCCGCCGAGCCGCGCGTGCGCGCGGCGGTCCTCGGCCTGGGCGGAGCAGCCGCCGCATCCACGCTGGACGCTGCGGCCAGCATCACCGTGCCGGTCGAGTTTCTGATCCAGTGGGACGACGAACGGGTGCCCCGGGAGCAGGGCCTGGCCCTGTTCGACGCGTTCGGCTCGACCGAGAAGACGCTGCACGCCAACCCCGGCCGGCACGCCGACCGGCTCCCGAATCATGAGCTGGACAGCACAGTACGGTTCTTCACCCGGCACCTCCTGCCGCACTGACCAGCACTGATCGAAGCTGGCATCCGTCCGGATCGGCTCGGGCTCAGCAGACCCGGTTGCCGTCCTCGAGATAGCGGGTCCCGCCGTCGTCGGCTGCCTCGACGGCGGCGGTGGCCCGCCGGGCCAGCAGCGGTGACAACCGCTGCTGCGCCTGGGCCAGGGTCGACCACGCCCAGCTGCGTAACTCCTGCGGCGGCAGCCGGATCGCGTCGGTCCGCGCGGTGTCCAGGACCCCGCCGTCGTAGACAAACATGACCCCCTCGGTGCGACCGGTACGCGGCGGCACCCAGTCCACGACCAGCAACCGGCCGGGAGCGACGGTCAGGCCGAGTTCTTCCGTCAGCTCACGGACCGACGCGTCGTACGGCGACTCGTCGGCCTCCACCACCCCACCCGGCAGCTCCCAGTAATCCTTGTACGTAGGCTCGACGATCAGGATCCGTCCGACGTGGTCCCGGAAGAGCACCCCCGAACCCATCCGCTTGCGAGGCAACCTCGCGGTGTAGTCGTCCGCCGATGGAGTCACCAGGGCAGGCAGCCGCTCACGGCGGTTTTCAGTCATCCGCCGTCGCCTTCGGCTCGTTTCGGCACCGGCTGCGCGATCTCCGCCACCGCCGAGACGAGGTGTGCTGGCAACCAGGGGTACGGGTCCGACAGCGGCCGTCTGCTTTCGCGGCTGCGATGCCGCGTGTCGATCAGTTCCTCACCTGCGACGTAGTAGCGGCCCCGCCGTTCCCCGATCGCCCGAAGCAGCCCTGCCTCGACCAGTTGCGCGAAATCGCGGGACGCGGTGCGTTCCTCGATCCCGGCCAGTTTCACGTAGCCACCCCGGCGGAGCCGGTATCCGAGTACGGCCTCGTACAACAGGTCGGTGACCCGGTCGGGCAGTCGGTGCTCGACAGTGAGTTGGTCCAGTTCCTTCCAGACCGCCGATGCCTCATCGAGCCGTCGGGCAACGGTCTGTCCCTGCATATGATGGGCTCGCAGGTTGAAGGAGACCCAGAGCCGAGCGTCGTTCTCCGGGCTCCACGCCCCCCGACCCGTTGCGAGGAGGACGCGGTAGTAGTCGTCGGTGTTGCTGCCGAGCCACTCTTCGATGCTGGAAAACGCAGGCTCGACGATGGCCTCCCGCGACAGCACCAGCGTTTGCAGGGCACGCGCCATGCGACCGTTGCCGTCCCGGAACGGATGGATCATCACCAGGTTGAGGTGCGCCATGGCACCCCGGACCATCGGATCGACATCCGGCTCGTTCCGGAGCCGGTCGGCAAGCTCGCCCATCAGTCCTGGCACCAGGCCCGCGTCCGGCCCTTGGTACACCCGGCGCTCGGAACGCTCGTCGTAGACAAAGATTTGGCCGGTCCGATATTGTCCCGGGCTTTTTCCGAGATCGTGGGCGAGCATCATGTAGTGCATGCCGCGCAGGCCGGAGGCGTCGAACACGAAGTGCGGGTCGGACGCCATCTGCAGGACGTAGCCGAGCGCGTGCCGGTAGCCGCGGATCTCGGCGAAGGTGCGCTCGTCGGCGCTCAACGGCGTCTCGTCGTCGAGCGCGGCGGCGGCGTCGTCCTCCTCGACCACGTAGCCTTCGATGCTGTTGGAGCCCTGAATGGCACGGGCGAGCATGGTCCGACGCAGCCCGCCCTGCCACCGTCGAGGGGCACGGAGCGCAGCGGCCAACTCTCGGCGCATCTCGTGAATCTCGGCGAGCACGGCCGCGTCGTCGGCGCCCAACTCAGGCGTTTCGTAGATCAACCCATGTCCCAATGTCTTTAAGTTAAGGACATTCTACCACGGCGAGCCCGCTGTCCCTATGTAAGAGACATCGGGACATTGCCGCTGGCATTGGCGACGGGACGATGCCCAGTCAGAGAGTCTGACCATGCGACACCGTCAAAGGGCGGACAGGCTGTGTGGTTGCCTGGCCAGACCTTTGTCACCTACCAGAGGCGTCCCGACGCTACCGCCGCTCGCCTGACCGACGCCGGTCGGCGTCTCGGATGGCGTGCCGGCCAGCAAGGCGGATGACCCAGTAGAGGACCACGAACCCGACCGCGTAGACGACGAGGGCACCAACGGGGACGGCGAGGGAGCCGATCTGCAGGATGTCGGACACGGCACCGACGATAGGACCTAGGCGCGAACGTCGATGCCCGCCCTGTTGACGCAGCCGCAGGTACGCGCGTGGCTCTGAACTGGGGTGGGACGGACGAGTCGACCTGTACGCCGGATTCTGTCCCGTACGCGCCGGTTGCCCGGATCGCGCAGCGGTGGCGGCCATCCATCTAGGCCTACCGTCGCCGGCAGGCTCCAGCGGCCTACCCGCAGACTCGGGCGGGCAGCCCTCGAACGCCTGCGCAGGTCGGCGTCTCGCGACACCGGCCCTCTTGGCCTTGCTCCGGGTGGGGTTTACCGAGCCATCCCGGTCACCCGGGATGCTGGTGGGCTCTTACCCCACCGTTTCACCCTTACCGGGCGTTTCACCGCCCGGCGGTCTGTTTTCTGTGGCACTGTCCCGCGGGTCGCCCCGGGTTGCCGTTAGCAACCACCCTGCCCTGTGGAGTCCGGACGTTCCTCGGCAACAGGGGACATATCCCCCCGCTGACGCGGCCGCCCGGTCGACTCGTCCGTCCGAGGATCAATCGTACGCAGCCCACAATCATTCCCCGCCCGCAGGCCCGGCAGGCCACCACGACCAGCCCAGAACAGTGATCTAGAAGGATTATGGTCGATATACCGGCCGAATCCTTCTAGATCCACCGCATGACCTACGCCCACAGCCAGGCAACAGCCAGGCGGCTCAGGTCAGCAACTCCACCGGCGGCTGGCCTCGCTCGCCCGGCGGCAGATGGCCGATCTCGTTGAAGCTCACCAGGGTCGGCGGAGCATCGCTGCGCCGCGACCCCGAGCAGGAGGGCGACGATCTCCTCGGCGGTCTGCACGGCCCGCGCCGCCGGGTCGTGGTGGACGGTATCCCGGCCAACCGTCGCCGTCAGTGGGCCCGGGCGCTCGAGTTGAAGGTCAGCGACCTTACCGGCGGCAGATAGGGTATCTGGCCTTCAACTCGAGCGCGGACCCTGCGGAGTGGCGGCCAGCGCGGGCAGGAGAAAGCAGGCTCGGCGGTGAGCGCGCCGAGAGCGGGTCAGCGTAGCGCGCGAGTCAGCAGCAGGACGCCGATACCGACACCGAAGACGACGATGCCGAAGCGCAGCACGGTCGGCGGCAGCTTGCGTACCACCCGCGCGCCCACGTAGCCGCCGACAATGGTGGCCGGGGCGACCGCCAGCGCCGCGACCCAGTCGACCGGGCCGAAGATGGCGAACACGGCGACGGTGGTCACCCCGACCGCCGCCGAGAGCAGGTTCTTCAACGCGACGACGCCGTTGAGCGCCTCGTCGAGCACCAGGGCCAGGCCGGCGACCAGCATCACCCCGAGCGCGGCACCGAAATATCCGCCGTACGCGGCGCAGAAGAAGGTCATCGCCTGCAAGGACACCTGTTCGCGCCCGGCTGGCAGGTCGTGGGGTTCGCCGACGAGGCGCCGCAGCTGGTTCTGGAAGCCGAGCACCGCCGCCGCGCTGATCACCAGGAACGGCACGATCAGCTCGAAGGCCCGGGGCGGGGTGATCAGCAGCAGGACGCAGCCGAGGACCGCCCCGGCGACGGCGGTCGGCACGAGGCGCCACAGTCCGCGTCGGCGCGGCAGGTCGTCGCGGCTGCCGACGGTGCTGGCCACATAGCCGGGGCAGACCGCGATCGCGTTGGTGACGTTCGCCGACACCGGCGGCAGGCCGACGGCGATCAACGCCGGGAAGGTGATCAACGAGCCGCCGCCGGCCGCCGCGTTGACGGTGCCGGCCGCCAACCCGGCCCCGACCAGCAACGCGAACGCGGGAAGATCCATCCTGCGAGGCTAGCGGCGCACCGGCCGCACCAGGTCACGGTGTGGCCAGGCCAACGCCAGCAGCGGCGAGCCCGGCCTCAGTCAGGGGGTGGCGATGCCGGCGAGGTGGGCGGTGTCGTTGACGGTGCGCACCGCCACGCCGCCGTCCGGCCAGGTGTCGATCACCGAGATGCCGGTCGGGTCGAGGTAGAGCCGGTGCAGCAGCGCGTCCCCGGCACCCAGCGCGTCCCGCAGCATGATCTTCAGCGGGGAGACGTGCGAGACCACCACCACGGTCTTTCCCCGGTACGCGGTGAGCAGCTCCCGCACCACCCGGCGGACCCGGCCGGCGACCTGGGCGAACGACTCCCCGCCGGGCGGGGACAACTCGGTGGAGGCAAGCCAGGCGGTCAGCTCAGCCGGCCAGCGTTCCCGCACCTCAGCGAAGGTGCGGCCCTCCCATTCGCCGAAGTCGCACTCGATCAGGTCGGCCTCGGTGCGTACCGGCGGGTCGCCGACCTCGGCGGCGATCGCCCGCGCCGTGTCGACGCAGCGCGACAGCGGCGAGCAGACGATGACGTCGACCTTGGCCCGGATCACCGCGATCCGCGCGGCGGCGGCGGTGGCCTGCGCCGCGCCCTGCTCGGACAGCGGTACGTCGCCGCGCCCGGAGTAGCGGCTCTGCTTGTTCAGCCCGGTCTCGCCGTGCCGGACCAGGATGAGCCGGGTGGCGGTGGCGGTGGTCGGCGGCTCCCAGGAGGCGGCCGGGGCGTCGCCGGCCCCGGCGACGGCGAACATCGACGGCTGGGCCTCGACGACCGATCCGACGGAGGCCGCCGGGGCCGCAGCGGCAGCCGACGCGGCCGAAGCCGCAGACGTAGCCGGCGCAGCAGGTGCCGGCGGAGCCTTGGCGGCCTTGGCCGGTTTGCCGGCGGCCTGGTCCATCGCCTGGTTGGCCAGGGTGTCGGCACGCTTGTTCTGCTCCCGGGGGATCCAGCTGAACCTGACCAAGTCGAACTCGCGGACCAGTGTGGCGGCCTGCGCGGCGAGCGGCCGCAGGCCCGGATTCTTGATCTGCCACCGGCCGCACATCTGCTCGACGACCAGCTTCGAGTCCATCCGTACGTCGACCGAGGTGGCGCCGATCTCGGCGGCGGCCCGCAGCCCGGCGATCAGCCCCTGGTACTCGGCGACGTTGTTGGTGGCGACGCCGAGCGCCTCGCCCCGTTCGGCGAGCACCGTGCCGGTGTCGGCGTCGAGCACCACCGCCCCGTACCCGGCGGGCCCGGGGTTGCCCCGGGCACCCCCATCGGCTTCGACGACGACCCTCATCGCGGCGCTCACAGGCCCGACTCGGCAGTCCGCACCATGATCCGACGGCAGTCCTCGCAGCGGAGGACCTCGGCCGGGTCGGCCGCCTTGATCCGGCCCCGTTCGGTGGCGGACAGTTCGAGGCGGCAGCCGCCGCAGCGGCCGGCGCGCAGCAGCGCGGCGGCCAGCCCGCCGGAGTTCTCCCGGATCTTGTCGTAGAGGGCGACCAGGTCGGCTGGGAGGTCGCCGGCCAGCGGGGCGCGGGCGGAGGTCTTGAACTGTTCCTCGCTGGCGATCTCGGCGAGGGTGCGTTCCCGGGTCTGTTCGACCTCGGCACGCCGTTGCCGGGTGCTGTCGATGCGTCCGGTGACCTGGTCGAGCGCGGCCTGGGCGGTCTCCCGCTGTTCCATCAGCTCCAGTTCGGCGTCTTCCAGCTCGGTCTGCCGGCGGGTCAGTGACGCGAGTTCGTGCTGCAGCGCCTCCAACTCCCGGGCCGGGCCGGAGCCGGCGGTGAGCCGGGCCTGGTCCTTGTCCTTGCGGGCGCGGACCTGGTCGACGTCGCGTTCCAGCCGGGCGATGTCGCGGTCCAGGTCGTCGACGGCGACCTGGGCGCGGACCCGCTCGTCTTCCAACGCCGACAGTTCCCGCGCCAGGGCGTCCAGCTCAGCGTGCTCGGGCAGGGTCCGTCGCCGGTGGGCGAGCTGGGCGAGCGCGGTGTCGATCGCCTGCAGGTCGAGCAGGCGGCGCTGGGCTTGCGGGTCTGCCTTCACGGATGGGGCTCCTCATGGGTGGATACGGCGGGCGCGGAACGGGTGGGTGCCGGAGGCGTGGGGCCGGTGGGTGCCGGAGGCGTGGGGCCGGTGGGTACCGGAGGCGTGGGGCCGGTGGGTACCGCGCGGGTGGGGGTGGCGCTGGTCGCCACCCGAGCGCGGCCGGCGGACGGCGTGTGCAGCGTCCACGGGTCGGTGTCGAGGTCGGAGACGGTGGCGGCGACCCCGAGTTCGCCGGTGAGGTACGCGGCGAGGTCGTCCAGCCAGGGGCGTTCGGTGGCCCAGTGGGCGGCGTCGAGCAGCGCCGGGCCGCCGCTGGCGATCTGCTCGCTGACCGGGTGGTGGCGCAGGTCGGCGGTCAGGTAGGCGTCGACTCCGGCGGCGCTCGCGGCGGCCAGGTAGGCGTCACCGGCGCCGCCGCAGACCGCCACCGTGGTGACGAGGCGTCCCGGGTCGCCGGCGGCCCGCACCCCCCAGGCGGTGGCCGGCAGCACCTCCGCGGCGTGCCGGGTGAGCGCGGCGAGGCTGAGCGGCTGACGCAGCGTGCCGATCCGGCCGGCGCCCTGGCCGGCGACGGCGGCGGCCGGGCTGCCGGGTGCTGCCGGCACCAGGGGCCGCAGGTCGGTCAGGCCGAGCCGGTCGGCGAGCGCGTCGGAGACGCCGGGCCGGGCCACGTCGGCGTTGGTGTGCGCGGCGTACAGCGCGACGCCGGCCCGGATCAGGTCGTGGACGATCCGCCCCTTGTACGTGGTGGGGGCGACCGAGGAGACGCCGCGCAGCAGCAGCGGGTGGTGGGCGATGATCATGTCGGCGCCGGCGTCGACCGCCTCGGCGACGGTTTCCGGTACGCAGTCGACGACGCACCACACGTGCCGTACCGGGGCATCCGGTTCGCCGAGGACCAGGCCGACGCGGTCCCACTGCTCAGCCCAGGCCGTCGGGTAGCGCCGCTCGACGGCGGCGGTCACGTCGGCGACCCGTACCGGTGATGCTGCAGTTGTGTCCACGGCGGCCCAGCTTACCCATCCGCCCGCCGCGCTCCGGACGTTCAGGCGCGGCGGCGTCCATTACGTCGTGGGGCGGCGGCTTCCATTACGTCGTGGGGCGTCGCGCCCGTCGGGCGCTGCGGCGTCCCGGTCAGCCGTGGGTGGTGCCGGCGGGCAACTGCTCGTCGAGGGCCTCGAGGGTGAGGTGCCAGGGGATCCGGTCGATGATCTGCTCCCCCTCACCGGGCGGCTGTAACGGCAGCACGTCGTCACCGAGCAGCACCCGCACCCCCCAGCCGCGCAGCCGTGCGACGCTTGCCTGGAACGCCGGATGCCGGGCGAGCGCGGTGTTGGTGAACGGCAGTGTGACGATCGGCAGGCCCTTGCCCTGTGCTTCGACGACCAGTCCGAGGGCGAGGGTGTCGGTGATCCCGGCGGCCCACTTGTTGATCGTGTTGGCGGTGGCCGGAGCGATGATCATCGCGTCGGCGGGGGGTAGCACATCCGGGTCGCCGGGGTTCTTGTAGTCGACCCGCACCGGGTGGCCGGTCTGTGCGGCCAGCGCCGGCAGGTCGACGAACTTGCGTCCATCCGGGGTGACCACCACGCAGACTGACCAGCCGCGTTGTCGGGCCAGCGTGACCAGCCTCCCGACGTGACGGGAGGCTGGACTGCCGCAAGCGATCACGTAGAGAATCCGGGCACCGGCCGGGGTCACACCGTCACCTCTCCGTCGATGGGTACGTGGCTGTCGCGGGGGTGTCGGGTCACACGCCGACCCCCATCTGTTCGGCGAGTTCGGCGACCGGCGCCGACGGCGTACCCCGGGTGCGGCGCAGCACGTCGGACATGACGGCGTGGGCCACCGGTCGGCAGCGGATCTCCGCCGGGGCGAGCCGGTCGCCCTCCAGCAGCATCTCGGTGGCCTTCTCCAGCTCGCCGAACTGGGCGTAGCCGCGGGCGATGTCGAGCAGGTGGTGCGCCCGCCGTTCCGGCAGCAGGGCGCTGAAGCCCGGATCCTCCATGATCACCCGGTGGGTCTCGACCGCCGCCCGTCCCTCGCCGAGCTCCACGGCGGCCGCCGCCCGGTGCAGTTGCACGTTGGTCGGGCCGAAGCAGGTCCAGTAGTGGTTGCGGTTCTCGCCGAGCCCTCGGGCCGCATCGTCGGCACCGTTGACCAGGTCCCGGACGGTTGCGCTGTCGCCGAGCCGGGCAGCGGCCATCGCGCCCTGCAGCAGCAGCAGGCCGTAGACGGACAGCTGCTCCGGGGTGCTGCTGCGGCTGTCCGCCGGGGCGAGTCGGTTGGCGATGTTCACGTTCACCTCAAGGGCCGCACGGGACCGGCCGAGGGCCAGTAGCGCGTTGCCGACCCGGCAGGTCGCCACCCCGGTCAGCAGCCGGTCGCCGGCCCGGTGCGACACCGCGATCGAGCGGTCGGCGGCCAGCCAGGCGAGATCGTGCTCACCGAGCTTGCGCAGCGTGGACGAGGCAATCTGGTAGAGCTGGCCGAGCAGACTCGCCGCCTGCTGCGCGTCGTCGTCGTCACCGGTGTAGTGGGCGTCGGCGGCCTGCGCGTCACGCAGCAGCCGGGGCAGTGCCCGGGCCAGCACCCCGTACTTGGCGTGCTGGAAGGTCAGCCAGGCGTGGTTGGTGGCCTTGTGCATCTCGGCGAGCGGCGGCAGGCTGTTCGTGGGTCGGAAGAACGTACTGATCGAGTCGTAGCGTTCCAGTGCGGCCCGAATCTCCTCCACCTCCACCTGGTCTATGCAGGTGACGCTCTCCGGCCGCCGCTCCGGGTCCTTGCCGAGCAGCAGTTGCGCGTCGAGCTGTAGCACGTCGGCGATCTCGTGGATCACCGAAAACTTGTCCAGTCGGCGCACCCCCCGTTCGACCTTGTCCACCCAACTCTTGGATTTGCCGAGCCGGTCGGCGAACACCTGTTGGGACATTTTGCGCCGGCCACGCCAGTAGGCGACCCGTCGACCGATGGGTAACTCTTCCACGCTCATGTTCCCCCTCGCGGTGCCGGGCACTTCGGAGCCGGCAAACGTGCTGGTCGATGCGGCATCCCCCCGGACACCGGGACCACTGACCGTGCTCATCGCACAGGCAGTGCGTTAGGTCCATCACAGATGGTCGTAGTTTTCGATGCAACTTGCAAAGGGTTGGCAGTCGAAAAGTTCCGGCGTGTCGCCGGGGCGTACCCGCCCCGGCCACGCCGGATCCGGCTGCCCTGATCCGACCGGCCGGACCCGACGAGTGGTCCGGCCGGCACCCAGATGTCTTGGAGGAATCTCGATCATGCGGTGGACGGTCCAACCGCCTTTCGTCCGCCTGCGGCTACGCCGCGGCGCGCTGCGCTACGCCAGGCACGGCTGGCCGGTGACGCCAGGGGCATACCTGCACCAGGGGCGCTTCCGGTGCGACCGCCCCGGCTGTCCCACCACCGGCTGCCATCCGGCGTTGCAGCACTGGGAACGGGACGCCAGCGACCAGCGCTACCAGGTTGGCTCGTGGTGGCGCCAGCAGCCGCACACCGTCCTGCTGACCACCGGACAGGCGTTCGACGTACTCGACGTGCCGGCCCGGCTCGGCCTGCGGACGCTGTGCACGCTGCGGCTGCGTGGCGGTGCCGCAGCACCGGGCCGGGGCCAGCTGCGCGGGCCGGTCGCGGTCACCCCGACCGGGCGGTGGATGTTCCTGGTACGCCCGGGTGACGCGCTGCGCCCGGAGCTGGCCGATTCGCTGGACGTCATCCAGCACGGGCCGGGTTCCTGGATCCCCGCCCCACCGACGGTACTGCCGCAGGGGCCGGTCCGCTGGGCGGTCGATCCGGACGAGGTCGGCTGGCGGCTACCTGACTCGTACGCCGTACAGCGGATCATCGTCGACTCCCGGGAATCCGCCGCCGCGCCACCGCGGCTGCCGCAGCCCCGCAGCGCGCCGGTCGGGCCGCTGCCGGGCGCCGTGCCGCTCACCGTCCCGGTCGTCCCGGCGGCCGCGGTTTTCGTCCCCCGGCAGACGTCCACCCTGCGCCGGGCGTTGTGACCTGCCCAGTGGTCACCTGCGGGTGACTCCACCGGCCCGGGTGCTCACCCGGGTAGGCGGATCTTCCCGGCGGCCGCCGGCCCGAGACCTGACGGTCCCGGGCCGGCGGCCGTCCTGTTTGCCGGTTGAGGCGCAAGCTGCAGGACCGGGCTGCGTGAGCGGCGGGCGATTGGGTAATGCCCCGATGGCCGTTCGGTACGCATCGTTCGGTAGGCACAGCGCGCTACCGCACCACGCCACCGAAGCCACCACGCCACGGCCGTCGGGACGTTCGGAGGGAAGGCACGCCATGCTCAGCAGGGAGGATCAACGCCGGTTCGACCAGATCGCCCGCCATCTGCGGACGACCGATCCGGACTTCGTCGCCCGCCTGGGTGATCAGGCCGCCGACCGGCGGAACCGGGCGGCGATCATCGCCAGTGTGCTGCTCTGGGCGGTGGTGCCGCTGCTCGCCCTGTTCGGCGGCTGGATCGCCGCGTCGATCTGCACGGTGGCACTCACCGCCGCCGGTCTGCTCGCGCTGCGAGCCCGCCGCTGGTAGCCAGGGCCCGCCGCTGGTAGCCAGGGCACGCCGCTAGTAGCCAGGGCACGCCGCTAGTAGCCAGGGCACGCCGCTAGTAGCCAGGGCACGCCGCTGGTAGCCGGGTCAGTCGTCGGCCGGCGCGGGTTCGGCGAACCGCCGGTAGGCCCGGCCCAGCACCGTCGCCAGGCCCGGTCCGCCGATCGCCGGTGACGGCGCGCCGAGCTGGCGCAGCAGCAGGTCGGCGCGGGCTGGCAGGACCGGCTCGCGGTCCGGCAGCGGTACCGGCGCACGCCAGAATCCGGCGTCCGACGTGGCGACGGGTTCGGACAGGCCGGCCAGCGCGGGGCCGGCACCGACCGGGGACCTCACCGGCAGCGCACCGGAGTCGGTGGACGGCGGGACAGCGTCGGCGGACGGCGCACCGCCGTCACCACGGGCGGATGGCCCGTCACCGTCACCACGGGCAGACGGCCCGTCGCCACCACGGGCGAGCCGCAGCTGACGCAGTAGGGTGGCCCGGTCCCGCCCCCGCCAGTGCAAGATCTGGAACGGGTCGGTGTCGAACTCCTCGGCGAGCAGATAGCAGGTGGCGGCCAGATGCTTGCACGGCACCGCCGTGTCGGGACAGCTGCAGCTCATCGCCAGCTCGTCGACCCCGGCCGGGAACAGGGGTGCCCCGGCGGCGACGAACACCTGCTCCAGCTCCGGCGGCAGGTCGCCGGCGAGCAGCCGGGCACTGTACAGCGCCTGGCCGGCCAGGGTGCCTTCGATCCGCCGCCACACCGCGTCGCCGTAGCGCCGCAGCCCGATCCGTGCCTGGTACGGCCGGGGCCGGGAACCCTGTACCTGGGCGGTCACCACGCCAGGTGCCACGGTCAGGGCGAGCACCTGCCCGGCCCGGGCGTAGGAGCGGCCCCGGGTCAGCCGGGTGCCGAGCGCGAACGACTCCAGCACGTCGACGAAGCGGCGCGACCACCAGGACTGACCGATCGCTCCCCGGGTGCTGCGGGCCCGCAGCCCGCCGTCGACCCTCCGGGGCCGGCCGAAATCGGCGAACGAGCTCATTCCACCACCGCCCCCGCCTCCAGTGTGAACAGCTCCCGCAGCTGCGCGGTCGACAGCTCGGTCAGCCACTGCTCACCGCTGCCGACGACGGTCGCGGCGAGGCCACGCTTGTCCGCTACCATCGCCGCGATCTTCTCCTCCACGGTGCCGGCGCAGACGAACTTGCGGACCTGCACCGCCCGCCGCTGGCCGATTCGGAACGCCCGGTCGGTGGCCTGGTCCTCCACCGCCGGGTTCCACCACCGGTCCACATGCACCACGTGGTTGGCGGCGGTCAGGGTCAGCCCGGTGCCGCCGGCCTTCAACGACAGAACGAACAGCGGCGGACCGGCCCGCCCGTCGCCGTCGGCGTCGCCACCGGCCTGGAACCGGGCGACCAGGTCGTCACGGTCCGCCTTGCCCAGACCGCCGTGCAGGAACAGCACCTCCCGACCGGTGTACGCCGACAGGTACCCGCGCAGCATCGCGCCGAACTCGGCGTACTGGGTGAACAGCAGCGCCTTCTCCCCCGCCGCCAGCACCTCGTCGAGAATCCCGGTGAGCCGGGCGAGTTTGCCGGAGCGTCCGGCCAGGTGCGAGCCGTCGCGCAGGAACTGCGCCGGGTGGTTGCAGATCTGCTTGAGCTTGGTCATGGTGGCCAGCACCAGGCCGCGCCGCTCGACGCCGTCGCTGGACTCGATCCGGCCCATCATGTCGTCGACCACGGCCTGGTAGAGCGACGCCTGCTCGGCGGTGAGGTTGCACACCACCTCCATCTCCAGCTTCGCCGGCAGGTCGGAGATGATCGAGGTGTCGGTCTTGAGCCGGCGCAGCACGAACGGGCCGGTGATCCGGCGCAGCCGCTGCGCGGCCTCGGCGTCGCCGTGGCGTTCCACCGGTTCGGCGTACCGGCGGCGGAACGTGGCCGCGCCGCCGAGCAGGCCCGGATTCGCGAACTCCATGATCGACCACAGGTCGGCGAGGCGGTTCTCCACCGGCGTACCGGTGATCGCTACCCGGTGCCGGGCGGGCAGTGACCGGACCGCGACGGCCTGCCGGGTCGCCGCGTTCTTGATCGCCTGCGCCTCGTCGACCATGATCCGGTGCCAGCCGACCCCGGCCAGGTCGGCGGCGTCCCGGGCGGCCACCGCGTAGGTGGTGACCACCAGCCGGGCGCCGGTAACCGCCGCGACGAATTCCGGGCCACGGGGGCGGTCGGCGCCGTGGTGCACGTGCACCGTCAGGTCCGGCACGAACCGGGCGGCCTCCCGCTGCCAGTTGCCGACCAGCGACATCGGACAGATCAGCAGCGTCGGTCCGGCGTCGGGTTCGTCGGCGGCGAGCAAGGCGAGCAGCTGTACGGTCTTGCCGAGTCCCATGTCGTCGGCGAGCACCCCGCCGAGTCCCAACGAGTCCAGGAACCGCAGCCAGGCCAGACCCCGCTGCTGGTACGGGCGCAGCCGGCCCTGGAAACCGGCCGGCTCGGCCACCGGGGTGAGCCGGCGCTCCACCTCTCCGCTGAGCAGGTCACCGAGCGCCCCGTCGGCGTCGATGCCGAGCACCGGCAGCGGCAGCGCGTCGTCGTCGCCGTCGAGAGCGACCCGCAGCAGGTCGGTGACGGTCAGCTCACCGCCGGAGCGCAGCAGTTTCAGTCCGGCGGCGAGCCGGGTCGGGTCGACCTCGACCCATTCGCCGCGCAGCCGCACCAGCGGGCTCTTGGCCCGGGCCAGGTCCCGCAGCTCCTGCTCGGTCAGCGGCTGGTCGCCGAGGGCAACCTCCCAGCGGTAGTCGACCAGGGCAGACGTGCCGAAGTCACGGTCGACGGCGACGGTGCCCGGGGCGGTACGGCTGCTCGCCCGCAGCCGGGCACCGAGTCGGGCGGTGGGTCGCCACCACCATGACGGCAGCAGGACGCCGAACCCGGCGGCGTGCAGGGCCGGCGCGCCGTCGCGCAGGAACCGGTGGGCGGCGGCGACGTCCAGGTCCATCCCGTCGGGGGTGGCGGTGCGCAGCGCGTCGTCGATCGCCGGCCACAGCCGGCTGGCCCGGCCGAGCTCGGCCAGCAGCGTCTCCTGCGGGTCGGCGGTGTGCCGGGTGAGCGGCTGGAGCTGCCGGCCGCCGCGCCAGATCGCAGCGGCGTCGACCAGCAGGCTCGGCTCGGCGGTGGCCTGCAACGCGAACTCCAACCGCCATCCGACGGTGCCGTCACCGTCACCATCGGCGGCGAGGTCGGGGGCGGCGGCGGGGTCGGATTCGGGTTCGCGCAGCCGGAACAGGGCCCGCACCGGACCGCCGGCCGCGTCCCGCTGCCAGTGCTCCAGCTCGGCGACGAGGGTGGCGAGCGCCGCGACCGGGGCGGTGAAGTCCCGCCGGGGCCCGGTCAACGCGGTCAGCCAGGCGTCGCGGGCGGCCAACGGCCCGGACCGGGCCCGGCCCTCGGCCAGCCGTACGCCGTGCAGCGCGGCGCGGGCGGCGGCGTCGGTCAGCGCGTCCAGCGCCTCGGCGACACGCCGGTGTCCGGTGCCGGGCGCCCCGGCGGCCAGCGCCGCCGCCGGAGTGGCCAACGCCAGCGACCGGGCCCACCGCTGGTCGACACCGGTCAGCAGCGGCAGCCAGCAGGCGGTGGCCGACCCGGGTGCCGGGCCGGGCCGGACGGCGGGTAGTACCCGGCCCCGGGCGACCAGTTCGGCGGCGAACCCGGCGAACAGCGCCAGGTGGCGCACCCCGGCGCCGATCACCAACCCGCCCGGCAGACCGTCGCCCGGCGCGACGTCGCCAGGCAGACCGTCGCCAGGCAGACCGTGGCTAGGCGCGGTGTCGGCTGCCGGATCGACGTCGTGCAGAGTGCAGAGCACCGGCAACGCCTCGTCGGCGTCGAACTCCAGGGTGGACACCAGCCAGTCGGCGTGGCCGCCGTCGCGGGCCAGCCCGGTGGTCGGCGCGTCGGACTGGGTACGGACCAGCTCCGGTGACTCGACCGGAGCACCGGCGACGGTCGGCAGCCGGACCGCCGTACTGCCGGTGACCGCCTTCACCGCCACCGGCCCGAGCAGTGGGCTCAGCGCAGCGACCAGGGTCTCGTGTCCGGCGGCGAACGGGTGCGGTCGGCGGCGCGGCGGCCGCCCCGGCCGCCGGGGCGGCGCCGACGGCAACGTCGAGTCCTCGGCCCAGACGGCGAGCCGACCGGCGGGGCCGAGTAGCCCCTGCACCACCAGCACACTCACTCCTTCGCCGTCGCACCTGCGCCGATGGTACGGGTGGTTCGGCTGGTACGGCCGACACGCCACCGCCGGGGGGCGGTCAGCCGTGCCAGGAGCGCCACAGGGCGGCGTACGCGCCGTCGGCGGCGATCAACTCGTCGTGGCTGCCCTGCTCGGTGATCCGACCCTGGTCCAGTACCGCCACCCGGTCGGCGTCGTGGGCCGAGTTCAGCCGGTGTGCGATGGCGATGACGGTCCGCCCGGCCAGTACCGCCGCCAACGCCTGCTCGGTCCGGCGGGCGGTGGTCGGGTCCAGAGCGGCGGTCGCCTCGTCCAGGATCAGGATGTCCGGATCGGCGACCACCAGCCGGGCGAGCGCCACCTGCTGGGCGTGCGCGGCCGGCAGGTCGAGCGCGCCGTCGCCGAGCAACGAGTCCAGGCCGGCGGGCAGGTCGGCGTACCAGTCGGCACCGACGGTGACCAATGCGGAGCGCAACGCCTGGTCGGACGCCTCGGGGGCGGCGAACCGCAGGTTGTCGCGCAGCGTACCGATGAAAACGTGGTGTTCCTGGGTGACCAGGGCGATCCGGCGACGCCGCTGCGCCGGGTCGAGGTCGGTTACCGGGCAGCCGCCGAGGAGCACCGCGCCGTCGCGGGGCGCCTCGATGCCGGCGATCAGCCGGGCCAGGGTGGACTTGCCCGCCCCGGACGGGCCGACGATCGCCAGCCGTTGTCCGGCGGCCACCGTCAGGTCGATGCCGCGCAGCACGTCGACGCCGCCGCCGTAGCCGAAGGTCAGACCGGTCACCCGCACCTCACGGCCGGTCGGCGTGGCGTTCCGGCCGCGCGGCTCCGGCGGCACCTGCCCGACGCCGAGCACCCGGGCGTACGACGCCAGCCCACGCTGGGCCTGTTCGATCCACTGCAGGATGGTGTCCAACGGCTCGACGGCCTGCTGCAGGTAGAGCGCGGCGGCGACCACCGCGCCGAGGGTGACGGTCTCCCGGTGCAGCAGCAGCCCGCCGACCAGCAACGCGGCACCGATCGGCAGCGCGACACTGGCCTCGGCCACCGGAAAGTACACCGAACGCAGAGCGAGGGTGGCCCGCCGGGCGGCCCACAGGTCGGCGATCCGGGTCCGGCCGGCGCGGATCCGTTCGTCGCCCAGCCGCAGCGCCTCCACCGTACGGGCACCGTCGGCAGTGGTGGTCAACGTGTCGGTCAACGCGGCCATCGCCGCGCCCTCGGTCAGGTAGGCCGGGCGGGCCCGACGCAGGTACCACCGGGTCACCGCCACGATCGACGGCAGGCCGATCAGGCCGGCCAGCCCCAGCAGCGGATGCAGCCAGAACACCGCACCGAACAGCAGGACCAGCTGCGCGGTGGCAATCACCACCACCGGCACCACATCGCGGACCATGGTGCCGACCGTGGCGACGTCACTGGAGCTGCGGGTGGCGAGGTCGCCGGTGCCGGCTCGTTCGACCACCGACACCGGTAGTCCGAGGACGCGGTGCACGAAGTCCTCGCGGAGCCGGGCGACCGCCCGTTCGCCGAAGCGCAGCCCGACGTACCGGGCGAAGCGGGTGAGCAGCCCTTGCAGCAGGACGAACCCGATCAGCGCCGCCGCCAGCCGATCGACCGCGGCCACCGACGCGCCGACGGTGACCACGTCGACGATCCGGCCGAGCAGCCACGGCCCGGCCAGGCCGGCCAGGGCCGCGCCGACGTGCAGCACCAGGATGCCGGCGACCACCCAGCGTTGCTGACCGAGTAGTTCACCGGTCGCCCGCCGGACGGTACGCGGATCGGCCACCGGCAACCGACCGGAGGCGGTCACGGTTGCCCCGCCCCGGGCGTCGCCCCCGCAGTCGGCCCCACGGTCGGCCCCACGGTCGGTCCGGCCGCGTCGGTCAGTTCGCCGCCCCGGGCGACCAGCGCTCGGTAGTCCGGGTCGCCGGCCAGCAGCTCCGGGTGGCCGCCGATTCCGACGACCCGACCGCCGCGCAGGTACGCCACCGTGTCGGTGGCCGCGAGCAGCAGCGGGGACGTGGTGACCAGCACTGTGGTCCGGCCTGCCCGTGCGACGCGCAGTCGGTCGGCGACCCGCGCCTCGGTGTGCGCGTCGACCGCCGAGGTCGGCTCGATCAGGATCAGCACCTCCGGCTCCACCAGCAGCGCCCGGGCCAGCCGGACCCGCTGGCGCTGGCCACCGGAGAGGGTGCGGGCGCGACTGCCGATCGGGGTAGCCAGGCCGTCCGGCAGCGACGTCACCACGTCGTCGGCGGACGCGACCCGGACCGCCGCCCGCACCCGTCGGTCACCGGCCGCGTCCGGCTCGTCCGCCCGCGCACCCTGCAGGATCTGCCGCAGCGTGCCGGCGAACAGGTACGCGTCGTGGTCGGCGACCAGGATCCGGGCCCGCACCTCGTCGAGCGCGACCGCGCCCAGCGGCACCGCGCCCCAGGTCACCCCGGACCGGCGGAACCGGCCCAGCCGGTCGGCCAGGGCCTGCCCGTCGCCCGGGTCGTCGGCCGCCACCCCGATCATCCGGCCGGCCGGCACGGTCAACCCGCTGTCGGGGTCGTGCAGGTCGGCCGGCTGCCGTGGGGCGGCGGCGGTGTGCCGCGCCGCCAGGTCCGTCACCGGGTCGGGGGTGAGCCGCAGCAGGGCCACGATCCGGCGGGCCGCGACCCGGCCCCGGATGAACTGGTAGCTGCCCTCCTGCAGGAACCAGACCGGGACGGTCAGCGCGGCGACGTACCCGTAGACGGCGACCAGCTCCCCGATGGTGATCTCGTCGGCGACCGCCATCCGGGCGGAGATCCACACCACGGCGGCGAGGAACAGGCCGGGGACGGTGACGGTGAGCGCCTCGATCCAGCTGTTCACCGCCGCGACCCGGTAGCCGTGCCCACGCAGCCGCTGGGAGTGGTCGACGTAGCGGTCGGCGAACAGGGACCGACCGCCGACCCCGGCCAGCACCCGCAGCCCGGCGACGATGTCACCGGCGCGGGCGGTGAGCTGGCCCTGTTCCCGCCGGTAGGTCTGCTCGGCCCGGTCCAACCGGCGCAGCAGCGGGCCGAGCAGCGCCGCGACGACCGGCACGCCGATCAGGATGACCGCCGCGAGCACCGGCGAGACCGTCCAGAGCAGGACCGCGACCACCAGGTACGCCAGCACCGCACCGACGCCCGGCCCGGTCAGGGTGAGCACGTGCGAGGTGTGGGTGATGTCGGTGCCGCCGACGGTGGCCACCTCGCCGGTCGCGAGCCGGCTCGGCAGGACCGCGCCGATGCGCGCCAACTGCCGCGACAGCACCCCGGCGGACCGGGCGGTGGCGTCCTCGCGGATGTAGGTCATCGTGCGGTGCCGAAACACACCGACCACGGAGATCAGCACCCCGGCGACCAGGACGGCACCGACCCACCACGCCAGTACGGCCCACCGGCCGGGGCGCAGTCCGTCGTCGATCGCCCGGGCCACCAGATACGGCCGACCGGCCAGGCCGACCATCCACACCGTACTGAGCAACGCGCCGCGCAGCACCCGCCACGGTTGGCGACGCACCAGCCACCACAGGTAGCGCACCGGCCCCCGGATATCGGGACTGCCCGGATCGGGGTGCGGGATCAGCGGCGGCACCCGCCCAGGCTAAAACGTCCCAACTCACGCCGCCGACGCATTTTCCCCCATCTGCCGGCTGTGTCGTCGGTCACCGGGCACCGCTGAGCTGGGCCGCACCGCGACCGGGCAGCTGGCACCGGTCGTGCAGAATCGGCGGCAGTCCGACGATTCGATCATGGGGGGTGGGTCGACCATGGGATGGTCCTGGCTGGTGTGGCCGGTCGGGGCTGCCGTGCTGGTGGCCGCCGGATACGTCACGGCGACGCTGCCCCGACGTCGGGCGCACCAGCACGCCCGGCGCGTCTCCTGGTCGACGGCGAGATCCGCGATCGACGCGGCCACGGTCAGCCGCGACGCCGCGCCCCGGCCGGTCGCCGAGGCGGAGCAGCTGCTCACCCGGGCGCAGACCCTCGCCGCCGACCGGGGTGGACCGGCGGCAGCCCGCGCCGCCACCGACTACGCCCGGCGCGCCGACGAGCTGTGGCGTACCGCCGCCGGATCGCAGGACCGGGCATGAGACGCGCCGTCGGCACCGAGGTGGTGCGCTGGGGCGCCCTGACAGCGGCCGTCGCCGTCCTGGTGGTCTTCCTGCTGGCACAGCGGCAGGACATCGACGTCAGCTACGGGCAGTCGCCGGCCCGTGCGACGATCGCCGAGGGCAGCGCCGGCGAGTTGAGCGACGCCAGCGTGCCGTCGGTCGAGGAGATGACCGCGCTGGTCGCGGCCGACCCGGTGGTCCGCCTGCCCGGGGCGGTCGCCGACTGGGACGACGACCGGGTGGCCGCCGTCATCGGCGACGCCGACGTGCGGATCCTCATCGCCCCGCCCGGCCTGGACGAGGCGGAGCGCGATCGGGTCCGCGAGGTCGACAACGCCACCGTACGGATCATCGGCACCCAGGTCAGCGGCGGCTTCTACCAGGCGTACTCCACCGATCTGGACAGCTGGCGCGGCCAGTTCGCCACCGGCGACGTCACCGGCCTGCTGACCGTCCTGATCGCCGCGCTCACCGACCAGCCGAAACCGGCCGACGAGGAGGGTTTCGCCTGGCGGGACCCGACCCCGGCGGAACTCGGCGTGGTCGTCGGCGACCTGCGTACCGCCGGACGGCACGTCGCCGACGGCGCGACCCTGGCCGACGCGCCGCGACCGGGCGCGGCGGACGCCTTCCCCGACGGCACGGTGCGCTACGTCGCCCTGCCCCGGCAGCCGTTCGGCGAGCCGGTGCCGAACTACGGTCCGGCGCTGGCCGAGGTCTTCCCCGGCGACCCGGTCGTGGTGCAGTACGGCAACTGGGTCGAGTACCACGGGCCGGCCGCCGACGAGTTCGCCGAGGTGGCCGCGGCCAGCTTCTACGGCCAGTTCAGCGACCGGCTGAGCCGCTACGACTACCCGCAGACCAACGTGCTCGACGCCTACCTGAGCCGGGTCACCGACGTGCGGTACGCCGGCCTGTTCGACCGGCCGTTGCCGTACCAGCCGGTCGATCCGCTCCGGGTGGCGTTGCCGGCGCTGCCGTGGCTGTTCGCCGGCTGCGTGGTGCTGTTCCTCGTGTTGTCGGTGCGGTCGGTGCTGCGCGCCGACAACCCGGCCGGGCAGCGGCGCAGCGTGCGTGGCCACAGCACGGTCCCGGCCCGGCTGGCCGGGTTGACCGCGCTGGCCGTGGAGATGTCCGCGGTGCCCGGCGGCGCCAGCGACGCGCCGCTGACCCGAGGCATCGGCAGGCTGGGCGCGGCCCGCGCCGCGCTCGACGACGACCTGCCCGACCGGCATGTGCACACCCTGCTCGACGAGGCGGAGGACGAGTTGGACGGCGCCGCCCGGCTGCTGGGCTTCGACGGTTACCGCCCGGACGTCTACCTGCGGAGCAGGCTCGGATGATCCGGTTGACGCGGTTCATTGGTACGCCGTTCGGCCTGGCCACGCTGGCCTGCCTGGCGCTGGCCGGCTGGGCGTTGTGGTCCGGTGGTGTCCTCGACGGCCCGATCGCCCGCGAGGTCCGGGGTTCATCGGTGTACGCCGCCCCTGGGGTGGAGCTCGACGAGCCGGCTGCCGAGCAGGTGATCGGCAACCGGCGGCTGGTGGTGCTCTTCCTGGAGCCTGGTGCCGATCTGCGCGACGGCTGCCGGGCGACGGAGCGGGCGGCGGACGGGACGCTGGTGCTGGCGTTGAGCCGGGAAATCGACGACGAGGGCTACGACACGTACGGCTGCGCCTGGCTGCCCGGCCGCGACGACGCGAACTTCGGCCGGGCGGCGGTCGCCGAGACGACCATCGGCCGGGGTGCCGACCAGTTCCCGGACGAGCCGGTCGAGGCGGTCAAGGTGATGGTGGTCAACTACGACCTGCTGGTACGGGCCGACATCGTCCCCGACGGTGCCCGCACCATCAGCCCGTCGCTGCCGCGCTTCCTGGTCGCGGCCGCTGCGGTCGCGGCGGTCGGCGTCGGCGCGGCGAGCATCTGGCTGGCCGCCCGGCGGGCCGGGCGGCTAGCGGACCGGCGGCGGGCCCGCCGGCAGCAGTTGGCGGACAGCCGCAGCCGGTTGTCGGCCGCCGCTGCCGTGCTCGGCCAGCAGATCATCGACCTGGACCGCCGGTACGCGCGGGCGGAACGAGGTACGGCCAGCGGCAAACAAGACGCGGTCGGTGGCACCGGGGAGCGAGGTGACTTCATCCGGCGGTACCGTCGACTCACCATGGACTACACCGACCTGCTTGCCGACATCGTCGCCGCCGACCGGGCCGACCGGCCGGACGTCGACCGGCTCACCGAGCGGCTGGAGCAGTTGATCGGACGCGGCCGCGAGCTGGCCGGCTCGCCCGCCGTACCGGGGAGCTGAGCGCGTGCGCGGCGCGCGGCCGGCGGCCGGCGGCGGCCGGTGGGTGGAAATCTCCCCGGAGCGCCTGCGGGGCTGGCTGGACGGCTTCTACGGCCGGCACGACGGTGCCGCCGAGGACGGTCTGACCCTGACCGGGGCCAGCAACGGCGACACGGCGACCCTGCATCCGCCGCCCGGAGTCGACGGGATCAACGACGTCGACGGTCTGCTCACCGCACTGATCCGGCCGCCGCGCATCGGCCTGCTGCTGGCCCGCAAGGGCGCGGTGGCGGTCGGTGTCGTCGACGGCACCGCCGTCGTCGTGTCCAAGGTGGAGCGGCACTACGTGCAGGGACGCACCGCCGCCGGCGGGCAGTCACAGCAGCGGTACGCCCGCCGACGCGACAACCAGGCGACGGCGGCGGCCGGCCGGGCCGCCGAGATCGTGGCCCGGGTGCTGCTGCCATACTGTCCCGCCGACGCTGAGGAGCCGATCCGCGCGCTGGTCTGCGGCGGCGACCGGTTGATGGTTGACGCGGTCCTCGCCGACCGGCGGCTGGCACCGTTGCTGCCGATGCGCCACCCGCACCTGCTGGACTGCCCCGAGCCACGGCTCGCCGTGCTGCAGGACGCCGCAGTCGCCGCCCGCCGCGTCCGCATCCACCTGGTGCCGTAGGCCGCACGCCGTCGGCTCAAGAACGGACGAACGTGGCGGTGCCGGTGTTGCTCGGCGAACCCGCATCCACCCAGTGCATGTCCGCCCGGTCCGGCTCCTGCAGGATCAGCGTCCACTGCGCCGCGGCGACGCACAGGGACCGCGAGTTGACCGTCGTACGCTGACGAAAGTGGATCTCCCGGCTCGTCGGACGCGGTTCGATGATCGTGAGAGTGCCCTCGCAGCCGAGACTGGTCGATCGGAAGGTCCCGCCGTCGGCGCCGGCCGCGAACGTCGCCGTCAGGTTCCATGAGGTGACCGAGCCGGTGGGCTGGTCGACGATGCCGCTCCACTGGCCGGCGAACGAGGTAGGCACGCCGGTCGGGGTCGGCAGCGCCACGGCCAGCGGGCTGGCCGACTCCGGTGGGTCGGTCGAGGGCTGCCGGGTCTGGTCCTGCCCGGTCTGCGGCGACCCGCCGTCAGGGTCGTCGTCCCGCCCTTCCATGACCAGGTATCCGACCCCGGCTGTCACCGCGAGTACGACGGTCACCGCGACCGCCAGCATCCGCCGGGTGCCACGCACCGACAGCGACTTTCCGACCAGCGGCGGACCCGCAGCCGGAGGCGGACCCGCAGCCGGAGGCGGACTCACAGCCGGAGGCGGACTCACCGGCCGGGGCGGCGCGGCGACGCTGCCGTACGCCACGGCAAGCTCCGGCTGGTCTAGCACCACCGGCGGACGGCCGTACGCCTGGTGCAGCAACGTGCCCACCAGCGGGATCCGGGTCGAGCCGCCGACCAGGAAGATCTCGGCAAGGTCCGATTCGGCGAGCTGGGCGTCCCGTAGGGTCGCCCGGCTCGCCGCGATCGTCCGGTCCAGCACCGGACGGGCCAGCGTCTCCAGCTGCTCCCGGCCCAGCGGCACCTCCGTCTCCAGCATCGGAACGTGAACCGACGTCGCCGCCGCCCGGGACAGCACCTGCTTGGCGACCCGGACGCCGTCGAGGAACATCCGCCTGGCCCGTAGTTCCGTCGGTGAGCTGGGGCTGCGCAGCCAGCGCCAGGCGGCATCGTCGGGTCGCAGGTTCGCGCTGATCGACGCCGCGACCGCCTCGTCGATGTACAGCCCACCGGCGTCGGACAGGCCCTGGCTGGCGATCACCTCGAATCCGGTCGCCGAACGCCGGATCACGGTCGCGTCGAAGGTGCCCGCGCCGAGGTCGTACACCAGCGCCAGTTGTCCCTCGGCCAGCCGGACGTCCGGCAGCCCCACGAAGTGCGCGGCGGCGGCCACTGGCTCGTGCACCGTCGCCGGTTCTGGCAGGCCGGCCAGCCGTGCCGCCGCGGTGAGCGTCGCCAGCCGACGCTGTCCCCAGGCCACCGGATAGGCGATAGTCACCGCGTCCACCCGGCCGGCCGCCTGCTCGGCGACGACCCGCACCCGGCGCAGTACTGCGGCGAGCAGCGTCTCCACCGGGACTTCCTGCTCACCGAGCAGGACGTACCGGTCGTCGATGCATCTTTTGGGGTTGGGCTCCAGTTGCGCCGGCCGGGTCATCGCGGCATGCCAGGCGTCGGGTCCGACAAGCGTCGTGTCACCGTCGACGAACACGGCGGACGGCAGCAGCGGCGCCCCGTCGAACAGCACCGGCTGAACGCGACCGTCCCGGCCCCGCAGCGCAGCCGCCGTGTTGTAGGTGCCGATGTCGACGCCGAGGTGCACCTCGCCGGAGCCGGCCGGGCTTGTTCCCATCGGTCTGAAGTCTAGGCCGGCGACGCTCGTCGGACACAGTGGCCGTTGCGCCGAACGTGCCTCGCCGACCGCCACGTCGGGCGGCAACCTGGGACATTTACCAGGGTCTACATCCATTGGTCCCGTCCGGTAACACTTCTCCACCAGGATCGGGTGACGACCCGACTACAGAAGGCGTGCCCGACGATGACTGTGACGAGCCGACCCATCACCGACCCGCCGGTCGGGGAACGCGCCGACCAGACCGGCCGGACCGACTGGCACGGGTTCATCCGGCTGGCCCGGCTGCGCTTCCTGCTCTACAACCTGCTCCCGGTGGGGCTCGCGGTGGCGGTCTCGGTGCACCAGGGCTATCCGCTGCACCTCGGCTGGTACGTCCTGGCGCAGCTGTTCGCCTGGACGGTCCACCTGATGACGCACTACTGCAACGAGTACTTCGATCTGGCGGCCGACCGGGCCAACGTCTATTTCACCCCGTGGACCGGCGGCAGCCGGGCCCTCGTTGACGGCCTGGTGCCGCCGGTGGTGGCGCTGGGCACCGCGTTCGTGCTGGCTGCCGTGGCGCAACTGATGATCGTCGCGATGCCGGACTGGCCGGCCCGGTTGGCCGCCACCGCCGCCGTCGTGCTGGCCTGGTTCTACACCGCGCCGCCCGGCCGGTTCAACTACCGTGGCCTCGGCGAGGTGACGGTCGCCGCTATCCTCAACGGACTGTGGCCAGTGGTCGCTGTGCTGCTGCAGACCGGCACCGTACCGGTCCTGTTGCTGGCCGTCCTCGCCCCGACCGCGCTGCTGCAGACCGTACGGATGATGGTGATGAACCTCGGCGACCGTCGCTCCGACGAGCAGGTCGGCAAGCGCACGATCCCGGTCATCATCGGCTACGACCGGGCGGTACGGGTCGTCGTCACCGCCCAACCGGTCGCCTACGCCGCGCTGACCGGCTTCGCCCTGGCCGGCTGGGTGCCCTGGCTGGTCTGGGCGCCGATGACGGCGACCGCGGTGATCTCCGCCTGGCTGGTGCTGCGGCTGCGTCGGGGCGACATGCGCGACCTCGACCAGCGGCGGATGACCCCGGTGGTCTTCTGGGCCTCCAACCACGTCTCGCTGATCGTCGGCGCGGCGATGCTCGGCGTACTGCTCGACGCGGCCCGCACCGGCGCCGACGGTGGAGCGATTCTCCTGCTCGGCGTCGTCGGCGCTGGCTACCTGGGCCTGTTCGCCCACCGGCTGTGGCTGGCCGGGCGGGTCCGCCCGACCAGCGCACCGGTCGACCACCGCTGATCAGAGCGGCTGCGACACCAACTGGTCCGGCACCGCCGTCGGTGCCGGACCGGCGCCGTCGGCCGCCCGCCGGTCGGCGTCGGCGACAGCCGGCCCGGTGGGTGGCTCGGCGGCCAGCAGTTCGTTGAGCACCTGGATGGCGCCGGTGATCCGCAGCAGGGTCTGCTGGATGTCGGCCCGCCTGGCCTCCACCTCGGCGAGCATCTGCTGGCCGGCGCGCAACTCGGCCTCCAGCTCAGCGACCCGCTGCGCCAATTGCTCCCGCATATCTTGATCCATCCCGTCGAGGGTCGTATGTCACTGGTCGGAGACCTCGAACTGCCAGAAGGTCTTCGTGTGCGAGGCCACCGGCTGCCCGGGGATCCAGGTCAGGGCGTACCGGTACTTGGTGTCACCACGCTTCTGGCCACTGTCCCAGATGTAGCTGTCGTAGTAGGTGTTCCGCAGCTTGCAGACCAGCTCGTTGTCGGCCAGCTTCTTCAGGATCTTCAGCTCGCGCTCGCCGATGGTGACGTCACCGATCCGCACCGTCTGCGCGGTCACCTGCCCGGCGTGGATACCGCGATACTCGTCGTTGCCGGTCTTGAAGTGGAAACCGGCCGGGTCCACTTCGAGCTGGTACGCGTACCGGCCGCCATGGTGGAACCGGATGGCGAGCGTCGTGGGCGACACCGTGGGCGGGGCCGTGTCGGCCTGTAGCAGTTCCAGGAAGACGAGTTTGCGTCCCGGCTCGACGTCGCGGGCGTCGCGACGCAACAACAGATGCCGGTGCTCCGCCCGGACAGCCAACTGGTGACCCTCCGAGGCATTCATGCCGACCCCGACCTGGCCGGCCGGGTTGATGGTGAGCCGGGCGGCCTGGTTGGTGACCAGCGTCAGCGGGCTCAACGTCCCGGTGCCCACGATCATCCCGGCCGGCGCACCGAACATTCCGGTGTCGTGCGCCATCACCCGGCCGTCCACCTTCGCCGTGCGTACCGACAGCTTGGTGGTCGCCGTGCCGACCACGTCGACCACCCGCCCCCACCCGTCGGCACCCGACAGATCGGTGGTGCCGATGCCGACGTGGCCGTTCGCGCCGACGAAGAGTCGGGTCGTCCCGGCCGGGTCCGAGTCGTGGGTCCGCACGTGCAGGCCGCGTCCGGCAGCCGACCGTCCGTCGTACTCGATGGAGAAGCCCTGGTTGGCCGCGCCGGCCCAGAACCGGATCCCGCCGCGACGCTGATCGTCGGCGGCGAACCGGAACGTCAGATGCCGGTCCTGCGGGTCGAAGTCGCCCACGTCCAAGCCACCGCTGCCGACGGCGGCGGTGCCGATCCCGATACCGCCCGCCATCGACAGGCTGGACCGGTGGGCGGCGGTCGGGTCCACCGTGACGTCGCCGTTGTCGGCCACCGTGAGTCGACCGAGCAGCACCGTCGGCCCATCCAGCTCGGGCGCGGCCTCGGCGGGGGCGACCGCCGTCGCCCCGTTCGGGGCGACCACCACGACCTTCGGCCGCTCCTCCCAGCGCCGGGCGCCCACCCCGCCGTCCCCGGTCTGTCCCACGTCCGTCGGGGACTCCTGGTAGGCCAGGTGCACCTCGACGTTCTGCTGGTTGGCGAATCCCGAACCCAGCGGCAAATCGGTGCCGGCGGCCAGGACGAGGTGCCGGCCCAGGGCGTCGACCGCCATCCCCGCGGACACGGTGACCGTGAACGGCTCGTCCGCCGCGGCCAGGGTCAGGCCCTCGCTGACGCCGGTGAGCCGCAGCAGCCGGCTCTGCCGGCGTTCGCGGTCCAGGTGGAACTTCTGCTCGTCGATGAAGTCCTGGTCCTCCAGGAACTGCCCGTCGAAGAAGCGGACACGCTTCGATACGACGTCAGGTTGGGTGTAGTCCGCCATCGGACCTCCTCCGGTTTCAGGTCGAGTCGCGCGTGCCGAGCAACGTGTTCCGGCCGAGGACGAGCCGCTCCGGCTTGCCGCCCTCGTTCTCCTTCAACTCCTCGGAGACCAGCCGCATCGTGGGCACCACGACCTTGAGCGCGTAGAACGTGTGGGCCGGCTTCTCCCGGTCGATGATCGCCCGGGCGGTCTCCTGCACCCTGCGCAGCTCGTCGCGGTCGGCGGCGCCGAGAGTCAGCTGGACCTGGAAGTAGTGGGCGGGAGCGTCGTAGTCATCGAGGATCACCACGTCCTCCCGGGTCACCTGGTCGGCCAATGGCCGCAGGTAGATCTCCAGCATCCGGCGCAGCCCGGCCAGGGTCCCCCGCTGCCGGTACAGCGGCACGACCTCCCGGATGAAGCCACGCTTGGTGGCCGTGTCCCAGTCCGCCCGCAGACTCAGCGCCACCCACCCGGCCAGCCACGGCAGGAAGTCCTCGCCGGTCCGGACCGGGTCGATGTAGTCGGCGGACCGTTCAATGGTCTGTTCCAGACCCTCGACGTCGTCGCGGCCGGTCAGGATCGCCTCGAAGGCCAGCAGGAAACGCCCGGCGAACGGATCCTCCCGGAACATCGCCGGCAGGTGGTCGAGGTACCGGCTCATGGCGCGCCCTCCGCACTCGGCAGGTGGGTGCGGCCGTACGTGTCGTAGCCGACCAGGTCCAGCCGGGCCAGCCGGGGCAGCTGGTGCACATCGAACTCGATGCTGGCAGCCGTGCCTCCGCTGACGGCGGCACCACTGGCGTCGACCAGGGTGAACTGGACGTTCTCGATGTAGTCGAGCAGCGGTGACTGTTCGAGTACGGCGTACACCTCGGACGGGTGGATGCCCTGCCCGAAGGGCCAGCCGGTGCCGGCGGCACCGCCGGTGAGCGGGTCGTAGAACCGGCGCAGCCGGGCCTGCGCGTCGGCGAGGGCGTCGGCCGGCGGGGCGTCCTCGCGCAGCGCCAGGTCGGCGGAGACGCCGATGTCGACGTACTGCGGGCCGACGACATGGTGGCGTACGGTCAGCAGCCGGCGCGGCTCGAGAAAGTCGTGCAGCTCGGTGGTGAGCGCGTCGGTGGGCACCGGGTGGGTGTCGGTCGCCGCGCCCGGCTCGGGGACGACGACGACGCTGACGTGTGCGGGGGCGGCGGCGGCCGGGTCGGCGCTGGCGAGGTTTCGTCCGGCGACGCACCGGACCCGCCGGACCGGAGCCGGTCCGGTGGGCTCGCGTTGCGCCGGCCAGAGGGTGCCGACCAGGTACTCGTAGTCGTCGGCGGTCGCGGCCCGGTAGCGCTCATGCAGGTCGGCCAGGCTCTGCCGGACGGCGGCGTCGAGCCCGCCGCTGGCCGGCGGGGTCCACTCGGGGCCGTTGAGCAGCTGCAGGAAGTTGCGGGTGTGGCTCTGTGGGATCTGGTTGACCTGATACAGCTGCATCTCGGTCAGCCAGGCCAGCATCTCGACCAGGACGATGCCGGGGTCGCTCGGGTTGTGGTCGGTCCACTGCGGCAGCAGGACCGGGATCAGCGACCGCGCCTCCCCGACGAGATCGTCGTAGTCGCGGTCGTCGAGGTTCGGCAACGGAATCGGCACGGCGGTCCTCACGCTGGAAGGGTCACGGTGATCTGGTGCCGCCCGGAGTAGACCAGCGCCCGCGCCAGCCACCGGGTCAGGTCCGCGGCCACCGGCTCGGCCGCACCCTGCGCGAGCGAACGGTCCAGGACGGCCGCCAGCCGCTCACCGAGCGCTTCGGACTCGGCCACCTGCGCCACCGCGAGCTCGCGGACATGGTCGACCCCGTCGACGGCGGTGACCGCCGCGTACAGGTCCGAGCGGTGCGGCTTGCGGCCGAACGCCCAGCCGGCGCCGTCCGGTCCGCCGGTCAGCGGGTGCAGGAAGCGGTCCAGGGCCTGCACGACCCGCGCCTGGATCAGCCCGGCGGCCTCGGGAGTGGTGGCCACCACCGTGGCGGCGACGGTCACCTCGATCCACTCCGGTCCGGCGACCCAGAGGCCGGCGGTCGGCGCGCACCGCGCCCGCAGGTGCTGATCCACCTGACGCAACAGTCCCAGGCTGGGCACCGGTCGGGCGGCGTTGGAGACCGGAACCACGATGACCCCGACCCCGCCGACGTCGGCCTGCTGATGCTCGTCACCCGGCTGCTCGTCCGGATCGAGCCACAGGTTGAACGGGTCGAACCCGCTCGGCGGCACCGCCTGGGCCCGAGCCACCTCCGTCGAGGACTCGAACGCGAGGTCCACGAAGTCGTCGACCGTGACCGCCCGGTCGCGGTGGCGCAGCGCCTTCGGTCCCCGGTCCCGTACCCGCTCCAGCGGCTCCCAGCCCGCACCACCGGAAGCCGGCTCGTGGTTGGTCACCGAGTCCAGGTAGGGCACTGCGGATTTCAAGGTGGTGATGGTGCCCGCCGGTCGGTTGCCCTGCTCACCGCCGCCGGTGCGGTAGGTGATCCGGACGTTGTTCTGCCCAAGCGGCACCACCCGCCCCGCCTGGCCGTCGCCGAAACCGATCTCACCGGTCGCGGCGTCGATGGTGTAGTGCCGGTCGCCCGGCCCGGAACGGTGGAAATCCGTCACCTCGTGCCAGCGTACCCAGATCTGCTCAGCGTCGTCGGTGACCGCGCCCGGGCCGTCGGCCTCGACGAGCGCGGCCTCCTCCGTCGGCGACGGCCGCTGCGGCTCGCGCACGACGAGCCGCTGGCCGGCAAGCACCGGCGTCTGCGCGGTGGTCAGCCGTTGGCCGGCCTCGGCGACGCCGGACCCGAGGATCTCCTCGGCGATGGTGGTCGTCTGTGTCGCCCATGTCGTGTTGGGAGAGACCCGGCGCAGCCGGGGCGGGATCGCGAAGCTGCCGCGCCGGTGCCGTAGGCGCAGCCAGCACCGGTGCTGCCCGAAACGTTCCCCGGCGGTCAGGTCCGGCGGGCCGACGAAGCGGACCACACCACGGTCGCCCAGCGTCCCGGTCTCGTCGATCGCGGCCAATGGCCGCCAGCCGTCGACGCCGCTGTACTCCCACACCAGGTCGGCCCGGTCGGTCAGGTCGGCCCCGGCGAGCCGGTCGGCGGCCACCTCCTCCGGCGCCGGTGGCTCGACCTGCAGGTAGAGCGTGACCGGGCGGTTGCCGAACGGCTGGTCGAAGCCGAGGTAGAGGGCGGGGTCCCGGTGCGGATTGGGGACGAACGGGGTGACCTCCCACGGCTCGTCGCCGGCACGGTGATGGGTGACGAGGCGGAAGTCGTTCTCGGTCACGCAGGCCTGCGCCGGGACCGCGGCTGCCAGCCCGGCCCGGGACTGCCAGGACAACGTGGTGACGACCGGCGGCGCGAAGGTCGCGTCGACGAGTTCGTAGCCGCCGCCGTCGTCGCGCGTGTAGTGGGCCGCGACCCCGTAGTCGCCACCGATCAGCCGGACCCGCACCCAGTATCCTTCGACGCCGTTGACCTCGGTAGGCGCGAAGCCGGCCGGCGGGGTGAGCGTCACGGTGGCGCTGTCGGTGAAGGCGTACTCCGGATCGTCGACGGTCACCGTACGCCAGGCCGTGCCGTCCCATGCCTCCCAGACCAGTCGGGGGTGGCCGTCGGTACGTACCGGTGGCACCGCAGGGCCGACGGAGTCGGCGGGACTCCCCGGTGCGGCCGGCCCGTTGGTCAGCGTCACCTCGACGACGAGCTCCGCGCCCGGCCAGACCAGGTTCGCCGGGCAGGCCAGGTAGCAGGTGTCGTTGAACCGGGGCTGCTCGCCGAAGGGCCGGAAGTCCTTGGTCACGTCGATCGGGCTGGTGTTGCTGAAGGCGTGCGGCAGCGCCACCGGGTCCGGTGCCGTCTGCATCCGTACGTCGATGGCGGTGACGGTCGGTAGCTCCCAGTCGTAGCCGATGGTCACCGTCGCCAGTTGGGGCAGGGTGGCGTAGGTCGCCCCGTCGTCGACGACCTCGGCCCGCAACCAGTGGCCGGCCCGGCCCTGGAACAGCTCGGCCGACCAGTCGGCCGGCACCCGGAAACTGACCTCGCCGTCACCGGTGAACGCCAGCGTGCCGTCCACCAGTTCCCCGTCGATGTCGCCGTCGGACTCCACCGCCGTCGTGCCGGACTCGCCCAGCCGCCGCCAGTCGTCGCCGACCTTGTACGACCACACCAGCCGGACCGGGGACGCCGGGTCAGCGGCCACGCCGGGCCGGGCCAGGGTGATCGCGAGCCGGGCGACCGCGCCGGGGGTCGCCGCACCGACGCTGAAGTAGCACCACCGGCCCTGGCTGGTCTCGCCGAACGGGAAGACCCCGGCTACGTCGATCTGCGGGCTCCGGCGGCCGGACGCGACGGCGTCGAGGGCCAGCCCGGCGACCGGCTGCTGCATCGGCATGTCGAGCTGGGCGCGCAGCCAACCGGCGGTGGTGCCGTTCACGTCGTACGGGGGCAGCGGCGGCAGGTCGGTCAGCGTCACCGTCCACCCGCCGCCGAAGACTGTCGTCCCCGCCTCGACGGGATACCACCGGGTGCCGTCCCAGTAGGACCAGGAGATCGGCCACTCGGCGAGCAGGGCGGCCTGCGAGGCGGCCAGGGTCAGGGTGACCGTTTTGGTCCCCTCGGTGGCGAGCACCGGATC
The DNA here is from genome assembly GCF_049179115.1 of Solwaraspora sp. WMMB762. Lineage (NCBI taxonomy): Bacteria > Bacillati > Actinomycetota > Actinomycetes > Micromonosporales > Micromonosporaceae > Solwaraspora > Solwaraspora sp. WMMB762. The sequence continues at coordinate 2,432,879 of NZ_JBMHMD010000001.1, forward strand.
ACAGGCCACGTAGAACCGGTGCGGCACCGGCTGATCGCCGGTGAAGGCGGCGAACGGCTCGTCGCGCTGGCCGGTTGCCGCTGCGCTGCGGTCGGCGTAGGCGTCCTGCGGCGCGTCGTCCACGAGCACGGCCTGCAGCTGGGCCGGGGTGACCACCAGGTCGGTCGCGGTCTCGAAGACGACCTCGTCGTCCTCGCCGTCGCGCGGAGTGGCCGCGACCTGCGTGCCGGCCGGGACCACCGCTTCGGTGCGGCTGCCCTGGGCCAGGGCGAAGGTGAGCGGTACGCGGGCCGGTCGCGGCGGCACCGGCCGGGTCCCGATCAGGTTGAGGAACGCGAGGTAGTCGCGTTCGGGCACCTGGTTCAGCCGCTGCACCACCAGTTCGGCGTAGCGGGCGAAGATGCCGATCAGCGCCTGGCCGGCGTCGGGCCGCCCGTCGGCGCGCGGCCGCCAGTCGCTGTACCGGGTCGCCAGCGCGGTGGTCTGCGCGGCGAGCGCCGCCCGGTCGCGGGGATCGATGGGTGGGGGCTGTCCGGTCATGCGATGTAGAAGGGGTAGACGAGGTTGAACCGGCTGTTGGTCGAGCGCACCTGGTAGTTGATCTCGATGAGCAGTCGGCGCCGGTCGGCGGGGTCAGGTGCGGCGTAGACGTCCAGCACGTCGATCCGGGGTTCCCAGCGGGCCAGTGCCTCCCGCACCGACCGACTGACCCGGCCCGCGGTGCCGATGTCGTTGACGTCGAACACGATGTCGTGGATGCCGCAACCGAAGTCCGGCCGCATCACCCGCTCGCCGGGTGCGGTGCCGAGAATGAGTCCGATCGACTGGCGGATCAGTGCCGCGCCGTCGTCGCTGAGCCGGATGCCCTGCGCCGGCTCGTAGCTGAGCGGGAACGCCCAACCGGTGCCGAGAAATCCGTGTTTCACCGCGCTGGTCACCCGATCGTCACCGTGCCCGTGGCCAGCACCGTGCCGCTCGGCAGGTCCTGTGGATCGTTGCAGGTCGAGGCCAGGTCGCCGGACCTGATCGCCGGCTTACCGTTGATCTTCACGGTCGTACTGCCGCCTTCGAGGGTGGCCGTGTTCGACGGCTGCTTCTGAAACGACGTGCCGGGCGCGGTGGGTACGTGTGCCGGGGTGTTCTCGGCGGTGGAGCCGGCCACCGCCGCCGGCATACCCATGATCTTGACGTCGGCGCTCAGCCCGCCGTTGATGACCCCGGTGAAGGGATGCGGCAACGGTGTCGGTGTCGGCGCGGGTGCTCCGGGCACCATGACGATGTGGATGTCGGTCGCGTTGACCCGGTCACCCTGCTTCGCCGCGAACTGCCCCATGAGAACTCACCCCCCATTCAGTTGATGTTGACTTGACTGCCCTTGATGTCCAGCTGCCCACTGGACTTCACCGCGAGCGCGGACTTCGCCTCGACCTTGACGTCGGCAGTGGAGGTGATCTCGACACCGGCACCGGCCAGCCGCAGCCGCCCGCCGGCGGAGATCACCACGTCCGCGTCGGCGGTGACGGTGATCTGGTTGTCCTTCGTACTGATCACGATGCTGTTCTTGCCGCTGCCGTCGACGATCTCGATTCGCTCGTCCTGCTTGGTGTCGATCAGCCGGATCACGTGCTTGCTGCGGGAGACCATCATCCGTACGTCGTTGTTACCGTCGGCGTTGGTGGCTGGTGGGGCGTCCTTGCCGTTCCACAGCGCACCGACGACGTAGGGGACCTCCGGATTGCCGTGTTCGAAGGCGACCAGGACCTCGTCGCCGACCTCAGGCAGGAAGTAGCAGCCACGGCCGGGGCCGGCCATCGGCGCGGCCACCCGCGCCCAGTCGGTCTCGACATCGTCGGCCAGCCATGGCAGCGCCACCTTGACCCGGGCCAGACCGTCCGGGTCGCTGTTGTTGGTGACGATGCCGATCACCACCCCGTGGTACCGCCCGTCCGGGCTGGCCGGACCGCCACCCGCCAACTGGTGGTAGACGTCCGTCACGCCGCGTTCCTCCGTACTTCGAAGCTGGACCGGTAGCCGGCCGCTGCGGTCACCGAGTGTTCGACGGAGACGACGTAGTACTCGCCGCTGAAGGTCTCACCCGCTCCCTCGATCCGCACCACCTCGCCGGCGTGCAGGCGAGGTTGCCCACCGCACTCGGCCTCGCCGGTGATGTAGCTCAACGCCAGCTCGTCGAACTGCCCCCGGGCAAGCTGGTCGGCGCGGTTCTTGTTCGGCGCCGGCAGGTCCACCCTGGTCGATCTGCTCCTGCCGAAGACCCGGCCGACCTCGCGGGGTCCGGTGACGGCACCCATCGCCGTGGACTCGGATCCAGAGCCGAACGTGGCGACGACAGCCTTCTTGGCAGCCACGTCCCAGCCCCGTACGGAATGCTCGGCAGCCTGGCCCATGGTGCGCAGCCGGGGGGTGAACTGGGAGATGTCGTCACCGACGCGCAGCTTCGCCGCCGGCACCCGGCCGAGCTGCGGCGGCCGGAAGGACAGCACCTTGTCCCGTACGTGAATCTCGTACCCGAGCAGCCCCGCCCGCCGCTGCAGGAACTCCAGATCGGTCTGGTTGTTCTGCAGTACGTAGTCGAGGTCGGTGCGGGTGTCGGGTACGTCGGCGCGCAGACCGGCCTCCTTGGCCAACTGCCGAGCGATGGTGCTGTCCCTGGTGCGGGTGAAGGTCCTGGTCCGCTGCCGGCGGGCCAGCCGGTGTCGCAGGTCGTAGCCACGGACGGTCAACATCGGCGGCCGGCCCTCCACGAAGGACGGCTCCAGGCTGGTGATCTCCCCGGTGATCGCCAGGTGCAGGTTCTTCACGTACCCGAGCGAGATCCGCACCTCGGTGCCGACCGCGAACAGCGCGGAGTCCGACCAGGTGACCGCGAGCCGCTCCGCGTCCCAGTTCTTGAGTGTCACGGTGAACATGCTCAGCGCGTTCAGGTCCTCCAGCACGGTCACCGACTCGACGTCCTTGTGGGCGTCCGGCGGCAGGCGCCGGCCACTGCACCGGATCTCGAAGTCCGGCCCCGAATCAGCAGTCTCCATCTCCTGAATCTCCGCTCAACTCAGCCGCGGGATGGTCAGGACCGTGCCGGGACGCAGGTCACGCGGGTTGACGATGCCGTTGGCCGAGGCGATGTGCCGCCACAGCCGCGGATCCCGGTACTCGGCGGCGGCGATGCTGTGCAGCGTGTCGTTGCGCCGCACCACCCACGTCTTGTGCACGTCGGAGGAGTGCAGCTCACGCTCCTTGAGCTGGGCGTCGGTGAGCGACTCCACGAAGCTGCACGAGACGGTCGCCCGCACCGGCGTGCCGTCGGGCAGGAACATGGTGAACCGTTCGCTGATCTGGGTGAGCACACCGGTGAAGATGTCGGCGAAGGCCCCCCAGGACAGGGTGCACAGCGGTGGCCGGTGCAGTTCCTTGTCGAACTCGGCCAGCCGGGCCACCCGGCTGGTCAGCGCGGTGACGTCGGTCGCGTCGCCGGTCTGGAACGGATTGGGTGGCGTCACCAGCGAGGTGGCCCGGGCCCACATGGACGCCTCCGCCCTCGACTCGTAGGTGTCGAAGAACAGCTCGAGCGACAACGTCGCGGGTTGCATGGCCGCGAACTCCTGCTGCAACCCGCTCCACGTCCAGGCGCTGCCCTTGCCTGCGCTCTCGTGCGCGTGCCAGTTGACCGACCGCGACCGGGTGATCTCGTGCGGGTTGAACAGCGCCTCGATCGGGCCGTTGCGATCGAAGTCCGTGCCGTCGTGGGCGATGGTCAGCTTCTGCAAACCACCGCCGCCGGGTCCGAGCCCGAGCGCGGCGCTGGCCAGGCCCGCCGCCTTGTTGAGACTCACCGCCGCACCCCCCGACGCTCGGCCTCGACCGCCAGCCGGCGCATGATCCGGCCGTGCACCTGCGCGGTGACGTGCCCGACGTCGACCTGCGGGGCCGGTTGAACAGGCGGCTGCGGCGCACCACGGTCGGCACGGGTCGGCACGGCCCCGAAGCCACCGGGCAGGTGCCCGCCGCCGTCACGCGAGCCGAATCCACGGCCGCCGTGGCCGGGTGCACCGTGCCCGGGGCCACCGGAAGCCGCTGACACCGGGCCCGCGACGGCCGGGTGGTACGGCACGCCGGTCGCCGACGACACGCCGACGGCGCCGGGTGCCGACCGGACCTGCGGGCCGGTTGCTGACGGTACGGCCAGCGGAAGCTGCGGCACCGGTCGGGCCGCCGGCTGCCGCGCGGTGACCACCTGGGCCGGCGGTACGGCGGGCGGGCGCTGCCCGACGGTGGACGGCACACCGGCGGCGGGCCGACTGGCGTGATCTGCCGTGGGTGGGGTGCGGAAGGTCAGGTGGGATCCGCTGGCCATCCGGCCAGGGACGCCGATCAGCCCGGTCCAGTCCGCAGGGCCGGCTGCCGTCGGACCCGCCGCAGCGGGAGTCCACGACCCGGCGGCCGCGTCCGGAGCACCCGTCGGCACCGCCGGCCTGGTGCCCGACGGTCCGATGGACGCAGACCGTTGGGCCTGGTCGGCCGGCGATGGCGCGGCACCCGGTTCGGCGGGCGCGGCCGCCTTGCGTTGGATGGTCAGCGGCCGGCCGGCGGCCGGCCGGGGCGTTACCGGCTGCGTGGAGCGGCCGGCGATCCCGGGACCGGTGGCGGTCCACACCGGGCTCAACTCGGCAACGGGGCGGGCCGGACGCGCCAGCACCACCGGGCCGGACGCGGCGGCCGGCGATCCGCCGGCCGGGTCGGCGGCCGGTCGGCGGGCCGACGTGACCGGCCCGCGGTGCGCCGGGGCCGGTGGCCCGGCGTTCGGCGGGGCGGCGGCCGGGCTGGTCGGCAGAGCACCGAGCGGGGCAGCGTGCCCGGCGGACGGCGGCAGTGCGGGTCGCGCGTACACGATGGGTGTCGTCGGCCCGGTGTGCTGCTGCGTAGCCACGTCGACGTAGCGTGAGGCGACCTCGGCCAGCGGCAGACCCGCCGGCATGGCGTGGTGGCGGGTGAGCGCGGACCGGGCCTGGCCCAGGTCGATCAGGCCGGGTCGCCGGGCCGGCCGGGCCAACCGGTGGACCAGCGCCGGGTCGAAGGGCGTGTCGTCGTCGGTCATCCCAGGCTCCCGGTCAGCCGACCATGCCGGCCACGCCGTGCGCCAGCGCGGCGGCCTGGCCGAGCAGCGGCTTGGTCAGGCCCTCGTGCACCAACTCCAGCGACTCGAAGCCGACATCGTCGCCGCTCGCGCTGAACGTCGGGCCGGTCCAGCGCACCGGCAACGCGTTGCGGAAGTTCCACCACATCACCGGGATCTGTCGCCGGTCGAGCAGCACGATCGTGCCGCTGCGGCGCTGGATGACGCCCCGGGTGGTGTTGTCGTACCAGCCCCACAGACCGCTGAGCGGGCTCAGCCCCTGCCGCAGCACCAGGTGCGCGGGAGTGGCCGCGCCGGGCAGCTGGTGAACGAAGCCGTTGACCCCGCCCTCCCGGTAGGACTCCATCTCGATCTGACTTTCCAGGCCGCTGACCTCGTTGAACCCGGCCAGCAGCAGGCCCTCGATCTCCACCGCGAAGTTGAAGGTCTGGAACGGGTCCGGCAGCCGCAGGCCGGTCCAGTTGCCCACGGCGGCAGGTGCCCAGCTGAGCCCGAGCGGAATCCCGGTCGACATCATCTCCGTGCCCCTCCCTGTTCATTGAGTCGCTCGTTGATCCGCGCGACCTCCGCGACCCAGCGCTGCCGTTCCCGGTGGTCCAGCTGCATGATCTCGTGATAAGGCCAGTGAAAGTGATAGGCCAGGTACGCTACTTCCTCGTGCAGCCGGTCCGGGGAGTAGCGCGTCATCCCCCCAGGCTGGGCGGCTCCACTTCGAACGATCCGCTGCAGTGTGGGCAGTCGACCTGCAGCCGGGCGTGCCCGTTGAGGTTGATCCGCTGGTAGAAGTCCTGCAGGTAGGCGAGATCGGCGGAGTAAAGGTTCTCCACCACGTTGGTGTTGATGTACTCCAGTCCGCCCAGCCGGGTGATCACCCGGGCCAGCAGGATGATCACCAGGTAGCCCGGGTTCGACCGTACCCGGGGATCCTTGATCGGCTCGATCTCGTCGAGCGCGGTGGCCATCCGCATGGTTCCCTCGCGGTGCACCGTGCCGTCCGGCGCGACCAGGCCGTGCGGCAGGGTGAACGGGAACTCGGTACGGCGGGCCTCGGCGACGCCGGTCAGCTCCACTGGTCGACCTCGATGCGTTCACAGGCGAGGATGAGCTGCTCCACGGCGATCTCGTCGCTGGTCGCGCTCAGGCTGGGTCCGCTCCACGACTTGGGCCAGCAGTCGAACAGGTTCCAGGTCACCTTCGGGTTGCCCTGCTGGTCGAGCAGGGTGATCGACACGTTGTGCCGTTCCACGGTGCCCTTCATCACCTTCTGCCGCCACTCCCACAGCTTGCTGTCGCTGGTGAGGCCACGGCTGAGCGTGATGTCACCGTAGCTGTTCAGCCCGGGGATCTTGCGCGGCGCCAGGTTCCGGTCCGTACCCTCCCGGTACTCGGCGGCGTTCTGGCTGGTCTCCAGCCCGGAAGCCTCCCGGAATCCGGCCCGGGTGATGCCGTCGAGCTCCACCGCGAAGTTGTACCCGAAGTAGGGGTCGAGTCTGTCCACAACCGCACCTCACTGTCTGTCCGCACCGAACTTGTTGTCCGCACCGACTGTTGTCCGCACCGGTCACGCCACGCCGACCGTCACCCCGCTCGCGCCATGGATGACGCGAACGGTGACGAACTCGGCCGGCGCGGTCGGTGCCACTCCGATGTGTGTCACTACCACCCCGGCCTCGATGACCGCCGGTGGATTCGTCTCGTGGTCGCACTTGACGTAGAACGCCTCGGCGGGCGTGCGGCCCTGCAGGGCGCCGCGTTGGAACAGCCCGTCGAGGTACGCGGTGAGTTCCCGCATGATCCGCACCCACAGTCGGATGTCGTTGGGCTCGTGCACCAGGCCGGTCATGAACCGCTCGATCCACCGGCCGATCGTGCTCACCAGGCGGCGGGCGGTCACGTCCCGCCAGGCCGGGTCGGCACCGAGGGTACGCGCGCCCCAGACCCGTACGCCCCGGCCGGGCAACGCCCGCAGGCAGTTGACCCGCTGCCCGTACAACGTGCCGACCTCGGCAGCGGTGAGCTGCACCTGCAGGTCGACGACGCCCTCGACCACAGTGTTGGCCGGTGCCTTGTGGACGCCGACCCGCTGGTCGGCGGTGGAGTACACGCCGGCCACGTGCCCGGACGGCGGCAGGTGACGCAGCCGCCCGTCGACGCCGGACGCACCCAACCAGGGGTAGTACAGAGCGCCGAACGCACCGTCGGCCCCGGTCAACGCGGCGCACTGCTCGGCGACTGTCGCCGGGTCCACCGCCGGGACGCCGTCGAGCAGCGCGAACCGGTCACCGCGCTGCCGGCAGTGCCGCAGCATCGCCTGCTGCGCCTGCACGATCGGGGCGAGATCCTTGTCGACCGGCCACGGCGCGGCGGCGACGATGTCGGGGGCACAGACCAGGTCGACATCGTCCAGGTCGTCCAGCGTCGCCAGTCCCTCCTGCACCGCCTCGGCCGGCGACAGCGCCCTGGGCAGCCGGACCACATGACACAGCGTCCCGCCGTTGTCGAAGAACCCCCGGACCGCGTCGGCCAGGAAGCCGTCCGGGGTGTCGCCGGAGGCCGCACCGCCGAAGACCGCCTCGAATTGCGGCCACAGGGTCAGCCGCTGCGGGGTGTACGGGCCGGCGGCGGCCCGGCCGAGGAAGGCGGGCACCCCGGTGAGCTGGGTCGGTGGCGGCGGCGGGAACACGTCCTGCCGGTGCACACCGGGTGTCAGCTGGTGGGTCACGGTCTCGTCCGGCTGTCCGCTACTGGACCCCGCCGGCCCACTGGCTGATCCGGAACACCACGAACTCGGCCGGGCGTACCATCGCCACTCCGATCTCGACCACCAGTTGGCCGGCGTCGCGGACCGCAGCCGGGTTGACGGTCTCGTCGCAGCGTACGTAGAACGCCTGCTCCGGGGTGTTGCCCAGCAGCGCACCGGAGGCCCACACGGTGGTCAGGAAGGCGCCGACGTTACGCCGGATCTTCGACCACAGCTCCGGCGCGTTCGGCTCGAAGACCACCCACTGGGTGCCCTCGTCGATCGACTCGCGCAGGAAGTTGAACAGCCGCCGGGAGGATATGTAACGCCACTCGGCCTGCTCCTTGCCGGCGAGGGTACGGGCACCCCAGATCGTGATGTTGCCGCCGAACTTGCGGATCACGTTGATGTCGTCCGGGTTGAGCCCGGCCTGCTGCTGCTTGCTGACCAGCGCCTCGACGCCCAGCGCACCCCGGATCACCTCGTTGGCCGGTGCCTTGTGCACACCCCGCTCGGTGTCCACCCGGGCGTACACCCCGGCGATGTGCCCGCTCGGCGGCTGGTACACCTTGTTGCCGTCGGCGTCGGTGGCGCCCACGTCGATCCACGGGTAGTAGATCGCGCCGTAGCTGCTGTCCCGGACGTCGCCCTGGATCGCTTCCTTGGTCAACGTGGTGGTCTGCCGACCGTCGAGGATCGCGAACCGGTCCTGCAGGTACTGGTTCTCGCAGTGGTCGAGCAGCGCGGTCTGCACCGCGTCGCTCACCGCGCCGGGGATCGCGACCAGGGCGATCTCGTCGATCGCGGCGAAGGTCGCCAACGCGTCGATCAGGTCGTCGTCCGACGATGCGGTGTCGGCGGCAGCGGCGGCGGGGGCGTCGTCGTCATCGGCGGGGGCGTCGTCGTCATCGGCGGCGGCGTCGTCGTCATCGGCGGCGGCGTCGTCCGCGGGGGCGGGGGCGGAGGTGGCGACCCGGGTGATCCAGCAGCGGCCGCCACCGTTGTTGAAAAAGCCGTACACGGCGTGGGCGAGGGTGCGGTTGCCGGGCTGGATGTCGCCAAAGAGGTTCTTGAACGTCTCCCAGCCGTCGACGAGCTGCGCCTCGCCAGCGGGTGCCACGACGTGGAAGTCGGCCGGCACGGGGTCACCGTCCGCCGTCACGCCGGCGCGACCAGGCAGCAGCGGCATCGTGACGTCGTCGGCGACGACACCGACGAAGCCGGCGGTGCTGGTCCCCACACCGGCGATCGGCTTGATCGCCGAGGGGACCTCCTCGACGTACACGCCCGGCGCTAGATACTGCGGCATCTGTGGGTACTCCCCCTCGTCAGGACTCGTGACTCACGCTCTGGCCAACCCGGATGACCGTCCCGGTCACCTCAGGCCCGACCGGCGTGGATTCGAACACGTCGACGCTGAGCGTGACGCTGTAGTGCAGAACCGCCTTGGGCCGACCGCCCATGGCCTGCCAGAACTCGCCGATGCCCTGCAGCTGGCTCTCGGCGGTGACCATCGCGCGCAGCGGTGGCTGCTGGCCGGCCAAGTCGCCCCGCAGGTAGTCGGCGGGAATCTCCCGGTGACGCAGCAGCACCCGCAGTACGTCGCCGAGCAGCCGGTGCTCGTCCTGCGCCGGGTTGGGCGCGCTCTCGTTGGGCCACGCGGTGACCAGATAGGAGCAGTCGACCCGGGCCGGCACCCGCCGGCGGGTGATCATCCCGGACTCCTGCCGGGTGTTCTCCCACTGGTTGGTCCGCAGCTCGTGGTTTTCCCGCACGTCGTAGAGGAAGAACGCGATCGCGGGCAGCGTGACGCCCGACGGCGGGAACTGGTCGTCCGGGGTGGCGAAGCTGACGGTGATCCCGGGCAGCGCCAGCTCGCCCTGTACGAGGGCGGCGAGCGACGCGTCCAGATCATGAAACACTGCCCTGTCCCGCCCCCAATTGCGTCCTTCGCGCTGGTCGACAGGTCTACCGGACGGGCGTCCCACGAGCGTCTGCGCCGGCGTCTACCGGACCGCCTCGGTGGATCCTGGGCGACGAACCAAAGGGCTCTGACGTGGCAACTCACATGTCAATGTGATGCGCACCACATGGGCATCAGGCTGTCCCGACCACCACAGTCACGAGATGAACAGCCCCTTGAAGATCTCTCCCGCCTTGGAGACCTCCCCCGGCGCGTACCCCTGTCTGGCCCGCAGGCTGTTGCGGACCCGGACCGCCATGTCCGCCCACTCGTTGGGCTGGTAGGTATGCCGGTAGGTGTGCCCCTCGGTCTGGGCGAACCGCCGGTTCTCGACGACCACACCGGTCCCCCGCTTGGCTCCCCGACCGACACGAGGAGTGACCAGCTCGGCGGCGTTCGCACCACCGTTGGCGGAGACGTCAAAGACCAGGTCAGCTTCCCCTTTGAGAACCCCCTCGACCCACGCACCACACATCACGCCGAGCCCCATGCCGGGAAAGACCGGTTGCGTATAGCCACGCCCGTTGCGGTCCAGCAGTTCATCAATAAGGTCGTCCTCCGCGAAGAGCGCTTCGAGTTCCGGATACGTTTCGACCATCTGGTTCCGAACAGTGGAGAGCCTTGTCTTGTAGAAGAAGATGCCGGCGTGGTTCTTGTTCAGCGTGGTCCACCGTTTAATCCGACCGATGATGAGATAGTTGATAATGAGGGCGAACAGTCCGCGCGCCTCGGCGAGCGCCCCGTCGCTATAGTCGCCATCGATGTTGTTCTGGATCCATTGAACGACATCACCAGATCGAGTGTTGGCCGCCCCCATGGCGGCCTTGTATGTATCCAACTTGTACTGCCCCGTCCCGACCGCCGTCGGCTGCGCGCCCAGGTCGGCGAGTTCGTCGCCGACCTGGGTGACCGACAGGCCGTAGGTCGCCTGCACATGCCCGTGCGCACCCGTCAGCGTTCCCGCCGGGGCGGTGGAACCGTCCGGATACCCGACAAAATTCACGCCGGCCGGGTTCGCGGTCAGGCCGGGGGCACCGTCCAGCGGCACGTTCGTGTTCGGCGTGAGCGCCCGGTTCTCGATGTGCGTCGCCACCTGCACGAGCCGGTTCATGACGCCGCGTACCGTGCTCTCGGAATCCTTGAACTCATCCATCGGTCCGGTCACGAGCTCAAGGATCGGGGCCGGCTGGCCGGCGCCACGAAGCGCATCCGGCACGACGGTGGTGTCCAGGTCCGGCGAATGGTCGACATGCGCCTCGAAACGCCTGCCGCGAGCAACCGCTGTGGCGTTCGCCACGGGCCGGCTCTCCACCCCGCCCTGCCGGCTGAACAACGGCACATGATGGAGCTCCAACTCGAACCCGAACTTGCGCTGAGCGACAGCCGGTCCCGGCGCAGGTGCCGGCCCGGTGGAGCAGGGTCCGGCGGCTCCCTGCTGGACGGTGTGCGTCAGCTCGTGCCCCAGCAACGCGTCACCCCGCGCGCTGCCCGGCCGGTACTCGCTACGGCGTACGAACACGTCGGCACCCACTGTGAAGGCCCTCGACCCGAGCGTGTCGTTCAGCTGGTCGGACTCGGCGCCGACGTGCACCCGTACCCCGCTGAAATCCGCCCCCGACACCCGCTCCATTCGCTCCCGCACACCGCCGGGCACCGCCCGCCCACCGCTGCCCCGCGCCCGGTCCACCGCCCGCGAGAGGTCAGGGCCCGCCGTGCCACCGGTCGGCGTGTGCACCCGACGGATCGCCTCCGGGGCACGCTGCACGGACGACCCGAACGCCAGCTGGGAGATCCGGTCCGCCTCCCGCTCGTACGGGTCGTCCACCGGCCCGACGTTCAGTTTCGCCTGGATGATCGCCCGCGCGCCACGATTGCCGTACCGCCGCTGCAACGCGTCGCGAGACGCGACGGGTCGACGCGGAGCCGGCCCAGGCCCGGATGCCACCACCGGCGACCGGTACGCCACGCCGCTGTCATGCTGCGCTGAATGCACGTCGAACCCTCCACAGTCTCGTCAGAAGCGCCGATCAGCGGCGACCTGCCCGTTCGGCGGGTCGGCGCCGAATTCCCCCGCCGAGAGGATCTTGCCCATCTTCTGATACTCACGCCGGGTGGCGTGGAACAGATGTGCCATGGTCACCTTGCCACCGCTGGCGGCAGCGAGGAAGGCGCTGGCTAGGGCGATGTTTCGGATGTTCCCGCCGGGCAGATCGATCTGCCCGGCCAGCAGGTCCAGATCGACTGTCGGGTCCAGCGGCGCCTGCTCGGGCCAGACCTGCGTCCAGATGCGGCGACGGTCCGCCACCTCGGGGACCGGGAAGTCGATGGTGGCGTGCAGCCGGCGGGTGAACGCGTCATCGAGGTTCTTGCGCAGGTTCGTCGCCAGGATGACCATGCCCTCGTGCTGCTCCATCCGCTGCAGCAGGTAGCTGACCTCCAGATTGGCGTACCGGTCGTGTGCGTCACGGACCTGGGAACGTTTCCCGAACATCGCGTCGGCCTCGTCGAAGAACAGCACCGCGTTGCTGGTGGCCGCTTCTTCGAAGATCCGGGACAGGTTCTTCTCCGTCTCGCCGATGTACTTGCTCACCACCGTCGACAGGTCGATCCGGTAGAGGTCCAGGCCGAGTTCGTGGGCCAGCACGTCGGCGGCCATCGTCTTGCCGGTGCCCGATGGGCCGGCGAACAGCACCGCCAGGCCGCGCCCGTTGGCCAGCTTGCGCTCGAACCCCCAGGACTCGTAGACCAGGGCCCGGTAGCGGGCCTGGTCGGCGATCTCCAGCAACTGCTGCATTCGGTCGGCGGGCAGCACGATGTCCGACCAGCCGTAGTGCGGCGTGATCCGCTGCGCCAGGTCGGTCAGCTTACGGTTGGACTGCAGGCGGCACGCCGCGTACAGGTCGTCCTGGGTGATCCCGGGCGCGTCGGGCGTCCGGGCGTACGCCAGGTTGTGAGCGGTCACCGCAGCGTCGCGGATCTGGCCACCGGTGAGCCGGAACTTGCCGGCAACAGCGGCCAAATCCAGCACGTCACGGTCCGCCCCGACGAACGCGCCGTCCCAGATGCGCAGCCGCTCGGCGTAGCCGGGCGCGGGAAACTCCAGCCGGACGAAGGTCAGGCCCGCCGGCAGGTCGACCGGCTCCCAGGTGGCGCCACCGGCCAGAAACGCCGGAGCAGGGTACGCCGCCAGAACGGACAGCAGCAGCGACAACCGCGGTCGGGCCGGCTCGACGAGCAGGGAGTCGACGTCCGCCCAGCACATCACCGCGCCCTGCAGCCGGGCCTCCCGCTCGACCAGGCCGACCAGCGTGGCGAACTCGTCGAACGGGCGGTCGGCCAGCAGATCGGCGGACACCACCAGCAGCGGCGCGCTCCAGTGACGGGCGCACGCCGCCGCGAGGCTGCGCCGGCCGACGCCGTACGGCCCCTGGCAGTAGACCAACAGGTCGTCGCCGGCGTGCTCCCGCAGCCGGGCCAGGGTCGCCCCGAACTCCGCCGGAAAGTGCAGGTCGTCGAGGGTCCCGGTCGGTGCGACGATCCGGGCGTACGGCTGAAGCTGCTCGGCGAGGTCGTCGTCTTCCAGCAGGAAGCCGACGACCCGTGGGTCCAACCGGAGGTTGTTACCCAGCAGTGAGTGCACCGACGCGGCCGGGTCCTGGCTCGACGTGACGAGCCGGTGTCTGAGCAACGGCGCCGACGGCGCGAACCGGGCTCGCGCGGCCATCCGTGACTGACGGTCCGCGCACAACATGGTGAGAACGAGATCGACCGTCGGCAGCCGGCGGGTCAGATCGTCGTGCAGGTAGCCGTACAGCCGCTCGTAGCTCCGGTCGATCTCGGGCGCGAGGCAGGCCACGATCACTTCGACGTCGAACGGGGCGAGGTCGAACATTCCGGCCAGTGCCACCAGCCGCAGACCCACACCGTCCCGCAGGCTCTGCGCCACCCGCTCGCCGATCTCGTGGGACAACTTGTCCAGCTCGGCCGCGGTCCCCAAGTCGTCGCCCGGCGGCGCCCAGTCGGGTACACCGTCCAGCAGCGCGTCCGCTTCGGCCTCGGAGACGTAGAAGGTGGAAAGCTCGCCGCCGGGCCGGGGTCGGGCATTCCGGAACCGACTGACCTGCCTACCCAGCACCAGGTCGAGCCTGGCGAGTTCGGCCAGCAGGTGTTCCGTCGAGTTGGCGTACCCCGAACCGTCCATGGATCCCAGCACCTCGTCCCGGTTGTCCCCGACCGGTAGATCATCGCCGCCGGAAGAGGCCGGCACGATCGTGGATACGCCGACCGTCAGCACCGGTCGGCCGCTCCCCGGTCGGATGTCCGCTGTCCGGTCCGCCCGGATCTGCTCGTAGAGGACCGTGGTGTCCACCGACGGGCGCACCCCGAACTCCTGGTCCACCACCGACGTACACAGATCGTACTGGCGAAGCGCGGCGATCCGGTCACCGGCGGCGTAGTGCAGCCGCATCAGCTGGCGGTGGGTCCGCTCGCGCGCCGCATCGTGGCGCAGCACGGTCTGACCGAGGCTTACGCCCTTGGCGTAGAGACCACGGGCCTCGCAGTAGCCCATGAGCTGTTCCTGCATCAACAGGTAGGTATCGCGTAGCCGGTCCCGTTCGGCACCGCACCAGTCGTGGTACCAGGTGGCGAGGAGATCTCCACGGTAGAGATCCAGCGCGTGCTCGACCGTATCGGCCTGGTCGTCGGAGAGCGCTTCGCCGGGCACGTCGCGGACCGCCGCGTAGCTCTCCTCGAACGCGTCAACGTCCAGCCAACAGGACGCCTCCGGATTGATCCGTACCCAGCCGGGGTCGATAACGACGAGTTCGCTCGCCGGGCGCTGGTCGTTCGGCTGGTCCTGCATGCTCGTGTTGAGCCGCCACAATGCCTGGCGCAGGTACTTGCGGGCAACGCCGGGCTCGGCCCCCGGCCACAGTAGTTCCGAAACGGATTCGCGGGCGTGGGTCCGGTCCCGGTGGACGAGCAGGTAGCCGAACAGCTCGAGAGCCTTGCCGGGCGGAGCGTTCAGTGGCTGGCCACGTCGGAGGATCGAGACGTCATCGAAGAGTCTCACCTGCACGACGCGTCTCCTTCGTACCGCAACGGCCCGCCCGCCCGGCCACCGCCGGCACGGATGCGGGCGCCGCTCGCCGCCTCGTCGCCGCACGTCGTCCCCGGGCTCCGGTGCCAATCAGGACATACGGGCGCCACGCTACTCCACGGTGGTTCGACTGGTCACCGTGACTGTCGTCGACCGGCCACTTGGCCGCGGCAACCGGACCGGCCGGTTCTGCCCCCGCGACGGGCTGCGGTCCGTCCTGGGCGGAGATCGCCGTCGAGACCAGTGCGGGTGCGACCGGCTCGACCTCGACCAGATCCGCCGCCGAACGCATCTTCGGCGACGCCGGCGTCCACGGCTTCAGGTTCTGGATCACCTGCTCGTAGAAGGCGTCGATCGCGTCGAGAAGCGAGTCGATGAACGACCCCCGGGCCGACACCACGTTTCGCCCCGGCCGGCGAGACCGTGGCGACCCGGAACGACTTGATCTCCCTGCCGTGGTCGGCGACCAGCAGGGCAGGGTTCTCCCGCACCGCACTCAGCAACTCGGCGCTCCCGGCGTCTCTCGCGTACGCAGCGAACGCCTGCAGCCGGGTAGCGACCGACACGTCCTTAAGCTGACGTACCAGCCAGTTGACCCGGGTCGTCGGACGTCCTCGACGAGGCGCCTCGACATCGACGTGGCAGGTAATCTTGCCGGCCCGCAGATCGGCGGTGACGAAGCGTCCCGGCGCTCACCGCGTCGCGCAGCGGCACCCAACTCGGCCCCATGTCGCTGAATTCGAGCGCGCCCGACCGGGGATGTTCCAGGTGTCGAATCAACTCGCCCAGGACCCACGCCTGATCTGGATCGGCGATGCCCCGGTACTCCTTCTGCATCACCGCCATGGTGAGCACCTCCGACCACGGGACGTGGTGGAGTGCGATCTTCCTCAGCCTCCGCTTGTCAATGGGTGTCGGATGTTGTCCGGGGACCGGCGGGATTTCGTTCGATATCGTGATCAGTGCGTCGAACCCGTTGTCCCGGGCGATGTCCAGATAGCGTTCGAGCTGCTCAGGCTGCAGCTCACCACCTCCTGTCTTCACTTCCACCAGCGCCGTCCACTTCCGCTGGCCCACCGACCACTCGGATCAGGCCGTCGGGAAAGAACTTCCGGTCGCCAAGCTTGAAAGGGACCTCGATGAAGGTCTGCACCGGGCCGGCCGGCGCACCGAACCGCTGGGTGAACGCTCTGCCGAATTCACGTACCGCGCTCATGACGGCAAGGAGGGCCGACGTCGCACGTCGTTCCTGTTCCTCTGCGCCATTGATTCCCGACGTCGGGATAAGGCGGGCGGCAAGCCGGGTGTCTTCGCTCATACGACGCTCCCATGTGACGAAGTTGCCCGAGCAGACTACGCCGAAGCCGACATAACGAGCGTATCGATCCCATCGCCAACCAGTCACCATGCGCTGGCCGTCCGCACTCCCTGCCCTACGACGACCGCACAGGGACCAGAGATCGCCTACCTTCTCCGACTCCTCCCGTTCAACCCGGTTGCTGTCACCGCTGCTGTCGACAGCAACCGGGCCACAGGCGCCTCAGCCGTTACCGCCAGCTCGGGGATCGGGTTGACCCATGCTTATGGTGACGGCCAACCAGTTACCCGACCTAAAGAGCTGGGGTTATTGGGTAGCGGCCCTCGATCCGGACTGTAGCGGCCATGCGACCGTCAACAGTTGCGATCTCCGTCGTACGAAAGTGTTCGGCTGCCGCAATCACCGCCGCGTCCACCATTCCCAAGGGAAGATCAGCGTACTTACGCACCAGTTCCGCCATCCGAGCGAGATTTTCTCTGCCCGGATAGAAGAGCCGAAAGTAAGACGGCGTTTTGGCAAGTCCCTCAAGGAAGGCCGCCTCGTGAGCACTGCCCACCGCCCGCTTCAATAGGTAACAGACCTCGGTTATCACCGGAACGGGAATAACGAGAGTTTTATGGTCCCGCAATGCCTGCTCAAGCCACTTGACACAAGTAGCGTGATACTCGTCATCTTGATCCGTCAGCGCCACCAAGGGCCCCGTATCGACAACCACGAACCTTCGCGGCCGGATGCCACTCACTTGACGTCGGTGCCGCGAACGATCTCCTTGGCGCGCGCAGCGAGGTCACCATGACCGCTCCGCAGCATCCCAACAAAACTAGGCAAATTAATTTTATCCGACTCAGGCTCGGGCGAGGATGACATCACCTGCTTATCCTGCCGCTGAGCAGCCTCAGCCGTATCAGCGGCGCGCTGACCAGCAGCCCTGATCCTTGCTGCGCGCACACGCTTGCCCTCAGACCAGGCAGTCACCCTCGTGACGTAGAAGGCAGTCTTGGCAGAGCGCACGACCTTGCCGGAAGTCGACGCTGAAGGCTGCTTTCGCTGAGGCATAGCCTAAGAGTACCGGCAGAGGGACGTTCGCGGCCATGCGTACGCGCGACGAGCACGACGGGTATCCGCCATCCTCCAGGACCGGCACCTGCCGACCGCGACCGTCCACTCGCGGCCCTGCCTGCGGCGTTGGCGTCACGTGCAGGACGTCGCCAGGAAGGCCGACAAGAGCAGTCACGGTCTGGACCCGACGGACGCCAAGGTTCCGCTCCGCTGCTGGTCACAGGGTGGGCGCGGCAGGTTTCGAACCTGCGACCCCTCGCTTGTAAGGCGAGTGCTCTCCCACTGAGCTACGCGCCCGGGCATCACAAGAATCGCCGGCCCGGCGGCGGCCAGTTTACCCTGCCTTCTCCAGCGCGGCGCGACCGAGTTCCCGGCGACCGGCGACCGTACGGCCGGCAAGCGGACCGCCCCGGCCCGCGGGGCCCGCTGGACGGTAGCGGGTCCCGCAGGGTCGGACGCTGGTCAATCGGCCCGGAGGCTGGTCAGTTGTCCGTGACGCTGGTCAATCGGCCAGGTCGGCCAGTGCCTTGCGCCACACAGACTGATCACGGGCCTGGCCCGGCCCGTTCATTTCGGCGAAGCGGACCACGCCGGCCTTGTCGATCACGAACGTGCCCCGGTTGGCGATCCCGGCGGTGTCGTTGAACACCCCGTACGCCTGGGCGACCGCGCCGTGCGGCCAGAAGTCGGCGAGCAGCGGGAACTGGAAACCTTCCTGCTCCGCCCAGATCTTGTGGGTGTAGACGGAGTCCACGCTGACGGTGAGCGTCTGCACGTCGTCGTTGACGTAGGCGTCGATGTTGTCCCGGACCTCCTGCAGCTCGCCCTGGCAGGTGCCGGTGAACGCGAGCGGGTAGAAGATCAGCAGGACCGCCTGCCGACCCCGGAAGTCGGCCAGCCGCACCTCCTGGTTGTTCTGGTTCTTGAGGGTGAACTCCGGTGCCGGCGTGCCGACCTCTACGGGCATGTGCGCTCCTTCACTCACTTCTTGGCCTTGGCTCCACGGCGCAGTACCAGCCGGGCGGCACTCCAGTCCTTGCCGGCGTTGACCATGGAAGTCTGTTGCAGTCCGGCGCTGGGCGCGGACTCGCTGATGTCACTCGGCTCGACGTGGCCGTCACGCCCGGCCTTGGGCGTCAGCAGCCACACCACCCCGTTGTCGGCCAGCGGGCCGAGCGAGTCGACGAGCAACTCGAACAGGTCTCCGTCACCGTCGCGGTACCACAGCAGCACCGCGTCGACGACCTCGTCGGTGTCCTCGTCGACCAACTCGCCGCAGCGGTCGGTCAGGGCGTCGCGGAGATCCTGGTCGACGTCGTCGTCGTAACCCATCTCCATGACCACCATGCCCGGCTCGATGCCGAACCGGTCCGCCAGGCTCCGTACGCCGTCGGCGGCCTGACCAGCGGTCGCGCTCACTGTTACTTGCCTCCTCGTCTTGAGCTGCCGGTATCCGTCGGACACCGATAGCGGGTAGTTCACACAGTTGTGCCGCCCGGCGCAAGTGGCGCACCGAGTTCACCGGAATTTACCGTGCCAGCAGCGCTCGGGCACCCTGGGTAATGGCATCTTCGCCGACCAGCACCTGGTTGGCGACCGGGCCGAGGGGGACGTAGGTGTCCAATGCCGCGATCCGGGCAGCGGCTCCGACGTACCCGGCTTCCACCAGCGCTGCCAGCACCCCCTCACCGACCCCGCCGGAGCGGCGGGTCTCGTCGACCACCAGCACCCGACCGGTCGCCGTCGCCTCGCGGATGATGTCGGCCACCGGCAGCGGTGCGAGCCAGCGCAGGTCGACGACCCGGCAGCCGGCCCCTTCGGCGGCCAGCCGGGCCGCGACCCGCAACGACATCCGTACGCCGTTGCCGAAGGTGATCACCGTCAGGTCCTCGCCGCTGCCGACGGAGTAGCTGCGGGCCCGGCCGACCGGGATGTGCCGGGCACCCCACTCCCCGGGCGGGGTGTACGGCGCCAGCCACAGTCCGTCATCCGGACTGTGCAGGTCACGGGTGTCGTAGAGGGCGACGGGCTCCAGGAAGACGCACACACTGCCGTCGACCGCCGCGCTGGCCAGGCAGGACCGCAGCAGCCCGGCGGCGTCGTCGGCCCGGGCCGGCACGGCCAGGACCAGGCCGGGTACGTCCCGCAGCACCGCCAGCGAGTTGTCGTTGTAGAGATGTCCGCCGAGGCTCTCCTGGTAGGCGAGACCGGGCACCCGCAGCACCATCGGATTGCGGTAGCCGCCCCGGGAGAGGAACTGCAGCGCGGCGGCCTCACCGCGCAGCTGGTCCTCGGCGCTGTGCAGGTGGCTCAGGTACTGGATCTCCGGTACCGGCAGCTGACCGGCGAGTCCGGCGCCGAGTCCAATGCCGAGGACCGTGGTGCCGTCGCCGGTGGTGTCGAAGACGCGGTGGACGCCGAACCGGTCCTGCAGCCCGGCGGTGACGCCGTGCACCCCGCCTTTGGCGGCAACGTCGGCACCGAACACCGTCATCGCCGGGTACGCCAGCAAACCGTCGGCGAGCGCCGCGGTGATCGTCTGGGCCAGGGTCATCGGCCCGCGTTCCTCCGGCAGCCGGGTGCCGAGGGTGGTGGCGCGGGTGGTGGCAGCTGCTCCGGCCGCGCGGGCACCGGTGTCGGCGACCACCCGGGCGACCCGGATCGGCCGGCGCGGGGCGAGAGTGGCCACGACCTGTCCGGCGGTGTCGAGCTTGGCCTCCCCGATGACCTCCTCGGCGACCTTGCGCACCTGCCAGCCGACTTCGTCGTACCGGGAAATGATCTCGTCGGGGCTGGCCAGGCCGGCGGCGACCAGCAGCCGCGCGGTGCCGACCAGTGGGTCGCGGGCGACGTCACGGTCGATCTCCTCGGCCGACCGGTACGCCGATTCGACGTCGGCGCCGCTGTGCCCCATCAGTCGGACGGTGGACAGGTGCAGCACCGCCGGCCGGCGGTGCTCGCGGACCCAGGCGGCAGCCTCGGCGGCGACGTCGTAGGTGGCCGCCAGGTCGCACCCGTCGGCGGCGAAGTACCGCAGCCCTGGTCGAGAGCGCAGCGTCTCGGCGATCCAGCCGTCCGGCGACCGTACGCTGCCGCCCAGTCCGTTGTCCTCGCAGACGAACAGCACCGGCGCGGTCAGCCCGGCGTGGTCGGCCCAGCCTGCGGTGTTGAACGCCGCCGTCGCCGCGGCGTGGTTGACCGCCGCGTCGCCGAAGCTGCAGACCACGATGGCGTCGTCCGGCCAGGGCAGCCGGGGTTCCAGGTACGGACGGCCGACTGCGGCGGACCGGGCCAGCCCTGGTTGACGATGCCGGACGGTCGGCAGCATCCGGCGCATCCGGTCGATGCCGAGCGCGGTCCCGACCGCCCGGGGCAGGTGCCCGCCGGCGGTGCCGGAGGTGGGCACGATGTTGATCGCGGTGTTGCCGAACACCTTGCCCCGGCCGCCGGTGGTCGGGTCGGAGGCGGAGGCGACGGCGCCGCGCAGCACATCCCAGGCGGCGTCGGTGACCGGGTCGGTTCCGGCTTCGCCAGCGTCGGTGCCGGCCCCGGGGTCGGCCACGCCGGGGCGAAGGCCCGACTCGACGCCGGGCTCGTGGCCGGCGGCGAGGCCGGCCTGGGCGAGCCGGGCGCAGTAGAAGCCACCGGACCGGTAGTGCAGTAGCGCCGGGTCGGTCACCCGGACGGCGGCGGCCAGCGCCGCGTTGCCCTCGTGGCCGGACGAGCCGAGCGTGTAGAAACCTTCTCCGAAGCTGCGCAGCCAGCGTTTGGCCAGGTCGAGATGGCGGCTGGTGAGTTGGGCGTCGAACAGCGCCAGCGCGGACTGCCCGGTGAGCAGGGTGCCGTCGCGTACCGGCTGTTCGGGTGCCCGTCGGTCCGGCGTGGTGTCCATCGCGGCGACCGCGGTACGGAACCGTTCGTCGAGGTCCTGCGGGGTGGTCACGTCGGACAGCATTACCGACGCCCGCCAGGCGCGGCCACCGGGCGGCGAGCGGGCCGCCGCTGGGCCGGGTCGGGGCAGACTGCAGCGCCGCTGGTGGCCGGGGAGGTCATGGTCGCGATGCTACGCGGCAGTCCGGCAAACGGCAGCGCAGCCGCGCCGCCAGGCGCGGCTTGGACGGGGCAGCGCAGCCGCGCCGCCAGCGGGGTCACTTGCGGGCGGCGGATAGCATAAGGTTCAGTACGTTCTGAACGTTCGTAACAGCCGTTGATCGTCACAGCCGTTGATCGTCAAACGCTTCGAGGCGCAGCGTCGACAACCCAAGTCAAGGAGGCGAGGTCCGATGGCTGACCCGGCCATCCGTACCGAGCAGTTGATCAAGACGTACGGCCGCAACCGTGGCCTCACCGGTCTCGACCTACAGGTCGAGACCGCCGAGGTGTACGGGTTCCTCGGCCCCAACGGGGCCGGCAAGTCCACCACCATCCGGCTGCTGCTGGATCTGATCCGCCCGACCAGCGGCACCGTGCGGGTGCTGGGGCTCGACCCGCACGCCGACGGTGTCCCGCTCCGCCGACGGATCGGCTACCTGGCCGGCGACTTCATCGTGGACGGCCGACAGACCGGCCACGAACTCCTCACCTACCTGGGTAACCTGCGCGGCGGCGTGCCGAAGGCCAGGATCGCCGAGCTGGCCGACCGGCTCGACCTCGACCTCGGTCGGCGGATCAAAGGGCTGTCCAAGGGCAACCGGCAGAAAGTCGGCGTCGTGCAGGCCTTCATGCACTCCCCCGAGCTGCTCATCCTCGACGAGCCGACCAGCGGCCTGGACCCCTTCCTCCAGCAGGAGTTCGTCGCGATGGTCCGTGAGGCGAAGGCCGCCGGGCAGACCGTCTTCATGTCATCGCACGTGATGAGCGAGGTGCAGCAGACCGCCGACCGGGTCGGCATCATCCGCGACGGCCGGCTGATCACCGTCGAACGGGTCGAGGACCTGCGGGAACGGGCGGTACGCCGGATCGAGATCGTCTTCGACGCACCGGTCTCGGCCGACGAGTTCGCGGCGGTCCCCGGGCTCAGCGACGTCACCGTGAACGGTGCCCGGCTCAGTTGCCGGCTCGACGGGCGGGCCGATCCGCTGATCAAGGCGGCGAGCCGGCACACCGTCGTCAGTTTCCTGGCCGAGGAGCCCGACCTGGAAGATCTCTTCTTCACCTACTACGAGCGGACGGAGACCGACGGTGTTGCTGCGTAACCCGTTCACCAAGGCGCTGCGCGACAACCGCCGGTCCATGCTGGGCTGGGCGGTGTCGATCGCAGCGGTCGGCGCCATGTACGCCGCGTTCTGGCCGACCATGCGAACGCCGGAGATGACCGAGGCGATGTCGGCCTACCCGGAAGGGGTGCTCGAAGCGTTCAACTTCGACGACGTGACCAGTCCCGCCGGCTATCTCGGCAGCGCCGTCTACGGGCTGCTCATCCCCCTACTCGTGGCGGTGTTCGGGATCGGCGCCGGGGCCCGGACGATCGCCGGTGACGAGGAGGCCGGTTCGCTGGACCTGCTGCTCGCCCACCCGGTCGGCCGGGCCCGGGCCGCGCTGCAGCGGTTCGCCGCGCTGGTGGTCGGGCTGGTGCTCACCGGGGCGCTGCTGTGGCTGGCCCTGGTGGCGATCCGTGGTCCGGCCGAGTTCACCGCAGTCGGGGTCGGTGCGCTGGCCGCGATGACCCTGCATCTGGTGCTGTTCGGCACCGCGTTCGCCGCCCTGGCGTACGGCGTGGGGGCCGCCACCGGCAGCCGCGCGACGGCGCTCGGCGTCGGCGCGGCGGTCGCCGTGCTCGGCTACCTCGCCAATGCCGTCCTGCCGCAGGTCGACGCGTTGGCGTGGGCCCGCGACGTCTCCCCGTTCCACTGGTACCTCGATGGCGATCCGTTGGTGAACGGGGTGCAGGTCGGCGGCGTACTGCTGCTTGCCGGCTTCGCCGCGGTCTGCGTCGCCGCCGGCACCTGGCGCTTCACCCGCCGCGACATCGCCGTGTGAGGAATCCGGCGGGCCCGGCTGCCACACTGGCAGGCATGGACTCCGACGTGATCTCCATCCGGACCGGCTCCCGACCCGTGGTGCGTGACATCACCGCCGAGGCGGGACGGTTCGTCGCCGGACGTGGCGACGGGCTGCTGCACGTGTTCGTACCGCACGCCACCGCCGGTATCGCGATCATCGAGACCGGTGCCGGCTCCGACGACGATCTGCTCACCGCCCTGGACCAGCTGCTGCCCACCGACGACCGCTGGCAGCACCGGCACGGCTCCCCCGGGCACGGCCGGGACCATGTGCTGCCGGCGTTCGTCGCCCCGTACGCCACCCTGCCCGTGCTCGACGGTCGGCTCGCCCTCGGCACCTGGCAGTCGGTCTGTCTGGTCGACCCGAACGGAGACAACGCCGACCGCAAGGTCCGGTTCTCCTTCCTCGCCGGTTGACGGCGGCCGACTCGCTGGTCGAGACGGGCGGCCGGGGCGGTCGGAGCCGGGGCCGGAGCCGGCCGGAAGTTACCGTCTGGTACCTGTGTCCCAGATCGCCTCTATGGCGACCGCGCGTGACGCAACCGGCCTCCAGGGGGCAGGATGGTCAGTAGAGACCTATCCCACACACAACTGAGGGAACGCCTGTGGCCACGGAACGCAAGCGCCCGGTGATCAGCGACGGCCTGCCGAGCCAGCTTCCGGACATCGACCCTGAAGAAACCAGCGAATGGGTCGAGTCACTCGACGGAGTGATCGACGAACGCGGCGCCAAACGCGCCCGGTACGTCATGCTGCGCCTGCTCGAACGGGCTCGGGAGCGTCAGGTCGGGGTGCCGCCACTGACCACCACCGACTACATCAACACGATTCCGCCGGAACGCGAACCCTGGTTCCCCGGCGACGAGATGATCGAGCGGCGGATCCGCGCGTACATCCGGTGGAACGCCGCGGTGCTGGTGCACCGCGCGCAGCGGCCGGAGATCGGCGTCGGTGGCCACATCTCCACCTACGCCAGCGCCGCGTCCCTCTACGAAGTTGGGATGAATCACTTCTTCCGTGGCAAGCAGCACCCCGGCGGCGGTGACCACATCTTCTTCCAGGGGCACGCCTCCCCCGGCATGTACGCCCGCGCCTTCGTCGAGGGCCGGCTGTCGGAACAGCGCCTCGACGGCTTCCGGCAGGAGCTGTCGCACGCCGGGCTCGGCGGCGGCCTGCCGTCGTACCCGCACCCGCGACTGATGCCGGACTTCTGGGAGTTCCCCACCGTCTCGATGGGCCTCGGCGCGATCAACGCGATCTACCAGGCCCGGTTCAACCGGTACCTGCAGCACCGGGGCATCAAGGACACCTCCGATCAGCACGTGTGGGCGTTCCTCGGCGACGGTGAGATGGACGAGCCGGAGTCGCTCGGCGCGATCGGGGTGGCCGCCCGCGAGGAGCTGGACAACCTCACCTTCGTGATCAACTGCAACCTGCAGCGGCTGGACGGCCCGGTGCGCGGCAACGGCAAGGTCATGCAGGAGCTGGAGGCGTTCTTCCGGGGCGCCGGCTGGAACGTGATCAAGGTCGTCTGGGGTCGGGAGTGGGATCCGCTGCTCGCCGCGGACACCGACGGCGCGCTGGTCAACCTGATGAACACCACGCCGGACGGCGACTACCAGACCTACAAGGCCGAGTCCGGCGCGTACGTGCGGGAGCACTTCTTCGGTCGCGACCCGCGTACCCGCAAGATGGTCGAAGGGCTGTCCGACGACGAGATCTGGAACCTCAAGCGCGGCGGACACGACTACCGCAAGCTGTACGCGGCGTACAAGGCGGCCACCGAGCACACCGGCCAGCCGACGGTGATCCTGGCCAAGACGATCAAGGGCTGGACGCTCGGGGAGCACTTCGAGGGCCGCAACGCCACCCACCAGATGAAGAAGCTGACCCTGGACGACCTGAAGACCTTCCGGGACCGGCTCTACCTGGACGTACCGGACGAGCAGTTGGAAGCCAACCCGTACCTCCCGCCGTACCTGCGCCCGGCCGACGATTCCCCGGAGATGACCTACCTGCAGGAGCGTCGCAAGGCCCTCGGCGGGTACGTGCCGACCCGGCGGACCGCCGCCCGCCCGCTGGCGGTGCCGGGCAGTGAGCGGTTCGGTGACGTCAAACGCGGCTCCGGCAAGCAGAAGGTCGCCACCACGATGGCCTTCGTCCGGCTGCTCAAGGACATCATGAAGGACCGCGAGTTCGGCAAGCGGTGGGTGCCGATCATCCCGGACGAGGCGCGGACCTTCGGCATGGACTCGCTGTTCCCGACGCAGAAGATCTACTCACCGCACGGGCAGAAGTACACCGCGGTGGACCGGGAGCTGTTCCTGTCGTACAAGGAGTCGACGGCCGGACAGATCCTGCACGAGGGGATCAACGAGGCCGGGTCGGTGGCGTCGTTCACCGCCGCCGGCACGTCGTACGCCACCCACGACGAGCCGATGATCCCGCTGTACATCTTCTACTCGATGTTCGGCTTCCAGCGCACCGGCGACGCGTTCTGGGCGGCGGCCGACCAGATGGCCCGCGGCTTCGTCCTCGGGGCCACCGCCGGGCGGACCACGCTCAACGGCGAGGGCCTGCAGCACGAGGACGGGCACTCGCAGTTGCTCGCCGCGAGCAACCCGGCGGTAGTCGCCTACGACCCGGCGTTCGCGTTCGAGATCGCGCACATCGTGGAGAACGGCCTGCACCGGATGTACGGCGAGTCGCCGGAGAACATCTTCTACTACCTGACGGTGTACAACGAGCCGATCCTGCAGCCGGCGCAGCCGGACGGGCTCGACGTCGAAGGGCTGCTCAAGGGCCTCTACCGGTACGCGGCGGCACCGCAGGTGAGTCGGGCCGACGGCGGCGAGGCGCCGCGGGCGACGATCCTCGCCTCCGGCACCGGGATGCAGTGGGCGCTCAAGGCGCAGCAACTGCTCGCCGAGGACTGGGGGGTGGCCGCCGACGTGTGGTCGGTGACCTCCTGGACGGAGCTGCGTCGCGACGCGGTGGCCTGCGAGGAGCACAACCTGCTCAACCTGGGCGGTGAGGCGCGGGTGCCGTACGTGCGCACGGCGCTGGCCGACGCGCCGCAGTCGGTGGTCGCGGTCAGCGACTGGATGCGGGCGGTGCCGGACCTGATCGCCCGGTGGATTCCGGGCGACTACACCTCGCTCGGCACTGACGGGTTCGGGCTGTCGGACACCCGGCACGCGTTGCGGCGGCACTTCCATGTCGACGCCGAGTCGGTGGCCGTCGCGACGCTGCGGCAGTTGGCGTTGCGCGGCGAGGTGCCGGCCGAGGTGCCCGCCGGCGCCGCCAAGAAGTACGCGATCGACGACGTCAACGCCGCTCCGGTCGGGGAGACCGGCGGCGACTCCTGATCCGCAGCGACCGCAGTCGACAGGCCCCGGCGGGTGACCGCCGGGGCCCGTCGCGTCCGGGGGCCGCACCGCCTGCGGACCTGCCGTAGCTGGGGTCGGCCACGGTCAGCAGACGTAGGTCCGGTCGGCCACGGTCAGCAGACGTTGGTCCGGTCGCAGACGTTGGTCCGGTCGTCGGCGTTGGCGGCGTGCCGGGCTGCGGCCAGGTCGGACAGGCGGCCCAGGGAGGTCTCCAGATCGGCACCGACCCGGTGCTTGCCGAGTCGCAGCAGGGTCGCGCTGACCTGACCGGCCGGCCACCGCACGATGGTCAGCCGCACTGCGGTGCCGTCCCCCTCCGGGGTGAGTTCGACCTGCACCTCGGTACGGGCCTCGGCCCGCAGGCCGGGACCGGCGGCCCGCTCCCGCCAGGCGATCAGCTTGGGCGGCTGGAACTCGATGACCTCGGCGTCCGCGGCCGCGCCGTCCGCCGTGTGTACCCGCATCCGGCGGATGTCGCCGCCGATCACCTCGGCCTGGCGGACACCGGCGAGCCAGTCGGGCAGCAACGCGGCCTGCCCGACCACCTCCCAGACGGTGTCGATCGGGGCCTCCGCCCGTCCGCTGCGTTCGATGAGGATCATCTGCCCGCCTGTCTCTGCCTGCTCGTCCTGACAGGCGCAGCCTAAATCACATTTTCCACAAAAGGTGCAGACTTCGCTGTTCGCCCGACGCCACCACGACCGCCGCACGCCGACCGGTCCGGTTCGTCGCCCCGGAGCCGACGACGGTGACCGGACCTGGCCGTCGGGCGGGGATCGGCCGCCCGTAGGCTGGGGCCGTGACGGTACGCGTACGCTTCGCCCCATCCCCCACCGGTATGTTCCATGTCGGCGGTGCCCGTTCAGCACTGCAGAACTGGATCTACGCCAAGCAGCACGGGGGCGTGTTCGTACTGCGGGTGGAGGACACCGACGCGGCCCGCAACCGCCCCGAGTGGATCGAGGGGATCCTCAGCGCGCTGGACTGGATCGGCATCCGTCGTGGTTCGTACGAGGGGCCGTACTTCCAGTCGACCAACGCCGGCGAGCACCGCGCGGCGGCCGACCGGCTGCACCAGTCCGGACGTGCCTACTACTGCGACTGCGCCCGCGCCGACGTGCAGGCCCGCACCGGCAGCGAGTACCGCGGGTACGACGGGTTCTGCCGCGACCGGGGTCTCGACGCCGGCGCTGGACGGGCCCTGCGGTTCCGCACTCCGGACACCGGCAGCACCACGGTCGTCGACCTGATCCGCGGCGAGCCGACGTTCGAGAACCAGTTGATCGAGGACTTCGTCATCGCCCGGGGCGACGGCTCACCGGTCTTCCTGCTGGCCAACGTGGTCGACGACATCTCCCAGGGGATCACCCACGTGATCCGCGCCGAGGAGCACCTGCCGAACACCCCGAAACAGCAACTGCTCTGGGCGGCACTCGGGGTCAAGCCACCGGTCTGGGCGCACGTACCGGTGGTCGTCAACGAGAAACGCCAGAAGCTGTCCAAGCGCCGCGACAAGGTGGCGCTGGAGGCGTACCGCGACGAGGGGTACCTCGCCGACGCGATGCGCAACTATCTGATGCTGCTCGGCTGGGCGCCGAGCAACGACCGGGAGATTGTGCCCTGGTCGGTGATCGAGGAGGAGTTCCGGCTGGAGGGGGTGAACCCGTCACCGGCGTTCTTCGACGAGCGCAAGCTACGCGCCTTCAACGGCGAGTACATCCGGGCGCTGCCGGTCGAAGACTTCATCGCCGCCTGTCAGCCCTGGCTGACCGGGACTCCGTCGGCGCCGGCGCCGACCGGCAGCGGTATCGCGCCGCCGCCGTGGCGGGCGACCGACTACGACCCGACGACGTTCGCGGCGGTCGCCCCGCTCGCTCAGACCAGGATCGCCGTACTCAGCGAGATCGTCGCCAACGTCGATTTCCTCTTCCTCGACGTCCCGGTGATCGACGACGCCGCGTGGGCAAAGGCGATGAAGGACGGCTCGGCCGACCTGCTGGACGCGACGATCGCCGCGTTCGCGGCGCTGCCGGACTGGTCCGCCGAGCCGTTGAAGGCGGCGCTGGAGCAGGTCGGCACCGAGCGTGGCCTCAAGCTCGGCAAGGCCCAGGCACCGGTACGGGTCGCAGTGACCGGCCGGTCCGTCGGGCTGCCGCTGTTCGAGTCACTGGAGGTCCTCGGGCCGGAGCGCACGTTGCGTCGGCTGCGCGACGCCCGCGCCCGGCTCGGCTGACGCCGCGACGGTCCGGCCGGATCGCCTGGACGCCGCGACGGTCAGGTCAGGTGCTACGACGGCGGACGAAGAACGCTCCGGCCGCCACCGCGACCAGCAGGACGACGGCACCGACCAGCCACGGCCACCAGGGCGTCGACTCGGTGGAGCTGGTCGCCTGCGGCGCCGGGGTCGGGGTCGGGGTCGGGGTCGCCTCCGGTGTCGGTTCGGCGGCGGTGGGACTGGGCGCCCCGGTCGGTGACGGCTCAGCGGTCGGCTCGACACCGACCGTCAAAGTGAAGGCAAGTGTGCCCTTGACCCAGTGCCCATCAGTAGACAACACATTGTAGTCCACTGTGTATTCGCCGGCGGGTCCGGGACGGAACGGTACGCTCACCGCCTTGCCGTCCACTACGGGCGCCCCGGTGGACGCCGCAGCGCCGTCCGGACCGGTCACACTCAGTTCGGCCTGCTCCTGGTTGAGATTGGCCAGAAAGGTGAGCCGGACCGTCTCGGGGGCCTGCGCAAGCTCCGCGCCGTCAGCCGGATCGCTCCCAGTCAGCACGTTGTGTGCCTGGGCCGGCGATGCTCCGAACAGCACCGCGAGCATCCCGACGAACACCGCGAGCAACACCCCTGGTACGCGTACCACCCTGTCCCCCACCTGTTGCGATCGCCGGATACGATCGGTCGCCAGACAACGTACCGGGCCGTCATCGGCCGACCTCCCTGGTTGGTCGGTCACCGGTCGTCGATGGTTCCCGAAAAATCCGTCCAGCGGGTGCAACCGTCCAGGGTCATGCGGAGTCTCTCACAGTGAGGGTCCGCGACCCCGCCCGCCGCTGATTACGTCGGGCAGCCATCGGGTAGTGAGCACATCGACTAGGGACCTGACCTCCGCGGGGCGAGGGAGTTGACCATGGGACAGCGGGCAGCCAGCCGTCTCTTAGCGGCCGGTGCGCTGCTCCTGGCATTCGGCACGTCCATTTTGTCGGCGAACCGGGTGTACGCGGCACCACCTGCACCAACGACCGTCACCATCGAAGGTGACGACCTGCCGGAGCCGCTCGCCGTGCACGCCGACGCCGACGCCGAGTTGTTCGCGGCGGTGCTCAGCCAGGTCAGCTGGCTCACCGGACCGGGTCAGACCAGTTCCCCGGAGCCGGGCGACCTCGGCCCGAAGTACCTGGTCGTGGTCATGGTGGCGGACGAGCCACATCGCACCTACGAGCTGTATCCACTGGCCAAGGGAGGCCCGCGCGCGTTCCGACCGGCGGAGCAGCCCGGTGACGGCA
Organism: Solwaraspora sp. WMMB762; assembly: GCF_049179115.1. Taxonomy (NCBI): domain Bacteria; kingdom Bacillati; phylum Actinomycetota; class Actinomycetes; order Micromonosporales; family Micromonosporaceae; genus Solwaraspora; species Solwaraspora sp. WMMB762. The sequence goes on from NZ_JBMHMD010000001.1 coordinate 2,463,107, forward strand.
AGGCCACGGCCGGCTGGTTCTTCGGCCGGCTGACGATGTCCGAGACGCTGCGGGCGGCCGGCGCACCGCTGCCGGCCCGCCCGGACAGCATCAGCGGCGGCATCGGCGGCGGCGAACGGGTGATCCCGGAGGACGCGCTCAACCCGGGTGAGGACATCGACAAGATGCTCACCGACCTGCGCCAGGTCATGATGCTCAACGCCGCCGTGGTGGTCGGCATCACCCTGGGTATTGCGGGGATCGCCCTGCTGGTGCGCCGCCGGACCAGGTGACGTGCCGGCCGGTTTCAGCACCAGCGGTGCGGCGGGCGTTCCCGACGTACCACCCGGGAGCTCGGCCGGACCCCGAGGTGACGGTGCGCGCCCGCCCAGCCCCGTTGCCCCGCGCAGCAGGTCGACGGCGGCCGCGGGTCGGCCGGGCCGCCCCGGCCGGTTCCCTGCCCGGTCAACGTCCGACCGGGTGACGGTTGGTCCCGCTCCCCCGGATGGTCCCGCTCGACGCCGCCGCTGTGGCCAGCCCCCAGGTACGCCATCACGAACTCCTCACCTCGCACGAGCCGTCCCGAGACGACACCTTGCCAGGTACCGGGCCGGCCGCCGCCGGCCCCCCCGCCCGTGGTGCCCAGAGGCGGGCGGCCAGCGCCACCACCGTCACCGCCACCAGGACGCCGCCGATCACGTCGACCGGCCAGTGCGCGAGCAGCACCAGCCGGGTCGCCGCGATGAACAGCGCGCCGGCTCCGGCGAGCACCGCCACCAGCAACCGCCCGGTACGCCGTACCCCGGGCCAGACCAGCAGGACGACCGCGAACGCCGCAGCGGCGGCGTTGGTGGTGTGCCCGCTGGGGAAGCCGTTGGCGGCGATGGTCACGAAGCCGTCCGCCGGGCGGGGCCGGTGCAGTAGCCACTGCCCCAGTTGCCAGCTGACCGGGGCCGCGACGGTCACCGTCGCGCAGAACCAGGCCCGGGGACGGTCCCGGCGCACGGCGAACAGGGTGGTCGCGGCGGCTCCGACGGCCAGGAACGACAGCGTAGCCGCCAGGTCGGTGGCGGTCCGCAGGACCGCCACCAGCGTCGGCCGGTCGGCGGCGTAGGCCCGCAGCCCGTCGGTCACCGGGGCGTCCAGTCGGGCGACCAACGCGGGATCCACCACCAGACCGGTGGTCAGCGCCGCGAGGGCGAGCAGGGCCAGCAGCGGTACGACCAGCGGCGGACGGGCGATCATCAGCACATGTTGGCACGGTCGGCGCGGTCGTGCCCGCTGGCCGTGACACCCTGACGGGGTGGCGACCAAGCGCAACGACGCCGGGCTCACCGCGACCCTGCGTCGTATCGAGCGGTCGGCCGGGGCGCTGGCGACCGCGAGTGTGGCCCGGATGGACGAGACCCTGCCCTGGTTCCGTGAGCTGCCCGCCGACCAGCGTTCCTGGGTGATGGTGATCGCCCAGGCCGGGGTGCGGTCCCTGGTGGAGTGGCTACGCGACGGTGGCGGCGCGAACGGGAGCCCGCAGGAGGTCTCCGACGAGGTCTTCGCCGCGGCGCCGCGGGCGCTGGCCAGGTCGATCAGCCTGCAGCACACGGTCGCCCTGATCAAGGTCACCATCGACGTGGTCGAGGCGCAGGTGCCGCACCTGGCCGCGACCGGCGAGGAGTCGCTGCTGCGCGAGGCGGTGCTGCGGTTCTCCCGGGAGATCGCCTTCGCCGCCGCCCGGGTGTACGCGCGGGCGGCGGAGTCGCGCGGCGCCTGGGACGCCCGGCTGCAGGCGCTGCTGGTCGACGCGCTACTGCGCGGCGACTCGTCGGACGTGCTGGCCAGCCGGGCCGCCGCGCTGGGCTGGACCGATGCCTCCCCGGTGTCGGTGGTGGTGGGGCGGTCACCGGGCGGCGAGGTCAGCGCGGTCCTGCAGATCGTCTACCGGGCCGCCCGGCGGATCGGGGTGGAGACGATCGGCGGGGTGCACAACGACCGGCTGGTGGTGGTGCTGGGCGGGGCGGCCGATCCGGCGGCGGCGACCGGCAAGCTGCTGGACGCGTTCGGCGCCGGCCCGGTGGTGGTCGGACCGATGGTGGCCAGCCTGGACGAGGCGACCGAGTCGGCTCGGGCGGCGCTGGCCGGATACCGGGCGGCGCCGGCCTGGCCGGCGGCGCCCCGCCCGGTCGCGGCGACCGATCTGCTGCCGGAGCGGGCCCTCGCCGGTGATCCCGAGGCCCGCCGTCGGCTGCGTCGCGACGTGTACGGAACCCTGGTCCGGGCCGGCGGGGAACTGCTGGAGACCCTGGACGCGTTCTTCGCCGCCGGGGCCGTGCTGGAGGCGACAGCGCGGGCACTGTTCGTACACCCGAACACGGTGCGTTATCGACTGCGTCGCATCGGTGAGGTGACCGGACTGTCGCCGTTCGCCGCCCGCGACGCGTACGCGCTGCAGATGGCCCTGGCGATCGGCCGGTTGGATCCCCCGCCGCTGCTGCGCACCTCGCCTGACTGAACGCACTTCCGAGCAACATTTGCGGGCAAAAGACGTGCACATCCGACGATCTTTGTAGGAATCCTCCAACGACGGTAGTGCGGATTGGTATCTCAGCGCACCCAAGTGACCCGTGGGTATCAGGAAGAGTCATAGCCGTGCTCGCCGTACTCTCCCCCGGCCAGGGGTCCCAGAAGCCCGGCTTCCTCACCCCGTGGCTCGACCTGCCCGGCGCCGAGGCCCGCCTGCGGTGGTGGTCCGCGCTCGCCGGGGTCGACCTGGTGCACCTCGGCACCACCGCCGACGCCGACGAGATCAAGGACACCGCTCGCACCCAGCCGCTGCTGGTCGCCGCGGCCCTGCTCGCCGCCGAGCACCTGCCTGGCGGATCACCGGCCGGGCACCGCCGGGGCGGGCTCTACGACGTCGCCGTCGTCGCCGGTCACAGCGTCGGCGAACTCGCCGCCGCGTCGCTGGCCGGGGTGCTGCCCGCCGAGTCGGCCATCACGCTGGCCGCAGTCCGGGGCCGAGAGATGGCCGCCGCCTGCGCGCTGGAACCCTCCGGGATGGCCGCCGTGCTCGGCGGCGACCGGGACGAGGTGCTGGCCGCGATCGACCGTCACGGACTGCACCCGGCGAACCACAACGGAGCCGGTCAGATCGTGGTGGCCGGAGCCACCGGCCAGCTGGAGAAGTTCGTCGCCGAGCCGCCGGCCCGGGCCCGGGTGGCGGTGCTGCAGGTAGCCGGGGCGTTCCACACCCCGTACATGGCCCCGGCCGAGCAGGCGCTCGCGAGCGTCGCCGCCGGGATCATCCCGGCCGATCCCAACCGAATCCTGCTGTCCAACCTAGATGGCGATGCCGTCAACCACGGCCGGGAGCTGCTCCAACGCCTCGTCCGGCAGGTGACCGCACCGGTGCGCTGGGACCTGTGCATGCAGACCCTGGCAAACCTCGGTGTCACCGGAGTACTGGAGCTGCCACCGGCCGGCACCCTCGCCGGTCTGGTCAAGCGGGAGTTCAAGGACCGTGGCGTGCCGGAGATCGTCACCGTGAAAACCCCGGACGACCTGCCTGCGGCGCGGGCCTTGATCGCCCGGCACGGGATGGCCCCCAGTCACGAGCCCACCAGGCAGTTCCGGGTCGTCGTGTCGGCCAGCGCCGGCACCTTCGAACCGGCTGCCGGACTCGCCGAGGGCGACCCGCTCACCGCCGGTCAGATCATCGGACACGTCACCACCCGGCAGGGTCCGGTCGAGGTCGCCGCACACGACGCCGGTGTGCTCACCGAATGGCTCGCCCACCACGACGACCCGGTCGCACCGGGCCAGCCGCTGGCCCGGATCAGCGGTTCCGCACTGTGAGCGCGCACCCCGACAGCGCGCCGGGAAAGGCAGCAACATGACCGGATCACAGATCGTGGCACTCGGGCACTACCAGCCCTCCCGGGTGGTCACCAACGACGAGCTCGCCCAACTGGTGGATACCAACGACGCCTGGATCCGGGACCGTGTCGGTGTCGTCACCCGCCGGATCGCCGACTCGGAGACCGTCGCCGACATGGCCTCGGCGGCGGCCGAGAAGGCACTGGCCAACGCCGGCCTCACCGCGGCCGACATCGACCTGGTGGTGGTGGCGACCTGCACCGCCATCGACCGCAGCCCGAACGTCGCCTGCCGGGTCGCGGCCCGGCTCGGCATCGCCGCCCCGGGTGCGTACGACATCAACACCGCCTGCTCCGGCTTCAGCTACGCGCTCGGCACCGTCGACCACGCCGTACGGGCCGGTGCCGCACGCAACGCCCTCGTCATCGGCGCGGAGAAGCTCTCCGACTTCACCAACTGGACCGACCGCTCCACCTGCATCATCTTCGGTGACGGCGCCGGTGCCGCCGTGGTCACCGCCACCGGCGGCAACGAGCCGGCCGGGATCGGACCGGTGGTCTGGGGCTCGGTTCCGGACAAGAGCGACGCGGTGCGCATCGAGGGTTGGCGGCCGTACGTCGAGCAGGAGGGCCAGTCGGTGTTCCGGTGGGCGACCACCGCGCTCGCCCCGTTGGCCCTGCAGGCCTGCGAGCGCGCCGGGGTCGACCCGACGGAAATCGCCGCCTTCGTCCCCCACCAGGCGAACGCCCGGATCATCGACGGCATCGCCAAGCGGCTCGGGATGCCCGACGCGATCGTCGCCAAGGACATCGTCGAGTCCGGCAACACCTCGGCGGCGAGTGTGCCGTTGGCGCTGTCGAAGCTGGTCGAGCGGCGGGAGATCCCGTCCGGCGCCCCGGTGCTGCTGTTCGGCTTCGGCGGTGGACTCACCTACGCCGGGCAGGTCGTCCGCTGCCCGTAAGCTCCTACCGCCCGCTCCGAGGTGGAGCGGGCCGCCCGCCGACCCGGCAGGCATCATTGTTTCAACCGAGAGGAAAGTAGAAACCCATGACCCGTGACGAGATCACCGCCGGCCTCGCCGAGATCCTCGAAGAGGTCGCCGGGGTCAACCCGGACGACGTGGCCGGCGACAAGTCGTTCACCGATGACCTGGACGTCGACTCGCTCTCCATGGTCGAGGTCGTGGTGGCCGCCGAGGAGAAGTTCGGCGTGAAGATCCCGGACAACGAGGTGCAGAACCTCAAGACCGTCGGCGACGCGGTCGCCTACATCGAGACGCAGGCGTGACGATGGTCGACGTCGTCGTCACCGGGCTCGGCGCGACGACCCCGCTCGGCGGGGACGTCGCGGCGACCTGGGATGCCATGCTCAACGGCAAGTCCGGAGTCGACAAGCTCACCCACGACTGGGCCGCGCAGCTGCCGGTCCGGATCGCCGCCGAGTTGGCGTCCGAACCCGCCGAACGGTTGGACCGGGTCAAGCTGCGCCGGCTGGACCGATCCGAGGCGATCGCGCTGATCGCCGCAGGTGAGGCGTGGACGGACGCTGGGCTGGGCGACGCCGGCGTCGACCGGGAACGGCTCGGCGTCAGCATCGGTTCCGGCATCGGCGGCGCGCTCACCCTGCTCGCCCAGGACGACATCCTGGAAGCCTCCGGGCCCCGACGGGTGTCGCCGCACACCGTACCGATGCTGATGCCCAACGGCCCGGCCGCCTGGGTCGGTCTGGAGTTCGGCGCGCAGGCCGGCGTCCACTCGGTCGCCAGCGCCTGCGCGACCGGCGCGGAGGCGATCGCGCTCGGCCTGGACATGATCCGGGCCGGCCGGGCCGACGTGGTGATGGCCGGCGGCACCGAGGCCGTGGTGCACGGCCTGCCGATCGCCGGCTTCGCCGCGATGCGGGCCATGTCCACCCGCAACGACGACCCGGAACGGGCGTCGCGACCGTGGGACAAGGCCCGCGACGGGTTCGTCCTCGGTGAGGGTGCCGGCGTCGTGGTGCTGGAACGGGCCGAGCACGCGGCGGCCCGCGGCGCCCGGGTGTACGCCCGGCTCGCCGGGGCCGGGCTCACCTCCGACGGGTACGACATGGTGCAGCCGCATCCCGAAGGGCTCGGCGCGGCCCGGGCGATCCGGCTGGCTCTGGCCGACGCCGGGGTGTCCGGCGGCGACATCGTGCACGTCAACGCGCACGCCACCTCGACCCCGGCCGGCGACCTCGCCGAGCTGGTGGCGCTGCGCGAGGCGATCGGCGACCACCCGGTGCTGACCGCGACCAAGTCGATGTCCGGGCATCTGCTGGGCGCGGCCGGCGCGCTGGAGTCGATCGCCACCATCCTGGCGATCCGCGACAGCGTCGTCCCGCCGACGATCAACCTGGACGACCCGGACGACCAGCTCGACCTCGACGTGGCAGCGCAGAAGGCCCGGCCGATGGACGTCCCCGCCGCGTTGAACAACTCGTTCGGATTCGGCGGACACAACGTCGCGCTCGTCTTCACCCGGGTCTGATAGCCGACCGGGTCACGACGACAGCAGACGGGGCTCCGGCCCTGCCGTCGGCGCTCCGGCCCGCGCGGGCCGGAGCGCCGTCGGCGTCTGGTCGACGCGCGTGGTCAACCGGTGCAGCTGGTGGCAGGCAGGCCGGACACCGGCACCGGCAACCGGCCGGGTGCCGGTGCGGCACCCCGCAGCACGTCGGCCAGCGCGGACATCGACGCCGGACTCGACGAGTAGGTGGCCAGCAGCGTCGCGGACCGGGCCTCGGCGAGCAGGTACGGGGTGTCCATGGCAACGGTCACCGCCGCGTCGACGTTCAGGTCGGACGGGCCGTCGCCGTAGCCGACCAGGTGCACGACCGTACCGCCCTGGCCGACCACCTCGACGCCGGCGGCGCGCAACTCCTCGATCAACAGCGCCCGGGTACGCTCCCGGCCACCCGAGGCGGTGACGGTCACCGGCCCGTCGACCCCGGCGCAGTCCCCCCGCACCTGGGTGACGGCGGCGGCGGCCAACCGCCGGGCGGCGGCGTAGTGGTCTTCGGCGCCGAGCACCGTCATCGGCGGGGTCCTCTCCTCGGCGAGCCGCTGTTTGAGGGTCAGCACCCGGGTGACCGCCTGCACGAGTCGCGCCCGGGGCAGTGACCCGTCGCGCAGCGCGCCGAGCAGACCATCGTACGCGGCCGTCACGTCCGGCGGCATGAGGATCAGGTCGTTCCCGGCATTGATCGCCGCGACGGCCGCGTCGCCGGGCGACAACGCGCGGGCCGGCGCCATGTTCATCCCGTCGGTTACCACCACCCCGTCGAAGCCGAGTTCGCCGCGGAGCAGGTCGGTGAGGACCTTGCGGGAGAACGTCGCCGCCACCCCTGGGTCGACCGCGGCGACGTCCAGGTGTCCGGACATCACCAGGCCGGCGCCGGCGTCGATGCCGGCCACGAACGGCGGCAGGTCGGCGGCGGCGAGAGCGGTCCGGTCCTGGTCGAGCACGGGCAGGTCACCGTGGGAGTCGACAGCGGTGTGGCCATGCCCCGGGAAGTGCTTGAGGGTGGCCGCGACGCCGGCCGCCTGCAGGCCACGGACGGCGGCGGCGACCTGTCCGGCCGCCGCGTCCGGGTCGGCGCCGTACGACCGGGAGCCGATCACCGTGCTGTTCACCCCGAGGACGTCGGCGACCGGCGCGAAGTCGACGTTGACGCCGAGCGCCGCGAGTTCGGTACCGGCCGCCCGCCAGGCCGCCTCGGTCAGCTCCGGCTGCCCGGCCGCACCGGCCGCCATCGCGCTGGGCAGCAACGTCACCCCCTGGTTGATCCGGGTGACGATGCCGAACTCCTGGTCGGTGCCGATCAGCAGCGGCAGCTCGCCGACGCCGTCGGGCAGCGCGGCGGCGGGCAACCGCCCGGCGGCGTCCTGCAGCCCGGTGGTCAGCTCCCGCACCTGGGTGGTGCTGTCGACGTTGGTGGTGGGTTGGTTGCTGCCGGTCGGGTCGTCGGCCGAGAAGCCGACCAGGATCAGGCCGCCGACCCGGTAACGGTCGATCATCTCGGCCGGGGTGTCGACTCCGGCGAGCTGCTGGTTACCGGCCGCCGAACCCGGCGAGACCTCGGTTGCGGACGCCCCGTACGCGTACGGCATCAGCACCTGACCAACCAGGTCCTCGTCACTGAGAGTCGCGGCCAGCTGGGCGGCCGGCGATGCTGCAGGGCTGGCTTTCGGTTCGCCGGAAGGGCCTTCTGGACTGCTGGGAGTGCTGGCTTCAGGCCGGTCGCCGGCTCCGGCGCAGCCGCTGGTGACGCCGAGGATGGCCAGCAGAACGGAAGCGATGGTTACGCGGGGTGAGGGGAACACACCGGCCATCCCATCAGGCTACGGTCGCGGCGGCAACCCGTGCCCGGCTGGCCTAGGTTCCGAGCCCGGCTCACCCGGCCGGGTCTGCTCACCCGGTGACCGGATCAGCCCACCCGGGTGAGCAAGGTCACCGGCGCTCCTTCACCGGCGTGCCGGTACGGCTCGAGTTCGGTGTCCCAGGCGGTGCCCATCGCCTTGTCGAGGGCGTGCGCGATCGCTTCGGGAGCCGGCGACGCCGCGATGATCGCCCGGATCCGGTCCTCGCCGAGCTGGATGTCCCCGGCCGCCCCGATGGTGGCCCGGAACAGGCCGCGACCGGGTACGTGCATGAACCGCTCCCCGTCGGCACCCGGGCTGGGTTCCTCGGTGACTTCGAAGCGGGTCATCGGCCACTGTCGTAGGGCAGCGGCCAGCTCGGCCCCGGTCCCCGCCCGGCCGGTCCAGCTGCACTCGGCACGCCGGCCGTTCGGATCGAGCGGCTGAGCGGTCCAGTGCAGGTTGACCGGCGCGACGAGGACGCGCGATATCGCCCATTCGACGTGAGGGCACACGGCGAGCGGGGTCGAGTGGACGTATACGACGCCACGCGTTGGCACGGTGACCTCCCGGAGAGCGAGGTGCGTCTTCCCCTACGACCTCGACCACCGGGCGGTGTGACCAATGATGACTGTTGTGACGGGTGGTGCGCCAGTGAATCGGCAAACTGGTCACGGAAATTGTCGCCGCCCGGCTCCTCGGCTCCGCCCCGCCGCCGGGAATGCCGGCCACGGGTGCGTCGTTGTCCCTGCTGGTCGGCCGGAAACCACGGCCGAGCGCGAGGTGGCCGAGCCGATCTGCGGCCGGCCGTCCGGTAAGATGAGGGCGGCGTATGCCGACACCCAGCGAACCCGTTCGTGTGATCAGCCGTACCGCCAGCCCTGCCCGTACCACCAGACTTGCCCGTACCACCAGTCCTGTCCGTACCGTCAGTCCTGCAAGGGAGTCCCCCCGTGGCGAGCAACACCTCCAAGACCGCGCGCGCGTCAGTCCGCGCCGGCCAGGCCGGTCAGGGTGGTGCCCTGAGCGTCCTCGGCGAGTTCAAGTACCTGATCCCGCTCAACGGCGGCAAGCACGCCTATGTCCGCAACCTCACCAACGGGAAGACCGCTCACCTGCGTACCGACTCGGACGCGTTCGTGGAGGAGATCCGGTCGCTGGCCGGTGCCGGCCACGCCGCGAAGATCCGGTTGGAGATCAACGCGCTGGCGGCCGCCCACCCGGGTCACGGCTGGGAGCTGACCGAGAAGCGGCTCGTCGAGGCCGGGGTCTTCGAGGCCTGAGCATGATCTGACGGGTCGGCGACGACCCGGACCTTGGACGGCCCCGCCGGGCGACACGCCCGGCGGGGCCGTTTCCGTCGCTGGTGGTGGCGGTGGCTGCTCAGTTGAGCAGTTCCACCTGGCCGTTTCCGAGGTCGTAGACCCCGCCGGTGACGTCGATCCGCCCGTCCGCGAGCGCCGTGGCGAGCAACTCCACCTGCCGCAGCCGTTGCACGGTCCGCCGCACGTGGGCCCGTACCGCGAGGGGCTGCACGTCCGGGTGCCCGACACCGACCTCGGTCACCGCCGGAGCGATCTGCTCCACCAGGTACCCGATGCTGCCGGCCGGGCGGCTGCCGGTGCGTTGCGCGCTGATCGTCGACGCCACCGCTCCGCACCGCTCGTGTCCCAGCACGATGACCAACGGCACACCCAACGCGCCGACAGCGAACTCGATCGACCCGACGATCGCCTGGTCCAGCACCTGGGCGCCGGAGCGCCCGACGCAGATCGAGCCGAAGTTCTGATCGAAGATCGCCTCCAGCGGCACCCGCGAGTCGATGCAGCCGAGCACGAACGCGATCGGATACTGCTCGCCGAGCGCCGCGCTGGCCGCAGCCGCCGACACGTCGTGACCGTGCCGTGGTTGTCCGGTGACGAAACGCCGGTTACCGGCCAGCAGCTCAGCCAGAGCCTCGGCCGGGCCGGGGTGATCGGGTGGTGGCGGGCCGGACGGACGCGGTGCCCGGGAATCCGGCATCGGGAACGACGGTGACGACATGGTTGCAGCGTGGCGTGCTACTGGCCGGTCGGGAAGGCAGTTGCGAGTCTTCTCACCGTGCTGGTTCCAGATCCGGCCTACCGGGGTACGTACGTCTGAACCGGGACCGCCAGCGACATGGGCGGAGGTGACGGCGGTGGGCAGGCCTCAGGAGTTCAGCGTCCGGCTGCCGGACGGAGCGGTGCTGCGCGGGCGGTCCAGCGGCCCGCGCGCTGCGGAACTGACCCTCCTCCTGTTGCACGGCTGGACTCTCGACCAGCACACCTGGCACCGTCAGGTCGGAGAGCTGACCGGGACGTCCGGGCAGCGGGTCCGGGTGGTCACCTACGACGCCCGCGGTCACGGCCGGTCCACGGCCACCGGGCTGGCCACGATGACTCTCGGGCAGTTGGGCGACGACCTCGCCGCGGTGTTGCGCCAGGTGGACGCCGCCGGCCCGGTGGTCCTGGCCGGGCATTCGATGGGTGGCATGGCGATCATGGAGTACGCGCACCGGCACCCGGTGGATTTCGCCGCCCGGGTCGCCGGGCTGGCGTTCGTGGCCACCACGGCGGAGGGACACACCCACACCGCGTACGGGCTGGCACCCCCGGTCGCCCGGCTGGTCCGGCTCTGCGAGGTGGCCGGAGCCGGCGTGCTGGCCAGGTGTGGCGCCTGGCGACCCCATCCGGGTCTGCTGCAGCCGCTGCGGCCGACCCTGCGGTGGCTGCTGTTCGGCGACACCTGCGACCCGCAGGACCTCGAACTGGCGACCACCGCCGTCGGTCGGACGACGCTACGGGCGATCGGCGGCTACCGTGCTTCGATCGGCGCTCAACGCCGGCTCCGCACGCTGGCGGCGCTCGACAAGGTCCCGGCGGCGGTGCTGGTGGGAGATCGTGACCGGCTGACGCCGCCGATCTGCGCCGAATCGATCGTCGACGCGTTGCCCGGAACCGACCTGACGGTCTGCCACGGGGCCGGACACATGCTGATGCTGGAACGACCGGACCGGGTGACGGCCGCCCTCGTCGAGGTGCTCGGCAGGGCGGCGTGCTGAAACAGGCTCGGCAAGGCGGAACGCGGTCGCCGGGTGCCCCGGGAGCCGGCGCCGGGCTGGCGCGCGGACGGTAACGTCGTAAGGCTGCCGGGTCCAATCACGTGACGGGGTCACCACGCTCCGCCGTCGCCGCCCGGCGCCGTGACCGTCCGCCGGCGGACCGGCCGCCCTGCCCCGGCCGGCCCGCCCTCGCCCAGGAGCCGCAGCGTTGACCGACGCCACCACGTTGGACCAAGAGATCGCCGCCGAGCAGCGGCACGTCGACCGGGTCTACGCCCGGTTGGCGCAGCTACGCCAGGACGCGGTACGCGCCGAGCGGGACGGCTACCGCCTCGCCCGGGTGGGCAACGTCGGCGCCCTGGTGGAGCGCGACGCGATGGTCTTCCACGCGGCCCGGCGGCGGCATCTGCTCGACGCCGAGCACGAAGGGCTGGTGTTCGGCCGGCTCGATCTACGCGACGGCGCGGTGTTGCACGTGGGTCGGCTCGGCGTGCGCGGCGAGCGGGCCGAGCCGCTGCTGATCGACTGGCGTGCCCCGGCCGCCGCCGCGTTCTACCAGGCGACGCCGGCCCGACCGCGGGGCGTGGTGCGGCGGCGCACCATCCAGTCCCGGGGCGAGCGGGTCACCGGCGTCTCCGACGACCTGCTCGATCCGGCGGCCGCGCCGGCCGGGATGCGGGTGGTCGGCGACGGCGCGCTGCTGGCCACCCTGGCCCGGGCCAAGGGACGTGGGATGCGCGACATCGTGGCCACCATCCAGCAGGAGCAGGACCAGGCGATCCGGTCGCCCGCCGCCGGGGTGACGATCGTCTCGGGCGGCCCCGGCACCGGCAAGACCGCGGTCGCGCTGCACCGGGCGGCGTACCTGCTCTATTCGGACCGGAGCCGGTTCGCTGGCGGCGGCATCCTGGTCGTCGGCCCGACCGGTGTCTTCGTCGAGTACATCGCCGCGGTGCTGCCGGCCCTGGGTGAGGAGAGCGCCACCCTGAGGTCGTTGGGGTCGCTGCCGCCGGGAGTGTGGGCGACCCGGACGGATCCAGCGGCGGTCGCCGTGCTGAAGGGGTCACTACGGATGCGGCGGGTGCTGGAACGGGCGGTACGTGACGCGGTACCGGACGGGCCGACCGAGTTACGCCTGCTCTACCGGGGGCAGTTGCTGCGGCTGCGCGGCCCGGAGCTGGACGGCATCCGGGCCCGCGCGCTGCCCCGGGGTGCACGGCGCAACGAGGTCCGGCGGGCCGGTATCGACGGGTTGTTCGAGGCGTTGTGGGCGCAGGCCCGGCAGTTGGTGGCCCCGGCCCGGCTGCCCGGCCAGGCCGAGTTCGAGGACGAGTTGTCGGACCGGGACGATTTCCGGGACTTCCTGCGGGCCTGGTGGCCCCGGCTGCTGCCGCGACACGTGCTGGGCTGGCTGGCTCGGCCGGACCGGCTGCGTCGGTACGCGCGGGGAGTGCTCGACCCGGCCGAGATCACGGTGCTGGCCGACGCGTTCGGTGACCTGGCGGACAACGGGCCGACGATCGCGGACGTGGCGCTGCTGGACGAGTTGGACGAACTGCTCGGCCGGCCACCGCAGCCCCGCCGCCGGCACCGGGATCCGTTCCAGGTGACCGGCGGGGTGCGTGAGGTGACGACCTTCGCCGACCGGGACCGGGCGGCCCGTGCCGCCGCCCGGGAGCGGCCGGCCGACTACCGGGAGTACGCCCACGTGGTGGTCGACGAGGCGCAGGACGTGTCGCCGATGCAGTGGCGGATGATCGGGCGCCGGGGCCGACTCGCCTCCTGGACGGTGGTCGGGGATCCGGCGCAGACCGCGTGGACCGGGAATCCGGCCGAGCTCGCCCAGGCCCGGGACCGGGCGTTGGGGCGGCGGCCGCGGCGGGAATTCCAGCTGACCACGAACTACCGCAACCCGGCGGAGATCTTCGAACTGGCCGCCGAGGTGATCCGCGAGGTCGCTCCGGACGCCCCGTTGCCGACGGCGGTCCGATCGACCGGGGTGGCGCCGCGCCGGGACCGGGTAGCTGCGGCGGTGCTGCCGGCTGCCGTCCGTACCGCGACCGCCGAGATGCTGGCAGCCGTGGAGGGGACGGTCGGCGTCATCGCCGCGGTGGCCCGGCGGGACGAGGTCGCCGGCTGGCTCGGCGAGCTGGCGACCTCCCGGCTGCAGGTGGTGTCGAGCCTGCAGGCGAAGGGCATGGAGTACGACGCGGTGGTGCTGGTGGCCAGCGAGGAGATCCGTGCCGAGTCCGAGGCCGGGGTGCGCACGCTCTACGTCGCGCTCTCCCGGGCGACGCAGCGGCTGGTCACCATCGACCCCGACCCGGAGTCGATTGCACATATTGCTATGTGAGCATTAGTCTACTGACGAGACGCCGGGCAACGGAGGGTGGCAGGCGTGGGAGTCGGACACGATCACGGCGCCGGGAGCACCGGCCAGCGACACTACGGGCGTCTCTGGGCTGCCTTCGCCCTGCTGGCGGGCTTCATGGTCGTCGAGGCGGTCACCGCGCTGGCCACCGGCTCCCTGGCACTGCTGTCCGACGCCGGGCACATGTTCACCGACGTACTCGGCATCGGCATGGCGCTCGCGGCGATCGCCGCGACCCGGCGACCGACCGGGGAGCCGCAGCGCACCTTCGGCCTCTACCGCCTCGAGGTGCTGGCCGCGCTGGCGAACGCCGTACTGCTCGCCGGGGTCGCGCTCTACGTCCTGGTTGAGGCGGCCCGCCGGTTCGCCGATCCAGAGCCGGTGACGGTCGGCCCGATGCTGGTGGTGGCGGTCGCCGGACTGCTCGCCAACATCGTCGCCTTCGCCCTGCTGCGCCAGGGGGCCAGGGAGAGCCTCAACGTACGGGGCGCCTACCTGGAGGTACTCGGCGACCTCCTCGGCTCGGTGGGGGTGCTGGTGGCCGCCACGGTGATCGCCACCACCGGCTGGTGGTACGCCGACCCGCTGGTCGCCGTCGGTGTCGGGGTGTTCATCCTGCCGCGCACCTGGCGGCTGGCCCGGGCCGCGCTGCGCATCCTGGTGCAGGCGGCGCCGGAGCATGTGGAGGTCGCCCGGGTCCGCAGCCGGCTGGCCACCGTGCCGGGCGTCTGCGACGTGCACGACCTCCACGTCTGGACGCTCACCCCAGGCATGGAGGTGGCCTCGGCACACCTGGCCGTGACCCCGTCAGCCGATGTCGGCACGGTGCTGCGGGACGCCCGGACAGCCCTGCACGACGAGTTCGGTATCGAGCACGCGACGCTGCAGATCGAGCCGCTGGCCCCCGCCGACTCCTGTGGACCGGCCGACTGGTGATTAGCAGATGCTTAAGTTTCGTGACCTTACCGCGACGTTGACAGCTACGATATACGTATATTTCTGTTTTTTCCAGACATAACATGGCTATCGATACCGGGACGGCAACCCGGGGAACCGGTAGTGTCGGCCCCGGTCTCCGCTCGGGCGGCGCCCCTCCGGCGCCTGCGGAGGCCGTCGCCTAATCGCCGTACGGCGAGCCGGGGAACCACGTACCTGGGGTGCATCCGCGTCACGCGGTAGGGATCTTCCGTCCCGAACCCGTCAGCTAACCCGGTCGGCGGCTGACGGAAGGAATGCACAGTGTCACGCACAGTCCACAGAAAAACCCGATCCGCGTTGTTGGCGGCGTTGACCGCTGCCCTGATGGCCGTCACCGGCACCCCGATCGGCTCGCCGGCCGGAGCCGCCCTGCCCGCGAACCGGCCCGACCGGGTCGACGACGAGGGAGGCACCGACAGCCTGCGCAAGGAGCTCGATGCGGCCTCGAAGGGCTGGATCGACGCCAAGGCGGCGCTCGACCACTCGAAGGGCCGGCAGAAGAAGCTGTCCGAGCAGCTCGACACGGTCGGTGCTGAGCTGGAGCAACGAAACAGGAACGTCGGGCACATCGTCGACCGCGCGTACCGCAACGGCAGGCTCGGCCCGGTCTCCGCGTTGCTCAACAGCACCTCACCGGAAGGGTTCATCGACCGGGCGGCGGCGCTGAGTGCGGTGACCGCCAACGAGGAGAAGCAGCTCCGCGAGCTGTACCGCACCCGCGACCAGGTGACCAGGTCCAAGGCTGCGATCGAGCATGAGATCCGGGAGCAGCAGAAGCAGGTCACCATCATGGACCAACGCCGGAACCAGGCGGAGCGGGCCTTGGCCGTCGCGGTCGCCGCCGAGAAGGAGGCGGAGGAACGGGCGAGGCAGCAGGCGGCGGAGGAGGCCGAGCGGGCCGCCGCCAGCGGATCCTCCGGCTCAGGATCCTCCGGCTCCGGGTCGTCGGGATCCGGGTCGTCCAGCGCGTCGGCGACCCCGGCCCCGCGCAACGCCAACGGCTCCTGGCCGGCCGAGTCGTGCAACGTCGACGACCCCACCACCTCCGGCTGCATCACGCCCCGTACGCTGCACGCCCTGAACCAGGCGAAGGCTGCCGGCTTCACCCGTTACGTGTCCTGCTTCCGCAACGGCAGCTCCGGCGAGCACCCCAAGGGCCGGGCGTGTGATTTCGCCGCCCAGCCCAACGGCTTCGGTGGAGTGGCGACCGGCGGTGACAAGAGCTACGGCGACAACCTCGCGAACTACTACATCAACAACGCCGACCGGCTCGGTGTGCTCTACGTGATCTGGTACAAGCGGATCTGGCTGCCCAGCAGCGGCTGGAAGACGTACAGCGGTGCAGGCGGCGACCCGTCCAGCGACCACACAAACCACGTGCACCTGTCGGTGTACTGACGTCGCGCGTACGGGGGCGGACGGCCACATCGGTGGCCGTCCGCCCCCGTACGGCTATGCACCGACGCCCCTCCGGCTCGACGGTGATCCCCCCGAATCGGGGTAGCGCATTCCCGGAGGACGATTCCTATCAGCATCGATAATAGATGCGCGGGAGCCTCGGGCAGCACCGAAAGACCGATCGGCATATCAACCGACGGCCACCGGCATCCACGCGAGAGCGCTCTACCACCACGCAGTCACACCCGGCTCACGCAGGGCACATTGCAGCTCGCGAGGCCGAGAGAGCGCTCTCACAGTTAGATATATAGCAGCAGCGGTACGGCTGTCAACAGACCGCGACGACCCCGTACCGGATGCACGAAACTTCATGTCGAGATATTGACAGGAGCCCGTATGTCTGATGACCTCCTGGCAATAACTCATTAATGGGCGTGAAATTTTTCGCGATCGTGGACCGCGCCCGACCCAACCCGGAGGCACCATGAACCTGTCGATCCGTGGCGCGCGAACAGGTCGTACGCCGCGCCGGATTCTGGCAGCCACCACCGTGACGGCGCTGGCCGCCACCGGACTAATCTTCGGCGTACTGCGCACCGCCGACGCCGCCACCGTCGGCGCCGGCAGCTACACCACCACCCGCCCGGCGGGCGCGTCCGCCCCGACCGCCTGCGGCAACATCTCCGCCAACCCCCGGCAGTACGTCACGGGCAACGCCCCGGCCGGTGCGGTGCCGACCAACGACTGGTGGTCGTCGCTGCTGTTCAAGCGGTACAACTGCGCCTACTCCGACCCGCTGCACGCCCATCCGATGTCGTTCCAGCCGACCGCCGGCGGGCTCGGCGTCTCCTACACCACCGAGGCGGCGATCTCCGGCACGTCGACCGGCGTCGGCGAGTACCACTACCCGTACACCCGGGAGTTCACCCTCGGCGTCGCCGGGCTCAACGCCCCGGACGTCAAGGTCGACGGCTGGACCGACTGGACGGTCAGCCCGTACTGGTCCGACGGCGCCCGCACCCTGCGCGCCACCGTCGGCCACGGTCTGCCGTTCGTGTACGCCCAGGTCACCGGCGGCAACGCACAGCTGTCGTTCCCCGGCACCCCGACGGTCTGGCACCACGGCGGCACCCGGGTCGGGTTCTCGATGCGCGGCCACGACTACGTCGCCTACGCCCCCAGCGGCGCGACCTGGGCCGTCAACGGAACCACGATCAGCTCCACCCTCGCCGGCCGCGGCTACTTCTCCGTCGCGCTGCTGCCGACCGGCGCCGGCACCAGCGCCGCGCGGCGTACCGCCCTGATGGACAGCTACGGCCGGTACGCCCACGCGCACGTCACCGGCACCCGGGTCAGCTGGAGCTATGATCAGGCCAGCAGCACGGTCGACGCCACCTACAGCTTCACCACCACGGCCCGGGAGGGCTCCGCCACCGGCACAGTCGTCTCCCTTTACCCGCACCAGTGGAAGCACCTCGACGGCGACAGCCCGATTGCCGAGACCTACGTGTCGGCCCGCGGCCCGATGCGCAACCTGGTCGGCGCGACGTCGTTCCGGACCGCGATGCGCTTCCACGGCGTACTGCCGGAGGTCCCGGCGGTGGCCACCAGCGTCGGTACCGACCTCGCCACGCTCACCGCGCACCTCGACCAGGCCGCGTCCGGCGACCCGCTCGCCGGATTCGACAACGACACCTACTGGACCGGCAAGGCGCTCGGCCGGGCCGCCCGGCTGGCCGAGATCGCCGACCAGCTCGGCCGCACCGCCCAGCGCGACCACCTGCTCACCGCCATCCGGAACCGGCTCACCGACTGGTTCACCGCCAGCCCCGGCAAGACCCAACGGGTGTTCTTCTACGACCAGGCCTGGGGCACCCTGGTCGGCTACCCCGCCTCGTACGGCTCCGACACCGATCTCAACGACCATCACTTCCACTACGGCTACTACATCGCCGCCGCCGCGACGCTGGCCAAGTTCGACCCGACGTGGGCGTCGACCAAGCAGTACGGCGGCATGGTCAACCTGCTGATCCGCGACGCCAACAGCTGGGACCGCAACGACCCGATGTTCCCGTTCCTGCGCGACTTCGACATCTACGCCGGCCATGACTGGGCCGCCGGACACGGAGCGTTCTTCGCCGGCAACAACCAGGAATCGTCGTCGGAGGGGATGAACTTCGCCAACGCCCTGATCCAGTGGGGCCTGGCCACCGGCAACACCGCGATCCGCGACGCCGGGCTGTACATCTACACCACCCAGTCGGCGGCCATCCAGGAGTACTGGTTCGACTCGTCGGACACCAACTTCCCGGCCTCCTTCGGGCACCGGTCGGTCGGCATGGTCTGGGGCGACGGTGGGGCGTACGCCACCTGGTTCAGCGCCGAGCCGGAGATGATCCAGGGCATCAACATGCTGCCGGTCACCGGTGGCTCGCTCTACCTCGGCTACCGGCCGGACTACATCGCCACCAACTGGAACGCGCTGGTCACCAACAACGGCGGCCCGCCGACGGTCTGGCAGGACATCCTCTGGTCGTTCCAGGCGCTCGGCGACGCCAACGCCGCCCTGACCAACCTGCGGGCGAACCCCAACTACCCGGTCGAGGAGGGCGAGAGCCGGGCGCACACCTTCCACTGGGTACGCAACCTGGCAGCGTTGGGCCGGGTCGACACCGGCGTCACCGCGAACACTGCGCTGTACGCGGTGTTCAACCGCAACGGTGCCCGCACCTACGTGGCGAGCAACATCACCGCATCGCCGGTCACGGTCACCTTCTCCGACGGCACCCGGATGACCGTGCCGGCCGGCCGGACCGCCACCACCGGGGCGCATACCTGGAGCGGCGGCAACGCCACCGGCGCCCCGACCACCCCGAACCCGTCACCGAGCCTGTCCCCCACGCCGTCGGCCTCGCCCACGCCGGATCCGACCACCCCGCCGGTCACCTCGGACCTGTTCCATCTGCGGTCCGCCGGGGTGCTGAGCAACACCGCCGGGACGAACGCGACGACGGTCACGGTGCCGTCGGCCGGCGGGGCGAACTACGACGGTACGCCGCACAATCCGGTCACCTTCCGGGCCTGCGGGTTGACCGGTGCGTACCGGTCGGCGGCCAGCACGTTCGACCTCCAGGTGGACGCAGGCACCTCGGTCGGCGCGGGTATCCAGGCCCGGGTGTCGTACGACTTCACCGGCTCCGGCAGCTACAGCCGCACCGAGACGTACCACTACTTCGCCACCGACCCGGTGCCCGGCACGGAGTCCTACCGGCAGGGCGCCGGACTGAAATCCGCCTCGGGTGAATTCCGGGCGATGAGCAACGGGTGCGTCCGACTGGAGTTGTGGAACGCTATCGGTAACGCACCGACCACGGTTCGGGTCGACGCGGCGAGCGCCGACGCCGGTCGGTCGACCCTGCGGGTGCCGTTCCGGATCGGCTGATCCGACCGGCACCTCCGACCGGCACCGAAGGAGGAACCCTTTCCCGACGCGCGGCGCCGGGAAAGGGTCCTCGCCGTTGACGATGCCGGACGCGCCGCGACGGCGGAGCCACTTCCCGGACATCTGCTATATATTGCACAATCCCCCAGAATGACCGATAACTACCAGATTCAGGGCAGAACGTCGTGACTCGCCCTGGCAACGCCGCTGCCGCTGTCGGGGCCGACGCCGATGTCTGGGCCGACGCCGCTGTCGATGCCCCTGTCGCCGAGCAGGTCCCAGAGCGCGAACGCCGCCTCGACGCTGGTCGGTCGGTTCTCCGGACGCTTGCTCATGCAGGCCCGGCAGAGATCGGCCACGGGACGCGGCAAGCCGGCGACCGCCAGCACCGGAGTGGGAGCCAGGGCACCTGTCCGCACACCGGTCACCGGCGACCCCGGACTGACCCCCGGGTACGGCAACCGCCCGGTCAGCATGTGGTAGAGCAAGACGCCGAGGGAGTAGACGTCGTCGCCCGGTCGACCGGAGCCGGCCACCGTCCCCGGCGGCCGGCCGGCCGCCGGCGGGCCCGCCAACCGAGCCAGCCCGAAATCAATGATCTTGGCACCGGACCGGGTCAACATCACGTTGCCGGCGGTGAGGTCCCGGTGCACCACGCCCCGCCGGTGGGCCACCGCCAGCACGTCTGCGGCGGTGCCCGCCGTGCGCACCGCGGTCGGCCACGGCAACGGACCGCCGGTCAGCCGGTCAGCCAGCGACTCGCCGCAGATCAGCTCCATGACGACGTACGACGACGTGCCGCCCCCGGGTAGCGGCAGTTCGCCGACGTCGTAGACGCGGGGCACACTCGGATGCCGCAACCGCTGGGTGATCGACGCCTCCCGGCGGATGTCGTCCCTGGCCCGTCGGTCGTCGGCGGCGGCGGGTGCCAGCAACTTGATCGCGAACGGTCGGGCCGAGTCGACGTCGATCGCCTGGTAGACGACCGACACCCCACCCCGACCGATCGGGCGAAGGAGGACATAGCGCCGGAGAATGGTGGTACCCACCAGCAACCATGTCACGATGGACCATTTTCCGGCAGGACAGCGCTACCGACAAGATCTACCGCCGGGTGTTAACACGGCCCTAATCAGCCGTTCGAGCTGCGGCCGGACACCACCGACCGCCGCGAGTTCAGGAGAGCGGCACCTCGCGCTCGGCGCTGTCGCCGACATACGGCTCAGGCGCGCCGAACAGACCGAGCAGCCCGGTCACCCACAACTGACGGTGCACGAACCGGCTCGGCTCGGTCACCACCAGCTTGATGCCGCTCACCTCGGCCGCCTGGAAACCGGCAACCATCGCGCTGATGCCCACCGAGTCGATGAACGTCACCAGCCGCATGTTCAGCTGGATCCGGGTCGGACGGCCGTTGGTCAGCACCGCCTGCACCGCTTCACGCACCTCATGCGCGGTATCCACGTCGATCTCACCCTGTGGTGAAATCTCGACCACTGCGCCAGGCAGCGTCGATGTGACAACCGACAGGCTCACGCGAGCACCTCCACTCGCCCATCCGGGCGTCTCGTCAGTACGCGGGCCGCGACCGAGAGTATTCCGGTGCGGGCGTCACCGCCAGCTTTCGCCGGGCCGGATCCGCATCCGACGGGCACAATAATCGCTAACAATCAGACATCCCGCATCATAGCCCCCTGCGCGCTGAGCTACGGCACGGACACCCGGGGCACGATTCGTAGAGGCTTGGGGCGCCTGGGTGCCAACCACGAACCTCCGGTGCCCCACCGGCCTCCGGCTCCGCGCCGGCTGTCGTCCCAACAGTAGCGGCCCGGTACGACAGAAGACAGCCGTAACGGCGCGACGACGAGGGGGTTTGCCGCCGACCAGGGCTGGGCACGTGGAGGCAACCGCAGCGCGCCACAGCCTGCCGGGCGCTACCGGCAGCCGTGGCGCTGGAGGAGGTAGCAGCATGTTCGCGACCAACCTGATGGAGCGCCGCCGCAAGCCGCAACGCGTCACCGACCAGGCCTGGGCGCATCTGGTCTCGGCGGTCGGCTCCGCCGGCGACGCCGCTCGCCTGGCCCGCCAGCACACCTCGAACCTCGCCACCGAGACCGGATCGCGGATGGGCCCGGCCAGCGCGGAGGCGCGGCACCGGGCGCGAGCGGCCGTCGACGTGCTCGCTGGCCGTCGTCGGGCCATGCCGTGGGCGTGGCTCGCCGGCGCGGCGGCGGCCGGGGTGGCCCTCGGCTGGCTGGCCGGGGCGATGACCCGGTCGGTGCTCCGGCCCGGCGAGCGGTCCGACGAGGCGCGGATCGAGTTCGTCGACGTGGACGAGCCGACCGGCAGCACCCCGCGACGGTGACCCGGCACTGACCGCAGCACGACCGCCGGGGCGGCGTCGACCGACATCGACGCCGCCCCTGGCCGTGAATCCGCCACCCGGCTCAGTCCGCTGCGCAGCTCACGCCCGCTGGAACTCCGTTACCAGCTGTCCAGTCGGCCAGGAAACCCAGTGTGGTGCTGCCCCCGGGACCGAGGTCACCGTTCCACGACACGTTCCGGACCGTGACATCGTCACCGGTCTGCGTGTGCTGCCCGCCCCAGAGCTGGGTGATCCGCTGACCGTCGGGGAAAGTCCAGGTCACCGTCCAGCCGGTGATCCCGGCGCTGCCGGTGTTGGTCACCCGGACCTCGCCCTGGAAGCCGCCCTGCCAGGAGCCGACCAGCTGGTAGACCGCCGTGCATCCGCCCGGCGGCGGGGTGGTCGGACCGGGGGTGGGGCTGCCACTCGGACTCACCGACGGACTCGGACTCACCGAGGGACTCACCGACGGGCTCGGACTGGCCGACGGGCTGCCGGACGGGGTCGGGCCGACGGTCGGTGACGGCGGCGCACCGAGCCGGTCCGCCATCAGAATGCCGCGGCCGTTGGTGCCGAGGTACACCCGGCCGTACACCCGGGGATCGCCGGTGATCGCGTCGCCCATGTTGCCGTACTGATGCTGGTCGTCGTTGATCCGCACCCAGCTGGCACCGGTGTCGTCGGAGCGGAACACCCCGGTGACCCCGTCGATCGTGCCGACCAGGAAGACGGCATGGTAACCGGCCCCGGGTGCGGCCTTGCCGAACCCGACGTTGCGGCCAGCGGTGACGCCGGCCACCCGGCTGAACGTGGCACCGGAGTCGGTGGAACGGAACAGGCCGGAGTCGCCGGCAAGCCAGATGTGACCTTCGTGGCCGGCGACCGTGGCGAACCGGCCCTGCTCGGCCGGCAGACCGGTGGCCGCCGAAACGACGAAGCTGCGACCCCCGTCGGTGCTCACATAGAACTGCCCGTCCGCGTAGGCGTAGAACGTCTCGCCGTCGACCCGGTCGGCCTCCACGCGCGCCCCGGCCGGCACCCCGGTGGACGGGCTGAACCCGCCGCCGAAGCTGGTCGCATGGTGCACGCCGACCCCGCCCGGGCTCCACACCACCGCGCCACCGTCGGCCGCGACGGCGACCGTACCGCCGGAGGTGACGCCAGCGGGCTCGCTGCCGGCGTACCAGTTGGCCCCGGAGCTGTACGAATAGGCGATGTGGCTGACACCGGAGTCGCCGTTGCCGACCCGGACCATCTGCTGCGGGTTCAGCTCGGCGTAGTCGATGCTGGTGTTGCCGGAGAGGTTGGGCTGGTCATGCATCATCGCCGGCACGGTGTCGGGGTCGGTGTGCCGGAAGCCACCGATGTCGCCGAGCCCGGAGATCAGGAAGGCGTCGCCGGTCGGCGGGCTGACCAGGTCGAGCACCGCGGTCTCCTCCAGGCCCTCGACCATGGTACGGATGGCGACCGTGCCGCCGTCGTCCAGCGCGGTGAGGTTGGTCGAGCCGTAGATGGTGGCACCGGTGCCGTACATGAACCGGTCCGGGTCGTGCGGGTCGATCGCCAGGGCCTCGGTCATCCAGCCGAGCTTCGGGGTGACCTCCGGCGGCTGCGGGTTGGCCCCCCAGGAAAGCCACGGCGAGTCGCTGATGTCCATGGTGTAGTGGTTGGTTCGGTTCGGGTAAGTGATGTCGTAGAACGACGTCCAGGAAGCGCCGCCGTCGGTGCTGCGGTAGATGAACGTGTCCGGCCACCACGAGCTGTAGCCGGTCACCATCACCGTGCCCGGGTTGTTCCGGTCCACGCTCAACCCGGAGTAGCCGTACCAGTTGTTCGCGGTGTCGTCCGACGGCGTCGGGCTGATCCGGGTCCACTCACCGGTCGCGGTGGCGTACTTCCAGACGTCGCCGTGGTCGCCGGCGTACGGCCCGCCGTTGTCGCTGGTGGCGATGTAGAGGGTGCCGGTCGCATGGTCGATCTTGCCCTGGTGGGCGATGAAGCCGGTCGGCTGACCGGCGAGCCGCTGCCAGGTCACCCCGGCGTCGGTGCTGCGGTAGACCGTGTTCTGCAGATCCGCCACCCCGACGTAGATGTGCGGGGTACGGCTGCCGGCGCTGCCCGTCGACTCGTCGAAGGTCACCCAGACCACCCCCGGCTGGTGGTCGAGGTACCCGTTCGGGTCGGCCGGATCCTCGGCCCAGTTGCCAGGGTTCGGGAAGCTGGTCACCTCGGCCCAGGTCTGGCCGTGGTCGGTGCTGCGCCACAGGCCGTTGCCGTTCTCGGCGCCGAAGTAGACGACGCGGTTGTCGTTCGGGTCGACTGCCAGCCGCTCCCCCATGCCCCGGCCGGGCATGTTGCCGCCGACCTTGAACGGCAACTCGCTCGCCTGCCAGGTGTCGCCCCTGTCGGTGGAGCGCAGGATCGCACCGTTGTTCGGGTCCCAGTCGTTGGTGTACATGCCGACCGCCGCGTACAGCCGGTTGGTCTGCACCGGATCGGTGGCCAGGCTGAGCACACCGTTCCAGCCCCAACGATCCCAGCCCACCCAGTCCAGCAGCGGGGTCCACGACTGGTCGGCCTGGTTCCATCGGTAGGCCCCGCCGATGTCGGTCCGGGCGTAGATGAGGTCAGGTTCGGTCTCGTTGAAGACGATGCCCGGCACGAAGCCGCCGCCGTCGATCCGGACGTTGCGCCAGGAGTACGGGTCAGCGGCGACGGCGCGGGCGGGCGAGGCGGCTCCATCGACCATCACCTGGGTGGCGACGGCCGCGACGCCGGCGAGCACCACCGCCGCGAGTGTGCCGGCAAGGGTTCTGCGCATGTAACGGGCTTCCTCTCTGCACAGGCAGACGAATCCTGCGTCGGGTTTGCCGGGGGTGCCCAGGCCCCACTTCCGGCTTGCCGACTCCCGCAACCGGCCGATGTCCAGACGTTCACACACACCGCGACGAGGTGTCAATAGTTTGGTTGGCAAACAAAGAAAACCCCCACCACCGGCCCGTCCGCCGACCGATCGGCGACGGTACGAGCGCACCGGACGGCGGCGTCGACAGTAGGCTGGTCGGGTGGGGCAACGGGACCAGCAGGACTGGGCGCGGCAGCGCCGGCAGGCAATCGCCGCCCATGCGGCCGACCAGCAGCGCCGTCGGGCCAACGAGGCCCAGCAGGCCGCGGATCTGCTCGCCGATTTCGTCGCGACCGCCCGGCGTCACGGAATCGCCGCGCAGCACCTGTCCGCCCAGCCACACCACGGCCGGGGCCGGTACCGGACCGGGCTGCACGGCTGGTACCTGAAATCGGACCGCACCCTGGCCGTCGGTACGGACGGAAACCTTTACCTGTTGACCGTCCCAGCCGGCCTGCGGTCCAGGTTGACCGGCGTACGCGTCGCCCCCATGGAGCCACGGCTGGTGATCGGTGCCGGCGGTCGCGACGGCGAGTCCATCCCGCTCGCCACCCTGCTCGACCGGCGGCTCGCCGCAGGGCCCGGGCAGTCCGGCTGACCGGAGCCGCCACCCTGTCCTCGATTGGACATCACCGGGCTCTAGTTACTCTCCGCTGTCAAACATAAACTTCAAGTCACTTGCCGTTCTGCTCGGGCCCAGCGGACGGCACCGGTTCCATCCCTTTTCGGCATCTCGCGTCCACGCCGCGGAATGCCAATCTGCGAGGAGTTTCACCATGTCCGAGTCATTCAGCGCGGAACGCGACGCCGGCATCACCGAACAGCCGCCGGTGTCCAAGACGGAACGGGAGCAGGCCAGTATCGCGCTGGTCCCCGCCACCACATCCGGAATGCCGCCGACCGCCCAGAGCTTCTTCGCGGTCGTCAACGCGAACGGCACCCTGGCTCGTGGCTTCGGCGCGGTCTCCGCGACCCGTCTCGCCACCGGCACCTACCAGGTGGTCTTCAGCCACAACCTGACCGGGTCGGCCTACGTCGGCAGCATCGGCCTGTCCGGCAGCGTCGGCGCGTCGGCCCCGGGTGAGATCACCGTCGTGGGTCGGGCCGGCATCCCCAACGGGGTGTTCATCCAGACCTTCACCAGCGCCGGAGTGCTGGCCGACCGCGGCTTCCACCTGGCGATCCTCTCCTGACCGGCCGGTTCTGTTGATCAGCCCAGAACCGTCGTACGACCGGAACGGCTGCGGGCCCGGACTCGTTCGAGTCCGGGCCCGCAGCTGTGGTGATCGTTGCGCTAGAGCACTGGTCAGTTCACGGTGATCCGGACCGAGTCGAAGGCCGGGGTCTGGTTGGCCCGCTCCGACATCGGCAGCCGGTGCGAACCGTCACCAGCCCAGACCGAGCACTGCGCGGTACCGGACTGCGGCATGCCCGAGACCTGGATGGTGACCTGGTCCGGCTCGCGACCGCCACCGCCGTCCTCGGTCGCCACGAAGAACTCCGGAGCCGGAGCCGGGTCGGGCGCGACCTCGGTCGAGTCCAGCATCCGACACGCGGTGTGGAAGTGACCGCGGGTCAGGCCCTGCTCGTTGAGCAGCGAGCTCTCGACGTAGTAGCCACCCTGAGCCGCCGGGAGGAAGCGGTCCCGGACCAGGTTACGGGTGCTGACCCGGATGGTGAACGGCTCTTCCACGCCGACCTCGTCCGGGAACTCGGTGATCAGCAGCGACGGGTTGTTGGCGGCCGCGCCGACCTCACCGAACTGCGTGTCGACACAGCGGTTGCCGACCTGGAAGCCGTCGTGGTCGTCCAGATTGCTGTCGTCACAGCTGTTGGCCAGGATCTCCAGCCCGTTGCCGCCGTCGTTGCCGCCGTTGTCCCCGCCGTTGTTCCCGCCACCGTCGTTGTTCCCGCCACCGTCGTTGTTGCCGGGGCGGTTGACGAGCTCGCAGGTGGCCAGCTCGTCGAGCCCACGCGGACGCGGCGCGACCCGGCCGATGGCGATCGCGATCCGGTCCAGGGTGGCGACCCGCTTACTGGCCAGCGGGCCGAGGATGGCGTTGTTGATGAAGTTCGGCCCGCCCTCGCCGACACTGTTGGCGAGCCGGTTGTTGGCCTCTTCGATCTGCTTCTCCAGCAGGCCGAGGTTGCGCTCCACCTCGGTACGCGCCGCAGCGGGAACCTCCGGCAGTTTGTCCGCTACGGACGGGCACTCGATGGTCGGAGCCGCGACGACGGTCGTGCCGCTCTCGCACTCCTCGAGCGTGGTCTGTCCGTCACCCCAGTGGTGCCGCACCTCGCGACCGTTCTCCCGGGTCACGGTGGTGGTCACGCCGCCTTCAGCCGTGGAACCGGGGCTCGGCGCGACACATTCGGTGGCGGTACGCAGCTGGTCGTTGGCGGAGGAGACCTGGGTGACCGCGACGATGCCCGCGAACACCGTGACCGTGCCGAGGACAGCGATGATGCGTTTGTTGCGGCCACTGACAGTGCGCTGGTTTCGGCCACGCGGGGTCGAACTGCGCCGTTGTGCCGACCTGTACATGGGGGGTTACCTACTCCTTCTCGTCGAGGGCGGCGCGGTTGACAGGCGTCGTCCGGTGGGGCAGCCGTGTTCTGCTAGCTGGTCAAACGGGTGCCTTCAAACGCCCACTTCCATTGCCGGAACGAGTTCGCACCACGTTTACGAGAAGCCACGCTAAAAGTGGGTTCTCTGGGCTGTCAAGCAGCCCGATCCCGTATCCGGGGAGTCTCACGGTTAGTGGAAAATTGGCGGGCGTCCCTCAACCCGCCGACATCATACTTTCGGTCAATGGGCCGGGTTCAACATCGGCTCAAAAATCTTGTTTCGGCAGCTCAGGGCCGCCCAGCGGGCACGGGCCGTATTCACCTTGTTCGACTGACAAGACGGATCACGTACCGCAAGCGACCACCTGGGAACTCAGTGGATTCGCGCCGGGTCGAGCCGATCCCGAAGTGAGAAAATCCACCCGCCGGGCGATCGCAGGGGTGCGCCGCACCGGCTGACCGGTGCGGCGCACGAGATGGGCAGGGAATCAGGCTGGCACGGGTCAGGCAGGCAAGCCACCCACCTGGGTGTTGATCCAGGAGCGGATCGACGGCAGATCGCCGTAGATCGACGGACCGGTGGCGCAGGTGGAGTTGTTGTTGCCGGCGCGGCTGGTGGCGCCGATCAGGTACCACCGCCCGGAGACCTTCCGGACCTGCGGACCACCGGAGTCGCCGTAGCAGGCACCGGCGTTGCCGTTGGTGTTGTTGGTGCAGATCTCATAGCCGGCATCGATGCCGAGACACCGGCTGTCCGCCACGATCGAAGTGTCCAACTCGTGGGCGATGGTCGGGGCCGAGCCGCAGCCGCGGGGAGCGCAGGTCTGGCCCCAGCCGATGATCCGGGTGGCGGTGCCGACCGCACCGGAGGTGGTCGGGATCGGTGCCGGGGCGTAGCTCACCGAGCTGGCCAGCTGCATCAGCTTGACGTCGATCCGCGGGTGGTTGACCGCGCGGATCACCCGGACCACCGTGCCGCCGCTGGTCCGGTTGACGCTGCCCACCCGTACCGAGATCGGGGTCGGGCAGTGCCGGGCGGTGACCACCCAGTTCGACTTGATCAGCGAACCGGTGCAGCCGGACGTGTAGACCATGAACGGGTAGTTCTCGGTGGCCGGACGGCCGTTCACCACCAGGGTGCCGATCTCGTCGGCGGTGCTGGACGGCGGCGCGGCCTGCGCCGTGGTGGCCGGCATCGCGAGGCTGGCGGCGGCGAGCCCGGTGGCCAGCAGCATCCGGGACAGGAGCGGGAGTGCCTTCATCGTGCGGTGTCCTCATCGTCAGGGGGTACGCGCCGACTGATGGGCGGCGCGGCGATAGAACGGGTTGTTCGGCCTTGTCAGACAGGCGCTGCTGGGTACCCGATGCGAACACTATCGACAAACGACGATACTTCAATGCTTCTGGGGATACCGGTCCTGCCCTATTACCGGGTGATGGGGCGCCGGCCGTTGGAAGGACTCACGCTCGAGCCGCTGCGGCTGGTGACCCCCCGCGCCGAGGTCACCGTGCACGGCGTTCCCGAAGCGAACTTCCCGGCGATCGGGATCGGACTGCTCGCCGTCGCGCTGAGCGCGGTCCTGCTCTGGGGCTGGACGAAGCCGTGGCCGGCCCTCGCCGCGATCATCGGCACCGGCATAGTGGTCGAAACCTCCGCGCACCTGCTGTGTCCCTGCCGGATCACCAGCGGTCAGTTGACCGTGCTGCTCGTCGTCTGGGCGTCCTGCATGGCGGTGGTCACCGTCTTCCTACCTGTTACCGAGCAGTCCCCCGACCGGGTCTGACGCCGCCCGGTCACCGTCCGCCCGGCGCTCACCGGTCAGGGTCCGCCGGACGAACTCCAGCAGCAGTGCCCATTTGAACGCCTGCTGTGCGTTGTCCGCGGCTGCGGAATGCCCACCCTCGACGTTCTCGTGGTAGGTGACGTCGTGGCCGTACTCGCGCAGCCGGGCGACCATCTTGCGGGCATGACCGGGATGGACCCGGTCGTCGCGGGTCGAGGTGAGAAAGAGCGACGGCGGGTACGCCATACCCCGTCGGATGTTCTGGTACGGCGAGTACTCCCGCAGAAACGCCCAGTCCGCCGGATCGTCGGGGTCACCGTACTCGGCCATCCAGGAGGCTCCAGCGAGCAGCTTGTGATACCGGCGCATGTCCAGCAGCGGCACCTGCCCGACGACCGCGCCGAACAGCTCCGGGCAGCGGGTCAACATCACGCCCATCAGCAGCCCGCCGTTGCTGCCGCCGTAGGCGCCGAGCCGGTCCGGGCTGGACAGTCCACGGGCGACCAGGTCGGTGGCGACGGCGGCGAAGTCCTCGTACGCGCGGAGCCGGTTCTCCCGCAGAGCGGCGGTGTGCCAGCGCGGTCCGTACTCACCGCCGCCCCGAATGTTGGCGACCACGAAGCTGCCGCCCCGGGCCAGCCAGCCGGCACCGACGACGCCGCTGTAGGTCGGGGTCCAGGCGATCTCGAAACCCCCGTACCCGGTCATCAGGGTAAGCCCGGCCGCCGGTCCGGGCGGGCTGGTCTCGCCCGGTGTGACCAGGAAGTACGGCACCTCGGTGCCGTCGGCGGAGACGGCGAAGAACTGCCGGACGGTCATCTGGTCGGCGTCGAAGAAGGCCGGACCGGTCTTGACCGGCCGCGTCGGGCCGTCGACGGTACCGTGCAGCAGCGTCGGTGGCCGGATGAACCCGGCGGTGTGCAGCAGGAACTCGTCACCCCGGTCCGGCTCGGTGTCGGCCACGTCGGTGTGGTCGAATCCGCCGGCGTCGGGCAGCGTTCGACGCCGCCAGCCGTCGTCGCCGGGGGTCAGTACGGTGATCTCGCTACGGACGTCGGTCAGGGTGACCAGCAGCAGATGGTTGCGGGTCCAGGCGTGGTAGCTGTAGGCGGAGCGCTCGGTCGGCTCGAAGATCGTGGTCAACTCCCGTTTGCCGGCCAGGAACTCGTCGACCGGGGTGACCAGCACCGCGCCGGCCGGGTAGGTGACGTCACCGGCCAGCCAGTCGCTGCGCAGCTCGATCAGCAGCCACTGCCGGTGCAGGTCGATCTCGGCGTCCGAGGGCACGTCGACCAGACCCCAACCGCCGTCGGGCCGCAGCAGGTAGGTCCGGTTACGGAAGAACTCGGTACGCCGTACCGCCAGGTCGCGCTCGTAGCCGGCGGTCGGGTCGTGCACCACGGAGACGGTGACGTCGTCGACCTCACCGGCGAACGCCAGCGGGGCGTCGGCCAGCGCGGTGCCGCGCTGCCAGCGCCGGATGGTCCGCGGGTAGCCGGAGTTGGTGACGGTGCCGGGCCCGAAGTCGGTGCCCACGTAGATGTGGTCGCGGTCGATCCAGCAGACGGTGCTCTTCGCCTCCGCGACGATGAAGCCGTCCGGCACGAAGTCGCGGGTGGTCAGGTCGAACTCGCGGACCACCGCGGCGTCCGATCCGCCCCGGGACAGCACGACCAGGCACCGGTCGTACCCGGGCCGCAGCACGTGGGCACCCTTCCAGACCCAGTTCTCCCCTTCGACCCGGGCGAGTTCGTCGAGGTCGAGCAGGATCTCCCAGCTCGGCTGCGGCCGACGGAACTCGTCGAGGGTGGCCCGCCGCCACACCCCGCGGGGATGTCCGGCGTCCTGCCAGAAGTTGTAGAGGTGGTCCCCCCGCCAGGTCGGGTCGGGGATCTTGTCGGCGGAGTCGAGCACCTGCTTGATCTGGTCCCGCAGCTGGGTGAACCCCGGCTCGGCGGTCCAGCCGGCGGTGGTCTCCGCGTTGCGGTCGCGGACCCAGTCCAGGGCAGCGTCACCGAGCACCTCCTCCAACCAGAGGTACGGATCGCCGCCGTGCGACACCCGGCCGTCCATCACCATCCGTCTGTCCTCCCCCGCCCCCGGCCCGCTCTGCGGGGGTACGCACCAGGATAGGCAAACTCGTCGTACCGCACCGCCCACCAGAGGGTGCCGTCCCAAGGCCGGCTGCGAACGTCGCCGCCGGAAGCTGGACACTGGACGCTACCGTGACGGTCGGACAAGATTGACGCACGTCCAACGTGCAGACGTGCGACCGGTGATCCGTCCGGGCCGGGTGGCGCGGACGGTTGGGGCGGGAGTGGACCGGCGACGATCGGGGCTGACAGATGAGCAGCATGCAGGAGGCGCAGCGGGCACACGCCCAGCAGGTGCACGCCCAGCACCGGGCCCAGGCCTTCGCGTACCGTCAGCATCAGCAGATGGTCTGGGAGGCGGAGAACGCCCGGCAGGCCGCCGAGCAGGCCGCCGCCGAGGACGAACGCCAACGCAAGCGTCTCTACACCGAGGCCCGTGCGGCGAAGGTCGCGGCGGCCAACGCGAACCTGCGGTCGCGGGTAGCCGAGCTGGAGGAGCTACTCGCCGACACCCTGGCCGTCGACGACCACATCGACCTCGAACGACTCAAGCGCAGCAGCACCCCGCCGCCGTTCGATCCGGGTGACCTCGCCGTACCGCTGGCCGCACCGCAGTGGTCCGATTTCGCCCCGCCGGAGCCGGCCGGTCTGGGCCGGATGTTCGGCGGCGAGGTCCGCCACCAGCAGCAGGTCGCCGAGGCGCGACAGGTGTTCGAGCAGGCCACCGCGACACACGAGGCGGCGGAGGCGCAGCGGCGCCGCCGGCTGGCCGCAGCCGAGGAGAAGTACCGTCAGCAGTGTGAGAAGCTGGCCGCCAAGATCGCCGCGCACAACGCGGCGATCGACCGGTTCTCCGCCGTCTTCGCCGCCGCCGACCCGAAGGCCGTCGTCGAGTACTTCGGGCTGGTGCTCGGAAATTCCGTCTACCCGGACGATTTTCCGCAGCGTTACCGGCTGGCCTACCTGCCCGAGTCCCGTCAGTTGGTGGTCGAGTACCACCTGCCGGCGGTGGAGGTCGTCCCCCGGATCCGGGAGTACCGTTACCAGCCGGCCGACGACGAGGTGACGGCGGTCGGCCGGTCGGCGACCGAAATCGCCGATCGGTACGCCGACCTCATCACCCAGATCACCCTGCGTACGGTGCACGAGTTGTACGAGGCGGACCGTACCAGGCTGCTGGAGACCGTCTGTATCAACGGCATCGTCGAACGGATCGACCCGGCCACCGGCCGACCGGCCCGGCCCTGCCTGGTCAGTCTGCGTACCACCCGGGACGAGTTCGTCGCGATCAACCTGGCCAACGTCGACCCGGCCGCCTGCCTGCGCCGGCTCGGCGCACGGATCTCCGCCCATCCGGTGGATCTGGCGTCGGTGCCCGCCGTCGTCGATTTCGACCAGGTCGACAAGCGGTTCGCCGACGAGATCGACGTCCTCGCCGACCTGGACCAGCGACCGGACCTGCTGACCATACCGGCTGACCAGTTCGAGCAGCTGATCGCCGACCTGTTCACCAAGCTCGGGCTGCAGATGCGCCAGGTGCGCACGACGGCCGACGGCACGGTGGAGTGCATGGCGCACGATCCCCGCCCGTTGTTCGGCGGCACGGTCGTCGTGCTGGCCCGGCGCGGCGGCGGCACCATGGACGTGTCGGCGGTCCGTGACCTCTTCGGCGTCGTCCAGGCGGAGAACGCCTCGAACGGCATCCTGGTGACCACCGCCGGCTACACCTCGGCGGCCTTCGACTTCGCTTCCGGAAAGCCGTTGGAGCTGATCGACGGCTCGGCGCTGCTGCACATGCTCGCCGAGACCGGCGGGGTCAAGGCCCGCATCGACCGCCGGGCCTGAGCCGCGACCGTCGCGGGTCAGCGGGTCAGCGGGTCAGCGGGTCAGCGGGGAAAGTACCGGTCCAGGAAGTCGTTGTGGAACACCCCGGCCGGGTCGTAGCGGACCAGCAGGTCGGCGAAGTCGTCCCACCGCGAATACCTGCCGGCAAGTTCGTCCCGGCCGATGCCGAACAGCTTGCCCCAGTGCGGTCGGGGGGCGTACGGCGCCAGCGCCTGCTCGACCGCAGCGATCACCGGCGTCACCGCCGTAGCATCCGCGACCCAGGTGAAGTGGATCGCGACGCTGTCCCGCGAATGGTTCATGCTCAGCCACAGTTCGTCGGCGGCGACGGTACGGATCTCGCAGACCTGCAGCACGGGCGCGACCCGGTCGCGAATCCGGGCCACCGCGTCGAGGGCGTCTACCACGTCGCCGGCCGCTACCAGGTATTCCGACTGTAGTTCGGCACCGCTGCTCGGGGTGAAGTCGAGCCGGAAGTGCGGCAACCTGGTGTGCCACGGACCGGCCACCCCCAGCTGGCTGGTGCAGTTCTCCACCGGCATTCCGGGCACCGGGTGGCGGGGGCCGTCGGCGGCGGCGAGCCCCAACCCGTCGGCATCGACCGGCGGATGGTCGTGGTCGGTGCGCCGTTTCACCCACACCTGGTCGATCCCGGTCCCGGTCCAGTCGGTGAACATGCTGACGCTGTAGCCGCTGGCCTGGAGTCGGTCCCATCCGGCGACGAGCGCGTCGCGGGACAGCCCGTGATAGACGTACTGCGCCACATCGAAGGTCGGCTCGATCGTCAGGGTAACGCTGGTGACCACGCCGAGCCCGCCGAGACCGACCACCGCGCCGGCGAAATCGGGATGGGACCGGTCCAGCCGGACCAGGTCTCCGTCGGCGGTCACCAACTCCACCGCCCGTACGGCGGTGGCGAGGTTGCCGTTGCCGCGCCCGGAGCCATGGGTAGCGGTCGCGCAGGCACCGGCGACCGAGATGTGCGGCAGCGAGGCCAGGTTGTGCAGCGCGTACCCGTGTGCGTGCAGGTGTTCGGCAAGCTCGCCGTAGCGGACACCGCCGCCGGCGGTGACCGTCAACGTCTCGGAGTCGACCGTCACCTCGGCGGGCAGGCCGGCGAGCGAGACGAGGTCTCCGTCAGTGTCGGCGATCCGGTTGAACGAGTGCCCGGTGCCGAGCACCCGCAGCCGGGCCGATCCGCCCACGACCTGTCGCAGTTCGTCGACGGTGGTCGGGCGGTGGACGTGACGCGCGGCGAAGGTTACGTTACGCGCCCAGTTGGTGACCACAGCGGCCATCAGCCCGTTCTCCTCTCGCCGACCCGCCTCACCGTACCCTGGACCAACGGAAGCTACGGTCGCGCCGGAGGAGGTCCCATGCGGGTGGCGGTGTTCAGCACCAAGCCGTACGACAAGCGGTTCCTGGCCGCCGCGAACGCCGAGGCCGGTCACGACCTGGTGTTCCTGGAGCCGAGGTTGTCGGCGGAGACCGCACCGTTGGCCGCCGGTTGCGACGCGGTCTGCGCGTTCGTCAACGACGACCTCAGCGCACCGGTGCTGGAGACGCTGGCCGGCGGCGGGGTCCGGCTGGTCGCGCTGCGCTCGGCCGGGTTCAACCATGTCGATCTGGCCACCGCGCGCCGGCTCGGGCTGACCGTCACCCGGGTGCCGGGCTACTCGCCGCACGCGGTCGCGGAGCACTGTGCCGGACTGATCCTGGCGCTCAACCGCAAGATCCATCGCGCCTACAACCGGGTCCGGGAGCACAACTTCGCTCTCAGCGGGCTGCTCGGCTTCGACCTGCACGGCCGGACCGTCGGCGTCGTCGGCACCGGCAAGATCGGCGTCCGGTTCATTCGAATCATGGCCGGGTTCGGCTGCCGGGTACTCGCCGCCGACCCGTACCCGTCGGACGAGGCCGTCGCCGCCGGCGCCAGTTACGTCCCGCTGCCGACGCTGCTTGCCGAGTCGGACATCGTCACCCTGCACTGTCCGCTCACCCCCGACACCCATCACCTGATCGACGAGGAACGGATCGCGCAGATGCGCGACGGCGTGATGTTGATCAACACCAGCCGGGGCGCGCTGGTCGACACCGCCGCCGTCATCCGAGGGCTGAAGAGCGGCAAGATCGGCTACCTGGGGTTGGACGTGTACGAGGAGGAGGCCGATCTGTTCTTCGAGGACCTGTCCGACCAGATGCTGCGCGACGACCTGTTCTCCCGGCTGGTTACCTTTCCCAACGTGCTGATCACCGGCCATCAGGCGTTCTTCACCGAGGAGGCGCTGCACAACATCGCCACCACCACCGTCGGCAGCCTGACCGCGTACGAGCGGGAGGGCACCCCGGCGGACATCCAGCCCGACGCCCTGGTGCACTGACCGACGAACCCCGTACGCGGGCGTCCGGGCCCAGCGCCCGGTCGCAAGCCCGGTCCGATCCGGCCGGGAGCAGACAGTGTCAAAGTCATGGCTGAAGGTCTGCCGGTTCCCCGTTCCCGCCGGTTCACACCGGTTATCTTCCCACGTCCGCGGAGACTCTTCACCCTGACGGATGCTCAGCCCGGGCCGGCCCGGCAGCGCGGCCCAGCCGGCCGACCAAGGGGCAGAACCAGGAGCGCACCGAGAGTCAGGAGTGACGCCATGGGGTACCTCACCACGCAGGACGGCACCCAGCTCTACTACAAGGACTGGGGTTCCGGCCCCGCCATCGTGTTCTCACACGGCTGGCCGCTGAACGCCGACGCATGGGACGGCCAACTGCTGTTCCTCGCCCAGCAGGGGTTCCGGGTCATCGCGCACGACCGGCGTGGGCACGGCCGGTCCAGCCAGTCGCCCGAGGGCAACGACATGAACGGCTACGCCGACGACCTCGCCGCGGTGATCGAGGCGTTCGGCCTGACCGACGCCACGCTGATCGGGCACTCCACCGGTGGCGGTGAGGTCGCCCGGTACATCGGCCGGTACGGCACCGGTCGGGTGGCGAAGGCGGTGCTCATCTCTGCCGTACCGCCGATCATGGTGCAGACGCCGGACAACCCGGACGGGCTGCCGCTGGCCGTGTTCGACGAGATGCGGGCCAGCCTGGCCCACGACCGGGCGCAGTTCTACCAGGATCTGGCGATCAAGTTCTACGGCGTGAACCGGCCAGGTGCCGAGGTTTCCGACGGCATCCTGCACCAGTTCTGGTCGTGGAGCATGCAGGCCGGGCTGTGGAACGCGTACCAGAGTGTGGCGGCGTTCTCGGAGACCGACTTCCGTGACGACCTCGCCGCCTTCGACGTCCCCACCCTGGTCATGCAGGGCGACGACGACCAGATCGTGCCGATCGGGAACGCTTCGATGAAGACCGCCCAACTGGTGTCCGGCGCCCAGGAGGTCTACTATCCGGGCGCCCCGCACGGTATCACCGCGACCCACCAGGACCAGGTCAACCAGGATCTGCTCACGTTCCTGAAGAGCTGAGCCTGGCACCGGCCGCGTTCGTCGGCCTGAACCGACTCCGTTACAAGTAGCCGAGCGGTCCGTTTCGCCAGGACCGCTCGGTCCCCCAATTCGTCTCGCACCTCACGCCGCACACCGGGTCCTGCTGTCCGCAGGGGATGAAGTCGATCGACCCGCCGTTGAAAAATTCGTAGCGCTCCAACGGAATTGCGTGCTGCTGGACCCTGGCGACCCGGGCCAGTCTGGCCGCTGACAGCGGCCCGTACTGGTCGACCTCCTGGCGGTAGTGCGCCATGGCGTCAATCACTCCCGGCGACCGACGCAGCTCATGCGTCGGCCAGGAACGGCCGGAAGTACGGGTGCAGGCCGGGCGAGTCGAAGTCACAGTCGACAGTCAGCACCCGGCGGCCGGTACTGGCGAGTGGCTGATTCCAGCGCTCGGCAACCTCGTCCCTGCCCCGTCGGGCCCGCCCCCGGACAGCAGCAGGCTGATCGACCAACGCGGTCTACCGCCGGATCGACGTACGCGGCGGTCTACCGCCGGGCCGCGCCCGGCGGCCAGATCACCCGCACCGTGATTCCCCGCCGGTTGGCCTCCGCGACCATCTCGGCGGTGCCACCGACGCCGCCCTCGGTGCCGTCCCAAACCGCGAAAAGAAGATCGCAGCGGTCGAGAACGAGCCGACCCGCCTCGGCATAGGTCCGACTACCGGAAACCGTTCCGGCGTACGAGACCGATCGCGCGAGGGCGAGCAGATCGTCGAACGCCGGCCGTCGCACCGGTCGGATGCACCTGGACCGGTAGTCCGGCGCGGGCAACACCACATCAAAGGTCGCGCCGACAGCGACGATCTCCTCGGCGAACAACTGGTCGGCGCCTTCCGCGAGGCAGGTCAGCCCGTGGATCGGTCGGCGGCCGGCCTGTCGGTGGACCTCACGCAACGCCGCTCGCAGCGCCAGCCGGACCAGCCGGTCGGACCCGGCGGCCAGCCCGATGTGACCGGAGACTCCGATCCGCAGTTCACGATGCCCCGACGCGGCGCCGGGTCCGGTGCCGCCGGCGGCACCGGAGGTGTCGGCAGACCTGGTCGCCGTACCGCCCCTCACCGCCGATGCTCCCGGGTCGCCGACCACCGCGTGACCGGCTCCGAGGCGCCGGTACCGACCCGCACGATCTCCAGCCCGACATCGGCCAGCACACCGGGGATCTGCCGCATCTCGTCGCGGTTCTTCTCCTTGACCTGCTCCGGAAGCTCACGCCAGGGACGCAGGTCCGGATGGGTACGGGCGGCTCGGTCCCGCTGCAGGCCGTGCACCCAGCCGGTCGACCTGCGCTCCCGGGACCACCGTTGGTGTTCCAGCACGGCGAGCCGTTCGATCTGCTCCCGGGTCAACCGCACTGCCACGTTCGTCCGGGTCCGTGGCGCCAACGCCAGCCCGAGGACCCGCAACTTCCGACCGATGTCGGCGGCCTGGGCACGGTTCGTCCGACGCAGATCCTCCGGTAGCGAGGCCCAGGGCAGCAACGCCGGATCGGCGACCGACCCGACCGCCCCGACCCGCGACGCCAGCAGGTACCGGTCGTGGATCGACCGGCCGAGCCGCTCGACCAGGTCGTCGCCGATCCGATCGGGGTCGCTGGCCGCGTCGACCGTCGGGTAGCAGCGCACCGTGCCGGAAATCGCGTCGAGCAGGCCCGAGCGGCCGTCGCCGTCGGCGAACGCGCCGGCCAGGCCGGCGAGCCGGGTGACCGGTACGGTGACCGATCCCGGCCCGCCCCGCCACAACGACGGTGTGGTCAACGCGATCTTCAACGCCTGCTCCTCGTCGTCGAGGCAGAGCAGGACCCGGTCGTGCGGGACGCGGAAGGCCGGGCCGGGCAGCAACGCGTCCGGCTCGCGCTCGTAGCACACGACGTCGCAGACGCCGCCGAGGAACGGGTACCGGTGCACCAGATCGTCGACCACCGACCGGGCGTTCGCGGCAATGAGATCGACACGGAGCCGGCCGGCGGTGTCCGGCTGGTGGATCCGCCAGTGCCGGGCCGCTTCGACCAGCACCGCGCGGCCGAACGACGACATCCCGATCACCAGCAGCCGACTCAACCGTACGGTCGGCAACGGGTCCTGCCGGAACAACCAGCGGGCGGCGAGCTCGTCGACGTTGAAGAAGTCGAGCCGCAGATCGACGCCGGCCGAATGGCTCAACCGGCGGGCCTGCATCGCCAGGCAGAGTTCCGGATCGTGGAGTTGGGCGTAGACCCGCATGCCGCCGTTGTGTTCGTCGCGCAGCATGCCGGCGGTGGTGGCGGCGAGGATGTTGTCCGTGCTGTCCTCGGTGCAGGCGTACACCAGCGCGGCGCGTCCTACGCCGGCCGCCCGCAGCACCTCGGCGGCGGTGGGGTCCCCGGGTACGGTGTACCACCGACGACGGGACGGGACCGGCGTGCCCGACGGCAGGCCCACCACGACCACCTTCCTGCCGGCGGCGTGCAACCGGGCCGCGAGGTTGCGGGCCATGGCCGAGTCACCGCACACCACGACGTGCCCGCTGGCCCGCCGGGCACGCAACCGGTGCAGTTCACCGGTCAGCAGTACCCGGGCGGTCTCGACGAGAGCGAACACGGTCGCCGCTGGCGCGGTGAACCGGGCGACCTGCAACTGCCAGGGCAGGTCGGCTCGGTCCGCGAGCTGATCTGCATCGAGGACGAAGAGCTGCAACGTGTAGTAGAGAACGTCGACCGGCGTGGTCGTGCCGCCGCGCTCGCCCACGAGCAGCTCGGCGTAACCGACGAATCCCAGGATCGCCGACACCCCCGCCAGCAGCACGAAAGTGATGCGGAGCAGGGTGATCGTCGTTCTGTTCCGGTCCTGGTCCAGGGAAGCCTCCCCACCGTCCGGTCTGACGGCCGATGTAACGAGTATCACCCATAGGCGCCAGTCGGCTACCGAACGCTTGACCATCACATTTCACGGTGAAGTAGGAAAATTCGCCTTGGTGCCACTGGTCCGTCACCACGCACACCGACCGGATAAGATTCCTTCGCCGGGGCGGTAGCTCAGCCGGTCAGAGCAGGGGACTCAT
This sequence comes from Solwaraspora sp. WMMB762, assembly GCF_049179115.1. NCBI lineage: Bacteria > Bacillati > Actinomycetota > Actinomycetes > Micromonosporales > Micromonosporaceae > Solwaraspora > Solwaraspora sp. WMMB762. The sequence goes on from NZ_JBMHMD010000001.1 coordinate 2,502,695, forward strand.
AATCCCTCGGTCGCGGGTTCGAGCCCCGCCCGCCCCACCAGGTGCAGCGTTTCGCGAACCGGATCCAATTCTCAGGTGTTGCCGGTTGACGTCGTGGGTCATCTGCGTCCACAGGGGACTGCGCGCCCAGCGACAGCACCACGGCGATGAACCGGACGGCGGCCGGAGACCGGGGAGGAGGACAGAGGCGCTCGGGGCGCCGATCCTTGTTCGCCGAGCTATGGGTGGCTCCGTCGGGGCGGCGGGATTCGGCACCAGTGTGACGGCCGCCGAGCCGAGCAGGGCATCGTGCAGCGCAGCCTGGACGGCAGCATGCCGGGTTACCCGAAGCTGTACATCCCGTTCGTCGACGTGCGTGACCGTCGCCGCCGCCCACGTGCTGGCCATGACCACGCCCGGTGCCGCCGGCCAGCGGTTCCTGCTCTCCGACGGCCCGGCGATCATGATGAAGCAGGTCGGCGTCCTGCTAAAGGCCAACCTCGGCTACGCCAAGAAGGTCTCCAACGACAAGGCCCGCCGCGTGCTGGGGTTCCAGCCGCGCCAGGCCGACGAGGCGATCCTCGCCGCCGCAACCACGATGCTCGACAAGAGCCTGGTCAAGAAGTGAGGGGTGCCGACAGTGACCCGCCTACGGGTCACCGCCAGCTTTCCCGGCTCCGCTGCAGACCGTCGAGGATCAGGTCGAGTCCGACGTCGAACTCGACCGCATAGGAGTAGCCGGGTGCCAGCGCCCGATGAACGATCATCTCGGCGAGATGCGGCAACTCGTCACGGGGCAGTTGCTCCAGGATCGCGCCCGCCACCTGGGTGACCTCGGCGGACGAGGTGAACGGCAGGCTGAGTTCCTGCAGGGTGAACCCGTAGACATAGCTGTCCAGCATGGAGAGCGCGTGCGCCGCGCCGGCGACGGAGAATCCACCTGCACGCAGACAGCCCAGCACCGCGTCGTGGTGGCGCAGGGTCGCCGGGCCGGGGTTGGTCCGGGAGTCCATCAGACCGATGGCCCACGGGTGCCGGATCAGCGCCGCCCGCATCGAAGCCGCCCGGTCCCGCATCGCGGCACACCAGTCGACCCCGTCCGCCGGTAGGTCGATCTCACCGAACACGACATCGACCATTCCGTCGAGGATCAGGTCCTTGTTGCGGAAGTGGTGGTAGAGCGACATCGCCTCGACGCCGAGCCGCTGCGCGAGCCGGCGCATGCTCGGCACCCCCGAACCGGCCTCGTCGGCCAGCGCGACCGCTTCGCGCAGCACCAGGTCCCTGGTGAGCGCGGTGCGCCGGTTCCCGGGCGTACCGGCTGGCTCTGTGACCACGTGATCCTCCTGCCGTCATCCGCTCGGACCGCTTGACAACCTTACACCGCAAGGCTGTACCTTACAGCGTAAGCCAATCGTGGTGCGGGGAATTCGAGAGACAGGAGTGGGACCATGGAACCGATCGGCACCGACGGAGTCGGCCAGCCAGGTGCGGGCCGGCGGATCTGCGTCGTCGGCGCGTCCGGGAAGCTCGGGCGGTACATGGTGCGGCAGGCGCTGGAGCGCGGGTACGAGGTCGTCGCCGTGTGCCGCGAGAAGAGCGTGCCCAAACTGTCCGAATTCGACGGGCGAATCACCGTGGTCCCCGGTCCGACCAACTCCCGTACGGTCATCGCCCAGGCGGTACGCGGCTGCGACGCCGTGCTCACCGTGCTGGTGCCGTGGGGGGTGCAGAGCTACGCTTCGGGCACCGCCCAGGCGGTGCTCGACTACGCCGAGCCCGGTGCCCGGCTGATCTTCTCCTGCGGTTGGCACATCACCCGCGACGGCCGGGACGTCTACCCCCGGGGGTTCAAGCTCTACACGACGGTCTTCGGCTGGCTGGCAAAGCTGCTGCGGGTGGTGGACGTCGACGACCAGGTGCAGGCCTGCCAACGGGTCTTCGCCAGCGGCACCGACTGGACCGTCGTACGCGGCAGTGACCTCGAGGAGGGCGACAGCCAGGGCCTGCCGGTGTGGAGCCGGCACGTGGGTGACCCGGTGCTGGCCAGCAACCTGACCCGGCGCATCGACTACGCCCGGTTCATGGTCGAGGCCGTGGACGACGACACCCTCATCCGGGAGGCCCCGGCCATCGTCGGTCGGCTGACCCCGTCCGCCCTCGCCCATGCCGGTCGACCGCAGTGACAGGCGTGGCCCAGCCGGTGCGCCGACGCACCGGCTCGCCGGCCCGGTGTCCGAGGTCGGACAGGGCTGCGACGGCGGTCTCAGGATCCCTGTCCTACCTGGTCAGCGGCGTTTGATCGGGATAGCGTCCGGATTGCCCGGCGGGGACGCCCGCAGGTATCCATCGTCACCGACGGTCGTCGCGACCACCCCTCGGTCCGGCGACGCGTACCGGACGGCGCCCCGGTGACCGCGCGGTGACTCCCGTACGCCAGTGGGAGGACAGATGCATCCGTCGTTTCCTGAGTCCGAAGACCCGGCGCCGGCAGCCCGGCATTCCGCAGCTCCGCTCAGCCGTGATTGCGCACATCCGCCCGCCCGGCGCTCCACGCACCGGACCGCGCACCGGACCGCGCACCGGTCCGCGCGGCCGGATCGCAGCCGGCGTCGAATCCGGGGTGTGCTCGCCGCAGCGACGGCCGCGCTACTGGCGGTCGCCGGGCTCACGTTGATCCCGAACGCGAGCGCCGCCGAGAACCCGTTCGAGCGGGGTCCAGCCCCGAGCGCGTCCAGTCTCGCCGCCGCCCGGGGCCCGTTCGCGACGTCCCAGGTGACGGTGTCGTCGCGCGATGCCAGCGGGTTCGGCGGCGGCACGATCTACTTCCCGACCAGTGGCGGCGAAGGCACCTTCGGTGGAGTGGCGGTCGCCCCCGGCTTCACCGCGTCCCGGTCGAGCATGGCCTGGTTGGGACCCCGGCTGGCATCACAGGGGTTCATTGTATTCAATATCGACACCATTACCCGCTCCGACCAGCCGGCGAGCCGCGGCCGGCAACTTCTCGCCGCGCTGGACTTCCTGGTGGAGCGCAGCCCGATTCGGGACCGGGTGGACCCGGACCGGCTCGCGGTGATGGGTCACTCGATGGGCGGTGGCGGTGCGCTCGAGGCGGCCGAGTCGCGCCCGACATTGCGGGCGGCGATTCCGCTCACCCCGTGGAATCTCAACAAGAACTGGTCGCGGGTGCAGGTCCCAACGATGGTGATCGGCGCCGAACGAGACACGATCGCCTCGGTACGATCTCATTCCGAGCCATTCTTCGACAGCCTTCCCTCCGATTTGGACAAGGCATATCTGGAGCTCAACAACGCCAGCCATTTCGCACCGAACATTCCGAACGCTACCATCTCGTCGTTCAGCCTGGCGTGGCTGAAGCGATTCGTCGACGACGACACCCGCTACGAGCAGTTTCTCTGCCCACCGCCCCGACCCGACGGAGAGATTTCCGAATATCAGGACACCTGCGCCCGCGCGTCCTGATCACGCGGTGAGCCCGGCCGGCGCAGACCGCCGGCCGGGCTCACCGTGGGCTCACCGCGCCCCGCAGAGCAGGGACCGCAGCGCCTGTTCGGTCAGGTCGAGGTCCGGCTGCCGGCCGGCGAGCAACTCCGCGTAGATGGCGGACTCGACGATCCGGATGTAGAGATACGCCAGCGCCTCCGGTGCGGCGTGGATGGCCAGATCCGGGTCGAGCACGTCGACAAAGATGTCCGCCTGGGCACGGATGAACCGCCGGTGCACCCAGCCCGGCTCGGCGAACAGGACCCGGGCCGCCGTCTCGGGTTCGTCGGCGAGGAACTGCCGGAACGGCGCGGACCGACGCACCGCGGCGGCGTAGCGCATGGTCACCTCGATCACGCCGTCCACCCCGGTCCGTCGACGTGCGCCACGCGCTTCGGCCAGTTGACGGCTGCCGAGCCACCACAGGACTTCACCGAGCAGCCGGTCCCGACTGCCGGTGACCCGGTAGAGCGTCGCCCGGCTGACCGCCAACGCGTCGGCGAGTCCGCCCATGTCGATGGTGCCGTGGCTGAGGAAGTACCGGCCGCCACCGCGTACCACCGTCTCCTCGCTTACCACCCGACGGGGTACCGGACTTCGGGCGACCGGTATCTGTGCGGTCTTGCCGTTGCCGTGTCGCGTGCTGCTGGCCGGGCGGACCCGGTAGGCCATTGACCCCATACTCTGGGCACGTTCCGTGATCGCCAATGGTTCAAAGCATCGCCATGATTGATCCGGCCAGCGGATACTCCGCCAACAGTTGGTGAATCACCGCAATCTGCCCGACTCGGCGGATGGGTGGAACCCCGCCGATCAGGATGGCGGCCGCCATAGATCAAGCAACCAGGAAGAAGCAGCCGACCGGTCGGCAATGTAAAGATCCATGCACTTCATTCCGATCGGAAGGCAGGCTTGCCATGAGCAACGATACGGTGGTTCTCCTATTTCCCATCGCCGTGGCGATCATCATGCTCGGACTCGGGCTCACCCTGACAATGGAGGACTTCCGCCGGGTCCTGCGATACCCGCGGGCCATGGTGGTCTGCCTGGTCAGTCAGATGCTGGTACTGCCAGCGCTCTGCCTCGGTCTGGTCTTCGTGCTCGGTCTGCGCCCCGAACTGGCGGTCGGCATGATGCTGCTCGCCGCCTCACCGGGCGGCAGTACGGCGAGCCTTTACAGCCACCTGTTCAAAGGTGACCTGGCGCTGAACATCTCGCTCACCGCAGTCAACTCGGTGCTGGCGCTGTTCACCCTGCCGGTGATCGTGAACCTGTCCGTCGCCGGGTTCATGGGGTCGGACAGCTCGATCGGGCTCCAGTTCGACAAGGTGATTCAGGTGTTCGCCCTCGTGCTGATCCCGATCTCCATCGGCATGGCGGTCCGGCGGCGGTTCACCGGCCTCGCGATCCGGTTGGAGCGCGCGGTCAAGGTGCTGTCCGTCCTCGTGCTGCTGATGATGATCGCCAGCGTGATCGCCGGTCTCGGCGAAGAGGTGTTCGACGTCCTTGGCGAGATCATCCTCGCCGTCGTGCTGTTCAACCTGCTCAGCATGACGATCGGCTACTTCGGCCCCCGGCTGTTCCGGGTCGGTGAACGCGAGTCGATCGCCTCCGCCTTCGAGATCGGCCTGCACAACGCCAGCCTGTCGATCACCATCGCGATGACCCCGACGCTGCTCGGCAACACGGAGATGGCGATGCCCTCGGTGACGTACGGATTCGTCATGTTCTTCACCGCCGCTGTCTTCGGCTTCATCGTCGCCCGGCGGGTCCCGGCGGCAAGGGCGACCGCCGAGCGGGCGGCGCCGTCCAGCCGGGTCTGACCCCCGCTGACCCCTGATGTGACCCAGGGCCCGAAGGTCGGCGCCGGCACCGTAGCGACAGCCCGGTGCCGGCGCCGGCCTCTGGTCAGGAACCGGCAGCCATCGTCTGGTCCGGAACCGGCGCCGGCCTCTGGTCAGGACCGACGACGCAGCACCGCGCCCGCGACCCGCCAGCCGCTGGCGAGTGCACCCTGGATAGACAGGCTGTCGCGATGGTCGCCGGCGACGAAGATGCCGCTGCTGACCTGCGCCGGTGCGCGCACCGTGCCACGCGGCGGCACCGCCGCCGGCAGCGCGCCGACGACCGCCACCGTCCGCAGGTGACACCAACCGGTGGTCGAGGTCTGGTACAGCCGTGCCAACTCGGCCCGGACGACCGTCTCTGGCGGTGTCTCTCGGCCGACAACGGAGGTGGCGATCAGGTGCCGACCGGGCGGGCGTAGTCCGGTGCCGCCTGACTGACCACGACGGGCGGCCGCCGGTGGATCGGTCGCCACGATGATCCACCGGCAGCGCAGGTCGGTGTCCCGGGTGCGCACCAGGCCAGGCTCGATCGCCGTCACGTCGGTCGCCAGCCGGAGCCGGTCGGGCGGCAACGGGCCGGCGACGGCACGGGGCAGGGCGGCCATTCCGGCGGCCGGCACCCCGATCCGACCCTGGGCGAAGGATCGCAGAATCATCGCGACGACATGATTCGACGTTTCCAGGTCGGGGTCGGCGAGCACTCCGGGCGGGACTGGTCAGGGCGTACCGCATCAGCAGCCGACCGAGTCGAAGTCGGTCCGGCAGGGTGCCGACGCCGGCGAGCAGCGTCGCCGGTGCGGCGAACGGCATCCACAACGGGTGCGCCAGCCGTACTGTGTCATCGGCTCGCCGGACCAGCTCAGCAGGAGTGAAGAAGCGCAGGTCGAGGCGGTCCAGATCGATCAGGCTGCCGCAAGCCCAGCGAGCCCGGCACCGACGATGACGACCTCCGCCGCGACGGCCATCCGTGGAAGCTCCCCCGTTTGGACTCGAACCAAAAACCTGCCGGTTAACAGCCGGCTGCTCTGCCAATTGAGCTACGGGGGACTGCTGCGTAGCCGGCAGCGGATCTCTCCGGCCGCCTGGCGACGGGACAAGAGTACAGGACGCCACCGCCGGATGGGCGACCGGGTTCGCCACCCGGACCGACCGGGTCCACCGTCTCGAACCGACCGGGTCCACGGCACGGCCCGGCCGGTCGAGCTCCGACAAGAAGCCTATCGAAACGGACAAAAGACCGAGTTGTCTGTGCTGACGCGTGAGAAAGGAGCAGGATGGGTAGACAGCACCGGACAGATGACGATGGCACGACCGGGTCACTCATCGGCCAGCCGGCACCGAACCGGACCGACGGCCGACGGGTACACCGGGTCAGGTACGGAAGGAGCCGCCATGCGCGGAAAACTTTGGTTCATCGGCGGGGTGGCCGTGGGTTTCGTCCTGGGCGCCCGCGCTGGCCGAGAGAGGTACGACGAGCTGGTACTCAACGCACGCAAGGTGATGGACCACCCGACGGTGCAGGAGGCCGCCGGGGTGGCGCAGGCTCAGGCCAACCGGATCTACGCGGAGGGCCGGGAGCGGCTCAGCCACACCCGGCTGGGCGAACGCCTCAACGGCCACGACCACCTCACCACCCCCGACAGCAGTCTCGCCGACGCCGGGATGGGCACGGCCTCCTCGCCCGGGTCCACCGGTGCGACGACGGCCGGGAACAAGCCAGGCAAGGGCACCGGGCCCGGCGGCAGCGCCAGCTGACGCCGGCACGCACCGTCGAGAACGCGGCGTACGCGTGGGCCGGTCACCCCCGTTGACGGGGGGTGACCGGCCCACGGTCGTCCCGGTGTGTTCGCCGCCGCTGGTCCGGCGGCGGCCAGGTCAGTCCCGGCTGCTGGAGAACGCCGCGTCGAACGCCGCCGTCGGAGCGTCGAACGCCTGCTGACGGACGAACCGCAACGCCTCGGGGGCGCCGACCAACCGGTCCATTCCGGCGTCCTCCCACTCGACCGAGATCGGTCCGTCGTAACCGATTGCGTTGAGTGCCCGGAAACAGTCCTCCCACGGCACGTCGCCGTGCCCGGTGGAGACGAAGTCCCAGCCCCGCCGCAGATCCGCCCAGGGCAGGTGGGAGGCGAGCCGGCCACGCCGACCGTCGCCGGTACGGACCTTCGCGTCCTTGCAGTCGACGTGATAGATCCGGTCGGCGAATTCGAGGATGAAGTTGACCGGGTCCAGTTCCTGCCAGACGAAGTGCGACGGGTCCCAGTTGAGGCCGAACGCCGGCCGGTTGCCGATCGCCTCCAGGGTGCGGCGGGTCGTCCAGTAGTCGTAGGCGATCTCGCTTGGATGCACCTCGTGGGCGAACCTGACGCCGACCTCGTCGAACACGTCGAGGATCGGGTTGAACCGGTCGGCGAAGTCCTGGTAGCCGCGTTCGATCATCTCCGGCGGCACCGGTGGGAACATGGCCAGGGTGTGCCAGATCGACGAGCCGGTGAAGCCGATGACGGTGTTGACGCCGAGCTTCGCAGCGGCCCGGGCGGTGTCCTTGATCTCCTCGGCGGCGCGCTGACGGACGCCTTCGGGCTCACCGTCGCCCCAGATCCGGGCGGGCAGGATCCCCTGGTGCCGCTCGTCGATCGGATGGTCGCAGACCGCCTGGCCGACCAGGTGGTTGGAGATCGCGTAGACCTTGAGGTTGTACTTGGCCAAGGTCTGCAGCTTGCGCTCGACGTAGTCGTCCTCGGCCAGCGCCCGGTCCACCTCGAAGTGATCGCCCCAGCAGGCGATCTCCAGGCCGTCGTAGCCCCACTCCGAGGTCAGCCGACACACTTCCTCGAACGGCAGGTCGGCCCACTGGCCGGTGAAGAGCGTGATGGGTCGCGCCATGGTCCTTCTCCCGTTGTCGTCACTGGGATCCCATCCCGCGCCGCAGGTGCGGCGCGTGGTTGGACCGGTGCGAGGTGACGGCCCGATGAGCTACCGGCGTTGAACTACCCGGTCGTGGTACACCGACCGGTGGGGCGGGCAGCGGACACCGGCCGGCTGGTCACGACGGCACCCGGCACGGTCACCGTACCGGCGCGACGCTTCCCGACCGGGCGGGTTGCGCCTCCCGCCCGGACACCGGCCCGAGGTACGGGCCTGCCCGCACCACTCTAGGCCGGTTGCGGGCCGCCGCGATAGAGGCAGCCGAGGTACGGCGACAGGGTACGACGCCAGCGGGTCACGAGCCTGGCTGGTCAGTAACCCCACTCGGCGAGCGGCTTCTCCAGCACCCGGTCAACCGCAGCCAACTGCTCCGGGCTGAGTTCCCGGTGGTACGCCGCCCCGCGACCGCTGTGGAACTCGTACCGGCGGAAGCCACGCTCGAACGCGGGCGACCAGTCGAGGCCGAGAAAGTCCAGCATCCGGGCTACTTCGTCGCGCGGTGCGACCAGCAGATCCTCGTACCGTATGTCCAGCCATTGGCCGACCGGGTGGCTGGCCCGAGCCTCGGCGAACGCGGCCATCAGCATCTTCCAGCCGAGCGCGGCCAGCACCGGAAACGACCGGTCGGCTTCTTCCCACTCGGCCCGCAGGTCGGCCGGCAGCGGGCCGAGGAACCAGTTGTCCGGCCCACGCCAGCCGTCCCACCAGCCCATCTGCAGCCACGAGTTGGCCACCGCCCGTCCGTCGCGGACCACGTTGACCACCCGCAGATCCGGGTACGCGGCATGCAGCCAACCGGTGCGGGGCCAGCCGGTGACGTGTTGCAGCAGCACCTGGCAGCCCTGCCGCTCGACCCGGCGGTCGAAGAAGGCGCGCAGCCGCTGGCCCACGTACGGGGTGAGGTCGTCGGCCCGCAGGTCCCGGCACGGCCTGGAGTAGCCGGCCATCACCTGCCGGTCGATCAGCCGGTACGCCTCGGACGGCGCCACCCGCAGCCGGCCGCGTTCCAGCAGGCGACGGCTGTGCCCGAGCGAGGTCATGCCGGCCGGCCGGGGCGTCGAGCGGCGGTAAAGCCGGCCGTTGCGGCGACCGGCCAGGTTGAGCCGGGGCAGCTTGTCGTCCAGCCCGGACACGAAACCGACGGCCGGGTGCCGGGCCAGGATCTCCTGGACGAGGGTCGATCCGCACCGTCCGGTGCCCACGACGACGGACAGCATCGGGTCAGCCTTCCTTGCTCGGTGTCGTGGCGGGGACCGGCCCGCCCGGTACCCCGGCCGGCCCGCCCTGGACCGGCCCGCCCTGGGTCCCGGCCGGGGCCGGGGGCGCTGCGGGTCGCCGTACCGGGTAGCCGAAGCGGCGCAGCAGCGGCAGCGTCACCGCGGTGACCACCGCGAACGACCGGCCGGGCAGCGCCCGGACCCATTCGGCGTCGTCGCTGACCGGGACCGCTCCGGTACGGTGCCGCGCCGGGTTGCCCGCCACCGAATGGGTGGGGGCCAGAGTGACCCGGCCGTCGGCGTCCACCGGCAGCCCGGCCGGATCCAGCCCGGCGAACAGCGCGATCCGGCCTAGCTGACCGGCCGGGTCGGCAACCACGTCCTCGTAGCGGATCCGCAGGTAGCGGGCGGGTCCGGCGGCTTCGAAAAACCGCGCGGTGGCGGCGTTCCACACCCGCCACAGCAGCGCCGCCTTCCACACCGGCGGGCGGCTCATCAGCTTGCGGTCCGCCGCGCCGTCCAGTCCACGCCGACGGCGCCAAGAGAAGGCGGTGCCGCGCGGGTCCCGGACCAGGTGCAGCACCCGCAGGTCGATGCCGGGCAGGTCACGCAGCAACGCACCGTACGGTGGCAGCTTCGACGAGTCGACCACCACCACCGGTCCGTCGCCGCTACGACTCACCTGGCGGGCGACCGCCGGATAGACCGCTGCGATCGCGGCATCGTCGGCGTGGTGCGGCACGGCCCGCCGGCCGGCGCCGGCCCGGCGCAGCATGGCTGGCAGGTCCCGCATCCGCAGCCTGGTCCGCAGTCGTCGGGCTATGCCGGCGGCGGCAGCCGGGTCGGCGGCAGCCGGGTCGGCGGCAAATGCCGGACCAGCAACGGCTGCCAGCTCGGCGGTGACCGCCCGCCAGACCGGACAGGCGTTGAACGGCGCGCCGCAGCCGCAGGGACGGTTGTCGACCATCCCGCGCTGCCAGAGGTAGCGCAGCTCGCCGGCGGCGAAACAGCCGTCCAGCTGCCCCAGGACGGTGGTGATCAGGGTACTGCCGCTGCGACCACTGCCGGCCAGGTAGAGCACCCGGACCGGAGGACTCGACGGGCCGGACGCGCCAGCGGCAGAGGATGTACCCGCAGCAGAGGGCGTACCGGCAGCAGGGGGCGTACCGGTCATCGTCGGGTTCCGGCCGGGGCGGTCAACGCCGCGGCCAAATAGGCGTCGCGGAGCCGGTTCAGGTGCAGGTCGGGCGTGAAGTCACGGTCGATCTTGTCCCGGGCGGCCCGGCCCATCGCGTACGCCCGGTCCGGGTCGGCGACCAGCCTGCCCAGCGCGTCGCCGAGCGCCACCGGGTCGTCGGCCGGGACGGTCTCGCCATCGACGCCGGGACTGATCAGCTCCGGCAGCCCACCGAGGTCGGTGCCGACCACCGGCACGCCGCAGGCGAACGCCTCGAGCACCGCCATCGGCTGGTTCTCGTGCCAACGGGACGGCACCGTGACCGCCGCCGAGGACCTGATCAGGTCGTGCAGCCGGGACTTGTCCAGCCGGCCGTGGAACCGCACCCGGCCGGGTGCCACCCGGTCGGCGAGGGCCCGGACCGCAGGCAGCGCGGGGCCGTCGCCGGCCACGTGGACGGGCACCTGCCGGGGCAGCCGGGCGACCGCCTCGACCAGCGTGTCCACTCCCTTCTCGGCGGAGATCCGGCCGGCGAAGACCACTCCCCCGCCCGGCGAGTCCTTCACCGGCACGGCAGCTGTGTCCACGAAGTGGTTGATCACCCGTAGCCGGTCCGGGTAGACGCCGGCCCGGCGCATCACGTCGGCGAGGAACCGGCTGGGGCTGACGAACACCCCGACCGGACCATAGGCCTGTGACTTTCTGTGTATCCACGACTCCACAGCGAGTAGCGTACTGGCGGATGCCGATCCGTCCTTGCACCTGCGCCGCGCGGCGTGTAGCGGACCTCCATCGACGCACGCTTCACAGACCTTCCCCTGGTCCAGCAGCTGGTAGCTGGGGCAGGCGAGCTTGTAGTCGTGCATGGTCAGCACGCACGGCACCCCGACGTCGCGGGCGGCGGCGAGCACCGACGGAGACAGCTGGTGGTAGATGTTGTGCAGGTGGATGACGTCCGGCCCAAAGTCCTCGATCACCCGGGTCAGGCCGCGGCGGCTCGCCGGCGACCAGATCATCCGACCGGCGACGGCCAGCCGGGGGCGCAGTCCGCGCGGTGCCGGTTCCAGCTCGACGTGCGGCGGGAAGTGCCGGGCGTACGGCAACGGCCCGTCGTTGTCCGGGTGGGTCATCCCGAAGTACGCAACCTCGTCCCCGGCGGCGCGCTGCAGATCGGCGAGGTCGATCAGATACCCCTCAGCGCCACCCCGACGGTACAAAAACTTGTTCACATGGAGGACACGCATCAGTCCGGCCCGCTCGCTCGATACCGGGGTGTGGCCACCCGGTTATGGTGGCGCAGGGCTCCCGCCCTGGCTGCTGCCTCACGCTATGCACCCACGCCGGGTTAGTCCAGTACCGAATCGCCAACTAGCTGATCGGATGATCTTGTGTGGCTGACCAGCCTGCGTTCTGGCGTTTCGCCCCGATCCGTGGGTAGCCTGACCGCGGCCCGACCTCGCCCCAGCCTGGCCACAGCGGCTGGTGACGTGCCCGAGGAGGACCGGTGAACGACGACGAGCCTTCCACCCTGGCCTGGACCGCGCGGCGAATCGCCCGGCACGCCCGATGGATCCGCACCGAAGGACTCCGCCGCCTCGTCGAGGAGGACCGGCTCAACCCGGTCGACCGGGCCACCACGGCGTGGACCAAGCTGCGCTGGCGACGCCAGCACGGCGTACCCCGTGGTCAGGCCACCCCGGTCTACCTGGTCGGCCTGCAGCGGTCCGGCACCAACATGCTGGTCCGCGGGCTGGAGACCGCCGGCGAGTTCGAGGTCCGCAACGAAAGCGACCGGCGGGTCTTCCATCGTTTTCAACTCCGCGACGACGCGGTGCTGACCACTGTGGTGAACCGGAGCCGACACGCGTACGTCCTGGTCAAACCGCTGTGTGAAAGCCACCGGGTGGACGAGTTGCTCGCCCTGCCCGGGATGGCGCCGGGTCGGGCGGTCTGGGCGTGGCGCGACGTCGACGACCGGGCCCGCTCCGAGGTGGCCAAGTTCGGCGACGCCAACCTGCGGGCGCTCGCCGCCATCGCCGACGGCACCATCGGTCGCCGCTGGCAGGGCCAGCGCCTCGACGCGGACACCTACGAGCTGATCCACGGCTTCGACTACCGACGGATGGACCGGCACACCGCCGCCGCTCTTTTCTGGTACGTCCGGAACACCCTCTACTTCCGCCTCGGCCTGGACCGCCGCGACGACGTGCTGCTCAGCTCGTACGACGCGTTGATCGCCGATCCGGCCGGGCAGATCAGCCGGCTGTGCGATTTCCTCGGGATCGCCTACCGCCCCGACCTGTCCGCGCACATCGCCCCTCGCACCCCCGCCCGCCAGCCGCTGCCGATCGACCCGGCGGTCCGTACGCTCTGCGACGAACTCACCGCCCGACTGACCGCCAGCGGCCGCCCACACTCCCCCACCACCCCACCTCAACAAGCCGACACCGACCGGCGTACCCCGGTGAGCGTGGAAAGGACCGACCATGGCTGAAGCCCCCGCGCCGGCCGCCGCCGAAGTGGCGCAGTCGCCGACGGCGCCCATCTTCCTGGTGGGCTGCCAGCGCTCCGGCACCACCTTCCTGCGGCTGGTGCTCGACTCGCACTCCCGGATCTCCTGCGGTCCGGAGACCCGGTTCCTGCCGGACCTGCGACGCATCGTCGGCTCCGACTGGGAGCGGCTGGCCCGCTTCGGCTTCACCCGGGAGGACTGGCTGCGCCGCATCGCCGATTTCTTCGGCGGCGTGCACGCCGACTACGCCGCCGGCCGGGGCAAGGCTCGGTGGGCCGACAAGACCCCGCTGTACGCGATCTCGCTCGACTTCGTCACCGAGGTTTTCCCGGACGCGCAGATCGTGCACGTCATCCGGGACGGCCGCGACGTGGTGGTCTCGCACCGCAAGCGGTTCGGGTACTGGTCGGCGGTGAAATGCGTGGTCAAGTGGCCGCGCTACATTCGTACCGCCCGCGCGATGGGTGCCACCCTGCCAGCTGACCGCTACCACGAACTGCGCTACGAGGACGCGGTACGTGAGCCGGAGAAGTCGATGCGCGCGCTGTTCGAGTTCCTCGGCGAACCGTGGGAGGAAGGCGTGCTCGACTACGTCGACAAACCGCATGACGTGGCCGGAAAGTACACCAGTGAGGCGGACCGACGCCGCGCCTCCGCCGGCACCGACTCGGCCATCTACCGGTCCCGGGTCGGCAGCTACCGCCGGGAGCTGGACCCGTTCCTGCGGCTGCTCGTCGCGGTCTTCTCCGGTCGGATGCTGCGCGAGCTGGGTTACCGATGAACACTGCCACCCGGCCGAACACCGCGGCCCGGCGCTGCGTGGCGGCGGCGCTCGGCGGGCTGTTGCTACTTGCCGGCTGCACCAGCGCCGACGAGGACACCACCCCGCCACCGGTGCCGCCGACCGGCGCGCCGCTGCCGAGCCTGCCGCCGTACCCCGAGGACACCCACCCGTTCGGCGCGCACTGGGACTGGAACAGGTACGACGAGTTCCTGCCGTACCTGCGCAAACTGTCCGGGTCCGCCACCTACCACGAGATCAGCTGGTGCAGCATCGAGCCGACCCAGGGGCAACAGGACTGGTCGGCCCTGGACCAGATCGCCCAGCGCAGCCGGGAACTCGGCATCGTGCTGAACATCAAGATCCGGACCGAGATGTGCTGGGCCACCGGTGGCACCCCGGAACACGTCCGCGGCCAGGCCAACAAGACCGAGTCGACGATGCCGCTGGACATGGCCGCCTACCGGCAGTTCGTCGGTGACGTGGTGCGCCGCTACTCGCCCTACGGCGTCCGCCAGTATGCGATCGAGAACGAGGTCAACGCCCCGCAGTACTGGCGCGGCACCCCCGAGGAGTACGTCGAGCTGGCCACCGCCGCCGCTGAGGCGGTGCACGCCGCGAACCCGGACGCGGTGGTCGTCGACTCCGGCATCAGCAGTGTCGCGTACGGCTTCGGGGTGGTCGACCGGCTGGTCCAAGCCGGCCGCGACGACGAGGCGATCGCCGCCTACAACGCGTACTTCCAGCGGCGGATCGGCACCCGGGGCCGCAAGATCCCCGAGGTGGACACGATCGAGACGCTGCGGACCGCGCTCGACAACGAGACCAACGTACGCAACGTCGCCTTTTTGGCCGCCACCGAGCAGCTGATCGACGACGGCGTGGTGCAGCTGCGCCAGGTGCACTACTACGAGCACTTCGACGGCGTACCGGCGCTGCTGGACTACCTGGCGGCGGAGACCCCGGTCGACGTGCCGATCGAGGCGTGGGAGGTCGGGCAGTTCTGGCGCGACGGTGACGGTGACGACGTCAGCCGGGCCGAGGAGGTCGTCAAGGTCTCCACCATGCTGTTGGCCGGCGGTATCCGGCAGGTGATGTGGCTGCCGCTGGGCTACAACCCAAACAACCGGGCCGGCAGCGAGGTTCGCTACGGCCTGCTCGACCCGGACGGTACGGAACGTGAGGCCGGCCGGATGTTCGAGAGCCTGGCGGTGGCGGCGCGTGGCGCGACCGTCACTCCGGTCCGCCGGGACGGACTGATCGGCATCGCGTTCCAGCAGGGCGGGGAGAGCACCCTGGTCGTCTGGTCCGGCGAGGTCAACGACGCGGTACGGGTGTCGGCGGTGCCGAGCCTGCACGCCGGGCCGGCCGGCGCCTCGCCGACCAAGACAGCGGCCGAGGTGACCGTCACCGATCGGCCGGTGCTGCTGCACGCCACCGGCACCCCGGAGTCGATCCTCGCCGAAGTGGACTGACACCGGCCGGTGGCCAACGATCCGCCGCGACTGGTCAGCGCGCTCAGGCTGATCAGCGCGCTCAGGCTGATCACCGGCTCCGGTGTCCGTCGAGGATGGCCAGAATCTCGCGGCGGACCTGCTGCGGCTCGGTCACCAGCCGGCGGTGTGCGAACCGCACCACCTGGATGCCGACGGTGGCCAGCAGCGCGTCGCGCCGTAGATCGATCTCACGCTGGGCAGGGCTGCCGTGCGAGGCGGCTCCGTCGAGCTCGAAGTCGATCCGTTCCCGCTCGGCGTACACGTCCAGGTAGATGGTGCGGCCACCGACCCGGATGAGCTGCTGGCGTTGGAACGTTGGCATCCCGGCACCGACGAAGACGTGATCGTGGCCCCAGATCTCCAGCTGGCTGCGGCAGCCGGCGGCGAGCTTCGCCAGCAGCGTCCGCAACCCGGCCCGGTCGGTGAGTCGCGGCAGCTCATCGAGAGTTGCCCAGATCCGGTCCGCGTTCGTCCACCTGTCGTTGACAGCCCGGATCAGCGGAGCCGGCCGGTCGGCGGCCGACAGCAGCGGCCAGGACTCGACAAGACTCCGTTCCAGCCGCGTCACCGGCGCCTCGTCGCGTACCACCACCTGCGGCGGACCGACGGCGAACGCCGGTCGGTGGTGCACGGTCAGGCCGGCCTGGCTGCGAATTCCCACGCCGATCGGCACCGTCAGGTGCAGTGCCTCGTCGGTGGGTTGCTGGCGCAGCCCCCAGAGACCGAGTGCGGTGGTGTGGCTGAACGCGACCCGACCGTCGGCGTGGGCCAGCACCGCACGCCGACGCAGCTGCGGTGCGAGCAACTGGATCGACGGCACTCCGCCACGGTTGTCGTCGATCAACTCGGTGGTGACGTAGACGCCCGGCAGAACGCGCCGCAGTCGACCGGCGCGTACCGCGTCGTCCAGCACCCAGCGCGGCACCATCTGAAGGGCCCGGCGACGGGCCACCACACCGCCGCTGCGCCGGCACAGCTCCTCGATCACCTCGTTCATGCTCGGCTACGCTGCCGCGACCTCGGCCGCTGGACGGCCCAGCTGCGGTCGCACTGTGGACAGCTTCCTGACTGTGGACAGGCTGCTGTCTGCCTCGGTAATGCGCTATCGACGTGTGATCACTTGACAGTCTGCTGGGCGCCCGTCGGCGTGTCGGCCGAATTTTCATCATCTGATCATGAGGGCAGCCACTGATCATGAGGCGGCGGGCTGCTGCTCCGGCTCGGGCCGGCGGTCGTAGGCGGCCAGGGTCGCCTTGTTCGTGCTGGCGTCCTGGAACACCAGCTCCCACGGGCCGGTGTTGACGTCCATCTCCTTGCCGAACCCAATCCACTTGCCGGCCAGCCGGCGCCCGGTCGGCTCGGTCAGCAACTGGATCGCGCCGTGGTAACGGGCGCCCCGGTAGTAGCCCTGCGGCGCGGTCTGCTCGACCCAGGTTCCGGTGACCACGTTGCCGTCGACGGTCAGGTCCATGGTGAGCGGCGCGTCGGAGGAACCGGGCAGACTGCGTACGGTGAGCCGGTCACCGTGCTGCAGCAGCACGACGTAGTGCCGACCGGTGAACGTGGCACCACGACCCGAGCTGTAGTACTCGTACCTGGACAGCCACACCCCGGAGTAGTTGCCGGTCGGCGCGGTCCGCAGGGCAGGGCCACCGCGCGGCACCGGAGTGGACGCCTGGCCGGTCGCCGGCACCTGAGCACCCCGCGCTTCGTCACCGCCCTCGCCACTCCGGCCGCCGGTTCCATCCTCGCTGGCGTCGGCGCTGCGGGCATGCGGGACCGCCACAGTGAAGCCGAGCGAGCTGATCGGCAGGCCGGTGACCGACTCCAGGGCACGCGCGTACGCCGGACGGGGCGAGGTAATCGCCCCAGCCTCCCAGCGTTGCACGAGGCGCTTGTTCGCATCGTTGGGCATTCCGGCGCGATCCCCTGCCTGCCGCAGTGCGCGGGCGAAGTCGTCCTGACTCATGAGCAGGCCCATCCGCACGGCCCGCAACGTCGCGTTCGGAGTGGTCGTCATGCGAGTGATCGTAGCCCTTGTGTCGCCGGAATGTCGCCCTGCAGACAGCCGAACTGGACAGTGGATCAGGCAGTTCGGCTGTCTACGTGCTCCGCCCCCGTGGCTGATGCGACAGGCGCGGGGCCTCGCCAGCGAGTGAGCGGGTCAGCCGCGCGGCTGGAGGAGGAAAACCGGGTGGCAGTCCGCTTCGGCGAGGAACCCGGACGGACCGTCGCCGGGGGTGGCGTCGAAGGCCTGCCGGACGAACGGGATGAACCCGAACGCGCGGCGGTAGCGATACAGAACGTCCAGCTTGGTTTCGCCGTCGACCTCGACGATGCCGACAGTGCGGAACCGGTGTCCGCGACCGAGTTCGGCGCGGCCGTTGGCGCGGATGTTGCGCACCCACTGTGTGACACCGAACGGTGAGACGAGCCAGTCGAGGTCGGCGTGCCGCAGCGTGACGACCGGCACGGTACGCGGCAGGCCGGTGCGCCGGCCCTGGGTACGCAGCAGGGTCAGCGGCCCCATCGGCACCCCCCAGCTGAGCAACCGGTACGGGATCCGGCTGACCCGCTCCACCCCGGCGGGCAGGGCAGCGGCGTTCACGACGGGGCCACCGTGGTGGTGGCTTCCCGGGCGGCGAGGCGGCGGGCGGCCTGGCCGAGCATCTGGCCGTTGAGGCGGATCGACCGGGTCCGGGGCAGCAGCCGGGTCATGATCCGCATCGACCGACCCGGGATGTGGGTGGGCCGGCCGCGCAGGAACGCGGCCACGCTTTCCCGTACGGCGGTCTGGACCGGCTGGGGCCGGATCGGCATCGCCGCACGGTCGATGCCGTAGGCGTCGATGATCGGGGTGTCAACGTTGCCCGGTAGTAGCACGGTGACGTTGACGCCGCCGGCGGCGAGCTCGTGATGCAGGGCCTCGCCGAGGTTGAGCACGTAGGCCTTGGCTGCGCTCTCGTGGGCCATGTTCGGCAGCCCGTGCACCGCGCCCAGTGCCGACACGAGGATGATGCCGCCCCGGCCACGGGTGACGAACCGCCGCCCGAAGGCGTGGGCCAGATCCAGGTGCGTGGTGGCGTTGATGGTGAACCGCCGGTGCAGGTCGGCGAGGTCCTGGTCGAGGAGCGGGCCGGGGCGGCCGGTGCCGGCGTTGGAGATCAGCAGGCCGACGTCGAGATCCGCGGTCGCGTCAACGAGCTCGGCGGCGGCCTCGGTCCTGCCGGAGTCGACGGTGACCACCCGGCAACTGATGCCGTGGGCACGGGTCAGCGCGGTGGCGAGGGTTTCGAGCCGGTCGGTGGATCGGGCCGCCAGAACAAGGTGCAGCCCGGCAGCGGCGAGGTACTCGGCGAACGCCTCACCGATGCCGGACGAGGCACCGGTGATCAGCGCCCACGGACCGTAGGATCTGATTTCAACCATGATTTAGACTGTAATCTGGATTCTGGTCCAGGACAAGCGGATAGGCTGTGCCAACGTGAAGAACCCTCCGGCCGACCTTGCGCGACGCCTGCTCGACGTCAGCGAGCAGGTGCTCCACGGCGACCCTGCGCCCCGTCTGGAAGACATCGCCGGCATGGTCGGGGCATCGCGAGCGACGTTGTACTACTACTTCGCCGGCCGCGACGACCTGCTCACGTACCTCCTGACCGCGCACGCCCACGACGGAGCCCAGGCGGTGCAGGCCTCGATCGACCCCACCGACCCACCCGCGCAGCGACTACGGGCGATGGTGACGGCTCTCGCCGCCTACTTGTCACAGCACCCTGGGATCTGCGCCGGCCTGCTCAGCGCCCTCGGCTCCACCGGCCGGATGACCGACGTCATGGCCGCCAACGACAGATGGATCGCCGGCCCGCTCCGGGAACTCCTCGCCGAGGCCGGCACCGTCGGTGCGGTCACCGTCGACGACGCCGCCAACGCCGCCAACGCCATCCTCGGCGCGTTGCTGCTCGCCGTGCTCGGCCGATCCGTCGCCGGGGCCGACCCCACCGACGCCCGGTTCCGCGACCAACTCACCGACCAGGTACTGCACGGCGTACTCACCCGTGCACCAGTCGACGGATCCTGAGCCATGACCTTGCCGCCGGATCATGATCACTTGATGCTCTGCTGGGGGCCGGTCGGCGTGTCGGCCGAATTTTCGTCATGTGATCATGACGCGGCGGGATGTGATCATAAGGCGGTGGGCGGCTGCTCCGAGGTCACTGCGGGCAGGACACCGCCCTGGCGGTGATGTCCCGAGTAGAGCCGGCCGGTGAGCCCGAACACCCGCGCCCCGATTGCTGCAGCGGATCCTTGCGGAACTCCAGCACGGCGGCCGTCAGACACAGGGTGCAGGAAACCGCCACTCCCCGCAGAACACGAGCAGCAGGGACGCAGCGGCTTACGGGGTCGAGACGGCAACGGACAACCGCCATTCTGGCCGGAGACACCCAGTGTCTCAGCCGACGGCAAGCCCGCCGGCATCAGCGGAGCCGCGACCGAGCGTCGGTCAACTCCGGGGCGACCAGGTGTGTGGCCAGCCGAGCAGGTCGGCGAGGTCGGCGTTGTGCGGGGCGAAATAGCCGCCGAGCTGGGCACGCAGCGCGTCGGTGAGCTCCCCCGGCCCCCGGTCGGTCCGCCGGGTGTGCTGGGCGAACCCCGCCGGCGTGAACGGATCCAGGCCGAGGAAGCGCAGCACCCGGTCGTAGACGCCGGCCGGGTCGGCGTACATGTCCTCGCTGCGCAGCACCAGCAGCCGGTCCGCCGGCAGGACGGCGTACCAGCGTTGCAACTGCTCGGCGTAACGGCCCCGGGCCAGGTACGAGTGGTTGCGCAGCGCGGTGTGCGCGGCCGGGCTGTCCGGCCCGTCGCGCAGCGCGTCGGCCAGCCGCTGCTCCTCGGCGGCGACCGCGTCGGCGAACGGCAACGGTTCGGCACCGTACGAGCGGGTGTGCAGGTAGTGCGAGTAGGCCCGCTCGACCGGGTCGCGCAGCAGGGCGATGCACCGGGCCTGTGGCAAACCGGCGGCGACCCGGGCCGGCACGCTCGGATGGAACAGGTAGTACGGGCTGGCCTCGAAGCTGCGCACATCGGCCGGGCGGGCCGGGAAGTGCGCCCGGTACCAGCGTTCGCCACGTCCGTGGTGGATGCTGAAGTACTGCAGCTCCTTGCCGGTGGCCGGGCGGACCTGCGGATGGGCGGCGAGATAGTGGTGCAACGAGGTGGTACCGCAGCGCTGCCCACCGATGATCAGGAAGTCCGGCAGGGCGCCGAGCTGGCCGGGGACCATCGTGCGCGCCCAGGCCCGGGCACCGCGTACCGTGCGGCGCAGCCGGTCGGTGGTCCCCCGGTTGCCGGTCAACGCGTCACCTCCTGCAGATCCGCCGCCGACTCACCGGAACGGCCCTGGCCGTCCGCGCCGCCGGGACGGCCGGCCCCGCCGCGCCGGCCACCCCGGCGCAGGGTACGCAGCACCATGATGTCCTCCCGGCTCAGGCCGAGCGCCAGCACCACGCCAACGTAGACGGTCACCACCACCGGCAGCCCGACCAGCAGCTGCTCCGGCCAGCCGGGCAGCAGCAGCCGAATGACCAGCCCGGCGGCCAGCGCGGCCAGCCCGGCACCGAGGCCTTTGATCATGCCCACGGTCACCGGCACCGCCCGGATCAGGGCCCGCACCTGCAGCACCCGGGCGACGTTGACCACCGCGAGGGAGAACGCCCAGGCGATGGCCGCCCCGATGATCCCGTACGCCGGGATCAGCCACAGGTTGAGCAGGATGTTCAGCAGCAGGGCGGCGATGTTGTCGTACATGTTGATCGCCACCCGGCCGGACATGTTCAGCACCGTTCCGCACGGCCCGGTGGCCGCGTTGACCAACTGCCCGACCGCGAGGACCAGGGTGACCGCCGCACCGGCGGCGAACCCGCCGCCGAAAACCGTCAGCAGGCTCTCCGGGAAGACCAGCAGCGCCACGAACGCCGGCAGCGACAGCCGCACCACCCAGCCGGTGGCGGCACCGTAGATCCGGCGCACCTCGTCGGCCCGCCCCTGGTGGTGCAGGTACGCCAGGTACGGCCCGAACGCGGCGTTGATCGGAGCGAGCACGAAGATCGCCACGGTGACCAGTCGGGTGGCGACGTTGTAGACGCCGATCTCATCGTTGGCGAAGAAGCCGAGCATCAGGGTGTCGACCCAGATCAGGCCGGTCGACGACAGCGACGACACCCAGCTCACCGTGGAGAAGCTGAACAGTTGCCGGGGCCGGTAGACGACCGGGCCCGGCGCCACCCGGCGCATCAGCCGGGCCAGCGCACCGAGGGCCAGCAGCGCGGCCGACCAGCCGGCCACGACCAGCGCCCAGTAGCTGCCGGTGACCCCGACGCCGGTGATCAGGGCCAACGCGGTGAGCAGCAGCCGGGTGCCCGGCTCATAGATCTGCCCGATCAGGGTGAACGGCCGCTGGGTGCGCCAGCCCCGGGTGGCGGCGAGCGCCGCCTCGCAGACGGTCAGCGCCGGCAGGGTCAACGCGACCAGCCGAAGCCCGGTGACCAGGCCGGGGTCGTGGAGCGCGGCGGCCAGCACGGGGGCGGCCAGGGCCAGCACGATCGCGATCACGGTCGCCGAGCCGGCGGAGATGGCCAGGCCGAGTCGGATGGTGCCGCGGATCGCGGCCGGGTCGTCGTCGGCGAGGTGTACGGCGACGAACCGGGTCAGCCCGGCCCGGAACCCGGACAGCGACAGCAGGCTGAGCAGGGCCAGTACGGCGTAACACTGGGCGTACTGGCCGACCTCGCTGATTCCCAGGAACCGGGCCAGCAGCAGCATGACCAGGAAGACCGCGCCCTGGTTGAGGATCGCCCCGACCAGGTTGAGCCCGCCGCCGCGGGCCATGCCACGGATGTGCTGGTCGCCGGAGTCACGGCCCGAGGGGGTGCCGGCGGGGCCGGACGGGGTGCCAGGGGCAGGGCCCGACGGGGTGCCGGCGACGGGGGCCGGGGCCGGCTCGGCCGTCACCTCACCGCCCCGGGTGCGGTTCGAGCGAGCCGCCCGCGCCGTACACCCGACCGGCGGTACGGGACACCTGCCCGACCGGGGTGGCCCGGCCGACCCGGGCGGCCGGGATCTCCCGGGTCTCGTCGCCGCCGGTCGGACCGGGCCCCGGGGGCGGGGTGGGGTCGCCGCTGGGCGACGCCGGTGGTTCGCCGGCCCGGTTGCGGGCGAGCATCTCCAGCATGGCGACGAGGACCACGGCGAGCAGCAGCCCGGCGCCGGCGACCGGCACCGTGGTGTTGACCAGGCTCCTGGTGCGGGAGACGGCCCGGACCGCGCCGACGCTGGTCACCTCGGTCGGATCGGCCGCTTGGGCCTGCGCCCGGGCGGCCTGCAGGCCCTGCCGGGCCGAGGAGAGCGCGCTGGTCGCGGCGTCCCGCTGGGCGAGCAGCGCCTCGTAGTCGGGCAGCTTAGGGCCGATGGTGTCGAGTCGGCGCTGCCCGGCCTCGATCGCCTCGGTGGCGGCGTCGACGCCCCGGCCGTTGCCGACCGCCTGCATCTGCAGTCGCTGCTGGCGCAGGCTGGCCAGCTCGTTCAGCGTCGCCTGGTAGATCTTGTCCGGCTGGGTGACCTCGTTCTCGTCCTCCCAGGCGGTGATCGCGGCGGTCGCCTCGTCGACGTCGGTGCTGGCTGCGGTGACCTGCTCGGTGGCGATCGCGACCTGGGAGGAGAAGAGGAAGGCGAGGGCCCGTTCGGCGGTGGCGGCGAGCACCGGGCTCACCATCGACCGGTCCGCCGACGCGAAGGTGATCTCCATCTGGCTGCTCGCCCCGACCTGGCTGACCACCAGCCCGGACCGCAGCCGGTTGGCGGCGACGCCGGTCTCGGCGGTCACCTCGTCCACCACCCGGGGCGAGGTGGCGGCGGCGCTGAACGCGGCGGCGAACTGGTTGGCCGCCTGGTTGCCGGTGTACTGCTGGGCGGCCGCCCCGCCGACCAGCGCCGGTGCCGCCACATACGCGGTCGCGGTGTACTGCTGCGGGGCGATCAGCACCAGGGTCGCGGCCGCACCGGCGGCCAGCACCGGCACACCGACCAGCAGCCACAGCCGCCGGCGCGCGATGCGCAGGTAGTCGACGATCTCCACGCTATGGGCTCCTACTCGTACCGAAATTGTGGTGCCGGGGTGGTCACCGACCCGGTGCCGGCCCGGCCGTGGGTGATGGCGTCCGCGACTCGGCCGTGGGTCGTCGCGCTGGTCGTCCGGCCGTGCGCGATGGCGCTGGCCGCAGCGGCGAACGCGACGAAGTACCACAGCGTCACCACGTTGGAGATGACGTTGGAGCCGAGGCTGACCGCGATGAACACCACCGCGCAGCCGGCGAAGCCGACCGCGACGCCGCGTTCCAGGCTGTCCGGCGGGGCGCGGCGCAACGCCGTACGGGCGGTGTACAGCAGCAGCACCAGCATCGCCAGGTAGGCCAGC
Source organism: Solwaraspora sp. WMMB762 (assembly GCF_049179115.1). NCBI lineage: Bacteria > Bacillati > Actinomycetota > Actinomycetes > Micromonosporales > Micromonosporaceae > Solwaraspora > Solwaraspora sp. WMMB762. Next base: position 2,526,606 of record NZ_JBMHMD010000001.1, read on the forward strand.
AGCCCGGCCAGACCGGTCTCCACGTACGCCCGCAGCAGGTCGTTGTGCGGCTTCTTCGCCTCTGAGGTCTCGTGCTGGGTCATGTTCGGCCCGATCCCGGTGACCGGGTTGCGATTGGCCAGGGTGACGATCTCCGCCCAGTAGTCGACCCGCCACTGCAGGGTGTTTCCGGTCGGCCCGCCGCCGGTGGGCCGGTCCTCGGCGAGCTGGGCGAACCTGTCCCCGACCGAGGGCAGCAGACTGACTCCGGCGACCGCGACGACCAGCAGGGTGGCGAGCATCCGACCGCTACGGTGCAGCACCGCGACGACAATCAGCCCGAGCGCCGCACCGAGGATCGCCGAACGGGTGTTGGTCAGCATCAGGAAGACCAGGGAAAGCCCGAGCAGTACGGCGAGGACCAACTGGGCGCGCCGGGCCAGGAACCGGTAGATCGCGAACCCGAAGACGATCATGAACATCAGGTACCGGCCGAAGGTGGTCGACTGGCTGAACGGGCCGCTGACCCTGATGAACTGGCCTTTGACCTCGGACGGCACCTGCCCGAAGGCGCTGACCAGCACGGTGTAGAGCAGTGCCAGGGCCAGCGAGCCGTAGCAGGCGATCAGGATCCGCCGAACCGCCGCCCGGTCGGGCATCAGCTGTTCGAGTACCACGAACATGACCACCACGGTCAGGATCCGCATCGCCTCGAGCAAACTCGGCGTCGGCCGGTTCGCGCCGAGCGCGCTGACCAGCGCGGTCGCGCCGACCAGCAGCATCGCCCAGCCCAGCGGGGTGCCGCGCAACCGGCCGCTGCGGCGCAATTGGGCGGCGAGCCAGAGCCCGGCGGCGAGCAGGAAGAGCACCGCGACCATGGTCGACGGGTCGCTCAGCCGGGACGCCTGGTCGGTGTCCGCCCGGCCGGCGGTCGGTCCGCTCAGCTTGACCACGTCCAGCAGCGGACGCACGGCGAGCATCAGGATCACGTACCCGGAGAACCGGGTGATGGCCAGCACCCCGACGGCGGCTCCGGCGACGAGGGCGATCGGCAGCACCACGCCGCGCCGGTCACCGGCGGCGAGTGCCAGGCCGGCGACGACGGCGACGGCCGCGGCGGCGATCGCGGCGAGCACGCTGAGCAGCCGGCCCGCTGGCCGGGGTTCCCGCTGTCGTCTGGTCACCGCACGCCGATCCGCTGTCCCGCTTCGCCAGTTGTCCCGCTTCGCCCGTTCTCGGGTCGAGCCGCGCCGCATACCCGGACCGCCGCCGACCCCGGGTCGGGGCGGACGGAGGTCGATCTGCCGTCCCGGTGAGCCGGCCCGGCCCCACCGCCGTTCGCCGGTGGGCCGGCCTAATCTAGCTGGATCCGCAACGAGGCAGTATGGGCCGACACGCCGGGGCCGGCCATCAGCCGTCCGGTTCGCTGCGGGGCCGGCGGCGGGGCCGGATCAGCTGCGGCTTGCGGGCCGGCAGCAGATCCAGGTACAGCGCTTCCAGCTCGGCGGTGGCCGCGTCCCAGGTGTACTCGGCGCCAACCCGGTCACGCAAGGCTTTTGCTCCAGTGCGCTCCGCGTCCGGATCGGCGGCCACCTGGCGCAGCGCGCGGACCAGATCGTCGGCGTCACCATCACGGAAGATCCGGTGACCAGGGCCGTCGGTGGCGAGCACCTCGACGTGCGGGGTGATGTCACTGGCCACCACCGGCAGTCCGTAGGAAGCCGCTTCCAGCAGGGTCAGCGGCAGCCCTTCCAGCCGGGACGGCTGGACGAAACCGGCGGCGTGCGAGTAGAGCTCGGCCAGCAGATCGCCGTACGCGAAGCCGGTGAAGACCACCCGAGGGTCGTCGACGGCCTCGGCGCGTACCCGGGCCACGAAGTCGTCGCTGAACGACGATCCGCCGACGATGGCCAACCGCAGGTCGGTGTCGACCTGGCGGAATGCGCGGACCAGCAGATCCGCCGATTTCTCCGGCACGAGACGGCCGACCATCAGCAGGTACCGGCCGGGGGTGAGGCCGAAGCGGGGGCCGATCTGTCGGGCCGGGACCTGGCGTGGGATGCCGACTCCGTTCGGGATGTAGCTGGCCGAACTGCCGAACCTGGTCTGGTAGTGGTTGGCCAGGCCGCGAGAGACGGCGACCCGGGCGTCGGGCACGTACCCGCTGAGCCAGTGGGCGGTGCCGAGCACCGTCTGGGCGAGCCGGCTCCACTTGGCCCGCTGCTGGTCGAGGCCGTGCACGGTGAGCACCACCTTGCTGCGGGCCAGGTAGCGAGGCAGCGGCGCGACCAGGCCGGGGCCGAGACCGTGGTAATGGACGATGTCCGGCCGGTCACGCATGGCGGCCAGGGTCGAGGTGGTGGAGTGCACGATGGCGTCGAGGTGTTTGCTGGCCACGGTCCGCACCTGGCGCAGCCGTACGCCGCGGTACCGGTCCATCGGCACCGACCCGTAGCTGGGCCGGCAGTAAACGGTTACATCGTGTCCCCGAGCGGCCAGCCGGCTGGCCAGCTCCTCGACGTGGCGTTCGATCCCGCCGTACGTCGCCGGCATCCCCTTCTGGCCGATCATGGCTATCCGCAGCCGCCGGTGCTCCGTTCCCGGTTCGACACCATGCTGGTCGACAGGGTGCGAACCACCGGTCACCTGATGGGGTACGGCCACGATGCCTCCTTGGGGGTCCTGCGGGTCAGCTCTGCCGCTCGGCCACCGATTCAGCCAGGGCGGTCAATTCCGTGCGCGTCTCGAGGGTCAACGACGCATCGACGAGAATGGTCACCGCTTCCTGGGTACGAATCCGGATCATCTGCTCGATCGCCTCGAGAGCTCCCGTGTCGACGATGATGCTGCGCAGTTCGTCGGCCCCGGTCGGGTCCAGCTCCGGATTGCCGAACAACTCTCGCAACCGGGCGGCCTGGCTGCGGTCCGCCAGGTTGCGGGCCTGCGCCATCATCACCGTCGACTTGCCCTCTCGCAGATCGTCGAGCACCGACTTGCCGGTGACCGCCGGGTCGCCGAACACTCCGAGCACGTCGTCCCGGAGCTGGAACGCGTCGCCCAGTGGATCACCGAAGGCAGCGTACGCGTCCAGCAGTTCGGGCCCGGCCCCGGCAAGGGCGGCACCGATCTGCAATGGTCGGGTAACCGTGTATCTGGCGGCTTTCATCCGGATTACCGTCAGCGCACTGGCCACCGAACCATCGCCGACGCCGGACACCAGGTCCAGGTACTGCCCGGCGATCACCTCGGTACGCATCCCGGCGAAGACCGCGTAGCCGCGCCGGATCTGCTCGGCGTCGAGCCCGCACTCGTGGAACATCTGGTCCGCCCAGGCGGCGCAGAGATCTCCACAGAGCAGCGCCGCGTTGCGCCCGTACCGGCCGGAGTCGCCCCGCCAGGACGAACGGGTGTGCAGGTCGGCGAAGATCCGGTGCACCGACGGCTCGCCCCGGCGACGGTCGCTTCCGTCCATGATGTCGTCGTGGATCAGCGCGAACGCGTGGAAGATCTCCAGCGCGGCGGCGGCCGCGACGATCTCCCGGCAGTCCGCTCCCCCGGCACCGCGCCACCCCCAGTAGCAGAAGACCGGACGCAGCCGCTTACCGCCGACCAGGACGAACCGGCGCAGCGTGTCGTACACCCCGCGCGGTGCCCCGTCCGGCCAGTGCGGATCCTGCCGGTCGAGGAACGCCGTCAGTTCAGCGTCGCACCGTTCCCGCAGCGACCAGCCCACGGCATCGGCACCGGCCGGGGCGTCCGGACCCGAACCGGCACCCGCTGGGGCGTCCGAATCCGGGCTGTCGCCGGGGCGGGCCGGCGCCACGGTCACCGAGACACCTCGGGCGACGGTGCCGGTGCCGGTGCATCGGCGTCGAGCCCGGCCAATTCCAGCAGCAGCGACTTGACCTCGGTGGCGGCGAACCGGTCCCGGGCCGATGCCGGGTCCGAGCAGAGCAGCACCGGACCGTCGGCGGGGTCGTCCGGCAGCCGGCCGTGCGATCCGCGTACCGCCCGGGCACCGGCGTCCAGCCCGACCACGTTCATCGTGTACCGCAGGCCGATCTTCTTGCGGGCCAGGGCGATCGCCGCGCGTGCCTTGGCGGCACCCGGGTTGGCCGGGTCGAACAACAGCTCCGCCGGGTCGTATCCGGGCTTCCGGTGAATTTCCACCAACCGGGCGAAGTCCGGCGCAGCGGTGTCGTCGCGCCAGTAGTAGTAGGTGAACCAGGCCTGCGGTTCGGCCACCAGCACCAGCTCACCGGAGCGCGGATGGTCCAGGCCGGCGGCCGCCTTCCCGTCGGCGTCGAGGACCTGCGCCACCCCGGGCAGGCCGGCACAGAGCTTGGCCACCGTCGCGACGTCGGCCGGATCCCGGACGTACACGTGGGCGACCTGATGGTCGGCGACGGCGAACGCCCGCGACGTCCACGGGTCGAGGTACTCCATCCCAGCCTGGGTGTAGACCCGCAGCAGCCCTTCGGCGCGCAGCAGCCGGTTGACGTGCACCGGCTGCGACACGTCGGTGATGCCGTACTCGGACAGCGCAACGACGGTCGCGCCGCGCGCCGCCGCCGCGTCCAGCAGCGGAGCCAGCACCGCGTCGAGTTCGGCCGCCGCCCGCTGCGCGTGCGGGCCGGCGCCACCGTAGCGTTGCAGGTCGTAGTCGAGATGCGGCAGGTACGCCAGGGTCAGATCCGGCGAATGGTCGGCCATGATCTGCCGGGTCGCCTTCGCGATCCACTCCGACGACACCAGCCCGGCACCCGGCCCCCAGTAGTTGAACAGCGGGAACGTGCCGAGCCGACCGGTCAGCTCGTCGTGCAGCTGCGGCGGATCGGTGTAGCAGTCCGGGTCCTTGCGCCCGTCAGCGTGGTAGATCGGCCGGGGGGTGACCGTCCAGTTGACGTCCGCACCCATCGCGTACCACCAGCAGATGTTCGCCACCGTGTAGTCGGGGCGGACCCGGCGCGCGGCCTGCCACAGTTTCTCCCCGCCGACCAGGGCGTTGTGCTGCCGCCAGAGGAACACCTCGCCGAGGTCGCGGAAGTACCAGCCGTTACCGACGATGCCGTGGCCGGACGGCGGCTCGCCGGTCAGGAAGGTGGACTGCACCGAGCAGGTGACCGCCGGCAGCACGGTGCCGAGCTCGGCCTGGAAGCCGGTCTCGGCCACCGCCGCCAGCCGGGGCATGTGGCGCAGCAGCCGGGGGGTCAGGCCGACCACGTCGAGCACCAGCAACGGGTTCATGCGGCGGCCTCCGATCCGGCGGCGGTACGGGTGGCGGTGGTACGGGTACGGGCGCTCATGCCGAGCCCGACCAGTTCGTCGCGGGCCTGGGCCAGCTCGGCTGCGATCCCGGCGGCGAGCTGGTCGGGCCCGGTGGGACGTTGCCCTTCCGGCAGCACCCCCCAGGTGTAGGTCTCCACGTCGAAGTGGTCGCAGTCGGTGCCGTCGACGACTGCGGCCAGACCGGCCCGCAGCTGCGGCATCGTCGAGGTCAGCGGCGCGACCGGCGCGGCGTGCAGCGGCACGTGGTAGTGCACCCGCCACGGGCCGGGCAGCCCGGCGTCGAGCGCGGCGTCGAGATCGTCGGTCGCCCCGGCAACCCCGGACCGGGTCTGGTGCAGGAACCGAGGTTCGACGTACCCGGCGATCGCGGACCGGTCCCGCACCGGGTCGGTGACCTCCAACGCGGCCGACACCTGGACCTTGACCACCGGTAGCCCGGCGGACCGCAGCCGACCGACCGCGGCGACCGGCTCCTCCCAGGCACAGGCGAGATGGGCCAGGTCGACGCAGACGCCGAGCCGGTCGGTGTCCACCCGGGCCAGCTGTTCGGCGGCCTGGGCGGTGGTCTCCACGACGCAGCCCGGTTCAGGTTCGAAGCCGACCCGGACGGTGCGGCCGGTGTCCCGTTCGACCTCGGCCAGGCCGACGGCCAGCCGGTCCAGCATCCGCGCGCAGGCGTCGGCCCGCTCGGTGTCCCACGGCTCCCGCCAGGCCAGCGGCAGCGTGGAGACGGATCCGCGCTCGGCGTCGTCGGGCAGCAGGTCGGCGAGGATCCGGGCCAGTGCCAGGGTGTAGTCGAGCCGGCGCGGATCGGCCCAGTCCGGGTGGTACACAGCGTGTTTGACCACCGGCGCCTGAAACGCCTCGTACGGGAACCCGTTGAGGGTGACCACTTCCAGGCCACGGTCGGTGAGCGCGGTGCGCAGCCGGCGACGGGCGGCCGGGTCGGCGGCGAGCGCGGCGGCGGCCGGCGCGGCCAGCCACAGACCCAGGCCGAGCGGGTCGGCGGCGAGCCGGTCGCGGACCGGCACCGCGTACGTGTCGAGCTGGCCGAGCACTCCGTCGAGGTCCTCGGCCGGGTGCACGTTGGTGCAGTAGCTGAGGTGGACGGTGCGCCGCCGCCGGTCGTGCAGACGCATCAGCCACCGCCCCGCATGATCGAGCTGCCTTCGAAGGTCGGTGCGGTGGCGGCGACGTCGCTCAGGTCCAGCCGGCCGGACTGGCCGTAGAACTCCACCGGGTTGCGCCACAGCACCCGGTCGACGTCGTCGGCGCTGAATCCGGCGGCCAGCATCGCCTCCCCGGTGGTACGGGTCAGCAACGGGTCGGACCGGCCCCAGTCGGCGGCCGAGTTGACCAGGATCCGCTCCGGGCCGTAATCCTTGAGGATCTCCACCATCCGCGGCGGTGACATCTTGGTCTCCGGGTAGATGGAGAAGCCCATCCAGCAGCCGGACTCCTTGACCAGCCCGACCGTCACCTCGTTGAGGTGGTCGACCACCACCCGACCGGCGTCGATGCCGGACTCGGCGACCACCGCCAGGGTCCGTTCGGTGCCCCGGGCCTTGTCCCGGTGCGGAGTGTGCACCAGGGCCGGCAGGTCGTGCTCGCGGGCCAGCGCCAGTTGGGTGGCGAACGCCTCGTCCTCGGCCGGCGTCATCGAGTCGTAGCCGATCTCGCCGACCGCCACCACCCCGTCCTTGACCAGGTAGCGGGGCAGTACGTCGAGTACCCCGGCGCAGCGGGGGTCGTTGGCCTCCTTCGGGTTCAGCGCGATCGTGGCGTGGTGCCGGATGCCGAACTGGCTGGCCCGGAACGGCTCCCAGCCGAGCAGCGCGTCGAAGTAGTCGACGAACGAGCCGACGTTGGTGCGCGGCTGGCCGAGCCAGAAGGCGGGTTCGACCAGGGCGCGGACCCCGGCGTCGGCCATCGCCTGGTAGTCGTCGGTGGTCCGCGAGGTCATGTGGATGTGCGGATCGAAGATGCGCATTCACCCCTCCTGTCGGGTGGTGGTGTCCGCTGCGGCGGAGCGCAGCCGCTGCAGCAGGGCGAGCGCGTCGTCCGGCAGGGTCCGGCCGGCGGCGACCCGCTCGTCGTGCAGCCCAGCGAGCATGATCAGCAGTTCGGCGTCGGCGCGGGCGTCGAGGTCGTGCACGGCGGCCAGCGGTACGCCGGTGAAGACGCACTTGAGCACCGCCTGACGCCACGCCGGCTGGTCGAGGTGGCAGGCGTACCGGCCGAGCGCGGCGGCCAGCAGCCGGGTGTCGTTGGTCCGGATCGCGTCGTCGAGCAGCGGCACCGCCCGGTCGCCGACCGGCAGCAGCGGCAGCGCCTTGAGCACCGCCCGACGCTCCGCGGCGTCGCCGTGGTGGTAGCAGTCGGCGACCGCGGCGGCCAGCTCCGCTCCGGTCGCGACGGTGGCCAGGTCGACGAGCAGCAGCACCCGGGCGGCCTCGTCGGCCGACCAGCCCGGGGCGGCGGCCAGCTCGGCCCGGCCGCAGCGGCGGCCCGCGCTGGCGAACAGCACCGGCAGGCTGGCCGGGTCGGTGACGATCCGGCTCCGCGCCTGCGCGAGCCAGTCCGGATCGGGTACGCCGGACAGCGCGGCGGCGAGTCGGTCGGCGACGGCGGCGGAGCCGTCGTCGAAGCCGTCGTCGGTCTGGGCGAGTCGGTTCACGGCTGACCTCCTTGAGCGGTGGTGCCGGCCGGTGCCGTGCGGGCCCGGAGTTCGGCGGACCGGAGGAACTCGATGGACCGGGCGGCGATCACCGGAGCGGCGTGCGAATGCCGGGGCAGCTCGACGGCGACCAGGCCTTGGTAGCCGGCGGCGCCGAGGGCAGCCAGTACCGGCGGGAAGTCGATCTCCCCGGTGCCGAACTCGAGATGCTCGTGCACGCCCCGGCGCATGTCGTCGATCTGGACGTTGACCAGGTGCGCGGCCACGTCGGTCACGCACTGCGGCACCGGCGCCGGCTCCAGGCACCGACAATGTCCGATATCGAGGGTGATACCGAACCGGTCCGGGCGGCCCAGCGCGTCGCGCAGCCGCCGCCAACCGGCAATGTCGGCCACCAGCATTCCGGGCTCGGGTTCGAAGCCGAGGGTGACGTCGGCGGCGTCGGCCGCCGCGACCACCGTCGCGCAGCCGGCGACCAGCCGGTCCCAGGCGGTGGCGTCGTCGACCTCGGCCGGACGCACCCCGGACCAGAACGAGACCGCCTCCGCGCCGAGGTCGGCACCGATCGCGACCGCCCGGCGCAGGAAGTCGATCCGCCGGGACGCGGTGTCGTGCAGCAGGGTCGGGGCGTGTTTGTGCCACGGGTCGAGCAGGTACCGCGCGCCGGTCTCGACGACGACCGTGAGGCCGAGTTCCCGCAGCTGTTCGGCGACCCGGGCCACCTTGCGGGGCAGACCGGCGGCGTACGGATCGAGGTGGTCGTGGTCGAGAGTGAGCGCGACACCCTGGTAGCCGAGGTCGGCGAGCAGGGCCAGCGCGTCGGCGAGCCGGTGGTTGGCGAAACCGTTGGTGCCGTACCCGAACCGCAGCCCCGCTGCCATCGGCTGGGCGGGGTCGGCGGCCAGCCGCGCGGTGCGGGTCGCGTCCCGGCCGGGCCCGCGGGTCGCCGGTGGGTGGTCGCCGGCCGGGTCGGTGCTCATGTCGGGGACACCTTGCGGGCCAGCCGCCGGCCGAGCGGCGCGGCGACGGAGACGGCGAGCCCGACGGCGGTGGCCAGGCCGGTACCGGTGGACACGGCCCGGGCGGTGAGCGCACCCTGCAGGGCTGGCAGACCGACGATGCCGGCGCCGACCGCCGCGCGTACCTGCTCGGGCCGGGGGTCGCGGGCGACCGCGGCCTGGGCGGCGCCGTAGCGGGCGGCGTACCAGCCGGCGAGGCCTGCGGTGACCCCGGCCCGCCACCAGCGGGCGGAGCCGGCCCGGCCGGCCGGCATCGCGGCGCGGCCCGACACGGCCCGGCCGGTCGGCGTGGTGGTACGGCCCGACGCGGCCCGGCCGGCAGCCGGCATGGCGCTGGCCAGGGCGATGGCGGCGGTTCCGGCCAGGGTGGCGGCGGGCAGCCGGGGGTCCGCGCCGCTGACCTCGCTGCGGGACAGCTCGGTCACGGTGTAGGTGTGCGCGGCGACGGCCAGCGCGGCGGGCAGCGCGGCCCGGGTCCGGCCGGTGCCGGCCGCGCCGAGCAGGACGTCGAGCCCTCGGCAGGCGGCCATCACCGCCGGCCCGGCCGGGGTGTTCTTGGCCCACAGATCGTAGGCCCAGACGGCGGCGGTCAGCGGCACCCCGACGGCGAGCGCCGGACGGCCGCCGGTGACGGCGGTGAGCGCCAGACCGGCGGTGGTGAGCCCGGCGGCCACGGCGAGCGCGGCACCGGGGGTGACCCGGCCGGACGGGATGGGCCGCTGCGGCCGTTCGACCGCGTCGAGCTCCCGGTCGGCCCAGTCGTTGGCGGCCATCCCGGCCCAGTAGAGGCAGACCGACGCGCCGGCCAACCCGGCGGTACGCGGGCCGAGCCCGCCAGCGGCGGCCGCCCCGGCCACCACGTCACCCGGCACGGACAGCGCCGCAGGGGCCCGGACCAGCTCGACCAGGTCCGACAACCGTGGCGGCGTCACGCGACGCCACCCGGCTCGCCCACCTGCCCGTGCAGGTACGCGGCGAAGTCGACCAGGGTCCGCCACTGGTCGCCGAGGGCGTGCGGACCCGACCCGATCGGGTCCTTGAAGAAGAACGCCAGCTCCGGCAGGGGTCCGGCGCGTCCGGCGCGGGCGGCGGCGGCGGTCAGCCGGGCCAGGTCCAGCACCAACGGGGCGGCCAGCGCCGAGTCGCACCCGTGCCAGGTGAACTCCATCCGCATACCGGTGCCGAGGAAGCCGGAGAAGGTGATCAGATCCCAGGCGGTCTTGAAGTCGCCGATGTCGTCGACGTACTCGATCCGGGTGTGCCCCTGCGGCTGGTAGCCGAGGATCTCGCCGAGCACCCGCTGTTTGCTGGCAGCCTTGGCCGCGTTGGCCGCCGGCTCGGCCAGGTTGGCCCCGTCGCCGCCACCCAGCAGATTGCTGCCGGACCAGGTGCGCACCCGCAGGTTGCGCAGCGCGAACATCGGGGCCAGCACCGCTTTCACCAGGGTCTCCCCGGTCTTGCCGTCGTGCCCGGCGTACGGTGCCCGACGCTGCCGGGCGAGTTCGTCGAGGGCCGGCAACCGGGCCCCCACCGACGGGGTGAAGTCGACGTAGCCGCAGCCGGCACCGAGCGCGGCGTACGCCGCCAGGGCGCTCGGAGGCAGCACCGGTGCGCCGCTGGGCGTCTCGGTGAGCACGGTGGCGAGCGCGGCGAGGTCGTCGTGCGCCGGGTGCGGCGGCGGCGCCGGTTCGGTGGTCGAGACGTTGACCACGACCACCTGATCCAGGTCGTGCCGGCGGCGGAAGGCGACCAGGTCCGCGGCGATCGCCGCCGCGGTCTCGGCCTGGGTGGCCCCGGCCGGCAGCGGACGTATCTGCGGTTCCAGGCCGGCCAGCTCGGTGTGCAGCGCGGCGACCAGCCGCCCCGGGACCACGCCGGCGCTGGCCAACGCGTCGGCCTTCTTCACCAGCGGCGTCGCGGCGGTGTCGTGCCCGCCGAAGACGAGATCGGCGAAGCCGGGCAGAGCCGGGCCGCGCAGCGCCGGTAGTTCGGTGACGCAGCCGGTGGTGTCGGCCAGGCCGGCGCGCACGGCCAGCGCGCCGACGATGCTGGTGACCGCGACCGAGCCACGCGCCCCGATCAGCCAGACTCCGGTACGCATTCGTGCCTCCAAACGCCCGCCGCTGGCGGTGGTCGTACTGCTGCCGGTTGTCGCTTCGCCGGTCAAGGCCCCGTCCGTCCGGGCGCGCCAGGGTGGCACCACCGTCGACGGCGCCGAGGTCGGCGTCAACGACGCCGTCGCCGGGCCCGGTCGACCGGACGGACGGGGCTGTGGCAGGCAGGGACGTTCGGCGTTCGGCCCTGCCTCCCCCGCATCGGTTGTCCCCGGCCGGTCTGCCCCGGCCGCGGTCCTGCTGGTCGGTTCCCGCCGGGGCGGACGGTACGCCCGCCCCGGCGGTCACCGGTCGTCGTCCGTGGGTCGGTGGCCGGCCGGCCACCGACCCACGGACCGGGTCAGCTCGCCGGAACGAACTGCACCCAGTTGAGGTTGAACAGGTTGGACGATGGTCCACCGTCGACTGACCGGAAGACCAGGTACAGCTGGTGGGTGCCGGCCGGGTGGTCGACTGCCACGTCGGTGCTGGCCCAGTCGTTGGAGCCGGTGGTGGCGTTCAGCGTGGTGCTGGCCACCAGCGGTCCGTCCGGCGCGTCGACCCGCAGCTCCACGGCCGCACGCGGGTTGCCCGCGGACGACGAGGAGCCACCGGAGTAGCGCAGAGTCACCGTGTCGATCCCACCGAGGTTGATCGGGTCGAACGCGATGTACTCACCGTTGTTGATTCCGGAGACGTGCTGGCCGCCGCCGGTGTCGGAGGTGTTGGAGATGGACACGCCCTGCTGGATCGGGGCGAACTCGGCCTGCTGCTGGTAGAGCTGGATGGTGGCCTGACCGATCGTGGTCAGCGCCGGCTGGCCGCCGCCGCCCAGGTCGGTGTAGCTGGCGCTGATCCCGCCGAACAGGTAGCTGCCGGCGTGGTCGGCCCCGTCGGCCGGGGTGGGCAGGTTACCGGTGCACCCGGTGGTGGTGGTCTGCGGGTGGCCGTGCTCGTCGTGGCCGAGCACGAAGCTGACCTCCACCCGGTCGCAGTCGATGGTGCCGTCCTCGGGGTCGGTGACGGTGACGGTGTACGGCACCGAGTCGCCCCAGTTGAAGAAGGAACCGGACAGCGGTGCGGTGACCTCCACCGTCGGTGCGGTGTTGCCGACCGTGATGGTCCGGCTCAGCGTCGCCTGTGCCCCGTTGGAGTCGGTCACCGTCAGCTGGGCGTAGTAGACGCCGTTGCTGGTGTAGGTGTACGACGGGTTGGCCTCGGTGGAGTCGGTGGTGCCGTCTCCGTCGAAGTCCCAGGCGATGCTGATGCTGGCGCCGGGCTCCGGGGTGGCCGATCCCTCGCTGGAGAACTGCACGGTCAGCGGGGCCTGGCCGGAGGTGGGCGACGCGTCGAGTTCGGCGACCGGTCCACGGGTGCCCTTGACGTACCGGATCTGGTAGAGCGACGCGTCCGGGTTGGGCCGGAAGAAGCCGTCACCGTAGTCCAGCACGTAGAGGGTGCCGTCCGGGCCGATCTCCATGTCCATCGGGTTGTCGAAGGTGAAGGTGGACAGGAACCGCTCGACGCCGAGCAGCTTGCCACTGCCGTTGGTCCGCATGGTGAACATCCGGTCCCGGCTGAACTCACCGAAGAACACCGAGTCGTGGAAGTACTGCGGCAGCTTGTAGTCCGACTCCAGCGACTCGTCGTACTTGTAGATCGGGCCGCCCATCGGGCCGACGCCGCCGGTGCCGACGACCGGCCACTGGAAGTCGCAGGTGCCGGCCGGGTCGACCAGGTAGCTGTCCCGGCAGGTGGTGGTGGCGTTGAACGTGTACCAGAACTGCGGCTGCTCGACCGGCGGCAGCAGGCTGCGACCGGTGTTGCGTGGCGAGTCGTTGATCGGCGCCGCGCAGTTGAACGGCTCGCCCGAGGTCTGCGTCTCGAAGTCGTAGTCGATGTACGGCAGGGTCGGCGAGTAGCAGTACGGCCAGCCGTAGTTGCCGGCCCGCTTGGCGGCGAACCACCGTCCGGTGCCCTCCGGCCCCCGGGTCGCGCTCGGGTTGCGCGAGTCGGGCGAGTAGTCGCCGATGTAGACCCAGCCACGCTCGTCGACGTCGAACCGGAACGGGTTACGCAGACCCATCAGGAAGATCTCCGGGCGGGTCTGGTCCTCGAAGTCCTGCGACTCGGGGAACAGGTTGCCGGCCGGGATGGCGTAGCTGCCGTCGTCCTTGACCCGGATCCGCAGAACCTTGCCGCGCAGGTCGTTGGTGTTGGCCGCGGACCGGGCGGCGTCGTACGCCGGGCCGCGGGTGAGCGACCGGTTGATCGGGGTGTAACCGTCCGAGCCGCTGGCGTTGGTGTCGTCACCGGTGACCAGGTAGAGCAGGCCCTTGCCGTCGAACTTGACCTCGCCGGCGACGTGGCAGCAGGCGCCGCGGTCCACGTCGACCGTGAGGATCTCCTGTTCGGTCGACAGGTCCAGGTGCGGGGTCGGCTCCTCGACGAACTTGACCCGGGACAGCAGGTTGTGGCCCTTGAACGGCTCCCAGACGCTGGGGTCCTCACTGTTGGCCGGCGCGTCACCTTCGTTGACGCCCGGGGTGGCCGGGTCGTCGACGGGGGTGTCCAGCGGCGGCGCGTAGTAGAGGTAGACCCACTTGTTCTCGGCGAAGTTCGGGTCGAGGGTGACCGACTGCAGTCCGTCCTCGTCGTGCTGGTAGACGTCGATGTTGGTGATGACCGGGCTGGCGCCGCTGGCCGGGTCGTAGAGGCGGACCTCTCCGCTGCGGGTGTTGTGCAGCACCCGGCCGTCGGGCAGCACGGCGAGGCTCATCGGCTCACCGGGCTGGTCGTTGAGGACCACCCGCTCGTAGTTGGACTCGACGGTCGCACCACAGTCGCCCTCGGCGACACCGGCGGCCCACTCGATGCCGCCGAGCAGGTGCTTGCGGAACGCGCCGATGGTGAACGTCTCCGGGGCGGAGCCGAGACCGGTGTACCAGGAGCGGCCGCCCTGGTAGTCCTGGCACCAGGAGACCGGGTGGTCGTAGCCCATGCTGCTGTCGCTGACCGTGTCGGTGTCGACGGTGGCCAGCACGTGCTGGACGCCGCGGACGTTCTCCGCGAAGTTGAGGTAGTTCTCGTCGATGGTCAGCTGGCGGGGGACGCTGGAGGTCGACGGGTGGTAGCGGTCGGCGACGTCGATCACGCCTGCGCCGCTGGCGGTCGTACCGGTCGAGGTGGTGCCGACCAGGCCACGGTAGAACGCCCAGTCCGGTTCGGCGTCGACGGCGGCGTGCACACCGATGTACCCGTTGCCGGCCTTGACGTAGTTCTCGAACGCTTCCTGCTGTGCGTCGTTGAGCACGTCACCGTTGTTGTTCAGGAAGACCACGGCGGCGTAGTTCGCCAGGTTCTCCTCGGTGAACACCGTCCCGTTGCGGGACACGTCGACGGTGAACCCGTTGTTCTTGCCGAGGGTCCGGACCGCGTTGATGCCCTTGGCGGTCGAGGGGTGGGCCACCCCTTCGGTGCTGCTGAACACCAGCACCTGATAGTTCTCGTGGTCGTGGCCGTCGTGTGCGACCGCTGGCGCGGTGGCGATCATGGGTGCGGTGAGTGCCGCACCCGCGGCGACGGCAAGCCATCGCCGGGTGGATCTGCTCATCAGTCGTTCCTCCGGGGGTTCGGGGAGGCCGCAGCCTCACCGTAGGGCACTGATTCCGTTGTGGACGGACAGTTACGGTTGGTGCCTCACCCCTGGCGCGGTGCCACGTCCGCCAGAGTCTTTCTGGTACGCCCTGCTGGCCGTCCGGCGTGACCGGGGAATCCCGATCCGGTCACGCCGGACGAGCCGTCCTCGTACCCGCGGATCACCCGGCGCGGGGCGCAACCGCGCCGGGCGACCCTCGCCCACGGGACGAGGAGTCTCGGTTCCAGGCGTCTCGACGAGGTCGAGTCGCTCAGGCCGGTGCCGTGGTCTTCGCCGAGTCCACGGTGACCCATTCACCGAGCCCGGCCGACTGCTCCACCGCGGCCAGCACCTGCTGAACCTGGAGGGCGTCGTCGAACGACGGTGTCGGGTCGTCTCCGGCCGCCAGCGCCGCGACGAAGTCACGGGCCTGGTGGGTGAAGGAGTGCTCGTACCCGATACCATGGCCGGGCGGCCACCAGGCGGACAGGTACGGGTGCTCCGGTTCGGTCACGATGATGCGGGTGAAGCCCTGCTCGGCTGCGGGCCGGGTGGCGTCGAAGAACTCCAGCTCGTTCATCCGCTCGAAGTCGAACGCGACCGACCCGAGCGAGCCGTTGATCTCGATCCGCAACCCGTTCTTGCGTCCGGTGGCGAAGCGGGTCGCCTCGTAGCTGGCCACCGCCCCGCCGTCGAGCCGGGCCATGAACAGCGCGGCGTCGTCGACGGTGACCTCGCCGGTGGCCGGTTCGGCGCCGTCGTCGGACCCGCCGCCGGCCGAAGCGGAAAGCCCGCTGGAACCGGCTGGCAGCGGCCGCCGCTTGACGAACGTCTCGGTCAGCCCGCTCACCCGGGCGATCCGTTGGCCCGTGACGAACTGGGTGGCGTCGATGATGTGTGCACCGATGTCACCCAGCGCCCCGGAACCCGCCTTGTCCTTTTGCAACCGCCAGACCAGCGGAAAGTCCGGATCGAGGATCCAGTCCTGCAGGTACACCGCCCGCACGTGCCGGATCGTTCCGATCCGGCCGTCGGCGACGAGTTGACGCATCAACGTCACCGCCGGCACCCGCCGGTAGTTGAATCCGCACATCGACCGGACGCCGCCGGCCCGGGCGGCCCGGGCCGCGTCGGCCATCTGCTGCGCCTCGACCACCGTGTTGGCCAGTGGCTTTTCGCACAGCACGTGCTTGCCGGCGGCGAGTGCCGCGATGGCGATCTCGGCGTGGCTGTCACCCGGCGTACAGATGTCGACCACGTCGATGTCATCCCGAGCGATCAGCGCCCGCCAGTCGGTGGTGTGCGACTCCCAGCCGAGCCGGTCGGCGGCCTCGGCCACCTTCGACTCGTCCCGGCCGCACACCGCGGTCATCCGGACCCGCGCCGGCAAGTCGTAGACCCGGTTCACGGTACGCCAGGCCTGCGAGTGCGCGGCGCCCATGAACGCGTAGCCGACCATGCCGACCCGCAGCTCGTTGTGTTCAGCGGACAAGGTAAGCCTCCCCGAAAAGGTCAGAACCCGAGCGGCAGGTACTCGCTCGCGTTCTCCTTGGTGATGGTCTCCGAGGCCAGGATGATCTCCTTGGGCACCTGCAGCTCGACCAGATCGGACATGCCCCGGCCCTGCGCGATCAGGCGGGCGAGCGAGATCGCCGAGGAGGCCATCGACGGGCTGTAGGTGACGGTCGCCTTCAGCACGCTGTCGTCGGCCTGGATCGCCTCCATCGCCGCCCGCGAACCGGCGCCGCCGACCATGATGAACTCCGAACGGTTGGCCTGGCTGATCGCGGCCAGCACCCCGATGCCCTGGTCGTCGTCGTGGTTCCAGATGGCGTCGATCTGCGGCAGGGCCTGCAGCAGGTTGGCCGCCTCACGCTGGCCGGAGTCGGCGGTGAACTCGGCCGCCCGCCGGTTGGCGACGGTGAAGCCGTGCACCTCGAGGGCGTCCTTGAAACCGGCGGACCGTTCCTGGGTCAGCTCCAGCGCGTCGATCCCAGCGATCTCGGCGATCACCGGGTTGGCGATGCCCTTCTCCTGCATCTGAGCGGCGATGTAGTTGCCCGCCGACACACCCATGCCGTAGTTGTCGCCCTTGATCTGGGTGCGGTAGGCCAACGCCTGGGTGAACGCCCGGTCCAGGTTGACCACCGGGATGCCGGCCTCCATGGCCTGCAGGCCACTCGCGGTGAGCTCGGCCCCGTCGTGCGGCAGCATGACGATGACGTCCGGGCTCTGCGAGATCAGCGTGTCCAGGGCGGCCCGCTGAGCGGCGGCGTCGGCACCGGCCTCGACCGTGAGGAACTCCACGTCCGAGTACGCCTCGGCCTGGGCCCGGGCGTTGTTGGTGATCGCCGCGAGCCAGCCGTGGTCGGCCGCCGGGGCGGAGAAGCCGATGGTGACGGTCTCACCGGGCTCAGAGTTGGGGTTGCCCTGGTTGGCGGCCTGAGTCTGGGTGTTGGTCGGGGCGGCCTCGTTGCTGGTGCATGCGCTCAGCAGTACACCGGCACCGACTGCGGCACCACCGGCGAGCAGCCGGCGGCGGGACATGTCACCGGCGGCGGCGCCGCGCGCGCCGAACAGTGTCCGACGGGAGAAAGCGGTCATGACGACCTCCTGGATCGCAATGGCGGGGGGGGTTATCGGGGTGTGCGGTGCCTGGCGACCGTCGGAGTCGACGGCCACCGGGCGGTGGATGGGTGTGTCAGGTGGAGCCTCAGGCGGTTCTTCGGTTGAAGAGCTGGCTGAGGGAGTTGAACCGGAACTGCTGGATGAGAACGGCCACCACGATGATCCCGCCCTTGATCATGTTCTGGGATTCGGTGGAGAGTCCGTTGATGGCGAACAGGTTGGTGATGGTGGAGAAGACCAGCACCCCGAACAGGGCGCCGATGATGGTGCCGCGACCGCCGGTGAGCAGCGTGCCGCCGATGATCGCCGCGGCGATCGCGTCGAGCTCGTACAGATTGGCCATGGCGGCCTGGGCCGAGTTGGCCTGCGCGGTCAGCATGATCGCGCCGATGCCGCAGCACAGCCCGGACAGGCCGTAGATGAGCAGGGTGTGCCACCGGACGTTGATGCCGGCGAGCCGGGCCGCTTCGGCGTTGCCGCCGATCGCGACGGTGCGTCGGCCGAAGGTGGTGCGGTTGAGCAGCACCCAGCCGGCGGCGACCACCGCGGCGAGGATGATCACCAGCAGCGGGATTCCGAGGATCCGCTGGGTGGCCATCCCGTTGATCACCGACGAGGTGGAGACCTGGGTCTGCTTGCCGGAGATGAGTGCGGCCAGCCCTCGCGCGGCCACCATCATCGCCAGGGTGGCGATGAACGGCACCAGCCGGCCGTACGAGATCAGCACTCCGTTGACCAGTCCGACGCACATCCCGACCACGACGGCGGTGAAGATCATGCCGCCGGGTCCGAAACTCTGGGTCGCCACCGTGGTGGCCCATACCCCGGCCAGCGCCATGATCGCGCCGACCGACAGGTCGATGCCGCCGGCGATGATCACGAATGTCATGCCGACGGTGACCACGCCGATCGCGGAGGCCTGCTGCAGGATGGTGAAGATGTTGTTGCGGACCCAGGTCGGGTCGCTGTATAGGTCGGGCCGGGTGGCGGCGCCGATGATGACCAGAATCACGAGGACGCCGACCAGCCACAGGTTGCGTCGGGCGTACTCGCTGGCGTCGGAACGCCACCAGCTCTGCCGGGGTGGTTCGTCCGCGCCGTGCGCCGGCGGCGCTGCCGGCTTCTCCTTACCGGGTACGGTCGCCGTGGCCTCTTCCGCGGTCACAGTCCTACTCCTTCGTTTACCGGCTGGCCGCTGGCCAACTGGTCGGGTCGCCCGGTCACGCCGCGGCACTTTCCTTCGCCGACCCCGACATGACGAGGTCGAGCACGGTCTCCTCATCGATCTCACCGGCCGGGGCCTGGTGGACGACGCGTCCTTCGCGCATCACCAGCACCCGGTCGGCCAGCCCCAGTACCTCGGGCACCTCGCTGGAGACCAGCAGGACGCCCACGCCCTGTGCGGCGAGGTCGTGGATCACCTGGTACAGCTCGGCCCGGGCACCGACGTCGACACCCCGGGTCGGCTCGTCGAGCAGCAGCAGCCGGGTGTCACCGAGCAGCCACCGGCCGACCACCACCTTCTGCTGGTTGCCGCCGGAGAGCTGGCGCACCGGACGGTGCACGCCCCGGGGACGCAGTTCCAGCGAGCCGGCCACCCGTTCAGCGGCGCTGACCTCCCGGCCGGCGTCGGTGAACCCGACCCGGGCGAGGCGGCCGAAGGTGGCCAACGTGATGTTCCGGAAGATCGGTTCGCCCAGCAGCAGTGCCTGGCTCTTGCGTTCCTCCGGCGCCATGCCCATGCCGGCCCGCACCGCGGCGCCGACGCTGCCGGCCCGTACCGGCTTGCCGGCCATCGTGACCCTGCCGGTGTCGGCGGTCCGGGCTCCGAAGATCGTCTCCAGCAGTTCCGAACGACCGGCACCGACCAGGCCGGCGATGCCGACGATCTCCCCCCGCGCGACGGTCAGCGAGACGTCGCTGAACTCCCCCGCGCGGCTGAGCCGGGACACCTCCAGCAACTGCTCGCCGTGCGGGTTGGGCTCCCGCTGCGGGAACACGTACTCGATCGACCGGCCGGTCATCCGGCTGACCAGCTCCTTGGTCGGGGTGGTCTGCGCCGACAGGTTCTGCGCGGTGGTCCGGCCGTCCTTGAGTACGGTGACCCGGTCACCGATCTCGCGGATCTCCTCCAACCGGTGCGAGATGTAGATGACCGCGATGCCCTGGGCGGTGAGCTCCCGGATGATCCGGAACAGGTTCTCGACCTCGTCGTGGGCGAGCACCGCGCTCGGCTCGTCCATGATGATCAGCTTGGCCTGGTGGGACAGTGCCCGGGCCATGCTGACCACCTGCTTGCCGGCCGCCGGAAGCGACCGGACCAGCCCGCGGGGTCGGATCTCGGCGTGGCCGAGTCGGCCCAGGATGTCCCGGGTGCGCCGGGCCATCGCCGCCCGACGGACGAAGCCCGCGGTCCGCGGCTCGTGGCCGAGGAAGGCGTTCTCCGCCACGGACAGGTCGTCGACCAGGTCGAGTTCCTGGTAGATGGTGGCGATACCGGCCCGCATCGCGGCCTGCGGATTGGCGAACCGGACCGGTCGGCCCTGCCATTCGACCCGCCCCGAGTCGGGGCGGTGCACACCGGCCAGCACCTTGATCAGGGTCGACTTGCCGGCCCCGTTCTGGCCGAGCAGGCAGTGCACCTCCCCGGCACGTACCTCGAGCTGCACCCCGTCCAGCGCGCGTACCCCGGGAAAGGTCTTCACGACGTCGGTCAGCCGCAGCACCACGTCGCCGCCGGCCGCCACGGCCGGGGTGGTGCCGGGCTCGTCGACCGGCGCGGCGCCGGTGGCCTCGGGGGCGCTCACGACGCCTGCTCGAAGGCGACGTCGCTGGCCAGTACGGAGGCGCCGGTCACGCCGGCCCGCGAACCCAGCTCGGACAGCACCACCGGCAGGTTGCCGGTGGCCAGCGGCAGTGACCGCCGGTAGACCACGCTGCGGATCTCGGCCAGCAGGATGTGCCCGAGGTGGGCCAGACCACCGCCGATCACGATCATCGACGGGTTGGCGAAGCTGACCAGACCGGCGAGGACGCCGCCGAGCCGCCGGCCGCCGTCGCGGATCAGTCGGATGCAGGTGACGTCGCCTTCCATGGCGCACTCGGCGACGTCGCGCGCGGTGAGCTCGGCCCGCTGGGTGAGCCGCTCGGCCAGTGCCGGGGAAGTGCCGGCCCGGGCGGCGGCGGCCGCCTCCTTGGCCAGCGCCGCGCCGCTGAACAACGCCTCCAGACATCCGGCGTTGCCGCAGGAGCACATCGGGCCGTGCGAGTCGACCTGGATGTGGCCGATGTCGCCCGCGCAGCCGTCGATGCCCCGGTAGACCTGGCCCGCGAGGTAGATACCGCAGCCGACGCCGGTGCCGAGCTTGACGAACAGGAAGTCGTCGACCGAGTGGGCCACGCCGCCGTGCCGTTCCCCGATGGCCATGATGTTCACGTCGTTGTCCACCACCGCCGGGCAGCCGTGCTCCCGGGCGAGCAGCTCACGGACCGGGAACCGGTCCCAGCCCGGCATGATGGGCGGGGAGACCGGCACCCCGTCGCGGTAGCTGACCGGCCCGGGCACCCCGATGCCGATACCGTCGAGGCGCTCGTGCACCCCTTCGACCCGGGCCTTGGCGAGCAGCTCGTTGATCCGGTGCAGGATGACCTTCGGCCCCTGCCGGATGTCGGCCGGCTCGGTGTACGCGGCCACCGGCTCCAGCCGGCCGTTGGTGATCTCCACGTCGACCGAGCTGGCGCCCAGGTCGATCGCGGCGAACCGCAGATCCGGGTTGAGCTCCACCAGGGTCGAGCGGCGGCCGCCCCGTGAGGCGGCCATCCCTGCCTCGGTCACGAAGCCGGAGGCGACCAGCCGCTCCAACTCGGACAGCAGGCGAGGGCGGGGAATCTCCAGCTGGTCGGCGAGCTCGGCCCGGGAGACCGGTCCGTTGTCCCGCAGCAGTCGCAGCAGCTGGAGGTGCAGAGGATCCGCCGTACGCATGGGGTCCACCTCCGACAGTTAGTTAACGCCGAGGCGACCTCGGCGTGTCGTGCCCGAAACACTAGGAGCTTTCTCAGGCTCGTGTCCAGAGTTTTGGTCTGCTGAAGCAAAACTTTTTCTGATCGTGACAGAAGTTTGCTGAAGCTCTCTCACACCCGGGCTGACCTGGCACGACGAGTCCGGCTCCGGGGCACGAGGGATCGACAGTCCTGCGCTCCACGACAGGGGCAGGACCGGGCATGCGGGTCCGGGGTGTCGACCGCCGTCGTAGCGGCGGTCGACACCCCGGACGTACCCGCGGTTGATCACAGGTCGCCGCGCTGGTCGCCGGCGACCCGGCGGATCACTCGCTCTGGGTGTAGACGGTCAGCTCCGACATGTGCTGGTAGCTGCGCTCGGCGAACTCCAGCGACTGGCCCGGGTTCGCTGAGCCACCGGGAGCGGTGTCCTGCTCCCAGTTGGCGTGGTGGAAGTCGTAGTGCCCGATGGTCTGGAAGAACTGCTGGAAGTTGATGTCGCCGTCGCCCATCGGCGTCATCTCGTAGCCGTTGCTCAGCTCGGGGTTCTTGTCGCCGTCCTTGGCATGGAACAGCGGGAACCGCCGGGGCCGACGGGCCACGGTCAGCAGCGGGTCGAACACCCGGGTCCGCTCCTGACCGGCCGAGTTGACGAAGGTGTGGTGCTTGTGCCGGGCGACGTAACCCCAGTAGATGTCCATCTCGAAGTAGACGTACTTCGCATCGGTCTTGGCCATGAAGTACTCGAGCTTGCGGACGCCGGACGACCGGGTCGGCCGCCCCTGGTCGTCCAGCGGACCGGCGTCGAGCAGGAAGTTGTACGCCGCGTCGTGGTTGTGCGTGTAGAGCCGCATCTTGCGGTCCCGGGCCTGACGGCCGAGCTCGTTCCACAGGTCAGCAGCCGCGTCCCAGTCCGACTGATAGTCGCTGCGGGTCGGGTCGCTGCCGGTGCCGATGTTCTTCATGCCGAGCTCTTCGGCGATGTCCAGCTGCTCCTGGAAGGTGTCCGGCCGGATCGACACGTGGCAGCCGTTGGCGACCAGCCCGTTGTCGTCCAGGATCTTGCGGATCTCGGTCGGCGTGATCTGCCGGCCGAGGATGTCGGGGTGCTGGTTGTAGCCGGCGAACTCGATCTCCTTGTAACCCATCTCGGCGAGGCGGGCCAGGACCCGCTCGAAGCCGTACGGCACGCCGCTGTCGTCCGGGGCCGCACCGATCCGGTCGCGGACCGAGTAGAGGATGATGCCCCGGTTCTGCTCGGGGATCAGCGGGTCCACGGACCAGCCGCCGCCGGCCCGGGCCGGACGGCTGGTCTGCAGCACCGGCAGCCCGGCCGCGCCGAGTACGGCGGCGGCGCCGGCCGACGCGGCGAGGATGTTGCGGCGGGTGAGCGCGGGGTTGGGCGGAGTGAGCTGACCGTTGCGGCGTAGCACCTCGTCCATTCTTGTCCACCTTTCTGCAGCGGCTCGCAGAGCCGCCGATGACGAGTGAGGAGGGTCGGGGTGTACGGAGTCGCACGCCGCCGAAACGCACGACCCCGGGGGCGGAGGGGGTTCGGGTGGGTGGGGGTTCGGGTCGGTGCCGCGGTGGCGGCACCGACCCGAACCGCGGCTGTCTCCGCCACGCCCCTGGCGGGAGACAGCTCGGGCCTGGTGGCCCTGGTCGCGACCGGCGTTTACGACGCTGTGTCGCTGGTGTTACGTCTGGGGCAGACATTAACCCCAGAGACCAGGGGAAAGAAAGACCCCGACGAACCAAACTTTCAGGTGAACTACCGATGGCTTTGTCTTCTACCAGCCAGAAGTCTCTACCACAAGACCCAGGTAGATCGATGGCTGTCGCAGAAGGGTACTCCTAGGACGTCAGTTGCAGAGCAGCCGACCGACCCGACGCCCGGCGACGGTCAGCCCGAGCACCGTCACCGCGACGAGATAGCCGACGTCGACCAACTGCATCCACCCGACAGTGTCCACGGCGATCGCCCGGATCAGATGGACCGACCGGTAAAGCGGGGTCAGCTCGACCAGCCAGCGCAGCACCGACGGGTACGCCTCGGCCGGCACGAACGTCCCGGAGAACAGGAAGACCGCGAACTGGGCCGAGCCCATCAGGTCGAAGTCCTGCCAGCTGCGCATGTAGGTGGACAGCGCCATGCCGAGCCCGCCGAAGGCGAACCCGACCAGGATCGCGGCCGGGAACGCCAGCAGCGCCCGGGGGACCGTCGTCAGCCCCATCACGACCATCACCAGCAGGAAGGTCGCCGAATAGATACTGCCCCGCGCCATCGCCCAGCCGAGCTCGCCGAAGGCCAGCTCGGTCGGGCGGACCGGGGTGGCCAGGATCCCGTCGTAGAGCTTGACGAACTTCATCTTGGCGAAGAAGTTGAACGTCGTCTCCGACAACGCGCCGGTCATCGCCGAAGCGGCGAGCATCGCCGGCGCGACGAACGCGGCGTACCCGATGACGGCCCCGCTGCCAGGCAGGGTGATGTCCCCGATCAGCCGGCCCACGCCGACACCGATCGAGAACAGGTAGAGCAACGGCTCGACCACCCCGGAGATCATCACCACCCAGTACGCGGACTTCAGGGCGGCCGCGTTGCGCTCCATCACCGACCCGGCCCGCCGCACGGCCGCGCCGGCCCCGAGCATCTGCGGCAGGACGAGGGTCACCACTGTTGCCTCCTCTAGTGGATCAGACGCTTGCGGAACCGGGTGACGGCCAGCCACCACCCGGCCGCCACCCAGAGGCTCAGGTAGCCGAGATGCCCGGGGACGGACCAGGCGGGCGTGGTGCCGAGCGAGGCCGCCCGGCACAGGTCGACCCCGTGCCAGAGCGGCGACAGGTACGCCAGCCAGCGCACTGTCACCGGCAGCGACTCCACCGGAAAGAACACTCCGGCGAACAGGGTCATCGGGATGACCGCGAACCGGAACACGATGACCATGTAGCTGTCGCTGCGGATGGTGGCCGCGAAGGCGGCCACCGGCAGGGCGACGGCCGCTGCCAGCAGCACGGCCACCGGCAGGGTCAGCACCGCCCAACCCGAATGCAGCGCACCGAACGCTGCGGCCACCGCGAGAAAGGCGACGGCACTGGCCAGCACCCGCAGCAGGACGAAGGCGAGCAGCCCACCGACGATGTCGGCGATCCGTAGCGGAGCGGCTATCTGTGAGTAGTAGGTCCGTTGCCAGGTGAACCCGCCCAGCACCGGCCAGGAGGACTCCCCGATAGCCACCTGCAACGCGGTGGAAGCGATCAGACCGGGGACGATCCAGTCGAGATAGCTGAACCCACCGACCCCCTGGTCGACGTATGCTCCCACCCCCACACCGAAGCTGAGCACCGTCAACAGCGGCAGCAGGAACGACGAGAAGACCGACGACCGCCAGGTCCGGCGGTAGGCGGTCAGGTTGGCTTCCAGGACGCTCGACGCCGGCCCGAACCAGCTCCGGGCCAGCGACCCGGTCGATCGCGAGGTTGTCGTGGCCGTCGGCGTCGCGTCAGTGTCTGTCCCGGACATCCGTCGTCGCCCTTCCCCGTACCCGGTCCCCGGCCGATGTTGTACCGCCCGGGTACGACATCGTGGAAACGACGCCCCGGAACGACCGCCCGGGACGACCGCCCGGGATTCGCCGGCCCGGCGTACTCTACGGCGACGGCGGGACATCCTCACCGGGATTTCCGTCTCCCGGGTCCGCCGCCCGGGCTACGGCGCAGAGCACCTCGGCCAGCGGGCGTCGCGGCGTGGCCGGGGCGGGCTGACCGTAGCCGACCCGGACGACCATCTGTGCCACGGTCCCCCGCCGCTGGTTGGCCAGCAGTTGCCGGATCCCGGGTATCTCCAGCGGCTGACTGATCGGGGTGGTCGCCAGGTTCTCGACGGTGGCCAGCAACAGCACCCGTTGCAGCGCCTGCCCGGCGGCCAGCCACTGCCGCTCGGTGTCGCCCGTGGTGGACAGCACGAGAATGGTGGGGTACGGCTCGAAGCGTTCGGTCGACCGGGTCAGGCGCGGCGCCACCAGGCCGAAGTCACGGATCGGCAGGGTCTCCAGGGCGTCCCACGGACCGATCGCCGAGCGGGGAATCCCCTCCCGCCGGCCGTGCCCGGGTATCGTCCATCGGGCCAGTTCCGCGCGGTAGGCGCCGTCGGCCCGCTGCCGCTGTTCGGCGCTGCGGGCGAGGGTGAGAATCGCCCCTCGGGCGACGGCACCGGCGACGGCGAGCTCTGCCCCCTCTCGACGTGCGGCGACGATCAGACCCTCGATCACGTCGGCCGGTACGACCGCCGGAGCGAACGGCCAGCGGTTGGTGTGCCGCCGGGCAACGGCATCGGCCAGCGCCGTGAGCTGTGGGTACGGTGCGGCGGCGCGACCGGGGACGACCCGGGCCACCAGGTCCGGTTCGACCGGGTCGGGAAACGGATGGACCTCGGGCAGCCAGCCCTGCTGCCGCACGGCCAGCCGCAGGTTGAACAGGGCCGCCCCGACACTGATCAGCAGTTCCCGACCTGCGGGATCGATGACGTCCAGCTGGCGGTGCCGGTCGGCGAGGACCTCGATGGCCGGCGCCGGGGTGCCGTCGGTGCCGTCCGTCGCCGGTTGGGTGCCGCCCTCGCCGGGGCCGGTCCGGCCACCGGGCCGGATCCGGAACCGCCACGGCTGGCTGTTGTGCAGTGACGGCGCGGCGACGGCAGCCCGTACGCAGGCGACGGGATCGTACGAGGAGCCAGCCCCGCCGGGCACGGCGGCGGTGTCGGGCGCCGGTGCTGGTACGCGTTCCTCGGTCACAACCCCAGCCTGATCCGCTGATGCCCGGCCGGCCCAGAGGCTTCCCGCCCGTCCGGGCAGGGTCCAACGGGCCTGGTCGAAGACCGCCGTCAGTGCGGGCGGTTGCGCTCGATCGCCGGTGCCGGGGCGACGGCCCGCACCGACCAGTCGACCCGGCGCACCTCGTACTCGACCTCGCCGTGCTCGACGCCCTCGATCGGATCGTCCCACTGCAGGTGGAAGCAGCGGGCCAGGCGCAACCCGGCCGCCTCCATCACCCGCCGCGAAGCGACGTTGACCGCCATCGTCTCGGCGAAGACCCGGTCGACGGTCGGGTGGTCGAACGCCATCCGCAGCAGCGCTCGGGCACCCTCCGAGGCGTACCCCCGGCCCCAGGAGGCGCGCCGCAGTCGGTACCCAAGCTCTACCTCGGTGATCGCCAGCCGACCACCCCGGCCGTTGACCACACCGTCGGCGGGACCGGTGACAGCCGGACCGGCGGCGGCCGGCTTCAGCGCGAACCAGCCGATGAAGGCACCGCTGGAGCGCTCGATGGCGGCCCACTTGCCGAAGCCCGGAAAGCGCAGATAGTCACGCAGGATCGCGGGCAGGACCTCGCGGCGTACGGTCTCGGCCGGGGTCGGTCGGCCCCCGGTGAGGTACCGCATCACCTCGGGGTCACTGTCCAGCTCGACGAGCAGTGGCAGGTCGTCGATGGTGAAGCGGCGTAGTGACAGCCGGTCGGTCTGCGCGATCATGCCCGGCCGATTCTAGTCGATCAGGGTCCGGCCGGTGAGATGCAGGAAGACGTCCTCCAGACCGCTGCGCCGAATCAGCGCGCTGGTCGGCGCCAGCCCACGGCGGTGCACCTCGTTGAGCGCCCCGTCGCCGTCGCCGGTGTAGAGCAGGATCCGGTCCGGCAGCACCTCGGTCCGTTCGGCGATTCCGCCCAGTTTGCCGGCGAAGCTCTCCTGGTCGTCGGTCGGGAACCGGAGTTCGACCACCTCACGGGTGGAGTAGCGGGTGATCAGGTCCCGCGGCGAGCCCTCGGCGACGATCCGACCGCCGTCCATCACCACCAGTCGGTCGCAGAGCTGCTCGGCCTCGTCCATGTAGTGCGTGGTCAGCACCAGCGTGACGCCCCGTTGCTTGAGCCGGAACAGTCGCTCCCACACCAGGTGCCGGGCCTGTGGGTCCAGCCCGGTGGTCGGCTCGTCGAGCAGCACGATGTCCGGCTCGTTGACCAGGGCACGGGCGATGGTGAGTCGGCGTTTCATGCCGCCGGACAGCGGCTCGACCTTGCTGCCCGCCCGGTCGCGCAACTGCACGAAGTCGAGCAGTTCGTCGGCGCGTCGCCGGGCGACCGGTCGCGGGATCTGGAAGTAGCGGGCGTAGCTGACCAGGTTCTCCCGTACCGTCAGCTCCTGGTCGAGGTTGTCCAGCTGCGGGCAGACGCCGAGCCGGGCCCGGATCGCCGGACCGTCCCGCTGCGGATCCATTCCGAGGATGCGCAGGGTGCCGCCGCTGGGCGGGGAGACGCAGCCCACCATCCGCATGGTGGAGCTCTTGCCGGCGCCGTTCGGCCCCAGGAAGCCGAACGCCTCGCCGGGCGCGACGTCGACGTCGATCCCGGCGACCGCGGTGAACGCCCCGAACCGCTTGACCAGACCGCGTGCGTGGATGAGTGGCCCGCTACCCCGTTCAGTCACGGCCACGACGCTACCGCGCGGCCCCGACAGGGACGCCAGCGAGTTTCGCGAGCAGGCGTCTTTCGTCAGATCGAGGACAAAGTACAGTACGAACATCTTGAAGTTTCAACTTCAATGCACTAAGTTTGCCATCCTGACTCGCTACTCCCGAGTCGGCGGACGAGTTCGTCACCTCGCCCGGTCCCTGCCCACGCCGGTCCGCTTCGCCCGCGTGTCCACCGGCCCTCCACGTCGGACGACGCCACGTGCCGGACCCAGGTAAAGGACAATGACCAACGTGTTGGGAGTGTGGCCGGAGAACACGCACCAGGCGCAGATCCTGCGCCTGCTCCGCGACGGCCCGTGCTCGCGCGCCGAACTCGGCGAAGCGGTCGGCCTCTCCAGGTCGAAGGTGGCCACCGAGCTCGACCGGATGATCGACCGGGGTCTGGTGGAGACCGCCGGTCCGGCCGCGTCCCGCGGCGGTCGTCCGTCGTCGATCGTCCGGATCGCCGCCGCCACCCGCTTCCTCAGCATCGACATCGGCGCGAGCACCCTGGACGTGGCGCTCACCGACGGCGAACTGCAGGTCGTGGCCCGGATGACCGAGCGCACCGAACTGCGCCAGGGGCCGACGACGGTGATCGCGCAGGCCCTCGAACTGGTCACCAAACTGGCCGCCGACTCGGGGACCACGCGGTTCACCGGCGCCGGCATCGGGGTGCCCGGTCCGGTCAGTTTCCACGAAGGCGTGCCGGTCTCGCCACCGTTCATGCCGGGTTGGCACCGCTTCCCGGTACGGGAGATGTTCAGCACCGAACTCGGCTGCCCGGTGCTGGTCGACAACGACGTCAACATCATGGCGCTCGGTGAGAAACACGCCGGCATCGCCCGTTCGTTCGACGACTTCCTGTTCGTCAAGATCGGCGCCGGAATCGGCGCCGGGATAGTGGTCGACGGAGACGTCTACCGGGGAGCGAACGGTTGCGCCGGCGACATCGGCCACACCGCCGTCGACGAGAACGGGCCGCAGTGCCTCTGCGGCAACGTCGGCTGCCTGGAGGCGTACTTCGGCGGTGCGGCGCTGACCCGCGACGCGGTCGCCGCCGCCCGGGCCGGGCGTTCCGACCAGCTCGCCGAGCAACTCGCCCGGATCGGCACGCTCACCGCGCTGGACGTCACCCGGGCGGCCGCCGCTGGCGACCCGGTCGCGGTCGGCATGGTCCGCGACGGTGGACGACGCGTCGGCCAGGTGCTGGCCCGGCTGGTGAGCTTCTTCAACCCGGGAATGGTGGTGATCGGCGGCGGGCTCGCCGGGATGGGGCACGCGTTACTGGCCGAGATCCGCGGCGTCGTCTACCGCAGCTCACTGCCGCTGGCCACCGGCGACATGCCGATCGTCCTGTCCGAGCTGGGTGACCAGACCGGTCTGATCGGCGCTACCCGGATGATCAGCGACCACGTCTTCACCGCCAGCTGAGCCGACCTACCCGGCCCGGGCGCATCCGCTACCGGACGGCTCCACCACGGCGGCTGGTCACGGCTGTTGCTCGACCGACGCCCGGGCCGCGGCCACCAATTCGGCGGTACGCTCCGGCAGCCAGGCCGCGTCGGTGTCGACGCCGACGTCGTAGCGCACCGTCCAGCTCAGGCCGTCGATGCCGGACACCCGCCGGCCCACCACCCGGGCCCCGCCACCGTCCAGCTGGTGGTGCATGCTGTAGCCGACCGACCGGGTCACCCTGGTCCGGACCTGGTCCGGGACGTCTCCCGGGTCCGAGAGGTCGAACGAGATTGCCGGTCCGTCGGCGACCACGGTGTAGCCGTCGTGCTCCGACACCGTCTCGGCCGGCGTGACGACCAGCGTCTCGCCCGACCAGACCGCCTTGTGCACCCGGTGCCAGCCGAGCCGGGTGTCCCGGCCCGGCAACCACAGGCCCCGGTTGGTGACGACCAGCGTGCCGGTCGCGGTCCCACTCCAGGCCAGCACCCGCTCGTCACGGTCCAGCGGCGGCCGCTGGTCGGCCGGCAGCCGCGCGCTACGCCGAAACAGACTCCACACCGTCACAACCCTCCCACGGCTTGTTCGCGCAACGCACGCGCATGCTGTTCCAGGGAGAACAGCTCTCCGGCCAGGGTCAGATACTCGTCCTGGTTGGTCACCGGATTGATCCGCTGCACCTTCGACTTCAGCTCCCGGATCCGGGTGGTGACCGCTCCCCACTGCAGGCGGGCCAGGGTCACCGAGACGTAGTACGGGTCCGCGTCCCGGTCGACGTGCAGCGGTTCGACCGCCAGCTCGGCGACCAACGCCCGGGCCGCGAGGTCGGCGCAGTTGTCCCGGACCCGCTCGATCCACACCGCTCCGGTGGTGGCGGCCGCGGCCCCACCGGCCTGCGCCATCGCGTCCCGCAGCACGGCGTGTACCGGATGCTGGTAGACCTCCGCGCCGAGGTTGTCGAACATCGGACCGGCGAGCACCGGCACCTGGAGCCCGAGCTTCAACGCCTCCCGTTCGACCAGCGTCTGAGGATCGTCCGGCTCGTTGCGCGGCTTTGGCGCCGCCGGCTCGGGCACCGCCGCCCGGCCGCCAGCGGTCCGCTGCGGCCCGGCCGCCGCCGCGAGCACCGCCCGCTGCACCGGTTCGATCTCCATTCCGAGGTCGCCGGCGAGCTTGCGCACGTACTCTGGGCGTTTGTCCCGGTCCTTGAGCTTCGCCACCAGCGGCGCGGCCCGCCGCATCGCCTCCACCCGGCCATCGACGGTGTCCAGGTCGAACCGGCTCAGTACCTGCCGCAGCGCGAAGTCGACCAGCGGTTCCCGGCGCGCGACCAGGTCGCGCACCGCGAGGTCGCCCTTTGCCAGCCGCAGATCGCACGGATCCATGTTGTCCGGGCTGACCGCGATGAAGGTACGCCCGACGAAACGCTGATCCTCCTCGAACGCGCGCAGCGCCGCCTTCTGCCCGGCCGCGTCCCCGTCGAAGGTGAAGATGATCTCCCCAGCGACCGCCTCGGTGTCCATCAGCAGCCGGCGCAGTACGCCGATGTGGTCCGCGCCGAACGCGGTGCCGCAGGTGGCGACGGCGGTCGGCACCCCGGCCAGGTGGCAGGCCATCACGTCGGTGTAGCCCTCCACGATCACCGCCCGGCCCTGCCGGGCGATCTCCCGCTTCGCCTGGTCGATCCCGTACAGCACGTGGGACTTCTTGTAGATCGGGGTCTCCGGGGTGTTCAGGTACTTGGGTCCGTCGTCGTCGTCGAAGAGCTTGCGCGCACCGAAGCCGATGACGTCGCCGCTGAGCTCCCGGATCGGCCACAACAGGCGGCGCCGGAAGCGGTCGATCAACGAGCCGGACCGGGCCTGGCGGGCCAGCCCCGCGGTGATCAACTCCTGGGCGGTGTAGCCCCGCTGGCGCAGGTGCCGGGTCAGCTCGTCCCACGCGTCCGGGGCGAAGCCGCACGCGTACCGCTCGGCGGTCGCCCGGTCGAAGCCCCGGCGGGCGAGGAACTCGCGGGCCGGCCGGGCCGCCGGGTCGGTCAGCCGGTCGACGTAGAACTCGACTGCGGCGGCGTGTGCCGCGGTCAGCCGTTGCCGCTGACCGGTCTGCTGGCGTACCGGCGCGGGACCGGCCTCGATGTAGCGCAGCTGGATCCCGGCGCGGGCGGCGAGCCGCTCCACCGACTCGACGAAGGTGAGGTGCTCGGCCTCCATCAGGAAGGTGATCGCGTCCCCGCCCTTGCCACAACCGTGACAGAAGTACACGTTCCGGCCGGGTGCCACGGTGAACGACGGCGTCTTCTCGTCGTGGAAGGGACAGAGCCCTTTGAGGTTGCCACCACCGGCCGACTTGAGCGTGACGCTCTCCGAGATGATGTCGGCGATCGACGTACGCTCCCGCACCAGCGAGATGTCCTCGTCCCGGATCCGACCAGCCATGCTCTGCCGCCCCCCTTCGAGGTACATCCTGCCCTGCCGCCACCATCACCGACGGTGCGGGTGCCGGCAGCCGGGTCCCGGCACCTCACCGGCTGCGGCGAACCTCCCGAACCCCGCCCTGACCAGGCAGGCTCCTGTCAATACGCACTTTCCACGCCTCGCCGAAGAACAGACCTTGTCCTTCCCTGTGACCACGGCAATACTGTCTGTGTCGTACCTAGTGAACCGTTCGCTGGCTTGTTTCTCTTTCTTCACGATTCACTGTGTCTTGTCTACATTGCCGGATCCCCAGCCCGAAATTGCCGGATCCCCAGCCCGAAGGAGGAGGCACCCCCATGCCCCAGCTGCTGCCCGAGACCAGCGCCACCGACCACCTGGACGTGATCGCCCTCGACGAAGCGCCCCGACTGTGTGCCCTCTACCGCAGCCAGGACGCCGAGCTGGCACCGGAGGACGAGCTCCCGCACATCGCCGGCTGGGTGCTGGCCTGGCCGGACGGCTCGGCCCTGACCCTGCTCACCGAGGGCGACCAGCCACGGATCATCTCCGGATCGCTGTCGAACGTCGAGACCTGGTGGTCGGCGCTGCTCGCCGCAGACCTGGTCGCGGTCCGCCCGCCGGCCGAGTGAGCCACCGGCCGTGAACCGGATCAGACGCGGGTCGGACCCGGCCGCCCCGCCGGCCGGGTCAGCCGCCGGTGCCAGGAGATCGCCGCCAGATCGGTGAGTGACGCGACCTGGTCGATGATCACCCGGGCCCGGGCCCGGTCATCCGACGCGTCCGACCACAATGGGAGAAAGACCGGGTCCAGACCGGCCGGGGCGTACGCGGTCAACGCCTCGACGAGTTCGGCGAGAATCTCCCGCTGCCGCAGGTAGCCGGCGGCAGCACCCGGCCGACGCATCACGTAGCGCAACGTCAGCCCCTTCAACAGCGCGCAGCGGGCGCGCACCACCCGGGGCACCACCAGATCGGCCGCGTACCGCCGCACCGGCAGCCCGCCGGAGCGCTCCCGGGTAGCGGACACCGCGGCGGCGACGAACGCCCCGGTGAGCATGCTTGTCGTGCCCTTCAGCGCCGCCTGCGCCGGGTGGCTGCCGTCGTAGCCGACCAGCAGCCGCAACGCCGGTCGGGCCAGCAGTTCGGCCAGGATGCCGGCCAGGTCGTCGGCGGACTCGGTGGAGTACACCGCAGCGACGTCGGCCGCCAGCGCGGCCTGTTCGTCGGGGTCCGCGATCAGCCGACCGAGGTCGATGTAGCCGCCATGGATACCGTCCTCCAGGTCGTGCACCGAGTACGCGACGTCGTCGGCCCAGTCCATCACCTGCGCTTCCAGGCAGCGCCGCCGGCCGTCGGGAGCGCCGTCGCGCAGCCAGGCGAACACCGGCTGGTCGTCGGCGTACACCCCGAACTTGCGCTCACCGGGCCCGCATGGCCAGGGGTACTTGCAGGTAGCGTCGAGCGAGGCCCGGGTGAGGTTGAGCCCGACGGAATCGCCGGACGGACCGATCACCTTGGCTTCCAGGCGGGTGAGCACCCGCAGCGTCTGCGCGTTGCCTTCGAAGCCGCCGTAGCCGGCGGCGACCTCGTCCAGTGCCCGCTCACCGTTGTGTCCGAAGGGCGGGTGTCCGAGGTCGTGGGCCAGGCCCGCGACGTCCACCACGTCCGGGTCACAGCCGAGCCGGGCACCCATCTCACGGGCGATCTGCGCGACCTCCAGAGAATGGGTCAGCCGGGTCCGGGGTACGCCGTCCGCGCCGCTCGGATCCGCCAGATGCACCTGGGTCTTGGCCGCCAGCCGCCGGAACCCGGCCGAGTGCAGCACCCGGGCCCGGTCCCGCTCGTACGGGCTGCGCCCGTAGCCGGTGTCCTTGGCCGGCTCCGGCACCAGACGGTGCGCGTCGGCGGCACGACCAACCGCCGGGCCGTCCGGAGAGGCACTCACCTTCAGCAGCCTAACCGCCCTGGCGGGGCGGCGAACCGGCAGCCCGACCAGCCCAGCGGGGCGGCGAACCGGACCCCTCGTGCGGCGGTGCCGTCACCCGATCGGGTGACGATTTCGGGGTGGTTTCCAGTTTGTGTCGTGATGTTGACGTCGGTCCTGCGGGACCACACCGACCAGCCCACAATCGGGGCGTGGCTGACCAGGGGTGGACCCGTACCAGCCGGCTCGTACACATCTGCGATGTCGCCGAACCGATGCGGTACGCCGTCGAGGAGCACTGCGCCGGCCAGCTCATGGGAGAGCTGGCCGGTGCCAGCGCCTGCTGTCTGACCAGTTCGACCGGCCCGACCGGATCTGCGCGACCACCGCGCCGTCATCATCGGGTCGACATCCTGCTCGGGCGGCACCTGGTCACGGCCGGGGACGATCCGCCGCACGGCTACGCCCGGTCGGCCCGACTGGCCACGCTGGCGCTGGCCCTGCCGGCCACGGACGGCATCCTGGTCACCGCCCGCTGGCAGACCCATGGCCGGCCCGAGTCCTGCTGGCTGGGATTCGGCGACGGGCCGGACGGCCGGACGTTCCTACTGCTGCTGCAGGCCGCGGTCGAGCGGGCCACTCAGCCACGTCCGCTGAGCACGCAGAACTCGTTGCCCTCCGGATCCGCCAGCACCATCCAGGTGACGTCGCCCTGGTCGATGTCGACCCGGCGGGCGCCCATGTCGACCAGCCGCTCGACCTCCGCTGCCTGATCCGTCGGACGCAGGTCGATGTGCAGCCGGTTCTTCAACTGCTTGCTCTCCGGCACCGGGACGAAGATCAGACCGGGCAGTTGGTCCGGCGAACGCCGGATCTCCACCTCGTCTGGCGCCTCGTGCACGATCTGGTAGCCGAGCGCCTGCGCCCACCATCTGGCCAGCCGGGCCGGGTCGTGGGCGTCGACCACCAGGTTTTCCCACTGACTTGCCACCGGCCACCTCCTGAGGTCGTACGGAACCCGGTTCCAGGCCTACCGTACGGCGGCCACCACCGACCCGGCAGGGTGACGGGCCAAACACCCGAAGTCAGTTTGATGATCGTTCGCAATAGCCGATCAGTTATCAGTTGCTGTCCGATTGCCGATGGTTACGGGTCCACAAAGAAACATCGCCTGCGGTAACGTGCCAGGAGCACATCGTCACTGCCGCCTCGACCGGACGATTGGACAATCCGCTGGTGTCGATCATCGACCGACCGAGGCCCGCCGGCACCCCACCCGGCCCGGTGGCGGAACCCTGCGCCCCACCGTCGCGCGACGCGCAACGTCGCCGACGCCGCGCCGACCGCAGTCGCCCTCCCCACCCGGCCACCACCCGCCCGTACGCCTGCGGCGGGTCGGTCGGAACGAGGTCGGCGACCAGCCAACCGGACGATCGAGTGAAGGAGACCGCCGGTGGACACTGACACCGCTATCGTTGCCGAGCTGAACGGGCTACGCCACCGGGTGCCCGACGTGACCGGCTCCGTACTGACCGGGGTGGACGGCCTGCTGATCACCCACGACCTCGCCAACGCCGAGGCGGAGAGCATCGCCGCACTGGCCGCCGCCAGCGTCGGCCTGGGGCGGCGGTTCGCGATGACCGCCGGCCACGGTGACCTGCGGGAGACCGTCATCCACGGCAACCGTGGCCAGGTCGCCCTCTACCCGGTGGGCGACCGGGCGCTGCTCGCCGTACTCGCCGGACCGGGCACCGATCCGGGCCTGCTGCACGCGCATGGCCGTCGGGCCGCCCGGTCGATCGGCGAACTGCTGCGGAGCAGACCGGCCGGCAACGTCGCGGCACCGGTGCCGGGCCTGCTGGACAACCACGCGCCGCTGGCGGTCCGCACCCCGATGGCGACCCTGCCGTACAACCCGGCGCTACCTCGCCGCCGGTTCTGACCAACGCCGGCCGGCGGGAACCGAGGCGGCGGCCGGGCACCCTCCGCCCCCCAGGGTGCCCGGCCGCTCTTCGCCAGCGGCCGGTCAGCGACTGTCCGAGCCGGTCGACTCGACCGTCGCCCGGCCGGCCTCCAGCCGGGCCACCGGCACCCGGAACGGCGAGCAGGACACGTAGTCCAGGCCCGCCTCGTGGAAGAAGTGCACCGAGTCGGGGTCACCGCCGTGCTCGCCGCAGACCCCGATCTTCAGACCGGGCCGGGCGGCACGGCCCTCCTCGACGGCGATCCGCACCAACCGGCCCACCCCGTCCCGGTCGATCGACTCGAACGGCGAGATGCCGAAGATGCCAAGCTCCAGGTAACGCCAGAAGAACGCGCCCTCCACGTCGTCACGGGAGAATCCCCAGCCCATCTGGGTCAGGTCGTTGGTGCCGAAGGAGAAGAACTGCGCCGATCCGGCGAGCTGACCGGCGGTCAACGCGGCCCGGGGCACCTCGATCATGGTGCCGATCAGGATCTCGACTGACCGGTCGCCGAGCACCTCGGCGATGATCCGGTCGGCTTCCGCGCGTACCGTCTCCAGTTCCTGGACCGCACCGACCAGCGGGACCATGATCTCCGGGCGCGGATCGCGCCCGGCGGCGGCCAACTCGACGGCAGCCTCGGTGATCGCCCGCACCTGCATCGCGAACAACCCCGGGATGACCAGGCCGAGCCGCACGCCACGCAGGCCGAGCATCGGATTCTGCTCGTGCATCCGGCGCACTGCGGCGAGCAGCGCCGTGTCGCGGCCGGCGTCCTGACCCCGGGCCTGCGCCAGGGCGACCGAGACGGCCAGCTCCTC
Source organism: Solwaraspora sp. WMMB762 (assembly GCF_049179115.1). Taxonomy (NCBI): domain Bacteria; kingdom Bacillati; phylum Actinomycetota; class Actinomycetes; order Micromonosporales; family Micromonosporaceae; genus Solwaraspora; species Solwaraspora sp. WMMB762. The sequence continues at coordinate 2,563,032 of NZ_JBMHMD010000001.1, forward strand.
AAGCGACGGCAGGAACTCGTGCAGCGGCGGGTCGATCAGCCGTACGGTGACCGGCAGGCCGTCCATCTCCTGGAAGATCTCCCGGAAGTCGGCCCGCTGCAGGGGCAGCAGTTCGGCCAGCGCAGCCGCACGCTCCGCCTCGTCACGGGCCAGGATCAACCGCTCCACCAGTTCCCGGCGGTCGCCGAGGAACATGTGCTCGGTGCGGCACAGCCCGATCCCCTCGGCGCCGAACCGCCGGGCCCGCGCGGCGTCTGCGCCGGTGTCGGCGTTGGTGCGCACCGCCAGCCGCCGCCGGTCGTCGGCGTGGGACAGAATCCGGTGTACGGCGAGCACCAGCGGGTCGGTGGTGCTCGCCGGATCGACGGTGCCTTCGAAGTACTGCACCACCTCGGACGGGCGCACCGGCACCGCACCGAGGTACAGGCAGCCACTGGTGCCGTCGATCGACACCACGTCACCTTCGGAGACGGAGAGATCGCCGACCATGAACCGCCCGGCCCCAGCATCGATGTCGAGGGCGTCGGCCCCGCACAAGCAGGTCTTGCCCATCCCCCGGGCCACCACGGCGGCGTGGCTGGTCTTGCCGCCCCGGCTGGTCAGGATGCCCTGCGCGGCGATCATGCCGGGCAGGTCATCGGGGTTGGTCTCCCGCCGGACCAGGATCACCTGCTCCCCCTGCCTGGCCAGCTCGACCGCCCGCGCCGAGTCGAAGACGACCCTGCCGACCGCCGCACCCGGCGAGGCACCCACCCCGGTGGCGATCGTCGGCGGCGCGCCGGACAGGTCGAAACAGGGGAACAACAGCTGCGCCAGCTGTGCCCCGCTGACCCGGTGCAGCGCCTCGTCCAGATCGATGATCCCCTCGTCGACCAACTGGCTGGCGATGACGAACGCGGCGGCGGCGGTCCGCTTGCCGACCCGGGTCTGCAGCATCCACAGCTTGCCGCGTTCGATGGTGAACTCGATGTCACACAGGTCCCGGTAGTGGTTCTCCAGTCGGGCCATGATGGCCAGCAGCTCGTCGTACGAGCGGGGGTCGAGCCGGGCCAGCTCCTGCAGCGGCAGCGTGTTGCGGATCCCGGCGACCACGTCCTCGCCCTGCGCGTTGGCCAGGTAGTCGCCGTAGACCCCCTGGTCACCGCTGGCCGGGTCGCGGGTGAAGGCGACGCCGGTGCCGGAGTCCGGCCCCAGGTTACCGAAGACCATCGCGACCACGTTGACCGCGGTGCCGAGTTCGGCGGGAATCCGCTCCTGACGCCGGTAGATGACCGCCCGTTCGGCGTTCCACGAGTCGAAGACCGCCCGGATCGCCAGGTCGAGCTGCTCGCGGGGGTCCTGCGGGAAGTCCCGGCCGGTGTGCGCGAAAAAGATCTTCTGGTACGCCCGGACCAGTCCGCGCAGCGCGGCGGCGTCCAGCGCGAGATCATCGTCGGACCCGGCCGCCCGCTTGGCCGCCTCCAGCGCCTGGTCGAACTCCTCCCCCGGCACCCCGCAGACCGTCCGGCCGAACATCTGGACCAGCCGACGGTAGGAGTCCCAGGCGAACCGTTCGTCACCGCCGGCCTGGGCGGCGAGCCCCGCCACGCACTCGTCGTTGAGGCCCACGTTGAGCACCGTCTCCATCATTCCCGGCATGGAGAACCGGGCCCCGGAGCGGACCGAGACCAGCAGCGGGTCGGCCGGGTCACCGAGCCGTTTGCCGCGCTGGCGCTCCAGCCGGGCCAGGGCGGCGGCGATCTGGTCGGGCAGGTCCGGCGGTACCGCGCCGGTCGTCAGGTAGGCCCGGCACGCCTCGGTGGTGATGGTGAAGCCGGGTGGGACCGGCAGGCCGAGATTGGTCATCTCGGCCAGGTTCGCCCCCTTGCCGCCGAGCAGATCCCGCTGGGAGCGGTTCCCCTCGGTGAAGTCGTAGACGTACCTGTGGTGATGGGCTGTCTGCCGGGACGGGTCGCCCGGTCCGCCGGATTCCGCCATTGTTGGCCTCCCATGTGCCGTTCGGCGCTGAACGATGGTTCACCAATGGCCATTGGTTCGCGCAGGTTAAGCGACCAGGGAGGCCAGCCGACAGTAGTGGGTGACCAGCCGCACAGGAAACGACACGGGTGGCGATCGGATACCCGTTCTGGGAGCGCTTCCGTGCGCAGTTCTGCGCATTCACCGGTGTGCTGGATCACGCCGGCCGAGCGGTGTAAAGTACGGGATCCGTCAGCGCGGATTTCAGCCGCCGGAATCGGCGATCTCCGCCCCCGCCGGGACGGAATCGTCGTCCCGGCTGGCCAGCCACCCGTACGGCAGGAAGACCTTGCCCGGCGAGTTCGTCCGGCCCCGCGGCTGGCCCAACGTGTGCCGGGGGAACGGCTCGGCCGGGTCGAGCTTGGACAGCAGCGCGTCGAGCTCCACCAGGCTGGACACCATGGCGAGGGCCCGGCGCAGCTCACCGCCGACCGGGAAGCCCTTCAGATACCAGGCCACGTGCTTACGGAAGTCGGTGCAGCCGTCCCGCTCGGCGTCGGCTCGCCCGTCCCGTCCGGTGCCGAACCAGTCGACCAGCAGCTCGGCGTGCCGGCGCATGGTGGCGGCGACCGCGCCCAGGGTCGGCAACGTCCGCCCGGACCCGCCCTCGAACGCCGCCGACAGGTCGGCGAACAGCCACGGCCGGCCCAGACAGCCCCGGCCGACGACGACCCCGTCGGCGGCGGTGTGCGCCACCATCCGCACCGCGTCGTCGGCCTCCCAGATGTCACCGTTGCCGAGCACCGGCACGCTCAGCGCCTGCTTGAGCCGGCCGATCGCGTCCCAGTCGGCGGTGCCCGAGTACCGCTGGGCGGCGGTACGGGCGTGCAGCGCCACCGCCGCGACCCCCGCCTCCTGGGCGGCCAGCCCGGCGTCCAGGTACGTCAGGTGATCGTCGTCGATGCCCTTGCGCATCTTCACCGTCACCGGCACCCCGGCGGGCGCGGCCGCCCGGACCGCGCCGGCGACGATCCGGCTGAACAGCCGGTGCCGCCACGGCAACGCCGCACCACCGCCCTTGCGGGTGACCTTGGGCACCGGGCAGCCGAAGTTCAGGTCGATGTGATCGGCCAGGTCACGTTCCACCACGATCCGCACGGCGGCTGCGGTGACCTGCGGATCGACCCCGTACAGCTGCAGGCTCCGGGGCCGTTCGGACGGCGCGAACGCGATCATCCGCAACGTCTTCGGGTTGCGCTCGACCAACGCCTGCGTGGTGATCATTTCGCAGACGTACAGCCCACCGCCCTGCTCGCGGCACAACCGGCGAAAGGCGACGTTGGTGATCCCGGCCATCGGCGCCAGGACCACCGGTGGCCACACCTGGTGACGGCCGAGCGGCAGCGGCGGCAGCACCGGCGCGACACCGCCGGCCGGTCGGGGCAGGGTGACAGACACGCCGTCCAGGATTCCACGGGCCCACCCGGCCCCGGCCCCGGGTTGGGGGTCAGCCGGCCGGCCCCGGGTCGGGTCCGGTGGTCAGCCGGTCGGCAACCGCTCCAGCAGGTACCGCTCGACCTGGTCCAGCGACACCCGCTGCTGCGCCATGGTGTCCCGGTCCCGCACGGTCACCGCGTCGTCGGTCAGCGTCTCGAAGTCGACCGTGACGCAGTACGGCGTACCGATCTCGTCCTGCCGCCGGTAGCGGCGACCGATGGCCTGGGAATCGTCGAACTCGACCATCCACCGGCGGCGCAGCGCGGCACCCAGGTCACGCGCCTTCGGCGAGAGGTCGGCGTTGCGCGACAGCGGCAGCACCGCCACCTTGACCGGGGCGATCCGCGGGTCGAGACGGAGCACGGTCCGCTTGTCGACGCCGCCCTTGGTGTTGGGCGCCTCGTCCTCGTCGTACGCCGCCAGCAGCAGGGCGAAGACCGTCGCGGTGAGGTCCGCCGCCGGCTCGATCGCGTACGGCACCCACCGCTCGCCCCGGTCCTGGTCGAAATAGGAAAGGTCGGCGCCGGAGTGCTTGGCGTGCGCGGTCAGATCGTAGTCGGCGCGGTTCGTGATCCCTTCCAGCACCACGAATTCCTGATAGGCACCACCGAGCCGGAATTCGATCTCGACGATCCGCTTGGCGTGCTGCGGCAGGCCGGCGAGGGGCACCTCGGTACGGCGCAACTGCTGTGGCGCGAGACCCAGGTCGACGTACCAGTCCCACCGCTGCTGCGCCCAGTACTCCAGCCAGTCGTCGTCGGTCCCGGGCTCGACGAAGTACTCCAGCTCCATCCGCTCCCGCTCGTGACTGCGCAGCAGGAACTCGCCGGGGCCGACGACGTTGCGGAAGACCCGGCCGACCTGGGCGATGCCGAACGGCGGCTTCTTGCGGGCGGCGATCATCACGTTGGCGAAGTTCACGAAGGTGCCCGGTGCCGCCTCCGGCCGCAGGTAGTACCGGTCCGGTGGTGGCCCCGGACGGTCCGGCGAAACCTCGAGCAGCCCGCTGACCTGCTGCGGGTCGGTGAGGCTGCCCCGGCTGCCGCAGCTCGGACAGGCGAGCTCGGCGAGTGCGGCAGCCGGCTGTTCCCGGCGTACAGTGAACGCCTCGACGATCCGGTCCAGCGGTTGGGTGAGGTCGCAGGCCCGGCACCGGACCCGGGTCTGGGTGTAGGTGTCGAGCAGGCCGGACGCGGTGAACACCGGCCTCGCCTGGATGACCGCCGCGTCGAGGCCGACGACGTCGTCGCGGTGCTGCACCACCGTGCGCCACCACTGCCGGCGGACATGCTCCTTGAGCTCCACGCCGAGTGGCCCGTAGTCCCAGGCGATTGGCTGGCCACCGTAGACCTCACCAGACGGGAACGCGAAACCACGCCGGTGGGCGAGACTGGCCACGGCGTCGATGCGGTCGGCTGGCATGCGCTGCTCCTACACCGGCTGGCGGCCGGCGGGGATGTGCGGACGGGCTGTTCTGGCAGATGTTCGGAGGCTACCCCTCGACGCCGCAGACCTCTAGCTCACCGGTGCCGGTGTCCTGGTTGAGCGACACCCGCAGGGTGTCCTCGCCGCCCCGGGCGTAGTCGACCTCCACCGGTACGACGATCCGGCTGGTGACCGAGACCTGACCGACCTCGTAGCCGGTGATCTCCGGCTCCGTGGCGAGCCGCCGGGCGAATTCGCTGGCCGATTCACGGCGCTGCGCCTCGGCGCAGAGCATGTCGTACGCAGCGCCGAAGTCCTGCTGGCTCACCGCTTCGAAGTAGTCGCCGACCGCGATCCGGGCCTGTTCGTCGATCGCTTCGGCGCCGGTGACGATCAGCCCGACCAGCGCGACGGTGCCACCACCGCAACACAGCAGCAGCGCGAGCGCCGCGACGCCCAGCCCGATCCAGACCCGCGCGGTACGGCCCTCGGCCGGCGGAGCGGCGAACGGCGGCGCGACTCCTGGACCAGCCGGCACCGGGTAGGTCGGGCCGGGCACCGGAGTCACCGGGCCGGCAGCCGGCGTGGCGTCCGGTGCGGCCTCAGGCTGTCCGGTCGCAGCAGGCTGCGGCGGCGGCTGGCGGTCCGGCGGCTGGCGATCCGGCGGAGCCCACGGCGAGGGTGCCTGCCACGGGGACGCCTCGTCGGGCACGGCGGACGGCGGGCGCGGTTGCGCCGGTCCGGGATCGGTCATGGGGCAAAGGGTAGTGCCCGCCGGCTCACCGTCCCGGCTCCGCCGCCCGGTCACTGCTGTGGGCTGCGGGTTCTTCTCCGGGCCCGGCGGTGACCAGTTCCTCGTACGCGGACGGCTCGTCAAGCGATTCGGCGAGCAGCGGCGTCGCGTCCACCTTCACCTCGAAGGAGCCGAGCGCCCGCCGGTAGGTGCCCACCGACTCCCACTCGGTGACCAGACACCAGCGGAGCGGGTCCTCCAGCGCCCGGGTCAGTGCGCCGCGCCGGTACCCCGGGCGGCCGGCCAGGGCCCGCAACGCGGCCCGGGCACGATCGACGAAGCCGGGCGTGTCCGCCTCCGGCACGGCGAACCGGTTGACCACCAGCACGTCGAGTCCCCTCCTGACTAGAGTCGGTCGGATGCAGCCTACGCAACCGTCGCCGCCGGTCCGCTCGGGGCGGATCAGCCCGACCGGGGCGTTCCTCGCCGCCCTGGTGCTCGTCCTGGTCGGGCTCTTCGCGCCTGGGGTCGTCGGCGCGGCGGCGCTGCTGGTGCTGGCCGCCGGGCTGGTCTGGTTGCTACGTGGCAGCTGGCCGGCGGTGCCGGCCGCCGGGCGCATGTTTCGCCTGGTGGCGCTCACCCTGCTGGTGGCGGTCGCCCTCGCCAAGATGTTCTAGCCGCTTCAGCCCGCTCGCCGCGGGCGGCACCGAATCATGCAACCATGCGTTTTTGACAATCATTATCGTCACCACGGACAGTTGCCCCATGCACAGCCACCTCTTCCGCCGTACCGTCGCCACCACCGCAGGTGCCCTGCTGGCCCTGGGCGGCACCGCCGCCTGCGCCCAGGACGGCGGCGACGGGTCCGCCGACGACGCAACGGTCGGCGTGGTCGCCGCCTTCTACCCTTTGCAGTTCCTGGCCGAACGGATCGGCGGCGACGCCGTCACGGTGACCGGTCTCGCGCCCCCCGGCGCGGAGCCGCACGACCTGGAGCTCAGCCCACGGCAGATCGGCGAGGTCAGCGACGCCGACCTGGTCGTCTACCTGAGTAACTTCCAGCCCGCCGTCGACGCCGCGGTGGAGCAGGAGGCCGGCGACCATGCCTTCGACGTGGTGGAGGTCGAGCCGCTGCTGAACGCCACCGACGGCGGTCACAGCCACGACCACGACGGCGCCGACGAGCACGCCGACGAAGACGGCCACGCCGAGGACGAGGCGGACCACGCCGACGAGGCGGACGACCACGCCGAGGAGACCGGCGCGAAGGACCCGCACCTGTGGCTGGACCCCACCCGGTTCGCCACCGTCGGTGACGCGCTGGCCGAACGACTCGCCGCCGTCGACCCGGACCACGCCGCCGACTACACCGAGCGTGCCGCCGCGCTGCGCACCGAGTTGGCGGCCCTGGACGCCGAGTACACCGAGCGGCTGGCCGACTGCGAGCGCCGGGAGATCATCACCAGCCACGCCGCCTTCGGCTACCTGACCGTCCGCTACCAGCTCGACCAGATCGCAATCACCGGGTTGAGCCCGGAGGACGAGCCGACCCCGCAGCGCCTCGCCGAGGTGATCGAGGAGGCCCGGGAGCACCAGGCGACGACGATCTTCTTCGAGACCCTGGTCAGCCCGAGCGTCGCCGAGACCATCGCCGACGAGACCGGCGCCGAGACCGCGGTGCTCGATCCGATCGAGGGACTGCAGCCGGACGCCGATGGGGACTATTTTTCGGTGATGCACAACAATCTGAACAATCTGACCGACGCCCTGGGATGTTCGTGACCACCAGCGTCGTCCAGGTATCGCGCGGAGCGGTCGGCTACGACAACCGCACCGTACTGCGCTCCGTCGACCTCACCGTGACCAGCGGTGAGGTCGTCGCGCTGCTGGGCGCCAACGGTTCCGGCAAGTCGACCCTGATCCGCGCGGCACTCGGGCTGGTGCCGCTGCGCGGCGGCTCGGTACACCTGTTCGGGGTGCCGGCCGGGCGGTTCCGGCAGTGGCACCGGATCGGCTACGTCCCGCAACGGCTCGGTGCCGGCAGCGGCGTACCGGCCACCGTCGGCGAGGTGGTCGCCTCCGGTCGACTGGCCCGTCGCGGCGTACTGCGGCCACCCGGCGCCGCCGACCGCACCGCTGTCGCCGCGGCGCTGACCGCCGTCGGCCTCGCCGACCGGGCCCGGGATCCGGTGGCCACGCTCTCCGGCGGCCAGCAGCAACGGACGCTGATCGCCCGGGCGCTGGCCGGCGAACCCGAGCTGCTGGTGCTCGACGAACCCACCGCCGGGGTCGACGCGGCCAGCCAGGAGGCGTTCGCCCGGGCGCTCGGCGCGTTCGTGGCCGGCAACGGTACGGTGCTCCTCGTCGCCCACGAGCTCGGTCCGCTGCAGCCGCTGATCGACCGGGCCGTGGTGCTGCACCACGGCGAGGTGGTGCACGACGGCCCGGTGCCCGCGCCGGCCGGCCACCACGCGGACCCGGGACACGACCACGTCCATCCGCACGCTGCGGTGGAGCCGTCCCGGATGTGGAGCGCATGAGTATCTTCCAGTACGAGTTCATGATCCGGGCCCTGATCGGGGCCCTGGTCATCGGTCTGGCTGCCCCGGCCCTCGGCATCTATCTGGTGCAGCGTCGGATGTCGCTGATCGGCGACGGCGTCGGCCACGTGGCGCTGACCGGCGTCGGCGTCGGTCTGCTGCTGGACCGCTCCCCGGTGCTCACCGCCGTGATCGCCGCCGCAGTCGGCGCGGTCGCCATCGAACTGCTGCGCGAACGCGGGCGTACCTCCGGCGACATGGCGCTGGCCCTGCTCTTCTACGGCGGCATCGCCGGCGGGGTGATGCTGGTCGGGCTGGCCGGCGACCGCAGCAACGCCAACCTGATGGCGTACCTCTTCGGCTCGCTCACCACCGCCTCCGTCGAGGACCTGTGGGTGATCGTGGTGCTGGCCGCAGTCGTGCTGACCGCGATGCTGCTGCTGCGGCCGGCCCTGTTCGCCATCTGTCACGACGAGGAGTACGCCCGGGTCTCCGGCCTGCCGGTGCGCACCCTCAACCTGCTGATCGCGGTGACCACCGCGGTGACCGTCACCATCGCCATGCGGGCGGTCGGCCTGCTGCTGGTCAGCGCGCTGATGGTGGTCCCGGTGGCGACCGCGCAGCAGATCACCCGGGGATTCCGCAGCACCATGGCGGTGGCGATGATCATCGGTACGGCCTCCGCCGGCGGCGGGGTGTGGCTGGCCGGTACCGCCGACACCGCGATGGGCGCGACCATCGTGATCCTGGCCATCGCCGCCTTCGCGGCCACCGCCGTCGGTGCCGGGACGTGGCGGCTGCTGCGCCGCCGGGCCGGCACGCTGGCCGTCCACCGCCGGCAGCCCCGCGAGGTCGAGCCACCCGAGGTGGTCCTGGACCGTCCCGCCGAGATGGTCCCGGAACGTCCTGCCTAGGTGTCCCGGATCGTCCCGTCTGACGTGGTACAGACCCGGCGACGAGCACCGCTGAGCCGCCTGCCTGCCGATCCGGCTCTGGTATTGGTTACCGTTGCGGGGTGACGATGGCCAACGGCTACGACGGGTACGAGAGCGCCAGCGAGTTGCTGCGCGCGCTCTCGGCCCCGCTGCGGGTGGCGATCGTGACCGAGCTCGCCCAGGGCGAGCGGTGTGTCCACGAACTCGTGCAGAAGCTCGGCGCGCCGCAGCCACTGGTGTCCCAGCATCTGCGGGTGCTGCGGGGCGCGGGGGTGGTGCACGGCTCCCGACGTGGCCGGGAGATCGCCTACGCGCTGGTCGACGAACACGTCGCGCACATCGTCGCGGACGCTGTCAGTCATGCCCGGGAGGTCCGGTGAGCAGCCGCCGGCTCCGGCCCGGGCAGAACCCGTCCCGGAGGCCCTGATGAGGACTGGAGACACCACGCCCGGCACCGCGGAACCCTCGACGGTGCGCAACACCCGGCAACGCAGCGCGGTCAGCGCCATCCTCGACGAGCTCGCCGGCTTCCACAGCGCCCAGGAGCTGCACGCCATGCTGCGCCAGCGGGGCGACCGGGTCGGTCTGACCACGGTCTACCGGACATTGCAAGGGCTGGCCGACTCCGGCGAGGTCGACGTGATGCGCCCGCCCGGCGGCGAGCACCTGTACCGGCGGTGCAGCCAGGGCCACCACCACCATCTGGTCTGCCGCTCGTGCGGCAGTGCGGTCGAGGTGGCCGGGCCGGCGGTGGAGAGCTGGGCGGAACGGATCGCGGCGCAGCACGGGTACGTCGGGGTCAGCCACACGATGGAGATCTTCGGGACCTGCCCGAAATGCGCCGCCCGGCGTACCCCGACGACGTGACTGCGCACGCGCGGCCCCGGCCCTCGTACGGCACGCTGTGCGCATGCAGATCTACGCCGACCGCTTTCCGCGCGCCGCCCGGCAACTCGCCACCGACCTGATCGTCGTCGTCTGGGTCTACCTGTGGATCCGTGCCGCCAGCTCGCTGCATGACCGGATCGGTGAGCTTGCCGGCGCTGGCCGGACGCTGGAGAACGCCGGCACCGGGCTGGCCGACAACCTCGCCGACGTCGGCGGCCGGGTCGGCCGGGTGCCGCTGGTCGGCGACGAGCTGACCGGGCCGTTCGAGCAGGCCGCCGGGGCGGCCCGTTCGGTCGCCGCCGCCGGGCAGGAACAGCAGGACCTGGTCGGTGAGCTGGCCCTGGTGCTGGCCGGCACGATGCTGGTCTTCCCGCTGGGTCTGGTGCTGTTCGGCTGGCTGCCGTTGCGGGTGCGCTGGATCCGGCGGGCGAGCGCGGCGGCCCGACTGCGCGGCGTACCGGCCGGGTCGGATCTGCTGGCGTTGCGGGCGCTGACCACCCGCCCGCTCGGCACCATCGCCGCGCTGGGCCCGGACGTCGCCGCCGGGTGGCGGCGGGGCGACCCGGCGGTCACCGACGCGTTGGCGGAACTGGAGCTGCGGGCGTTGGGCCTACGTGGCCGACGCTGACCGGCCGCCGCGCCCGGCACCACCGTCGCCGTCCTCGTCCTCATCGTCCTCCTCGTCGCCGTCCAGCCAGCCACGGTGCACGAAGGGCAGGGCGGCCCAGAAGATCAGGAACCACACCCCGGTGAGGCCGCTGAGCACGAACGCGACCGGTCGGGGCAGGATGAAGTCGGTGACCAGCAGCACCGAGCTGACCATGGCGACCAGCATCAGGCTGAGGCCGCCGCTGGCCATCCGGTGGGCGAACCGGACCAGCTCCGGCTTGCGGCCACGTCGGAAGAGCACCCGGTGAAACGCCACCGGCGAGATGATCAACGCGGCGGCGGCCGCCGCCGCCAGCAGCGCCACCACGTACACGTCCCGTTGAAACCCGTTCGTGTCGGGGAACCCGCTGCTGAACGGCAGGGTCAGCAGGAACGCGAAGAGGATCTGCACCCCGGTCTGGGCGACTCTCAGCTCCTGCAGCAGATCGGAAAAGTTGCGCTGCCAGCGTTCCTTTTCAGTCTCCCGGTCCACGTCCGCTCGTCCTCCTGCCGAACCGCCCACGCTCAAACGGCGGTCAGCAATGTGCCCCGGACCCCGCTGCGGGAAACCTCTACTCGTACTGCTGCCGGGGGGCGTCGATCTGCTGCCACGACTCGACCGCCAGGTAGGGGATGCTGGCCCCGTTCACCGGGTCGGTGCCGATCCGGTCGCTGTACCGGCCGACCACCTCGATCCAGGTGTCCGCCGGCAGCCCGGTCGGGGCGCTGCCGTCCATTCCGACCTTGATCGGCCGGCCGTCGGCGGCGCAGCAGGAGAGCACGATCCGGGCGAGCATCGGCTCACCGTCCGGGCCGTCGGTGACAAAACCGGTGAGCCGTACGTCGCGCCCGTCCAGCGACCGGCCCTCGTCGAAGATCGCCCGGGAGGCGTAGTCGAGCACGCTGATTTCGGCTGGATCGCCGTCCGGCAGCGGCGGATAGTCCGACGATGCCTGCTCGCTGCTCAACGCGGTGCCGGCCTGCGCGACGGCGTACGAACCCAGCGCCGGCGGGGCGACCAGCAGCAGCCCGAGCACCGGCAGGATCAGCAGCCAGCCCACCCTCGGCTCGTGATGGGCGTGGCCGTGCCCGTCGTCGGCGGCGTCGCCGGGTCCGTCGTCGACGGCGTGGCCGTGCCCGGCATGTACGCCGACGGCAGGGGCCGGTGACGACCGGCGCCGCAGGTCGTGCCAGAGCGTCATGACCGCCGCGGCGATCAGCAGCAGGCCGGCGACGATCAGGAACGGCTGCAACGCTTCCTTGACGTACCGCAGGTACATGTCGGTGACGCTGGCCCGGACCACCGCGCCGCCGAGCAGCAACAGCACCACGCCTTGAGCCTGTTTGTTCACAACAGCACCGTCCCCACCGCGACCGCCACCACGACGGCGATCAGGAATGTCGCCGGAGCGAACCGGTACGCGAATCTGCGCCCGAACGTCCCGGCCTGCATCGAGACAAGTTTCAGGTCGACCATCGGGCCGACGACCAGGAAGACCAGCCGGGAAGTCAGCGAGAACTGCGACAGCGAGGCCGCGACGAAGGCATCCGCCTCGGAGCAGATCGACAGCAGCACGGCGAGTACGGCGAGCGCCAGGATGGACAGCACCGGGTTGTCGGCGAGAGTCTGCAGCCAGCGCTCCGGCACCAGCACGTTGATGCTGGCAGCGGCCATCGCCCCGATCACCAGGAACCCACCGGCGTGCATGATGTCGTGCCGCACCGCCGCCCAGAACGCCCGCGCCCGGGACAGGTCGTCCAGGTCGGGCCGGTGCGGCAGGCGGATCCAGTCGGTACGGCCCAGCCGCAGCCACAGCCAGCCCATCACGACCGCGACGAGCAGGCTGGCGACACCTCGACCGACGACCATCTCGGGATTGTTCGGGAAGGCGACCGCAGTCGCGACCAGCACGATCGGGTTGATCGCCGGGGCGGCCAGCAGGAAGGCCAGCGCGGCGGCCGGCGCCACGCCCCGACGGATCAGCGACCCGGCGATCGGCACCGAACCGCACTCGCAGCCGGGCAGCACCACCCCGGCGGCGCTGGCCACCGGCACCGCCAGCGCCGGGTGTTTCGGCAGCGCCTTGGCCCAGAACGACCGGGGCACGAAGACCGCGATCACCGCGGAGAGCACCACCCCGAAGACCAGGAACGGCATCGCCTGGACCATCACCGACACGAAGACCGTGGTCCAGGTCTGCAGCCGGGGGTCGGAGATCAGGTTGGCCAACGGCTCGCGGAAGATCACCAGCCCGATCAGCAGGAAGGCGAGCACCTCCACCGAGCCGATCCGGTCACCGAACAGCCGGCGTCGGGGTGGACGTGGGCCACCGGGCGGTCCGGCGGCGCCGCCGGACCCGGACAGGTCGTCGTCGGCCGGTGCGGCCCAGTCGATGTCGTCGCCTGGGCGCGTCCGACGCGTCGCGGTGCGATCGGCAGCGGTCACGGCGGGCTGGTCCCCTCGCTGGTGTGAAGGCGGGCAGTTCACGATAACCCGCGCAGGGGTGCCCGCCACCACACCGGGACGCGCCCACTGTCGGCGCGGTGCCACCGGTGCTAGCGTCGGTGGCACAACCTATGTCCCACAGGGGAGCGCACGCAGCGCTGAGAGTGCGGGAAGTCCCGCAGACCCTCGAACCTGATCTGGGTAATGCCAGCGCAGGGAGTTGGAGCGACGTATGACGCAGCAATCTTTGCCCGCCGACCGTAGCTGGCGGACCGTCGACATCGTGGTCGCCTCGGTGATCGCGGTCGCGTTCGGGGTGGTCTTCTGGCTGTGGGGGTTGATCTGGACCGCCACCGAGGCCGCGTTCACCTTCTTCCCGCCCGCCCAGGCGGTGCTGTACGGGGTGTGGCTGGTGCCGGCCGTGCTCGGCGCGCTGGTGATCCGCAAGCCGGGGGCCGCGCTGTTCTGCGAGCTGGTCGCAGCGGTCGTCTCGGCGGCGTTGGGCAGCCAGTGGGGTGCCGTGGTGGTCGTGCAAGGGCTGGCCCAGGGGGTCGGTGCCGAGCTGGTCTTCCTGGCGGTGGCGTACCGCTCGTTCCGGCTGCCGGTGGCGCTGACCGCCGGGGCCGCCGCCGGGCTCGGCGCGGCGATCTTCGACCAGATCCGCTACTACGCGCCGTACGACCTGGTCAGTTTCCGGATTCCGATCTTCATCGTCACCGTGGTCAGCGCGATCGTGCTGGCCGGTGCCGGCAGCGTGGCGCTGACCCGGGCCCTGGCCCGCACCGGGGTGCTCGACCGGTTCCCCGCCGGCCGCGACCGCACCGCGGTGTGAACCGGCCGGGGCCGGCCGGGGCCGTGGCGATCGAGCTAGGGCCGGCTGGGTCGTGAGCCGGCTGGAGCTGCGCGGGTTCGGCTGGCGGCATGCCGGCCGCCGGGCCTGGGCGGTCCGCGACGTCGACCTGAGCGTCGACGCCGGCGAGCGGGTCCTGCTGCTCGGGCCGTCGGGGGCCGGCAAGAGCACGCTGCTGGCGGCGATCGCCGGGTTGCTGCCGGCCGACTCGGGCGAGCAGGCCGGCACCGTCACCGTCGACGGGCTCGACCCGCGCAAGGCCCGCGAGCGGGTCGGCATCGTCTTCCAGGACCCGCAGAGCCAGCTGGTGATGGCGCGCAGCGGCGACGACGTGGCGTTCGGGCTGGAGAATCGGGGCGTGCCGGCCGACCAGATCTGGCCCCGGGTGGACGCCGCGCTGGCCCGGGTCGGCTTCCGGTACGGCCGGGACCGTCCGACGGCCGCGCTGTCCGGCGGCGAGCAGCAGCGGCTGGCCCTGGCCGGGGCGCTCGCCCTGCGGCCGGGTCTGTTGCTGCTGGACGAGCCGACCGCCAACCTGGACCCGGCCGGTGCCGACCTGGTCCGCGACGCCGTCGCCGGGGCGCTCGACGGAGACCGGGACACCACGCTGGTGATCGTCGAGCACCGGGTGGCGCAGGCGCTGCCGCTGGTCGACCGGGTGGTGGTGCTGTCCGCCGGTGGCGGGGTGCGGGCCGACGGCAAGCCGGACGAGATCTTCGACCGGTACGGCGGTCAACTGGCCGCCGATGGTGTCTGGGTGCCGGACCAGCCGCTGCCGCAGCGCAACGGGCCTGTCGCCCCGGCCGGCGAGCCGCTGCTGATCGCCGGCCGGGTCGGGCTGGCGCCCCGACTGGCCCCGCTCGCCGACGAGGTGCCGGTACGCGGCGGCGAGGCACTGGCCGTGCTGGGGCCCAACGGCGCCGGCAAGACCACGCTGGCCCTGCTGCTCGGCGGGCTGGTCGCGGCCAGCGACGGAACGGTCCGGGCCACTGCCGCGTTGACCGGCGGCCAGGTGGGGCCGGCCCCGCACCGGTGGCGGGCACCGGAGCTGGTCCGCCGGATCGGCAACGTGTTCCAGAACCCGGAGCACCAGTTCGTCGCGACCACGGTGGCCGACGAGCTGGCTCTCGGCCCGCGCCGGTGCGGGCTGGCGGAGTCGGCCGTCGCCACGGTGGTCGACGAGTTGCTGCACCGGCTGCGGCTGGACCGGTTGGCGGCTGCCAACCCGTACACCCTCTCCGGTGGTGAGGCGCGGCGGCTGAGTGTGGCGACCGCCCTGGCCACCGCGCCCCGCCTGCTGGTGCTCGACGAGCCGACCTTCGGCCAGGACCGGCGTACCTGGCTCGAACTGGTCGCGCTGCTCGGTGAGCTGCGCGACGCCGGGCACGGGATCGTGACGGTGACCCACGACGTCGACCTCGTCGCCGCGCTCGCCGACCGGCGGCTGACCCTGTGAGCCGACCGACGGCTGACCCGGTGAGCCGACCGGCGGCTGGCCCGGTGATCGGCGAAGCGGACGGTGCCGGGGCGGCGCCGCTGGCCCGCCGCAACCCGGTGGCGAAGCTCGCTGCCGCGCTGGTCTTCTCGGTGCTGCTGCTGGCCACCCTGGACCCGCTGGCGCCGGCCGTCGCGATCGCCGTCGAGCTCGCCGTGGTCCCGCTGTTCGGGCTGGGCTACCGTGCCCTGCTGCGCCGGATGGCGCCGCTGCTGCTGAGCGCCGCCGGTGTGCTGGTCACCCTGACGTTGTTCGCCGCCGAACGGACCGGCCCGGTGCTGCTCGCCGCCGGGCCGGTGCTGGTCACCAGCGGCGTACTGGTCACCGCGCTCGGGCTGGCGTTGCGCCTGCTGGCCGTGGCGCTGCCCGGGGTGCTGGTCTTCGCCACCACCGACCCGACCGACCTTGCCGACGCCCTGGTGCAGAACGTCAAGGCTCCGCCCCGGTTCGCGATCGGGGCGCTCGCCGCGTTCCGGCTGGTGCCGATGCTGGCCACCGAGTGGCAGCTGCTGGCGATGGCCCGCCGGGCGCGGGGCATCGACGCGGGCCGCAACCCGGTGCGCCGGCTCCGGTTGTTCGCGGCGACCGCCTTCGGGCTGCTGGTCCTGGCGATCCGCCGGGGCACCCGGCTGGCCACCGCGATGGACGCCCGGGGATTCGACGCCGGCATCCCCCGGACCAGCGCCCGGCGGCAACGGTTCGGAGCGGCCGACGCCGCTCTGGTCGCCGGTGCCGCGGTCGTCGCCGGAGGGTCGCTGGCGATCAGTTTCGCCGCCGGGGTCTTCCGCCCGGTGATCGGCTGAGCCCGGCCCGGCCACTCCCCCGGCACAGAGATCAGCAGGTCACGCCAGGTGCCACAGATGCACACATGGCTACACCTTCACGGCACGTGCGCCGTGACGACGGCGGCACGTCGCCTGCTGTTTCCCCACCTCCACGAGATTGACCGCGACAAAGTTGATCTGGGAGGCGGAACAGGGATGGGACACCACCACCATCATCACCACCACGACCACGCGGCGACCGGTGCGGACGTACCGGCACCACTCGACCTGTCGGTGCCGGACGCCGAACTGTCGCCGACCGAGGCGTCCCGGCGTACCTTCCTGCGTAACGCCGGGCTGCTCGGTGCCGGCGCGGCCGCGTCGTCGGTGCTGGCCGGCGGGCACGCCGCGCACGCCGCACCGGCCAACGACCACAGCGGCGGCGGCACCGGCGGTGGCCAGGCCAACGACGGCGAGTTCGTCTGGCTGGCCGGCGACCACCACATCCACACCCAGTACAGCTCGGACGCCATGTACCGGGTGGTCGACCAGGCCAAGCACGCCCGCGCGTACGGTCTGGACTGGATCGTCATCACCGACCACGGCAACGCCACCCACTCCCGCATCGGGGTGGAGAAGGTCAACCCGGACATCGTCGAAACCCGCAAGGAAATCAAGGACCTGCTGATCTACCAGGGCCTGGAGTGGAACATCCCGTCCGCCGAGCACGGCACGGTCTTCGTCCAGCCGGGGCCGAACGAGGTCGCCGTACTCAAGCAGTTCGAGACCGACTACGACGGTTCGGTGAACGGCACCAGCAGCCCGAGCCCGGAGAACGAGGCGCTCGCCATCGCCGGCATCAAGTTCCTCGGTGACGAGGTCCGCCGGCGCCGTATCGGTGGTGCGCTGTTCCTGGCCAACCACCCGTCCCGGCGGGGCGTCGACTCGCCGCACGAGGTGCGGGCCTGGCGTGACGCCGACCCGACCGTGGCGGTCGGCATGGAGGGCGCCCCGGGTCACCAGGCGTCCAGCCTGCCGGCGCCGAACGGCCCGGGTCGCGGCCGCGGCTACTACGAGGGCAGCCCGTCGGCGGCGTCGTTCCCCGGCTACCCGCTGGAGAGCTACCGCACCTGGGGCGGGTTCGACTGGATGACCTCCACCGTGGGCGGGCTGTGGGACAGCCTGCTCGCCGAGGGCAAGCCGTGGTGGATCAGCGCCAACTCCGACTCGCACATCAACTACCTGGGTACGTCGATGCGCGGGCCGGACAGCGACTTCAACGCCAACGGCAAGTACAACGACCCGGTGTACGGGCCGCTGATCACCACCGCCGGTGACTTCTGGCCGGGCCAGTACAGCCGTACCCACGTCGGCGCGCAGGCGTTCGGCTACCGCGCGGTGATGGACGCCATCCGGGCCGGCCGGGTCTGGGTGGACCACGGCGGTCTGATCCGGGGCTTGGACATGCGGGTCCGCCGGCTCAACGACCAGCGGCCGGGTGCCGGTGCCACGCTCGGCGGCACGCTGAAGATCAAGAGTGGTACGTCGGTCGTGGTGACCCTGGACATCGATCTGGCGACCGTGCCGAACTGGGCGCAGTTCGTGCCGAAGCTGGCCCGGGTGGACCTGATCGTCGGCGACGTCACCGGACCGGTCACCGACCAGGACACCTTCACCGCCCCGACCACCCGGGTGGCCGCCTCGTTCGAGGTGCAGCCGGGCCGCAAGCGGGTGTCGTTCAGCTACCCGCTGGGCCGGGTGGACCGACCGATGTACGTCCGGGTGCGCGGCACCGACGGCAACCGCAGCGCGCCCGGTCTGATGGGTGCGGCGGTCGACCCGCACGGCCCGGCGATGGACGTGCTCGGCGACGCCGACCCCTGGCTCGACCTGTGGTTCTACGGCAACCCGATCTGGGTCCTGCCATCCTGACCGCCACCGCCACCGCCACCGCCGTGACAGTCATCGGAATCAGTCTGGGGCATGCCGACGACGCTGCCGCCGAACACTGGCTGCACGACGTCGTCGGCGTGGCCGACCTGCCCGACCTCGTCGCCTGCACCCATCTGGTGCGGACGCCGAGGCCGCACGTGGCGATCAGTCTGGCCGCCCCCGACGGGCTGCCCGACCTGCCTGCCACCCCGGCCGATCTGGTCCCGGCGGCGGAGCTCGCCGCCGCCGAGCACCGGGCCGGCCGGTCCGGGCGGGCGGTCCGCTACCCCGGGGTCGACCGTCTGGTCGGCACACTCACCGTCGCGGAGCTGCTCGAGTTCAGCGCGATCGAGCAGGTCATCATGCTCGGTGGCGCGCAGCCGGATGAGGACACTCCGCTGGTGACCCGGGACTTCGTCCGGCCGCAGTGGATCAACGGGGTGCTGACGTTGATCACCACTGCGGTCGGGCCGGGCCGGATCGGGCCGTTCGAGTTGCCCGACCCGACCCCCTGCTGCGCCGACAAGCACTGACCGTACGCCTCACCTGTTCAGCCTCACCTATCCAGCCTCCGGCGCTGGTCACATCCTGTGGCCAGCGCCGGAGGCGTTCAACGCTCGACGGCCTTCCGCTGCCGCAGCCGCGAGGTGAGGCTGACGCACGTCATTTCGCGTTTTGAGGTGCGTCAGCCTCACCTCGCAGACGGTGGGGTGGTGGTCAGCTCGCCGCACCGAGGGCACCAGCGACTCTTCACTCGGAATGAGAACAGCCCGGCGAGGAAACCGAGTAACGCCGCGCTCGTCAACGCACAGATGTCCATGGTCCTTTTTGGCTTCTCTACGAGTGGGGATGGTCGACGCCGTTGAGTGGCTGCCGGCGCTGCACCACGCCGGAGCGAGTCAGGGCACTCTTGTAGACGCCGATCGCGGCCATCCGCCCGTCCCGCCCGGCCGACGTGATCGTGGCGAGGATGCCGACCACCGGGGAATCGTCGTCGTCGAGGCCGTAGCGGATGTCGGAGACCCGGACCGTCATCGACCGGTCACCGAACACCCAGTCGGCCTTGCCGAGATGCAGGGTGTCACCGACCCGCAGGAGTTCACCGTCGGCCATCAGTCGTCCCGCCCGTCGTGGACGTACCCGTCCGGCCAGAGTCCGGCGTACTGCAACACCGCCCGCACCCGACGCGCCCGACTGTGGTCCCAGCGGTCCAGCACGGCCAACGCGGTGGTGAACGGCGGGCAGAACGCTGCCACGTCACACACCCGGCACTCGGCCAACCGGCTCGGCATGTGCTCGGTGACCGTCTCCCGCGCACGGTCCAACACGTTGACGTCCGGCCGGTTCCGCATCGCCGCCGCCACCTCGTCCAGCACCGCCTGCTCGGCGTCGACGGCGGCCGGCTCGGCATTCGGCGCCGGCGCCACCCCACGCGCGGCCAGCAGCCGGAACCGTGGGTCCCGCCCGATGTCCGTCTGCCCCGGCGTTCGGCGCGCCAACGGCGGCCGATCCGGCGTCGGACCTTCATTACCGCCGAGGTACGGCGACGTACAGTACCTGCTGCTCGGCGGGTTGTTTCCGGCCATGCGCTTTCCTCCGTGGAGACATGTCGGCGGATACATTTGTTGGACCTCAACGCAGTTCTATTGCCGCTCGCGTGAACTCACTACATCCACGGTCGTCTACGTCACACGCACGCCACTACCCGCCGACATCCGGAGATTCCGCATCACCCATTCCCCGCGTCGCGGGGAAGTTCACAAAATCGGAGCAGTCGCGTATGGTCTATCCAAATAGTCTGCGGATCTTTTCTGATCATGGGCAGGTGACGGCATGACTGAATCAAGATCGGAAAGTCTTCGACGGCAGCAGGCTCGCCTCGCGGCCGAGTTGCGGTCGGAGGGAAAGACGTGGGTCGAGGTGGCCGAGGTCTTCCGGCAGCGGTTTCGGCTCAACCCCCGGGTCGCGCTCCGCGCCGCCCGGGGCTGGAGCCAGGCGCAGGCAGCCGAGGAGTGGAACCGGCGCTGGCCCGACGAACCCAAAACCCACAAAAGCTTCTCGTACTGGGAGATCTGGCCCGGCAAGGGCGGCTACACACCCTCGCAGGACAACCTGGTCCGCCTGGCCGAGATCTACGAGTGCGCCGTCGCCGACCTGCTGGCCGACCTGCCCAGCTTCCGCCACCTCGACGCCGCAACCCGAACAACTTTCACCGTCGCACGGGGTACTTCCGTCGCCCTCACCGGTGAGACCATGATGCCGAGAGAAGCGGAGATCCTGCTTCGCGACCTGCTCGACCGGCGACCCGGTGCCGAGGCGGGTGCCCCGCCACGAGCGGACCTCACCGGCCCGCACCGCCTGCCCGAGGAGGTCGACTTCGGAGAGTTGGCGCAGGTCATCGTCATGTGGATGCAACGGATACCGGACCCGCAGACCCGCCGGGCCATGCTGGGCAAACTGACCGCCGCGCTCGCGGTCGCCACCACCGCGCCGCTGACCGCGTTGGCCGGCGCGGCCGAGCCGGCCAACGCGGCACCACCGTCCGCCGGACCGGGCACGTTCGACCCGGCGACCCTGGCGCACTGCGAGCAGATGATGCCCTACCTGCGGAAGCAGGGCGACGTCCTCGGCGCGGGTGCCACCCTGCCCAGCGCTTTGGCCTACCGACTCACCGCCGAGCAGCAGGCCAAGGCCGCCACCGCCGGGCCGCACCGGGACCGGGCGATCGCAGCCTACGCCGAGCTGACCCAGCTGGCCGGCTGGTTGTGCTTCAACATGGGCGACTACGGCTCCGCGCAGCGGCTCTACGACGACGCCCGCGCCGCCGCCCACGAAGCACGCGCCGTGGAGCTGGTCACCTACATCCTGTGCACGATGAGCCACCTGGCGACCTGGCAGGGCAAACCCCGGATCGGCATCGACCACGCCGCCGCCGCTGCCGCCTGGGCCGAGCAGAGCGGCAGCCCGTACGCCCGAGCCTACGCCGCCGATGTAGCGGTGCGGGCGCTCACCGCCGACAGCCAGGCCGACCGGTCGCAGGCGAATCTCGACCGCGAGTACGCCGCCCTACAGGAAGCGCAGGCCGACGACGGCCCCCGGCAGTCGTGGTGGTACTTCTACGACGAGTCGTTCTACTGGAGCACCACCGCACAGCAGGCGTTGGGCTTCCACGACGCAGACCGGGTGCTCTCCGCCACCGACAAGACGTTGAGCCTGATCGACCCGGGCAACCTGCACAACCGCGCGTTCGGGCTGCTGTACCGCGCCGAGGCGTTCGCCCAGCAGCGCGACATCGACCAGGCCTGCCGGACCGCCACCGAGGCGGTCGAGCTGACCTCGGTCAACTCCAGCAAGCGGATCACCCAGCAGGTGCAGAAGCTGCGCCGTGGGCTCGACCCGTGGAAACGCACCCGCCACGTCAAAGAGCTCGACCATGCGGTACGCAGCTACCGGTCAACTCCGTTCGGCTGACCGCAGCGGGCGTACGAAGACGGCGTACTCCCGGTAGTAGGCACCCGGCGGTCCGGGCTTCGTGCCGACCCGCCGCCACCCCCACCGCTCGTAGAGTGCGTGGGTGGCGGTCGCGGCCGGGTTGGCCGACAGTGTCGCCCGTTCTTCGCGTCGGCCGCCGAGGAACGTGTCGTGCAGGCCGCGCCCGATGCCCCTGCCCTGCCACGCCCTGCGAACCTCGATCTCGGCCAGGACCACGGTGCGCTCACCGCCACGCTCGTCGGTGAAACCCGGCTCCGGCGCCGGATCGAGCCCGCCGAACCAGTCCCGCTCCTGCCGCAGGCTGTACCCGAAGACGAAACCCACCAGCTCGTCGCCGACCCGGGCCGTCACCAGCTCGTAGTTACGGGCACCCAGCGCGGCCGTGGCCCGATCACGGAAGGCATCCGACTTGACGCCGGTGTCCTCGCCGGGGACCTGGCCGTAGGCGTCAGCGTACGCATCGGCCAACTGGTCCAGCATCGCGGCGGCAGCGGCGGCATCAAGACGGACGTACGAAACCTCAGTCACACCAACCACCGTACGGACGAGCAGACCACCGTCCTTCCCCGCGCCACGGGGAAAATGAGCCCCAGCAGTCACTGTTTCCCTTGCCGAAACCGACCGAAGTAAGCGACGATATCCACATCGGCCAGTTGGCGACTACGACACGGAGGTGACACGGCCGCGCCAGACCTAAGCCTTCCATCAAGGACAGACGACGCATCGATGTACGCAAGATTAGGTGCCAGAGATGTGGCGAAATGTCGATTGCGACAACCTCCGACACGCCCGGGATCCGGGGGAGGTTGGCGGAAAGATCCCAAACCGCCCCCGAGCTGCGTAAACCAGCCCCACGGAGATCATCTAAGCCTCCACCAAGATCATGATCAACAGGAGGTTGCCCTCCGGACCCCCTGTTTGCCCAGGTCAGACCGCCCGACATTTCGGACACGGTCCCCGAGCACAGGAAAACCGCGCCGGATTGAAACCTGAAGAAAGAAGCCGAAGCACACCCTACGCTCTATGGTCCCCGAGCACAGGAAAACCGCGCCGGATTGAAACTTGAACTTGACCTCGGTGGTGCCGGTGGTCATGGTCCCCGAGCACAGGAAAACCGCGCCGGATTGAAACGGGCAACGGCATCGCCGCAGCCAGCGTTCAGCAGCAGTGTCCCCGAGCACAGGAAAACCGCGCCGGATTGAAACTTCGGGCAGGCGTCGATACCCATGCAGTCGCTCGAGTCGAGTCACCGAGCACACGAAAACCGCGCCGGATTGAAGCTCTCCGGTGCGCAGGATGCGCATGAAGTCCACCTGGTCCCCGAGCACACGAAAACCGCGGTTGTACTCGAAGGAAGTGGGGGCAGGTCGGCCGTAGACTTGGTCTGTGACGGCGCTGCCGCTATCCAGTGCGAAGGCCAGGCTTCCCAGGGTCGCCGACGAGGTCGACCGTACTCATCGCCGCGTTCGCATCAGGCGCAACGGCCGCGAGTGGTGGTGCTGATCTCGGCCGAGGTGCCTGAGTCGCTGGAGGCAACGGTCGAGCTGCTTCCTTCTGGAACGGGCCGGATGAGGGGACGGACTCCGCTGGCCCGTCACCCCACCGCGAGCCGCGACCGTCAGCGACGGCCGGTGACGATGTGCTGCAGTTTGAGTTCGTGGTCGGGTGCCACGCCGAACCGTTGATCGAGTTCGTAGATCGAGGTCAGCGGTACGGCCGTGACATCATGTAGTCCAGCCCGCTCCAGCACCGCCACGGTCTGGTCGATCGACTTCGCTGTGGCCAACGGCAGCGCCGACCGGACCGCGCTGTCGTAGTGGTCGGCGAAGTTCTCCGAGGCGTTGTCCAGCCCGTCGGGGAACCAGGTGCTGTCAACCACGGCGACGGTGCCGCCGGGGCGGAGCAGGCGTACCCAGTTGGCCACGGCGACCTGCGGCTCCCGCAGCGTCCACATCAGGTACCGGCTGGTCACCGCGTCGAAGCTGGCCGCCGGGAAATCCGGGGACACGGCGTCGCCGTACTGGATGACCGGGCCGCCGGGCATCGCGGCGGCGTGTCGCCGGGCCCGCTCCAACATTCCCTCGGACAGGTCGATGCCGGTCACTCGGTGGCCGAGGCCGGCCAGCACGATGGCCGCCTGTCCGGTGCCGGTGCCGACGTCGAGCACGTCCAGCGGGGCCGGCGGCAGCGCCGCCGCCCAGACCTGCGACCAGGCCTGCTGGTCGGCGGCGAACCGCTCAGGGCGCTGCACGTACTCGTCGTACCCGGGTGCCCGGCCGGTCCAGTACGCGTTGATCCGATCTTGTACGGCCGTCATGCCGCAGTCCTTTCCTGGGTGACCTCGTGTGGGCGGAACAGCAGGTGGATGGCTCCGTCGAGGTCCAGCCGCCGGATGCCGATCCCGTAGACCGGTTCGAGCACCGCCGGGTCGAGCACCTCGTCCGTGCTGCCGGCGGCCGCCACCTGGCCGTCGCCGAGCAGCACCAGGTCGTCGCAGTAGCGGGCGGCCAGGTTCAGGTCGTGCAGCACGACGATAGAGCAGGTGCCGAGGTCCCGCACCAGCTGCAGGACCTCGTGCTGGTAACGGATGTCCAGATGGTTGGTCGGCTCGTCGAGCAGCAGATGGGTGGCCTGCTGGGCAAGAGCGCGGGCGATCAGCACCCGTTGGCGTTCGCCGCCGGACAGCCCGGCGAACGCGCGGGCACCCAGGTGGGCGGCACCGACCCGAGCCAGGCATCGGGCCACGATCTCGTGGTCGGCCCGACTGGTCCGCTGGAACGTCGACAGGTGCGGACCCCGGCCCAGCAGCACCAGCTCGGCCACGGTCAGCGCGGTGTCCGCGCCGCCGGCCTCCTGCACCACCACGGCCAGCCGGCGGGCGACCTCCCGCGACGGCAGGCCGGTCAGCTCGTCGCCGTCCACCACGACCCGCCCGGCGCCGGCACCGCCGCTGCGCCCGGCACCGCCGCTGCGCAGGGCACCGTGGAGCAGGCGCAGCAGGGTGGTCTTGCCGCTGCCGTTCGGGCCGATCAGCCCGAGGACCCGGCCCGGTCGGGCGGTCACGCTGACCCCGTCGATCACCGGGTTGGCGCCGTAGCGCCAGGAGACCTCGGTCGCGGTGATCACGACTCGGCCTGGAAGTGCTGCACGATCCGTTCGAGTCCGTCGATGGACAGCGGGGTCGGCGGCTCGGTGAAGTTGAACAGCTGGGTCAGCACGTCGCCGTTGCGCACGGCGGCCAGGTTCTCCGCCCCGGGCAGCCCGGTCAGGCCCTGTTCGACGGCGGCCGGGTCGCCGTCGCTGTACAGCAGGATCAGCACGTCGGGGTCGCGGCCGAGCAGTTCCTCCACGGTGACTTCGAAGACCCGCTCCGGCACGTCGTCGAAGACGTTGCGGAACCCGGCCGCCTCCAGCTGCGGGTGCGCCATGCTGGCGGTGCCGTACGCGTAGGTGACACCGCCGCCGACGGTCGGGTACAGCACCGCCGCCGTACGGCCGGTGCCCGCCTCGGCCTGGGCCTGCACCTGCGCCATCCGCTCTTCCAGCGCGGCGACCGCCGCTGACGCCTCGTCGGCCCGGTTGAACACCTCGCCATACGTTCGCATCTGGTCGTAGATGTCGTCGAAGGTCGGCACCGTCGTGCTTCCCGGACACATCGCCGGCTCCTCCAGCAGCGGGATGTCCACCGCCGACAGCGTGTCCCGGGACAGGTTGTCCACCTCGCCGAGCACCAGGTCGGGCTGTTGGCTGATCACCACTTCCTTGGAGATCTGCAGGTGGCCGCTGGTGTCGGTCTTGTCGGTCAGCAGCGGGATGCGGTCCAGCTCGGCGAGGGTCGCCTCGTCGTAGTACTCCGGCGGGTACTGGCCGGCGCGGGCGGTGACCCGGTCCAGCACGCCGAGCGCGTGCAGGTACGGCACGGCCGCGCTCTTGAGCAGCACGACCCGCTCCGGCGCGGCGTCGAAGGTGACGTCGACGCCGCAGTTGGTGACGGTCACCGGGTAGCCGTCGGCGGCGTCCGGCGCGGGGTCGGCACCGGCCTCGCCGCATCCGGCGGCGAGCAGCACGGCGGCGGAGATCGCAGCGACGGCGGTGGTACGGCTTGTCCTCATGGTGCTCCTCGACTGTTCGGAACTCGGGGCCCAGTTGGACCCGGTGCTCTGGCCGACTCGGTGGTCACCCGGACGTGGCGTGCAGGCGGCGGATCAGGACCAGCAGGAAAGGTGCGCCCAGCAGGGCGGTGATGATCCCGATCGGGATCTCCTGAGGGGCCAGCAGGACCCGGGCCAGCACGTCGGCCCAGACCAGCAGGATCGCGCCGAGCAGGGCGGCCACCGGCACCACCCGTACGTGTGGTGCGCCGACGATCCGCCGGGCCAGGTGGGGCACGACGAGGCCGACGAAGCCGATGCTGCCGGCGGCGGAGACCAGCACGCCGACGCTCAGCGAGACCAGCACCAGCAGGCGCAGCCGAAACCGGTCCGGTGACACGCCGAGGGTCTGCGCGGTCTCGTCGCCGATGGCGAGCACGTCCAGTCGCCGGCCGACGATCGTCAGGTACCCGGTCATCCCGACCAGCACGACGGCGGCCACCGCCAGCAGGGCGTCCCAGCGGGCCAGCCCCAGCGACCCGAGCAGCCAGAACATCACCGACCGGGCGCCTTCGGCCGACCCGGAGGCGAAGATCAGGAAACTGGTGGTGGCGTACAGCGCGTAGCCGACGGCGACGCCGGACAGCAGCAACCGGATCGAGGTCACCCGGCCACCGCTGCGGGCGATCAGGAAGACCAGCAGCGACGCGGCGAGGGCACCGAGGAAGGCGCTGGTGGACAGGGCGTACTGGCCGAAGCCGGCGCCGGCCCCGAACAGAATCGCCGCCGCCGCGCCGCTGGACGCTCCGGAGTTGATGCCCAGCAGGTACGGGTCGGCGAGAACGTTGCGGACCATCGCCTGCAACGCCACTCCGCACACCGCCAGCCCGGCACCGACGAGCATGCCGAGCAGCACCCGGGGCAGCCGGACCTGCCAGACGATGGCCTGCTCCGGAAGGCTCCAGGTCGCCTCACCGGGCAGTCCGACGAGTTGGTGGCCGATGATGGCGGCGACGGTCGTCGGGGCGATCCCGATGGCGCCGGAGCTGACGGCCACCACGGCGGTGGCCGTCAGCCCGACGGTCAGGACGACCAGCCAGATCCCGGTCCGGCGGCGCTGTGCGGCGACGCCGAGCAGGTCACCGCGGACTGCCGACAGGGTGGCCGCCGCCATCGCCCCACCCCCATACGCCGAATCTTTGCTCTTGCAAAGCTATGGCAAGAAGCTAGCAGCAAGATCAAGGGATCGGAAGGTGGTGAGGCACTGTTCACCTCGGCGTCGGTCAGCTGCGCCGGAACTGGTAGTTGCGGCCCTTGCCGGCGCGCTTACCGCGACCGGCGAGCCGGTCCGGGCGGGCGCTCCTGGCCTGCGGGCCGGAGCCCGGCGCGACGGCGCGGGCAGCGCGCCGACCCTCGGCGGGCAGCCCGACCTCGGGCAGCCCGACCTCGGGCAGCGCGATCTCGGATAGAGCGATCTCGGATAGAGCGATCTCGGATAGAGCGAGTTCACTCGGGGTGGCATCGGGCACGGTGAACCCGGGCGTCGTCGTGTCTTGTTCTGGTCGTTGCGCCATGCGAGAAGACCTCCTGGCTACGAACCGCCACGCGAACCCGCGGCGGTGACGGGTGAGATGCGGGAGGCGGGCGCCGCAGTCACCGACGACGGTCCACGATGACGGGACCGGGCAGCCGGAGAAACACCGTGACGCCCGCAGTGCCGACCGGCGGCGGGAACCCCGCACGGCACGGATCGACGGCGACCGCCGGGCGGTCGCGGCACTGCGAAAAAGAGGGCGTCAGTAGCGCATGACCGTCACGCTAACCGGTGCGCTCCCCCGACGCACCCGGTTTTCCAGACAGTCCGGCGGCGGCGCGGGATCGGGGCGCGCTCAGCCCTGCGGGGCGACCGGGTTGGGCAGGGCACCACCGAACCGGCGGTCCCGCTGCGCGTACAGCTCGCAGGCGTACCACAGGTGCCGCCGGTCGAAGTCGGGCCAGAGGGTGTCCAGGAAGACCAGCTCGGCGTAGGCCGACTGCCAGAGCATGAAGTTCGACGTCCGCTGCTCGCCGGACGGCCGCAGGAACAGGTCCACCTCGGGCACTTCCGGGTGGTAGAGGTAGCGGGCCAGCATCTTCTCGTTGACCCGGGCCGGGTCGACCTTGCCGGCCGCGACGTCCCGGGCGATCGCCGCCGCCGCGTCGGCGATCTCCGCCTGGCCGCCGTAGTTGACGCAGAACTGCAGGGTGAGCGTGCTGTTGTGGCGGGACATCTCCTCGGCGGTCTGCAGCTCGGAGATCACGCTCTTCCACAGCCGGCCGGCCCGGCCCGACCACACCACCCGTACCCCCAGGTCGACCAGCTGGTCACGGCGGCGGCGGATGACGTCGCGGTTGAAGCCCATCAGGAAGCGGACCTCGTCCGGCGAACGCCGCCAGTTCTCCGTCGAGAACGCGTACGCCGACAGGTACGGAATCCCCAGCTCGATCGCGCCTTCGACGGTGTCGAACAGCGAGAACTCGCCCTGCTCGTGCCCCTTGGTCCGGGGCAGTCCCCGGTCCTTGGCCCACCGGCCGTTGCCGTCCATCACGATCGCCACGTGGTCGGGCAGCGCCTGCTTCGGCAGCGCCGGTGGCCGGGCACCGGACGGGTGCGGAGTGGGTGCCACCGGCGGGCGCAGGCCCCTGCCCTTGGTCATGATCAGTCTCCTGGGGAACGGTCGACCAGCGGCAGCGAGCGTAACCCGCGCTCCAGATGCCACTGCAGGTGCGCCGCCACCAGCCCGCTGCACTCCCGGCGGGTGGCCGGTTCCGAGGTGTCCGCCACCTGCCAGTCGCCGGTGGCCAGGGCGGCCATCAGGTCGATGGTGGCCGGGGCCGGGTGGGCCGCGCCGGGTGGTCGGCAGTCCGGGCAGACACACCCCCCGGCCGGTACGGAGAACGCCCGGTGCCGGCCCTGGGTGCCGCAGACGGCGCAGTCGCGCAGTGCCGGGGCCCAGCCGGCGAGGGCCATCCCGCGCAGCAGGTACGCGTCGAGCACGAGGGTGCCGGCGTGGTCGCCGTCGGCCAGGGCCCGCAGCGCGCCGAGGGTGAGCTGGAACAGCCGCAGCGACGGCTCCCGTTCGACCGGGGTGAGCCGCTCGGCGGTTTCGACGATCGCGCTGGCCGCCGTGTAGCGCGGATAGTCGGCCAGGAACCGTTTGCCGTACAGGTGCAGCCCTTCGACCTGGCTGACCGTGTGCAGTGAGCTGCCGGGACCGTCGGGGTTCCCGGCGATCTGCAGGTCGACGTGGCCGAACGGCTCCAGCCGGGCGCCGAACCGGGAGGTGGTCCGGCGTACCCCCCGGGCGACCGCCCGCAGCCGGCCGTGCCGGCGGGTCAGCAGGGTGATGATCCGGTCGGATTCGCCCAGCTTCTGTACGCGCAGCACCACCGCGTCGTCGCGGTAGAGCTGGCGGCGGTATCCGGGCACCCGGTCATTGTCCCGTGCCCACCGGGTGTGCCGGCGGCCGGCCCTGATACGGACTCAGGGTCGCGATCCGGGACAGATCCGTGGCCGCGCCGGATGTGCCCCGTCGTTGGCGCTCGTAGCGTCACCGGTATGACTCACACCCGCACCACGACCACCGCACTCGCCGCCGCGTCGGCCGTCGCGCTGCTTGCCGTCACCTCGGCGGCGTGCGCCCCGCTTGACTGGCATCAGGAGGACTTCAACGACACCGAGACGGTCCCGATCACCGCCGTACGGATCGTGGAATCCGGCGACGGGGACGTGCTGGTGCGGACCCGGCCCGGTGACACGGTCGAGATTCAGCGGGTTGTCCGCTACCAGCGCTCCGAGCCGGGTCGGACCTACCGGATCGATGGCACGGTGCTCGAGCTGGACACGTCGTGCGGCTGGCGGTGCGACGTGTCGTACGACATCGTCGCGCCCCCGGGTGTCTCGGTCGAGGGTGAGAACGGCTCCGGCCAGCTGATGTTGTTCGACGTGTCGGACGTGTCGGTGCGGGTCGGATCGGGGAGCATCACCATCGACCGGGCTACTGGTCGGGTGGACGCGCGGACCGGTTCCGGCGGCATCACCGCGTACCGGCTGACCGGTCCGGCGGAGCTGCACACCGGTTCCGGCTCCATCGATGGCCGCGGTCTCAGCGGCGATGGCGTGGTCGCGACCACCGGCTCCGGGAAGGTGGAACTCACCCTTGACGACCCAGGTCCGGTGCGCGCCGAGACATCGAGTGGGTCGGTGCACGTCACCGTGCCCGCGGGTAGCTACCGGATCCGCACCGAGACCGGATCCGGATCGGCCGATGTACGGGTGCCGGACGATCCGGACGGCGAGCATCTGATCGACGCGCGGACCGGCAGCGGGAGCATCGTCATCGACCGCAACCGGGACTGATCAGGAGAACGTCGCGCAGATACCAGGTCAGAAGCCCAGTTTGCGCAGCTGCCGGGGGTCACGCTGCCAGTCCTTGGCCACCCGCACGTGCAGATCGAGGTAGACCCGGCTGCCGAGCAGCTCCTCGATCTCCTTGCGGGAGCGGGTGCCGACGTCGCGTAGCCGGCTGCCGCCGGCACCGATGACGATCGCCTTCTGACTCGGCCGCTCGACGTAGATGTCAGCATATATCCGGATCAGCGAATCCTCTGGGAGCATCTCCTCGACGATCACCGCGATCGAGTGCGGCAACTCGTCCCGTACGCCCTCCAGCGCGGCTTCCCGGATCAGCTCGCCGATCAGCACCTGCTCCGGCTCGTCGGTGAGCATGTCGTCCGGGTAGAGCCGGGGGGATTCGGGCAGGTGGCCGGTCATCACGTCGACCAGGGTCTGCACCTGGTGGCCGGTGGCGGCGCTGACCGGCACCACGTCGGCGAAGTCACCCAGCTCGCTGACCGCGAGCAGCTGTTCGGCGAGTCGGCCCCGGTCGACCAGGTCGGTCTTGGTGACCACCGCCAGCACCGTCGCTTTGAGCTCGGCGATCTCCCCGGTGATGAACCGGTCGCCCCGGCCGATCGGCTCGTTGGCCGGGATGCACAACCCGATCACGTCGACCTCGCTCCAGGTCTGGCGGACCAGGTCGTTGAGGCGTTCGCCGAGCAGCGTCCGCGGCCGGTGCAGCCCGGGGGTGTCGACCAGGACCAGTTGCGACTGCGGCTGGTGCAGGACGCCCCGGATCACGTGCCGGGTGGTCTGCGGCTTGCTGGAGGTGATCGCGATCTTCTGCCCGACGATCGCGTTGGTCAGGGTCGACTTTCCGGCGTTCGGGCGGCCGACGAAACAGGCGAAGCCCGCCCGGAAGGTCTCCGGCGGAGCCGACCCGCGCCGGCTCACTGGCGTACCGTGCGAACGTGCTGGCGTACCGTGCCGGCTCACTGGCGTACCGTGCCGAGCAGTTTGCCGTCCGGGGCCGCGACGTGGACCGGCGCGTCGGTGGCCAGGTCACGCACCACCGCGTGGCCAGCACCGTCCAAGGTGGAGGCTTCGGTGACCACCGCGGCCGCCTCCAGCCGGGTGGCCCCGGACGCGACGGCCGACGCGACCGCCAGCTGCAACGCGGTCAGCGTCAACGACGGCAACGCGACGTTCGCCCCGGCGTAGGTGCGCCCGTCCTGGTCCCGCACGGCGGCGCCCTCGGCCGCCCCGATCCGGGCCCGGGCGCTGCGGGCCAGCACGACCAGCTTGCTGTCCTCGGCGCTGAGCTGCGGCTCCGGCTCCGACCCGGCCGGCGTGGCCGACGGCGACTCAGGCATCTGCGTGCTGCCTTTCCTCTGCTCTGGCATGACGGTGGTCTCTGCCGCCGGCGGTACGCTCGGCCGACGGCTCGGCCGGCCGGTCGACGGTCCGGCTGACCAGGACGGTGTCCACCCGGTTACGCCGGCCGGTGGTGCCCTCGGCGACCAGCCGAAGACCGGCGACGGTGACCTCCGCACCGGGGATCGGCACCCGGCCGAGCAGGTGGGCCATCAACCCGCCGACCGTCTCGACCTCGTCGTCGGAGATCTCCACGTCGAACAGCTCGCCGAGGTCCTCGACCGGCAGCCGGGCGGTCACCCGGACCCGGTCGTCGTCGAGTCGTTCGACCGGTGGCCGCTCGACATCGTACTCGTCGGTGATCTCCCCGACGATCTCCTCCAGGATGTCCTCGATGGTGACCAGTCCCCCGGTGCCACCGTACTCGTCGACCACGATCACCAGGTGGGTGCGGGCGGCCTGCATCTCGGAGAGCAGGTCGTCCACCGGCTTGGACTCCGGCACGAACGTCGCCGGACGCATCAGCTCGACCACCGGGACCTCGTCGCTGCCCGGCCCGACCGCGTGGGCCCGACGGACCACGTCCTTGAGGTAGATGATGCCCACCACGTCGTCGACGTTCCCGCCGATCACCGGAATCCGGGAGAAGCCGGACCGTAGGAACAGCGCCAGCGCCTGGCGCAACGTCTTGTGCCGTTCGATCCACACCATCTCGGTCCGCGGCACCATCACCTCACGGGCGATGGTGTCACCGAGCGCGAACACCGAGTGGATCATCTGGCGCTCGCCGTGCTCCACGACGCCGCGCTGCTCGGCCAGGTCGACCAGCTCCCGCAGCTCGATCTGGGTGGCGAAGGGACCTTCCCGGAAGCCCTTGCCCGGGGTCACCGCGTTGCCGATCAGGATCAGCAGCGAGGCCAGCGGGTTCAGGGCGCGGCCCAGACCGCGCACCAGCGGCGCGGTCGCCCGCGCCACGACGAAGGCGTGCTGGCGGCCGATCGTACGCGGGCCGACCCCGACCACCACGAAGCTGACCACGGTCATCGCCCCTGCGGTGACCAGCGCCGCCGTCCAGCCGGCACCGAAGGTGTCCACGGCGACCAGCGCGACCAGGGTGGTGGCGGTCAGCTCGCAGAGCAGCCGGAGCAGCAGCAGCAGATTGACGTGCCGGACCGCGTCCGCTGCGACGATCTGCAGCGCCCGGGCGGAACGGCTGCCGTCACGGGCCAGCTCGGCGGCCCGGGCCGGCGAGACGACGACCAGCGCCGCCTCGGTCATCGCGATGATTCCGGCCAGCACCACCAGACCGGCGGCGATGACCAACAGTTGCAGGTCCGGCAGCCCGGTGGCTGCCGCAGCGGCGGCCAGCGGGGTGCCGGTGGTATGGCCAGAGTTCACGTGGCCCGGGCTTCCTTCCAGCTGTAGAGCAGGCGAGCCTGCAACTCGAACATCTCACGTTCCTCGTCCGGCTCGGCGTGGTCGTAGCCGAGCAGGTGCAGCACCCCGTGCACGGTGAGCAGGTGCAGCTCGTCGGCGGCGGCGTGCCCGGCGGTGGCCGCCTGCTTGGCGGCTACCTCCGGGCAGAGCACGATGTCGCCGAGCAGGCCCGGCTCGTCCGGGCTCGACTCGCCCGGACCGTGGTCGACGCTGCCCTCGTCCATCGGGAAGGCGAGCACGTCGGTCGGCCCGTCGCTGCCCATCCAGCGGTGGTTGAGCTCGGCCATGTAGTCCTGGTCGACCAGCAGCACCGACAGCTCCGCGAGCGGGTTGACGCCCATCTCGTCCAGCGCGTGACGGGCGACGGCGAGCACCGCGTCGGTGTCGACGTCGATTCCGGACTCGTTGGCGATCTCGATGGACACGTGTCTCTCCCGAAGCTCTATCGGCGCCGGTTCGCCCGGCCGCCGTGGGCGGTCCGGCCCTGGACCGCGTGGACGCCCTGATTCTGCTGTGCCTCGCGGTCGGCGTCCCACCGGGCGTACGCGTCGACGATGTCGCTGACCAGCCGGTGGCGCACCACGTCGGTGCTGGACAGCTGCGCGAAGTGCACGTCGTCCAGGCCGGTGAGGATGTCCCGAACGGTACGCAGCCCGCTGGAGGTGCCACCGGGCAGGTCGACCTGGGTGATGTCGCCGGTGACCACGATCCGGGAGCCGAAGCCGAGCCGGGTCAGGAACATCTTCATCTGCTCGGCCGTGGTGTTCTGCGCCTCGTCGAGGATGATGAAGGCGTCGTTGAGGGTGCGACCCCGCATGTAGGCCAGCGGCGCGACCTCGATGGTGCCGGCCGCCATCAGCTTCGGGATGGAGTCGGGGTCGAGCATGTCGTGCAGCGCGTCGTAGAGCGGACGCAGGTAGGGGTCGATCTTCTCGTAGAGCGTGCCGGGCAGGAAGCCGAGCCGCTCACCGGCCTCGACCGCCGGCCGGGTGAGGATGATCCGGTTGACCTGCTTGGCCTGCAGGGCCTGCACCGCCTTGGCCATCGCGAGGTAGGTCTTGCCGGTGCCGGCGGGGCCGATGCCGAAGACGATGGTGTGCGCGTCGATCGCGTCCACGTACCGCTTCTGGCCCAGGGTCTTGGGCCGGATGGTCCGCCCGCGCCGGGAGAGGATGTTGAGGGTGAGCACGTCGGCGGGGCGCTCGCTGCCGCCCTGCGCCAGCATGCCGACGGTACGCCGGACCGCGTCGGTGGTCAGCGTCTCGCCCTTGGCGATGAGCTCGAGCAGCTCGCTGAACAGCCGCTCGGCCACCGCGTTGTCCGACGGCACACCGGTGATGGTGATCTCGTTGCCGCGTACGTGGACATCGCTGGCGAGGGACTGCTCGACCAGCCGCAGGATCTCGTCGCCTGCGCCGAGCAGGTTGACCATGATCTGCGGGTCCGGGACGGTGATCCTGGTCTGCACCCGGGCCTGCCCGGGAGGTGGAGTGCCGGTCATGGGTCGGCCTGACGGCCTTTCGCACCTGCTTCCATTTCAGCGCCCCGACCCGGTCGGCCGTGGCGGGCGGACTTGCTGCCATCGTATCCGCTCAACGCCCGGCGCAGCGGCTCCATTTCCGCCGGTTGTCAACGGGACAGCAGCGGACCGAGTGGTGCCCCACCCAGCACGTGAGCGTGCACGTGGAACACCTCCTGACCGGCGTACCGGCCGGTGTTGAAGATCAACCGGAACCCGTCGGCGGCCAGCCCTTCGGCCTGCGCCACCGCAGCCGCCGTGGTCAACAGCTCGCCCGCAACGGCGGGGTCGGCCGCGGCAAGCGCGGCGACGTCGGGGTGGTGCTGCTTCGGTATCACCAGCACGTGGGTGGGTGCCTGCGGGTGGAGGTCCCGGAACGCGACCGTGTTGGCCCCGTCGTACAGCAGGGTGGTCGGCAGTTCCCCGGCGGCGATCCGGCAGAAGACACAGTTGTCGCTCACCCGACGGATGGTAGCGGTGACCGGGGTCCGGCCGGTCCACCGCCGCGCCACCAGCGCCTCAACCACGGCGTTACCAGCGCCCCAGCCGACCGGAGAGCAGGGCGAGTGCCGCGACACCGGCGGTCGACGTCCGCAGCACCGCCGGGCCGAGCCGCACCGGCCGGGCCCCGGCGTCGACGAAGGTGGCCAGCTCGGCGTCGTCGATCCCGCCTTCCGGCCCCACCACCAGCATGACCGACCCGGTGGTCGGCAGATCGGCGACGGCCAGCCGCTGCTGCGCCGACTCGTGCAGGACGAAGCTGGCGGCCGACGCCGTGCACCGGGCGGCGACCGCGTCGGTCGACTCGGCCGGCTGCTGGTCGGAGCCGCCGATCGTCGGCAGCCACAGCCGGCGGGCCTGTTTGGTGGCCTCCCGCGCGGTGCCGACCCATCGTTGCCGGGCCCGGGCACCACGGTCGTCGCGCCAGCGGGTCACCGAGCGGGCGGCCGCCCACGGAACGATCTCGTCCACCCCGACCTCGGTCATCGCCTGCACCGCCAGCTCGCCCCGGTCGCCCTTGGCGACGCCCTGCGCCACCACCAGCCGGGGGTCGGTGGCGCTGACGTACCCGGTGTCGAGGACCCGCAGGTCGAGCTGGTGCCGGCCGACGGCCTCGACCACCGCGTCGGCGACGCCGCCGCGCCCGTCGGCGAGCCGCAACTGCTCACCCGGGCGCAGCCGGACCACGGTCGCGGCGTGGTGGCCCTCCGGCCCGTCGAGGGTGTGGGTCGGCCCGGTCGGCAGGCGCTCGACGAGAAACAGTGGGGCGCTCACGTCGGATCGGTTCTCCGCTGCTGCTCGCTGGCCGGACCGGGCGGCGGGTCAGCCGTGGCCGTTGAACGCGTCGCGCATCCGGGAGAAGAACCCGCCCTGCTTGGTCAGCTCGGCGACCTCCTCGCCCCGGGCCTTGGCGAACTCCCGCAGCGTCCGCTCCTGCTCGGCGTCGAGCTTGGTCGGGGTACGCACGTCGAGGTGCACGTAGAGGTCACCGCGGCCGGTGCCGCGCAGGTGCGGCACGCCGCGCCCGCGCAACCGCAGGGTGGCACCCGGTTGGGTGCCCGGCTTGACGTCCACCGGCTCGTCGCTGTCCAGGGTCCGGATGGTCAGCCGGGTGCCGAGCGCCGCGGCGGTCATCGGCACGGTGACCCGGCAGTGCAGGTCGTCGCCCTTGCGGGAGTAGACGTCGTGCGGCCGCTCGTGGATCTCGACGTACAGGTCACCGGCGGTGCCCCCGCCCGGCCCGACCTCGCCCTGCTGGGCCAGCCGGATCCGCATCCCGTCCTCCACCCCGGCGGGGATCTTGACGGTCAGTGAACGTCGGGTCCGCACCCGGCCGTCGCCGGAACAGGTGGTGCAGGGGTGCGGGATGACGGTGCCGTAGCCCTGGCAGGCGACGCAGGGCCGGGACGAGACCACCTGGCCGAGGAAGGTCCGTTGCACGGACTGGACCTCGCCGCGCCCGCCGCACGCCTCGCAGGTCGCCAGGTGGGTGCCGGCCGCGGTGCCCGCGCCGGAGCATGTGGTGCAGATCACCGCGGTGTCGACGGTGATCGGCGCTTCCACGCCGAACGCGGTGTCGGTCAGATCGAGTTCCAGGCGCAGGATCGCGTCGGCGCCGGGACGGGTCCGCGACCTCGGCCCACGGGAGCCGGCCGCCGCCCCGAAGAAGGCGTCCATGATGTCCTGGAAGCCGACGAAGGGGCCGGCCCCGCCGGGGCCGCCGCCGGGCGCGCCGCCGGGTGCCAACGGGTCGCCACCAAGGTCGACGATCTGCCGCTTCTGGTCGTCGGAGAGCACCTCGTACGCGGCGTTGATGTCCTTGAACTTGTCAGCCGCCACCGGATCCGGATTGACGTCCGGATGGTACTGCCGGGCCAACTTGCGGTAGGCCCGCTTGATGTCGTCAGCGGAGGCGTCCCGGCTCACGCCGAGAATCCCGTAGTAGTCCTTGGCCACTGCGTCTGGTGTCCTCATGTGTCAGTCTCGCATGTGCAGTTCGCCGGGTCGGTTATCCTGCCCGCCGGTCAGTTCTGCGCCAGCAGATCGCCGACGTAGCGTGCCACGGCGCGAACCGTGGCGATGGTGCCGGGGTAGTCCATCCGGGTGGGCCCCAGCACGCCGAGGCCACCGACGATGACGGTGCCCGGACCGTAACCGGTGCTGACCACGGATGCGGCCCGCAGGTTGTCGATCTCGTTCTCGTCGCCGATGCGGACCCGCAGGGTGCTCGGCTCCACCTCGCCGATCAGTTTGAGCAGGACGACCTCCTCCTCCAGTGCCTCCAGTATCGGACGCAGGGAGCCCTGGAAGTCGAGTAGTCCCCCTCTGGTCAGGTTAGCGGTCCCGGCCAGCGCGATGCGTTCCTCGTGCCGCTCGACCAGCGTCTCCAGCAGGACCGTCGAAAGCGTGGTCATCGCCGGTCGCAGGTCCGATGGCGCCTCGTCGACCAACGCCTGGACCAACGGCGGGGTGTCGGAGAGCCGACAGCCGTCGAGCTTCTCGTTGGCCAGCCGACGCAGGTCGGTCACGTCGTCGGCACTGATCGGGGCCGGCAGCTCCACCAGTCGCTGCTCGACCCGGCCGGTGTCGACGATCAGGACCAGCATCAGCCGGGTGGTCGAGATCGGCACCAGCTCCAGGTGCCGTACCGACGACCGGGACAGGCTCGGGTACTGCACCACCGCGACCTGGCGGGTGAGCTGGGCGAGCAGCCGGACGGTGCGGTGCACGACGTCGTCGAGGTCGACGGCGCCGGCGAGGAAGCGTTCGATCGCCCTGCGCTCCGCCGGGCTGAGCGGTTTCACCCGGGACAGCCGGTCGACGAACAACCGGTAGCCACGGTCGGTCGGGACCCGCCCGGCGCTGGTGTGCGGCTGCCGGATGTAGCCCTCCTCCTCCAGCACCGCCATGTCGTTACGGACGGTCGCCGGTGACACTCCGAGCTGGTGCCGCTCGACCAGCGCCTTGCTGCCGACCGGCTCCTGAGTGGCGACGTAGTCCTCGACGATCGCCCGAAGCACGTCGAGTTTGCGGTCGTCGAGACCCATCTGCACCTCCTCCGCTGGCACCGGTCGGACCGGTCCGAGGCTACGGCCCCGGCCGTCGCGGCGGCCGGTGGGTGGCCGGACCGACGACGGACGCCCTGCTGGCACTCGCCTGTTGTGAGTGCCAGCATACGTCGATCGGGCCGGGCCGGCGATGATCAGTTCGCCGGGCGGGGGCGTACCGGGCGATATGTCACCAAGGGCACTCACCCGGGTCGGATCGGTCGGCCGGCGGGGCTCCGCAAGCCGGCCGGCGGGGCTCCGCAAGCCGGCCGGCGGGGCTCCGCAAGCCGGCCGGCGGGCCCCACACAAGCCGACCGACCAGCGGAGACGGCCTGCCCGGACGGGAAAATCGTCGGCGGGGCTAACTGGCGCGGCTTGATCCGTCCCCCTACCGTGTCGGGCATGACTGAACCACCTCGCCCACCAGGGGAGAACGGTCCCGGCGGCATGCCGCAGGACCCCAACTCCCCGCCGCCACCTCCAGCGTCCTACTCGATGCCGGGCGAGGCCTCCTCTCCCGGATACCCCCCGCCGCCCAGCGGCGCCGGCGGATATCCCCCGCCCGGCGGTTACCCGCCCGGCGGTCCGGCGTACGGAGGTCAACCCCCGTCCGGCTACGCCACCAACGACGACAAGACCTGGGCCCTGATCGCCCACTTCGGTGGCGCCCTGGGCGCGTTCATCAGCTTCGGACCGCTCGGCTTCGTCGGCCCGCTGATCGCCTACCTGGTCAAGGGTCAGCAGTCACCGGCCGTACGGGCGCACGCGCTGGCCGCGCTCAACTTCCAGATCCTCTGGTCGGCGATCGCCTTCGTGCTGCTCTTCGTCAGCTGGTGCCTGTTGTTCATCCCCAGCCTGGTGGTGTTCGCGATCCAGATCATCTTCGGGATCATCGCGGGCGTTAAGGCCAACGAGGGGACGCTGTACAAGTACCCGATGTCCGCCAACTTCATCAAGTGACACCGCTCGCCCCCGGATCCGTACCGGCTCCGGGGGCGTCACCGGTGGCGGGCAATGCGGGCCACGCCACGCAAGGCAGCCCAGCAGCGGGTCTCACGGGAGCAGGTCCCGGACGACCGCGTCGGCCAGCAGCCGGCCGCGCAGGGTCAGCACCGCCTGCCCGGCGGCGAGCGCGCCGGGGTCGAGCAGCCCGTCGTCGCCGGCTTGACGGGCCGCGATCCGGCCGGCCGGGGCCAGTCGCGCCAGCGGCAGCCCACTGGCCAGCCGCAGCCCCAGCATCACCTCTTCGACCTGCTGCTCGGTGCCGGTGAGTAGTTCCCGGCCGTGGCCGGGCGACCGTCCGGCGGCCAGCCGCTCGGCGTACGACCGGGGATGCCGCACGTTCCACCAGCGGACCCCGCCGACGTGGCTGTGCGCCCCCGGCCCGAGCCCCCACCAGTCACCGCCGGTCCAGTACAACAGGTTGTGCCGGCACCGGCCGGCGGCCGACCGGGCCCAGTTCGACACCTCGTACCAGTCGAATCCGGCGCCGCTCAGCGCCGATTCGGCGGCGAGGTAGCGGTCGGCGGCGACGTCGTCGTCGGGATACGGCAGTTCGCCGCGCCGCATCCGGGCCGCCAACCGGGTGCCGTCCTCGACGATCAGCGCGTACGCGCTGACGTGGTCCACCCCGGCCGCCACCACCGCCGCCAGCGACTCGGCGAAGTCCGCCGCGCTCTCCCCCGGCGTACCGTAGATCAGATCGAGATTGACGTGCTCGAATCCGGCCTCCCGGGCCTCCCGGGCGGCGGTGACCGCGCGGCCCGGCGCGTGCCGGCGGTCCAGCACGGCGAGCACCGCCGCTGCGGTCGACTGCATGCCGAGTGACACCCTGGTGTAGCCGGCGGCCCGCAGCGCCCGCAGCGACGCCGGGGTCACCGACTCCGGGTTGGCCTCGGTGGTGACCTCCGCGTCGACGGCCAGCCCCCAGGTGGCGTCGATCGCGTCGAGCAGCCGGGCCAGCGCGTCGGCGGGCAGCAGGCTCGGCGTGCCGCCGCCGACGAAGACCGTGTCCACCTGCCGTGGCGGGCGGTCGGCCAGCACCTTCGCGGCCAGTTCCAGCTCGGCCAGTACGGCGTCCAGGTACTCCCCGACCGGTGCGCTGCCGCCAAGTTCGGCGGGCGTGTACGTGTTGAAGTCGCAGTAGCCGCAGCGGGTGGCGCAGAACGGCACGTGCAGATAGACCCCGAAGCCGCGCTGGCCGCTGCGGGCGAGCGCGGACGGCGGCAGCGCCCCGTCGGCGGGCACCGGCGTACCGGCGGGTGGTGCTCCTGGCATGGGACTAGTGTGCCGGCATGGATGAGCCCCGACCCACCAGGTCCGCGCAGCCACTGATCCGTACGGCCACCGCCGCCGGGATCACCACCCTGACCCTGGACAGCCCGGGCAACCGCAACGCGCTGTCCACCCCGCTGATGACCGAACTGCTCGCCGGCCTGGCCGAGGCGGTCGCCGACCCGCAGGTCCGGGTGGTGGTGCTGAGCCACACCGGTCCGGTCTTCTGCTCCGGCGCCGACCTGAAGGAGACCGCCGAGGCGTACGCGACCCGACAGGTGCCGGTCGGGATGCTCGGCGACGTGCTGGCGGCGCTCTGGGAGTGCCCCAAGCCGGTGGTCGCCCGGGTCGGCGGCCCGGCGCGGGCCGGCGGGCTGGGGCTGATCGCCGCGGCCGACATCGCGATCTGCGACGCGGCGGCCACCTTCGCCTTCACCGAGGTACGGCTCGGAGTGGTCCCGGCGGTGATCTCCGCCACTGTGCTGCGCCGGCTGCAGCCGCGGGCGGCGGCGCAGCTGTACCTCACCGGTGAGCTGTTCGATGGTGCCCGGGCGGCGCAGATCGGTCTGGTCAGCGCCGCCGTACCGGCCGGGGAGCTGGACGCCGCGGTGACGGCGAGCTGCGCCGCGCTGGTCCGGGGCGCCCCGGGCGCCCTGGCCGGCACCAAGCAGCTGCTCCGCCGCACCCCGGCGGCGGACGTTCGGGCCGAGACGGCTGAGCTGCGTGAGCTCTCCACCGGATACTTCCTCTCCGAAGAGGGCCGCGAGGGCGTACGGGCGTTCCGCGACAAACGCGACCCGAGCTGGCTGCCGGGGCGGTGACCACGGATAGTCGCCCCGAAACGGGGTATCTCCGACGTAAGGGGTCGAGGCGTACGGCGTAAGGGCCGGCGTACGACAAGCGCGGGACCCGCTCCCGCTGGACGACACAACCGTCCCTGGTGTACCAAAGGTCCCAGCAACACGCGTGGGGGTGACGGTGCGGGCTCGGACGGTGCTGGTGCTGGTCGCCGTGCTGGCGGCAATCGCCCTGTTGGGCGGGGTCGGCCTGGGCCGGTGGATCGGCGATTTCGCGTTGCCCGGTGGCTGGCGGGGCTGCACGGTCGAGCTGCCCGACTCCATGCCCGGGGCTGGCGACGGCCAACTGCGTCGGGTGTCGCTCGATCCGGAGCAGATGGCGAACGCCGCCACGATCGCGGCGATCGGGGTGCAGCGTCGGCTGCCGCCCCGTGCCGTGGTGGTGGCGCTGGCGACCGGGTTCCAGGAGTCCAAGCTGCGCAACCTGACCGGCGGCGACCGGGATTCGGTCGGGTTGTTCCAGCAGCGGCCCAGCCAGGGGTGGGGCACGGTCGAGCAGATCAGCGACACCAGGTACGCGACGAACGCGTTCTACGCCGGCCTGGAGCGGGTCCGGGGTTGGCAGGACATGCGGGTCACCGATGCCGCCCAGGCGGTCCAGCGGTCGGCCTTCCCCGAGGCGTACGAGAAGTGGACCGACGAGTCACAGGTGCTCACCGCGGCGCTGCTCGGCGAGGCCACCGGCGCGGTCGCCTGCACGGTGACCCGGGATCCGGTGATGCGCGGTGCCGAGGCGACGGCGGCGCTCACCGACAATCTGCGGCTGGACTGGGGCGGCCTGGAGTCACTGCTGCCGGTGCCCACCACACCGTCACTGAGCGTCCCGGTGGAGAACCCGCAGGCCGGGTGGCGATATGCGCACTGGCTCGTTTCCCATGCCACTGATCATGGCGTCAAAAGGGTCACGTTCGGCGATCAGGAATGGACTGCGGAAGGCGGCAGTTGGTCGTCGATTTCCGACGGGGACATCGAGACCGGGCGGGTGATGGCGGAGGTCTTCGCCTGACGTCGACAACCGGCCCCCTGGTTGCATATCTTAACCGACAGTTAGCGCAACATACGGCAAACTATGCGATCCGGACATTTTGCACGACGGACCTGTACCGAAAGTGCGTGCCCCGACACCTCACGTGCAATCAGCTGTGGCCAACCACACGGCCCGCGAATTGCTGACAATCGGCCCGGGCGGGCCGGCCGAGAGGCGGGCTAGGATCGGCATCCGCCAGGCCCGAAAAAGGGCGCACCACCGACAGGACGGGAAAGCTGTGTTCGATTACGGCGGGCGGACCGGTTACGAAGCGATCAGCGACATCGACCGCAAGGAGTTCCACGAGCAGGGCTTCCTCCTGCTGCGCAACGTGCTGACCGAGGACCACCGGGCAGCGCTCGAGGCCGCGGTCGACCGGGTGTACGCCGAGGAGAAGGCCGCCGGCAAGACCACCGCCGACGGCACCCTGCACCTGCTGGGCTTCCTGGACCGCGACGAACTCTTCGGCGACCTGCTCACCCATCCGATCGCGTTCCCCTACATGTGGGGGCTGGCCGGTTGGAACATCTACACCCACCACAACCACCTCGACGTCACCCCACCGGCGCTGGAGCCGGAGAAGCCGTACTGGGGATGGCACCAGGACGGCTACCGGCAGAACTCCGACCCGGAGACGATGGACCCGAACCTGCCCCGGCCGATGTTCTCGCTGAAGGTGGCCTACGTCCTGTCCGACCTGTCGGAGACCGGCCGCGGCGCCACCAAGGTGATCCCCGGCAGCCACCTGCGCAACTCGCTGCCCCGCCCAGCCGACCT
Source organism: Solwaraspora sp. WMMB762 (assembly GCF_049179115.1). Lineage (NCBI taxonomy): Bacteria > Bacillati > Actinomycetota > Actinomycetes > Micromonosporales > Micromonosporaceae > Solwaraspora > Solwaraspora sp. WMMB762. Next base: position 2,605,915 of record NZ_JBMHMD010000001.1, read on the forward strand.
CACCGTGCAGAACCCGGATCCCGAAGGCACGGTCGAGATCACCGCGAACCCGGGCGATGCGTTCATCTTCGACCGCCGGCAATGGCACTCCCGGTCGACCAACCTGTCGACGATCACCCGCAAGATGCTGTTCATCGGGTACACCTACCGCTGGATCCGCCCGTTGGACGAGTTGCATGTCGACAAGGACAGCCAGTGGTGGGCGAACCGGACGCCGGTGCAGCGTCAGCTGCTCGGCGAAGGCACCCACACCGCAAACTACTGGGGCATCAACTGGAACGGCTACATCGACGACGAGATCCCGCTCCGTAAGGAACTCAAGGAGCGTGGGCTGCTCGACCGCAGCGTCCCCTGGCTGCGCTGACCTGCGGCAACCGGGTCCGTCGTCGGCGTCCGCCCCGGCATCTGCCGGGATGGGCGCCGACGACGGACCCGGTGCCGTCAGCTGTCGATCGGTCAGTCCGTCGGCCGACCGCTCGGTCAGTCGACCCGGCCAGTCAGTACCGGCTCATGCTGCGCCGGCCACCGACCCCGACGACCAGCGCCACACCAACCGCGGCAAGGATCACCTGCACGAAGAACTCCCGCCAGTCGAAGCCGGCGGTGCTGGCGAAGCCGCCGGCACGGGCGATGACGGTGCCCAGCAGGGCGGCGCCGACGCCGATCAGCATGGTCAACCAGATCGGGATGTTCTGCTTGCCCGGCACGACCAGACGGCCGAGCGCACCGATGATGAGGCCGACGATGAGAGCGGTGATGATTCCCATTACGGTCATTGTTCATCCTCCTTGTCGGAGATGTCGCGTTGTCCTTGGTGACCGCTAAGTTCCCGGCCATCGCGACAACCAAACCGATTCATCTCCGCCGGACGAGCAACCGCGTCAACGTCCGAAGGATGCCGCCACGTCCCGTACCGCCGCATCCATGGTCGCGAAGGCCAACGGCGGCGGCTCGGCGAGGGCGAACCAACCGCACTCGGTGGCCTCGGCCGAGTCGAGTCGGACCCGGTCGCTGGCCAGGGTGGCCAGGAAGAAGCACTCCAGCACGCTCAACGTCTCGTCCTGGAATTCGTACTCACCCAGGTAGAGACCGATTAGCGCACCGAGCTCGACCTCGACGCCCAACTCCTCCCGGCACTCGCGCAGCGCCGCCGACCGGGGGTGTTCCGCCCCGTCGCAGAATCCGCCAGGAGTTTCCCACTGACCGGCCCGGGGCGGCTTGGCCCGCCGGATGGCCAGGAACCGGGTCCGGGCCGGGTCGGTCACCACCACGTTGACAGTCGGCCGGGAATTCTGGAACAGCTGGTAGTCACAGCCACCGCAGCGCACCGGCGGCGGACCGGGAAGCCCGGCCCCGCACCGTGGGCAGTACGCCGCGCTTGGTCCGTACCCACGGGGGATCACCGCTTGCCGCCGGACTTCCCGTCCGAGCCACCGCCGTCCGAGGTGGACAAGGCCGCGATGAACGCCTCCTGCGGCACCTCCACCCGGCCGACCATCTTCATCCGCTTCTTGCCCTCTTTCTGCTTCTCCAGCAGCTTGCGCTTACGGCTGATGTCGCCGCCATAGCACTTGGCCAGCACGTCCTTGCGGATCGCCCGGATCGTCTCCCGGGCGATCACCCGGCTGCCGATCGCCGCCTGGATCGGCACCTCGAACTGCTGGCGCGGGATGAGATTGCGCAGCTTGGCGGCGATCGTCGTGCCGTAGCTGTACGCCTTGTCCTTGTGCACGATCGCGCTGAACGCGTCCACCGGCTCACCGTGCAGCAGGATGTCCACCTTGACCAGGTCCGACGGCTGCTCGCCGGAGGGCTCGTAATCGAGCGAGGCGTAGCCCTTGGTGCGACTCTTCAGCTGGTCGAAGAAGTCGAAGATAATCTCGGCGAGCGGCAGCGTGTAGCGCAGCTCGACCCGGTCGGCGGAGAGGTAGTCCATGCCCTGCAACGAGCCGCGCCGGCCCTGGCACAGCTCCATCACCGCGCCGACGTAGTCGTTCGGGGTCAGTACGGTGGCCCGGACCACCGGCTCGTGCACCTCGGCGATCTTGCCGGTCGGGTACTCGCTCGGGTTGGTGACGGTGGCCGTCCCGCCGTCCTCCATCACCACCTGGTAGACCACGTTCGGGGCGGTCGAGATCAGGTCGAGGTTGAACTCCCGCTCCAGCCGCTCCCCGATGATCTCCAGGTGCAGCAGGCCCAGGAAGCCGCAGCGGAACCCGAAGCCGAGCGCGCCGGACGTCTCCGGCTCGTAGGTCAACGCCGCGTCGTTGAGCTTCAGTTTGTCCAGCGCCTCGCGCAGCGCCGGGTAGTCGGAACCGTCGATCGGATACAGCCCGGAGTACACCATCGGCCGCGGGTCCTTGTAGCCGCCGAGCGGCTCGGTCGCCGGCCGGCCGTTGATGGTGACGGTGTCCCCCACCCGGGACTGCCGGACGTCCTTCACCCCGGTGATCAGGTAACCGACCTCGCCGACACCGAGCCCGGTCGCCTTGATCATCTCAGGTGAGATCACCCCGATCTCCAGCAGCTCGTGGGTCGCGCCGGTGGACATCATCTTGATCCGGTCGCGGGCCTCGATCCGCCCGTCGATCACCCGGACGTAGGTCACCACCCCCCGGTAGACGTCGTACACCGAGTCGAAGATCATGGCCCGCGCCGGTGCCGCCGCGTCACCGACCGGCGGGGTGAACTGGCGGACGATCTCGTCGAGCAGGTACGGAACACCTTCGCCGGTCTTGCCGGAGACCCGGATGCAGTCGGCCGGATCGCCGCCGATCAGATGCGCCAACTCCTCGGCGTACTTCTCCGGCTGCGCCGCCGGCAGGTCGATCTTGTTGAGCACCGGGATGATGTGCAGGTCGTTCTCCAGCGCCAGGTACAGATTGGCCAGCGTCTGGGCTTCGATCCCCTGCGCCGCGTCGACCAGCAGCACCGCGCCCTCGCACGCGGCGAGTGAGCGGGACACCTCGTAGGTGAAGTCGACGTGCCCCGGGGTATCGATCATGTTGAGCACGGCCGACTCGCCCTGGCGTTCACCGGCGCGGATCGTCCAGGGCATCCGTACCGCCTGGCTCTTGATCGTGATGCCGCGTTCCCGTTCGATGTCCATCCGGTCCAGGTACTGGGCCCGCATCTGGCGCGGGTCGACCACCTCGGTGAGCTGGAGCATCCGGTCGGCGAGGGTCGACTTGCCGTGGTCGATGTGCGCGATGATGCAGAAGTTCCGGATGCTGCCGGGTTCGGTGGCACCGGGGGCGTTCACGCCGGAATCGGGCGTCGGAGGCACGGTGGTCCGTTCTGCTGGGCTGGAGTCCGTCGTCTCAGCCGGCGTCGCCGGCCGCAACCTATGTTCCCACGCCCCGATCGTCGAGGTGCCCATGCCCACCACTGGGCCACCACCTAGCGCGGCTGCCAACGCCGGATGCCGGCCGGGTGCCGCTGCCGGGGTTCGTGGCGGCGGCGCGGCAGGATGGAGGGGTGGCTACAGTGCGGTTGCCCGCTATCCGGTACGACGCGACATCGGTTCGACCCGCCTGGGCGGACCTTCCACCCGATCTGCGCGCGGCGATCTGCGGTCGGCTCGGCAGCCCGGTGACCTGGGCGACCAGCGCCGGCGGCGGCTTCACCCGGGGCTTCGCCGCGACCCTGACCACCTCCGCTGGCGAGCGGGTGTTCGTCAAGGCCGCGTCGTTGGTCGAGCAGCGGCACCTCAGCGACTGGTACGCCCGCGAGGCGGCGCTGACGGCGGAACTGCCGGCCCAGGTGGCGGCGGCCAGGCCGCGGTGGACACTCACCACCGCCGGCTACTTCGTACTCTGTCTCGACGCGGTCGACGGCCGGATGCCGGCGCTGCCCTGGGCTCCGGCCGAGCTCGACGCGGCCCTGGCCAGTTGGGCTGGCGCGGCCCGCGCCCTGCGCCGGCCGCCGGCCGGACTGGTCAACATCGGTTTGCCCCGGCTGGCCGACCTGGCCAGCGCCGACCTGGCCTGGTGGCAGGAGATAGCCGCCGGCCGGGAAGCCATGCCGGTGTTCGACACCGACACCGACGGCGACGGGCTGCTCCGGCGGCACCTGCCAGAGCTGGCGTCGCTGGAGGCGGACCTGCCCCGCCTGGCGTCCGACGACGGGGTCATCCACGGCGACCTGCGCCTCGACAACCTGCTGATCGACCGGACCGGGATGGCGTGGATCTGCGACTGGACCTGGGTGTGTCACGGTCCCGCCTGGTTCGACACGGCGAGCCTGCTGGTCACCGCGTACGCCAGTGGCCTCGACGCGGACACGCTGTTCGCCCGGCACCCGACCGCGGTCGACGCGCCGCCCGGCGGGCTGGACGCGGCGCTGGCGGCGCTCTCCGGCTACTGGCTGACCCGGGCGTCCGCCGGGCCCACCGGCGCCTCCCCGCACGTCCGCGCCCACCAGCGGTTCAGCGGGGAGACGGCGCTGGCCTGGCTGGCCGCCCGGCGCGGTTGGCCCGGCCCGTTTTGGCCGGCGCACCGGTGAACTGGTAACCTTGCCCTTCGCGCGTGGCGACACGCGCCGCCAGCATGCATCCCGGTTGTCGGGCCCGGCCATCCGTCGGACTCCCGATATCTGTCCGGACCGGCCACTGCGCCGGACCCGGTCACCGGGATGACTCGGGCGGCCGCGTACGCCGCAGGCGGATTGTCATTTTGGTCGTTTCGATTTCGGATGAGCAGGGCGAGGCTGTCGCGTGGCGAACATCAAGTCCCAGATCAAGCGCAACCGGCAGAACGAGAAGCGTCGGCTGCGGAACAAGTCGGTCAAGTCGGCGCTGAAGACCGCCGTCCGCAAGTTCAACGAGGCCAACGCGAACGGCGACACCGAGCAGGCTGCCGCGCTGATGCGGGAGGCCAGCCGCAAGCTCGACAAGGCCGTCAGCAAGGGCGTGATCCACAAGAACCAGGCGGCGAACCGCAAGTCCGCGATCGCCAAGCGCCTGCAGTCGATCGGCTCCTGACGAGCCCGTTCCCACCGACCAGCCGACCTCGCGGATCAGCCGACCCGCGAGGTCGGCTGGTCCGTTTCGGGTGACCGATGCCACCAGCTGGCTCCGACCCGGCTGAGCTGCGCCAGTCCCGACCCAACTGGTTTACGTCACTCGGGGTACCGGCGGTTGGTGCTCGCTGAGCTGACCGGTGTGGAGCACGTCCAGTAGCACTGTCGGCGCGGCAAGCGCAGCAGCGGTCGCGGTCGCGGTCGCAGGGCTGGGCGGGACGGTCTGCAGGAGTACCGTCGGCGCCGCGAGGGCCGCACAGGTCGCCGCTGAAGCAGTAGCCGTCGCTGCGGTCGCCTCGACGTGGGCACCACCGATCCGCCTGATCCGGATACCGGGAACAATCTGGACGCCCGGGCCGGTCTGGATGCCGGGGCCGGTGCCGCCGGCCGGAAACGCCGGTCCGGTCCGAGTCCCGATCACCGGCTGTACGTGCTGCCCGGCCGCTGGGACCACCTCGCGACGGAACATCTCCTGTTCCCGCTCGGGGACCAGCTCCGCCGACCGCTCGACCGCACCGGCGACCAGATCGTTGATCTTCACCATGACAGCCACCGCGACCGGCAGGACCAGCATGCCCCACCAGGGGATCAGTTCTGCCAGGGCGAGCAGCCCACCCAGTACGAAGCTGCCCTCGAAGAAGGCCAGACAGGTCAACCCGCTGGGCTGCACGTACCGGAGCCGCAGCGCTCGGGCGTAGAGCGGTGGCAACTCGTCCTCGACGGCATCCTGCTCGTCGGTCGGGTCCTGATGGTCAGGCGGATCCCGATGGTCGCGACCGCTCACCGCTGATCACCACCGCTGCGACGGGCCTGCGCGACCGCGACAACGGCCCGCTCCAGCGCGTAGTCCCGGTCGTCCGAGCCGCCCTTGACATCGGCGTTGCACCGCGCCGCCGCGTGCATGGCATCGACCAGGCCTTCCGCGCTCCAGCCCCGGCTCTGCCGTTGCGCACGCTCGATCTTCCACGCGGGCATGCCGAGACTGCTCGCCAGCTGGTACGGGCTCCCCCGACCGGCGGACGCGACCCGGGCCACGGTGCGGATGCCGTCGGCGAGCGCGTCGGCGATCGGCACCGGGTCTACTCCGACGTGCAGGGCCCACCGCAGTGCTTCCAGGGCTCCCGGCACGTCGCCGATGATCGCCGCGTCGGCCACGGTGAATCCGCTCACTTCGGCACGCCCCCGGTAGTACCGGGCCACGGTCGCCGCGTCGACCCGGCCGCCCGTGTCGGCCAGCAGTTGGGCGCAGGCCGCGGACAGCTCCCGCAGGTCGTTGCCGACGGCGGCGAGTAGCGCCTCGGCGGCGTCGTCGGTGCACCTGCCGCCGACGCGGCGGAACTCGTCGCGGACGAAGGCGACCCGTTCCCGGTGCCCCTTGAGCTTGGCCGCCGGCACCACGGTCGCCCCGGCCGACCGCAGCCCGTCGGCGAAGGCCTTCCCTTTGGCGCCACCCGCGTGGGTGACCAGCAGCGTCACGTCCGGATCTGGTTGCTTCGCGTACCCGAGCAACGCGGCGGTCAGGTCCTTGCGGGCGTCCTGGCCACTGCGCAGGACGAGCAGTCGCCGACCGCCGAACAGGGACGGGCTGAGCATCTCGGCGACCTCGCCGGCACTGACCGCGCCCGCCTCGTACTCCCGGACGTCGGCGTCGGGATCGGTGGCCCGGGCAGCCTGGACGGCTTCCGTCACAGCCCGAGTGACCAGAAGTTCCTCGTCACCGAGCACGAGTACCACGGCGGGCGGGGCGGCAATTTTCACGCCCGCCATAGTCGCACGGGTCGTAGCACCGAGATCAACCCCCAATTTCTCGCTGAGTAGCTGTTCGATCACGCTCCGATAATAGGGACATTTGTCGGCAAGCTGTCACGAACGACACCGGAACACCGCAGTTGACTGCGGTGTTCCGTCCCACCCGGATCAGCCGCTACGGGAGTTGGCGTCAGCTCTCTGGTGGGAGACCGCGAGCCCGCCGTCACGCCGTACCACCGCCAGATCACCGTCGACATCGGTCCGCAGCACCCGCGCTCCCCGCTCCGACAACCGGGCGAGCACTCCCGGATCCGGATGCCCGTACCGGTTGCCGGCACCGACCGGCACCACCGCTACCCTGGGTGCCACCGCGTCCAGGAAGCCGACGTCCTGGAAGGCCGACCCGTGGTGGGCGACCTTGAGCACGTCCGCCCGCAGCCCGGCCGCCCCGAACCGGTCCAGTAGCGCTTCCTGCGAGTCGTGCTCGGCGTCACCGGTCAGCAGGATCCGTACACCGTCCACGACGGCCAGCAGCATCAGGGAGTTGTTGTTCGGATCGGACCTGGTCCCGATGAACGGCTCGGTTGGACCGAGCACCGTCAACTCGACCGGGCCACGACGGTAGCTCCAGCCAGGTGGAACCGGTCCGACCGCGACGCCTCGGGCCGCCGCCGCCAACTGCACCGCGTCCCGGCCGGCAGCCGGCTCCGGCCACCCGGTGGTCGCCACCGCCGAGACCAGACGGTGCCGCAGGACACCGTCGACGCCAGCCACATGGTCGGCGTGGAAATGACTGATCACCAACAGTGGCACCCGGCTGATGCCGAGACGACGCAGGCACCGGTCGGCCGCAGCCGGGTCCGGGCCGGCGTCGACGACCACAGCGGACCGGGCACCGGCGGGTAGCACCACCACGTCCCCCTGACCCACCGCACAGACCGCGACCACCCAACCATCCGGTGGCCAGCCCGACGCGGCGAGCCGCACCGGCAGCGCCCCGACCACGGCTCCGACCGCCACCACCGCCAGCACTCGACGGGTGAACCCGTGGCGGGCCAGGACCAGCACGACGACCGTCAACGCGGCGAGGGACAGCGCACCGAACGCCCCGTCCGGCCACGGCAGCGACCCCGCGGGAACCCGCGCCCCGTATCGGGCCACCGTCACCAGCCACCAGGCCGGCCAGTGACCGAGCCAGGCGAGCAGTTCGGCACCGCCCGGCCAGACCGGTGAGACGACGGCTGTCGCCACCCCGAGCACCGTCGCCGGGGCGATCGCTGGCACCACGAGCAGGTTGGCGGGGACCGCGACCAGGCTGATCAGCCCGGACAGGCCGGCGACGACCGGGGTGCAGGCCAGCTGCGCCGCCGCCGGGATCGCCAACGCGTCCGCCAGCGGAGCGGGAACACCACGAGCCACCATCGCGTCCCGCCAGCCGGGTGCAAACAGCAGCAGACCACCGGTCGCCAATACGGACAGGGCGAACCCCGCGTCCGAAGCCAGCTCCGGATCGACCACGACCAGGACGGCCACGGTCGCGCCGAGCGCCGGCAATGCCGCCCGCCGACGTCCGGTCGCCAGCGCGAGCAGCCCGACCGCACCCATCACCCCGGCCCGTACCACACTGGGCGAGGGACGGGCCAGGATCACGAAGCCGACCAGCGCCACGGCGCACGCGACCGCTGTCAGGCCGGGACCGGCCCGGCACCAGCGCATCCCGAGCAGGACGAACCCGACTACGACCGCGACGTTGGAACCACTCACCGCAACGAGATGGGTCAGCCCGGTCGCCCGGAAGTCCTCCTCCACCGCAGGATCCAGCCGGCTGGTGTCGCCGACGACGAGACCGGGCAACAGGCCACCGGGCTGGTCTGGCAACGGCTCGCAGGCGCGCTGCAGGCCCGACCGCAGAACACCGGCCGCCCGCTGCGCCCAGCTCGAGGACCCGACCGGCGTCGGATCCTCCCCGGTGGACAGCACGGCCGCAGTCAGATCACCACCGCGTGGTGGCGCCAACCGGCCGGCGACCCGCACCCGCTGCCCGGGCAGCAGCCCGTCCCAGGCGTTGCTGGTGCCGAGGACGAGCAACCGCACCGGACCGACCAGTCGACCCGCGACGCCGTGGTCGGGCCGGACGGCCGGCGAGCCGGACAGGCCAGCCAGCCGGACCGGCACCAGCCACAGCGGCGGTCCCGCCACCGCCGACCTGACCCGTCGAGGATCGTCGCGGATCACCAGCTCCGCGGTGACTGCCGCACGGTCGTCGACCAGTGCCGCGAGCGGCCCGGCGTCACGCGCCACCACCCGTGCGCCGGCAGCGGCGGCACCGCAGACGACCCCGAGCACCACCGCCATGGCCAGCCAGCCGTACGCGTGCATCCACCTGGTCAGCCGGGGCAGGTCGGAGTCGTTGCCGGGCCGCCGGGCCGCCCGGCTGCGGCCGGTGCCCGTACCCCTGGTCAGGTAGACGCCGAGCAGGCCGACCAGCGTCACGCCACCGATGACCAGTGCCACTGCCAGCACGGCCGTGCCGCATACCACGGCGAAGGCGGCCAGCCAGCAGGCCACCGCGAATCCGGCCAGCCGCAGGTCCGGCGGCCCGACCCGGTTGTCGCCGGATGCCTTCACACCGTCACCAGCTCACGTAGCTGGTCGAATCGCGCGTCGCCGATACCGCTGACCTTGCGCAGGTCGTTGACGGACGCGAACCCGCCCACCCGCTCGCGATGATCGATGATCCGCTGGGCGAGCACCGGGCCGACCCCCGGCAGCGTCTCCAACTGCTGCTGGCTGGCGGCGTTCAGGTCGACCTTGCCGGTCCCGCCCGGCTGGCCGGCGGCAGGGGCAGGCCCGGTCACGGCTCCCGGCGGCGGGGTGACCCCGACCACGACGAGCTCGCCGTCCTGGACCGGGCGGGCCAGATTGAGCCAGGCGATGTCGGTGTCGGGCAGTGCACCACCGGCCGCTTCCAGGGCGTCGGCCACCCGGGAACCTGCCGGCAGGGTCACCAGACCTGGCCGGTGGACCCGACCGGTCACCGCGACGATCAGCTGTGTCGGTCCACCGGTGCCGGTCGTCCCGGGTCCAGCCGCAGCGGGACGGCCCTCAGGACTCGGGCCATTGGCCGCGGCCGGCACCGGGGCGGTCTGGGCCGGGACGCCGTCGGCGGACGGCACCGGCTCGACCCGGGGTCGCGCCCGCCAGGCGAGCAGCGCGGCGACGGCGACCACCACGACAGCCACGGCGGCGAGTGCCCGTACCCCCCGCCGGCCAGGGTCGAAGGCGGGCAGCCGGGCGGTCGCCCCGGAGAAGGCCGGGTCGTCGAGGTCGAGCGGGTCGCCCGATCCGGCCGGATCTCCGCGGTCGCGGTCGGCCGGACCGCTGCTGCCGGTCGGGTCCCCGCGGTCGCGGCCGGTCGGACGGTCGGGGTCTACCGGCGCCCGTTGGCCGCCACCAGCGTGGGTCAGTAGGCCGCCACCGGCGTGGGTCAGCAGGGCCAGCCGCCGCTGGACGGTGTCGTCGTCGGTCACGTGCAGAAGCTAGGCCGCCGGCCAGGACGGCGGACCGGGCTGCCGGCCGGGCTGTGGACGACCGGCGCGTTGTGGACAATGCCCCGTACCGGACCCGGATCTTGCTATGGGCCGGCGGTCAGGAGCCCGCCCGCCGGTGCACCACAACCGAGAGCAGACCAGGGCCGGCGTGTGCCGTCACCACCGCCCCGATCTGTGCCACGTGCACGTCCTGCAGCCGGTCACCCAGCCGGGAGGTCAGTTCCGCACACAGGGCGGCGGCCCGGTCCGGATCGTCGAGGTGGTGCACGGCGACATCGACCCGCGACGCGTCGCCGGCCGCGAGACAGGCGAGGTCGACCAGCTTGGCCAGGGCGCGGGCGGCGGTACGTACCTTGTCGCGCAGCACGATGTGACCGTCCTGCACGTGCAGGATCGGCTTGACCGCCAGCGCCGTACCGAGCAGCGCGGACGCTGCCGTGATCCGACCACCGCGCCGCAGATGCTCCAACGTGTCGACGTAGAAGAAGGTCCGGGTGCGGGCCGCTGCGGCGGTCGCGGCGGCGCTGACCTCGGCCAGGTCACCCCCGGTGGCCGCCACCGTCGCCGCAGCGAGCGCCGGGAAGCCCAGCCCCATGCCGGTCGAGCCGCTGTCCACCACCGCGACCCGGTCCGGGCCGGTCTGCCGGGCAGCCAGTTCGGCGGCCGCGACCGTGCCGGACAGCCCGGCCGACAGGTGCACCGACACGACCCCGGAGCTACCGGCGCCCAGCAGTCGCCGGTACGTCTCGGCGAACTGCTCGGGCGCGGGTCGCGAGGTGCTGACCGTCGACCGCCGCACGGTCAACGCGTGGGCCACCTCGGTCGGGGTCAGATCGAGGCCTTCCCGGCGTTCGACGCCGTCGACCAGCACGGTCAGCGGCACCACCGTGAGGTGGTGCCGCTGCGCCAGATCGGCCGGCAGGTAGGCGGTGGAGTCGGTCACGACCGCGACGGACATGCCGGCACGCTAGCTGATCATCGGCAATCGTGCCGGGCCAGGCCACCGGTAGGGTCAGACCGGCAGTCGGGTCAGACCGGGGCGGGGATGTCCCGGGTGCTGCTCACCCCGACGTTGTGTGCCCGCAGTTGCCAGCCACGCGACTCGTCGTACCGCAGCTCGGTCCAGTGGCAGTTCTGCAGCGGCGCGACGGTACGCAGCACCGCGACCCCCCAGCCGAGCAGATGGCCACAGCCCTGCCGGGCCGCCCCGCCGTGGGTGGCGACCACCACGGTCCCGCCCGGCGCCGCGTCAGCCGCGTCCTGCAACGCCTCCCCGACCCGTTTGCCAAGGTCGTCGAGGCTCTCCACGGCACAGCCGGGCGACGGATCGCCGGCCCGCCAGCGGGCGTGCTCGGCGGGGAACCGTTCCGCGATGGTCGGCATGGTGAGCCCTTGCCAGAGCCCGTACTGCCGCTCCCGCAACCGGGGATCGGAACGGATCGGAAGGCCGGTGAGTGCCGCCAGGGCCGCCGCAGTGTCGGCGGCCCGCTGCAGGTCGCTGGCGACGATCGCGTCCGGTCGTAGCGCCGCGATCAGCGGCGCGGCGGCGGTGGCCTGGGCCCGGCCGAGGTCGTTGAGCGCGGTGTCGGTCTGGCCCTGCACCCGGTCGCCGGCGTTCCAGTCGGTGTTGCCGTGCCGCCAGACGATCAATCGGGTCACTCGGTGGCCCCGGCTTCGGCCTCGACCAGGTCGCGGTCGACGAACGGGATGACCGGACAGTCCTTCCAGAGCCGGTCGAGGGCGTAGAACTCGCGTTCCTCGGTGTGCTGGACGTGCACCACGATGTCGTTGAAGTCGAGCAGCACCCACCGGCCGGCACGGTCGCCTTCACGCCGGATCGGCTTGGCCTTGTCCGGCAGCCGGACCAGGCTCTCCTCGATGGCATCGACGACGGCCAGCACCTGGCGCTCGTTGGGCGCCGAGGCGAGCACGAAGGCGTCGGTGATCGCCATCCGGTCGGCCACGTCGATGACGACGATGTCCTGCGCCTTCTTGTCGGCGGCGGCCTGGGCGGCCGTCAGGGCCAGCTCCCGCGCGCGCTCTGAGGCGCTCATCGGATCACCTCGACAACACTCCTTCAGCTAGACAGCTTCGCTGCTCTAGCCTCTCACACTCGACCAGCCAGGAAATGCGGATATAACACCCAAAATATGACACCGAGGAGTCATTCCCCCGAAGATTCCGTCTCGTACAGCCGACGTTTGGCGATGTACTGCACCACCCCGTCCGGCACGAGGTACCACAGCGGTTTGCCGGCAGCCACCCGCGCCCGGCACTCGGTCGACGAGATCGCCATCGCCGGCACCTCGACCAGGGACACCGTGTCGGCCGGCAGGTGTGCGGCGGACAACTCGAACCCCGGCCGGGTCACCCCGATGAAGTGGGCCAGCTCGAACATCGTATCCGTGTCCTTCCAGGACAGGATCTTCTCGAGGGCGTCCGCGCCGGTGATGAAGAACAGCTGCGCCTTCGGCCCGTACACCGAGTGCAGGTCGCGCAACGTGTCGACGGTGTACGTCGGGCCGGGCCGGTCGATGTCCGCCCGGCTCACCTGGAACGTCGGGTTCGACGCGGTCGCGATCACGGTCATCAGATACCGGTCCTCGGCCGGGGTGACGGTCAGCCCGGCCTTCTCCCACGGATCCCCGGTCGGTACGAAGACCACCTCGTCGAGCGCGAAACGCTCGGCCACCTCGCTCGCCGCGACCAGGTGACCCTGGTGGATCGGATCGAAGGTGCCGCCCATGATGCCGACCCGACGGATGCCATCGTCCATCGACGAATCGTATGCCGATGATCTACCCAGCCGGGCTGTCGCGTGGCGTAGGCAACACTATCGGGTGCCAGCTCCCGCTCTGCACCTACGGCGATTTCTGCCTACGGCGACCCCCGCCTACACCGGTCCGGTTCCGGCTGCGTACCGACGCCGAGCGGTCAACGCCCGGTCCAGTTCGTCGGTGGCGTCGGTGACCACCCGGCGCAGCCCGGCGGTGAGATCGTCGCGGGCCAGCATCGCGGTCGCCGCCGCCCGGGTCCGCTCGCTCACCGCGAACTGTGGAAAGGCCGATTCCGCCACCCGGTCGGCGAGCCACGCCGTGCGGCGCCGGGTCGCCGCCGGCAGATCGGCGAAGTACCGGTCGACGTACGGCGCCGTCAGCTCGGTCTGTTCCGGCTGCCAGAACCCTTCCGCGTACGCCTCGACGAGACGGTTGGACAGCCTGGTGTCGGTCACGATCGTCTGCCAGGCACGCTCCTTGGCGGCCGGGTCCGGCACCGCCGCACGGCACTTCGCGGCCCACTGCTCACCGGCCGCGCTGCGGTCCCGGCCGGCCTCGTCGTCGATCTCGGTCGCGCTGACACCGCCGCACGCTGCCAGCCGGTAGAGCAGCAGCCAGCGCAGGTCGGCGTCGAGCGTCAACCCGGCCGGCACCACCCGCCCCGTCAACCACCCGCGCAACCAGTCCACGTCCCCGCTGGCGGTGATCGCCCCCCGGGCAGCGGCCAACTGGACCGACGTGCCGGGCCCGGCCACGGCCAGCAGCCGGGTGCAGGCAGCACCGAGCCGGGACCGCAGCACCGGACGGTCCACCGGGTGGGCGTACCGGTCGATCACCGACCGACTCAGCCGCAGCACGTCCTCGACGACCACCACCACGGTCTCGGCCGGCAGGGCCAGCTCGATCAGCGCCGCCAGGTCGGCCACCGGCTGCTGCGCGTCACGTACCGCGTCCAGGGTCGCCGTCCACGACACCGCCCGGGCCAGCGGATCGGTCATTCCGGGCAGCATCGCCGGCAGCGCGGCCGCCGACGCCGGGTCGAACCGCACCTTGGCGTACGTAAGGTCACCGTCGTTGACCAGCAGCAGGTCGGCCGCCGGCTCACCGACCAGCGCCGGCACCAGGGTCCGCCCACCGTCGACGTCCGGGGCCAGGTCCACCGCCAGCCAGCGCCGCCGCACCGACATCCGCCGGTCCCCGCTCGCCTCAGCGTCGAACAACCCCAGCCCGATCCGGTGCGGACGCAGCACCGGATGGCGCTGCGGCGCGGTCTGCACCAGGACGACCTCGCGGTATCGACCGGCCTCGTCGACGACCGTCTCGGCCCGGATCGTGTTCACCTGCGCCTGCCGCAGCCACCGCTCCGCCCAGCCGGACAGGTCCCGGCCGCTCGCCGCAGTCAACGCGTCGAGCAGGTCGGCCAGCGTGGCGTTGCCGAACCGGTGGGCGGCGAAATGCGCCCGTAGCCCGGCCAGGAACGGCTCGTCGCCCAGCCAGGCCACCAACTGGCGCAGCACCGACGCGCCCTTGGCGTACGAGATGCCGTCGAAGTTGAGCAACGCCCGCTCGGCGTCGGCGACCTCCTCCGGCGCCACCGGATGGGTCGACGGGCGCTGGTCCGCGGCGTACCCCCAGGATTTGTAGAGGATGCCGAAAGTCGTCCAGGCGTCGGTGAACCGGGTCGCCTCGGCGGTCACCCGCACCCCGAGGTACTCGGCGAACGACTCGTTGAGCCACAGGTCGTCCCACCACCGCATGGTCACCAGGTCGCCGAACCACATGTGGGCCATCTCGTGAGCGATGGTGGTGGCCCGCCGCTCGCGTTCGCTGTCGGTGACCGCCGACCGGAAGATGTGGTCGTCGCGGAAGGTCACCAGGCCCGGGTTCTCCATCGCGCCGGCGTTGAACTCGGGCACGAACGCCTGACCGTAGCCGCCGAACGGGTACCGCACGTCGAACAGCTCGTGGAACCGGTCCAGGCACCGCCGGGTGATCGTGAAGATCTCCTCGGCGTCGGCATCCAGGTATGCGGCGAGCGAACGCCGGCAGTACAGCGACAGCGGGACGCCGTCGTGCTCGGCGTGGCGGGCGTGGTACGGACCGGCGATCAGGGTCACCAGGTACGTCGCCAGCGGCACCGTCGGCGCGAACTCCCAGCGCCCGTCCACCGGCGCGCCGACCGGCTGGCCGTTGCCGGCCACCGTCCACTGCGGCGGCGCGGTGACCCGTAGCCGTACCGGTGCCTTCAGGTCTGGCTGGTCGAAGCAGGCGAAGATGCGCGGCGCGTCGTCCAGGAACGACATGGCATACAGGTACGTCTCACCGTCGGCCGGGTCGACGAAGCGGTGCAGCCCCTGCCCAGAGTTGGAGTACGCCATCCGCGCCTCGACGGTCAGCGTGTTACGCCCGGCGAGCCCGGTCAGCGGCACCCGGTTGTCGTCGAGGCTCGCCGGATCGAGGTCGACGTCGTTGAGCCGTACCCGGGTCAGTTTCGCCGGGGCGACCTCGACGAACGTCGCGGCTTCCGGCGCGGCCCGGAACTCGATCACGCTGGTCGAACCGAACTCGGTGTCACCAATGGTCAGGTCGAGGTCGATCGTGTACGACTCGACGGTGATCGTCTCGGCGCGCTCGACCGCCTCGACGCGGGTCAGGCTCGGCATCCGACCATCCTGCCGCACCCGCCCGGGGCGGCGGGCGTTAGCCTGTGCCGGTAACCGGGCGTGTACCGCCCGACAGGTCCCGCGCGTGTTTCCAGTATCTGTTTCCAGTATCGAAGGAGTCGACGATGGCGCAGCACCCCAAGGGCGATTTCGACCTGTCGCGGGCGGTGTGGCAGCGGGCCGAGGGCGACGCGTCCGAGGGCGCGGTCGAGATCGCGTTCGTCGACGACCTGATCGGGATGCGCAACTCGGCCGAGCCGGACGGCCCGATCCTGGTCTTCACCCAGGCCGAGTGGGACGCGTTCGTCGCCGGCGCCCAGGACGGCGAGTTCGACCTGGACTGACTCGGCGGTCGGGGCGACCCGGGCCAGCACGACCTGACCACTCGGCTGGCCGGAGGTGCCTGACTGTGGACCACACAGGGCTGGTCAAGGCCCAGGCGTGGTCGGCGTTGCTCGACGCACTCCCCGCACACCACCGCTGAACAGCAGTGTCGGCCAACCTGTGGAAGTGGGACGAAACCCTGTACGCCGGTAGCGACCCGCACTACGCCACCGGCCGGATGCCGTACCCGCTGATCCTCGCTGATGCCGTCCGGGACGGGCTCGGTCTCGACAAGCTGGTCGTCGACTATCTGGGACCGGTCCGCCGGGCCGGGCAGGGTCTGCTACCTGCCGGGACCCGGTCATCTGACGGCGGCCGGTTCGCGGAGCGGACCAGAGAGATCGCGGTGGTGATCTGGCATCCGGGTCAGGCGTCGATCGGCTGATTCGTCGTCGAGCTCGGAGATCAGTTGAGGTAAAACCGGGATGCTGCCGGCGTGTCGTCCGGTCCTACATCAACTGATCTTGGCTGCCGAACGGGTCCCGGCCACCGAAGTCGATGCCGTACGGCTGCTCGTTCGGCCCGTCGGTCAGCTCGGCGCCCTCGGCCTTGAGCTCGGCGAGCACTCCTCGACCGCCATGGCTCACGGCGCCATTACATCAGCCACCCCGGACAGGATTCGCGCTCGCCGGAGAGCCACCGCTGCGCACGTACGCGCACAACCCGACAGGATGTGCACGTACGCGCACAGCAGACATGCTGAGCGCGAACGCGCACAACAGCTAACCTGGGTGCGTACGCGCACACGATCGGAACAGGATGCGAATCAGCGACGCACGAGACCTCGGGCTCTTCGTCCGCCAGAGCCGACAGGACAAGGGCTGGACGCAGGCCCATCTTGCCCAGCAAGCGGGGGTGAGTCGACGGTGGCTTTCCGACCTGGAGGCAGGAAAGACGTCAGCCGAGGTCGGCCTGGCCCTGCGGACCCTGAGCGCGCTGGGTGCCACCGTGAACGTGTCGTTCCCTCCTCCCGGCGCAAACGGCATCGACCTGGACGAGCTGTTGAAGGACTTTGAGGGTGGCCGTGGCCGAGCAGGCTGAGACGAGAGCCGCAACGACGTTGACCGCAATCATGGCCGGCTCCGTGGTCGGGGTGATCACCCAACAGCGTGATGGCCGGTTCACGTTCTCGTACGAGAACGACTGGCAGGCCAGGCAGGATGCCACACCGATATCCCTGTCAATGCCGCTGGCACATCGTACCCACGATGATCCAGCGGTACGGACGATGATGTGGGGCCTGCTCTTGCCGGATTGTCGGCTGCCCGGTCGAACATCGTCAATTTCAGCGGCGAACGAGCGATTGCCGTCGAGCGGTACGACCGCAGGTACAGCCATGGAGCGTTGCATCGAATCCACCAGGAAGACACATGCCAGGCACTCGCGATAGCGCCGATGCGGAAGTACCAGAGCGAGGGCGGTCCGTCGCCCGAGCAGATCATCGAGCTACTTCGGCGAGAAGTCAGACCGGCAGGGGTCGCCGCCGAACATATTTCCCGATTCGTCGATGCCCTGGCGTTCAACTGGATCATCGCTGGCACCGATGCGCACGCGAAGAACTACTCCCTTCTACTTGCCGGGTCGCAGGTGCGGCTGGCACCGCTCTACGACGTGGCCAGCGCGCTACCTTACGACGACATGTATCTGCCGAAACTGCGTATGGCGATGTGGATCGGTGGTGAATACCGGGTCGACGCTGTCCGGGGTCGTCACTGGCATCGGTTCGCCGAACAGAACGGGCTCGACGCACCGGAAGTACTGGCGCGGGTGGATGCCCTGGCAGCCCGTACCCCGGATTGTTTCGCGGCCGCCGCCGACGACGACGCGGTCCGCTCGCTCGGCAGCGAGTTGCCGGCTCGCCTGGTCCAGCGGGTGACCGGTCGCGCGGCGCGTTGCCGCCAGGTGCTGACCGATGTGTGACCGGCGGTCAGTCGGCGCAGCGCAGGACGGCCTGGCCGCGTACCTCGCCGGCGGTGACGTAGCGGATCGCCTCGGCCGCCTGCGCCAGTGGAAACGTCCGGTCCAGTACCGGTCGGACCGCCCCTGACTCGATCATCCCGGTGATGGTGGCCAGGTCGTCGCGGCTGTCGGAGTGGATCACCGGCCGGGTGCGGAGCCGGCGTAGCGGCGCGAGCGCCATGCCGCGCAGCCACCGGTCGGTGCCCATGAACCACCGTCCGCCGGTACCGCCGACGTAGACGATGGTGCCGCCGGGGACCAGTACCCGGGAACAGCCGTCCAGCGACGGATTGCCGTACAGGTCGATCAGCACGTCGAAGCGGCGGCCGAGGTCGCGCAACGGTGTGCTGGTGTAGTCGACCACCTCGTCGGCGCCGAGCCCGGCCACCAGGTCGATCTTGCTGGTCCGGCACATGCCGGTGACGTGTGCGCCGTACGCCTTGGCGAACTGGACCGCGTAGGTCCCGACGCCGCCGGACGCCCCGGTGATCAGCACCCGGGGCGCGGTGCCGGCGGGCCGCGGGTCCCCGGTCCCACCGGGCCGCAGACCGGCTCCGTCACGGATCGCCTGCAGCGCGGTGAACGCGGCGATCGGCACCGCCGCCGCCTGCTCCAGGGTGAGATTGGCCGGGATCGGTGCCAGCTGCTTCTCCGGCACCGCGACGTACTCGGCGAAGGTGCCCGCGGCCCAGCCGTACACCTGGTCGCCCGGTCGCAGGGTGGCCACCGCCGGGCCGGCCTGCACGACGGTGCCGGCCAGGTCGTATCCGGGGATCCGGGACCTCGGCCGGCGCCAGCCGGTGATCGGCCGGGCCACGTAGGGCAGCCCACGGGCCAGATGCCAGTCGGTGCCGCTGACCGGCGCGGCGTGCACGCGGACCAGTACCTCCCGCTCGCCCGGCACCGGCCGGTCGACGTCCCGCAGGACCATCACCTCCTCCGGGGCACCGTAGGAGTCCTGAGTGATCGCTCTCATCGTCGTTTCCTTCCGGATCAAGGGGTGGTCAGGCCGGCTCGTCGCCGGCGTACTGGAACACGTCGTCGAGCGGGACCCGGAAGACCCGGGCGATCTGGAACGCCATCTCCAACGACGGCGAGTACCTCCCCTGCTCGATGGCGATGACGGTCTGTCGGGTCACGCCGAGCCGTTTGGCCAGCTCGGCCTGGGTCATCTCACCGTTGGCGAACCGTAGGGCCCGGATCGAATTGGTCACCCTGGTCGGTCTGCCCACCTGTCACCACCCCCGGCGGTACGCGACGATCTTGACGATCGCGCCGACCGACATCGACACCACGAACACCGCGTAGATGGCGTTGGCGATCCAGAAGTGGTCGAGCTCGGCCAGGGTCAGCCCGAGCGGCAGTACCATCCCGACCGACAGGATCAGCCCGGCGACGTAGTCGCCCCGGCGGTTGATGTCCTTGTCGCGGACGTCGATCTGGTACGTCTCGCTGGGTGCCGCCATCTCCACCACGATCCGTACCACCATCGCCGCGACGATGGCGATGCCGAGCGCCCAGAGCATGGTGGACACGTACGGCGCTTCGGTCAGCGGGCCGTCGCCGGCCCGGCGCACCACGACGACGACGTAGCCGATGAACGTTCCCAGGGTGGTCGCCAGGAACACCCAGGTGCCCTTCTCCTCGTACGACATCACACGCTCCCGATGTAAAGAAAACCCGACATCACCAAGGTAAAGAAGGACTGACATGATGTCAACAATCTTTGACATGCCTGGACCGAGAGACACCGCCTACAGCAGGCGGGTCGGACCAGGGCTACAGCGCGTCGTCGAGCAGGATGCGCCGCTGGTCGGTCGGCGTCACCAGGTGTACGCCGAGCAGCCGCACGCCGGCCTGCCCGCACACGTGGTACGCGGTGTGGAACCAGAGCCGGTCCGGGTCGCTGACCGCGCTCGAACCGGACCGGGTGAGCACCACCAGCATCGAGCCGTCACCCGCCCGCTCCGCGAGCGCGTTGGCGAAGATCCCGACCGCCTGGGCGCAGTCGTCCGGGTCGAGCCGCGCCGGCAGGTCGTCGACCGGACAGTGGACCTGGACGCGGTCCTCCTCGTCACAGAGAACGAACCGCACCCCGCGCCGACCCCGCTCCCACCGCTCAATCGCCGCAGCGAGATGAGCATCGATAGCCTCGGGACTGTCCAGAACCGGCGAATCGCTCATGACCCGACATCGTCCACCATTCGCCCGGGATCGGCCACCCCGTCCGCCTCGCCGGGCACCATGAGCCAGGACGGTCAGGCCGCGGCGACCGGAACCCGCTTTTCAAAGCAGACGCTGTACGGATTGCCGACGTACTCGCCGTAGACCGGGATCCGGGCGTAGCCCGCCGACGCGTACAGGTGCAGCGCCACCGGCAGGTAGCTGCCGGTCTCCAGTCGGAAGACGGTGTGCCCGGCCGCGTACGCCGACTCCTCCAGCGCGGTCAGCAGGTGCCGTGCGATCCCCCGGCCCCGGTAGGCCGGTCGTACGTACATTTGTCTGATCTCAGCGGTCTGCGCGTCCAGCGCCTGGACGGCGCCACAGGCGACCGCCCGCCCGTCCAGCACGCACACCAGGTACCGGGCGTCGTCGTGCACCGGGTACCCGACCGGGTCGACCGGTCGGCCGGCACGCTCCGCCTCAGCCAGCTCGCGCTGCTGGGTCATGATCAGGGCGGCGACCTCCGGGTCGGTAGGCAGACGGCGCTCGATCAACACTCAGTCACGATAGACAAAGCGCGTTTCCCGAAGGTTTCGTCCAGTTGGCCGGGATCAGGCCTGATTCCGACAACCCGACGTTCAACTGCCACCAACCCGCTTGGTAACAGCCAGTTACCTCGATACGTCCGGGTCGTCCTCGGCCGGCCGCTGCCGGCGGGCCTTGCGGTCCGCCAGCCGCTGCGCGGCGCTGGCCCGGCTCGACTGCTCCTCCAGCCGGACATCGGTGCCACGGGAGCTCGGCACATACTCGGCGTCAGCGAAGTGGCTCGGCTGCCAGTCGAACTCCCACGAGCCGATTCGCACCAACGCACCCGGCTCGGCGCCCGCCTTGGCCAGCGCATCCTCCACGCCCAGCCGGGCCAGCCGATCGGCGAGGAAGCCGACCGCCTCGTCGTTGTCGAAGTTGGTCTGCCGTACCCAGCGTTCCGGGCGGGATCCCCGGACCCGGTACCCGCCGTCGGCGGCCGGCTCGACGGTGAATCCGGCGTCGTCGACGGCCGCCGGCCGCAGCACGATCCGAGTCGGCTCCAGCGCCGGGGCGGCCGCACGGGCGGCGGCGACCAGTTCCGCCAGAGCGTAGGTCAGCTCCCGCAGCCCTTCCCGGGTCGCCGTACTGACCTCGAACGCCCGCAGCCCGCGCGCCGCCAGGTCGTCCCGGACCAGCTCGGCCATTGCCCTGCCGTCCGGCACGTCGATCTTGTTGAGCACCACCAGCCGTGGACGGTCCGCCAGACCGCCGTACGCGGCCAGCTCCGCCTCGATCGCGTCGATGTCGGCCAGCGGGTCCCGCCCCGGTTCCAGGGTCGCCGTGTCCACCACATGGGCCAGCACGGCACACCGCTCGATGTGCCGCAGGAACTCCAGACCGAGGCCCTTGCCGGTGGCCGCACCGGGAATGAGCCCGGGTACGTCGGCGACGGTGAAGGTGTGCTCGTCGGCCCGGACCACCCCGAGATTGGGCACCAGTGTGGTGAACGGGTAGTCAGCGATCCTCGGCCGCGCCGCCGAGATCACCGAGATCAGCGACGACTTGCCGGCCGAGGGGAAACCGACCAGACCCACGTCGGCGACGCTCTTGAGCTCCAGTACGACGTCAAGCTGCTCGCCCGGCTCGCCCAACTCGGCGAAGCCGGGGGCCTTGCGCCGGGCGCTGGCCAACGCGGCGTTGCCCCGGCCGCCCCGGCCACCCCGGGCGATCTCCAGGCTGGTGCCGGCGCCGACCAGATCGGCCAGTACCTCGCCGTCGAGACTCTGCACACTCGTCCCGTTCGGCACCTTGAGCACCAGGTCGGCGCCTTTGGCACCGTCCCGGTTGCCGCCCGCCCCGCCCTTGCCGTTCTCCGCCTTGGCGTGCGGCCGGAAGTGGAAGTCGAGCAGGGTGTGCACCTGCGGGTCGACGACCAGGGTGACGCTGCCGCCGTGCCCGCCGTTGCCCCCGTCCGGTCCACCGAACGGCTTGAACTTCTCACGGTGGATCGAGACGCAGCCGTGCCCACCGTTCCCCGCCAGCACATGCAGTACAACCCGGTCGACGAAGGTCGTCACGGCCCTATCCTCTCCACTGCCGCCGGAGGGACCGGCGGACACGACAAAGCGGGCTGGGACCTCTGGTCCGCAGCCCGCTCGTCAGGTTGCTCGACAAGCGTCAGCCAGCAACGCCAGGGCGCCTGCCTGTGGCGGCGCTGTACGGCAGATGCTACTGCGCCGCCGGCACGATGTTGACCGTCTTGCGACCGCGCTTGGTGCCGAACTGCACCGAGCCGGCGGCCAGCGCGAACAGCGTGTCGTCGCCGCCCCGGCCAACCAGGTCACCCGGGTGGAACTTGGTGCCGCGCTGACGGATCAAGATCTCGCCGGCGCTGACGACCTGACCACCGAACCGCTTCACGCCGAGACGCTTGGCCTCGGAGTCACGGCCGTTCCGCGAGCTGGACGCGCCCTTTTTGTGAGCCATGGCTGGTGCCTACTTCCCGTTCGAGATGCCGGTCACCTTGACCTGGGTCAGCGGCTGACGGTGACCCTGGCGCTTGTGGTAGCCGGTCTTGTTCTTGAACTTGTGGATCCGGATCTTCGGACCCTTGGTCTGCGCGGCGATCTCGCCGGTCACAGCGACCTGGGCAAGCTTGGTCGCGTCGGTCACCAGGTCGTCGCCATCGACGAGGAGCACCGCGGGAAGCGTCACCGCGTCACCGGGGACACCGGTGATCTTCTCGACCTCGATCACGTCGCCCTCGGCGACCTTGTACTGCTTGCCGCCGGTCTTGACGATCGCGTACATCGGACGCGGACTCCTGTCGTTTGTCGCTGGCGGATGGTGTTCGTGGCAGCTCAGTGGACCGTCGGCTACGCCGTGGGGAACGGACGCGGCGGTCTCGGACTGAGCAGTCACGGGCACGCGGGAACCTGGCGCACCGGGTGCGCCACCGGCAAGGGTACGCCATGCCGGTGGCAACCCTCAAATCGACCCCGGTCAGGGACGGGTCCGGCGGCGGGTGCCCCCGCTGCGACGGACCCGCCGCCGACCGCCGGCGGCGTGGTCGGCCGCGGACGCGTCCTGGTCATCGTCGTCATCGGCGAGGTCGGGATCGTCCGCCCCGGCCAGGCGGACCGGTACCGCGCCGTTGCCGTTCTCGACCACCGGATCCACCTCGTAGCGGGACAGGTCGTAACCCATCGTCTCGTCCTCGTCCTCCGCGGTCGGATCGACCAGCGGTTGCGCTGCCGCGACGGGAACTTTGATCACGCCGGTGGTGATCGGGGCAGCCTCGGCCGGACCGGTCGCCGGCTCCGTCCCCGCCGGCTCCCGTACCGCAGGCTGCGCCACCGCGGCGTCGGCGTCGGCGACGCCGGCGACCACCACCACGTCGGCCGGCTCATCCGGCTGGTCCGCCCCGGTCACAGCCGTTACCTCAGGGGTATCCGCGACGTCAGGGGTATCCGTGACGTCAGGCGCAGAGCTGACATCAGGCGCCGGGGAGGTGTCGTCCGCCGGTTGGTTGGCCTTGCGGCCCCGGCGGCGACCGCCGCCGGCCGTCGCACCACCCGTACCGCTCGTACCGCCACCGCTGGCCGGAGCTGCGGCGACCGCCTTCGCCCGGTCCCCGGCCCCGGTACCGCCCGACGAGCGCGGCTTCTCCGGCACCGGCTCGGTGTGGATGATCAGCCCGCGGCCCTTGCAGCAGTCACAGGTCTCGCTGAACGCCTCCAGCAACCCGGCACCGATCCGCTTACGGGTCATCTGCACCAGACCCAGCGACGTGATCTCGGTGACCTGGTGCTTGGTGCGGTCCCGGCCCAGGCACTCGGTCAGCCGGCGCAGCACCAGCTCCCGGTTCGACTCCAGCACCATGTCGATGAAGTCGATCACCACGATGCCGCCGATGTCGCGCAGCCGTAGCTGGCGGACGATCTCCTCGGCGGCCTCCAGGTTGTTACGGGTGACCGTCTCCTCCAGGTTTCCGCCGGCGCCGGTGTACTTGCCGGTGTTCACGTCGATGACGGTCATCGCCTCGGTCCGGTCGATCACCAGGTGACCACCGGACGGCAGGAACACCTTGCGGTCCAGCCCTTTGAGGATCTGCTCGTCGATGCGCCGCTCGGCGAACACGTCCGCCACCGCGGCGTGCCGGCGCAGCCGGGCCAGCAGGTCCGGCGAGACGTGCGCGAGGTAGGACTCCACCATCTCGTACGCGGTGTCGCCCTGCACGACCAGTTCGCGGAAGTCTTCGTTGAACAGGTCCCGGACCACCCTGATGACCAGGTCCGGCTCCTCGTAGAGCAGCGTCGGCGCGCCACCGGAACCCGCCTTGGCCTGGATGTCCTCCCACTGCGCCTGCAGTCGCTTGACGTCGCGGGACAGCTCGTCCTCGCTGGCGCCTTCGGCCGCGGTCCGCACGATGACCCCGGCACCGTCGGGCACCAACTTCTTGAGGATGTCCCGGAGCCGCTTGCGTTCGGTGTCCGGCAGTTTGCGGCTGATCCCGGAGGCGTTGCCGTTCGGCACGTACACCAGATGCCGGCCGGAGAGCGCTACGTGACTGGTGAGCCGAGCGCCCTTGTGCCCGATCGGGTCCTTGGTGACCTGCACCAGCACCGAGTCACCGGAACGCAGCGCCTGCTCGATGGACCGGGACCGACCTTCCAGGCCGGTGGCGTCCCAGTTGACCTCACCGGCGTACAGCACCGCGTTGCGGCCACGCCCCACGTCGACGAAGGCGGCCTCCATGCTCGGCAGCACGTTCTGCACCTTGCCGAGGTAGACGTTGCCGGCCATGGTGCCCGACGAGGCCCGGGTGACGTAGTGCTCGACCAGGACGCCGTCCTCCAGCACGGCGATCTGGGTCCGGTCACCGCGCTGACGCACCACCATGTCCCGGTCGACGGCCTCCCGCCGGGCCAGGAACTCCGACTCGCTGAGGATCGGCGGACGGGTCCGCCGCTGCTCACGGCCGTCCCGACGGCGCTGCCGCTTCGCTTCCAACCGGGTCGACCCGGTGACGCCCTGCACCTCGTCGACGGTCTTGCGCGGTTCACGGATCTTGACGACGGTCGGCACGCCGTCCTCGGCGCCGGACTCGGCGTCGCCGGAGCCACGGCGGCGCCGCCGACGCCGCCGACGGGTCGTGGAGTCGCCATCGCCGTCGGCGTCGGCGTCGTCGGCCGACCCACTGTCAGCGGACGCCTCGGTCTCGTCGCCGGTGTCGGCGTCGTCCTCCTCCGCGCCGCCCTTGCCGCGGCCCCGGCCCCGGCGACCACGGCGCCGACGGCGCCGGCCGGCCGGCGTGTCGTCGTCATCGTCGTCCGTGTCGGTGTCGGTGGTCGCCGCAGCGGGCTGCTCCTGCGGCGCCTCGGCTGCTTCGGTGACGGCCTCGGCCGTCGGCTCACTGTCGGCGCTACGCCGGCCCCGCCGGCGGCGCCGCACCGGCTCGTCCTCGCCGGCCGCCTCGGCGCCGTCGACGGCCCGGACAGCGGCCTCCGCTGCCGCCGGTTGACCGGCGTCGGTGGCGACCGGCGGGCTTTTCGGATCGGGCGCCATGAACAGTACGACCGGTGGGCCGGCTGCCGCTCTGCGGCGGCGGGACGGCGGCGCGGCGTCCGGCGGCGCAGCGGCGTCGTCGGTCGCCGGGCCGGGCTGGTCCACGGCGGCACCCGGTTCCGCGTCGGAAGCGGCGGTGGCCGAGCCGGATTTCGCCGCCGCCCCGGACTTTGCCGCCGAGCCGGACTTCGCCGACCGTCCGGTTGCCCGGGTCGGCGCCGGTTCGGTGGCCAGCGGCTCGGCTGCCGGGGATGGCTCGGCGGCCGGCGTCGCGGGACCGGCCGGCGGCGATGTGGCCAGTTGGGCAGCGGCTGCTCCCGGGGCGGGTTCACTCTCCCCGGCCGGCACCACGACGGCCGGCTCGGCCGCCTTCTTCCGACGGGTCCGAGTGGTCTTCTTGACGGCCGGCTCGGCCGGCTCCGCAGCGGAGTCGGCCGGCGGGCCGGCGTTGTCGGCCGGGCCACCCGCGCCGGTGGTGTCCGCTGCCGTCGAACGGCGACGGCGGGTCCGCAACACCGCAGCCGGTTCACCGGTGGCTGGTGCCGGATCGGCCGAACCACCGGTCGCGGCCGCATCGCCGCCGGTGGCCTCGGCCGCCGGCTCGGCGGCCGACGCCGCGGCCTTGCTGGTCCGCCGCCGCGTCGTACGGGCGGTTGTGGATCGGGTCACATCAGCGGGAGCGCCGGCCGGTTCGGTACCGGTCCGGTCCCCGCCCTCGGGCTCGTTTTCGAGCATTGGACGTTCTCCAGTTCTGGCCGCCCCGGGCGCGGGTGAGCGCTGCCACGCAGGGTTGCCGCAAAAAGTGATCCGGCGGACGCGCCGCTGAGCTTCCGGCCCGGTGGGGCGAAAGACCCGGAGGCAGACCGCCGAAGTCTGGCTTACTGAGCGCCGGCCGGAACACGGCTGGCGTTCACCGATGGCTGCCCAGCTCGATCCGCCTCCAACGGATCGACGATCTCCCCCTGCGCGGTCAGTGTTCCCTGCGCTAGCCGGGTCACTCGGGGCGGCACCGGCGGCTCCAGGTCGGCCATGACGCGCAGGCCGGAGAGGACGTCATCGGGTCGTACCGACGGGGTGACCTGCCGGACGACTAGGTCGAGTATCGCACACGGCACCGAGCTGACCTCGGAAGGTAGGCCGCTGCCCGGACTGGCACCCGGTCCGTCGGTGTTGTCGGACCGGTCGGCGACCACGATCCGCACCACTGCGGCACGGGCGTCGAAGGTCCGTCGGCCCTGCTTGGTCAACCGCTCCACCAGCACCTCCTCGGCGGCGGCGAACGTCGCCACCGCCCGGCCGGCCGACTCCGGATCGACCTCGGGCAGCTCGATCCGCCACCGCGACGCGTCGATCCGGTCGGCCAGGCTGCCGCCGGTCGCCTCGACCGCCTCCAGTACGTCGAGACCGGGCGACAGCGCGGCGTCGAGCGCCACCCGCAGCCGGTCGGGATCGACCTGCTGCTGCAGACCGATCTCCAAGTACTCGGCCTCGCTGGCGACACCGGTCGGGGCCGCGCTCGCGTAGGAGATCTTGGGGTGCGGGGTGAATCCCTGAGAGAAGGCGACCGGGACACCGCCCCGACGCAATGCCCGTTCGAACGCCCGGGCGAAGTCGCGGTGCGAGGTGAACCGCAGCGGGCCGCGCTTGGCGTATCGGATCCGGATCCGTTGCACGACCGGTGCCTGGCCGCCTGCCGGTTGTGGCTTCCTGCTGATCGTGATGCTCCTCGGAAGGGGTAGGGAACGTCGTCATCCTCACCCGGATGGGTGCGGCGCGCCAGTCAGCCCGCCGCCGGGGTCCGCAGGCCGGTGTTGACCGGCGTCAGCGGCAGCAGCTTCTGCCCGGTCGGACCGATCTGGATCTCAGTATCCATTGACGGACAGACACCGCAGTCGAAACAGGGCGTCCACCGGCAGTCATCCTGCTCGTACTCGCCCAACGCGTCCTGCCAGTCCTGCCAGAGCCAGTCCTTGTCCAGCCCGGAGTCCAGGTGATCCCAGGGCAGCACCTCGGTGGCGTCCCGGTCGCGGACCGTGAACCAGTCCAGGTCGATCCCGTACGCCGGCAGCGTGTCAGCGGCCGCGTCGACCCACCGCTGGTACGAGAAGTGCTCGCTCCAGCCGTCGAACCGGCCGCCGGACTCCCAGACCCGGCGGATCACCGCACCGACCCGCCGGTCACCGCGCGACAGCAGCCCTTCGATCAGTGACGGCTCACCGTCGTGGTAGCGGTAGCCGATCGCCCGGCCAAGTGACCGGTCGGCGTTGATCGCCTGTTTGAGCAGCCGCAGCCGGTTGTCGATCACCTCTGGGCGCTGCATGGACGCCCACTGGAACGGGGTGTGCGGTTTGGGCACGAACCCACCGATCGAGACGGTGCAGCGGATGTCCTTGGAGCCGGTCGCCGCCCGGCCCGCCTTGATCACCTCGTGGGCGAGCCGGGCGATCTGCAGCACGTCCTCGTCGGTCTCGGTGGGCAGCCCGCACATGAAGTAGAGCTTCACCTGACGCCAGCCGTTGGTGTACGCGGTCACCACCGTGCGGATCAGGTCCTCCTCCGAGACCATCTTGTTGATCACCCGGCGGATCCGTTCCGAACCGCCCTCCGGGGCGAAGGTCAGCCCGGTACGCCGACCGTTGCGGGACAGCTCCTGGGCGAGCTCGATGTTGAACGCGTCGACCCGCGTCGACGGCAACGACAGCGACACGTTGGTGCCCGCGTACTGCTCGGCCAGGCCGGAGCACATGTCGCCGATCTCCGAGTGGTCGGCCGAGGACAGCGACAACAGACCGACCTCGTGGAAACCGGAGTACTCCAGGCCGTCGGCGACCATCTGGCCGACCGTGGTGATGGACCGCTCCCGCACCGGACGGGTGATCATGCCGGCCTGGCAGAACCGGCAGCCGCGCGTACAACCGCGGAAGATCTCCACCGCGTAGCGTTCGTGGACCGTCTCGGCCAGCGGCACGATCGGCTTCTTCGGGTACGGCCAGGCGTCCAGGTCCATGGTGGTGCGCTTGTGCACCCGGAACGGCACATCCGCCCGGTTCGGCACCACCCGCTGGATCCGGCCGTCCGGCAGGTAGTCCACGTCGTAGAAGCGCGGCACGTAGATGCTCTCCGTACGGGCCAGCCGCAGCAGCAGCTCGTCGCGCCCGCCCGGCGACCCTTCGGCCTTCCACTGCCGGACGATGCCGGTGATCTCCAGGACGGCTTCCTCGCCGTCGCCGAGCACCGCCGCGTCGATGAAGTCGGCGATCGGCTCCGGGTTGAACGCGGCGTGCCCACCGGCCAGCACCACCGGGTGTGAGTCGTCCCGGTCGGCGGCGGACAGTGGGATCCCGGCCAGGTCGATCGCGGTCAGCAGGTTCGTGTAGCCCAGCTCGGTGGCGAACGAGACACCGAAAACGTCGAAGTCGCCGACCGGCCGGTGCGCGTCGACGGTGAACTGCGGCACCCCGTGCGCCCGCATCAGCCGTTCCAGGTCCGGCCAGACCGCGTAGGTCCGTTCGGCCAGCACGTCGGGCTGCTCGTTGAGCACCTCGTACAGGATCTGCACGCCCTGGTTCGGCAGGCCGACCTCGTAGGCGTCCGGGTACATCAGCGCCCAACGCACCGTCGCGGCGTCCCAGTCCTTGGCCACCGCGCCGAGCTCGCCGCCGACGTACTGGATCGGCTTGCTGACCTGAGGCAGCAGCGGCTCCAACCGGGGCCAGACCGACCTGGCCGTCGGGCCACCCACGGTCGCCGTCGGGGCAGTGCCTGCCGGGACACCCATCAAACCTCCTCCAAACCGCACCGGACACCGGATCAACCACCCAGAGTACGCGGGCGGAGCGGGCGGGCTGGCCGCACGGTACTAACCTCGAACGGGTCCGAGAGGAGATGCATCTGCGATGCGGCAGCCGCAACCGGATGAAGGTCCGACCACGGACCAGCCGGCCGGGGCGGGCGGGTCCGACCCGGCCACGTCACCGGCAACGTCACCGGCCCCGTGGCGGGGCTCGGCAGCGGTGCCGCCACCGCGGCCGCGCCAGCGCTGGTGGCAGCGGGACGCCCCCCGGACGGAGCAGCCACCACCCCGTGACCCCACCCTGCAGCTACCACCCGACGGGTTCGCCGAGGACGATCCGGCGACCCGCACCCCGGTCGACCCGTGGGCCGCCGCCGACCCCTGGCCGGCAGGTCAGTCGACCGACCCACCCGACGAATGGCCCGGTGCCGGCGCGCCGACGCCGGAACCGATGGCGTTCCCCCCGCCGGTGTCCCCACCCGCGCCCACCTCGCCCCCGGACACGCCACCACCGGTCGCCGGCCCGCACCCGCCGAACCCGAGCCGGCTCCCGGTGACCCGACCGCCGGTCACCGGGCCACCGGTCACCCGGCCACCGGTCACCGGGCCACCGGTGCCGACCGGAAAGTCGGCCCGTCGGCAGCGCCGACAACAACGCCGACGACGGCGCTGGCCCTGGAAGACGGCGCTGTTCACCCTGCTCACCGTCGCCTGCTGCTGTGGCTGCCCGGCCTACTACGGCAAGCCACTGTGGGACCAGTACCCGGCGAACGCCGCGCTCCCCGGGCAGGTCGCCGACCTGCGGCTCAGCGACGACGGTTCCAGCCAGGAGACGGTCGCCCGGTTGGAAGGTGAGATGCGCACCGCCCATCTGCTGGCCGAGGACACCTTCGCCGGGGTGTACCGGGACGGCAACGGCAAGCTAGTGGTGCTGTACGGCATCACCGGCTTCCGGATGACGCCGGGCAGCGACCTGGACAGCGAGGTCGGCCGGATCAGCGACGCGTACCAGATGGATGCCGTCGAGACGTTCGAGACCGGCGCCCGGGGCACCCACCTGAGCTGCGGAACCGGCGTCTCCGACGGCGACGACGTGGTGGTCTGCGCCTGGGCCGACCACGGCAGCCTCGGCACCGCGCTGTTCACCCGCCGGTCGGTCGAGGAGAGCGCGACGTTGACCGGGCAACTACGCGCCCAGGTGATCAGCCGGGAGTGACCCGGGAGCGGCTCAGCCGGCGGCGTCGCCGTTGCCGTTGCCCGGCTGGCCGTCGCCGGTCTTGGCCCCACCGGCGGTACGCGGTGGCGCGTACCGGGGCACGTACTCCTGGCCGGTGAGCTGCTGGATCTCGCTCATCACCTCGTCGGTGATCCGGCGCATCTCGGAGCGGTCATCGCCGCGTCCGGTGAAGTCGAGCGGCTTGCCGAACCGGACCGTGACCGTGCCCCGGCTCAGCTTCGGCCAGAGCGACCCGATCGGCTGGATCTGCGCGGTGCCGACGAAGCCGACCGGGACGACCGGCACCCCGGCGGCCAGCGCCAGCCGGGCCACCCCGGTCCGGCCCCGGTACAGCCGCCCGTCCGGCGAGCGGGTGCCCTCCGGGAAGACGGCCACCTGCCGGCCGGCCCGCAGCAGCGGGATCGCGCCGTCGAAGGCGCTCAGCGCCGCCCGCCCGCCGCCGCGTTCCACCCGGATCGCGCCGAGCCCGGTCACCAGGCCCTTGGTCAGCAGGCCACGGATTCCGGTGCCGTCGAAGTACTCGGCCTTGGCCCAGAACGCCACGTGCCGGGGCAGCACCGCGCCGAGGAAGTACTCGTCGGCGACGGACAGGTGGTTCGCGGCCAGGATCACTCCGCCGGTGGTGGGGACGTTCTCCCGCCCTTCCACCTTGGGTCGCCAGCCCAGCAGCAACGCTGGTCCGACAGTGACTTTGCCGATCGAATACAGCGGCGGCACGGATCCTCCGGCGACGGGACAGGCATGGGTGGGTCGGACAGACACGGTAGCGGACGGGATCCCGCCCGGACCGGTCAGACCCGCTGCACCCGCACCGACACCGGCTCACCGTCGCCCACCTCACCGGCGAATCCACCCGCCGGACCGACGGCCGACGCACCGGACGGATCGAACGTCACCTCGTCGGCGAGCACCTCACCGGCGACGAAGTCCTGGTACGCCCGTACCGCCGCCGCCACCTCGGCACCGGCCGCCACCGTGACCCGGACCCGGTCGGTGATCCGCAGATCCGCCTCCCGCCGGGCCTGCTGGATCACCCGGACCAGGTCCCGGGCCAGCCCTTCGGCGGCCAGCTCCGGCGTGACGGTGGTGTCGAGCACCACCACCCCCTGCCCGCCCGGCAACGGTGCGGAATGCTCCGGGTCGGCGGCGACCAGCTTCAACTCGTACTCCCCGTCGGCCAGCCGGACCCCGGCGGCGACCGGCGCGCCGTCGTCGCCCAGCGCCCAGTCGCCGGACTTCACCGCCCGGATCACCGCCTGCACCTGGCCACCGACCCGGGGGCCGAGCACCCGGGGCACCACGGTCAGCACCTGCTGGCAGTGGTCGGCGACCGCGTCGGTGAACTCCACCGACTTGACGTTGACCTCGTCGGCGACCAGGTCGGCGAACGGCGCCAACTGCGGCGCGGCGGCGCTGGCCACGGTCAGCCCTGGCAGCGGCAGCCGGACCCGCAGATTGCGGGCCTTGCGCAGCGACAGCCCGGCCGAGCAGACCTCCCGGACCGCGTCCATCGACGCGACCAGGTCGTGGTCGGCGGGGAACTCGCCGGCGGCCGGCCAGTCGGTCAGGTGCACCGACCGGTCACCGGTCAGCCCGCGCCAGATCTCCTCGCTGGTCAACGGCGCCAACGGCGCCACCACCCGGGTGAGCGTCTCCAGCACCGTGTACAGCGTGTCGAACGCGTCGGTGTCACCGGACCAGAACCGGTCCCGGGACCGGCGGACGTACCAGTTGGTCAACGCGTCGAGGTAGGTACGCACGCTGGCGCAGGCACCGGAGATGTCGTAGCCGTCCATCTGCCGGGTGGCCTCGTCGACCAGTTCACCGGTCTTGGCCAGCACGTACCGGTCGAGCAGGTGGGTGCTGTCGGTACGCCGGGTCGCGGTGTAGCCCTCCGCGTTGGCGTACAACGCGAAGAAGTACCAGACGTTCCACAGCGGCAGCAGCACCTGCCGGACGGCGTCGCGGACACCGCTCTCCACCACCGCCATGTCCCCGCCGCGCAGCACCGGCGAGGCCATCAGCATCCAGCGCATCGCGTCCGAGCCGTAGGTGTCGAACACCTCGTACACGTCCGGGTAGTTGCGCAGGCTCTTGCTCATCTTGCGCCCGTCGGCGCCGAGCAGGATTCCGTGGCTAACGCAGTTGCGGAACGCCGGCCGGTCGAACAGCGCGGTGGCCAGCACGTGCATGGTGTAGAACCAGCCCCGGGTCTGCCCGATGTACTCGACGATGAAGTCGCCCGGATAGTGGTGCTCGAACCACTCC
Organism: Solwaraspora sp. WMMB762; assembly: GCF_049179115.1. Classification (NCBI taxonomy): domain Bacteria; kingdom Bacillati; phylum Actinomycetota; class Actinomycetes; order Micromonosporales; family Micromonosporaceae; genus Solwaraspora; species Solwaraspora sp. WMMB762. The sequence continues at coordinate 2,639,073 of NZ_JBMHMD010000001.1, forward strand.
CGGTTCTCGAACGGGTAGTGCACCTGGGCAAACGGCATCGACCCGGACTCGAACCAGCAGTCCAGCACCTCCGGCACCCGGCGCATCGTGGACCGTCCGGTCGGGTCGTCCGGGTTGGGCCGGGTCAGCTCGTCGATGCCGGGCCGGTGCAGGTCGGCCGGGCGTACGCCGAAGTCGCGTTCCAACTCGTCCAGCGAACCGTAGACATCGACCCGCGGATAGGCCGGGTCGTCCGAGCGCCACACCGGGATCGGCGAGCCCCAGAACCGGTTCCGGCTGATCGACCAGTCCCGCGCTCCGGCCAGCCACTTGCCGAACGAGCCGTCCTTGACGTGCGCCGGCGTCCAGGAGATCTGCTGGTTCAGCTCCACCATCCGGTCCCGGAAGGTGGACACGGCCACGAACCACGACGACACCGCCTTGTAGACCAGCGGCGTGTCACAGCGCCAGCAGTGCGGGTACGAGTGGGTGTAGGTGTCGTGGCGCAGCAGCAGACCCCGGTCACGCAGCTCACGGATGATCGGCTTGTTGGTGTCGAACACCTGCTCCCCCGCGTACGGCGGGACCAGGGCGGTGAACCGGGTGTGGTCGTCGACGGTGACGATCGTCGGGATGCCGGCGGCGTTGCAGGTGTTCTGGTCGTCCTCACCGAACGCCGGGGCCATGTGCACCACCCCGGTGCCGTCCTCGGTGGTGACGAAGTCGGCGCCGAGCACCTGGTAGGCGTTCGGGCCGGCCCGGTCGACCAGGTAGTCGAACAGCGGGGTGTAGCGGCGCCCGACCAGGTCGGCGCCGCGGACCGTGCCGACCCGCTCGAACCCGTCCAGTTCCTTGGCGTACGCCTCGAGGCGCGCCGCCCCGAGCAGGTACCGCTGCCCGTCGCGCTGCAGCACCGCGTACTCGATGTCCGGGCCGACGGCGAGGGCCAGGTTCGACGGCAGCGTCCACGGCGTGGTGGTCCACACCCCGATCCGTTCCGTCGGCCCGCCGGGCTGCGCCGGCGCCAGCTCGAACCAGACGGTGACGGTCGGGTCCTGCCGGTCCCGGTAGACGTCGTCCATCCGGGTTTCGGTGTTGCTCAGCGGCGTCTCGCAGCGCCAGCAGTAGGCCAGCACCCGGAAGCCCTCGTAGACCAGCCCCTTGTCGTACAGGGCCTTGAAGGCCCACATGACGCTCTCCATGTAGTCCAGGTCGAGCGTCTTGTAGTCGTTGACGAAGTCGACCCAGCGGGCCTGCCGGGTGACGTAACGCTCCCAGTCCTGCGTGTAGGTCAGCACCGAGCTGCGGCAGACGTCGTTGAAGCGCGCCATGCCCAGCTCGACGATCTCCGCCTTGGTGGAGATGCCGAGCTGGCGTTCGGCCTCGACCTCGGCGGGCAGCCCGTGGCAGTCCCAGCCGAAGCGGCGCTCGACCCGCCGGCCGCGCATCGTCTGGTAGCGCGGCACCACGTCCTTGACGTAGCCGGTGAACAGGTGGCCGTAGTGTGGCAGGCCGTTGGCGAACGGCGGGCCGTCGTAGAAGACGTACTCGTTGGTGCCGTCCGGACCCGGCTCGCGCTGGTCGACGCTGGCTTCGAAGGTCTTGTCCGCCGTCCAATAGTCCAGGACGCGGCGCTCCACCTGGGGCAGGTCCGGACTGGCCGGCACGCCGGTGGCGGCGGGGTCGGTCATCGGGTACGCCATGGTGGTGCCCTCTCCTCGCGCAGCTCACTGTCTCGTGGTCTGCGAGGACGAACCCGCCGGGCGGTCGCCGGCTGCTGCCGGACGTCGCCACGGTGGGCCGCGGTACCACCTCGCTTGGCGGTCGCCGAGGTGCGCGACCGCCCGCTCATCGACCGGCTGTGACGGGCCGGACCCGTCCGGTTCTACTGGGGCCGCCGCTGCCGGGCAGTGGTGGCCGGTTCTTCCGGAGGCTCACCGGTGATGGCCGGGTCGTCGCCTTTGGGTTGCCTTCGGTTCCGAGCGTATCCCACCCGTCGAGCCGGTTTCCGTCCGCCCGCCACTTCCGAACTCAGCCGGCGGGCGGGGCCGGCAGCGTGGTCGACCAGAGCGAACGGCCGTCCCGGTCGCGCAGATGCACGGTGAACGCCCGGGACCCGCCGTCGACGAACACCTCGCCGTAGTGCTGGAAACCTTCGGCCGGCGACGTGTTGGCCCGCGGTGGGGCGTTGACGAACACCGCTTCCGGGCCGAACGTACCGTCGAGGGTGTTCGGGCCGAACGCCCCGGCGTGCGCCGGGCCGGAGACGAACTCCCAGAACGGGGTGAAGTCGGCCACTGCGGCCCGCGCCGGGTCGTAGTGATGGGCGGCGGTGTAGTGCACGTCGGCGGTGAGGAAGACGATGCCGGTGACGCTGGCCCGGTGCGCCGCGCCGAGGATCTCGGCGAACTCCAGCTCCCGCCCGGCCGGTGCGCCGCCGTCGCCCTGGGCGATCCCTTCCTGGGCCCCGCCACCGTCCGGCACGATCAGGCCGAGCGGCAGGTCGTTGGCGATCACCTTCCAGGTGGCCGTCGACCGGGTGAGCTCGCGGATCAGCCACTGCCGTTGCTGGGTGCCGAGCAGGCCACGATGCGGGTCGGCGTACGTGTTGCCGTCGTTGGGGTCCTTGTAGGTGCGCATGTCGAGGACGAACACGTCCAGCAGCGGCCCGTAGCGGACCACCCGGTACAGCGGCCCGTCGTCCGGGGTCGGCAGCCACTCGTGAAACGCCTGCCGGGACCGTGCCGCCAGCACGTCGACCCGGGTCTCGGTGTAACGCGGGTCGGTGAGGATCTCGCCCGGATACCAGTTGTTCGTCACCTCGTGGTCGTCCCACTGGTTGAGTTGCGGCACCTCGGCGGCGAACGCCCGCAGCTGCGCGTCGAGCAGGTTGTAGGCGAACTGGCCACGGAACTCGGTGAGCGTCTCGGCGACCTTGGACTTCTCCGGGGTCACCAGGTTGCGCCACACCCGCCCGTCCGGCAGGGTCACCGTCTCGGCGAGCGGGTTGTCGGCGTACACGGTGTCGCCGCTGCACAGGAAGAAGTCCGGCCGGCCACGCCGCATCGCCTCGAAGATCCGCATCCCGCCGAAGTCGTCGCTGATCCCCCAGCCCTGACCGGCGATGTCCCCGGTCCAGACGAACCGCACGTCGTCGACCCGCCCGCCGGTTCCGCCGCCCGGCCGGCCCCGGTGGGGTTCGTGGTGGCCACCGGCGCGGGGTGCGGTGCGCAGCGAACCGGTCAACGGCTCACTGACCAGGCCGGGACGGTGCAGGCCCTCCACCCGCACTCGGTAGTGCAGCCGCTCGCCGGCGGGCAGGCCACGCAGCCGCACCTTGCCGGTGAAGTCGCCCCGGCCGTCGAGCACCGGGCCGCGCACCCGTCGGGCGTCGCGCAGGTCGGGCCGGCGGCCGACCTCGACGATCAGCCGGCCGACGCGGTCGGCGCGGGTCCAGACGACGGCCTCGCCGGGGCCGACCACGCCGCTCTGCACGCCGTGGGTGAGCACCGGCCGGCCGGTGGGGTGCCAGGCCGGTGTGATGGGCCGGCCGGCCGCGAGGTCCGCGCCAGCGGCCGCACCGGCTCCACCGAGCAGCGCGCCGCCGGCGAGCCCGGCACCGCCGGCCAGTCCGGCCCGCAGCAGGGTACGGCGGTCGAATGGGTTCATCGAAATCCTCCCGGGAAGGCACGTCAGGCGTTCCCAAGAGGTCTATCGATGGAATATGGCGAGATCCACCGGATCAGGTGACCAGCACACGAACCGGCCGATAACCCGCGGCGGATCGACCGGGATCAGCCCAGGTCGGGGAACCAGAGCTTGATCTCGCGGGCCGCGCTCTCCGGGGAGTCCGAGGCGTGCACCAGGTTCTCCCGGTTGGACAGCGCCAGGTCGCCGCGAATGGTGCCGGCTGCCGCCTTGCGTCCGTCGGTGGTGCCGATCAGCGCACGCACCACCTCGATCGCCTGGTCACCGGCGAGCACCAGGGCGACCAGCGGCCCGCTGGTCATGAACTCCTTCAGCGGCGGGTAGAACGGCTTGTCCACATGGTCGGCGTAGTGAGCGCCGGCCAGCTCCTCGTCCATCCGGCGCGACTGCAGGGTGACCAGGTGCAGTCCCTTACGCTCGAACCGGCCGAGGATCTCGCCGACCAAGCCGCGCCGGACCGCGTCCGGCTTGATCAACACGAGGGTACGTTCGACATCGGTGGGGCTGGACACGCTGGCTCCTTATCGACGGACCGGCACCGCTCCCCTGCGGAGCGATTCGGTACGGACTGGCGCTGCCAGCCTAGTGGGTCCACGCCGCCCCGCGCGTCATGATGGAGGGCCAGGGGACGGACGAGGACCGGCGGCTACCGACGCCACCGGTCGCGGCTCTTCCATCCTCGCCGGGCCCGGCCTAGCCTGGCCTTGACGCAGGGAGGTCTACTGTGGCGAACGGCCATCGATCGGTTTCCACCGCCCGCAAGCTCATCGCGACGGTGCTGGGCACTTTCGCCACGTTCATCATCCTCTTCGGCGCCGGCATGACCAGCTGGGCCATCGCCGCGCTGGGCGTGGCACTGCTGGTGCTCGCGGTCAGCCTGGTGCTGATCACCGCGTTCCCCGGCACCGAGCGCGCCTGGGTGGCCGGCATCGCCCACGTCCGCAGCGTTTCCGAACCACCGGCCTCCTCCACCTACGGCCGCTGCGAACTGCAGATTCTGGTGGACGCGCCGGGCGTACCGCCCCGGTCGGTCAAGGTCCGCGACCCCCGGGTGCCGGTGGCGAAGTGGCCCGACCCTGGCGCCACGCTGCCGATCATGGTCGCCATCGACGACCAACGCCACGTACGGATCATCTGGGACGACGTGCTGACCCACGCTGAAGCCGCCGCGGAGCGGGCCGACCTGCCGCCGGAGTTCGACGAGCCCGACTTCAGCACCCTCGACGACGACCTGCTCGACGTGGATGAGGAGCCGCCGTGGGCGCGGCGACGCTCCGACGACCTGTTCCTCGACCCGGACACCGCCCAGACCGCCGATCTCGGCACGGGGCTGCGCGACGACGATCTGGCCGAGCCCGCCGGGCCGGCCGACGATCCGCGTCAGCGTCGACGCGACCCGGCGGAAAATCCCCGGCCGGACTTCGCCACCCCGGGGTTCGACCCCGACATCGAACAGTCCGAGCCGGCGGATCCGGGCCGGGCCGGCAACCCCGGCAAGGACCCCGGCAAGGTCGGCGACCCTGTCGTGGTGAGCCAGTCACCGGGGGGCCACAAGGTGGTGGACGGCACCGTGGTGGACCCGCAGCCGGTGCCGCTGCCGCGCCGTGCCCGGCCACGGCCGTACTCCCCACCCGCCGAGCCGGAGGCCGGCACGGTCACCGCCGGAGCGGACCGGGGCCGGGCCGCCGCCGAGGCCCGCGCCGAGTCGCCGACCGCCACCGGGACGGCGCTGGCCGACCAGCCCGACCAGGACGCAGACGACCCCGACGGTGGGTCGGTGACCGACCCGGACGGCCCGCTCGCCGACCTGGCCGCCGCGGGCCCGGTGACCGGCCCCGACACCCTGGCCGACGAACCCGACGACCACGGGCCGATCCACGGCGTCGGGCTGACCCTGCTCGTCGCGGACCTCGACCGGTCGGTCGGGTTCTACCGCGACATGCTCGGCTTCTTCGAGATCGACGGCGGGGACGGCAACGCGGTGCTCGCCTCCGGGCAGACCCGCCTGGTGCTGCGGTCGGTGCCCGAGGTCGCCCCGGTCAACCGGCGGCTCATGCACCTCAACCTCGAAGTCGACGGCCTGCAACGGATGCACGACGAACTCAAGGCCAAAGGGGTGCGGTTCACCTACGCGCCCCGGGCGGTCAACCGTGGTGCCCGGCTGGAGCTGTGGGCGGCTGCTTTCCGCGACCCGGACGGCCACGGTATCGCCATCATCGAGTGGCGTGACCGTGACCAGCCCGCGACCGACGCCGACGCACCGCAGTGACCTCAGCGCCAGTTGTGGTCAGCTGAGAATGACCCGCCGGACGTGCCACACGTACGCCCAGACGACGCCGAACAGCACCCCCACCACCAGCAGTGACCAGTGCAGCAGGCCGGCGAGCAGGACCAGCCCCTGCAGCACCGTGCCGGCGTACCAGGCCCAGCCGCGGCGCAGCAGGCCGGCGAGCGTCACCGCGCCGACGGCGAGCACGGCGCTGGCCACCATAGCCGCCGGGCCGGACCCGTCGCCCAGCATCCGGATCGGCTGGATCGCCAGCACGAGCACCAACGCCTCCAGGCCGAGGGTCGCCGCGCCGAGCCCGCGCGCGGCGGCCGGCGGGTTGCGCAACCCGGACCGACGCGGCGGCGGTCCGGCCGGGTCGTCGCTCACCGGGTCGTCGCTCACCGGGTCGTCGCTCACCGGACCGTCGCTCACCGGGTCAGCAGCCGGCGTGCGTCGGCCACCGTCACCACCGATCCGGTGATCAGGACCCCCACCCCGCTGAGCTCCCCGTCGAGGTCGGCCTCGGCCAGCTCCACCGCCGCTTCGATCGCGTCCGGCATCTGCTGGGTCACCCGTACCCGGTCCACGCCGAACGCCTCGACCGCGAGGCCGGCCAACTGACCGACCGGCATCGCCCGCGGCGACGTGTTGCCGGTCACCACCAGCGCGTCCGCCACCGGCTCCAGCAGATCCAGCAGCGCCTCGGCGTCCTTGTCGGCCAGCACGGCGAGTACCACCACGAGCCGCCGGAACGCGAACTCCTCCTGCACCGCGGCGACCGTGGCCGCCATCCCGTGCGGGTTGTGGGCACCGTCGAGCAGGATCGTCGGCGCGCTGCGTACCCGCTCCAGCCGGCCCGGTGACGACACCCCGGCGAAGCCCTGCCGGACCGGCTCGGCATCCAACGTCCGATCCGGGCCGGCACCGAGGAACGCCTCCACCGCCGCCAGCGCCAACGCCGCGTTCTGCGCCTGATGCGCCCCGTGCAGCGGCAGGAACACCTCGTCGTAGCGGCCGCCGAGCCCCTGCAACGTGAGCATCTGCCCGCCGACCGCGACCGCGCGGTGGACCACGCCGAACTCGCCGCCCTCCCGGGCGATGGTGGCACCCACCTCGGCGCACCGGTCCAGGATCGGCCCGGCCGCCTCCTCCGGCTGCACCGCAGTGACCACCGTCGACCCGGCGTGCACGATGCCGGCCTTGGCCCAGGCAATGTCGGTGAGGGTGTCGCCCAGCCACTCGGTGTGATCCAGACCAATCGGAGTGATCACGCAGACACCGGCGGACAACACGTTGGTGGCGTCCTCGGCACCGCCCAGCCCGACCTCCACCACCGCCACGTCGACCGGGGCGTCGGCGAACGTCGCGAACGCCAACGCGGTCGTCATGTCGAAGTACGTCAACGGCTCCGCCGCCTGCTTGTCGACCAGCTCGGCCAACGGCGCGACCTCCCGGTACACGGCGGCGAACCGTTCCTCGCTGACCGGCTCACCGTCCAGGCTGATCCGCTCCCGCACCGTCTCCAGATGCGGGCTGGTGTATCGGCCGGTGTGCAGCCCGAAGGCCCGCAGCAGCGAGTCGATCATCCGGGCGGTCGAGGTTTTGCCGTTGGTCCCGGTCAAGTGGATCGACGGGTACGCGCGCTGCGGACTACCCAGCAGGTCCAACAGCTGGCCGATCCGGTCCAGGTCGAACACCATCCGGGTGAAGCCCCGGTCGGCGAGCTCCTGCTCGACCCGCGCGAACTCGCCACCCGGCCGCTGCCTCGCACCGCCGGTGGCCCCGGGTCGTCCGGTCCCGGGTCGCCGTACCGTCACGACTGCTCACCGTCGGCAGCCGGCAGCGCGGCGAGCGCTCCGGCGATGCGGGCCAGCTCCGCCTCGGCCGCCGTCAACCGGGTACGGATCTTGTCCACCACCGGGGCCGGTGCCTTGTCGACGAACGCGCTGTTGCCCAGCTTGGCCCGGCACTGCTCGGCTTCCCGCTCGGCCGCCGCCCGGTCCTTGGTCAACCGGGCGCGCTCGGCCGCCACGTCGATCGAACCGCGGGTGTCGAACTCGACACCGACCTGTGTGGTCACGGCGAGCTTCGCGGTGGCCGAGAACTCGACGGCCGGCTCGTCCAGCCGGGTCAGCGACCGGATCAGCGGCTCGTGCCCGCCGACGCCCGCGTCGGCCAGACCGGTCAGCCGGGCGCTGACCCGCTGGGTCGGCCGCAGCCCCTGGTCCGACCGGAACCGGCGGACCTCGGTGACCACCCGCTGCACCACGGCCAGCTCCGCCTCCGCCGCCGGGTCGTGCCACGCCGGGTCGGCGACCGGCCAGGAAGCCACCATCAGGCTGCCGGCCGCCGGCTGGCCCGACCCGGCCAGCGCCGACCACAACTCGTCGGTGACGAACGGAGTGACCGGGTGGAGCAGCCGCAGCAGCTGGTCGAGCACGTGGCCGAGCACCCGGCGGGTCCGGTCGGCGGCCTCCCCGCCGGCGCCCAGCACCGGCTTGCTCAGCTCCAGATACCAGTCGCAGACGTCGTCCCAGGCGAAGTGGTAGAGCGTGTCACACGCCTTGGCCAGCTCGAACGCCTCGAACTGCTGGTCGACCTGGGCCGTCACCTCCTGCAGCCGGGACATGATCCACCGGTCGGTCATGCCCAGATCCGCCGGGTCGGGCAGGTCGCCGGTCAGGTGCGCGCCGTTGAGCAGCGCGAACCGGGTGGCATTCCACAGTTTGTTGCAGAAGTTGCGGGAACCCTGGCACCACTCTTCGCTGACCGGCACGTCGGCGCCCGGGTTGGCGCCCCGGACCAGAGTGAACCGTGTGGCGTCGGCGCCGAACCGGTCGATCCAGTCGAGCGGGTCGACGACGTTGCCGTACGACTTGGACATCTTCTTGCCGAACTGGTCCCGGACCATGCCGTGCAGGGCCACCACGTCGAACGGCTGCCGGCCCTCCATCGCGTACAGCCCGAACATCATCATCCGGGCCACCCAGAAGAACAGGATGTCGTAGCCGGTCACCAGCACGCTGGTCGGATAGAAGGTCCGCAGGTCGTCGGTCTGGTCCGGCCAGCCGAGCGTGGAGAACGGCCACAGCGCGCTGGAGAACCAGGTGTCGAGGACGTCCTCGTCCTGCCGCCAGCCGGCACCGGCCGGCGGCTGCTCGTCGGGTCCGACGCAGACGACCTCGCCGCCCGGGCCGTACCAGACCGGGATCCGGTGCCCCCACCACAGCTGCCGGGAGATGCACCAATCGTGCATGTTGTCGACCCACGCGAAGTAGCGTGCGGCCAGCTCCGGCGGCTCCACCCGGGTCCGACCGTCACGCACCGCGTCCCCAGCGGCCTTCGCCAGCGGGCCGGTCCGAACGAACCACTGCAACGACAGCCGCGGCTCGACCGTGGTCCGGCACCGCGAACAGTGACCGACCGCGTGCACGTACGGCCGCTTCTCGGCCACCACACGCCCCTCGGCCCGCAACGCCGCGACGATCGCCGGCCGCGCCTCGAACCGGTCCAGTCCTTCGAACGGTCCGGCCGCCGTGACCACCGCCCGCTCGTCAAGGATGGTCAGGCTCGGCAGCCCGTGCCGTTGGCCGATCTCGAAGTCGTTGGGGTCGTGCGCCGGGGTCACCTTCACCGCGCCCGTGCCGAACGTCGGATCGACGTGCGCGTCCGCGACGATCGGGATCCGCCGACCGGTCAACGGCAGCTCAACCTCGGCGCCGATGAGATGCCGGTAGCGGTCGTCGTCCGGGTGCACCGCCACCGCGGTGTCGCCCAGCATCGTCTCGACCCGGGTGGTGGCCACCACGATCGACGCGTCGCCCTCGCCGTACCGGATGGAAACCAGCTCGCCGTCGTCGTCGCTGTGTTCCACCTCGATGTCGGACAGGGCGGTTCGGCACCGCGGGCACCAGTTGATGATGCGCTCGGCGCGATAGATCAGCTCGTCGTCGTAGAGACGCTTGAAGATGGTCTGCACCGCCCGGGACAGGCCCTCGTCCATCGTGAAACGTTCCCGGTCCCAGTCGACCGAGTCACCCAGACGGCGCATCTGTCCGAGGATGGTGCCGCCCGACTCGGCTTTCCACTGCCAGACCCGGTCGATGAACTGTTCCCGGCCAAGGTCGTGCCGGGACAGCCCTTCGGCGGCGAGTTGTCGCTCCACGACGTTCTGGGTGGCGATCCCGGCATGGTCCATGCCGGGCAACCAGAGCGCCTCGAAGCCCTGCATCCGCTTGCGTCGGATCAGTGTGTCCTGGATCGAGTGGTCGAGTGCGTGCCCGACGTGCAGCGACCCCGTGACGTTCGGCGGCGGCACCACGATGGTGAACGGCGGCTTCCCGCTGCCCGCGTCGGCCCGGAAGTAACCTTCGGCTACCCACCACTCGTACCGCCGCTGTTCGACCTCACCCGGAGCGTACTGGGCCGGCAACATAGGGGCTGCGTCGTGTTGGGGTTGCGGAGTCTCGGTCACCCATCGAGTTTACGGAGCCCCCGCACCCGGATTCACGCAGGCCCGACCGCGGCAGACCGACTGTGGCAGGCCAGCTGTCTCGGGCCGCTTGACGGGGCCGACGGGCGGCACCCACCGCTCGGCGGAGTCGGTGACGTACGGTGTCGGGCATGGTCGACGACACATTCGGCGGACGACGGTCGGCTCACCAGGGACCGGTCGACCGTCAGGAACCGGTCGACGTGACCCCGGACGCCCAGCCGACCCCGGGCGACGGAGAGGGCCGCGGCCGAGGTGTCCGGGCCGGGCGCGGCCGGCGCGTCGTCGTCATCGGCTCGCTCGCCGCGCTCGGTGTGCTGGGCGTCGGTCTGCTCGGTTCGACCGGCTTGCGCATCGTCGCGCAGAAGGATGCCAGCCTGAGCGCCCCGGACGAGGCGGCCGGGCTGGTCCGCGACGACGGGGAACAGGCCAGGAGTACGGCCGACTACCTGCACAGCGCCTTTGCCGCCGGAATCGACCTGGACCAGAGCACGGCTGCCGTCTACCGGGATCCGTCGGCGGCGGACCGCAGCGTTCTGGTCTTCGGTGGCACCGCTCTGCTCTGGTCACCCGAGCACGACCTGGACGCGCTGCTGGAGATCGTCGGTGATGAGGAGGGTTCGGTGACCGGCGTCCACCAGGTGCCGGCCGGGACGTACGGCGGGGTGATGAAGTGTGGTAGCACGCCTACCGGTGACCAGGAGATGCCGGTCTGCGGGTGGGCGGACCACGGGAGCATCGCGGTGGCGCTGTTCCCGGGGCGTACCGTCGGCGAGTCGGCCGCGCTGCTCGCGGACCTGCGGATGGACCTTCAGCAGCGGGACTGACGTCCGTACAAACGGTCCTCTGCACGGTCGGCACGGGTTCGTTGTACAGGGCGGTCTTCCGAGGGATTTTCCCTGGAAAACACTTGTGGGCCACCCGTACGGGTGGCCCACAAGTAAAGATGTCCGGCGGTGACCTACTCTCCCACACCCTCACGAGTGCAGTACCATCGGCGCTGGAGAGCTTAGCTACCGGGTTCGGAATGTAACCGGGCGTTTCCCCTCCGCCATAACCGCCGTAACCCTAACAACAAACCAAACACAACACGGTGTCCGTTTGCCCAGAATCACACAGTGGACGCGTACATCTTCGAAGTCAAGTCCTCGGCCTATTAGTACCGGTCAACTGAACCAGTTACCTGGCTTACATCTCCGGCCTATCAACCCAGTCATCTACTGGGAGCCTTACCCCACAAAATGGGTGGGACACCTCATCTTGAAGCGAGCTTCCCGCTTAGATGCTTTCAGCGGTTATCCCTTCCGAACGTAGCCAACCAGCCGTGCCCCTGGCGGGACAACTGGCACACCAGAGGTTCGTCCGTCCCGGTCCTCTCGTACTAGGGACAGCCCTTCTCAAGTATCCTACGCGCGCGGCGGATAGGGACCGAACTGTCTCACGACGTTCTAAACCCAGCTCGCGTACCGCTTTAATGGGCGAACAGCCCAACCCTTGGGACCTGCTACAGCCCCAGGATGCGACGAGCCGACATCGAGGTGCCAAACCATCCCGTCGATATGGACTCTTGGGGAAGATCAGCCTGTTATCCCCGGGGTACCTTTTATCCGTTGAGCGACACCGCTTCCACACGCAAGTGCCGGATCACTAGTCCCGACTTTCGTCCCTGCTCGACCTGTCAGTCTCACAGTCAAGCTCCCTTGTGCACTTACACTCAACACCTGATTGCCAACCAGGATGAGGGAACCTTTGGGCGCCTCCGTTACCCTTTAGGAGGCAACCGCCCCAGTTAAACTACCCACCAGACACTGTCCCTGAACCGGATCACGGTCCGAAGTTAGAAACCCAAATCAACCAGAGTGGTATTTCAACAACGACTCCACCGATACTGGCGTACCAGCTTCACAGTCTCCCACCTATCCTACACAAGCTAATTCGAGTACCAATGTCAAGCTATAGTAAAGGTCCCGGGGTCTTTCCGTCCTGCCGCGCGTAACGAGCATCTTTACTCGTAATGCAATTTCGCCGGGCCTGTGGTTGAGACAGTAGGAAAGTCGTTACGCCATTCGTGCAGGTCGGAACTTACCCGACAAGGAATTTCGCTACCTTAGGATGGTTATAGTTACCACCGCCGTTTACTGGCGCTTAAGTTCTCAGCTTCGCCCCGAAGAGCTAACCGGTCCCCTTAACGTTCCAGCACCGGGCAGGCGTCAGTCCATATACATCGAATTACTTCTTCGCATGGACCTGTGTTTTTAGTAAACAGTCGCTTTCCCCTGGTCTCTGCGGCCATACAACGCTCCACCCGCAAGGGGCTTCACGTCTCCGGCCCCCCTTCTCCCTAAGTTACGGGGGCAATTTGCCGAGTTCCTTAACCACAGTTCGCCCGATCGCCTCGGTATTCTCTACCTGACCACCTGTGTCGGTTTAGGGTACGGGCCGCTAGAAGCTCGCTAGAGGCTTTTCTCGGCAGCATAGGATCACTGACTTCACCTGAATCGGCTCGGCATCACGTCTCAGCCTCACGCACCACGGATTTACCTATGATGCAGCCTACACGCTTACCCCGGCACAACCACCGGCCGGGATCAGCTACCTTCCTGCGTCACCCCATCGCTTGACTACTACCCGCCAGGTTCCCGCGCTCCCTCAGATCAGTCCGAAAACCTCACCAAGTTCGGGCAGTTAGCACAACGAGGTTCATCATGGGCGCTCCTTCGCGGGTACGGGAATATCAACCCGTTGTCCATCGACTACGCCTCTCGGCCTCGCCTTAGGTCCCGACTCACCCAGGGCGGATTAGCCTGGCCCTGGAACCCTTGGTCATCCGGCGGAAGGGTTTCTCACCCTTCTTTCGCTACTCATGCCTGCATTCTCACTCGTGCCGCGTCCACAGCTAGGTCACCCCGCTGCTTCACCCCCGGCACGACGCTCCCCTACCCATCCACACACCTGCACCAACCCCCGAAAGAGTCAGCGA